>NZ_CP056080.1 GCF_014217215.1 Rothia nasimurium
GAGCTTCAGAAGAAGTGGATGCACCTGGTAACCCTGTTGCGGGCAGATACCTCGGTGGCTCAGCGTCACCGCGCGCATATTGGCCTGGCTCAGCCTCACGCTTTTATGGGTAATGTGCTGCTGATTGCGGTGCCGAGCGAGTTTACCCGCGATATTTTTCAGCACGAACTGAAGGAGACCCTGCAGGAGGCTATTACCGCGACCTTTGGTCAGGGGGTGACCGAGGCTTTCATTATTGATACCAGCCTCGAGAATTCTCCCGAGAAGGTGGCACTGCCTGCAGCGGAGCGTCCTGCTGCTCCGTCTTTCCCTGCGCCCGCTGAGCGGGAGCAGGCTTCTCGCGCCGGTTTCGACGACGCTGCCCACCAGCGTCCGGACGCAGCCCCCGCCTTTGGGCAGACACCGGCGGCTCCCGAGTTTGCCCAGGTCAACCACGAGGCAGAGCCTCTTGAAGAGCCTGTTGAGGCGGGCGAGATGGTTGAGGCCCCCGCGGAGCCGGGGGATGTAAAGACCTGGGACTCCACTGCACGTCTGAACCCCAAGTACACCTTCGATAGCTTTGTGATTGGCCAGTCCAACCGTTTTGCCCACGCGGCTGCCTTCGCGGTGTCCGAAACCCCGGCGTCTGCCTACAATCCCCTCTTTATCTACGGCGGCTCGGGTCTGGGTAAGACCCACCTGCTGCACGCCATCGGCCACTATGCCAAGAGCCTCTACCCCGGTTTGCGGGTGCGCTATGTGAATTCTGAGGAGTTCACCAACGACTTCATCAACTCCATTCGCGACAACAACGGTATTACCTTTAAGCAGATTTACCGCAATGTCGATATGCTTCTGATCGACGATATTCAGTTCCTGGCTGGGAAAGATAGCACCCAGGAAGAGTTCTTCCATACTTTCAACGCCCTGCACAACCACCAGAAGCAGGTGGTCATCACCTCTGACCTGCCTCCCAAGCAGCTGACCGGTTTTGCAGAGCGTATGCGCTCGCGCTTTGAGTGGGGTTTGATTACCGATGTTCAGCCTCCGGAGCTCGAAACCCGTATCGCGATTCTGAGTAAGAAGGCCCAGAACGAGGGTCTTGATGTGCCCGATGACGTGATGGAATATATTGCCTCACATATCTCCACCAACATTCGTGAGCTGGAGGGCGCGCTGATTCGTGTGACCGCTTTTGCCTCCTTGCAGGGGCAGCCGGTGGATATGCAGCTGGCGGAGCAGGTACTCAAGGATCTGTTGCTGGACGACGGTGCCCAGGAGATTACGGCATCGCAGGTGTTGCAGGCGACGGCAGAGTACTTTGACGTGACGATTGATGATCTGCGGTCGAAGTCCCGTAGCCGTACTCTGGTGAACGCGCGTCAGATTGCCATGTATCTCTTGCGAGAGCTCACCGATATGTCACTGCCCCGTATCGGGCAGGAGCTGGGCGACCGTGACCATACCACCGTGATGTACGCAGATCGCAAGATTCGTAACCTCATGGCGGAGCGTCGACCTATCTTTAACCAGGTCACAGAGCTTACCAACCGTATTAAGCAAGGGTCTCGCGACGCATCCTAACCCTAAAAGGCCTAGTCACAGGGCTGTGGATAACTTTGAGACTTAAGGGGTTTTAATGTGGATGTTAAGTGCATGAATATGCAAAGTCTGTGCAGTTCGGTGATTGCATAAATATCCATCCACTATTCATTCACACTGGAGACAGGTTTTCTGCACAGGTGCCCCACAAGCACTTGGTTGAGATTCCGGGGTCAAACTGGGTTTTCCACAGTTTTCACAAGGGTTATTAACACTACGATTCTTAAAGAAAAAACGTCAAATAACAAAAATCTGTGCGCGTGCTGCCGAGTGGGGTTGGGCTCTTGTAATTACAGGTTTTCGTGAGAGCTCTTTGGTTCAGGGTCACGGCTTGTAATTACAGAAAAACAGCTTTAGCACCAAGGTAGTCCGGTAGACTGGACACCTGAACTATGCCCGTTTAAGGGCTTCTCATGTTTAAAGCTTTGGAAGGTGCTCCAGTGAAATTTACTGTCGAACGCGATACTTTGGCCGAGGCCGTCAGCTGGACTGCCCGCTCCCTCTCCCCTCGTCCGCCTGTACCGGTACTCTCTGGCCTACTCATCAAGGCAGCAGCCGGTGAAGTGTCTATTGCCAGCTTCGACTATGAGACCTCAGCTAAGCTCAACATCACAGCCGATATCGCTGAAGAAGGCGAAGCGTTGGTATCTGGCCGTCTACTTGCCGATATCTGCCGTTCGCTGCCCAAGTCTGATGTGCTCTTTGAACTGCGTGAGGGCAAGGTTCACCTCTCCTGCGGTTCTTCTAACTTCAACCTGTCGTCCATGCCTGTAACCGACTACCCCGAGCTGCCTGCCCTCCCCGCGGTATCGGGTACCGTTGAGGGCTCTGAGTTCGCAAAGGCTGTTACCCAGGTGTCAATAGCAGCGTCCAAGGACGACACCCTGCCGATTCTGACCGGTGTGCGCATGGAAATCGAAGGTGACCAGATTACCCTGCTCGCAACCGACCGCTACCGTCTGGCCATGCGCGAGCTGACCTGGAACCCCGCAGATGCTTCTATCTCAACCGCTGCGCTGGTCAAGGCCAAAACCCTTTCTGAGGTCGCTAAGACCCTGGGGGGTGCAGGAGAGCTGTCCATCGCCCTGTCAGATGCCCACGAACTCATCGGCTTTGAATCTGACTCCCGCCGCACCACCAGCCTGCTGGTCGACGGCGAATACCCCAAGATTCGTTCCCTCTTCCCCGAAGTCACCCCCGTGCACGCGATCGTCCGCACCTCAGACCTGATGGAAGCCGTCCGCCGTGTCTCCCTGGTCGCTGAGCGCAACACCCCCGTCCGCCTGGCCTTCAGCCAGGGCCAGGTCACCCTGGACGCCGGCACCGGCGAGGACGCCCAGGCAACCGAGGTACTGCAGGCCCACCTGCACGGCGAGGACATCACCGTAGCCTTCAACCCCAGCTACCTCTCCGAGGGTCTGCACACCTTCGCGGCCAATAAGTTCGTGCGCTTCTCCTTCACCGACCCCCGCAAGCCCGTTGTGCTCTCTGAGCAGGACGACTGGCAGGCTGAGGACGAGAAAAACTACCGCTACCTGCTCATGCCTATCCGCCTGCAGAACCAGTAAAACCGCAGGTCAAACCGCTATCTCAAGGAGGGCGCGCTGTACATCGACCACCTTTCGTTGATGGACTACCGCACCTACCAGCTCCTGACTCTCCCCCTCACCCCCGGCGTCACCGTCTTTCTCGGGTCAAACGGGGTGGGCAAAACCAACATCGTTGAAGCCATCGACTACACCGCGCAGCTGGCTTCTCACCGGGTTAGTCAGGACGCCCCGCTGGTACGTGTGGGCGCTGACCGCGCCTACATCCGCACCCGCACGGTCCGCGGCAACCAGCAGACCGTCCTTGAGTTTGAACTAGCCCCCGGTAAAAGCAACCGGGTGCGCATCAACCGGGCGGCGCCCGTCCGCGCCCGTGAAGCCCTGGGCGTCACTCGCACCGTTCTCTTCTCGCCCGAGGATCTGCAGCTGGTGAAGGGGGACCCCGCCGGGCGGCGCCGTTTTCTTGATGATTTGGCGGTATCCCTGCGCCCCTCTGTTGCCGCCTACCGGGCGGACTATGAGCGGGTTTTGCGCCAGCGGAATTCCCTGCTTAAGTCCATACGCTCGCGGCGCAGTACCGGGGCAGAGGACACCTACACCCTAGAGGTCTGGAACAAGCAGCTGGCGGACGCCGGTGCCCACCTTCTGCAGGCCCGGCTGCGCACCCTTGCCCTGCTTCTGCCGCAACTACAGAGGGCCTATACCGAGCTCACGGACGGCTCCAAGAGCGTGAGCCTGGTGTACGATTCCACTGTTTTCCCGCCGATCTCAGCTAACCTTCTGCCGACCGCAGCCCTGATGGGGGTAGAGGATTTGCGGGAGGCTATGCTGCGCGGATTTGCCGATAAGCAGAGGGAAGAGCTGGAGCGCGGCGTGACCCTGGTGGGACCCCATCGCGATGATCTTGCCCTGGAACTCGGTGGCATCCCGGTCAAGGGTTTTGCATCCCACGGGGAAAGCTGGTCGTATGCCCTGGCTCTGAAGTTGGCCTCCTGGTATGTGCACCTGGCAGATAACGATGCCCCTGGCGCCTCCCCCATCTTGATTCTTGATGACGTCTTTGCTGAGCTCGACACCGCCCGCCGCCATAAGCTGGGCGCTATTGTTGCCGGTGCTGAACAGGTGCTGGTGACCTGCGCTGTAGCCGGCGATATTCCTGAAGAACTGGGTGATATCACCCTGGTGCGGGTGGAACCGGGACGAGCCTGGGTGGATCCTTCGCCACTGGGTAATATTCCAGATAAGGAATAAATTGCCATGTGGGATAATATAGCTCAAACAGAATACGGTGCGGAGGCTGTAGATGCCCCCCATGCCCTGCTCAGTCGCATCCGGGCTGCCAAAGAAGCCCGCGGTGAACACCGGGTTCAGGGTGCTGCCGGCCGGAAAATTATCAAGGACTTCGGCCGCGTCATGAACGCTGAACCCGGCACCAAGGTACGCCGCTATACCTCAGCAGAATCTACCGGCCAGCTGGGGGGCTATACCGGAGCAGGCCCCAGCGTCCGTGACCCGCAAAGCCTCGGTGGCCTGCTCGACCGTGTCATTATGGAGCGGGGCTGGACCACTCCCCTGGCGGTTTCCTCGGTTATGGCCCGCTGGGATAAACTGGTCGGCCCCCAAATCGCCTCGAAAGCTACCCCCGAGAGTTTTGAGGACGGGGTGATGACCGTCCGCTGTGAATCAACCGCCTGGGCTGTGCAGATTCGCCAGATGAAATACGACATCATGCGCCGCTTCAACGGGGAGCTGGGGGACGATGTCGTCAAAGACGTGCGCGCCTTTGGGCCAGCAGCCCCCTCGTGGAAAAAAGGACGGCGGGTTGCACCCGGCGGCCGCGGCCCCCGTGATACCTACGGGTAGAAAACCCAAGAGTGCAAATTACAAAAATCGTTTCTGCGTCCCTGACCCCCTGACCCTGTGAGAACCCACAGCATCGGGGTTCCGGGCGCTCTAGCAGCGAGCTAGGGCTCTTCTGGCCCTAAGTACCCCTCTAAAACATCACAAAACAGGTTCAAAAATGGCCCTGTGCGGTAGAATTGAGAGCAGAATACGCGCGCCTGCCCGCCCGTACAGCAGCCCCACCCCGCCGCCTTGAGCGCGGGCGTCCGCGCTGAACGGCCGCCGGTGCGAGACCGACCATGCAAGGAGCCTAACTACCTGTGGCAACTGAAGAAACCTCCCACGAATACGGCGCCGCCGACATCACGGTCCTCGAAGGCCTTGAAGCCGTGCGCAAGCGCCCCGGTATGTACATCGGTTCAACCGGCGAACGCGGCCTGCACCACCTGGTCTACGAAGTTGTTGATAACTCCGTTGATGAGGCCTTGGCAGGGTACGCCGACCTGATTGAGGTCGTCATTCAGAAGGACGGCGCAGTACGAGTTGCCGACAACGGGCGAGGCATTCCCGTCGATGAGCACCCCACCGAAAAGAAGCCCACCGTCGAGGTCGTCATGACCATCCTGCACGCCGGTGGTAAGTTCGGCGGTGGCGGCTACGCGGTTTCCGGTGGCCTGCACGGCGTGGGTATCTCCGTTGTTAACGCACTTTCGACCAAGGTCGAAACCGAGGTACGCCGCCAGGGCTACAAGTGGCACATCAGCTACGCCAACGGTGGCCACACCGTCAAGCCCCTCACCCGGGGGGAGGCCACCGACGAAACCGGAACCACCCAGACCTTCTACCCCGACCCCGAAATCTTCGAAACCGTCGAATTCGATTTCGAGACCCTGCGCGCCCGCTTCCAGCAGATGGCCTTCCTGAACAAGGGCCTGACCATCCAGCTCACCGACGAACGCGAGCTGCACGAGGGTGATGAAGTCACCGGCGAAGAGAAGCCCGAGAAGCTGCCCCTCAACCAGGTGGGTGCCGACGCCAACGGCTACAAGACCGTCACCTACATGTACAAGGACGGCCTCTTCGACTACGTGAACTTCCTGAACACCTCCAAGAAGCTCACCACCGTGCACGATGACATCATCGCTTTCGAAACCGAAGACACCGACCGCATGATGAGCCTGGAAGTGGCCATGCAGTGGACCACCGCCTACAAGGAATCGGTGCACACCTACGCCAACACCATCAACACCCACGAGGGCGGCACCCACGAAGAGGGCTTCCGTACCGCTCTGACCACCCTGATCAATCGCTTTGCCCGCGACAACAAGCTACTGCGCGAGAAGGACGACAACCTCACCGGTGAGGACGTCCGCGAAGGTCTGACCGCCGTGGTCTCCGTCAAGATTTCAGAACCCCAGTTTGAGGGCCAGACCAAGACCAAGCTGGGTAACTCTGAAGCTAAGGCTTTCGTTCAGCGCGAGACCATGGACCAGCTAGGTGACTGGTTGGAGCGTAACCCGGGCACCGGCAAGGAAATCGTCCGCCGCGCTATCACCGCAGCCCAGGCCCGCCTGGCTGCCCGCAAGGCCCGCGAAACCACCCGCCGCAAGGGTTTGCTTGAAACCGGCTCCATGCCCGGCAAGCTCAAGGACTGCTCCTCCAAGGACCCCTCAATTTCAGAGATTTACCTGGTGGAGGGTGACTCCGCGGGCGGTTCAGCCGTGCGCGGCCGCAACCCCGAAACCCAGGCTATTCTGCCCCTGCGCGGTAAGGTGCTGAACGTCGAGCGCGCTCGCCTCGACCGTGCCCTGTCTAACGCTGAAATCCAGTCACTGATTACCGCCTTCGGTACCGGCATCGGTGAGGACTTCGATATCGAGAAGGCCCGCTACCACAAGGTCGTCCTGATGGCCGATGCCGACGTGGACGGCCAGCACATCACCACCCTGCTGCTGACCCTGCTCTTCCGCTACATGCGTCCGCTCATCGAAGCCGGCTACGTCTACCTGGCCCAGCCCCCGCTGTATCGCATCAAGTGGTCCAACGCCCCGCACGACTACGTCTTCTCAGACGCCGAGCGCGACGCTGCCCTGGAAGCCGGCTACGCCAAGAACCAGCGCATCCCCAAGGACAACGGCATCCAGCGCTACAAGGGTCTGGGCGAGATGGACTATACCGAGCTCTGGGACACCACCATGGACCCCGAGCGCCGCACCCTGCTACAGGTCAAGATGGAAGACGCCGCAGCGGCTGACCAGATCTTCTCCGTGCTGATGGGTGAGGACGTCGAGGCCCGCCGAGAATTCATCCAGCAGAATGCAAAGGATATCCGCTTCCTTGATATCTAAGGCTTTTAGCGTGCATTAAGCGCTATATAGCCAATACGGAATATAAAAATCAAGGACGAAAAATGAGGAACTTATGAGCGACGAGAACACCACCAGCTCACCCCAGCCCGTCGAGGGCGATATCGTTGCAACCGACGCGACCCCGGTACCTGCCGGCGGCAACGTTGAGGTTGTAGACCTGCGCTCCGAGATGGAGCGCTCCTACCTGGACTACGCTATGGCTGTCATTATCGGCCGTGCCCTGCCCGATGTGCGTGACGGCCTCAAGCCCGTGCACCGCCGCGTCATCTACGCCATGTACGACGGCGGCTACCGCCCCGAGCGCTCCTTCAACAAGTGCGCCCGCGTCGTCGGTGAAGTCATGGGTCAGTACCACCCCCACGGCGACGTCGCTATCTACGACACCCTGGTGCGCCTGATTCAGGACTGGGTTATGCGCTACCCCCTGGCCCTCGGTCAGGGTAACTTTGGCTCCCCCGGTAACGACGGTGCAGCAGCTCCCCGTTACACCGAAACCAAGATGGCCCCCCTGGCTCTCGAAATGGTACGAGATATCACCGAGGATGCTGTCGACTTCCAGCCCAACTACGACGGCAAGAACCAGGAGCCGGTCGTCCTGCCCTCCCGCATCCCCAACCTGCTGGTCAACGGCTCATCGGGTATCGCGGTCGGTATGGCCACCAACATCCCGCCGCATAACCTGCGCGAGGTAGCCGACGGTGTGCAGTGGTTCCTGCAGAACCCCGAAGCTTCCAACGAAGAGCTGCTCGAAGCCCTGATTGCCCGCATTAAGGGTCCCGACTTCCCCACCGGCGCTACCATCCTGGGCCACAAGGGAATCGAGCAGGCCTACCGTACCGGCCGCGGCTCCATCACCATGCGCGCTGTGGTCAACGTCGAAGAAATCCAGGGCCGCACCTGCCTGGTCGTCACCGAACTTCCCTATCAGGCCAACCCCGATAACCTGGCCATCAAGATTGCCGAACTGGTCAAGGACGGTAAAATCACCGGCATCGCCGACCTGCGCGACGAAACCTCCGGCCGTACTGGCCAGCGTCTGGTTATCGTCCTCAAACGCGACGCCGTGCCCAAGGTGGTGCTGAACAACCTCTACAAGCACACTCAGCTGCAGGAAAACTTCTCAGCCAACATGCTGGCGATTGTGGACGGCGTACCCCGCACCCTCTCGCTGGACGCCTTCATCCGTCACTGGGTCAACCATCAGCTCGAAGTTATCGTCCGCCGCACCCGTTACCGTCTGCGTCAGGCCGAAGAAGAAGCGCATATCCTGCGTGGCCTGCTCAAGGCCCTCGATGCCCTCGACGAGGTCATCGCCCTGATTCGCCGCTCCCCCACCGCCGATGACGCCCGCACCGGCCTGATGGACTTCCTCGACATCGACGAGGCCCAGGCCCAGGCGATTCTGAACATGCAGCTGCGCCGTCTGGCCGCCCTGGAACGCCAGAAGATCCAGGATCGCCACGATGAGCTCATGCGCATGATTGACGAGTACAACGCGATTATTGCCTCTGAGGATCGCCAGCGCGCCATCATCTCTGAAGAGCTGGCCGAAATCGTCGCCCGCTTCGGCGATGAGCGCCGCACCAAGATTCTCATGGGCTACGACGGCGACATGTCCATGGAAGACCTCATCCCCGAGGAAGAAATGGTCGTCACCATCACCCGCGGCGGCTATGTCAAGCGCACCCGCAGCGACCAGTACCGCTCCCAGCACCGCGGTGGCAAGGGTATCAAGGGTGCCTCCCTACGCGGGGACGACGTGGTTCAGCACTTCTTCGTCACCTCCACCCACTCCTGGATTCTCTTCTTCACCAACCTGGGCCGCGTCTACCGCACCAAGGCCTACGAGCTCATGGAAGCTGGCCGCGACGCCAAGGGCCAGCACGTGGCTAACCTGCTAGCCTTCCAGCCTGAGGAGACCATCGCTAAGGTTATGGAGCTCAAGTCCTATGAGGACGCCCCCTACCTGATTCTGGCCACCAAGAACGGTCTGGTGAAGAAAACCGCCCTGTCGGACTACGACACCAACCGTGCTGCCGGCGTCATCGCCATCAACCTGCGTGACGGCGACGAGCTGGTTTCAGCCCAGCTGGCCAGTGCCGAGGACGATCTGCTGCTGATCTCCCGCCAGGGCCAGTCCCTGCGTTTCACCGCCTCTGACGAGGCTCTGCGCCCCATGGGCCGCGCAACCTCCGGTGTGACCGGCATGAAGTTCCGCGACAGCGACGAGTTGCTCTCAGCCAACGTCGTCACCGATGACTCCTTCGTCTTTGTGGTTACCGCTGGCGGCTACGCCAAGCGCACCCAGGTCGACCAGTACCGCGTACAGGGTCGAGGCGGTCTCGGCATCAAGGTCGCCAAGCTGGCAGAAGACCGCGGCGAGCTCGTCGGCGGCCTGATTGTGGGCGAAGAGGACGAGGTTATGGTCGTCATGCAGTCTGGCAAGGTTGTGCGTACCTCGGTCTCAGAAGTACCGGCCAAGGGCCGCGACACCATGGGCGTCATTTTCGCCAAGCCTGGCAAGAACGACGAGATCCTCGAAGTCGCCCGCAACTACGAGCGCAACATCGATGAGGCAGACGACACCGACGAAAACGGAGCCGAAAGCCCCGAAAAGCCGGCAGATGAAGTACCTTTAGAAAACAACACCACCCCGGCAGTAGCCGACACCGCAGACGCACTTGGAGGTAAGAGTGAGCACTAAAAGCACCGGAACCGCACCGCGGCCAGCGCCGCGAGCCGGCACCCCGCGCGCTGCCCAAGGTAAGGCACGCCCCCAGAGTGCGGCGTCCGCAGGTGCTCAGCGCAAGCCGCTGGTGCGCCCCGCCCCCCGCTCCAAGATCC
This sequence comes from Rothia nasimurium, assembly GCF_014217215.1. GTDB lineage: Bacteria > Actinomycetota > Actinomycetes > Actinomycetales > Micrococcaceae > Rothia > Rothia avistercoris. The sequence goes on from NZ_CP056080.1 coordinate 10,184, forward strand.
GTCGCGCTCGCCTGGTCGTTGCCAAGGTAGATACCTTCTCGGTCGCCAAGCTCGTCTTCCTGCTCTCGGTCGCCATCGGTGTCGCTACCGTGGTTGCAGCCGTCATTCTCTGGCTCGTCATGCAGGCCACCGGCGCCTTCCAGAGCCTTAATGACCTGCTGACCCTACTCGGTACCACCGGTGACGCCGTAGACATCTCCCAGTACCTCTCACTGGGGCAGGTGGCTCTCTACAGCACCATCATCTCCGTGGTGAACGTCGTGCTCTTCACCCTGCTCGGCACCCTGGCAGCCATGCTCTACAACGTGGCAGCCAAGCTGGTTGGCGGCGTGGGCGTAACCCTCACCGACGAATAAACCAAAACCCCTGTTCAGCTTCGTGGCGCCCTGCAAACTCAGGGTGCCACGAAGCTTTTAAACACCCCTTCAGGGTGTGTGTCTCAGAACACGCCATTTCGATTTGGCAAGGTGTCAAAACCTGTGTAAAGTTATATCTCGTTCTGATGAACACCAAGGGCGTATAGCTCAGACGGTTAGAGCGCTACACTGATAATGTAGAGGTCCCAGGTTCAATTCCTGGTACGCCCACTCACCTTGGTTGAAAGGTTGACATGAAGAAATTTATGGCAATCACGCTCGCTGCGCTGGCAACAGCGGTAGCAGCAAAGAAAGCTAAGGATTCTCAGGAGAATAAAAAAACTTGGGAAGAAGCTACAGATAAAATTTCATAGGTAGCACCCGATGGGGGCGTGGCGCAATTGGTAGCGCACCTGCTTTGCAAGCAGGGGGTTAGGGGTTCGAGTCCCCTCGCCTCCACTCTTCGGTGATTATAGCAAGAGGGAAACACCCGGTCCCATCCCGAACCCGGAAGTTAAGGCTCTTAGCGCCGATGGTACTGCACTGGCGACGGTGTGGGAGAGTAGGTCATCGCCGAATTAAATTTGGTAAGGAACCCCAGTCGAAAGACTGGGGTTCCTTTTTTGTATAGGCGCTTCTGCTCTGGGGCGGGTTGGGCGTGGAAATAGGGTTCAACTAAACCTTGAACTTTTGTGGCAGTTTATGAGTAACCCCACGGGGTCTTAAGATGAACAAATGGTAAACAACATCGCTCTGGGTGTGGGATTCTCGTGACGAGAGGCCCTGCCTACTCGGGGAAAACCATATAAAACCACATTCTTTTAAGGGGGAGCCTCGCAGGGAATACCCCTAACCAGGTGAAACGAAAGTATTTCCACCTTCGCCGCGGCGGGCGTCCTTGCCAAAAATATGCCTCTTGTGGGTTTTATGAAACTTAAGCAACATTTCACCCCTGCCTACCCCCTCAGTTGCCTGATGTTTCCAAAAACCTGCCTTGCCCACAAGAATAGAAACCGTGACTACAGAACTCATCATTCTGGTGATCGTAGTGCTGACCGCACTAGCCTTCGACTTCACCAACGGCTTCCACGACACCGCCAACGCCATGGCCTCATCTATCGCCACCGGCGCCCTTAAGCCCAAGGCGGCTGTCGCTCTCTCAGCCGTCCTTAACCTCATTGGCGCATTCCTCTCCATTGAGGTAGCTAAGACCGTCGGCTCCGGTCTCATCGATCTTGAAACTGCTGGCGGCGGCCCCAGCCTCATGCTGATCGTCTTTACCGGCCTGGTAGGTGCAATCCTCTGGAACGTCTTCACCTGGCTGCTGGGCCTGCCCTCCAGCTCCTCTCACGCCCTCTTCGGCGGCCTGATCGGCGCAACCCTGGCATCGCTGGGTGCAAGCGGCGTGCTCTGGAGTGGCGTGCTGATGAAGATTATCGTCCCCGCCCTGATGGCCCCGCTCATCGCGGGCGTTGTTGCCGGCTTCGGTGCTGCCATCATCTACGCACTGACCAAGAGCGTGCCCGGCGACCAGAAAAAGAAGAATTTCCGCTTCGGTCAAATCTCTGCCGCTTTCCTGATGTCCCTGGCGCACGGTACTAACGATGCGCAGAAGACCATGGGCGTTATCTTCCTGGCCCTGGTTGCTGCCAACGAAATCAACCCCGAAGCGGACATCCCCTTCTGGGTTCGCCTGGTCTGCGCCCTGGCTATCGCCCTGGGTACCTACCTGGGCGGCTGGCGCATCATCAAGACCATGGGTAAGGGTATCGTCGATATTGAAGGCCCCCAGGGCTTCGCGGCGGACGGCTCCTCGGCAGCTATCATCCTGACCTCCTCCCACTTCGGTATGGCCCTGTCTACCACTCACGTGGCAACCGGCTCCATCATCGGCTCCGGCGTCGGCCGTCGCGCTAAGGTGAGCTGGTTAACCGCCCGCCGTATGGTTATCGCCTGGATTATCACCCTACCCGCCGCTGGCTCCGTCGGTGCATTGACCTGGTTCGTGGGTAACGGCATCAACTCCATGACCGGTAGCGCCTGGATGGGCGAGGCAACCGTCTTCCTCATTCTGGTCGGCTTCTGCTTCTGGATGTGGGCCCACTCCCGCAAGAGCGCCGTCAGCCACATCGATATGCACTCGGGTGAGGCTGTCACAGCCCGTGAAGTACACACCGAGTCGATTCCCACCATGAAGGCCGGTTCCTAAATGTTGATTGTTGATATCTTCCACAAGATTTACCCCGTATTCCTGGCCGGTCTGGGCTTTGGTGCTGGCCTGCCGATTCTCTACGCCCTGGGAGTGCGCCTGATGAGTGGCACCGCTGTAGAGACCCCCGAGGGTACTGTCTACACTGAGCCTGACCCTGTGGCCCGCGCTGCCGCCTACGTGCTGTTTGCGGTACTGGCTTTGGCTGTTGTGAGCGGTATTCTCTGGATCGCCAAGGACTTCATCTACGCCTACACCGGCTTCAACTTCCTGGGAGCTGCAGGCTAAAAGGGTTCTGTATATAGACGGCGGGGGCTGGTGGTTTGTAACCACCAGCCCCCGCTGGTTTTAAGGGGCGGACGCCGGCGGGCTGGTGTCTTGTTTTGTGAGGGGAGACGCAGGTAGGGTGCGAAGTATGGCGCTCAATGACCTTCCCTTACGCAGTATCACCGCCCGTAGCGATTTCGAGCCGCTCACCGGCGTCCGCGCCCATACCTGGCCCTATAATCTTGCGGTCACTCGGGCGGCGCTCGCAGGGCTCACCTTTGGTCAACTCACCATTATTGTGGGAGAAAACGGGGCCGGTAAATCCTCCCTCATAGAATCCATCGCAGAAGCCTACGGCCTGCCTCTCGGGGGCGGGGATAACAGGGTTGCCCGCCCTACCTATGAGCAGGCCTCCGCCTTCGGTGCTGACTTACAGGTTATACGCGGGGCTGCCGGACGCCGGGCAGGGCTCTTCCTACGAGCTGAGGGAATGCTGGCCCACCTAGAACACATGGCCAGCCTCGACTCACAGCAGGCAGCCGATATTCTGCGCCTCTCCCACGGGGAGGGCACCCAGCGTTTACTTGAAGAATCCTTCGATGATTACGGCCTCTGGATCCTTGATGAACCCGAATCAGGCCTATCTTTCTCGGGGCAGCTTGAACTGTGCGCCCGCATCCTCGCCTTTCTTGAGCGAGACGGGCAAGTAGTGCTCTGCACCCATAGCCCGCTCCTTGCTGCGCTCGCTGCACGCCGCAATGAACTGGTGTGGGAAATAGGGGAGTGGGGCATTCAGAGACTGGCCTGGGCTGAGCTTGATATGACCACCCACTGGCGCAATATGCTCGATGATCCTGATATGTACCTGCACCACCTTGGGTAAACCGGGGTATATCGCCTATTTTCAGACTTTCACTCTCAACCTGTGGCGGAGCTAACCGTGCATTTGGTAGAATTGGTTTGCGCGTGCAAAAAACCTGTAGTAAGGTAGAAGCATAACACCACGGGGGCGTGGCGCAATTGGTAGCGCACCTGCTTTGCAAGCAGGGGGTTAGGGGTTCGAGTCCCCTCGCCTCCACTCTTCGGTGATTATAGCAAGAGGGAAACACCCGGTCCCATCCCGAACCCGGAAGTTAAGGCTCTTAGCGCCGATGGTACTGCACTGGCGACGGTGTGGGAGAGTAGGTCATCGCCGAATTAAATTTGGTAAGGAACCCCAGTCGAAAGACTGGGGTTCCTTTTTTGTGTACGCAGTTCTTTTGGCGAGCGTGCGTGATATCGCTGAGCGTGCGCAGGGCGGGTGCACGCTCAGCGATATGGTGCACGCTCGTGTCCGTCCACCCCTGTCATAAGTAGCCAGAGGCAACCCTATATAGGTAAACTAAACACTTCAAAAGTAAGTAGTGTTGCAATCTCTGTGATTGTAGGTGCAAGGACGCACCAGCGAGAACAAAGGCAAAACCATGTCACCACAAGCAGTTGGCTTCGCCCTCCTCATCCTCGGCGTAGCCCTTCTCATCGGCAAGATTATTCGAGTTAAAGTCGGCTGGGTGCAAGCCCTCTTCCTGCCCAGCTCCATCGTGGCGGGCGTCCTTCTGCTCCTGCTCGGGCCCCAGGTGCTCGGCCGGTTCTCCGGCCCCTGGGGCGAAAACGGCCTCTTTACCGACGCCATGCTCACCACCTGGGGAGCCCTCCCCGGCCTGCTCATCAGCGTCATCTTCGCAACCATGTTCCTGGGCCAGGAACTCCCCACCCCCAAGCGGGCTGTGCAGCTCGCCGGCCCCCAGCTCTCCCTGGGCGTGGCTCTAGGGTCAGGCCAGTACGTCGTGGGCCTGCTCCTTGCCGCCCTGGTACTCGTCCCCGTCTTTGCAGCCTCGCCCATGACCGGTGCCCTCATCGAAATCGCCTTCGAGGGCGGGCACGGCACCGCTGCCGGTATGCGCGGCGTCATGGAAGACCTGGGCTTCAGCGAAGGCGCCGACCTGGCAGTTGGTCTGGCAACCGTAGGTATCGTGGGCGGTATCGTCATCGGTATTGCCCTCATCAACTGGGGCGTGCGCACCGGCAAGACCGAAATTCTCAAGGGCGACGCCAAGATGTCGATTGCCGAGCAGAAAGGCCTCTTCCGCGAGGACGAACACTACTCGGCCGGCACTATGACTTCCCGCCCGGCGTCCGTCGAACCGCTCTCCCTGCACATGGCCATTATGGCGCTGGCAGTGCTGGTGGGCTGGCTAATTCTGGAGGGCCTGCGCTGGATTGAGCAGCAGACCTACGCCTCTATCATGCTGGACGAGAATACCCCGCTTGAAATCTTCGCCTATGTGCCGCTCTTCCCCATGGCCCTGCTGGGCGGCGTTATCGTGCAGATGGCAGCTAAGGCGGTAGGGGCTGCTTCTATCATCGACCACCAGATGATGCTGCGTATTCAGGGCTGGGCCCTGGACTTCCTCATCGTCGCCGCAATCGCCAACCTGTCCCTACAGGCTGTGGGTGAGAACCTTGCTGTCTTCGCCATTCTGGCGGTGGCCGGTATCGGCTTCAACGTGGCTATTTTCCTCTGGCTGGCCCCGCGCCTGATCGGCCGCTACTGGTTTGAACGCGGTATCGGCGACTTTGGCCAGTCTATGGGGGTCACCGCCACCGGCCTGATTCTGATGCGCGTTGTTGACCCCAAGGGCGAGTCCCCTGCCTTCGAAGCCTTCGGCTACAAGCAGCTGGTCTTCGAACCCTTCTTCGGCGGTGGCCTGGTGACCGCCCTGGCCGTCCCTGTCATTTATCTGACCGGAATCTGGCCCCTTTTCTTCGTCATGCTCGCCATCTTCATTATCTCCATCGCGGTGGGGCTCATCTTTCTGCGCCCCAAAGAGATGAAGGACCGCGAGCGCCACACCCAGCAGATGCAGCAGGTCAAGGCTAAGGACGCTTAGGCGCGGCCCGGGTGCTCCGCCGCAGGGATGAACTGCTCCCCACAAGTTGGACTACTAAAAAACAGTCACCAACCAATGGGGAGCAGTTCAGAACGGGAGCCGGGGCCGGGCGTCCGCGCTCGCGGTGAGCGAGCTAAGGACGCGGGCTAGCGGTTTGTGAGGACTAGGCGGCGGGGGTCTTCCAGGGGTCCTCAACGGGGCGAGAAGCCTTGAAAGCAGCCGCGCCGGCAACAGCGCCAGCAAGGATCAGACCGAAGACCAGCAGGCCCTTGTTGCCACCCTTGGCAGCCTTCTTCTGCTCCTTGGCGTAGCCCTTAGCAGCCTTAACGGCGGCCTTCTGAGCCTTCTTCAGAGCCTTCTTGTCGCCGGTGACCTTAGCGGCAACGGTCTCAACCTGGGTGGGAACCTCAGCGTCAGAGAGCTTGTCTGCAACGGTGCTTGCAACGTCGGCAGCCTTAACGCGGGCGGTAGCTACAGCGTTTTCAACGGCGGGGGTGACGTCGTCGATGGTGTGCTGAATCTTGTCAGCCAGGGTGGACTGAACCTTCTCCAGCTTCTTGGAGCTGTCCTTAGCAACAGACTGGGTTGCCTTTGAGATGTTCTTACCCTGCTTCTCAGCAGCCTTCTGCAGCGTTGAAACCTTCTTGCCGGTCAGCTTCTCGGCGCGAGCAGCCTTCTTCTCGGCCAGGGCGGTCAGCTTGTCAGCCTTCTTGCCGGTATTCTTAGCGGCCTTTGAGAAGAACTTCTCTGCCTGCTTCTGAGCCTTCTTAGCCTTGCTCTTCTTGCACAGTGCCATGGTTGTTTCCTCCATGTGTGGGGCTGCCCCTAATCTAACTCATGAGTTTGAGTAGAGTGCGGTGGCAAGCAACTTACATTTAGTATCAGCTTACTTTCTAAAACCGTAAAAGTGCTTTGAGACGGCACAAAAACCCTCGTGTTTCTCTGCCCGCTAAAGTTAAGGGCTTCTGAAGAGTGCGCGGATGCCGGGGATTGCCCGCGCGAATGCGACGTGAATTCCCGAGGGGGCTTCGTCTTTAGGGCTAACGTTGTGCGATAAGAGTAAAGATATGCCAAAACTTCTCACCAGTGAAAGTTTTTCCATGGTGGGCTTTTTCGTCGAAATGCAGCACGGTGAAATCTTCTAATGAGTCCTCAACCCAGCTGCGCTCTACCGTGGAGATAAGTGGTTGCTCGGCCCATGAATCACGCGGACCAAGAAGGTCGACTGCGAGAATACCCCCTGGAGCTACAGCATTGAGTATGCGTGACCATGCAGCAGGAAAATGTTCTGGCGGGCAAAAGGGAAGCGCAAAACCGGAGTAAATGAAATCAAAACTGTGCTCATCAAAGACGAAGTCTTGGGCAGTTGCTACAGAGTGCGACCAGTGTTTTAGGTAGTCGGGGTCTGCCTGCATGATGGTGCTCTGAATGAGGTTCTCACTGTGTGCATCAGGCTCTACAGAATGAACCTCAAATCCGTGGGAGAGAAGTTTAGCAGTTTCTATTCCTGCGCCAGCACCCAGGTCTAGAGCCCTACCCTTACCCGGTGAGTGGCAGTAGCTCAGCGCCTGTATAAGGAGAGGGCGGACAGGACGGCCTGCTTGCGCCTGGTTGTACTTAGCCCAATGGTCTTCGTCGGAGGAAAGCATGTCTTGATAGTAGCCAGGAGAAATATGGCACACAATATATTACGTGAGCTGAATGCGTGATAAGCGCTGTTTTGCGACCGACCTAGCTAGAAGGCCACGCTTGTAGGGGCTACCCTGTTCTAAATCTTTCTAAGGCGTTCTAAAATATTTTTTAGAACGCCTTAGAAAGATTTAGAAACATGCAGAACGCTCCGGCTGGCTCACCCTCAGACTTGAAGGGAGTCTTACTTCCTCTGCCCAGAAACAGCTTCGTATCAAACTCGCACGAGATCTTGCCCAGCAGACCAGGGTAGCCACCCAGGGGCATACTGGAAGTGCAATACAGTGAACTGCTCGATATGCTCCTGACAACCCAGCATGAGGCGGGACAACGGGAACTACCCTTTTACATCATCGGGGCCGGTCTGCCCTCAGTGCCCACCCGGCTAGGGGAAATCAAAACCTACGCCGAACGTCTCTTCAGCTACCGCGAAATAGGTGCTCTTACCCCGGAGGCGACCCGGCGGGCTTTCACCGAACCTATCCGCAGGCCCGGCGGCCATATCGTAGAAAGCGCCCTCGAAAAAGCAACCGTAGCCTCGCAGGGCTTCCCCTACTTCATTCAACAGTACGGGCAGGCTATCTGGAACTCTGCCGCCCAACAGACCATCACCGACGACGATGTGCTTGCTGGCCTTGCCGTAGGGCGAAGCGAACTAGATAGCGGTTTTTACCTCACCCGCTGGCAGCGGACTACCAATGCAGAACAGGACTACCTGGTTGCTATGGCCCGCGTGATGAAAGGTCAGGCCGCCCGCACCGGAGAAATCGCAGACCTGCTGGGCAAGACAGCTAACGGAACCAGCGTGGTGCGTAAATCCCTAATCGAGAAAGGCCTGGTGTATTCACCGGGTGTAGGCCAGCTGGCCTTTACTGTGCCGGGAATGCAGGACTTCGTGCTGAGACAGGCGGGGCAAGTGTAGTCCGCGCCCTGGCGTCCGCCCCTTTCACTCACCGCAAAAGCTCAGGTCATATCTAGCGGCTGCCCACCTGCCCGTGCGAGAATAGGGGCATGACTGCAACTGCAAAAGCAACTATTCACACCAACCACGGTGACATCGTCGTTAACCTCTTCGGTAACCACGCACCGCTGACCGTCAAGAACTTCATCGGCCTGTCCGACGGCACCCAGGAATGGCGCCACCCCCGCACCGGCGAAGTACAGGAAGGCCCCCTCTACAAGGACGTCATCTTCCACCGCATCATCCGCGACTTCATGATCCAGGGTGGCGACCCCCTCGGTCAGGGTATCGGCGGCCCCGGCTACCAGTTCAAGGACGAAATCCACCCCGAACTGAGCTTCAACAAGCCCTACCTGCTGGCTATGGCCAACGCAGGCCCCGGCACCAACGGCTCCCAGTTCTTCATCACCACCGTTGAGACCCCCTGGCTCAACGGCCGCCACACCATCTTCGGTGAGGTTGCAGATGAGGACTCCAAGAAGGTCGTTGACGCCATCGAAGGTGTAGCAACCGGCGCTATGGATCGCCCCGTCGAGGACGTCGTTATCTCATCCATCGACATCGAAGAACTCTAAACCTTCCACAGGTTAGTGCAAGGCCCGCCCCTTCCTGGGTGGGCCTTTGCTCTACCCTAGAAAAAATTTTTTTGAGCGGCTAACGCCGCAGTTGAAAGGACGAGCGCGTGAGCGAGCAGGTCGGCAGGTACGGCTATTCCAGTGATGAGACTCCGGTGTGCCCCCGCCACCCTGACCAGGTGACCTATGTGCGGTGCGGACGCTGTGGGCGGCTAGCCTGTGGGCAGTGCCAGGTGCCGCTTGAGGTGGGCATGATGTGCGTGGACTGCCTGGCAGAAGCGCAGCGTTCAGCCCCGCGGGTTCGCTACGCTAAAGCTCACCCCACTATTACATATGCCCTTATCGGTATAAATGTTCTGGTGTGGATTCTGCAGTTTATCTTCCCGCAAGTCACGGTATTCGGTATCTACAACCCCCTCTACGTGGAGTACACGGGGCAGTGGTACCGCATGCTGACCTCGGGATTCTTGCATTCCCCCGATAACATCAGTCACCTGCTGCTCAACATGTTTACCCTCTACCTCTTCGGCCAGGCCCTAGAACCCTTGATGGGGAAGGGCAAGTTTCTCGCAACCTACCTGCTCTCAATCGTGGGCGGGTCAGTAGCCGTACACCTGCTGGCTTCGGTACTGGGCGGTATGGAGGTAAGCACCTTGGGGGCGTCCGGTGGTGTCTTTGGCCTCTTTGGAGCCTTCTTCGCCCTCTCACGGGCCCGCCAGCAGAGCACCAGTAGCATCGTGATTCTGGTGGCGGTCAACTTCGCCTTCGGCTTCCTCATGCCGGGTATCTCCTGGGAAGCTCACCTCGGAGGCCTGGTGACCGGCGCCCTGGTCGCTGCCGTTCTCGACCGGCTACCGAGTCGCCCTCGTAGACCGTAAAAACAGTATAAAAAGAGTGAGGGCCCACCATTACGGTGAGCCCTCACTCTTTGTCCACAGGATTTATCCACAGCTGTTAATAACTACAGGGGTGTAATTCCACAGATGTTAAAAACCTGTGCACAGCACCAAAAAGCTTTAATTACCGCCTGTAATTACACCGGTGTAAGAGATTTCCCCAGTTTTATCCCCACCTGTGGATAACTTCTATCCGCAGGGTGTAGAAAACCTGTAATTTCAAAAAATATGATGGGTGCCTACTTGCCCGATGCCTCAATGAGCTCAGCTACGGTCTGCGGGGCGCTTGCCGCTGAGGCAACAAAAGACCGCTCCGCGGTGCGAACGGTCGGCACCACAGCGTTACCGTCATTGACGCTCTTTACATAAGCCTCGGCGTCCGCGTCCTCCCAAATATTGACCCAGATAGCCCGCTCACCCACCTCACCGAGACCGGCATCCAGGCGCTGGCAGAAGGGGCAGCCCGGACGCCAATAAATTGCGACGCCGCCTTCGGAGACGAACTGCTCGGCAGCGGCGTGGGTAGAAGATGCGCTTGGCATAGAAAACTCCTTATTCAAAACGGTAGAGGTACCCGGTACAACGTGGCAGGGGGCCTGATATTCCCGCTTTTTACGGCACAGCCTCTGCGGGGTGGGTAGATACAGCTATCGCCGGGGCCCACGATATATCGTGAGCACCCGGCGATAGCGGTAAACCTAAAAGACGGTTTTACTTACCGAACTTCTCGGTGAGCTTGGTAGCGGCACCGGCAGCGGCTTCCTTAGCCTTCTCAGCATTTTCTTCGCTGACGACTTCCTTGCCAGCCTTCTCGTTGATGGCGTCCTGAGCCTTGTCGATGCTGTCGTTGATGGCGCTATTGAGATCGAAACCCATGGGTTTCACCTTTCTTTTGCGGTGCGAGGGGCCCCGAATTGGGTGCCCACTAGCAGTTTAGCGCCTGAAAGGGGTAGGGCTAGTCCTTCTTGAGGGAGTCCTTGATGCCGCTGATGGCATCCTTAGCCTTATCAACACCGTCGGAGATGGTCTGCTTGGCTTCGTCGACCTTGTCCTTAGCCTGGGCCTGAACTTGGTCGGCCTTGCCTTCAGCTTCGAGGCGGTCATCGCCGGTCAGCTTGCCGCCGGCTTCCTTGGCCTTGCCAGCGAGGTTGTCGAGGCCATTTTCAATCTTGTCTTCTGCAGCCATGGTGGGCTCCTTTCGTTTCTCGCCTGCGCGAGCTTGGAGTAGAGGGATAGTTCGTAGGCTTCCCTTATTGATAAGTTTACGCACTGATGCCATAAAAAGAAACCCAGCAGGCTGAGAAAATTCTGATGGCTGCCCCTGGGTCACCTTGAAATAAGAGAGCCCTATATATCTCGATCTGCCGGGAATCCCGCCACCATGGGCAGGAACTCGGGGTCGGCATAGCCGTGCTGGGCGTAGGCTAGAGCCACCCGCTCTGCTGCCGACTTCAACAGGTGGGTCGGCAGTAGGGCCATCACAGCCCCGCCAAAACCGCCACCCACAATGCGGGCACCCAGGGCTCCGGCCGCCAGGCAGGTATCAACCGCCAGATCAATCTCGGGGCGCGAAACGCGCAGCTCATCGCGCATCGACACAAAACTCTCGGTAAAGAGCCTGCCCAGCTCGCTCCAGTCAACCTGCTCACCGGCGTCCTTGCGGCCCAGCAGGTAGGCTGCCCGCTCCACCAGGGTCATATCGTGCAGGGTGTGGCGCACCCAGCCGCGCGGGAAGGTGCGGGGCTCGCCGCTCTCTTCCAGGGCAACCAGGGCGCGGTTGACGGTCTGATCCACCAGATCCAGGCGGCACTGCTTAGCCTCGCGCTCGCTCATACCGGCACAGGTGAGATCCTCAGGCAGGGCGTTGCGCAGATAGTCCAGCCCCATCGCCTCTGTCACTGCCTCGTTTGCCTCGCGGCGGGCAGCAAACTCACCCCCCGCCAGCTCGTGGGGGGTATTGGTGTTGATGACCAGCCAACCTAGGTCAGCGCTCGCCACGTCAACGGTCAGCGGGTTGATGGAGAAATCGCGGAAGTCCACCACCAGGGCCTTGCCCGGTGCCGAACGTAGCGAAGCGGTCTGGTCAAGGCCGCCGGTGCGGGCCCCCGCCACCTCGTTCTCGGCACGAATACAGACCTGGGCCAGGCGGGCACGCAGGGCGTCATTAGCGGGGGAGAGGTCAGAGGGTAGAGCCTCAGTGCAGTCGCACCCCTGGCGCAGGGGGCAGGAAAGATCTAGTAGGGCCAGGGCTGTGGAGCACTCCAGGGCGGCAGAGGACGACAGCCCCCCGCCCACCGGCACCTGGGAGGTAATCAGCAGGTCAGCCCCAAAATTATGGGGCAGGGTGATATCTTTGCCACCCTCCCGGTTCATGGCCCAGGCTACACCCGCCACATAGGTGAACCAGCCCTTAAAGGTGCCCGGGGTGATCTCGCGAATCACGACCGTGCGGTCGTCCCCCGGCATCTGTAAGGACGCAGCCCGCAGCACCCCGTCGGTGCGCAACCTACCCGCCACATAGGTGCGGTAGGGCAGGGGCATGGGCATGCAGGAGCCGCCGAGAAAGTCGATGTATTCACCCAGCAGGTTGAGACGTCCGGGCGCTGACCACACCCCGTCGGGCTCCACCCCGTACTTTTCAACAAAAGCAGCGCGGGCTGCCTCAACTTCGGCGCGGTGGTCTGGCAGGGTAGCCCAGGCGGGCTCAGCACGGAGGGTCATGGTCTTATCTTTTCGTTCTACGGGGCTTGGCTGAGTGGGGTTGGTTAGGCGGTGAAGCCCTTGATGATGGCGGTGAGGGCGGAGGTATAGGACGCCGGTGGCTCAGGGGGTGGGGTGCTGCCGGCGAGTAGGGCCCGGGTCTGCTCTTGCTCGATGAGGCTCAGGCAGGTGTGCATAAAAATTTCGGCGGCCTGGGCCGGCTGCGGGGTGCCGGTGGCGGCTTCAAAGCCAGTTTCAAGGGCGTCGAGCAGTACTAGCCTATCGGGGGTGAGCGTTGCGGGGTGAAGGGCCAGGGCTAGGCGGATGACTTCGGAACATTCCTTAACCGGAATAAGTTGCCGGTAGGTGTTTTCCCCGGTAATGAGCAGGGTGTCGGGGGTGGCCGGGGCACTGGGCCTTTCTACCGTTGCCAGCATGCGGGAGGCCAGTGAGGCTAGAAGCTCCTGCTTATTCTTGACGTGATAGTAGAGCGCACCGGGGGCTACGCCCAGCTCGGTAGCCAGCCGACGCATCGAGAGGTCGGCTAAGCCAAACTGGCGCAGCACATCAAAAGCGGTGTCAAGAATCTTCTCACGGGATAAAGCCACCCCCTCATTGTGACCTACTTTCGCTCCCGGCAACAGCTGGCAGTGGGCACTGTTCCCTCGAAGAGGAGTAGATTTGAACCCATGACCCTCAACTTTTCAGATCTTGCCGCCCGCCTGCGCGCAGGCGAAACTGCTTCACCGGCCGACCTTCGCGATGTGCTGACTGCCAGCCCCGCCGCCGCCTTCGCCCTCATGGACCTGGCTGCAGAGCTACGCGCCACCCACTTCGGCTCAACCATTACCGCCACCAACCTGCTGGGCGCACCCGCGCGGCAGATGGCGTCCTCCCTCGTAGAGGTCGCAGCCCCGCTCGACGCCGACGCACTGGCAGCTACCTTAGCTGACCTGGCCGCCGACCCCGCGGTGGAGCGCATCGACGTGGACTTTGTGGGCGTACCCGCCCTGGCCCCCATGGAGGCCCTGCGCGTGCTAGCTGCCGCCCGCCTGGCCGCACCCGCAAAGAGCCTGCACCTGGGGGAGAGTCGCGAAATGACCCTGCGCTCCCTGCAACCTTTGGCGGTCGGTGCCCTGGATTCGCTGGTGCTGACCGTAGACCCCGCCCAGCCCCGTCTGATTTTTGAGGATCTCAAGCTCATTGTGGGTGCCGGCCTCACTATCGCCGATGCGGGCGACCGCGACCTGGTAGCTGAGTATGTAAAGCACCTGCGTGCTGCCGGGGTAGAGGACGCGGACGCCTACGCCCAGGTCGCACTGGAGGGCGCGGCGTCCGGTGGCGGCTGTGGCGGCAACTGTACCTGTGGCTCTGGGGGCTGTGGCGCCTAGCCAGTTTTACCGAAAGGTACCATCTAAATCAGAAAAACCCACGAACTAGGTGGGTTTTTCTGATTTAGATGGTACCTAGTTGATGTCATAAAACTAGCCAATTTGAACACCGTTCAAAATCGGTGTTGACTGGTTCCATGATTGACTTCTCTGCCATTGCCGACCGCGCCCTGGCCGGCCAGCCCGCAAGTCGCGACGAAGCGCTTGCCGCCCTGACCGCCAGTGACGCCGAAACCTTCGCCCTCGTCGACGCCGCCTCCCGCCTGCGCCGCCACTACTTCGGGAACACCGTCAAGGTGAACTACCTGGTCAACCTTAAATCCGGCCTCTGCCCCGAAGACTGCACCTACTGCTCCCAGCGCCTTGGCTCCGAAGCTGAAGTGCTCAAATACTCCTGGATCAAAACCGACGAAGCCGTCAAACAGGCCGGCTACGGCATCGCGGGTGGAGCCTCCCGCGTCTGCATGGTCGCCTCGGGCAAGGGACCCACCGACCGCGACGTCGAGCGCGTTGCCACCATGGTCGAAGACCTCAAAGAAGAACACCCCCAGGTGGAAGTCTGCGCCTGCCTGGGCATTCTCAAGGACGGCCAGGCAGACCGCCTCAAGCAGGCCGGAGTGGATGCCTACAACCACAATCTCAACACCAGCGAAGACCACTACGCCGATATCTGCACCACGCACACCTACGCTGACCGCCTCGCCACCGTCGATAAGGCCCAGAGTGCCGGGCTCTCGGCCTGCTCCGGCCTGATTGTGGGTATGAAGGAAACTGACGAGCAGCTGGTCGATGCGATTTTTGCCCTGCGTGACCTGGGCGGCGACTCCATTCCCGTCAACTTTCTCATGCCCTTTGAGGGCACTCCGCTGGCGGGCACCTGGGAGCTCACTCCCATGCGCTGCCTGCGTATTCTCGCTGCCGTGCGCCTGGTAGCCCCTGATAAGGAGCTGCGCATGGCGGGCGGACGCGAAATGCACCTGCGCACCCTGCAACCCCTAGCCCTGCACGTGGTTAACTCCCTCTTCCTGGGTGACTATCTTACCTCGACCGGCCAGTCAGCCCTTGACGACCTGAAAATGATTCGGGACGGCGGGTTCGTGGTGCTCGGCGCCGAAGACCGCGACCTGGTCGCCGAACACGAGGACTACCTGCGCGCCCACGGCGTAGACCTCACCCAGGAAACTGCTATTGCGTCCGCGCCCTGCGGGGCGTCCGGTGGCTGCGGTGGGTGCAGCTCCGGGGCCTGCGGGACCCACCCGTCCGCGGGGGAGGCGGACGCCGGCGTCCGCCCCGCTGGTGGGCAGCGGGCCCCCGAGGTCCTGGTACCCGAAATCCGCCGCCGCGGGGTCGGGACGGATGCCGCCCCCAACTTCTAGCCCTACTTTCTAGCCCCGGGGCGGTGGTATCTTGAAATCGCACCTGGGGCAGCTGTCCGTTCTTTATGCTTCAACCGCCCGCGAGCGGGAGTGATTCGAGGCACCGGCTAGGTGGCACTCAAGAAATTTGCAGAATCATCACCTACTATGGGTAAGTGCTTATTCCGCTATAGGTCTATATGGATCCAAGGTTGATGAGGGTCTTTAGGGGCCGGTGGGCACACACGCAATATATTCTTCAATCAGAATATTAAATTTTTTCACAGAATCAGGACCAATGGACACCAAAGACCTTTCCCCGGCATATCTCACCTCCCTCGCAGCCCTCTTTGTAGCAGCTTTGATGGTGGGTGCGAGTTCCACCTGGGTATCAGTGCTGGGCTGGGTTGTACTACTGGCTGGTGTAGGTCTGAACGTCTTTGCCACCCTGGTGATGGTACAGCGCCTCAAGGGCGGCCCCCTGCCCGCGATGATTACCGGCGCCGGTAGGGACGCCCAGGTAGAGTATGAGGAAGAAGAGGA
This sequence comes from Rothia nasimurium, assembly GCF_014217215.1. Classification (GTDB taxonomy): domain Bacteria; phylum Actinomycetota; class Actinomycetes; order Actinomycetales; family Micrococcaceae; genus Rothia; species Rothia avistercoris. The sequence continues at coordinate 26,056 of NZ_CP056080.1, forward strand.
CGCCCCGGCTGACCTCCACTTCTCTGAGCCCGAGGCAATTACCGAGTCCCAGCCCCTGGTATCAGCCGCAGCTCCCAGTGCTGCCGCCAGCGACGAGCGCATCTTCCGCTCTCGCGCCCCGCGCCCGCACGTCCGCTAACCACCGAGAGGACCCCATGGATACCCGCTTTCTTCTCTCTCCCGCCTACCTGGTTTCCGTTGCTGCCCTGATTGTTGGTGCGATTCTCAGCGGTACCGTCCTGATGGTGATTGGCTGGATTATCTTCATTATCGGCCTGGCCCTCAACGCCCTGGCCCTGGTGGTACTGGCTAACCGTGAACAGCTGTATAAGGCACAGCGGGTTGGAGTCATTCCGAAGGGCCAGAAGTCCGACTCAGGCAACCAGCAGTAAAATCTAAAAATTTTTTCTCTGCCTACCGGCAGAGCAAAGACAAGGGGCGGACGCTTACAAGCGTCCGCCCCTCTGTGTATCTTCTAGGCTCTTACCCGCCTGCGCTCGGGGTGGGCAACCTTGCCGAGAACACTGCGGGAAAAGTGGGCCAGGGCCCGGGCGATATCGGGGTCTAGCCCCTCAAAAACCGTGCGCTGCACCTCGCGGGTATAGATCGGGGTGGCTTCTCTAAAGACCTGCCACCCCTGCTGGGTAATGAGCACTCCCTTGCCCCGCTTGTCGCTGGGCACCGAGACCTTGGTGACCCAGCCATTTTTTTCTAGCACATCAACCTGATAGGTCAGCCGTGATGCCGAGACATTGGTGGCGCGGGCAAGGTCGCGCATGCGCACCACGGGGTGTGCATCGGTGGAATCTGTCTGTGGTAAATCTATGATTGCTGCCAGAATCCTGTAGTCTGCCAGTTTGATTTTCACCTCTTCTTTGAGGCACCTATCAAGGTGCAGGTTGAGGGTCTCTAAAGTGTTGGTGTAAATCTTCCATAGATTTTCCTGTTCTTAGGTGAAGCGAGCCGGTGTGGGGGCTGTTCCCATAGAACCTCCTCTCCTCTTCTACCGGGTGGGTAGATGTGGTTCAGGAGACTTTCTCAGAAAATCTCTATCTGATGCCAGCCTAACGCGCAGAGTTACCTGTATGGAATATCTGTGGGAAATATTAAGATGGGTTAACGGGTTCCCGCGCGCTCACCAGCTAGGACGCTGTTTTAGTTGCGAGACAAAAATACAAAAATTTAGACACCTTAAAGAATGGCGGGGAGGGCTTTTACCCTCCCCGCCAGTGCTGTGCCGGTAGGCCCGTTCTTAGGTACCCGGTGTATTCCGTTTAAGTAATTCCTCAAAAGGGGTGACCGTCAGGGCTTCTAGCCCCGGTGCCTTATAGGCTGCCGCAGGTGCCTGCCCGCCCCGCTCTTTCTCAAGGATTCCGAAGAAGGAGCCGGCGTTGGCGTCCTGAACTGCCTGCTGCTTGGCCTCGCTAGCCCCGCCTTCACCAGCCTGCTCGCCTGCCTGCCCTGCTGTGGCTGTCGACCCGAGCGTCCAGAGCACCAGCTGGGCAAACTCGGTAGCTGCCTTGGTGACGCGCGGAGCCAGGTTTGCATCGGTGCCGAAGTCGTCGGTTGCGGCAAAGACGCCCGAGGGGGCTACGGTTGCCTTGAGGTAGCTAAAGAGCGGACGCATGGCCGTCTCCAGCATGAGGGAGTGGCGGGCGGTGCCGCCGGTGGCGGCAATCAGCACGGGCTTACCCGCCAGGGAGCCGTCCTCGACGAGGTCCCAGAAGCTCTTGAAGAGCCCCGAATAGCTGGCCTTAAAGACCGGGCTAACCACAATCAGGGCGTTAGCTTCCCGCACCTGATCCAGGGCGGTCGCCAGCTTGCCCATGGGGAAGCCGGTCAGGTAGTGGTTGGTGATATCGGTGGCCAGAGAGCGGAGCGAAATCTGGGTGAAGCTCGCCTCAACTCCAGCAGCGGCTAGGGCCTGGGCAGTGGCCTCGCTCAGGTTCTCACCCAGCAGGGCAGTGGTGGACGGCTTGCCCAAACCCGCCGTGACAACAACGATAGAGGGAGTATTCATGGGTCTTACTCCCTACTTGCCCTGCTCAGCCAGATGGGCAGCGTAGCGGGGGTGGACGGGGGCCTCGGGCACACCGGCAGGGCGCAGCTTAGCGAACTCCTCGCGCAAGACGGGCACAACCTGCTCACCCAGCATATCGATCTGGTTCAGAACTTCCTTGAGGGGCAGGCCTGCGTGGTCTACCAGGAAGAGCTGACGCTGGTAATCGCCAGCGTAGTCGCGGAAGGACAGGGTCTTCTCAATGACCTGCTGGGGTGACCCCACGGTCAACGGGGTCTGGTCAGCAAAATCTTCCAGAGAAGGGCCGCCGCCGTAGACCGGGGCGTTATCGAAGTAGGGGCGGAACTTGGCAACGGCGTCCTGGGAGTTCTTACTCATGAAGACCTGCCCGCCCAGGCCCACGATGGCCTGCTCGGCAGTGCCGTGGCCGTAGTGCTCGTAGCGCTCACGGTAGAGGTTGATCATCTGCTGGGTGTGCTCCTTGTTCCAGAAGATGTTGTTGTGGAAGAAGCCGTCACCGTAGTAGGCGGCCTGCTCGGCAATCTCGGGGGTGCGAATTGAGCCGTGCCAGACGAAGGGAGCGGTGCCGTCCAGGGGCTGCGGGGTGGCGGTGAAGGAGTTGAGCGGGGTGCGGAAGTTGCCCTGCCAGTTGACCACCTGTTCGCTCCAGAGCTTGCGCAGTAGGGCGTAGTTCTCGATGGCCAGGTTGACGCCCTGGCGGATGTCTTTGCCGAACCAGGGGTAGACGGGGCCGGTGTTGCCGCGGCCCAGCATGAGGTCCATGCGGCCGTCGGTCAGGTGCTGTAGGGTGCCGTAGTCTTCGGCGATGCGCACGGGGTCGGTGGTGGTGATCAGGGTGGTGGAGGTCGACAGCAGGATGTTTTTGGTCTGGGCTGCGATGTAGGCCAGGGTGGTGGTCGGTGAGGACGCGATGAAGGGCGGGTTGTGGTGCTGGCCGACGGCAAAGACATCGAGTCCCACTTCGTCTGCCTTCTTGGCAATTTCAACGATGGCCTTTTGGCGCTCGTATTCGCTGGGGGTCTTGCCGGTGGTGGGGTCCATGGTGACGTCGCCGACGGAGAAGATACCGAACTGCATGGTGGTGACCTTTCGAGGTGGTGGTGTTGTTTTGATGTTTTTAATCTACTCTTAAAAACTTTCCTTGTAAAGTATTTTTGGGTGGCGCGCGGCGGTCAAACTGCCGCCGAAATCTAAAGCAGCCCTCACCGCCCTATTCTTTCTCTCATGACCCTAGGGATTATCTCGGGGTGAAGAGAAAAAGAATAGGGCGTTCTTTGTGACGGTGCAGAGGCCATCTCGTGTCTTCTTGTCCACAGGCATCTGACGAGTGAAAATAAGGGTTATCCACAGGCCCATCTAGGGTCACTTGAAGCCCTCGCACCTTTTTGCCACAGTAACGGCATGGAACTCAACCTCTCACACATCTGTTCAGCGATGCACACTCACCGCGAACTCAAAGAATCGGGCATGAGTAACAACCTCATCAGTGCGAAGCACCGTAGAGGTGAGCTTATACGTCTGACCCGCGGGGTTTACCTCAAGGGCGACATCGCGCGACACTGCACAGGCAGCGACCGGGCCAAAGCTGTGACGGTAGCCCTTCAGAAAACCCACCCCACAGCCGTAGTGAGTCATCAGTCAGCCGCCCTTCTATGGGGTGCGCCACTGATGGCCCTACCCCCTAAAGTGCACCTCTCCCTCTTGGGTATCAATAAGTCGGGGCACCCGCAGGCAATCCTGCATAGCCATAAGGTAAAAGAATGTTCCCTGGCTACTGATTTAGGCGGAGTCAGAGTCACGAACCCGCTCACAACCGTCATAGACTGCGGAAAAACTATGCCTCTGCAAGAGTCGCTAGCTATCGCAGATTTCTTTTTAAAACACGGGAATCTCGAACTTAACACTGTGCGAGAAGAGCTCGAACACTGTGCGGGGCGAGGCTCCCAGAAATTACGTGTTGTGGCTGCGCTGATGAGCCCGCTGAGCGAATCTCCTCTTGAATCTTTTGCCAGACTTCGCCTCTATCAAGGAGGTATCGAACAGCCTATTCAACAGTTTGAAATTATTACCCCGCCCGGGCGCCTGTACCGTGCTGATTTTGCCTGGCCTCACCTCAAGCTACTTCTTGAGGTGGACGGTCTGCACAAGTATTACGGAGCCTACCGGGCAACCGATGAGCAGTTGCGCAATGATACGCTACGGCAACGGGAATTAGAACTGGCGGGGTGGACGGTTATTCGCGCCACCTGGGGTGATCTGGCTCAGCGCCCGGAACTGTTGCTCTCGAGGTTGCGTCACCTCGGCGTCCGGGCAACAGGCCAATGACCCTACTCTTTCTCTCATGACCCTAGGGATTATCTCAGGGTGAAGAGAAAAAGAATAGGGTGAACACCGCTAGGAGGTGCCGTACTGGTCCCGGGCCAGGCGGGCGATATGAATCGTCAGATAGGTCAGCTCATCATCGGTCAGGTTCTGCTCCAGATGCATCTCAAGCACCAGCTTCACCTTCACCGCCGCAGCAAAGGCGCGGGGGTGGGCGTCCTTCAAACTCTCAAGGAGCAGAGGGACGCTGGTGCCGGCGTCCGCGGTCTGGGCAGCGCCCGCACGCACAAAGAGATAGCGCAGGTGCGTGATGAAACGGGCAGCGCTCATCAGCGACCGGTCCACCGGGCCGCCAAAGCCGGCCCCAATCACCTCAAAAATCTGGGCAAAGACCTCGGTCATGCGGTAGGTGCCGCCCATATCTTCCGAGGCAAACTGCGAATTCACCAGGTGCATAGCCAGGGGGATCGCCTCAATCTCAGGCAGCTCAACCCCCAGACGCTCCTTGACCAGCTCCAGCGCCCGGCGGCCAAACCGAACCTCCTGCGGGTAAATCTGAGACACCTCAAGAGCCAGCGGGTAATCCACCGCCAGCCCCTCTCGGGCCCGAACCACCGCATAACTAATATGGTCAGCCACCGGCACAATAAAGGAATGGGAAATAGTAATACCCTCAGCCTTGACCAAAAACTCAAGCTCGGTCGCCAAACCCAGAATCTCAGACGGAATCTGCGCCAGCGACCCCGCCAAATGCTCATCGGGGGTGCCGTGCTCCGGCACGAAGGTCTGCTCAATGAGGGTGGGATCAACCATGTCGCCCTTACGCTTACCAAACGCTAAGCCGCGACCGATGACCACCATCTGCTCGCCCGTATAGGCCTGAGCCAGAGCCACATTGTTATTATAAATACGTGAAATGCGCAACGTGACCCCCCTTTCGTCTCAGGTATAAAACGCGCGAATATCCTTACCAGTCTACCGACCCACCGCCAACTGCGGGCTTATCCACCCGCAACCTGCCCAATAAACAGGAGTAAACTAAACCCTTTCGTACAAATAGAGAATTACCCGAACCCATGAACTCAGTACCCACCAAATCATCACCGCTCATCAGTATCGTGGTCACAGCCCTCATGCTGTTCTCCATGTTCTTCGGCGCAGGCAACCTCATCTTCCCCGCCATGCTCGGTGCAGAAGCCGGTGAAAACCTCACCCCCGCCATCACAGGCTTCCTGGTGACCGGCGTCCTCATGCCCATCTTGGCTGTTATCGCGCTCGCCGTCACCGGCCGCGACCTGCAAGATTTGGCGGCCCGTGGAGGAAAAATCTTCGCCCTCGTCTTCCCTCCCCTGGTCTACCTCTCCATCGGCGCCCTCTACGCCCTGCCGCGTACCGGTACCGTCAGCTATGCCATGGCCGTAGACCCCTATCTGTCGGTGGACGGCATGGTGCCCACCCTCATCTTCTCTGCCGTCTTCTTTGGTGTCTCCTACCTGCTGGCTATGAACCCCACCGGTATCGTCGACACCCTGGGCAAGTACCTGACTCCCGCCCTGGTGATCCTGCTGGGTGTGCTGGTCGTGATGAGCTTTATTACCCTGCGCACCCCCTCGGCTGCACCGACTGAAGACTACGCCACGGGCGCTTTTGCCACCGGCTTCGTCAACGGCTACATGACCATGGATTCCCTGGCAGGTCTGGCCTTCGGCATCATCGTGATCGCCTCCCTGCGTGAAAAAGGGGTGACCGGACGTAGCGAGATGCTCCGCAGCGTCGCCTTGGCCGGCGGTATTGCCGGCGTGCTGCTGGGTGCGGTCTACCTGGGGCTGGGCTACATTGGCGAGCACATCGCGGACGGCCAGGGATACAAGGACGGCGCAGCCCTGCTCACCGACGCCGCAGCCCAGACCATGGGCGGCCCCGGTGCCGTCGTCTTCGGCCTCATTGTGCTGCTAGCCTGCCTGACCACCTCGGTGGGCCTCATCGGCGCAACCAGCTCCTTCTTCAACAAGCTGGTGCCCTCGGTCTCCTACCGCACCTGGGCTATTATCTTCACCCTGATTGCCTTCGTGCTGGCGTCCTTCGGTCTTGAAGGGCTGATGAGCTTCGCCATTCCTATCATCACCACCCTCTACCCGCCGGCCCTGACCCTGGTCGTCCTCACCCTCCTTGAGGCCGCCCTGCGCGCCCCCTGGATGAACCTCACCCATCGCTTCGCCCTGCTGGTCTCGGTGATTTGGGCCCTGCTCATGACCCTCAACTCCCAGGGACTTGGCTCAAACGTCATCGAGCCCCTTATCGGCTGGGCCCCCGCCCACGCCTACGACCTGGGCTGGTTCGTACCCACTCTGGTTGCCGCCCTCATCGGCGCCGCCATCGACCTGGTACAGCACCGCCGCGCGTCCGCCCGCTAAGCCGGGCACCGCCCCTGTATGAGGGCAAAAGAAAGGGTCTTGCTCCCGCATCTGCGGAGCAAGACCCTTTGCTGCAGAGAGGCCCGCGCTGAGGGGAACCACAACCATCAACGCGAGCCCGTCTAACGAGTTGCGAGGTGGTTCATTCAACTCAAATTTAGAAAGCCTCTAGGCAACCCGTCATAAAGTTTCTTCAAAAATAAACAATTGACAGCCTGTTCAAAACTCTACCCGATGAAGTTCAGGAAATAAACCCGCGGTGCTCGTAAAGGCAGGTCTTTGTGAAACATTACATCTCTGTGTCATCCTCCTGACACTAAATGTTCTCTCACCTGCTCATACAAGACAGGCCCACCCCTCGGTTTGCTCCCGCTCACACTCGCATAAGAATCGCCTGTGAAAACAGCCCCCAAATCCCCTCAAATAGCGGTCAAGAGACCCCTAAACTCCCGCGGTTGGCTACCCTTAGAAGCATGAGCAGCACAGCAACCGATATCGCCAAGAACCTTCCGGCCCTTGAACACCCCGACGGGTCGCCGATCCGCGCCCTCGTAGTAGACGATGAGCGCATGCTCGAAGAGCTGGTCAGTGTGGCACTCAAAATGATTGGCTGGGAGGTTAAATCAGCGGGCGAGGGCCCAGCAGCCCTGGCTATCGCCCGCGACTGGCGCCCCGACGTCCTCGTGCTCGACATCATGATGCCCGGCTTCGACGGCGTCGAGCTGCTCTCACGCATCCGCAAACTTTACCCCGAGGTGCCCTGCCTCTTCCTTACAGCCAAGGACTCCGTGGACGACCGCATCGTTGGCCTGGCAGCCGGCGCCGACGACTACGTCACCAAGCCCTTCTCCATGGAAGAGGTTATCATCCGCTTGCACCGCCTGGTGCAGCGCTCCGGCGTAGCAGCAGCCAACGACGCTGAACTCGTAGTCGGCGACCTGGTGCTCAACCAGGACACCCGCGAAGTCACCCGCGGCGGCGAAGAAATCCAGCTCACCGCAACCCAGTTCGACCTGCTGCGCTACCTCATGGAAAACGCTAAGCGCGTGGTCTCTAAGGCCCAGATTCTCGATAACGTCTGGAACTACGACTTCGGCGGCCAGGCTAACATTGTGGAACTCTACATCTCCTACCTGCGCAAAAAGATTGATGCGGGCCGTGAACCCATGATTCATACCGTGCGCGGCGCAGGCTACGTCATTAAGCCCGCCAACCGGTAGGGCCCATGGCAGCACCTTCACAGCCTGCGGTCGCCCCTGCGCCTGCTTCGGGGCAGGAGCAGGCCCAGGATGCAGCCCCCACCGGGCTGCGCACCGCCCCCCACCTGCGCACCAAGCTCATCGCCATTCTGGTGACCATGCTGGGTATCGCCTGCCTCATTATTGGCGTTTCGAGCTACATTGCCCTCTCTAGCTCCCTCATGGACCGGACTTACGGGCAGCTCGACGAAGCTGCCCACCGAGCGGTTTCTTTCAAACCCGGCGGTCCCGCCGGGCAAAACGGTAACACTGAGGTAGACGGCTGCCAGCAGTTCAACGGCCGCACCACCCTCGACGCCCCCGGCCAGGGCCCCGGCACCCTGAGCCTGTGCACCGCCAACGGCCAGACCGTGGTGGCTGGTCTACTTGACTCGGTTGGCTCCACCCAGACCCTCAGTGACGCCGACCAGCAGACCCTGCTGGTATTCTCCACCTCTGACGGAACCGTTGAAGTAGACCTTGAGGTGGGCGAATACCTGGTTGTCATGCAGGATAACCCGGTCAGCGAGGGCGTCATCGTCACCGGCGTACCCCTGGCAGAAACCCACCGCATCCTAGCTGTACTGGTAGCTGTCATCGCTGCCGGCTCGGTCGCCGTGATGATCGGTGCCGGTGTGCTGGGCTCCTGGATTATCCACCGCACCATGCAACCCCTTGAACGAGTCTCGCAGGTCGCAGCGGGCGTCGCCCACATGGACCTGGCTCTTGAAACCCTGCCCGAGGCGACCCGCGTGCAGCCCGCGGACGCCCACCCCGGCGACGAGGTGGGAGCGGTTGGGTATGCCCTCAACCAGCTCCTAGACAACGTGCAGTCTGCCCTCGAAGCGCGCTCGCGCACCGAGGAGCAGATGCGGGTCTTTGTGGCGGACGCCTCCCACGAGCTGCGTACGCCCCTGGCGGCTATCAAGGGGTATGCCGATATGATTCGCTGGACCGAAACCCTCACCGACCAGGGTAAGACATCGTTAGAGCGCGTGAGCTCGCAGACTGAGCGCATGTCACGCCTGGTCGAAGACCTGCTTCTGCTGGCCCGTCTCGACGAAGGCCGTGAGCCCGATATGACCGAGGTGGACCTGACCGAACTGCTGGTAGAAAACGTCATGGACCTGCAGGTGGCAGCCCCTTCTCACATCTGGCAGCTCAACCTGCCCGAGGACGTGGTGGAGGTGCGCGGCGACCGCTCCCAGCTCCAGCAGGTACTGTTGAACCTGCTCTCGAACGCCCGGAAGCACACGGACGAGGGCACCACGGTGACCGCCTCCCTGTCGATTTCTGCCAGTGGCCGCGAGGCCATCATGAGCGTGAGCGACAATGGTCCCGGCATTGACCCCGAGTTCAAGAGCAAGATTTTCGACCGCTTTACGCGGGCGGACGCTGTCCGCTCTGGCTCCGATGGCACCACCGGTCTGGGTCTTCCTATCGCCAAGGCCATTGTGGAAGCCCACGGGGGGTCTATCGATGTGGTCTCCCACCCGGGGCGTACCGAGTTTACGGTGCGTCTGCCCCTGCTGGCGGCGTAGGCTGGGGGAATGACCCCTACATTTCGCGCAACCTGGCTTGTCTTTCTGGGTGGTGGAGCAGGTGCCCTGGCGCGGGCCCTGCTCCTGGCTGCCTTTCCTGTCTCTGGCACCCTACCCGTGACCGTGCTGGTGGTGAACTGGGTAGGGGTCTTCCTGTTGGCTCTGTTGACGGGCGCCCTGCTTGCCGCTGCCCCGGGAGGGGTTGTATCGGCTCGTGCTGAGGAGCTCCGTCTTACGCTGGGCACCGGCTTTCTGGGTGGGTTCACCACCTATTCCACCTTTGCCCTCGCCCTGGCTCAGCTGACCCTGGACGGGTACTGGGGGGTGGCTGCCGCCTACGCCCTGCTCTCGCTGGTTGGCGGCTACCTGCTGGCCTGGGCCGGTTGGCAGCTCGGGGGTAGATGGGAGAGGCGCGGACGCCCGCCCCACGCCGGTCGGCCAGCTCGTAGAGCGGGGGAGTAGGGTATGGTCTATCTTTTGGTCTTTATCGCCGGTGGCGCAGGCGCTGCCCTGCGCCTGTGGGTTGATGCCTGGGTTAAGGCCCTTGTATCAAGACTCTGGCAAGTGTCTATGCCGCTAGGGACATTTTTTATTAATGTCACTGGATCCTTTCTTTTGGGCTGCCTTACCGGCCTTCTTGCTACCTATATCAGGCCTATTCCCGATGCGGAAACTTTTGTAATTACAGAAAATCTCACCCTCATTCTGGGAGTGGGCTTTTTAGGCGGCTACACCACCTTCTCCACCGCCCTGCTCGAAACCCTACGAGCCCCCGGTAAGCTGGCCACCGGCGTCCTTGCCCTCGGCCAACTAATTGCCGCAACCGCTGCCGCCGCGGCCGGGCTGGCCCTGACTGCCCTCATCTAGTCACTCGTTATTCTTCTCTGCTATGAGACCCAGCTAAACCCGGTACACTCAATCACTCAGATTCTTGTTGATATATAAGGCTATGCGGTACTACTTCTACTTCTCGATTCCCGTGCTCCAGCAGGCGCTTTCCCTCTGGGCCCTGCTCATGGTGTTTATCGTGCCCGCCCTCTGGTGGTTTGGCCACCACCTGCCTACCCGCAGGCTCCTGCGCCGCATAGCTGCCACGGGCGTCCTGGTGCTCTACGCTACCGGAGTCATTGCCTACACCTTCCTACCCCTGCCCGATAACGACGTCTTTGTCTGCCCCGACGGCTGGGGCAGCACCTACCCCCGCTTCTTCCTGGGATGGAGTATTGACTTCGCCATTGCCGCCAACGACGGCCTGCTCGGCGCCCTTTTTTCGATCTACGTGCTACAGATGCTGCTGAATGTGCTGCTCTTTGTGCCCTTTGGCCTGCTGGCCCGCTGGCGCTGGGGAGCTAGTTTTCGCACCGTGCTCTTTGCTGCCTTTGGCACCTCGCTCGCGATCGAGCTGACCCAGCTGACCGGTATCTGGGGTTACTACGACTGCGCTATCCGAACCTTTGACGCCGAAGACATCTTCAACAACACCCTGGGTGCCGTACTGGGCTGGGGCGCCCTCGCCGCCTGGCAGTACCGCCGTACCCTGCCGGGGCAGCTGCGCCGCCTCTTCGGGCGCTAGTGGGGCGGGGCGTTTTCCTCTTTGACCCGCGCGGACGCCCGCCCCGTATATCGCCGTCTTAGTTGGTGGGCGGGGCTGGTGGGTGCTTGGTCACAGCGCTTGGAAAAGAGGGCGGTAAACCGCTTAAGTGTTAGGGCACTTTTACTCCTAAGCCTTGCCGCATAAAACCCAATAATTCACACTTAAAGCCAAGTGAAGCAAACTATGGGCTGAAGGATCCGGCACCTGCCTGGGCGTACTAGCCCCCGACACTTGCGGAGAAACACGTGAACACCATCAGCCCCTACCTCGCTGAATTCCTGGGCACCATGATTATGGTGACCATCGGCTGCGGCGTCATCGCCACCGTCGAACTGCGCCGCTCCAAAGGCCACGGCGACAACTTCTTCACCATCGCCTTCGGCTGGGGTTTTGCCGTTACCTTCGGTGTCTACGCCTCCCACGCCTACTCAGGTGGGCACCTCAACCCCGCTGTTTCCATCGGCCTAGCCGCCTACGGGGAGTTCGACTGGGCCATGGTGCCCGGCTACATTCTCGCCCAGGTTGCCGGTGCCATGGTGGGTGCGGGTTTCGTCTTCCTCAACTATCTGCCCCACTGGAAGGCAACCGCCGACCGCAAGATCAAACTCGGCGTTTTTGCTACCGTGCCGGCTATTCACAACTACTTCACCAACGCCCTGTCTGAGATTATCGGTACCTTCCTGCTGGTCTTCTCAGCCCTCTACGTGGGGGTTAACTTCACCCCCGTCCTTGAGGGTTCAGCCCTGGCCCTCAACCTGAACCACGTGCTCAAGCCTCTGGCCTTCGGCTTCCTGGTCACTGTGCTGGTGATTGGTTTGGGCGGTCAGACCGGCTTTGCCCTCAACCCGGCCCGCGACTTCGGCCCCCGCCTCATGCACGCCCTGCTACCTATTCACGGTAAGGGTAGCTCCCGCTGGTACTACGCCTGGGTACCGGTGTGCGCTCCCACCGCCGGTGGCATGATGGGCGGGTCCTTCTTCAAGCTCTACTACGACGGCCAGTTCTCTATCTTCCAGGTGATTGGCGTCGTGCTGGCCCTGGCTGTGCTCGGGTTTGGCCTGTGGGCTAATAAGCACATGTACCGGTCTAAGTCGGCTGAGGTGCTACCCCAGAGCGAGGACACCGAGGCTACCGCCGCGTCCGCCGCTGCCACCTATGTGCCCACCGGCAAAATCCCGGTCGTGCAGAAGAGGGCCTTCTGGGAGTAGCTCGCTAGGCGCGGTCTTGCAGCTCGCTCCAGGGCTGGCCGCGGCTCACCAGATGGAGTTTGACAGTGTAGCCCGCACCCAGTTCGCTGGTGAGGGTCTCGCGCAGTCTCTCACCCAGCTGCCGCCAGGCCAGGGTTGTGGGGTTGGCGGGGTCTTCCGGAGCCATGTCCAGGTCTTCCCAGAGGCTGGCCCATTTGCCCAGCAACTGCCGGGTGGCCTGGGTCAGCTCAAGATCCTCGGCCAGACCTTTCCCGTCGGCGTACCAGAGGGGGAAGAATTCTCCCCAGTCATTGGCAAGGGCCAGGTGCACGGTCTGCGAATGCGGGCCGATACGCCACTGGGTCACCGGGGGCAGTCCGGGCTCTTCGTAGAGATCCCGGTGAATCGCCCGCACCAGGGGTTCTAGGGAAGAGGCGGCGCGGACGTCCGCCACCTCGTACTTGCCCCTGGTAAAGGGGAGGTTTTCCTGGGCCCCTACCAGCGGGGAGCCGTAGACAATATCCCAGTTGCCGCTGCGCTGAATATACAGGGTCATGCTGTTGAGCCAACTCAGCTTCAGTACCCAGCAATCGGTATCGGTGCTGGCCACACGACGCAGGGTGGCGGGCCGGTAGCCCTGTTGCGCCTGGGAGTAGTCCCTGTAGAACCCTTCGGGCCACAGGCTCTCAGGCCGTACCCCGCTGGCGGTTGCTGCCAGACCCCGCACCTTGTCACAGGAGGGGCGGACGGGTACGACCCCCCACCAGCGCAGCGGAGAGGCGGGCAGGGCTAGGGTTAGATCGACCTCGGATACCGTCTGGGTGGCAGAGGTGAGATAGGGCAGGTTGCTACAGCGGGTCACCACCCCGGGCGTGAGCCGGGGCCAGGTCGCCGGGTAGGGCTGGTTGCCCAGTTCCCGGTCAATCAGGGCGCGGACGCCTCGACAAAAGCCAGCGAGAAGCTCCAGCTCCTCGGTGAGTTCATCACCCGTAACGGCAGGTTGAAAGACGCCCGGGTTGGTTTCGGTCAGGACGGGGAGCCCCTCCCCTCCGAGTAGGGAAGCCGACGAAGCGGTAATCTGCCAGGTGCCGGCGTCCGCATACTCTCCGTGCCCAGCGCGATAGAGGGCACTGACCTGCACCCCCGCCACGGTGTCGGGCCGGTAGGTGGCGGTAATCTTTCCCCGGCCGGGCGGCTGGTTCAGGTGCTGTTCCACCTCTCCCTGAAGATAGATCAGCAGGGAGGGTTCACCCGCCCGCTCAAGGCTGACGGGAACCGTCAGAATACCGGCCAGGGCCGGGTGTAGGCCCGGCGCCGACGGGTAGGGAATAAAGTGATATGAGACACTCATAGGGCCCAGTCTAGATACCCGGACCTATTCCTGGCTAGCCCACTCCAGCACTTTGAGCATGAAGCGGTCGCAGGCCTCAATCTGGGCCAGCTCAATCCACTCATTGGGGGTGTGGGCCTGAGCAATATCGCCGGGACCGCACACCACCGCCTGCACCCCGCCGTAGAGGGCGAATTGGCCAGCCTCAGTACCGTAGGTAACCTTCTGGGCTTCCACAGAACCGGGGCGCCCCGCCCACTCGTTAGCCAGGGCAATAATCTCAGCACCGTCAGCGGTGCCCAGGGCAGGGACGGCAGCCAGAAGCTCATGGGTAATACCCACGGCGTCCACAAACTCGCCGGGTGCAGCGCCAGCCAGGGCCTCAGCGTCCGCCGCCCGTGCCTTGAGCGCAGGCAGCAGGTCGTCGGCAATCTTCGCCTCAACCAGAGCCAGCACCTCGTCGGTCGTCATCTGGGGAACCGTGCGGAAGTCATACTCCAGCACCACGTGCTCACCCACAATGTTGTACTGAATACCACCGCGGGCAAAGTTCACCCCACCGGTGGAATAGGGCACCACAAACCCCTCATCAAAGGGACCCTCAGCCCGCCAGGTACCGGCCAGCTGCTCAAAGAAAGTAATAAACTCCGCCGCCTGCGCCAGAGCGTTAACCCCGTGAGGGCCCAGGGAGGCATGCTTAGCAATACCCTTGAAAGTCACCTGGCCGCGGTGGGCACCCTTATGGGCAGAAATAACCTGCATCATGGACGGCTCACCAATCACCGCAAAATCAGGGTTAATACCGCGGGCCTTAAAATCTCTGACCATGGCAGGCGCACCCACACAGCCAATTTCCTCATCGTAGGAAAAAGCGAAATGAACGGGCCTAGCCGGCTCGGCCTCAAGCAACTGGGGCAGCAGCCACATCGCTGACCCAATAAAAGACTTCATATCCGACGCCCCGCGCCCGTAAAGCCTGCCGTCCTTCACCAGGGGAGTGAAAGGGTCGGTGACTGTCCAGGCCTGGCCCTCAACCGGCACCACGTCCGTATGCCCCGACAGCACCACGCCGCCGTCCCTACCACCGTCAGCGGCGGGCACGGTCACAAACAGGTTGGCGCGCTCGCCGTCCTCGCTGTAGGTGTAGTGCGGGGTCAGGCCGTGAGCCTCAAACTCAGCCGCCAGCAGGTCGAGCACGGGGCGGTTGCTGGTCTGGCTGATGGACTGCGCGGCAATAAGCTTTTCAATCCAGGGAAGAGATGCAGGGAGTGTCATAGCACCAGTCTAAAACCCCGTCCCTGCCGGGGCGCTAGATTACAGGGCCGAGTGGTCGCCCAAGCCGTGGAAACGGCGGGCGTGGTAAACGGTGGGGGCTGCGTTGGCGTCGTGGCGGATGAAGTCGGTGACCTCAGCGGTAAAGACCACGGCAGGGCCCGCATTGAGGGTACCCAGGGGGCGGACGCGCAACACCCGGCTCACCCCGTGCAGCAGGGGCTCGCCGGTGGGCAGGCGGTCCCAGGTGGAGGTATCGCCAAACTTATCGGCCTTGCTGACCGAGAAGAGCTTGGCGATCTCGATGTTATCGGCACCAATCAGGTGAATCAGGAAGGAGTCAGCATCGATGATGCGGGCAGCCGAACCGGTGCGATCCTTGAAAGAAAAAGACACGATGGGAGGCTCAGCAGAAACCGACGACAGGGACGAGATGGTCAGACCACCCGGCAGCCCGTCAGAGCCCTCAGCGGTGATGATGGCAACGCCGGCTGCCTGGGCGCCGAAAGCCTCGCAGAAAAGTTCGGTGGCGGTCTTCTCGCTGATGTTTACCTGGGTGGTCATGGTCGGTTTTCCTTTGTGCGGCTGCTTGGGGACTACAGCGCCGGGAGCGCTTGGTCTTCAGCCTAGGACTTCAGGTGCACCAAACCCTAGCCTTTCTCACATATTGCCCCTATGAGTAGAACTGTGACGCTGTTACGTGCGCAGGCTGTAACAAAGAGTAGAGGTCGTAACAGGTTAAGCAGGCACACGCTTGCTTAACCTGCACGTCTTTAGCGCTTCGTCTATTCGATATACAGACCAAATGGGTGCACAATAATAGACATGACAACGGAGAACACACATCACATTGTCGTGATGGGTGTGAGCGGTACCGGCAAAACCAGCATCGCCCACGCCCTGCGCGACCAGCTAGGGTGGTCCTTCGTCGAAGGCGACGACCTGCACCCTGCTGAAAACATCCAGAAAATGAGCGCCGGGATTCCCCTCACCGATGAAGATCGCGCCCCCTGGCTTGCCCGTATCGCCACCTGGATCAAGGACGCGGACGCCCGCGGCGAGCACACAATCGTCACCTGCTCCGCCCTCAAACGTACCTACCGTGACGTGCTGCGCGAAGCCGCCCCCGGCGTCCTCTTCGTACACCTGACCGGCCCTCGAGAAACTATTGCAGAACGCATGAAGCACCGCGAAGGCCACTTCATGCCCACCTCCCTACTCGACTCCCAATTCGCCACCCTCGAACCCCTCGAAGCTGACGAAGCCGGGGTGCTCGTTGACATCTCTGGCACCCCGGAACAGGTTGCAACCGCGGCACTGGCCGCCCTGCGTCCTACCCTATAAGCCCCACACGAAAGCACACCACTATGCCTCTCCCCGAAGACTGGGCTCAAACCCTCACCGCTGGGCCCCTGCTCGCTATCGCCGCCGGCGCAATCCTGCTCCTGCTGCTCCTCATCATCAAATTCAAACTCCACGCCTTCCCCGCCCTTATTATCGTCAGCCTGCTCACCGCCGTCGCCACCGGAATCCCCGTCGCCAGCATCGTGCCCGTCATGCTCAGCGGATTCGGATCAACCCTGGCGTCTGTAGCCCTGCTCGTTGGCCTTGGAGCCATGCTGGGGGCCCTCATCCAATACTCCGGCGGTGCCCAGGTACTTGCCCACAAACTCATCTCGGTCTTCGGTGAAGACCGCGCCCCCATCGCCCTCGGCGTGGCATCTATGCTCTTTGGCTTCCCCATTTTCTTTGACGCCGGCCTTGTCGTGATGCTCCCCATCGTCTTCTCCGTCGCTCGTTGGGTTGGTGGCTCCCTTCTGCTCTACGGAATCCCCGCCGTGGGCGCATTCTCCGTCATGCACGTCTTCGTGCCGCCCCACCCCGGACCGGTCTCCGCAGCCTCTTTCTTCGAAGCCAACGTCGGTACTCTACTGCTCGTCTCCCTCATCATCGCGGTACCGACCTGGTACCTTGCCGTTTACCTCTTCTCAAAGTTCATCGGTAAGCGCATCGACCTTCCCGTGCCCGCCCTCATGGGCCACGAAGAAACCCAGGACGAGCCCCTCAACCCGCCCTCCTTCGGCACCGTTCTCTTCGTGCTGCTGCTCCCCATGTTCCTCATCTTCCTCAACACCGGCCTCAACACTCTGGCAAAGGGAGGCGTGCTGCCTGAAAGTGCAGCAGATGAAACCTGGTTCCAAACCCTGCGCCTGCTCGGCGAGACCCCTGTTGCCCTACTCATTACCTCCCTCGTTGCCATGTACCTGCTCGGCTTCAAACGTAAGGATCACGCGCTGGGTATCCAGCAGACTATGGACGGCGCACTTCCCGCGGTCTGCTCCGTCATCCTGATTACCGGAGCCGGTGGTATGTTCGGTGGCGTGCTACGGTCCTCAGGAATCGGCGATGCTCTCGCCGATGTGCTGGGTGACCTGGGTATTCCCCTCATTGTTGCGGGCTTCCTCATTGCCGCAATTCTACGCGTCGCCCAGGGATCAGCGACCGTAGCCCTGACCACCGCCGCAGGTCTCATCACCCCCGGTGTTCTGGCTGCAGATTTTAACTCCATCCAGCTGGCTGCCCTTGTCGTTTCGGTCGCTGCAGGCTCTGTGGTGCTCTCGCACTTCAACGACTCAGGTTTCTGGCTGGTCAGCCGCTTCTTCAATATGGACGAGAAGACCACCCTCAAAACCTGGACGGTAATGGAAACCCTCATTGGTGTCGTAGGTTTTGCCGGTGCCGTGGCCGTGTTTGGGGTCGCTAGCCTGCTTTAGTTGCCTGTGGGCTATAGCCGGACGCGCCCGCCCCGCCTTCGTCCGTGAAGGCGGGGCGGGCGCGTCCTTGCGGGTTCTTGTAGTACTACTTCTTCTTATTGAGCTGGGCTGCCTGGGCACCGAACTTCTCAAGCAGCTCGGGCATATCCATGGGTGCGGTGACTACCTCAATGAAAACCAGCTTGTCACGGTTCTCCTTAGCAACCCGGCAGGCCTCGTCGAACTCGCGAACCGTAGCAGCGCGTAGCGTGATGGTGTTAGAGTCTGTGCCGCCGAAGGCCGCCGGAATCTTCGACCAGTCGTAGGCGGTGATGTCGTTGTACTGGGCCTCGACGCCGTGAATCGACCGTTCGATGGTGTAGCCGTCATTGTTAATCAAGAAGACCACCGGGTTCACGCCCTCGCGGATAATGGTGCCAATCTCCTGAATCGTCAGCTGGGCTGAGCCGTCACCCACCATCAGCACGCCGCGGGAATCGGTATCGGCCATAGCCGCACCCAGCAGGGCCGGAATGGAGTAGCCGATAGAACCCCACAGGGGCATGCCGATAAAGCGAGAATCGCGCGGGAACTTACGGGTTGCCATGCCGAAGAAAGAGGTACCCATATCGACTACAACGGTGTTCTTCTCATCCAGGTTTGATGAGAGGACCCGCCACAGGGCGTCCTGGGTCAGGGCTTCGTCGGTGATCTCAGGTAGGGGTTCATCGGTGGTGGGTGCCTCAAAGGGGGTGCCCTTCAGGCCGAGCTCGAGAGACACCTCTTTAATAATCCTCAGGGCGCTGGCCATGGTGAGCGGGGCATAGTGGTGACCGGCGATGCTGGTGCTCTCTGCGCCGATGTTAATAACCCGCCCAAAGTCTATCTGATGTGAGTATATGCCGGTTGTGGTATCTGTAAATTCCACGCCAGCACAGACCAAAACCTCGGCATCTTCTACTACCGCACGGGTGTGTTCAGCCGACAGGCCACCCACGTAGATGCCTGCAAAGTTAGGCTTGGTTTCGTTCAGTACGGCCTTGCCCCACATGAGGGACGCGAAGGGGAACTTGGTTTCGGTCACCAGGGCGCGGACGTCCTGTACCGCCCCCAGGCGCTCAGCCATGATATCTGCCAGCACCGTCACGCTCTTGCCGCGCATGAAGTCGGCGACGGCGTCCTTGAAAAGGGCCTCAATGTCGGGGGAGGAAACACGGCTATCCACATCGAGCGGCTGGGCTGGTGGGGTAGCGGGCATTGTTGAAACATCAACCGGCAGCATCAGGTAGCCGGGTTTACGGTGGATGACGGCGGTGCGGATGACACGGTCAATATCGCTCGCAGCGGTCGCCGGGTGCAGGGCCGCAACGGCGGCAGACACCTCGGACGCCATACGCATAAAATGCTTGAAATCCCCATCGCCCAGAGTGTGGTGCATGCGCAGGTGGGAATTCTGGGCCGACAGGCTGGGTGCACCCACAATATGAATCACGGGCACATTCTCAGCGTAGGAGCCGGCGGTTGCGTTGATAGCTGACAGCTCACCCACGCCGTAGGTAGTCACCAGGGCACCCAGGCCCTTAACGCGGGCGTAGCCGTCCGCCGCATACCCGGCGTTAAGCTCATTCGCATTACCCACCCAATCCAGCTTCTCGTGCGCCAGCACGTCGTCGAGGAAGAAGAGGTTAAAGTCCCCGGGTACACCGAAAACCTTGTCTACGCCCAGCTCAGCCAGACGGTCGAGAATATAGTTACCCACGGTATAGGTCATCATTGACTCCTTAGTATTAAACACAGCAGGTTATATGACCTGCAACATTCATAACTAGTGTAGTGGTTGAGGGTTGCTCCGGCATTAGGTAGCGTGCGCCGGGGACTTAGCCTGGCGTGCAGAATCACTGTATCTAGCGCGTGTGACCTTTGTTGAAAAGTTTCAGCACCCCCTTGCCTGGCTTTACTACTAGACTTGGGAAGAACGCTTTACCCCCCCCGCGGCCACAAACAAGGAGAACGATGAGCTGGTTCGAGATTGCAATGCCTCTACTGGTTGGGCTTATCTATCTTTTTGTTCCGGGCCTGCTGATTTCGGCGGCTGCCCGGCTACGCGGGTTTGAGGCTTTTGGCCTAGCTCCGGCGCTTTCTGTGGCAGCTATTATGCTGGGTGCAACCGTGACCCCTATGCTCGGTATTCGCTGGGCTTTATGGGTTCCGTTTGCCTCGGCTGTAGTGCTTGCTGCCGTTATTCTGCTTGTGGTTCTAGTAGGACGCTGGGCTGGGCTTGGCTCTGCCCCAGCTCGTTCACATCAGGGGAGGTGGCTTCCTCCTCAACGTTCTGTAGTGGCTAGCGCCTGGTGGTCGAAAGATCAGATGGTGTACTGGGGTAGCTTCCTTGTGGGTGCCCTCCTGCTGTGGCGCAACGTTACGAATGCTATTGGCCAGCCTGAATGGATTTCTCAGACCTGGGATAACAACTTCCATCTCAACGCGGTACGTTTCATTGAAGATACAGGTAGTGCCTCGCCCCTCACCCTGGGTGCAATGACAACGGTTGAAGGGGAATCTACCTTTTACCCCGGAGCTTGGCACGCTATCGTTTCGCTCATTACGATGGGCTCAGGCGCTGACATACCGGTGGCAACTAATACTATGGCTGTAGTGGTTTCGGCTATTATCTGGCCTCTCAGCACAGTTTTTATGGTGCGCCAAATTTTTAAGCTGAACACCGCAGGCGTCATGGTGGTGGGAGCTTTCGCAGCTGCCTTTACTGCCTACCCTATTCTGTTGCTTGATTTTGGTGTGCTGTACCCGAACCTGCTAGGTATTGCCCTGCTGCCTGCCGGTATCGGTCTGGTAGCGCAGCTCTTCCGCATGGTAGCGGTTCGCCGTATCTTAACCCTGCAGTCGGTGGTCTTAGGGGTTTGGGTGGCTTTGGCTATTGCGATTGCCCACCCCAATGCGATTATGTCGCTCCTGGTAATGATTATTCCTTTGCTGCTCAGCCGCGTCATTCTTAACTTCGTTACTAGCTTTAAGCACCGTGCCTACTGGGGTGCAGCGGGAGCCACAGCCCTGGGCGTTGCGCTAATTTTCATCGTGATGAATATTCTGTGGGGTGTGGTCCGTCCGCCCCAGGCAGCAGGCGAAGTGTGGGGCCCCGTCCTTACCCAGGGGCAGGCGCTAGGGGAACCCTTTGCCTTTGCTGCGATGGGCTTTAAGCCCCAGTGGTTCCTGGCTATTGTTTTTGTAATTGGCCTGTATACATTCACCCGCCGTGCCAATGTTTACTCCCTCTGGGTGCTTGGTGCTTGGGCTGTGGTTGTTTACTTTTATGTAGCTGCCCGCTCCCTGGCGTGGGAGGACGGACGCTATGAAGTCGTAGGTCTCTGGTACCACGATTCTTTCCGTCTGGCCGCCCTCTTGCCCGTCATGAGCGTTCCTATGCTGGCTCTGGCTGTGCACTGGGTAGCGGAAAAACTGGTTGCTAGCCAGTGGTGGCAGCGGACCCAGTGGGAGAGCACCCGACGCATGCTAGTAGTTGGTGCCGTAGCCCTGTTTACTGTAGTTGGGTTTGGCCAAACTAGCAGCGCTTTGCAGAACCAGGTTGAGGCGAACTACTACGAGTATGCCCCTGACTCTGAATCTGACCTCTTGAGCACCGATGAGTTCGACATGCTTGAGGTGCTCGATGAGTATGTGCCCGAAGGTGAGACCGTTGTAGTGCAGCCTTTCACCGGCGCTGCCCTGGCCTATGCAATAGCAGACCGTCCCGTGACCGCCTACCACACTATCTATTCAGCAGATGATGATGTGAAGTACGTGCAGGATCACCTAAATCAGGCTCTCACGGATCCTCAGGTCTGCCGTGCTCTGGATAACCTCAATGCTGACTACTATCTTGACTTCGGTTATGCAGAAGTCAACGGGCATGACCACAGTAGCTGGTACGCGGGCTTTGAGGGGCTAGCTGAATCTGGAGTGCTGACCGAGGTTCACCGCGAAGGTGATGCTGTTCTGTACAAGATCACGGCCTGCTCAGCGCCCTAAGGCGGGCTACCCCAAACTGATAGACTGGGCCATACGCATGTTACCTATCGGCCGATAGATGCACGAGACAGGAAAGCCAGCCCACAGATGAACAGTGAATCTGCACCGCAGGAGCGTCCGCGCGTTCTGGTGATTATGCCCGCCTGGAATGAGGAAGAGGCTATCGGAGCGACGATTGCTGACCTTCGGGCCAAGGCTCCCTGGGTTGACCTGGTCGTCATTAATGACGGCTCTACAGATAGCACGGCCCAAGTGGCCCGCCAGGCCGGTGCTTTCGTCATTGACCTGCCTTACAACATGGGGGTTGGTGCTGCCATGCGAACCGGGTACCGGTATGCCCGCCGTATGGACTACGACATTGCTATGCAAATGGATTCGGACGGCCAGCACCCACCTGAGTTTATCGACACCCTCATTGAAGGCCTGAACCGGGCCGATATCGTTATCGGCTCCCGCTTTGCAGCCTCTGACACCTACAAGGTGCGAGGCCCCCGTAAATGGGCAATGGGTCTGCTCTCTTTTCTCTTCACCCGTATCTCGGGTGAGAAATTTACCGATGTCACCAGCGGCTTCCGTGCGGTAAACCGCCGGGGCATCCAGCAGTACTGTGAATTTTTTCCTGCTGAGTACCTAGGGGATACCATCGACTCAACCGTGATGGCCATTCGTTCGGGCTGCAAGGTCATTCAGGTACCGGTAGAAATGCGGGAACGGCAGGGCGGCACTCCCTCATCAGGGCCTCTAAAATCAGCTATCTACCTGGTGCGATCCTTTTTCGCCTTCGGTATCTCCATGACGCGTAAGAAAACAGCCGGGGAGGGCTAAACATGCCGTCAAATGTCTTTTTTCTAATCCTGTCGGTTCTCATCTTCGTCATGGTCTTCGCCCAGGTACGCAATCAGAAGATGAAGGAAAAGTACGCTGCCCTGTGGTTGCTAGTGTCTGCAGCTATTATTGTGCTGGCTCTCTTCCCCCACCTACTGAGCACACTTGCTGACCTGACAGGCGTCATCGTGCCCGTTAACCTGCTTTTCATGCTGGCAATTATTATGCTTATCGGTATTTGCCTGCACCTGACCCTAGATCTCTCACGACTGGGGGAAGATACCAGAACCTTGGCTGAAGAAGTGGCGATGCTCAGAGCCCAGCTAGAGCAGGGAAACACTGAGCACCCCCGCCACCCCGTGCCTACTGAAAGCCGCCCAGAAGAAGAGGGCAAATAGAAACCATGAATATCGCCTTCGTTATCAATAACTACCCCCCTAAGGTGGGTGGCCTAGAACAGCATGTTTCTGCCCTGTCAGCCGAGCTGCACAGGCTAGGGCATAAGGTCACTATCGTGACCCTCTCAGATACACCCGGTGTGAGCTTTGAAAATGGTATCAAGGTTTATCGGCTCAAGGAGTACCTCACCGTCGACGGCATCCTCGGTTTCCCATCTTTAGTGGGTCTTACTCGCCTCGCTAAGGTGCTGAAGCGCGAGGATATCGATGTCATCTCGGTTCATACCCGCTTCTTTAGCATGAGCTGGTTTGGGGTTGCCTTAGGTCGAATAATGAAGATTCCCGTAGTCCATACCGAGCACGGTTCGGGCTTTGTGGTCTCGGAGAAGGCTGTTATTCGCTTAGCAAGTCAGCTGGTAGACCGTACATTAGGTGTGCTGACACTCCGTGCAGCTTCTAAGGTTTTGGGTGTTTCTCAGCCCTCCTGTGATTTTGTTAAAAGGCTTTCAGGTGTAGACGCTGAGGTTTTTTATAACGTTTCCCCCCTGCCTATGGCTGCCCCTGAAGATGTTGTCTTCCAACGGAAAAAGCTTGTCTTTTTAGCCCGTGTGGTTGAGGTGAAGGGCTGGCGGGCTTTTCTCGAAACTGTCCAGCAACTCCATGCAGAAGATACTGAGATTACCGGTGTAGTGCTGGGCGCTGGGGCTGATTTGGAGAAGGCTAAAGCTTATGCCGCTGAGTTGGGTATTGCTGACGCAGTAGATTTCAAGGGCTTCGTCGATCACGCAACTGTAGCTCGTGAGCTTCGCGGGGCGACCCTGGTCAATCCCACTGTGGCGGCCGAAGGGTTCCAAACCACCATCATCGATGCTTACGTTTCACAGGCAGCAATCGTTACCTACGATGTATCGAGCGCCCGGGTGCTTAAGGACGCCGGGGTTCGGGTTCATATTGTCGGGCAGCAGGGCGTACCCCAGCTGGCAGCAGCCGTACGTGCTGAGGTCGCGCAGGGCCCCCAGGCCTACCCTGTAGAAGACCTCCAGCGGTGGGGCTGGGCTAGCCAGGGTAAGACCTATGAGCAAATCGTTCAGACTTATAGGCATAAGATTCACGAGGAGTTGTAGTGGAAAAGATAGAGGGAACCCTTGCCGTTATCGTTCGCAGCGGGGAACTCAATCGATGGGTAGATGAAGCCATGAAGTCTGCCCTCCAGAGTGACGGTATTGATTTAAAAGTTGTTCTAGTTCTGAACGGACCTAAGATCAGCCTTGATGCTACTCAAATACAGTCTGAGGAAGAACAGTACCCGTGGCTTACTGACAGCAGAGTCTTGGTGCTGCGATTTAACCATTATCTGGGGATGAGCGGTTCAATCATTGAAGGTATTAAACATGTCAACACTGAATACATCGCTAATCTCGACGGTGATGATATTGTTCTGCCCCAGCGTTTTGCAAAACAGCTAGAGTACCTTCAGTCTCATCCAGATTGCGTTCTAGTGGGAGCGCGGGCTCATATGATTGACGAGGACGACCAGCAAATCGGTGATTTGAAGTCTGTGGTATCGGCTGACGTGCGCAAGAGCCTCTTCTTATTTAACCCAATCCCCCATTCATCCGTCATGTTCCGTAAATCCGCATATGACAAGATTGGGGGGCATACCCCTGGGCTAGACCAGTGTGAAGACTACGATTTAACCCTAAGAATCGGTACCTTGGGAAAAGTTGCTGTGTTGCCTGACTTCTTGGTGTTGTACAGAGTCCACACCTCCAATTTAAGCAAGGGCGCGGCGCCTCGAGGCCCTCATGTGGATTGTGTAACTCGTGGCCGCCGCCAGCTCGCGAAGACTCTTGGCGTTCCCGCCGTCCTGGCATTACCCCCGCACTTGCTGTGGCGCAGCGTCCAGTTTGTGCGGGCGTCCGGGCTTATCCGCCCCCTGCACGAGTACTTCACCTACTTCAAACGTTCTTAAAACATCGAGGGGCAGCTCAGCTGCCCCTCACGTTGTATGCACTGCTAGATGGCTGGTGCGGACGCCTGTGTTCGGCTCAGTACCTCCATACCGGCAAGGTGCGCTGCCGCACCGATGACCGGGCTAGCCATCAACGCCACAACGGTTTTAGTTTCAAGATCTAACGGTAGCAGCAGACAGCCAAAAGCAACCACAACGGTAACTACCCAGCCTGCAAGGTAGATGCGGTGGGCGCCCATCGCCAGGGCCGCCGTGCCTGACAGCGTTGTCACCGCTAGCAGAGCCGCAGCAAAAGTGAGAGCCGCAAGGAAAGCACCGTTGAGCTGCCCGGCATACTTCTCGTAGATTTCATCGAAAAGCCAGGGACCCAGCAGATAAGCTGCTCCGGCTCCTACCGCCCCCAGAGCTAGCAAAGCCCCTACAGGTTTAAGCAGGGCAGCCGTAGGGCGCTGGGCATGGGCCAGGAAATAAGACACCGCGACACCCTGAAAAGCTTGCAGGGGCATCATGATGGGCGCGCGAGTGATGGAGATGCCCAAAATAATCGCGGCCAGAAGTGCATCGGACTCTGTTTCGGCCTTCGAACTTGTTGCTTCCAAGAAGATAGGAAAGCCCGTAGACATAGCAGCCATAGCTACCGCGGTCCCCACAGCTAAAAGCATGCTCCGGTACGCCGCGCCTGGGCGTCCTACCAGACGCAAACGAGTCGCTGAGCGTACCCGGGGTGAGAAAGCCACAAAAATGAGCCAGAGGAAGGCCGTTGCCAAGAAAGAGAGCTGAAAGGCAAGCAGGCCGCCCCCAACCACAGATACAAGCAGGGTACACAGGAAACAGAAAATACCGCCGGTTGAAATCAACAGGGCATATTCTGTCCAGGAACGGGTGCCAGCCATCGCCCCAATGCAGTAGACGTGGCAGGCATATACAGCCGTCACCAGGGTAATCAGAAGTGCTGTTCTCCAGTCCCCTGCTGGTAGGACGGTGCCGAGCCACACCGGTGTAAGAGCTGCAAAAATGAGAGCACAGGTGAGACCCACCCAGGTCGCTACCACGAGCGGGTTGTAGGTTCTCTGACGGGGGACAGAAGCAGAATTACCCTTGCTCAAATGATGGGAGCCGATGAGGCGCGCTGACTCTTGTTGAACCCCCAGCAAAGTCGCGAACACCAAAGAAGTAAGGGACCAGAAAACCAAAAAGTCCTTATTGTCTTCAACCGTTAGTGACCGGGCAGCTAGCCAGGTCACTAGAAAAGTAGTGCCCGCACTGATGATGGACGAAGCCGTAATAAAAAGTGACTGGCCGCGACTAATCACAGCTTCGGTATGTTCTTCGCTCACGGAATCTCTTCTTCTATGACGATAAGGAAAGTATCTCTAGCTTATCCGTCTTGCCACTTCAGAAAGCGTTCTAGGGTATGCCGTATGATGGTTTTATGCCACACTCCTCACATCGTTCACCCGTTGCCCCTGTGCTCTCAATCGTCGTGCCCGCGTATAACGAAAGCGCGGGAATTCAAACATTTCACGAGACACTTCTACTTCCAGCATTAGCTGCTGTTGCGGAGCGTCTTGCTGAGCGCTCCATGGGGGCTGACCCCTACGAGATTATCTATGTGAACGATGGCAGCACAGATAACACCCTTGAGAAGCTCCAGGAACTTGCCCAGGGGAGCACTACGACAAGAGTAGTTAATCTGTCACGGAACTTTGGTAAAGAAATCGCTACAACGGCAGGTATCGAAGTTGCCCTCGGGCAGGCCGTCCTTATTATGGACGCGGACGGCCAACACCCACCTGCCTATATCAGTGATTTTCTATCCCGTTGGGAAGCCGGCGCCCAGGTTGTGGTAGGTGTGCGCTCGAACGATGCTGGTGGCTTCTTCAAGACCCAAGGATCAAGGTTCTTTTACCGAATCCTCAACTCGATTTCGGAGAGTCAGACGGTACCCCGGTCTACAGACTTCAGGCTGCTAGATCGAGTTGTTGTAGACGAGTTTCTTCGCTTTAGCGAACGAAATCGCATAACTCGAGGCCTCATAGACTGGCTGGGCTTTAAACGCGATTACATAGAGTTTGAAGCTCCTGACCGTCTGGCAGGTGAAGCTACCTACAGCATGCGTAAGCTAGTGGGGCTTGCTCTCAACAGTTTCACCACGATGAGTATTAAGCCTCTTTTTGCTTTCGGTTATCTGGGGCTCTTTATCACCCTGCTAGCTTTTGTCGCGGGGCTGATGATTATTGTGCAACAGTTCCTGATGGGGGATCCCCTTGGCTGGGACATCACCGGTTCCGCCATGGTCGGAATACTCGTAGCCTTCCTCATTGGTGTGCTTTTGGTAGCGCAAGGAATGTTGGCTATCTACCTGTCTCACATTTATGTCCAAGCCCAGGGGCGCCCCCTTTACGTTATTGACTGCACCTCATCACGAAACCTTATTGGCTAGTCCATGCTAGATTTCCTACAACGCAATAAAACCCTGGTCCGCTATATTCTTGTGGGCGGAACCGGTGTGCTGTTTGAACTTGCCGTGATCTTTGTGGCAGTTAAGGTTTTTTCTGCCAGCGACGCCACTGCTGTTACTGCCAGCTACTGGCTAGGTGTAGCTTTCTCTTTCCTGCTTCAAAAGTTCTTTGCTTTTGAAAATAAGGACGTCCGGGTCAAGTCTGTGGGGTATCAGACGGTCTCCTTTGGTGTACTTCTTGCAGTCAATTACATTTTCACTCTTGTCTTCGTACACTTCACGGCGGCCTTCTTGGGTGTCTACCTAGCGCGCATGGTGGCTCTTGTCATTACCACCGGGTGGAACTTCTTTGTCTACAAGTTCATTATCTTTAGGAAGACTGGCAATGCGTAAAACTCTCATTTCTCAGCAGACCGAGCCTATGCGCCGAAACTTTCTGCCCATTGTGGCTCTTGCCGTTCTCGCTGCCCTGGTTGCCGGTACTTTCCTTTATTTCGCGGCCCGTGCCAGTATCATTGCGGACGATTTTAGCTACTTCAACGTCTACGCTCACCAGGGGAACCCTTTTACCTACGTCGTAGACCACTACCTCACCCATAATGGGCGTATCGGGCAGGCCTCCCTCTTCGCCTTCACCTACGCTCTTCTAGGTCAAAGCGCTATACAATTCGTCCCTGCTCTCATGTTCTTTACCCTCGTAGCTGCAGTGGCATACATAATGAGGCGTTTGGTAAGTTTTGAGCAGTCGCCCATAGTTGTCTCACACAGCTTAGCTACCCTTATCGTTGCCGGTGGACTTGTGCTTTCACCCAGTATGTTTGATTCCTACCTGTGGCTAACATCGAGCACCGTCTATCTGGGCGGGCTTACCTTTACCGCTTTGACCTTTTGTCTAGCTTTCTTTCTTGCAGAACGAAAAATCACTATCCGAGGGGCTCTTGCCCTGGCCCTAGCTGCAACCTGGGCAGGTATGTTCACGGAGCCGCTGACTATCTGCACCGGCATCGCTGGTTTCCTTCTGCTGGTCGCCGGCCTTCTTAGGCGCGAAGTAACTTTACGTCTCGTAGGAGAGGCTCTCTGGCTGGGGTCCCTTCTGGGCTTTGCCCTCATCTATTTCTCACCTGGAACTATGGCTCGCAGGGAATATTATGGGACAGAAATATCTCTCACTGGAATCCTCAAAAATCTACCCTCCGACCTCTCCCTCTTCTTCGGGCACTCCTCTGACTGGGGATATCTGCTCATTGCTATCTCGGCACTTTCCCTCTACGCCCTGAGCGCTCCTACCTGGAGGGCGTCCCTGCACCCCCTACGGCTCATGGGGCTGGCTTTAGCAATCTTTGCTATCTACTTCCTTGCCCACACCGTTATTGCAAAAACAGGTAGCTCCACCATCGCCCTGCGCACCTTCACCAACCCTGCGTTCGCTATGACTATCACTAGCCTGCTAGGTCTTCTTGCCCTAGTGCGACTCGTAAGCCCTCACAAAGCTAAAGTTCCTGCCCTGCTGGGGGCTGGTGTCCTCGCGCTTCTTACGCTCTTGCCTGCTACTTCCTACACTGCCACCACCGCTGCGGCCCTCAACCTGCGCGCAGAGCACCTGGAACTTCGTGGCGAATCTATTGCCCAACAGCGTGCTGAGAAGGGTGCCAATGAACCTATCGAGTTTGTCCCCGTGCGTATTGCACTCGTTAGTGAGGCTGTAGATCTTCAGCCTGCAGGGGCCCCTCAAATCGAGTGGGTCATCAATGCAATCAGTACCTGGTACGGAGTCGACGATGTTAGCCGGGTAGTAGTTATTCCCGAGCCTGCCGATTACTGCCTTCCCGCTAGTCATCTTGTGAAAGCAGACCTTACCTGCCCCGCCTTGTAAGCTCTCGGAGACCTAACCGGTGCCTGTGGTAGACTGCCCAAGTTGCCCAGCCATCGGGTAGCAACCGCACCATAGAGAAGCAGTACAGATGAACCGAACTCGCCACAGACATAAGCCCTTGGGTAGCTTCATTGAGCAACCCAAATTTAGGCCAGAAGTACAGGGACTCCGTTCCCTGGCGGTTCTTCTTGTGGTCATGTACCACGTCTGGTTTGGTAAAGTCTCTGGCGGCGTTGACGTCTTCCTCTTTATTTCCGCCTTCCTGCTCTCCCTATCGTCCTTACGTAAGATTCAGGATGGTAAGCCCCTTAAGGTTGTCAGCTACTGGCTCCATGTCTTTCAGCGCCTATTACCTGCCGCTGCAACTGTTATTGCAGCAACTTTGGTGGCCGCCTATTTCGTCATTGCTCCCTCACGCTGGGCATCCCTTTTAGCTGACGCCAAAGCAGCGCTCTTCTATTTCCTCAACTGGCGCCTGGCTTTCAACTCGGTGGACTACTACGCCCAAGATGCCACTCTCAAAACCCCCTTCCAGCATTTCTGGTCTCTATCTATGCAGGGCCAAATCTTTATTATCTGGCCTCTGCTGTTTGCTTTCGTAGCCTTCCTGGTGGGTTATCTGCGTCTGAAGGTTCTCCCCACCGCCCTATTTGTTTTTGGTACGGTCTTCGTTACCTCTCTTACCTTCTCCGTTATCGAGACTTCCACCAATCAGTCCTTCGCCTACTTTGATACTCGAACCCGCCTGTGGGAATTCGCAGCCGGCACCCTGCTCGCCATGCTGGTGCTGGCTTGGCGGGTGCCGTCCTGGCTCAAAGTTCCTATGGGCTGGTTAGGTGTTATCGGCCTTGTGACCAGTGGCTGGCTTCTGCCCGTGGAGAGGGCCTTCCCTGGTTACCTGGCGCTGTGGCCCCTGCTCTCGGGCGCTTTCGTGATTGCAGCTGGTCAAACTGGCTCCCGTCTGGGTGTAGACCGCCTTCTCTCAGCTAAACCTCTCCAGAAGATGGGAGCGATTTCTTACTGCCTCTATCTGGTGCACTGGCCCATTCTCATCCTGTACACCACCGCCATCGGAGAACCGAAGGCGGGCTGGCTCGACGGCACCCTGGTTATTCTGTCGTCTATCGCGGTAGCTTGGCTCCTGCACAACGTTGTTGAGAAGCCTCTGCGTGCCTGGGAGAAGAAGCCCAGCCGCCGCGCCCTGCGCCACACAAAGCGTAGCGAGGCTCCGTGGAACCGTAAAAAGCAGGACGCCCGAGGAAGCTGGGCACGACCGGTGGCGGTCATCGCAGTATGTTTCACTCTGGTTGGTGGCCTGGCTGTAGGAGCTACACGGTGGTTGAATGCACAAACCACCGTGTGGGAATATAACGCCTCGCTTGCAGGGACTCCTCAGTTTCCTGGTGCACTGGCTATAGGCGAGACCAAGAGATATCAGAATCCTCCAATCCCTGTCATCCGGGATCAAGGGTGGGTCGATACCTCTAATGGCGAACAGTGCAACTCCTACCCCGGTATGGAAAACTCAAGTCTTCACAATCCAGAAGCAGAGGAATACTGCTATGTGATGCAAACAAAGAGAAGCCCGGATGCGCCTACTTTTGTATTTGCAGGTGATTCGCATAGCCAACAATCACTGCCCTTATTTGAAGAAGTAATCCCCGACGATGCCACGGTGATCCTAATGATTAAACCTTGGTGCCGTTTGACTATCCCGGAAGAAAGCTACTCAACTGCTGGACCTGCAGCTGACGCTGCCTGTCAAAGCTACAATGCTCGAGCTCTTGAAGAAACTCAACAATTGAAACCCACCTATCTTGCAGTAATCTCTACTCGACCTCAAGATGGTATTCCCGATGAGTTGCCAGTCAGCGGGATCGATGCTGTAGCAAGTCTCGCGGAATCCTACGGAGGCAAAATCATATCTGTCCGTGATAACCCTCGGTTTGCTCAAAATATGTTTGAATGCTCTCAGCGTGAAAATACCTCGAGTTGTAGCGTTCCACAGTCGCAGGTATTAGCATCTATGGATCCTGCTCAACCCGTTCTCGACCGTTTCTCTAACGTCTACGAAGTGGATTTATCAAACTATTATTGCCCTGAAGGGTACTGCGTTCCTGTAATAGGAAATGTAGCTTTATACATGGATAACAACCACATTACAGCGCAGTATGGCAAGACTCTTTCGGGTGCAGTGATGCAACAACTTGAAGTCCAGGGCTGGGACCCCTCTGCTCCTAACCCGACGGACGAATAACCACCATACGAAATACGGGCGCCCCGGCTTTGACCAGCCGGGGCGCCCGCGCATACGCCCAGGGTACTACCGTACGCACATACACCTGGCAGGGCTAGCCGAGCCGGGCGTCCGCACCCCTGCAGGAAAACTATGACCGCACCCGCAACCCCGCAAAAACGCCCACGACCACCAGCGGGCCTTCACCACCTCCTGGACTCTCCACGGCACCCAGTTCGGTTCCCTGCTCGCAACAGCGGTCTTCCTGCCCTTTGCGGCCCTACCCGAAGAAGACCTGCTCAGCTGGGGCTGGCGCGTGCCCTTCTGGCTCTCAGCCTTCGTACTGGTGGCTGCCCTGGCAGCTACGGCCGCTTTAACTGCTCGAGAGACCGGGAAGCTCTCCTTGGCCGAGGTCGATCGGGTGCAGGATCGCTAGTTTTTCTGAGGGTAAGGACGTGCCCGCCCCGGCTTCTGTGAGCCGGGGCGGGCACGTCCTTGTTTAAGGGGGCTTGAGGTAACCCTACTTGCTTGCGAGCTTGGCGTCGATGGCCTCGCGGAGGGCCTGTGCTCCTTCGACCCAGGCGTCGAAGTCGCCGTTACCCTCAATGTCGGGCAGGGCGCCAGCTTCGAGACGGGCTGCGCGGAAGGCGCGGGCGATATCGTTCACTGAAGCCCCGTGCTTCTTCTTCATCTCGTACACGAAGGTGATACCCGCGTGGTTGATCATACGGTTAGCTGCGCGGGTTGCGATGATTTCGCTGCGTAGAGGGTGCTCGTCGAAATATGGGCCAAACTTCTCGGTAGCAGGAGCAGGGAAGTAGTCAGCCAGGACGTCGCTGAGGTCGAGGTCGGGCTCATCGGCGTAGCCGCTGTCAACGAGCGCTGCGGTGAGGTCGATCTTTGCGTAGGCGGTGAGTACCGAGAGTTCGGGGCTGGTGAGGGGGACGTGCGCTTCTGCCCGGTCTGCCAGGTCGGCATCTGAGGGGAGCAGTTCAACTTCCCGGTCAAGGTGCACGGTCTCGGTGAGGTAGTCCATGAACTCGCCTACGATGTCGTTGGTGTTGAAGACTTCGGTGCGTTCTGCCTGCAGGAGCACGTTCTGCTCCAGGTTTGACCGCAGCACGCGGCGGCCTACTTCTTCGACCTGCTCAGCGATGAAGTTGGCGCGTTCACCCTCGTCGAACTGGCCCGCTTCGATAGCGCGGCCCATGAGGATCTTGAGGTTAACTTCGCGGTCTGAGGTTTCAACGCCGGCAGAGTTGTCGATGGCGTCGGTGTTGACGAGGATGCCGCCCGCTGCTGCCTCGATGCGGGCTCGCTGGGTGAGACCCAGGTTGCCGCCTTCGGAGATGACGCGCACCCGCAGCTCGGGTGCGGTGATACGGAGCTTGTCGTTGGTGGAGTCACCGACCTGGCTGTTGCTTTCTTCGGTGGAGCGCACGTAGGTGCCGGTTCCGCCGGTGTAAAGCAGGTCTACAGGGGCTTTGAGGAGGGCGGTAATGAGCTGGTCGCCGCTCATGGTTTCGGCAGCGTCGTCAAGGTCCAGGGCCTCGCGCATCTGAGGAGTGACCTCGATGGCCTTGTCTTTGCGGGAGTAAACGCCGCCGCCCTCTGAAATCAGTTCGGGTTTGTAGTCGGTCCAGTAGGCGCGGGGCAGGTTGAAGAGGCGCTGACGTTCTGCAAAAGAAGCAGCTGCATCGGGATTGGGGTCGATGAAGATATGGCGAGAGTCGAAGGCGCCAATCAGGCGGATGTGCTCTGAGAGCAGGGCACCGTTGCCGAACACATCGCCGGCCATGCCGCCGATACCCACCATAGTGAAGTCTTCAGCCTGAGAATCGTGCCCCAGGGCAGCGAAGTGGCGCTTGACAGATTCCCAGGCGCCGCGGGCGGTAATACCCATTTCCTTGTGGTCGAAGCCGACCGAGCCGCCGGAGGCAAATGCATCGCCCAGCCAGAAGCCGCGGTCTAGGGAGATGCCATTAGCGATGTCTGAGAAGGTGGCAGTGCCCTTATCGGCGGCAACGACCAGGTAGTGGTCGTCCTCATCGAGAGCTACCACCGCGTCGGGGCGCACGATGGTTTGCTGGCCCTTGTCGGTCACCAGGTTATCGGTGACATCGAGCAGGGAAGAGATGAAGAGCTTGTAGGCAGCTACACCCATCTCGTTGTACTTATCCTGCTCAGCATCGCGGTCGGGCAGGTTCTTGGGAACAAAGCCGCCCTTGGAGCCGGTGGGGATAATGACGGCATTCTTGGTGACCTGAGCCTTAACCAGGCCGAGCACCTCGGTGCGGAAGTCTTCGGGGCGGTCGCTCCAGCGCAGACCACCGCGGGCAACCTTGCCAAAGCGCAGGTGCACACCTTCGAGGGCTTCACCTTCGACAAAGATTTCGAAGAGCGGCTTGGGGAGGGGGGCGAAAGAAACGTCGCGGGTTGAGATTTTTAGGGCGATGGTTTCTTTGCCCTGGTAGGCGTTGGTGCGCACGGTTGCGAGGACGACTTCAAGCAGCTTGGTGAAGAAATCCTGGGTTTCAGTATCCAGCTTTTCGATATCGGCGCGCACCTCTTCAGCCGCTGTGCGCTGGGAGGTGCGGCGGGCGTCCGCGTCCTTGTCGAGGGCGGGATCGAAGCCGGTGCTGAAGATGTCGGCAATACCTGCGGCGACGCCGGGGTTGTCGGCAAGAGCCTGGCCCATGAAGTCTGCGCTGAAGTTGGTTCCGAGCTGTAGGAGATAGCGGGAATAGGCGTGCAGAACCTTGGCTGAGAGAGCTGAAGTAGTAGTGGCTGACATCATCTGCCCTTCTGATTGGGAGGGGGCGCTGGCGCCCGGTGGAAATTCCAGCATAAGATGTGGGGAAGAAACCTGGCGATAGTGTTTTTGCAATGTGAGACTGTATATCTCGCATGTGAAGAGCTAGCGGGTGCTTGCTCCTTCCAGGGTGTTGAGGTTCACTCCCACCGTCTTCCCGACTACTATGTAAATGGAGCGCAGACCTGCGCACACAGATATCACAACGGAGTGACATCCGCCCAGCGAAAGGCAAACCCTTGCTCACGAACGATCGTTCAGCCCACTGGTCCGGCAGCGAAGACTGGATCAACGAATACTACCGTCACAGCTCAGCTGACGAGCTCGAAGGTCTGAGTGACCAGCAGCTTACCAACCTTGCCCAGGCGCACCGAGCCCTGGCAGAGCAACGGGAAGCCGGTGAAGCCCTGATCTCGGTGAGCAATGACGACGCTGGCAGCACTCTCTACATCGTTGTAGACGACACCAGCTTCTTAGTCTCATCTATTACCGCCCAAATCGCCGCAAACTGGGGCGGTATCTCGGGTCTTATCCACCCCACCTTCGTTGTAGAGCGCGACCAGAGCGGCCGCCTGGTCAATATCACCGGCACCGGCTTTAAGCAGCCCGTAGCGAGCGGTGATACTGTCTCTATGCCCATTCTGCGCGACGCTGCTGGTGGCAATATCGGTGCCGGAGCCACCATCGAGTCGTGGATTGCCGTCCGCCTTACCTCCCGCGTTGAAGGTAAGAGCATCGCCCGCCTCGAGCAGGAAATCCGTTCCATTCTGATTGACGTGCGCCGAGCTGCCCGTGACAACGACGCCATGGCAGCCCGTACCCTCGACATCGCAGAAAAACTGGGTGAACTGGCAGATGTAACCCTGGGCGGTGCTGCCCACTACACCGGTTCCATCAACTCCGATGCCGACCCCATGACCCGCATCGAATCGGTCCAGGAATTCCTGCGCTGGCTTACCCGCGGCAACTTCCTCTTCATGGGCATCAAGGAACGCGACCTTTCAGGTCGCTCAGGCGACCTGCTGCTGACCGACCGTGACGGCTCTGGCCTGGGTATTCTTGCCGATACCGGAGAAGGTGACCCCATCGTCCTCACCGGCCTGGGCCTCGAAAATGCACGTGATCCGAAGCCCCTCTACATCACCAAGGCCAACTCTCGCTCCACCGTGCACCGCCACGAGTACCTGGACTACATCGGTGTGCGCGACTTTGACCGCTCTGGCAAGATTGTGGGCGAATACGTCATTCTGGGGCTCTTCTCCCGCCAGGCCTACTCGCTACCGGCGGTGGAAACCCCGCTGGTGCGTGAGCGCGTAGCTATTATGCGCCGTCACCTGGGCTACCAGCCCGGCTCCCACTCCGACAAGACCCTGGCCGGCATCATTGAGGACTACCCCCGCCTCGAACTTCTCCACGCCGACCTGCAGGAACTGACCGACACCTTCCGCGGCATCATGGGTCTGGAAGAGCGCCGTACCACTCGCCTCTTCCTGCGTCCGGACGCCTTCGGTCGCTTCGTCTCCGCCACCGTCTTCCTGCCGCGCGACCGTTACAACACTCACGTACGTCAGCGCCTTGAGGCTGTCTTCCACGAGTTCATCGACATTGAAAGCCTAGACTTCGAGGTCTACCTCTCCACCTCGTCCCTGGCTCGTATTTTCTTCCGTCTACGCCTGACCACCCCTAACACCATTCCTGCCCTGGATGCCAAGGCGATTGAGCGCCGCTTGCAGGAAGCTACCCGATCCTGGGGCGAGGCAACCGCCGCTGCCGTTGAGACAGCAGCTGCCGGCGAAGGTTTGAGTGCCGAGGACGGCCGTGCAGCTGCCTCAGCCTGGTCTGAGGCTGTGCCCATGACCTACCGCGCCGACTACGAGGTAGAAAACGCCGTTGAAGATATCAACATTTTCGAATCTCTCAGCGACGAGCAGCCGGCCGCCATCCGCATGGGGGAGCACCAGGGCCGTACCCGCATCAAGACCTACCTGGCTAGCGCCCACACCCTTACCGAGCTGCTACCCGTGATGCAGAACATGGGCCTGGTCGTTATCGATCAGAAGCCCTACGACATCACCCCGGCAGACGGCCGCAGCTTCTCCCTCTACGACTTCGGTGTTGAACTGCCCGAAGGCATCGAAGCGGAGAAGGTCGCTGCCCTCTACGAGGACGCCCTGAACGCCTACCTGCTGGGTAAGCGCGAATCTGACAGCCTAGACCGCCTGATTCTGGCAGAAGGTCTGACCTGGGAGCAGGTGCGCGTACTGCGCGCCTACACCCACTACCTGGTGCAGCTGGGGCAGGTCTACACCGCCGAATTCATGTCTGACACCCTGCTGGCCTACCCGCAGGCAACCGGTCTGCTGGCGCGTTACTTCGAGGTCAGCTTCGACCCCGATGCTCAGTTCGAAAGCAACGAGCAGCGCGAGGACGCCCGTGAGCAGGTCTGGCGTGAACTGGGCGGCGTGCTTGATGCCATCCCCACCCTCGACGTGGACCGCTTTATACGCTCCCTGGCCGCCGTCATGAAGGCGACCCTGCGCACCAACGCCTACCTGGACCGTCCGGCCCTGGCCCTCAAGGTGGCACCCGGCCAGATTGACTTTGCGCCCCTGCCCCGCCCCACCTTCGAAATCTTCGTCTACTCACCCCGCGTTGAGGGCGTGCACCTGCGCTTCGGCTCCGTTGCCCGCGGTGGCCTGCGCTGGTCTGACCGCCGCGAAGACTTCCGCACCGAGGTGCTCGGTCTGGTTAAGGCCCAGATGGTCAAGAACGCCGTCATTATCCCCACCGGCGCCAAGGGCGGCTTCTACCCCAAGCAGCTCCCCAACCCGGCCCTCGACCGAGACGCCTGGATCACCGAAGGTCGCGAGTCCTACAAGGTTTTCATCGCCTCTCTGCTCGACGTCACCGACAACCTGGCTATCGAAGCCGACGGTAGCGAAACCGTCGTGCACAACCCCCGCGTTATCACCCGCGACGGCGACGACTACTACCTGGTTGTAGCTGCCGACAAGGGCACCGCATCCTTCTCAGACACCGCAAACGCCATCAGCGCAGACTACGGCTTCTGGCTGGGTGACGCCTTCGCCTCCGGCGGCTCTGTGGGCTACGACCACAAGGCCATGGGCATTACCGCCCGCGGTGCCTGGGAGTCCGTCAAGCGTCACTTTGCTGAGCTGGGCATCGACTGCCAGAACGAAGAATTCACCGCCGTCGGCATCGGCGATATGAGTGGCGACGTCTTCGGTAACGGCCTCATGCGCTCCCGCGCCACCCGACTGGTTGCGGCCTTCGACCACCGCGACATCTTCCTCGACCCCAACCCCAACGCCGAGGTCGCCTTCGACGAGCGCGTACGCCTCTACAACCTGCCCCGCTCGTCCTGGCAGGATTACAACCCCGAGCTCATCTCAGCCGGTGGTGGCGTCTACTCGCGCGGCGCTAAGTCAATCCCGATCTCTGACCAGGTACGCGAAGTTCTGGGCCTAGACGAAGACGTGACCGAGATGGCCCCGCCCGAACTGCTCTCCGCCATCCTCAAGGCCCCCGTCGACCTGCTCTACAACGGTGGCATCGGTACCTACGTCAAGGGCTTCACCGAAACCCACGCTGCCGTAGGTGACAAGGCCAACGACGCTATCCGCGTCAACGGCCGCGATTTGCGCGCTCGCATCGTGGGCGAGGGTGGCAACCTGGGCTTCACCCAGCTGGGTCGTATTGAAGCTGCCCGAGCTGGCATCCTCATCAATACCGATGCCATCGATAACTCCGCCGGTGTTGAGACCTCAGACCGCGAGGTCAACATCAAGATTCTGGTTGACCGCCTAGTCACCGCCGGTGAGCTCTCTGCTGAACAACGCGCAGGGTTCATCGAAGCCCAGGGCGAGGACGTCGGTGCTCAGGTGTTGCGCACCAACGTTGAGCAGAACGTGCTGCTGCAGGCAGAATGCCACGGTGTAATTCCCGGGGTCGAGGCCTATATCCGCCTGATTCACGACCTCGAAGAGAATGCTGGTCTCAACCGCGAGGTGGAATTCCTCCCCACCGATGAAGAAATCCGCGAACGCTATGAAGCCACCGGTGAAACCCTCAACGGGCCTGAGCTGGCTGTTCTTGCTGCCTATGTGAAGATTCACCTCACTGCAGAGCTTGAGAAGACCGACCTGGCAGACGACCCCTACCTGGCCCGTGTGCTTACCGAGTACTTCCCGCCCGCCCTGGTTGAACACTTCGGTGAGCACCTAGAATCTCACCCCCTGCGCAAGCAGATTATCTGCACCCGTGTAGCCAATGAGATGGTTAATCTGGGTGGCATCACCCATGTCTTCCGCGCAGCGGAAGAAACCGGTGTGGGGGTAGACGCCCTGGCACGAGCCTTCTACGTTTCACGTGAAACATTTGGCATTGGCAACTCAGCACGGTTGCACCGCGAGCTTCCTGCCTCTGTTCCCCTGGAAGGCTGGCAGGCTGTTATCAAGGACTGGCAGCGCGTGCTCGACCGCCTGGCCCGCTGGTTTGCGGCCGAACGTTCGGTGGTTGTGGGCACGCCCATCGCCGAGATGGTTGAGCGCTTCAAGCCCGTTGCAGAGCTCATTCCTTCACTCAAGGATTACTTCTCAGAAGATACTCGTGCCCGAGTTCGAGCCATGCGTGACCAGGCTGAAGAATGGGGCCTGCCTGAGGAACTCATCGTCAACTGGATTCGTGAGTTCGAAGCCTTCGCCCTCATGGATGTTGTGCGCATCGCAGAAGCTAACGGCCTCTCCACCGAGCAGGTCGCCCGCGTCTACTACTCGGTCTACGATCGCTTCCAGGTGGACCTGCTGCTGACCACCATCTCCAAGCTGCCTCGTAATGACCGCTGGGAGACCCTGGCTCGTTCGTCTCTGCGTGATGACCTCTACGAGATTGCTGCTTCTCTGGCTCTCAATGTCGTACAGGAAGTCGGTGAAGGTGTTGCTGCTGGAACCGAGAGCGGCGACACCGCGGTAGCCCGCTGGGTAGAGAACCACCCCGTTCGTATGGGCCGTGTGGATTCCATGCTGGCGGAGATTCAGGACGCCGCCCCCGGCGCCGATGGCCGCCCCCGCCTGGCTGTCCTGCAGGTAGCCCTGCGCACCCTGCGCGGCGCGGTCAGCTAGGCCAGCCCAGCGGCTAGATGACAGGGCCAGGTAGCGTCTGCTACCTGGCCCACCAGCTGACTACCTATAAGCCTAGATGTGATGTCCAGGGACGTTGTTGAGTCGGTCGAAGGGTACGCCGCCAATCGCAGAGTGGTGTCGGTGGTGGTTGTAGAAGTGGAGCCAGCCGGGCAGCGCCAGGCGTCGTTCGGCCTCTGAACCGTAAAACCTGGCATAGGCCCAGCCGTCCCCGAGCGTGCGGTGGAATCGCTCGATCTTCCCGTTCGTCTGCGGCCGGTAGGGGCGTGTCCGCTTGTGTCGGATGCCGAGCCGAGCGCAGAAGTCCCTCCATGCGTGGGATCTGTATGCCGACCCGTTGTCGGATAGGACTCGCTCGACGGTCACGCCTCGTTCGGCGAACCAGGCCACGGCGCGTTCGAGAACTCCCACCGCTGTGCTCGCCTGCTCATCCGACCAGATTTCTGCGTATGCGACGCGGGAGTGGTCATCGATGACTGTGTGAACGAACGCCGTCCCGGTGCGCGGCTTGTGATCTTTTCCTCGTGGTAATCCCGGAGTCGCGAGCTTGTTCCGTGCGCCTTGCTGCCGACCTACGTAACGATGTCCACCGCCGTCGGGGATGTTGCCGAACTTCGTGACATCGACATGAATCAACGATCCCGGATGAGGATGCTCATATCGCCGCAATGGCTCGCCAGTGACACGATCGATATGCGAGAGGCGGTTCACGCGGCAACGGACGAGGACCGCGTGAACAGTCGACGTCGAGAGACCAAGTCACGCAGCGATCTGGGCTGGCCCCAGTCGAAGCCGCCAGCGCAGGTTGATGATCTTCTTCTTGACATGCTCGGGCGTCCTGCCTGGGATCCGGTGCGGCTTGCTGGAGCGATCCTGCATCCCAAACTCACCCTCTTCCCGGTAGCGGCCTGCCCATTTCCGGGCAGTGATCGGGGAGACCATGAACATCTTTGCGGCGATCGTGGCCGGATAGCCGTCTTCGACAATCAGCCGAGCTAACCGGAGACGGGCACGAGGAGTGAGAAGAGCGTTCGGATGGGTCATCAATTGGCCTCCGCCGCGGTCTTCGTAAGCGCGCGTCTGGTGAGAAGCATGATGACGAGAGCGATCGCTGTCAGCACCGAAGCGACCCAAACCGGCGCGAGCAGCCCCAGCCCGGTCGCGAGCCCGAGCGCACCAAGCACGGGCCCCGCTGCAGCTCCGATATTCAATGCTGCGGTTGCGTACGAACCGCCCATCGTTGGCGCACCCGATGCTGCATACAGCACACGCGTGATCAGAGTACTGCCGACGCCGAACGACAGGAATCCCTGAACGAGGACGAGGACGATAAGCGCAACGGGATGAGATGCGACCACTGCCAACACGATCCAGCCTGTCAGCAATAGCGGTCCGCCGACTGCGAGCACGAGGCCAGGTCGTTGATCTGATAGTCGTCCTGCGATCGTGATGCCAAGGAACGATCCGATGCCGAACATCACCAGCGCGACGGACACCCACGCTTCGGCCAAGCCCGCGGTCTCGGTCACGATGGGTGCCAGGAAGGTGAATGCCGCAAAGGTCCCTCCGTTGTTCAGCGCTCCGAGTGCCATGGCCAGGATGAGCCGCGGCGTCGCCAACTGGCTGAGCTCGACACGGAGCCTTGGTGAGGTCGCGCTAGTCTCGCTCCGACCAACATTGTTCGTGACGCCACGAATGACTCCAACGGCCGCGGGAATACAGAGGATGGCGATCGCCCAGAACGTCGTTCGCCAGCCCAGCGCTGTGCCGAGCAGTGCCCCGGCGGGGACGCCCACGACGGTTGCGATCGTCGTGCCGGAGAGCAGGATCGACAGTGCACGCCCCTTCTGGTTCGCTGGCACGAGGGTAGTGGCCATGCTCAGTGCTACGGCGAGGAATCCTGCGTTTGCGAGAGCGCTGAGCACCCGGGTGATGAGCAGGAGAGAGAACACTGGTGTCATCGCTCCGATGACGTGGCTTCCCGCGAACACGAGAAGGCAAACGATCAATGTGAGCCGCGGTGGCCAACGGCGAGCGAATGCCGCCATCACTGGCGCGCCGACGACCATACCGACTGCGAATGCGGAGGTCAGCAGGCCCGCAGTGCCGACCGAGACGTCAAGTTCGGTCGCGATCGCGGGGAGCAATCCCGCGAGCATGAATTCTGAAGTGCCCATGACGAAGACCGCCAGGGCAAGTATGTAAAGGACAAAAGGCATCGAGTACTCCGAGGTGTAAGATCAAGAAATGGTTCTTCTTGTCACCACGGCCAGCGCCCCGGGTACGCCAGACATACGCCCACACAGATCGTGGGCGTCGTAACTAGTGGTTCAAGGGGCTGGCGGTGTGACCGACAACCCCTGACCTGTTTGATTCGGGACTCGACATGCCCCAA
Organism: Rothia nasimurium; assembly: GCF_014217215.1. Lineage (GTDB taxonomy): Bacteria > Actinomycetota > Actinomycetes > Actinomycetales > Micrococcaceae > Rothia > Rothia avistercoris. The sequence goes on from NZ_CP056080.1 coordinate 67,923, forward strand.
ACTCTAACATGCCTTCAATTTCAATGGCAAGCGGTCTGGACAGATACTTCTTGAATCGGCACGGTGTCATTACGGGCGGGGGCCAGAACAACGTCCCTGGACATCACATCTAGGCGTTCTGCGATGAAGGTTGGATCCCAGCCGGGATTGAAAGTGTCGACGTGGGTGAATCCGAGCCGCTCGTATAGGCCACGCAGGTTCGGGTGGCAGTCGAGCCGCAGCTTGGCGCACCCCTGCGTTCGCGCGGCATGGCGGCAAGCCTCGATCAGCGCGGAGCTGACACCCCGGCCCGCATGTGTCCGTCGCACCGCGAGCTTGTGCAGATATGCGGCCTCCCCCTTGAGGGCGCCGGGCCAGAACTCGGGATCCTCGGCCGACAAGGTGCAACAGCCGACGATGCCGTCGCTGCAACTCGCGACTAGGAGCTCGGATCTCAGGACGAAGGTCTCCGCGAATGTCCGGTCGATCCGCGCGACGTCCCAGGCGGGCGTTCCCTTGGCGGACATCCACGCCGCAGCGTCGTGCATCAGCCGCACAACCTCGTCGATATCACCCGAGCAGGCGACCCGAACGTTCGGAGGCTCCTCGCTGTCCATTCGCTCCCCTGGCGCGGTATGAACCGCCGCCTCATAGTGCAGTTTGATCCTGACGAGCCCAGCATGTCTGCGCCCACCTTCGCGGAACCTGACCAGGGTCCGCTAGCGGGCGGCCGGAAGGTGAATGCTAGGCATGATCTAACCCTCGGTCTCTGGCGTCGCGACTGCGAAATTTCGCGAGGGTTTCCGAGAAGGTGATTGCGCTTCGCAGATCTCCAGGCGCGTGGGTGCGGACGTAGTCAGCGCCATTGCCGATCGCGTGAAGTTCCGCCGCAAGGCTCGCTGGACCCAGATCCTTTACAGGAAGGCCAACGGTGGCGCCCAAGAAGGATTTCCGCGACACCGAGACCAATAGCGGAAGCCCCAACGCCGACTTCAGCTTTTGAAGGTTCGACAGCACGTGCAGCGATGTTTCCGGTGCGGGGCTCAAGAAAAATCCCATCCCCGGATCGAGGATGAGCCGGTCGGCAGCGACCCCGCTCCGTCGCAAGGCGGAAACCCGCGCCTCGAAGAACCGCACAATCTCGTCGAGCGCGTCTTCGGGTCGAAGGTGACCGGTGCGGGTGGCGATGCCATCCCGCTGCGCTGAGTGCATAACCACCAGCCTGCAGTCCGCCTCAGCAATATCGGGATAGAGCGCAGGGTCAGGAAATCCTTGGATATCGTTCAGGTAGCCCACGCCGCGCTTGAGCGCATAGCGCTGGGTTTCCGGTTGGAAGCTGTCGATTGAAACACGGTGCATCTGATCGGACAGGGCGTCTAAGAGCGGCGCAATACGTCTGATCTCATCGGCCGGCGATACAGGCCTCGCGTCCGGATGGCTGGCGGCCGGTCCGACATCCACGACGTCTGATCCGACTCGCAGCATTTCGATCGCCGCGGTGACAGCGCCGGCGGGGTCTAGCCGCCGGCTCTCATCGAAGAAGGAGTCCTCGGTGAGATTCAGAATGCCGAACACCGTCACCATGGCGTCGGCCTCCGCAGCGACTTCCACGATGGGGATCGGGCGAGCAAAAAGGCAGCAATTATGAGCCCCATACCTACAAAGCCCCACGCATCAAGCTTTTGCCCATGAAGCAACCAGGCAATGGCTGTAATTATGACGACGCCGAGTCCCGACCAGACTGCATAAGCAACACCGACAGGGATGGATTTCAGAACCAGAGAAAGAAAATAAAATGCGATGCCATAACCGATTATGACAACGGCGGAAGGGGCAAGCTTAGTAAAGCCCTCGCTAGATTTTAATGCGGATGTTGCGATTACTTCGCCAACTATTGCGATAACAAGAAAAAGCCAGCCTTTCATGATATATCTCCCAATTTGTGTAGGGCTTATTATGCACGCTTAAAAATAATAAAAGCAGACTTGACCTGATAGTTTGGCTGTGAGCAATTATGTGCTTAGTGCATCTAACGCCGGAGTTAAGCCGCCGCGCGTAGCGCGGTCGGCTTGAACGAATTGTTAGACATCATTTACCAACTGACTTGATGATCTCGCCTTTCACAAAGCGAATAAATTCTTCCAAGTGATCTGCGCGTGAGGCCAAGTGATCTTCTTTTTGTCCCAGATAAGCTTGCTTAGCTTCAAGTAAGACGGGCTGATACTGGGCAGGTAGGCGTTTTATTGCCCAGTCGGCAGCGACATCCTTCGGCGCGATTTTGCCGGTTATTGCGCTGTACCAAATGCGGGACAACGTAAGCACTACATTTCGCTCATCGCCGGCCCAGTCGGGCTGCGAGTTCCATAGCTTCAAGGTTTCCCTCAGCGCCTCGAATAGATCCTGTTCAGGAACCGGGTCAAAGAATTCCTCCGCTGCCGGACCTACCAAGGCAACGCTATGTTCTCTTGCTTTTGTAAGCAGGATAGCTAGATCAATGTCGATCATGGCTGGCTCGAAGATACCCGCAAGAATGTCATTGCGCTGCCATTCTCCAAATTGCAGTTCCCGTCTGGCTGGATAACGCCAAGGAACAACATCGCCGTACACGACGATGGTAACTTCCAAGGCACGGAGAGCTTCACTTTGGCCGGGAGAAGCGGAAACTTCCAGGAAATCTACGAACAGAGCCTGCCGCACAGTCTCATCGAGCTGTGCAGTCACAGTAACCAGCAAATCAATATCACTGCATGGCTTCAGGCCACCGTCGAGTGCAGAGCCGTACAAATGCACGGCCAGCAACGTCGATCCCAGATGATGCTCGATGACGTTGAGTGCCTGTGATAGCTGTACCGAAATCTCGGCGGGCACTGCGTTGCTCATGATGTCTAACTCCCAATTTGTGTAGGGCTTATTATGCACGCTTAAAAATAATAAAAGCAGACTTGACCTGATAGTTTGGCTGTGAGCAATTATGTGCTTAGTGCATCTAACGCCGCTAAGCAGCGGCACATTTTGCGTTTTGAGCGCAGCGAAGCAAAATGTGTCCGATGGCTTGGATGGTTAACCCCTTTGCCAGATTTGATAGCGATAATTTATATTTGAATGAAATTCCTGCTCGAATACCACATTGAACTCTTTGGGGATTTCCGGAAAGAAAACATTGCCCTCTGGCTCGGAATCTATTGTCGAGATATGTAGCGTGTCGGCATGGGCGATCAGACTCTTGTAGATCTCTCCACCACCAGAAACAACAACATGGTTCGTAAGAGTCTTTAGCTCCCTCATTGCTGCTTCTATAGATGGAAACACAACCACATCATCGTTAGTAGCTACCGATCCTGAGCGGCTGACAACTGCATACTTTCTATTTGGGAGAGCCCCCATTGCCTCAAATGTTTTACGGCCGACTAAGAGCCATTGATTGTAAGTTATTGCTTTAAAAAGCAGCTGCTCACCTTTAGCGTTCCACGGGATATCCGAGCCGCAGCCAATAACCCCATTTCTTGCTTTTGCAGCCATTAGTGATATTTTCACGATACTCCTTTGGGTTAACTTTGTTTTAGGGCGACTGCCCTGCTGCGTAACATCGTTGCTGCTCCATAACATCAAACATCGACCCACGGCGTAACGCGCTTGCTGCTTGGATGCCCGAGGCATAGACTGTACAAAAAAACAGTCATAACAAGCCATGAAAACCGCCACTGCGCCGTTACCACCGCTGCGTTCGGTCAAGGTTCTGGACCAGTTGCGTGAGCGCATACGCTACTTGCATTATAGCTTACGAACCGAACAGGCTTATGTCCACTGGGTGGCTCTGTTGCAAAGATTGGCGGCAGTCAGAGGTAGGCTGTCGCTCTGCGCCGATCAGGCGGCTGCTGCGAAATGGTGGTTGAGCATGCCCATGGCCTCCGTCAGCGCCGAGGGCCCAATGCCAAAAGCTCTCTCCACAAGGCGCACCTCGCCCCTGATGCCGGGCTGCAGGCACCAGGGGCGAGCCTGTCCTTTGCGCAGGGCTCGCATGACTTCGAATCCCTTGATCGTGGCATAGGCCGTGGGGATCGATTTGAAACCGCGCACCGGCTTGATCAGTATCTTGAGCTTTCCGTGATCGGCCTCGATCACGTTATTGAGATACTTCACCTGCCGGTGGGCCGTCTCCCGGTCCAGCTTTCCTTCGCGCTTCAATTCGGTGATCGCTGCACCATAGCTCGGCGCTTTGTCGGTATTGAGCGTGGCAGGCTTTTCCCAGTGCTTCAGGCCTCGCAGGGCCTTGCCCAGGAACCGCTTCGCTGCCTTGGCGCTGCGGGTCGGCGACAGGTAGAAATCGATCGTGTCGCCCCGCTTGTCGACTGCCCGGTACAGGTAGGTCCACTTGCCCCGCACCTTGACGTAGGTTTCATCCAGGCGCCAGCTCGGATCAAAGCCACGCCGCCAGAACCAGCGCAGCCGCTTCTCCATCTCCGGGGCGTAGCACTGGACCCAGCGATAGATCGTCGTATGGTCGACCGAAATGCCGCGTTCCGCCAGCATTTCCTCAAGGTCGCGATAGCTGATCGGATAGCGACAATACCAGCGCACCGCCCACAGGATCACATCACCCTGGAAATGGCGCCACTTGAAATCCGTCATCGTTCCGTCCGTCCAATCTCCGCCAAGCATGCTCAAGCTTCACGATTTTTGCAACAGAGCCTCCGAAGGAAACTCGTGCCAAGCGTTGACTAAGGGACGAAAGTAAGGATTAGAAGATGTATAACATCGAGCCGATTGATCCTCGTTTGGGTTGAGTTCTCGGAGAGAAGAAAGCTGCTTCTATAGCTATGAAGGTTTGGGGCGCCATCACACTGCTTGTTTCAACGAAAGGCAGAAACACCACTCCGTCGGACTTGACCCTGAATACAACGGATGCTAATGTCGAGAACATGTTGATTTTAGGAACTGCTTCGATGCGGTTGCGCCGCAACCGCTAACAGCGGTTGACCTTCCAGTAGTGGTCACCGCTCCGGTCACTAAGCCGGGCTGTCATTTTGCCATACCCGGCTCCAAAACTCTTCTTTTCGGAGCATCCCATGTCTGCATATTCTCGTGGTCGTCACGAAAACGGCCAGAACTTTCTCACTGACTCCCGCGTTATCGCCTCTCTCTTGGAGCGTGTGGGAAGCACTAGCGGCCCCTTGATTGAGATTGGTCCCGGCCAAGGAGCGCTGACTCATCCGTTGTCTTGTACGGGACGATCTCTCACAGCTGTTGAAATTGACCCCGCGCTGGCAGGTGCGCTGCGGCGGGAACTTGACGATGCTGTGACTGTCATCAACGAAGATTTTCTGAGATACCGTCTGCCAGCCCACCCTCATGTGATTGTTGGTAACATCCCGTTTCATATCACCACATCCATCTTGCGGCGCCTTCTTCGCGCCCCAGGCTGGACCGACGCTGTGCTGCTTATGCAGTGGGAGGTTGCCCGCCGACGTGCTGGCGTCGGTGCGTCAACCATGATGACCGCCCAGTGGGCTCCGTGGTTCACTTTTGAGCTTGGAGAACGTGTTAGCCGGGAGGCGTTTACCCCTCGTCCTAGTGTGGATGGTGGCGTTTTGCACATCCGACGCCGTCCTAAAATGTTGGTACCAGTTGGAAAGCGAAAGGCGTTCCAAGCTCTAGTGCACGCCGTCTATACGGGGAAGGGTCGTGGGATCGTCGATATCGTCACCCAAGCGAAGATATTTCCCTCTCGACAGGCGGCGCGGAAATGGGCCGAGCGGTCCGGTGTGCATTCGCATCAGCTGCCCTCTGACCTGTCTGTTGCTCAGATGGTCAGCCTCTTCGAAAGCCGTGGGGCAGTTCCGCCGCGACGCCGCAAACAGAGGAAATAGTTCCGAGAGGAGAATTCCTCTGGGGAGGCGGGCCAAGAAAAATCAATAACCCCGGTGATGTGCGTCTAAAACGCAGGGGATCGCTCCGGGGCCTTCGGTTCCAAGTGTAACACTGGTACGTATGTCATCCAAGAATAATCCGGTTAGTGATCTTGAGGCTTGGTTTTCATCCGAGCGGATGAAAACCTACAGCTTCCACTCGGATCCCGACGCTCTCTACCTGTGGAATACTCGCGTGACCAAGTCCTTCCTGGAAGATATTCAGCATGTCGTGGTACGTATGCGACCAGCCGCTGGGCATGCCCCTGGATTGCTTTGACGTTTCTCGTCTTCGCGATTGCGTCCGGAATCATCTTGCTACTTCGCTACGGATACCCCGTGTAAGGCAGTCCTGTACCCGTAAATGTGCAAGACGGCTCCTAAGACTTCAACCAACTTTCCAACTCCGGATCCCACAAGACCGCCGATGACTGTGTGAGAGTCGTTGTCTCGCCCCCAGAAGGCCGAGATCGTCTTTGACACCGTCGTTCGACCGAAGAGAGGTAGACCATCATGTCAGCCCTGGCCGCACCTGGCCTCAGCGCTATCCGTGACTCACTCCGGTGCCCGATCTGCGCCGGTCGCCTCGAACTGACACCGGGGGCACTGCGTTGTCGTCAGCGACACACCTTCAACATCGCTCGGCACGGCTACGTCAGCCTACTGTCTGGGACTAATGCGATCAGCGGGGATGATGCGCCGATGATCCAAGCTCGAGAACGTTTCCTCGCGACCGGCGCCTACGAGCCGATACGCCGGGCCGTCTCGACGATGGTGTCTCATACGATCCCTCGTGATGGCATAGTTCTCGATGTTGGCTGTGGTACCGGCTACTACCTCGCCGGTGCGCTCGACAAAGTGACCGGGGCTCGCGGCCTGGGGCTTGACTCCTCGGTGCGTGCGCTGCGGGTCGCTGCGCGCGTCCACGAGCGAGCAGCCGCAGCGAGCTGGGACGTGTTCCGCCCGTATCCGTTGGCCGACCAGTCGGTGGATGCTGTGCTGAACATGTTCGCTCCGCGCAACCCCGGCGAGTTTCACCGGGTCCTCCGCCCGAACGGCAGCCTGATCGTGGTGCGTCCGACGGTCGACCACCTGGCCGAGTTGCGCCGCGATGTGCCCGACTCGGTGACTATCGATGTTTCCAAGGAGCAACGCCTGCATGACGCCCTGGCACCGTTCTTCGAACAGGAGCGAGATCAACACGTCGGCTACATCGCAGAGATTGAACCGCAAACGGCTCGCGATCTGCTCGGAATGACGCCGAGTGCGCGGCACATCACCCCGGCAGAGGTCTCGGACGACGACCTGCCCGAGCGAGTCACCATATCCGTGCTTGTCAGCTCATACCGGCTACGGGAGACTTGACTGGTGGCAGAGCGATCCCGTCGCATCGGGATGGCACCTTAGCGCGGTTATCGAGATCGCCGTGAGGCGCATGTCTCACGGATCATCAGGAGGGCGCAGAGAACGTAGAGCGCTGCGGCGCAGATCCAGAGGGTGCCGTCTGCATTCGTTCGGGTGAGTGCGAAAATGCCGGTGAAGGTGACCGGGCCGATGATCGAGGTGAGGCTGTTCAGGCTTGCAAGTGTTCCCTGCAGGCGTCCCTGCTGCTGCTCGGGCGCGCGTCTCGAGAGCAGCGTCTGCAGTGCGGGCAACGTGATGCTGCCGAGTCCGAGCGCTGCGAGGATCGGTAGCATCGCCCATGTGCTGGCGATGAGGGCAAGGCCGATGAGCCCAATGGCGTCTGCGGCGATACCGACGAGGATCGCCCGGGTCTCGCCGATCCGGGACACGATGCGTCCGGTCAGTGCCGCCTGCACGAATACTTGCACCATTCCGAAGATGGATAGCGAAACGCCGACTTCGACGGGGTTCCAGTCGAGGCGCTGCTGCGTGAAGAGCACCCAGGTGGAGCCTGGTGCTTGGCCGATGAACTGCACGATGCCGAAGACTGCGAGAAGGATAAGCATCCCCGGCACTGCGGTTCGCTTCGCCGTACCGGGTTGCTGTGCGTGCGAGCCGTTGCTGCCCGGTGGCCGCGTCTCACGCAGAAGACTCGCGCTGAGTACGAGGGTGATTCCGGCGAGCGCGGCGGCGACGAGGAATGGCAGATGCGGTGAGACCCCGCCGAAAAGACCGCCAATGGCGGGACCCGCGATCATGCCACCGCCGTAGCATGCGCCGAGCCACCCGTAGCGTTTTGCGCGCTGATCCGGCGGAGTAATGTCGGCGATCACCGTCGCGGTGACGGCGTTCGTGGCGCCGGTAATGCCTGCAACCGCGCGGGCGATGTAAAAGACCCACAGCGTGTCCGTCAGTGCGAGCACGAGGTAGTCGATCGTCGCGCCTGCGAGGGAGGCGACAAGCACGCGGCGGCGTCCGAAACGGTCAGAGAGTCGGCCAAGGATCGGGGCGCAAAGAAACTGCATGATCGCATAGAGCGCTGTCAGTAGTCCGACGTGCAGTGGGATCATGTCGTCGGGGGCACCGACCTGGTCGAGAAGGGTAGGCAAGATCGGCATCACGAGGCCCAGCCCTGCAGCATCGAGGGTCGCCGTGATGAGCACGGCTGTCAGGATTCCACGATGAGAGTAGCGAGCAGTCACTTTATCTAAGATAAAGTTATCGATGATAAAGTGCAACTATGACTCACCACCGGAAGCGTCTCGACCGCACGTCCGTGTTGCTCGGGGCCCGGCAGGTGCTCGACGAGACTGGGCTCGATGGCTTCACCACTCGCGCGCTGGCGGCTCACTTACAGGTACAGCAGCCCGGCCTCTACTGGCACTTCCGCACGAAGGCCGAACTCCTCGCAGCGCTGGCGAGCGACGTGCTTGACCGAGAGCATCACGCTTCCTTCCCCGAGTCCGACGAGAAATGGGACGCATTTCTCTTGCGAAACGCAAGAAGTTTCCGCCACGCACTACACGCGGTCCGTGACGGTGCGCGTCTCCACGCTGAGCACCACCGCAGACCATCCGGCGACGACACCGACGAAGGAGCTGAGGCTTCCGGTCAGCAAGTCGGGCTTCTCGTGTCTCAGGGATTCGATGAACAGACAGCCATCAGCATGCTCATCGCGGTCAGCCGATACACCGTCGGTGTCGTACTGGAGGAGCAAACCGCAGAGGTCGGCAATGCGAGCGTTCCTGAACGCGACCGGGAATTCGATTTCGGCCTGACAGCACTGATCGACGGATTCTCTCACTCCCGCACAGCGTCATTGACCTCGAGCGAATCGTGACCTCATTCGACGCTCAGCGGGTTCGCGCGAGACGGGAAAAGATCCCGTCCACCATAAGCGCCAGACCGCGCTCATAGGCACGATCAAGATCGAGGGCATAACCCGAGCCGATCAAGGATTTCAGCGCGGCGTGGTTCTCATTCGAACTGAGTTGCTCGAGTTTGTCGATACGCTCATCGATCCAGGTATCTGCATCGACACCGGTGATAGATTCTGCCTCTGTTTCGGGCTCGAGCAAAATTGCCGTGCCTCGCGCCTGCGTGAAGAGCAGAATGTGCGTCTCCATCGCTTCTTCGGCACTGATACCCGCCCGAGTGAGTGTTCGAATCACCCACTCTGCGAAGACGAGTGCTGCGGGCACTAATTGCGGGCGTGTGACGGAAAGCTGCGGAGCAAGCCACGGATGCCGTCGGAACACTCGCCACAGCTCTCGATGTCCGCGGATCAGATCTTCACGCCAGGTCCCGACTTCATCACCCGCAGACCAATCGCGAAGCGCACGATCCATCATCGCGAAAAGCAGATGTTCCTGGCTCGGGTAGAACCGATATAGCGTGGCCGACCCCATATGGACCACATTCGCGACCCTCCGCATCGAAAGCGAGTCAATACCCTCGACATCGGCGATGGAAACAGCGGCAGTTACGATGCGTTCCGCAACGGCATCATCTGCTTCCGGCACCGGACGCTGCACATGCTGCCGCCGTTGTGGGTGCTGGGGTGCGTCTCGTGAGCTGCGCCCACCCCTTGCCCCTGGTGCCGTTGTCGCGACGACCGTTCCGACACCGGGCACCGGTGTCGCCAGTCCCTCGGATCGCAGTAGTGCGTGCACACGACTGGCCGTTGCAATTGCGACATTCCACGTACCAGTGATCTCCCTGGCAGAAGGAAGCATCTCCCCGGGCCGCAATTCTCCAGCAAATATCTGCGCCCGCAGCTCGGCAGCGATCTCCGCAGATGACGTTCCCACCCTTGCCATCCTGTACTAGAACACCAGCGTTGGCAAGCGATGAGAACCTTGCCATTCCGTCACAGTGGAGCAGGTCTCAGCATCGCTGTACTAGTACGAGCTTGCTCACCATCTCAGGCCTTCCTTAGGTTTGGCGTCATGAATATGAATGAACGACGAGTACTCATCTCTGGCGCAAGCATCGCAGGACTGGCATGCGCCTACTGGCTTCGAAGGCACGGATTCTCCGTCACGATCGTCGAGATCGCTCCCAGCCCACGGCCCGGCGGTCAAGCCGTCGACCTGCGCGGCGCCGGACGCACAGTCATCGACCGTATGGGGCTGCTCAATGGGGCGCGTGCGATCGGCCTCGAGCAGGCGGGCATGTCCTGGGTCGACGCACACGGCCAGACACGCGCCGCCATGCCGACGGATGCGTTCGGCGGAGAAGGATTCATCTCGGAGATCGAGATCCTCCGCGGCGATCTCGTCGACCTGCTCTACCAACAGCTCGGTGACGGTATCGAGTGGATCTTCAACGACACCATCACCGAGCTCGCGCAGAGTTCGAACTACGTGAATGTCACGTTCCGTGGCGCACGCCCACAGCGTTTCGATTTCGTCATCGGCGCCGACGGCTTACATTCGGCAGTTCGGACGGCCGCTTTTGGGCGGGAAGAGGACTTCGTCCATCCGCTCGGGCTGTACACGGCATGGTTCACCGCTCCGGCGTTCGAAGAACTCGACAACTGGTATCAGTTGTACAACCACACCGGCGGACTCGTGGCCTCGATCAGGCCCGGGAGCCAGCCAAGTGAGTCCAAAGCAGCGCTGGGGTCAGCTGAAGGTTTGATTGATTCTTGTCCACTCGCGTGAGCGGGTGGAGTTAGAGAGAATGATCACACCATGAGGTATTCAGAAGAGTTCAAAAAGGACGCGGTCGCACTCGTGGCAGAAGGCGCGTCACAGCGGGAAGTATACCGCGATCTTGGCATCTCAAAATCATCGCTGTCGAAGTGGTGCCAGGACGCTGAACGCACCCAGCAGGGCCTGCCCGCCACGAGCACCGTGTCGGCGTCAGAGAACGCGCAGATTCGTGAATTGATGCGGCGCACCCGGCTCCTTGAGCAGGAGAACGAGGTACTCCGTCGTGCGGCAGCATACCTGTCACAGATTCACATCACGCCCCCAAAATGATCTACCCTCTCGTCCGCGAGATGGCTGCGCCGGGCGCCCGTATCAGGGTGCCCGTCGTGGTGGCGTGCAGGGTGTTGGGGTTCTCTGCCCAGGCGTATTATCAGTGGCTGAAACAGCCCGTGTCAGCAAGAGAAACCGAAGAAGCCCACCTGACCGAGGTGTTACGGGAACTCCACGATGAGGACCCGGAGGGTGGCTACCGGGTCCTTGCCGATGATCTCCATGACCTGGGCTATGAGATCAGCGAGCGGCGCGTGTGGCGCCTGTGCAAGGTCGCGGGTATTACTTCCACAATCAGCCAGCGCAAGTCTCGCTATCAGCGTGCTGGAGCAGCGGTGGGCGATGACCTGGTCGAGCGTGATTTCACCGCTTCCGGGCTTGATGAGAAATGGCTTGTCGATATCACCGAACACCCGACTGGCGAGGGCAAGCTGTACATGTGCGCGTTCAAAGACGTGTGCTCGAACAAGATCGTGGGGTACGCGATCGATAAACGCATGAAAGCAGGCCTCGCGGTCAGAGCACTCGAGAATGCACTGATGCAGCGCGGATACCCCGAAAACGTGATCGTGCATAGCGATCGCGGTAGCCAATTTCGTAGCCGGAAATTCCAGGCAGCGCTGAAGCGGTACAGGCTGCGCGGGTCGATGGGTCGGGTGGGGGCGTGTGGCGATAACGCTGCCATGGAGTCCTTTTTCAGCTTGCTGCAGAAGAACGTGCTTGACCGGAAACGATGGGCCACACGCCAGGAGTTACGACTCGCGATTGTGTCGTGGGTGGAGGGAAAATATCATCGCAAACGCAAGCAGCGAGGCTTAGGGAAACTGACACCGGTGGAGTTTGAGACCATAATGAGAAGCGCAGTCGATTTGGCTGCGTGAAAGAAAGAAACCCGAGTCAACTAAACCTTCAGCAGACCCCGACTAGGAGCTCGGATCTCAGGACGAAGGTCTCCGCGAATGTCCGGTCGATCCGCGCGACGTCCCAGGCGGGCGTTCCCTTGGCGGACATCCACGCCGCAGCGTCGTGCATCAGCCGCACAACCTCGTCGATATCACCCGAGCAGGCGACCCGAACGTTCGGAGGCTCCTCGCTGTCCATTCGCTCCCCTGGCGCGGTATGAACCGCCGCCTCATAGTGCAGTTTGATCCTGACGAGCCCAGCATGTCTGCGCCCACCTTCGCGGAACCTGACCAGGGTCCGCTAGCGGGCGGCCGGAAGGTGAATGCTAGGCATGATCTAACCCTCGGTCTCTGGCGTCGCGACTGCGAAATTTCGCGAGGGTTTCCGAGAAGGTGATTGCGCTTCGCAGATCTCCAGGCGCGTGGGTGCGGACGTAGTCAGCGCCATTGCCGATCGCGTGAAGTTCCGCCGCAAGGCTCGCTGGACCCAGATCCTTTACAGGAAGGCCAACGGTGGCGCCCAAGAAGGATTTCCGCGACACCGAGACCAATAGCGGAAGCCCCAACGCCGACTTCAGCTTTTGAAGGTTCGACAGCACGTGCAGCGATGTTTCCGGTGCGGGGCTCAAGAAAAATCCCATCCCCGGATCGAGGATGAGCCGGTCGGCAGCGACCCCGCTCCGTCGCAAGGCGGAAACCCGCGCCTCGAAGAACCGCACAATCTCGTCGAGCGCGTCTTCGGGTCGAAGGTGACCGGTGCGGGTGGCGATGCCATCCCGCTGCGCTGAGTGCATAACCACCAGCCTGCAGTCCGCCTCAGCAATATCGGGATAGAGCGCAGGGTCAGGAAATCCTTGGATATCGTTCAGGTAGCCCACGCCGCGCTTGAGCGCATAGCGCTGGGTTTCCGGTTGGAAGCTGTCGATTGAAACACGGTGCATCTGATCGGACAGGGCGTCTAAGAGCGGCGCAATACGTCTGATCTCATCGGCCGGCGATACAGGCCTCGCGTCCGGATGGCTGGCGGCCGGTCCGACATCCACGACGTCTGATCCGACTCGCAGCATTTCGATCGCCGCGGTGACAGCGCCGGCGGGGTCTAGCCGCCGGCTCTCATCGAAGAAGGAGTCCTCGGTGAGATTCAGAATGCCGAACACCGTCACCATGGCGTCGGCCTCCGCAGCGACTTCCACGATGGGGATCGGGCGAGCAAAAAGGCAGCAATTATGAGCCCCATACCTACAAAGCCCCACGCATCAAGCTTTTGCCCATGAAGCAACCAGGCAATGGCTGTAATTATGACGACGCCGAGTCCCGACCAGACTGCATAAGCAACACCGACAGGGATGGATTTCAGAACCAGAGAAAGAAAATAAAATGCGATGCCATAACCGATTATGACAACGGCGGAAGGGGCAAGCTTAGTAAAGCCCTCGCTAGATTTTAATGCGGATGTTGCGATTACTTCGCCAACTATTGCGATAACAAGAAAAAGCCAGCCTTTCATGATATATCTCCCAATTTGTGTAGGGCTTATTATGCACGCTTAAAAATAATAAAAGCAGACTTGACCTGATAGTTTGGCTGTGAGCAATTATGTGCTTAGTGCATCTAACGTTTGACATGAGGGGCGGCCAAGGGCGCCAGCCCTTGGACGTCCCCCTCGATGGAAGGGTTAGGCATCACTGCGTGTTCGCTCGAATGCCTGGCGTGTTTGAACCATGTACACGGCTGGACCATCTGGGGTGGTTACGGTACCTTGCCTCTCAAACCCCGCTTTCTCGTAGCATCGGATCGCTCGCAAGTTGCTCGGCGACGGGTCCGTTTGGATCTTGGTGACCTCGGGATCATTGAACAGCAACTCAACCAGTGCTCGAACCAGCTTGGTTCCCAAGCCTTTGCCCAGTTGTGATGCATTCGCCAGTAACTGGTCTATTCCGCGTACTCCTGGATCGGTTTCTTCTTCCCACCATCCGTCCCCGCTTCCAAGAGCAACGTACGACTGGGCATACCCAATCGGCTCTCCATTCAGCATTGCAATGTATGGAGTGACGGACTCTTGAGCTAAAACGCTTGGCAAGTACTGTTCCTGTACGTCAGCAAGTGTCGGGCGTGCTTCTTCTCCGCCCCACCACTCGACGATATGAGATCGATTTAGCCACTCATAGAGCATCGCAAGGTCATGCTCAGTCATGAGGCGCAGTGTGACGGAATCGTTGCTGTTGGTCACGATTTGTGATGCCTAACTTTGTTTTAGGGCGACTGCCCTGCTGCGTAACATCGTTGCTGCTCCATAACATCAAACATCGACCCACGGCGTAACGCGCTTGCTGCTTGGATGCCCGAGGCATAGACTGTACAAAAAAACAGTCATAACAAGCCATGAAAACCGCCACTGCGCCGTTACCACCGCTGCGTTCGGTCAAGGTTCTGGACCAGTTGCGTGAGCGCATACGCTACTTGCATTACAGTTTACGAACCGAACAGGCTTATGTCAACTGGGTTCGTGCCTTCATCCGTTTCCACGGTGTGCGTCACCCGGCAACCTTGGGCAGCAGCGAAGTCGAGGCATTTCTGTCCTGGCTGGCGAACGAGCGCAAGGTTTCGGTCTCCACGCATCGTCAGGCATTGGCGGCCTTGCTGTTCTTCTACGGCAAGGTGCTGTGCACGGATCTGCCCTGGCTTCAGGAGATCGGAAGACCTCGGCCGTCGCGGCGCTTGCCGGTGGTGCTGACCCCGGATGAAGTGGTTCGCATCCTCGGTTTTCTGGAAGGCGAGCATCGTTTGTTCGCCCAGCTTCTGTATGGAACGGGCATGCGGATCAGTGAGGGTTTGCAACTGCGGGTCAAGGATCTGGATTTCGATCACGGCACGATCATCGTGCGGGAGGGCAAGGGCTCCAAGGATCGGGCCTTGATGTTACCCGAGAGCTTGGCACCCAGCCTGCGCGAGCAGCTGTCGCGTGGGCTCTGTTGCAAAGATTGGCGGCAGTCAGAGGTAGGCTGTCGCTCTGCGCCGATCAGGCGGCTGCTGCGAAATGGTGGTTGAGCATGCCCATGGCCTCCGTCAGCGCCGAGGGCCCAATGCCAAAAGCTCTCTCCACAAGGCGCACCTCGCCCCTGATGCCGGGCTGCAGGCACCAGGGGCGAGCCTGTCCTTTGCGCAGGGCTCGCATGACTTCGAATCCCTTGATCGTGGCATAGGCCGTGGGGATCGATTTGAAACCGCGCACCGGCTTGATCAGTATCTTGAGCTTTCCGTGATCGGCCTCGATCACGTTATTGAGATACTTCACCTGCCGGTGGGCCGTCTCCCGGTCCAGCTTTCCTTCGCGCTTCAATTCGGTGATCGCTGCACCATAGCTCGGCGCTTTGTCGGTATTGAGCGTGGCAGGCTTTTCCCAGTGCTTCAGGCCTCGCAGGGCCTTGCCCAGGAACCGCTTCGCTGCCTTGGCGCTGCGGGTCGGCGACAGGTAGAAATCGATCGTGTCGCCCCGCTTGTCGACTGCCCGGTACAGGTAGGTCCACTTGCCCCGCACCTTGACGTAGGTTTCATCCAGGCGCCAGCTCGGATCAAAGCCACGCCGCCAGAACCAGCGCAGCCGCTTCTCCATCTCCGGGGCGTAGCACTGGACCCAGCGATAGATCGTCGTATGGTCGACCGAAATGCCGCGTTCCGCCAGCATTTCCTCAAGGTCGCGATAGCTGATCGGATAGCGACAATACCAGCGCACCGCCCACAGGATCACATCACCCTGGAAATGGCGCCACTTGAAATCCGTCATCGTTCCGTCCGTCCAATCTCCGCCAAGCATGCTCAAGCTTCACGATTTTTGCAACAGAGCCATATCGACAACCTCTCGCGCAACCAAGACATCGCGGTCGGACTGCAAGTGATCTTGAAGCCACGGGCCCGTCCCACCCCGACATGGACCTCGATGCCCGAACGGACGTTAGATTTCGAGTTTTAGGTGTGATGTCCAGGGACGTTGTTGAGTCGGTCGAAGGGTACGCCGCCAATCGCAGAGTGGTGTCGGTGGTGGTTGTAGAAGTGGAGCCAGCCGGGCAGCGCCAGGCGTCGTTCGGCCTCTGAACCGTAAAACCTGGCATAGGCCCAGCCGTCCCCGAGCGTGCGGTGGAATCGCTCGATCTTCCCGTTCGTCTGCGGCCGGTAGGGGCGTGTCCGCTTGTGTCGGATGCCGAGCCGAGCGCAGAAGTCCCTCCATGCGTGGGATCTGTATGCCGACCCGTTGTCGGATAGGACTCGCTCGACGGTCACGCCTCGTTCGGCGAACCAGGCCACGGCGCGTTCGAGAACTCCCACCGCTGTGCTCGCCTGCTCATCCGACCAGATTTCTGCGTATGCGACGCGGGAGTGGTCATCGATGACTGTGTGAACGAACGCCGTCCCGGTGCGCGGCTTGTGATCTTTTCCTCGTGGTAATCCCGGAGTCGCGAGCTTGTTCCGTGCGCCTTGCTGCCGACCTACGTAACGATGTCCACCGCCGTCGGGGATGTTGCCGAACTTCGTGACATCGACATGAATCAACGATCCCGGATGAGGATGCTCATATCGCCGCAATGGCTCGCCAGTGACACGATCGATATGCGAGAGGCGGTTCACGCGGCAACGGACGAGGACCGCGTGAACAGTCGACGTCGAGAGACCAAGTCACGCAGCGATCTGGGCTGGCCCCAGTCGAAGCCGCCAGCGCAGGTTGATGATCTTCTTCTTGACATGCTCGGGCGTCCTGCCTGGGATCCGGTGCGGCTTGCTGGAGCGATCCTGCATCCCAAACTCACCCTCTTCCCGGTAGCGGCCTGCCCATTTCCGGGCAGTGATCGGGGAGACCATGAACATCTTTGCGGCGATCGTGGCCGGATAGCCGTCTTCGACAATCAGCCGAGCTAACCGGAGACGGGCACGAGGAGTGAGAAGAGCGTTCGGATGGGTCATCAATTGGCCTCCGCCGCGGTCTTCGTAAGCGCGCGTCTGGTGAGAAGCATGATGACGAGAGCGATCGCTGTCAGCACCGAAGCGACCCAAACCGGCGCGAGCAGCCCCAGCCCGGTCGCGAGCCCGAGCGCACCAAGCACGGGCCCCGCTGCAGCTCCGATATTCAATGCTGCGGTTGCGTACGAACCGCCCATCGTTGGCGCACCCGATGCTGCATACAGCACACGCGTGATCAGAGTACTGCCGACGCCGAACGACAGGAATCCCTGAACGAGGACGAGGACGATAAGCGCAACGGGATGAGATGCGACCACTGCCAACACGATCCAGCCTGTCAGCAATAGCGGTCCGCCGACTGCGAGCACGAGGCCAGGTCGTTGATCTGATAGTCGTCCTGCGATCGTGATGCCAAGGAACGATCCGATGCCGAACATCACCAGCGCGACGGACACCCACGCTTCGGCCAAGCCCGCGGTCTCGGTCACGATGGGTGCCAGGAAGGTGAATGCCGCAAAGGTCCCTCCGTTGTTCAGCGCTCCGAGTGCCATGGCCAGGATGAGCCGCGGCGTCGCCAACTGGCTGAGCTCGACACGGAGCCTTGGTGAGGTCGCGCTAGTCTCGCTCCGACCAACATTGTTCGTGACGCCACGAATGACTCCAACGGCCGCGGGAATACAGAGGATGGCGATCGCCCAGAACGTCGTTCGCCAGCCCAGCGCTGTGCCGAGCAGTGCCCCGGCGGGGACGCCCACGACGGTTGCGATCGTCGTGCCGGAGAGCAGGATCGACAGTGCACGCCCCTTCTGGTTCGCTGGCACGAGGGTAGTGGCCATGCTCAGTGCTACGGCGAGGAATCCTGCGTTTGCGAGAGCGCTGAGCACCCGGGTGATGAGCAGGAGAGAGAACACTGGTGTCATCGCTCCGATGACGTGGCTTCCCGCGAACACGAGAAGGCAAACGATCAATGTGAGCCGCGGTGGCCAACGGCGAGCGAATGCCGCCATCACTGGCGCGCCGACGACCATACCGACTGCGAATGCGGAGGTCAGCAGGCCCGCAGTGCCGACCGAGACGTCAAGTTCGGTCGCGATCGCGGGGAGCAATCCCGCGAGCATGAATTCTGAAGTGCCCATGACGAAGACCGCCAGGGCAAGTATGTAAAGGACAAAAGGCATCGAGTACTCCGAGGTGTAAGATCAAGAAATGGTTCTTCTTGTCACCACGGCCAGCGCCCCGGGTACGCCAGACATACGCCCACACAGATCGTGGGCGTCGTAACTAGTGGTTCAAGGGGCTGGCGGTGTGACCGACAACCCCTGACCTGTTTGATTCGGGACTCGACATGCCCCAAACTCTAACATGCCTTCAATTTCAATGGCAAGCGGTCTGGGCAGATACTTCTTGAATCGGCACGGTATCATTACGGGCGGGGGCCAGAACAACGTCCCTGGACATCACACCTAGAACTGCAAAGCTGCCCCCTCACGTAGTAAGGGGGCAGCTTTAGTCATCAGAAGAAAAAAGTAGGGCTATGCAGCCTTCACCGGCACCCAGACCTGCATCTGAAAATCATCAGCGGACGGGTCACCCGGCCCATATGCCTCAAAGACCGGGCCATTGGGCTTAAAGCCTGACGCGGGCAGGAAGGTGCCCATCAGGTGGTCCACCCCGGCCATAGTGCTCATAGGTACCGGGCCCTCAACGGTCGTCACCGCGAACTCACCGCCGTCCACCTTAAGGGCATTGAGGCCCAGGGCCTGGGCGGTTTCCAGGTTCTCCACCAGAATCCCCGCCATGTAGTCGAACTCGCCGGCAGCGTTCATCCCCACAATCACACCCATCGAGTGGACCTCAGGCATGGTCACCCCCCGCGCCTCGGCGTGGGCGGTGAGCTTCTTCCAGAGCTCGCCAATGCCGGCGCCCTGCTTCACGGTCTCGCGGAAGCCCGCAATAAAGAACTCATCCTTGTGCTCTACGCGTGCACCAATCATCGACTACTCCTTAGAAAAATATGTGTCGGCTCTATATTTTAGTCGCCACACCCGCAGCCACAGCCACACGAGGCCTGCTTCGCAGGCTGCCCTGATTCGGCAGCGGCCCCCTGTGAAACCGGTGCAGAATCGTGGCCTCCCATCAGGTTGACCCGGTTGCCAATGTCGGGGCCTCCGGCAGGCTTAGGGGTCACCCCTGCCAGCACCGCAGCAAAGCCAGCCAGCTCCGCGGCAGGAACCGTTGCGGGGGCGTCCGCACCACCGGTGCCGCAAGCCGCTGCAGCGGCGTTGACCTTGGGCTGCTTTACCTCGCCAAAATGGGAAAAGCGGCGAAGCTGCTCAGCGGTAGGGTACATATACGACACCTTGACCAGACCCTCCACCAGCAAGATGGGCAGAACCTCAGCCCCGGCCATAGCAAGCTGATCGGCTACCGGCTCACAGTCGGTAAAAGCAGAAGGGTAGGAATCGGTGGAGTAGACGGCAATATCTAGGCCCTCATCGAGCAGCTCCTGGGCGGCGGTGAGGAAGGCGTCACGCTGGATGTCGCCGGGGTCGTCCGGATTTTCACCGGCAGCCGGGATGAAAACTTCAAGGGGGGTGCTACCCAGGGTGTCTTGAGAGGGGCGTGCCACTGCTACTCCGTTCGTTGGTTGGTGTGCCCTACCAGCCTACGCTCGTAAACGCCCGCAGAAAAGGTCAGGCGGCACACCCCAGTCGGGGTGCACCGCCTGCCTTACCTTGTCAGCGCAGTATAGATGAGCTAGTCGCCGATAAAGAACTTGCGCAGGGCTGAACGCAGGCTGCGGTCGTCCTGCTTCTGCTCAGTCTCATCCACAGGCTGCTGGGGCTCAGTCGACTCAGCCGCCAGAGATACCTTCTTAGCCCGGGCAGCAATGCTGGGTACAGCGTCGGTATCGGTGGTCTGGTACTCCTTGCGCTCTTCGGGGGTGCCGAAAGCGAGGGTTCCTATCGTGTTGGCGATGTTCTTCTGCTCAGGAGAAGCAGGCACACGGGCCACCCCGGGATCGATATCGCGGATATCCGGGGTTTTCTCATCGTTAGTTACGGGGAGGTCAGTGGAGAACGCTGCCGCTGCGTAGGCGCTTGCTGCCCGGCTCAGAGGGCTGGCGGTACTTTCGTCCTGCTCCTGAGCGGGCGGCGCCGGTAGCGCCTCGGCCTCGGGTGAGGTGCCCGGTTCAGGGGTGGCAGTCGGCTCAGAAGCAGGCTCATCTGCATCCGGAGTGGTGAAGAGGCTAGAGGCGTTTTCTGAGGTCGTGGTCGACTTAATAACCACCGGCGCTGCGGGGGTAATCACCGGCTCGGAGCTATTGGTCGGGGTGGGTTCGTCTGCTAGAGCGGGGGCTTCATCGCTTTTAGCGGGCTCTTCGGCTGCGGCAGTCTCAGGCTCAGTCGCTGACTCGGGATCAATTTTGGCTAGAACCGTGCGGTAACGGGCTTCGGTGGGGGCGAGCGTCCACCCCAGGAAGCCGGGGAGGGCGACTGGCTCAACGGTGCCCACCCAGGCGATAGTCTGCGCGAGAGTGGACGCCCCTGTCGCCGCCCTGGGGGCAACGGCAGCTGCCGGGTCGGGGGAGTTGCTACCGGCGTCCTGGCCTACCAGCTCGCCGGTCACAAAATCTGCCAACGAGAGCGCAACCTGAACCGGCACAGAAGCCTCACCGCGCCTGCGCGCAATCACCTGGCCCACGGTACCCTGGGCACCGGGCGCTAGGTCAATGGCGTAGAGATGGGTGGGGGAGCTGGCAATTTCAATCCACAGGGTGTGATTGAGGACGGCCTGGACGGTGCCGTCCGTCTTTTCGGGCGCCTTCCAGGGAGCTGAATCGAGGGTGGACGCCCCAAAGTCAGCCTGCGGGGTGGAGGCGATAACGTTCTGCCCGGCGACTTCGGCAACCACACCGTTGCGTACTAGTGCCCGGTAGAACTTGAGCTCAGGGGTGAAGGTAAAGCCGCGCTGTTTCTCTTCGGCGGCAACTTCGGCAGGTGAGTAGCCGGAGTTGTGCCCGCGGGCAAGCAGGGCAGAGCGCAACCGCAGCCCGTTATTTGAGACGGTGGACGCTGAATCAGGGGCAGGTGCCTCAGTGTGGTCAGTTTCATGCTCAGGCGTGGAAGAGAGCGGCATCTGCTTGACGATGGTTTGACCGCCCGGCGATGAGTTGACACGCACGTTATAGGAACCCTCAAAGTTCCCTGCGCGGGTCATTTCGTAGACGGCGACAGTGGCAGAGCGGGCGTAGTCGACTGGGGGAGGGGTGCCTAGAGAGCCGGTGACGGCGCAGTTGACGCTGTCTAGTTCGGTGTTGTGTACGGTAAAACGGACCTCCAGGGGCTGATGATGAGCCTCTGAATGCCACTGGGTAAGGTGTGCGAGAGCTAAAAGGTGCGGGGGAAGTTCGGAGTGCGAATCAAAACTCATAGACTCTATTTTTGCACGGCTGGACGGTGACGGGTGAGAAAGTGCGAAGGTCCGGTGGGTTGAGGGGGGGTGAACGCTTGCTTCTGTGCGGTCTAGACGGGTCCGATATTTTTGATCTAACTACTGTCAGAATTCTCTCAGAGTGCTACCATGATGAAGATTTTTAGTACTTTTAGGGGAAAACAAAATATGTCTCACACACTTTCGCGCCGTAATAAGGGGAGCGCCTGGGCTGCTCCTGATAGTAGTCGCCACCGCAGCTGTTCCTGCTTATGCAGCGTCCTTCACCTGCCCTGGCATCCAGGCCACTACTTCTCACGCCCTTGATTCGTCAGGTACTAACGTTACCGTCACCGTTTCCTATAACTTTCCTGACGCGGCAAGCTATAAGCAGCTTGTTGTGGTTTCCGGTACCGGCGACGCTATGACTCTGGCGGGTAACGTTAACGGCGCTACTTTGAACCAGACTGGTGACATTCTGACTATCAACCACGTTGGCTCTACATCGCTGGCTTTTACGGTTACTACCACTATCCCAACAGATCAGATTGACCCTACGGATGGTGTTGAGTTCTCCTTTATTTACACCATCGATGGGGATTGCTCTACTACTACCACTCACCTCGTCCCTGCGGATTTGTCTACGCAGACCGGTACTGTTCAGTAGTCAGCTCATACTGCTGTGAAGCAACACGGTATTATCGCAATAAGTTTTCTTAAGTAGGTAGCCCACACTGGCTGCCTACTTTTGTATTTTGGCACCGCTCCGCTCTTTATCGATGAACCCCCAGCATGGCACTCAGCCCTGTGAGCAGGGCCGAGAGGCCTATGGTGAAGGCTTCGTCCTGAGGGGTTTCTCCCAGTGCCTCGTAGGCCTCAGCCATGGTGGGGCGCTCGGCCGCATAGTCACCTGGGTCAAAGATATCCACCGGTGCATGCACGTCCGTTGCTGCCCCCAGGAGGAAGGCCTCGATAGCCTCTACGGTGAGCAGGGCCTGCCTGGGGCTCATGCCGAAGGCGGTAAAGGCAGAAGTTACCTGCTCATACATGGCCAGGGTTGCAGGTGCCCTGCGCACCGGCGTCACCGCCAGCGTCATCACGACCGCGGGTGCCACTGAAAAGGCCTGCCGATACGATCTAGCCCACCGCTCGGTTGCCTCCAGCCACAGTGCCCGCGCCCCCAGAGCACTGACAATTCCGCCGCGAACCTGGGCGGCGGCGTCCTGCAAAGCCTGTGTGTCGATGCCCTGCGCCACCTGGTCCGAAATGGCGGCCAGTACCTCATCGCGCGAGGTCACATGGTTATAGAGGGAAGATGGTGCGACCCCCAGTGCCCGCGCCAGCTTTGCCATGGTGAAATCGCCCTCTGTGGCCATGAGCTGCTGGGCAGTTTCGGTGATTTTATCCGAGGTAAGTAAGGACGCGCTGGGGCGGCCGGCATTGCGCGGTGAAGTAGGGGTAGGGGTCATGGATATAACGGTAGCACTGTGCTAGTGGGTGGGTGTTGGTAGGTGGTGAAGCTGCCTTGCTATATATTTCCGTAAGGTACTTCACAGGTCTTAGGGTTCAAGCTACACTAAAACGAACGGTATTCGTTTAGTGTAGCTAGCGCTGCAGAAAGGCTGAGCACCATGGCTCCCCAGGAAATTACCCGCGATGTCGTGATTATCGGCGCAGGCCCCTCGGGTCTTACCGCTGCCTACCGTCTGCAGCAGGCCGGGCACTCGGTTGCCGTCCTTGAAGCCCGCCACCGCGTCGGCGGCCGCACCTGGAACGGTGATCTTGACGGCGCTTTCATCGAAATTGGTGGCCAGTGGGTTTCCCCAGATCAGACCGCCCTCAAAGCCCTGCTCGAAGAGCTTGACCTCAAAACCTTCTCCCGCTACCGCGAGGGTGAATCCATTTACAAAACCCTCGACGGCCAGGTTAAACGCTACTCCGGCGACATCTTCCCCGTTGACGAAGTCACCAAGGCCGAGATGCTGCGCCTCATCGACATGATAGATGAAATCGTCGCCGAAGTTGGTGCTGAAGCCCCCTGGGCTCATCCCCGCGCCAAGGAACTCGACTCCGTCAGCTTCCGTGAGTGGCTCAAGACCAAGACCGATAACGAAGAGGCTCTCAATAACATCTCCCTCTTTATCGCCGGCGCCATGCTGACCAAGCCCTCTCACGCTTTCTCAGCCCTGCAGGCTATTCTGATGGCTGCTTCTGCAGGTTCCTTCTCTAACCTGGTTGATGAAAACTTCATTCTCGACAAGCGCGTGCTCGGTGGCATGCAGAAGGTCTCCCTCACCCTGGCCGAAAAGATCGGTCACGAGAACATCATCCTGGGTCATCCCGTGCGCGTGCTGCGCTGGCAGGAGGAGGGGGATTACCCCGTCCTGGCTGAAGCTGAAGACTTTACCGAGGACGGCGTCGCCAACCCCGACGGGGCCGTGAAGGTTCGTGCCAAGTACGCCATCATGGCCGTCCCGCCCAACCTCTACTCCCGCGTCTCCTATGTACCTGCCCTGGATCGCCGCCAGCACCAGATGCACCAGCACCAGTCGCTGGGCCTGGTTATCAAGGTGCACGCTGTCTACGACCGCCCCTTCTGGCGCGAGAAGGGCCTGTCTGGCACCTCCTTTGCCTGTGACAACCTGGTGCAGGAAATCTACGACAACACCAACTACGATCCGGCTACTGGCCAGGAAGAAGAGCGCGGCACCCTGGTTGGCTTTGTCTCTGACGAAAAGGCTGACCGCATGTTCACTCTCTCAGCTGAGGAACGCAAGCGTGCCATCCTTGAATCCATGGCAGAGATGCTGGGTGAAGAGACCCTGAACCCCATCCGCTACTACGAATCCGACTGGGGAGCTGAAGAGTGGACTCGCGGCGCCTACGCTGCCAGCTTCGACCTGGGCGGCCTCTCTCGCTACGGTGCCTACCAGTCAGACCCTGTTGGCCCCATCCACTGGTCCTGCTCCGACCTGGCAGCTGAAGGCTACCAGCATGTTGATGGCGCGGTTCGTATGGGTGAAAAAACTGCCGCTATGATTAGCGAAAAACTCAAGGGATAAAACATGCGTTACGTTGTCGGCTATTCTCCCTCGCCCCGGGGGCGGGACGCGCTCAATCTGGCGGTTGCTCTCGCCTCATCGCTGGGTGCTGAGCTCGATGTGGTCTATGTGCTCAAGCAGCAAAACCCGCGCCTAGCTGCCCCGCGTTCTAACTTCGGAGCCATGCTTCAGGAGCAGGCTGTGGGGTGGCTTGAGGAGGCCCAGCAGTGGGTGCCCACCAGTCTCAAGGCTCGTTTCCACCTGCGACAGGCGGAGTCTACCGCAGCCGGGTTGATGGAGTTCGCTGGAGCTATTGGGGCTGGTGCCATCATTGTGGGTGGCGCTAAGACCGGTGGCTGGCTCTTCCACTCCATCGGCTCGGTAGGTAACGCCCTGCTGCACCGGGCTTCAGTGCCTGTGATTCTTGCGCCCCACAACTACGATGCGGAAACCCATATCACCCAGATTGACTGTGCCGTTTCCCCCGATATCGACTCGATTGGCCTGGTGGAAGAGGCTGTGGCCACCTGCAACCGCACCGACCTTGCGGTGCGCCTGGTGTCCCTCATTGAGGACGTCGCCACTGACGGTTTTGCTGCCCGTGAAGCTGAGGAGGGCGTTCGGGACCTGCTGGAGCAGTCCTCCCTGGCGCCCGAGCGTCCGGACCTCATCACCGTTGCTGTTGGGCACGGAGCTAGTGTGCCTGATGCGGTGGAGTCAGTGAACTGGTCTGCTGGATCCGTGCTCATGGCCGGGTCGTCTAAGCTGGCCCAGCGTGGCGAGCTTTTCTTGAGCTCTAACACCGCCAAGATTCTCACTCGCCTGCCGATTCCGCTGGTGGTTGTTCCTCGTGATTATTCACCAGGACGCCGCGGCTCGGCTCAGGAGCCCTGGACTGGCTCAATTCCCGTAGTGGGCCGCTAGATTCTCATAGGTGTGCGTGCGTCGCACTGCTCGATACCTACCCGCTGGGGGTGTTGAGCGGTGCGGCGCATGTTTCGTTCTGGGCTGCTTCTCTGTAAAAACTTCGTTACGCACTTCACAAGAACCACTTAAGGTTGTAATCTAACTAACTAAACGAATGGTGTTCGTTTTCTTGTTCTGCTTGCAACCTCTGAAGGTGATAGTGAAAAGGAGTCAGCGATGACCCAACCCCCAGCTACCTCGGGAGCCCACCCCCACGGCTCTGTCGACGTCAGTGCCGCCAACAAAAAAGGCCTGTCCTCGGGTAATGTCACCCTGTTCTCATCCATCATCATCGGCATCTCCGTTGTAGCTCCCGCCTACTCCCTCTCAGGCGCCCTCGGCCCCGTCGCCGCCGAAGCCGGCATCTACATGCCCGCCATGTTCCTTATTGGCTTCATCCCCATGCTCCTGGTCGCCATCGGCTACCGCGAACTCAACGCCGCCATGCCCGATGCAGGAACCACCTTCACCTGGACCACCAAAGCCTTTGGCCCCTACGTCGGCTGGATGGGCGGCTGGGCCCTGCTGGTTGCCACCATTCTGGTGCTCTCCAATCTGGCCGGTATTGCCGTCGATTTCTTCTACCTCTTCCTCTCCCAGGCCCTGGGTAACCCCGACATCGCAGACCTTGCCGCTAACAACCTGGTCAATATCGCAACCTTCCTCGCCTTCATGGCCTTCGGTTGCTACATCACCTACCGCGGCTTGGACGCCACCCAGAAACTCCAGACCGTCCTCATCATCTTCCAGCTGATCGTCCTGGCTCTCTTCTCCGCCGTAGCCCTCTACAAGGCTGCCACCGGCACCGGCTTCGCCAACCTCAGCTTCAGCTTCGAATGGTTCAACCCCTTCGGCATCGACTCCTTCTCAACCCTGGCAGCCTCTATGTCCCTGGTCTTCTTCCTCTACTGGGGCTGGGACGCCGTGCTCACCATGAACGAAGAAACCGAAGGCAAACACACCACCAGCGGCACCGCAGCCGTCGGCACCATCCTGACCATCGTCGTCCTCTACCTCTTCCTCTCCGTCGGCACCCTCTCCTTCGCCGGTACCAGCGAGGACGGCCTAGGCCTGGGCAATCCCGACAACCAAGAAAATATTTTCGCCGCCCTTTCCGGCCCCGTCCTCGGTTCCCTGGGCATCCTCATGTCCATCGCCGTCATGGTTGCCGCGCTCGCCTCCCTGCAGTCCACCGCAGTCTCTCCTGCCCGAACCCTGCTGGCCATGGGCTACTACCGAGCCCTGGGCCCCAAGTTTGCCCGCCTGTCTCCCAAGTACCAGGCTCCCTCCTATGCCACCATCGCCTCCTGCCTGATTGCCAGTGTCTTCTACGTAGCCATGCGTTTTATCTCAACCTCGGTGCTTTGGGATACCATCGCCGCTCTCAGCCTCATGGTCTGCCTCTACTACGGGGTGACCGCCTTCGCCTGCGTCTGGTACTTCCGCAAGACCTCCCTCAAGAGCGGGGCCCGTAACCTCTTCAACCAGTTCATTTTGCCCCTCATCGGCGGCATGATTCTGGTGGTCTTCTTCGCCCAGACTTTCGTTGACTCCATGGATCCGGCCTACGGTTCCGGCTCAGAAATCGGCGGCATTGGCCTGGTCTTTATCCTCTCTCTGGTGCTCCTGGCTCTGGGATTTGCGGTCATGTTCTACCAGCGTTTCAAGCGTCCCGACTTCTTCGCAGGCAGGGTACCCATGGATGTTGAGCACATGCTTGACCTGCCCGAATAACCGCCCTGTCGGGCGCACTCCCCTGGGCGTGTGAGGCAGGCTACCTGCCCGGCGGGTAGGGGGCGTAAGATAAGCAGAAGGATGGGCCTGATGGCGTGCCCATCGCACAGATAGTTCACGAAAGGTGCACACCGGCTATGACCGTAGATATAAAAGAACTCCTAGCAAAGGTACCTACCGGCCTGCTCATCGGCGGCCAGTGGCGAGACGCCTCAAACGGCGAAACCTTCGACGTAGAAAACCCCGCCACCGGTGAAGTCATCGCAACCCTGGCCTCCGCCACCGAAGAAGACGCCCTCGCCGCCCTCGACGCAGCCTGCCGGGCAGAAAAAGAAGCCGGCGAGCACGGCTGGGCCGCCACACCCCCGCGTGAACGCGCAGAAATCCTGCGCCGCACCTTCGAACTCGTCACCGAACGGGCCGAAGAGTTCGCCACCCTCATGACCATAGAGATGGGTAAGCCCTACGCCGAAGCCCTCGGCGAGGTCAAGTACGGCGCTGAGTTTCTGCGCTGGTTTGCCGAAGAAACCCCCCGCCACTACGGCCGCTCCCTCGACATGCCCGAGGGCACCCTGCGCATGATTACCCGCCGCAAGCCCGTCGGCCCCTGCCTGCTGATTACCCCCTGGAACTTCCCCCTGGCCATGGGCACCCGCAAGGTCGCCCCCGCCATCGCAGCAGGCTGCACCATGGTGCTCAAGCCCGCCCGCCTGACCCCGCTGACCAGCCAGTACTTCGCCCAGACCATGCTCGACGCTGGCCTGCCCGCCGGCGTCCTCAACGTTGTCTCCTCCAAATCAGCAGCAGCTATCTCCGAGCCCATCATGAGCGATTCTCGCCTGCGCAAGGTCTCCTTCACCGGCTCCACCCCCGTCGGCAAGGACCTGCTCAAAAAGGCAGCCGACAACGTGCTGCGTACCTCCATGGAACTGGGCGGCAACGCTCCCTTCCTGGTCTTCGAGGACGCCGACATCGACCAGGCCGTCGCTGGCGCCATGGCCGCCAAAATGCGCAACATCGGCGAAGCCTGCACCGCAGCCAACCGCTTTATCGTGCACGAATCCCTCGCCGAAGAATTCTCCCGGAAGTTCGCCGAAAAAATGGGTGAACTCAAGCTCGGCAACGGCCTGGATGAAGGCGTTACCTGCGGCCCTCTCGTCGAAAAGAAAGCCCAGGACTCCATGGTTGCCCTCGTCGAGGACGCCGTCGCCAAGGGTGCCCGCGTACTTACCGGCGGCGAAAAGGGCGAGGGCGCAGGCTACTTCTTCAAACCCACCGTGCTCGTTGACGTACCCCTCGACGCCCGGGTTGCCCGCGAAGAAATCTTCGGCCCCATCGCCCCCGTCTTCACTTTCAAGGATGAATACGAGGCCTACGAACTGGCCAACGACACCGAATACGGCCTGGCCTCCTATGTCTACACCGAATCCATCGACCGCCTCTACCGAGCTAGCGACCACCTAGAGTTCGGCATCATGGGCTTCAACGCCGGTGTAGTCTCCAATGCGGCTGCCCCCTTCGGTGGCGTCAAGCAGTCCGGCATGGGCCGCGAAGGCGCAGCCGAAGGCATCGACGAGTACTCATCCATCCAGTACATCGGCATCCGCGACCCCTACGCCAACTAAAGCCCCAAACCCCGCGGACGCCCGCCTCGGCGCCGTCACCCCAGCACGGACGTCCGCACCCCAACTTTTTGTAGTTACAAAAAATCCGTCACTAAAGGAACCCTCAACCATGGCCGACATCGCCTACCGCCTACCCCAGCAGATCAGCCTCAACGGCACCGTCCCCGGCCCCAAATCAGCCGAACTCGCAGCCCGCCGCGCCGCTAACGTCCCCACCGGCGTAGCCTCCACCCTGCCCGTCTACGCAGCGGACGCCGACGGCGGCGTCATTGTCGACGTCGACGGCAACTCCTTCGCCGACCTCGGCTCCGGCATCGCCGTCACCTCCGTCGGCGCCTCCGCCCCCAAAGTCGTAGACGCCGTACGCGAAGCAGCCACCCACTTCACCCACACCTGCTTCATGGTCACACCCTACGAAGGCTACGTAGCCGTCGCCGAAAAACTCAACCAGCTCACCCCCGGCGACTTCGACAAGCGCACCGTACTCTTCAACTCCGGCGCCGAAGCCGTAGAAAACGCCGTCAAAATCGCCCGCGCAGCCACCGGCCGCAACGCCGTCGTCGTCTTCGACCACGCCTACCACGGCCGCACCAACCTCACCATGGCCCTCACCGCCAAGGCCGCCCCCTACAAGAAGGGCTTCGGCCCCTTCGCCCCCGAGGTCTACCGCGCCCCCATGAGCTACCCCTACCGCGATGGCGATCTGGGTGGCAAGGAAGCCGCCGCCCGCGTCATCGACATGATCGAAAAGCAGATCGGCTCCGAATACGTCGCCGCAATCCTCATCGAACCCATCCAGGGCGAAGGCGGCTTCATCGTCCCCGCCGAAGGCTTCCTACCCGAACTCGTCACCTGGGCCCGCGAAAAAGGCATCGTCTTCATCGCGGACGAAGTCCAGGCAGGTTTCTGCCGCACCGGCACCTGGTTCGCCTCCGACCACGAAGGCATCGAACCCGACCTCATCACCACCGCCAAGGGCATCGCTGGCGGTATGCCCCTCTCCGCCGTCACCGGCCGCGCCGAACTCTTCGACAAGGTCCAGCCCGGCGGCCTCGGCGGCACCTACGGCGGCAACCCCGTCGCCTGCGCCGCAGCACTTGCCACCATCGAAACCATGGAAGAGTGGGACCTCAACGCCCGCGCCACCCGCATCGAAGACATCGCCCGCGAAAAGCTCGGCCCCCTCGTCGACGAACTCGACATCGTCGGCGAAATCCGCGGCCGCGGCGCCATGTTTGCCGTCGAATTCGTAGCAGACTCCGACTCCAAGGAACCCCACGCCACCGCCGCCAAAGACATCGCAGCAGCCTGCGCCGAACGCGGCGTCCTCATCCTCACCTGCGGCACCTACGGCAACGTCGTGCGCCTGCTACCCCCGCTGACCATCAGCGAAGAGCTCCTGGGCCAGGCCCTGGACATCTTCGTGGAAGAAATCCGCAAGGTCGCAGGGAACTAATCACCTGTTTTGTATGGGCAGGGCAGGTGCCCCTCTGTCGGCTAACCTTCTCGAGCTCGCGCGGGGCGCTCGCTCGATTCATGCCAGACCCAGCCAGCCGACTGCCGGGGCACCTGCCCCGCCCCAGCCTACAAACACAAAGGATCTAAACCCATGAGCTACCGACTTGAAGACCCCACCACCGGCGAGGTGCTCGAAACCTTCGACACCCTCACCGACGAGCAGGCCGTTGAGGCTGTAGAGTGCGCCCACGCCGCCTACCTTTCCTGGCGCACCACCAGCGTCGAAGAGCGCGCCGCTATCGTCAACCGCATCGCCGAGCTCTTCGAAGAGCGCAAGCAGGAACTGGCCGAAATCATCTCCCAGGAAATGGGTAAGCCCATCTCAGAGGGCATCGAAGAAGCCGAATTCTCATCCGCTATCTTTGCCTACTATGCCGGGATCGCCGCCGACCACCTCAAAGACGAGCCGATTCCCTCAGAGACCGAAAACTCCGAGGCCTACATCCAGCGCAAGCCCCTGGGCGCCCTGCTGGGTATCATGCCCTGGAACTTCCCCTACTACCAGGTTGCCCGCTTCGCCGCCCCCAACCTCATGCTGGGCAACACCATCGTGCTCAAGCACGCCGAAATCTGCCCCAAATCAGCGCTCGTCATTGCTGAGATCATGAAGGACGCCGGGCTGCCCGAAGGTGCCTACGAGGCAGTTTTTACTAGCCACGACCAGATCGAGACCATGATTGGTCACCGCCACATTCAGGGTGTCTCCCTGACCGGCTCCGAACGAGCTGGCGCTATCGTTGCCGGTATTGCCGGGCGTAACCTCAAGAAGGCCGTACTCGAACTGGGTGGCTCCGACCCCTACATCGTGCTCGACACCGACAATGTCGCTGAAGCTGCCGCCACCGCCTGGGGCTTCCGCATGTACAACACCGGCCAGGCTTGCAACTCCAATAAGCGCATGATTGTCATGGCCGACATTTACGACGAGTTTGTCGCCGAACTCGTCAAGCTGGCCGAGGCTATGAAGCCGGGCAAGCCCGCCGAAGCGGATGAGACCACCTACATGGCCCTCTCCTCCCGTTCGGCAGCCGAAGGCCTCAAGAAGCAGCTCGACGAGGCCGTTGCCGCCGGTGCCAATCTGCGCGTTGGTGGGCAGCTACTGGATGAGAAGAGCGCCTACCTCTCCCCGGCCGTCCTCACCGATGTGCCCGTCGGCTCCGAGGTCTACTACCAGGAGCTCTTCGGCCCCGTCGCCACCGTCTACCGGGTAGAAAGCGACGAAGAAGCCATCAAGCTGGCTAACAACACCCAGTACGGCCTGGGTGGCGCCGTCTTCTCCCGGGACGAGGGTCGCGCCCGCTGCCTGGCCCAGCAGATTGACGCCGGCATGGTCAACGTCAACACCCCCGCCGGTGAAGGCGCCGAAATCCCCTTCGGCGGCGTCAAGAACTCCGGCTACGGCCGCGAACTCGGCCCCTACGGCATGGACGAATTCGTCAATAAGCGCCTCTACTTCGTGCAGAAGTAATTAAAAATAAGCTCTGCCCCACCAAAGGTGGGGCAGAGCTTATTTTTTAATTTTTGGCATTAAGGAATTTTCTATAATTTATTACTGTATCTATCAGTAAATAGGTAGATATTGCAGGTATTATTAAATTGGCTAGTCGAACCGTTCCTTGAAAATCTGAAAATATAATTACTATCACTGCTGCGATAGAAGAAATTATAAAAATCAGAAAAGATGAGAAGGCTGCTAATGCCCGCCGGGATGCCTCTGCGTTACTAAACATGATTTTATAAGGTAAAGCAGTGAGCAATGGCCGTGACTGAAATTCCACCTATTCCAACTATTCCTGTGATGCATGCGGCGCAAATCGCCGCGCCCACCCCGGTCGCTGCCGCTGTACATGAAGTTCCGCACATAGCCACAATAATCTTTGCAACAGCTGCGGTTACGCCAAGGGTTGCTGCTACACAACCAATTTTTTCTCCCCAGCCTTGAGGGGAAATCTGGTTTTTCTTCAGCAGTTCAGGGTTGGTTCTATTTAAATCATTTTCAAGGTCGGTGAATTTTACATCTGTTGCAACACTTGAGTGTAAAATTCCGTCTCTATATGAGGAAACAGTTGTGTTTGCTTCTGGGTTTTTGTAAACAATGGTCTCCGTTGAGTCTTGAACATTGAATTCTGAATCATATACAATAGTAAGGCCGCTCAGCTCGCTTGTTGACTCACCGGTGATGGGCACGGTTGCACTGTAAAATTTCTTCTCTGTGCCGACTTGAAGAACTGTGATTTCACTAGTTTTAAAATCGCTCTCTTTGGATTTTGTTTGAATATCTCCGCTATGTAAAGCTTGTAGCGTTTTTTGGACTAAATCTTGCTCCAGCGCTTTATCTTTTACTGGCATCAAGACGGCTGAAGGGTCGTTAATAGGCTGCGCGTGGGCAGGGGCGTTCAGCAGCGGAATTGCCAGGCATAGTGAAAATAAAAGCGATAGTAAGGATTTGAGAAAAACTCTCATGATAAATAACCTCCTGTTTGGAGTCTAGAAATTTTCTAGACCATGGAATGAACCCAATTTGACTTGAAGAAGGATTACTTCTACTACAAGACTTCAATAATTTTTTAGGAGATGTCAAGGCTCTCATTGAAAAATTTCTGGTTCTTTGAAGATTGGCCTCTCTGTTTACGGCCGCGAACTCGGCCCCTACGGCATGGACGAATTCGTCAACAAGCGCCTCTACTTCGTACAAAAGTAGCGCCGTACAATAAACATACGTTGCAAGGACGCAGCCGCCCGCCACCCTGCCCCCGGCAGAGTAGGCGGGCGGCGACGTCCTTAAAAATTCCCAGCGCACCCAGCGCGCACCCCTAGGAAAACACATGACACAACCCCACTCACCCTACGACGACGCGGTGTGCCCGTCTACGCTCTGCTGGCATCCACCATCGGCGGCGTCATTGCCTCCATCGTGAACTTTGCCGCCCCCAACTCGGGTATCTTCGAGTTCATCATGAACTCGGCGGGCCTGGTCGCCCTCTTCGTCTACGTCTTTATCGCCCTGACCCAGTGGAACATGCGCCGCAAGATGACCCCCCCCGAAGAAGTTGCCGGGCTCAAGCTCAAGATGTGGCTCTTCCCCTGGCTCAATATCGTGCTCATCGCGGGTATTCTCTTCGTGCTGATCGTGATGCTGGGCAGTGAGTCGGGCCGTACCCAGGTGTACACCTCGCTGATGGTCACTGTTGCCATGATGGTGCTGTGGCCGCTGGCCCGCAAGAAAGCCCTGAATAGCTGAGGTTTATTTAAAAGTCGGTTCAGGGAGGCCCGCACCAGGGGTGCGCTGGCTGGGGCTGGCATGAATGGCCCTGTGAGCGCTAGCGAAGCGGGCCAGAAGGTGAGCCTTGCCCGCGGTGCGAGCTGGATTGCCTAGGGAACCTTTTGAGTAGACCTCACGAACGGTGTGCCCCGACAGTGCTTAACCACCTTGCCTAGATATACCCCCTGGGGTATTATGGGTAGGTAAGTTAGAGCGAATGAAAGGTGGCCTCCATGCTTCTTATGCTTGCAGGAGGTCTGGTCATTGGCCTGCTCATGGGTGCCCTTGGGGGCGGGGGAGCTATTCTAGCTGTCCCCCTCCTGGTCTATGGGGCCGGAATGGCCCCAGCATCAGCAACCCTGGCCTCACTTATCATCGTGGGGCTTGGTGCGGCCACAGGTATCGCCGCCCACGCTCGCACCGTTCAATGGCGGCGCGGTACGATTTTTGGCGCACTGGGTATCGTTGGTGCATCGGTGGGGCGTACGCTGTCTGTAGGGATCGACGGCGCCGCCCTACTTCTAGCCTTTGCGGGGCTCCTGGTAGTAGTAGCAAGCCTGATGATAACCAAGGCCCTCAAGGTAAAACTTAGGAGTCCCACCCACCCCCCCGAACTAGCTACCTTCTCTAGCCCCAGCCAGCTCCTACGCCTGGTAGGGGCTGCTAGCGGCGTGGGCTTCCTTACGGGCTTCTTTGGTGTAGGTGGCGGTTTCGCTATCGTCCCTGCTCTCACCCTTATTCTGGACCTGGGTATGGGTGCTGCTGTAGGGACCTCCCTGCTGGTCATTCTCATCAATAGCCTGATTGCCTTAGGGCTTAGCTTTAACCACCTAGCCACTGTGGACTGGGCTGTGCTAGCTCCTTTGCTGGCAGCTACCATGCTCGGTGTTCTGGGTGGTGGATGGGTGGGCAAGCGCATTCCCCGCCATATCCTCCAACTTTCCTTTGCCTGTTTTCTCTACCTTATTTCCATCTATATTGTCGCCACCACCCTCACGGGGTTGGCCGCATAACCGAAAGGACAATCTATGTCAGCTACCCCCGTCACACTACCGTCGAGCCTTGACGCACCTCAGCTTGCTGAGAAAATGAAGGCCGCCGATGGCACTCTCCTTTTAGACGTTCGTACCGTTGCAGAATACAAAGGGGCACATATCCCAGGTAGTATCAACGTCCCTCTCTCCCTGATTGAGAAACACCCTGAAGAGCTCAGTAGCTTCATTGAGAATGAGGCCGTTATTATCTGCCGATCTGGTGCGCGGGCCCAACGCGCCCAGAAACTTTTGACGGGCGTGGGTGTAACGCACACCAGTGTTCTCACAGGTGGTATGGAAGCATGGAAGAAAGCCGAGCAGGCGGTGAATGTTGGCCCAGCGCGCTGGGATTTAGAGCGCCAGGTGCGCCTGGTTGCAGGGTCTTTGGTGGCTGGAAGTGTTGCCGCCAGTGTAGTTTTTCCTCGTGCTAAATACTTGGCTGGTGCAGTAGGTGGCGGTCTCACCTTTGCGGCAGTGAGCAACACCTGTGCTATGGGCTCCATGCTCTCTCGTCTGCCCTATAACAAGAGTGGGGAAGTGAGCCTTAAAGAAGCCAAGCGTAGGCTAGCGGCTGCCCATGCAGGCCAGTAAGGCATAAATTTTCGACTGTCCTTAAGGATTTAACAGATGTGAGGCTTATTCAAAAGTCAGGCTAGGGAGGCGCTCACTATGGGCAAGCCGGCTGGGTTTGGTGTGGGTTGCCCTTGTGAGCGCAAACGAACCAGGCCAGAAGGTGCGCTTGCCCGTGGTGCGCGCCGGACAGTTATACGGGACTTTTGGATAAGCCTCTGTGTTAAAAGTTTTTAAGGGGTGGATATTTTAACTCCTGGTACAGGCAACGTGTAAATAGGTACTTCGTTTGCCTGGAAGCCTTTTCGGTGCAGGTTTTCGAGCATGTTGTGTGCTCGTTACTCCCGTACTGAAACCGGTCCTTCGTTATGTGCTTTTGAATTCTTGGCACTCATAGTGGCGATGACAGATGTAACTCACTAGGTGACTCCTGTGACTACCGGCGATATAGCTAGGATGCCATAGTAGTTTTATGACTCGATGGATTAATGAAGAACAGATTCACCAGACTCCCAATCAACCTAGCTTCGCAGCAGATTTGATGAGCCTCGGTCCAGCATCAACGATGAATCGTGAACTGCTAGCTGCAGTTACCCAGATCGGGGCTGTCGTACTGCTACTCTTCGTCGTTTTCCCAGACCGTCTCGTCGAACCATGGCGTTGGCTTTTGCTTGTAGCAACTATTATTTATTTTACTGTTCGGTTTGCCACAGGAATCTCAAAATGGCGTCATCGCTAAGATACATCCTACCCGGATTAGATCCATCCTTCGTTCCAAGCAATTCTGGCAGCTGAGACTCTGGTTGGCGCTCCGAGCTTGGTCATGGCACTTGAAAGATAGTTCCGTACAGTGCCTTGAGCAAGATGAGAGCGCTCTGCGATAGCTTTAATAGTTGACCCATCTAGTGCTTCCCGGAGTACCTCAAGTTCACGATTTGTCAGAGGGCATGTACTTTCGGATAAGGCCACCGTAGCAACTGCACCGTCTACATAGCGACCACCACGATGGACTGTGCGAAGAATATGTGGAAGTTCCTTAACAGAAGTTGCTTTCGTAACGAATGCAAGCACACCTATATCAAGTGCACGACGTAACACCGCTGGACGAGCGTACCTAGTAAGTAGAACGACACGGGTACTCTTGGAAGTCGCACGGATAGCGTCAGCTACTTCAAGACCATCAAGCTTTGGCATTTCGAGATCAAGTACAGCGATATCGGGGCGGAGTCTCTCGATTACCTCTACTGCTTCTTTGCCGTCCTGTGCAGTACCGATGACCTCGATATCCTCGTTCAGACAAAGCAAAGTCATAATTGCTTCCCTGAGGAGGAGCTCGTCGTCTGCGAGCACCACGCTAATCGTTCTCATTCTGACCTCCGTTCATGTTGGGAATCCAGCCGACCAACTGCCCGCCACCGTCCTGAATGAATTCGAGTGTACCTCCGAGTTTACGGTACCGCTTGGTAAGCATCTGTAACCCGGTGCCCGACTCAACATTGGCAAAAGTTGGCATTGGCGTACCACTTGCATCCGAATCAGTCACAATAAGGGAAATGCCATCTTGCCCGTTACGGTGCTCCTGCTGAATCAAGATTGAACAGGCTTGTGCCTGTGTATGTTTGAGAATGTTTGTAACGCCCTCTCTAACAGTCAGCCCGAGCAGGCGATCAGCTTCACTGCTGAGCTCTGATATATCTTTTATCTCCTGGGTGATAGAGATTCCAGCAGATTGGAGAACCCTGTTTGCTTTTGTAATTTCGTCGTCTAAGTGGACCTCTCGATTTGCGTAAACGACTTGGTGCATTTCATCGAGAGCCTCGAGCGCGATGGTCTGGACACGACCAGCATGATAGATGGCGGCAGGATATTCTGCTCGTTCAATGAGGCGGCTTACCAGCTCGGCTTCCACTGTGATAAGGCTGAGGTGTTGCCCTTGGATATCATGAAGGTCGCTTGCGAAGCGCTGTCGCTCAGTGATAATCGCCCGTTCTGCTTCCCGTGTGCGTAAGTCATCAAGTTCGAGTGCCAGGATATAAATGGAATCTTGTCCAAGGACTCCCAAAGCCAGTAGCGCCGCGATTAACAGTATCAGCGGCTCCCAATTATCACTTCTGACGGTGCTAATGACCCAAGAAGCTAGCCCAATACTGATTGTTGTTAGGAACAGACGAACGATGCCATTCCAGAACATTCCGTAGCAAGCTGCCGTTAGTGCCCAGGCTAGAGGAACAATCACTGCAACAGCGAGAGAGCCCGTCGCAGGAACCATAGCGATTATAACTAGAGCCATTAAGATTACCCCGAGTCGTATCAGCCCTCG
Organism: Rothia nasimurium; assembly: GCF_014217215.1. Lineage (GTDB taxonomy): Bacteria > Actinomycetota > Actinomycetes > Actinomycetales > Micrococcaceae > Rothia > Rothia avistercoris. The sequence goes on from NZ_CP056080.1 coordinate 105,557, forward strand.
TGCTTTCGGCTTGTAGAGCCAACGGGTGAGGCTGTGGTAGGGGTGGAACTCTGCAGCCACTAATAATGACGCACCAAGACTGATGCATAGCGCTACAAGTATGAGACCCACCCCTTTAAGTACTGGAGGGGATTCCACCGCGAAGAAGATTACTGGGGCGGTAATTGTCCCAACTGCCAAAAGAACATGCGTGGAATGCACGTAAGTGGAGACAGCGCGGAAGCGGTTGAGCCTACCTCCATGAGGGTTCCGACTCATATGAACCTCCGCTCTCGACTCATGTGCTTTTATGCTCTCGAGCTGTAATAATCTATCTACTCAGGGGTTAACGTCGCCGCTCCCAGCGAAAAGTCTTCCAGCTCACCAAAGCTAAAATCACAATCCAAATCACCATGAAGGAAAAATCAACCATAACTTCATTGGCGCTGTTTGTTTCCGAATACCACCCTATTGTGGCTAAGTGTCCATTGGCGGCCAAAGGCACTGCCAGCACTAAGTCAATGATATCAAGACTGACAGAAGGGAGTATAGCTGTGGCTCCCATTGCGGCAACGAAGAAAGGCATCATCGTCCATTGCGCCTTCTCAGGTGTGGAAGTTACCCCACTCGTTGTCACACCTGCTAGCAACGCAACCACCATTCCTAGTAGCACTGATACACCAACAAGTAGCGGCTGTTGCGGCAGTGGCGCTCCGAGAAAAACCAGTCCTGTGAATATTGCAAGCACCTGGAACATGCCAACTAGGAAAGGTGGCACAAGTAGACCAGCGATAATTCCGATGCTCGGTAGCGCAGTTGTTCTTAGGCGTTTCAGTGCCAGCGTATGCCGCCGTGCGGTCAGGGTATTGAGTGCTACAAAGTAGACGGTGATGCACTGGGTTGCAACGAGATCTCTACCCGCTACTTGAGCCCATGTCTGTGGGTTGAACGAGACATTGGTAAGGGCTGTGATGGCAATCAATCCAGCGGGGAGCAAGAGCGTCAGTGCAATCATCACAGGCTGGCGAAGGAACACCCAGATTTCTGCAGTCGCAAGGGAAACGAAGAGGCGGAAAGAGCTTTTACCTCCACCTCGCTGAAACTGATTCACAGTGGTATCTGCTACTGCAACTTTGGTCATGGTGTTTCCTTTCTAATGTCATGAGTATCAGTGGCTGACACGCCAAAAAAGACTTCTTCAAGGGAGGCCGGGGCACAACTGAGTTGTTCAATTATGAGATCGTGAGTACGTGACCAATCTATGACAGCACCGACATCTGACTGGAGAAGGGGTGTCCGGATAGTAATCGCTGATTCCCTATGATTTCTGTTTTCATCGAGCTCTCCGCGAAGAAGCCGTTTCAACTCTGAGATTTCTGCTGGACCAGCTTGAACTGAAAAGCTAATTCGAGACGGTATCGAAGCAAGGACTTCAGACATGGGGCCAGCAACGGCTACACGACCTTGGTCTAGGATTGTCACGTGCTCAGCCAGACTCTGAGCCTCTTCGAGATAGTGTGTGGTAAGCAAGACAGTCGAACCTTTGGCATTCAATTCACGGATGATTTCCCACATAGTTCGGCGTGATTGAGGATCTAATCCGGTAGTCGGCTCATCAAGCACAATAAGATCCGGTTTACCCCAGATAGCCATAGCAAAATCTAAACGCCGTCGTTCGCCACCAGAAAGCACAGAAACCGGTGTCTTCCGCCGGTGCTCTAGACCAACAACTTCCAGAACTCGCGCAATTGAATCTTTGCGGATACTCAGACGTTGCCAAAGTAAGAGTTGCCCAAGCACTGTCATTTCATCAACGAGTCCGGATTCCTGCAACATCGTCCCGGTTCTTCCAGAAACAGCGGTTCGATGCCGCCACGGGTCCTGCCCAAACACTCTCAATGCACCGTTAGCTGGACGGCGGAAACCCTGGATACTTTCCAACAGCGTAGTTTTCCCGGCTCCATTCGTACCGAGAAGTGCGTGAATTTGGCCAGGCTCAACAGAAAATGAAACATCATTAACAGCTACAAACTTTCCATATGTGCACGTGACTTCTTCGACGGAGACAGCGGTGGAAAGGTGCTTGACTCCGAGCGTTCGGGTGCTGTGTTGTTGAAAATTTCCGCTCATAACTTAACGCCTCCCATGGGTTCGATATCAATCAAACTGCAATATCTGCTAAAAATGTGATATATCATTCATATATGCTGTAGAATAATTAACTTCTACGAGGTGTCTATACCTAAAAATCGAGCTTGGGCCCGCTCAATTTTCGCAACTTCCTCAGACGGAGGCGTATAGTGCCCCCCATTGTGTTGGATAACCTCGCAGGAACCTCCGGCTCTACGCCATAGATTAGCGAATTCTTCGAAACGTTGGCCCAGTACCGTTGAATCAACAGTTCCACAGATAATCATTAGCTGAGGCAGACTAGTCTTTTCCAGTGCCGCGACTTTAATAATTGGGTCAAAAGAAGCAAGGTCACCATCGTCAGGAAACTCTGACCGGTGCTTCATCCCGAGTGGAGAGGAAAGATACTCACGGAGATGGGTGATTGGTGATGTTACGCAGATGCGATCCACAGTCTTAGGCTCCTGCATCGCGGCAAGGATAGCGAGCCACCCTCCATGTGAGGTACCAAGTAAACTCACCCGTCTTTCTCTATTTGCTTCATTTTGGAGAACAGCGCAGAGGTCATCAAGCGAATTCTGTTTTAGTGAACCCCGGCCAGACTGTGCCCAAACATTTCCTAGTTCTCCGCCTCCACGGACATGGGCATAGATGATATCTCCGATGCTGGTTTGTGTGGCTACTCCTGATATCGGGCGCAAAGAAAGACCAAACCCGCCGTGTACGGTAACTAGCGACCGTGGCTCCTGCTCGTGGAGAGGGGTATGAAATCGTGAAATTGGAACCTTCGTACCGTCCGGAGAATCTACCTGTTCGATGTCGAAGAGTTGTTGCTCTTTGAACGCTGGCTCAGGCCATAGTTCGCTGAAATCTGTAGGTATTTTGACAGAATCGAGCTGGTCGAGTCGCTGGAGTGCAATCCTGGCAAAGTCATTTTCTCGAACTATTCCAATGACCCAGCGTCCTGGAATCCATCTGACATTACATACCGATGATATCTTATCTTTCAAGACAACGGCTGTGCCGTGAAGCGAATCAAAACAAGCAAATGGCACTCCATCTAGCAATATTGTGTCACGCAAAGTAAACGGTCCCTCAGCTGTCTGAAACTCATAAAGCACGTCTACGGCTTCACTCATAGTGAGGCTAGGCCAACCATTGTCTGCGATAGCTAGCACTATCTCCTTACTATGCTGGAATACGCGATTTGAAAGAACATTCCGAATGGTCGTTCCGTTCTCCCCACGGAGGGCAGCCCACTTTAGGTTCGGGGAGAGAGTAACGGAATATGCCGGCCCTGAAACGGTAAAGAGGCTATCGATTGTTAGCTCAATAACGCACACATCACCTGATCTGGTAACGTAAGCAAATCCGTTCGGTGCGGTTGATATCTGTGGTGACGCTGCCGGCTCTGGGCAGATGAAGCTGTCTCCGTCTTGGCCGACGTGACCGACGCGGAAGGTATCCCCGTCAAGAGCGACAAATACCATCCGGTCTGCAACGATATGCGCCGTTGTTGCTACCGCTTCACCTGGGACACCGTCAACTCTGATGTGTCTTGCAGATGTTCCGTAAGGAAACGTCGGATGGTGGTCAAGCAGTAGCATATTGCTCCACAGCTTGGAGAATCTCACGTTCGAAGACATCGATTGTCGGAAATCCTTGTGCGGCTGTGGTTTTACCATCAGAGACTCGTTGAGCCGGTATCTGCGACTCAGAAACGAGATAACCAGCATCAGCCACGCCGGTACATAGCTTCTGCCAAAGGCGTCCTACGACAATTGGGTCAGAATTAGCAATTAAGCGTGATCGAAATCGTAATTCCACAGGGGATCGAGGTGGGCGAATCTACTGCGTCCTCGACCATTACATCGTCACCCAGCGCAGTCATTGCAGTCTTGAGTTCCATGTTGTCGTACATGATTCTCTCCTTCTTTTCAGTGAAACAAAGTGGATAGCCGGTTACCATCCACCTACGACATCACACCTTTGTGGAACGATGTCATTCAAGTCGGAAAAGCTCCCGACTCAGGCGCTAAAACGTAGCCTCTACTTCGGGGTAAAGCGGCCGACGGTATGTTCAGCGACAATGCTCCGAGGCAGAACTGAGGCGTAGTCTACTCTTATAGACACTGTTCTATTGCCACACTCCAAGTCTCTCAATACAACCGACTGCAATATAGTGTTATAAGCCACAATATTGGATGAAGAACTATATCCCCCGCACTGATATTTGTCATAAATTCTGGATGTGTAGTAAATTCTATGTCCCTCGATATGCCACATCTTCAACGCAGTTTGTCTGGCTGGTCCAAGCAATAGGGATGAGCACCTATTTAGCGCATCAGTGCGTTCTGCATTGCCCCGCAGCCTGCCTCAAAGCCCTCCGCCCAGGGGACACCCTTATGGTCTGGAAACTTGACCGTCTAGGCCGCAACGTCAAAGGCCTCTGCCAGTTGCTTGAACATCTCGAAGCGCACAACATCCACTTCCACTCTTTGACCCAAGGGATCGACACCAGCACCCCGGTGGGAAAAATGATGTTCCACATCATCGCTTCACTAGCAGAGATGGAATCCGACCTAATCTCAGAGCGCACCCAGGCAGGACTTGCTGCCATGAAAGCAAAGAACGGAGGTAAGAAAGGAGCCGGGCCTGGCCGTCCTGCAAAGTTATCTGCTGCTCAGAGAGGCCAGTTGGTGCGGATGCGTTCGGGGATAAACCCGTAGGTAGAGCGGGTGTGGAGTCTGTGGGAGCTGGCTACCTTTTTAAGGTGGGGTATCCACCGTAGCCCGCCTACTGGAATACTCTAGGGGTGGGTACATAAGGAAAAAGCTAAAGGTCCTACCCTGTGCACACCACTAGAAATGACTGAAGAGCAAAGAAAACAGTAGCCTCTGGTGCCTGCATTTTAGGCCAGGGAAAGAAACATCTTTTCAAGCTCTTGGGGGCTAATTTCTGGGCTATCGGAGGCTAGGCACTGCTGGAGTCCGCTGGCAACCACGGCAAAGCTGGCGCGGTCGACCGCTTTAGAGGCGGCGGCCAGCTGGGTGACAATTTTTTGGCAGTCATCACCCTCTTCGAGCATACGGATAATGCCGTTGAGTTGGCCTTGGGCACGCTTGAGACGGTTGATGACCGGTTTCATCTCTTCGGGGTTGAGTTGCATGGCTTCTGCTTTCTTGTAAAAACTTTTTCTCTAGTATACCCCCGGGGGTTTGTTTCCGGTTGGGATTCTGTTATCTTTTAAATACCCCTGGGGGTATTTTTATATTGGTTGCACTGAAAGGATCTACCGTGCTCTTTGAACGCATCTACGAAGAAGGCCTTGCCCAAGCTAGCTACTTCATCGGCTGCCAGCGCAAGGGCGAGGCCATTGTGGTTGACGCCCGCCGCGATATCCAGGTCTACCTCGACCTGGCTGCCAAAAATAACATGAAGATTGTGGCGACCACCGAAACCCACATCCACGCCGACTACCTCTCAGGAACCCGCGAACTGGCGTCCGTAACCGGCGCTACCATCTACCTCTCCGGCGAAGGCGGGGACGACTGGCAGTATGATTTCGACGGCACCCGCCTCTACCACGGCGACACCATCCAGCTCGGAAAGATTACCGTTACCGCCCAGCACACCCCCGGCCACACCCCGGAGCATCTCTCATTCCTTATCACCGATGGTGCTGTGGCCGACGCCCCCGGCTACATGCTCACCGGCGACTTCGTCTTCGTGGGCGATCTGGGCCGCCCCGACCTACTCGACGAGGCAGCAGGCGGCATCGACACCCGCTTTGATGGGGCTCGCGACCTCTTTGCCAGCCTCAAACATGTATTCATGCCCCTACCTGACCACGTGCAGGTGCACCCCGCCCACGGCGCAGGATCCCCCTGCGGCAAGGCTCTCGGCGCGGTTCCCTCAAGCACCGTTGGCTACGAAAAAGCCTATGCCTGGTGGGCTCCCTACGTGCGCAACAACGACGAACAGGGCTTTATTGACGAGCTGCTCAACGGCCAGCCCGACGCCCACGCCTACTTTGCCCGCATGAAGAAGGAAAACCGAGTCGGCCCTGCCCTCATCGGTTACCCTGCCCCCGAACCTGCTGAACTCACCGCTGCCCAGGTGGCGGAAAAACTTGAGGCTGACGGGGCTATCTTCATTGATACCCGCGACCAGCACGACGTGCACAACGGTACTGTGGAAGGCTCGCTGAATGTTCCGGCAGGCCCCCAGGCCTCTAACTTCGCAGCCTGGGTGCTAGACCCCGAACGCGAAAGCCGCCCCCTGGTCGTCCTGGCCGATACTGAAGCCCAAGCGACTCACCTGCGCGATGCCCTCTACCGGGTAGGTATCGATACCGTGCGCTACTACACTGCCGATCTTGAGCCCCTCATCAACTTCACCCCGCCCCTGGTAGCGGTGGATGAGCTAGATACAGCCTCCCGCGATGCTCTGGTCGATGTGCGCGCTAAAAATGAGTACGCCGCAGGCACCATTCCCGGTGCCCAGCAGCTCTCAGGTGGTTCAGCCCTCTGGCGCCTTGATGAACTGCCCGCCCCCGGCTCGACCCTGCTGACCTTCTGCCAGTCCGGTGTGCGCAACTCGGTGGTTGCCGGCGGTCTGCGTCGAGCCGGTTACACCGTGCTTGAACTTGAAGGTAGCTACGCCGCCTGGGCGGCGCAGAACTAGCCGGGTACGGGGTGGACCAGGCTACCTTTAGGAGTTGGCGCGGGTGAGCGCGGCGGCGACGTCGGCTAGTAGGGCGGGCACGTCGTCCTTATCCATCATGACCTCCAGGAAAACCAGCTTGTCACGTGTGGCCTGGGTCAGGGCGGTCGCTTCCAGCAGCTCGGCGGCGGTGGTCACGCGCAGCATGAGCACATCGTCCTCGGTCGCGCCCAGGGCCGCCGGGATCAGCTGCCAGTTATAGCGGCGAATATTGTTGTAGGGCTGGGTGGGGCCGTGAATGGCACGCTCCACCGTGTAGCCGTCATTGTTGATCAGCACCACCACCGGGTTGGTCTTCTGCTCCAGCATGGTGCCGATTTCCTGGAAGGTCAGCTGGGCTGAGCCGTCGCCAATGAGCAGGACGCCACGCGCACCCCGGTCTGCGATGGAAGCCCCCAGCATGGCCGGCAGGGTATAGCCGATTGAACCCCACAGGGGCTGGCCGATAAACATGGAATTCTCGGGGAAGCGGCGGGAGGCCATACCGAAGAAGGAAGTGCCCTGGTCGGCCACCACAATGTTGCCCGGGGACAGCTCGCGGGAGAGCAGGGACCAGAGGACGTCCTGGGTCAGCGGGGCGTCCATGTCGATGTCTTCGTGGGTTTCTTCTTCCCAGGGCAGTAGCTCCTTGGGGGCAGCGCCTACCTCAAGAGCGACCTCGCGCACCAGGTCAAGGGCGGTATCGAGGGTGAGCGGGGCGTAGGTCTTGCGGCCAATCTTGGCGGTCTGGGCCCCCAAAAAGACGGTGTTCTCGGGCAGGTGCTGGGAGAAGCCGGCGGTGGTGGTGTCGGTGAAGGTTACGCCCGCGCAGATCAGGGCTTCTGCCTGCTCCACGGCGTCCTTGGTGCGGGCCGACGACACCACCCCGGCGTAAATACCAGCAAAAGCCGGCTTGGACTCGTCCACCAGGGTCTTGCCCCACATCAGGGTGGCATAGGGCAGGCCGGTTGCCGCCAACATCTCGGTCAGGTTGGTCTGTGCACCCATGCGGTGAACCAAAAGGTCAGCAAGCACCGTGGTCTGCTTGCCCGCCAGCACTTCAGCCAGGTCAGCACGGAAGGCTTCAACGGCACCGGGGGACGAGAGGGCCTTGGGTACCTCCAGCGGGCCGGTCGGCGGGGCCACCTCAACCCGCGCAACGTCGGTCGCCAGCAGAATGTAGCCGGGGCGCTTCTGGATCATCATCTCGCGCAGCACACGGTCAATTTCGGCGGTAGCGGTGGCGTGCTCAAGGTTAGCAACCGCGCAGGACACCTCAGACGCCATACGAATAAAGTGGGTGAAATCGCCATCGCCCAGGGTGTGGTGCATGGTCAGGTGGGCGGCCTGGGCGTCCTTGGACGGGGCGCCCACGATATGCAGGACGGGCACGTGCTCGGCATAGGAACCGGCCGTTGCGTTAATAGCGGAAAGCTCACCCACACCGTAGGTGGTCACCAGGGCGCCGATACCGCCTACGCGGGCGTAGCCGTCCGCCGCGTACCCGGCGTTGAGCTCATTTGCGTTGCCTACCCAGGTCAGATGCTCGTGCGCAATCACATGGTCGAGGAACTGCAGGTTGAAGTCGCCGGGCACACCGAAAATATCGGTGGCGCCCAGGGAAGCGAGGCGGTCAAGCAGGTAGTCGCTGACGGTGTAGGTCATGGGTGGTGTCCTTACTGGCGGGTGCCCGCGGGGTGTTGCGGGCGTCACTGATTATCCTCTCTATGATAGGTGGGTCTAGGCTAGGTTCGCTAGACAGAGCGCCAGCCCAACAGGCGTAGACTGGGAGCCATGACACAGCCAGACATTCTCGGCGCCCCCTACACCGCCGAAACCATCGACCTGGGCCGCGATGCAGAAGGCCCCATCGTTGCCACCCTCATCCACCGGCCCTCAGATGCTGGCGGGGCGGCACAGCCCGCCGTGCTCTATCTGCACGGCTTTGTGGACTACTTCTTCCAGAAAGACCTCGGCGACTGGTGGGCAGCCCGCGGCCACGACTTCTACGCCCTAGACCTGCGCAAATACGGGCGCTCCCTGCTGCCGGGGCAGACCCCCTTCTACACCGAAAACCTCGACGACTACTTCGAAGACCTCACTGCTGCCTGGCAGCTCATTACCGGCCGCGACGGGCACCAGCAGGTTATTCTCATGGCCCACTCCACCGGGGGCCTCATCGCCTCTCTCTGGGCCAGCCGAACCGCCCCGCCCGAGCTGGCTGCCGTCGTCCTCAACTCCCCCTGGCTCGACCACTTCAACAACCCGCTTGAGCGCACCCTCATGACCGGATCGGTGGCGGCGCTCGCGCGCTTCAAACCGCGCGCCATCGTGCAGAAGGAGCAGGAGGACGCCTACGCCCGCTCCCTGCACGCTGAGCACGCAGGCATCTGGCAGTTCAACACCGACTGGAAAACCCTCAACTTCCCACCCGTCTACGCGGGCTGGCTGGCGGCTGTGCGCCGGGCCCACCGGCAGCTACAAGGCGGTCTCGATATTCAGGCTCCCGTTCTGCTGCTAACCTCGGCCCGCTCCGGCAAACTCACAAACCCCACCGACCGCCACGACTTCGATGCGGTGCTCAATGTGCAGGGAATCCGCCGCTGGGGCCTGGGGCTGGGCAAGGACGTCACCAGCCGGGTCATCGACGGCGGAACCCACGACCTCGTCCTCTCACCCGAACCCGCCCGTACCGCCACCTACCGGGCTATCGGCGAGTTCATCGACCGCCTCTAGGTAGCCCAGCCTAGCCTCACCCGCCGGTTAAGCTCCGCCGAGCCGGGGGTAACTGTGCGCTCGCTGGAAGGCACCCGAGAGTAGGTCTAGAGTGAAAGCATGACGAACCAACCGAACGATGCCGCGCCTGCGGCCCCCGAACATCACGTCGGCGAATCCCACAACATGGGCGGTGCCTACCAGGAGAAACTTAACCGCCTGCGCGCAGCCGTTCTGGGCGCTAACGACGGCATCGTTTCTGTAGCCGCCACCGTAGTGGGTGTTGCCGGTGCTACCGCTAGCACCTCGGCTATCGGTGTGGCTGCTGCCGCAGCTGTGGTTGGTGGCGCGATTTCAATGGCTCTGGGCGAGTATGTGTCGGTCTCGTCCCAGGTGGATAGCCAGGAAGCCCTGATCGCCAAGGAAAGGGCTGAGCTGCGCGACATGCCCGAGCACGAGCTCGACGAGCTGACCGAGATGCTTGAAGAGCGCGGCATTTCACCCGAAACCGCCCGCAAGGCGGCTATCGAGATGACCGAGAAGAACGCCCTCAAGACCCACCTGCACTTTGAGTTGGGCATCGACGATGAGGACATCCCCTCACCCTGGTCTGCCGCTTTCGCTTCGGCTGGCGCCTTCCTAGTGGGTGCTCTGCTGCCTACCCTGCTGATTTTGCTCTTCCCCGAGTCGATTCGTATTCCGGTGACCTTCGCCGGCGTGCTCGTTGCCCTGGCAATCACCGGTACTCTGGGTGCCAAGTGGGGTGGCTCCCCGCACTATGGCAAGGCCGCTGTGCGCGTGGTAGTCGGCGGTGCCCTGGCCCTGGCCGTTACTTTCGGCGTGGGCTCCCTGCTGGGTGCAACCGGCGTGGTCTAAAACGTCGAGATTCGGCCCCTGATTCTTTGAACCGGGGCGGACGCCACCAGGCGGGTCTGCATTCGCAGGCCCGCCTGCGTGCTTCCCGGGGTTGGGTAAAAGTTAGGCTGCCGTGCCGGGGTGCAGGCTGATGACCTCCCAGCTGAAGGCGGGGCCGGCGTCCTTACCGCAGGACGCCGGTCGCGGCGCTAGCTCGGTGTGGCGGGCGGTCGCGACCCAGAAACGGCCGTCGCGGTGGGCGACATGGGCGGCGTGTAAGTCGGGTTCGGTGGCGGTCATTTCACCGGGGTTTAGGTCGTCGGGGCTCGGGTGCTCACCGGCGTCCGCCAGGAGGGTACGGACGGCTACCTCGGCTACCTGCTCGATGGGGGAGTGGGAGGAGCGCCCGCGCAGCCCTGTGAGTTCTACCCGGCCCTGCTGGGCACTCTGGGCTAAGGTCAGGGCCTGTTCGAAGGTCAGGCGCCCGTAAGTGTAGCCGGTGGGCAGGCTGATAGCGACCGGGGCGAAGCGGTGCCCGCCAGTGTGGGAGCACTCCCAGACGCTGCCGTCTGCGAGTTGTTCGGATACAAAGGACGCAATGGGTCGGCCCCGCACCGCACAGCAGCGGTCGCGCTTGGAGTGGGTGCAGACAAGAGTCAGTGCTTCACGTGAAACAACCGCACCGGGTATATTTCCGGGGGTTTCGAGGGGGAGGGAGAGTAAATCCTCCGCGCCTGTTACTTCAAAAGAGTAGAGCCGGGCGGGTGAAAAATCCCTACCCCCGGTGACCGCAAGGAAGGCGCGACGGCGGGCGCCGGCGTCCTTAACCTTCTGCCCCTCACGACCTGGCTGCCGAATCAGCAGCAGGCGGGCACCCACCTGCGCCATCTTCTCTTTAAGGGCGGTTGAGAGGTCTGCCCCAAAGACGGTTCCATCGAGAATATCGCGGCCCCAGCCGCCGGGGTGCTCCAGCAGAACCCAGAGCGTCTCGCGGGCAGCGGTACCCGGCAGGTTCTCATCAACCGGCAGGGAGCAGGAATCGGCAGGAATAGCGGGTGCGATAGGGCTAGTCATGGGCATAAGTGTACGCCAGCGCGGGCTTTAAGGGGCATCGAGCGTGCGTCATATCGCCGAGAGTGCGCACGGCTGCTGCACGCTCAGCGATATGACGCACGCTCACGCGGATCGGGACTGCTGGAAAAATATTGCTTACTTTATAGAATATATATTCGTACAATATTCGAAACTTTATACTATATTTAAGGCATGAAAGCCATTATCGTAGGCCAGCTACAACCCGGGGTGCCCTGGCCCCTTCCCACCAGCCCCATCAGAGTCCCTGCGGGTTTCCCATCGCCTGCCCAGGATTATTCAGCCACCCATATCGACCTCAACGAGGTGCTCATCGCTGACCGCAATTCCACCTATATTTTGAGAGTCAGCGGCTCCTCGATGATTGACGCGGGGATCGCAGACGGTGACGAAATCATCGTTGACCGTTCCCGTCGGCCGGTTGAGGGGTCGGTTGTGGTGGCTGCTATCGACGGTGAATTTACCGTCAAGCGTTTCCACATTGATCGCCACGGCGCCGGGTGGCTTTTGCCCGAAAACCCCGCCTACCCTCCCATCCCTATCCCCGCCGAATCGGAATTTATGATTTTTGGGGTGGTCACCCGCTGCCTTCACAGGGTGTAGATATGGCCAGGCAACAGGTTGTGCACGTTGATATTAACTCCTGCTATGTTTCCTGCGAACGTATCTTTGACCCCTCGCTCATAGGGCGCCCGGTGGTGGTGCTTTCAAACAACGACGGCTGTGTGGTCGCCCTTTCAGCAGAGGCGAAGGCTCTGGGGTATACGATGGGCATGCCCTGGTTTCAGATAGAGCACAGGGCCTGCGCGCAGGGGGTTATCGCCCGATCTTCCAACTACGAGCTCTACGGAGAAATTTCTGCCCGTGTGATGCGGGTGCTCGCTTCACAGGCGGCCGAATTTGAGCAGTACTCCATCGACGAAGCCTTCCTGACCGTGCCACTTGAGCCCGCTGCTGCCCGCACCTTTGCCCGACGTATCAAAGACCAGCTGCTACGCGGCGTAGGGGTGCCTGTCTGTGTAGGGGTTGCCCCCACGAAAACCCTTGCCAAGCTCGCCAATAAAACCGCCAAAAAGATTCCCGCCCTGGCGGGGGTCTGTGTGTGGGGTTGTTTGCCTAATGAACGTAAGGACGCCCTGCTGGCGGCTTTGCCGGTATCTGAGGTGTGGGGAGTGGGGCGGCGAACTACGCAGAAACTTGCGGCTCTAGGTATTACCTCGATTGCCGATTTGGCGGCCGCGCGACCCGACATGATTCGAAAAAAGTTTTCGGTGGTTCTGATGCGCACAGTTTTGGAATTACAAGAAATTCCGGCGTGCGAGCTGGAAGAGCAGCGCCGCTTTAAAGACCAGCTCATCTACTCGAGAGCCTTCTCCCGACCTGTATCTGATGCGGAGTCTCTGCGCCAGGTGCTGAGTATCTACGCACAAAAAGCAGCTGCCCGACTAGCCCGCCACGGCCAGCTGGCCGGTCTACTCACCGCCTTCTGTGGAACCGCTGTTTTCAGCTCTGGGCAGCAGCATCACCCCGCCCTGCAGGTGCGCCTGCCGGGGTATACGTCCGACCCGGTTATTTTGACCCGGGCTGCTCATCAGCTCCTGGAATACGTTGACTTCTCCACTGTCGCCTATGCCAGGGCGGGCGTTATACTGACTGATTTGCGCCCTACCGGCGGGCAGGAACCCCTCTGGGGCATGGAATACCGTCATGAGTCCCGAGACATCGCGGGCTTGCTCGCTCGGGTGCAGGAACGGTGCGGTGAGGGCTCGGTGGGGCTGGGGTATGCGGGCTTAGCCCGTCCGCCAGAATGGCAGATGAAACGTGAGATGCTCTCGCCCAGGGCAACCACCCACTGGGACGAGCTGGTGAAAGTGCGGGTGGGGGAGGAGACGCCGATGACGGTAGCCTAGATACATGACTTCACCCGCAGACTCAGCCCCAGCAGAGCCGCAGCCACCTGTGCGCATCGACGCCTGGCTCTGGTCGGTGCGCGTGTTCAAAACCCGCTCACTGGCGTCCACCGAGGTCAAAGCCGGGCACGTGCGCATCAACAGCGAGCACGCCAAGCCCTCCCAGAAAATCAAACCCGGAGACACCGTCACCGTGCGCTACCCCGGCTGGGAGCGCGTACTCATCGTGCGAAAAACCATCTCCAAGCGCGTCGGCGCCCCCGTAGCTGTCACCTGCTACGACGACATCTCAGCCCCCAAACCCGCCTACCTCACCAGCGGTGCCCTACCCCGTCGCGACCGGGGTGCAGGCCGCCCCACCAAAAATGAACGCCGGGCCCTCAATAAACTCCGCGGCTACGAGAAAGAATAGCCATGCCCCACACCCTGCGCCCGGCCGTCCTTGCCGACGTGCCCGTCCTCTCAGCTTTTGCCAGTGCCCACTTCCCCGAGGTCGCCCCGCCGAAATTCCCGGCAAGGCCGCCTACCTGAGTAAGTTCTACCTCTCTGCCGAAACCCGTGGAACCGGTCTGGCTAGGGAACTCATGGATGCCGCTATCGCCGCTGCCCGCGCCGACAGTAAAGACGGCCTGCACCTTGGCACCCACCAGCTCAACCACCGCGCCCAGGCCTTCTACGAAAAGATGGGATTCACCCGGGTGGGTGAGCGCACCTTCCAGCTCACTGCCACTGAAGTTGCCCACGACTACATCTACCACCTGTCTATTTAAAACCTGAAGATTGTGCAGGTCGGTGCGGTATCATGACTCTACGCCTTGCCTTCCCCCACTTGCTCGCAGCGGCAGGGCTCGAGGAGAATAATGAATTTTGAGATCCGCCCACCTGTGCCTGCAGAGGCCAGAGCGTGGGAAGAGCTGCGCATGACGTCCTGGCGTCACGTCTACGCCGGCACATTTACCCCCGAAATGTTCGCTAAGCAGGAAGAACAGCTGGACACCCGCGCCACCGGATTTGCAGAGTGGCTAGATTCCACCGGCGGCACCGGTGAAGATATTCAGCAGCAACTGGGTCAGCACCGCCGAGCCCTGGTGGCGGTAGAAAAGGACGCCGCGGGCAAACTCCTGGGTCTGGCCTTCGCCTCCCAGATGCCGTACGAAGTGCAGAAACTTGAAATGCTCTACCTGCTGCCCGAGGCCTTCGGCACGGGAGTTGCCCAGGCCCTGCTGGGCGAGGTGCTCGACCCCGGCCCTGCTGAACTTGAGGTGCTCTCCACCAACGCCCGCGCGATTCGTTTCTACGAAAAAGAAGGCTTCATCATCGCCCGCTCTGACGAGTTTGCGGGCCGTAAAACCTACATCATGACCCGGCCCTAGCAGCCCCACTTTTGACCGTAACGCTAAATGCCATGTGCGCGGTAACGATTCGCGCCCATGGCATTTATCGTTACACTCAGCCGAGGTGGAGCGGTGCGCGGACGCCGGTGGTAGGGTGAAAGAGTCAGGCCGGGTTGACCCCGCTGTGAGGAGCCCGGCTCGAACCCTCACCAAGGAAAACACCCCATGACTAGCTCACCTGCCGCGCCTGGCCGTCCGCCCCTGAACCGCGACACCACCGTCTGCATCTCCCTCTCGGGCCGCCCCTCAAACCACGGCATTAAGTTCCACAACTACCTCTACGAAAAGTTTGGCCTGGACTTTCTCTATAAGGCCATGACCACCACCGACATTGAAGCCGCTATTGGCGGCGTGCGGGCCCTGGGAATTCGCGGGTGCTCGGTGTCCATGCCCTTCAAGCAGGCAGTGATTCCCCTGGTCAACGAGATGGACCACTCCGCTGAGGTCATCGGCGCGGTTAACACCATTGTGAACACCGACGGCTACCTCAAGGCCTACAATACCGACGTGATTGCGGTGGTATCCCTGCTGGCCTCCCACCGGGTAGACCCCGCCCTACCCTTCCTGCTGCGCGGCTCTGGCGGCATGGCGGCGGCTGTAGCTGGAGCTTTCTACGACGCGGGCTTCCGCACCGGCACCATCATCGCCCGCAACGAAGAGGCGGGTCGGGCCCTGGCCGAGCGTTACGGCTACACCTGGGCCGCTGAGGTGGGCGAGCTGACCGCCCCCGTCATTGTGAACGTCACCCCCATCGGCATGGAGGGCGGCCCCGAGATTGATACCCTGGCCTACCCCGCTCCCGCGATTGAGGCCGCCCAGGTGGTCTTTGACGTGGTCGCCATGCCCGTTGAAACCCCGCTGATTCGGGCCGGACGGGCTGCGGGCAAGGAAGTGATCACCGGCGGCGAGGTCATCGCCCTGCAGGCTGCTGAACAGTTCAAGCTTTACACCGGGGTTGAGGTCAGCGACGCCGATGTGGCCGAGGCAGAAGCCCAGGCCAGCTAGGTTCTTGAAAGTAACCGAAACCTTCATCTGCGCGTTCTTTGCACACGCAGATGAAGGTTTCGCTTACCCATACGGACGCCGGTAGGGTGGTTTTATGCCCTCTACACCGTCTTCTTCACCCCGGCAGCATTCGCTCAACCGCCAGATTCTTGCGCTGGCGGTGCCCGCCTTTGGTGCCCTCATCGCTGAGCCCCTGCTGGTGCTGGCCGATTCTGCCATCGTGGGCCACCTGGGCAGCGCTCCATTAGCTGGCCTGACGCTGGGTTCAACCGTGGTGCAGACCCTGGTGGGCTTCATGGTTTTTCTGGCCTACTCCACCACCCCGGCGGTGGCCCGGGCCGTGGGGGCAGGCGATACTCCCAGCGCTTTTGCTGCCGCCCGCAACGGCCTGTGGGTGGCTGCTGGCCTGGGTCTTTTCTTTGCGGTGCTGCTGGCACTGACCGCCGACCCCCTGCTGCGTACACTGGGGGCGGGCGGGGACGTCCTGACCCACGCCACCGCCTACCTGCTGCCCTCCCTTGCGGGTCTGCCCGGCATGCTCCTGGTGCTGACGGCGACCGGTGCCCTGCGCGGTTTTCAGGACGCCAAAACTCCCCTCTACGTTGCTACCACCGGCGCTGCCCTCAACGTGCCGCTGAGCTGGGCCCTGGTCTACCCGGCAGGCTGGGGTGTGGCTGGCTCGGCGGTGGCGACGGCGGTGGTGCAGTGGGGCATGGCCCTGGGCCTGACCTACGCGGTGGTTGCGCGGACGCGGACGCCCGGCTCGGCTACCAGCTCTTCCGGCTTATCGGCGCGGACACCCGGCTGGCTACCCGACCGCGCCGGACTAGCCGCTGTCTTTAGGGTGGGAGCCTGGCTGATGGTGCGGGCGGCCTGCCTGCGGATTGCCCTGCTGGCTACGGTCTTTGTGGTGACCAGCCAGGGGGAGAAAAACCTGGCCGCCTACCAGCTGACCATGGCCTTCTTTAACCTGCTGGCTTTTGCCCTGGACGCCCTGGCCATTGCAGCCCAGGCCCTGCTGGGCAAGGAGATGGGCGCAGAGGATCTTTCAACCCGGCAGGGGCAGGACGCGGTGGTTCAGCTCAAAAACCGCCTGGTGCGGTGGAGCCTAGCCTTCGGTCTGGTCACGGCCCTGGTCTGCCCAGCGGTCGGGTTTGGCCTGGCCTGGGTGTTTACCCCCGACCCCGAGGTGCAGCACCTCTTTGCCCTGTCGCTGCTGGTGCTGGCGGTGGGCCAGCCCCTGGCCGCCTACGTTTTTATTCTGGACGGCGTGCTGATTGGCGCCCAGGACGTGCGCTACCTGGGCCTGGCGGGGCTCTTCACCCTGGTGGCCTACCTGCCGGTATTGGCCGGGCTGTATGTCTGGTTCGGTGCCGGTGCGGACGTTCCCGCCCCGCTTGCCGGGGGCACCTCCTGGGGCTGGGGTGGGCTGTTCGATGGCCCCACCCTGGCCTACCTGCTGCTGTGGTGCTCCTATGCCCTGTGGTATATGGGCGCCCGCGCCCTCACCCTGGGCCTGCGGGCCCGCAGCGGGGTGTGGCTGCGCTAGCCCGCCATTAGCTCAGCCAGCAGGGCCTCGACGCGGTGCTCCTGGCCGGTGGCGCGCAGCAGCTCAATGCAGGCGTCCAGGGCAGCAGCACGGGACTTCTTCAGCCTCAAAGGCTCAAAAAACTCCGCTGCCAACTCATAGCGGTCAATCGCCAGCTCACTCTGCCCGGCGGCAGTCGCAGCCTCAGCGGCAACCACCAGCAGGCGGGCTGCCCGCTCCAGATACTGGTTCTCGCGGTAGGTCTCAACCAGCTCATCCACAAGCTGCTGGCTCGCAGATCCACCGGTCGCCAGCGAAAGGCGGGCAGCGAGATCCTGAGCCTGCATCATAGTCAGAAGGGCGGGATGGGCCGCCTGCTGGGCCAGCTCCTGTAGCTCGTTGACCGGGGTACGAAGGGCTTCAAGCTCATCTACCCGCTCGACAACCGGTGCCCACACGCGCACTACCTCGGCCAGCAGGGCAGGGGCGGCACCACCGTCCGCCAGTAGGGGCCAGGCTGTCTCAAAGAACCCGAGGGCCTCAAGTGCCTGCGCCCCCGTAACAGGCCCACCGGCCAGCACCAAGAAAGCAGCCTCGGCGTAGGCCAGGCCCGCCTCAAGGGAAGCCCCCGCGGCCTCATGCTCGCGGGCCACCGCCAGGTAGGACTCCACCGGGGTAAAGGATAGGGGAGTAGCCCCGGTCGCGCCCGTGCCACCGGTCGGGGTACCTTCGGCGGCGTCCGCCTCGGTCAAACTAGCCGAACCAGCCCCGTCCGCCCCCGTAGGCAGCACAATGGGTACCAGGGCGGGCAGCTCGGTGGCAGCTTCTAAGGACTCCGAGAACCGGGTGTTACCCGCCCGGCGGTCAAAGGCCTGGGCCAGTGGCCGGGACTCATCCAGCGCCCAGTTGTAAAGCTCCCGCAGGGTCGCCCGCGATGTCTGACCGGCAGGTCGCAGGCCGGTAGGCATATCCCCGTGGTCCTCTAAAGCCCAGGCCAGGCCAGCGACGATATAGCGCAGGAAGTTGCGGTTATCGCCGGGGTCTCCTGCCAAGTCAAGGGCACGTTTGCCGTGGTCAGCGAGCAGGTCAAAGGCTGCCTGAAGATTCTGGCCGCGGGCCAGCACCTCAAACTCAACCCCCAGGTCGTCCGGATCATACTGGTCGCGGTTAGCCGCAGCCCGCAGCAGGTGCCGGCCGGCAGCTTCGCCGTCCTCCACATGTAGGTAGGCAAGGGCCAGCTGCCGGTGGGAGGCGGCAGGCTCCCGGTTACACAAATCTTCGGTGGGGGCACCCATACGGATAGCCGCCTCAAACTCCCCGTCGGTCACGTGGTCGCGCAGAATCCCGCCGTGCCTGCAGGAGCCGCAGTCCATCTCGTCCTCACCGTGCGCAAGCCACCGGGCGCGCCAGGTCTCGGCAGCCTCGTCCTCGCCGATATGCGCAGCCCACATGTACTCGGCCCGGTCGGGGGCCATCTCGCCCATGCCTGCTAGGCGGTAGCGGCGGCGCATCTCATCGAGCAGCTCGCGCGCCTGCGCCTTAGAGATCTGCGGGTAGGCGGTCATATCGCCAATAATCCACTTGAACTGCCAGAAGAGGGTGTGGGCGGTGAACTCGTCAAAGTGCTCGGGGTGGGCGTCGTAGAGACGCAGCAGCTTAGAGAACACCGCAAAGGACGCCGGGGTCGGCTGCCCAAAAACATAGGCCTCCACCAGGTTGAGGTAGGCCTCGGGCAGCATGGGTTTGGGGCCCTCCCGCTCAAGGGTGCGGGTGATGTACTCCATGGCGGCGGTGCGGGCGCTACCGTAGGGCAGGTCGCGGGTCGCGGCAATTTTCTGGGCGGCTTCGTGGGTTGACCACACAGTTTTCTCCCTTGTTGGTAGCTAGTTTAGGGCTGGCGCAGGGCCGCTTCGAGCAGCTGGGCCAGGCTGTCGCTGAGCAGGTTGGTTTCTGCCCCACGCAGGCCCTCACCGGCGAGCATGAGGGCTGAGAGGTAGAGGGTTGTCAGGCCCGGTTCAAAGGACGCGTGCTCCGGCTGGTGCAGCAGACGGCGGGTATTCTCGTTGGCGTCGTTGAGCACCAGGGTGCGGGTTGGCTCGGTTGCTGCCTCGGTAAAGGAGCCGAGCAGCCCACCCCAGGCGCCACCGGCGTCCTCGGCCTCCTGGGCCAGGTCGCGGGCGCGTTCGGCGTCCGCATCGCGCAGCAGCACCGCGGGCACCTCGGCGGGGTCAAAGGTGCGCAGCAGGACGCCGCAGTCCTGGGCGGCGAGCACGGCCCGAGCGCGCTCCAAGCCACGCAGCACCTCGAACTCGCGTTCCATCTCAACGGCTGCCAGGGTCTGGGTGACGTCCTTGCTGGTTAGCTCGGTGACCTTCCAGCGGGGGCGGTCAGCCAGTTTAGCCAGCAGGTCAGCGTCGTAGACGTAGCCGCCGTTGACCACCCACAGCCCCTGGGCCCGCGCCACCGGAGCCACCCGGCGGTAGGCCTCGGTGGTGGAGGTGTAGAGCACCTGCCCGGTCTCCTCAATGACCTGGGCGAGCGTAACGATACCGCCGGTGGTCTCAAAGGGCAGGGAGAACGCCACCACATCGAGCATGTCGTCGCTAGCCAGGGCCACTGCCCGCAGGGCCAAAGAATGGGTTTCGACAAAGCGGTTGCGCAGGGTACTGGGCTCAGAGAGGGTAGCGGTAATCCAGGTTTTGAGCTGTTCACCGATCGCCTCGCGGGTGAGCAGAAGAATCTCGTCCTCGCGCAGCTGCTCGCGGGAGGCCGTTGGGGTTAGGGACTCCGAGTTCACCACGGCCCGTATGAAGAAAGCCCAATCGGGCAGCAGGGTGTCTTCGCGGGTGTTCACCAGCATATTCTTCACGTAGACGCGGTGGCGGCCTGAGCCTGGTGACACCGCCTGTGGCAGCACATAGGCCACACCGGTTGTGCCGGTGGCGGGCACGTCGAGCTCAAGAGCAGCCAGGGGCGTGAAGCCCAGGGTCTTCTCGGAGTAGTTAGTCAGGGCCAGGGCTCGCTCGTGCTGGTTGGGCTGGTGCTCGCCCTCCCCCTTCGCCCAGGGCAGGGCAGGTAGGGAAATACGGCGCCAGATCCGCTGGCCGGCAGCTGTCACCCGAACTGCCACCTCAACCGGCAGCATATCGGCGTAGTTGCTGGCAAGCGTCACCACCGTCTCCTCGGCAACCCAGTGGGCGGCGTCCGCCCGCGCCTTCAGGCGAATCGTCGTGCCGACCTCGGGAACCTGCCCGGCGGCGTCCTCACCGCTGGCTAGCTGAAGCACCTCAAAGGTGCCGTCCGCATGACCCAGCCAGCGCACCGGGGCAGCCCCCGGCAGCACGCTCTGCGAGGTGACCTCAACCGTGTCAGCAATCAAAAAACAGGCCAGCAGGCCAATACCGAACTGGCCCAAAAACTCGGCGCGACCCTCGTTAAAGACCTCATCGCGCTTAGAGGTACGGCCAATCGTCGCCAGAAACTCCTCAGCCTGCTCGGCCGTCAGACCCACACCGGTGTCGGTAATGGTGATGCCGGTGCCGTCCTCCCAGGGCTCAAGGAGCACCCGGGCGGGGGCGTCGGCGTCCTGCTCCCGGCGGGCAGTAATAGCGTCAACCCCGTTCTGAATCGCCTCGCGCAGGTAGACCTGTGGGCCCGAATACAGGTTCTTCGACAGCAGCTCAACCAGGCCACCCAAATCAACTTTAAAGCGCTGTGACAAGGCTATTCCTCCCCGCCGAAGGTGGAGGCCACAGTCTCGAAGTACTCCAGCGAAGTCTGCAGGGCAGCGCGCAGGTGCTCATCAATCTGGGCGTCCGTCACCCCGCCTGCGTAGACCATGCTCAGCTCAACCGGCAGCACCACAAACCCCTGCCCCTCCTCTTCAACCCGGTAGGGGAAGACCTTGGGGAAGAGGTTCTGCTGGTTCCAGGCGTTGGTGAACTCGTTGAGGGCGGGTAGCGCCTCGAGGGGGAAGGTACCCCGGTAGCTGCCGCGCACGCTCAGCAGATCGCGGCTGGCGTTACTGGAGAGGGTGTAGTAGAAGTAGCCCCGTTCAAAATGGAACACAGCGGCCCCGTCATCGCCCAGCTCGTAGTCCACCTCAAGGCGGTCAAGAGCCTGCAACATACGCTCATCGGTGAGCGGCTTAAGCAGCTGCGCGGCAGACTGGACGGACTCAAAGTACCCCATGGTTCCTCTTTCAGCGGTGGAAGATAGTGCTGCGGTTCCTTCTATCCTATAGGTTCGGGCGAAGGTGGGGTTGGGGCGGAGGGCTAGCCCGTTATTTATAGGTAGCCCCTTTAACCTTCTACGCCCCTTCGCTCCTGCCTCCGGGGTGATACATCGGGGTAGAAACGAAAGGGCGTAGGTTAGGGGCCTTGATTCTTTAGGCGCTCGCCAGGACGGCCCGGCGGGCCTGGCGTTCGGCCTCTGCCTTATCTTCGCGGCGGTGGCGAATCCAGATGCTCAGGGCAGTGCCCGCAACAGCCAGGGCAATCCAGCCCAGCAGCCAGACAATACCCGTTGCAATACCGATGGAGCCACCGGCAATCAGGGAGCGGAAAGCCTCCAGCGCGTGAGTCAGCGGCAGCCAGGGGTGGATAGCCTGCAGGAAGGCAGGGGCTGTCTCAATCGGGTAGGTACCGCCCGACGCGCCAATCTGAACCACGGTCAGAATCAGAGCGATGAAACGGCCGGGGGCATCCAGTAGGGCGATGAGGGCCTGGTTGATGGCCAGGAAGGTGATAGAGGTCAGAATGGCGAAGCCGGTCAGGCCCCAGAAGTTCATCTCTTCAATGCCCACCCAGTAGTGAATCACGGTAGACATCACCGTGCCCTGAACAATACCCATGAAGAGTACCGGAACCAGGGCACCGCGCAGGGTTCGCAGGCCGGAGTGACCGCCGCGGGCGAACTTGCTGGAGATCGCCGGGTACATCATGAAGTAGGCGATAGCGCCGACCCACAGGCCCAGGGTCATGAAGTAGGGGGCCAGGCCGTGGCCGTAGGTGGACACCTCGTTCAGGCGGGTTTTCTCAATGGTGACGGGGTCGCTGGTGACCGCGCTGAGTTCACTGGCCTGGTCGGTGGTGTAGCTGGGAACCTGCCCCACGGCGTCCCCCAGGGAGGTCGCTAGCTGGGTGTTGCCGTCCTCTAGCTCGTTCAGGCCGCTGGCCAGGGAGGACGCCCCGTCCACAGCTGATCCTGCCCCCTCATCGAGGGTTGTGGCGCCGCTCGCGAGACTGGTGGCGCCCGATGAAAGGCTGCTGGTTCCTTCAGCGAGGGTCTGGGCGCCGTCGTTGAGGGTGGCGGACCCGCTAGCCAGGGAGCTGGTGCCCTCGGCCAGGGTGGACGCGCCCGATGAGAGAGTGCCGGTGCTGTCCGCTAGGGTGGACGCGCCGCTGGCCAGAGTGCTGGTGCCCGACGCGAGTGAGGCTGCCCCGTCATTGGCCTGGGAGATAGCGGTGACTAGGGAGCCCAGGCTGGTGGACAGGGTTCCTGCCTTGCTGTTGAGAGTCGCAGCCCCCTGGCTAAGGGTGTCTGCCCCGTTAGAGAGGGAGGTTGCGCCGCTTGCCAGCTGGCCTGCCCCGCTGTCGAGAGCGGACGCCCCCGCAGCCAGCTTGGTCAGGCCGCTTGAGTCGGTGCCCACCAGAGTATCTGCCCCGGTGGCGAGCTGCCCGGCGGCTGTGTCTACAGCCTCGGCGCCGCTGGCAAGGGTGGACGCTCCCGCGTTGAGCTGCTGCAGGGCAGCAAGTTTCTGCTCATCGGTGAGGTTGCCCCAGTTGTCGATGAGGGTCTGGGAGCTGGCCGAAAGACCCTGCGCGCCGCTGGCAAGGGTGCCGGTGGCGGTGTGCAGTTGCTCTGCGCCGTCGGCGAGATTCTGGGCGCCGGTGACGGCGGCGTCCGCACCATCCGAGAGGGTGGTGGCGCCGCTTGCGAGCTGCCCGGCGGCGTCCTCAAGGCTCTGTGCGCCGCTGGCAAGGTCAGAGGCGCCGGACGCCAGGGAGTCGGTGCCCTCGGTCAGAGCGGGGAGCTGCTCGGGTAGGGCAGATACGGCGGAGTCGATCTGGCTGAGACCGTCAGAGAGGGAGGCTGCGCCGCTGGCAGCACTATCAGCACCGGTCGCCAGCGAGGTGGCACCGCTGTTCAGTTCCGCGGCACCGGACGCCAGCGAGCTAGCGCCGTCGTTCACCTGAGTTGCACCGTCGGCTAGGGAGGCTGAGCCGGACGCCAGCGAGCCAGCGCCGTCGTTCACCTGAGTAGCACCGTCCGCTAGGGTGCTTGCCCCGGAACTTAACTCGCCGGTGCCCGACTTGAGGTCGGTCAGGCCCACCACGAGCTCGTCGGAGCCTTCCTTGGCGCTGGTGGAGCCGTCGGCGAGCTGGCTAGCGCCGTCCGCCGCCTGCCCCAGGGAGTCGTGGATATCGGTGAAGCCCGCGTAGATGTTGTTGAGGTACTCGGTGGATACCTTGCTGGCCAGGGTGTCGGTGACCGCTGTGCCCAGGGAGCTGGCGATATTGCCCGAGATGATGTTGGAGCCGTCATTGGTGGTGATGGTCAGCTTGGCGGTCTGGGCTGCCGCCGCATCGTTTTCAGACACTGACGCTACATTCGCAGAGAAGTCAGGTGGAATCGTCAAAACAGCCTGGATGTCACCGTTTTCGAGCTTGGTCTGCGCTTCGTCGGCGCTCATGGTCGACCAGTCAAAATTCTGTTTGCTGTCGTTGCTCAGAAGCTCGTCGGTGAGGTCTTGACCCAGGTTAAGGGTGCTACCTGTGGCTGTGGTTGCCGGGGCATCCTCATTCACAATCGCTGCCGGAACGGCGTCAATCGTGCCCGTAGGGTCGTAGTTTGCCCAGGTCAAAATACCCGAGTAGATAGAGGGAATGATAATAACGGCCAGCAGCACCAGGTACTTCATGGGGCTGAAGCGATGCGGGTGCAGCTTGGGGCGTTGAGCGCGTGTTGAGGGCACGGGGTTTCACCTGCTTTCAGGTCGTAGGGTCAGTAAAAATCAAGGGGGCGGGCTAGGAGATAGCTGCCCGCATCATCTGGGCCAGGCGCTCGCCGGTGGCTTCTGCGGTGTGTTCGCCGGTGAAGTCGGTGGCCAGCCAGCGGACGGCCAGCCAGGCAACTCCGGCAGCAACGAACTGGGTGTAGTCGCTGGTGAGGTCGGGGTTCTTGGTGATGAAACGTTCGGCAACGGCTGGTCGGCTGAGAAAACGGTGGCTGAGGAAGTCGATGAGTTCGGCGACCAGGGATGAGTTGCCCGAGATAGCCAGCACGTTGCGGTAGAAATCCGCGTCGACCTGCAGCTGCTTGAGCAGGTTGGTGCTGACCTCGCTGGTAAAGACAGCGACGGACGCGGTGGGATCGGCGGGCAGTAGCTCGTCGAAGGCGGCGCTGATTTTGGTGAGGGCCGCGGCGTGAATGAGCTCGTGCATGTCGGTGAAGTGCTGGTAGAAGGTGGGGCGGCTGACCCCTGCGGTCTTGACCAGGGTTGTGATGCTGAGATTGCTGGGGTCGCTGGTGCCCAGGGCCTCGGTGGCGGCATCGATGAGGGCTGCGCGGGAGCGGGCCGGACGCGGGTCGGCGGCTCGGGCGTCCTCTGCGGCGGGTGCCAGGGTGGGGGTCATAGCGGGTATCCTCTACCAACAATTTTTTCTTACAGATGTAAAGTTTACACTTGTAAAAAATATCGGCAAGCGGTGGGTATGTGAGATAAGAAATAGCTGTCTAGGTAGATTAGAAGCATGAGCACACTGCCCCGCCCCCTCGCCTTTGCCGCCCTGGCCTGCGGTGCTGCCGCAGCCGCGTCCGCCCTCTATCACCGCTACAAACCTCTGCCAGCCGGCCTGGGCGTTACCGGGCCCTGGCGAAGCGGACAGGTAGAGCTGTTAGCAGACCTCACCTATACGGCCGACGGTGAAAGCCGCTCTGACCAGCAGATTTTCACCGCTGTTGAGGGGGTCATTGAGCGGGCTACAAGCTTCTTGGTGCTCGATATGTTCCTCTTCAACAGCGACTATGACCGCTTCAGCGGGCGCACCTACCCGGCCCTCTCCCAGCGCCTCACCGAGGCCCTTCTTGCCAAGCGGGCCGCCGCCCCCGATATGCCCATCGTGCTCATCACCGACCCCATCAACACCTTCTACGGCAGCTACTCCCTGCCTCATCTAGAGCGACTGCGGGCCGCCGGGGTGCAGGTGGTTGAAACCCGGCTAGAGGCCCTGCGCGACTCCAACTCCGCCTACTCCGGCTTCTACCGGGCAGTCCTGACGCACCTGTCGGAGCTCCCCGCCGTGCTGCCCAATGCTCTAGCACCGGGTGGGCCGCGCGTCTCTGCCAATGCCTACGCCAGGCTCTTTAACTTCAAGGCCAACCACCGCAAGGTGGCCCTGTCTGAGGCCGAGGCTGTGGTGGCGTCCGCCAACCCGCACGACGCCTCTGCGCCTAACTCCAACCTGGGTCTGCGGGTCACTGGTGCTGTGGTGGATGACCTGCTGGCTAGCGAGCTGGCGGTTCTAGACTTTTCTACTCCCGACCTCGCCCGTTCCCTGCGGGGGCTAAGCTTTGCTGGGGGTGTTGAGTTCCCGGGGCAGGCGTCTGAGGTGCAGCTGGTGACCGAGGGCGGTATTCGCACTGCGGTGCTGGAGCTGCTGGCGGGTGCCGGCGCGGGGGACAGGGTCTGCCTGGGTATGTTCTATCTATCGGAACGCGCTGTCATTGCCGGGATCACAGCTGCCGCGGCCCGTGGCGCTTCGGTGCAGGTGGTGCTCGACCTCAACATTGACGCCTTCGGCCGCACAAAAACCGGCCTGCCCGCCCTGCCCGTTGCGCGAGAGCTGGTACGCGCCGGGGTTCAGGTGCGCTGGTACGCCACAGGGGGCGAGCAGTTCCACCCCAAGTATCTGGCGGTTCACCGAGGGGTGGACGCTCCCGCCCCGGCAGATTCTGGCGGCTTTGAGCTCCTGAGCGGGTCGGGTAATTTCACCCGCCGAAATATTTGTAATTACAACCTAGAAACCAGTCTGCGGGTGCGCGCTGCGGGTGACTCCGCCCTGGCCCAGGAGTTCTCTGCCTACTGGTCCCTGATCTGGAATAACGAACCGGTAGGCGGCGCCCAAACCATCTTCACCCTGCCCTACGCAGCTAAGGCGGGTGGGGGCGTCCTAAAATCGACCCTGCAAACCCTGGCCTACCGCGCCCAGGAGGCGACGGGGCTGAGTACCTTCTAGGGATTAGAGAATCATTCTGCCGGGGGAGTTCTTTTATCAGCAGGCTTGCTAAGCTGGTGGTAAGAGCGGGTAAAGAAGTCTGCTACCCATGCCAGAAAGGACGTAGCTGTGAACCCTCAGACCGACATCGCAAACCCCCAGATCCGGAACAAGAAGCCGACCCGCAGGCTCGCTGCCCTGCCCGCGCTAGCGGCGGCGGGCGTCCTTGCCCTTGCGCCCCTGACCATGACGGCGGCCGAAGCAGCAGACCTACCTGCTGCGCCGGCATCCGGCAACATTCGCGACGACGCCAACCTGCTCACCGATGCCGAAGAGAACACCCTCAATGACATCATCGACCAGAAAAACCGGGGCACCGACCGCGCCCGCTTCGCCATCTACACCACCGACCAAAGTCCCGGCGACCTGCCCGACTACGCCACTGACCTGGGCAACGCCTGGGGCGTCGGCGACCAGGGTAAAGATAACGGTGCTGTGCTGGTCATCGATATGGAGGGCCGTGAAACCTTCATCGCGGTCGCAGACGGCGCCGGGAACTACATCAGCGATTCCGAGGCAGAAACCATTGCCAACGACGTCCTAGGCCCCTACCTCACCGACGGCAACTACGCCGTCGGTCTAGAGACCACCATTGACGAAATCTATGCCGCCGCAGAAACCGAGAGTGCAGATAGCAACCTGATCCTGTGGGGCATCCTGGGAACCCTGGGTACTGTTGCAGCAATTATCGTCGGGTGGGTTTTCCGCGACTACCGCAAGGTTAAGCGGGCTGCCGAGGATGAGATGCGCCGGGCTAAAGAAGAAAACCCCGGCCTGAGCATACCCGACGATATGCGCCGTGACTACATCAAATACCGCTATGCCAACCGCACCGCCCCGGTAGACCCCGACCAGCGCGAGGCCGAGCTCGCCGAGCAGGAAGCGGAGAACAAGGAGACCTACACCCGCTACGCCCCCACCTTTAGCACCTGGCTACCCCTCTACGCGACCATGCCCCACCTCTACTCGGGCAGCAATCACGTACCGGAAAATTCGGGGGTATCAGGGGGTAGCTTCTCGGGCGGGTCGTCCTTCGGGGGCGGCGGAGGCTTTAGCGGTGGCGGTGGAGGCGGACGCTTCTAGGACGCCTCCACCCGGCTAGCCAGGCCCAGCAGGGCCCTGTGCACGGTGGTGTCACCGGTGAGTTCCGGGTGGAAGGAGATACCCAGCATGTGGCCCTGTTGCACCCCGACCACCTGCCCGGCGTGACGGGCCAGAACGGTGACGTCCTCACCCACCCGGGTGACAATGGGCGCGCGAATGAAGGCGGCCTTCACCGGTATCTGCCCGCCTGCGCCGGTAAGCTGACCTGAGCCGTCCGCCCCGGTAGCGCCCCAGGTCAGCTCGGTTTCTGCCGAGTCAACCTGGGAGCCAAAGGCGTTGCGGCGCACGGTCACATCGAGCAGGCCCAGGGTTTGCTGGCCTGCCGCCGGGTCCTCAATCTCCCGAGCCAGAAGAATCAGCCCGGCGCAGGTGCCCAGGGTGGGTAGGCCACCCACGATAGCGTCAATCAGGGGCTGGCGCAGACCAAAAATCCTGGTCAGCCGGTCAATAGTCGTCGATTCCCCGCCGGGAAGAACCAGGGCATCCAGCCCCTCCAACTGCTCGGGGCGCTTGACCAAAACCACCTGCGCCCCCAGCCTCTCCAGCAGGGAAGCGTGCTCGGCGACCCCGCCCTGCAGGGCAAGGACGCCAACAACAGGGGGGAATTTCACTACCAGCCACGCTCCGCCAGGCGGTGGGGGGCGGGCAGATCTGCCACGTTGATACCGACCATGGCCTCGCCCAGGCCGCGGGAAGCGTCCGCAACCGCTGCAGGGTCGTTGTAGAAGGCGGTTGCCTTGACGATGGCCTTGGCACGGGCCTCGGGGTTGCCAGACTTGAAAATGCCGGAGCCAACGAAGACGCCGTCCGCACCCAGCTGCATCATCATGGCAGCGTCAGCCGGGGTTGCCACGCCGCCAGCGGTGAAGAGCACGACGGGCAGCTTGCCGGTTTCGGCCACCTCGCGTACCAGCTCGTAAGGGGCAGCGAGCTCCTTGGCCTTGACGTAGAGCAGGTCGGGGGCGGTAGCGTGCAGGGCTTGCAGCTCGGCAATCTGGGTCTTGATGGTGCGGATGTGCTTGGTGGCTTCAGAGACGTCACCGGTGCCGGCCTCGCCCTTGGAGCGAATCATGGCAGCGCCCTCGGTGATACGGCGCAGGGCCTCACCCAGGTTGGTGGCACCGCAGACAAAGGGCACCTTAAAGGCGTGCTTGTCGATGTGATTGACGTAGTCAGCGGGGGAGAGAACCTCGGATTCGTCGATGTAGTCAACCTTGAGGTGTTCCAGAATTTGGGCTTCTACGAAGTGGCCGATGCGGGCCTTGGCCATGACGGGAATAGAGACAGCGTCGATGATTCCCTCGATCATGTCAGGGTCGCTCATGCGGGCAACACCACCCTGGGCGCGGATGTCGGCGGGGACGCGTTCGAGGGCCATGACGGCTACGGCGCCGGCGTCCTCTGCGATTTTTGCCTGTTCGGGGGTGACGACGTCCATGATGACGCCGCCCTTGAGCATGTCGGCTAGGCCGCGCTTGACGAGGGGGGAGCCGGTAACGGTGGTTTCTGCGGTGTTGTGTTCAGTCATGGTTTCAACTGTGCCCGCCGATATGGTCTAAGAATAGGGCCAGTTTCTTGCAAAGTTTTTAGACCACAGGTAGCGAGGCGGACGCCCGTCGGCACGTTTTGGGGCAAACTTCCCCCAAGAATTCACACCCCGGCTCTCCCCAAGAGTTTCCCGCCCCAAACAAATACACACGAAAGAGACCCAAACCATGCTTTCTGTATCCCGCCGCAACTTCCTGTCACTGACCGCTTCAGGCTGGGGCAAGCTCATCTTCGAAGATGACTTCAACAACGGCGCAATTGACGGCGCCAGCGGCCCGGTGCCCCTTTTCGTCATGTTTGGGATAGATGCCCGCCGCGTGTGCTTCGCGGTGGGCATTTTTCGTGGTGGACATATTTCATGGGGTGCGGACGCCGGTGGGCTAATATCGGGGGAGCGCGGCTTTGATGTCAGGGGAGGGTAGCGTGGCGGAGTATTCACGGTTTGATCAGTTGCCGGTGAGCGTATCGCGGTCAGCGCCGGGTTCTTTGCCGTCGCAGGTGGCTGAGCAGATTCGCACCCTGGTGTTGGGTGGTTTTCTGGTGGCGGGTGACCCGCTGCCTTCCACTCGTGTGCTGGCTGAGCGGCTGAATGTTTCACGTGGAACGGTTGTTTTTGCGTATGAACAGCTGGTGGGTGAAGGGTATTTAACCAGCGGACGCGGGGGCACCCGCGTAGCTGACCACCTCACCCTGGGTGCCGCGGGGGTTTCTCAGTCGGCGGCGCCGGTTTGGGGTGTGGGCTCCGCGCAACTGCTACCTGGGGGCAAGGAGGGAGGGCAGGCGTCCGCCCCTCTGCAAGGCCCGCAGGGCATATCTCCTGACTGTGATGGCTCCTCGATGATTGATCTTCGCCCGGGTAGCCCCGATACATCTTTGGTGGCAAGCTCTACCTGGCGGGCCGCCTGGCGGCAGGCGGCTGCCACTCCCGGTGCGGCCTACCCGCCTGCGGGTTCCTATGAGCTGAGGGTGCAGCTAGCGGAGCACCTGCGGCTGATGAGGTCAGTGCTGCGCACCCCGGATGACCTACTGGTAACTGCCGGTGCCCGCGACGGCTTCCGCCTGATTCTTACCGCCCTGAGGCGTAGGGTGCGCAACCGTCCGCTTCGAATCGCGGTCGAGAACCCCGGCTACCCCTCCCTGCATCGCATCCCCCTCGCCTTCGGGCACGAAATCCTACCGATTGAGGTTGATGAGCAGGGCCTTAACCCCGCCCACCTGCCCACGGGGCCTCACCGGCCCGACCTCGTCCTTATAGCTCCTAGCCACCAGTACCCGCTGGGGGCTTCTATGCCGCTGGCGCGCCGCCTGGAGCTACTGGCCTGGGCACGCACCCACGACGCCCTGCTGATTGAAGACGACTACGATTCTGAGCTGCGCTATGTGGGCGACCCCCTACCGGCTCTAGCTTCTCTTGACCGCCCCCCTCTGCCCGGCGGGGCCGAAGCTCACCCAGCCCGTTGGGCCTCCGACCGGGTGGTGACACTGGGGTCGTTCGCCAAAATGCTGGCTCCCGGCTTGAACCTGGGGTACGTGGTGGTGCCCCGGCACTTGCAGGTTGACCTATTAGAACTGCGTGCTGATCTCGGTAACCCGGTGTCGTCGGTCGTGCAGGACGCCATGGCGGCCTTCCTCGCTGCGGGCGGGGTGCGCCGCCATACGGCGCGCATGCGCCGGGTTTACCGTGGACGCCGGGAGCAAGTACTCACCGCCCTGCAGGGTTTGGGCGGTGCCCGGGTTCTGCCTATGGATGGCGGCCTGCACACGGTGCTTCACCTGCCCGGCATTGATTCTGCCCGGGGGAGGGGCATCGAGGGTGAACTGGTTGAGGCCGCCCGCCGAGAAGGCGTGCTTGTGGCCCCGCTGGGGGATTACTGGTCAGCACGGGCTGAGGCGGGCGAGGCCCTATACGGCCTGGTGCTTGGTTTTGGGGCCGTCAGTGACCGCAAGCTGGCTCTCGGCCTGGAAAGTTTACGGCAGGTGTTGGAAGGCTACTCTGCTGGTCTAGGTGCCCATTCTGACCACTAGGGCGTAACAGGCTGCCGGTAGATCGGCGGCTTTCAGCTTGGCTGGTTAGACTGGTGGGGTGACTTTTGATTCTCAGCACTCCGATTCCCAGCGCACCGACTCCGAGCTTTCTGACCCCCGCCACGCGCCCGGCGGGCAGCGACCCGACCCCAAGCGTCCTGTGGACCCCGTTCTGGCAGCCGCCCTTACCGGCCCCACCCTGGTGCACGCCCTGGTTTTCCTGGCCTTCGGCCTCACCACGGTTTTCTGGCAGCAACCGACCCTGGGTGTCATTACCGTCATGCTGGGTCTTTACATGCTGGGCTATGCGGGGGCGTCCTACCTGACGGCCCAAACCCTGCGCCGTGCGGGGGACGCCAGTACTGCCCAGGCCTTTACCTCCATCGCCCTGGTGCAGGCGGCCGGTGGTGTGCTGGCTTTTGTTGCCCCCCGCGGGGAGTTCTGGCTAACCCTGATTGCCGCCTGCGTGCTGGGCTTGACCGGCGTGCTCAAACTGCTCGCCGGTATGCGTACTAAGGCGAGTAACCCGGCGGCCCGCGACTGGCAGCTTGAGGGTGCTATCGTGACGCTTTCGGCGGCAGCCCTGCCTGTGGTCTCTGAGATTGGCGATAAGGCCATTATGGGAACCGCCGGTGGCGGCGCCCTAGTGGCAGGTATTTTCTTGGTGATTGGTGCGCTGTCTTTGCGTGCGGACGCCCGTCACGGCTAGGGGCTGTCGGGCAAAAGTGGTGCTCACCCCGTAGACTGGTGGAGAGTTTGTTTTCAGGAGGAATGGTCTTGGCTCAGAAGAGTGAATCACCCAATCGTGGGTTTAAGGCGCAGGTGCGCGGTCCGCTGATTATTGCGGCGGTCTTGGCCCTGGTGGCTTTCTTGGGCATCGTGGTTTTTGCAACTGGCGGTACAAATAACACCCCGAATGTGGTGTTGGCTTTGACCGTTGCTGGTGCTGTTTTTGTGGTCACCCTGGTCATGTGTGCAACCCTGATTCTGGTGGAGCGCCCCAATGACCCCGAGCTAGGTGAGGGTACCGGTATCAACCGGTCGTCCGCCAAGCTGTACGCTGAGGCCCGCGCCCGCCGAGAGGCCGAGACCAAGCGCCGTGAGGCTGAAGAAAAGGAACGCCTGGCCAAGCGTATTGACGAGGCCAACGCTGCCCAGGACGGCCAGCAGTAAGTCTGATTCCGTAAGGCAGAAGGGCCGGGGCAGGTACCAGTGAAGGTGCCTACCCCGGCCCTTTTATGGTTAAGGCTCTAAGGTGCCGGGCGCCCTAGGCTTTGGGGTTACCCTATCCCTCGAGGTGCCCTAAATCTCGGGGTCGATGAAGACCCTATCGAAGTAGGCCGCTAAGGCGGTGTGGTCGGTCAGGGGCAAGACAGCACCTACGTACTGGTCGGGTCGTACCACTACCACTACGCCGTCGCGGGAGAGCTTGCGTTCTTCGAAGATATCTTCATCAGGTAGGGCACAGTAGATGTTCTCCCAGTACTCAATCTGATAAGTGCCCACCAGGGGGCGGAAGGCCGCGGGGGCATCGGTGGTCTCGAACTCGGTGTAGTTCTGCTGGTAGACCACCACCGGCTCAATCAGGGCGTCGAAGTCAGCTCCCTCAATTCGGTAGCGGACAAACGGGGAAGCGGGGTCGCTGATAAGGAAGTCACTGAGCTCTTTGACCTTTGACTCGGCGGACGCCGGGTGTGCAGCATCGGCGAAGACGTAGAGCCGGTAGCGACCGTCAGCTACTGCTTCGTGGCCCAGATGGCGGGGGTAGGCGTTCTCACGGCGGTTCACGCGGGCTGAACGGAACCGCTTGCCCACGGGGAACCCCTCAGCCAGGTGCTGGTGCTCGGTACCGCCGGTGATGAGGGAAGGCTTGTATTCGGTCATGAACCCGGCTGGGAACTCTGCGGTTTTCACGTAGAACTCTTCAAGGTATTCGGGGCTGGGTAGGTCCTCGGGTCTGGTGGCCATGAGGGTGGACCACTCTTTATCGAAGTCAATCAGGTTCTGGGCGATTTCCTGACGTTCGCCGGAGTAGGTGTCGAGCAGGGCTTCGGGGGCGCGTCCTGAGAGTACGTGGCCGAGCTTCCAGGCGATGTTGAAGCCGTCCTGCATGGAGACGTTCATGCCCTGGCCTGCCTTGGCTGAGTGGGTATGACAGGCGTCGCCGGTGATGAAGACGCGGGGGGTGCGGGTGCCGCGGTCGCAGGTATCGACATCGTCGAAGTGGTCGGTGAGGCGGTGGCCGACTTCGTAGACCGAGTGCCAGGCCACGTTCTTCACATCGATGGAGTAGGGGTGGTAGATGGCGTTGGCGCGGTCGATGATTTCTTCAATGGGGGTGGAGCGTACGGCATGGTTGTCGTCGAGGGGGACTTCGCCCAGGTCAACGTAAACACGGGCTAGGTGGCCGCCTTCGCGGGGGATATGCAGGATAGAACCCTTGGTAGAGGTGATGGCACACTTCATGCGCCAGTCGGGGAAGTCTGTATTGACCACGACGTCCATAACGCCCCAGGCGTGGTTAGCAGTGTCCCCTGAGAGGGTGCGACCAATGGACTTGCGGACGCCGGAGCGGGCCCCGTCGCAGCCGATGATGTACTTGGCGCGGACGGTACGTTCTTTGCCGCAGTGTTCGCCGGTCGTATGGCGGACGGTGACTTTCACGGGGTAGTCGTGGTCTTCTTCAATGGTGAGCCCGAGGAACTCAATGCCGTAATCGGGGGTGATTTTTCCGGGGGAGTTGCGGGCGAAATCGGCGAAGTAGTCGAGAATGCGGGCCTGGTTGATGATGAGGTGGGGGAATTCGCTGATGTTGTGGGGGTCGTCGGGGGTACGGGTGGTGCGGACGATGTTGTCGGGGTTGGCCGGATCTGGCTTCCAGAAGCTGGTTTCGGTGATGTGGTAGGCCTCGCGGATTACTTCTTCGGCGAAGCGGAAGGCCTGGAAGGTTTCGACGCTACGGGCCTGGATGCCGTCAGCTTGGCCGAGTTCGAGGCGGCCTGTCCGGCGTTCGATGATGCGGGTGTTGATCTGGGGGAACTGGGAGAGCTGGGCAGCGGCAATCATGCCGGCGGGCCCTGAGCCGACGATGAGGACGTCCATGGTCTCTGGTAGTTCATCTGCGCGGTTGATGCCGCAGCCTGCTGCGTCTTCAAGGCGGGGGTCGCGGGAAATGTAGCCGTTGTGGTGGAAATGCATGGTGCTCCTTAGGGAGTGGGTGCGGCGCTGCACCCCAGCAAACATGTGATGGGTAACACTTGCTCTGAATCATATACGATGCGCAGCAGGGGCGGCAAGGGTTGTCTGAAACTTATCGCGGGGTAACTGCAGGGCTTTTTCAAAAACTCCTTGCTGTGATATGAGTTACTTGATAGTGTGTGAAAATGATATACGATTTCAGACAAGGTTGATAGAGCTCAACGAGGAGACTCCATGACTGCTACCTCCGCCAACCAAGATTCCCTTCCCGTCACGCCCGGCAAGATTATCGCCGTGCACGTTGCCTATGAATCGCGCGCAGCCCAGCGCGGGCGGCGTCCGGCTCAGCCCTCCTACTTCTTCAAGCCCACCAGCTCCCTGG
Organism: Rothia nasimurium; assembly: GCF_014217215.1. Lineage (GTDB taxonomy): Bacteria > Actinomycetota > Actinomycetes > Actinomycetales > Micrococcaceae > Rothia > Rothia avistercoris. Next base: position 140,404 of record NZ_CP056080.1, read on the forward strand.
CTGGCTCCAGCGCCCCCGTTGAACGCCCGGAGGGTACCGAACTCCTTGCCTTTGAGGGAGAAATTGCCCTGGTCATCGGCGCCCCTGCCCGCCACGTTCCCCTTGAAGAAGCCTGGAATCACGTCGCCTACGTGACTGCCTCCAACGACCTGGGCATATATGACTATCGCCCCGCTGACAAGGGCTCCAACGTGCGGTCCAAAGGTCGTGATGGCTATACCCCCCTTGGCCCCGGCCTCATCGACGCCCGCACGGTATCAGAAGACCAGCTACGCATCCGCACCTGGGTTAACGGCGAACTCGTACAGCAGGATGACACCGCCGCAGCCAACATGATTTTCCCCCTCTCCCGGTTCGTCGCCGACCTCTCCCAGCACATGACACTCGAAACCGGCGACGTCATCCTAACCGGTACCCCCGCAGGCTCCTCCGTCATCGTCCCCGGTGACGTAGTCGAAGTGGAAGTAGACGCCCCCACCGCCCCCGGAGCCCCCACCTCGGGCCGTCTCGTTACCCCCGTTATCGCAGGTCGAGGTGACTTCAACGAGTCCATCGGCACTCTACCCGCCGTTGACGAAAAGCAGACCGAAGAAGCCTGGGGATCCCGCGAAGCTGCCGGGCTCCCCCCGCTGGAAGAACAAGAAACCTCACAGGCTACGTCCGCTCTGACCCCCGAACTTCGCCGCCTCCTGCAGGCCGTACCCACTGCCGGTCTATCGGCCCAGCTCCGCGCTCGCGGTCTCAACAACGTTGTCATTGAGGGCGTCTACCCCCAGACCCCCGGCACCAAAATTGTTGGCACCGCCAAAACCCTGCGCTTTGTGCCCAACCGCGAAGACCTCTTCAAGGCCCACGGCGGTGGCTACAACGCCCAAAAACGCTGCTTTGACGAGGTGACGGAAGGAGAAATTATCGTCATTGAGGCCCGCGGGGAGTCCGGCTCCGGCACCCTGGGCGATATCCTGGCTCTGAGGGCGAAAGGACGCGGGGCCGCCGGCGTCATCACCGACGGTGGGGTGCGCGACTACGCGGCTGTCAAAGAAATCGGCCTGCCCGTCTTTACTCAGGGACCTCACCCGGCCGTCCTGGGCCGCAAGCACGTCCCCTGGGAGGTCGATGTAGCGGTGGCCTGCGGCAACGCCACCGTGCTCCCCGGCGATATTATCGTCGGCGATGACGACGGAGCCATCGTCATCCCGCCCGCTATCGCAGCCGAAGTCGCCCAGGCCGCTTTCGATAAAGAACACGAGGACGCCTGGGTCGCCGAACAGGTCGCAGCCGGTCACCCTGTGGACGGGCTCTTCCCACCCACCGGCGCCTGGAAAGAAAAGTACAAAGACTGGCTGGCCCAGAACCCACTCGCTCAGCCCTAACCCGCTAGGAACCACCGTGAATATCGATCTCTACCCCGGGACGTCAATACCGGTGACCCTCAACTATGAGAAGGGTCTATCTAAAGCCGAGACTGCCTACACCTGGGTGCGCGAAAAAATCGTGAACGGCGATTTTGCCGCCGGCCACCGCCTGGTACTGGCCTCTATCGGCCGGGAACTCGATATGTCGGTGGTCCCTGTGCGAGAAGCGATCCGCCAGCTTGAAGCAGAAGGCCTCGTCACCTTCGAACGGAACGTGGGGGCCAGGGTCGCAATGGTCGACAGCTCCGCCTACGTAGAGAGCATGCAAACTCTCGGTATTCTAGAAGGGGCAGCTACCGCTCTAGCCCTGCCCCACCTGACCGCTGAAGACATCGCCGCGGCTCGTGACTACAACCGGCAGCTTGCCACCCTCCTTGAAGACTTTGACCCCAAAGCCTTCACCGACCTCAATCACCGGTTCCACCAGGTTCTTGCCTACCGCTGCCCCAACCAGCACCTCGTAGACCTGGTCGGGAGTGAATGGAACCGCCTCGGCAACCTGCGCGAATCAACCTTCTCTTTCGTGCCCGGCCGCGCCGCCGAATCAGTGGCAGAGCACGACCGAATCATTGACCTCATCGACCGCGGCCAGCCAGCCCACGAGGTCGAACAAGCTGTACGAGACCACCGCCAGGCGACCCTCACCAGCTACCTCAGCACTATCCCCGAACCGGTATAACCCGCCCACCGGCGTCCGCCCCTCACACCACACAAAGGAGTTACCTGTGAGCACTACTGAAACCACTATCGCACCCGCCAAACCTACCGGGCTGCCCGAGCGCATCCAGCACTACATCAATGGCCAGTTCGTTGACTCCATCGACGGCGAAACCTTCGATGTGCTCGACCCCGTGACCAACCAGCCCTACATCCAGGCTGCCTCGGGCAAGAAAGAAGACATCGAAGCCGCTGTAGCCGCTGCCCGTACCGCCTTCACCGAGGGGCCCTGGCCCCGTATGCTCCCGCGCGAACGCGCCCGCGTACTCATGAAAATCGCCGATATCGTCGAATCCCGCGAGGACGCCCTCGCCCAGATGGAATCCTTCGACTCCGGCCTACCCATCACCCAGGCCAAGGGCCAGGCCCGACGCGCCGCCGAAAACTTCCGCTTCTTTGCCGACCTCATCGTCGCCCAGACCGACGACGCCTTCAAGGTCCCGGGTCGCCAGGTCAACTACGTCAACCGCAAGCCCATCGGCGTCGCCGGCCTTATCACCCCCTGGAACACCCCCTTCATGCTGGAATCCTGGAAGCTAGCCCCCGCTCTGGCAACCGGCAACACCGTCGTCCTCAAGCCCGCCGAATTCACCCCCCTCTCGGCCTCCCTCTGGGCCGGAATCTTCGAAGAAGCAGGCCTACCTGCAGGCGTCTTCAACCTGGTCAACGGCTTCGGTGAAACCGCAGGCGACGCCTTGGTCAAGCACCCCGACGTCCCCCTCATCTCCTTCACTGGCGAATCTAAGACCGGCCAAATCATCTTCGCCAACGCTGCCCCCTACCTCAAGGGCCTCTCCATGGAACTCGGCGGCAAGTCCCCGGCCGTTGTCTTCGAAGACGCCGACCTCGAAACCGCCATCAACGCCACCATCTTCGGTGTCTTCTCCCTCAATGGCGAACGCTGCACCGCAGGCTCCCGCATCCTGGTCCAGCGCAGCATCTACGACGAATTCGTTGAACGCTACGCCGACCAGGCTAAGCGCGTCAAAGTCGGTCTGCCCTCAGACCCCGCCACCGAAGTCGGCGCCCTGGTGCACCCCGAGCACTACGAAAAGGTCATGTCCTACGTAGAAATCGGTAAGACCGAAGCCCGCCTCGTCGCAGGTGGCGAACGCCCCGCCGATTTCCCCGAAGGCAACTTCGTCCTCCCCACCGTCTTTGCCGATGTCGCCCCTGACGCCCGAATCTTCCAGGAAGAAATCTTCGGGCCCGTCGTCGCTATCACCCCCTTCGATACCGACGAAGAAGCCCTGGAACTGGCTAACAACACCAAGTACGGCCTGGCCGCCTACATCTGGACCTCCAACCTGCAACGCGCCCACAACTTCTCCCAGGCCGTTGAAGCAGGCATGGTCTGGCTCAACTCCAACAACGTCCGCGACCTCCGAACCCCCTTCGGTGGCGTCAAAGCCTCCGGCCTCGGCCACGAAGGCGGCTACCGTTCCATCGACTTCTACACCGACCAGCAAGCCGTCCACATCAACCTCGGTGAAGTCCACAACCCCGTCTTCGGCAAGGCCGACTAAAACCCCACCATACACCCGCGGCCGCCGGGCAGGCACCGTAGCCTACCGGCGATCGCCCCACCCAAGAAAGCAAAACCATGTCACCTACCTTTGTTGACTACCCCGTCATCGTGCCCGATGAGAACGCACCCGACATCGTCCGCTGCGCCTCCATGGAACTGGTCGTCACCGACCTCGAACGCTCCCGCAACTTCTACGTCGACGTACTCGGCCTCGTCGTCACCGAAGAAGATGAGAACACCATCTACCTGCGCTCCCTCGAAGAGTTCATCCACCACAACCTCATCCTCCGCAAAGGTGAAACCCCCGCCGTAGCAGCCTTCTCCTACCGCGTACGCACCCCAGAAGACCTCGACAAAGCCGAAAAATTCTACACCGCCCGCGGCTGCGACGTCCGCCGCAACAAAAACGGCTTCGTCAAAGGCCTAGGCGACTCCGTACGCGTCCTCGACCCCCTCGGCTTCCCCTACGAATTCTTCTACGACGTCGAACACGTCGAACGCCTCGCCTGGCGCTACGAACTCCACACCCCCGGCGCACTCGTCCGCCTAGACCACTTCAACCAGGTCACCCCCGACGTACCCACCGCCGTCAAATACATGGAAGACCTAGGCTTCCGCGTCACCGAAGACATCCAGGACGAAGCCGGAACCTCCTACGCCGCCTGGATGCGCCGCAAACCCACCGTCCACGACACCGCCATGACCGGCGGCGACGGCCCCCGCATGCACCACGTCGCCTTCGCCACCCACGAAAAGCACAACATCATCGCCATCTGCGACAAACTCGGTGCCCTCCGCCTCTCCGACCGCATCGAACGCGGACCCGGCCGCCACGGCGTCTCCAACGCCTACTACCTCTACCTCCGCGACCCCGACGGCCACCGCGTCGAAATCTACACCCAGGATTACTACACCGGCGACCCTGACAACCCCCGCGTCACCTGGGACGTCCACGACAACCAGCGCCGCGACTGGTGGGGCACCCCCGTCGTACCCACCTGGTACACCGACGCCTCCCGCGTCCTCGACCTTGACGGCAACCTCGTACCCCTCGTAGAACGCACCGACGACTCCGAAATGGAACAGACCATCGGTGCAGACGGCTTCTCCTACACCCGCGCCGACGAAGGCGAAGAATCCATGCCAGACTGGAAGAAAGGCGAATACAAACTGGGCCACCAGCTCTAAAGACTGAAAATACAATAAGTTCGGTGCTTTGGGATATGCTCTAGCCGACTGACCCTCTTGGGACTCGCGTGGGGCGCTCGCCCCAATTCACGCCAGACCCAGCCAGTCGGCGGTGAGCATATCCCTCAAGCACCTCCCGCAGTATTGAAAGCTAGCTATGCTTACTGAAGAACAACTCACCCGCATCGCCGATGACCTGGCTGAGGCCGAAAAGAACCGCACCATGATTCCGCGCCTCACCGCCACCTACCCCGACATGACCGTAGAAGACTCCTACGCGGTACAAAAGCTCTGGCGCGCTCGCGGTGAAGCCACCGGGCGCAGGCTGGTAGGCCGAAAAATTGGGCTGACCTCCAAGGTCATGCAGGAGGCCACCGGCATCACCGAACCGGACTACGGCGCTATCTTCGCCGACCAGGTCTACGAGAACGGGGCCGTCATTGAGCACGCCCAGTATTCAAACGTGCGGATCGAGGTGGAGCTGGCCTTCGTCCTCAAAGAAGACCTCGCCGGCCCCAACATCACCATCTTTGACGTTCTGCGCGCCACCGAATACGTGGTCCCTGCCCTGGAAATCTTGAGCTCTCGCATCGAGATGGAAGGCCGCACCATTGTAGATACCATCAGCGATAACGCCGCCCTGGGGGCTATGGTCTACGGGGGTAACCCGGTGGACCCGGCCACTGTCGATTTGCGCTGGGTGTCGGCCCTGCTCTACCGCAACGAGCAGATTGAAGACACCGGTGTAGCTGCCGCCGTGCTCAACCACCCGGCCAACGGAGTCGCCTGGCTAGCCAATAAGCTAGCCGCCCACGGGGACAGCTTGAGAGCTGGCGAGATAATCCTGGCCGGCTCCTTCACCAAACCCATGTGGGTGCACCCCGGCGATACCGTCCACGCCGACTACGGGGATTTGGGGGCAATCACATGTCGCTTCGTCTAAACCCACCCTTTGCGAGCACCCTGCGGGACCTGGGCCGCCCAGCGGTAGGCATGTGGGTCTGCTCCGGGTCGCCGGTGGCCGCCGAAATTTGCGCCGGTTCGGGCATGGACTGGCTCCTGGTGGACGCCGAACACGGGGTCGTGAGCCTAGAGACCGTCCAACAGCTTCTACAGGTGGCGGCGGCCTACCCGGTACAAAGCGTAGTACGCCTGCCCTCCCTGGACGTGGTTGCTATCAAGCAGTTCCTGGACGCCGGTGCCCAAAACCTACTGATCCCTATGGTCGATGACGCCCGAGCCGCCGAACTGGCTGTGGCCGCCACCCGCTACCCACCTGCCGGCGTACGCGGGGTGGGTTCTGCCCTGTCCCGCTCGGCCCGCTGGGGCGGGGTAGCTGGCTACCTGACCGAGGCTGAGAAGTACATTTCGCTTTTTGTGCAGATTGAGTCTGCCACCGCTGTTGAGAACGCGGCAGAGATTTGTGCGGTGGAGGGCCTGGCCGGTGTCTTTGTGGGGCCTTCTGATTTAGCGGCCTCTATGGGGTTGCTGGGCCAGCAGAATCACCCGGACGTGGTGGCTGCGGTTAAGCGGGTGATCGGGGTGGCTCATGCGGCTGGCCTGCCGGTGGGTGTGAATGCCTTTGACCCGGCGCAGGCAGAGGACTACCTGGCTGCTGGGGCTGACTTTATTCTGGTAGCCGCCGATGTGCAGTTACTTGCCCTGGAATCTAAGAGGCTAGCGGCCCGCTTCATTGGCGGTTATTCCGCTGGCTCTCACCCTTCCGGGGGTAGCACGGACGTGGGCTACTAGCCCCACCCTCATCGAGATGCGCGGTTTCCTTCCAGATGCGTGAGGAACCCGCGCACTTGGAAGGAAACCACGCACGTCCCGGCGCAAGGTGCGCTGGGTATTTCAGGTATACCCGAAATTAGCCGTCAAAACAGTTGCTATTTCGGGTATAGTCGAAATATGGCTGAACTGTTTGAGCGTGACCGATACCTTGAATTCCTGACAAACATTGACGACCCCGCCCTCGTCCGTATCATCACGGGAGTACGTCGCTGCGGTAAATCAGCTCTCCTCAGTATGTACCGAAGCTATCTCATTGCCCAAGGTGTAGGCCCCTCACAAATCCTCACCATCAACTTTGAGGATATGGCCTACGACCACCTGCGTAATGCTCAGTCCTTTCACGACCATGTCCTTGACGCCATCAATAACAGCGAGGTCCGCTACCTCCATATTGACGAGGTCCAAGAACTCAATGACTGGGCCCGGGTCATTAACTCATTGCGAACCCGGGAGAACCTAGAAATATGCGTTACCGGCTCGAACGCCTCCCTGTTCGTCTCAGAATCAATGACCTATCTCGCGGGCCGCTACATTGAAATCCCCATGTACCCGCTGTCGCTTGCAGAGTTCACTCGCTTCCGCCAAAAAATTGGGGTGACCTACACGGGGGTGGAGCAGGCTTACCAGCAGTGGCTTCGCTGGGGCGCTTTTCCTGCTTCGGCAATAACGCACGATGAGGAAATCGTCAGGCAGCTCAACAGCGGCCTTTTTGACTCAATCTTTACACGCGATATCGCCCTGCGGGGGCAGATTAGGGATACAGAGACTTTTCTGCGCGTTGCCCGTTTTGTCTTCGATAATGCAGGTTCTGAGCTCTCAACTCTTTCTATTGTGAAACAGCTCAGGGCCCAGGGGCGCGGTGCGTCGTCAGAGCTGGTGGACCGCTACCTGCAACTCATGGTGGATGCACACCTGCTGTACCGGTGCCGCCGGTATGACACCCAGGGTAAGCAATGGTTGCGGACTAACGGGAAGATGTATTTCGTGGACCCTGGCCTGCGTAACTCTCTTCTGGGGCCACGCGACTTTAACCGGGGCCGGGACCTAGAGAATATGGTGTTTTTGGAGTTGAAGCGGCGGGGCTTTGACGTGATGACTGGTCAGGTGCCCGGTGGCGAGATTGATTTTGTGGCGCGCCGTGATGGGCACGCTCTCTACATTCAAGTGGCTCTTTCTACCGATTCTGAACAGACTTTAGCCCGTGAGCTGGCTCCTTTTGATCGCCTTCCGGCGGGGGCTCATTGTCTTTTGCTGACAGGAGATAGGTTCGCCCCAGCAACGGGTGAGGTGAAGTGGCGGGACGTGTTTGATGTGCTAGCGGGTGCTCCCCTGTAGCGGGCAACCCCTCATCGAGATGCGCGGTTTCCTTCCAGATGCGCGAGGAACCCGCGCATCTGGAAGGAAACCACGCAGGTCCTAGCCCGAGTGCCCTTACTTCCCTCTAAAAACCGGTGTGCGCTTTTCGGTGAAGGCGGCGAAGCCTTCGGCGTAGTCGGCGGAGGCGCACAAGTCGCCTTGGGCGCGGTTCTCGGCTTCCACGGACTCCCAGAGGCCCACCCGCGCGTCGCGCACCTGCGCCACCAGCTGCTTAGAAGCCAGGAAAGCCCCCGTAGCACCGGCGGCCACCTGCGTCACCTTGGCGCGGGTGAAGTCCAACAGCTCGTCGGCGGGCACTACCCGGCTAAAGAGCCCAGCAGCCACCGCCTCAGCCCCAGAGATTAGGTCAGCCGTATAAATCAGGTCCAGGGCCCGGTGGGCGCCCAGCCGCTCCACAAAGAGGGCGTGCCCACCAGAATCCAGGGTGGCACCCAGGTTGGCAAAGGGGGAGCCGATCTTGGCGTTCTCGGCCACATAAACCACGTCCGTGGCAATAGCCAGGCCCAGCCCAACCCCCAGGCAGGGGCCCTGCACCGCCGCGAAAGTCGGGGCAGGGAAAGCGCTCATCTTCTTCAGCAGCGGGGTCACCTGACCGGCCAGGTAGCCGTAGGCGTCGTCCTCAGCAGGCACCAGACCGGCGATGTCGCGCCCGGCGCAGAAACCGCGCCCCTCCCCTCGCAGAAGCAGGGCGCGGACGCCCGCCGCAGCCGCCTCGTCATAGGCGGCAGAAAGCTCGGCCAGGGCGGCCTCGTTCACGGCGTTCATTTTTTCGGGGGCGTTCAGCACGACCTCGGCAACAGCGCCCTCAATGGTCAGATCAATCACGGCTTCACCCTTCCTAGGCGTCGAAGTCTACGGTTACGGCGTCGGAGCAGGGGCGGGTCTGGCAGGTGAGAATGTAGCCGGCCTCGACCTCGTCCTTCTCCAGGGCGTAGTTTTCTTCCATCTTCACGTCGCCCGAAACTACCTTGGCGCGGCAGGTGCCGCAGACACCGCCGGCGCAGGCGAAGGGAACATCGGCACGCACGCGCAGGGCGGCGTTCAGCAGGGTCTCGTTGGCTGAAATAGGTGACTCCACAGAAGAGGAGGTGCCATCGAGGGTAAAGGAGATGGAGTAGTTGGCCCCGGACGGGTCGGCTTGAACCGCACGCCCCTGCTGGCCTGCGGGGGCGTCCTCGGGGCGGCCGGTGGTGAAGAGCTCAAAACGGACGTCTTCTTCGCGTACCCCGCGTTCGGCGAGGGTGTCGCGGCAGAGCTGGACCAGCTCAAAAGGCCCGCAGAGGAACCACTCATCGGCCTTATCCACCTGAATCACGTGATCGAGCAGGGCGTTGAGTTTTTCGTCGTCAATGCGACCGCTCATGAGCGGGTTGATGCGCTGTTCACGGGAAAGCACGTGGTGAACTGCGAAGCGGGTGGGGTAGCGGTCTTTGAGGTCCCCGATTTCTTCGGCAAACATGACGTCCAGGGCCGACTTGTTGGCGTAGACCAGGTCAAAGGTGCTGGCTTCGCTTGCAGAAAGTACGGCCCGGGCGATAGCCATGATGGGGGTGATGCCGGAGCCAGCGGCAAAGGCCACCAGGTGCTCGCCACCTGCGGCAGTAGCGTCCTGGGCAATCTTCTCGGGGTCGTTGAGCCCGGTGACGGTGCTCTTAGAAACGAAGGCACCCTGGGGGTTCATGACGTCAATCTGCTGGCCGGGTGCTAGGGTGTCGTTGGCCCAGTTGGAGAAGAGGCCGCCGAAGTCGCGCTTGATAGCGATTTTGATTTCGCCGGGGGTGGGTTCGGCGCAGATGGAGTAGGAGCGGCGAACCTCTTGCCCGTCAATCTGGGCGCGCAGAGCCACGTACTGGCCGGGGAGGTAGTCGTAGTCGTCTACTAGTTCCTGAGGTACAGCGAAGGTTACTTCTACTGAGTCCTTGGTGAGCTTGCGGACCTTGGTGACGGTCAGGGCGTTGAAGGTGGCGCGGCGGCGGGTGGGTGTCTCGGTCATGGCGGGTGCAATCCTTAGTGAATTTTGAAGTAGTCAAAGGGCTCGCAGCAGGCGGTGCACTGGTAGAGGGCCTTGCAGGAGGTGGAGCCAAAGCGGGTGAGTTCTTTGGTATCTAGTGAGTGGCAACGGGGGCATTTGACGGCTAAGCCCAGGGTGACTGGCCCGGCGGCGGCTTGCCCAGTGGGCGGGGCAATACCGTATTCGGCCAGGCGGTCTTTACCTGCCTGACTCATCCAGTCGGTGCTCCAGGCGGGTGAGAGCACGAGCTCCACCAGCGGTATCTGGTGGCCGTGGTCTGTGAAGACCTGGCGGATGCTGGCGGTGATGCTTTCCATGGCCGGGCACCCGGAGTAGGTGGGGGTGATGACGACTACCGGCTGGCCGTCGTCCCCGTAGCGGGCCGCTCGTAGGATGCCCAGGTCGGCGATGGAGAGTACCGGGATTTCGGGGTCAGCCACCTTGGCGGCTAGCTCCCACAGGACGGTGTCAGAACCGGCGGGCGCTGGGACGGTGCTTTCAGCTTCTCGGGGTGGGGCTGTGTAGCCGGAGTCCTGGTCAAAGCCGAAGCTGAAGTCGATTCCGGCGCTCGCGGCTTCGCTGGGGTGTGTCATCGGGGCACCTCCTTGTGCATGTGATGAGCTAGCGGGGTTGGTGGGGCCGGGAGCACCGGGGTGGTGCTCCCGGTTTTTTACCAGGTGGCGCCGGGGTGGGCACGGGCCAGCACCTGAAGCTCGGCCAGAATATGGCCGCGGTGTTCGCTCATGGCACCGGAGCGGTCGCCGCCGCGGGCCTGGGGAACATCGGGAACCTGGAGCTGGGCTTCGCCGATGATGGTGTGGAGCCGCTTTTCAAACCGTTCGCGCAGGCTCGAGGGGAGAACCGCGATACCGGGCAGGGAGCGTACTACCTCGTCGTCGTAGAAGAGCTCGTCGATGTAGGGCCACATGTAGTAGAGGCCCTCTTGCATGCGGCGGTTTGATTCTTCGGTGCCGATGCCCAGTCGCAGGGTCCAGGCGGTGGCGTGGTCCTGGTGGTAGGCCACTTCTTTGAGGGCCTTGGCGGCAATAGCGGCCAGGGTGGGGTCCTGGGAGTTGACGAGCTCGGAGTAGAGCTCGTACTGGTAGTAGGAGAAGATGAGCTGACGGGCGATAGTCTGCCCAAAGTCACCGTTTTCCTGCTCGGTCAGGCGGGCTGAACGGAATTCTTCTTCGTCACGGAAGTAGGCCAGGTCGTCCTCGGTCTTGCCCCAGGCGGTGCCCGCGTAGGTGAGGAAGAAGCGGGCGTGGCCGATCAGGTCGAGGGCGATGTTGCCGAGGGCGATGTCTTCTTCGAGTTCGGGTGCCCGGGAAATCCAGTGGGCCAGGCGCTGGCCCAGCATGAGGGCATCGTCGCCCAGGGCCAGGGCGTAGCGGGCTACTTCTTCGCTGGCCTGCACGCCGGAAGCTGCGATATCTTCGGCGACGATGGATTCGCCTTCACTGTGGCGGGTCGCTGATTCGAAGGATGCGTAACTCATAGGTGCTTTACTCCTTCGCTCTTGGTGTAGTAGGTGGCGTGGCGGTAGCTCTTGCCCTGGGACGATTCAAAGAAGCCGCCCTTGGAGTCGGGGTCGGAGGCCAGGATAGCTTCGGCGGGTACAACCCAGACGCTGGTGCCCTCGTTGCGGCGGGTGTAGAGGTCGCGGGCGTTGCGCAGGGCCATGGTGGCGTCGGGGGCGTGCAGGGAGCCTGCGTGCACGTGGGAGAGGCCGCGGGATGAGCGGACGAAGACCTCCCAGAGGGGCCATTCGTTGGATTCGGGCAGGTGGGCGATGTTCTCGGTCATGGTTAGGCTCCTAGCAGTTCGGAGTGCTGTTCTGCGGTTTTACGGGCGTATTCGGCGGCGGCTTCGCGCACCCAGGCCCCTTCTTCGTGGGCGGCGCGGCGTCGCTGCATGCGCTGGACGTTGCAGGGGCCGTTACCCGAGATGACGGAGTTGAACTCGTCCCAGTCCAGCGGCCCGTAGTCGTAGTGGCCGCGTTCTTCGTTCCACTTGAGGTCGGGGTCGGGCAGGGTGAGGCCGAGGGCTTCTGCCTGGGGGACTAGCATGTCGATGAAGCGCTGGCGCAGCTCATCGTTGGAGAAGCGCTTGATGTTCCAGGCCATGGACTGCTGGGAGTTGGGGGAGTCGGCGTCCGGCGGGCCAAACATCTGCAGGGCGGGGCCGTAGAAGCGGTTGACGGCGTCCTGGGCCATCTTCTTCTGGGCGGGGGTGCCGTGGGAGAGTTCGTAGAGGATTTCCCAGCCCTGGCGCTGGTGGAAGGATTCTTCCTTGCAGATGCGCACCATGGCTCGGCCATAGGGGCCGTAGGAGGCTCGGCAAAGGGGCACCTGGTTGCAGATAGCGGCCCCGTCAACCAGCCAGCCGATGGCACCCATGTCTGCCCAGGTGCGGGCGGGGTAGTTAAAGATGGAGGAATACTTAGCGCGGCCTTCGAGCAGCTGCTCGTTGAGGATGTGGCGGGGGGTGCCGAGGGTTTCGGCGGCGGAGTAGAGGTAGAGGCCGTGACCGGCTTCGTCCTGCACCTTGGCCATGAGAATGGCCTTGCGCTTGAGGGAGGGGGCGCGGGTAATCCAGTTGGCTTCGGGTTGCATGCCGATGATTTCGGAGTGGGCGTGCTGGGAGACCTGGCGGGTGAGGGTCTTGCGGTACTTTTCGGGCATCCAGTCACGGGGTTCGACGCGGGAGTCGTCGGCGATGAGCTTGTCGAAGTAGGCCTGCTCGGCTTCTTCGTTGAGGACGTTCTCGCCCGCCTGGGCGTCGGCGACGGGGGAGAGGTCGGGGTTCTTCGTCGTTGAAGTCATGTCTGGCTCCTTGCGGGTGCGGGCTGCTCGGGGCGAGGCAGCCCCGTCTGCACTAATTACTGACCGTTCGTTCAGAATATAGTCTTGAGCGCATCACGGTCAAGCGTAATCTTGGGATTGACCTCTATGCACCCGTCTATTTTTTCTGTATCGTGTGAGCTGATGCACAGAAATCTGTGCGCCCTCACGGAAGGAGGCTTCGATGACGAAGCAGTTAACCCACTACGTTGGCGGCGCCCATCGCCCCGGAACCTCAGGTCGTTTCGCCGATGTCTACAACCCCAGCACCGGCCAGGTGCAGGCCCAGGTGCCCCTGGCGTCCGCTGATGAGGTGCGCGATGTTATCGCCAACGCTGCAGAAGCCCAGGCCAAGTGGGCTGCTACCAACCCCCAGAAGCGCGCCCGTATTCTGCACCGCTTCGTGGATCTGGTCAACCAGAACGCCGACGAACTGGCCGAGATGCTTTCGCTCGAACACGGCAAGACCGTAGCTGACGCCCACGGCGATATCCAGCGTGGCCTTGACGTTGTCGAATTTGCCACCGCCGCCCCCCACCTACTCAAGGGCGAATACTCCGACTCCGTAGGCACCGGCATCGACGTGTACTCCATGCGTCAGCCCCTGGGTGTGGTCGCTGGTATTACCCCCTTTAACTTCCCGGCCATGATTCCCCTCTGGAAGTGTGGCCCCGCAATCGCAGCCGGTAACGCCTTCGTCCTTAAGCCCTCAGAGCGTGACCCCTCCGTGCCCCTGCGCCTGGCTGAGCTCTGGACTGAAGCCGGCCTGCCCGACGGCATCTTCAACGTGGTCAACGGCGATAAGGAGGCCGTTGATACCCTGCTCGATGACCCCCGCATTAAGGCCGTCGGCTTCGTGGGCTCCACCCCCATCGCCCAGAGCATCTACGAGCACGCCGCCCGCACCGGCAAACGCGCCCAGTGCTTCGGCGGTGCCAAGAACCACCTGATTATCATGCCTGACGCAGACCTCGACCAGGCGGCCGACGCCCTGATCGGCGCAGCCTTCGGCTCTGCCGGTGAACGCTGCATGGCTATCTCGGTGGCCGTGCCCGTCGGCCGGGCCACCGCCGACGCCCTGGTTGAAAAGCTGGTCGAGCGCACCAAGACCCTCAAGGTCGGCCACGCCCTTGACCCTGAGGCGGACTTCGGCCCCGTCGTTGCCGCCAGCGCCCTCGAACGCATCGAAGGCTACATCGCCGCCGGCGAGAAGGAAGGCGCCGAGCTACTGGTGGACGGACGCGGCGTTAAGGTTGAAGGCCACGAGGGCGGCTACTACGTCGGCGCTACCCTCTTCGATAAGGTCACCACCGATATGTCCATCTACCGCGAAGAAATCTTCGGCCCCGTCCTTTCCGTGGTGCGCGTCGATGACTTCGAAGAGGCCCTGGCCCTGCCCACCAACCACGAGTTTGGCAACGGCGTTGCCATCTACACCCGCGACGGCGACACCGCCCGCGAATTCGCCCGCCGCGTCGATGTGGGTATGGTAGGTGTGAACGTGCCGATCCCTGTGCCCATTGCCTACTACACCTTTGGCGGCTGGAAGGCCTCCGGCTTCGGCGACCTCAACCAGCACGGGCCCGACGCTTTCCGCTTCTACACCAAGACCAAGACGGTAACATCCCGCTGGCCCTCCGGCATTAAAGAGGGTGCCAGCTTCGTTATGCCCACCGGCAACTAAAGGAGGCCCACCGTGACCGATACGCCCGGCACCCAGCCGACCGAGAGCGTCCTGACCGAAAAACGCGGCAGTCTGGGGGTTATCACCCTTAACCGCCCACGCGCGGTCAATGCCCTCAACGCCGAGATGATGGAGCTGATGAACGCAGCCCTGGACGACTTCGAACAGGACGCCGGCATCACCGCCGTACTCCTGCGCGGCGCCGGTGAACGGGGTCTTTGCGCAGGTGGCGACGTGGTAGCCCTCTACAAGGCCACCGGCGAAAACCCGGATCAGGGCGTGGATTTCTTCCGAGTGGAGTACACCCTGGACCTGCGTATTTCCCGCTACCCTAAGCCCTTCATCTCCCTCATGGACGGCCTGGTGCTGGGTGGCGGCGTGGGCGTCTCAGCCCATAGCTCCCACCGCATCGTCACCGAACGCACCCGCACCGGCATGCCTGAAACCGTCATCGGCTTCTGCCCCGATGTGGGTGGCCTTAACATCCTGGCCCGCGCCCCGCAGAACCTTGGCACCCTCATGGCCGTCACTGGCCTGCACGTGACCGGGGCGGACGCGCTCGCCGTCGGCATGGCTGATTATTTCGTGCCGTCTGAGAAGCTTGATGACCTGGTCGCTGCCCTTGAGAAGGTCGAGGGGGCGGACGCCGTCACCCGCGTCATTGAGGGCTTTGCGGCTGATGCGCCTCCCTCCCCGCTCGTGGAGAACGCCCACTGGATTGAGGGTGCTTTTGCCGCCGATACCGTTGAGGAAATCCTTGAGAAGGTCCAGGCGGTGGCTGATTCGGGGGCGGACGGCACCGAGTTCGCCGGTACGGTTCTGGCAGCCCTGCAGAAGAACGGGCCGACCGGTATGAAGGTGGCTCTGGAGGCTGTGCGTCGGGCTGGTACCCAGACCCTGGCAGAGACCCTGAATCAGGATTTCATCACCTCTTGTAATGCCCTGGCCCATCACGATATGCGTGAGGGTATCCGGGCTCAGGTGGTCGATAAGGACCGTAACCCGCAGTGGTCCCCTGCCAGCCTCGCGGAGGTCTCGCGCGAGAGCGTCCTGGCCTTCTTTACCCCCACGAAGGCGGGGGAACTGGGCCTAGCCTAGAGACGCAGTCACCCCATTACGAATGTGACTCATATTCCCGAAAGGGTGTTGTTTTAACGCCCGCTTGGGAATATGAGTCACATTCGTTGTAGAGAAAGATAGCTTGCCTACTAGCCCTTGAGGTCCGGGAAGTCCGTGTCGGCGAACTCGTGGCCGTAGCCTTCGGTGGTGGTGCGGGCGGCCAGAGCTGCGGCGCTCTTCTCGCCGTGGCGGCCGTGGAACTCGTTCTCACGGGCCCGCAGTTCCACACGGCGAATCTTGCCCGAAATGGTCTTGGGCAGCTCGTAGAACTCGATGCGGCGCACCCGCTTGTAGGCAGCCAGGTGGTCGCGGGCGTACTTGAGAATATCCTTCGCGGTCTCAGCCGTTGGCTCGTGCCCAGCGGCCAGCACAATGTAAGCCTTGGGCACAGCCAGGCGGATCTCGTCGGGTGAGGGCACTACCGCAGCCTCAGCCACAGCTGGGTGCTCAATGACCACGGACTCCAGCTCAAAGGGGGAGAGCTTGTAGTCGGAGGCCTTGAAGACGTCGTCGGCGCGGCCCACATAGGTGAGCACCCCGTTCTCGTCCCGCTCGGCAATATCGCCGGTGTGGTAGAAGCCCCCGCGCATGGTGTCCTCGGTCTTTTCGGGGTCCCCCTTGTACTGGGTCATCAGGCCCAGCGGGCGGGCATCGCCCAGGCGAATGCAGATCTCACCCTCGGTTTCAGAAATCTCATCGGTAGCCGGGTCAATCAGCACAATGTCGTAGCCGGGCAGGGGCTTGCCCATAGCGCCAATCTTGATGGGCTGGCCGGGTGTATTGGCAATCTGCACGGTGGATTCGGTCTGCCCAAAGCCGTCTCGAATATCCACACCCCAGGCGGTTTTTACCTTGGAAATTACCTCGGGGTTCAGCGGTTCACCTGCGGCAACGACCTTGGTGGGCGGGGTTGCCAGCTGGCTCAGGTCAGCCTGAATGAGCATGCGCCAGACGGTGGGCGGGGCGCAGAAGCTGGTGACCCCGAACTTCTCCATGTTCTGCATGAGAGCAGCGGCATCGAAGCGGGAGTAGTTGTAGATAAAGACGGTTGCCTCAGCAATCCAGGGGGTAAAAATGTTGGACCAGGCGTGCTTGGCCCAGCCGGGTGAAGCCACATTCAGGTGCACGTCGCCGGGGCCCATGCCAATCCAGTACATGGTCGAAAGGTGGCCCACCGGGTAGGAGGTGTGGGTGTGCTCCACCATCTTGGCCCGTGAGGTGGTGCCCGAGGTGAAGTACCAGAGCAGGGGCTCGTCGCCCCGGGTGGGGGCATCCGGGGTGAAATCGGTGGGAGCGGACGCCGCATCCAGGTAGTTCAGGTGGGGGTGCTTGGTCAGGGCCCCTTCGGTCTTACCGTCTGTTTCAATCACGGTGAAGTTGCCTTCAACCCGCTCGAATTTGGGCACATTCTTGCTGTTAGTAATGACCCATTCGACCGTGCCACGGCTGATGCGTTCATCGAGGTCAACCGGCTCAAGCATCTCGGTGGAGGGCATGAGAATAACGCCCAGCTTGATACCGGCGAGCATGAGTTCCCAGAGCTCTACCTGGTTGCCCAGCATGAGAATCACACGGTCACCGCGCTTCACGCCTACCGACCGTAGCCAGTTAGCCACCTGCGATGACCGCTGAGACATTTCTGCATAGCTCACGCTTACGCTGGAACCGTCCTGCTCCGCGATAATCAGGGCTGGGGCGTCCTTGCGTTCCTCGCTGGCAGCTACCTGGTCAAACCAGTCGAGGGCGAAGTTGAAGTGCTCAAACCGGGGCCAGGTGAACTGTTCGCGCGCGGCGGCGTAGTCTTCGCGCAGGGCGACAAGCTGATCGCGAATGGTGCGGAACTCTTCGGTAACGCTCATGAGTAACCTCTTTCGGCAATAAACCACACAAGAATAGTGGCGCGGGTCACGATAGGGTGCTGTGAGTCACTATAGGGGAGGGGTGGCACCCCTGCCAAGACCCTGTGGAAAAATCAACGACGGCGAGCCTGTCTGTGCGTAACGAACCAATTAATTCCTCCAAAAGCTACCCGGCGGCCCCCAAGGTGGAGTACATTCAGAGCTAAATATGGCTTGACTCACACAAAAAGTGCGGGTGAACCCCGCCCGTGAGTTGCACACGACGACGTTGCACAGGAGAGCTACCCTATGAACACCCACATCCGCGGAATGGTCAAAAACCCACCCGAAAAGCCCCTGCCCTTCCCCGACATCGACCCCTTCGGCGTCCTTAACCTGCTGCCCGACCACGAAAAAGAGTGGTTCTTGCGCATCCGCACCTACCTACAAGAAGAAGTGCGCCCCCACATCGTTGACTACTGGAACACCGAAGAATTCCCCCTGCACCTGCTCGAAGGTATGGCTGAAGTGGGCCTGGCCCGCCTTGAAACCAGCGGCACCTCCTGGCTCTTCCGCGGCCTGGTCTACGCAGAAGTGACCCGGGTAGACGTCTCACTCTCAGCCCTGGTTGGTATTC
The DNA here is from genome assembly GCF_014217215.1 of Rothia nasimurium. Taxonomy (GTDB): domain Bacteria; phylum Actinomycetota; class Actinomycetes; order Actinomycetales; family Micrococcaceae; genus Rothia; species Rothia avistercoris. The sequence continues at coordinate 158,555 of NZ_CP056080.1, forward strand.
ACAACGAGCTGGTGCTCGGCATGGTCAATATTCTCGGCTCTGACGAGCAGAAAGACGAGATGCTCTCAAAACTCGAAAGCTTTGAACTCACCGGCGCTTTTGCCCTGACCGAGCCCGACCACGGCTCCGATATCGCCGGCGGCCTCGAAACCAGCGCCACCTTTGACGGCGAAAACTGGGTCATCAACGGCGAAAAACGCTGGATCGGCATGGGCACCATCGCCGACTTTGCCCTGGTCTGGGCTCGCGATACCGCCGACCAGCAGATTAAGGCCTTCATTGTCCCCACCGATGCCCCCGGCTATGAGGCTGAGAAAATTCGCAACAAGATCGGCCTGCGCGTCATGCAGAACGCCCACATCACCCTCACCGACGTGAAGGTGCCCGCTAACGCCCACCTGCCCGGGGCCGTCAACTTCGACGCCGCCAACGAGATGCTGCGCAACTCCCGCGCCTGGGTGGGCTGGCAGGGCTACGGTATTCAGCTGGGTATCTTCGATATCGCCCGCGACTACGCCATCACCCGCCAGCAGTTCGGCAAGCCCCTGGCTAAGTTCCAGCTCGTCCAAAAGAACATCGCAGAAATTATGAGCAACACCCAGGCAGCCCTGGGGCTCATGATGAACTGCGCCCGCATGCAAGAAAACGGAACCCTCGACATGGTTCACGCCGCCATGGCCAAGGCCACCACCACCAAGCTGGCCCGGCAGAGCGCCTGGCTGGGCCGGGAAATCCAGGGTGGCAACGGCATGACCACCGACTACGAGATGGCCAAGTTCTTTGGGGACGCCGAAATCCTCTACACCTACGAGGGCACCTACGAAATCAACTCCCTCATCGTGGGCCGGGCCCTGACCGGCTACTCAGCCTTCGTCTAAAACCCTCACCTTCCACCTGAAAGAGAGAGCATCATGGATCTCACCAACACCACCGCCCTGGTTACGGGCGCAGCCTCGGGTATCGGAGCAGCAACCGCCCGCGCCCTGGTTGCCCGTGGCGTGCACGTCTACGGCCTCGACCTTCCCGCCGGTATCGAGAAGGCCGGGGAGGTTGAGGGCGTCACCTTCCTGCCCGGCGACGTCACCGACTACGCTGCCGTTGAAGCTGCCTTCGAACGGGTGGGGCAGGACGAGCGCCCCCTACGCACCGTGGTCAACTGCGCCGGTATTGCCACGGGGGCCCGCGTCCTCTCCAAAAGGGGGCCGCACGACCCTGCCCTCTTCGCTAAAACCGTCAGCATTAACCTCAACGGCACGTTCAATGTGCTCACGGCCGGGGCAGCCCTGATGGCCACCCAGGAGCCGGTGAAAGGCACAGCCGGGAGGGGCGTCATTATCAACACCGCCTCTATCGCCGCCTATGAGGGGCAGATTGGTCAGATAGCCTACGCGGCATCAAAGGGCGGGGTCGTAGCCCTGACCCTGCCCGCGGCCCGAGATCTGGCTAGCTCAGGAATTCGCGTGAACACTATCGCCCCGGGCATCGTGGACACCCCGCTCATGGCTGGCATTACCGAAGAGTTCCGCGAAGAACTCGCTCAAAACGTACCCTTCCCGCAGCGCCTCGCGGCCCCCGCTGAATACGCCGACCTGGCTGTTTTTATCGCCGAGCACGACTACATCAACGGCGAAACAATCCGCATGGACGGTGCCCTGCGCATGGCCCCCCGCTAGGCCTCACCCCGGAACCGACGAAACAGAATAGCCCACCTTATAAGGGAGAAGAAGATGACAACCACACCCACTATCGCTTTTATCGGCCTGGGGCACATGGGCGGCTACATGGCAGCCAACCTGGTTTCTGCAGGCTACACCGTGCACGGCTTCGACCTGGTGCCCGCAGCGCTCGATGCCGCCCGTGACCGCGGAATCCAGGTCGCTGCCAGCGGTGAAGAGGCCGCTGCCCAGGCCGATATCGTCATCACTATGCTGCCTGCTGGCCAGCACGTTCTGGGAGCCTACGGCGGACGCGAGGGGCAGGGCGGTCTGCTGGCTGCAGCCAAGCCCGGCACCCTCTTCGTGGACTGCTCCACCATCGAGGTAGAGCACGCCCGCCAGGCAGCCGACCTAGCTGTGCAGGCCGGTATGCGGGCCGTCGATGCTCCGGTTTCCGGCGGTATGGTGGGGGCCGAACAGGGCACCCTCACCTTCATGGTGGGCGGCGCTGAGGCGGACGTAGAGCAGGTGCGCCCCCTGCTTGAGGTGATGGGCAAGAAGGTGGTGCATTGCGGTACCAATAGCACCGGCCAGGCCGCCAAAATCTGCAACAACATGCTGCTGGGCATCACCATGGTGGGTGCCTCCGAGGCCTTCGTGCTGGGCGAGCGTCTGGGGCTCGACGCCCAGGTTCTCTACGACGTCATTTCCACTTCGTCCGGCTACTGCTGGGCGGTGAACGTCAACTGCCCGGTGCCCGGCCCCGTGCCCGGGTCGCCCGCTAACCGCGACTACGAACCGGGCTTCGCTACCGCCCTCATGAGCAAGGACATGGGTCTGGCAGTTGCTGCCCTCGACACCGCAGGGGTTAACGGCGAACTCGGCAAGCACGCCGCAGATATCTATACTCACCTGGTAGAAGAAGGGCGCGGCACTAAGGACTTCTCAGATGTCATTAACGCCATCCGCGAGGCCGACGGCTCACCCGTCTCAGGTATCTAAACCGCTCACAGCAAGGAGAAACACCCGTGACTACCTACGAGAATATTCTGGTTGAAACCCGCGGCCGGGTGGGGCTGATTACTCTCAACCGCCCCAAGGCCCTCAATGCCCTCAACGATGCCACCATGCGCGAGGTTGTTGCCGCCGCAACCGACTTTGACCGCTCACCCGAGGTGGGGGCTATCGTCCTGACCGGTAGCGAAAAAGCGTTTGCCGCCGGTGCCGATATCAAGGAGATGTCGTCCCAGACCTATGCCAGCATGTACGCGGCCGACTGGTTTGCCCACTGGGACAACCTCACCCGCCTGCGCACCCCTATCGTGGCTGCCGTTAACGGCTACGCCCTGGGCGGCGGGTGCGAACTGGCCATGATGGCCGACATGCTGGTCGCCGGGCCCTCTACCAAGTTCGGTCAGCCCGAAATCAACCTGGGAGTCATCCCCGGCATGGGTGGCTCCCAGCGCCTTACCCGCGCTGTGGGCAAGGCTAAGGCCATGGACCTCTGCCTGACCGGGCGCTTTATGGGGGCGGACGAAGCCGAGCGGGCAGGGCTGGTGTCCCGCCTGGTGGAGCAGGACGCGGACGTCCTCCCCACCGCCCTTGAGATGGCGGAGGTAATTGCCTCTAAGTCAAAGTTTGTGGCCCAGGTCTGCAAGGAGGCTGTCAACGCCGCCTTTGAGACCACCCTGGCCCAGGGTGTTGCTTTTGAGCGCCGCACCTTCCACGCTCTTTTTGCAACCGAGGACCAGAAAGAGGGTATGGCTGCCTTCGTTGAGAAGCGGGAGGCTGATTTTAAGCACCGCTAAAGTGTTGCGCGTCTCACCAAAATGTGACACAGTTGGGTTGAGTGAATAACTGACCAAATGGTCACTAAATACTTTGGAGGCACAGTGAGCGCAACCCACCCCATGCTTGAACGCGATCACGCCAGCAACTGGATGGGCATTCGCGTGCTCACCGCCCAGCTGGGCCACGCCATTATCGAAATGGACATCAAGCATGAGATGGTCAACGGCTTCGGCATCATCCACGGTGGTATGACCTTCGCCTTTGCAGACACCGCCTTCGCCCTCGCCTGCAACCACAGTGACCCCGAGCTCTACGCCCAGAGCATCACTGTGGGGGCAGGCGTCGACGTTAACTACATCGCCTCAGCCTACGAAGGGCAAACCCTACGAGCAGAAGCGAACCTCACAGCACAGTACGGGCGCAACAGCATCGTTGATGTGACCGTCACCTGCGGAGACAAACTCATCGCTGAGTTCCGCGGTCGTGGCCGCTCCATCAAGCCCCCAACAGCCACGGAAGGACACCAGGCATGAGCACCTACAAGGCCCCCTCTTGCAGCGTAGAAAACCCCTACACCCCGGCCCCCCGAGCCGCAGACCCCGGCGCCCCGGACCCCGAGGAGCTGATGAGCCGCGACCAGATTGAGGCCCTCCAGTTCGAGCGCCTGCGCTGGACCCTGCACTACGCTTACGAAAACGTACCCGCCTACAAGGAGCTCTACGACGAGCAGGGCGTACACCCCGGTGACTTCAAAGAGCTCGACGACCTCAAGCTCTTCCCCTACACCGATAAGGAATTCCTGCGGAAGGCCTACCCCTTCAAGGCCTTTGCCGTGCCCATGAGCGATGTGCGCCGCATCCACGCGTCCTCGGGTACCACCGGCCAGCCCACCGTCGTGGGCTACACCGAAAACGACATCGCCACCTGGAGCGCCCTGGTAGCCCGCTGCTTCCGCTTTTCAGGCATCAAGCCCGGCTACAAGGTGCACAATGCCTACGGCTACGGCCTCTTCACCGGCGGCCTGGGTGCCCACTACGGTGCTGAACGTCTGGGCGCAGCCGTCATTCCTATGTCTGGCGGCCAGACCGAAAAGCAGGTGCAGCTCATTCGTGACTTCGAGCCCGATGCGATTCTCTCCACCCCCACCTACCTGCTGACCATCGCTGATGCCTTCCGTAAGCTGGGTATCGACCCCAAGGAAACCTCCCTCAAAACCGCTGTGCTGGGTGCTGAGCCCTGGACCGAAGAAATGCGCCGCGAAATCGAGGTCACCTTCGGCACCCTCAAGGCCTGCGATATCTACGGCCTGTCTGAGGTCATGGGCCCCGGTGTGGCCGGTGAGTCCTTTGAATCGCAGGACGGCTCCCACATCTGGGAAGACCACTTCCGCCCCGAAATTATCGACCCCTTCGACGACACCGTGCTCGATCTGGGTCGCCCCGGCGAACTGGTCTTTACCTCCCTGACCAAGGAAGCCCTGCCCATTATCCGCTACCGCACCCACGACCTGACCCGCCTGCTGCCCGGTACCGCCCGCCCCGGCCACCGCCGTCTGGGCCGTATTACCGGCCGAAGCGACGACATGATTATCCTGCGCGGCGTCAACCTCTTCCCCTCCCAGGTTGAAGAGCTGGCCCTGCAGCAGCCCGAGCTATCGCCCCACTTCGCCCTGGAACTGACCCGCCCCGGCCGCATGGACGAAATGACCGTGCGCATCGAACGCCGCGAAGAGTTCACCCTAGAAGCCGCCGAAGAAGCCGGTAAGCGTCTGCTGCACGACATCAAGACCAAGATTGGTTCTACCTGCCGTATCGAGGTGCTGGACCCGGACGTCCTGCCCCGTTCCGTCGGCAAGATTCGCCGTATCTACGACTACCGCAACAAGCCCAAGGGCGACGAATAAACCTATTCGCCTGCGGTCAGGTTTGTTAGCATGTAGGGAGCTCCCGTGCGGGGGCTCCCTACCCGTGTGTGAGAGGAAGATGCTGTGAGCACTCGCCAGTCCCAGCCCGCCAAGCGCGGCCGCCCCGGCTATGACCGCCAAGAGGTACTGCGCCTGGCCGTAGAGGTCTTCAATGAGCACGGCTACGACGCCACCAGCATGGATATGCTGGCCAAGCGCCTGGGGCTGACCAAGAGTGCTATCTACCACCACGTGGCCAGCAAGGAAGAGATTTTACGCATCGCCCTCGACCGTGCTCTCGATGCCCTTGACGAGGTGTTTGAGGCTGGCGAGAGTTTAGAGGCGGACGCCCGCGAGCGGCTTGAATTCGTGGTGCGCCAGACCGTGTTTGTGCTGGCTGAGCACCTACCTTATGTGACCCTGCTGCTGCGTTTGCGCGGTAATTCCCCGGCCCAGCAGGCTGCTCTCGATAAGCGCCGGGCCCTGACCGGCCGCCTGGCGGCCCTGGTGGATGCTGCCCAGCAGGCTGGGCAGGTGCGGCAGAGCGCGGACGCCCGCACCCTGGCTCGCCTGATTTTCGGCATGATTAACTCCCTGGCGGTCTGGTACGATCCGGCCCGCGGCGGCGACGTGGAGGCCCTGGCCGATACGGTCGTTGATATGGCCTTTCGGGGGATTGAGGCAGGCCCCCGCCCCTAGAGGTGGTGCAGGGTATCGTAGACCTATGACTGAAACCCACTCCGCACCCACCTTTCCTGGCCTAAGCCCGGCGGGGGCGCGCGTCCGCTCCACCAATCGCGGGACAGAAATGCCCAGCCCGACCGGTAGGGGCGCCACCGGCATCAATAAGCAGCCGGTAGATTCGCTGGAGGTTTTTGCCCCGGCGCCCGGCTATGGCAACGGCTCCGGCGTGCGCGGGGATTTCGTGGGGGATGCCAAGCACCACGGCGGTGCTGACAAGGCGGTCTATGCCTTTGCTCGGGAAGAACTGGATTACTGGGCCGAGCGCTTAGGTGCTCCCTTGGCTGACGGGCAGTTCGGTGAGAATCTGACCACCGAGGGTATTACCTGGAGCCGGGTGCTCATCAACCAGCGCCTGGCGGTGGGCACGGCCGTGCTTGAGGTGTCGGTGCCGCGCCAGCCCTGCCGCACCTTTGCCGACTGGCTGGGCCACAAAGGCTGGGTAAAAACCTTTACTGAGCGTCAGGACGCCGGCGCCTACTTGCGCGTCATCCAGCCCGGCACCATCGCAGCCGGGGATACCATTACTTTTCTGCCTGCCCCCGACCACGGGGTCACTATGGGGCAGGCATTTGCGGCCGCTATGGGTGATCATGCCGCCATGCAGGCCGTGGTAGAAGCAGGCTGCTACCCGCCCTTCTACCACGACCGGCTACTGGCTAAACTGGGGCGCTAGCTGGCGGCAGTCTCAGCCATAGGCCAGGTCTTTGCCACTAGGGTCAGCACATCGTAGGTGGCAACGATTTCGTCCTTCTGGTTGTGTAGCACCGCGTCCCAGGTAACCTCGCCGTACTCATCGGTCACGCGCGGGGTAATCTTCTTGGCGGTCAGCGTCACGCGAATTGAATCATCGTAGGTGACCGGGGTGATAAAACGCAGGTTCTCCAGGCCGTAGTTAGCCAGCACCGGGCCCGGGGCCGGATCAACGAAGAGCCCTGCCGCCCACGAGACCAGCAGGTAGCCGTGGGCCACACGACGAGGGAAGAAGGGGTTAGCTGCCGCAGCCTCCTCGTCGGTGTGGGCATAGAACTGATCCCCGGTTTCGTTGGCGAAATCGGTGATGTCTTGTAGCGTAACTTCGCGCAGGTCAGAAGCGAACTGGTCACCGATGGCCAGCTCGGCCAGGGACTTGCGGAAGGGGTGCACACCCTCGCCCGACTCTACCTGGGCGCGGGTGACGGTTGCGGCGTCCGCCCCGGGGTGCCACACCCCGGTCAGGGCGGTGAGCTTATTGGGAGAGCCCTGAATAGCGGTGCGCTGCATGTAGTGCTTCACGGCGCGAACACCACCGAGCTCCTCGCCGCCACCGGCGCGGCCGGGGCCGCCGTGCACCAGGTGAGGCACGGGGGATCCGTGGCCGGTTGAGGTCTTGGCATCCTCCCTATCCAGCACCAGGACGCGGCCGTGGTGGGCGGCAATACCCAGGGCCAGTTGGGTGGCGGTGGCGTTATCGTGGGTGCAGACCGTAGCCACCAGGGAGCCCTCGCCCAGGGCAGCCAGCTCAACAGCCTCGGCCAGGTCGGTGTACTCCAGAATGGAGGTCACCGGGCCGAAAGCCTCAACGGAATGAACCTCGGGGGTGCGGGCGTCCTCAAAGGTCAGCACCGTGACCGGGTAGAAGGAGGGGCCCTCGGGGGCCTCGCCGCGGAAGGCAATCTTGCCACCCGCCTCCACCAGGCGGGTCACAGCCTTTTCAACCTCGGTCTTCTGCTCGGGGGAGGCCAGCGAACCCATGGTCACGCCCTCCTCACGCGGGTCGCCGACTACCACGCGTCCGGAAATCTTGCCTGCCAGGGCCTCAATCACCTCAGCAGAGCGCCCGGCAGGCACCAGGACCCGGCGGATGGCGGTGCACTTCTGGCCTGCCTTGGCGGTAATCTCCACCATGACCGACTTGATAAAGGCCTCCAACTCGGGGGTGTCGGTGGTGGCGTCCGGGCCCAGAATAGCGGCGTTCAGTGAGTCAGTTTCGGCGGTAAAGTGCAGGCCTTTGGTCTGCACACTGGGGTGCTGACGCAGGGCGCGGGCGGTGGCGGCCGAACCGGTAAAGGCCACGTGGTCGCGGTAGTCCAGGTAGTCCAGCAGGTCGCGGGCCGAACCAGAAATCAGCTGCAGGGACCCCTCGGGCAGTAGGCCGGAATCTAGCATGAGGCGCACGGTCGCCTCAGTGACGTAGCCGGTGGGGGTGGCGGGCTTGACGATGGTGGGCATACCAGCGATAAAGGCCGGGGCGAACTTCTCAAGCATGCCCCAGATGGGGAAGTTAAAGGCGTTAATCTCAACGGCCACCCCGGGCAGGGTGGTGTAGATGTGCTCACCGATAAAGGAGCCGTCGCGGGAGAGCTGCTCGACGTTGCCGTCGATAATGACGCGGGAGTTGGGCAGCTCGCGGCGGCCCTTGGAGGAGAAGGTGAAGAGGGTGCCGATGCCGCCGTCCACGTCGATGTAGTGGTCGCGCTGGGTGGCACCGGTGGCGAAGGAAAGCTCGTAGAGCTCGCTCTTGTGCTCGGTTAGGTATTGGGCCAGCTGCTTGATGATGAGGGCGCGGTCGTGGAAGGTGAGCTTGCCCAGGCTGGCCTGGCCGATGGTGCGGGCATAGTCAATGGCCCCTGCGGTGTCGATTCCCTCGGTGGATACCCGGTAGATGGGCTCGCCGGTGATGGCGTTGAGGACGTTCTGGGTTGAGGTGGGGTTTTCCGGGGTCCACCAGGAGCCCTTGATGAAGCTGGGGATCAGTGCGGGGGTGCTCGTCATTGAGAAATCCTTACTGTTGGGAAGCCCGGAAATAAATGACCGAGCGTTCAGTTATTGGTATAAACTATAGTTCACATCACAGGTGAAGAAAAGCCTTGCACCCCTTGAGGAACAGGGCGGAAAGGACGCTCATGGGCAAGCAGGTCGCCACCGGCCAGGAGGCTGACGGGCAGGTCGAACTCTGGAAAATTACCCTGGGTGAGCTAGACAAAAAGATGGGCGTGCAGGTACTCGAAGAGTCTGCCGAGCGGGTCGTGGCCACCATGCCGGTGGAGGGCAACCGCCAGTCTCTGGGCCTGCTGCACGGGGGCGCCATGCTGGCCCTGGGGGAGGCCGTAGGCTCCTGGGCTGCGGTCATTCATGCCTCATCTATGGGCAAGGTTGCAGTGGGTGTAGACGTGAATGCCACCCACCACAAATCCTCAAAGACCGGCATCGTGCGGGCGACGGCGTCCGCCATTCACCTGGGCCGTTCCCTGACCACCCACGAAGTAATTATTACCCACGAAGATACGGGCGCGCGCCTGTGCACCCTGCGGATCACCAACTTCATCAAGTAGGTACCACCTCAGTCAGGTAGGTACCACTTAAATCAGAAAAACCCACCAACTAGGTGGGTTTTTCTGACTCAGATGGTACCTACTGGGGCAGGCGGGCCTAGCTGTAGTCGTAGAAGCCCTTGCCGCTCTTACGGCCTAGCTCCCCGCGGGCCACCATGTCGCGCATGAGCTGCGGCGGGGCAAACCGCTCACCCAGCTGCGACTCAAGATACTCGGCAATACCCAGGCGGACGTCCAGCCCCACCACATCGGTCAGGGCCAGGGGGCCAATCGGGAACTTGTAGCCCAGCACCATGGCGTTATCGATATCCTCCGGGCTAGCCACGCCCTCCTCGACCATGCGAATAGCCTCAAGAGCGATTGCCACCCCCAAGCGCGAGGAGGCAAAACCGGGGGCGTCATTGACCACCACCGGGGTCTTGCCCAGGCCCTCAACCCATAGGCGGGCAGCCTCCTTCAGCTCGGTAGAAGAGTGCTTTGACTGCACCACCTCCACCAGCTTGGACGCAGGCACCGGGTTAAAGAAATGCAGGCCAATAAAGTTACCGGGGCGTTGCAAAGACTCCGCGAGCCCATCAATCGACAGGGAAGACGTATTCGACGCCAACCAGGCATCCTCCCCCAGCTTCTCCTCTACAGCCCGCAAAGCAGAAACCTTCAGATCCCAGTTCTCAGGCACGGCCTCAACTACCAGCTGGCGGTCCGCAAAATCACCGTAATCCACCGACACTGCAAACCGCTCGGTCAGCTCATCAAAATTACCGTCAAAAGCCCCGCGCTCCAGCGACTTAGCCAGGTCGCGCTCCACGCGCTCGCGGGCAGCTTCGGCCGCCTGGGCATCCCGCTCAACTACCACAACCTGGGCCCCGGCCAGCAGGAAGGCATGGGCAATACCTGCGCCCATGCGTCCGCCACCCAGTACGCCCACGCGGGCAGGAACCTTCAACTCGTGAACTTCAGTCATCACTAACCTCTACTTCTTCTTGCGGTCAAGAAAAGCCTGCATGCGGTCAAACTTGGCCTGGGACTCAAACAGAATCGCCTGGGCCAGCTCGTCAATGTGGGGGTGGGCCTCGCGCGGGGCCGCAAAGACCCGCTTGGTAATGCGCACCGCCAGCGGATCCTGGGTACCGATGCGGTCAGCCAGAGCATGGGCAGCATCCAAAAGTTCGGACGGCTCATGCAGCTCGGTGACCAGGTGCAGATCCAGTGCCTCCTGGGCATTGAGGATGCGGCCAGCCATGAGAATCTCAAGAGCTACGGGTTCGCCCACCAGCTCTTTGAGACGCCAGAGGGCTCCGGCGGCGGCGATAATGCCCAGGTTGGTTTCGGGCTGACCCATCTTGATATAGGGGGTGCCGATGCGGAAGTCCGCGGCGTAAGCCAGCTCCGCGCCACCGCCCAGGGCGTAGCCGTCAATAGCGGCAATGACCGGCATAGGCAGTTTGTGGATGCGGTCAAAAATCTGCGAATTAACCCCGCGCAGGGCGTCCTCGCGGCGACGCTCGCGCAACTGGGCAATATCGGCACCCGAGGCGAAAATCCCGCGCCCGTCTACCTCACAGCCCGTCAGGATCAGAATCTTGGGAGTGACTTCGAGGTAGGCGCAGACCTCGTGGAGCTCGGCGACCATGGTGGCGTCAATGGCGTTGCGCACCTCGGGGCGGTTCATGCGGATGACCAGGCGGTCCTCGCCTTCTTCAACAGCTAGGGCGGCGAAGTGTTCAAACATTAGACAGCCTCCACTAGCAGGGCAGCGCCCTGGCCCACGCCAATGCACATGGTGGCTAGGCCCTTGGTGGTTCCCTCGCGCTCCATGCGGCCCAGCAGGGTAATGACAATGCGGGAGCCGGACGAGCCCAGCGGGTGACCCAGGGCAATCGCCCCGCCGTCGCGGTTGACGATATCCTCGCTCAGGCCCAGGCGGCGCATGGACGCCAGGGACTGGGAAGCAAAAGCCTCGTTGAGTTCCACAGACCCCAGGTCTGCCACCGTCCACCCGGCCCTGGCCAGGGCTTTTTCGGTAGCGGGTACGGGGCCCAGACCCATGATTTCGGGGGCTAGACCGGCGGACGTACCGGTGACAACGCGGGCGCGGGGGGTTAGCCCGTACTTCTTCACGGCTTCTTCGGAGGCCACAATAATGGCTGATGCTCCGTCGTTGAGGGAGGAGGAATTACCTGCCGTCACCACAGAACCACGGGCAACGACCGGGCGCAGCTTGGCCAGCACCTCGGGGGTGGTGCCGGGGCGGGGGCCCTCGTCCGTATCAACCACGGTTTCCCGGCCCTTGCGGTCCCGTACCACCACGGGCACGATTTCGTCTTTAAAGTGCCCGGCCTCAATGGCCGCGATGGCCCGCTCGTGGGAGCGGACGGCAAAGGCGTCACAGTCTTCACGGGAAATAGAATCGACGCGGGCTACCTCTTCTGCGGTTTCTGGCATGGAGTAGGTGAACTTGTCGCGCTCAGCAAATACGGGGTTGACGAAGCGCCAGCCGATAGAGGTATCGAAGCTCTGGCCGGGCTTGGCAAAAGCGGTGGTGGGCTTTTCCATGACCCAGGGGGCGCGGGACATAGACTCCACGCCACCGGCAATCACGATATCGGCCTCGCCCGCCTTAATCATCTGCGCAGCCAGGGTAATAGCGCTCATGCCCGAGGCACACAGGCGGTTGACGGTGATGCCGGGGACGGTGTCGGGGTAGTCGTTGAGCAGCCAGGCCAGGCGGGCCACGTTGCGGTTCTCTTCACCGGCACCGTTGGCGTTGCCCAAGATGACCTCGTCGACAGCCGCCGGGTCAAGCCCGGCCTTCTCGACGACGTCCTTAATCACCAGGGCCGCGAGATCATCGGGGCGGACGGACGACAGCGCCCCGCCGTAACGCCCCACGGGGGTGCGGGAGCCGCCTACGAGATAAGCCTGGGGTGTCTGCGACATTCAAACTCCTTTGTCAGAAAGCCAAGAAATAACTGACCAATCGTTCACTAAATCTTTTCACTTTAAGTGATGCAGGTCAAGGGTGAGAGAAAAACCCCCGTCACCGGTGGGTGGCGGGGGCTGAGGGCTTATGCCTCTTCGGGGTGAAGATCGATCTCCTGGTTGCTCTTGGGTACCATGCTGACCGCAATCACCGACACCACGGCCAGGGCCGCGATGTAGACGCCAATCATCCAGGACTGGCCGGTCTGCTTCAGAATCATCTCAGCAATCATGGGGGCAAAAGCGCCACCCAGAATCGCGCCGATGGCGTAGCCAATCGAGATGCCCGAGAATCGCACGGAGGCCGGGAACATCTCGGCGTACATGGCTGACTGGGGGCCGTAGGAGGGGCCTAGGCCAATGGTGAGGATGAAAATAGCCAGGGTGAAGAGGGCTGCGTTGCCGCTGTCGATGAGGAACCACATGGGTACGGCCCAGAGAATCATAAAGCCGTAACCTAGCTGGAAGGTGCGCACGCGGCCAATCTTGTCGCTCATCCAGCCGCCGACCATGGTGAAGGTAAGCCAGCCCAGACCACCAATAAGCGAGGCGGTCATGGCATCGCCGCGGGTCATGCCCAGGGCCTTCACGCCGTAAGAGATGAAGAAGGCGATAACCAGGTAGCCTGCTGCGTTGTTGGCGATGAAGATCAGGGCTGCCAGCACAACCTCTTTGGTGTTGCCCTTAAAGAGCTGCTTGAGCGGGGCAGATTCGCGCTTCTTGAGGTTCTGCATCTCCTTGAAGACGGGGGATTCTTCAACGGAGTGGCGGATGTAGAAGCCCACCAGAATCAGGATGATGGACGACCAGAAGGGGATGCGCCAGCCAAAGCTGAGGAACTGCTCTTCGGTCAAAATGGAGTTGAGGAAGAGGTTGACCAGGGTTGCCAGAATCATGCCCAGGGGTACGCCAATTTGGGGGAAGGCTCCGAAGAAGCCGCGCTTGTTGCGAGGTGCGTGCTCCACCGACATGAGGGCGGCACCGCCCCATTCGCCGCCGGCTGAGAAGCCCTGGAGAATACGCAGAACCACGATAATGATGGGCGCTGCGATGCCGATTTGGGCGTAGGTGGGCACAAAACCGATACCGACGGTGGCGATACCCATCAGAATGAGGGTGAGCACCAGGGTGATGCGGCGGCCGAACTTGTCGCCGATGTGGCCAGCGACGATAGCGCCAAGCGGGCGGAAGATAAAGCTAATACCCAGGGATGCCCATGAAACGATCTGGGCGATGGTCTTGTCTTCACCTTCGGGGGTGAAGTACTGGGTGGCAAGAATCAGGCCTGCGGCCTGGGCGTAGATGAAGAAGTCGTACCATTCGATAGTGGTTCCGATGAGGGTGCCTGCTAGCACCTTCTTTTCTTCGCGGCTGACCCGGTGGCGGGCGGTAGCTGCCATGTGTGAAGACATCGGTGTCTCCTTGTGTGCGGGGGTGGATGATATGCGCCCCCATGAGGTAGGGGTCACATTTGTTTGAAATCATATACGAAAATGTGGGGTGTGCAATAGGTCTGCGCGAGAAATTTTTTAACGCTCGGTCAGTAATTTCTACCCAACCCCGCCCGCAGAGAGGTTAAGGACGCCTGCCCCGCCCGGGTGCGTCCGGACGGGGCAGAGGAAGGTCGGGGTTTATTCGCAGATAACCTGCGGCAGGCCCATATGCTTGAGGCCCTCGACGCCAAACTCCACGCCGTAACCTGACTCCTTGATGCCGCCGAAGGGGATGCGGGGGTCAATCGCGCCGTGCTTGTTAATCCAGACGGTGCCTGCCTCAATCTTGGCGGCCACCTCGCGGGCCCGCTCAATATTCGATGACCAGACCGAGGCGCCCAGGCCCACGTTCAGCTTGTTGGCCTCTTCGAGGGCTTCCTCCAGGGTGGAGTAACGGATAATCGGCAGAGCTGGGCCAAACTGCTCCTCAACAACCAGGGGGTTGTCCTTGTCGATATCGGCAATCAGGGTGGTGGGGTAGAAGAAGCCCTTGGCCTCTTCATCAGGGGTGCCACCCAGCAGGACGCGCGCCCCGGCGTCCTTAGCCTTCTGAACCAGATTGGCAACAATGTCGTACTGGGCCTTGTTCTGCAGGGGGCCCAGGACATTCTGCTCATCAAGACCTACACCCATAGGCATATTCTGGGCAACGGCAACCAGCTCGTCACAGACCTGGTCGTAGAGGGAGTCGGGTACATAGAGGCGCTTAAGAGCCGCGCAGGTTTGACCGGTGTTGATAAAGGCACCCCAGAAAAGCCCCTCGGCGATGGTCTTGGGGTCAGCATCGTCCAGCACGATGCCGGCGTCATTACCACCCAGTTCCAGGGTGAGGCGCTTGAGGGTGTCGGCCGTTGAGGCGGCAATCTTCTTGCCGGTAGCGGTAGAGCCGGTAAAGGTAATCTTATCGATGCCCGGATGAGTGGTCATGGCAGCCCCTACCTCGGGAGTCGCCGGGATAATCTGCACAACCCCCTCGGGGAGCACGGTGTTGATTACCTCAACCAGGGCCAGCACGCTCAGGGTGGTGTACTCGGACGGCTTGAGCACAATAGTGTTACCCATGCGTAGGGCCGGGGCAATCTGCCAAATGGTAATCATGAGCGGCCAGTTCCAGGGGCCAATGCCACCCACTACGCCAATGGGGCGGTAGTTGAGCACGGCGCGGGTCTCGCCGTCATCCACCAAGGTCTCTTCCTCCATGCCGAAGGACGCGGTGGCGCGAGTCCAGGCTACGCAACCGCCCAGCTCAAACCGGGCATTGGGGCCGTTGAGGGGCTTACCCTGCTCGCGCGACAGCAGTTCGGCCAGGGGGTCTGAGGCCTGCTCAATGGCGTCCGCCATCTTCATGAGGTAGTCGCTGCGCTCGGCGTGAGAGAGGGCTGCCCAGGCCGGCTGGGCCTCCCGTGCCTTGGCGACAAGCTGGTCGAGGACGTCGATGCCCTGCTCGGGTGCCAGGCCAATAAGTTCTTCGGTGGCCGGGTCAAAAACCTCGCGGGTGCCACCCGCGGTCACGCGGCTCACCAGTTCTGAATAGGATGTGGGTAGTGACAGCATTGTCATCTCCTTGCTGTTAAAAACGGTTACATCTATGATGTGAGTCACGGTTTTATACGTGTTAGGCGAGCCGTGCACAGTATTTGGCGCAGTGCGCGCCCGGTCACTTGTGTGGCCGCAGGACAGCAGGAGGGTGCCCACGTGAGCCAAGAAGAAAACCGCGCGGCCTACCGCTTCAGGCAGCACCAAGAACTCGGCTTCACCGACTGGTGCGCCGGTGCTCGTGAAAGCTTCGGCGACCTGCGCATCATCTGCGATAACCCCGAAAACTTTAGCGCCAGCGTCCGCACCGCCTCCCTGGGGGATGTGGAACTCTTCGACATGACTACCCCCGCCCACAGCGTCGCCCGCACCCCCGATGCGCACGACGCTGAACACAACGGCTATTGCAAACTTAGCCTGCAACTCGACGGCGAAGCTGTGCTCACTCAGGACGGGCGTAGTTGCCACCTGTGCCCCGGCGACCTGGCTCTCTATGTGACCAAGCGCCCCTACCAGCTCGAATACCCCGGCCAGCAACGCAGCCTCATCGTGCTCTTCCCGCAAAACTTCGTGCACCTGGGGGTCGATTATGTAGGGGTCATTACGGCCACCCCCGTCTCTGACCAGCAAGGGCTCGGGAAGTTTGCCGTGCCCCTCTTTGAGCAGCTCGCAGCTAATCTTGATGAACTCAGCGGCCCCCACGCCCTGGCTCTCGTACGCTCGGCCCTCGAAATGCTTATTACCGTCATGGCGGCAGAATCAAACGAAGCCGGGCGCTCGCCGGACAATATGCTCTTTCACCAGGCTGTCGCCTATATTGAAGAGCACCTGGGTGACCCTGACCTGGGCCCCGGTAAAATCGCTGACGCCCTCTATATCTCCCTGAGGCAGTTGCACGGCAGGTTTGCGGCCAATCAGCAGACCGTCTCTACCTACATCCGCACCCGCCGCCTGGAATGTATTCGAGAGGATTTGGCTAACCCCCTTTACCGCGGGGATTCGGTGCAGACCATCAGTGCCCGCTATGCCCTCTTTGACCCCTCGCATGTGAGTAAGGCTTTTAAGGCTGAATACGGAGAAAGCCCCTCGACCTACCGGGTGAGGATGCTGGCTAGCTAGCCTGTCGAAAAGTGCAACTGCCCTGCCAAAAGTGACGGGCATTTGCACTTTTCCGATGGCATCTCCCTATCGCCCGCAATGCTTTCCTGGTAAAGTAATGTCCGTAAGGAAAATCAACCTGAAAGGCATACAATCGTGGCACCTAAAATAGGCTTCCTCTCCTTCGGCCACTACGGCGACTACCCCGGCTCCAAAACCCGCACGGGCGCCGACATGCTCCACCAGGCCATCGACCTGGCCGTCGGCGCTGAAGACATCGGGCTGGACGGGGCCTTCTACCGCGTCCACCACTTCGCCCAGCAACAGATGTCCCCCTTCCCCCTACTGGCCGCCGCAGGGGCCCGCACCTCCACCATCGAGCTGGGCACCGGCGTCATCGACATGCGCTACGAAAACCCGCTCTACATGGCAGAACAGGCCGCCATGGTCGACCTGATTGCCGGTAACGAGCGCCTGCAGCTGGGTATTTCCCGCGGGTCACCCGAAACCGTCTATAAGGGCTTTGCCCACTTCGGCTACCTGCCCGCTGAGGGTGAGGACGAGTCTGACATGGCCCGCCGCCACACCGCCCTCTTCCGCGAGGCTATTGCCGGCAAGGGCATCGCCCAGAGCGTTTCTGACCCCACTCAGCTTGACCCCATTACGCCCCAGTCGCCCGGCCTGCCCCGCCGCATCTGGTGGGGTGCTGGCACCCGCGATACCGCCCGCTGGACCGGCGAGCAGGGCATGAACCTGATGTCCTCCACCCTGCTGCTGGAAGACACCGGCGTGCCCTTTGATCAGCTGCAGGCCGAGCAGCTGCGTATCTTCAAGCAGGCATGGGCGGACGCCGGGCACGAGGGCACCCCGCGCACGTCGGTATCGCGTTCGATTATTCCGATTATTGATGAGCAGAGTAACTACTACTTCGGCCTGCGCGCCCAGGCTGAGGGCCAGGACCAGGTCGGTATTCTGGACGGCGCCGTCTCCCGCTTCGGCAAGAGTTACATTGGTGAGCCCGACAAAATTGCTGAAGAGCTGGCTCAGGACGAGGCCGTAGCTGAGGCAGACACCCTGCTGGTGACGATCCCCAACATGCTGGGAGTAGACTTCAACCTGCGCCAGCTGCAGGCCATCGTCCGCGATATTAAGCCCGCCCTCTAACCCCTTCCCGCCCTTCGCAAGGGGACCTCATTTCCAAAAAAGGACCGCATATTATGCGGTCCTTTTTAAGTTTTGCGGTCCCTTTGAGAGTGAGGAGTTACTTGGCGGCTTTAATCTCAGACTCCGTGACCCATTTATGATTCTTCATGGTCATGCCGGCCGCGGTGAAATCCACCATATACACGGTCTCATCGGTTGATGATTCAACGTTACCCTCAGCTCCTTTCATGCCGGTCATATGCTCAGCTTCGATGGTCACGGGAGTGCCGTCAGCAAGACGCTTGCTCCCGGCGTCCGCAAGTTCTTCCTGCACAACCCACTTGTGGTCGGTCACGGGGTCAGACCCGTCGGTGGGGGTGTAATTCACCGAGTAAGTGTAGGTCTGGTAAGCACCAACGACGGTGGCGGTCGCCCCGTCCATGCCGCTCATGTGGTCAGCAGCAAGAACTACCTCGGTGCCAACAGGGTAGGTGGGGTCGGTAGCTTCGGCGATGCCGGCAGGGGCAGGCCCGCCATCTGCCGGGTGGTTGGCGTGATCAGCGTGGGCAGCTGCGGCCGATGACACCAGGGCCTCAGCTTCACTTTTAGCCGTGGAGTCGTTGGAACCACAGGCCGTCAACGCTAGCAGCGATGCAGCAGTCAGGGCGAGGACGCGGGCAGTCGGGATTTTCATGGGGACCTCCTGGGGATGGGGTGGAGTTTTAGGAGAAACGGAGCAGGCGGGTGGAGTTGAGCACCACGAAAACCGACGAAAACGCCATGGCCGCCGCCGCAATCATGGGGTTGAGCAGGCCCGCCGCCGCCACCGGAATCGCCACCGTGTTGTAGGCAAAAGCCCAGAACAGGTTGCTCTTAATCAGGCGCAGGGTGGCCCGCGAAAGCCGAATCGCCGTCGGCAGCGAGCCCAAGTCACTACGAACAATGGTCATATCGGCGGCCTCCATAGCCACGTCGGTGCCCGACCCCATGGCCACACCCACGTCCGCTTGGGCTAGGGCCGCTGCGTCGTTCACGCCGTCACCCACCATGGCAACCCCGGCCCCGCCCTCCTGCAGGCGGGTGATGGTGGCCAGCTTGTCGGACGGGCTGACCTCCGCGTAGACGTCCGCCGGGGCAATGCCCACCTCGGCTGCCACGGCGCGGGCGACGGGTTCGGCGTCCCCGGTCAGCAGAACCGGGGTAAGACCCAGAGCCCGCAGCTCGGCCAGAGCCTTGGACGCCCCAGCCTTGGGGGTATCGTGCAGGGCCAGCAGGGCAGCGGGCTGCCCCCCGATAGCAAGGACGACGGTGGTGCGCCCGGCCTCCTGCTCGGCCAGCAGGGCGCGGGTGTGGGTTTCACTCAGCTCAACGCCTTCAGAGACAAGGAAACTGGGCTGGCCCACTAGCACCGAAACCTCCCGGCTCTCACCTGCAGAAACCTCTTCGTGCAGGGTAGCCCGCACGCCCCCGCCGGGGGAGGAGGCAAAATCAGTGACCTGCGGTAGGGCCTGCCCCCGCAGGTGGGCCTCAGC
Source organism: Rothia nasimurium (assembly GCF_014217215.1). GTDB lineage: Bacteria > Actinomycetota > Actinomycetes > Actinomycetales > Micrococcaceae > Rothia > Rothia avistercoris. Next base: position 177,743 of record NZ_CP056080.1, read on the forward strand.
CTGGGCTGCCTGGGTAATAGCCCGGGCAATGGGGTGCTCCGAGCGAGACTCGGCCGCCCCGGCCAGTGCCAGCAGGGGGGCGGCGTCCTGGCCCCCACCACCTGCCAGGGGAATCACCTCAGCCAGAGCCAGGGCCCCGGTGGTCACGGTGCCGGTCTTATCGAGCACCACAGTGGTCAGGCGCTTGGTGGACTCAAGCACCTGGGCCGAACGAATCAAAATACCCAGCTGGGACCCGCGCGAAGTACCCGCCAGCAGGGCCGTAGGGGTCGCCAGACCCAGGGCGCAGGGGCAGGCAATGACCAGCACCGACACCGCCGCGGTAAAAGCCGCATTGACATCACCGGTCACCAGCAGCCAGCCGACCAGGGTCGCCAGGGCCAGGGCAATCACCACCGGCACAAAAACCGCAGAAACCCGGTCAGCCAGGCGGGCAATAGGGGCCTTAGTAGACTGGGCCTCCGCCACGGTACGACTCATCTGGGCCAGTACAGTATCGGCTCCCACGCGGGTCGCCCGCACCGTCAGCGAACCCGATGTGTTGACGGTCGCGCCAACGACGGCGTCCCCCACCCCTACCTCAACCGGCACGGATTCACCGGTCAGCAGGGAAGCGTCCACCGCCGAGCGCCCCTCAACAACCTCGCCGTCCACCGCAATTTTCTCGCCGGGCCGCACCAAGAACAGGTCGCCGGGGAGCAGGTCCTTGACGGGAATCTGCACTTCCCGCCCGCCCTGCAGAACCGTGGCAGACTTAGCCCCCAGGTTCAGCAGAGCCCGCAGGGCCTGGGACGAGCGCCGGGCGGTGCGGTGCTCAATCTGCCGGCCAGCCAACAAAAAGAGGGTAATCATGGCCGCCGCATCAAAGTAGAGCATGTGGTCCATGCCGTGGCTGCCAGGTGAGGACGCCCCGTGCCCGGCATGGGCGGTCATAGCCGGGTCGATAAGGAGCTGCCAGAGCGAAAAAGCGTAGGAAGCAATAACACCCAGGGAAATCAGGGTGTCCATGGTGAAAGAACCGTGCCGAAGATTAGTCCAGGCCGGGCGGTGGAAAGGCAGGGCCGCCCAGGTCGCCACCGGCAGGGTCAGGGCGGCAACCACCCAGCCCCAATGAGGGAACTGGAAAGCAGCAAACATAGACATCAGAAACACCGGCAGGGTAAAGATCGCCGCCACCCACAGGCGCGGGGTGAGCGAACCCTGCTCAGGCTCATCAGCCTGCTCGACGGCGTCCTGCTTCAAGCTCGCCGTGTACCCGGCCTTCTCAATCGTCTCAATCAGCTGCTGATCAGTGACCGAAGCAGGCGCAACCACGCGGGCGGTTTCCAGCGGAAGATTGACCGAGGGGTCCACCCCAATTTTCTTGAGCTTGCGCTCCACCCGCCCCACACAGGACGCGCAGGTCATACCCCCCACATTCAGATTCACGATGCGGGTGTCACCGGTGAAAACCTCAGCGGTGGATTGGGTTGGCATGACGCCTTCTTTCACTTAGTTTGTTGTGTTCGGTGCTTGTAGGGTTCTTGGGGCCGGGCGCATATCGCGAGCTTTGGAGGGCGGCTTTGCCCAGGGGAGGCGAGCATCTCTCCCTATGGGGTGCGGACGCGCGTCTCTGCCAACTAACCTTCTCGCGGGCTCGCAAGCTCGCGCGCGATTCATGCCAGCCCTAGCCAGTTGGCTGCCGACGCGCGCCCGCACCCCCGGGCGACGGAGGGCGGCTGGCGCCCAGCTGGCTTCGGGGCTGGCGTGAATTGCGACGAGCCCCCAGGCGAGGAGTAAGAGGGTCGCTGGGCAAAGCTGCCCTCCAAAGCCCTAGAAAAATGAGCCGGCAGAGACGCACGTCCGCCCCTGTGTCGGTGATTAGCCGACGGGGGTGAAGCCGGCTTCTTCGATGGCGACTGAGACGGCGGCGGCGTCCAGGTCGCCAGTGTGGTTGATGGTGACGGTGGATTCGCCGTCCTTGACCACGTCGACCTCTACGCCGGTGACGTTCTCAATTTCTTCAATTTCTTCGCGCACGCTCATGGCGCAGTGGTTGCAGGTGAGGCCGGTTGCTTTGACGATGGTTGCTGACATGGGTTTTCTCCTTGTGGGTGTGGGGCGCGGACGCCCGTACTTGGGTCGGCGGGAGCCGGTTGACTCCCTGCCGGGGGCTGGATTCTAGCTCTTGATGAGGCGGGTGATGGCTGCCATTGCTTCGCTGATTTTGTCGTCGAGGGGGGCGGTGTTGCCGGTGGCTTTTGCCTGGGTGGCGGCGTCGACGACGCAGTGCCGCACGTGGTCTTCTAGGAGCTGGATGGAGACGCTGTGCAGGGCCTTGTTGATGGCGGATACCTGGGTGAGGATGTCGATGCAGTAGACGTCCTCGTCGACCATGCGCTGGATGCCGCGTACCTGCCCCTCGATGCGGCGCAGGCGCTTGAGGTAGGCGTCCTTGTCGGCGGTGTAGCCGTGGTGGTGTTCTGCCTGGTGGGTTGCGCAGTGCTCTTCGCTCATGTCTTTAACATATACCCCCTGGGGGTATGACCACAAGAGGGTAAATCCTTGAATGTCATCGAAATTTTCATAGGTGCGGGCAAAGAACGCACTTATGAAACTTTTGACTACCTTCAGCGCCACCGGCCGATACTAAGCGCCCTGTTAGACTGGTGGTATGGCTTCTTTCATCGAGGATTACGCCCTGCTCTCAGACATGAACACCGGCGCGCTGGTTTCCCGCACCGGTTCCATTGACTGGTTCTGCGCCCCGCGCTTTGACTCCCGTGCGGTCTTTGCCGCCCTTCTGGGGGAGCGGGAGCACGGTCGCTGGTTGCTGGCCCCCCTCGAATCGGTCAACCCCGCCCCGGTGGAAGAGATCCGCACGGAGCGTTCCTACCGCGAGAACACCTTTATTCTGCAGACCGTCTGGTTTGTGGGGGACGCGTCGGTGCGCGTCACCGAGTTTATGCCGCTTTCGGGCGGCACCACGATCGTGCGCAATGTGGAGGGCTTGACCGGTGAGGTCACCATGTATCACGAGCTTGCCCTGCGCTTTGATTACGGTAAGACGATTCCCTGGGTTACCCGCTATGAGGGGGTGGACGCCGCTGGCGCCCCCGACCCGTCCGCCGACATGCTGGTGGGTATGGCTGGCCCTCATGCCCTGGTCTTCCGGGGCGATTCCCTGCCTGAGGGCGACCCCGAATCTAAGGCCGAAACCTTTACCGTTTCTGCTGGTCAGAGCTATACCTTCACTCTGTCTTACTTTGCCTCTAACCACAATCCGCCTGCCCCGGTGGATTACCCCACGGCCCTGACCTACACCCAGGAGCAGTGGCAGGAGTGGTCCGACCTCTACAGCCCCGCAGACTCCCTGCCAGAGGCTGAAGATGAGGACGCTACCCCCGCCCACCTGCCCGAGGGCGGGCAGGTGCCCACCGGCGTCCGCGCATCTGAGCAGGCAGAGCAAGCGCCCGCTACTATTTCGGCGGTGCGCGAGGTTGAAGAGCTGGAAGAAGCCAAGACCTCATCAATCCTGCTGGAAACCGGGTCTAACACCGCCGCCCCCGAGGTCGACGAAGCCACCTACCATGAGCTAGCCCAAACGGCTGCGAGCCAGGTTGTTGCCCCCACCGCCGAGGACCACCGCGAAGAAGCCAACGCCCGCTACCGGGAAGCCCGCCTGCGGTCCCTGCTGGTCCTGCGCGCCCTGATTTCCCGTGAAACTGGCGCCCTGGTCGCCTCCGTAACAACCTCCCTGCCCGAAGTCATCGGGGGCAAACGCAACTACGACTTCCGTTTCACCTGGCTGCGCGATGTCGCCATGGCCATGGACGTAACCCTCACCCACGGCCACGAGCGTGAGACCGCCCAGCTGCGTAACTGGATCCTGCGAGCCCTGGCCAACAACCCGCGCCGCATTCACGCGGTCTACGGCCTGGCCGGCGAAAAGGACGACATCGAGCGCCGCCTGGCCCTGCCCGGCTACGAGGGGTCCCAGCCGGTTCGTAGCGGCAACGGCTCGGGCGACCAGTTCCAGGGGGACGCCCTGGGGCAGGTGCTCGTCACCTTCGCCAACCTGCGCGAAGCGGGCGTAGCAGAAGACCACCTCTCCTGGCCTATCCAGAAGGCCCTGCTCAACGCCGCCACCGAACGCATCGGCGACACCGACCGCTCCATGTGGGAGACCTTCGGCGAACCCACCGTCTACACCCACTCCCAGGCCATGCTCTGGGCAGCCTTCGACGCCGGTGTTTCCGCCGTGCGCGACTTCGGGCTCGACGGTGACGCAGCCACCTGGGAACACTGCCGCGACGCCGTTGCCGATGAAATTCTGAGCCGCGGCTTCAACGCCGATCTAGGCTGCTTCGTCTCAACCTACGGCGGTACCGCCGTGGACGCCTCCCTGCTGCAACTACCCCAAATCGGGCTCGTAGACTGGGATGACCCCCGCATGCTGGCAACCGTTGAACGTATCGAAGCGACCATCCGCCACTCCTCGGGCATGATTTACCGCTACGACAACTCCGACTCTCAAGACGGCTTTGAGGGGCAGGACAACCCCCACTTCATTTCCTCCCTCTGGCTGGCAGAGCAGTACATCCGCTCCGGACGGGAGGCGGACGGACGCGCCCTCATCGACACCGTCCTGGACTGCGCCAGCGACCTGGGGCTGATGAGCTCCGAGTACGACTTTGAACAGCAGCGCCTCACCGGCAACTTCCCCCAGGCCCTGGCCCATGTCTCCCTGATCCGGGCGGTGGAGGCGCTGGGGTTGTAAAAGAGATGCCACGCAGGCGGGTATGCTGAGAGCCCGCTGGCTCGGATGAAGTGAGCGGGTGCGCCAGCACATAAGAGCGAACGTAATCCGCCGCCAGGCGGGGCGTGAATCGCCCGTGAGCGCTAGCGAACCGGCGAGAGGGTCGCGGGCAGAGGCATACCTGCCTGCTGGAGCTACCCTAGAGCAGCTTATGCGCCGCCTCCACCAGGATCAGCACGCCAAAGACCAGTAGCACTGACCCCGCGATGCCGTCGATGACGAGGGTGGCACGCGGGTACAGTAGCCACTTCATGGCCAGTGAGGCCAGCGAGATGATGAGGGTAAACCAGAGCACGTTAATGCCGCCGTGGATGAGGGCTAGCAGGCTTCCCATGATGAAGGGCTGCACGCTGGCGACCATAAAGGGCGGCACGCTGGCAATGTAGAAGACCGCGATTTTGGGGTTGAGAATGTTGGCGATGAAGCCCGCGAGAAAATCCTTACCCACCCTGTGTTCGCTAGCGGGGGTGGGGGCGTCCGCTCCGCTAACTCCGGGTAAGGACGCCGCGGGTGCAGGCAGCGAGGCCAGGGCGGCTTGGTCGGTTTTGAGGGCGGTCACCTGCCCCCAGCGTCTGAGATTGAGCAGGAATTTGATGCCCAGGTAGATCAGGTAGAGGCCACCGGCCACGGTGATGAGGTCAAAGATCAGGGGAGCGGCTGCCATGAGCACGGCTAGGCCGGTTGCGGCGGTGACGCCCCAAATGAGCAGGCCTGCGGTGATGCCAAAGACGCAGGCGTAGGCGCTTCGTCGTCCACCCGCGACCAGGGAGCGCAACACCAGGGCGGTGTCTGTGGCCGGGATAATCGTGATGAGAAAAGCGATGCCGGCGAAACCGATGAGGGCCTGGGTGAGAGTCATGGACTCCACTGTAAACTAGGGGTAAACCCGGTTCAATTCCATGAGTTCAAACAGTATTCATGGGATTTATCAATGAATTGGAGTGAGTGTGTACGACTCCCGCCGCCTCGAAATCTTCTACGAGCTAGCCCAGCAGGGCTCCCTGGCCGCTGCCGCCGATGTGCTGGGCTACGATCCCTCAACCGTCTCAAACCACCTGGCCAAACTTCAGGCTGAGGTGGGGCATCGGCTCTATGAGAAGTCCGGCCGCGGCGTGGTGCTCACCCCGCGCGGCCTGGAACTTGCCGACTATGCCGGGCAGATCCTCTCGCTCATGGAACGCGCCCACAACGCTATGGCTAGCGAAACCAGCCTGGCCCCACGAACCCTCAAGGTGGCGTCCTTCAACTCGGCAGCCCGCTACATGGTGCCGCGGGTCTTCGTACTGCTCGAAGAGCGCGCCCCGCATCTGAGCCTGGAGCTCACCCAGTTGGAGCCCCAGCGCTCTATCGCCGAGCTTGCCCGGCACCAGTTTGACCTGGTCATCGCCGAAGAATACGAAGGACGCCCGGTGCAGCTCCCCGTTACCCTGGTGCGGCGGGAGCTCTGGGAAGACCCCATCGTGCTGGTGGCCCCGGCGGCTATGGTGCCACCGCAACCGCTCGATTCTCTTGCCTGGGCTGAGAGCGCCCCCTGGTGTATGGAACCTCCGGGAACGGAGCTCAGGGCCTGGTCGGACGCCTATCTAGCCGATGCCCATATTGCACCCCGCCCGCGGTTCATCTCAACCGACCTGAGCTGGCAGCTGCACTCGGCCTACGGTGGCTATGCGGTAGCCCTGCTGCCCCATCTGGTGCTTGATGGCCTCTACCGGTCAGAGGTCCCGGCTCCCAGCGGGGCTGAGCCCTGGCGGCAGGGGGTCCGCACCGGAAACCTATGGGTGAGTGAGCCCCTGGGTCGCCGCCGGGTCTTTGCGGTGCTTCGGGCAAGTTCGGAGCAGGACGCCGCCGCCCGCCTCCTCGTTGATATTCTGCGGGATCTGAACCCGGCGTCATCAATGTGAAAATCGGCCGTCATTGCTAACCATCATGGCTATTTTCACCATGATAGTCACCATGATTTTCGCTATGAAGCTTGAACCTGCCTGCCCCAGCGGGCGGCCTTGGCAGCGCAAATCATGAGCTGAACCTGGTGGAAAATCATGAGCGGCAGAATGAGGGCACCCACGGCCCCGCCCCCGAAAATTACCGCTGCCATGGGCAGGCCGGTTGCCAGGGACTTCTTCGAGCCGCAGAACTGCACCGCCACCCGGTCGCCGTAGCTAAAGCCCAGCTTCTTTGAGACAACCCCGCTGAGCCAGAGCAGGAACTCCACCAGGGCAATGGACAGAAGAACCAGGAGCAGGATCTGCCAGGGGCTAATGCGGGTCCAAATGCCCTGCACAATGCCGTCTGAAAAAGCGGCGTAGACCACCATGGCAATGGAGAGGCGATCAACGTGCCTGGTGAGCTTGTTCTTGGCTATGTCGCCCACCCAGCGGCGCAGGAGCTGGCCCAGCACGAATGGCAAGAGCAGCTGGAGTGCGATATCACCAAAAACGGAGCCTGAGATGGTGAGCTGATCGCTCTGCATCAGTAGCATGACCAGCAGGGGAGTGGCTATCACACCCACGATATTCGAGGCACTTGCGCTAACAATTGCCCCTGCCACATTGCCTTTGGCGATAGAGGTGAAAGCCACCGAGGACTGCACGGTGGATGGCACCAGGGTCATAAAGAGCAGACCCAGGTAGAGCTCCCGGCCGATAATTCCCTGGATGGGGTAGAGGGCCAGGCCAATGAGGGGAAAGATCAGGTAGGTGAAGCCCAGAATGGTGCTGTGGAGCCGCCAGTTTTTCAGGCCCTGCAGGGCTTCTTGGGGTGAGAGTCGGGCACCGTAGAGGAAGAAGAGCAGGCCGATTGCGATTTTGGTGGCTACGCTGAACCCCTCGGCGAAGTCCCCGCGCGCCGGGAAGATGATTGCCAGGGCAACGGCGAGCAGAATCAGGGTAATCAGCGGGTCAGGGCGCCAGGAGCGCATTTTCTGTGGTAGGGCCATTTAGCCTATTCTACTCTTTGCCTTTTTGAGGTTTAGCCCTGATCAGTGGGCGGGTTGTCCGGGGCGGACGCCGGGCGCTCGCTTTCCCGAGGTGTAGCACCTGGGCCGCTACCGGCGTCCTGACCCTGCTGGTCAGGTGACTGGCCAGGCGCCTGCTGGAAGCCCTGCGGTGAGGGGGCACCGAAGCCGTTCCAGGGGGTGCGCTGGCGGTACTGCGGGGGTACCCAGCCGCTGTAGAGCATGTCGCCTACCGTGCGGTCACGGTACTGGGCCGGGGGCCGGTAGGTGGTGTTGACTGAACCCCAGTGCTGGTTGTCGGCGCGTTCGGGGTAGGTGGCCAGGTGGTCAGTGGCCTGTAGAGGGTCGGCCCAGGCCTCGGCGGGCTCAGCTGCCGGAATCATGGAGAGCGGGTAGGGCGGGTTGTTCTTGGGTCGCCAGATGAGGCGGCCGGGTTCGGTGCGGTCGCGCAGGGCGTGAGCGCGCCAGGTCACCGGCGGGTGGGTGGTGGTGAGGTTGGCGAGCCAGGTGAAGAAGCCACGCTCGTAGACGGCCCGGTTGGCCAGTTCGTGGAAGTTCACGTCGTTCATCAGGTACTTACCGGCGGCGAGTACGGTGGTGGTGGTTTCGGTGCCGTCGGGGGCGTAGCGGTAGCCGAAGTTGTCGGCGGTGTATTCCTGGGTGCGGGAGAGCAGGTTGCCGAGGATCGGAATCTGCATGAAGAAGCTGGTGAAAATCAGGCGGAAGTAGCTGACGTGACCGGCGGCGATATGCCCCACTTCGTGCCCGATGATGAAGCGTAGGGCTTCGGGGTTGCGGGCTGCGCCACCGATTTCGAAGAGGTCGGAGTAGATGGCGATGAAGCGGCGGTGCCCGTGGCCCGAGGCGAAGGCGTTGATTTGGCCGTTGCCGAGTACGACGTAGGCGTCGGGTACGCGGCGCAGGCCGGCGGCGTGGGCGGCTTCAACAACCATCTGGTAGGCCTCGGGGAACTGGGTGGGGGTAATGCGCACCCCGCTGAGGCGCAGCTGGCCGTACATGGCACCGCGGACGAAGAAGATGCCCAGGGGTAGGTAGATGGCGATGGCGATGAGTTGGCCGACCAGGTTGCTGATTTGGTAGTTGACGAAGTCGTCCCCTAGCACGCTGCTGAAGAGTGAGTAGATGAGGTAGATACCGCCGCCCACGTAGAGCATGATGGTGAGCGCGTAGGCCATGACGACCAGGGGCAGTTCTGCGGGGTGGCGCAGTGCATTGAGGAACTTGAAGGGCAGCAGGGATTGGAAGCCGAAGAGCTTGGGTGCGGGCAGGGGCGAGAGGGGCCGCTGGCGCGTGTCTTCGGGTAGCCAGCCGTCGCTGAGGTCGTTGGGTAGGGGCTGGGTGAGGCTCGGTTCGTTGATGTGCGCGGACGCTTGTGGGCCGGGTTGTTGCGGGTAGGGCGGGGTGGTGCCGGGGTTGTTCTCACTCATGCGATTTCCTGCTGGTTAGGCGGTGTGTTCTGGTTCCACAGTAGCAAGAAAAGGGTCGGGCCCGGTGGGTCTTGCTGTCTAGCTAGCAACGAAGTACAGGGTCTTCTTTGAGGTGACCCCTTAAAATCTGTGTATGACGTGTAATACGATTGAAGCATGACAGTAGAAACAACGGCCCGGAAAGGGCTCACCTTTCGCCCCTCTCACGATGTGCGCCAACGCCTTGAAGCGCTCTCGCACAAAACTAATCGCCCTGTTTCCTTCTACATCAACACCTTGTTAGAAGAACACCTGGTTGAATTAGAACATGCCTTTACCTTGAAGGCCGATGCTGAATCAGTGCGTGCAGGTAAACAGAAAACACATAGTCTGGATGAAGCTCGCGCGGAGCTCGGTCTGTGAGTAGCACCTGGAGGGTGGAGTTAACTCCTCGAGCTCTTAAACAACTGAAAAAGCTGGATAAGCCAGTTGCCCAACGTATTTTAGAAGAACTGGAAAAACTAGAGGGTTTTGAGTACCCGCAGAGCCACTGTAAGGCCTTGACCGGCAACTATTCGGGGCTGTGGCGCTATCGAGCAGGTTCCTACCGAGTGATTTTGGATATTAATCAGGGTGCCTTGGTCCTTTTGGCCTTGGAAGTTGGGCACCGTTCTGCTGTTTATCGGTAAGCGCGTGATTGGAAGAGTAGAAAGTAAAGGGCTGCAACCCGGTGCATTGGGTTGCAGCCCTTTGCTATGCTCTAGAGCTTATAAGGCTTAGGCAACCGGGGCACTTCAGTTTGCCAATTACGCGAAACTCACCAACAACTAGCTCAATGCTTGTTCGAATAGGCCGCACTCATGTCGCGGGTGCGGTCTATTGTCGAGAACATGAGCTTCCTTACCGAGTACAACGCTGCCCGCGAGTTGTCCGTGATTGATGCGTCTGCGGCCAGACTTCGCTTACCTTTTAGTACTACTGGTGCAATTCGGTTTTGGTGGGGGGATTAACGCCGCCGGCTTCGGTTTTTCCGTTGAGGAGGTCGTTGACTACTTCCCGATGGTGAAATTGGTCGATGGTGCGGTGAAGAGGAACCAGTCACCTGGAAGAGATCGATCCAGTCGCTGGTGTGCAATCTGGGAGGTAGGGTCGCAGGGTCGATTCCTCGCGAGTGCAACCATGATTGTGTTTCTGAACGTGATGAAAACAACCCTGCCCTTCGGAGAATTTCCCTTATCCCGCGTCCCCGGGCAGTGAAAACGGTGTGCACCATCGCCTGAAAGGCTTTGCGCTGCTCTATCGGAATCTTCGGGTCACCCACCCGGCGGATCACTAAGATCCCCCCGTCAACGTTTGGCTGTGGCCGGAAAGCAGACCTTGGTACCCGGGAACCCAGGTGAAATGTGAACCATGGGGACCACTGAGCCGTCATCATCGTGCTTGCGCCTACCCCAGCCCGGCGGCGAGCGACTTCCCACTGCATGAGGAGTACAGCGTCAGTCCATGCCGGCGCATGCAGCAACTTTCGAAGAATGGCAGTGGTGAGATGAAAGGGAATATTTCCCACAATGACGCAGGGAGTGGCGGGTAAACGGAAGTTAAGGAAATCATCATGGACCACTTCGACCGCCGCCGAGGAGGTTTCTTGTGTGAGTTTGGCAGCTAGTTTTGCGTCCACTTCAACTGCCGTTATTGCCCTCCCCAAGTAGGCCATCGGGTGAGTGAGGGCACCGCTTCCTGGTCCGATCTCAATGATGGGGCCGGAGGTTTGTTTTACAAGGTCGATGATGGAGTTGATGATCTTGTGGTCGGTGAGAAAATTTTGGCCATGTTCGTGACGGCCGTGTCCGTATGCAGACATCAGGTGTGCTCCTTGGAGTTGAAAAGGAGCCGGGCATGACAAATGAACGCCCGGCTAAAGGACCGGAGTGGTTTTTAACCTACGGGGTAGGAAACCGCCTTAGCGGTTAGAGCGCAACCGCAAGAAAGCGGTATCTGAAATCAACATGGGCCTAATTATATCAATTTAATTTCGCGGGTGATACGCGGTGAAAAAGAAGACAACTGCGCCGCAACAGTGCAAGACATCTGCACCTGGACTGGAATTGTATTTGTCCTACCTTCGGCTCGTCGCGCCGCCACCGCTGGCGGATTTCGTCTCTGAGCAACGAGGGGGAGTTACCCTACCTCCGAGCGTTTTTAAAGTACACCCCAACGGGGCATGTCATTTTCAGAAGACGTTTGCACAGTCAGGATGGGATGGCCAGGCTTGTGAAATCGTCTATTGAACGCTGTCCGTTCACTACTCGCGTGCACTAAGCTGAAAATGTCAGAAGTCCTGTTCACAAGGAGACAGAGATGGGCGAGGACCGAACTGAAATCGCTGCTACGAGGCATCTCACGATGCCCGAGGCTGATTGGGAACAGGCCCGCCTACAGCAACGGGTAATCGCCAGGGTGGTGTTGCAAACTCCGGGAGAAGAGCCGTGAAGCCTCCTCGCGGTCATTTAACCCGTTCAACTGCCTCTGTCTAGTCTAGATGTAGTTGAACGGGTTTGTGAACACCCACTCGGCGAAATGCTCGCGATCGGCTCCTCCGGACCACTGTTCACATCAACGACCGTTTGTTGAACGGCGGTGTGAGTCAGCCCCAGCCCTGCGACGCGACGAACCGTCTTGGGCGGCGGATGCGAGGCGCAGGCCTGCCCATCACGCCGAGTCCCGTCGGACATGGGCACATAGCCCCGCGCCCGCCAGGCCGAGTGCCGGTACGAGAAGCGCGACGGCAGGAGGCCACACGGACATGCCTGCAGGGGCCTCCCCAAGTGCCTGGGCGAGGAGCATGTGGCTGGCGTTGAACGGCAGCCACGGCGTGATCGCCTCGAGCATCGGGACCATGGACGCGAGCTGTTCGATCAGGAGCATCCACGTGATCGGCGCGGCGACGGACACCGCGACGGAGCGCGTGAGGACGGCAAGCGCCGTCGCCATCGTCACCCACAGGAGAACGACGAGGAGATAGGCCGCGAGATAGGCCCACCCCCGCGGCGACATGGCCAGCCCGTCGGGATAGAACCTCGCCGCGACGAGTGCGAGGCCGATGCCGACGACGTACGCGAATGCGAGGAACGCCCACTGGACCGCTGCCTGTGCCACCAACGAGGCCCATCGACTCTTCTGCGTGAGGAAGGACAGCGCCGTCGACCCCGCATTGATCTCGGTCGCGGTGTGTGTGCCGGCGAACACGATGGCCAGCACATGGAAGATGCTCACGCACTTGCCCAGATCACCGGCGTCGATCGGCCCTCGATAGGCCGGGTCGTAGACGATGCCCATCAGGACGATGGGGCCGACGCAGCAGCCGATCAGCAGCGCAGCGAAGATGCCTGTGGAGCGCACGGTGAGCAGTCGGCGCACCTCAGCTGTCAATGCTCGTGTCATCGCTCGGGCCTTTCTTTGCCATGTTCGGCTTCGGATGATCGGTCGGTGAGGCGGAGGAATTCCTCTTCCAGCCGGATCGGCTTGTCCGTCAGGGCAGTGATGAGCACGTCGAGGTCTCGGCAGGTCCGCGAGAGCGTGAGCGCGTCGGGGACCGTCTCGTCGAATGTCACGCAGAGTCCCTCGGGCAGTGCGGTTACGGGGACCCGCAGTCCGCGCAGAGCCTGCTCGACGCGTTCGTCGTCGTCGGTGCGGAGGAGCGCTTGGCGGCTGCGCGCGTGCAGAAGATCGGCGACGTCCCACTGGCCGAGCAAGCGGCCGTTGTCGATGACGACGAGGCGGTCGGCGAGGGTCTCCATCTCGCCGAGCAGGTGGGAGGAGACAAGGACGGCGTGGCCGCTCGCGGCGGCATCGCGCAGGAAGGCGCGCATCCACTCCATCCCCTGCGGGTCGAGGCCATTCATCGGCTCGTCGAGGACGATGTTGCGCGGTCTGCCCAGCAGGGCGGCCGCGAGCCCCAGGCGCTGCTTCATCCCGAGCGAGTAGCCGCCGATCCTGCGATGAGCTGCCTGGGTCAACGCGACGGCCTCGAGTACCTCCCAGGCGCGGCGGTCGGGTAGGCCGGCAGAAGCAGCGATGGTCGTCAGGTGCGCCAGTCCGGTCCGGCCGGGGTGGAACCAGGAGGCGTCGAGGACGGCTCCGACGACCTCGGCCGGCCTCGTCTGGGCGGTCAGCGGGAGCCCGTCGATGAGCACGGTTCCGGTGGTGGGCTTGTGGAGCCCGAGGAGGCATCGCATGGTCGTGGACTTGCCGGCTCCGTTCGGGCCTAGGAACCCGGTGATGGATCCGTCGGGGACCGTGAAGCTCAATCCTTCAACAACGGTCACCTGGCCGTAGCGCTTCGAGAGACGGTCGACCTCGATCATGCGCGCCCGCCCTGGGACCGGCTGGCCGAATCCGGATGGCCGTCCCGTCCGCCAGTCAGACGCCGGTCCAGCACCGGCGACGCCGCGGCGACGACGGCCGCGACGACGAGGGCACCGAGCGCGAGACCGGAGAGCACGTCGTGGACGTAGTGGACTCCGGCGGCCACTCGAGAGGCGGCGATCGCCAGCGCGAGAGGCAACGCGAACCAGGCGAGGCGGGGGACGACGAGGATGCAGGCGGTGGCGAAGGCAGCGGCCAGGACGGCGTGATTCGACGGCCACGACCAGTCCCCGCTCCCGGGGCAGCTGAGCACAGTGGCAGTGTCGACGACGCTGCAGGGCCGCGGCTCCTCGACCAGCAGCTTGACGGCCTCGCTCAATCCGTAGGCCGTGATCACGCCGAGTCCAGCCAGCGCCAGGAGCCAGAACCGCCGGCGCTCGCGCAGCCAGCACCAGAGAGCGAGGATGCCGGCGGTCGCCACGAGGGCAAGCAGACCGAATTCGGCCACGGATCCCACCGCCGAGGCCAGTGCCGAGCCCTCGGCGAGACCGGCGACAGCGGTGAAGAGGCGCTCACGCACCGGATACGTCGCGAGAGCGAGGGCAGCAAGAGCTGCGACGGCAATCAACAGCGCGGGCCATGGCACGGGGCGGGACGAGGATCTGCGCGACGTCGAAAGCGTGCGCGTCGAAGTTTCGTGAGTCATGAAATCCATGCTATAGACGCGGTTCGGCCTCAGAATCTGCCATGCGGGGCGACTCGTCTATGCCCACGGTCATACCGGCGAGGTGCTGCGCACGCCCGATCGAGGGAGGCGGCGAGCCCACGGTCCCCGGTAGAATGGAGCGCATGACCCTAATTAATCGTCCGTCTGCGCGCCGGAGCGTCGACGCGCTAACGGCAATCGGTTTCGGGGTGCTGGCCTCCGCGCCGGAGCCGGGCCTCTTCATGGCCCTGCTCACCGGCATCGCCGCGATCGCAATCGGGCTCTGGTCCAGGGGTCCGCGCGCGGGCCTGGGAGGACTGGCAGTGCTGGTCGTCGTGAGCATGGCCCGGGCCACGTGGCTCGACGGGCACTGGCTCTACGTCGCGGAGGAGTTGCCCCCGGCGCTCATGCGCGCTGGTGTGCCCTGGCTGATCGGTCTCGCCGTGCGCCAGTACATCGTCCTCGGGCGGAGGGCAGACCGCGAGCGAGAGCTGCGGCAGGTCCAGCGCCTGGCCGAGCTCAAGGAGCGCGCCACCGCCGACCGGCTCGCCCTCGCGCAGTCGCTGCACGACGACCTCGGCCACTCGTTGAGCCTCGTCGCGCTCAATCTCGGACGGCTCGAGATCGACCCGGCACTGCCCGAGAGCGCCCGCACCTCGCTCTTACACGCCCGCAACGACCTCGCCCACGCGGTCGAACGCCTGGGGGACTCCGTCTCCGACCTCAGATCCGGCGCTCCCGTGCTGCCAATGGGCGCAGCATCTGTCGATGCACTGCTGGCCCGGGCCCGCGCAGCCGGTGCGCGCATCACCGTGCAAGGACTGCCGGAACCCAGGCGGCTGCAGGACTTCGGAGGCGAGCAGGTCACGAGGGTCCTACAAGAAGCGATCACGAACGCAAGCAGGCACGCTCCCGGCACCCCGATCGACATCACCGCTGCCGACGTCGGTGCCGAGCTGCGTCTGAAGATTGAGAACGCCCTCGGCGAGACTCCTGCCGACGCGCACACAGCGGGCACGGGCCTGAGCACTTTGGAAAGTGAGCTCCGCGCCCACGGCGGAGAACTCGCCGCGGAGAAGACGGACAGTGCGTTCGTCCTCTCTGCGGTCCTCCCGACTCGCCGTCAGGAGCAGAGCACGCACGATGATCGCGCTGTGGAGGCGACGAGAGACGTCGATGAGAGCTCGACCGGCAGAACGAAGCTCCGCCAGCGACTGATTCTCGCCTCGACCGCGGCGATCGTCGTCGTCGGGCTCGCAGCGGTCGAGGCGCTGACGGTGGTGCAGAACCACCGCGCGCTGCTGTCGGCAGGGGCCTTCTCAAGCATCAGCGTCGGAGACGCGCGGGCGGAGACCGAGCGGATCCTGCCCGGCCACGAGCTGCCGGCCAGGCGGGGCGAGAACCGACCGGACGACTGCCACGACTACGCCGTGACCGCGAACACCTTTGACGACGCTGCCGGGGACGTGTACCGGATCTGCTTCGCGCAGGACGAGGTCTCCAGCACCGAGTACATCGCAGGAGGACAACGATGACAGCGACCGAGGCCCCGGTCAGAGTCCTGGTCGCCGACGACGACCCCCTCGTGAGGACCGGCATCGTCGGGATCCTCGACACCGATCCCGCCATCGAGGTCGTAGCCCAGGCCGCCGACGGAGCAGAGGCCCTGCGCAAGATCGACGCGCACCGTCTCGACGTCGCCCTCTTCGACATCCAGATGCCCGGGATGAGCGGACTCGACGCGCTGCAACGGCTCCGCTCCGACGGGAGCGCGCTCCCCTGCCTGTTCGTCACCACGTTCGGGGAGGACGACTACATCGCCGAGGCCATCCGGCTCGACGCAGACGGGTTTGTCCTCAAGTCCGGCGATCCGCGCCAGCTGATCGCCGGTGTGCACGCCGTCGCCGGTCGCGGAGCGTTCTTCTCGCCCTCGGTCGCCCGGCGTCTGCTCGACTCCGGCGTCTCGACGACGTACACCCAGTACGCGAGCGCCGTCGAACGCTTCGAACGCCTCACGGCTCGCGAGCGAGAGATCCTGATCCGGCTCAGCCAAGGAGAGACGAACGCTGAGATCGCGAAAGCGCTGTACCTCGCTCCCGGCACCGTCAAGGTGCACGTTTCCGCGATCCTGCGGAAGACTGAAGCGCGCAACCGCGTAGAAGCAGCCCTCATCGCCCTTCGCGCCGGACGAGCCTAGATCTTCTCGGGACGACGACGATCAGGCTTCGTCGTGCCGGAGCTTCGGAACGTCCGCGACGAGACCTTCGATGGTGTCTTCGGGGCGGAGACAAGCGCCGCGCAGAGGAGGTCGAAATCTGCCACGGCACCATTGTTCCCGAGTCGCGTCCGACCCTGCTCGCGCGGAGAAGGTCCCGGAGTAGATCTGGGGGCGTTCTTGTGGTCATTCTCAGAAGACGAAGTCGGCGGCTGTCTCGCCGACCTCGGCGCACATCGAAGCGAAGTTGCTCGCCTCGATGTCGGTCCTGGACGTCGCAACGTCCGCGAAGTTCTTCAAAGTGTCCTCGGTGATCTCGACGCGTATCGATTCCGCCGCGACGTTCTCCAACGGCGACTTGCCGATCCACGTCGCCTCGAACGCTGCTCCATCGCCGCCGTCGACCCGCTCGAGGGTGGCGACGCCCTCGGACTTCGTCTGGCCGGCGCAGTTGACGATCCCGTAGGTGACCTCGCCCGCCTCCTCGTCGAGCACCCAGCGCTCAAGCGCGGGCGAGAAGTTCTGGATCGCGCGGAGATACTGGACATGCCCGTCCTCGACGCCCAGGTCCGCGGTTGCGCCCGACTTCTCGCCCTGGCCGCCTTCCTCGGTGCTCTCGTCGCCGGTCTCCTCGGCCGGGGTCTCCGGCTCGGTAGGCTCGGTAGCCGGTTCCGAGGGGACTGGATCCTGCGCTTCGGCATGGAACGCGGCGCGGTCCTCGTCGTCGCCGGGGTAGCTGCACCCGCTGAGCGCGAGAGCAGCGGCGGCCAGCAGTGCTGCGCCGATGGTCGTGATCGCCGCCTTCGTCATCAGACGTCACCCCTCTCGGCATCGGGCGTACCAGTGGTCGTCTTCACCTGGAGGCCCGACTTCGTCTTCATCTTCGAGACCAGGTTCGTGAACAGCTGCGGCGCGACGATGAAGGACGCGATGAGCGCCGAGGCGGCTCCGGCGATCCAGACGTTGCTGAAGATGCCGAGCGCCACCGAGAGTCCCCAGCGGAAGATCATGTAGCCGACGGTGAAGCCGAGCGCCAGCAGCGCCATCCGCCAGATGGGCGAGCGGCCCTGGAACTCGCGCCAGGCGGTCTTGAGCAGGCCGCGCGTCTCGCCGAAGTCCTTCCGGTTCTTCTCCGGGACGACGATCAGCCCCGCCTTGAGCATCATCGAGATGAGCTGCATGAAGAAGAAAAACAGGCCGGTCGCAGCCAGGTCCAGGGCTCCGGCGTTGGAGATCGCCCAGGCGGCTATGCCGACAGCGCCGCAGGCGAGCAGGGTGCCCAGCACCGTCCAGGCGTGGTTCTCGGGGCCGCCGCGGTCGAGCTTGATGTTGATGTTCTGGTCGGACATGGTCCTCACTCCTTCGTCTCGTCCAGCTTCGCGGGGCCGGAGATGATCTTGATGGCGTCGTTCGGCACGGGAGCGACGCTCTGCTGTGCCTCACCCGCCGTAGAGGAGGCCGACAAGCTGCTTCGCCATGTCCGCGGCGTCCGCCGCGATGAAAATCTCGTCATCGGTATCCAGAATCAACGCCACGGTCTCTGAACTCCTGCTATGTATCTTGCGAGCGCATTCTTGATCCGTCCTTGCAAGGTAAGCCAGTTGTGGTGTTGTCGAATAATGATGGTTGCATTGTTGCTTTGTCGGCTGAGGCTAAGGCTTTGGGGTATGCGATGGGTGATCCGTGGTTTCAGATTCGGGTGCGGGCTCGGGAGCAGGGTGATATGTACTGGGTTTAGTTCCGCTCCCGTAAATTTAGAAACAAACAAAAAGAGCAAAGGAACCTTCACCCATGCCCACCAAATACCCCGCCGAACTCAAAACACGAGCCCTACGCCTACTGACCGACCACCTGGAAAACAACCCCAACACAGGCATCTACACCGCCTGCCGAAACATTGGAGAACGCCTCGGCATCGGCCCCGAAACCCTACGAAAATGGCACAAACAAGCCGCCATCGACCAAGGAGAAACCCCCGGGCCCACCAGCGATATGGCAGCAGAAAACCGAAGACTTCGCAAAGAAATTGCTGAACTACGCAGAGCCAACGAAATCCTGAAAGCCGCTTCGGCTTTTTTCGCAGCCGAGCTCGACCGTCCGGCCCGATGATGATCCGTTTCATTGATACCCATAAGGATCTCTTCGGGGTCGAGCCGATTTGCCGGACTCTCGCTGAGCATCTAGACGGTGGATTCATCACCTCACGTGGCTACCGAGCAGCAAAAGCCCGCGTGCCAGCAGCTAGAACACTCAGTGACCAGTTGCTGATCCCCGAGCTTCTGAGAATCCACCAGGAAAACTACGGAGTCTACGGGGTGCGCAAGATGTGGCAAGCCATGAGACGAGCAGGCTGGGCTATCGGCCGGGATCAGACCTACCGGCTCATGCGTGCTGCTGGTATCCAGGGGGTACACCGGGGTCGTAAACCGGTGACTACCAGGGCTACCAAGGCTCCTGATAACCGCCCTGACCTCGTCAACCGCCAGTTCACCTCTGATGCCCCACATCGCCTGTGGGTAGCAGATTTCACCTATGTTCGTACCACCAGCGGCTTCTGCTATACCGCTTTCATCACTGATGTCTTCAGCCGGAAGATTGTCGGTTGGGGTGTTTCCTCAACCATGCATACACTCGGGATGCCTTTGACGGCTTTGAAGCAGGCTCTTTTCGATGCTCGTAAGTGTGGGTCTGTTTTGACTGAGATTGTGCATCATTCTGACCGTGGGGCCCAGTACGTGGCTGAGGATTACACGCGTGAGCTTCGGGGCCTGGGTGTGCAACTGTCAGTTGGGTCAAGGGGCGATTCGTACGATAATGCTTTGGCTGAGTCGGTTAACGGTGCGTATAAGGCAGAGCTTGTGCGTGGCCGGTTCTTTGAGTCTGTTGCTCAGTTGGAGGTTGAGACGGCGGGTTGGGTGTGTTGGTGGAATGAGCAGCGGTTGCATTCGTCCCTTGGTTATCGGACTCCGCAGGAGGTGGTGGATGGTGTTGTGAGTCTCGTATGATGGTAGGAACTAAAGCCAGTACATATCAGTGCTAACCCTCACCCAAGCCCTCAAAATCACCCTGCTCTACCACCGCCACAACCTCACCGAAGAACTCCTCGCAGAACTTTTTGCTGTCTCTCAATCGACAGTCTCACGAGCTATCAACACCATCGAAAAGGCCCTGGAGAAGATTCTCACTCCGCTGATTCAGCCTTTGAAAGAAAGCCTCAAAGTACCAGGATCTTTGGTCATCGATGGGCCCCTGATACCCACGTGGAATTGGCGTTCACTTGGTAAAACAAATTTCTCTGGAAAGCACAAACGAGCCGGATTCAACCACCAAGTCATCTGCACCCTCGATGGCAGACTCCTAGCCATCACTGACCCGTTGCCTGGGGCTAGGCATGATGCATATGCCTTCAAGGTTCACGGGCTAGATCAGCTGCTGGATTCCTCGACTCTGGCTGATAAGGGCTATGTGGGTCTGGGGTTGGCTACCCCGGCCAGGCGTAAGCCGGGCCAACGGCTGAGCCGGGAGCAGAAGCTGAATAATCGGGTGCTGAATCGGCTACGGTCGGTGGTGGAGCGGGTTATCGCTCACATCAAGACTTGGCGGATTCTTCATACGGGGTTTAGGCGGCCGTTGGGGTTGTATGGGCGGGTGTTTGCGGTGGTGCGGGGGTTGGTGTTTTTGGCTGGGGGTGGGACTTTTGAATAAGCCTCTAGGTGTGGAGAAGATGCTCATGGGATGCTCCTTGAGTGCTTGGTCAGCCACCTTTGGCTGAGACTTGGGGATCAAGAGTGGAGTTCTTGTGCTTCTGACATTAATGCCAAGGTGAGGATTTGGTCAAGAAGTTATCTGAAAAAAGTTGATAGATTTTTCAAGGATTTCCTTGGGGGCTCCTAGCCCGGTGGGTCTTGCTACCTGACCAGCAACGAAAAGCGGGGCTTCCTTCGAAACACAGTCAAGAACCGTAGTTCGAAAGAAACCCCGCCCTATCAGCGGTGAGGCCCTAAAACTTAGGCAACCAGGGCCTCGGTAGCTTCAGCGATAGCCTTTTCCTCGTTGGTGGGAACGACCAGCACGGGGATAGCTGAGTCCTCGGTGGAGATGATGCGGGGCTCGTCGCCGCGTACCTTGTTGGCTTCGGCGTCCAGCTTGATGCCCAGGGCGCCCAGGCGCTCAACAGTCAGCTGGCGGAACTGGTGGGAGTTCTCACCAATACCTGCGGTGAAGACCAGGGCCTTAGCGCCACCAACAGCTACATGGTAGGCGCCAATGTACTTAGCCAGGCGGTAGGAGGTCATGTCCAGGGCTAGCTTGGCGCGCTCGTCCCCAGCTTCCATAGCCTCAACCACAGCACGCATGTCGTTGTTGCCAGCGATAGCGAGCAGGCCGGACTCCTTGTTCAGCAGGGAGTCCATCTTGGCGGGGGTCATTTCGGGGTCGCGCATCATGATGGAGGTCAGCACGGAGGGGTCGATGTCGCCGGAGCGGGTACCCATGACCAGGCCAGCCAGGGGGGTGTAGCCCATGGAGGTATCGAGGCACTTGCCGCCCTGGACGGCGGTGATGGAGGCGCCATTACCCAGGTGGGCGATCACGCCGTTAAAGTCGGAGCGGTCCAGGCCCAGGAAGTCAGCGGCAATGCCGGTGACGTAGTCGTGGCTAGTGCCGTGGAAGCCGTAGCGGCGCACGCCGTACTTCTCAACCAGTTCTTCGGGCACAGCGTAGCGGTAGACGTGCTCGGGCATGGTGCCGTGGAAGGCGGTGTCGAATACGGCAACCATGGGGACGCCGGGGTAGGTTTCCTGGGCAGCTTTCAGGCCGAGGACGTGGGCGGGGTTATGCAGGGGGGCTAGGGGGGAGAGCTCGTCAATCTTGGCGATGACGTCGTCGGTGACCAGAACGGGCTCTGAGAAGATATCGCCGCCCTGAACGATGCGGTGGCCGATAGCGTCGATGGTCTTGCCGTGCAGGGGTTCTTCCAGAGCCTTAGCCATGATGTCGAGGGCTTCGGTGTGGGTGGGAATCTCGGCGGAGCCGATGTTCTCGACCAGGCCCTTAGCGATGACCTGGTTCTCTTCGCCGGTAGCGGTGGTGTCACGTACCTGGTACTTCACAGATGAGGAGCCGCAGTTAATAACGAGTACGAGCATGAAAGTGTTTTCCTTTAGTTGCTTAGTGAGTGAGGTGGGGCACGGACGCCCGCGCCTAGGGCGCAGGGGAGTCCGCTGTGCCCCTAGGTTTCGCGGCGGAGGGGATGTACCCGGTTCCGCCAACCCAACCCCGCGCGTCCGGCTGACCGTCCGCGCGTCCGCGTCCTATTACAGGGTCTGGGCCTGGATCGCGGTGATAGCTACGGTGTTGATGATGTCATCGACGGTAGCGCCGCGGGAGAGGTCGTTGACGGGCTTGCGGAGGCCCTGCAGGACGGGGCCGACGGCTACAGCGCCGGAGGTCTGCTGCACAGCCTTGTAGGTGTTGTTGCCGGTGTTCAGGTCGGGGAAGATGAACACGGTTGCCTGGCCTGCGACCTCTGAGCCGGGGAGCTTGGAGGAGGCGATGGACATGTTGGAGGCGGCGTCGAACTGGATGGGGCCTTCGAAGGCGAAGTCGGGGTTGGATTCGCGCAGTTTTTCGGTGGCTTCGATGACGATGTCGACGTCGGCGCCGGAGCCGGAGGTGCCGGTGGAGTAGGAGAGCATGGCGACCTTGGGGTCAACGCCGAACTGGCGGGCGGTCTCTGCTGAGGCCTTGGCGATGTCGGCGAGCTGCTCGGAGTTGGGGTTGGGGTTCACTGCGCAGTCGCCGAAGACGAGCACGCGGTCTTCCATGAGCATGAGGAAGACGGATGAGACGACTTTGACGCCTTCGCGGGTTTTGATGAATTCAAGGGAGGGGCGGATGGTGTTGGCGGTGGTGTTTACGGCGCCGGAGACCATGCCGTCGACGATGCCCTTGTGTACGAGCATGGTGCCGAAGTAGGAGGGGTCCATCATGCGGTTCTGGGCGCCTTCGAGGGTCATGCCCTTGTGGGCGCGCAGTTCGGCGTAGGTGGCGGCGAAGTCGTCGGTGTATTCGTTGTTGTCGAGGTCGATGATGGTGACGCCGCGCTTGCCGTCTTCTGCGATGGGCAGATCGATGGATTCGCGCTGGCAGATTTCTGCGATTTTTTCGGGGTTGCCGATGAGGGTGAGGTCGCAGAAGTCGCGGCGGACGATGATGGATGCGGCGCGCAGGATGCGGGGGTCGTAGCCTTCGGGTAGGACGATGGAGCGGCGGTCGCTGCGGGCCTTTTCGATGAGGTTGTGCAGGAAGCGCAGGGGGGTCATGGTTACGGGGCGTTCGAGTTCGAGGCGCTCGAAGAGTTCCTTTTCGTCGACGTTGCGGAACCATTCGCCGAGGGCGGTTGCGATTTTGCGGGGCTGGCCGAGGGCGAGCTGGCCGCGCACCATGGAGACGGCGCGGCCGGCTTTGAAGGTGTCGAGCTGGGTGGAGAAGACGGGGAAGGGTGCCTTTTCGACGAGCTGGCCGATGGCGGTGTCGCCCTTGAGTTCTGCTGCGAGGCCGCCGGTGAGGAGTAGGCCTGAGGGGGCGGGGAAGGTGGGGGAGAGGGCGGACGCGAGGGTTGCGACCATGATGTCGGTTCGGTCGCCGGGGACGATGACGAAGTCGCCGTCGGTGAACTGGGAGAGGAAGTTGGAGACGGTCATGGCCGCGATTTTGATGTCGTGGATGTCGCGGTCGAGGAAGTCCTGGCTCATGCCCTCGTGGTCTAGGCCGAGGTTGTAGACGACTTCGGCGACGGTGGGGAGTGAGATTTCGGGGAGTTCGGGTAGGACGTAGACGGGGCGGTTTGAGGGGCCGCGCTTGACGTTCTTGAGGATTTCTTCGCGCAGTTCGGGGCGGGCGCGGTTGACTATGACGGCGAGGACGTCGACCTTGGCGCCGTGGAGTTCGGTGCGGGCTACGTCGACGGCGTTGATGACGTCTGAGACGGTGGATTCTTGGGCGCCGACGACGGCGATGACGGGGGTGCCGAGGTCTTTGGCGAACTGGGCGTTGAGGTCGAATTCGACGGTGGCTGCGTTGTGGGAGAGCATGTCGGTGCCGTCGACGATGATGGCGTCGCAGTGCTTGGCCATCTCGGAGTAGACGGAGACGGCGATGGACGACATCTCTTCGTGGTCGCCGGAGGCGAGCAGTTCGCGGCAGCGTTCGAGGGAGACGCCGCCGCGGGCCTGGTCGTCGCTGAGGTTGTATTTGGTGCGGAGCAGACGGATTAGCGGATCCTGGGCTTCGATTTCGCCGCTGAAGACGGGGCGGAAGAAGCCGACGCGGTCGGTTTCTTTGAGCAGGGAGTCAAGCAGGCCGATGGCGATGAGGGACTTGCCGGAGCCCTGGTTCATCGCGGAAATGTACATGCCGTTGGTCATCTGGGTCTACATCCTTGTGGCTGTGTTTTGTGGGTTACGGTGGCTGTGGGGCTACCGTATGTTTACTTCTGAGTTTATTCCTTTGGGTGGGCTTTAGGGGCGGCGCGGCGTGTGTTTGTGTGGTATCTCATGGGGTGCGGACGCTTGCTGACAGTGTGTGCCCGCGGTGCGCGCGGGTGGGTGGTTAGGCTGGGAGAAGCAGTATTTTTTGAGGAGAGTCTTATGTCTGTGAAGCTAACCCGTCGTGCCCTGGTGAGCCTTCTTCCGGTTGTAGGTCTGGTGGCCTGTGGTGGTTCTAGCGATACCGCCGGTAGCGCTTCTGCCGCCGCAAGCGGGGAAGCTGCAGCGGGCGTCCGCACCGATGCCGGTTACCAGCTCAACGCGGTGACCGACGGCGCCCCCACGGTGACCCTCTACACCGATCTGCAGTGCCCCTACTGCGCTAAGGCTGACCCCAAGTACCGTGAGGCCGCTGCCGAGTTAGAGGGCACCATGAACGTGACGGTGCGCCACTTCCCGCTGTCGATGCACGCCAACGCAGTGCCCGCTGCCCAGGCCGTGCAGGCTGCTGAGGCCCAGGGTGCCTATGTGGCGATGTCTGATCACCTCTACACCCACCAGGCTGACTGGAAGGAAATCACCGATACCGCCCAGTTCGCCACCCTCATGGGTGACTACGCCGAGGCGCTGGGCCTGGACCGTGCCCGCTTCGAGTCTGACCTGACAAGCGAAGAGGCTCTTGCCCTGATTGAGCAGGAGTATCAGGACGGCGTCGCCGCAGGTGTGAAGGGCACCCCCAGCTTCGTTGTGGAGGGCACCAAACTTGAGAACGTTGACTCCGCAACCAGCACCGCCGACATGGTGGCGGCCTTCAAGCAGGCGGCCGGTCTTTAGCGAGCCGTGTAGGTAATCGAAACCTTCAGTGGGCGGACGCCTGGTCACCGTCAGCTGCACCCTCTAGAGTTGAAGGTATGAAGATAGCTCTCGCCCAGATGCTCAGTACCAAAGACGTTGCCCGCAACATCGAGACGATTCGGGAATACACGGCGCTCGCGGCGGAGCGCGGTGCCCGCCTGGTGGTCTTCCCTGAGGCGGCCATGCTCAGCTTTGGCGGGCGGCTGTATGACGATGCGGCCCAGCACGAGCTGACCTTCCGCACCGCCCTCGCTAACATCGCGCGCGAGAACTACGTGACCGTGGTGGCGGGCGGCTTCGCCCCGGTGCAGCTAGCTGACGAATGGAACCTGCGGGTCTACAACAACCTCTACTGCTTTGACCAGAACGGGGCAGAGACTGTCTACACCAAGATGCACCTCTACGACGCTTTTGGGTTTCAAGAGTCTGAGGGGGTCAAGGCCGGTGAGCAGCTGGTGACCGTCACCGTGGACGGCACCAAAATTGGTCTGGCTACCTGCTACGACGTGCGCTTCCCCAAGCTCTTTGCCGACTACTCCCGCGCCGGGGCGAAGGCGACGGTGGTGGCGGCGTCCTGGGCTGGGGGAGAGGGCAAGGTGGGCCAGTGGCAGATTCTGACCAGCGCTCGCGCCCTGGATTCCAACATGTTTGTGCTGGCTGTTGACCAGGCTTCCCCCACGAGCGCTGACCCGCGGGCAGATATCACCCAGCCAACCGGTGTGGGCTATTCCCGGGCGGTTTCTCCCTTCGGCGTGACCCTGGCTGAGGCGGGTGAAGCCCCCGAAATTCTGGTGGTTGACCTTGACCTCTCTGAGGTAGACCGCGCCCGCTCCGCCCTGCCCGTGCTACGCAACGCCAAGCTGGACTACTAGAGAAAGAGCACCTGACATGGGTTTCTTTGATATCTTCACCGATAAAGCCCCCGCCGAACCGGCCGAGGCCCAGCTGATGGCCACTGCCTACGGGCACGTGCAGGGTGTGGGTTTCCGCTGGTGGGTAGCTGGTATCGCTAAGCCCCTGGGGCTGGTGGGCTACGCCAAAAATATGGACGATGGGTCGGTTGAGATTGTTGCCCAGGGCAGTGCGGACGCCTGTGAGCAGCTCCTTGCCGAACTGACCGGCGGCGATACCGCTGGTAGGGTTAATCATGTTGACTCTGACATCACCCAGCCGGTTGGCTCCTATAAGGGGTTCGGCATCTACTAGAAGGGCACACCATGGGCCACTCGCACGGCCACTCCCACAGCCATGCCCACGGCGGCGGGGCTAACGAGCGCCGCCTCATCATCGTGGTGGTTATTGCCTGGTCACTGGTTGCCTTCCAGCTGGTTGGAGCCTGGCTGACTGGTTCCCTGGCCCTGCTCTTTGACACGGTCCACGTCTTCACCGATGCCCTGGGGGTCAGCGTTGCCCTGGCCGCCGCGCGCCTGGCCCGCCTGCCGGCGTCCTCGCGCCACACCTGGGGGTTCCGCCGGGTTGAGGTGCTCTCAGCCATGTTCCAGGCCGCCGTGCTGCTCGGGGTAGGGCTCTTTGTGCTCTACGAGGCGGTGCAGCGCCTGCTGGAACCCGCCCCCATACCGGGTCGCGAAGTGCTGATTTTCGGCGTCATTGGCCTGGTGGGCAACATTGTGATGATTGCGGTACTGGTGGGCGGCGACCGCACCAACTTCAACATGCGGGCCGCCTTCTTGGAAGTGCTCAACGACGCCCTGGGGTCGGTGGCGGTCATTATCTCGGCCCTCATTATCTGGCGTACCGGCTTCTACCAGGCCGACGCCCTGGTGGCTGTGCTCATCGGTCTGCTGATTATCCCGCGCACCGTCAAGCTCTTCCGCGAAACCGCCTCGGTGCTGCTGGAATCAACCCCGCGTGGGCTTGACCTCGACGAGGTACGCCGCCACCTCGAAGGCCAGCCCCACGTGGTTGCCGTGCACGATTTGCACGCCACCCAGATTTCCTCCGACCTGCCCGTGCTCACCGCCCACATCGTGCTGGATGATGAGTGCTTCACCACCGGTCACTCGGTTGAGATTCTCAAGAACCTGCAAAGCTGTGTGGCCGAGCATTTTGAGGTCTCTATTAAGCACTCCACCTTCCAGATGGAGCCTCGTTCCCTGGCCGCCGATGAAGACCTGCGCCACCTGCACTAGGTAACAGGCACTAGGCTAGAGAGCATGTCACGCACTATTCAGCTGTCTTTCTCTGGCCTGAGCGCCTCTGTTGCCCCCGACGGCTTCTCTGAGACCGGCCGTATTCTTGAAATCGGTGGGGCCGAGCAGTCCCACGTGGATCTAGCCCACCCCGACTTCATCTTCTATGAGTACCTGCGCCGCATCGGCAACCTGGTTGACCTTCAGGGGGTGCCGGGTGAACCGATAACCGCCGCCCACCTGGGGGCTGGGGCGCTAACCCTGGTGCGCTACATTCAGGCCACCCGCCCCGGTTCTGCCCAGCTGGCCGTCGATATTGAGCGGGAGCTACCCGGTTTCGTGATAGAGCAGCTGCCCCTGCCCGCGGGGACCAACTGCCAGATTCTGATTGAGGACGCTGCCGCTGCCGCTCCCAGCCTGAAAGCGGAGCTGGGCGCCGCCGGTGGTCTTGACCTGGTCGTCCTCGATATTTTCTCGGGCTGGGAGGCCCCGCCCCACCTGACCACCGCTGAGTTTTACACCGACCTGCGCGATTCCCTGGCTCCGGCAAGCGGCGATAGCGCGGGCGGGCTCTTGGCTGTGAACGTGGGGGACGACGCCGGGCTGAGCTTCTTCGTTGCCCAGGCCCGCACCCTACTCGATGTCTTTGAGCATGTCTGGTGCCTGGCCGACACCACCATGCTGAGCGGACGCCACGCGGGCAACCTCATTCTGGTGGGCTCGCACGTGGCGCTCACCCAGGACGCCGCCACCCGCCTGGTCGGCGCCGGGCCGCACCCGGCGTCCGCCCTGGGCACTGACGAGCTGGTGGAGCTCCTGGGGAAACTGGGCTAGGGCGCGTCTACCTGAGCGATAGTGCTGGTGACGGGAGCGGGCTCGCCCGCTGCCCGCTGAGGGCGTGATGTGACGGTGATGCCCATGGAGGCTACCGTCAGCAGTAGAATTGCCGTCCAGCGCAGGGCCCCGGTGTCTTGGGAGAGCAACAGCCAGCCGCCGATAGCCGCGATGCCGGGTTCCAGGCTGAGCAGAATAGAGAAGACATTGTTGGGCAGGCGGCGCAGGGCCGCCAGCTCGAAGGTGTAGGGCACAACGGACGCCAACAGACCCGTACCCACCGCCAGGGCAAGGACGCCGGGGTCGGCAAAGGCCTGAGCGGCACCGACCCCGCCAAAGGGCAGTGTGATGAGTGTGGCGATGACCAGGGCGGCGCCCAGGCCGCCAGCCCCGTCGATGAGCCTGCCCACGCGGGAGCTCGCCAGAATATAGCAGGCCCAGAAAAAGCCTGCGACTAGTGCAAAGGCCAAGCCCAGGGTGGAGATATGCTCGGCCCCGAAGGCTTTTTCAACTCCGATGAGGGCCATGCCGATGGTGGCTAGCCCGATCCAGAGACCGTCAATGAGGCGGCGGGAGAGCACCGCTGCGAGCACGAGCGGACCGATGAATTCTACAGATACCGCCAGCCCCAGCGGCAGCAACTCGATGGCGTGGTAGAAGGCCCCGTTCATGAAGGCAAAAGACGCCCCGAGTAGGGCGACGGCAATCCACTGGGGCAGGTTCCAGGCCCAGAAACGGGGCCGGGTAAGAGCACAGATGACCAGGGCAGCTACCCCTAGCCGCAGGTTGGTGACGCCCCAGGCGCCCAGCTGGGGAAAGAGCTGCACCGCAAAAGCCGCGCCAATCTGTAGAGAGATACAGGAGCCGATCACGAGAAGCACGCCGGTGGTCTTATCGGAGCCGGTGAAACGGGAACGAACTGCCTGCACAGGTGCCTTCTTTCGCGAGGGGTACTGCAAACAGTGTAGGTGGCTACCTGCTGTAGCGGTGTCGCTGACCGCCAAATGTTACGGTGTCGCTCACACACGTGGCGGCCGGTGCCACAATTGTCACCTAGAGGTGCTGCGTAACCTGTCATGCCCAGGGCATACACGATAGCAAGTACGCTGTGTTTAGGGTTGTTTGCCGGTAAACTAAAAGCTATGTTCAACTTCAACGCATCTAGCGCTTTTGACGCTAACGGTCAGCCCAAGCCCGCGGTTACCCGCACCGTAGATACTGTGCTGAAGGTTCAGCGCCCCCTGATTGTTTCCATGCTCAAGAAGATGCGTGAGAAGCACCCCCACGAGACCCCCGACCAGATTGCCAAGCGCCTCGAAAAGGCTTACCTGCGCGATGTGACGCTCGGTGGCGGTGCCGTGGGCGCAACCGCTTTTGTGCCCGGTCTGGGTACTGCGGCGTCCGTCGGCCTGTCTGCCCTGGCGGTGGGCGGCTACCTGGAACGCACCGCTATCTACGCGCAGGCTATGGCTGAACTGAACGGCGTGCACGTTGATGATCCCGAAAAGTCCCGCCTCATGGTCATGGCTATCATGCTGGGTGAGGACGGCTCTGTGCTCATGAACTCGATTCTGGCCCACACCGGTAAGACCGGCGGTGTCTCCCGTAAGTGGGGCATGATGATGGGCTCCAAGGACTCCGGCAAAATCTTCAGCATCGAGCGCACCATTCGCAACATGTTTATTAAGCGTTTCTTGACCCGCCAGTCCGGAGCCCTGCTGGGTCGCGCCCTGCCCTTCGGCGTGGGTGCTGTGGTGGGTGGCGGTGCCAACCTGGCCCTGGGCAAGAACGTGGTCAAGTCGGTCGAGCAGACCTTCGGTGCCCTGCCCGCTGTTTTCCCCGATGCCCTGAACCTTGACCGCGCCCCCAAGTTTGAGGGCGGTCAGGACGCCGGCACCTCCGAGGGTGCGCAGGGCGAGACCGCGCAGCTTGAGAAGTAAAGAGAACCGTCATGGGTTTTAACGACAACCTGAATAATAACTACTCCCAGCGTGGCTCTTCTGGGGGTAACGGCCGCTCCGGCGGTGGCGGCACGAACCCGCTCATGATGATGCTGATGAGCAGTGTGGCCCGTAAGTTCGGTCTTCCCGGCGTGCTGATTGTTGGCGCTATCTTCCTTTTTGCATCAGGCGGCCTGGGTGGTCTGACTGGGGGTTCTAGCTCCATGTACGGCACCGAGGCCCAGCAGGACCAGGTGACTGGCGCCGGGAATTTTGACCACTGCCAGACCTATGAGGACGCCAACCGCTACGACGACTGCCGTATTCTGGCAACCGGCGTGAGCCTCGATATGGTGTGGGAAGAGAAGCTCCCGGCTGAGGCCGGCGTCTCGTACACGGCACCCGACCTGGTGCTGGGTGAGGGGCAGCTGTCTACCGGTTGCGGTACCGCCAACATTTCGCAGACCGGTCCCTTCTACTGCCCGGCTGACCAGACGGTGTACATGTCGGTTCCCTTCTTTGACCAGCTCAAGGCCATGGGTGGTTCCAACGGTGATTTCGCGGTCATGTACGTGACCGCCCACGAGTTCGCCCACCACATTCAGCAGACCATGGGCACCCTGAAGTACTCCAACTACCAGGACTCGGGCGCTGACTCTGGCGCCGTGCAGGTTGAGGTACAGGCCGACTGCTATGCCGGTGTCTGGGCTTCCCAGGCTGACAAGGGAGAAAATGCCCTGCTCGACCCTCTGACCGAGAGCCAGATTCAGCAGGCGATCGATACTGCCCGCGCCATCGGTGACGATGCGATTCAGCGTTCTTCGGGTCAAGAGGTTAACCCCGACCTGTGGACCCACGGCTCGTCAGAACAGCGCGTCAGCTGGTTTACGAAGGGCTACACCGAGGGCACCATGGCGGCCTGTGCCCAGCCCTTCAACTCCTAGCTAGTAGCAGGTGGGGTGCTCGCGGGCACATGCCTGTCTCTACAGTAGGGACCAGATTCCTCCCAAAGTACCTAACGTCCACACGGTATACAGGAGGAATCTGGTCCCTTCTTTTAACCCTTGAAACGAGAACGGGCGCGGACGAACGCGCGGGCAGCTAGACGGGCACCCTTGGCGGTTGCCCCGTCGGCTGCCGCCAGTTCCGCTTCGGTGCTGGGCCGTACCTGAGTTTCGGTCACCACCGGGGCCGGGTCTTCAATGGTGGACGCCGTCACCGGCTCGGGTGCCTCAATCTGGGAGGGCTCGACCGGCTCGGGCTCTTCCAGGGCAGAAGGCGCTACCGGCTCAGGTGCTTCAATGGCACTGACCTCTTCGGCGGAAAGTTCTAGCAGGTCAGCGTCATCATCGACGGGTGCCGAACCCCCGCTACCCTGCCCCGACCCGTCGACCGGGCTGCCAGCATCCTGCCCGCTGTTCAAGACCGTGAGGGTACTGGCAGGTAGCTGGTCGGGTGCTGCCCCCAGGTTCTGGTCTACCTGGGCAATCAGCTGCTGGGCAAAATCCCGGCGCATCTTCTGACTGGCGAAAACAGCACCTCCTGCCTTGACTAGCTGTTCGCCTGCCTTGACCAGCAGCAGGGTCTGAGGGTTGCGCAGGCCGATGGCGGCTACGGCTCCCAGAATGTTCATCTGCTGGGTGGTGCCACCACCGCGGGGAGCCTCCTGCATCTGGGTGAGAATATCGTTGACCTCGGCCCCCAAGATAGCGGTTGCGGCCTCGTCGCTGCCTTCAGCCTGTAGGCCGTGTAGCAGGGCCATGCCGTGCAGGTAGGTTTTCACGGCCTGGGCACTGCCCACGTGGGCGGTGGTGTTAATGCCCTTGTTGGCGGCTCGGCTGTAGGTGGCCATGCCCTGCTGCACCGCGCCCAGGTGGGCAGCTGCTTGGGTAAGCCCGGCGACGCGGCGGTTGCGGGTGACGCTGCCGAGGACGTTGGGGGTCAGCTCCTGTGCCCCTGCCTGGGCTGACCCGACCAGGGTGAAGTCGCGTACGAAGATTCCGCCTAGGCGCTCTGCTAGGTCGGCGGGGGTGGCTTCGGGGTAGCGGGTGCGGAGCTTGCGCAGGCGGCGTACGGCTAGCGGGGTTTGCTCGGGCGAGCTGTCTGCGGGGCGGGAGTTCTCGGTCATACCTTCTATCTTAAAAGTGAAAACCTCTCGGGGGAGTAGAAAACCCCGCCAGGTATGACGGGGTTTTCTTATGTGACCTGCGCGAGTCAGTCTTTAGCGGGTGGCGTGCTCTAGCAGAGAGGGAGCCAGGCCGATGTAGGTTGCCGGGGTGAGCTCGGATAGCCGGGCTTCGGCGTCCTTGCTGAGGCCGAGATCGGCGACGAACTCCTTGAGGCGGGCTGCATCAACGCGGTGGCCGCGGGTCAACTCCTTGAGGCGCTCGTAGGGGTCCTCCATGCCGGGGACGCCGGCGATTGCCTCGGCGCGCATGACCATCTGGATAGCCTCGGCCAGAACTTCCCAGTTCTCATCGAGGTCTTGGGCGATGACGTCGGTGGCGATATCCAGGCGCTCCAGCCCCTTGACCACGTTAGAGATAGCCAGCACGGAGTGGCCGATGGCTACACCGATGTTGCGCTGGGAGGATGAGTCGGTCAGGTCGCGCTGCCAGCGGGACTGCACCAGGGTTGAGCCCAGGGTGTTCAGCAGGGCGTTGGAGATTTCGAGGTTGGCCTCGGCGTTCTCAAAGCGGATGGGGTTGACCTTGTGGGGCATGGTGGATGAACCGGTTGCGCCCGCAACGGGAATCTGGCGGAAGAAGCGGATGGAGATGTAGCTCCATACGTCGGTGCAGAGGTTGTGCAGCACCTGGTTAAAGTGGGCGATGGAGGAGTAGAGCTCAGCCTGCCAGTCGTGGTTTTCGATCTGGGTGGTCAGGGGGTTCCAGTCCAGGCCCAGGCCGGTGACGAATTCTTCTGAAATCTTCTGCCAGTCGGCGGTGGGAACAGAGACGACGTGGGCGGAGTAGGTGCCGGTTGCGCCGTTGATTTTGCCCAGGAATTCGGCGTTTTCAACGTGCTTGATTTGGCGGTTGAGGCGGTAGGCGAAAACAGCGAGTTCCTTGCCCAGGGTTGAGGGGGTGGCGGGCTGGCCGTGGGTGCGAGAAAGCATGGGCACGTCGCGGGCTTCTTCGGCCAGCTTCATGATCTGCTCAACCAGGCCGCGGGCGGCGGGCAGCCAGACGTTGGTGACGGCGTCCTTGATACCCAGGGCGTAGGAGAGATTGTTGATATCTTCACTGGTACAGCCGAAGTGGACCAGGGGCTTGAGGTGGCCCAGGCCCAGGGGTTCGAGGCGGCGGGCGATGAAGTATTCTACGGCCTTCACATCGTGCACGGTGACGGCTTCGATTTCTGCCAGCTCGGCGGCAGATTCTTCGGTGAAGTCGGTGACGATGGCGCGCAGGCCGGCGCGCTGCTCGTCGGTGAGGGGCTCAAGACCGGGCAGTACCCGATGGTCGCAGAGGTAGATGAACCATTCAACCTCAACGTGGATGCGGTCGCGGTTGAGAGCGGCTTCTGAGAGGTAATCAACCAGGGGTTCGGTGGCGGCCTTGTAGCGTCCGTCGAGGGCGCCGAGGGCAAGACCCGCGCCGGTGAGGGAGTGACGGCCAGAGGGCAGGGTGGTGCAGTTTTCGCGATGAGACATATCTCTAGTTTCTCACGGCTAGGTGGGGTGGCGCACGTTTTTGCGGGGGTGTGAGATGGGCTTTTACGGGTAGGTGGTGACTGCCGTCAAGGGGTGTGAACTCGGTGCGTCATCTTGCGTCACGGCTGCACCAATTGTGGGGCGATGTGCGCGGACTGCCGAGGCGGGGGTTATCCACAGGCGGGCGGACGCTGGTGCCCTGCCGGGTGCTGCTTTTAGGGTGTGGGCTAAGGAATCGCCCGTGAAAGAAGTGAGGAGGAAAAGCGATGCCTTCGGTGTATGAGCTTGTTGCGGCAGCGGGCAGGGTTGGCCTGGGGAGTCAGGGAGCTGCGAGTGCGTCCGCGGGTGCACTGGGTTTGGCTCAGCGGGTGCGGGAGTGGTCTGCTGCGTTGGCGCAGCAGGTTTTGGGGCAGGCGGACGCCGTCGGGCAGGCCTCTGGGCAGGCTTTAGCTGCGGGGCAGGTGCAGTGGAATTCTGTGGCTGGCCGGGCCTTTCAGGGGGCTTTGGAGGCAGAAGGGGGTGCGGCTAGGGCTCTGCGGGGGGAGTTGGAGGCCGGTGCCCAGGAGGTGCGGTTGGCCGGTGAGGCTGTTGCTGCTGAGCTTGAGCTGGTGGCTTCTGCTATCGGTGCTGCCGGGGCTGCTTTTGATGCCGCCTTAGCGGGTATGGCGGTGCTGGAGGATATTGACTTCGATGACTTTATTGTGCATGCCGAGCGGGCTAACCTGCCTGCCCTGCACGGGGCTCTTACTTCGGCTATGGGTAACCCTCTGCTTGCCCGTGTGAGCGCTACTTTGGCAGAAGAGGGGTGGTAGGTGTGGTCGCAGCATACCTCTCCGGTGCCCCGGGGGCAGGGCCTTCGAGCAGCCGTATCTCGGTGGAATTCTCTGAGCTAGAGCCCCTAGCCCACCAGCTTGCTGCCGTGGCTGGGCGGTACGAAGAAGCGAGCCGGGAACTGGGTGGTCTCACTGCGCGTGTAGCTCTTTTGGCCTCCCTCGATCTGACGGGGGCAGGTAGCCGCGCCCTGGCGTCCTTGGGTACCAGCACC
The DNA here is from genome assembly GCF_014217215.1 of Rothia nasimurium. Taxonomy (GTDB): domain Bacteria; phylum Actinomycetota; class Actinomycetes; order Actinomycetales; family Micrococcaceae; genus Rothia; species Rothia avistercoris. Next base: position 212,173 of record NZ_CP056080.1, read on the forward strand.
CTAACGCTCACCACCCTGGTGGCGGGTATGCGGGGCCTAGCCCGGGGCGTGCAGGGCGCCGCCGAGAACTACCGGCAGGCAGAGGACTTCGCCAATCGGGTTATTACCCAGACGAACCAGGCTCAGACCCTGGGCATGGCGGTGCTGCGTGGCACGCAGTCGGCCTTCGGTTACCGGGTTGACCAGTTCATGCTGGTTGTTAAGCGGGGAGCAGCGCAGGCGGTGACCTACGCTAAGGACGCCTTCTTGCTGGCTCGCACTACTCCCGATGGGCGTAAGATCATGCAGGATACGACTAAGGGGCTTAACAAGCTGGTGCAGGTAACGGGTGCGAACGGGCGCCTACGGGCTACCCGCGACATGACGGACGTCATCAGCCCCAGCCTGCGCGTCGATAACCTAGACCCCGGTAAGAGCATCCCTCGCTCACACCCCACGCACTACGGCCAGGAGCTACCCCTGAGCGCCCGCGGAATTGCCGAGCACTTCCAGCGTATGGAAGGCATAGAGAGCCGGGGCGATGAGCTCTTTGAAGCCGCCCACTACCAGGGCGCCTGGGACCACGTCATGGTTCAAACCCTCTACAACCCAGAAACCGGTGAAACCCAGTACCTGGTCACCATTCCCGGTACGGACGGCGACAGCGAGCGTGAGGATTTCTTGCAACCCTGGCGCGGGGGCACAAACACCTGGGCTGGCACCGCCGGGAGTGCCGCCTCGGGGTATGGCTCTGACCTAACCCCTAACCAATACACAGCCCTGATGACCCAGGTAGAGCGAGCACTGGAACAGGCAGGAGCGGCTGAGGGCAGCGGCGTGATTCTGGCCGGGTTCAGCCAGGGCGGGCTAGCTGCCGGTGCGCTCGCGGCCAATACGTCCTTCGGCTCCCGCTATCGGGTCAAGGGGCTCATCACCCAGGGCAGTCCGGTGGACGAGATCAAGGTACCTGCCTCGGTGACCCACGTTGATACCCGGTATAAGGGTGACCCCGTCCCCTACCTTCAGGGCGACCGCCCCGACTACGCGCCCGATGCGTCTACCGTGATGCAGCACAGACCTGCAGACGCATCGGTTCACGGGGCTGCGGACTACGTGAAGATCGCGGGTGCTAACCCCGGTACGGAGCGGGTCATACCCGAGCTGCAGGGTTTGATGGGCGGCTACAGCGTGGTAAAAACGACGATTACCGCCGGCACGACCCAGAAGCCCGATATCACCCGCACCGAACAGGAACAGATGGCTATAGCGGGAGTTGGTAACGCTGTGCACGCGGGGGCTCAGAAAATAGGGTTGGGCAACCGCCTAATCAATAGTTCCAGCATTAACCCCTCTGACCTCTACCAGGATGCCGACTCAGCCCTGCGCACCTTAGATACCGAGGTGATACAGAGGGGGGATCGCTGGCTCGATACCCAGCTGCGCAAGGTAGAAATTGGCGGTGTGCAGCTCTATAACCCCATCATCACCCTGCCAGCGGTGGGGGAGCAGCCGCCTGCACCCATGCCCGATAGCAGTATCCGGGTGTATGAACCCACCGCCCAGCAGCAGGTGCGCAACCTGACCAACCTAGCTGGGGTGGGTGACCTCATCAGCGACGAAGCAATCGATGAGGGGGTGAGAGTCTTTTTGCCCGCCAGCTCGACCCCGCCCGAGTGAGGTACCGGGGCGGAGCCAGGCTACGAGACGGACGAAGCGGCGGGCCCTTAGGCTGCCGGGTAGAGGGGGTTATGGCCGGACGTTACCCGCTCGGCTTCCCGTACCGGGGCAGGGGCAGTGGCGCCGGCATCCGCATCGAAGGGGGAGCCGCCCAGGGCCTCACGCCCGTGCGGGGTGAGCCAGCCAGCCAGGTCAGGGCCGGCGGGCACGATGCCGGTGGGGTTGATGTCCTCGTGAACAATAAAATAGTGTTCTTTAATCTGCTGGAAGTCCACGGTATCGCCAAACCCGGGGGTCTGGAAGAGGTCGCGGGCGTAGCCCCAGAGATTGGGCATGGAGGCCAGGGTCTGGCGGTTGCACTTGAAGTGGCTGTAGTAGACAGCGTCAAAGCGTACCAGGGTGGTAAAGAGGCGCACATCTGCTTCGGTGATGTGGTCCCCCATGAGGTAGCGGCGGGTGGCCAGGCGCTCTTCAACCCAGTCTAGGGCCGCCCAGAGGCGGTTGTAGGCTGCCTCGTAGGACTCCTGGGAGCCGGCAAAACCGCAGCGGTAGACCCCGTTGTTGATTTCGGTGTAGATACGCTTCATCACCGCCCGCATTTCCTCTTCGAGCTCAGCGGGCCAGAGGTCAGGGGCTCCCTCGCGGTGGTAGGCCTTCCACTCTTTCGAGAAGTCCTCGGTAATCTGCGGGAAGTTATTGGTGATAACGCCACCTGATTCAATATCGACGATGGCGGGCACGGTAATGCCGCGGGGGTAGTCGGGGAAGCGGGCAAAGTAGGCCTGCTGCAGGCGCTCAATGCCCAGTACCGGGTCTTTGCCGTCTTCATCGAGGTCAAAGGTCCAGGAGCGGGCATCGTGGGTGGGGCCGGGTAGGCCAACGGAGAGAGCATCTTCGAGACCTAGCAGACGGCGGACAATCAGGGTGCGGTTAGCCCAGGGGCAGGCACGGGCGGCTACCAGGCGGTAGGCGCCGGGCTTGACCGGCCAGAGCTGGTGGTCGGGGTCAAGCTGGGCAGTAGCGGCGGGGTCTGCAACAATACGGTCTTCGATGTAGGTGGTGTCGCGGTTGTATTCTTCCCCGGCGTGCACGTAGGAGCCGCGGGTGGAGTGTTCTGTCTGTTCGGTGGTGCTCATGCTTCCACCCTCTCACACAATACTTTCAAAGTAAAGTATTTTGTGGGGGTGGAGAAAGGCTTGAACCCCTCTATTGCGAAGGCAGCGTCAGCCCACGGTACATACGGGCTGTTCGCGCGGGAGCCCAGGCACCACCGCAGTCAATGGGGAGCCCCTCGTCCTCAAAGCCCCGGCGGCCATAAAACTCCCGAGCCCGCTCATTGCCCACGATGTACCACAGGTAGGCAGGCTCATCAGGGTAGAGAACAGCGTCAAAAAGAGCCGCCCCTAAGCCCGTGCCGTGTGTCGAGGCAAGAGTATAAAGGTGGGTAAGCTCTCGCGTCCCCTCATTAACCGGGGGCAGGCCAATCTCTAGCTCCCAGGCCAGGGGGCCGGGGCGGGACAGTGCAAAACCGACCGGGGCGTCCCAATCAATCGCGCCTCCCACCGCGCAGCTCAGACCACCGGCGGGCGTCCATGCCGGATTCTCGTAGGCAAAAAAGGTGCGGGCACCGGGTGCTGCGATATTCTCAGCAAACTCTTCCAGCCAGCCATCCCGGTTAGCCGCCTGCCGGGCCCCAAAACCGGGGTCTACCAGCCCGTTATAGGTCTCCGCCAGGCACCGTAACTGCAGGTCAACATACTTCTCGGTATCCTCAGCACCCACCGGCGCCACCACATACCTGCCATCAGCTACAAAACCCATGCGTGCCCGTCCTTTCACATCACTGTCACTGCCCTCTCACTCTAGCAAGCCCCGCAGAGCCCGCCCCACCCACTAGGCTAGAGAGGTGGCAAAACGCAGACGAACCCCCAAAAAACAGGTAGAAACCCCCGAAGCCCTCGTTGAAGGCACCTACCCCATCGACACCGGCATCGCCGAACTCATCGAAGATGACTACACCCCTGGCGGCTGGGTGCTCGAAATCAACGGCATGGAATCCTCCCATATCGTGCTGGGCCAGCCCCGTGAACTCGACTTCGAATACATGCGCTGGCTAGCGGCCGTTATCGAGCCCTTCGTTGACGCCCACCTCGACCCGGCCAAGCTCCGTATCACCCACCTGGGCGGAGGGGCCTGCTCCATGGCCCGCTACCTGGCCGACGTCTACCCGGCCTCCCACAACACCGTCGTCGAACTCGACGGCAAACTTGCCGCCTACGTGCGCGAATGGTTCGACCTGCCCAAGGCCCCCACCATCAAAATCAGGGTGGGTGAAGCCCGTGCCGTCACCGAAGGGTTCGCCTCTGCCTCGCGCGACGTCATCATCCGCGACGTCTTCGCCGGCTACATCACCCCGGAGTCGCTCACCACCCTCGAATTCACCCAGCTGGCCGAGCGCTCTCTGGCCCTAAATGGGCTCTACATCATCAACTGCGGCGACGACCGCTCCCTGGCCGGTGCCCGGGCTGAAGCGGCCGCTATCGCCCAGGTCTTTGAACACACCTGCATTGTGGCCGACCCGGCCATGCTCAAGGGGCGGCGCAAGGGCAACGTCATTATTGCTGGCTCCCATGCGCCCTTGCCGGTAGCCGGTGACCTGGCCACCGCCGCCATCACCAAGCGTCTACTGGGCGGCGGGGTACCTGCCCAGTACAAGGATGACGCCTGGGTGCGCGACTTCGCCCGCTCGGCTACCCCGCGCCGCGACGCCCAATAAGGTAATCGCCCTATCCCTTCTCTCTTCACCCCGAGATAATCTCTAGGGTCGTGAGAAAAGGAATAGGGCGAAGTGTCTGCCGGGCGTTAGCTGACCTCACCGTCAACGTAAAGCCACACCCCGCCGTCCTTGGTGAAGCGGGAGACCTCGGTCTGTACCCCTCGTACCCGCTCGCCCTCGGGCGTCCCCGGCCCTGACCGGTAGTAGGCGGCGAACTCTACGCCGCCGGTGCTGTCAAAGGGGCCGCCTGCTGTACTGAGAATGTCGAGTCGGTACCAGCGCAGGCTGTCGTCGAGGTGCAAGGACGCCGGCCGCGTGCTCGGGTGCCAGGTGGCCAGTAGGTAGTCGGGCAGGCCCACCGCAAAGGCGGTGAAGCGGGAGCGCATCAGCGCCTCGGGAGTTGGTGCAGTTAGTTCGCCGGTCTGGGCAAATTGCGAGTGGTAGCGGCCGCAACAGGCGCCGTACACATCGCCGGTGCCGCAGGGGCAGCGGGTATCAGGTTCAAGCATGCCTCTATTAAAACAGGTAGGCAGGTGGGCAACCCGTCCTCTTTAAAAGCAAATACCCCAGTTTTGGCGCAGCTACCTCGGGTAAAAACCGGGGTAACTGCACCAAAACTGGGGTACTGAGGAAAGGGGAGGGTTAGGCGTGCAGCCAGCCCTCAATCACGCCCATACCGAAGAAGACCAGGAAGGCGGCTGAGACGATATACATAATCGGGTGTACTTCCTTGCCGCGGCCCTGTACCAGGCGGATGAAGGTGAAGGCGACGAAGCCGGCACCGATACCGTCCGCGATGGAGTAGGTGAAGGGCATCATGATGATGGTGAGGAAGGCGGGAATGCCCAGGCCCCAGTCGGTCCAGTCGATGTGAACGGCCTGGCGGACCATCAGGAAGCCAACGACCACCAGGGCGGGGGCTACAGCCTCGAAGGGCACGATGGATACCAGTGGGGAGATGAAGACAGCCAGCAGGAAGAGGGCACCGGTGACGATGTTGGCGAAGCCGGTGCGGGCACCTTCACCGATGCCGGTGGCAGATTCCACGAAAATCTGGTGGGCTGAGGACGATGAGCCACCACCGAGCACGGAACCGGCGGCGTCAATCAGCAGAACGCGGTCGATGTTCTCGATCTTGCCGTCCTCATCGATGGTGCCAGCTTCAGAGGCCAGGCCCACAGAGGTGCCCATGACGTCGAAGAAGACAGCCAGCAGGATAGCAAACATGAGCATGGTTGCGCCCAGGGTGCCCAGGGAGGAGCCGGAGAAGGCGCCGACCATATCAACGGAACCCAGCAGGGAGAGGTCGGGGTGGCCAATCCACTGGGTGGGGATGCCGGGGATCATGAGGGACCAGCCGGTGGCTGAGTCCATGGAGGAGCCGGAGGGCCAGACCTTTTCCAGCACGATTGCCAGGATGGTTGAGGCAACCACACCGATCAGAATCGCGCCGCGCACGTTGCGGATGAAAAGGGCGATGGTGAGGAAGAGACCGAAGAGGAAGACGAAGATGGGCCAGCCCTGCAGGTGGCCGCCGGCACCGAAGGAGACGGGCACGGTGGTGCCTGCGGCATCGGGCATACGGCGGACGATACCCGCGTTGACCAGGCCAATCAGGGAGATGAAGAGGCCGATGCCCACGACGATGGCGGTCTTGAGCGATTCGGGGACGGCGTCGAAGACGGCGCGGCGGAAGCCGGTGAGCACCAGAATAGCCATGACGATACCGGCCCAGACAACCAGGCCCATAATCTGGGGCCAGGTCAGGTTGGGGGTGGTTGCGATGGTGGAGGCCAGCAGGGCGTTGACGCCCAGGCCCGCCGCCATGGCGAAGGGTTGCTTGGCCCAGAGGCCCATGATGATGGTCAGGACGCCCGCCACGAGCGCGGTTGCTGCTGCGACGCGCTCGACGCCGAGGGTGTTGCCTGCGCCGTCGGGGCCGAGGCCCAGGATGAGGGGGTTGAGCACCACGATGTAGGCCATGGCGAAGAAGGTTGCTAGACCGCCGCGGACTTCGGTGGAGAGGGTGGAGCCGCGTTCGGTAATTTTGAAGTAGCGGTCGATGGCGCTGGTGGGCGCTGAGGGTGCGGGTTTGTGAGCCGCGGTGTTCTCAGAAGACATTCGTGAAAATCCGTAGATACTCGTGTGGGTTTGTGTGGCCCAGAAATGAAAGTGCGCCGTCTTTGGTGCGGACGGCGCTAATGTACCTGTCTAGTGTACGCCCGTGTGCCGGTTTCTGGCGAGAGTGGCGGGTGTGACGCTGTGCAAGGGGGAGTGCTTGGATGCAGGTGTGCCTAAGGTAAGATTTTAGGCAAACCTAACTTATAAGAAAGGCTAACCGTGGATTCTGCCTCCTACCCCTCCATCGACACCCTGACCGCCCGCTCGCGCGCCGTCGTCCTGACTGACCGCCCCGCCCGCTATGCCAAGCAGCTCGCTAGCCACTTCGGGCATAAGATTCTGGTTGAAGAGATTGAGGGTGGCCACCGCCTGACCTTCAACCGTGACGGCAATTTCGGTGGCTACAGCGATGTGCTGGTGCAGAAAGTTGACGGCGTTGAACGCCTTGTCCTGCTGGCCTACGCGGAGACCCCCGAGAAGCGCGAGCGCCTTGAAGGCGTGCTGGGTCGCCACCTGGAACGCTTTGGTGAGAAGGACGGTCTTGCCGTCACTTTCGTAGCCCTCTAGGCTCTTGCGGTGTGCGGGTGTATGTTTGAAACTGAAATTTTTTCCCACTGCACCGTTGGAGCGTTATGAGCCAGAGAGACCCTCGCGACCTTGAGGTTGCCCGCGATTTTCTTGCCGGGTTGGCCACCCACCTGAATCTTGACCCCGCCCTGATGGAGCAGGCCATGCCCCACCTTTTGGGCATGACCAAGCATGTGGCGCACGGGGTGGTGCGCCCGGCAGCGCCTTTGGCTGCCTTCCTGGTGGGTTACGCGGCCGCGCAGGCAGAGAGCCAGGCGGACGCCGGTCAGGCGGGGGAGCGCGTCCGCTCGGCTTTGGCGCAGGTGGAAACCCTCATCGACGAGTATAAAGAGCGGGCTGATGGGCAGGCTTAACCGCACCGCCCCGGCTACCCGGTATGTGCTCAAAGACGACGGCACCTTTTCGGTAGACCGCCGGGCTGATGCCCTCACCGCAGAAGAGCCCCTCGAAATCAGGCTGGATGGCCAGACCGTCACCACCACCATGCGCACTCCGGGGCACGATATTGAGCTGGCCCACGGGTTCCTGCACGCCGAGGGGCTGATTAAAAGCGCCGCTGAGATTAGCACCGCCCGCTATTGCGCGGGGGCGACCGGGCCGGACGGCGCCAACACCTACAACGTGCTTGACCTGACCCGCGCAGTCCCTGAAGCTACGCACCCCAGACCGCCGGGCGGCGTCCTGCCCATCTTTGAGAAGGCTGCACCCCTGCGCCTGACCGTGACCAACTCGGCCTGCGGGGTGTGTGGGTCGGCCTCGATTGACTCCATTATGGGCAAGGCCAGCCGCCCCATACCGCCCACCGCGCTCACCCCCGAGCAGGTGCTGGAACTGCCATCCCGCCTGCGCGACCACCAGGTAATTTTCAAGAAAACCGGTGGCATTCACGCTGCCGCCGTCTTTGAGCCGGGCGGTGAGCTGCTGGTTGCCCGTGAAGATATCGGCCGCCACAATGCCGTGGACAAGGTGGTGGGCCACCTGCTCATGAACGACGGGCTGGAGCCCCCAGCTCTCGGCCTACCGGGGCGGACGCTGGTGGTCAGCTCGCGGGCGTCCTTTGAGCTGGTACAAAAAGCGGTGCTGGCCGGTTTCTCAGCGCTCGTGGCGGTTTCTGCCCCGTCCTCGCTCGCTGTGGACCTTGCCAAAGAATCGGGCCTCACCCTGGTAGCTTTTGCGCGAGAACGCCGTTTTAACCTTTATTCAGGCCTGTTGGCTGAGTAAGCTGGCACACATCGCGCTACACTGGGGTGTATGAGCACGGTAAGCAAGCACGAAGACGTCCCTGTTGTCAGCCGCGTGAGCGAAGAAGCCACGGCCTTTGATAATCCCAAGATTGGCCACCGCACCAAGGTTGCGGCGGGCCCCGGTGGTGTGCTGCACGCTATGGCCCACGCGATCCCGGCCCGCGGTCTGCTCCCCCTGATTAATATGAACCAGCACGGCGGTGTCGACTGCCCCGGCTGCGCCTGGCCTGAACCCCACCAGAAAGACATGAACGTGGTGGAGTTCTGCGAAAACGGTGCCAAGGCGATTGCCGAGGAGACCACCCCCGAACGCGCGGGCATCGATTTCTGGGCGCAGTATTCGGTGACTGAGCTGCGCGACAAGACCGATTTCTGGCTGGGCAAGCAGGGCCGCATCACCCAGCCCCTGCTCTACGATCGCTCCAGCGGAGACGACCACTACCGCCCCGTCACCTGGGAGCGTGCCTTTGAACTGATTGCCGAGCAGCTCAAGAAAACCGACCCCACAAAGGCCGTTTTCTACACCTCGGGCCGCGCCTCCAACGAGGCCGCCTACGCCTTCCAGCTGCTGGCCCGCCGCCTGGGCTCCAACAACCTGCCCGACTGTGGCAACCTCTGCCACGAGTCCACCGGCGTCGCCCTCAAAGAGGTCGCCGGCCTGGGCAAGGGCTCAATCACCATGAGCGACCTCGAAACCACCGACTTGCTCATCTCGGTGGGGCAGAACCCCGGCACCAACCACCCGCGCTCGCTGACCAGCTTCAAGAAGATGAAGGAAAACGGCGGCAAGATGGTGGTGCTCAACCCCATGCCTGAAACCGGCCTGATGGCCTTCCGCGAACCCCAGTCGCCGGTGGGCATGATTGTGCCCGAGAAGCTGGCGGACGAGTACTTGCAGGTACGGCTGGACGGCGACCGCGCCTTCTTCCAGCAACTCAACAAAGAGCTGATTCGGCGCGACGCCATTGACCACGTTTTCATTGAGAAATTTACGGACGGCTTCGAGCAGCTGCGCGAGCACCTTTTGGGCTTGGATGACGCTGAGTTGGAACGTGGCTCTGGTATCTCGGCTGCTCAGGTGGCGCGGGTTGCCGACCTGGTAGAGGCCTCTGAAAACGCGATTGTCTCGTGGACCCTGGGCGTCACCCAGCACCGCGAATCGGTGGGTACCCTGCGGGAGATGATGAACTTCCTCTTCCTCACCGGCAACATGGGCAAGCCCGGGGCCGGTTCGGCCCCCTTCCGCGGCCACTCGAATGTGCAGGGCAACCGCACCGTGGGTATCTGGGAGAAGATGCCCGAGCCCTTCCTCGTTGCTCTTGAAGACTACTTCGGCTTCCCCGTCCCCCGCGAGCACGGCCTAGACACCGTGGACGCCCTGCGCCAGATGCGCGATGGGAAGAACCAGTTCTTCATGTCCCTGGGCGGTAATCTGGTGCGCGTTGCCTCAGATACCACCGCCTGCGAGAAGGCCATGAGCAGCCAAGAGATGACCGTCCACCTTTCGACCAAGCCCAACGGGTCGCACGCCTTCCCCGGCGAGAAGGCCCTGATTCTGCCCGTCCTGGCTCGTACCGACCGCGATGTGCAGGCGTCCGGCCCGCAGAAGATTACCGTGGAGAACTCCTTCGGTATCGTCTCTGCTTCTATCGGCAAGCGCACCGCTAACGACGACCTCGACCTCAAGTCAGAGGTAGAGATTATCTGCTCGGTGGGCCGTGAAACCTTTGGTGATGATTTCTGGCAGCCCATGATCGACGACTACGGCGTGATTCGTGAGGCTATTGAGGGCACTATTCCCGGGTTTGAGCGCTACAACGAGCGGATTGAGAAGCCCGGTGGTTTCTACCTGCCGAATGGCCCGCGTGAGCGCGTCTTCAACACCGAAACCGGCAAGGCCCGGCTGACGGTCAATGAGACTAACGTGCTGGAGGTTCCCGAGGGGCACCTGCTGCTGTCGACGGTGCGTTCGCATGACCAGTTCAATTCCACGATTTACGGGCTGGACGACCGCTACCGCGGCGTGCGCGGTGGCCGTCGCGTGGTCTTTATGCACCGGGACGACATTGCCGCCCTGGGTCTTGAGGACGGCTCGCTGGTGGATATTGTGTCGGTCTGGGAGGACGGCGAGCGTCGGGCTCCTAATTTCCGCGTGGTTGAGTACGACCACGCTCGCGGCTGCTGCACCGTCTATCTGCCCGAGGGTAATGTGCTGGTTCCGCTGGATTCGGCGGCGAAGCGCTCGAACACTCCGGTGTATAAGTCGGTGCTGGTACGCCTGGAATCACTGGGGCGTAAGGCTTAACCGGCGGTAGCGGACGGACGGCCGGGCCCCAGCCCGCCCAAGGTAATCAAAAGCTTCATCAGCGCGTTCTAAGAAAATGCTGATGAAGCTTTTGATTACATCAGAGATTTTCTCTTGAAAATCACGGGTGTGTCTGGTGGAATAATTACAATTCTTGGCATTCAAAGGAGATTGCACCATGCCACGTCGAGCCCTTCCCCTTGCCCTACTCATTCCGCTACTGGCGGCCTGCTCCAGCGGCGCGTCCACTACAGCTGAGGCACCAAGCTCCACCCCGAGCGTCCGCACCACCACTGTGCCGCCACCTGCCACCACAGCAACCGCCAGCCCCGAAGAACTAGCAACCCAGGGCCCCACCATCTCTAACGAAGATCTTCAGCGGGGCATCGACACCGGCAATGTCTACGTGCTCTACTCCGGCGTCATGTGCTTCGGAGGCACGCTAGCCGACCCCGCCGAGTTCGCTACGCAAGAACTAGCCAGCGACTACATGAGCGAGGAAGAATACCAGCAGCACTACAGCCAGATCCCGGCAGAAGTCCTTGCCCAGAGTGAGAAAAACAAAACCAGTATCTTCACCGCTCCCCAAGAATGCCTAGACGCAGGCTGGTCCCAGGCTGGAGCCATCTAAAAACAGCTGCACCCCCGCCCCCATCTGTTACATCTATTACGGCCCGCCCCTAACCGCGGTAGCCCCAAGACTTACTCTGTAACCGGGGCGACGGCGTCCGCCCCAAACTCGGTAGACTAGAGCAGAACCAAAGTCCCAACCCGCCGTGCCCACCTACGCCCGGCGCCGAAAGGAAAACCCGTGTCAACCGAAGCCCCCCGCGCCCTGCGCGTCGCCGTCATCGGTGCAGGCCCCGCAGGTATCTACGCCGCAGACATCCTCACCAAAAGCGAAGAAGTCCGCACCGGAGCCGTGCCCGTAGCCATCGACATCTTCGACCGCTACCCCGCCCCCTTCGGCCTGATCCGCTACGGCGTAGCCCCCGACCACCCCCGCATCAAGGGCATCATCAACGCCCTGCACAAGGTACTCGACCGCGGCGACATCCGCTTCTTCGGCAACGTCAACTACGGCACCGACGTCACCCTGGCCGACCTGCGCAAGCACTACGACGCCATCATCTTCGCAACCGGCGCCATCAAGGACGCAGACCTCGACATCCCCGGCGTTGAGCTCACCGGCTCCTACGGCGCGTCCGACTTCGTCTCCTGGTACGACGGCCACCCCGACGTGCCCCGCACCTGGCCTCTGGAAGCCAAAGAAATCGCCGTGCTCGGCAACGGCAACGTAGCCCTCGACGTCGCCCGCGTGCTCTCCAAGCACGCCGACGACCTGCTCTTCACCGAAATCCCCGACAACGTCTACGAAGGTCTCAAGGCCTCACCCGTCACCGACGTGCACGTCTTCGGCCGCCGCGGCCCCGCCCAGATCAAGTTCACCCCTCTCGAACTGCGCGAACTAGCCCACTCCCGCGACGTAGACATCGTGCTCTACGAAGAAGACTTCCAGTTCGACGACGCCTCCCGCGAAGCCATGGAAACCAACGCCCAGACCAAGGTTATGATGAAGACCCTCAACGGCTGGCTTGAAGAGCAGAAGGAAAACCCCGGCACCGCCTCCCGCCGCCTGCACCTGCACTTCCTGCAGTCACCCGCCGAAATCCTCGGTGAGCACGGCAAGGTCACCGGTATCAAGATGGAACGCACCAAGCTCAACGGCAACGGCGGTGTCACCGGTACCGGTGAATTCATCGACTACCCCGTGCAGGCTGTCTACCGTGCTATCGGCTACTTTGGCTCTGAACTGCCCGAGGTCGGCTACGACAGCGAACGCGGCGTCATCACCAACGTTGAGGGTCGCGTCATCGACGACAGCGATGTGCCCGTCCCCGGCCTCTACGCTACCGGCTGGATTAAGCGCGGCCCCGTCGGCCTGATTGGTTCCACCAAGTCAGACGCCCTCGAAACCGTCACCCACCTGCTGGAAGACCGCGACAACCTCTACACCGCCGAGGCCGCCGACCCCGCAGCGATTGAGGCTTTCCTCGATGAGGCGGGCGTCCGCTACACCACCTGGGAAGGCTGGCACCGCCTGGACGACCACGAAAAGGCCCTGGGCGCAGAAGCCAAGGACGCCGCCGGCGAGCCCCGCGCCCGCATCAAGGTGGTTGACCGCGACGAGATGACCGCGATTTCACGCGGCGAGTAGTAGCTCACTGCGCCGGCTCCATCTCCAGCAGAAGGGGACCTTAAAACTTAAAAGGGACCGCATAATATGCGGTCCCTTTTAAGTTTTAAGGTCCCCTTGGGCAAAGCGGGCGGACGCACGGGGCTGGTGAGCACCTACAGACGGACGCACGCGCGGGCGCGCGGAAGCCGCCAGGTGAGAATCACTGCCGCGCCACCGTCCTTTCAGCTAATACTCAGACACGAATTATTTAAACACCCAAAACAGCCCCTTCAGGGGTCGCTGGGAACACGCAGTCCTAAGATAAATCTGTGCCACTCTCACCTCGAGTTAACCCCCAGCGGAGCGTCTTTCTGGGGTTCATTACCGTCATCCTGGCGGGTACCCTCCTTCTGCTGCTCCCTATCTCTCACCTGACCCCCTCCACGCACCGCGTCATCGACAACCTCTTTACTGCTGTCTCGGCCACCTGCGTCACCGGCCTTTCCACCGTGGACACCCCCACTTACTGGTCAACCACTGGGCTGGTCATCATTATGGTGCTTATCCAGGTAGGCGGTCTGGGCGTCATGACCCTCTCCACCGCTATCGGGGCGTCCCTGCAACGCCGCCACATGTCCTTCAACACCAAACTCAAGGCAGCCGCCGAGGTGCGCGGCAACGGCCTGTTCAATATGCGCAAGGCCGTCTTCAACATCATCAAGCTCTCCCTCTTCTTTGAGGCCTGCGGAGCCCTGCTCATGACCGCCCGTTTCTACCTGGCCTACGATATGAGCTTCACCAAAGCCCTCTGGTACGGGGTGTTCCACTCGGTCTCAGCCTTCAACAACGCCGGGTTCGCCCTCTACTCCAACAACCTCATGGGTTTCTCCAGCGACCCCTTTATCCTGCTGCCCATCAGCTTCCTCATCATCTTTGGTGGCCTGGGTTTTCCCGTGCTCATGCAGCTTCGCAAGTACGGGCGCAACGCCCACTACTGGAACATGGGCACCAAGCTCGTCCTCTACGGCACGGCTATACTGCTTACCCTTGGGACTATCGGGGTAACGGCCCTCGAATGGAATAACCCGGGAACCCTCGGGCCCATGAGTACAGCCGATAAAATCCTGAACGGGTTCGCCCAGTCCGTCTCTACCCGCACAGCCGGCTTCAACAACATCGATATGTCCCAGGTGCACCCGTCCACCCTCATGTTCATGGACCTCTGGATGTTTATCGGTGGCGGCCCCGCTGGTACCGCAGGCGGCATTAAAATCACGACCTTCGGCGTCCTTCTCTTCCTCATGCTGACGGAGATCCGAGGTGAAGGCGCCGTGAACATCTTTGGTAAGCGCCTGCCGCGGTCTGTGCATCGTGAGGCTATCACCGTTGTTTTGCTGAGCTGCGCTCTGATTGGTGCGAGCGTCTTTACCCTGCAGCTGCTGACCGACTTCACGAGTGACCAGCTGATGTTTGAGGTGGTCTCGGCCTTCGCTACGGTAGGGCTCAGTACGGGTATCACCCCGCAGATGCCGGACGCCGGCAAAATTATTCTCATTATTCTGATGGTTCTGGGGCGCGTTGGCCCCGTTACCGCTGCGGCCGCCTTCGCGCTCAAGCGCCGGCCGGTGCACTACGAATTCCCCAAAGAAAGGCCGATCATTGGTTAATAAAAAGAGGCTCTCCTTCTTTAGCCCCGAGGACGCCCGCACGCAGAAGTCCGTGGCGGTCATTGGCCTGGGGCGGTTTGGCCAGTCTATGGCGTTAGAGCTCATGGAGGACGGCGCCGAGGTGTTGGGTATCGACAGCGACGCTTCGGTGGTGCAGCAGATGAATAACCGTCTCAGCCACGTGGTGCGGGCGGACGCCACCGACCCCGAGGTGCTGGAACAGCTCGATGTTCTGGACTTTGACCGTATTGTTGTGGCAATCGGTAACCATCTGGAGTCGAGTATCTTGGTGACCTCTTACCTGCTGCGGCAGGGGGCGACCAACATCTGGGCGAAGGCTGTATCTGACCAGCACGGGGTAATTTTGCAGCAGCTGGGCGTTGATAAGGTTGTCTTCCCTGAGCGTGACATGGGCAAACGTGTCGCTCACCTTCTGCAGGGCGGTCTGAAGGAGTACATCCAGATTGACCGGAACTGTGTGACCGTGATGTCTGCTGCTCCGCAGAGCTTTGTGGGCCAGGACGTCAACACCCGGGCCCTGCTTCAGAAAGAGGGGATTGCGATTACTGCCGTGCGCGACGCTCGGGGTACCTGGCACCATCTGCCCGAGAACTTCCCGGTGGAGGAGGGCGATACTATCTTGTTTTCGGGCACCCCGCAGGCCGTGGAGCAGTTCTCGCGTAACTTCCTTTAGGCCCGCGCGAAGAAGGTACCATCGTAGTCAGAAAAACCCACCTCGTTGGTGGGTTTTTCTGATTTAGGTGGCACCTACCCGAGGGGTGTTACCGCATGAGCACCCAGTCCAGGTAGGGGTTGAGGAAGAGGCCCGACGGGTCTAGCTCTTCGCGCAACTCCACGAAGTCGTTGAAATGGGGGTAGAGCTGGGCGAGGGCGTCCGCGTCCTGGGTGTGGAACTGGCTCCAGTGGGGGCGTCCGCCATGGTCCTTGAAAACCCCCTCAAGCATACCGAACAGCTCAGCATGGGGCTGGCGCCAGTAGGCGCGCGCCGAGACATAGAAGGTCTCCCGCCCGTAGGCCTGCGAAAGCCAGATGTCGTCGGCGGCAGCGGTGCGCACGACCAGGGGGTAGGCCATCTGGCTGCGGTAGGACGCCAGGTGAGCGCGAACATCGCGCATAACGTCGGCAAACTGCGACATATCGAATGCGTATTCCATATTGTTTTGTCGCACGGTGCGGTGAATAGTGAAAACGCGGGCCGAATAGTCGGCGTAGCGGCGGTTGCCCTTAGCCCAGTTGGCTACCCTATTCAGCGTCGGCTGCGCTGCGGGCACCTTAGCCCCGGCATAACTGAGCGCCGAGAACACCCCGTTGTTGAGCAGCTGGTCGCCGCCGTAGCGCCGGGCCTGGCTCAGGGCAGCGCTGGCGGGCATGTAGCCGTCGGTGAGCAGGGCCAGGCGGGTGAGTCTGCGGGTGCGCACCTCGCCGGAGCCCGGGAACCAGCTAAATTCGTAGTGGTCCGCCCCGCGGGAGCGGTCTTCAAAAGAGTGCACGATGCTCTGGTAGGTATGCCCGCGCTCAGCCGCGTGCAGGCGGAACTGGGGTACCACGTTAAAGGTCAGCTCCACGATGATGCCCAGGGCGCCCAGGCCGCAGAGGGCCGCTGAGAAAATTTCCGGGTTCTGCTGGGGCGAGCAGGTGAGCAGGGTGCCGGTGGCGTCCACCAGTTTGAGCTCGGCGACCTGGGTGGCAAAGATACCGTAGCTTAGGCCGGTGCCGTGAAAGCCGGTAGAAATTGCCCCGGACAGGGTCTGCTCGTCGAGTCGCCCCAGGTTGGTGAAGGCCAGGTTGTAATGGCCCAGTAGGCGGTTGGCCTCGCGCACGGTGGTGCCCGCCAGGAAGGTGGCGGTGAGGTTATCGGGGTCCACCCGCACCAGGCCGGTCAGGTGCTCTAGGGTCAGCATGGTGCCGACCGGCTGCCCAATGGCAGACGCGCTGCGCCCACGCCCCACTACCTTGACCCGGGTATCTGCCGCGGCGGCGTCCTGAATCTGCCGTTGCAGCTCGGGTACTGACCGGGGCGTAAGGACGCCGGTGGGCTGCACGGTGTGCTGGCGCGCCCAGGTGCTCCACGAGGGGCTTGTCTGCGGGGTGTCGGCCATGATCTACCTCGATTCTTGCTCGTTCATGCATATTTTCGCACGAAGAGGTGGGTGCTGGCTGTGAGTCTGGGCGGCCGGTCACAGCTTGGTAACAGTTGGCTCACAATTCGATCAACCTGCCTGTTTTCGCTTGCCCGGGCCAGGGTCGCTGTGATGGGGTGGAAGTACTGGAGAAAGGAAGGTATAACCACCATGAACAAGTCTTCACTCCGTATTTTTGCCCGTTGCGGTTCGGCTGCGCTCGTCCTCGGAGCGCTGACGCTCACGGGGCTTGCTCCCGCCCAGGCCAGCGAGGCCGGTACCGCGGAGCAGCCGCCGCTGGTCACCAGCTCAAGCACCGGCACCCTGCCCTGGGCTCCCGAAGATTACGCCTGGTTGGGCGCTCCCACCGATGAGGGTTTTGATGCTCCCGGTACTCCTAGCACCCCCGGTTTTATGGGACAGAACTTTACCCGCGGGGCTGTGTTCTATAACGAGGTAACGGGCACTCACGCTGTGCACGGTGCTATCTATGACCTATGGCGTTTTGGCGCAGTGACGGTGGGTGACGGCTCTGCCCTGTACAACCTGATTCCTGTGACCGACGAGCAGCCGGTGGGCAGCGGCGTGCGCCAGAGCTTCGCCCAGCCGGGTCTGGCTAGCGGTAACGTCTTCTGGTCTGAGGCTACTGGCGCCCATTTTGTTGAGTCCGGAACCCTGGCAGGGGACTACTTTAATGCTCAGGGCGCTGTAGATGCTTTTGGTTTCCCGGTGTCTGAGGTGCAGCAGGTGGGGGATGCCTCGGTGCTGTACACCGAACAGGGTGTACTGACGGTGACCGCCTCCGGCGCTACGTTTAGCCCCCTGAGTTAGGCGTTTCCCAGCGAGTGTGCGCCGTATCGCCGAGCGTGCGCATGGCTACTGCACGCTCGGCGATATAACGCACGCTCGTTGGCGCAAGGACGCCGCACCCCACTCCCCTGCCCAGCGGCAGGGGAGTGGGGTGCGGCGTCCTTACCTTATGAATAAGTGCGGTAATGAAGCGAAATAAGTCACGCCGCTCACGAGGGGAGGACTAAACTAGAAGTAGGCCCCGGCAGCAGCGCCGGCAACCCGGCTGGCAGAGCGGGGTCATCATGAATCTAAGGAGATGACCATGACCGAACACGCTCTCACCTTCGGTGAAAAAGCAGTAGCTGCCCGCAACGATATCGCAGAAGTAGCCAACGCATCCGGTGAAATCATCGTCGGTATTGACGGCTCCGAGCAGAGCTACGGTGCCCTGCGCTGGGCCGTGCACGAGGCTGAAATCCGCAAGGTGCCCGTCCGTATGGTCACTGCCTACTCCCTGCCCGTCTTCACCGGCACCGGTTTCGATGCTGGCTACTCCATGGTCGATGAACAGGCCCTCACCGACGGCGTAGCCCAGATCCTTGACGAGGCCTACTCTCGCGTTGGCGAAACCAGTGTTGAACTTCGCGCAACCGTAGAAACCGGCGACGCCACCGCCGTGCTCCTCGAACTCTCCAAGAAGGCCGAGCTGATGGTGGTTGGCTCCCGCTCCCACGGCGGCTTCCTGGGCCGACTGCTGGGCACCGTTTCCACCTCCCTGCCCGCCCACTCAC
Source organism: Rothia nasimurium (assembly GCF_014217215.1). Lineage (GTDB taxonomy): Bacteria > Actinomycetota > Actinomycetes > Actinomycetales > Micrococcaceae > Rothia > Rothia avistercoris. Next base: position 230,433 of record NZ_CP056080.1, read on the forward strand.
ACTGCCCCACCGTTGCAGTGCCCCACTCCTACGCTGAGAAGATTGAAGCCGACCCCGGTATTTTGGGCAGCGGCAAGTCGGTGGTTGTCGGTTCGGACGGCTCCGATGAAGCCCGCCTTGCCATGATGCAGGCGGCGGACGAAGCAAGCCGCCGCGGCGTCAAACTCACCCTGGTCAACGCGCTCGCCCCCTACACCGGTGCCCTGAACTGGGTGCCCACCGCTGTTGACTTCGAGGCCCTCTACCGCGAAATCGCCGACCTGCAGCGTAAGGCTGCCGAATGGATTCGCGGCTACTTCCCCCAGCTGGAAATCGAGTTCAAGCTCATCGACGGCTCCCCCGTGCAGGTTCTGCTAGAAGCAGGTAAGGCTGCCGACATGATTGTGGTCGGTACCCGCGGCCGCGGTGGTATTGCCGGCATGATTCTGGGCTCCACCTCGCAGGGCATCCTGCACAATACCCAGGTGCCCGTGATGATTGTTCCCCAGATCGAAGACCCCCGCATCGATCAGGCCCCCGATGCCGGCGTTACCTGGGGCTAGCCAAAACGTAAAAGCACTCTAGTCAGCTTCTCTCGCAAGGAGTAGGCTGGTTGTAAGACAAGGCAGGATAGCTCCCGCCGAAGCTCCTTTTCAGGCTGAAAAGGGCTCCGACGGCGCTATCCTGCCGTCTTTTTTAAAAAAGTTCAAAAAATTTTTGGTACGGACGCTTGCTGCGGCAATATCGGTTCTGGCTAGGTTGTTTATGTGTATCGCCGGTTACTTTTGCGTGAATTTTGTGGTGCAGGGCACCCAGCTTTTGACCCAAAATGCCCCGAATGGGTGGTTTTCGATTTGCGCGCCTGTTTGAACTCGCGTAATGTATTACTTGTTCGAGCGACGGGCTGAGGAAACAAAGCCGGTCACGATACAGCGAACTAGCCCCTATCGTCTAGCGGCCTAGGACGCCGCCCTTTCACGGCGGTAACACGGGTTCAAATCCCGTTGGGGGTACTGTGAAACCTTTGGTTTCACGGCCATGTAAGAACTTCGGTTCTTGCGTATGGCCCCGTAGCGCAGTTGGTTAGCGCGCCGGCCTGTCACGCCGGAGGTCGCGGGTTCAAGTCCCGTCGGGGTCGCTCCGACCGCGTAAGTTCTCACTTGTGGGAAGACGCGGTTGTGGCATATCTAAGGGTATGCCTGGCTCTGTAGCTCAGTTGGTAGAGCGTGCGACTGAAAATCGTAAGGTCACCGGATCGACGCCGGTCGGAGCCACGAAATCCACTCTCTAGGCTTCTACATGAGAGTGGGTTTTTTGTTTTAAAACAAAAACAGCCCCAGCCTGTGGGTTCACAGGCCGGGGCTGTTTTTAGTTAATCTCAACAATCACCGGGGCGTGGTCTGAGGCACCCTTGCCCTTGCGCTCTTCACGGTCAATTTCGGCGCCCACAACCCGCTGGGCCAGTGCGGGGGAGTAGAGCTGAAAATCAATGCGCATCCCCTCGTTCTTGGGGAAGCGTAGCTTGGTGTAGTCCCAGTAGGTGTAGGGCACGGTGGTATGCTCACGAGCCACATCAACCAGCCCCAGAGGCTCTTCAAGAAAAGCCCTAAAGGCCGCCCGCTCAGGCTCGGTCACGTGAGTCATCTGGTTTTCCCTAAAGAAGTCGATATCCCATACATCCTCATCGAGCGGGGCAATATTAAAGTCCCCCACCAGGGCGAACTGTGCCGCGGGGTCCTGCGCTAGCCAGCTGGCGGCGTCCTTGCGCAGCTCCTCAAGCCAGGCCAGCTTATAGGGCATATGTGGGTCATCGATACCGCGACCGTTGGGCACGTAGAGGCTCCAGACCCGAACCCCACCGCAGGTAGCCCCAATCGCACGGGCCTCAACGACGGCGTCCTCACCCGGCTTGCCAAAAGCCGGCTGGTTGGTGAAGGTGCGCTGAATGTCCTCAAGCCCCACCCGGGAGGCCAGCGCCACCCCGTTCCACTGTGACAGCCCAAAATGGGCCACCTCATAGCCCGAGTACTCAAAAATCTCGTAGGGGAAGGTCTCGTCGGTGGCCTTGGTTTCTTGGATGGCTAGGACGTCTACGTCGCTGCGTTCTAGCCAGTCTTCCACGCGGTCGGCGCGGGCACGGATAGAGTTCACGTTCCAGGTAGCAATTTTCATGTCACTAGCCTAGCAACCCACCTGCCCCCTTAAAAGTGCAGATGCCTGTCACTTTAAGCAGGGCATCTGCATTTATGACAGGGTACTTGCTGTTTAAGAACTGCCTGGAATAGGCTGGAATTCGTGGGCGTTAGGTTGCGGAAGCAAAACCCGCCCCACCTCAAACGAAAGAGCATGTATGGCAGCAGCCCCCGCTATTGAATTCCGGTCTGTCACCAAGAAATACGGTGACACGGTGGTGGTAGACAACCTTAACCTCAGTATTCCTCGGGGGAGCATCACGGTTTTTGTGGGCCCCTCGGGCTGCGGTAAAACGACCTCCCTGCGCATGATTAACCGCATGGTAGAACATACCGGCGGGGAGATTCTGGTGCGGGGAGAAGCCAACACCTCCCACCCCGCTCACGAGCTGCGCCGCTCTATGGGCTATGTGCTGCAGCAGGCGGGGCTCATGCCCCATCAGAGCGTGCTCGACAACATCACCACCGTGCCCCGCCTCAAAGGGGTGTCTAAGAAGCAGGCCCGTGCCGAAGCCCTAGAACTTCTCGATACCGTGGGCCTAGACCGCGCATCTGCCAGTAAGTACCCGGCCCAGCTATCGGGTGGTCAAGCCCAGCGAGTGGGCGTGGCTAGAGCCCTGGCGGGGCAGTCAGATATTTTGCTCATGGACGAGCCCTTTAGCGCCATCGACCCCGTGGTGCGGGCTGACCTGCAACAGAGTCTTCTTGACCTGCAGCAGAAGCTCCAGCGCACCATCGTCTTCGTCACCCACGATATCGACGAAGCTGTGCTCCTGGGGGACTACATCGCCGTCTTTGCCCCCGGCGGCACCATCGCCCAGTTCGGCACCCCCGAAGAGATTTTGCGGGCCCCGGCCTGTGATTATGTTGCTTCTTTTGTGGGGCGCGACCGGGGCATGCGCCGCCTGACCTTTGCCGGGGCGGGGAACGTGCCCGTCCGCCCCCTGCAAGCCGCTGAATCTGAGGGCTGGCAGCTGAGACTAGCGGACGGACGCCCCGACGGCTGGCTCACCGACGGCAGGCACCTGCCCGGTGGCTCCCTCTTCGTGCAGGGTGGAACCCTGCGTGATGCCCTGGATTCGGTGCTGTCGTCCCCCTCCGGCTGGGGTGTGGCGGTTGACGAGCAGGGGCTGGCCCTGGGCCTGCTGGAGGCCGACAACGTGCTCGAAGCAACCCGGCAGGAGCGATACCTGCGCTACGGCCTGGAAGCCCCCTGGGTCCGTGCTCATGGGGCTGATAGGGGCCGAGAGTCCACCGACGAGACCCCCGGCAGCGGGGCGTCCGCATGAGCTGGTTTCTAGCGAACCTACCCTACATCGGGCAGCTCACCACGCTGCACCTGGCGCAGTCGGTCATCCCGGTAGTGGTGGGCTTTGCCCTTGCCCTGCCCCTGGCCCGGCTGGCCCTGGGGAGGCGGGCGGACGGACGCTCCACCGAAGCCTACACAACTGCCGGCCGGGTGCGTAAAGGGGCGATCGTCAACGGCGCTGCCCTGCTCTACACCGTGCCCTCACTAGCGCTGTTTGTGCTCATGCCCCTGGTGCTGGGCACCTCCATTACTTCCCCGCTCAACGTCTACGTGGCGCTGACTATCTACGTGGTAGCCATGATGGTGCGCAGCGCCGTGGACGCCTTCGAATCGGTCTCACCCATCACCCTCGAAGCCGCCACAGCCGTGGGCTACACCCCGCTGCGCCGCTTCTGGCAGGTTGAGCTACCTCTGTCGCTACCCGTCATGATCGCCGGTTTACGCGTTGCCCTGGTCTCGAATATTTCTATGGTGTCGGTGGGCGCTGTTATTGGCATCCAGTCCCTCGGCACCCTCTTCACCGACGGCCTGCGCCGGGACCTACCTGCTGAAATCATCACCGGAATCCTGCTCACCCTCGTCCTTGCCCTCGTGCTCGACCGCCTGCTGGCCCTGGTCGGCGCCGCGCTCACCCGTTGGAGGAACCCATGATTTTTCAGGACGTCTGGGCCTGGTTCACCGCCCCCGGCGCCTGGGCGGGCACCGGCGGTATCTGGCAACGTCTTGGCGAGCACCTGGCCTACTCCGGCCTGGTGCTGCTGGTCGCGGCGGCTATCGCCTTGCCTCTCGGGGCCTGGGTGGGGCATACCGGCAAGGGGCAGAACCTGGTTGTAGCTCTCACCGGTGCCCTGCGAGCCCTGCCCACCCTGGGCCTGCTCACCCTCTTTGCTCTCTGGCTGGGTCTGGGTCTAACCGCCCCGGCGCTTGCCCTCGTCATACTGGCGATCGCCCCGCTCCTGGCGGGCACCTACGCCGGTATCGCGGCTGTGGACCCCGTTATTAAGGACGCTGCCCGCGCCCAGGGTATGACCGGCTGGCAGGTGCTCACCCGGGTAGAAATTCCCGTGGCCCTGCCCCTCATCTTCGGTGGCATTCGTAATGCGGTGCTGCAAATCATCGCAACCGTCACCGTGGTTGCCTACATCAACCTGGGCGGGCTAGGACGCTACCTCATCGACGGGCTGGCAGTGCGTGACTACACCCGCATGGTCGCAGCCGTCCTGCTCGTTGCCGCCCTCGCCCTAATCGTCGATGCTCTACTCGCCCTTGTGCAAAGAGCCCTCACCCACCCCGGACTAAGGTAAACACCCATGACATCACCCCGCCTCACCCGACGCTCCCTCTTCACCGGGGCAGGACTCGCCGCCGGGGCTCTAGGCCTTTCCGCCTGCGGCCTTGACGGCTCCACCGCCTTTGGCAGCGGGAGCACCACCGGTACCATTACCGTAGGCTCAGCCGACTTCACCGAAGCACAAATTATCGCCGAAATCTACGCCGCAGCCCTGCGCGCCCGCGGCCTAGACGCCACCACCAGCCCCGCCATCGGCGCCCGCGAAGCCTACCTCGGGGCCCTCCGCGAGGGCACCGTCTCGGTAGTACCCGACTACTCCGGCAACCTCCTGCTCTACTTCGACGCAGAGACCACAGCCATCACCTCCCAAGAAATCGTGCAGGCTCTCCCCGCAGCCCTGCCCGAGGAACTGGGCGTTCTGGCGGCCTCGCAGGCAGAGAACAAGGACTCCCTGGTCGTCACCGCCGCTACCGCCGAAGAACACGCTCTGACCAGCCTGGACGACCTCACCACCCTCAGCGGCCAGCTCAGCCTCGGGGCACCCCCGGAATTCGCGGAACGAGCCTACGGCCTGCCCGGCCTAGAGCGCCTCTACAGCTTCACCCCGGCGTCCTTCGAACCCATCAACGACGGCGGCGGCCCGCTCACCGTCTCAGCCCTGGCCGACGGCACCGTCGACATCGTGGACCTCTTCTCCACCGACCCCGCCATCACCGCCAACAACTTCGTGGTGCTTGAGGACCCCAAAAACATGATCCTGGCCCAGCAGGTACTACCCGTCATCAACACCCGCCAGGTCTCGGTCGCAGCCGCCCGCGTCCTCGATGAGGTATCAGCCCTGCTCACCACCGAGACCCTAATCGAACTGAATACGCGCGTCTCCGGCACCGAAAAAGCAGCCCCTGCCACCGCCGCAGGGGAGTGGGTGAGCGAGAACTTCGCATAAACCGTGACTCACCACCGTGCTGCAAAAGGGCAGGGGCATAGGCTACCGCCAGCGACCCTCTCGCTCCTCGCCTGGCGGCTCGTCACGATTTACGCCAGCCCCGAGCCAGCTGGCTCGTAGCCTATGCCCCTGCCCCTCCGAACGTGCGGCGGGCGTCCGCGCTCTTAGATTGCTGCGGGGAAGCTCTGCAGCTTACCGCCGATCATGGTCTCAAGCACGCGAATTACCTGGCAGGAGTAGCCGAACTCGTTGTCGTACCAGACGTAGAGAATGGCGTTATCGTCACCGGAGGTGATGGTGGCCAGGCCGTCCACTACACCGGCGGCGCGGGAGCCCACGAAGTCGGTTGACACGACCTCGTGTGAGTCGGTGTAGTCAATCTGGCGGCGCAGGTTGGAGCGCAGGGAGCGTTCGCGCAGCAGGTTGTTGAGTTCTTCCTTAGAGCCAACGGGCTTGTCGAGCTGCAGGCTCAGGATAGCCATGGAGACGTCGGGGGTGGGGACGCGAATAGCGTTGCCGGTCAGCTTGCCCTCCAGCTGGGGCAGGGCCTTCGACACTGCCTTGGCCGCGCCGGTTTCGGTAATCACCATGTTCAGGGCAGCGGAGCGACCGCGGCGGTCACCCTTGTGGAAGTTGTCGATCAGGTTCTGGTCGTTGGTGAAGGAGTGCACGGTCTCAACGTGGCCGCGCTTGACGCCGAAGACCTCGTCCATAACGGCCAGCACGGGGGTGATGGCGTTGGTGGTGCAGGACGCTGCCGACAGTACGGTGTCGTTATCGTCTATGATGTCGTCGTTGACGCCGCAGACGATGTTCTTCACGCCCTTACCGGGAGCGGTGAGCAGGACGCGCGCAGCCCCCTTGGCCTGCAGGTGGCGGGAGAGACCGTCCTTGTCGCGCCAGCGGCCGGTGTTATCGACCACGATAGCGTTCTCAATGCCGTGGGCGGTGTAGTCGACCTCGGCCGGGTCAGAGGCGTAAATGAACTTGATGGGGGTGCCGTTGGCGATGATGGTGGAGTTCTCTTCGTCCACGCGGATGGTGCCCTTGAAAGCACCGTGGACAGAGTCGCGGCGCAGCAGAGAGGCACGCTTGTAGAGGTCGTTGTCGGTGTTCTTACGAACAACAACCGCGCGGAGCTTGGGTCCGGGGCCGGTGGAACGCTCCAGCAGAATACGGGCCAGCAGGCGGCCGATGCGGCCAAAACCGTAGAGTACGACGTCCTGCGAGGCAGCTTCAATCTGGTCCTTCTTACCGACGACGGGAGCCAGTTCTTCCTTCAGCCAGGCCTCAAGATCACCGGCACCAGAAGCCTCAAACTTGCGCTGCAGGCTAGCCAGACCCAGCGAGCAGGCACCCAGGTCAAGGGTGCTCACAATTTCAAGGATCTTCAGGGAATCAGCCGGGTTCAGCTCAACATCATCAATCTGACGGGCAAAACGGTGAGCCTTCAAAATCTGGATAACAGACTTGTTGATCAGGCTGTGGCCGTGAATAGAGACAACCACATTGTTCTCTCGATTCAGCTTGCCGATCAGGGGGATCATAGCTTCGGCTTCAGCCTCAGAGGCAAGCCACTGCTCGTGAGCGTTGTCGGCAGAAATAGTCATGGTGTGACCTCTTCCTCGATGAGTAGCGTCATTGAACTCATCGGTTAGCAGCGCGGCGGTGCGCTGGTAGCTGGTGACTGGCGGCCCACACCCCGATTCATGCACGGGCACGACGAGCTGGTGGGCACTACAGACCTAAGTTTATAGTTTGTTGTCTCACATGTGGAGTTTGTGACGCGAAACTTATCTGAGGTCAGGGCCACAACCGGTAAAATGAGGACATGCTCACTGTCATTGGCGAAGCCCTCGTAGACGTCGTTCAGCGCCCCGGGCTCGAATCTCATGCACATCCCGGCGGTTCCCCCATGAACGTTGCCGTCGGCGTCTCCCGTCTGGGCCATGAGGCCCAGTTCATTGGCCGCTACGGCAAGGACGCCTACGGCGACCTGATCGACGCGCACCTGAGGGCCTCGGGTGTCCTGCTCCCTGTCGGTGCTGACGCCAAAAAGACCTCCGTTGCCCAGGCAACCCTTGGCGATACCGGCGCCGCGGAGTACGAGTTCGATATTGACTGGTCACTCGACGCTGCCCAGGCAGCTCTCGACGAGGTGGGCAAGAACGCCACCGCCGTGCACGTGGGTTCTATCGGCGCCATGCTAGAGCCCGGCGCGTCCGCTGTGCTCAACACCGTCAAGCAGGCAGCCCCCCACGCCCTGATTTCTTACGACCCCAACTGCCGCCCCTCCATCGTGCCCGACGCCGCAGAAGCGCGCGCCTGGGCTGAGAGCATCGTGCGCCACTCGGACGTGGTGAAGGCCTCTGACGAGGACCTTCTGTGGCTCTACCCCAACCGCACCCTGGAAGAATCGGCGCGAGCCTGGCTGGAGCTGGGTGCCTCCCTGGTGGTTGTGACCCGCGGCGAGATGGGCCCCTGGGCTATCACCCGCAAGACCTCGCCCGACGGCATCGCCCTGCCCGCCTACCGGGTAGAGGTCGCCGATACCGTGGGTGCAGGCGACTCCCTCATGGCAGCCCTCATTGCGGCTCTGCTTGATCGCGACATCAAGGGTGCGGGTGCCCGCGCCGCTATTGAGCTGCTGAGCAAGGACGACCTCAAGGAAATCCTGGCTTTCGCAGCGGTTGCTGCGGGCATCACCGTCTCCCGCGAGGGCGCTAACCCGCCCAGCCGCAACGAACTGAACGCTGTGCTCTACCCGCAGGGCTAGTTCCGCCGCTCCCCTCCCCGAGGGGACCGCAAAACTAAAGAAGGACCGCATATTTTGCGGTCCTTCTTTAGTTTTCAGGTCCCTTTTCGTGAGGGGTGATAGTCAGTAGACTGGTTAGTGCATAGCCAAAGCTCATCAATGACGAGGAGGTCCCTCATGCTCAACCGCGAACCCTACGCAGACCTGCCTGACCTACCCACTTTCACGCTCGCGTCCGCCGATATCACCGAGGGAGAGACCCTGCCCCGCGCCCAGGTATCCGGGATTATGGGCGCAGGTGGCGAGGACGTCTCGCCCCAGCTCTCCTGGAGCGGCTTCCCCGCAGAAACCAAGTCCTTTGTGGTGACCTGCTTTGACCCGGACGCCCCCACCCCCTCAGGCTTCTGGCACTGGGTAGCCTCTAACATTCCCGCCTCGGTCACCGAACTGGCCACCGGCGCCGCCGAAAACCTGCCCGAAGGAGCCCTGGGGCACCTCAACGACGGTGGCACCCGCAGTTTCGTTGGCGCAGCCCCGCCCGCCGGCCACGGCCCCCACCGCTACATCTTCTGCGTCACCGCCGTTGACGTGGAAAAACTCGACATCGACGAAAACGCCAGCCCCGCCGTGGTCAACTTCAACCTCTTCTTCCACGGCATCGCCCGAGCCTTCTTAACGGCGACCTACGAAGAAGAGAACTAGAATCTTCTTTCGCCAGGATCAGCAGGCTCGCGCTTGATGGAGCCCAGCAGATTCCGAGCGCGCGAGGAAATAAATCTGCGGGCGGAATAGGCGCATGCCTGACCCTCACGCCCCGCCTTGCGGCGGATTTCGTTCGCTCTTATGTGCTCGCGCGCTCGCACCCGCTCACTTCATCCGAGCCAGCAGCTTCGCTGCGAGCCTGCTTCACCTGCCCCTTTGAATAAGCCTCTAGAATGTAAAGCATGATTAAACTGATTGCCAGCGACCTGGACGGCACCCTCATCGGGAGTGATTTCAGGTTCCGCCCCCGCACCCTGCAGGCCCTGCACGCGGCGGCGGATGCTGGCGTCCGTATCGTCTTTGTGACTGGCCGCCCCTTGCGCTGGTTGGCTCCCGTGCTGGAGCAGCTGGGCGAGGAGTGGAACGGCGAGAACTCTTTTGCCTTCTGCTCTAACGGTGCGGTGACGTTCGATATTGCCCGTTCGCAGGTGGTTGCCACCCGTACTATCAGCGGGGCTGAAACTTTGGCCCTGCACGCCGAGCTGGAGCAGGCTTTCCCGGGAGCTCTCTATATCGCGGAGACCCTGGAGCATGTCTACGTGCAGGGAACCTATGACCCGCACGTGCAGGAAGACACCAGCAAGGTGGTTGAGGGGCGGCTGGAAGAGATTTTGGCGCCCGACGCTGAGGTTGTGAAATACCTGCTGTTCCGAGATGGTGCGGTACCTGCTGACCTGCTGGCCCGCGTGCAAGAGATTGTGGGGGAGCGGGTATCTGTAACGCGCTCTGCCCCCTACCAGCCCCTGGTGGAAATTGCGCAGCGGGGGCTGAATAAGGGCCGGGTTCTGGCTGACTTCGCGGCTTCGCTGGGCATTGGCCCTGATGAGGTGGCTGCTTTTGGTGATATGCCTAATGACTTTGAGATGCTGGACTGGGCAGGTCACGGCTACGTGATGGCCTCGGGCCTGCCGGAGCTCAAAGACCGGGTGGGGCGTATCTGCCCGGGGTTTGAAGAGGACGGCGTTGCCCAGATTATCGAGCGCATGCTGACTGAGCGCGAGGGTCGCCAGGCCTAAGTTACTGGCCGGTAATATACTGGTTCTTATACCTTCACACGCATCTGCACCTTCTTCACCTGACCGCACCCAGATTTACGCCCACAGGGGGGGCTCGCTGTAGGGCAGGCTGAAAACACCGAGGGAGCTCTCCGCCGTGCCCTCGATGCTGGGGCCCACTGGCTCGAAACCGACGTGAACACCACCGCTGACGGCCAGGTACTGGTTTTTCATGATCCCGCCCTCAACCGTTTAGTGGGCCGCCCCGGCCGGGTGGCTGAGATGACCTGGGACCAGCTGCGCGACCTGAACCTGGTGGATGGCGGTCAAATTTCCCGCCTGCGCATTGTTGACCGCAAGCTGGTAGCTGCTGCCCGCCGGGCCGGGGTGGAGGTGCACGTGTGGACGATCGACGATGAACGCACTATGCGGGAACTTATCGCCCTGGGGGTCAACGGAATCGTCACTAACCGCACCGACCTGCTTGCGGGCGTCCTCGCTTCCTAAACAGTAACAAGGGGACCGCAAAATCAAAAAGGGACCGCATAATATGCGGTCCCTTTTTGGAAATCTGGTCCCCTTGTAAGCGCTCCGGGGCAGGGGAGAGGCTAGTGGACGTCGCCCTTAGCCTCGGTCGGGGTCAGCGGCTCCGGGTGGGCCTTCGACGCCTTATTGAGTGCCGCCATCAGGTGGTAGACCACCAGGGTCGCGGCGGTACCCAGGGCAATACCGGCGAACTGTAGGTCGCCAATATCCCAGGTGTAGTCAGCAATACCCACAATCAGGGCCACGGACGCGGCGGTCAGGTTAACCTGGTTTGAGAAGTCCACGCGGTTCTCAACCCAGATACGCACACCCAGCATGCCAATCATGCCATACAGCACGGTGGCAGCGCCGCCCAGCACACCGGCAGGCACAGACGCCACGGCCGCACCGAAAACCGGGAAAATCGAGAGCAGGACGGCGAAAATCGCAGCGACCCAGTAAGCGGCGGTGGAGTAGACCTTGGTTGCCGCCATAACACCGATGTTTTCGGCGTAGGTGGTGGTACCCGAACCGCCGCCGGTACCGGCTAGGGTGGTGGCCAGGCCGTCCGCCATGAGGGCGCGGCCGGAGTACTTGTCGAGATTATCCCCGGTCATAAGGGCAACGGACTTCACGTGACCGATGTTCTCGGCAACCAGCACCAGAATAACGGGAATGAAGAGGCCTGCCAGGTTCCAGTGGAATTCGGGGTGCTGGAAGTGGGGCAGGCCAATCAGGCCCTGCTCGGCCCAGGTCTTTTCGATGGCGGTGAAGTCAACCTCGCCACGCAGCGCGGCGGTGATGTAGCCAATGATGACGCCCAGCAGGATCGACAGGCGGCCAATCATGCCCTTGAAGAGCACCGAAATCAGGATGATGGAGCTCAGCGTTACCAGGGCGGTCACGGGTGCTTCCATAAAATTATTCTTGGCGGACGGTGCCAGGTTGAAGCCAATCAGCGCCACGATGGAGCCGGTGACGACCGGGGGCATGAGCTTGGTCAGCCAGCCGGTTCCGGCGACCTGAACAATCAGGCCAACAATGAACAGGGAGACACCTGCCATGACGATACCGCCCAGGGCACCGCCGGGGCCGTACTGGTTGGTGGCCGCTGCCAGGGGTGCGATGAAGGCGAAGGACGACCCCAGGTAGGAGGGCACGCGTCCTGCGGTGATCAGTAGGAAGAGCATGGTGCCGATACCCGAGAAGAAAAGGGTGGTGGCCGGAGGGAAGCCGGTCAGCAGGGGCACCAGGAAGGTCGCGCCGAACATGGCAACGACGTGCTGCGCGCCGATGCCGATGGTGCGGCCCCAGGTGAGGCGTTCGAGGGGGCGGACGACCCCGCCCGGGGTGATGTTCTTGCCGTCGCCGTGCAGGGACCAGGCGAGGCCGAGCTGGGAGCCCTTTTCGGGCTGGGAACCGTTAGACATGAGATGCTTTCGCAGTGTGTGGGTAAATCGTCCTTATTTTACGCCGTGGAAGGGGCGCGCGGACGGCTGTGGTTCCAGCGGATAGGTGTGATATTGGCTGAGATTCTGCGTAGCGTAGACCAACTCAAAAATATGTATCAGGGTTTGCACCGTGTGGACCTCACAGAAATAAATGAAATATTACAGGTTCTATGAGACCGGGGTCATCGACAGGTAAACTAAGCATGCCTACTCTTTAAAGGAGAGAGTCTTGCCGTCCTTGCCCCGCGGGTGACGGCTCCTACCGCCGCATCTACTAAGGGCTGATACGTGACCATAGTTCTAGCGCTTTTCCTTCTTATATCCCTAGTGACCCCCTGGCTTTACCGCCGCCTGGGCACCTCAACCTTCTACCTGCTGGCCGCGATCCCAGCTGCCGTGCTCGCCCTGGTTCTGACCAAGACCGGCCAGATTCTCGGTGGCACCCCCTGGAGCGAGAGCTACCAGTGGATTCCCGAGCTGGACATGGCGCTCACCTTCCGCATGGACACCCTCTCCTGGGTTATGAGCCTGCTGGTCCTGGGCGTAGGCTCCCTGGTGCTCTTCTACTGCGCCAGCTACTTCAAGCACTCCACCGGCGACACCGGCCAGTTCGCAGCCTACCTCTTCGGCTTTGCCGGTGCCATGTTTGGTCTGATTACCGCAGATGACTTCATCCTCATGTTCATCTTCTGGGAAATCACCACCATTCTCTCCTATCTGCTCATCGGCTACTCCCGCCACCGCCTCTCAGCCCGCCGTTCTGCCCTGCAGGCCCTCACGGTCACCACCGCAGGTGGCCTGGCCATGCTGGTCGGTATCGTCATGCTGGGCTACAGCCTGGGCACCTACTCTCTGGCTGAACTCGTGGAGCGGGGCCCGAGCGTCCTTGCCGCCGCCCAGGAGGGGCACGGCCCCCTGACCATGGGCATGCTCTCTGCCGCCCTCGTGCTGATTCTCTGCGGTGCCCTCTCCAAATCAGCGATGTTCCCCCTGCACTTCTGGCTACCCGGCGCTATGGCCGCCCCCACTCCGGTCTCTGCCTACCTGCACGCGGCGGCGATGGTCAAGGCCGGTATCTACATTCTGCTGCGCCTGGCTCCCGGCTACGGGGAGGTTGAGATCTGGCAGAATATCCTGATTATCTTCGGCGCCTTCACTATGGTGTTCGGCGGCTGGGCCGCCCTCAAGCAGACCGACCTCAAGCTGATTCTGGCCTACGGTACCGTCTCGCAGCTGGGCTTCCTGGCCCTGGTGATTTCGGGGGGAACTCCGGACGCCATCTACGCGGCTATGGCGCTCATGGTGGCTCACTCCCTGTTCAAGGCAACCCTCTTCCTCTCGGTCGGTATTATCGACCACCAGTCCGGCACCCGCGACATCCACAAGCTCTCGGGCATCTACCGCCGTGCCCCTAAGCTGGCTATTGTCGCCACTATCTCAGCGGCCTCAATGGCGGGTATTCCGCCCCTGGCAGGTTTCGTGGCCAAGGAAGCGGTGCTCGAAACCTACCTTTCCCACACCACCGGCTGGCAGGGGGCAACCACCCTGATCGCCATCGTCCTGGGCTCTATTCTCACTTTCGCCTACTCAGCCCGCTTTGTCTGGGGTACCTTTGCCGTCAAGCCCTACGCCTACATGCACAAGGAAGGCGTCAAGTACTGCCGCGTAGAAAAGGGCACCGCCGACTTCGAAGAGGTCGACAACGGCGATATCGATATCAACACCCGGGCCCTTGCCCGCAACCGCCGCGGCCAGAAGCTCAGCCCCGATACGGCCTTCCACCCGGTCTCCTTTACCTTCCTCTTTGCCCCGGCGGTACTGACCGTCCTGACCCTTATCTACGGTCTCTACCCAGAGCCGGTACACCTCTTCGTCAAACCCTTCCTGAAGGCATTCCCCGAAACTGCCGCCGAACTTGAGCTCCACCTGGCCCTGTGGCACGGCATCACCCCCGCCCTGCTGACCTCCCTGGTCATCATGGCCATCGGCGCCCTGCTCTTTATCTTCCGCAAGCAGATTGAAGAGCTGCAGGGTATTCTGCCCTCGGCCCCCAGTGCCTCTATCGTCTACCGCGACGTGATTGATGCCCTGGACCGCCTGGCCGTGTGGGTCACCGGTATGACCCAGCGAGGCTCCCTGGGCTTCTACCTGGGCGTCATTCTGATTACCGCTGTGGTGGTGCCCTTCGCAGCCCTCTTCGTCAACGAAACCCCGCCACTGGCTAACGTGCGTGTCTCGGAGTCCCCGGCCCAGTGGGCTATCGCCGTGGTCATGATCGTGGCGGCCCTGGTTGTGGTCTTCGTGCGCAAGCGCTTCTTAGCCATCATGATGGTCTCGGTAACCGGCTACGGCATGGCCATTCTCTTCGCCCTGCGCAGCGCCCCCGACCTGGCGACCACCCAGCTGCTGGTTGAAACCATCGTTCTGGTGGCCTTTGTACTCGCTATGCGTGTGCTACCCCGCCAGATTCCCCGCATCCGCTCCAAGGACGGTAAGGACGGCGCCCACAAGACCCTGCGTGTCATCATCGCCCTGGGCTTCTCTGCCCTCATGATGGCCCTGGCCATGTTCACCTTCTCATCCCGCTCCCTCGACCCCATCTCGCTTGAGATGCCCCGCCTGGCCTACGAAATTGGCCACGGCTACAACGTGGTCAACGTGACCCTGGTCGATATGCGTGTCTGGGACACCTTCGGCGAAATCTCGGTGCTGGCCCTGGCAGCTACCGGCGTTGCCTCCCTGCTCTTCATCGAAGGACGCGCCGACTCGGCGTCCGCGCGCAGGCTCGACACCCAGGCCATGAAGAAAATCGAGAGCTCCTTCGCCAAACGTACCCAGATTACTGTGGCCCAGCGCGTGGCAGGCCAGTTCTCCTCGGTAGAGCGCGACCCCTTCATCGTGGCAGGCCGTACCCTGCCCCCCGAGTCCCGCTCGATTCTGCTGGAGGTTATGACCCGCCTGCTCTTCCACACCCTCATCATCGTCTCCTTCTACATGCTGATTGCCGGCCACAACCTGCCCGGCGGCGGCTTTGCAGGTGGCCTGATGGTGGGTCTGGCCTTCGCCGTGCGCTACCTGGCCGGTGGCGGCGCGGAACTGCGGGCGGCGTCCCCCTTCTCCGCCGGCACCTTCCTGGGCGCTGGCCTGGGTATCGCCACCCTGTACGCCCTGGCCCCGGCCCTATGGGGCGACCCCATCTTCTCCAGCTACGTGCTGGACTTCTGGCTGCCGGTCTTTGGCGACGTCCACTTCGTTACCGCAACTATCTTCGATATCGGCGTCTACCTGCTGGTTATCGGCCTGGTGCTCGACATCCTGCGCAGCCTGGGTGAGCGCATCGACCTCAAGCTGGTTGCTGAGCGCCGTAAGAAAGAAAAGCAGGCCCGCGACAAGGCACGAAAGGCATAAACCATGATTATCGACCTCAGTCTGATCCTGGTCATGGGCGTGCTCTACGCCGTGGGGGTCTACCTCATTCTTGACCGCTCCATGACCCGCGTGCTCCTGGGCCTCATGCTCATGACCAACGCGACTAACATCCTGATTCTGCACGCGGGCGGCCCGGCAGGTATGGCCCCCTTCTACAGCAAAGACATTGCCGCTGAAGACTACTCCGACCCGCTCCCGCAGGCCCTGATTCTGACCGCTATCGTGATCTCCTGCGCGGTGACCGCCCTGATTCTGGGTATTATCTACCGTTCCTGGCTGCTCTCTAAGGCCGATGAAATCACCGACGATGCCGAAGATATTCGCGTGGCCGAGCAGGACGCCTTCGATAAGGAAGAAGACGCCGCCGCCGAGTTCGATGCTTCTGAATTCGACGCCGATGAAGCAACCCGCGAAAAAGAGTTCAACGAAGCAGAAGAGAAGAAGAAAATTAGTCAGACAACCGCTCAGCCGACCGTGTCAAAGAAGGGGGACTAGCCCGTGGATATCGCTATCGCCCAGCTCGCCCCTCTCTGTATCATCATTCTCTTCCTGGCCGCCGCTATCACCTTCGTCTCGAAGAAAGACAGCGTGCAGCGCGTCATTGCCTTCGCCGCGGTAGCTATCACACTGGTGTTTGAGGCTCTACTGCTGGCCGCAGTGTGGGACGCGACGCCCCAGACCGTGCACCTGGCAGGCTGGGAGGCCCCCTTCGGCATCACCATGGTGGTTGACCAGCTTTCAGCCCTCATGCTGGTGGTCTCCTCGACTATCTCGCTGGCGGTGCTGGTTTTTGCTACCGGCCAGAACCTGCAGGATGAGGACGACGAGGTGCCCATCTCGGTTTTCTACCCCACCTACCTGCTGCTCCTGGCGGGTGTGTCGAACGCCTTCTTGGCGGGCGACCTCTTCAACCTCTACGTGGGCTTCGAGATTTTGCTCATGGCCTCCTACGTGCTGATTACCATGAACGCCAACACCCCGCGTATTCGTGCGGGCGTGACCTACGTGGTGGTTTCGGTTGTCTCGTCCATGCTCTTCCTTACCGCCATCGGCTTTGTTTACGCCTCGGTGGGCACTATCAACATGACAGACCTGTCGCTGAAGCTGGGCACCCTGCCCGAGGGCACCCAGATGCAGCTGCACCTTATGCTGCTGATTGCTTTCGGTATCAAGGCTGCGGTCTTCCCGCTCTCCCTCTGGCTACCTGACTCCTACCCCACAGCTCCGGCACCCGTGACCGCCGTGTTCGCGGGCCTGCTCACCAAGGTGGGCGTGTACGCGATTATCCGTACCGAAACCCTGCTTTTCCCCGAAGGACGCCTGGATACACTTCTGGGGGTCGTGGCAGGTCTGACCCTGCTTGTGGGCATCTTAGGTGCCCTAGCCCAGGGCGATATCAAGCGTCTGCTCTCCTTCATCCTGATTAGCCACATCGGCTACATGATTTGGGGTATCTCGCTGGGTAACGAGCTGGGTCTTACTACCGTGGTCTTCTACATTGCCCACCACATCGTGATTCAGACCGGCCTCTTCATGGTGGTTGGTCTCGTAGAACGCCGGGCCGGTTCGACCAACGTGCGCCGTTTGGGTGGCCTGATGAAGACTACCCCCGTCCTGGCCCTGCTCTACTTCATTCCCGCCATCAACCTCGGCGGTATCCCGCCCTTCTCCGGCTTTATCGGTAAGGTCGGCTTTATTGAGGCGTCCGTAGAGAACGGTAGCGCCCTGGCCTACATCAACGCGGGCGTGGGCGTCCTGGTCTCCCTGCTGACCCTGCTGGCCCTGGCCCGTGTCTGGAACAAGGCCTTCTGGCGCCCCGCCAAGGAAGCCGAAGAGCCCACCCCCGAACTGGTCATGGCCGAGCACTCCGATGACCCCGCCCATTACGAGACCAAGCCGATTCCGGCGTCCATGATGGCGTCCACCGTCTCCCTGGTCGTGGTGGGTGTGCTGATTACCCTCTTCTCAGGCCCCCTCTTCCAGCTGGCAGATAATGCCTCAGACAACCTCTTCAACCCCGACGTCTACATCAGCTCGGTCTTTGGCCCCGACGCCCCCAGCCGGGCCGAGTACCTCGAACAGCAAATCGTCGATAACAACTCCCAGGAGGTGAACCAGTGAAAAAGCCCAACCTCTCAAGCGAGAGCCTGATTCACGCTATCCCGCCCTTCCTCTGGCTGGTCTTTGTCTGGTGCGCCCTCTGGCAGGACTTCTCCCTGCGTTTCATCGCCTTCGGCGCGGTGCTGGCGGCCCTGACCATGTCGGTCTTCCGGCTGCCGACCCTCTACCTGTCGAATCGTTTCAACATCTTCTACGCGGCGCGTTTTGTGGTGGAATTCTTCTGGAATATCGCCAAGGCATCAATCGAGGTGACGTGGCTGGCCATGACCTTCCGCCCGCCCCTGCGCAACTCGGTGGTTGCCGTGCAGCTGCGTACCCGCTCCGACCTGCTGCTGACCGCCGTTTCGCATACCATGTCGCTGATTCCCGGCTCCGTGGTGGTTGAAGTGGACCGCTCCCTGTCGGTGCTCTACTTCCACGTGCTCAACACCTCCACTCCCGAAGAAATCGAGCGCTTCACCCGCCAGGTGGCCTACTTCGAAGACCTCATCATCAAGGCCGCCGGTAGCCGCGAAGAGTACGAAGCCCTCAAACAGGACGAAGAAGCCGACCGTACAGCCAGCCGAAAGGAGCATGCATGACCTGGGCTATCTGGGCCACCGGCCTGATTCTCACCCTAGCCACCTGGGGCACCGTCTACCGCATCTGGAAGGGCCCCGCCCTGCTGGACCGCGTGCTCGCCAGCGACGTGCTGCTCTCAATTCTCACGGCCGCGCTCTGCGTGCTCATGATCTATACCGACAGCCAGTTCTTCCTGATTCTGCTGGTGGCCCTGGCCATGATCGGCTTCGTGGGGTCGGTGACCGTGGCCCGCTTCGCCGATAACTCCAAGGCGGACGAGAGCACCCCGGTTTCCCGTCTGAATGAAGGACGCCCCCGCCGCCGCTCCCGCAAGAAGGGCAGCAAGTACGCCCCCGGGGAGCTGGCAGAGGACACCGATAAGCAGGGGCACGATGGTGCCCACCCCGTGCGAGCGAGCAAGGACCTGGGGGAGTAGACCGTGAATCTTGATACCGTTTTCGACGCTCTGACCATCATCTGCATGATTCTGGGTGCCTTCATGTCGCTGGGTGCCGCTATTGGCCTGGTGCGCTTCCCCGACCTGCTCACCCGCCTGCACTCGGGCACTAAACCCCAGGTTTTCGGCATGATTCTCATGCTGCTGGCTGTGGCCTTCCACTTCCGTTCCCTGGCGCTCCTACCCGTACTGCTGGTTATCCTGCTCCTGCAGATGCTTACCATCCCCATCTCGGGGCACATGATGGGTCGCTCTGGCTACCGCAACAAGCACTTCCGCAAGGACGACCTGCGCCACGACGACCTGCGCGCCCTGGTCGATGAGGTGGAGGGGAACTAGCGAACCTAACCTGCGGGCGTCCGTCCGCCACTACCCCGCAAGGGGACCGGAAAACCAAAAAAGGACCGCGAAATATGCGGTCCTTTTTTGGTTCTGCGGTCCCCTTTCAAGAAGTGGGGAAGGGCAGAAGGTTAGGAGGTTACGGTGTTCTTCTTTGCCTTGCGGTAGAGGGCCCAAATAACCAGGATGAAGACGACCGGAGCCATGTAATAGCCGCCGCCCTCAACCCACTGGTCACCGAAGATACCCAGGACATCGGGGTTGCCCACCGCTGCGATAATACCGGCATTGATAACGCCCCACAGCGACTCGCCCACGATCATGCCAGTTGCTACCAGCACGCCCATACGCTCGGCACCCTCAGCGTTGCGCTGCTTGGCGGCCCAGCGGTTGTAGAGGAAGCCCAGCAGGGCGCCGACGGGAATGATGAGGGTCAGGGCGATAGGTAGGTACATGCCCATACCGACAGCCAGGGCAGGCAGGGAGTACTTACCCTTGGTGGTAGCGGTCAGAACCTCGTTGATGGCAATAATAACCACGCCGATAATAGCGCCGAGTCCCAGCAGTTCCCAGTTAAGGGAGTTGCCGAAGATGCCCTCGGCTACGCTGGAGAGCAGGGCAGCCTGAGGCGCCGAAAGGGCCTCCTCACCAGCACCGGGGGAGCCAGCGAAACCGAAACCGGTCAGGAGCAGCTGCAGAACTGGCGGGATGATGGCAGAGCCGAAGAGAACACCGACAATCAGGGCAACCTGCTGCTTCCAGGGGGTAGCGCCAACGAGCTGGCCGGTCTTGAGGTCCTGCAGGTTGTCGTTAGAAATCGTGGCAATACCGAAAACTACAGCTGCGGTGAAGAGGGTGTAAGCGACCAGGGAAGCGGTGTCTGCGTCGTTGCCGATGACGGTCTTGATGAGCAGGGCCGCAGACAGGACGACGATGATGCCCACACCTGAAATGGGTGAGTTCGATGCGCCGATCAGACCCGCCATGTAGCCACAGATGGAGGCAACAATCAGGCCCACGAGCAGCACGTACACGATGGAGAGGACGATGAGGGTGCCGGTGTGGTGGGCAATGGAGGTGTCTTTGACGAAGAGCCAGAGCAGCAGACCAACCGGGATCATGGCACCGATGGTTACACCGGCGACAGTGGAGAAGGGGATGTCGCGCTCGGTGATGTCAACGGTCTGGCCAGCCTGACGGGCGCGTGAAGCAACTAGGGAGTCCTTGATGCCCTTGATGATGGGGCCGATGATCTTGATGAGGGTCCATACCGCTGCAACTGCCATGGTGCCCGCGCCGATGAAGCGGACGTCCTGGGAGAAGGTTGAGGAGACAACGTCTGAGATATCACCGGACGCCGGCAGCAGGCCTGAGGTGCGCATGGGCAGCAGCACGCCATAGGAGATCAGCAGGCCAACGATCATTGAGATACCGACGGCAAGGCCCACTAGGTGGCCAACGCCGATAAGAGCCAGGGAGAAAGAGGTGCTGACCATGGTGCCACCCGCGCCGAGGCGGAAGAACTGGGTGAAGCCGCCTGCTACTGCCTTCAGCGAGGTCAGGATAGTGAAGCCAGCAGATGCCAGTGAACCCCACACAATCATGCGCAGGCCCTTCTGGTTTTCTTCTGCAGAGCCCTGGTCGTTACCGACCTTGAGCACCTCAGCCGCTGCAACGCCTTCGGGGAAGGGCAGATCTGAGCCGGTAACCAGCGCGCGGCGCAGGGGGATGGAGTAGGTGACGCCCAGGATGCCGCCGATGGCGCAGACAAAAGCGGTGGTCCAGTAGGGGAAACCTGCCCACCAGCCAATCATGACCAGGCCGGGCAGCACAAAGATAATTGCAGAGAGGGTACCCGCTGCTGAAGCGATGGTCTGCACAATGTTGTTCTCCATGATGGAGTGGTTCTTGAAGTTGCGCAGAATCGCCATGGAAATCACGGCCGCGGGGATAGAGGTCGCGAAGGTGAGGCCAACTTTGAGGCCCAGGTAGACGTTCGCGGCGGTGAAAACCAGGGTGATCAGACCACCGAGGATGACGGCGCGAAGGGTAAATTCGCGGACGGGGCTGGAGGAGCCAGTGGGGGCCGGCGCCTCTGCTTTATGTGAGGACAAGATCAACTCGTTTCCGAAAATGTGCCAATGATGGTGCGGTTTAGGTGATGCTGCTTCTGAAGCCAGCCTCAACAATACTCCTGTGGCTTGGCATATTTAAACTTCAGCGTGCATATATGCAAGAATCTGCTGAGCCTGCGCACGGTGGTAGCTCTTGTATAAAAACGTAAAGAGCCGGGGGTGGATAGCTCTAGAGAGAGCGATCCAACCCCCGGCCCGGTGGGATGGGGCTTAGCGGATGCCTGCCATCTTTTTGACAATCCAGCCGTTCAGTGCCCAGAGAGCCACACCGATACCGATGGTCACAACACCCAGTGTGGTGAAGTAGGCAACCTCGGTCTCGAGTGAGTAGAACTGACCCAGCCAGCCGGCCAGTACAGTGCCCAGGGAGATGGAGGTGAAATAGAGCGATACCATTGCTACACGATGCTTCTCGGGAGCCAGCTTAGTCGCTAGAGAAGACCCTACCGGTGAGATAGAGAGCTCGCCCATGGTGCAGATAAAGAGAATCAGCACAATCCACATGAAATTCACGTTGGTGTTGCCCGCCTGAGTTAGGAAGATGAGGAAGGCGATACCGATGAGAATAAGAGCGATAGCGAATTTGACCGGGGTCGTGGGCTGGCGATCACCGAGCTTAGTCCACATGGCCGTGAAAACAGCACCGAAGATGATAATGAACACCGGGTTGATGGAGTTCATGAACTCGGGAGTAAGCTGCAGACCCAAGATATTCCAGTTGATACGTGACTCTGAGTAGACTGCCAGCACGGTGAACTGCTGCTGGAAGAGGGCCCAGAAAGCTACGTTACCGATGAACATAGGAATGAAGGAAACCACGCGGGAGTGCTCTTCAGAAGTAGTGAGCTTGGAGGTCAGCAGGGTATAGAAAAGCAAAGCTGCGCACACAGCCACGGTGCACATAACCCAGGTAGCCAAGTTAGCGGGTTTGATGAGACCGGTGAAGACCAGAACGAGGGTAACAGCAACAATAGCTACCGCTGCAAGGGAGTAGGTACGCTTCTCGCTGGCGGTTAGGGGCTGGGAGAGCTGGTGGACGGACGCCGGTAGGTTCTTACGGGTCAGCGAGTACTGGATGAGGCCAGCAGCCATACCCAGAGCAGCCAGGCCGAAGCCAACGTGAAAGCCGTAGTTTTCGCGCAGAATGCCGGTGAGCATGGGGCCGAGAAGGGCACCAATATTCACGCCGATGTAGAAGATGGTGAAGCCGCCGTCTCGGCGGGGGTCGGTCTTGCTGTAGAGCGATCCGACGAGCACGGAGGCGTTGGTCTTAAGGCCGCCGGAGCCAATAGCAACTAGAACCAGACCCGCAATAACACCGGCAGCACCGGGCAGAATCGCCAGAGCGATATGACCTGCCATGATGGCCCAGGCTGAGTAGTAGAGGGTGCGCTCTGGGCCGAGCACACGGTCACCGAGGAAGCCGCCCACCACGGCCATAAGGTAGACCATGCCGCCGTAGGCACCCATAACGCCTGCTGCTGAGGCCTCACTGAGTAGGCCTAGACCGCCACGGTCAGCCTCCCAGTAGAGGTAGTAGAGCATGATGACCTGCATGCCGTAGAAGGAGAAACGCTCCCAGAGCTCTACCGAGAAAAGGTTAGCCAGCATGCGGGGGTGACCAAAGAAGCCCCGGTCGTTACTTGAAGTGTCTGCTGGGTTTGGCGGTGTCGCCGCAGGCAGAGTAGACATATCGACTCGCTTATATAGATAGGAAAACCGTGTGTGCACGGTATCTGTTCGGTAGGTAACGATACTCTAATCAGCTGGCTTAGTTAAACCCATCGGTCATTTTTCTTGAGGTTTGGGGTGACTGTATACCCCTACACAAGGGCCCCACCGGTGCGCTGGTCCGGCACGGGTGGGGCCCTAGTGTATGAGTGTTAGGCGATGACGCTGTCCACCAGTTTTTTCGCCTCGGCCTGTACCTGTGTCAGGTGGTCGGCACCCAGGAAGGACTCGGCGTAAATCTTATAGACATCTTCGGTGCCGGAGGGGCGGGCCGCAAACCAGGCGTTGTCGGTGGTTACCTTTAGCCCGCCGATAGCTGCCCCGTTGCCGGGAGCCTCGGTGAGTTTAGCGGTGATAGTTTCACCCGCCAGCTCAGAGGCGGTGACGTCCGCCGGGGAAAGCTTGGCAAGCTTAGCTTTCTGCTCGCGGCTTGCGGCGGCATCTACGCGGGCGTAGGCGGGTGCACCGTATTCTGCAGCTAGTTCGGCGTAGCGCTGGGAGGGGGTCTTGCCGGTAACGGCAATAATTTCGGCGGCAAGAAGGGCCAGGATAATGCCGTCCTTGTCGGTCGTCCAGACGCTGCCGTCTCGCATCAGGAAGGAGGCACCTGCGGACTCTTCGCCACCGAAACCGATGGTGCCGGTGCGAAGGCCGTCCACGAAGTACTTGAAGCCAACGGGAACTTCAACCAGCGTGCGTCCCAGTGCAGCTACCACGCGGTCAATCATGGACGAAGAAACCAGGGTTTTACCAACACCTGCATCTGTGGCCCAGCCGTCACGGTGGGTGTAGAGATAATCGATGGCTACGGCGAGGTAGTGGTTGGGGTTCATGAGGCCCGCATCTGGTGTAACGATGCCGTGGCGGTCGGAGTCTGCATCGTTGCCGGTAGCGATGTCGTACTGATCGCGGTTGACAATGAGGGAGGCCATGGCGTTGGGGGATGAGCAGTCCATGCGGATCTTCTCATCCCAGTCCAGGGTCATAAAGGCCCACTGGGGGTCCACATCGGGGTTCACTACCGTCAGGTTCAGGTCGTAGTCGGTGGCGATACGCTTCCAATACTCAACGGACGCGGAACCCATCGGGTCTGCGCCGATACGGACGCCGGCAGAACGGATAGCATCCATGTCGATGACATCGCCCAGCTCAGCAACGTAGGCGCCCAGGTAGTCATAGGTGCCGGTGGTAGCGGCGGCCTTAGCCTCTTCCAAGGGCAGACGCTTAACGTCAGCATTCTTGCCTTCCAGCAGCTCATTGGCGCGCTGGGCAATCCAGCTGGTAGCGTCGGAATCTGCGGGGCCGCCGTGAGGAGGGTTGTACTTGAAGCCACCATCTGTGGGCGGGTTATGGCTGGGGGTGATAACAATACCGTCAGCCTGCCCGGTGTTATCAGGGTTGGCATTGTGCACGATAATCGCGCGGGAGAGCGCCGGAGTGGGTACAAAACCGTCCGCCTCATCCAGCAGCACGGTCACACCGTTAGCCGCAAGAACCTCCAAAGCGGTATCCTGCGCGGGGCCAGAGAGAGCATGGGTATCTTTACCCATAAACAGCGGCCCGGTAATACCCTGTGCTGCCCGGTACTCAGCAATCGCCTGCGAAATCGCCGCGATATGCGCATCATTAAAAGAGCTCTTCAGCGAACTACCCCGGTGACCCGAGGTACCAAACGCTACACGCTGGGCAGAGTCAGCCAGGTCAGGGGTGTGCTCGCGGTAAGCAGCGAGCAGCTCATCAATGTTGACAAGATCTTCTGGGGTGGCAAGGGTGCCGGCACGGTTTGACATAGCCTTATTAAACACTGAAGGACCAGCTACGCACCGCGCCCCGCCGTCCTCCCAAAAAATAAAGGACGAAGGGACGTTTTATGACAGGTGCCCTACACAAAAACCGCAGTCAGGGCACGCTATTGGCTAAACCCAGGGTTCAACCTTGAAGCCTGAAAGAACCGCGCATAGGCTGAAAGAACCACTATGAAAGAGAGGTTCAGCGATGAACGAAGATATCCGCCAGGTCACCGTCGACGAAATCCCCGCAGACGCCAAAATCCTTGACGTGCGTGAAGACTACGAGTGGGTAGAAGGCCACATCGAGGGCGCCCAGCACATCCCCCTGGGCGAGGTGCCCGAGCGCTACGGCGAAGTGCCGCTCGATGAGGACGTGTACGTTATCTGCCGTTCCGGGGGGCGTTCCTTGAGGGCCGTGGCCTACCTGAACCAGTACGGTTTTGATGCCATCAACGTTATTGGCGGTATGGGCGCTTGGCAGGACGCGGAGCTCCCCATGGTTGCTGAGAACGGGCAGGAGCCGCAGGTCCGCTAGCTAGCAAGGGTAGGCGTGCTGGGCGGAACCCGTCTCATATTCTATGCAAAATATGACATATGTCGGTTCATGCCTCTAGCCTGGGAAGTATGACAACACCTCCTAATAACAACAACCCTTATCAGAACGGCCAGCCCCAGTACGGGGCTCCTGCTGTCAGCCCGGAAATTGCGAAAGATATCAAGAACGCTAAAACCTACGGTATCGTTTCCATCGTTTTTGCGGTGGTTTCACTTGTGCTGGGCTTCCTAGCGCTCCCTTCCCTGATAGCTGCTATTTATGGTCTTAAGACCAGTAAGAAGCTGGCTAATGCTGGTGTCGTGCAGGGTAACTCTAAGACGCTTAACACTGTAGCCGTCGTTATCGGTGCGGTTGCTGTGGCCCTTTGGATTCTTGGTCTTATCCTTCGGTCAGTTTTGGCTGTCTAAAAGCTTTTACTGTTAGTTTGTCGCCCTGTTTTCTTGCCCTCAGGAAAGCAGGGCTTTTGATTTTTACTTTCTTGCAGAGCATGGCTTAGCCTGTGGCTGGTACCGTCGTGGCTTATGAGTTAGGGGAATACGCTGTGTGAATAAGTGGCGGGAATGTGGGGGAGGCTACCGTATAAGGATTCTTTAGTTCTTTGAGGAAGGTAACGGGCGGTTAGACTATCCGGGTGAACTTTCCGAACCACCCCCGCTATATGCCCGGTGCTAGCCTCCATGTTAGGCGGCTGGGCTTTGCCGTAGACTGCGCCCGGGCCTACCGGTTGATCTCGGCAGGTTCCCGCTACTCTTTCTGGCTTGATTCCGCCCGCCCAGAATCTCCTATGTCACGCTACTCCTACATGGGGGTGGTGCCAGCGGAGGGGCGCGTGCTCATGAGCGACGATGCCCGTGAGCCGGTTTTTCGCGAGCTCAACGGGGCAGGCCAAGAGGTGGGGCGTGTGCCCGGTAGCTTGGACCGGGGACTTAGTGCCTACCTTGCGCAGGGGCCTGCCGTGAACGGTGCCCCAGCAGAGCTAGAAGAAGCTCTATTGGGTGGTTACGTTGGCTACTTCGGCTACGAATACCGGGCGCTCACCGAGCCAGGGTCACCGGTGACTCATAGCTCACCCACCCCCGACGGGGTGTGGCTTCAAGCTGTACGCTACCTGATTCATGACCACCGGAGCGGGCAGAGCTGGCTGGTAGGCGACGCCGACTGGCTTGATGCCATCGAGCCTGCCCTGCGGGAATATGCCGGGGAAGAGTCCACCGTGCAACCTATGGCGGGTGCAGATACCCAGCCTGTGAGCGGCCTGGTCTTCTCGCCACCCACCCGTGCCGACTACACCGCCGATGTTCGTACCTGCCAGCAAGAAATCGCAGACGGCAACAGCTACGAAATCTGCTTGACCGCCCAAACCCAGGCTCGCGCCGCCGCCCCGGTTTCCCCAGGGCAGGCCCTGGCGACCTACCTGCTTCTGCGCCAACACAACCCGGCCCCCTACGCGGCCTTTATACACTGCGACAGCTTCTACATTCTGAGCTCATCACCCGAACGGTTCCTCACCATCAGCACAACAGGGCAGGCGGAGACCAAACCCATTAAAGGCACCGTTGAACGCTCACCCGACCCCGCAGAGGACGCCCGCCGCGCCCACTGGCTAGCGCACGACCCCAAAACCCGGGCCGAGAACCTCATGATCGTTGACCTGCTGCGCAACGACCTCTCCCGCATCAGCTACCCGGAGTCGGTGCGGGTGCCTATCCTCATGGGAATCGAAAGCTACCAGACCGTACACCAGCTCGTTTCCACGGTCCAGGCGCAGGTGCGCCCGGAAGTGGGCAGGGTAGAAGCCACCCTCGCCTGCTTTCCCGGTGGCTCCATGACCGGGGCACCCAAACCCTCCACCATGGATATCATCGACCGCCTAGAGGGGCGCGCTCGCGGTATCTATTCGGGTGCCTTAGGCTTCTTTTCTGCTACCGGGGCCGTCGATCTTTCTATCGTGATTAGGACCCTGGTGATGTCGTCCTCCGGGCAGGTGAGCCTGAGCGCGGGCGGCGCTATTGTGGCTGATTCAGACCCGGATGCCGAGTACGAAGAGATGTTGACCAAGCTAGCGGCGGCCCTGCCGCCGCAGCTGGGCAGACTGGGCTAAAGAAGCCCACCCGTGTATGTCTGTTACGTGCTAGCGGGCCTTGCGGGCAACATAAAGCCCCGCCACGATCAGGGGGACCTGGAGGGGTAGACGGCGCAGTCGCTTAGCGTCGGAATCCAGTACACCGGGAATATCAATCTTGTGGGTGTACTGGTAGATGTTGGCCGGGTAGACCGCGGTGAAGAGGGCCGCGGCCCCTAGCCCGGTGATGCGGCGTGCCCCCGGTGCGGCCAGCAGGCCCAGCCCCACACCAAGCTCGGCAACCCCGGAAGCGTAGACTACCTGCTCCGCACTCCCCGGAACCCAGGGTGGAACAATGGAGGCAAAGCTGGGCACCTTATCACGCTTGAAGTGGAGGGCACCCATAGCGGTCAGGCCCGTGCCCAGGGCGTAGCGGGTTATCTTTTGGCCGGTGGTTTCGCTGGTATCGCGTGCAAAAAGGTTCATGGTTTTTATAATAGGCCAGCGGTGGGTCTGCGCGTCCCGGTGGAGTCTCCGTTTATTTTTCTTCTTGTGCAGAGAGCCTTGTATTGCTTTAACTGAGTCCATGCCTTAGGTTAGTTACATAACTAACTAACCAACGAACCAACTAACCTGGTTTTGGTGCACACAGAGAAAGGGGGTGCCCATGCTCACCGGTGATAAACCCATCTTCCAACAAATCGCGGACCACATTAGCGGCGAGATCCTCGCGGGAACCTACCCCGAAGAATCACAGGTCCCATCGACCAACGAATTTGCGGCCTTCTACCGTATTAATCCGGCAACAGCCGGTAAAGGCGTCAACCTCCTGGTAGACCAAGGGGTGCTCTACAAGAAGAGAGGTATCGGCATGTTTGTAGCTCAAGGAGCACAAGATATTCTGCGCTCAGCACGGCGCAAAGAATTTATCGCGGGCTACATCACCCCTCTCGTCGAAGAAGCCAGGGTGCTGGGGCTCAGCAGTGACGAGGTACTCGCTGCCCTGCAAGCTGGCCTGAGCGAGGCCGCTAGCAAGACAGGGGAGAGCGCATGAACACCATCGTCCGCACACAGAACCTCAGCAAAACCTTCCGGGGCACCAAAGCCCTAGACGGAATTAGTCTGGAGATCGAAGAAGGCCTCATCTACGGCCTAGCAGGTAGGAACGGTGCCGGTAAAACAACCCTGCTGACCACACTCAGCGGCCAGACCCTGCCCGATAAGGACTCGCAGGTAGAACTCTTTGGGCAGAAGCTCAATGCCGCCACTATTGCCAGAACCCACCTGCAAAGGACCAACCAGAGCTACCCCGACGACCTGCGGGTTTTCCAGGTGCTCAACATGGGCCGGCTGGCTCACCCCAACTGGGACCAGTCCCTGGCGCTGTCGCTACTGCTTGATTTTGAGGTCCCGCTCAAGGCCCGGGCCCGCAGGCTCTCGGACGGGCAAAAGTCAGCTCTGGGTATCGCGGTTGCTCTTGCCAGCCGCGCAGATCTGACCCTGATGGACGAGCCCTACACCGGCCTTGACCCGGTGGCGCGCACCCTCTTTTACGACCGCCTGCTCGAAGACTTCAGCGCCCACCCGCGTACCTTTATTATTTCCACCCACCTCATCGGCGAAATCGCGCCCCTGCTCAACCGCATCATCCTGATTGATCGGGGTGAGCTGGTCTTCACCGGCGACGCTGAGGACGCCACCTACACCGCCCACGAGATCGCAGGGAACCAGGATGCTGTTTCTGTCTACCTGGCTAAGACCTCCCTGGAGGGCCTCTTGGTGCGCGACCGCGCCATCGGTTCTATGCGGAGTGCCGTCGTAGCCTCCGCCCTCACAGCAGAGAACGAGGAACTAGCGGGCAAGCTGGGCGTTGGTATCCAGCCGGTCTCACTCCAGGACACCGTCGCCGCCCACAGCCGGAAAAACACTGACCAGACCACACAAGGAGAGCTCTCATGACCGCAACAAACCCAGTCTGGGCTGAGGAAACAGGGCTCCACACCCCCGGAGCTGAGAAGAAAAGGCGCGCACGCTCCGCACGAATTCAGGGGAGCTGGACTGTCTTCCACATGCTACGTAGCCAGAAAGCAATGGCAACCCTACTTCCGCTACTACTGCCCATCGGGATTGCCGCGCTGATTCTGCTCCTTGTTGGCATCAACAGTCTGTTCACCGGAATGTCGTTTGGTGCCCACGGTGGCTTTATCAACGCAAATTCTCTACACACCACTATCGTCCCCGTGGTGCTAGGAGTCTCAGCGCTCCTGGGTTTCTACTCTCACGCTCAGCTCATCCTCAATATGGGGCGGACCCGGTGGAGCTACCTGGGCGGTTTTACTCTTCTCTCCCTTTACCGGGCTACCCTTGCAACGCTTGTCTACGCACTGACATCTGTTATCGAGCTCGTGACACACGGTTACGGTAGGGGCTGGCAGGTCTTTAACCCAGAACTGAACCCCTGGCCCTTCGCCTTCTGGCAGAGCTACTCAACCTCGGGGCGTATCTACGCTCTGGGTGGCTACCTGGCAACCTGGTTCGTGGTGCTGATTGCGGTCCAGGTCGCTGGAATCGCTGTGGCAGCCCTTTACCGGCGGTGGGGCAAGGTCACCGGCTCAGTTGCACTTGTCCTGGTCATCATGGGGGCGCTAGCCATCAGCCGTAACCTTTTCGGCGCACACCTGTGGGACATGGGAATCAGCGTCCTCTGGGAGCAGTTCGACAACGATTACAGCAACTTCAGCATCTGGGATGCAGCCAAAGAGAGCGGCGGATTCTTAGACGAGCACATTGGTATTATCAATGTCCCCGCGCTCGGCTTGATAGCCTACCACTACGGGTCACTGTTGGGAGCTGCCGCGGTGTCCTACCTGATTGCAACCATCACCTGGGCCAGAACTTCCCTACGCTAACTCGCACCTATCGTACTCGCATCAGCACTGCCCCGGCCCTCCCCGGCCGGGGCAGTCTCATTCACAGCAGGGTAAGCAACCGAATAATTTTTCACCTGCCGGGACTCTCCCACCCAAAAACAAACCCCGCCCACCCCATCTACTAGACTAAAAACCATGACTACCCTCTCTGAAAACCTCCCCATCGAAGCCGCCCGCGAACGCCTCCGCCAGCTCATTAGCGAACTCGCTGTAGTTCGCGGCAAAGTAACCCTAGCCTCCGGCAAAGAAGCCGACTACTATGTTGACCTGCGCCGCATCACCCTGCACCACGAGGCCTCCCGCCTGGTTGGCCAGGTCATGCTCGACCTGCTCGACTCCGCCGGAATCGAATTTGACGCCGCCGGCGGTTTGACCATGGGTGCTGACCCCGTCGGTCACGCCATCATGCGCACCGCTGGCGACCAGGGTCGCGCCATCGACACCTTCGTGGTGCGTAAGGCTCAGAAGTCCTACGGCATGGGCCGTCAGGTTGAGGGCCCCTCAGTGGAAGGACGCCGCGTGGTAGCTGTCGAGGACACCTCCACCACCGGCGGCTCCGCTCTCACCGCCGTTGAAGCCCTGCGCAAGGCTGGCGCCGAGGTGGTAGCCGTTGCCGTCATTGTTGACCGTGCAACCGGCGCCAAGGAGCACATCGAAGAGGTTGCAGGCGTGCCCTGCCTCTACGCCTACTCCAAGACTGACCTGGGCCTGGACTAAGTGGCAGACCTAGAAGCAACCGAGCCCGAAACCGAGAGCCCGGAGCGGGAAATCGGCGTCGGCCCCTGGGAAGGCGAATGGCCAGAAGGCGACCACTGGGACCCCGAGTTGCTGCGGGAGGGCGACCGCCGCAACGTCCTTGACCACTACCGCTACTGGACCATGGACGCCATCATCGCCGACCTCGATACCCGTCGCCACTCCTTCCACGTAGCCATCGAAAACTGGCAGCACGACCTCAACATCGGCACCGTGGTGCGCACCGCTAACGCCTTTTTGGCGAAAGAAGTGCACATTATCGGCAAGAAGCGCTGGAACCGACGCGGGGCTATGGTGACCGACCGCTACCAGCACGTGCGCCATCACCCTACCGTCGAGGACTTTGTGACCTGGGCGAAGGGTGAGGGGCTTGCCATCATCGGCATTGATATCTTCCCCGACTCCAAGCAGCTGGAAACCTACGACCTACCCAAGGACTGCGTCCTGGTCTTTGGTCAGGAGGGGCCCGGCCTGTCAGAGGAGATTCACGCGGCTGCCGAGGCAACCCTGTCTATCGAGCAGTACGGCTCCACCCGCTCTATGAACGCAGCAACCGCTGCCGGCATTGCCATGCATGCCTGGATTCGTCGTCACGAGTTCGGCCAGCGCGTCAGCTAGACCTGAGAGCGGACGCCCGCCCCGCCGGCGTCCACCGAACCTGTCCGCTGCGGCGCCCACCGGCGTCCGCTGGTGGTGAGTGTCCATGAAAATTGCGGAGTGCCCACGAAACGTGTGGGCACTCCGCGATTCTCGTAAGCACTTGCATTTCTGCAAAAACTTTCCCCCTGAGGTATTTTATTAATGTACTACCGGGTCTAGAATGGCTATGTACGCTAAAGACGAGAGCAAAGAGGTGCAGTATGAACACAAGGCCAGAGCCCGGTAACACCCAGGGAGTACCTGACGTCCAGCTGCCCGCCACCAGCAGCCCCCGTAAGCTCCTCACGGCCCTGCTCACCCCGCTCTTCATGGCCCTTATGGCCATCTCGGTCGTCAATGTCGCCCTCACCCCCATCGGGCACTCCCTCAACGCGGGGTCCAGCCAAACCCAGTGGGTCGTCTCCGGCTACGCCCTGGCTTTTGGTGTGCCCCTGGTTGCCGCTGGACGCATCGGCGATGCCACCGGCCGCCGCCGCATGTTCATGCTCGGGGTTTCCTTCTTCACCCTGGGCTCCCTGCTCAGTGCCGTCGCACCCACCATCGAAATCCTTATCGCCGCCCGCGTGCTCCAGGGCCTCGGCGCAGGCTTCTTCAACCCCCAAACCACGGGCATCATCCAGGCTAACTTCACCGGCCAGGCTCGCGCCCGCGCCTACGGCATGTTCGGTACGGTGGTAGCGCTCGCCGTCATCGTGGGGCCGGTACTCGGCGGCTTCCTCATCCAGATTTTCGGGGACTCCCTGGGCTGGCGCATGATGTTCCTGGTCAATGTGCCTATCGGTCTTGCCGGGTTGCTACTGGCCCGTCTCTGGGTACCCAACGACCGGCCGTCCGCCCCCGCGCACCGCGCCCGCCTCGACCTAGACCCCGTCGGTATGACCACCCTGGCCCTGGCAATCTTCGCTGTACTCTTCCCCTTCGTTGAGCGCAGCGGCAACCCGCTGGTCTGGGCGGTTCTGCCCGTAGGTCTTGCCCTTATCGCCTTCTTTATCGCCTGGGAAAAGCGCTACAAGAAGGCAGGTCGCCCGCCCATGCTCGATATCGACCTGGTAACCAAGCCTGCCTTCCGCAACGGCATCATGATTGTGACCCTCTACTTCTTGGGCAACACCAGCGTGTGGCTGGTTATCCCCATCTACGTGCAGAACCACCTGGGCCAGAGCGCGCTGACCGCCGCGCTGATTACCATTCCCTCATCCCTGCTGTCTGCCTTTGCAGCTCCCTGGGCAGGACGCCGCGTGCTGGCTATGGGGCGCCGTATGGTGATGCTGGGGTTCGGGTTATCGCTCACCTCGATTGTGGCCACCATGCTCACCGTGACCCCGGTGGAACAGGGGCTGCTACCGGTATGGGCTCTGGCTGTGCCCCTGATTCTGATTGGTGCCGGTGGTGGTCTGGTGATTTCTCCCAACCAGACCCTGACCCTGGCGTCCGTGCCTCCCGCCATCAGCGGCGTAGCGGGCGGCGTGCTCTC
Organism: Rothia nasimurium; assembly: GCF_014217215.1. Taxonomy (GTDB): domain Bacteria; phylum Actinomycetota; class Actinomycetes; order Actinomycetales; family Micrococcaceae; genus Rothia; species Rothia avistercoris. Next base: position 263,639 of record NZ_CP056080.1, read on the forward strand.
CCTCGGCCAGCGCATGGGCACCGCTATCGGTACCGCCATCATTCCCTCAATTCTCTACGGGCTGGTAGAGTCGGGTGCCCACTGGAACGTCGGGCTTATAGCCTCCTTCGGCGCTATCGTGCTGACCCTCTCCCTGGGCCTCACCTTCACCATCGCCGACCGCCGCCGCGAACTGCGCGAGGGGTAACACTAGCCTGCGCCCGCTTCATAAAAGTGCTTATCAGGTACAGTATAAACATTCCCTGTACACACATTCCGCCTAGGTTAGCCGTTTCTTTTTCGTAAACAGCGACCTGCGGCATCGGCACACACAATGGAGTGAGGTTGATATGGACAAGCCCCACATCACGGGTGACCACCTGCAAAAATACAGTGCAGCTCCCACCCAGGCCATAGACCAGATTCACCGCTCACGCGGCTCCCAGGCGCCAGAGGTTGAAGCCGGCGAACGCAAAAAGCGCCTCATCGGTCTCTTCGGCGGACTACTTGCAGCCGCCCTGGTCTACATCATCATGCCCGGCGACGTACCCGACACCGCGCGCCTGACCGCAGCCACCGCCGTCCTGATGGGTGCCTGGTGGATGACCGAAGCCCTGCCCATCCCCGCCACCGCCTTGCTGCCGCTGGTGATTTTCCCCGTCTTTAACAGCGAAGTAAAAATCAACGACATCGGCGCTAGCTACGGTAACAACATCATCTTCCTCTTTATGGGCGGCTTCTTGCTGGCCCTCGCCATGCAGCGCTGGAACCTACACCGCCGCATCGCCCTGCTTACCCTCAAGCTCATGGGCACCAAGCCCTCCATGATGGTCGCGGGCTTCATGGTAGCCACCGGCTTTCTCTCCATGTGGGTATCGAACACCGCCACCGCCGTCATGATGATTCCCATCGGTGTCTCCGTGCTCATGCTGATTGCCCAGGCCAGCGGCACCACCGAAATTAAAATTGAGGACGGCGTATCCCCCGACGACCAGGCCGTCAAGGACGCCGTGATCAAGTCCGACTTCGGAACCGCCCTCATGCTGGGTATCGCCTACGCCGCCTCCATCGGCTCCCTCGGCACCCTGATCGGCACCCCGCCCAACACCCTGCTCGCCGGTTACATGGCAGACACCCACGACGTGCACATCGGCTTTGGTCAGTGGATGCTGGTGGGCGTACCTCTGTCGGTGATCGTGCTCTTTGTCTGCTGGTTCCTGCTCACCAAGGTGCTCTTCAAACCCGAAATTAAAGAGATTCCCGGCGGTAAGAAACTCATCGCCAACGAATACGCCAAACTCGGTGCCATGAGCTCGGGCGAACTGCGCGTGCTCATCATCTTTATCGCTGCCGCCCTGGCCTGGATTTTCGTCCCTATCATCTGGTCTAAATCACCACCCATCACCGATGCCGGCATCGCCGTCGCCGTTGGCCTGCTGCTCTTTGCACTACCCGCCGGTGGCACCGCCAACAAGGGCGTGCGCCTCATCGACTGGGAAACCGCAACCAAGCTGCCCTGGGGCGTCCTGCTCCTCTTTGGCGGCGGCCTAGCCCTCTCCGGCCAGTTCACCAGCTCCGGCCTCACCCAGTGGATCGGTGACTCCGTCGGCGCCCTCAGCGCCCTGCCCATCCTCGTCATCGTGCTACTGGTGACCACCGGCGTCATCTTCCTTACCGAACTCACCAGTAACACCGCCACCGCAGCCACCTTCCTGCCCGTCGCCGGCGGCATCGCCATGGGCATGGGCTACGACCCCATGCTGCTCGCCATCCCCGTCGCCCTCGCCGCCACCTGCGCCTTCATGCTCCCCGTAGCGACCCCGCCCAACGCCATCGCCTACGGCTCGGGCTACGTCACCATCGGGCAGATGGTCAAGGGCGGCGTCTGGCTCAACCTCTTCTCCATCGTGGCGATCACCGCAGTGACCATGACCCTGGCCATGTGGATCTTCGCGCTGTAAACCGTATTCAAAAGGTTTGGCAGGCTCGCGCTGGCTGCGACCCCGCTTCACTCACCTTTTGAATACTCCTCACTAAACCCATAAAAACCCAACACCCTAACACCGGCAAGCACCAAAAGCCGGTGTTAGGGTGCTTAAGACCCCCAGAAATACATGGTTTTCTGTGGGTTTATGTCCGAAATTTGTGTGGGAAACCTACCCTTTCCCGCCGCGCCCTTGGTAAACTGAAAAGCAGGCAGGTGCTCGCCCCACCGCGTCCTTGCACGCACCGGGTGCAGCACCAACTCACACCAGGCCACCAACCGGGTGGCCCCACCGACAACCAAGGAGTCAGCATGCCTATTGCAACCCCTGAAGTCTACGCAGAAATGCTCGAAAACGCCCGCGCCAAGGGCTTTGCGTACCCCGCAGTAAACGTCACCTCTTCACAGACCCTGAACGCTGCTATCCGCGGCTTCGCAGAAGCAGGCTCAGACGGCATCATCCAGGCCTCCACCGGTGGCGCCGCCTACTGGTCAGGCCCCAACAAGAAGAACATGGTTGTCGGCTCCCTCGCCTTCGCTGCCTACGCGCGCGAAGTTGCTAAGCAGTACGACGTCAACATCGCCCTGCACACCGACCACTGCCCCCAGGACAAGCTCGATGACTTCGTGCTGCCCCTGCTCGCAGAATCAGAGAAGGCTGTAGCCCGCGGCGAAGACCCCATCTTCAACTCCCACATGTGGGACGGCTCCGCTATCTCCCTCGAAGAGAACCTCAAGATCGCTCAGGAACTGATCGAGCGTACCTCCAAGAACCACCAGGTTCTCGAGGTCGAAATCGGCGCTGTCGGCGGCGAAGAAGACGGCATTGAAGGCGCTATCGACGACTCCCTCTACACCACCGTTGAAGACGCCATCAAGACTGTTGAGGCCATCGGCCTGGGCGAAAAGGGCACCTACATGGCAGCCCTGACCTTCGGTAACGTCCACGGCGTTTACAAGCCCGGTAACGTTCACCTGCGCCCCGAACTGCTCAAGGAAATCCAGACCGAGGTTGGTGCCAAGTACGGCAAGGGCGAAAAGCCCTTCTTCCTGGTCTTCCACGGTGGCTCAGGCTCCACCGAGCAGGAAATCGCAGACGCAGTTTCCTACGGTGTTATCAAGATGAACATCGACACCGACACCCAGTACGCCTACACCCGCCCCATTGTGGACCACATGTTCCGCAACTACGACGGCGTGCTCAAGGTTGACGGCGAGGTCGGCAACAAGAAGACCTACGACCCCCGCGTATGGGGTGCAGCTGCTGAAGCTGGTATGGCTGCTCGCGTTGTTGAGGCTGCTCAGCAGCTCGGCTCCGCTGGTACCTCCGGCAAGTAAGCCCTGTAGCTAGGTTCGCTAGCCTAGTAGACCAAAGGCGCCGGACGCTCCCGCTTGTGCGGGTGCGTCCGGCGCCTTTGTGTTGTGGTGGTGAACGTGCCGCGAAGTGCGGACGCTAGCCCCGGCTAGACGATGGACAGGAAGGTCATGATGTTCACCAAGTTGGTGAAGTCGATGAACATGCCGCCCACGATGGGCAGGATGAAGAAGGCCAGCTTGGAGGCCTTGTACTTGGTGACCAGGGATGCCATGTTGGCGATGCCGTTGGGGGTTGCGCCCATGCCGAAGCCGCAGTGGCCGGCGGTGAGGATAGCTGCGTCGTAGTCTGCGCCCATGGCACGGAAGGTAACGAAGTTAGCCCATACCCACATGAGGACGATCTGGGCTAGCAGGAGCACGATGAGCGGGATAGCCAGCTCAGCCAGCTGCCAGAGCTGAACGTTCATGAGGGCCATAGCCAAAAAGACGTTGAGGCCAATGTTGCCCAGCACTTCAACCTCCTGCTCGGGGACGAGCTCGTGGTATTCCTTGGAGTTGCGGCGGTCGCTGATGTAGCGCAGGGCTATGGCGATGAACATGGGACCCATGTAGCTGGGGAAGGCGGCGCGGTCGGTAAGCTGGCCAACCAGGTAGTTGAGGGCCTCGGTGAGGTAGCTACCGATGAACATGGCGACCAGGATCATGATGAAGCCGTGCAGGATGCTGTCGGCGTTGAGCTTGCGCGGGCGCACGGTCAGCAGGGCGGTGTTGATGTTGACCTGGTGGGAGGGTTCCTTCTCGAGCAGGTTGTGCTTGATGATTAGGCGGTTGGCGACGGGGCCACCCATGAGCGAGCCGGCGATGAGGCCGAAGGTTGCGGCGGTGTAGGCGACGGTTTCTGCACCGGTGACGCCGGAGGCTTCAACGAGCGGGGCGATACCGCCGGAGACGCCGTGGCCGCCGGTCATGGGGGTGGAGCCGGTCATGAGCGCCAGGGCTGGGTCGACGTTGACCACGGGGGCGAGCAGGACGGCCACGATGTTCTGCGCGATACAGAGACCCGTTGCCACCAGAAGGAAGAGGCCTACCTTTGAGCCGGCTGACTTGAGCACCTTGAGTGAGGCGCCGTAGCCGACCGAGGTGAAGAAGATGACCATGAAGAAGCTCTGCAGGGTGGTGTCGAACTTGATGGTCAGTACCCCGGTCTGGTTGAGGACCAGGTTGACCAGGGAGAAAAGGAAGCCGCCGATGACGGGCGAGGGGATAGCGAAGCGCTGGAAGAAGTAGAAGCGGTTCTTAATCCACATACCGAGCAGCAGCAGCATCACTGCCCAGCCGGCGGACTGAACCATGGTGAGTTCAAGCGTCATAGGAGTCTCTCTGTATCTATGTGATTGTGTGTGTTTTCCACTTCGTCGGCGAAGTTAACCTCTCACACTATACGGGACACCTCGGTGTGGTGCGGCTGGGTTTTCGTCACAGCAGGGTTCGCGGACGCCTGCCGCAAGCAGGCGTGGGAGTAGCTGGCGGGTGGTGCGATTGATGCGCTGTTTATTCTGGGTCAGGCTCATCTTTTCAGCGGGGGCCGCGGAATTGAATGGAGCGATTTAGCGCAGATTCTTGGGAAGTCGCGAAATACGGTTCGGGCCTATCTTGTTGATGTGGAACAAGAAAGGCTGGTTGAGCGCACCTCGTCCCGTCCCCTGCGCGTGCGGTTGAGTGAGGCCGGTAAGGCCCTCCTTTTCCCCCGGGCACGCGTAGACTTTTTGTAGTTACAAAAATTTGAGTTGAATGGAGTACCCATGTCACTTGCCGGTAAGAACCTGCTAGATGGCCCCGCCCCCACCCTGCTGCCTGAAGAGCCTGAGCTGACGGCCCGCGTCCGCGCCGGTGAGGCTCCTGCCGACCTTGCGCAGGCCTTCCCCAAGTCGTCGCTGGCCTGGGCTCTGCTGGCCGAAGAAACCTTGAGCGCCGGTAGGACCCTTGAAGCCTACGCCTATGCGCGCGTGGGTTACCACCGCGGTCTGGACGCCCTGCGCGGCAATGGCTGGCGCGGGCACGGCCCGATTCCGGTGAGCCATGAACCGAACCGGGGTTTCCTGAAGGCCCTGCTGATTCTGGGTCAGACCGCAGCAGCGATCGGTGAGACGGACGAGGCTGAGCGTATTGAGAAGTTCCTGAACGACTCCGACCCGGCTGCTGCCGCTGAGCTGGCCTAGCCCCTGACCGCCCCGGATTTTCTTGGAAATATAAAGAAAATTTGGGGCGGTTTGTCTTCGTTCAACAAAAGGGCGTAGGCTGATTAACGCAACAATTTTCAACGACGAAAATGAATGGGAGACCCCCTCATGCGCATTGGCGTACCCCGCGAAATCAAGCCCCAAGAACAGCGCGTTGGCCTCACCCCTGACGGCGTGCTGGCCCTTGTTCAAGCTGGCCACGACGTGCTGATTGAGAAGGACGCCGGACTCGGCGCAGGCTTTTCCAACGAGGAATACGAGAAGGTCGGGGCTACCCTGGTCAGCCAGGAAGATGCCTGGACTAAGGCCGAACTGCTCGTCAAGGTCAAAGAGCCGATTGAGCCCGAGTACAAGTACCTGCGTGAGGATCTGACCCTTTTTACCTATCTGCACCTGGCCGCTGACAAGCCCCTGACCGAGGCCCTGCTGGCTGCGAAAACCCGCGGTATTGCGTACGAGACTGTGCGTAACGGTCGTGCCCTGCCCCTGCTGCTTCCCATGAGTGAGGTTGCGGGCCGTCTGGCTGCTCAGGCTGCGACCCAGTACACCATGGCTACCGAGGGTGGTCAGGGTATTCTGCTGGGTGGCGTGCCCGGTGTTGCTCCCGGCCGTGTGGTGGTTCTGGGTGGCGGTAACGTGGGTACCCACGCCGCTAAGCTGGCTGTTGGTGCTGGCGCTGAGGTTACCATTCTTGAGGGTTACGGCCCCCGTGTGCGTGAACTGTCTGACCTGTTTGGGTCTACTGCGCGCGTGCTGAACTCCACTCCCGCGAATATTGAGCGGGAAATCGCTGAGGCCGATGTGATTATTGGTTCGATTCTGGTTCCTGGCGCTAAGGCTCCTAAGGTTGTGCGCCGTGAGCACTTGAAGACCATGAAGCCCGGCACCCTGCTGATTGACGTCGCGATTGATCAGGGCGGTTGCTTCGAGACTTCCCGCCCCACCACCTATGCTGACCCGATTTTTGAGGTGGACGGCATCCGTCACTACTGCGTTGCTAACATGCCCGGTGCTGTGCCCCGCACTTCGACTATCGCCCTGACCGACGCCACCCTGCCCTATGTGTTGAAGCTGGCTGCTGGCGTGGACGAGGCCCTGGCTAACAACCCTGACCTGGCCCTGGGTCTGAACACCGATGCTGGCAAGATTACTTTCGCCGGTGTTGCTGAGGCTTTCCCTGAGCTGCCTGCCGCCTAGGTTTTAGAGGTCGCTTAAGGGCGCGGACGCCCGCCCCACCTTCCTGCCTTGCGGCAGGGGAGTGGGGCGGGCGTCCTTTGTGTATTTCCGGTACTGGTTTAGCGGTTGGATGCGTGCTTACCCTCGTAGAGGTGGGAATGAGTGCGGGTTTAACCGGTGTGAAGGTCCTCGGTAATGGCATGAGGCTAAGCCCGAAGGCTGCTAGCAAAGACGGCCAAATCCGGTGCCCCGAAGAGTAGGCTCTTGGTTGTGGAGCTAGTCACGAGCGGTTCTCTCAATGGGGTGGTAGCCGGGGGTGACAAAGCGGTGAAATAGCAGGGTGGTGACTGCCAGGAGGGGGAGGCGCCAGGTGACGCTGGTGGGGTGATCCAGACCAGGGAAGAGCAGGGCAAGGACGGCCACTGCGAAAACCGTCTGGGAGGCTAAACCATAGCTGATAGGCAGGGTTCTTTTTGCTGATGCTCGACGACGGCTAATGTAAAAACCGAACGCCACACAGCAGAAGACAAGAGCCATATTGAGCAGGTGGGCCTGGAATATGAGACTGGCTGCGAGAGCCGTGAAGAGGGCTGTGATGGTGAGGGCTTGTGGCCAGCTGCCGCCGATACGTTCCTCGTGGGTGTAGGGCACGGACGCCTGCTGCACGGCCGAGCGGGAGCGGATGGTTTGTTCGGTCATGGGAATCTCCTCCTTGAGATTTCTACCATTGTAGAACTGTAGTTTCTAGTCAGGCTAGAGTTGCCTGCTATTTGTTGTTGGTCTGGAGGGTAGAGAAAAGGTCGCAACCTTCTGGTTGCGACCTTTTCTCATACACACACATTTCTTTCACACCTATCCCTCACGGGAGGAGCTTCAGAGGTTACACACATTTCTCTGAAAGGGGTGACTCATCGCCACGGTGAGATTCTCAGTCTCTTAAGGTGGTGAGGTTTTCTCTCCTCGTCCTCATGTCTTTAACTATGGCACCCTAACCTTTGAGCTCAATTCGGGGAACCTGTGCGAAACCTAAGAGAATACTTTTCCGGTGAAGTTTCTGCGCTGGCTGGTTGCGGAACTAGCCGGTGGTGCAGCCCCATGCGTCCGCGCCCGCGGCGCAGTCGTCGGCAACTAACCCAACCTTGGTGCGCCAGACCCGCACGAGCTGCGGGTCGCTGGTGCGGCTGACGGTCCCGTCGATGACCTGCCAGGGCCCGCCCTCTACCGAGTATTCACCGCGGTAGGTGGTGGTCAGGGTGAAGTGGTAGTCACCGGGGTCTGTGTAGCGGTGGGAGGTGTCGGTGGGCTGGTCCCAGACGTCCGCGCCGAGCTGGTAGCCGGGGTAGGCGACGGGGCCGAGCGTGGTGCCGTCCCCGTAGTCGAAGGTGTAGGAGACTGGGGTTGCACGGAGTACGACGTTTTGGCCGTTGATGGTGCGCGTGAATTCTTGGGGGTTGGGGTCGGCCCAGAAGTTGGTGTTGTAGTTTTTGAGGGTGTGGGGTGCGCGTTCTTGCTGGGGTGTGGCGGCTGTAATGGGGAAGGTGTCGAAGTCGTGGGTGGTGAGCGTGACGCGGACGGTGCGCAGTACGGTTTGCCCGTTTTCTTCGGTGAGTTCTAGGCCGGCAGCTTCGAGCTCGGCTGGGGTGAGGGGGATGCAGCCGAGGCTCCGCCCTTGGGGGAGGGCGTAGGGGGATTCGCGGCCGTCGTTCCAGTCGGACGGTACGAGCCCGAGCGTGCCGACTTCGCCTTCGGCGGCGAGGCAGTAGGAGCCTTCTCGCAGGCTGGCACCACGCTGCACAGGCGCTTTGCCGGGGGCGCTGGGCTTGTCGAAGTAGATGAGGTTGACGGCTGTTGTTACATTCGTATGAGTTTGTGTAACTTCGGTTGATGAGCCAGTCTTCAGCTTTGCCTCTTCACCTTTTACGATTGAATCGACAATATCAATCTTAAATCCACTATCCTTTACTTCGCCATTCGATTTTCCAAATGCTGGTGAGGCGGATAAAAATATTACTAAGCAGAATATCCATGGCATTCGTAATTTAGCGGAAAACATCACTTGATTACTTCTGTGCTGAGGACCTTCCAGCTGCCATTATCAAACTTCAGCCGGAAATCTACGCCATCAAGAATAGAATCTGAATTATCGTTATAGGTTGCTTCTCCCTGGTACCAGATGACAGAATCTTGTGTTTCAAAATTACTTCCTATTGAGTACTCACCGTTGCCTAATGAAGTTAATAACTCTTTGTTGTAGTGGATATCTAGCTGTCCACCAATTACCCATCCGTCAGATTTATAAAGCTCTTCAACTGCATCATAGAACTCGTGCTCTTGGGTGAAGGTGGAATCTACAAGCTTTCTAGCATCAGCAACATCTCCTGTTTGGTAGGCATAGTTCCGCATATCATTCCAGTAGTCGATGAAGAGGAGCATGGCTTCTGTGCTTTCGACGTTCATGCCCTCTGGAGCTACGGGCTTCGGTACGTTCTGGGCTGGGCCGTGCTCATCAGCAGCACGGTACTCACCTTCAGGTGCTTTCGAGCCGCCCGAATAATTGGTCTCTTCTGCCTTGGCAGTTTCCTCGGTGGCGCTCGCTGTGCTTGATGCTACTGCGGAAGTTGGGGTGCTTGGATCTGGTTCGGGAACCGAGCCTGTGGCCTGTGCACCACAACCTGTAAGAGCTAGTAGGGCGATAGCTGTTAGGGCAAGATTGCGGGTGGGCGCGTGTTTCATAAGGGTCTCCTGGTGACATCTTTGTGACTAGGTCTTATGTGTGTTTATAGTGCTGGGTTTGTGCCATGGCAAGGATTTTCGTGCTCTTGCCTGGTTTTTGACAGCAGATTACGTCTGGTGCGGTAAGTTATCCACAGGTTTTAGTATCTGACGTGGGCTAATAGGCCTACAGAGGGAGCTACGGAAAGCATTAAAGCTGACCCCGTTGTTTATCTTCTTGCTCTATCTAGCAGCCCTTCAAAATATAACGAGCAAAGCGCCCCTCACATGGTGGCCTGAGGGGCGCTTATAGTAATTAGGGCGTTGGCTAGAAAAGTGTATCGGAAGAACTATCTACCGTATTAGTGAGGGGTTCTTTCTCGCGCTCTAGCCCGTAATGTCGGCGATTGATAGCCTTGCCAAGTGCGTTAGGAATGCCTACAACTAACGCATTACCCATGCAGAAAGCACGATGCCCGTCAGTTAAGCCTGCATCAGTCCAGCCCTTCGGAAAACCCTGAATCTGATCTAGTTCATCAGGAATAAGACGGCGTAGACGACCTGATTCTGTCTTCACAACATGTTTAAATCGTGAAGCACCAGCTCCGCCCTCACCGGTCAAAATGGTGCGTGCCGGGCGGTCAAGGGGGTCGGGGAAAGACATGCTGCCTTCTGAGTAGGTGTATTTGAACCCACTAGCTTTATTGATACGTTCTTCTTTTTTGCCACCTTTTAGGTATTCCCAGGCCTGGATTTTGCTAGGTTCAATAAAGAACTGGTCTGGCACTTCGGTTTCATCGACCACGATATCCCCGAGGGTAAGACACTTGCCTGTGTACAGAGCTTCTGGCTTCGCGGTATAAATCTTACCGTGCTGCATTACGCCGGCATCTTGGAACCGTGAGGTTTTTGCGCCTAGACCAAAGCTTTGAGTTACTTCAAAGGGGTCAATACTAATGCTGAAGTTATCTTCGCGAGCTAGGCTCTGAGTAATGGGGAAGGCTTCGGCAAAAACTCCTTCGGTACGCAGGGTAGCTTCCAAGTCCCATGTCGTATCCGTAAGTTCTGCATAAATGTACACGCGTTTACGTTTCTGAGGGTGGCCGTAGTCAGCCGCGTTAATGACTCGCCATTCAACGGAATACCCCAGGGAGTAGAAGCAGGAAAGAATAATCGCGAAGTCACGTCCCCGTTGCTTTGACGGTGATTTGAGCAGACGATCTACATTTTCAAGGACGACGTAACGAGGCTTTTTCATATCTAGCGCACGGTAGATATCCCACCAGAGCACTCCCTTTTTGCCTTCAATGCCGTGTGACTGAGACAAGGGTTTTGAGACAGAGTAGTCCTGGCAGGGGAAACCGCCAACGAGCATATCTGCTTCTGGAATGGTGATTTCACCATTTTCAGCCATATCGAGGGCCTTGTTAATGTCTTCGTTGAGGAAGTTTTCTTCCCCAAAACGTGCAACGTAGCAGCGAGCAGCAAACTGTTTGGTGGGTGTTCCTGGGGGTTCCCACTGATTGGCCCAGACTGTCTCAAAGTTACCAGCTGAAGGCAGGCTAAAGCCGTCTTTGTTATAGCCCTCGAAGCCTAGGCGGAAGCCGCCGACGCCCGCGAAGAGTTCGATAATGCGAATCGGCTGGTCTGCCACGGTTGAACCTCCCGCTTGGAACTGTAAGTCTTAAGAGTATAGATCAGAATAGGTGTTCTGATCAATTCTATGTGATAAGCGTCTATAATTTAGGTGCTTTCTGCTTTCGTCGAGCGAAAAGAGTTTAGAGAATGACCAATGAGTTCACTAGGGAGTCTTTGGAATCCCTCCTAGATGTAGCTATGGGTAGGACGCTGGGGGAAGTTGACAGCAAGCATCTTATTGATCGGTATGTGGAAACCCGTCCTGACCGCGTGGTCAAAGGGGTTCCTGGCGATATCATCGAACAATCTGTCCTGGGTCTCCCCAAAGATTCTCTCCAGAAAGCTGACCTCTTAGTTGACGGGACTCCAACGGAGCTGAAGGTAACTGGGGTCTATAAACGTGGGGAAGGGGCGAATGCAGAGTACCATGCCAAGGAACGTCTTACGATAACCAATGTGAGTTACTCTGGGGTTGTTCAAGAGAGTTTCTTAGACTCCCACCTATGGGAGAAAATTCAGAATATCTTGCTGGTGTACTACCAGTATGGTGACACCCGTGCGCTCTCGACTGAAGACTACAGAAAATTCCGTTACTTGCTCTACTCAAATCTTCACTTCAGTGATGAAGAGAGAGAGATTATCAAGTCAGATTGGGAACAGGTCCACGGTTTTTTCGCCTCTGAGCGTGGCCAGTATGTTATTAGACAGCTTCAGGACTCTCAAACTGATGACGAAGAACGTCGAGCCCTGAGGGCAGAGCTATCCGTTGCCCTTGGTGGGCTGATGTATTTAGAGGTTGCTCCTAAATTTCCTCGTGCCCGGTTGGCTATAAAAAACTCGTACTTCAAAGTAAAGACAAAGGAAATATTTAGCGCGAAAGCATCGCAGCAGAAATTGGCAGGGGTTTCTGGTTATTCAGATCTGCTCCAACAGATTTCTAAGTCTGTAGCACCTTACATTGGTATGAAGCTAGGGGATATCGCTAAAGAAGCGGCAGAAGCTAAATCTTCTACTCTTGCTGACCGAATCAGCAAAGGGGCAACCAACTACATACTTGGATACATGCTGACTGGAGATTACGTTAAAGCTACTTCTATCGAAGAGCTTGCTAAATCTGGCTTCATTGTTAAGGCAATACCCATCAAGGACACCGGTCATAAGAAGGAGGATTCTAAACTTACCCCGGTCGTATTCTCAGAATTTGAGGACGATACAGCCTTCGAAGATTCAACACTTTTCGATTACCTTTTTAGTCACAGGTTCTTATGCGGGGTCTTTGAACGTCATCAGGGGAGGGACAGAAGCCTAGATATCTTCAGGGGCGTTAAGGTTATTGAATTTTCAGACAGCATGTTTGAAGAATCTGCCCGGAAGGTTTGGGAGACAATGCGTCGCATGTACCTTCAGCAGGAGATGACCACTCACTTGGCTCTGCGAAAAGATGGAACGGTTATCTATAACAAAAACGGTTTCCCAAAGATGGGGAACAACCTGCCTAAGTCCAAAGAATATGAAATCTTTATCAAGGGCACGAGCGGAGATTCATCGAAGAAACCGTTAGTCCTTAACGGACATGCCTTCTACAATCTGGATTATTGGATAAAGGGTTCCCTCATGGTTGAGTTACTCAATGAATCTGAGTTCCTTTAGGGAGAGCGATTCAAAAAACTGAGGTGAAACAGGCTTACAGCGAAGCTGCTGGCTCGATGAAGTGAGCGGGTGCGAGCTTGCGAGCCAGCTAGCGAACCGGGTGAGAGGGTCGGCAGCGAGCGTAAGCCTGTTTCACCTCTTTCAATTCTCTGTTCCCGCTAGCATCACCCGGTACAAACCTCCACGAACCCTTTGGCAGGGGCCGGGGTGCGGCGTCCACCCGCTAAACTAGACCCCATGCGTTACACCTATCTTGGCCCGTCGGGCACCTTTACCGAAGCAGCTCTTCTCACCGTGCCTGGCGCGCCTGACGCTGAACGCATCCCCGCGACGTCCGTACCCGCAGCCCTCGACGCCCTGCGCGACGGCAGCGCCGACGCCGCCATGGTGCCTATCGAAAACTCCGTTGAAGGTGGCGTCACCGCAACGCTGGACGCTATTGCCTCGCTTGATGGGTCCCTGCGTATTGTCCGGGAGGTACTGGTGCCCATCACCTTTGTGCTGGTTGCCCGCCCCGGCACCACTTTAGAGAGCATCAAAACTATCTCAACCCATACGCATGCCTGGGCGCAGGTGCGCTCCTGGGTGGCTGAGAACAAGCCCAGCGTGAATTACCTGCCGGGCTCGTCCACTGCGGGCGCTGCCCTGGGGTTGCTGAATGAGAACCCCGGCTACGAGGCCGCTATCTGCTCGCCCGCTGTGGCCCAGGCTCACCCCGAGCTGCAGGTGCTAGCCCACAACATTGGTGATAACAAGAACGCCGTGACCCGTTTCGTGCTGGTTACCCGCGACGCCGAAACCCCCGCACCCACCGGTGCTGATAAGACCACCCTGGTCATCCCGCTGCCCCAGGACCGCCCCGGTGCCCTGCTTGACCTGCTCGAACAGTTCTCAACCCGGGGAATCAACCTTTCCCGTATTGAGTCCCGACCCACCGGCGAATTTCTGGGAGCCTACTTCTTCTCCATCGATATTGATGGCCACCTCTACGACGCCCGCGTGCGCGATGCCCTGCGCGGCATCCACCGGGTCTCACCCGGCGTGCTCTACCTGGGGTCTTACCCCCGTGCCGACAAGCGGCTAGCCGGGGTAGACCCCATGCACGACGAGGCTTCTTTCACCGCCGCCCGCGACTGGGTCGAAACCCTCTTCCCCGGCGGACGCCCCGAGGAACTCAAGCACAATATCTAGAGCCTCAGTAGCCGCTGCCACCAGAGGCGCTGCTGCTCTACCAGCTCATCACGGGCATTCACAAAATCACTGAGCGAACGAATCTGCATGTCATCAGGGTAGACCTGCACCTTCACCGCGGCGGGGAGCACCTGGGCACGAAAATCGCTCACCTCACCCAGAACGTCCCCGTCCACCTCAACGGGGAGGCGGGTGTTGGGGAAGTAGACGCGGACGTCCGTGCCCACAAAATGCTCCACCACCGGGTAGCGCACGCGGGTGGGGCGCAAGATAAACTGCGCCGCCATACGAACCCAGCTGCCCAGGTTACGCGGGGTTAGCACAATCACCTCAAGCTGCCCGTCAGAGAGCTGAGCGGTCTGCGCCAGGCTCACCCCGCCCTGAATCTTGCCCGTATTAGCCACCAGCACAGCCCGAATCTTACGGCGAATCGGCGCGCCGTTATTGACTGTAATCACTGCCGGTCGGCGGCGGGTAAACATGTGCCGGGTGCTGGCCTCAACATAGGCTAGCCAGCCGATACGAGCCTTCAAATCTTCGCGAGCATCAGTCATAATCTGGGCGTCGAACCCGGCCCCGCCCATGACCACAAAATTAACGGGGGGTAGATCCTGCTCACCCTTCATATCCATACGAATCATATCGATGGTGCGGCTCTGCCCGTGTAGGGCAATGTTGATGCAGGCGTGTAAGTCGTTCACATCCATATCGAGGTTGCGTGCTAGCAAATTGCCGGTGCCCAGGGGCACAATGCCCAGGGGGACGTCCGTACCCGCCAAGCCGTCTGCAACCGCGCGCACGGTGCCGTCACCGCCCACAGCCAGAACAACCTCAGCCCCCTCAGCTATAGCCTGCTGAGCCATGCCGAAACCGGGGTCGTCCGCCTCTGTCTCATAGAACCTAGCTTTGGGCCAGCCTGCCAACCCCAGCTCCGCGGTAATCATACGGATGAGGGAGTCGGCCCGATCCTTGGTGGGGTTATACACCACCGCAACCTGCTTCGGCTCACCCGGCTCTAACATACGGTGCAGGGGTCGGTAGACAGGGAAAAGGTCAGGGCGCTCCCGCCTGCCCCTCCGCACAGAAAGAGCCACTCCGCCCAGGGCTAGAGCAGAAGCAGTAACAAGAGATACGCCGAGAGTTGAACGCGAAACCATATCACCAGCATACTGAAGAAAATCGCACGCCACCGCCCGGCGTCCGCGCGCCTGTCATCGCAGCGACAACTACGGTAAATTTAGAGGCATGATTGACATTAACCTCCTGCGTGAAAACCCCGACGCCTTCCGCGCCTCCCAGCGCGCTCGCGGCGCTGACGAAACCGTCATCGACCAGATTCTCGAAGCGGACGCCACCCGCCGCACCTCCATCAACGAGTTCGAGAAGCTGCGTGCCGAACAGAACGTCTTCTCCAAGAAGATCGGCAAGGCCGCCAAGGAAGAAAAGCAGGCCCTGCTTGCTGAGGTTAAGGAACTCTCCCAGAAGGTCTCAGAAGCCAAGGCTGCCGCCGACGCCGCTGCCGCCCGCCAGGAAGAACTGGTCGCCGGCGTAGGCAACCTGATTATTGACGGTATTCCTGCCGGTGGCGAGGACGACTACGTGGTCGTCAAGCAGGTCGGCGAACCCCGCAACTTCGAAGCAGACGGCTTTGAACCCCGCGACCACCTTGAAATCGGCGAACTGGTTGACGGCATCGACATGGTGCGTGGCGCTAAGGTTTCAGGGTCCCGCTTCTACTTCCTCAAGGGCCATGTAGCCCGCCTGGAGCAGGCCCTCATGTGGATGGCCCTCGACCAGGCCACCGCCAACGGCTTCACCATGCTCACCACCCCCACCCTGGTGCGCCCCGAAACCATGAACGGCACCGGCTTCAACGTTGAACACGACGACGAAATCTACCGCCTTGAGCGCGATGACCTCTACCTGGTCGGTACCTCCGAGGTCGCTATCGCCGGCTACCACGCCGACGAAATCATCGACTTCGAAAAGGGCCCCAAGAAGTACCTGGGCTGGTCCTCCTGCTACCGCCGCGAAGCTGGCTCCGCAGGTAAGGACACCCGCGGCATCATCCGCGTGCACCAGTTCAACAAGGCCGAAATGTTCGTCTACTGCCCCGTCGAGCAGGCAGAAGACATGCACGCCAAGATGCTGGCCTGGGAAGAAGAAATGCTGGCCAAGTGCGAGCTCTCCTACCGCGTGATCGACACCGCCGCTGGTGACCTGGGCTCGTCCGCCGCCCGCAAGTTCGACTGCGAAGCCTGGGTACCCACCCAGGGTGCCTTCCGCGAACTGACCTCAACCTCTAACTGCACCACCTACCAGGCCCGCCGTCTGAACGTGCGTGAGCGCATGCCCGACACCGTCACCGCAGACGGCAAGACCAAGAAGGGCGGAACCCGCACCGTTGCCACCCTGAACGGTACCCTGGCGACCACCCGCTGGCTGGTTGCAATCCTTGAAACCCATCAGCAGGCAGACGGCTCCGTGCGTATCCCCGAGGCCCTGCGCCCCTACATGGGTGGCCTTGAGGTTATCCCCGTAGCAGCCTAACCCCGTAAGGTACCATCTACTTCGGAAAAGGCCACCTCGTTTGTGGGTATAACCGACGTAGATGGTACCTTCTGCTTTTAAGCGTGACCGAGGAAGGGAGCTCCCATGCCCAACCGTACCCGCGCCTTACTGGCCAGTGTGCTGGTGCTGGTGGCGGGCGTCCTTTCTGCCTGCGCCCCGGGTGGCACCGGGCAGGACGCCGCCGGGCAGGCGTCCGCGCAAACCGCAACTCAGGGAAAACCCCGGGTGCTTGCCACATTCACCGTACTTGCAGACATGGCTAGCGCCATCGGCGGCGAGCACGTTGAGGTTGAATCTCTCACCAAAGCCGGGGCTGAAATCCACGGTTACGAGCCCACCCCGTCGGATGTGCGCAAGGCAGCGGACGCCGACCTGATTCTCGCCAACGGCCTCAACCTAGAAGCCTGGCTTGAGCAATTTTTGCAGGACGCCAACGCCCCGGCTGTTACCGTCACTGAGGGAATTACGCCCCTCAGCATCGCCGAAGGGGAGGGGGAGGGCTACCCCAACCCCCACGCCTGGATGAGCCCGGTTGCCTCCAAAACCTACGCCGATAACATCGCGGCGGCCTTGGCCGACCTCGACCCGGCCCACGCCGACAGTTACCGGGCTAATGCCGAAGCCTACAAGCAGGAACTCAGCCAGGTACACCAAGAACTCATCTCCGCCATCAGTAATCTCCCCCAACACCAGCGGCTTCTGGTGACCTGCGAGGGCGCCTTCTCCTACCTGGCCGCCGACGCCGGTCTCGATGAAGCCTACCTTTGGGCAGTGAACTCTGACGGCGAAACCGGTGCCCGCCGCATGATGGAACTCTCCGACAGGGTAGCGGGCAGCGCCGTGCCCGCTGTCTTTTGCGAATCTACCGTGCCCACCCGCACCATGGAACAGATCGCCACCGACACCGGAGCCCACTACGCCGGGGCCCTCTACGTCGACTCCCTCTCTGACGCCGATGGCCCCGTACCCACTTACCTCGACCTGCTCCGCTACGATACCCGCCTCATGGCTGAGTCCCTCAGCCAATAACCGCCCTAAACTGAGGTTCTATGACTGCACCACCGCTGCTCCAGCTCACCGATGTAACTGTCACCTACGGGGCACCCGGCTCCGGGGCCGTGCGAGCCCTGAACCGGGCGTCCCTGCACGTTGCCCCCGGGAACATCTGCGGGCTGGTCGGCATGAACGGCTCTGGCAAGTCCACCCTCTTCAAGGCCATTATGGGCGTGGTGCCAGCATCGGGTAGCGTCCGGATTGACGGGCTTGCCCCGCGCGAGGCTCGTAGACAGGGCCTGGTCAGCTACGTACCCCAGAGCGAGGACATCGACTTCACCTTCCCGGTTTCGGTGCGTGACGTGGTCAGCCAGGGACGCTACAGCCGGCTGGGTATCACCCGCCACCTGGGCGCCACCGACCGGGCCGCCGTCGATACCGCCCTGGAACGGGCTGGGCTCACCGACCTGGCCCACCGGCAAATCGGCAATCTCTCCGGCGGCCAGCGCAAACGTGCCTTCGTTGCCCGTGGCCTGGCCCAGGGAGCCCGTCTGTTGCTACTCGATGAACCCTTCGCCGGTGTCGATAAAAAGAGCGAAGCCATGCTCGTGAGTCTCTTCAAAGAGCTGCGCGCCGACGGCGCTGGCATACTCATCTCAACCCACGACCTGGCCAACCTGGCAGACCTGGCCGACACCGCCGTCCTGCTCCGCAACGAAGTGCTACTCACCGGCGACCCCGCCACCGTGCTGGCCCCCGAAAACATCGTGCGAGCCTTTGGAATGAACCCGCTGACAGGGGAAAACTAATGTACGAACTCTTCATTGAACCGCTCACCTACGGCTTCATGCAGCGTGGCCTGCTGGTGACCGTGCTGGTGGCCCTGGTCTGCGCCCTGCTCTCCTGCTGGCTGGTGCTCATGGGCTGGTCGCTCATGGGCGACGGCATCTCCCACGCCGTACTTCCCGGCGTGGCCCTGGCCTACATTCTGGGTGCCCCCTTCGCCCTGGGCGCCCTGATTGCCGCCCTGGTAGCTGTCGCCCTCATCGGGTCGGTTGCCGCCCGCGGGCGCGTGCGCGAGGACGCCGCCATCGGCATTGTCTTCACCGTCATGTTCGCTCTGGGGTTGGTGCTCCTCTCGGCCTTCCCTTCCCAGGTTGATCTGCACTCGGTTATCTTCGGCAACGTGCTGGGCGTATCGTGGGCGGATGTCTGGCAGATAGGCCTGCTGGCCGTGCTAGTTGTTGCTGTGCTGCTTATTAAGCACCGTGACCTGGTGCTTTACGCCTTCGACCCCGGCTACACCCACGCCATCGGGCTCAGTCCCAAACTGCTCTCCGGGCTACTGCTGGTTGCCCTGGCCTTGACCTCTGTGCTGGCTCTTCAGATCGTGGGCGTTGTGCTGGTTGTAGCCCTGCTGGTGATACCCGGGGCAACCGCCCGCCTGCTCACCGACCGCTTCACCACCATGCTGCTCATCTCGGCAGGGGTCTGCCTGACCGCTGCCCTTGCAGGCTTCTTCATGGGCTACCTGCTCGATGTCTCAGCCGGCGGCACCGTGGTACTGGCCCTCGGCGTCCTCTTCGGCCTGGCCTACCTCTTCGCCCCGCACCACGGCCTGCTGGCGCTGGCGCGGGCTAAGGGGGTGGCGTCCTAACCACTAGGCTTCACACGGCGCTCACCTTGCCTTCACCCGGCTTGTGTATAGTCTGGTCTACACGAGAGAAAAGAGACACCGATGATTTCAGAGATCAAAGACATGCAAGCCCTGCCGTTGCGCCGCTCTGCCTGGCAGAAAGAAGAAGGCGCCAAGTACCTGGTTGCTATCGACGTTGATGGTACCCTGGTCAACCACGACGGCGCGATGAGCGAGGCCGTCAAAAAAGCTGCGCAGGAGGTCGTGGACGCGGGCCACCACGTGGTGATTTCCACCGGGCGCTCCCTGGGCGCCACCCTGCCCATCGTTGAGATGATTGGGCTGACGCGCGGCTACGCGGTGAGCTCCAATGGCGCGGTTACCCTCAGCATCGATCCCTCCCTAGAGGCTGGCTACCGCATTATCGACAAGGTCAGTTTCGACCCTTCCAACGCCATTACCCTGCTCAAGGCTAAGCTGCCGCACGCGTCCTTAGCCCTGGAAGCACCCGACGGAACGGTCTATGCTACCGATAACTTTGAGGACTGGTCCTTCGGCGTGAATACCGTGAAGACCACCCGCACCGAGATGGCCGCGATGAAGTCGGCCGTGCGTGTAGTGGTCTGCTCACCCGCAGACACCCCCGATGATTTCAAGCGAGCTATCTACGATTCGGGCCTGCACGGGGTGAACTACGCGGTGGGCTGGAGCGCCTGGCTCGATGTAGCTGCACACGGGGTGTCGAAGGCGACCGCCCTGGAACAGATCCGCCGCAAGCTGCGCGTGGACCCCCGCCACACCATCGCCATCGGCGACGGCCTCAACGACAAAGAAATGATCCACTGGGCTGCCCGCGGTGTTGCCATGGGCCAGGCCCTGCCCGAGGTGGCGGAGCTGGCTACGGACGTCACCGGTTCGGTCTACGAGGACGGCACGGTGCCGATCCTGCGGGACCTGCTCTAAAATCATGAGGCTCATGAGGCTTATTCATAAGGGGTTCCGCAGGCTCTCACCTTCGCAAGCTCAGGTGATTCCGTTCGCTCTTGAGAGCTGACGCACCCGCTCGCTTCATCCGAGCCAGCAGCTTCGCTGTGAGCCTGCTCCACCTACCCTAATGAATAAGCCCCCCATATATCCCCTCTATACCTATTGGGTGTAGGGGGGGATATACTGCATTTATGGTTAAGCCCATGAAATACAGGGATCTTGTGGCTTTGCTGGTAGCTGCGGGGTTTACTCGAAGTGAAGGAAAAGAGGACCATGAGAAATGGTCTTACCCCGGTATTTCACGGCCAGTTATCATCACGCAGACTCGCGAGATTTTGCCCGCCGTTACACGAAACGCTTTAAAAACTATTAAGGAGAAAGAGCAGAATGAAAACCGATCTTAACGTTCTGGCGCGTCCCTGGGCAGGTGGATGGGAACTCATTATCGATGAAGATAATGCTACCCAGGTGCGTAGTCTTACCTCTGCCCGCCAGCAAGTAATTGACTATATGGGAACCCTCTACCCCGATATCGACTTTTCTACTATTCGGGTTCACCTGATTTATGAAAAAGTATCTGAGGAACTTGAGTCAGCTCGCCGAGACCTAAAACTCGCCCAGCAAAAAGAAGAAGAAGCTGCAGCAAAGATTCGAGAAGTCGTGCGGCAACTCAGACAAGATGGGCTTTCGCTAGGTGAGACGGCAGCGATTCTTGAAGTTTCAAAAGCACGCGTTCAGCAGCTCCAGGCCGCCTAGACATGAGCGTCACCCTCGTTAATAACCAGCATCAGGGCTCTCAGGGGGTGAGCTGTTCCGCTCTTAAGAACTATTGTGCAGGGGCGGTTGCTCTCTGCCTTTTAGCTCTGGCTACCGCCTGGGTGCGCTGCTCACTCCTGGACTCAACCCTCATTTTTAATCCGGCTGACTACGGAGTCTACCGTGGAACCGGGGTAGCTGTGCTTTCCGGGGCTGACTTTTATAGTCAGAACATTACCGGGGTGTACGTACCCCAGGGTCTCCCCTTTGTGTACACGCCCTTTACCGCTCTGCTGCTGATTCCTTTAGCCTGGCTGCCGGAGCCGCTAGGGATTGGAGTCTGGACCTTCCTCAACTGCCTGGCGCTGGGCATCCTGCTCTTGCTCAGTCTCATCTACGTGCGCCCGCACCTCACCGGCGTCCGCCTGGCTGCGGCACTCTCCGTCACCTACCTGTTCGCCTTACCCCTGAACGTCGTAGCTCAGCATCTTATCTTTGGGCAGATTAATCTGCTTCTTGTTTCTCTCTGCCTCATCGACATGGTTCGCCCACAGACCCGCTATCTGCCTCGCGGAGTGCTGATTGGGCTGGCAGCAGGGATCAAACTGACTCCGGCTCTTTTTATTCTTTTCTTCTGGGTAAGCGGACGCCTGCGCCCGGCTTTGACGGCCACGGCGACAGCCTTAGCTACCGTAGTCCTGGGGTTCCTGCTCCTGCCTGAACCCAGTTCAACCTATTTTGGGTCTAAACTCTCTGGCCTGGAAAATGTTGTCGATTTAGGAACCAACTTCGCTACTTCGGGTAACAGCTCTCTGCAGGGCGTGGCTGAACGCTGGGTAGGTACCCATTCTCTGCTCCTGTTAGCACCCTTACTGCTAGCTATTGTAGCGATAGCGTTTTCCCAGGCCCACCGAGAGTTAGCGTGTGGTGATGGTTTTGCTGCCGCCGCAGTACTCGGCTGTGCTACTTGCCTGCTTTCCCCGGTCTCCTGGTTGCACCATTGGGTCTGGGTTATACCCACTCTTGCAGTGTTGGTTACTCGTGGGCGAGCTGCACGTGCTCTGGCCATTATCTGGGCTTTAGCCTGCCTGGCTCAGCTCACAGACCTGGGTGATCTAGCAGCTCACGCAGGCTGGCCGGTCATACCCGTTGAAATAATGCGCTCATCTCTGGTGCTGCTTGCCCTGCTTGCTATGGTGGTCTTATACCTGCCCCCGCAGAGAAAGGCCCATCGTGATCAACTCCCAGCCTGCCACCGGCGTCCTGCTCTATGACCCCGACTGCGGCATCTGCCAAAAAGCCGCCCGAGTACTCACCCACCTGGGCCTAGGTGCCCGGGTGCAGGCCGGGCACTACGACCGCCTACAAGAGCACGGCGTCGACCTCGAACGCTTCATGCGCCAAATCCCCTTTATCACCCCCACCGGGCAGGTGGCCTACGGGGCGCTCGCCATCGCCCTAGCCCTCGCAACCAGCCGGTACGCGCCCGTGCGGGTGGCAGCGTCCGCCCTGAAGAACCCCCTGCTGCGCCCGCTGGCTGAGAGAGTCTACCTGCGAATCTCCACCAACCGCTCCACCGCCTGCCAGCTCAAGCCCTCAAGCAGCTCGGCGATGAGCTCGCGAGAAGCCAGCTCCTCATGCCAGTAGGACCGCACCAGGGTCTTACTCACCGCCTGGGAGGTAATTCCCAGAGCCTGGGCTACCGCCTTTTGCTGCCCGCGCACACCGGGCACGAGCAGGTCAATCACCCGCCACTCGGCTTCGGTACGGGCGGACGCCACCCGGTAGAGCAGACGCAACAGGCCGGTTACCTGGTCGGCCCGGACGCCCTGCCCTTCAGCATGCACACAGATACCGCGCGGTGGGGCACCGGTCTGGGCCTGCTCCACCGCCGACCGGGATAGACTCAAGGCAGAGCCCGAACACTCCGGGGTAGAAACCGCCCCCAGGGCCGCCGCGAAGCGTGGCCGCACCAGCTCACCGGCGCCGATACCCACCCAAAACCGGGTAAACCGCGCCCCGAGCAGGGCGGCGGCCAGGGCGTCCTGGGCATTATCGAACGCCCCCTGCACCTCATCAGGGTAGGTGCGGGTAAAAGCAACGGCAGGGGCCAGCTGCTCGAGACGGTTCTCCAGGTCGGCGAGGTGCTCCTGCACCGAACCCTGGGACGAGCGGGCAATGAAGGTCAGTACAAACATGCTTCTCAGTATGCCCTAGAGTCACCGGGCAGAAAACTAACCCTCACCCCAGAGCAGGGTTTCGGCGTCCACCCCGGCAAGGAAGAGCTGCTCCTGCAACGGCTGGGCGCACTCAATCGGCAGTCGGACGCTACTGCAGGTCAGGTCATAGCCCAGATAGGCGGTGGCAGTATCGAAGCCGGATAAATCGCGCCCCAACTCCCGGCACAGGTGAACCACCTGTTTGAGGTCGGGAGCCGACCCAAAGACCCAGAAATAATCCGGGCTCGTGAGCTGGAAGAGCCCCAGGGGCGCACCCGCACCGGACTGATCCCGCACCCGCACCCAGCCCCCTGCCGGGTCTAGGTCGCCGGGGCCGTCCTGCGGGGCTAGAGGGTCAAGCGTCCAGGCCCGGGTGCGCTCTAGCCAGTCGGGTAGCTGGGGCATATAGAGGGTGTCTCCCTCCCCGCCCCAGGGCGTAGCGTCAAAACTGCGGGCATACATGGCAGACCAGAACTCGCTACTACTACACGAAACCCCCACGCTGTTGAGCTGGGCCGGGTCGCTCGGCGCCGCAAACTGGCCGTGCTCGGCATCCTCGGGGCTGGATGCTGCCAAATCAGCCTGGTAGGCCTGGTCCCAGTAGGTGGGCCTGGTGGCGTACCCCTGCTCGCGAAGACGCTCGTCGATACGCTGCAGGTAGCGGGGCTCGCCCAGGGCCACGGTCTGCCCATCAAAGTGAAAGAGATAGGGGGAGCGCTTACGGTGGGTGGGGGAGAGGGGCATGCTAACTCCTAACGGTGGGGGTATCGGGGCGGACGCCAGCCTCCCCCTCATCGGGGAAGGGCAGGGCTGCCCGCTCAAGGCGGATAAAGGCACCCAGCAGGGCCAGCGCCTCAGGGCTGGTGGGCAGAAAGTCGGTAAACCGGGTTGAACACACCACCACCGCCGCCCACATGCCGCGAGACAGGGCAACATTCAACCGGTTGGGCGAGAGCAGAAAATCGGTTCCGCGGGGGCTATCACCGGCACTCGAGGCAGCCATCGACACCAGCACCACCGGGGCTTCCTGCCCCTGGAACTTATCAACCGTACCGACGCGCACACCCCCGCCGTCGGCGTCCGCTAGCCCTGCCTCCAGCAGGGCCGCCCGAATCGTATCAACCTGGGCGTTATAGGCTGCCACCACAATAATGTCTGAGGGGGCCAGAGGCGCTGCCTGTTCGGGGGCCGCAAGATGGGGAGTCCACAGGTGCCCCAGGAAGCCGCGGGCCAAAGCCACAATCTCATCGGCCTCTTCGACCGAAGCCGTTGAGTTACCCCGGTGTTCTATCGTGCGCAGATAGACCCCGGGATCCCACCCCTCCAGGTGCCTCTCGGTGCCCGAGGGTGCGGACGCCAGCCTCCCCTCATACGACAGATCCGAGACCGGGGCGCACAGGGCAGGGTGCATACGCCAGGTAACATCGAGAAAATAGCCAAACTCTTCAGGCAGCACCGTACGGCCCGCTGAAAGCCAGCCCAGGGCAGACTCGTCCACCGGGTAGGGGTGGGTGCCCTGCGTGACCTGGGGTAGCTGGGAGGGGTCGCCCAGGAGCAGCAGGTTCTTAGCCGAACGGGCCACCGCCAACGTATTGGCTAAGGAATACTGACCCGCCTCGTCAACCACCAGAAGATCAAGCCCCTCAAACCGGAACTTGCGGTCAGAGGCAAAATCCCAGGCCGTGCCGCCAAAAATACGACCGCCTGGTTCATCCATGAACCTGGAAACATCGGGGTTGCGAACCTCGCGCCAGGGGAAATTCGGGATCTGGCTCTTGCCCGCCCCCTTAGCGATCTGGTCAGGGTCTACGCGGCCATTACTAATACATCCCAGCAGCATGTTCTCAACTACCGCATGAGACTGGGCAACAATACCCACCTTCCAGCCCGCAGCCACAAGACGGCCAATCACATGAGAACCCACGAAGGTCTTGCCCGACCCCGGAGGGCCCTGCACCGCTACATACGACCGATCGAGCTGGCTCACCGCCTGATAAATAGCCTGCACCGTCGCAAGAGAACCGTGCGTCTCTACAAAATCCTGCGGACGCGGCAAAACACCGCCCCCAACTAGTCGCGGCGGAACACGACGAATCATATCGGTACCCGCCGATGCCGGTAACTCAGGCAGCACCCGGGCGGTACGTGCCGCCAATTCAAGTAGAGCCTGCTCCTGGGCCTGCGTCGGAATAGGCTGCCCGGGAGTTAGCGCCATCGGCAGATGCGAGTAAGGCTCAGCCGGCTCACCGTCTGAGGCCTTCAAACTCTCCCGCACCGTAATCCGCACCAGATTGGGCTGACCCGCCTCATGCTCCGGAATCTCCTCCAGCTCCACAATCTCGGTATTAAAGGCACCGGCCCGCTCGGCCTCCACCGGCAGTACCCCTTCATGCAGAGCCGCATAGGTTAAAGCCTGCTGCCGAGCCTCCCGCTCCAAAAAAGGGGGAAAAGGGCGTGCATACATGGCAAAGAGATTGCTATCGCCCACCTTCACCGACGAGCCCGGGGCGACCCTCGCCACCCCGCTTAGCAAACGCACCGTGGATCGTGCCCGCTCCGGACGATGCCAATCGGCAACCACCTGCAATCGCCCCAGCAAAACCACATCACGGGCGTCCTCCCAATCCTCACGGGGAGCCGTCAGGCGATTGAAATGATCCCACCAGAACTGACGGCGCTCGCGACGATGGTAGCCCGTCGCCGTAGCCACCATAGCAACAGCCTGCTTCTGCGGCTCCAACTCGCCACCGGCGTCCAGAGCCTCAACAAACCGGCGTAGAACCCGCTCAGTATCCGTCTCGTCTTCAGCCCTACCCGCCTGCACCAGTAGCTCATTCAGATCAGCCAGGGGAGCGGGCTGCACCAGCTCATCGTCGACCGATCGGCCCGCCAACCCCAGCAACCAGGCACGCAACTGAGACAGAGACAGACCCGTGCGATACAGACTACGAGCAAGTGCAGAGCGCATAGCTTCGGCCTGCTCAGCACGCCCTTCCTTCTCTGCCTCGGCTACATCAGCAAAGGCCGTCACCGGAATATCAAGGTCAGGCTCAAGCCTCTGGGCGTAGAGGGGCTCAATAGCGGTCAGTGCCCGGGTGCCCTCGCTCAAACGCATCGACCGGCGCAGCACCTCAGAAAGGTCAATAAAAACACCCTCTCGTTGCATATCGGTGAGATAAGCTTCGCCAACCCCGTGCACCGACGCCAACTGCTGAAGAGCAGCCATAACAGACGCCCCAAAGTAATAGACCCGCAAGCCGGGGTTCAGCTGACGCTGATGGTGCAGCATGCCGAGAAAATCGGCTAACAGCCGCCCTTCTGCCACCCGGTCAGACGCCCAAAACTGGCTAAAGAGGGGCTCTTCGCCGGGCTGCTCAGCCAGGTGCACAGCACCTAGGAGATAGGTTAAACCCCAGGCAAGGGAGGGGTGGGCTGCCTTCTTATCGCGCCAGAGCGGGTCAGACCGCAGGCTAATAAAAAGGTCGCCCGCGCTCGCCCGCGGAAGCATACGTAAAGAGTGCCGGGGTAGGAGCTTGTAAGAGACAGTATGTTCCTGCCCCTCTTTCTCAACCACCACTGCCCCGTCAGGCTCCGACACACCGGTCTGTAGGGCTGCCTGCTCCGCATAGCGGCGCACCAGCCCAGGGAGCTGGGGCTGGCCCGCTAAGGAAGCTAGCTCGTCGATACTTTGCACACCACAGCGCTCGTAAATAGCTTGCCGCGACCGCGATGTCATGCCGGCAGTCAGCAGCATGTCGCGATGCTCTCGCACCATCACCTGGCAGGTATCGCAGCGCCCGCACCGGGTAATCTCTGGGCTACCGGCTTCTACAAACCAGCTCACCGGGGAAGCCCCCGGCTCCCGATGGGCGGTGAGGAGCTCTACGAGGCGTTGGCGCTTCTGCTCGAAGACCGGTGCGAGGGTAGCAAGCTCGTGCAGGGACTCAATATCGTTACCCAAAATGAGCGAGACGTAAGGGTCACAGGGGATGCTCTCGCGGTGGAGCTGGTCGGCATAGGCAGCGACCTGAAGGAGAGCAGGGACGCGAGCTGTACGTGCCAGCTTAGTGTCAACCACCCGGTAGCTCCCGTCGGACTGCTTTACAAGGAAGTCGGCACGCCCGTGAAAGGAACCGTCAAAGAAGCTGGCCTGGAAGACAACATCTGCGCCTGCCCTCAGCACTTCGAGAGTTTCTTCCCGTTTTTCTTCGAGAGCCTGCCGAGTGTAGGTAGGCGGGGGCTCAACCTGATACACTCCCCGGCCCGAGGCTGGGTCCCAGCTGCCGTAGGTCTGGAGAAAGTCATCGAGGACGCGCTGTTCGTGGGCTTCACCCAGGGCTGCAGCTCTGCGAAGCTGGGGGTCTTCAATGCGTTCGAGACGGGGTACCCTGCCTAACGCCTGGTCAAGAGCATAGAGGGCGGCAAATTGGCACTGGGCTGAGAGCACCAGGTCAGAGGCTGAGTAGACCAGCGATTTACCAAGGGGTTCAAGGCCAGACACTAGCGGCGACGGTGCGGAATCTGCATCGATGAAGAACATGGGGCTCCTAGAGGTTGCTGTCTTCAAGGCTAGCAAGGGAGGCTGACATTTTAGGGAGCTCAGGAGTGGCACAATCCGTACACAATTGGTATGTACCAATTGCGGTTTTTAGAACATAAATTCTATAAATTGCTGGTCAGTATAGAACAAGAATCTTATAGATGTAATCTACATCATAGATGCAAATTTTAATCATATTGGGCTTCAGGGTTTTGGCGTTGTCCCGATTAACTAGGCCGACATGTCGATATATGTAAATAAGTAAACTTTATATTTTTTCAGCCTGAGATCCGCGTCAAATTTCATCCAAAAAACCATCACAAAATGGTCAAAAATAGGTCACAGTTCTATAAAGTTGTGTTCAGCAAAATTCCCTGCTCATTACCACCAGAAACAGGAGCACGTATGAAGAGCCTTCTTGAAACCACACGAGCTGTTCAGCCAACTCGCCGACAGGCTGCCATCCTTGCCCTCACCGGCCTAGCTGCTACCACCGCAATCACCGCAGCAACTGCCGCCGCATCAGACATTCGCACCGTCACTGCCGCCCAGCGCGCTGCCGACCAGCAGACCCTGCTCAACCTCATCAATGCCTACCGCGCCCAGAACGGCTTGGGTGCAGTCAAGCACTCAGCAACCGTTGCCTCTGTCATGGAGGGTGAAGCTATCCGCCAGTTCAAGGCAGGAGCCTTCTCCCACGGCACTGAGTTCCTCTATAACTCCAAGGTGCAGGGCTACAGCTTTGTGCGCGAAGTGATCGCTCTTTCTTATAACGATGACCTCAATCAGCTCCTCAACTTCTGGAAGAGCTCACCCCCTCACCGCGCTGCTATTCTGGCGCCTCAGGCGAATGTCATCGGTATCGGGTTCTGCTACGGTCACGGTACCTCCCTGCCCTGGCGCGTACTTGGCAACGTTGGTATCTACCGCTACGAATCGGGCCGTGGCCCCAATGACTATGTTTCCACCATCACCGCTAGCTCGGGTGGCTCTTCCTCGACTGATTTCCCCATCACCGGTGAAATTGCCAACTACTACCATGCAAACGGTGGTGCCGCTACCTTCGGTCAGCCCCTGGGTAACCAGTTCGGCTCCATCGACGGTGGCCTCATCCAGAACTTCTCCAACAGCCAAACCATCTACTGGTCACCCCAGCACGGCGCTCAGCGCGTCTACTGGCGCGGGGCCATCGGTGGCCGTTACGCACAGAATGACTTTGAGCGTAACTGGGGCTACCCCATGAACTCCGAATACGGTTTCTGGGGCAGCGTCCGCCAGGACTTCTCCCGGAACAACGGCATCATGTCGGTGTACTGGACTCCCTCAACCGGTGCCCGCGTCATCAATGACCGCGGCGCAATCTCAGCCCGCTGGTACGCCATGGGCGGCCCCGGCACCTTGGGCTTCCCCGTGACCGACGAGGTCCGCTGGCCTGACGGCGTTACCCGCGTAACCTTTGCAAACGGTACCACCATCAACTGGACCCAAGCTCGCGGTACCTGGGTCAGCTAACTACCATCTTCTAGGCGCAGGCACCTAGACATCGACGCGAACGGCGGCCCCACATCTGTGGGGCCGCCGTCTTAATATCTGCCTATACTCACTGGTTACTGAGGGTTGCTGCGAACCGGTCCACGGTGTTTTTGGCGGCATCGGTGTCTTCAATGTCGTTCATGATAACCGAGAAAACCAGTATCCGCCCTGATTCTGTGACGGTGTAGCCGGTGAGGGACAGTACGGAGTTCAGGGTGCCTGTTTTAGCGCGGACGACCCCGCGCCCGCCGACCTCGTCAGCGTCGTTGAAGCGGCTAGAGAGGCCCAGGGTTCCGCTGTAGCCGGCTACCGGCAGGCCCTGCAGGGTGAGGCGTTCGCTGGTGCTTCCATTGACTGCGCGCAGGGCAATGCTGGTGAGCAGTTCGTTGCTGACCTTGTTGTTCATGGAAAGGCCGCTGAGGTCAACCTGGGTGTAGTTGGTGGGTAGGCCGGCGGCAGAGAGAGCCTCGCGTACGGCGGTAGTTGCCCCTTGGCTTGAGCCGTCGCCGCCGGTGAGGGCAGAGAGGTTGCGCCCCAGAGTCTCTGCCAGAGAGTTGTCCGATTCCTGCATCATGAGGGCTGATTGCTCTGCGGCGGTGGCTGACTGCACGGCCGCAATCTCGCGTCCGCTGCTGGGGGCTGCAACTTGCTCGCCCGCGGTGAAGGTGAGCCCGGCGTCCGTTCCTAACCTATTGAGAGCCTCTACCAGCACCTGCTGCACTTCTGCCGGGGCGTTGCTGGGGCGGCTGCCGCTTGATGCGGTTCCGTCGCTGGTGGGGGAGTAGTGGGAGTAAAAGGCGAGGGGGGTAACAGCACTGATAAAGCCGGAGTCGATATCTTCCTGGGCCCACTCGGGGTTAAGGGAGCTGCCGGAAAAGATAGTGGTGTCCAGGTTGAGGGTAAGGGCCTTGCCGCTGATGCCCTGCTCTTTAAGGCCCTCGATGGTGCGTTCTGCTAGGGTCTCGATGCCGGCGTGCCCCATCACCGCGGTGGGGTCGGAGTGCCCTGGCACCAGTAGGGTATCGCCGCCGGCAACCAGGGTAAGGGTTGAGTCGTCGTTGAGGTCAACGGATGTGGTGAAGCGGGCTTGCGGTGTAGTGGTTAGTAGGGCGTAGTCCACGAGCAGCTTCATGTTGGACGCCGGGGTTCGGCTCGCTTGGGCCTCACGGGAGTAGAGGCTCTGACCGGTTTCTGCATCAAGAACCTGGGCTGAGAAAACCCCCTGGCCTAAACCGTCAAGGACGCTATCGAGCTCTGCGCTCAGGGCCGCTGAATCGAGGGCAGCACCGGCGCTTGCTTCTGTCACCGCAACCGGCGAGGCCGTGATATCAGGGGCTACCGAGGATTCGCGGAGGTCCTGGGACTCCTGCCAGGCTGGTACAGCCCAGGCGCCCGCGGCTACGCACCCGGCTGCGAGCAGGGCAGTAACCACCCAGGCGGTCAGGGGGCGTCGGTGAGAAGTGGCCATGAAACCTCCACAGGTTAGCTCTTGGGCGAAGGGGTCCCTCTATATAGGGTATATGCCTGATCTTGGAAGCAGAGGCATGTAATACAGGTGACACTAGCGCGCCTGCCCTGTAAAAAGGGTACAGCCTGCCGGTTCTCGGTTAGACTAATATGCCGAACCACTCGCGCGTAGCGCGGGTCAAACACACCACTCAACCAGGAGGTTCCCCTTGGAACTCGACGTCACGATTGAAATTAACCGCGGCTCACGCGTCAAGTACGAAATTGACCACGAAACCGGTCGCCTGCGTCTGGACCGCGTACTGTTCACCTCCATGCAGTACCCCACCGCCTACGGCTACTTTGAGGACACCCTGGGCGAAGACGGCGACCCGCTCGACGCCATGGTTATTCTCGATGTTGACGTTGTTCCTGGCGTGCTGGTTGAAGCCCGCCCCATCGGTGTTTTCCGTATGACCGATGAAGCTGGCGGCGACGACAAGGTTCTGTGCGTTCCCGCAGACAAGCGCTACGACCACATCCAGGAAATCGGCGATGTTGCTGACCAGCTCAAGGAAGAAATCAAGCACTTCTTCGAGCGCTACAAGGATCTGGAGCCCGGTAAGTGGGTTAAGGGCGAGGGCTGGGAAGACCGCGCTTTCGCTGAGAAGCTGGTAGCTGAGGCTCAGGTACGTTTTGAGAAGTCGCACTATGAGTCCGCTGCTGAAGCTGAAGCAGACGAGAACTAAAGACTTGGTGGGGTAGCGAAAGCTAACTAGTGCCCCCACCGGGATAGGAGGCTGGGCCCTGCACGGGTCCAGCCTCCACCCCTTTAAGGGGGCGGACGCCGGTGGACGGCTTGGGTAGGCTGGGGTGGCTAGGAGCCGGTAGAGTGGGGTGGCATGAGCTCACCTTCCTTGCCTCTGAATTTTTCTTTAGCCCATAAGATTGCCGGTGTGCTGGCTCCGGCTGGCCCGCGCGCTGAGGCCGCGGCTAAGCGGCGGGCTGTTGAAGAGATGCGCTATGCGGCAACCGCTGCTGTTGACCATGTGCACGCTATTACGCAGCTGGCTGCGGCTGAGAACCTGCACGACTCTGAGCTGCTGATTGTTGATAGGGCTACCTGGGTGAAAGCTAACACCCAGTCGTTTGAGGTTATGCTGGGCCCCATCGCCGAAGAAGTGCTGGGGCGCCGTTTGGCTCAACTGTCTGACGCCGAGCACGCTGTGACCGAGATTGGCGGGGCGGCAGAAATTGGGGGTGTGCTGGCCTTCCTGTCTACCCGCGTCCTGGGCCAGTACGACCCCTACGCAGCGTTGGCCGGTCATGGGGCAGCCGGCGGCCGTCTGATGATTGTGGCTCCCAACCTGATGAAGCTGGAAGAAGAGCTGAATCTTGACCCGGCGGATTTCCGCCTGTGGGTTGCCCTGCACGAGCAGACCCACCGGGTGCAGTTTGCCGCTGCCCCCTGGCTGCGTGACTACCTTCTGGATCTCATGCATCGCCTGGGTCGCGAACTGGGGGAGACCACCGAAAACCTATCTGAGCGCATTGCCGCTGCCGCAACCGGGGCGGTGTGGGGCATGAAGAAACAGGAAGCATCCGGGGCTAGCCCCGAGGCTGCCACTAGCGGCGCTGCCCTGCTGCTCAGCGACGAGGGCAAGGAACTGCTGGACCGTATCACCGGCGTCATGAGCCTGCTGGAGGGCCACGCCAACGTGGTGATGGACGCCGTTGATTCCTCCATCGTCCCTTCCGTTAAAACCATCCGCCGCCGCTTTGAGCGCCGCAGCCAGACCCAGGGCTTCTTCCCCCGCTTTATGAGCAAGCTGCTGGGCATGGACGCCAAGATGGCCCAGTACAAGAACGGCCAAAAGTTTGTGCAGGCCGTAATCGACGAAGCGGGCATGGAGCGTTTCAACCGTATTTGGCAGGCTCCCGAGAACCTACCCACCGTAGCCGAAGTTCACGCCCCTTCCCGATGGATTGAGCGGGTGCTGGGTGCAGATTTAGAGGAAGAGAAGAACTAGTGCAGCAGCGTAAAACCCGTCTGAACCCCCTGGTGGGAGCTGCCCGCCGCGAGGTCGCCGGTGTGCTGGAGCGGGTATTTGGGGCAGGTACGGTTGCTCCCACCGGTTCGTCAGGACGCCCGGGCGCAGACCCAGAAGCAGGGCAGGTTCCCCTGGTGCTGGCTGCCGTATCGGGTGGCCCCGACTCCTTGGCCTTAGCGGCTCTATTGGCTCACTTCAACCGGCGGCAGGACGTACGCGTGGGGGCGGTCGTGGTTGACCACCAGCTTCAGGACGGCTCCGCCCAGGTGGCCGAGCGCACCGCCCAGATTCTGCGGGAGCTGGGCCTTAGCCCGGTGTTGGTAGAAACCGTGACCGTTGAAGAGGGTAAGGAGGGGCCCGAAATGGCGGCCCGTACCGCCCGATACGGTGCTTTCGCCCGGGCACTGGCCGCTACCGGGGCGGACGCCGTTGCCCTGGGCCACACCCTCGACGACCAGGCTGAAACCGTGCTGCTGGGCCTGGCCCGGGGCTCTGGCACCCGCTCCCTGGCGGGTATGCCCGTGGACCGCACCGAAGACCACCCCGCCGGCCCCGTACGGGTCATCCGCCCCCTGCTCACCCTGCGCAGGGCAGACATCGAAGAGATCTGCGCTGACGCGGGCCTCACCCCCTGGCAGGACCCCACCAACACCGATCAGTCGCTCATGCGCGCCCGCGTGCGCCACAGCGTCCTGCCCTACCTCGAAGAACACCTGGGTGGCGGAGTAGCTGTGTCCCTGGCCCGAACCGCGACCATTGCCGGTGCGGACGCCGACTACCTGGCGTCCGCCGCCCGCCAGGCCCTGGCCGAAGTGCTAGTGGACCCGGACGCCCTCGCCCCCTCATGCACCGATGTCGCGGGCCTGCTCGGGGTGGAGGCTAGCAGAGAGATGGTTCTGCTCAACCGCGCCGCGCTTGCCGCCCTGCACCCGGCCCTGCGCACCCGCGTCCTCGCCCTAGCTCTTGAACAAGCCGGCGGCATCGCCCCGGGCTTTGAGCGTCTTGCCGCCCTCGATGCTTTCGCTGGCGACCACTCGACTGCCGGCCCCCTCCAGCTGCCCGGACATATTTCTGCCTACCGCCGCCGCCCCGGTGCAACTATCACCCGGGCAGGTCAGAGCTATAACCTCAAGAAAACCGGCCTCATCGTTTTACTCAACACCGCCCCATAAACCATACTTAAAGGTGAATACGCGCTTTGCCCTACCCAACAGGGCAGGGCGCACACCCTTTGAACCAGCAGAAAGCGATCAACCGTGGACGCACTCGACGTACAGAACGACATCAAGCACGTTCTCTTCAGCAAAGAAGAAATCGACGCCAAGATTAAGGAACTTGCCGCCCAAATCGACAAGGACTACGAAGGCCGCGACGTACTGCTGGTCGGCGTACTCAAGGGCGCCATCATGGTCGTAGCTGACCTCTCCCGCGCCCTCAAGGCCCACTACACCATGGACTGGATGGCCGTCTCATCCTACGGTTCAGGCACCAAGTCATCCGGCGTCGTCCGCATCCTCAAGGACCTCGACACCGACCTGACCGGCCGCGACGTGCTCATCGTCGAAGACATCATCGACTCCGGCCTGACCCTCAAGTGGCTCCAGCAGAACCTGGTATCCCGCGGCGCCAACTCGGTCGAAATCTGCACCCTGCTGCGCAAGCCCAAGAGCGTCAAGACCGACGTTGAGGTTAAGTACGTCGGCTGGGATATCGAACCCGAATTCGTAGTGGGCTACGGCCTGGACTTCGCCGAGCGCTACCGCAACCTGGACTGCATCGTCACCCTGGCACCACACGTCTACTCCTAAGCCCACCCGGCCCTTTAGCCCTGAGGTGAAAATCCCGGGCCATTAAGCGAGTACCCAGCAACTTTAGGTACATTAGATAGGTCTAGGCCCAACTGCACCCACTGTGGGGTGCTGGGGCTACCTTTGTGCGGGGCGCATACGGCGCCCCGCCCCGTTATTTTTGTGGAAGGCGCGGCTGTGCAGAATACGGATAATACCCCCGACCCCAAGAAAAAGGGGTTCTTCGGCAAGCTCATCTCAGGGCCCTGGTTCTGGGTACTGCTGGCAGTTCTCATTGCTGTACCCATGATCTTCTCAAACTCCCTAGCAGCCTCAACCCGCGTTGACACCAACGTCGGTATCAGCCTGCTCAACGACGAGAAAGTCATCAGCGCCAAAATCTTCGACGGCGACCAGCGCGTAGACCTGGAACTCAAGGAAGACTACGTGAACGCCGCCGGTGAAAACCAGGGCAAGAACGTGAGCTTCTACTACGTTCAGCCCCGCGCTACCGACGTCGTTGCGGCCATGGACAACGCCAACCTCGAGTCTTATACCGATCAACCGGTGCAGACCAACTGGTTCACCTCCATGCTGTCCTTCATCCTGCCCTTCGTGATCCTGGTGGCCCTCTTCTGGTTCCTGATGTCACGCATGGGCGGCGGCAGCAACCAGATTATGAACTTCTCCAAGTCACGCGCTAAGAAGTTCAACAAAGACAACCCCACCGTGCGCTTTGCCGACGTTGCCGGTGTTGACGAAGCCCTGGCAGAACTCGAAGAGGTCCGCGAATTTCTCGCTGAACCCGAAAAGTTCACCCGCCTGGGCGCCAAAATCCCCAAGGGCGTACTGCTCTACGGCCCTCCCGGTACCGGTAAAACCCTGCTCGCTAAGGCCGTAGCCGGTGAAGCCGGCGTCCCCTTCTACTCCATCTCCGGTTCTGACTTCGTTGAAATGTTCGTGGGCGTGGGTGCTTCCCGCGTGCGCGACCTCTTCAAGGAAGCTAAGTCCAACAAGGCCGCTATCATCTTCGTCGACGAAATTGACGCCGTAGGTCGTCAGCGTGGCGTCGGCATGGGCGGCGGTAATGACGAACGCGAGCAGACCCTCAACCAGCTGCTGGTTGAGATGGACGGCTTCGACGGCACCTCTAACATCATCGTCATCGCGGCAACCAACCGCCCCGACGTGCTCGACCCCGCCCTGCTGCGTCCGGGCCGTTTCGACCGCCAGGTTGGCGTCGACGCCCCCGACCTCAAGGGCCGCCAGCGCATCCTCGAAGTGCACGCAGCCGGCAAGCCCATTGACCGCCGCGTTGACCTTGCCTCCGTCGCCAAGCGCACCCCCGGCTTTACCGGTGCTGACCTCGCCAACGTCATGAACGAAGCTGCCCTGCTTACCGCCCGCGACGGTGGCAACGTGATTGACGAACGCGCTATCGACGAAGCTATTGACCGCGTCATGGCAGGCCCCCAGCGATCCTCTCGCATCATGAGCGAGCACGAACGCACCGTCACCGCCTACCACGAAGGCGGCCACGCCCTGGTCGCGGCTGCCCTGCGTAACTCAGCGCCCGTCACCAAGATTACGATTCTGCCGCGCGGTCGCGCCCTGGGCTACACCATGGTCATGCCCCAGGACGACAAGTACTCCACCACCCGCCACGAACTGCTCGACCAGATGGCCTACGCTATGGGTGGCCGCGCCGCCGAAGAGCTGATCTTCCACGACCCCTCCACCGGTGCGTCCAACGATATTCAGAAGGCAACCGATACCGCCCGCAAGATGGTGACCGAGTACGGTATGAGCGCCAAGGTTGGTTCAGTTCGTCTTGCAGCTAAGGAATCTGACCCCTTCCTGGGCGGCGGTGCTGGCGGCGGCAACAACTTCTCCGACGAGATGGCCTACCTGGTTGACCAGGAAGTCGCAGCCCTGCTGGAGCAGGCCCACGATGAGGCCTACGAGATTCTGCGCGATAACCGCGACGTACTCGATGCCCTCTCCCTGGCCCTGCTTGAGAAGGAAACCCTGCTCGAGAACGACCTGGCAGAAATCTTTGCGGGCGTGCGCAAGCGCCCCGAACGCGACCACTGGTACTCCAAGTCCAACCGCGAACCCTCAGCCCTGCCCCCGGTCAAGGTGGCTAAGGCAGAGACTGACGAGACCCCGGTTGCCGAGGAGCCCATCGTCCAGCAGCCTACCGTTGACCCCATGGATCCCGGTAACCCCCACCCCGGTGCCGCAGGCCCCGCAGGTAACCCCGACGTTGACCCCCTAGGAGGGCCCCGTTAATGGCAGTTGACCAGCCCCGTATCGAGGCAGCCGTCCGCGAGATTCTGCTGGCTATCGGTGAAGACCCCACCCGTGACGGTCTGCTCGACACCCCGGCCCGTGTAGCCCGCGCCTACGACGAAATGTTCGCCGGTCTACACCAGAGCGCCGGTGACATTCTGGGTACGACCTTCGACATTGACCACTCCGAGCTGGTGCTGGTAAAGGACATTCCCTTCTACTCCACCTGCGAGCACCACCTGGTGCCCTTCTTCGGGCATGCCCATATTGGCTATATTCCCGGTGGTGACGGTAAGGTTACCGGCCTGTCGAAGCTTGCCCGCCTGGTTGATGTCTACGCTAAGCGCCCCCAGGTGCAGGAGCGGTTGACCACCCAGGTGATTGAAGCTCTTGAAGAGCACCTGAAGCCTACCGGTGCGATTGTGGTGATTCAGGCTGAGCACATGTGCATGTCGATGCGCGGTGTGCGCAAGCCCGGGGCGAAGACGGTGACGAGTGCCGTCCGCGGGGTCCTGCGCGACCCCGCCACCCGTGCCGAGGCAATGAGCCTGATCAACGCCTCCTAACGTCCCCCAAGGGGACCTGATTTTCAAAAAAGGACCGCATAATATGCGGTCCTTTTTAGGTTTTGCGGTCCCTTTGGCTAAGGCGGGCAGGGACGCGGGTGTTAGCCTGGGTGCATGACTCTTCCTCACGCGCACGGATCCTACGACAACCTACCGACCGACCGCACCCTAATTATGGGTATTCTCAATGTCACCCCCGATTCCTTCTCTGACGGGGGCCTGCACACGGACGCCGCCACAGCAGTTGCGCACGCCAAGGCCCTGGTTGCCCAGGGGGCAGACATTATCGATGTGGGAGGGGAATCCACCGGCCCCGGCGCCACCCGGGTGCCGCTGGCTGAGGAGCAGCGCCGCGTCCTGCCCGTTATCGAAGCTTTAGCCGCCGAGAATATCGTCATGTCGGTTGATACCCTCAACCCCGAAACCGCCCGCGCCGCCGTCGCCGCTGGGGCCCACATCATCAACGATGTTGCCGGGATGAGCCTGCGCGAAGACATGATTGAGACCGTTGCTGAGCTGGGCGTACCCTATATCCTCATGCACTCGCGCGGCACCTCCCTCACCATGGACTCCCAGGCTGTCTACACCGACGTTGCCGCTGAAGTGTTTAACGAGCTCTTTACCCTGCGCGAGCGGCTCATCACCGGGGGAGTGGCTCCCGAGCAGATCATTCTGGACCCCGGCCCCGGATTCGCTAAACAGGGAGAGCAGAACTGGCAGATTCTGGCAGGCCTGCAGGCCCTGGCCGCCGAGGGGCACCGGGTGCTGGTGGCCGGTTCCCGCAAACGTTTTATTGCCAGGCTTCTGCAGGAGCAGGACGCCGCTGCCTCCGGCCTGCCCGCAGATCAGGTTGCTAAGCGAGTGGCAACCGAACGGGACGTCGCCAGCGCGACTCTCTCAGTCATGGCTGCTGAGGCAGGGGCCTGGGCTGTGCGCGTGCATAATGTGCAGGCAACCGCCGACGCCCTGGCCGTACGCGCAGCCTGGCGGCAGGCGTCCGCCCGATAGGGGTAGCTGGGCTGTAGCCGGGTGCGACACAGAAGCGTCATAAATGAAAATGTCTTTGTGACTTTAAGCGCTTTAGAGGTCGTACTTTAGGCCCGCTTAACTACCGCTTTTCCCAGCAAATACCCGAGTGAGGCTGTCTTTAGGTATGTCTAAGGGCACACGCAGCGGTCACTGGGCAGTGCCCCCGGGGCGTGGATAATGGCTACAAAGCACCGGCGCTTCAACTCTGAACTACCACCGGTGAACCAGACTCGGTGAAAGGTGACCATGCACGATCACAGCTCATCGTCGGGCCAACGAGATTACTCCCGTACCGACCGCATTACGCTCACTGGCGTGGGTAGCGTGGGCTACCACGGCGTGCTCGACTCTGAGAAGCAGACCGGGCAGCCCTTCTTCGTCGATATCACCATGTTCACGGACTTCACCCAGGCTACCGCCACCGACAACGTCGCACACACCGTCAACTACGCCGAAGTAGCAGAGGTAATCCGCGAAATCGTAACCGGTGAATCCCTCGACCTTATCGAAACCCTGGCCGAGCGTATCGCTACCGCTGTGCTCGAGAAGTTCCCCCTGCTCGCGGTTGAACTAACCGTGCACAAGCCCAAGGCCCCTATCGAGGTGACCTTCGCTGATGTGTCGGTGACGATTTTTAGGGAGAAGCATGCCGGTTAAAGCGATCCTTGCCCTGGGCTCTAACCTGGGCGATAGCGAAGACACCCTCATCAAGGCGATTGGTGATATCTGCTCCCACGAGAAAATCGCGGTAACCAAGATTTCCCCTATCGCTATCACGGCAGCTGTGGGTGGCCCGGCTGGCCAGCCCGACTACGCCAACATGGTGGTCGAAATCGAAACCAGCCTACGCCCCTTCCTGCTACTGGAATACACCCAGCAGATTGAGCAGAAGCACCACCGTACCCGCGACGTCCGCTGGGGCCCGCGCACCCTTGACATCGACATCATCGATATCGCCTCACTTGAGATGGACGACCCCGACCTCACCCTGCCCCACCCGCGCGCCGCTGAACGCGCCTTTGTGCTGGAGCCCTGGGCCCGCATGGACCCCTCAGCCCTGCTCCTCGGCTCATCGGTACGCCAGCTGGCAGACGACGCAGCGGACGCCGGTGGCATCCGCGAGTTCCACCCCGCACCGGTGGTCTGCGCGTGAAACTGCGAAGCCGGGCCCTCGCCCTCTTAGCGGGTGTAGGCGTTGCAAGCGGGGCGGTCCTCAATCTCCTGAGCACTCAGTCAGGCGGCCCCGAGCTGTCCCTGCCCGCCCTCACCCTGGTCGCTGCCCTCATCCTGGCAGGTCTGGCCCTCTACTTCGCCCGGCAGGTCTACCGGTATAGCCGGGTGGAGACCCGTAAGAACGCCGGTTCCATGAACCCCCTCATGGCCGCCCGGGTTGCTGTCTTCGCCCAGGCCCTGGCCCTCACCGGCGCCCTGGTTGGCGGCTGGCAGGTAGCGATTATGGTCTACCAGGTGGGGCTGGCGTCCGCCCGTGCCACCGCCCAACCCCTCATCGAGAGCCTGCTTGCCCTCGCTGGCGGCCTGGTGATGCTGGTTGCCGGTATCGTCGCCGAGAACTGGTGCAAGGTACCTCCGGGGGATAAGGACGCCGGTGGTGGGGTCGGCGGGGTCAGCCCGCAGACCGGCCCCCTGGCTCGTAATAAGCCGGACGTCTCGTCCTAAGGTAACGTCTGGTTTAGCTTTCTCACCTCCATGCCATAATGGTGTAGACCACACCCTGACATGTATACGTAACGAGAGAGCACCATGAACGAGCCGCAATTTACACCTACCCTGCCCCCGCTCGACCTTGATGGCCTGGGTAAGCAGACTGTAGATTTGCCCGAGGTCAGCTGGAAGCGGGTTTCGCCCAAGTACGTTCGGGTTAAGCTCATCACCTCTCTGGTCTGGTCTCTCATCCTGTTGGGGCTGGCCTCCTTGCCGCTTATCATGACGCTTGTGGTGGAGAGCTGGAACTGGGCACCCTGGGCCTACTGGGGCCTACCTGCCCTGGTGCTCATCTGGCGGCTGTGGGCGCTGATACTGGTCAAGCGTCGGGTGCAGGCTATCGGCTACAGTGAACGCGCTGACCACCTGCTCAAACGCTCCGGCCTGCTCTTCCGTTCAGTTACCGCTGTGCCCTACGGGCGTATCCAGTACGTCGATGTGTCCTCTGGGCCGCTCGAAAATGCGCTCTCACTGGCCAGCGTCGAGGTAAAAACCGCGGCCAACAGCATCACCATTCCGGGCCTGGCCAAGAGCGATGCTGACCAGTTGCGCGAGGTTCTCACCGACCTGTCAGACGCCAGAATGGCAGGCCTCTAAATGAGTGAACAGGTACCCACTTCAGAATCTCCGGCGGTTTCCACCGATATCACCGCCCGCGAAGAAGCCGCCCTTACCTGGCGTCGTGCCCACCCGCTCTCACCCCTGGTGAGGGCCTGGCTGATTATCGTCGTGTTCGTCTACACCGTCGCTAACAACGTGGTCGACGACCTCTTCACCGGCGAAGAACCCCTTGACTTGCGCGAACTCGGGCAGAGTGGCCCGCCAGGTACCGTCTTTCTCTCCTGGACGAGCATCTTCGGGGGCTTCTGGTTCCTGGGAGTGCTGGCCGTCTTCTTCCTGATCTTGCTGCTGCCCTTCCTCTCAACCTGGTTCTTTTACCGGTTTGCGGTCGATAACCACAATGTCTACATCAAGAGCGGCATGCTCTTCAAAACCGAGCGCAAGGCCCGGCTGGACCGCGTGCAGTCTATCGACGTCAACCGCCCCCTGATGGCCCGCCTGCTGGGCCTGGCAGAGCTTAAATTCGACGTGGCAGACGGCGATTCTTCTGCCCTGCGGGTGTAGTTCCTCAAGTATGCCGACGCCCGTGCCCTGCGCGAGCAGCTTCTAGCCCGGGTGCGCACCCTCAAAGCCGATGCGGCAGACTCCCCGGCGCCGGCGTCCGCTCCTGCCGACCAGCTCGCCCACCGTGACATGGCAGACCGCCTGAGCGACCATCTCACCGAGAATTTTCTGGGGGTTAAGGACGCCGGTGAGCAGCTTATCGTCAAGGTGCCGGTTGCGCGGCTGTTGGGGTCGATGGTGCTGAGCCTGGGCTGGGCCGTGGGCCTGCTTTTCCTCTTGGTGATGGGCGGGCTGATGTTCTGGGCAGAGATGTCCCTGGGCGCTATTTTCGCTTCGAACGTGGCGGTTATCCTGGCTATCGTTTCGAGCGCCTGGAAGCGCTTTAACACCGGTTTCAATTTTTCGCTTTCCACCAGCTCGGACGGTCTGAAAACTCGTTTCGGTTTTACCGACACCACCACCCAGACCCTGCCCGAGGGGCGTATTCAGCGTATTTCGGTGGAGCAGCCCCTGCTGTGGCGCATGGCCGGCTGGTACCGAATCAAGGTCACTCTGCTGGGTAAGGGCAGCGACCAGGGCGAATTCGCCGGGGAGCTGCTGCCGGTGGGCACGCTCGACGACGTGATGCGGGTGCTGCCCCTGGTGCTCCCTGCCCAGCAGAACGGCGGCGTGTCACCTGACCAGCTCTTAGCTGGCCTGGCGGGTAGCGGCACTGATCAGGGCTTTACGGTGTCCCCGGCGTCTGCCCGCTGGTTTGACCCGTTCACCTACCGCCGCAACGGTTTTGCGGTGACTCCTATGCTTCTTTTGGTCCGCTCGGGTCGCTGGGTTCGCCGTCTAACCTTTGTGCCGCACCGTAAGGTGCAGAGTTTTGAGCTGGCCCAGGGGCCCCTG
Source organism: Rothia nasimurium (assembly GCF_014217215.1). Lineage (GTDB taxonomy): Bacteria > Actinomycetota > Actinomycetes > Actinomycetales > Micrococcaceae > Rothia > Rothia avistercoris. Next base: position 305,673 of record NZ_CP056080.1, read on the forward strand.
CAGAAGAAGGCCGGGCTGGCCCACCTGTCCTTGCGGGTCGCCGGGGGAACCCTGTCCACCTCTGTGCATAATGCGGACGCCGAGGTCGCCCGCGCCCTGACCGTCCGCCTGGCCCAGATGGGGGTTGCACCTGAATCACCCTATTCTTTCTCTCTTCACCCTGAGACAAACTCTAGGGTAAAGAGAGAAGGAGTAGGGTCTTAGGGAGTGAGCAGCACGGTGCCCCGGTAAACTAAGCAGGCAGGACGCAGACAGAAAGGGCCCCATGCAGAGCACCAACCACCTTAAGCCCGCCCGCCTGGGTATCGGCGTGATTTCAGCAGGGAAAGTAGGGGCCGTGCTCGGCGCAGCCCTCCGTTCCGCCGGGCACCTGATTACCGGCGTCCATGCCGTCTCAGAAGCCTCCCGCACCCGAGCCGAAGCCCTGCTCCCCGGCGTCCCGGTGTCCACCATCCCCGAGATCATTACCACCAGCGAAGTAGTGCTCCTGGCCGTACCCGACGACGCCCTGACCGACCTGGTCAAAGGTATCGCCGAAACCGACGGCTGGCGGCCCGGGCAAATTCTCATCCACACCTCAGGACGCCACGGTGTGGGCGTCCTAGCCCCGGCTACCACCCAGGGCGCCATCGGCCTATCCATTCACCCGGCCATGACCTTCACCGGCCTCTCCCTTGACCTGCCCCGCCTCGCCAACACCAGCTTCGGCGTCACCGGCCCAGCACCCTTCACCCCCATCGCCCAAGCCCTGGTCGTCGAAATGGGCGGGGAACCCGTCCTCATCGCCGAAGGCGACCGCCCCCTCTACCACGCAGCCCTCGCCCACGGATCCAACCACCTGGTCACTATCACCGGCCAGGCCCTCCAAATCCTGGCCTCCATCGGCATCGAGAACCCGGCCCGCTACATCGAACCCCTGCTGAGAGCCTCCCTCGACAACGCCCTCGCCAACGGCGATAGCGCCCTCACCGGCCCCGTCGCCCGCGGAGACGCCCACACCGTAGCCGCCCACGCCCAAATCCTTGCCAGCTACGCCCTCGAAGAAAACGCAGACGACATCAAGGCCGCCTACCTGGCCCTCGCCCGCGCCACCGCCGAACGCGCCCACAGCCGTGGAGCCCTCACCCATGAGAGCTACCATGCTGTGCTTCAAGCGCTCGCCGGGTAAACTGGGAGGGCGCAAAACACGAAAGGACCCCTCACCACCGTGACGAGTCAAGCCCCTATCGCACACACCATCACCGATCTTGGCAACGAAATGCTCCTGGCCCTCACCACCGCCAGCCGCCGCCGAGACACCGGTGAAACCTCCGCCGCAGAGAAACCCCTCACCGTAGGCTATGTAGCCACCATGGGCGCCCTGCACGACGGGCACGCCACCCTGATTCGCCGTGCCCGCGAACAGAACGATGTTGTGGTGCTCTCTATCTTCGTGAACCCCCTCCAGTTCGGGCCCAACGAAGACTACGACCGCTACCCCCGCACTCTTGAAGCGGACGCCGCCCTGGCGACCGAAGCGGACGTCGACGTCATCTTCGCCCCCACTGTTGAAGAAATGTACCCCGGTGGCGACCCCAAAATCACCGTTGTCTCAGGCAAGCTGGGCACCCTCTTTGAGGGCAAGACCCGCCCCGGCCACTTCGACGGTGTGCTGACCGTGGTCAATAAGTTCTTCAATATTCTGAAGCCCCTGGTAGGGGAAGGCACCCTTAACGCCTACTTCGGGCAGAAGGACGCCCAGCAGCTGGCCCTTATTCAGCGCATGGTTAAGGACTTCAACCACGAGGTAACCATCAAGCCTGTGCCCGTGGTACGTGCGGACGACGGCCTTGCCCTCTCCTCGCGCAACCAGTACCTGAGCGCTGAAGAACGCGAAGCGGCCCTGGTGCTTTCCCGTACCCTGGCAACCCTGCGCGAAAAGTACATTACCGGCAGCTTGAGCGCAGAGGACATCGCCCAGGCCCGTACCACGATCGATAGCACCGAAGGCGTGCGCCTGGACTACCTCGAAGTCGTCGACACCGACACCTTTGAGGCCCCCCAGAGTGAACAGGCACGTGTGCTAGCGCTCGTGGCAGCCTACGTGGGCTCCACCCGCCTCATCGATAACATGGAAATTAACTAAGACCTCTATACCCAACCTAAGAACAGGTACATCATTGACTGAACAGGGCAATACCCCCGCCGAAACCACCGCCTTCGACCACGGCGTCTCAGAGCAGATGCAGATTCGCCTCGAAAAGCGCGCCAAGCTGCTCGAATCTGGCCGTGAAGCCTACCCCGTGGGCGTCCCCGTCACCCACACCATCACCGAAATCCGTGAGAAGTACGACGGCAAGCTCGAAGCAGACCAGACCACCGGTGACATCGTTGGCGTAGCCGGACGCGTCGTCTTCGTGCGCAACACCGGCAAGCTCTGCTTCGCCTCCCTGCAGCAGGGCAACGGCACCCGCATCCAGGCCATGATCTCCCTGGCCAGCGTGGGCGAAGAATCCCTGGCTGACTGGAAGGCCCTGGTTGACCTGGGCGACCACGTCTTCGTCAAGGGCGAGGTCATCTCATCCCGCCGCGGCGAGCTCTCCATCATGGCGGACGAATGGCAGATGGCATCCAAGGCCCTACGCCCCATGCCCAACCTACACTCCGACCTGAACGAAGAGACCCGCGTCCGCCAGCGCTACCTCGACCTGATGGTGCGCGACGAAGCCCGCGACCTGGTCATCAAGCGCGCCAAGATCACCCAGACCGTGCGTAACGTGCTGAACGACCACGGCTACATCGAGCTGGAAACCCCCATCCTGCAGCTCATTCACGGTGGTGCGGCAGCCCGCCCCTTCGAAACCCACCTGAACGCCTTTGACCAGCCTATGACCCTGCGCATTGCCACCGAGCTCTTCCTCAAGCGCGCTGAGGTAGGCGGCCTGGAACGCGTCTACGAAATTGGCCGTGTCTTCCGCAACGAGGGCGTAGACTCCACCCACAGCCCCGAATTCACCACCCTGGAATGCTACGAAGCTTACGCCGACCAGTTCGTCATGGCCAAGCGCATGCAGGAAATCATCATGGCCTGCGCCGACGCTGTGGGCGTACACCAGATCGAAACCGAAGCCGGTACCATCGACCTGACCGGCGAGTGGAAGTGGCTGGGCGTCTACCCCGGCCTGTCCGAGGCCGTGGGTGTTGAGATTACCCCCGCCACCACCGCAGAAGAACTGCGCGCTATCGCCGAGAAGCACGAGGTCCCCGTTGACCCCAAGTGGGACGCCGAGAAGCTGGTTGTTGAGCTCTTCGGTGAAATCGTTGAACCCACCCTCATCAACCCCACCTTCGTCTACGACTACCCGCCCTCAGCCCAGCCGCTGGCCCGCCAGCACCGCTCCGAGGCCAACCTCATCGAGGCCTGGGACCTCATCATCGGCGGTATGGAGCGAGGCACCGCCTTCTCCGAGCTCATCGACCCCGTGATTCAGCGGGAGCGCCTGACCGAGCAGTCCAAACTGGCAGCAGGTGGCGACGACGAAGCCATGCAGCTCGACGACGACTTCCTGCGCGCCCTCGAATACGGTGCTCCCCCCATGGGCGGCCTGGGCCTGGGCATCGACCGCCTGATTATGCTCTTCACCGGTGTAGGTATTCGCGAAACCATCCTCTTCCCGCTCATGAAGCCCGAAGCCGAGTAAAGCGTCCTTACGCCCCTCTAGCCCGCCTGGCAGCCTGCCGGGCGGGCTTTTTCTTGCCCTGTTTGCCAGCTACCTGGGGTAGATTGGAGGGAGCATAAATCCACGAAAGGTAAGGAAGAGATGGAATTCCTGATTGGCCTGGTTCCCTCAATTGGTGCGGGCTTGGTGCTTTATTTTATTTTGCGCTGGATAAACCGCGCTGACCGCACTGAGCGTGCCGCCCGGCAGGATATCGAAAAGGACGCCGAAGCCTGGTACCGCTCTGTAAAAAACGCGGACGGAACCCGGGACCCTTTTGGAACCTCAGAGAGTAAATGAAACTCTTTATGTTCTCTAAAACGTGAATTTATTTCCTTTTTGAGAAAAGAATATGTACTATTTATTTTAGTCATCAAGGGTGACTAACTCGATTGCGTGCCCCACAGAAAAGGGTAGAGGCGGATTGTCCTCTTATATGTCCTTCCCTGCCCAAAAACGCGGTTGGGTTCATATTCCCTAAACAGCCTCATCCAAGGAGAACATAATGGCTCAGAAGGTCAAGATTATTCTTGAAGACGATCTCGACGGCGGCCCCGCAGAAGAAACCGTACGTTTCGGTCTCGACGGCGGCCAGTTCGAAATCGATCTTTCTAGCGCTAATGCTGCCCGTCTGCGTGACGCCATCCGTCCTTTCGCCGCTAAGGCCCGCCGTGTTCAGGGTGCCCAGCGCACCCCCGGCCGCCCCGCAGGTTCACGCACCACCGCTAAGCGCAATCCCGAAATCGCTGAAATTCGTAAGTGGGCCCAGGAAAACGGCTACGAGGTTTCTAGCCGTGGCCGTATTCACCAGAACATTCAGGATGCCTACTACAAGGCTATGGGCAAAGAAAGCAAGTAAATAATCTTCTTCTTGTCTCTATGAGGCGGAACCCGTTGAGCGGGTTCCGCCTCATTATTTATAAGCGGCCTATAAAGCATAGGCTTGTGAGAAATGACGGATAAATTCTAGGTATGTCTAGTCGAGCAAATATAGCGGGTTATCTAGACAAAACAGAGCAACTTCAGAGTCGAGCAACTGACTCAATACAGGCTCTCTTATCGGTATGGGCTATGGGGGCTTTCCCTCCCTGCGAACACCATTCATTCCGTGGCGAACAGCGCCCCGCGGGGTTGAAAACGCGCGTAATCTTTTGGGTAATAGTAAGTTTCCAAGGAGTGTTCAATGTTTGAACGGTTTACCGACCGCGCCCGTCGCGTCATCGTGCTTGCTCAAGAAGAAGCACGCATGCTGAACCACAACTACATCGGTACCGAACACATTCTGCTCGGTCTGATTCACGAGGGTGAGGGTATTGCGGCTCGCGCTCTTGAGTCGCTCGGTATTAATCTCACTGCCGTGCGCGATCAGGTGCAGGACATCATCGGTTCTGGCCCGCAGGCGTCCAGCGGTCATATTCCCTTTACCCCGCGCGCTAAGAAGGTTCTTGAGCTGTCGATGCGCGAGGCTATCCAGCTGAACCACGGCTACATTGGTACCGAGCACATTCTGCTGGGTATGGTGCGCGCCAATGAGGGTGTAGGTAACCAGATTCTGACTAAGCTGGGTGCTGAGCCGGCTAAGGTTCGTCAGACCGTGATGGACCTGATTTCTGGCTACCCCGGTAACAACAATGGTGAGGGTGGTAAGGAGACCGCCGGTGTGGGTGCGGGTAACTCCCGCGAGGGCACCCCGGCTGGCTCTGCCATTCTTGACCAGTTCGGACGCAACCTCACCGCTGCGGCGCGCGAGGGCAAGCTTGACCCCGTGATTGGTCGCCATAAGGAGATGGAGCGCGTTATGCAGGTGCTCTCTCGCCGTACTAAGAACAACCCCGTGCTGATCGGTGAGCCCGGTGTGGGTAAGACCGCTGTTGCTGAGGGCCTGGCTCAGGCGATTGTGCATGGTGATGTGCCTGAAACTCTGAAGGACAAGCACCTTTACACCCTGGATTTGGGCTCCATGGTGGCGGGTTCCCGCTACCGCGGTGACTTCGAAGAGCGCATGAAGAAGGTGCTGAAGGAGATCCGCAACCGCGGCGACATCATCCTTTTCATCGATGAGATTCACACTCTGGTCGGTGCAGGTGCAGCTGAGGGTGCTATCGACGCTGCCTCAATTCTGAAGCCCATGCTGGCCCGTGGCGAGCTGCAGACCATCGGTGCAACTACCCTCGATGAGTACCGCAAGCACATCGAGAAGGACCCCGCCCTGGAGCGCCGTTTCCAGCCCATCCAGGTCGATGAGCCCAGCCCCGAGCTGGCAGTTGAGATTCTCAAGGGTCTGCGCGATAAGTACGAAGCCCACCACCGCGTGACCATCTCAGATGAGGCTCTGGAAACCGCCGTTAACCTGGCCCACCGCTACATCTCTGACCGCTTCCTGCCCGATAAGGCTGTTGACCTGATTGATGAGGCCGGTGCCCGCCTGCGTATCAAGCGCATGACCGCTCCGCCTGAAATTAAGGTGCTCGAAGAGCGCATCGCCAAGCTCAAAGGCGAGAAGGAAGAGGCCATCGCGGCTAACGAGTTCGAGAAGGCAGCTGACCTGCGTGATAAGGAGCAGAAGCTGGCCGCTGAGAAGGAAGAGGCTGAGCAGCAGTGGCGCAACGCTGGCGACGCCTTCGGCGAGGTGACCCCCGAGGTTATTGCCGACGTCCTTGCCTTCTCCACCGGTGTTCCGGTCTACAAGATCACCGAGGAAGAGTCCGGCCGTCTGCTCAAGATGGAAGAGGAGCTGCACAAGCGCGTCATTGGCCAGGAGAACGCTATCAAGGCTCTCTCCCGCTCAATCCGCCGTACCCGTGCGGGCCTCAAGGACCCCAAGCGCCCTGGTGGCTCCTTCATCTTCGCCGGCCCCACCGGCGTCGGTAAGACCGAGCTGGCTAAGGCCCTGGCTGAGTTTCTCTTTGGTGACGAGGACGCCCTCATCACCCTGGACATGTCGGAGTACCAGGAGAAGCACACTGTGTCCCGCCTCTTCGGTGCCCCTCCCGGCTACGTTGGCTACGAGGAGGGCGGCCAGCTGACCGAGAAGGTCCGCCGCAAGCCCTTCTCCGTTGTGCTCTTTGACGAGGTCGAAAAGGCTCACGCTGACCTCTTCAACTCCCTGCTGCAGATTCTGGAAGACGGCCGCCTGACCGACTCCCAGGGTCGCGTGGTGGACTTCAAGAACACCGTCATCATCATGACCACCAACCTGGGCTCCCGCGAAATGGCCCGCCGTGTACCCGTGGGCTTCCAGCAGGTCGGCGACGACCAGGGCTCCTACGAGCGCATGCAGGGCCGCGTGATGGAATCCCTCAAGGAGCACTTCCGCCCTGAGTTCCTCAACCGCGTGGACGACATCATCGTCTTCCCCCAGCTCTCCGAGTCTGAGATTCTGCAGATTGTTGACCTCTTTGTTGCCCGCCTGGCCAAGCGCCTGGCTGAGCAGGATATGTCAATCGAGCTGACCGATAAGGCTAAGGCTCTCATGGCAGCTAAGGGCTACGACCCCTCCATGGGTGCCCGCCCGCTGCGCCGCGAGATGCAGCGCAACCTGGAAGACCCGCTCTCTGAGAAGATCCTCTTCGGCGAGATCAAGCCCGGCGAGAAAATCACCGTGGACGTTGAGGGCGAGGGTGACCTGGCCAAGTTCACCTTCTCGTCAGCTCCCCTGGGCGAGCTGGACGCCGAGGCCTTCGACAAGGCCTTTGGCGAGGACCAGAAGGAACTCCCCGCAATTCCTGAAGCTGAGGTAGCTAACGAGACTGCTGAGCAGCGTTTCGAGGCTGAAGAGGCTCGCGAGGCCGGCGAGCGCTAAGCCGCCTCCGCAAGTGCAAGCCGTCTGCAGCGTCCTGATATCAAGGACGCCGCAGGCGGCTTTGTGCTGCACCGGGTAGTTTTGTGGTGCGCTGGCTGGTTCTATGATGCTTTTGTGATGGGCGGTCAAAAATGTAACCAAAGCTTGACCAACCTTTCAGCTTGCGCCCAGCTCTTTAAGGCTTGCGCTCAAGGCTGGCTTGCCATACTTAAGTCATACGGTTCGACAGAGCCCCTGAAGCTATAAAGCCCCGGTGTGTGGGGCAACTTTAGGACAAGAAGACTCTTGTGTGTATGTGTGTGTAATGATGTAAATCAGCTCCCGCGCCGGTTGGCGGTCGGGGGCTGATTTATTGTTTAAGCGGTTTTGCGTCTCATGGGGCTTTGGCTCCCGGGTGGGCAGGGCAGTAGCCTTGAGGAATGACAGATGTGACCGTCCGCCCCGCCACCGTGCACGATGTGCCCGCTATCCAAGCCCTGGTGCGCCCGCTGGCACTTGAGGGGATTCTGCTTGATAAAGAGGCCGTGGCCTACTATGAGGCTATCCAGGAGTTCCTTATTGTTGAGGACGCCGCCGGGCAGGTCCTCGGCTGCGGGGCCCTGCACGTGATGTGGCAGAACATCGCTGAAATTAGGACGCTGGCGGCAGCTCCTGCTGCGCGCGGTCGGGGAGTGGGGCACGCCCTGGTAGTCGCTCTGGTGGAGCGGGCCCGGCGGCTGGGTGTTGCCAGTGTTTTTTGTCTGACCTTTGAGGTGGATTTCTTCAAGCGCCAGGGGTTTAGGGTGATGGAGAATCAGGATCAGATTGATTCTGAGACTTTTATGGAGCTGCTGCGGTCGCACGATGAGGGCGTGGCTGAGTTTCTTGACCTTGCCCGGGTGAAGCCCAATACTCTAGGAAATACCCGGATGATCCTGGAAATCTAGGGGGCGGGGCTGGAGGTTTTCCTTCTACAGGTCTAGAATACGCCCGGCTTTTAAGGTAATCTATATCACAACTTCTGAAAGGTGTGAACCATGAATCGTCAGGATTTACAGGGAACATACCGTCAGAAAAAGCGACCCGGCATCGTTGCCGGCGCCGCACTCGGCTTGAGCCTCTTGCTTGCCGTTGTTGCCTCGTTTTTCCTGGCGGGAACTTCAACTTTAGGGCGCTCACCGAGCAGTGAGCCTATTGAACATATTACGGTGACCCGCAAGGCAGCAGTACCCGGCTATTCCGATGCCCAGTGCTGGCAGGCCTTCACCCGCGTTGCCGAAACGAATATTCTGGGCAAGGAGCTTCTGTCCCATAAATTCTCCGTTATCTGGTGCGCGAAGGACGGCGGTATCGTCTACCAGCAGGACGCCACCACGGTTGACTACGAGGGCCCTAACATGCGCTCAGATCCGCCTGCTAACCCCGATTATTCACTGGCCTATGAGCTGGATTCCCTTGAGTCATACCGCACGGTTATTAGCCGCATGGTGAATAACAGTAGCGGCCTGCCGAGCTACGGTTTCGAACGGTGTGTGGCCTTTACCCTCGACGCTGAGGGTACAGCGGAAGGAGAGCTCTCGTGCGTCCCCAACTAGACCTTGAGCAGGTACCAGGTACGGTTCTGGCTGAGAACGGTCGCCCGGTCTTTTTGCAGACAGTACCCGGCCTCTTTGCGACCTGGGTTTATCCTCTGACCCTGCTCCTGCTTTTGCTCGTAAATCAGCCCCTAGCCCTGTGGCTGGTGCTAGCCGCTGGCGTTTATGTCCACGGGGTGCGCTACCCCAGGGTCTATGAGGTCTTTTACCCGGTCTACTTCTATCTTTCGGTGGTGCTTGTGGCCCTCCTGCCCGTGGTGCACCTGGTGTTCACTTTAGCGACCGGGGTGAGCGTGACGGACGCGCGCCCCTAGCCTCGGAGAGAAAGCGAGGAGAACGGTGAAAACGAGGCATCACACCATCCTGCTAGGGCGGGTCTGTACCGCCGTGCTGGTTATTCTGCCCCTCTTGCTGGGCTGGCTTGTCTCTAGCCAGCAAATGAAGAACTGGGACCAAATGCAGAATAATGACGGTGCGCTACTTGTATCGGTGAGCCCCTGGAGTGTCAGTAATCTGGTGACGGGGTCAACCCGCGATAAGATCACCGAAAAAGAGGCGGCCCTCTATTCAGACCATCAGTGCTGGCAGGCGAGCACACCGGTAACAGAAGAAAACCTGCTGGGGTCTGACCTGACCACCACGGTTTTCTCCCTGGGTTGGTGCACCGACGGCTCTGCTATCACCTACCTGAGTAACCTCACCTACACCTCATCCAGCTTCTCCCTGCTTGGCGATAACTCGGTCTACGACAGGGAGCCTGAGATATGGGAAGAAAAGGGGCCTGCCGCCCGGGTATCGGTGGTGAGGGAGTTCAACCGCGCCAGCCTCAACAGCTATGGCTACACCCGTTGCGTGAACTTCTCCATTGACAGCGAGGGCACCGCAGAAGCGAGGCTGACATGTTAAAGAGAACAGACACCCACTACGACACTACCGGCCGTCAGGTCTACCTCAACTACCGGCCGGGCTTCTTCGCCCAGCCCTGGTACCCGGTACTGGTCTTTGTGCTCCTCGCTCCCTCCGCTCAACTCTTGTCCCTTATTCTGCTCATCGCAGGCACATACGCTAACGGGGTGCGCTACCCCCGCCAGCACGGGGTCTTCAAGCGAGGCTACTTCCTCTTCTCCTTCATTGCTGGAGTGGTTATTCCTTTCGCAGCGATTTTCTGGGGCAGTGCAACAACCGTGAGCTTCGGTTAAAGGCTGACCTTATTGCCCTCAACCTGCCGGGCGAGGCCGTCCGCCAGGAGCCCCGAGAAGCAACGCTCAACCTGCTCCGGCGAGGGAGAGAGCGCCCGCAGCTTCGCAACAGCAGGAACAAGACCCTCGGGAACAACCATATCTACCCGCCCTACACCGGTCAGCAGCTGGGCCGGCACTGGCTCCTGGGCGGCGCGCAGCACGCCCATCATGGCACCCCGCAACTGGCGGTCGGTACCGGCCCAAGCCTGGCCCTTAGGCACATAGTCGGCCTCGGGGCGTCCTGCCGCAACCCAGGCACAGGAATCCAGCACAGGGCAGCGCTCGCAGCTCGGGGCTTTAGCGGTGCAGATGAGCGCTCCCAGCTCCATGACCGAGACATTCCACAGGCAGGACGCCGCCAGGTCAGCGGGCATCAGCTCGTCGGCTAAGCGGGTTTCGGCAGCCGTTAGTGCCTTAGCCGGCAGCGCCTTGCCCGAGATAAGGCGGGCGTGAACCCGGCGGATATTGGTATCAATCACCGTGGCCCTTGCCCCAAACGCAAACACAGATATAGCTGCCGCGGTATATGATCCCACGCCGGGTAAGGCCAAAAGCTCCTCGTAGCTACCCGGTACCTGGCCACCGTGCTGCTGAACAATAGCCTGTGCTGCAGCATGCAGTCGAAGCGCCCGACGGGGGTAGCCCAGACGTCCCCACGCTCGCACAGCCTCACCCGAATCTTCAGCCGCCAAATCAGCGGGGGAGGGCCAGCGCTCTAACCAAGTCTCCCAAACCGGCAAGACCCGCTTAACCGGAGTCTGCTGCAGCATAAACTCGCTGACCATCACCTCCCAGGGAGTATTACTCCCGGTGCGCCAGGGCAGGTCACGGCGGTTCTCTAAATACCACCCGTTAATCTCGGTGTGCAGGTTCTCAAGTTCCTGGGGAGTCAACTGGCTCAACGGCAAAGTAAAAGACACCCCAACACTCTAAAACACCGGCCCTTACGAGAGCTAATACGGCGCAAAAGTTCCGCAGGCGGCATAGAAAAAGGTACTCTAGATGTATGTCTGAAAACGTTGATTCACAGGTGGAAGAGGTCTCACCCGAGGTCTACCGCCGCCGCCGCATTGTTGCCCTGCTTATTCTGGTCCTAGTTCTGCTCCTCATTATCGGCCTCATCAGCTGGTTAGCAGGTCGCGGTAACAGCTCCGACAACGCAACCGCCACCGCAAGTACCTCCACCAGCGCTGAAGCCTTCAGCGACTTTAGTCAGCGCGCTACCGAATCAGCGACCCCCTCAGAAAGCGCTGAGCCCAGCGACTCCGCAAGTGCCAGCGAATCAGCGTCAGCCGACGCAAGTGAATCAGCCACCGCCAGCGAAGAGGCTACCGAACCAGCTGAGCCCACCGCGTCCGCTGAGCCTAGCGAATCAGCTGAACCCACTGCGTCCGCCTCACCCACCGAAGTTATTGCGGCTGCCTGCACCGCAGCCGACCTGCAGGTAAGCCTGACCGCTGACCGCAACAGCTACGCAGCGGGCCAGAACCCTGCCCTGGCCGTTACCTACACCAACACCTCGGGTAACCCCTGCATCGTGACCGGCGGTGCCAACAACGTAGACGTTAACATCACCTCCGGCCCCGCCCAGGTCTACAACTACGCCCAGTGCTACGCCAACCCCGTAGAAGACGCTGAAGTTGCCGCAGGTGCCACCAACACCACCGCCCTGACCTGGAACCGCTCCCTCAACGTCCTGGGCTGCAACACCTCAGCAACCATCCAGCCCGGCTACTACTGGGCAACCGCAACCGTCAACGGCGTGACCTCACAGCCCGTCCGTATCATCATCACCGGTTAAGAACCTTAGCCTCACAGACCGCTACCGCCCCGGCCCACCCTGCGCGTGCCGGGGCGGTGCCGTTTCTAGCCCCTCTGTGCACTAAAATTGGTGGAGTGCTAACGGTTTATAGTGAATCTCTGCTGAAAACAATCGCCCAAATCGCCCCCGGTACCGAACTCCGCGAGGGTCTGGAAAGAATCTTGCGCGGCCGCACCGGTGCGCTGATCGTGCTGGGCAGCGATAAGACCGTAGCGCAGATGTCGTCGGGCGGGTTTGCTATCAACACCGAATTCTCTGCCACCCGCGTGCGGGAGCTCGCCAAGATGGACGGCGCGATTGTGTGCGACAAGGACGCTTCCACCCTGCTGGCAGCAGGAGTGCAGCTGCTACCCGACCCGTCCATCGATACCAATGAGTCGGGTACCCGCCACCGCACCGCAGAACGCGTGGCAAAACAAACCGGCTTCCCCGTCATCGCGGTGAGCGCGTCTATGTCCCTGATTTCGGTCTATACCGAGGGAATCCGTTACACGGTTGAAGACACCCAGTCGCTCATGAGTCGCGCCAACCAGGCTATCCGCACCCTCGATAGCTACACCGAACGCCTAGAGCAGGTGCTCCACCAGCTGTCCTCCCTCGAAATCGAAGCCAACGTAACCCTGCGCGATGTAGCCAGCACCCTACAGCGTATGGAGATGGTTCGCAGAATTACCGTCGAGGCGGGCCACTACGTGGTGGAGCTGGGCAACGTGGGCCGCCTGGTCGCCCTGCAGCTTGAAGAACTGACGACCCATAACCTGCCAGCTACCTGGGTAGTGCTGCGCGACTACCTGCCGTCTGAGACTACCCCTGAAGAACTTCAGGCCGCTGTAGATGCCCTGGCCCAGCTCGACGATAAGGAAATCGTTGACCCCCTGACCATCGCCCGCACCGCAGGGTTGGGTGAGGAACTGGACGCCCCGCTCCACCCCCACGGGCACCGCCTATTAGCCGGTATCAAGTCCATGCCGGGGGCGGTCGCTGACCGCCTGGTCGACCGCTTTGACGGCCTACAGTCGCTGATGGCTGCCAGCCTCGATGACCTGCGGGCCGTCGAAGGCATCGGTGAACAGCGCGCCCGCGTGATTCGAGAATCCCTCTCCCGAATGGCCGAAAGCTCGCTCTTAGAGAGATTTATGTAGGCTTTAGCTGGCAGCGCTTAAAGTGTCAGCCACCGGCCTTATGCTGTTGATATGGCTACCCGTAAAACAACCCGCTCACGCTCCGCTAACGCCTACCGCTGCACTGAATGCGGTTGGACCACCGCTAAATGGGTGGGGCGTTGCGGCGAATGTCAGTCCTGGGGCACCGTAGAAGAAGCTGTCGGGTCGGTTGCTGCTAAAACCACCGTGGCATCGAGTGTGCAGACTCCCGCCCAGCCCATTGGGCGGGTTGATTCCACCGTGGCTCAGTATATGAGCACCTGCAACCCGGAGTTCGACCGTGTCTTAGGCGGCGGCCTGGTGCCCGGGGCAGTGATTCTCATGGCCGGTGAACCCGGCGTCGGTAAGTCCACCCTGTTGCTCGATGTAGCCGCTACCTTTGCCCGCGGTGAGTCAACGGGAAAGCCTCACAACGTCCTGTATGTGACCGGCGAAGAATCAGCCGCCCAGGTCAAGCTCCGCGCCGACCGCATTGGTGCCCTGGCCGATACCCTCTACCTGACCAGCGAAACCGATCTCGGCACCGCCCTGGCCCATATCGAACAGGTCAACCCCGACCTGATGATCGTGGACTCGGTGCAGACCCTGGCCTCATCCGAGGTCGAGGGGAGCGCCGGTGGCGTCACCCAGGTGCGAGAGGTTGCCGCCTCGCTGATTGCTGCCGCTAAACGCCGCAATATGTGTACCCTGCTGGTGGGCCATGTGACAAAGGAGGGCACTATCGCTGGCCCCCGCCTGCTGGAGCACCTGGTCGATGTTGTCTGCCAGTTTGAGGGCGATAAGCACACCCCTATTCGTATGCTGCGGGCTATCAAGAACCGCTTTGGCCCCACTGACGAGGTGGGCTGTTTCGATATGCACGAGGACGGTATCGCCCCCGTCACCGACCCCTCGGGTCTCTTCGTCTCCCGCACCCCGCACCCGGTCTCGGGCACCTGCGTCACCGTCACCATGGAGGGCCGCCGCCCCCTGCTCGCTGAGGTTCAGGCCTTGCTCGACACCAGCGCCACCCCGCAGCCCCGAAGAACCACCAGCGGTCTCGACAGTTCCCGTATCTCTATGCTGCTGGCTGTGCTACAGAAGCGGGCCGGGTTCAACGTGGGCAAGCTAGACTGCTATATCTCAACCGTGGGCGGGGCTAAGATTTCTGAGCCGTCCGCCGACCTGGCCTGCGTCATCGCCCTGGCCTCCGCCGCGCAAGATAAGCCCCTGCCGCGCAAGCTGGCGGTCTTTGGCGAAGTCGGTCTAGCGGGCGAGGTCCGGGCTGTTCCCGGCATCCGCCAGCGTATCGCCGAGGTCGGGCGACTGGGCTTTACCCACGTGATTGTGCCTGCCTCACCGGCCGGTGTGGGGGATGTACCTGCCGGTGTGTCGGTACGCGAGGTCGCCTCACTGGGGGAGGCCCTGGCTCTGCTCTTCCCCGGCCAGGGCTAGTCGCCCTTCTCCTTCTTGAGGTTCTGCTCGATTACGGTCAGCTGGGCTGTATTCAGGGCCTGCTGCTTCTCAACTCTAGCGGCGCTGTCGAGCAGCTGGGCGGACGCATCCGCCCCGTTTCCTGCCGGCGGTACAGCAGGCATACTGCGGGGGTCACGTACCGAAGCTTCGCGGATCTCCCGAATGGGGGCGCGGTCTTTTGCGCGAAGAACCGTGGTGAGCTGACGGGTATCGTCCCGCTGCTTCTGCTCCACCCGCTGCCGTTGGGAACCCTGCTGACCACCGGTGTCCGCGTCTGCCTGCACCGGTAACAACGTAGTGGTGGGGGCGTGCTCCGTCATGGAATCACCCAGGGGCACCAGCATATCGACCGCCTGCTGGTGGGTAAGGCCCGAAGCCTCCAAAAGGTCGACCACCAGGGGGCGGAGCATCAGCACCAGGGCCTCAGCCTCCATGGTGCGCACACCCATCATGTGCGGCTCCAGGCGACCAGCAAGATGTGAGAGATCACGGCGTGCCTTCATCTTCCGCTCGGTACGGGTGTCCGCCTCTGGGGCAGACATACCCTCACCCAGCACCTCCACCGCATCACCAATGCTCTTGAGGGCCTCAGCGATAGAAGTGATAGCCTCCTGCGAAATCTGCACGTTATTGATGGTTGAAGCGAGTCGGCGGTTGAGCACCCGGGTGTTGCGGATAGCGTAGTCAATCTTGCTCAGGGCCTGGGAATAGCGGTCGAGCTCCTTCATATGAGACCGGCCCGTCCAGGCCAGCTGGGCCATGCCCTTTGAGGTAATAATGTCCTTCTCACAGGTGTTATAGAGAGGCTGTAGACGACGGGCGGACGCCAGGGCATGCCAGGCCTCCTTACCGTCGTAGTGCTCCATCGCCTCACCGGCATCGCGGAAGACCGCAGCAAAAGAACCCATCATGGTTTTAGCGTTCTCACGCGGGGTGCGACGCGGGTCTTTAGGGAAGAGGAACATGAGCAAGAAAGCGCACAGACCACCGACAATACCGTCTAGGCTTCGGGCAAAAGGCCCGTCGATATTCGGCGGGAGCAAGACCACCAGGCAGGACTGCAGACCCATCTGAATAGTAAAAATAATCCCATTATCCAAGAACCGGGCCAGCATAATCGACAGGAACATGACCAACCCTGCCTGCCAGATGCCCCGACCCAGGGCGAGCATCATCATGTCACCCATCAAGATACCCAGGGTCACGCCAAACGACACCTCTAGGATGCGGCGGGCGTGGGTAGCGCCGGTGATATAACCCAGAGAAACAATGGCAGCGGTTGCCGCAAAAATCGGTTCGGTATGCCCCAGCACCTTCTCCGCAAAAAGATAGGCCCCGATACCCGAGACCACAATCTGAAGAGACTGGAAAAAGCCGTCCTTCATACGCTGCCAGCCCAGGCGACTATGATCCCGAGCTCGCTTCTTTAAACTTTCAACCTGCTGACCAAAACCCATACCCACCATTCTAAACCTGCGGCCTCAACCCGACCGCCGGCGTCCTTAACCCTAACTGTGCGCCCCCTGTTCACCCACCGTTCACCCACTGCTAGCCCACCTGCTACCTAACGCTCCTAAAGTCAGATGCGTTAGACACCGTTCCCTTCCTACTCACCGTCTCACACAGTTCTCACACGAGACAGGGTAGGACACACAAACTCAAAGGAAATCACCTGTGAAGGCTAAGTCACTTGCTCGTTGGGGCTCACTTGCAGCTGTAGGCGCACTCGCATTCACCGCTTGCGGTTCAGACAATGCAACCGGCACCGCCACCTCCTCAGACGCAGGTTCCAGCGCAGCTTCCCTGCCCTCCACCCCCCTGACCGGCGTTGGTGCCTCATCCCAGCAGGCAGCAATCACCGCTTGGGAAACCGGTTTCGCTGACCTGGGCGGCACCGTACAGTACTCACCGGACGGCTCCGGTGCAGGCCGCGAGGCCCTGCTCGCTGGTGGCGCTAAGTTCGCCGGCTCAGACCGCGCTCTCAAGGGTGATGAATGGGAGCAGTCCAAGGAGGTATGCGGCGACGGCGGTGCTATCAACATCCCCGTCTACATCTCCCCCGTAGCTGTAGCCTTCAACCTGCCCGGTGTTGACTCACTGAACCTGGACGGCGAAACCATCGCCAAGATCTTCAAGGGCGAAATCACCACCTGGAACGATGCCGCTATCGCCTCACAGAACGAAGGCGTTACCCTGCCCGACACCAAGATCACCGTCGTCCACCGCTCCGATGACTCTGGCACCACCGAAAACTTCACCGAGTACCTGGCAGCAGCCTCTAACGGCGCCTGGGACGTAGAAGCAGACGGCAACTGGCCCTCCCAGTACGCCGGTGAATCAAACAAGGGTACCTCCGGTGTTGTCTCCACCACCTCATCCACCGAGGGTGCTATCACCTACGCGGACGCCTCAGCCATCGGCGACCTGGGCAAGATCAACGTCAAGGTTGGCGACTCCTACGTTGAACTGTCAGCAGAAGCCGCTGCCAAGACCGTAGAACTTTCTGAGCGCGTAGGTGGCCAGAACGAAAACGACATGGCGATCAACATCAACCGCACCCCCGAGGACTCCACCGCCTACCCCGTTGTGCTGGTCTCCTACCACATCGTCTGCTCCGGCTACTCCTCAGAAGACGACGTCACCCTGGTCAAGGCCTACGAGAACTACGTAGTCTCCGAGCAGGGTCAGCAGGACGCCGCCGATGCAGCCCAGTCAGCCCCCCTGACCGGCGCCCTCATCGCTGATGCTCAGAAGGCTATCGAATCCATCACCGTTACCCAGTAACACCGCATTCATCAAGGTGCGGCCAGGTTTCCGACCCGGCCGCACCTTGACCCGCGTCAAAACGACAAAGGTTTCACATTCCCATGTCAACCACAGCAGCACCGCAGCCGGGCACCAGCAGCGCCCGTGCGAAAACCAAGGACCTTCCCGATGTAGGAAACCCGGCGGCAGATAAAATCTTCTCGGGTATCTCCCTCGGCGCCGGCGTCCTTATTCTTATCGTTCTGGCAGCTGTCGCTATCTTCCTGGTCGCCCAGGCCCTGCCGGTTTTCACCGCAGACCCAGCAGACCTCACCAGCGGCAGCTTCATTCGGTACATCATCCCGCTGACCATCGGCACCCTCATCGCCTCGACCATCGCCCTGCTCCTGGCAACCCCCATCGGCATCGGCGTGGCTCTGTTCATCTCCCACTACGCCCCCCGCAAGCTGGCTAAAGGTATCGGCTATGTGATCGACCTGCTGGCCGCCATCCCCTCCGTTATCTTCGGTGCCTGGGGTGCTTCGGTACTGGCCCCCAAGATCGTGCCCTTCTACGACTGGCTGGCCACCTACCTGGGCTTCATCCCTATCTTCGAAGGCCCCGCCTCACAGACCGGTAAGACTATTCTGACCGCGGGCATCGTCCTGGGCATCATGATCTTGCCGATCATCACCTCCATGTGCCGCGAAATCTTCATCCAGACCCCCACCCTGCAGGAAGAAGCAGCCCTGGGCCTGGGCGCCACCCGCTGGGAGATGATTCGCATGACCGTCTTCCCCTTCGCCCGCACCGGCATCATTTCCTCCGTCATGCTGGCACTGGGCCGTGCCCTCGGTGAAACCATGGCAGTGACCCTGGTACTGGCGTCCGGCCCGCTGACCGCCTCCATCATCAAATCCGGCAACCAGACCTTCGCCTCAGAGATCGCCCTCAACTTCCCCGAGGCCTACGGTCTGCGCATGTCAGAGCTTATTGCAGCAGGTCTGGTGCTCTTCGTCATCACCCTCATCGTCAACATCCTGGCCCGCATGATTGTGGCCCGCTACAAGGACTTCTCAGGAGCTAACTAATGTCTGTAGCTACCACCTCATCCCGCTTCGCCAGCCGCCAGGCCCCCAAGTGGCTGCCCCTGGCCGTCGGCGCAGGCTCCCTGATTCTGGGCGCCGCCGCCAGTGCCCTCATCGGCTTCTCCATCGCAACCTTCACCCTCTTTGCAGGCATCATCTTCGTGATTGCCGGCCCCCTGGCCGTCACCTCCTTCGAAGGCAAGCGCAAGGGCCAGGACGCCTTCGCCCGCTACCTGGTCTACGGCACCTTCCTGGTGGCCCTCATCCCCCTGGTCTCAGTACTTTTCACCGTACTCGCCAAGGGTATCCCCGGCCTGTCAGGTAACTTCCTGAGCACCTCCATGAAGGGCGTCACCGGCGTACACGATAACGCCGCCGCTGCAGGCGAAGGCCCCGTGTTTGGCGGTATCTACCACGCCATCATCGGTACCCTCGAAATTACCCTGCTGGCCACTATCATCTCGGTACCCATCGGCCTGCTCACCGCCATCTACCTGGTGGAATACGGCCAGGGCAAGTGGCTCTCCAAAGCCATCACCTTCTTCGTGGACGTCATGACCGGTATCCCCTCCATCGTGGCGGGCCTCTTCGCAGCCTCCTTCTTCGCCCTGGTATCAGGTAACCCCATGAACCGTATGGGCCTGGTGGCTGCGGTCGCCCTGTCCGTCCTCATGATCCCCACCGTGGTGCGTAACGCCGAAGAAATGCTGCGTATCGTACCCAACGAACTGCGCGAGGCGTCCTACGCCCTGGGCGTCCGTAAGTGGCGTACCATCATGAAGGTCGTTATTCCCACCGCTATCTCAGGCATCGCATCGGGTGTGACCCTGGCTATCGCCCGCGTCATCGGCGAAACTGCCCCCATCCTGGTGACCGCAGGCTTCGTCACCTCCATCAACTGGAGCGCCTTCAGCGGCTGGATGGCAACCCTGCCCACCTACATCTACTACCAGATCATGACGCCCACCAGCCCCACCGCCGCCTCGGTCTCAGAGACCCGCGCCTGGGCTGCCGCACTGATCCTGATTATCATCGTGATGGTACTCAACCTCATTGCCCGAGCCATCGCCAAGATCTTCGCCCCCAAGACCGGTCGATAAACCCAGCAGCGCACCCGCCTAGCGCGCCCACCGGCCCCCACAAGACTTTCAGAAAAAGGAAAACTCCATGTCAAAGCGCATCGACGTTGAAAACCTGAACGTGTACTACGGCGATTTCCTCGCGGTAGAAGACATCTCCATGGAAATCGAACCCCGCACCGTCACTGCCTTCATCGGCCCCTCAGGCTGCGGTAAGTCAACCTTCCTACGCACCCTCAACCGCATGCACGAGGTTATCCCCGGTGCCCGCGTTGAAGGTAAGGTACTGCTCGACGGCGAAAACCTCTACGGCAAGGGTGTTGACCCCGTGGTCGTCCGCTCCCAAATCGGTATGGTCTTCCAGCGCCCCAACCCCTTCCCCACCATGTCCATCCGCGAGAACGTGCTGGCAGGCGTCAAGCTCAACAACCGCAAGATCTCCAAGACCGACGCAGACGAGCTGGTCGAATCCTCCCTGCGCGGAGCCAACCTCTGGAACGAGGTCAAGGATCGTCTCGATAAGCCCGGCTCAGGCCTCTCCGGCGGCCAGCAGCAGCGCCTGTGCATCGCCCGCTCCATCGCGGTCAAGCCCGATGTGATCCTCATGGACGAGCCCTGCTCCGCCCTCGACCCCATCTCAACCCTGGCTGTTGAAGACCTTATCAACGAGCTCAAGGAAAACTTCACCGTCGTCATCGTGACCCACAATATGCAGCAGGCAGCCCGCGTCTCAGACAAGACCGCCTTCTTCAACATTGCGGGCACCGGCAAGCCCGGCAAGCTCATCGAGTACGCCCCCACCCAGGAAATCTTCAACAACCCCAGCCAGAAGGCTACCGAAGACTACGTCTCAGGCCGCTTCGGCTAAGCCTAGCGCCCCGCTAGCGCCCGCTGGAAGCGGGCATACAAAACTTCCCTCACCCCGTAGCTGTGCGGGGGAGGGAACACCATGGGAATGTGTGTGCCGCCCGGCCTCGTAACTCCTTTCGCTGCTGGAAAGGACGGGGTCGGGCGGCTTTTTAGTGTGGCACCCCGGCTTATACCGGGGTGCTGCGTATCTGCCGGTGCTTGGCTACTCGCCGCGCATCTTGCGTCGTACCCAGCCGCGCAGGGTGGCGTTTTCTTCGGCTTCGATGAGGGAGTCAGCCAGCTCGGCGTTACGACGCTCTAGCTCGTCGGCACGAGCCTGAGCTCGGTCGCGCTGGAGCAGACGCTGGTAGTCCCAGGAGAGGGCCCGGTCGGTTTCTGCGCTGGCACGGGCAGCAGCCAGTGAAATGTCTGCGATATCGTCGCGCACTAGCAGGTTGGTTATGTTCCACTCGCCGGTAAAGATGGTGGGGGTGTTGCCTAGCTCGCGGACGGCCGGGGCAGCCTGCCCTGCCCCGTGCAGGAGGACGTGGGAGGCGGCGTCCCACCAGCTGGCGGAGAAACCGCGCAGCTGCTCGGCTCGCGCCAGCAGGGTTTCAGAGAGTTCATTGCGGAGCTGAATGACTTCGTGCAGGGCTTCAGCCGGGGCAGCAGAATTGAGCAGAGCCAGGGGAATAGCGTAGTTTTCAGCCCCGTACTGCTCCATCATGCCGCGTACCCGCATGTCGGTGAAGGCATCGGGCAGTAGCGCCACGAAGGGAACACCTGCTGAGAGGGAGAAGACACCGGGGTGGTAGCGGGTAGAGACCGCGATGAAGGCGCCGCGATGAACCTGCATGGCGTCGTCTGTGTGCACCATGGGTAGCTGCACGGGATCGGAGAACATGTGTGAAGTGATTTCGGCGTGCACTGCCACATCGCCCTGGTCGGTCAGTGGCTCGCCCATGTGGGGCAGGAAGACGGTGCGCAGGCCGTATTCGCGGTGCATATCGTCAAGCAGCTGCCCGATGACCCGGGCCTGCCCCGGGGTAAGACCCGAGAAAGTAGCGCAAATATAGTGTTCGGGTAGGTCTACAACCGGGCGGCCGGGCAGTGAACGCTTCTGGTGCTGGTAGAAGGTAGCGTCGTCCACAATCAGGTGGGAGTCGATATCCGCGTTATGAGCCCACGCATGCGAGAAGCGCTCACGCATACCTACAAGCTGGGCTGACGAGAGCATATCACGCAGGGTCTCGGCGTCGGCGTCGGTGAGCACCGGCCCTACCGACTGGCCAGAGATAACCAGGGGAATCTCGTGGGCCTGGGCTACCAGGGCGTAGGCGGCACGTTCATAGAGCAACCAGCCATAGGTCGAGTTCATGTTACCGCCACCGGCAATGACAATGCCGTCCATATCGGCTACCTGGCGCACAAACTCTTCTATCTCGGGGCGGGCTGGCTCGCCCCTAAGATGGGCTTTAACGTCGTTAAGATAGATTTCACGCTCCGCAGGTGGCCAAGGGAATTCTAGGGTTTTGATGTAGCCGGTAGCAGATCCGATATAGGCCTGGGAATGTTCGATATTACGGGTTGCGATGAAGACTTCATAGCCACGTCGAGTGAGCTCGGCAGCGGTTGCGATGCCCATGGCTTCGTCGCCAACGTGGTACACAGACTGCCCTAGGTCTGCGAGCACTAGGATGCGAGGCATGATTAGCGATTTCCTTTCACAAAGCGTTTAAGGCGAGATTTGAAAGACAACGCCCGCTCGATGCGTTCGAGTCGCTCTGAGGTGGTGCGAGTGGTTTCTTCTATACGGTCTAGTTTGGCACTAATTATTCTCAGCTCATCAAGAACACGGTTGGTGAGGTCAATGGTGTGCCCCACGCTGCCGTCAATTTGGTTAGCTAGATGGGCTTGATAGAGGTAGGAACCAATATGCCCGTTACCCGCTAAGTGATCACGGATAGCCTGTGCACGAACACGCCCATCATAGATTCCGTGGAGAATTTTTCCTGCATGAACACTGTTGGCGAGTGCTCCTTCGGTTTGATCGGGACGCTGTGACCAATGGGCAAGTAGCTCGTCGATAAACAGAATAGGGTATTTAGCCGCAACACGTAGGTTGAATTCCCAGTCACCTACCACCGGCAGGCTCTCGTTATAGAGACCAAGTTCGTCGTGTAGTGATCGACGATGCAGAATCGAGATCGGAACTGCGCGGTTGATGCGGGTGAGATCTTGGACCGTGATGTCGTTGAGGATCGCCCAGAAGGGGCGTGAATCGATGAACTCAAAGGATCCGTCAGCAGTAAGCCGCTCGAAGTATTCGTCGGTGCGTACTGTGACCATCTGTTCCCCGGATTCTTCAAGACGCTGAACCGTCGTAGCGAGGAAGGTAGGCTCCCATAAATCGTCGTCATCGTGGATAGCGATATAGGTCGATTTGGTGGCCTGAATACCCTGGTTTGAAGCAGCTTCCATGCCACGAGATTCCTCGTTATGAATCACTATGGAGTTTTTAATGCGGGGTTCTTCCGCAACAATGCGGTCTACGTCCTGTCGGGAGCCCCCGTCATTTACTACCGCAACAACGTAGTCGGTATATGTTTGCTCTGCGATGTTGGCCAGGGCGCGCCGTAGAAAAACGGGGCGATCTTTGGTGCGGATGATAATAGCGACTGTAGACATAGTGCTCTCTAAAAGTGGGCGTGTGCGTGGGCTTAGTCCCCAATATATCGAACGGGTGGGCTTTACGCCGAGAGCGCGCCGATATTAGGGGCACGGAGCGCTACAGCAGGGGCGAGAGCGCCAGGAAGAGGATTGCCGAGAGGATAAAGCAGGCCGGCATGGTGATAAGCCAGGTCAGGATTATGCGGAGCACAATTTTGTAGCGCACAGCGGCAAAGCGCTGGTTGACCCCTGAGCCGAGGACGGCGGAGGCCGCTAGGTGGGAGGATGAGACCGGGGTGTTGAGGAAGAACTGCAGAAGCACCATGGCTAGTGCGGTTGAGCTTTGGGCAACTGCCCCGCGGAAGGGGTCAACTTTGACCATCTGGTGCGCGAAGGTGTAGCCGATGCGGGAGCTGCCCCGGGCGGTGCCGAAGCCCAGCACCATGGCAAGGAAGAGGGCGGAGATGATGTAGGTGGTGGGGTGTACTTCGAGCCCGGCGGAGAGTAGGAGAACAGCGTAGATAACGACTGCGCGCTGGCCGGTTTGGATTCCGTGAATGAGGGAGATCAGTGAGTTGGCGAGGGAGAGGACGCTGCGGGAGAATCGGTTGACGGTGGAGGGGTAGGAGCGTTGGAGCAGGCCGTAGAAGGGAAAAACTGCTGCCCAGGCGAGGATGAAGAGGACGATGGGGGCCAGGATAAGGGGCACAAAAAGGAAGGTTGCGAGGGGCTCAGAGAAGGGGGTGGAAGTGCCCAGGTCGGTGGCGCGGGCGGCCCAGGCGGCACCGGCAAAACCCCCGATGAGGGCGTGGGTGGAAGAGGAAGGAATGCGGAACCACCAGGTAATAATGCCCCAGATAATAGCTGAGATGAGGGCTGTAAGAATGAGCCCCAGGCCGGTGTTATTGTGGGGCACGGTCAGCCAGTGGGTGGTGACGGAGCCCAGCATGATACCCGTTATGGCTATGCCGATAGCGTTGAAGAGGGCGCTGGTGCGCAGGGCTATTTTAGGGGTGAGGGCCCTGGTTTTGACGGGTATGGCGGTGGCGTTGGGGGCGTCGTGAAAGCCGGTGACGAAGGTGAAGGCGACCAGGGCCAGGCAGCTGAGGGCAAAGAGGGTGAGGGTCACTAGGATTCCTGCACGATGATGCGGCCGATTTCTGTGGCGACGGTGCGCATAGCTTCGGACGCTTCGATGAGTTTGTGTACGAAGCGGGTGGTCTGCAGGTAGCGGGTCTGCTTGTAGCGGTCTTGGATGTCTGCATCGTATTCTTCGGCAATGCGCACGGCCTGCTTGGTGATGCGGAGCATGGTGATCCAGTAGTCGTCAAGGTCGCGCAGGGTGCTGAGTTTGGGGATGATTTCGGTGGTGAGCACTGCCTGGCGCTGGATGAGGTCGAGCAGGGTCGCTGCCTTAGGGGAGAAACGTACGATGTGGTAGAGATGCAGAATGTTGGCTGCTGAGGTGAGCTTTTCAACGACGTTGTTGAGTGAAACAGCCAGGGTGTAGATATCTTCGCGGGGGATAGGGGTTGAGAATGAGCTGCGCACAGCGGTCATGGTGGTGTGCAGCATGTCGAGGGTTGCAGCCTCGTGGGTGAGGGTGCGTTCCAGAAGTTCTAGGTAGCGGTCTTCGGGGGAGCCCACCATTTCTGAGAGCAGGGCAGCTGCTCCAGTGACCTGTTCTGAGAGCGCGGCGAGGGCGGTCAGCGAGGTGTTTTCTTGGGGGAACATGCGTTGGAGCATGGGCCAGCTCTCCTGGGTGTGGGCGGGTGGGCAGGTGCTGAGCTTATGGTACCGCGCCAAGGTTAACGGGGTGGTGCTCGCCTGTAATGGGGCGGACGCAAAAGCCGGGCTACCTGCCTCGTGGGAAGGGAGGCGGAGCCCGGCAACTGCGGTATGAAGTTTAGCGATGTCAGGCTGGGAGCGCCTCTCGGCGGAAGGCCGCTCGAAGCGGCTAAAGATTTGGAGCCCGGGGCTACCTATTAGCAGCCTGACATCTTGTAATACATCTTTCTCCTCTGCGGTGCGTCTGTCAAGCCTCCGTGCGAGGTTATTTTGAGGGGGTCTTTGTGGGTGCAGAAGTGGTCGTGTAATGCAAATTGTTGCCCCTTGTTTCCCTGATTTTGTGGGTGGGGCTAAATATTTGGGTAATAAGACGGGCCTCTATTGACTAGGAATGTGATGTGCGACATGGTTTTTATACACTCGCATTTTTACACCGTGAATCACTGATTCAAAGGAATCCTTCAATGAATGAAAAATACACACCCAAGAAGGTGGCTCGCACTTGCGTTGCATCTGTTCTTGGCTTGGGTATGGCCGTCACATTGGGTCTGCCCGCAGCAGGTGCTATAGAAGATGCACGGCTCTTCCAGAGTTCTATAGACGCTGTAGCACAACCTGGTCACCAGGTTGGGGACCAGGTTATTACTCCCTCCATGCAGGCAGCTGAGGGCGAGGTTAGCGTCTTCGTCCAGTTCCGCGGTAAGGGCGCTTACGAGAGCACCCAGCCAGATTCTGTTCTGCAGGGTGAGCAATCAACCGCTGTTGATGCTCAGGCGCAGGTCCAGGCTATTGCTGCAGCAGTTGAGCAGCAGGGCCAGTCAGCGGCCGCTACAGCTGGTGCAGATGTCATTTACACCACCTACAACACTGTGCGCGGTGTAGCCTTGCGCGGTGATGCCGCAAAGATCCGCGAACTTGCCTCCCGAAGCGACGTCGTTAAAATTTCCCCCATCGTTGCTAAGTACCCCTCGAATGCTGGCTCAGCCATCGACACCAAAACCATTGCTTCCTGGCAGCAAACAGGTTTCACCGGTAAGGGTGTCAAAATTGCTGTCATCGACACCGGCGTGGACTACACCCACACCCAGTTTGGTGGCCCCGGTACGAGCGAGGCATACGATAAGGCTGCAGCTTCAAGCGAGATGCCTGCCGCAGATTCCGGTCTCTACGACCCTGAGAAGTTCATCGGCGGTTATGACTTCGCCGGTGACGAGTATGGCAGTAACACACGGGTTCCAACACCTGACGGTAACCCTCTGGACTGTAAGGCCGCTGGCCACGGTACCCACGTTGCAGGTACTGCCGCGGGTTACGCTGTAAACCCCGACGGTAGCACCTATAAGGGCGATTACACCAAGATCACTGAAGACGAGATGCGCGATATGAAGATCGGCGCAGGTACAGCACCCGGTGCACAGATCGTTGGCTTCCGCGTCTTTGGGTGTGAAGGTTCCACCGATTTGACCGGTCTGGCTCTTGACCGCTCCCTGGACCCCAACGGCGATGGTAAGTACGATGACCGTGTAGATGTTGTCAACATGTCACTGGGTGCCGACTTTGGCGCTATTGACGATCCTGAAAACGCTCTGGTAGATGCACTGACCCGCTACGGCATCCTCAGCGTTGCGGCAGCCGGTAACTCCAGTGCTGCTATGGGCGAGGGAGACACCTACTCGATCTCGGGTAACCCCGCCAATGCCGTTTCTGCCCTAGCAGTTGCTAACAGCATCGGCTCAAAAACCTATGTTGATAAGGCAGAAGTAACCGCTCCCAGCAACCTGGCTGGCGAGGTCACCGGTGACTACTCGGTCAACTTCGACTACTCAGCAGCGAGTGAAGAGCAGCTTACCGGTACCGTTGTTGCAGCACCTGCTAACAATAAGTTTGCCTGCGATGCTTTCCCCGAGGGCACTGACTTCAAGGGCAAGTGGGTCTTTATCGACTGGGCCGATGAAACCGGTACCTTCCCCTGCGGCTCTAAGGTCCGTTTCGACAACCTGGAAAAGGCTGGTGCTAAGGGCGTTGTCCTAGCATCACATGTTGAAATTGAGAACGTTGGTATTGCAGGTAACAGCACGATTCCCGGTGTTCGTCTCAGCAAGAGTGACGCCGAAAAGGTCCGGGCTGCCGCTGAAGCTGGTGAACTGAAGATTAAGCTCAAGGGAGACTGGATTGGCTCCAAGGTCATTGATTCGACACAGTTCGACCAGATTAACGATTCAACCGGTCGTGGCGTTCACGGCTCACAGGGCTACACCAAGCCCGATGTTGCCGCACCCGGTACTAACATTGGTTCAGCTGCTGTAGGTAGCGGTAGCGGTAAGGCCGTCTACAGCGGTACTTCTATGGCTAGCCCCCACGTAGCCGGTATTGCGGCTCTGGTCTACGAAGCCCACCAGAACTACTCAGCTCCCCAGGTCAAGGCAGCTATCATGAACTCCGCTGTCCATGACCTGAAAACCGCTGATGGCGCTATTCACTCCGTTGAGCGTGTAGGCTCTGGTCGTGTTGACGCCCTCCAGGCTGTCAACCAGAATGTACTGGTCTACAACGCTGACAACCCCGCGCAGGTTTCCGAGAGCTTTGGGGTGGTTGAAGTTCTTCCCAATGCCGGTGTGCAGACCTATACCCGGGATATAGTCGTGGATAACTACGATTCTGTAGCTCACACTTACGCTCTGTCCTTTGAAGCCTCATCAAAGGCTCCCGGTGTAACCGTATCCACACCCAGTAGCGTCACCGTCCAGCCTGGCCAGAAAGTTAATGTCACCGTTACCGTGACCGTTGACCCTTCCCAGCTGGAAAAGAAAATTGATCCGGCCAGCAGCTTGGAGCAGCTGGGTACCGCGCGTCAGTACCTGAGCATTGAGTCTGGTCGTCTGATACTGACCGAAGGTAAGCAGCAGACTCGCCTGCCCATTCAGATTGCTCCCAAGCCGATTGCTGATATGAAGGCTGCATCTTCAAGCATTGAATTTGCTAACGATGCAACCGAAGCAAAGATTGACCTGGAGGGGACCCCCGTAGATCAAGGCGGTTACACCTCACTGGTCGGTGCCTACCAGCTTGGCGCTAAGAGCGACCGTATTCAGAGCTCACGTCTTGGCGCCCTGACCAGCCAGCGCGTTGACCTGCAGTACGTTGGTGCCTACAGCAACGTTCCTGCTCTCAAGGCCTCCGGCGGGGACGTAGCCAAGAACGGCATCATGACCATCGGCATCTCAACCTGGGCTAACTGGGAAAATCTCACTTCACCCACCCCGGTTGAGGTAGGCATTGACGTCAACAACGACAATCGTGCTGACTACATCTTGATGACGAGACGCTCCCCTGGCCTGGACTACCCGCTGGTCTACACCACCGGTTACGTCAACGGTCAGCTAACCTTGCTTGACCTTCAGCCCTTGAACGGTGCGTTTGGTGATGTTGATACCAACACCTTCGATAGCAACGTCATGGCCCTGCCTGTCAACCTGTCGGTTATCGGTGTTGATGAAGCTAACGCTAAGAGCTTGCGCTACTCTGTCTCTACCTATTCCTGGTACGAACCCTCCAGTGTAGATCGTACCGACTGGATTAGCTACAACCCCTACTCACCTGAACTCACTTTCACCGGTAAGGACTCAGGCGCTCAGGGTCTGTTCGTCGATGCACCCGATGCAGACATCACCGTAGGCCGCGTCGGCCCCGGTAGCGCTACGAACTACGAGGCTCTGCTCCTGCACTTCCACAACGGTAGCGGTGATCTTTCCGGTGTTAAGCCCGGGGAAGACGGCACCAAGGCAGAGGTTCTCAATGTAACCGAGACCAGCCCCTCAACCGATGTGGCTACTCCTCGGTTTACCGATGTGAAGCCCGGTGACCAGTTCTACAAGGAAATCTCTTGGCTGGCTAACCAGAAGATCACCACCGGTTACCCCGATGGCACCTTCCGTCCGCTGAACAATGTTGAGCGTGGTGCTATGGCAGCCTTCTTCTACCGTATGGCTGGATCACCCCAGTACACTGCACCGAGCGTTTCCCCCTTCTCTGATGTGCCCACCACCCATCAGTTCTACAAGGAAATCGCCTGGATGCATGACATGGGTATCACCACCGGCTACTCCGATGGCACCTTCCGCCCCGATGCTAACGTCAACCGCGATGCTATGGCAGCCTTCTTCTACCGCTACGCTGGTGAACCTGCCTACACCGCCCCTGCTGAATCCAAGTTCGGCGATGTGAAGCCCGGTGACCAGTTCTACAAGGAAATCTCCTGGCTGAACTCGGTCGGTGTCACCACCGGTTGGGACGATGGCACCTTCCGCCCCGTCACCCCGATTGCCCGTGATGCTATGGCAGCCTTCATCTACCGCTACGACCAGAACGTAGCAAGCCGCTAAGGCCGGGTAGGGACTAGCCGGTAAAACTTTTACCGGCACCCCACCGGTAGATAGAGAGGGGCCCCGGCCCGGTAGAAATAGCGGACGGGGCCCTTTTCCGCGCCCAGAAAGTGAGCCAGACATAAGGACTCGGGGGGGGGGCAGGTTAATGAACGATTAGTCGAGGGTGCCCGCCCGCCAGAGCGCGGCGGCTTCTTCAAGTTCCCGCGCTGTGCCTATGAGCCTGCGGGCCGCTGCGCGCAGCCGCTGAGAGCGGCTCGCCCCTTCGGCTTTGACCTCTGGGGAGGGCAGGTGGAGCGGCTCGGAGAGGCCGTTCCCGTATTCGGTGAGTGACTGGCCGTGCCGCAGTTCTAGGGCGATGTCGTCCTGCCCCAGGGAGAGTACTCGGCAGAAAGCGGCAAAGCGTTCCAGGGCTATGTCGAAATCACCGGTGTAGGCCCCGGCCAGAATGGCATCAACGGTGGCGCAGATTTCTTGAGCGGTGGGTGTTGAGGGAACACCAGCAAGAGCCTGGGCCAGGTAGTTGGAGTGCATACCACGCTCGTAGTAGTAGCTCATGAGCCGTGCATTTGCTCGGATAACACCGCGTAAAGCGTAGATGCGCCAGAGGGCACCTGCCACCGTCACCGGTGCGGCTCGTGCCCAGAGCTGGGCGACCGCTTCGATACCGAACTCGTCGGTAAAGTGCACCAACCGCTTAGTGACGGAGGGGTCTTCATTAACACGTCCGCGGGCGAGAATGGCCCGGGCGGAGGCCTGGGCGGCGGAGGTGAGGTCTTCTGGGCTGGTGCCGCCTTGGAAGCGCTCGAATTTTTCGGTGGAGAACTTGACGGGGCGGTGGAAGCGGGCGGCTGACATAGCTGTTAGTTTAGCGGTAGTCGCTGGGGCACTGCCGCTACCAGATGGTTAACATTTTGTGGGTATGGTTCTCAGCGTGTATAGTGGAAGGCGCTGAGTTTACTCAGTGGATGCGCCTTTAGCTCAGTTGGTAGAGCATCGGACTTTTAATCCGTGGGTCGTGGGTTCGAGCCCCACAGGGCGCACAAAACAAGCCCCTCACCTGGTAAAACAGGTGAGGGGCTTTTTCTATATGGGCGGACGGGCATGTTTTGGGCTTCGTCAAGGAACGGCCGTCCACCTGTGGCACTCGCCGCCAAATGTGGCGGTGCTGCTGCCACATTTGACGGTGGGTGGAACATGTTGTGCGTATGAACAAGTGTGGGCATCCCCTGAGCGCTAGGCGACACACGCCTTACAACACCTCGTCTCTGCTGCCCTCCGACTTCGCAGATGCTAGCGGCCACACCGACCGCTTCTTGGCCATCCACTACGCCAACCGAGTCTGGGTTCGCAACACCGCCGAAATTATGGGCACCGCCAAGACCGACGAAGAAAGCATCAAGGACGCCATTCGCTACGCCGAAGAAACCGGCATGGTCCCTGTCTACGTCCGCAAGGAGCAGCCCGGCTACCTGCTGAACTCCCTGCTCATTCCCTGGCTCGATGCCGGCGCAAAGCTCTACGTCAACGGCGTAGGTACCCCTGAAGAAATCGATAAGGCATGGGCCATCGCTACCGGTACCAAGGCAGGCCCCTTCGCTGCCTATGACACCGTGGGCTTCTACCTCTACGATGAGGACGGCAACATCACCGGAGCCAACGACTACTGGACCGAAAACTTCGACCAGTAGCGCTACTGCTCAACTGGGCGCAGGCCCGCCGGGTCCTCTGCGCCCCACTCGGCCCAGGAGCCGTCGTAGACAGCCAGTTCGGTATAGCCCGATACATAGGCTGCGAGGGCGTCAATGCAGGCGGTCACGC
This sequence comes from Rothia nasimurium, assembly GCF_014217215.1. Classification (GTDB taxonomy): domain Bacteria; phylum Actinomycetota; class Actinomycetes; order Actinomycetales; family Micrococcaceae; genus Rothia; species Rothia avistercoris. The sequence continues at coordinate 336,850 of NZ_CP056080.1, forward strand.
CGGAGCCGCAGGAGAAAATCAGGGTTTCAGCATCCCCTGCCACCGCGTCCACGGCTGCCTTGACTTCTTCGGGGGCGCGGAAGCGCCCCTGTTCATCGAGCAGGGTAGTGAAGGGCAGGTTGACGGAGCCTGGGATATGGCCTGCCCGCAGACCCGGGCGGGGTTCGGGTGCGGTGCCGGCAAAGCGTTCGGCGCTGCGGGCGTCAATGACGGCGGCGTCCTCCCGCTCGGCAAAGGCCTTGGTCGTGAGCGCGTCAACGAAGAGGCCGCGGTCTTCTGCCACGAATGAACCGGGAGTGAAAGGCCCCTCGTTGAGGGGGAGCTGGTTGAAACCTGCTGCCTCCCAGGCGGGCAGGCCACCGTCAAGCACGGCGACGTTATCGTGCCCCATGGCCACAAACATGAACCAGCCGCGGGCGGCAGAGAACATGCCCTGGCGGTCGTAGATCACGATGGCGGCGTCCTTGCTGATGCCGAGAGCACGGACCTTAGCTTCAAAGTCCTCGGCGCTCAGCATGGTGTGCACGCCCTCGGGGGCGCTGAACTCACCGTCGATATCAAAGCGGCGGGCACCGGGTATGCCGGTGCTAGCGCCGGCGAACTCGCCGACGGAGGCGTCCAGGATGACCAGGTTCGGGGCGGCAATATTGGCTGCCAGCCACTGGGCTCCCACGATGGGGAAGCGCAGATTAATGGTGGAAGTTTCGGGCATCATCAGCCTTTCACGGGGGATTGTTACCCTCTCATGCTACTGACTCTGCCGCTACCCGCGAAAGGCTGCGCTCCGGCGTCCTTATGCGGGGAGCAGAAGGACACCGGGGCGCAGTAAGCCGGGCACTCGAGGTCTGGGAGCCGGGCGGCTTAGAAGATGCCGCTTGCCTTGCGGCCGGTATCGGTCAGGGTGATTTCGCGAGAATCGCGGTTCTGGTCGTTACCGGTTGAGGTATCGCCGGCGATACGGCCGACCTGGGTGACGGTGATGTAGTTGCGCAGGCGGCCCTCTGAGGTGAGGCCGTCACCGAAGTTGAGGTTGGCAACCAGCTGGGTTTCACCGGCCTTGATGGGGTTGGCCAGGGTGACCAGGAAGCTGCGGGTTGAGGTTGCGGCATCAAAACCCAGGTCGCGGGTGTAGGCGCCGTTGAACCAGCCGGGGGTGATCAGGCGGTCAACGCCGGTGGGGCCCGATGCGGTCTTCCCGTCGATGCGGAAGGAGACCACGGGGAAGTCGCCGTAGTAGCGCTCAGTGCCTACGTTCTTGAGGCGCAGGGCGACGGGGTTGGACCAGGCGCCGTTGAGCATGCAGTACTGCTGGGTGCCGGTCATGGCGATGGTGCGGAAGCCGTAGGTAGCTTCGCCTGTGTAGCCTGCGGGTACTTCGTAGGGGCCGATGGTCTGGCCGACGCTCCAGGAGAGGGAGTAGGAGGCGTCGTCGCCTACGGTCTTGGCGATGGAGTAGGCGATGCCCGCGTTGATGCTGCCCTTATCGAGGTTCTGGGTGCCGCCCAGGTTGAAGGAGGCGGTTTCGGTCTTTGACCCGTTGACGCTCATGGTGACGGTCTGGGTCTTGGAGAGGTTCTGGGTGAGGTTGACGGGTGCTGAGGTGCTGTTGGTGGTTGAGATGGTACCGACGGGGGTGAAGTTATCGGTGACCTTGTAGACCATGGTGCGGTAGTCTTCCCAGGCGTTGCAGACGGGGCGGGCGTTGAGGATGTTGGCCGTGAGGGAGTCGCTCTTGTGGTAGGTCTCCACAATGGGCAGGGTGGCGTTGAAGGCCGGGGTTTCGGGGTAAAATTTTGTGGCACACCTTACTTTCCCTGTTGTTTACCCTGCGTTTACGGAGTGCTCTCTTGTCCAAGTTCGCCATGGGCGAATTAAATCAGGGGCAGGAGGTCCCAATTCCGCCCACTGAGCCGACCACGGGCGTCCGCCTGCCTCTCCACTAGACTGAGAAACAAAACCCCGCAACCCCTCAAGGAAGTCATGCCCATCAACAATGCAGAAGCCGTGACCATACTGACCACCGGCGGAACCTTCGACAAGGTCTACTCCGTAGCCGGTGAGCTTGAAATCGGTGAACCCTCAGTACCCGAGCTGCTCAGCTACGTGCTCACTGACACCGCTTTTGAGGTTCAAAGTGTGCTCAAGCTCGACAGCCTCGATATGGTTGATGCCGACCGCGCCGTACTGACCGAGGCTCTCAACGCCGTACAGAACGACCGCGTCATCATCACCCACGGCACCGACACCATGCCCGAAACCGCCCGCTACCTCGAAGCCAACGCCACCCTCGGCAACAAGGTAGTTGTGCTCACCGGGGCCATGCAGCCGGCGTCTATGCGAAAGTCCGACGCCAGCTTCAACCTGGGCGCAGCAGTCGCCGCCCTCAACCTGCTCGAACCCGGCGTCTACATTTCGATGAGCGGCCGTATTTTCCCTGCCTCCTCCGTAAAAAAGGACCGGGCCCGCGGCATCTTCGAAATTGCGTAAACCCTGGTGAGCTGGGCTATTGGCCGGTAGGCTTAAAACAAGCATCGGCCACCCACTGACCAGGAGGACCCCGTGAGCCAGTACCCCGGCAACGACAACACCACCGGTAACTACCAGTCCCAGCAGCCCCCCACCTACCCCAACCAGGCCCAGCCCCCGGCCTACTCGGCAAGCCAGCCCAGTCACTATACCGAGCAGGGAGCCTACGCTGGCTACGCCCAGGCCTATGGGCAGGGCCTACCCGCCCACATGGATGCCCCCGAGCGCCCGCAGGCCCTCAAGACCGCCAGCCTCATCATGTACGTGATGATTGGCCTGGGTGTTCTGGGGTCTATTCTGGGCACTATCTTCTACCAGGAGATTCAGCAGGCAACGAGCAACAGCATCCTCTCCCTCTTCAGCGGGATGATGACCGAAGAAGACATCGCTGCGGCGGAGGCTGAGATAACTGCGAGTACAGATACAGGTTTCGCCACTGCCGGCCTCATTATGGGTCTGGTCTTTGGTCTTATCTGGTCTGCCCTGCTCGTCTTCTTCACGATCATGATGAACAAGGGTCATAACTGGGCCCGTATCGTTCTGACTGTCGTGGCGAGCTTCCAGATTCTGAACCTGCTCATGGGGGCACTGACACTGCTTCTGGTCTTCCACTGGGCCATGCTGGTAGACCTGCTCGCTGGCGTGCTAGCTATCGTCTTTTTGGTCTTCGTCTGGAAGAACCCCGTCTCAACCTACATGCGTCAGATTAAGGCCTACCAGCAGTGGAAACTGCAGCAGGCCTACCTGGGCGCTGACCGGGGCCAGCGCTAGTGCCCCTGCCCCAACAGCCAGCCCCGGTGGCGGGCGGCGTCCTTTTGCCCGGGAGCCTGCGGACTGAAGCTACCGAGCTCCTTGCCCGCCTGACCGGCAACCCCGCCGCCGCCTTCCACCCCGGCCAGTTCGAGGCCATTGAGGCCCTGGTGCAGCAGCGCCGCCGGGCCCTGGTAATCCAGCGAACCGGCTGGGGTAAGTCGGCGGTCTACTTCCTCTCCGCTCTGCTCCTGCGCAGGCGGGGGAGCGGGCCCGCCCTCATCGTCTCGCCCCTGCTGGCCCTCATGCGCGACCAGGTAGAGGCCGCTGCCCGCGCCGGAGTGCGGGCAGCTATGGTCAACTCGTCGAATGTGACCGAGTGGGACGCCGTGCGCGCCCAGCTCGCTGCCGGTGAACTCGATGTGCTGCTGGTGGGCCCTGAGCGGCTCAATAACCCCTCCTTCCGCTCAGACTGGCTGCCCGAGCTAGTGCGGACCTGTGGCCTGCTGGTCATTGACGAGGCCCACTGCATCTCTGACTGGGGGCACGACTTCCGCCCCGACTACCGCCGTATCCGTGACCTGATCGCGGCCCTGCCCGCCGGCGTCCCCGTGCTGGCTACCACCGCAACCGCTAACGAGCGGGTGGTGCAGGACGTCGCCGAGCAGCTCGGCACCCGGCAGCAGGGTAGCGCGGGCTCCGCTGACGACGTGTTTATTCTGCGGGGCCCGCTGTCCCGCGACTCGTTACGCCTGGGCGTCCTTACCCTACCTACCGCCAGTGACCGCCTGGGCTGGCTGGCCACCCACCTTGGCAGCCTGCCGGGCTCTGGCATCGTCTACACCCTGACCGTCTCAGCGGCTGAAGATACCGCCACAGCCCTACGGGCTGCCGGCTACGAGGTGCTGGCCTATACCGGTAAAACCGACCCCGACGAACGGCGTGAGGCCGAAAGCGCCCTGAAAGAAAACCGGGTCAAAGCCCTGGTAGCTACCAGCGCCCTGGGGATGGGCTTTGATAAGCCTGACCTGGGGTTTGTGGTGCACCTGGGTGCTCCCTCCAGCGCCGTGGCCTACTACCAGCAGGTGGGCCGAGCCGGTCGTGGCGCTATCAAGGCCGATGTGCTCCTGCTGCCCGGCAGCGAAGATAGGGAAATCTGGGACTACTTCGCCACGGCCTCCATGCCGACCGAAGAAAACACCGGTGCCGTGCTGGCGGCGCTGACCGAGGCAACCGCCGCGGGCACAGAGCTGAGCGTGCCTGCCCTCGAAACCCGAGTCGATGTTAAGCGATCCTCTCTTGACCTGCTCCTTAAGGTCTTAGCGGTGGAAGGGGCTGTAGAACGCGGCACCCGCGGCTGGGTAGCGACCGGAGCCCCCTGGCATTACGACGCCCCCCGCTACGCCCGGGTGCGCCAGGCCCGTCAGCGCGAGCAGGAAGCCATGCTGGCCTACCAGCACACCGATACCTGCCGCATGGTCTTCCTCGCCCGCGAACTCGATGACACCACAGCCCGTCCCTGCGGCATCTGCGACGTGTGCGCTGGCCCCTGGTACCCCACCGGCTTTAATCCGGCCCTGACCGAGCAGGCAGGGGCGGCCCTGGCCCGCGTGGGCGTACTCATTGAGCCGCGCGGCATGTGGCCCACCGGCCTTGACCGCCTGGTTCCCCAGGCGGTACATGAAGTCACCGGTAAGCCCCTGCGTGGCAAGATCGCCGAGACTGAACGCGCTAGTGAGGGCCGGGCACTTGCCCGTCTGACCGACCTGGGCTGGGGTAACCGCCTGCGCGAGATTTTTGCCCCCAGCCCCGACGGGCAGGCTGCGGACGGCCCCGTCCCCGCCGACCTGGGCCGAGCCAGCCTGCAGGTGCTGGCTGAATGGGGCTGGGAAGAGCGCCCGGTCGCCGTTATCGGGCTGCCCTCGCCGGTGCGTCCGCAGCTGGCATCCTCGCTGGCCCGCGGTATCGCCGCAGCCGGACGCCTGGCCGACCTCGGCGACTTTGAACTGGTGGACGCCCCCGCCCACTTCGGCGGCAACAGCGTCTTCCGCTGTGCCGGGGTGCTGAACGCCTACCGCCTACCACCGGCGGCAGCCGACTATCTGGCGATCAACCCGGGCCCGGTTCTCGTCGTCACCGATAGAATTGACTCTCGCTGGTCAACCACCGTCACCGCCCGTATCTTGCGGGCAGCCGGTGCGACTGCCGTCCTGCCCTACGCCCTGGCCCTCACCAACTAAGCACGCGCCGAAGGAACCATGCCCCGATCCGCCCTGCCCACGCGTCCGCGCAACCCGCAGCACGAAGCCCTCATGCGCCAGGCCATTGACCAGGCAAAGCTGGCCCTAGCCAGTGACGATGTGCCTATCGGGGCGGTGGTTGTGGACGCCACCGGGCAGGTGATCGGGCACGGCTACAACCGGCGCGAAGCCGATGCCGACCCCACCGCCCATGCCGAAGTCATCGCCATTCGGCAGGCCGCCGAACACCTGGGTAGCTGGCGGCTAGAGGGCTGCACCCTGGTTGTTACCCTCGAACCCTGCCTCATGTGCGCCGGGGCTATCCTGCTGGCCCGCCTGCCCACCGTGGTGATGGGGGCCTGGGAAGAAAAAACAGGAGCTGCCGGGAGCGTCTACGACGTGCTGCGCGACCGCAAAGTCAACCACTGGGTAGAGGTCTACCCCGGCGTGCTTGAGAGCGAATGCGCCGAGCTGCTGACTACTTTCTTTAGAAAACATCGGTAGAGAGAAAATAGCTCTTCACACGAGTGATAGAAACCTGCAACCCTGCCCCGTCATCATGTATCTTTGAAAAAGAAACATTATTTTTTCAAATACGGTAAGGGGAAGGTGTGACCACGCAACAGGTAGAAGCGGTCGTCTATGCGCACCAAACACCGGTGGTCGAGGCGAGCACACGCCGCCCCGGGCGCACAAATAAGACCCAGCTCAAACTCTTTGAAGCCGCCATGGACATCATGAGCGAAGGCGGCCCCACCGCGACTACCGTAGAAGATATTGCTGAACGCGCCGGAGTCTCAAAGGGCACGGTCTACTACAACTTTGGGTCGAAGAAGACCATGATCGACCAGCTCCTGCAGTACGGTGCCAAGCTGCTGCTGGCCGAGATGACCACGGTCGCCAGTAATCATGACGACCCGCGAGAAGCCCTGCGGAGTGCTCTGCACGCCGCCATTATCTATCTGAGCGAGCACCCCGGCTTCGCTCGCCTGTGGGTCTCTGAACTCTGGCGGGCCGGTGCGGACTGGTCGCCCACCACCGACCTGATCCGTGCCGATATTATGCGCTTTATCCGCGAGCTCATTAGCCGTCTGGCTACCCGCTACACCGTGCGCACAGACCGCTCCATTGAGGGGGTTTCCCTCATTATCTTTGGTGCGGTCTTCATGCTCTCCATGGACGAAACCCGCCACGGCGCAGAACGCACCCCCGAAGAGGGAGCCGAGCTCGCCATGCTCACTATCGACGGGTATATCCAGGGCTAGAACCCCGCCCGCAAGCCCCATTGAGTTGAGTGACCGGGGTATCTAGGGTAAAATTTCCAGAGTTTGGTGACGTGTCCGAGCGGCCGAAGGTGCAACACTCGAAATGTTGTGTACGGTAACCCCGTACCGAGGGTTCAAATCCCTCCGTCACCGCCAGTGATAAAAACCCGTTTCCCCTAGTGAGAGCTAGAGGGAGCGGGTTTTTTCATGCCCAAAAGAGGCCCCGTGACATAAATATGACATAAATCTGCCCAGCAAGTCGGCATTAAGGCGGGCTTCGGGTGCCCCTGCTGCGGGCTGGTTTCGAGGTGCTGAGAGGGGCGGGCGGGTAGCGGTGCCAGCGAGCGCGGTTAGGGTATGCGCGGTGGGGCGCTAGGGGCAGCGTATAGGCGGCGGGTTAGTGCTGCTGGGCGTACGAGGGCAACGGACGGCGGTAGGGCCGGTGAGCTTGCTGCGGTGTCGAGTGGCGCGGGGGTATCTGGTGGCCGGGTGTGGTGTCGGCTTGGGGTTCGCCGGGTTGTGGGGTGTTCCCTTGGGGTGGTTGGCTCCCATGAGGTCAGGGGGCGCGGACTGCTGGCCGGTGTGGGTGACTGGCTGCGGTGGTGCGTGTGGTCAGTGATTTATTGGGTTCGCCTGTATAGACCTCATAAATATGCGAACTTGGTCGAATGTTTTTCAGGGTGCGGGGGGAGAGGATAGGAACGCCCCGGGTAGTGTCCACGGGCTACGGTGCTAGAGAATTTACCGCCCCCCCTGGGGGTGCTAGGCCCGGTGGTGGGTGGTGCGCTTGCTGGCTGTGCGAGTACAGCCCTAACGTCTGTGGAAAAAGGTCGGGGGGATATTTCCCTATACCGAGGGGAGTGACTGACCTTTGCCGGGGTGGGGGATAGCCCCCTACCCCCTTCTGTGCGCTGTGTATGCCGTTTTGCGGGGCTGGGATAGGTGGGGTGGCTCAATACCTGTGCGTGCTGTGTTCGGGGCTGTAGGCGTTAATTCTGGCTCATACGCGGCCTATGAGGGGTGACTGGTAGGGTGAGAGAGCGCCCGACCCCGAGATAGTTGCTGTATTTCGGAGCCGGGTGTCTTTTGTGCGTTCTGCCTGAGTGGTGTTGGGGGTTAGGCGCTGGTGTCGCCGTGTTGCTGCTGGCAGAAGATAGAACAGAACCGGCTAGGGCTATTCTCTGGTACGAGGTCAGCGCAGACCGGGCAGGTATCAAGGCGGGCAGCGGCCAGGGCAGCGAGCGCGGCGCGGTCATTATCGGTGAGTTGGATAGCGGCGGTGATGGACTCTAGGGGCGTGGTGGTCAGGGTGTCGAGGGCTGCGCGTAGGGTGGCGGTGGTCTTATCCTGCTGCGGGGCCGGGTGCGGTTGGCTGTGGGCTAACACGGCTCTTACCTGCTCTGGGGTGGCGGGTGCGTGGTTAGGTGCGTAGGAGGGTTGGGCGCTCCATAAGAGGGCGGCGGCTTCGAGGTGCTGCGTACATTCTAGGTGGGCTGCTGCTGACTCCCACACATAAGCCTTGATATAAGCCAGAGCGTTTAGGGCGGTGCGGGCAGCTGCGGCATGGTAGGCGGGGTGGGCGCTGGTGGTGTACCCGGTTAGGGCGTTTGCGAGGTGGGCTAGTTCGGTGTCGGTCAGAGCCGGGGCCGGGGCTGGTGGGGTTTGCTGCTGGCTGGTGGTGCTCATGGTTCCCAGATTAACAGGGGTGGGCGGTGTTGTGTTTCGGTCATGGTACCGGCTGGGCTAGGGCTATGAGCTATGGGGTATTGCCCATTCTTCGAGCTGCTGGGCTATCTGCTCAAAGGTCAGTGAGTGCTCTGCTACCTGGACAACGAACTGTGCTTGCTCGTTATCTTCAAGCACCTCTAGCGGGAGAATATCCCAGCCGTTCAGGTACATGAAAAGGACGGTGCAGGTGTAGGCGGTGCGTTTGTTGCCGTCCGTAAAAGGGTGATTCTGTACTAGGGCCTCTAAGAGGGCTGCGGCCTTGTTGAAGATACCGGGGTAAAGTTCGTGGCCTGCGTAGCTGGTGGCAGGGCGGGCTAGGGCGCTTTCTAATAGGTGCTCCCCGCCGGGTTTGAGGTGCTGGCCCGGTGCTAGGTGGGCGTGTACTGCTAGGGCTTCAGATAGGGCCACATATCGCATAGGGGCGGGCGGGGGTGCTACTGAGTGGCGAGGATAGCGTTTACACCCTCTAGGCGGTCGAGGACGGTTTCTAGCGCGTCTTGGAAGTCCTGGGTGGTGTCTGTGGTTTCGTGAGCGGTTGCGGTCATGGTGGGGGCGCTCCTTTCGCTGTTGGTCTGCTGGTGTGGGTTAAGCCTAGCGTTAAGGGCGGGGTGGTGGCTAGGTGCTGGTGGTGTGTCTGCGAGCGCTCGCATACGGTTGGGGGTCTGCTGCTCTGCTCGTTGTGGTGGCCGTGGGTGCTGGTGTCTGGTCGAGGGGCTGGGATAGCTAGGGGCCGGTGTCTGTGCGTTCGATAAGCCGGGGTGTGCGGTGCTGGCCGGTAGGTGTGGGGCTGGTGGCGCTCTTCATCGTCTAAGGCTCTGCCGTTGGGGGAGTGGTGGCGCTGGTGCTAGCCGGTGGTTGTGGTAGCTGCTGTGGGGGTGCAATTCTTGCAGGTGCAGATTTTGCACCGGGTGCAATTTCTCGCCCCCCTCCCCCTTAGACCCCCGCCCCCTGCGCCGGTCAAGTACCGTCCGGCTCGTAGAGTAAGGCGCGGGGCAGGACGGCAACGGCACAATCACAGGCGGGGGTCTTGCTCTTTCATAGTGCTCTTTAAATACTTGCTCTTTCTCTTACTCTTTTGTGTGACAAATTGTCACATGTATGTGTGATAAATTCTCACATCTGGGCTGTTCTGGTGTGACATATTGTCACATCTGAGGTGTGATAAATTGTCACTTTTGCCGATTCAGGGGGTGCAATTAGGTGTGATGAAAAGTCACTTTTGACCTGGTTTGACGTACGTCAGGGGTGACGTATACGTCAAAATGACGTAGCGGCGTGACACTGTTGTCAGGGGGTGACAATCTGTCACCTGACACGGCTGTCATGTTCCCCCAACTGACTAGGCTATTTACTTCCTGCGAGGGGTCGCAGGTTGCGAGGGTCGCACCCCTGCGAGGGGGGTCGCATAGGTGCGAGAGCCTAACCTCAACCTACGGCGGGGCGGGACTCAACAGGGCAGAGAAAAGCACCCCCTGAAACACGTTCAAGGGGTGCCCTACTCAACCACGCTAGGCCGATTCCTCATAACGAGCCAGTGCCGCTAACTGCCTAGCCCGTTCGTCCTCTAAGTCCTCAGACTCAAACCACGGGTGAGACTTCCCGTTATCCTGCTGGCTACCACTGACCAGAGCAACAGACTCTACCGGCTTCGAGGTATCAGCTAGAGACAACGGGGGCAGCTGTTCAGAGGTGGTGTCTTCGAGGTCTGGCAGGTCGCCCGCTGGCTCTACCTGCTGGGCCGGTTCCTCCCACACCTGGGCGGGCGGCTGCGGCTCTGCTACATCGTTCAGGTGAGAGTGAGATACACGGTCACGCCGCACTGCCTTTCGCTTTCGTTTTGCAGATTCCTGGGCCTTGAACTCCCGAGCCAGCTGCTCGCCTACCACCGGGTCGCACTGTGCTATAAGCTCTTGTAAATTCAGATACGCTTTAGACGACTTCGAGACTGGCAGCTTTTCACTAGTGCGAAAGATACGCATATCGCCGCCGTGACGACTGATAAGCCCCCGCCACATAAGTTCGTGAAAGGCCCTATTTACGGTTTCACGGCTGCAACCTATCTCAGCTGCAATAGTGGCCTGTGAGTACCAGCTCGCCCCGCCGTGGTCTGTGTTGGTGGCTTCGGCAATGCGCACTAGAACCAGTTTCGCAACAGGGGTAAGCCCGTACACACCCATAGCAAGCACTACGCGATAGTGCGGACTATACGCGATTTCTTCCAAGGGCTTTTTCACTACATGTTCAGCTCTCACTACCTTTCACCTCTCTTTCCTGGTTACTCATTCGGTTGATTCATGGGCTAGTTTCCTTTCCGCTGGCCCGCCGGTGTCTCTGGTGGTTGCGCTCGAACGGGTGGGCTGCTGCTCTATTTGTTTCCAAGGGTGTGTTCGTTTCCCCGGGGTGGGGCGCTCGCTGGCTGGTGTGGCCGGTCAAGCGCCCCGGGGTATCGGGTGCATGGGGCCGGGGTTCCCTTGCCTGCGCCCGTGCTTATGGCGGGGTGGCTACTCTTCCCCGGCGAACAGGGTCAGCCAGTAGGCCGACACTTTGCCGCTTGTCTCGTCACGTCCCGGCGCGATAAGACCAGCGTTTTCCAGTGACGCGTAATCGTCCTCAACCAACAGCGCATCTTCCAGGTTCTCCACAGGGGTGTAATCGCACTCGTACTCCCGGGCTGAGAAGATAACGAGGTACTGGGCGAACAGGTGCGCGGCGACATCTGCCCAGTTCTCTGAGTCCGTTTTGACGGCGTACTCTTCGATACGGTCGGCAGCTTCCAGCAGGTGAGCCGCTGCGTTCACCGGGCGGTTAAGGTCTACCATCTCGCCCATGTGGTCAATCACCTGATGAACCGCTTTCAGGTACTCGCTCACCGCCTCCCCGGTCAGGTACATAGGCGCATGGACGGCGTAGGCTGCGGTGACGGTGTTAGTGTCCCGGTCGTGGTTCAGGGTGTATTCCATGTTCTCTAGCACCTTGTCGGGGGCTAGGGTGTACTGCTCGTAGTAGTCGCTTGTCTCTGCTGCTGGGCTGGCTTCGAGGGTGCCCCGGTGGATATTCAGGGCCAGCGACTCAAAGAGGGGGCGCGGCACCTCTAGGGCTACCTGCTGCGGGATAAACACGCCGCCGTCTTGGTGAACCTCATAAGCAAGGCGGCCGGTAGTGGGTTCGGTGCCAGCGAGCGCGTTTAGGCTATCGAGGGTGTTGGCGGTCATGGCTACGGTGGTCATTTGGGGGACTCCTTTAGTTAATCGTTGGGTTGGGGTCAATGCGGTCGATTGCGAGATTCATTTCTTCAAGGCTGGTTGCGTCTGACTCGAACCAGTTAAGGCAGTAGCCCGTAATGTCGCCGTCCTTGTCCTTAAAGATGTCGATTAGTCCCACAGCTTCGAGGGTGTCGTATTCAATGCCCATGCAACCATCGGGGGCAAACCGTGGGCTGACTGAGTGGGCTGCGTAATCGCGGTTGATTACCAACCCGGCGTAGATTTCAAAGGTGGCGAACAAGGGGTTTGCCCTAGCGTCTTCATCAATGTGAGGTGCCCCGTGGTCAAAGAGGGCGGCAACCTCAGCAAGATGGGCGGCGATATTGCGAGGGGTGCATTTGTAGCACTCGTAGGTATCTGCGGTGGTGGTGGTCATTATTGGTTATCCTTTCGGGTGAGATGGGTGGGCAGGGTTCGGGGCGCTGGTGAGATGGGCAGCGCGTCCCCGTCCCCTTGTAAGGCTTCGAGATGGTCGAGGATAACGCGGGCAGCGTCTAGGCGGTTGCGGGCCTCTTGCTCCATTCCTGGGCGTAGTGCCCAGACCCCTACCGGCCCGCCGTGGCGCTGTCTGCGGGTAGAGCGGGTGTAACCGGCATGGCGCATAAGAGGACGAACCACAGGGTCAGCAAATGCCCCGCCCCAACGCCGTGCATTGGTGGGTTCCCCAACCCTGTGCAGGTTGTCAGCAACACAGGTTCCGGTGCTGGTCAGGTCTTCAAGAATGGCTACCTGTACCCGCGCCCGCCATAGGGTCAGAGCGTCCGGCGCTACAGGCTTCGGGGGAGTGGCCGGTGTAATCGTCATAGGCCGGGTTTCCTTTCTAGTAGTCGGCGTTAGCGGTAATGATGTGCTGGGCTAGAACCTGCTCCACATGCTCCCGGTCGTAAAGCACATGGCCGCCTATGCGGTGGTAGTCGAACATGTACTTTCGGTGTCGCCACACAGCCAGAGTGTTCACCGGTATACCGGTAAGTTCGTGCAGCTGGGCGGGGGAGTAAAACCGGGTGGTGTCTGCCCTGCGGGTGGGGCTTTTACGGCGGCGCTCCCTGCGGTTCGGTGCTGGCTCTGAAACATCTGGCAGGGCAGCAAGGGCGGTGGCGGTCACTGGGCATCACCTCCTACAGGCCGGGCGGTAGGCAGGTAGGAATAACGCACCTGGCACAGTGGGCAAATCTCAAACTGCGGGGCCAGCTTCCCGCCTGCGGTATAAGCGGTGGTGCCGGGCCGGTAATGGTGCTCCCAGGTTCCTCCCTGTGGCTGCTCACCGCACAGGGCCGGGGCTGTGGGTCGGTGGCTGTGGAAGTAGTGCAGCAAGGTCACACTCTGCGGCGGGGTAGGGGTGGTGCGTAGTTGGTTCAAATCTTCGGGGGTCAGCTCATGCACGGTCACGGGCTAGGCTCCTTTCTTCTGCGAGGTTTCGGGGGCATGGGCGCGGTCGCGGGTTACGGCGGCGTAGTAGGCGTTGATGGTGGCAACAAATTCATGAAGCTGGTCGATGGTCATTCCGTCCCCTACTTCTGGTGTGTCCACGATGTAGCGCGGGTTATCCCCGTGGGTGCCGATGATGGTTTCACAGACGGTCGCCCCTCCCATGAAGAGGTGAGCGCCCCAATAGGCGACACTGTGCCCGTCTGTGTCGGGTCGGGGCTGGAAGATTGCCCCGGGTAGGTCGGGGTGGGTAATGGTAAGCTGGTTGGTGTCAGTCATGGGGGTTGTTCCTCCTTGGTTGATGGTTTGATTACCGCGCTCGCTTTGGTCGGCTGGTGCGCGGTCTTTTTTCTTCTGGCCCCGGCTGCTCTGTGAGTGGTCGGGGCAATTCTTTTAAGCGGTGGCCGTCTGCTGGGCGGCGGCTGCGCGGCGGGCGGTTTCTTTCTCTACCTGTTCGCGTTCCCATCGTTCTACGTCTTCGAGCCGGTAGCGGATATTCCGCCCTACCTTGAAAGACGGGGGCAAGTCGCCGCCTGTTGCTCGTAGACGGTAGAGGGCTTTGGGGGTGATTCCTAGGCGGGTGGCGGTGGCTTCGAGCGAGAGGTTTACACCGCTCTCTGTGGTTGCCGTGGTCACGTACTGAACCTCCTTAGTGGTTTTCATGGTTTCAGCCTAGTAGATTTCAATGAGTACAAAATCAACTATGCAGCAACTATTTTTTAGTGTCAAGTAGTTTTCAGCATTGCCGCTTATTCTCTTTTCGGGTTATGGTTTAGGCATGGCAGAGAAGAAAGCACCTAACCCCCAGGACGTTCGAATAGGGCAGAACCTTGCAAGGTTTCGCGGGGCTATGTCCCAAGCTGAGTTAGCTAAGAAAATGCGCGATATGAATAAAGGTCATAAATGGTCGCAAACAACAGTGTGGACAGTTGAAAAGGGCGAACGACCCTTGAAGCTCGCTGAGGCGGATACCTTAGCCGAGATTCTGGGCATAAATTTAGATGCGCTACTGGAAGATGCTGTACAGCAAACGCGATATGAGCTGAGAAGGATAAACCTAGAGGTCAAAGAGAATTTGGTGCGCGTAGCTGGTTCATTCATTGGTTCACTCATGTCACACAACGCCGCAAGGGACGTCTATGAAGTCCTTAGAAACAGCGGGGAGTTAACTTCAACTGAGGTTGAAGAGTTTGAAAAGGAGCTGGCTGAGCAAGAAAAGTACCTGAAAATTTTTGCGGAAGGACTGACATTCGAAAATATGGATAACCTGCTTGAACAGGAAGCCTAACGATGGCTTCGGTTCACAAGTACGAGGTTAAGAACGGGCGTAACGAGCGTGACCGCACCCGCTGGCGAGTCCAGTACAAGACCCCTACAGGCGAGTGGACACACAAACGCGGGTTCAAAACCAAGGCAGAAGCCCAACAGTTTATGAGCGGCGTTGAGGTCGCCGTCTCTCGAAACGAGTACGTGACCCCCGCAGACTCCCGCGCCACAGTCGGGCAGCTAGCCCCGGCATGGCTACACAAGAAAGAAACAAGTCTCAGGCCCTCTTCATACCGGCCCCTAGAAGCTGCATGGCGCAACCATGTCGCCCCCGTCTGGGGCAAACGCGCCCTGAAAACTATCCTCCCTACAGAAGTAGAAGCATGGATAGCCGATTTACAGCGCGGCACCACAGCCAGCGGGCGCAAAGCGGTCGGCGCGTCTATGGTCATACGGTGCCATGAGATTCTAGCCGGGGTGCTAGATGACGCGGTGAAAGACAAGCGCCTATTGGTAAACCCTGCCCGGGGCGTGAAGCTCCCCAAAAAGTCCAAGCGCTCCAACGTCTACCTGACCCATGAGCAGATTGGGGCGCTCGCCGCTGCGTCCGGTCGCCCCGAGCTTATTTACACCCTGGCCTATACCGGCATTAGGTGGGGTGAAGCCACGGGGCTACAGGTGCAAGATGTTGATTTCATGGCCGGGGTGCTGCGTATCTCTCGCAACCTGGTGGAGCTGACCCCGCACAAAGTCCAAGAGGGTGCCCCTAAGAGCGGTAAGGCGCGGTTGGTGCCGTTCCCGCCGTTCATTAGCGAGCATTTGCGGGCAGCGTGCCGGGGCAAGATTGGGGCCGCGCCGGTGTTCACCGAACCGGACGGCAGCCTGTTAAAGCGTCCGCAGTCTCAGAGCGGTTGGTTTATCAAGGCCGTTGCCGCTGCGGGTATCGAGAAGCACATTACCCCGCACGATTTACGGCACTCTGCCGCGTCTTTCGCGGTGGCTTCGGGTGCGCCGGTGAACCTGATTCAAAGAATGTTGGGCCATGAGTCGGCGGCTATGACCCTTGATGTGTACGCGGACTTGTTCGAGTCTCAGCTAGGCACGGTGTCGGCTGCTATGGACGCGGCTTATAGGGCGGCTGTAAGCGGTGGTGAGAGCGCTGGTTCGTGACATAAGGCGTGACATAAACGTGACATAAATTTGCCCAGCAAGCGGTAATTTTCCTATAACTCCATAAGCTGTTTTCCCTAGTCAGAACGGTTCTAGGGGGTGTGGTTAGGGGGTCTTTTAGAGTTCAAATCCCTCCGTCACCGCCAACGATAAAAACCCCGTTTTTCCTAGTCAAACTGGGAATAAGCGGGGTTTTTGCGCCCCGAAAACAGCCTATCCGCAACATTTCCGCACATAAATACCACGTAAATGCGTATGACGGTGATACTCGTTTGCCCTCCACCTCTTTACGGGCTAGTGCCCAGTGGTAGCTTTTAACTATGCGTATTAAAGTTCTGGACCACCCCCTGGTCGACCACAAAATTACCGTTCTTCGCGATAAGAACACCCCCTCCCCGATTTTCCGCCAGCTTGTTGACGAGCTCGTCACCCTGCTGGCCTACGAGGCTACCCGCGAGATTCGCGTTGAGCCGCGCGAAGTTGAAACCCCGGTTGCTACTACCGTCGGTTCACACATCGCCAACCCCCGCCCCCTGATTGTGCCGATCCTGCGCGCCGGTCTGGGCATGCTGGAGGGTATGACTCGCCTGATCCCTACCGCTGAGGTGGGCTTCCTGGGTATGGCCCGCAACGAGGAAACCCTGGATATCGTCACCTATGCCGAGCGTCTCCCCGAGGATCTCACCGGTCGGCAGGTCTACGTGCTTGATCCCATGCTGGCAACCGGTGGCACCCTGATTGAGTCCATCAAGTTCTTGCGCGCTCGCGGTGCTGAGCACATCACCTGTATATGCGTACTGGGTGCTCCTGAGGGTATCGAGGCGCTCGAGAAGGGCGTTGATGGCCTTGAGAATGTTGACCTCTTCCTGGCTGCTCAGGACGAGCGCCTCAACGAAAAGGCATACATTGTGCCCGGTCTGGGCGATGCCGGTGACCGCCTGTACGGGGTCGCTGAGTAGGGTTTAGCCCACTGCTTTAGTTGAGGGGCAGCTCGCCGGATGGCGGGCTGCCCCTTGTGTTGTGGGGGGGCGGCGGACGGTCCCGCGCGGGGTTGGTGCGTGATGGTGGATATATTGCATGGTGAGATTCCCCCGTCAAGGGGTATTGACAAATAGCTTTTGGGTGTTCTAGTTGTCAAGTTTTTTCATTGGGTAAAAGTATGCAGAAAACCGGACTTTAGCGTGCCTTATCTATACTTCAGGGTGTAAAAATATGCCGTTGAATGTAAGGATTTTCATGTTTGCTGACACCCACCCAGAGGCTAGACTCAGATAAGTTGAAAAAATACGCGAATATTACTTGCTTTAAATGCAAATTCGGACAACGATTAAAAATAGACAGCAGACCCACCCGCACACACGGTTTTCTGTCTAGCGGAACCACACACGAATGCTCAACTCATACAGGGAGAAGGTAGGCAAAATGTCAGGTGCACCGGGGTATGTTCACATCTCGCAGCGCAACCGTTCTGCCGCTCAGCGCCAGCAGGGCGCAGCCGGTCATAGTCGCGGTATTGCAAAGCAGCAGCCTGCTAATCTTCGCCCTATGACCTATAAGCCTGAGCCTCCGCGCGTAGCTGCGCAGGAGAACGAGGCGCGTGGTTTCGTTATTTATGTTGGCCTTAGCGAAGAAGCTGCGGCTCATCATGGAACCTCTCTAGTGCGAATCGTCCAAGACACCCGTGCCTACGTGCAGAACCAGGTGCTGGGCGCCGAATCTTATGCAGCCGTGGCGCTGGCTCCCGCCGATGCGCAGGGTAGCGACCTTGAGGTCGTCCGCAATGCTTTGGGTGATCCCACCGCTGTGCACTACCAGCCTGAGGCGGCTGTGGCGTCCGCCCATCACACAGGTGAGGAATCAAAGCCCGCCCATTCTGTGGGTGTACTGATTGACCTTTCCCGTCGCGAGGTTTACCTGGACGGCGAGCTGCTCAACCTTACCTACAAGGAGTTTGAGCTCCTCAACTACCTGGTCGAAAACGGCCAGCGCACCGTTGCCCGCGAAGAGCTGCTGACCAGCCTGTGGCGCGACGCTGAGGAAATCCCCAACGAACGTACCATCGATGTCCACATCCGTCGTCTGCGCTCTAAGCTGGGTCGCCTGTCGAACACCGTGCGTACCGTGCGCGGCCAGGGTTACCGCTTCTACGAGCACCCCGAGGTTGTTGTCTGGGCAGCACCGGAGTACTCCATCTAGGCTCACACCGATCAGACGGGAGCGCCGCACTCAGCTATGCAGGCTGGCTGCGGCGCTCTTTGTGTGCGCGGACGTTCCCGCCCCGGCTGCCTGCTGCCGGGTGAGCGGGCGGTAGTAGAGTAGAGGGCATGACTGTTCCCTCTCTGAAAACTTCTCTTGTTGGCTCTGGCCCCCTCAAAACTGTCTTTCTGCACGGCCTGTTGGGGCGGGGCAAGAACTTCACCCGTATCGCGAAGGGGCTGGGTGAGGGGGTGCAAACCCTGCTCGTTGACCTACCCAACCACGGGGCGAGCTACTGGACAGAGAGTTTCGACTACCGGCAGATGGCAGATCTGGCGGCTGAAGCCGTTGAAGAATTCGGGGCTGGGGAGCCTGTGGTGCTGATGGGCCACTCGATGGGTGGCAAAATCGCTATGCTGCTGGCCCTGCGCCACCCCCACCTGGTGAGCAAGCTGGTCGTTATCGATATCGCCCCGGGGGAATCTAAGGGTAGCTTTGAGATTCTCATGGATTCTATGCTGAACCTGCCGATCGACACCTACACTACCCGTTCCCAGGCCGAAGCTGACCTGGCAGTCAATGTGCCAGCTGCCGGCACCCGAGCTTTTCTTCTACAGAATCTGACCATGTCAAAAGCCGGTAACTCCTGGGAACCCAACCTACAGATGCTCCGTCGCCACCTGCCCGAGATTATGGGCTGGCCGGGGGCTGACGGAGTTTTTGAGAAGCCGGTACTGTGGGTCGCAGGTGGGGAGTCCCCCTATATTACAGATGCCGACCTTGAGCGCATGAAACGGCTTTTCCCCCTGGTGCGCCGTGTGGTGATTAAGGGAGCCGGGCACTGGGTACACTCTGAGAAGCCTGAAGAGACCATTTACCTGCTCAAGGCTTTTCTGGGCGTTCGGTAGAACCGTTGTCATAGAGGGCAACCTTGGGCGACCAAGGTGAATTGGATGGCTTCTCAGAGTAAAGTCATAAATCAGTAGACTTACTGCATGAGGAGAGCTATGACCCCACCACCTGCCCACCAGCCCCCAGAGAACTCAACCGAAGCACAAGCGTCCGCACCGACTGCTGCCCCCTCCACCCGGAGATCCCGGGCAGGGCAGCTCATTAAGGACGTCATCTACCCCCACAATATCCACCCCGCGCTCGTGCCGGGCGTCTCCGTCGACGACCAAAAGATACGATACGGACTCGATAAACCACTCTTTACCGTGGTCGCTCTGCTGATTATCGGGTTTGTCACCTGGGGCGTCATTAACCCCGACCAGGTGCTTGCCTACTCGACAACCGCCCTGACCTGGGTGATGACTAACCTGGGCTGGGTCTTTACCTCACTGGCTGCCGGGCTCGCTGTTCTTCTACTACTACTTGCTTTCTCCCGCTACGGGCGCATCCCGCTAGGCCTTGACGGCGAAAAACCCGAGTACTCAACAGCCTCCTGGGCCGCCATGCTCTTTGGCGCCGGCATCGGTATCGGCATTATCTTCTTCGGCCCCTATGAGCCTCTCACCTACTATCTTTCCCCGCGACCAGGAGCTTACGAAGCCGCTAGCCCCGAAGCGATCACCGGTGCCATGGCCCAGTCCGCGCTACACTGGGGAATCAATGCCTGGGCTATCTACGCTATCGTTGGGCTAGCCGTCGCCTACGCCTCCTACCGCCGCGGGCGCGTCCCCCTGATGAGCGCAATCTTAGAGCCCCTCTTCGGTAACAAAACCGGCTCACCCTGGTCACGTCTCATCGACGGTCTTGCCATCGTCGCGACCCTCTTCGGCACTGCGGCGTCTCTAGGTATCGGGGCGCTTCAAATCGCCCACGGTACCCAGCTCGTTACGGGCTGGAGCACCACCGGAAACACCCTAGCGCTCATCATTATCGTGGCGTTGACTATCGGCACCATTATTTCTGCGGTGTCGGGCGTATCGAAGGGAATTCGGCTCCTTTCCAACATCAATATGGGCCTGGCAGTAGGTCTCGCTATCTTTATCTTTGTCGTGGGCCCTACCGCTTTTCTGATGAATATTATTCCCGCGACCATTATTGAGTATGTGGGCACCCTGCCCGATGCCCTATCAGCCAACATGGCTGAAAGTGAAGAAATGCAGGCCTTCCTCTCAGCCTGGACCACCTTTTACTGGGCCTGGTGGGTCAGCTGGGCGCCCTTTGTGGGTGTTTTTGTTGCCAAGATTTCCCGTGGGCGTACCATCCGCCAGTTCATCTTAGGCGTTCTTTTTATCCCCTCTACGATTATCATCCTGGCCTTTACTATTCTCGGCGGTACGACGATCTGGCTCCAGCGGGAGTCAAACGCTATTGCCCCTGACGGCACCGCAGCGAGCATCCCTCCCGCTCAAGAAATATTCTTCGTGGTGCTTGATCAGCTACCCGGTGCCCAGTTCATTGCCCCCTTGGTTATCGTGATGCTGGCAATTTTCTTTATCACTACCGCTGACTCTGCATCGCTGGTTAATTCTCAGCTCTCCCAGCGCGGCAACCCCGCACCCCGGCGATTGATTACTGCTTTTTGGGCGCTATGCATGGCCGGGATTGCGGTCGTCATTTTGCTCACCGGCAGCGAGAACGCGCTCCAGGGGCTACAGAACCTCATCACGGTTACTGCCTTCCCGTTCGCTATTATTCTGGTGCTGATCTGCGTTTCTTTCTTGAAAGAGCTACGCACTGACCCGATGGTAATTCGTCAGCAGTACGCCCGAACCGCGGTAGAGAACGCAGTGCATCACGGCGTCAATGACTTTGGTGATAACTTTGCTCTGGCGGTTGAGCCGACCGACCCGTCGAGTGAATATGCCACCGGCGCTGATTTTGACTCAGCTGCTCCAGAGGTTACTGACTGGTACGTGCGGCGAGACGAGGACGGCAACGAGGTGAGCTACGATTACCAGCTCGGTGAGTACACTGACGAGATCCCGGTGGTGCCGGCTCCCGAGGATGCCCCCTGGGTGGATCAGGACGAGGGTGCGCGCCCTGGTACGGCAAAGGGTGGAGCCGAGTAGGATGGTTCTATGACCGATTTCGCCCTTCCCCGTCACGATGCCCGCACCCTCATTATCATGCGTCACGCTGAAGCTGACTGGGGGCTTGATGACTTCAACCGTCCGCTGACCCGCCGTGGGAGCGAGCAGGCCCAGCGGGCCGGGGAATGGCTGAAAGAGAAGGGGCTGATACCCGAGATGCTGGTCAGCTCAGCGGCACTACGAACCAGGCAGACCACTACCTGGGTTTCAGATGCCCTGGGGGAGAAAGCACCCACTGCCAGCCTGGACGAACGCCTCTATAACGCGCCGGCTTCAGCTCTGCTCACAGCTATCAATCGCACCCCCGCCGGGGTGCAGTCCCTGATGCTGATTGCCCATCTACCCGGGGTTCAGGATGCCGCCCTGCAGCTGGCCCGCCCCGATTCAGAGTATGAGGCGCTCATGGATGCCTCCTATGGGTATGCCCCGTCGTCCCTGACCGTTTTTGAAGTAACGGGCGACTGGGATCAGCTAATTGAGGGGGAAGCCCGCCTCACCCACTTCGCGACCTTCTAGCGGACGTCCGCGCCGGTGGAGCGTCCGCACCTGTGGCGCTAACCGCCAAATGTGGCGGCGGCATCGCCACATTTGGCGGTTAGCGGCACACCTGCCAGCAGAGTGCCGTGAAGGTGCAGAAAAACCCCGGTCGACCAAGGTCAACCGGGGTTTTGTGGCGGAGACGGGGGGATTTGAACCCCCGGTCGAGTTTAACCCCGACCCTTCATTAGCAGTGAAGTCCATTCGGCCGCTCTGGCACGTCTCCATAGTCTGTGTAGAGGCTCGTCAACGTGGCCTAGCAACACAGCTCTACCCATACTAGCGACAAAAGTAGCGGCGGTCAAAACCCCGTGGGATACAGGCGTTCACCCTGGAGGTGGCTGAGACCAGCTTGATATACTGGCATAGATAGCGTCCAACACTCAGCGGTAAGGAAATAGGCGTGTCAGAATCGTATAACCAGCACGACCCGCAGAATTCAGGTCAGAACTACGGCTCCTACAGTGCCCCCAGCGAGCAGCCCTACGGCCAGAACTACAACCAGCCCTACGGCCAGGTTGCTGTAAACCCCGATGGGCAGAAGCACGCCCAGAACGCCATGATTTTCGGTATTCTGTCCATCGTGATTGCGGGCCTCGGCGTGGTTTTTGGCCCCCTTGCCCTTTCTCAGGTTCGTAAGGCTGAATCCTACGGAGCTGAAGCAACCGTCGGTAAGGTCACCGGCTGGATCGGTCTGGTTCTGGGCATCCTCTCCCTGCTGTTTATTATCGCCTACATTGCCTTTATCGTTATTCTGATTGGCACCGCCGGCACTTCTTCTAGCTACTAATACTAGAAGTTTTTGACGTAGAACGAGCGGGGGCAGGCTGAGGCTTGCCCCCGCTTCTGTCTCTGAACCCGGGTATGAAAAAGCCCGCTCCCTTACGGAAGCGGGCTTCGTGGCGGATGGTGTGGGATTTGAACCCACGAGACGGGGTTGCCGCCTACTGGTTTTCAAGACCAGCTCCTTCGGCCGCTCGGACAACCATCCAAACTGTGCTGAGCACTTCTACCATGGTACACAGTTGCCGCCCTAAAGCAAAATAGTGGTCTTTGTGCCCTTGCTCTCGTTAGGCTGAGGTGTAAGGGTGGGAGGTAAGCGTCCGTCCGCCTAGCTGCCCCGGTAAGGGGCAGAAAACCCTGTGAGAAAAGGAGTCCCCATGCGCGCCATCCTCGAAGAAGAACACGGCGGCCCCCAGGTGCTGGTCGTGAGCGAGCAGCCTACGCCGACACCCGGCCCCGGCCAGGTACTGCTGCGCGTGGCGGCCAGCGGGGTAAACCGGGCGGACGTCTCCCAGCGGCAGGGCTTTTACCCTCCTCCCCCTGGGGCTAGTTCCATCTACGGCCTGGAGGTCTCGGGCACGGTGGAAGCCGTGGGGGAGGGCGTCGATGAAAGCTACCTGAACCTGGAGCGGGTCGCCCTGCTCGCTGGCGGTGGGTATGCCGAGTACGTGGCGGTGGATCTGAGCCATACCCTGCCGGTGCCCGAAGGCACCAGCCTCGAAGACGCCGCCGGCCTCATCGAGGTGGCTGCAACGGTCTACTCCAACCTGGTTCTTACCCTGGGAGTTGCACCCCGCCCCGAGGGTAACGACGGTAAAACCCTGCTCATTCACGGTGGTACCGGTGGCATCGGCACCCACGCTATCGAGCTGGCCCGAGCCCTGGGGCTGCAGGTTTTTGCCACCGGCGGTAGCGACGAAAAATGTGACTTCATTCGGGCGCTGGGTGCTGAGGCTATCAACTACCGCACTCAAGACTTTCGCGAAACCGTCCGCCAGCTGACGGACGGACGCGGGGTTAACTACATTCTGGACGTTGTGGGTGGAGCCTACCTAGAAGAGAACATTAAGACCCTGGCGGTAGATGGCTCTATGGCCGTCATTGGCCTGCAGGGCGGGCCCAAGGGGCAGCTCAACCTGGGCTATATGCTCCCGCGCCGCTTGAGCGTGCACGCCACCTCCCTGCGCTCGCGGTCGGCTGCTGATAAGGCCCGCATCGTCGATAGTGTGGGGCAGCTCGTGTGGCCCCTGATCGAAAGCGGGGAGATCTCGAACCATACCAGCGCCGTCTTCCCGCTTGAGCGGGCATCAGAAGCCCACGCCCATTTAGAAGCCGGGGAGCACCGTGGCAAAATCCTGCTGACCCCCTAAACCGCGGGCGTCCGCGCATCTGCAGCGGGCGCCCTGCCGGCCGGTGAACGAAAAGCGGCGCCACAAGCGTCGTAATATATGACCTGGCGCCCATAGGGGAGTATTGTGTGAGTGCACACACCCACACGGTTGTGGGACATCACAGTCACATTGGAGCCTCACCATGTCACCACAGAGCTCTTCAACCCTAGAGCAGGAGCGGCCAAAGCCCTACGTCGACCCCGACGTGCTCGATGCCGAACACCGTACCTGGAAGCCCAAAACTATCGCCATCTGGGCCCTCATCGCCCTGGTCGGAGCGGTTTCCTGGTCCATGATCGCTGTCTTCCGCGGCGAAACCGTCAACGCCATCTGGTTCGTCTTCGCCGCCGTCTGTAGCTACCTGATTGCCTACCGTTTCTACGCCCGCTTCATCGAAGCCAAGCTCACCCAGCCCGATGACCGCCGCGCTACCCCCGCCGAATACGACGCTGACGGCAAGGACTACGCCGCCACCGACCGCCGCGTACTCTACGGCCACCACTTCGCCGCTATCGCGGGCGCTGGCCCCCTGGTAGGCCCCGTCCTGGCAGCCCAGATGGGCTTTTTGCCCGGCACCATCTGGATTATCGTCGGCGTTATCTTTGCCGGTGCCGTGCAGGACTACCTAGTGCTCTTCTTCTCCATGCGCCGGGGCGGACGCTCCCTGGGTCAGATGGCCAAGGAAGAGCTAGGAACCGTAGGTGGCTACGCCGCCATTCTGGCAACCCTGGCCATCATGATCATCATTACCGCTATCCTTGCCCTGGTCGTGGTCAACGCCCTGGGTGAATCCCCCTGGGGTGTTTTCTCGGTAGGTATGACTATCCCCATTGCCCTCTTTATGGGCGTTTACCTGCGCTACCTGCGCCCCGGTAAGGTGGGCGAAGTATCGCTGATTGGCTTCGTCCTGCTCATGGCCGCTATCGTGGGCGGCGGCTGGGTCTCCAACACCGCCTGGGGTATGGAGTACCTGCTGCTTGACCGCGTTACCCTGGCCTGGTGCGTCATTATCTACGGCTTTATCGCCGCCGTCCTGCCCGTCTGGTTGCTGCTCGCCCCGCGCGACTACCTCTCAACCTTCATGAAGGTGGGCACCATCGTGCTGCTGGCTGTCGGCATTATCGTCGTCCGCCCCGAAATCACCGTCCCCGCCATCAGTGAGTTCGCCGGCCGCGCCGACGGCCCCGTCTGGTCAGGTTCCCTCTTCCCCTTCCTCTTTGTCACCATCGCCTGCGGTGCTCTGTCTGGCTTCCACGCCCTCATCGCCTCGGGTACCACCCCCAAGATGGTTGAAAAGGAACGCCAGACCCGTTTCATTGGCTACGGCGGCATGCTCATGGAATCCTTTGTCGCCATCATGGCCCTGGTCGCTGCTGTCACCATCGACCGCGGCATCTACTTCGCCATGAACTCAGCAGCCGGGGCAACCGGCGGTACCGTCGAATCAGCGGCCGTCTTCGTCAACTCCCTGGGCCTGACCGGCGTGCACGTTACCCCCGAACTGCTGCAGGGCACCGCGGACGCCGTCGGCGAGCACTCCATCGTCTCCCGCACCGGTGGCGCCCCCACCCTTGCTGTGGGTATGGCGCTGATTCTCAACCAGATGCTGCCCTGGTTCGAGCTCACCAGCTTCTGGTACCACTTCGCCATCATGTTTGAGGCCCTTTTCATCCTCACCGCGGTGGACGCCGGTACCCGCGTAGCCCGCTTCATGCTCTCAGATACCCTGGGCAACTTCTTCCCCAAGTTCCGCGACCATAACTGGCGACTGGGCGCCTGGCTGACCACCGCCGTCATGGTGGCAGGCTGGGGTTCGATTCTGATTCTGGGGGTCACCGACCCGCTCGGCGGCATCAACACCTTCTACCCCCTCTTCGGTATCGCTAACCAGCTGCTGGCTGCTGTTGCGCTGGCTGTCTGCCTGGCGATTGCCGCGAATAAGGGCCGCTTCAAGTACCTCTGGATTATCGCCCTGCCCCTGGTCTTCGACCTGGTTGTTACGGTGGTGGGCTCCTACCAGAAGATTTTCTCGTCCAACCCCGCTGTGGGCTACTGGGCTAACCACTTCCGCTACAAGGACGCCCTGGCAGCCGGTGAAACCTCGCTGGGTGCGGCGAAGGACGTCGCTGCCATGGAGGCGGTTGTACGCAACACCTTCGTGCAGGGCTCGCTTTCTATCCTCTTCGTGGTGCTGACCCTGGTGGTCGTTATTACCGCCCTGATTGAGGTCGTCAAGGCTAAGAACGGCCACGCGAAGGAAAGCAAGGAAAACCCCTACATCGAGTCGAAGCTCTACGCCCCGGCTGGCATGATTGCCACCCCCGCCGAGCGTGAGCTAGAGGCCCAGTGGCAGGAGTTCTACCGCAAGCACCCCGACCAGATTAGCGGTTCTGCCGGGCACAGTGGCCACTAGGAGAGAAGTATGAGCATCCGTTCTTTCCTCGCCCGTGTCCGCTGGTTCGCTAACGGAGTTATGGGCGCAGATAAGTACCAGAAGTACCTGGCCCACCACCGTGCCAGCGGCTGCGCCCACGCTCCTATGACCGAGCGGGAGTTCTGGAAAGACTACACTGACTCCCTCGATAAGAACCCGGGAGCTCGGTGCTGCTAGGAGCAGTGAGAGGCTACGTGCGAAGGGAAGACTTGCCGTAGCGCATCACAAAGAAGTCTCGATATAGCGAGGTACGGGGGCACACGGAAGCCGGCTGGCTGGGGCTGGCATGAATCGCCTGTGAGCGAAGCGAACCGGCGAGAAGGTTAGTCGGCGGAGTGTGTCCCCGTACCTCGCTTTTTCAACATCCAGTAGCAAATATTAGGGTAACCTAAGTATATAGACCTCGTGGAAGGAGTAACCGTGGGTATCAAAGACTTCCTGCAGAGCCGCAGGGACGACGCCGAACTTGGCAAAGGTCTCTGGCGTCGCGCTCACGACCGCTTCGTTCGTGGCCTCGACCGCTTCCACCAGATTCTCGAACGCGTGCCCGCCGGGCCCACTCTTGAAGAGCTCGTCCCCCTGGCCAACGACCTGGCTGACCTGCTGCCGCGCGTCCGCACAGTTGCCGCCGAGGCCCAGCGCCTGGCCCCCAGCGAATCAAACGATATTCCCGCTTCTCCCACCGGGGTGTACTCCGACCTGCATCGGGCGCTTTCCAAGGCGGGTAATTCCTTAGCCCTTTGTGCTGAAGCCCTGGCTATGACCCGCTGCGCCGGTGAGTGCGGCACCGACTGCACCCGCACCGCCACTATCGCCCACCGGGTTGAAACGGTGCAGCAGCACGTTGCGGACGCCGAAGCCCGCCTGGATGCCGCCCGGCAGGAAGCGCTGGCCCCGGCGTCCTAACCGGTTCTGTCATCCATATCGCGTAGCTATCCCCTAAAAAGTGCCTGCCCGCATGTGCCGCTAGCCGGTAAGGTAGGTGGGTGCCCATTCGCGCTTTCTCAGGGCACCGCCACACACCGCACCTGATTCAGAGGGGATTTCTACGTCATGAACCGCTACGCCCACATTGATGCAATGCGCGCTTTTGCGGTGCTTTTGGTGGTGTTTTCCCACGCCGGGCTGACCTTTGTGCCGGGTGGGTCGGGTGTAACAATTTTCTTTGCTATCTCGGGCTTTATCATCACCTACCTGCTGCTGCGGGAGCGTGATAAGACCGGTAGCTTCGACCTAGCAGGCTTTTATATTCGCCGCCTGCTCAAAATCGCCCCGCCCTTGATTCTGGCGATTGTGATACCCACGCTGGTTTATCGGTCGTTGGGTGGGGCCGTCGATACCCTGGACTTTCTGGGGCAGGTCTTCTTCTTCTTTAACCTGCGCTACCTGGACTCGCAGATTACGGTGCTGCCGGGTACGCACGTGATGTGGTCCCTGTCGATTGAAGAGCAGTTCTACCTGGTCTTTGCCCTGATTTGGCTGGTACTGGTGCGATGGACCGCCTACCGGCGGGCCCTGACCGTACTGGGTGTGGCCGTGGTGCTCTACTCATCGCTGTCTCGCTGGGTTCTGCATGACGCCGGCGCTAGTGCCGGCCGCATCTACTTCGGCACCGACACCCGTGTGGAGGCTATTGCCATCGGCATGCTCACCGCCCTGTGGTACCACCGCTACGCCGCGGACGAAATGGTGCTGGGGCGCGAGGTCGTGGGCCGCCGCTACCGGTCGGGGGCCCTGATTCAGGACGGACGCACCATCCCGCTTCTCGGGCGCAACTGGGTGCTTTGTGCCGCCCTGGGGGTTTACCTGCTGACCCTGGTGATTCGTGATGATACCTTCCGCGATACGGTGCGCTATTCGCTCCAGGCCTGGGCGGCGTCCGCTGTGATGCTCTGGGGCCTGGTTGCTTCACGCCAGCCGCTGGGTGCTACTGTGCACCGCTTCTTGGCCTGGCGGCCCTTACAGCTGGTTGGCCTGTCGAGCTACAGCACTTACCTGGTACACGACGTGCTCTTCAAGGCTCTGGAACCCCACCTGCACGGGCTGCCCACCCTGGCCCAGGTTGCCCTGCTGGCCCCTCTGGGTGTGGCCGCCGGTGTGGCGATGTATCTGGTGGTCGAAGTGCCGGTGATGCGTTTCAAAGACCGCTATTTCGGGGCGAGCTGGAAGAAGCAGGCGGCAGCGGTCGATACCCCCGGCCCCATGGGAACTAAGAGCTAGAGCAGCCCCTCGTTACGGTTTATCTGATGGGCGAGCGGGGCTGATGTGCCGCCTTATCACAATGCTGGTAAGCCATACAGCCCCAAAGGCCAGAGCCCCAAGAAACATGTAGAGCGATAGGACTCCAAGCCCGATGTAATGCTCTTCACTGACCCGCGCTGACAGGTAGAGGGCTAGGGCTGCCACCGTAAAGAGCAGGGTTAGAGTAGCCGGTATTTTTCGTGCCTGTAGTAGAGACTTCTGGAACGCCATGAGGCCCACCTCCCATGAAACCTTAAATCCGTGTATACGGTTGTTTTTATGGTGAGGCCTCAGCTCTGCCAGGTCAATGCATCAAGAAATATTTACTTAAAGTAAGGTGGCTCCCCCCCCGAGGCCTAACGAGGAGTAGTCTCATGTTAAAGACACATTAGCGCACGCCGGGAGGCCACTGTGAAGTACAAGTCCGCACTCATTTTTCTTGCTATCGCTCTTTTATTTTTGGTTCAGAGCCTTATCTTTCAGGCACCCAATGAAAATGCGATGAACACCCGGCTGGTAGAGCTGTGTGCTGGATGCTTCGTAGCCGCCTGTTTCTGGTCTTGGCTTGCGACGCACCTTCGTAATAAGCTCGCAGCCTGGATTGCACAGATTTCAGGCATTCTTGGAGTTGTACTCTATGCCTACCGCGTGTTCGGGGTAAATATATCTGACCTTACCGACCCCATTGTTTTGGTAGGTTCCGCCCTGGTCTTTCTCTTGCTAGCTGTTCCTGCCGCTTACGCTATTTACCTTCTGTTTCCGCGCTTCCGTCAGCAAGAAAACTTTTAGAGCAGCCCCTCGCTCCGGGCCGCCGCGATAGCTGCCGTGCGGTTATCGACGCCCAGCTTGCTGTAGATATGCACCAGGTGGGTCTTCACCGTGGCCTGAGAAATAAAGAGAGCCTCAGCCAGCTCCTTGTTGGTAGCCCCGGTAGCCAGTAGCTTGAGCAGCTCCGTCTCACGAGCCGACAGAGAAATAGCGGGCCGCTGCATACGCTCCATCAGGGCCGCCGTGATCTCGGGCGACAGCGTCCGCTCACCCCGCGCCGTCGCCAGCACCGCCGCCTGCACCTGCTCGGGCGGAGCGTCCTTCAGCAGATAGCCCAGAGCCCCTGCCTCAATAGCCGCAACGATATCGCCCTGGGTGTCAAAGGTCGTCAAAATCAGCACTGGCGGCCCGCCCGCAGCCTTGAACGCGCGGGTTGCCTCGATGCCGTCCATGGGCTTCATCTGAATATCCATGACAACCACATCCAGCGCCGCCCCAGCCCGGGCCTGCTCCGCGGCCACGGCGAGCGCCGCCGACCCGTCAGCTGCTTCGGCAACCACATCGATACCTTCAAAGCTTTCGAACATGGCGCGCAGGCCGGCGCGCACAACGGGGTGGTCATCAACGAGTAGGGCGCGGACGGTCACTGGGCCTCCTGGTCGGGTCGGTGCTGGCTGGTCTGCTTGAGGGGGATACGGGCTGTGAGGACGGTGCCTTCACCGTGGGTGCTTTCAATGTCTAGGCTACCGTCGAGGTGGGCAACGCGCTCGCCAAGGGAGGTGAGCCCGTAGCCGGTTCCGGTTTCGCTGAGGGTGCCTGTTGCTAGGGGAGTGGGGGTGAAGCCGCGGCCGTTGTCGAAGACGTCGAGGGTGACTTCGCCGGGCCAGATGCTGAGGGTGAGGGCCGCACGGCTGGCTTCAGCGTGGGCGGCGACGTTGGCCAGGGCGCCCTGGGCTACGCGCATGATGGTTGCCTATACCGCCTCGGGCAGAGCGTTAGCTGTTTCTTCCTTCCCTTCGAGGATAAAGGCGCAGGTGAGGGGTTTCCCGGCGGCTTTTTGGGCGGTCTCGGTGGACGCGGCGAGAGCCCTGAGCGCTGATACCAGGGAATCATCCAGGGCAGGGGATGAGAGATCCCGAATAAAGCGGCGGGCCTCAGCCAGGTTAGCGGCGGCAGAGTCCTGGATAACGCGCACCTGGGCGGCTGCGGCGTCCGCCTTTCCCTCCTGAAGCGAGGACGCCGCTGCCCGGGAAACCAGCACAATGGACGAAAGCCCCTGGGCCAGGGTGTCGTGGATTTCGCGGGCTAGGCGCTCGCGTTCTTCGAGCTTACCGGCGCTGTATTGCTGCTGGACGAGCTCAGCCTGCACCGCGCGAAGCTGCTGGGCGAGCTGGTACTGGCGGGCGGCGTCGGCGCGCAGGGCGCGGTAGGTGAAGGAGATGACGATGGCGAGCAGGGCCCCCAGGGTGGGGCCGATGAGGTAGCCGGGGGCTAGCCCCTCGGAGTGAAGGTAGTCGAGGCCAAACCCGGCAGGCCCCACCAGGGGCAGGGCAATGGCCAGGGCGCAGAGGACGAGGGTTGCAGCTACCCCAGCTACGGGGGCGAGCAGGTGCAGGTAGAGGAACATGATGGGGAAGACCACCCAGGTGAAGGAGCTATCGAGCGCCATAAGCCCCAGCCACAGCAGGGTGATGACCAGTAGCCACAGGTGGGCAGGGGTAAAGCGGGCTGCCTGCCGGTAGCGGGCGGACGCACCCGGCCGGGGGAAGAAGTCGGTGAAGGTTGCAGGTAGCCCCTGCCGGTTCTCGTAGACCGTACCGGCCAGATAGATTCCACCGAGCGCCAGTGAGAGCACCCCGATAACGGTATGCCGCACCTGGTAGACGCTGCCGACCACGGTCAGAACGGCACCAAAACACAGCAGAAAAGCGAACATGACGTGCAGGCTCACCCGCAGAATCTTGAGCACCAGCAGGGTCTGCTGCGAGGAGGTAGCGGGGAGGGGGCTGGGCACGGTCGTCATACAAACTCACTTTACCTTTTGCCGACCAGGTGCAGCTGGCGAGGCCGCATCAACCAAATGGTTGATTCCAGGTTCAACCCTTACCCCGATGTGGGCAACCCCCGGTGGGAGCTTGAATAGAAGTATCAAGTTTTCCTGTATTTGAAAGGTAGTGCAGTCATGTTCGTTGGTTGGCGTGACATCCTCTTTGCCAAGGGCCGTTTTACCCTGATTGGGGCGACCGTAGCCCTGATTACCCTGCTGCTGGTCATGCTGACCGGTCTGACCGGCGGGCTGGGCAACCAGAACACCGATGCCCTTGAAAAGATGGGGGCTGACCGCTTTGTATTCGCCCCGTCTGAGAGCGGAGGCAAGGCATCCTTCACCGATTCCGCTGTCACTGCCGGCCTGCAGGAGGAGTGGCAGGCAGCCGGTGCCAATGCCATCCCGGTCGGTTTCCTCACCGGCAAGGTTGAGGGCAACGGGGCCGCTTCGATGAGCCTAATCGCTACCCCTGCCGGTTCTGACCTGGCTGAACACACTGCGCCCCTCATCCAGGGCGCCGAGCCCGGTGACGGGCAGATCGCCCTGCCCACCAGCGTTGCTGAAGAGATCGGCGCGACCGTGGGTGATACCGTTACCTTCTCGGGCACCGATGTGACCGTCTCAGGCATCACCGAAGACACCTTCTACTCCCACACCAACGCAGGCTGGGCAACTACCGCCACCTGGCAGGGCATCACCCACCAGCGTGCAACCGAAGGGCCGGACGCCGTGCTCGGCACCGTCCTGGCCGTAACCGGTAGCGCAGACTACGCAGCCACCGCAGATGCCACCGGAACCCAGGCCCTGACTACCCGCGAGTCCTTCGCAGCCCTGCCCGCCTACTCCTCCGAGAATGGCTCCCTCAAAACCATGCAGGGCTTCCTCTACGGCATCTCCGCCCTGGTAATTATCTCCTTCTTGACCGTCTGGACCATTCAGCGCACCCGCGACATCGCCGTCATGCGCGCCCTGGGTGCCTCCCACGCCTTCCTCACCAAGGACGCCCTCGCCCAGGCAGCCGTGATTCTCGCCGTCGGTGCAGCCCTCGGTGCCCTGGTGGGCTGGGGCCTCGGCACCCTGGCCGCAGGAGCCGTACCCTTCCAGCTCTCAGCCCTCACCATCGCCGGCCCCGCCACCGGAATCTGGGCCCTGGGCATGGGCGGCGCCCTCATCGCCCTGCGCCGCGTCGCCACCGTAGACCCCATGATTGCCCTCGGCGGCAACTAGAACAGAAAAGAGCCTCACCATGGCTGACCTCCTCACCCGCCCCCTGGCCGAAGGAACCCTAGCTGCCCCCAGCGTCCTTGAACTGCGCGACATCGTGCTGGACTACCCCGACGGCGTAGACGAGAAGGGAAACCCGCGCACCATGCGCGCCCTAGATCACGTGAACCTCACCGCGGGCCGCGGCGAGTTCATCGCCCTGACCGGCGCCTCCGGCTCGGGTAAGTCCTCCCTGCTGTCGGTTGCCGCCGGGCTCATCACCCCCACCGCCGGGGTTCGCTTCATCAACGGCACCGACACCACCGCCTACAAGGACACCGACCTCGCGGCTCTGCGCCGCACCGACATCGGTATTATCTTCCAGCAGCCCAACCTCATTGCCTCCCTCACCGCCGCCGAACAGCTAGAACTCACCGCTCGCATCAGCGGCGCCCGCGGAGCAGAACTCAAGGCCGCCCGCGCCACCGCCGCAGACCTGCTCGACATGGTAGGACTGGGCGAAGCCGCCAACCGCCGCGTACACCAGCTCTCCGGCGGCCAGCGTCAGCGCGTCAACATCGCCCGCGCCCTCATGGGATCACCCTCCCTGCTCCTAGCTGACGAACCCACCAGCGCCCTCGACGCCGAACGCTCCGCCGCCATTGTCGAGCTCCTAGCCAAGGTCACCGCAGAGTTCAATACCGCAACCCTCATGATCACCCACGACCTCGAACAGGTGCAGCTCACCAACCGCGTCGAGCACATGGTCGACGGCCGCCTAGAGAGCTCACCGGCAGCCTAGGTTTTACTCCGAGAGTCAGCCAGCCCCGGGGCAAGCGGGCAGGGTAAACTTGAAGCGGTCAAAATAACCTTTACAAGGACACACCCGTGATTAACTTTCACCGCAACGAACGCGCAGCCTCCCTACCCGCCCGTCTCTCCCGCTCCTGGCTACTGGTCTCTGCCGCCGCAAGCGAAGAAACCATCGCCGCAGCCCTCGAATCAGAGGCTGACTCGGTGATCATCGACATCGAAGACGGCTGCCCCGAAGGGCAGAAGGCCGAAGCCCGCGAGCACCTCAAAACCATGCTCAACAGCGGCGCTTCAGCCTGGGTTCGTATCAACGGTATTGAAAGTGATCACTGGGCCAAAGACCTTGAAGCCCTCAACCAGGTCAGCGGCCTCAAGGGCGTCATGCTGGCCATGACCGAGCACCCCGATCACGTCACCCGCACCGCCATGATGCTCCCGGCAGGTACCCCCGTTATCGCCCTCATCGAAACCGCCCTGGGCATGGTGAACGTTGTGCGTATCGCCAAGGCCCCCGGCACCTTCCGCCTAGCCTTCGGCGTAGGTGATTACCGCCGAGACACCGGCGTATCAGATGACCGCATCGCGCTGGCCTTTGCTCGCTCCCAGCTGGTGCTAGCCTCCCGCGTGGGCGGCCTAGCTGGCCCCATCGACGGGCCCTCGGTAGGCAAGTACGGTGGCGACCTCCTCCAGGACTGCGCTATTACCACCAGCCACGGTATGACCGGCAAACTCACCCTCGACCCCGCCCAGGCAGAAACCATCAACGTCGGGCTAGCCCCCAGCGCCGACGAGATTAAGTGGGCCCGAGAACTCCTGCAAAAGAGCGAAGGGGATTCCGTACCTCAGGACGGCTCCTACCTGCCCCGTCTTGCCCGCGCCCGCAAGGTCTCGTCGCTGGCCAAGACCTACGGCCTGTGGCGTAGCTAGAAGAACTCCCAGGTGGTAGCGGTAGGATAGGCAGCGTGAAGAAATATCTTGGTTTTCAAACGCGTAGGACGCCCACCGGCGGCTTCTCCCGCGGGTTCCTGCTACTCTTTGCCCTGCTCCTCGTGCCCTCACTGGCCCTCTGGGGTTTCTACCGCTGGCTCTTTGCCAACGACACCCACCTGCTGGTGGTACCTTTCTTGGCGGTTATCACCGCCTGGATTTGGGCCTACCTCATCGGGTACGGGGCCGAAAACCACCTGGACGAAGGCTAGCCCCACCCGCACAGGATTGGGTGTCGCCAGAAGCGGGCGGACGCGTCCGCACGGGCGGTCTATAGACAACAAAAAAACTCGCGGCCCGCACCTGAACCGGTGCGGGCCGCGAGATTTTGTTGATGGAGCCCCCAGTCAGATTCGAACTGACGACCTTTTCTTTACGAGGGAAATGCTCTACCCCTGAGCTATGGAGGCCTGCTCCCACCCCTTCATCGGGGGCGAACGAAAGAAAACTTTACCAGAAAGAGAGGGCTGCAACCACCGGTTACGGGCACTGCCTGAGCAAAAGCATGGCACCCCCAACCCTAGATTTTGTGGCCTGTAACACTAGAATGGATGGCATGACAAATTCACAGCGTTCCGGGCTGCACCCCCGCCCGGTTTTCAATCAGCTCCCCAAGTACGCCGCAGGTAAACCCCCGGCACCGGTTGAGGGGCTTACTCAGTACAAGCTCTCATCGAATGAGAACCCCTTCGGGCCGGTGGCCTCGGTTGCTCAGATTCTGGCTGAGTTCGATACCGTCCACCGCTACCCCGACCCGCTCTCTACCGCCCTGCGTACTGCGCTAGGGGAGCATCTGGAGGTTGACCCCGAGGATATCGTTACCGGCGCAGGAAGCTTAGGCGCCCTAACCCAGATTCTGACCACCTTTGCAGGTACCCACCCCGACGGTGTGCAGGACGAAGTTATCTACGCCTGGCGCTCTTTTGAGGCCTACCCCATCTGCGTTGGCCTGGCCGGTGCTAAGAGCGTGCAGGTGCCCAACCTGCCCAACGGCGCCCACGATCTGGACGCTATGGCAGCTGCCGTGACCGACCAGACCCGCGTCATCCTTATCTGCACCCCCAACAACCCCACCGGCCCGGCCGTCACTGAGTCCCAGGTGCGCAACTTCCTGGCCAAGGTGCCCAGCGATGTGCTCGTGGTGATTGACGAGGCCTACTTCGAGTTCTGTGCGGCCTCCGAGATTCCTGAAGGGCAAGAGCCTCCCGTCAACGGCCTGGACGTCTACCCCGACTACCCCAACGTTGCTATTCTGCGCACCTTCTCCAAGGCCCAGGGCCTGGCTGGTTTGCGCGTGGGCTACTCCATCACCCATCCCGAGGTCACCGCCCACCTGCGCGTGGGTGCCACTCCCTTTGCGGTCAGCGCCCTGGCTGAAAAGGCTGCTGTGGCCTCCCTCGACTACAACGACGAGGTCATGGAGCGAGTAGAACACCTGGTCGCTGAGCGTGAAAAGGTCGTCGCCGGGCTTCAGGAGCTGGGCTACTGGGTTCCCGAAACCCGTGCCAATTTCGTCTGGCTACCCCTGGGTGAGCACTCGGCAGCTTTCGCTGCCCTGGCTGAAGCTAACGCCCTGTCCGTGCGTGCTTTCGCCGGCGAGGGCGTGCGCGTGAGCATTGGCGAGGACGAGGCCAATGCCCGCCTGCTCAAAATCGCAGCAGAGTTCGAAGAACGCACTGATAAGCCCCTCTAGGGCAGGCGGACTGTAGGTGGGCGGGGGCATCTGACCGCCCACCTACCTCAACTTATTTGCAATTAATCCCTCAAAATTCTAAAAATGGACCCTCTCTGTCCACCGGCAGGCGTAGGGTTAAGAAAAGGTAGTAACAGAGCAAGACCGGAGACCCCCATGTCACAGACACAAACCCCAGGTAATCCCTGGGGAATACCAGAGCGTATCCAGCTCATGAACGAAGCGGGTGAGACCACCCCCCACACCAGCTTCTCAGCCTACGCAGACGAACTCACCGGTGAAGACCTCAAAGACATGTACCGCACCATGGCCCTGACCCGCCGCTTCTGCGACGAAATGACCTCCCTGCAGCGCCAGGGGCAGCTGGCCCTCTGGGTTCCCTCCCGCGGGCAGGAAGCTGCCCAGGTTGCGTCCGCCCGGGCCCTTGCCACCAACGACTACATCTTCCCCTCCTACCGCGACCACGGGGTCCTCCTCGAACGCGGCATCACTCCCGAAGAAATCACCCCCCTCTTCCGGGGCTCAGGCACCCTGGGCTGGGACGCCAAAAAACATAACGTGCACTCCTACACCCTGGTGCTGGCCGCCCAGGTACTCCACGCCACCGGCTACGCCATGGGACTGAACCTCGACGCCGAGATCCAGGCAGAAACCGGTCAGGCCCAGACCGGCCAGGGGCAGGGAACCGACCCCGAACAGGACGCCGAGAAACCAGCCGTAGCCGTCTACTTTGGCGACGGGTCAACCACCGAAGGCGACGTACACGAATCTATGGTCTTTGCGGCCAGCTACAACGCGCCCGTCCTTTTCTTTGTGCAAAATAACCACTGGGCCATCTCTGTGCCCTTTAGCGTGCAGTCCCGCGTGCCCATCTCAACCCGAGCTGCCGGCTACGGCTTCGAGGGCCTGCGCGTGGACGGCAACGACGTGCTAGCCGTCTACGCCGCCACCCGCTACGCCATGAACAAAATCAGGGCGGGGGAGGGGCCCGTGCTGATTGAGGCAGAAACCTACCGACTCGGCCCCCACACCACGGCCGACGACCCCACCAAGTACCGCCCCGAGGACCACGGCGCCACCTACGAGCCGCTCGACCCCATGGTGCGCCTCGAAGCCTACCTGCGTTCAACCGGCCAGGCCGATGACGCCTTCTTTGACGAGGTCACCGCCTACACCAAAGAGCAGGTGAAGGGCGTCCGCTCCTACGTTCTTTCCAGTGAACCCGACACCTTCGAAACCTACCTGGACCGCGCCTACGCGGCCCCCCACCAGCAGGTTGAGGACGACCGCGCCTTCTACCGCGCCTACAACGACGGCTTCGAGGAGGACTAACTATGTCAGACCAGACCCCTCAGCAGGGCACCGAAACCCTCACCCTGGCTAAGGCTATTACCCGCGCCCTACACGATGAAATGACCGCCAACCGCAAGGCTCTGGCTCTGGGCGAAGACATCGGCAAACTCGGCGGCGTCTACCGCGTAACTGACGGCCTGCAAAAAACCTTTGGCCCCACCCGCGTCATGGACACCCCCCTGGGCGAATCCGGCATTATCGGAACCTCCATCGGCATGGCCCTGCGCGGCTACCGGCCCGTACCCGAAATCCAGTTCGACGGTTTCGTCTTCCCCGGCTTCAACCAAATCACCTCGCAGCTCTCTAAAATGCACGGCCGTACCCACGGCCAATACGAGGTGCCCGTTACCGTTCGTATTCCCTACGGCGGCATGATTGGCTCGGTAGAGCACCACTCGGAGTCCCCCGAGGCCCTCTTCACCCACACCCCGGGCCTGCGCGTGGTGACCCCCTCGTCCCCCCACGACGCCTACTGGATGCTCCGCAAAGCCATCGCCCACCCCGACCCGGTCATCTACTTCGAGCCCAAGCGCCGCTACTGGATGAAGGGCGAGGTCAACTTCGCAGATACCGACTTCGACCCCTTTACCGCCCAGGTAGTACGTGAGGGCGACGACCTGACTATCGCCACCTACGGCCCGCTGGTTCCGGTGGCCCTGGCTGCCGCCCAGGCCGCGGTTGAGGACGGCCGCTCCATCGAGGTCATCGACCTGCGCTCCCTCTCACCGCTTGATATCCCCACCATCGAGGCTTCGGTGCAAAAAACCGGGCGCCTGGTCGTGGCCCATGAGGCCCCCACCTTCGGCGGTATCGGCTCAGATATCGCAGCCGCCATCACCGAGCGCTGCTTCTACCACTTAGAGGCCCCCGTGATCCGCGTGGGTGGCTACCACATGCCCTACCCGGTCTCCCGCGTCGAAGAAGAGTACGTGCCCGGTATAGACCGCCTGCTCGAAGCCGTCGACCGTTCCCTGGCCTACTAAAGCCCGAAAGGCACACCATGTCACAGATCTTTAACCTGCCCGATGTGGGCGAAGGCCTCACCGAGGCAGAAATCCTCAGCTGGAAGGTAGCTCCCGGCGACACCGTCGAGGTCAACGACGTACTCGTTGAAATCGAGACCGCCAAGTCGGTTGTTGAGCTACCCTCCCCCTACGAGGGCACCGTGCAGGAGCTCCTGGTTGCCGAGGGCGAGACGGTAGAGGTGGGCACCCCCATCATCGCTATCGCCGGGGAGGGCACCGAAGCTGGCGGGGGGAGTAGGCCTGCGGCAGAGCGTCCGGACGCCGCCCCCCAGCAGGCTGCCGCACCGGCAGGGGAGCAGGGCGGCGGCAACGCCCTGGTAGGTTCAGGCCCCAAGGCTGACCCCGTCAAGCGCCGGGCCCGTAAGAAGACAGCCGCTACCCACCCGGTTGCTACCCGGCCCGCCGCCGTCCCCCAGCCTGAGGCGGCTGTGGCAAATGCGTCCGCTCCGGTACCTGCAGCCGCACCGCTACCCACCGACAGCCGCCGTCAGCTACTGACCGGCCTCCCCGCCCGCGCGGGCAAGCTCCTGGGCGAAGGCAGCAAGGGAGTGCTCCGCCGCCTGGGCAGCCAGGACCTACCCGCAGAAACCGGCACCAGCGAGGTACCCCGCCGCCAGCCCCTCGCCAAGCCCCCCGTGCGTAAAGCAGCCCAAGACATGGGAATCGACCTAGCCCAGGTCACCCCCACCGGCGATCAGGGGCAGGTCACCAAACGCGACCTGCTCAACTACGCAGCCCACCTGAGCCTCAGCGAACAGGCCAACGTCACCGACACCACCGACCCCAAGAGCTTCTGGATCCCGGCAGGTGTTGGGGGTGACCGTATCGAACGTATCAAGGTCAAGGGCGTCCGCAAAGCCACCGCCAAAGCCATGGTCGAATCCGCCTTCAAGGCCCCCCACGTCTCAATCTTCGTCGACGTAGATGCCACCCGCACCATGGAGTTCGTCAAGCGTCTCAAGAAATCTCCCCAGTTCGAGGGCGTCAAAGTCACCCCGCTACTGATCCTGGCCAAGGCCGTCATCTGGGCAACCGCCCGCACCCCGCAGGTCAACGCCACATGGACCGACTCCGAGATTCAGATTAAGCACTTCATGAACCTCGGAATAGCCGCAGCCACCCCGCGCGGCCTGATGGTCCCCAACATCAAGGATGCCCAGACCATGAACCTGCGGGAGCTGGCGCTCGCCCTCAACGACCTGACCACCCGGGCCCGCGAAGGCAAAACCCAGCCCGCCGAAATGCAGCAGGGCACCATGACCATCACCAACATCGGCTCTCTGGGTATTGACACCGGAACCCCGATTATCAACCCCGGTGAGGCTGCTATCATCGCCTTCGGCACCATTAAGCAGAAGCCCTGGGTCGTAGACGGTGAAGTAATTCCCCGTTGGGTTACCACCCTGGGCGGGTCCTTTGACCACCGCGTCCTCGACGGCGACCTGTCGGCTAAGTTCCTGGCAGATGTTGCATCAATCCTTGAGGAACCCGCGCTCCTCCTCGATATGTAAAGGGCAGAAAAGCACAAGGCCCGGGCACTCATGTGAGCGCCCGGGCCTTGCAGCACACGGTAACCTCGCTGGCTCCGTCGAAAGTTCAACCTGATGGCTAAAAACCAACGGAACGAGTGTGAACAGAGTGAGGCTCCCGCCGGTTAGGGCGGGAGCCTCACAACGCCAAGGTACGAAACCTGGAGCATAATCCGAATTATCTCCCCTAAGAAATCCGAATCTATGGGCACTGAGCCCACATAAGTTCAGGTCTCGTAGGTTACCTTATGCCCTTGAGGTGCTCCTGTCGATAATCTCTGGGTCAGTCCCCCAACGTCGCCAGAACACTGAGTCCCCCGACTCAGTGCAAGAAACACTCAAGTTACTGTAAATCTTAGTCGAGGGTGGCTCGGTCTGTATGTCCTCATATAGGGCGACACTAGCGCCTACCCCCGGGGCAGGAGGCTAATCGCTTCCCTCAAAATGCCCACAAGACTGCCCCACCATAGATAGGGTGCCCAGACTAAATAAGCTCTAGAAACGTTCCACCACGCCGGTCTGAGAAATCTCAATGGCACTAGGTTCTTCGTCCTCTGAATTGCCATCGTGTACCAGCATGACAGCGGTCTGATCGTCAGCAGGGAAGGCACGCACCGTGATAGTACCGCCTGACGCGTTATCAAAAAGATCAACCGCACACTGGGTAAGCGCCAGCGATACACGGGAGGGTAGGGCCGAGCCGCGCTCGTCCAGAATATCGACCTTGACCCCGCGCTGGCGGGCCAGCCAGGCGGCGTCCAGAATCTCCTTATTCACGATGTAGCGGCCGCGAATCGTATCGCGCAGATGTGCCTCGGTGAAGCGGAACTCGTCCATCTCGGTGCGGG
This sequence comes from Rothia nasimurium, assembly GCF_014217215.1. Classification (GTDB taxonomy): domain Bacteria; phylum Actinomycetota; class Actinomycetes; order Actinomycetales; family Micrococcaceae; genus Rothia; species Rothia avistercoris. The sequence continues at coordinate 377,375 of NZ_CP056080.1, forward strand.
TCACCGGTGACTCGTTATAGGCGATGCGGTGCAGCATATCCTCGGTCAGAGCGCGGACCTCCTGCACACGCTGGGTAGCGATAGCGCCCATATCGGTCTCTTCGGCGCGCCCGGCGTCCGCGGTAATGCGCATACTGAGGGCCTGCCTGGTCTTAGAGACCGCCTGCTCAATCTGCTTAGGCACAATCATGCTCAACAGCATGAGCAGGAAGGGGATAGCAAACTCGGTAGAGAGCGTCAGACGGGTATCGAAATAGTTGGTGTGCCAGCTCAGCACCAGCACCACAAAGCCACAAAAGAAGAGCCAGCCAAAGAAAGTATGGCGGCGCAAGACCAGCCCCGCAGCCAGCAGGGTGTAGGCCATGAGGGGCCAGGAGAGATTGGAGAAGGTAATCGAGTGGCTGATAGCGCTCAGCGTAGTATCAACCGAGTTAAGCCCCAGCACCATGATGATGGGCATCATGACGTCGGGCAGGGCCAGACGCTTGGTGGGAAGGAAAACCGGTAGTGTAGCCAGGGCGTAGAGACTCAGCAGAATCGCCCAGTGGGGGGCGCGGGTGACGGTGTAGTGGTCGTACCAGAAGAAGAAAGACCCCAGAATCAGCAGGGTGACGGTACTCAGAATGAGGGTGAGGATGCGGGAGCGATAGTACTTAGCCAGCATTGGGTTCCTCATGGGGCCACTGGACGACAACGCGGGTGCCCTTCTCCGGTGCCGAGGTAATGGTGACCATACCACCGGCATCCTCCATCGATCGGATCATCGACACGCGCACGCCCAGGCGGCGGAAATCGATGTTGCTCATCGAGAAGCCCTGGCCCTTATCTGAGATGGTGCAGAGAATGTAGGGGCGCACCTCGTCGGAGCGGGTGGAGTTGAAGGGGCGGCGCATCTCGGTACGAATCGAGATATGGGTGGTGCGGGTGCCCGAGTGGCGGGCAGAGTTAGATACCGCTTCGGTGACGGCGTGGGTGAAGGCCCTTGCTGCGGTGTAGGGCAGGGTGGAATCGGGGCTGGCGAGCGGGTACTTTTCGATGGAGTCGGAGACAAAGCGCAGGCGCTGGTTCCAGGGCTCCACGCCCTCTGCAATCTGCTCGGTTAGAGCCTGGAAGGTGATGGGGCGCTGGGGCTGGGACTTGAGGGCCTCTTCTTCGAGCACGCCGATGGCGCGGCGGGCTAGCAGGCGGGTGCGCTGGGGTAGCTCGCCGGGGTTACGGCTGGCGTCGAGCAGGGCTGCCATCACGTTATCGTGGACCAGCTTATCGAAGCCTTGTAGCTCCTTGGCGTAGTCGCGTGAGCGGTTGAGCAGAAGCTGGGCAGAGAGGGTCTCGTAGTAGGTCTTGTCTGATTCGTGGACGGCGTTGAGGGCAAAGCGGGCCAGTCCGGCCAGCAGGGCGCAACAGAAGCCTAGATAGGCCACACGAATGAGAAGCTCGGTGGCATCGAGGGGGGAGCCTTTGATCACGTGGGCAGATACCGAGCTGATGACCAGTAGTACCGGGAAAACGATGCTGTGAATGATGCTCTCTCGCGGGCTTTCTTCGAAGACCGGAACCAGCATGGCATAGATGCCAAAGAGCCAAGACCAGGGAATTGCGGAGTGTTCAGCCCCTACCGTGAAGGGCCACAGAAGGTAAGAGCCGTAGGCGATCGCCAGCATAAAGCTCACGACCTTAGCAGAGACTTCCTTGCGAATGCCGTTGAACATCAGCAGGGCAGCGTGGGCTACTAGTAAGGGAATGATCGCCAGATACCAGTAGGAGTCACCCCCGCGAATCTCAGAGATGTTGGCAAGCGACTGGAATAGCAGACCTACAGCGATGAGGGAGTAGATGATTTCCAGGGTGCAGTAGAGGTCGGAGGAGCTCGGCCCCATGAGTCGCTGCTGCCCTGTGGTGAGGGAGAGTGACTTGAAGGAGAAAGAACGGATGCGGTCTGCCCGCGACGGTTGTAGCGCGTGGGCTAGGTCCCGGGAGGCGCCGCCGGTGGTGGTAGACAGGGTGCGTCCTTAGGTCTTCGCGTCTTAGAGGTTGCGGTCTGCGGTTGAGGTGTCTTCCATGGAATCAACCAGGCCGTCTTCGATAGCGCGAATACGCAGGTCGATCTTGGTGGGGGCGGGGCGGCCGACGCGGGCGTACTTCTCGCGGATACGGTCGATGTTGGTCTTAACAGCGGACTGCTTGATGCCCATGCGGCGGGCTACCTGTACCTGTGCGAAACCTGAGGCGTAGAGGCGCAGGGTTTCCTGCTCGCGGGGGGAGAGGTTGGCGCGGGAGAACTCGTGGTCACCGTCGATTGCTGCTGCCAGTTCCTTGGTGACAACGGCCCTGCCTTCGGCGATGTTCTTGGCTTCTGCCAGCGCGTGTTCGAGGGGCTCTGACTTGCGCACCAGACCAAGGGCACCTGCCTTGAGAGCTTCACGAATCAGGCCGGGGTTCTCTCCGATGCTGAAGATGAGCACCTTGATGCCGGCACGCTGCAGGATGTCGACGTTTTCTGAGGGGCGGGACTTATCTTGCAGGGAGAGGTCGAGCAGCACAACGTCGCAGTCGCGCTTGAGCTTGCCCAGGTCAGCGGACGAGGGGTCGGAGAGACTGCGACCCAGGGCAACGAGAAGGTCTGCCGCGGTGGGTGCTGCGGCGACCAGTTCGATTTCGCTGGCGCCTGCTGCGACGGCTCGTATGCCCTCACGGACGACTTCGTGGTCATCGACAATGCCTACGCGTACTACGCTCATGATCCCTACTTACCTCGTGTGCTGGTGCAACCTTCACCTGTGGGTGGTGGCTGCTCGTCGGTTGCTGTGTGTGGTGCGGTGAGCAGACTGGGTGTTTTTCTTACGAAAATATTTTACAGGCAAAGTGTGGTTGGTGGGCTGAACTGTGGGCGCGGTGACGCGCTCTTACTGTTTTAGCGGCTGCGGGCGTCCGCGGTAGTCAGGGCACGGTGGTAGCGCAGCCCCAGCCCGGCTCCTGCGAGGGCGGCAAGAAGAGCTAGGACACCGGTGGCCAGGACGGTCAGGGCGCCGATAGGTAGATCGGGGGCCAAGAGGGGCTGGAGGGCGTAGGCGGGTGCTAGGGGGTGTGTGAGCTGGGCGGTTGCCCATGTGAGCAGGGTGGCAAGAAGTGCGCCCAGGGTGCTCATGGCAAGGACGCCCACGGCCTGTTTGCTGGGGGCTAGGGCCGTCATGCGCGAGGCGGTGTAGCCTGCAAACCCAAAGGCCACCGAGATAAGGACGGCAACCGTGATGAGCCAGGGCAGAGCCTGTGTGCGGCTGGCGGGTGCGGTGACGGCTAGAACCGTCTCGGTCAGGCCGCTGTAGACGGAGACCCCCAGAACCCCCATCATGGTTCGGGCTAGGGCCAAACCCCCGGTGGTAAGGGCGTAGGCGACCAGGGCACCACAGAAAGCCGGGACGAACTGCACCCGTTTGAGGGCAGCGGCGGGCGCTGTCGCACCCAGATTTGCTGCGGGGCGTGCGGACGCCGGCATCGGCTGCAGAGGCTGGGCAGGAGTTGCCGGTTCAGCAGAATAAACCTGCTGAGTGGGCTGGGGCTGCGCCTGAACCGGAACGGTCTGCTGGTGGTTCTGCTCTGTGGGTGGAACGCGCTGGTAGCGGGTAGCCGAGACCTCGGGGTCTGCTGGGGTAGACGCCGGGCTGCCACCCGCGTCCTGCCCGAAGGTGCGCGGGTCGAGCACCCGGGTGGGGTCGGAGTCCTCAAAGACAGCGTCCCACTCATCAAAATCACGGCGGTTCTTAGGCTGATCGGTCACCGGCAACGCCCCTTTCTACAAAAAATACTTACGCCACCCCCAGAGCCTGGGGGCTGTACTGGTGGGCCGGATCGGTGGGGCGCTCATCTGCGCTCACATACTTGATCACCCTGGCGGGGTTACCGACCACCACGGCGTTGGCGGGGACGTCCTTGGTCACCACCGCACCGGCACCAATCACAGCGTTCTCACCCACGGTGACGCCCGGGCAGAGAATCGCCCCGCCGCCAATCCAGACGTTACGCTCCACCGTAATAGGCAGGCCGCCCTCCCACAGGGCCTCGCGGTCCACCGGGTTAAGGGGGTGGGTGGGCGTCAAGAACTGTACGTTGGGGCCCACCAGGACGGCATCACCAAAGGTAATGGGGGCAACGTCAAGGAAGACACAACCAAAGTTGAAGAAGCAACCCGCCCCAATATGGGTATTGACCCCGTAGTCAAAGGCAACCGAAGGGCGAATTGTGGAGCCCTCACCGAGGGACCCCACAATCTGGGCTAGCACCTCCCGCTTGCGGCTATCGCGGGCCCGGTACAGCCGGGTGTATTCCTCCACCAGCTCCACCACCCGGTAGTGGGTATCGGCACACTCATCGTCCGGGCGGTAGGCGAACCCCGCCGTCATCTGCTCAAAGATGCTCTTACCGGCGCGCAGCTCATCCCAGTTCGTCATGCTAGCCTCCATACGCCAGGGTCATCACACCAATAATCGCTAGGCCAACCCCAATCACAATGATGCCGGCAATAATCATGCGCTTATTAATCTCACGCATGAGCTCCCGGAATTCCTCGGGGCTAATATCGTCATTTCTACGTCGAGTCATACCCCTAAGTATGTCAGCTCTAGCCCCGCTGTGGCACAATCGTGTGTATGCAGTCAGCCGAAAACTCACCCCACAACGACAACGACTTCCCCCTGGCACATCGCCCCTGGGTCAAGAACTATCGGCCAGAAAGCAACAGAGACGTTGCTCTGCCTGAAACCTCGCTGAGCCACCTCATGGCTGAAGCCGTGCGCACCGTTCCCCAGAAAATTGCCCTGGAATTCTTCGGGGCCACCACCACCTACGGTGAACTGGGTGACCAGATTCTGCGCGTTGCCGAAGGCCTACGCAAGGCCGGTATTCAGCACGGTGACCGTGTGGCTCTCGTCCTTCCCAACTGCCCCCAGCACATCGTGGCCTTCTACGCGATTCTGCGCCTGGGCGCTGTCGTTGTTGAGCACAACCCCCTCTACACCTCCGCCGAGCTGCGCCACATGTTCGAAGACCACGGTGCCAAGGCCGCCATCGTTTGGGACAAGATTGCAGACAACATCACCTCCCTGCCCGCCGATATCCGCCCCAAGAATATCTACGCGGTCAACATGATCGAAGAGATGCCCTTCACCATGCGTACCGCCCTCAAGCTGCCCATCGGCAGCCTCAAGGCCTCCCGCGAAAAGCTCGAAGGCACCGCCCGCGGCACCACCCCCTGGCGTCAGTTCATGAAGAACAGCCCCCTTGCCGCCGACCACCACCGCCCCACAGCCCACGACCTGGCCCTGCTCCAGTACACCTCGGGCACCACCGGCCTACCCAAGGGCGTCATGCTCACCCACCGCAACCTCGAATCCAACGGACGCATGGGTGAGGAATGGATCCAGCCCGGCAACGACGAGGTCATCTACGCCGTCCTGCCCCTCTTCCACGCCTACGGCATGACCCTGGGCCAGACCATCGCAGCGGTCTGTAAGGCCCGCCTGGTGCTCTTCCCCACTGTAGATATGGACCTCATCTTCCGGGCCATGAAACGAACCACCCCCACGATTCTCCCCGCTGTGCCCCCGGTCTACCGCCGTATGCTCGAAGAAGCTAAAAAGCGCGGTGTCTCCATGAAAGGCATCCGTTACGCCGTATCCGGTGCCATGCACCTGCCCACCGACCTGGTTGCTGAATGGGAAGAAGCCACCGGCGGCATGCTGGTTGAAGGCTACGGCCTCTCTGAGTGCTCACCCCTGGTCTCCTGCAACCCCCTGAACTCCACCCGCCGAGCCGGCTCAATCGGCGTACCCTTCCCCTCCACCGACATCCGCGTGGTCGACCCCGAAACCCTCAAAGACGTTCCTGACGGCGCCGAAGGCGAACTGCTGGTACGTGGCCCCCAGGTCATGCGCGGCTACTGGAAACGCGGCGAAGATACCAGCAAAGCCCTGCTACCCGGCGGCTGGCTACGCACCGGCGACATCGTGCGTCTGGACCACGATTACTTCATCGAAATCGTTGACCGCATCAAGGAAGTCATCATCACCGGCGGCTTCAACGTCTCACCCACCGAGGTTGAAAATGTGCTCAAACAGCACGACTCGGTAGCGGACTGCGCCGTAGTTGGCCTACCGGACGGCTCCGGCGGCGAAAAGGTCACCGCCGCAATCATCCCCGCCGAGGGCCACGCCATCGACCCCGAAGAGCTCAAACAGCACTGCTACGAGCGCCTGACCCGCTACAAGGTGCCCAAGAACTACTACGAGGTTGACGAACTGCCCCGCTCCATGCTGGGCAAGACCTTGCGCCGCAAGGTGCGCGAAAGCCTCGAAGCCAAGTACAGCTAGGCTATGCAGGCTCGCGCTTGAAACACGCCCTGCAGGGAGCCGTCCGCCCCCAGCAGGGCGAAGGCGGCCCGCCCGCACCGTGGGCCTCGCGCACCTGGGTGGAGGCCAGCTGATCTGCCGTCAGCTCCTCCCGCCAGCTCTCACCTTCGCCCATGGCCAGCAGGCGCTCGCCCTCCGCCAGAACCCAGACTGTGGGGCTGCTCTGCAGGGTGAGATGGCGAAGCGAATGAAAAAGAATGGTGCGTGGCATCAGTGCCCCTATCAATACCTCATGTACTTACTGATCGTACATGGCGACCAAGCAAAGCTGCGGAGCGTTCACGGTAAACCAACTTCCCTTTTGTGACGTTTTATGACGCCGTAACTTTTTGTTGCGGTCATACACGTGACATATGACCCAAAAAGAAGCCGTATTGGGGAGCGGTGGCGCCACAGTGTTCTAATAGAAGAGGCGTCTAGCCTGGACGCCCGAAACCACATCAGCACACAGCGCTAGAGACGGTGCCGCTGAACCGTGGCCGCACACACCACTATTTCTCAACAGAAAGATTCATAGCCGTGAAGAAATTTGTTGCCACTCTGGCTCTCGTACCCCTCGCATTCGGTCTTGCAGCCTGCGGCTCATCCTCCAGCGACGACGTCGTCAAAATCGGCGTAGTAGGCACCGACCCCTCCAATGACAAGCTCGTTGAGGTCGCAAAGGCAGAGGGAATCAACATCGAAATCGTTGAATTCTCCGACTACACCCAGCCCAACCCCGCCCTGAGCTCCGGCGAAATTGACCTCAACTGGTTCCAGCACATCGCCTACCTCTCCAACTACAACGTAGAAGCTAACGACGACCTGCAGATCGTAGGCCCCACCGTTATCTACCCCATGGCGCTGTTCTCCAACAAGCACGACTCCATCTCAGCACTGCCCCAGGGCGCTGAAATCGCAATCCCCAACGACACCGTCAACGAAGCACGCGCCCTGCTGCTGCTCAAAGCTAACGGCCTGGTCTCCTTCACCTCAGAAACCACCAGCCCCACCGTTGACGACGTCGACACCGCTGCCTCCAAGGTCACCGTCACCCCCGTCGATGCAGCCCAGACCGTGCTCGCCCTCGAATCCGTTGACGGCTCCGTCATCAACAACGACTTCCTCAAGGATGCCGGCCTGAACCCCAAGGACGCCCTGGCCCAGGACGACCCCTCTAACGAGTCAGCCCGCCCCTACGTCAACCTCTTCGTCGCCACCGCCGACAACGCCGACAACGAGACCTACAAGAAGATCGTAGAGCTCTACCACACCGAAGAAGTTCAGGCCGTGGTACAGGAAGACACCCAGGGCACCGCAGTTGAAGTCACCACCGACGTCTCCGAACTGCGCTCCACCCTGGCAACCCTCGAAGAGCAGAAGCGCAACGGCTAAAACACTAGGTGAAAGCTCACCCTTGAGCTAGCTCACGCACCCCATAAGCGGCAGCCAACCTGCGGTAGGCTAGACACTTCGGCCCCGTCCGGTGCCCAGCTCTAGCTCCGCAGCGGCTGCCGCTTTGTGTACCCACCCCAGCAGGTGCGTCCGCCCGCAGCCACAGCAAGCCCCCAACCGAAGAAGAAGACATGACCGAACAGCGACTACAGCCAACCGGGCCCCAGCCCATGGTCGTGCTGAACAACGTGACCAAAGAGTTCAAGGTCGGCAAAAAAACCGTCACCGCCGTCAACGGCGTAGACCTCACCATCAACAAGGGTGAAATCTTTGCCATCATCGGCTACTCCGGTGCCGGTAAATCAACCCTGGTACGCCTAATCAACGGCCTAGAAGCCATCACCTCCGGCTCACTCACCGTCGACGGTTTTGAAATCGCCGGCAAGCGCGAATCACAGCTGCGTCAGGTACGCACCAACATCGGCATGATCTTCCAGCAGTTCAACCTCATGAACTCCCGCACCGTCGCCGGTAACGTCGAATTCCCGCTCATCGTTGCGGGCTGGGACAAGGCCAAGCGCGCCGAACGCGTCTCCGAACTGCTCGACTTCGTAGGGCTCGCCGACAAGGCCAAAAACTACCCCGACCAGCTCTCGGGCGGCCAGAAGCAGCGCGTCGGTATCGCCCGCGCCCTCGCCACCTCGCCCTCCCTGCTGCTCGCCGACGAATCCACCAGCGCCCTGGACCCCGAAACCACCGCTGAAGTGCTCGACCTGCTCAAAAAGGTCAACGCTGAGCTGGGCATCACCGTCATCGTCATCACCCACGAAATGGACGTCGTCTCGACCATCGCCGACCGCGTAGCCGTCATGGAAAACGGCCGAGTTGTCGAATCAGGCAATGTCTACGACGTCTTCTCCAACCCCCAAACCGAGGTCGCCCGCCGCTTCGTCGGCACCACCGTCAAGTCCCTGCCCGTAGGCGACGAAGCCGCCGACCTCAAAGCCCGCCACAAGGGCTACCTCATCAACATCGAAATCACCGAAGGTAACAACGGCATCGGCAAGGTACTCTCCTACCTGGGCTCCCGCAACGTCTCCTTCAACATCGTGCAGGGCGGCCTCGAAACCCTGCAGGGCAAGAGCTACGGCAACCTCACCCTCGAACTGCTCGGTGACGTCACCAGCCTTGATGCCGTGGTCGCTGAGCTCAAGACCGTCACCCGCGTGCAGGAGGTACGCTAACCGTGGACTCAACCTTCGTCACCGACAAACTCATCCCCGCCCTCGGCGACACCCTCTACATGGTCTCACTGACCATGCTGGTCGCTGGTGCCCTAGGCATGATCTTCGGTCTGTTGCTCTACACCACCCGCCAGGGCAACATCCTGGCTAACCGCTTCGTCAACATCCTGCTGAACGTCGTGGTCAACGTGGTACGCCCCATCCCCTTCATCATTCTGCTCGCAGCTCTGGGCCCCCTAACCCAGATGGTGGTCGGCACCCGCCTGGGCGTCAACGCCGCAATCTTCGCCATGGTCTTCGGCGCAACCTTCGCCATCGCCCGCATCGTCGAGCAGAACATGGTCTCCATCGACCCCGGCGTCATTGAAGCAGCCCGTGCCATGGGTGCCTCCAAGATGCGCATCCTCTTCACCGTCATGATCCCCGAAGCCCTCGGTCCGCTGATCCTGGGCTACACCTTCCTGGTCATCGGAGTAGTCGACATGTCGGCTATGGCCGGTTACATCGGCGGTGGCGGCCTGGGTAAGGTCGCCCTAGTGGACGGCTACCAGCGCTTCAACGAAGTCATTACCTGGTCTGTTGTTGCCGTAATCATTATTTTGGTGCAGCTAATCCAGCTGGTGGGCAATATGCTGGCCCGCAAGGTCATGCGCCGATAAGGCTGTTCTGGAGGACGCGCGGATGCGCTTTTGCCGGCTAACCTTCTTGCTGGTTCGCTGACGCTCACAAGCAATTCATGCCAGCCCCAGCCAGCCGGCTCCAAGCGCATCCGCGCGTCCTCTTCTGTTATCCCACCGCCTAAAACGGGATAGCTAAGGGCCGGTTCCCCTCCGGGATCCGGCCCTTTTACTCTCTAGTCGTTTTTCTTGCCGCTAATCCAGGATGAGTCGTAGAGCCCGTCCGAGCTCGGCCCGTTCCCGCCGTTTCGGCCAGCGCCGCGCTCAAGCTCCTGCTCGTAGAGACGCTCAGCAAAATCGGTGGGGCGCATGAGCCGCTCGTCATCCTCATCGTCGTGGTCGGTGAACCGCGAGAGCGCAAAGATCCCGTACAGCAGGGCCGCAAAAAGCAGGAAGAAGAAGGCAAGCTCAGCCCACATAATCACGTAGTTACGGCGTAGCTCCGGGGTTGCGTCGCTGTAGATGGCGGGCACCACCAGAAAAGAGGCCACCGCCAGAATCACCGCCACGATAGTGAGGGAGTGCGGTAGCCAGTACCAGCGGCTGCGGGGCCTTTTGCCTCGCTGGCTGTTGGGGTCCGTCCGTGCCGGGTGGGCGGCGTCCGCTGACTCTAGCGGGGTGGACGCCTGCCCCGCTCCCTGCTCCCCGGTAAAGGCTTGGGGTGGGAGGAATTCGCGGTAGTAGGCACGTTCGTCGTCGCTGAGGTCTTCGAGGCGGCGGCCGTAGCGGGAGGGACGTTTCTGCTCGTTCTGCTCGGAGTCTGTCACTGCTCGTCCTTGAGAAGGTGGTGGGGGTTAGCGGTCGCGGTCGGGCAGGTGCCCTACCCAGGCGTCGAGCTGGGCGAGGAAGTCGGGGTCGGTGAAGGAACTGAACCGCCCGATACCTGCCGTCAGTAGGGGAGTGGGGGTGGCGGCGTCCGGCTCTGCCTGGTAAATCAGGCAGTTGGTGCCAGCGTTGGTTGCGGCAGTCATGCCGGTGACGGAGTCTTCAACGGTGAGGGTCTGCTCGGGGGCGAAGCCCAGGCGGTGGGTTGCTTCGAGGTAGATGTCGGGGGCGGGCTTGCCTTCTTCGACGTCGTGGAAGGAGACCCAGGTGTCCAGGTAGGGGGCGTAGCCGAAATGGGTGAGTTTTTTGGTCAGTAGTTTGCTGCCGGAGTTGGACGCTACCGCCACGGGGATTTTTGCTGAGAGCAGTTTGATGGCTTCGAGGGCTCCGTCGATGGCGGTGACACCGCGGTCGATGATGTCGAATTCGGTGGTGGTGATGGTGGTGTAGACGCTGTCGCGGAAGGCTTCGGGGGAGCCGTCGAATTCGGACGCCAGCGGGGTGAGCGCTGAGAGGCGGTCGGCGAGGTCGCCGGCGGAGATGCCGACGAGGGAGGCTTTGAGCTCGGGGGTGAGGTCTACCCGGTAGTGCTTGAACATTTCGGTCTGGATTTCGCCCCAGAGGGTTTCTGAGTCGAGCAGGACGCCGTCGCAGTCGAAGACGGCGCAGGAGGGGGCAAAGTGGGCGGGGGCTGAGTGAAGTTCAAACATGGTTCTATGCTCTCATACCGGGGTGGGCGGGAGCACCTGCGGCGTGGATTATGAGTGGGGCGCCCCTCTTTCTAGAAGGATTCGGAGTGGACCTGCTCTAAGAATTCCTCAAATTTTTGTGGCGAAAAAGCTGCGTGAACAGCTTTGGGGTCGAGATTCATAAAACAAAGCACCCACCAGTGTTCCGGAACGCCTGCTACCTGTTTTTCGAATAAGGACGTCTTTGGGGCCCAATCTACATTTGCGATAAATGCTGGGCCGTCTGGAGAGAATTCCGACTCAGCCATCTGTTTGCTATTGAAGAATTTCTTAGTGAGTTCGTGGGTGCTAAATTCAGCCCATGTGCTACCGGCGCTTATTCGGATGTAATGAATTTTCTTGGTTTTACCAAAAAGTCCTTTCTTTTCTTGGGTGATGTGGGTTAGGCGTAGTTCCTGATTGTATGAATTGATATGTACTGGGTTTAGTTCCGACCCCGTACATTGGAAACAAACAAAAGAACAAAGGAACTTCACCCATGCCCACCAAATACCCCGCCGAACTCAAAACACGAGCCCTACGCCTACTGGCCGACCACCTCGAAAACAACCCAAACCAAGGCATCTACACCGCCTGCCGAAACACCGGAGAACGCCTCGGCATCGGCCCTGAAACCTTACGAAAATGGCATAAACAAGCCGAAATCGATAACGGCACCCAGCCTGGAATCACCACAGATATGGCAGCCGAAAACCGACGCCTGCGCAAAGAAAACGCCGAGCTCAAGCGAACCAACGAGATTCTACGAACAGCATCAGCTTTTTTCGCGGCAGAACTCGACCGTCCAGCCCGATCATGATCCGCTATATCGATAGGTATAGGAATCGTTTCGGGGTTGAGAACATCTGCACCGCACTACAAGAAAACCTCGCTGGTGGTTTCATCACCTCACGCGGCTACCGCGCCGCTAAGGCTCGTGTTCCTGCAGCACGTACTTTGAAGGACCAACTTCTGATTCCTGAACTGGTGAAAATCCATGAAGAGAATTATGGCGTGTATGGTGTGCGGAAAATGTGGCACGCCATGAGGCGTGCCGGTTCTCTAGCAGATGAAGCAGGGACAATGAGCTGGCTTAAACAGCCCCTTTCTAAAGGATGGACTAAAGCAAAGAGTGTATTGCATGACCTGCGAGGAACGAGTTTAGCTCAGAGTTCTAATACCTGGGGTGCACGTGCTACACGTTGGGGTAACGCACAGAATTTTGCTGGTTCGTGGCAGGGTAAAGCTGTGTCGATGTATGCGGAGGGGTCTACAGAGAATACTTTGAACTATGCGACTTCTGATGTGAAGCATAGTGCTGGTGGTTTTGTGCAGGCTGCTGGTGTTGGTGGTGTGATGAATGCTGTTACCCCGTACGGCTCTAAAGGTCTAAATGCTTTGGGGAATAACAGGGCGTTCCGTGCTGTATCGTCTGACAAAGTTCGTGAGTTTACTTCTGAGCGTTTAGCAGATGCTATAAATGGTGCTTCGACGTATGCTCTCACCCCTCAGGAGAAGGACGTTACACTCACAGATGTAGCTATCAAGGGTCTTGAAAACTCAGCAAAGGGAGCGGCTAATTCGCATCCTAAAGTTTCTCAGCTAAAAGCTGTTGAAGGACCGTCAATTATTGGTGCCTCTTCGTTGTCTCCTGGTGTTCAGCTGGGAGCTGGTGAGGTTGGTCTTGTCGGGGTTGATACGGCTGTAGCTCATATGGAGAGTTCTAATGAGGATAAATAGAATTGCCGTTATTGGTAGTGGCTTTGAAAGGGACATGGAATAGTGAACGAGCAAGAAAAACAACCTAAAACCTGGGGTACGTATGTGGCTAGAGTATTAATCGTTTTATTTTTTGCTGGTGTCTTATTCATGCTCTCCACCCCACTCATCAGCAAATACAACCAAACCCACTACACCATGCGATCGTGCACCGTCACCGAGGCTACAGCGCGAGAAACACGGACAGTCACGACTTCCACCAAACTCTCCATCTACACCTCTGACTGCGGCACTCTCGTCTACGAGATCAGCAAGCCAGGCGCAGAACTGGAACGAATGGCAGAGCACATTAACGAGTTTCAAGGCAAGAGGCTAGGTTTTGGGTTCGGTGATATCCAATTGCAAAGTAATTTGTCCACGGTGTTCAAGGTCGAAGGTATCGAATAGGGTCGCTGATTCTTACTAAAGACGCTAGTAGCCCTGCCTAAAATAAGTTAAGCAGAACCGCCAGCGTCCTTTACACCTTATAAACCAATGATTAGAAGGAATGGTTAGTCACGAATAGGGTAACCCTCTAACTCCACAGCACGAGCCTCATAATGCCCAAGGTGCAAGTAACTCACACGAAACCTGAGCTTCTCACCCTGATGACGATTTAGCTCATCCGCTAGATCCTGGGCGGTATCAAAACCCTCATTCTGCATTTCTACGAATACTAGTAGTCCGCATTCTTCGGTTTCGGTATTAATGCTTTGTCGTGAAGAGGAAGACCGCACCCCGCCTCCACCGCTGATTGCTTCTGCACTGGTGACAGTGCAATCAATGGTGCGGTAGAACTGTCTATCACCGAAATAATAAACAAAGACTAAAATAACAAAACTATAGAGAACAATTTTTGCTATTTTTTGTACCCTTGGGCTGGCCACCCCAGGGCCTTCAGCCGTTGAACCCTCACGGTTCTGATTAACACGTTCTGTCATCACAACTACTTCCTCACTACCTACTGATGCCTCTGATCATACCCTTGCCCATCCCCACCAGAAACACTAGGAGGAGCAGGTAAATCACCAGTGATAAAATCACGACGAGAAACTTCCACACCCTGTAAATGATCCGGGACTGCTCTATGAATAGCGGCACTGGAGGTCTGTTCACCCCATTTACCGGAGGATGTTGCTCCGCCGGTAAGAGCGTTCCTAAAGCCTTCCTCTACGAATTTACGGGGGTCTTTTGCTTCATTGTCGTTGCTCGGTGAAATCAGATAATTCGTTTCATAAGGTAGTCCAGAATATTTTATTTCTGAATTGGATGCCCATCGAGGTCAGCAGCTTTAGCTTCATAAGGCCATGAAAACAAGCGGATTGGCCCAACATGGAAACGAACTTTCTCGCCACTTTTCTTGTTCAGCTCATCAGCTAAATCTTGGGCAGTATCAAAACCATCGTTGTGCATTCGTACGAACACAATATTTCCGCAGTCTTGTGTAGTAACGGTTACACTCGGACTGGAACTTGAGGTTTTTATGCCTCCTCCGCCGTTACTTCCTGTAGCACTGATAACAGTGCAGTCAATAGGGCGGTCAAATTTTAAGTTAATCAGATAATATCCGCCAATAATAATCAAAAATCCAATAAGAATAAAAGTAAATAATTTACCACCAGGCCTGTGATTGATACCCTGCTTCATGACGTGGTGGTGATTGGTGATTATTTTATTTTCTTGATTATTTTTTTCTATAAATTACTGACTCTCTTAATCCATTGACGCTTCTGGAATATTTCCTGTCAGAAGATCGCGACGACTCAAGCTCACACCATCCAGGTGGTTGGGAACTGCATCATCAATTATCTGACTCATCCTTGTATCAATAGACTTTCCAGAAGATATAGAACCGCCAGCCAAGGAGTTTTTGAGCCCCTCTTCAATAAATTTCATAGGAGTTTTCTCTTGATTGTCATTGCTCGGAGATAACAAATAGTTGGTACCACCAGCGGAAAAATCAGTTATTCGGTCAATCGCCACCTTCTCTATACCTTGTGCTCCTCGAGACACAACAGTACCTCCACCAACAGCCGGTGTTAACATACCAATCCCAAAACCAGTCCCCGCCGAATGCAAAGCACCAGAAACCGTAGGTTTATACCCATTCTCAGCATTAAACCAGTAACCACCAGCATTATTCACCGCACCAGAAACAGCGCCCTCAGTCGCCTCATTCACTACCCCAGCACTAGTGTACTGCCCGGCTATATTCCTACCCCACTGACCGGCAACCTGCACAGCAGGTTGTGCCTTCGATGCCATCGGCGCAACAGCTGAAGAGATACGGGAAGTCAACGGCGAGGCAAAGGACGCCACTCTTGATGCTGCAGGAGCAACCCAGGACCGTGCAGCCCCGAAAGCTCCCGTAACCCCAGAACGCGTGCTCGAGAGCGCTGAACCGATTTTAGTGATAGCGGTACTGTTAGTGAAAGTGCTGGCCAACCTAGAGGATGCTAGTGCTGAGGTCCCCATGCTGGCTAGTTTTCCTAGTCCACCGCCGACGAAGCCTACTGCGCCGTCGATAAGGGACTTTTTGAGGTTTACTTTTCCGCCGAAGAGTTTTTGGGTTGCGACAGATCCGCCGAAGGATAGTAGTCCGCCTACTGCTGCCATGCCGACCCATCCGAGGGGGCCAGTTGCCATGATAGCAATGCCTGCCACAATGGTGGCTGCTGCGATGAGTCCTGCGTGGTCGTTGAGGAATTGTTCGGCGCGCTGGTAGAGGCGTTCGCCTGCTCGTTTGGAAGTATCTTGGCGATACTCCTGAAACTCAGCTGCTGTCATGGGGGACAGACCCCACGGATCCACCTGGCCCACCGGGTCGTTGCCGGCAAAGGAGTACACATTAGTAGCCCAGCCAGCACCGACCGGTGAGGTGAGTGGGTCAGGGGACATAAACCCACGAGTGGTCGCATCATAAGCACGAGCACCCAGAATCTCCAGGCCAGCTACCTGTAAGGATCCAGCACGGGTCAGGCCAAGACCGGGTGCCCCAGGGATACTGCCGATGCCGGTGGTGGCGGTGCCGAAGAGCCCTTGAGCATCAGCGCTAGCATCACTACCCGTGGCAGTGGCGAGTCCTGTGACGACCGGGGAGAGCCCAAAGGGGTCTTTTCCGCGCCCACCCACAGCGTCCACGGATGCTAAAGCACCCAGCGACACAAGGGTGTTGTTGACACCCAGTACGGTGGGGGTGAAAGCCACCGGATCCCAGGTCAGGGTGCACATCGTAGTGGGTGACCCAGCATTATACGTCAACGACGTATCAACACTCTCACGAAAACCAACAGAACCAACCCTCGAAGCCCAAGAACTATACCGCGCAGCCTGCTGCTGCAAACCAATCTGAGTCTGCTTCAACCCCGAGACCATCCTCGGCACTAAATCCTTCGTCGCCGGATTCGTCGCCACCTTCCTAAACACCTGAGAAATCTGCTGACCAACACCACCAGCATTAAACACGAAGACGCGGTAGGCAGGTGAAGCAGAAGGTAAATGCGCTACAAAGGAGCAGAACTGTACTCCTGTCAGGACGACGCGACCCCAGCCAACACCCCAACAGAAACAACTATCAGCTCAGAACCTAAGCCACATCACCAGACCCCGCAATACGCCTAGCACGCAACCCACGCACCTTATCCCCACCAATCGAGGCATAGGTCATCAACCCAACAAACCAATACACCTGAGCAGAAAACGTCAAAAACAAGGACAAAAGAACAAACCCAAGAACCACACTCACCAAACCCAAAGGGAAATACAAGAGACCAAACTTCAGCGCACTAGAAGTACGCCCCGCCAACATATTAGCCAAAGGAATATTCACACCAGCCACCATCAAAGCAGCAAGCACACCAAGAAGCATAACGCTTTACCTTTCCAAAAAATTATTCAACAGGAGTCGTCGAAGTAATACCCTCCGAACTATAAGCATCATTACCCATCATAGAAAGACCCCCAACCTGAAACTCAAACTTCTTACCAATATTAGCCTCAAGAAACTCAGCCAACCCAGCCTTATTCATCCCCTCAGGCATACTCATATTGGATACGCTCAAAAGACCACATTCTTCAGTTTCAACACGCAAAAACGTAGATGGCGCACCACCAGATGAGTCCGACACCATCTTGACCGATGACACGGTACACACCTTATAAGTCGCATCCCGATCATTGATATACAAGAGCACTGCTACCGTAATAACAATTATTAGAGCAATAACAGCAGTAATATTCCCAGCCACAGAACTTTTCTTCCGCCCCATAACACTCCTTCCACACAAAAACTCTTACCTAATCATCAGAGCTCAAAGCCCTACGACCAGACTTACCCAATCCGGTAGCCATACCCTTTCCTACAGCTTTCATTCCTTTATCGTTAAGATCTCCGAAGTTCCAGTCAGACGGTGCCGTCAAAACCATAGCGTTACCCGCACCCACCACATAATCTTTCACCCGGTCAATCCCATAATTCACCACAGCATTATCATGCTTCGGCACCACCGGCTTCAAACCACCCATCAAACTACCACCACCAGTAGCCACAGCCATACCCCCAACATTCCAATCCTCACGCACACTATAACTACCAGTCTCCGGCATCGTATAAGCCAACCCATTCGACACCCCACCAGCAGCAGAACCATTCACACCCTTACCCAAGAAGGTCTCACCAAACCTCGCAGCATCCCCAGCCACATCAGCACGATTACCCCACAAGGTAGCCTTAGCATCAAACTTTGCATACTTGGCCTCATTCACCCCCGCACGCCAATTGTGGTACGTCTTAGAACCAGGAATACGCAAGAACCCCAAATTATCAGTCTTATTGGCGTGAGCGGTGGACTTATTCAAGAACCCACTAGCCCTACTCCTAGCAGCATCCGCAACCTTGGAGAACTTCGGGGCAAGAGCCTTACCTGCCCAGCCCATCACCTTATAAGCCGCGCCACCGGATACAGCACCAAACAGAGCGTCCTTACCAACAGCAGCCCAGTTAATGGACCCATCAGCGTTCTTATTGGTCATCGCTGAAATGCCGCCTGATATCAGGGCGCCGCCAACAATAGCAGCACCCAAGGGCCCCAGCAGAGCGGTAGCAGCAATGCCACCGGCAACCATGGCGATTCCCACCCAGTTGTCTTTCACCCAGTCAACGGCTGATGAGGCCATTGACTTCATGCCAGAGACAATCCGCTCACCAGCACGGCCCCGAGTATCAGCCCGATACTCCCTAAACTCAGAAGCGGTCATCGGCGACAAACCCCACGGATCCACCAACCCCACCGGATCATGACCCACAAAGGCATACACATTCGCACCCCAACCAGCACCCACCGGCGAGGCCAGCGGGTCAGGAGAAATAAACCCACGAGCTACCGGGTCATACACACGCACACCCAGAATCTCCAGGCCAGCAACCTGCAAAGACCCAGCAATCGTCACCCCGAAGAAAGGTTCTAGTAATCAATCAGGACGACGCCGTCCCGGGCTATGAGGATAAAAGGAAGGCGGTGCTGGCACCCAACAAGACACCAACACCCCGCATCACCTACAAACGATACCCATACCCCAATGCATAATCCCCCTCAGCAGGCAACTGAAAAGGAGGAAACACCAACACCACCTGCTCACCCCGATACCCATCTAACTCAGCAGCCATCTCATCCCAAGACCCAGCGGGAGAAGGAGATAAAACTTTAGACACATAGACAGTTCCGCACTCCTGCGTACGGATCTTCAACTTCGTACTGGAAGTTGATAACCCGCCGGTACCACTGCGGTTATTGAAGACTTCTGCAGAGATAATGGTGCACTGCTTATCAATAGGATTCTTTTGACTATATGCATTATACAAAGGAATGCCAAGCATAGATAAAACACTGAGGAAAACAATAATCAGCAGGCAAAAACTAACCCATTTTCTGGGCCTTTTGTTTCCTTTTTTATTTAATTCATCAGTATAAAATATATTCATTTTTCTACTCATTAGGTAACGGTGTGGCGGGTCGAATTGCGTCCGCAGATGAAGAAGAAACTCCACTTGAGCCACCACTGAGCATGCTCTTAAGACCTTCTTTCCCGGCATCTGTGATATTCAAGGAATTCTCCTGAGGAGTAACGACATAATTGGCGACACCTAGAGCATAGTCGCCAACTCTATCAATACCGTAACCAGCTATATTTTCCACGGTGGACCCCGATAAGTAGTTCTGCCTCAACGGCGTCACCCTCGGCGACAACACACCAACCCAACAGGGCACAAAAGAAAGAGGGGTGCCGGTACCCTACACAACACCAAACACCCCTTACCAGCAACAGCTACTTACTCAAATCCAAACCCTCAATACCCACCACCGACGTCACCGACGAGAAAGGCATCTGCCACACCCCCACATCCACACTCACCCTCTGACCTTCCAGCTCACGAATACGCTCAACAATCTCATCATTGGTCAACCCATAACGCTTCCCCTCATACACCAGATGAGAGCAATCAGGGCTCTGAATATAAATATTGGATGAGGAACTATAAGACCGAGCTCCGCTACTACGGTTTACCGCAGCCGTAATGGTGCACTCCTGCGAGTGGTGAAAAGCTTTGTTAACTGGGGTTGCTAAAAAGAACCACAAAAACGCGTACACCATCACAAGAACAACCGAGCCAAAACCTACAACAAAAACCTTGTCAGTAAGCTTCAGCTCCCTCCAGTGCTTAGGCTTCTTAGGCTTAGAATCCTTAGACCCTTTACTCACCGCACCACTACTCACCAGGAACCTCCGTCACCTCATCAACCAACACCGCACCAGAAACCGTACCCGCATAAGAAGCCGCCGACAACACTCCCTCACCGGTAGAAGGATCAAAAGACACCGACTTCAAAGACTCCACCGGCCCACGCGACGCCACACCACCAGAAACAATCTGCCTAATAGCACCAGCTACTTGCTGATATGTACTGGCTTTAGTTCCTACCATCATACGAGACTCACAACACCATCCACCACCTCCTGCGGAGTCCGATAACCAAGGGACGAATGCAACCGCTGCTCATTCCACCAACACACCCAACCCGCCGTCTCAACCTCCAACTGAGCAACAGACTCAAAGAACCGGCCACGCACAAGCTCTGCCTTATACGCACCGTTAACCGACTCAGCCAAAGCATTATCGTACGAATCGCCCCTTGACCCAACTGACAGTTGCACACCCAGGCCCCGAAGCTCACGCGTGTAATCCTCAGCCACGTACTGGGCCCCACGGTCAGAATGATGCACAATCTCAGTCAAAACAGACCCACACTTACGAGCATCGAAAAGAGCCTGCTTCAAAGCCGTCAAAGGCATCCCGAGTGTATGCATGGTTGAGGAAACACCCCAACCGACAATCTTCCGGCTGAAGACATCAGTGATGAAAGCGGTATAGCAGAAGCCGCTGGTGGTACGAACATAGGTGAAATCTGCTACCCACAGGCGATGTGGGGCATCAGAGGTGAACTGGCGGTTGACGAGGTCAGGGCGGTTATCAGGAGCCTTGGTAGCCCTGGTAGTCACCGGTTTACGACCCCGGTGTACCCCCTGGATACCAGCAGCACGCATGAGCCGGTAGGTCTGATCCCGGCCGATAGCCCAGCCTGCTCGTCTCATGGCTTGCCACATCTTGCGCACCCCGTAGACTCCGTAGTTTTCCTGGTGGATTCTCAGAAGCTCGGGGATCAGCAACTGGTCACTGAGTGTTCTAGCTGCTGGCACGCGGGCTTTTGCTGCTCGGTAGCCACGTGAGGTGATGAATCCACCGTCTAGATGCTCAGCGAGAGTCCGGCAAATCGGCTCGACCCCGAAGAGATCCTTATGGGTATCAATGAAACGGATCATCATCGGGCCGGACGGTCGAGCTCGGCTGCGAAAAAAGCCGAAGCGGCTTTCAGGATTTCGTTGGCTCTGCGTAGTTCAGCAATTTCTTTGCGAAGTCTTCGGTTTTCTGCTGCCATATCGCTGGTGGGCCCGGGGGTTTCTCCTTGGTCGATGGCGGCTTGTTTGTGCCATTTGTGTAGGGTTTCGGGGCTGATGCCGAGGCGTTCTCCGATGTTTCGGCAGGCGGTGTAGATGCCTGTGTTGGGGTTGTTTTCCAGGTGGTCGGTCAGTAGGCGTAGGGCTCGTGTTTTGAGTTCTTGGGGGTATTTGGTGGGCATGGGTGAAGGTTCCTTTGCTCTTTTTGTTTGTTTCTAAATTTACGGGAGCGGAACTAAACCCAGTACATATCAGCTTTTTCGCCACAAAAATTTGAGGAATTCTTAGAGCAGGTCCACTCCGAATCCTTCTAGAAAGAGGGGCGCCCCATTCATAATCCACGCCGCAGGTGCTCCCGCCCACCCCGGTATGAGAGCATACGGTGTGCCACGAGTACCTGGCACCTAGCCGCTGCATGCTTGTGCACAGATCCGTCTGCCCCGGGAGCAAACTAACACTCCCACTACCCCGCGCTCGGCGGGCTGGGAGGGGATAATAGAACCCATGCCTAGCGTACTCATTCGACACGGACAGACCGACTGGAACCTCGTACACCGCCTACAGGGCTCCAGCGACATACCCCTCAACGACACCGGCCGCGCCCAGGCGCTCGCCGCCGCCCACAACGTGCTCGAATACGCCAAGACCCAAGCGGACGCCCACCCCGGCTTCACCTGGCACGGCGTCGTCACCTCCCCCCTCTCCCGCGCCGCAGAAACCGGTGCCATTATCGCCGACGAACTGGGCCTACCCGTCCTCGGCTCCTACCCGGGCCTAGCAGAACGCTCCTTCAAAGACCTCGAAGGCGTACAGAACAACCCCGCCCTCTGGGAGACGGTAGAAAACGAAACCGCAGACATCGAACCCCTGGCCGACTTCCTCGCCCGCGTTGAAGACGCCCTCGACCAGGTCGAAGCCGACTACCCGGGTAAGAACCTGATTATCGTGGTGCACGGTATGCTGATTTCCCGCCTGCAAACCGCCCGCACCGGCCAGAAAGTGCTGGTGCCCCACAACGGTGAGGTGGTGCCCCTGGCACCTGCCCGCCGGGCGTCCTCTATCATGCTAATCCGCCACGGTCAGACCGACTGGAACAAGGCCCACCTCATGCAGGGCTCCAGCGATATTCCCCTCAACGAAACCGGTCGCGCCCAGGCCCACGAGACCGCAGCCTCTCTTAAGGCTCGGGGTTTCGAGTTCGACGTGGTGGTTTCGTCCCCGCTCTCCCGCGCCCATGAGACCGCAGAAATTATCGGTGCCGCCTTCGGTCTGGCCGTCGACCGCACCTACGACGACCTGGTCGAACGCGGCTATGGCGAAGCCGAAGGGCTCGACATTTCAGCCGAGGCCCGCAAGGAGCCCGATGCCTACTACAGCGGCGTTGAAAGCGAACGCTCCGTCTACCTGCGCGGCATCAAGGTGCTGCGCCAGATTGCCCGCGACTACCCGGGCCAGCGCGTCATCGCCGTCTCCCACGGCTCCCTGATTCGCCGTGCCCTCTCTGCCACCCACGGCCGGGAGTTCGGCACCATCGCTAACGCCGAACCCTTAGAGGTTGACCTGCCGGGCCTTGCCCACTGGCTAGAGGTGAAGGAGCCCCTGCTGGTAGGTAAGCCCTAGTGGGGCGCACTTTTCTCTGGGTCACCACCTGCCTGTACGTGGCTGCCGTCGCCTTCATCGTTTTCTGGCCCACCCACGTTGACTCCGGCGAGTCGGGCGAAACCCTAGCCAGGATTCTTGCGGACGGCCACGCCCGCGGCTGGCTGCCCGGCTGGTTTGGCTACGGGCAGGTGGAATGGTTGTCGAACGTGGTCATGTTTGTGCCCGGCGGTCTGCTCTTCACCTGGCTGCTGCGCCCGGCCCGTACCTGGCTCGTACCCCTGGGTGGGCTGGTCTGTACCCTGGCTATCGAAACCACCCAGCACTTCATGCCCGGGCGCACCAGCTCGCCCCTGGACGTCCTCGCCAACACCCTCGGGTGTGCTATCGGTTGGGTTTTGGCACTGGCCCTAGTGAAAGTGACCGAAAAACCCAACCAAAACACCGAAACACACCCGTAATCGTGGGTTTTACATTGACGTACCCACAGAAACCCACATAAAATCAACTGTAGATAGGGTCGCCCGACCCACCTTCCAGTTGTATAAGGTGATAAACACATGTTCGCTGAAGAACGACGTGCCGAAATAGCGAAGCTCGTGGCTTCTGCACGCCGTGTCAACGGCGCAGACCTGGCTAGACGCTACGAAGTCACGATGGAAACCGTCCGCCGTGACCTAGCAGCCCTCGAAGCTGACGGTAAGCTGCGCCGTGTGCACGGCGGTGCCGTAACCGTAGAGCAGTCGACCTCTGTAGAGTCGTCTATCGCCCTACGTCAAAACATGAACACCCCCGAAAAGCAGAAAATCGCCCTGCGTGCCTACGAGCTACTGCGCGATTCGGACGCCGGTGCGGTAGTTCTCGACGCCGGTACCACCATCGAAATCCTCGCCGACCGCATTGCTGCTGCAGATTTCTCCCTCAAGTCAGGCGCCGACCGCCTCATCATCACCCACGCCCTTCACATCGCCGTGAAACTGGCTGAAGCCGATGGCGTGGTACTCGATATGGTGGGCGGCCAGCTGCGCAAGATGACCTGGGCCGCTGTTGGTACCCGCGCCGCTGCCCACTTCGAAACCATCCGACCCGACATCGCCTTTATCGGCGTGAACGGCCTGGACGCCGAATTTGGGCTCTCCACCCCCGGTCTGAACGAAGCTATCGTCAAGACCGCCATCGTTAAGTCAGCCCGCCGCGTGGTGCTCCTGTGCGACTCCGCCAAGTTCGGCCAGGAGTCCCTGGTGCGCTTTGCCGGGCTTGAAGACATCGATACTCTCATTACCGATAAAGCGCCCGAAGGCGAACTCGCCGCAGCGCTTGAAGAATCCAACGTAGAGGTGCTTATCGCATGATCGTTACCCTAACCGCTAACCCCAGCATGGACCGCACCGTGGAACTGAACCACGAAATCAAGCGCGGTGCCGTTCAGCGCGCCGTCGCGGCGGTGTCCGACCCCGGTGGCAAGGGCGTGAACATTGCCCGCGCCCTCAACATCTCCGGCTTCGAAACCGTAGCGGTGCTGCCCGGCGACAACGAAGACCCCGTACTGGCCAGCCTCAAAGAGGCAGAGGTGCCCTTCGTCAACATGCCTATCGGCGCCCCGATCCGCTCCAATATCACCATCGTTGAGCCCGACGGCACCACCACCAAGATCAACGCCCCCGGTGAGCCCCTGAACGATGTGGCCCAGCAGCAGCTGACCCGCCTCATGATTAAGGAAACCATCGAGGCATCCTGGCTAGTGCTGGCAGGTTCCCTGCCCGCCGGCGTCCCCTCCGACTACTACGCCGTTGTGGGCCGCTCAATCCGCGAGTCCCTGGGCGAGAAAGCCCCCCGCATCGCCGTTGACACCTCCGGTGCAGCCCTGCGCGACGCCCTTGTTGGCCTGGACGGCATGCCCAACCTCATCAAGCCCAACTCCGAAGAACTCGCTGAGCTGGTCGGCAAAATCGAGATGGCAGACGAGCTTGAAGCCAACCCCGAACTCACCGCAGCTACCGCCAAAGAACTGGTCGACCGCGGTGTCGAAATGGTCCTTGCCACCCTGGGTGGGGGAGGAGCCGTGCTGGTGACAGCAGAAGGCGCCTGGCACGCCGTCCACGCCCCCATCAAGGTGCGCTCCACCGTGGGCGCAGGTGACTGCTCCCTGGCCGGCTTCCTGATTGCTCACGAGCAGGGCAAAACCCTGCCCGAATGCCTGGTGCAGGCCGTAGCCCACGGCTCAGCTGCAGCCTCCCTCCCCGGCACCCAGGTGCCCACCCTAGAATCAACCACGCCCGAAGCAGTCACCCTGCGCGAGCTAGCCCTCTAAACCCCAACCGAACCACATTCTCAAAACCCTAAAACACAATCCGAGGAGGAGCACATGTCTGCTCTCATCACTGCGGATCTCATCAGCCTCGATGAGAACCTCGGCGAGACCCGCTTCGATGTCATCGAGCATCTAGCTGGTGCCGTCGTAGGTGCTGGCCGCGCCACCGACTTTGAGACTCTCTACGCCGCTGCGCGTGCCCGCGAGGAAAAGACCGACACCGGCATCCCCGGTGGTATCGCTATTCCCCACTGTCGCAGTGAAGCAGTCACCGAGCCCACCCTGGCTATGGCCCGCCCCAACCCCGCCGTTGACTTCGGCGCTAAGGACGGCCCCGCCGACCTCATCTTCTTCATCGCAGCTCCCGCAGACGGCGACGAAGCCCACCTGAAGATCCTTTCTCAGATGGCTCGCTCCCTTATGAAGAAGTCCTTCACCGCTGCCCTGCACGACGCCAAGACCGCTGACGAGGTCGTCGTCCTCGTTGAAGAGGCCCTGGGCCTACGCGAAAAGGTAGCTGAGGCACCCGCTGCCGCTGCTGCGTCCGGCTCCGTAGCCGCTGCTGCTGAAGCAGAAGCCCCCGCCCGCCGTAAGAAGATCGTGGCTGTGACAAACTGCCCCACCGGCATCGCCCACACCTACATGGCAGCAGACGGCCTCAAGTACGCCGCCGAAGAGCTGGGCTACGACTTCAAGGTTGAGCCCCAGGGCTCATCCGGTGGTGACAAGCTCACCCAGGCCGAGATTGACGAAGCCGATGCCGTCATCTTTGCCGTTGCCCTGCCCGTCCGCGGCCGCGAACGCTTCGCCGGTAAGCCCTACGTCGAAGCCCCCGTCAAGCGCGGCATCGACGAGCCCAAGGCCATGATCGAAGAAGCCCTTGCCGAAGCTGAGAAGCCCAACGGCAAGCGCGTTGCCGCAGGTGCAGCTGACTCCTCAGAAACCGCTGAAGAAGGCGGCTCCTGGGGCACCCGCATCTACAAGGCCCTGATGACCGGCGTCTCCTACATGATTCCCTTCGTGGCAGCAGGCGGCATCATCCTGGCTATCGGCTTCATGCTCGAAGCTATCACCATGCCCAACCTGGGTGACGTAGACACCGAAGCTATCCTCTCCGGTGCCTCCCTCACCAACCTGGGCGACACGCCGCTCTCCCTCTACCTGGGTGCTGCCCTGCACACTATCGGTGCCTTTGGCCTGGGAGCTATGGTTCCGATTCTGGCAGCCTACATCGCCTACGGCCTGGCCCAGCGCCCCGGCATCGCTCCCGGCTTCATCGCCGGTTCTGTCGCCGTTATGGTGGGTGGCGGCTTCCTCGGCGGTATCGTCGCCGGTCTGCTCGCAGGTCTGTGTGCCTACTGGCTCTCCCTGCTCAAGCTACCCCGCTGGCTCGCATCCATGATGCCCGTGGTCATCACCCCGCTCGTAGCCACCCTCTTCGCAGGCGGCCTCATGTTCTTCCTGCTCGGTGGCCCCCTCGCCTGGGTTACCACCTCTCTTGAGAACTGGCTCAACTCCATGACCGGTGCCTCAGCCATTCTGCTGGGCATCATCCTGGGCGCCATGATGGGCTTCGACCTCGGCGGCCCCGTCAACAAGGCAGCCTACCTTTTTGCCACCGCAGGCCTCTCCGCCGGTACCCTGGCCTCCCAGCAGGTCATGGCAGCCGTCATCATCTCAGGTATGGTTCCCCCGCTGGCTATGGCCCTGGCCATCGCCGTCCGCCCCAAGCTCTTTAGCGCCCCCGAACGCGAAAACGGCAAGGCAGCCTGGCTACTGGGTGCCTCCTTCATCTCCGAAGGTGCCATCCCCTTCGCCACCGCCGACCCCCTGCGCGTCATCCCCTCATCCGTTGTCGGTGCAGCCGTTGCCGGTGCTATCTCCATGGGCGCAGGCGTAGCCTCACCCGCTCCCCACGGCGGTGTCTGGATCATCGCCCTGGTTGAGAACCCCCTCATGTTCCTTGTGGCCGCCATCGCAGGTACCGTAGTGGGCGCTCTCATGTATATTGTTCTCAAGTCACTTGCAGGCCGTAAGGCCGAGGCAACCGCCTAAATCACTTCAACCTCTTAGAAGGAAAATACTATGACTACCTACAAGGGTGTCGGCGTCTACGCCGGCCGCGTTATCGGCAAAGTCCTTCAGATGCCCGAGCCCATCAAGGCTCCCTCATCATCCCTGAAGCTCTCAGCCGACGAAACCCCCGAGCAGGCCGCCGAGCGTATCAAGGCCGCAGCCGAAACCGTCAAGAACGGTCTGCTGGAGCGCGCCGAGCACGCTAGCCGCGATGGCAAGGCCGTGCTCAAGTCCACCTCCCAGATGGCAACCGACCGCGCCCTGCTCAAGAGCGCCATCAAGATCGTTGAAAAGCAGGGCAAGGCCCCCGAACTCGCAGTCTGGGAAGCCGCATCAGCCTTCGCCGACCAGATGGCAGCTCTCGGCGGCTACATGGCCGAGCGCGTTACCGATATCCACGACGTCCGCGCCCGCATCGTTGCCGAGCTGACCGGCCAGCAGGCCCCCGGCATCCCCGTCTCAGCTGACCCCTTCATCCTGGCAGCTATCGACCTGGCCCCGGCAGACACCGCCACCCTCGATCCCAAGAATGTCATCGCCCTCATCACCTCCGACGGCGGCCCCCAGGCCCACACCGCGATTCTTGCTCGCGGCCTTGGCCTGCCCGCTATCGTTGCCGCCAAGGGCGTCACCGACATCGAAAACGGCACCGAAGTCTACATTGACTCCAACGAAGGTACCGTCAACACCGAGGTCACCGACGAGCACCGCGACCTGGCCGAAAAGTACGCCAACCGCAAGGAACTGCCCGACTTCGACGGCACCGGCGCTATGGCAGATGGCACCCTTGTGCCCCTCTACGCCAATGTCGGCGACGGCAAGAGCGCAGAAAAGGCAGCCGGCCTCAAGGCCGAAGGCGTGGGTCTGCTCCGCACCGAATTCGGCTTCCTGGGCCACGACGCTGAACCCTCAGTAGAAACCCAGACCGCCAGCTACAAGGCCGTCTTCGACGCCTTCCCCGGCCAGCACATCGTTGTCCGCACCCTCGACGCAGGCGCCGACAAGCCCCTGCCCTTCCTCAACGTCAAGGAAGAAGAGAACCCCGCCCTCGGCGTCCGCGGCTACCGCACCGACTGGACCGTGCCCGGCGTCCTCGAACGCCAGCTCGAAGCCATCAAGGCAGCAGCCGACGGCTCCGACGCCGACATCTGGGTTATGGCTCCCATGATCTCAACCACCAGTGAAGCCCGCCGCTTCAAGGAAATGGTTGATGAAGTAGGCCTGGCAACCCGCGGCGTCATGGTCGAAACCCCCGCAGCAGCCGTCAACGCTGAAGCGATCCTCGGTGAAGTCGACTTCGTCTCCATCGGCACCAACGACCTCACCCAGTACACCATGGCAGCAGACCGCCTGCTCGGCGACCTGGCCCACCTCAACAACCCCTGGCAGCCCGCCGTCCTCAAGATGATCAAGCTGACCGTCGAAGGAGCCAAGCGAGCATCCGCCAAGGCCGGCGTCAAGAAGTACGTCTCCGTCTGTGGTGAAGCAGCAGCCGACCCCGCACTGGCCGTCGTCCTCGTCGGCCTGGGCGTTGACACCCTCTCCATGAACGCTGGCGCCATGGCAGCTGTCTCCGCCGTGCTCAAGTCGGTCACCCCCGAAAAGGCCCAGCAGATCGCCAACGACGCCCTCGACCAGATCTCCTCAGCAGAAGCTAAGGAAGCAGCGCGCAAGCACCTGCCGATTCTGGACGAGCTCGGCCTCTAACCTCCACTACTGAATAAATCACACCAAAATAAGCGGTTAACACGCGCGAAACATACGCGCCTGATTTAGACTCAGTAGTGGACAACAAATCCGCACCCCCTTTATAAGGAGAACACCATGGCAGAACGTATTGCCACCATCGCAAGCCGTGTTGGCCTGCACGCCCGCCCCGCAGCGATTTTCGCTGAAGCAGCAGGCGACCTCCCCGTTGAAGTCACCATCGCAGCTGAAGGCGAGCCCGCAGACGAAGCAATGGACGCAGCATCCATCCTGTCCCTGATGTCACTCGGCGCTAAGCACGGCGACAAGGTCGTTCTGCGCGCAGAGGGCGAAGGCGCTGAAGAAGCACTCGACACCCTGGTCAAGATCCTCGAGACCGACCACGACGCCGAATAATACGGTTTAGTCGAGCAATCTCAGCCTAACGGTTTGAACATGAAGCCCCCGCTTACTGCAAGCTGGGGCTTCACTGTGCCCGGGTAAGGGGCGACAGGGCCGATACCCAGTTACACCAGACGAAACTCACGGCGCCCACAGGGTGCATAGCCCGCCCACTCTCGATAGACTGGGAAGCTGAAACCTTTCCCGCGCCCACGCGCGCACGAAAAGAAAAAGAGGGACCTTGCGACAGTTCACAGCCCGCTTCGCTACCGACGCCGAAATCGCCTCCTGGGATGACCACGTCATCGCCAGCCCCGGTGGCGGCAACCTGCTGCAGTCAGCGTCCTTCGCTTCCGTCAAAGCCAAGCACGGTTGGAAGCCTCTCTACCTGGTCTACGAAGGCACCACCGTCCTTGACGGCGCAGAGGCCCCTTTTGCCAGCTACAACCTGGTGCTCGAAAAGTCCGTACCTGCCCTCGGCAAAATCTGGTACATGATTAAGGGCCCCGGTGTGAACTCTGTTGAAGAGATCCCCGCGATTCTCGATGCCAACAAGGATTTCATCAAGCGTAAGAAGCTGGGTGTCTTCGCGGTCAAGATTGAGCCCGATATCATCGCAGACGACTCCGTCAATGCTTTTATGGCCAAGACCGGCCTGGTCAAAAGCTGGAACATCCAGCCCAATGACTCCACCGCGATTCTTGATACCGATAAGAGCGAAGAAGACGTTCTCAAGTCCCTCTCATCGCGCGGACGCAATGCCGTGCGCCGTTCTCTGCGCGAGGGCTGCGAGGTTGAGCGTGTGCCCCTGACCGAAGAGAACATGAAGAAGATGTACGCCCTCATGGATACCGTGGGTCAGGGCAACGCCAACGTGCATCTGCGCTCCTACGACTACTACCGCGATTTCTGGACCACCTTTGAACAGGCTGGCCAGGGCCGTCTCTACTTCACCTACGAGGACGGCGAGCCTTCCGTAGGCGCCTACGTGATTCGCTACGGTGAGAAGGGCACCTACAAGGACGGCGGTTCTAAGCCCCGCCGCAAGCAGTACGGCGACTCCCACCAGGTACAGTGGACAGCCCTGACCGACCTGATGAAGGAATTCGAGATTAAGAGCTACGATTTCTGCGGCACCCCGCCCAAGAGCGAGCTCAAGAACAAGGACCACCACCACTACGGCCTGGGTCTCTTCAAGACCTCCTTCACCAAGGACGTCATCGACTACGTTGGCGTCTGGGACCAGGTGCTTTCACCGGTCAAGTACAAGGCCTGGAATCAGGCTGTTGAGAAGGTTATGCGCCAGCTCTGGGTCCGTAAGACCGGCCAGCCTTTCTACTAAACCGACCCCGGTTCAATCCGGGTACAGCAGATGCTGTGCCTGAACAACTTTCACCGTAAGAGGCGGAAGGAGTAATCCCTTTGACCCCCAGCAAGACTCCCTTGCAGCAAAAGGCTTACCCTTCTGCCTCTGCTTTTGATATAGCTCCCTCTGATGAGGGCACCGGGGCCGGGGCTTTTGGACAGACGGCCCTGCTGCCGCGCGTGGCATCGGGTGAAGACCCTGCGGCTGGGCAGGGGAGTGCCGGGCAAACTGCACAGGGTTCGGACGCCAGTGGGCAGGATGCCCCCGCCCCCTCGTCCTCTCAGGCTTGGGGGCCCCTGCCGGTCGTGTCGCTTGATGAGGTGCGGGACCCGCAGTTGCGCAACCGGCTGGCCCACCTGGGGCAGGGGGAGAGCGCCTTTGATACTCCTGCTGAAACCGTAGACTCTACAGCTACCGGGGTAGCTGAACCGCCGGCGTCCGCTTTTGATCTGGCAACCCCCGCTACCTATCAGGTGCCCTCAGCCTTTGGCCCGGCTACCGACCTGAGTCTGGGGAGAGCCGATAGCGACAGCGACCCTGGCCCGGTAACTGCGGGCACCCCCACTGTTAACGAGGCCACCGGTCTGCAACAGGCCTCCTACCCCTCGGCTGCTGGGCCCCACACCGTTGCCCTGCCAACGGCCCCCCGCCTGTCCGTCAAGCGCCCCTCTCGGGTGCGGTCCTCCCTCAAGTCTTTTGTGAGCACCGACCAGTCGCTCACCAAACCCATGCGAGGCATCGCCCGCCTGGCCCAGCGTCCTTTCAATATCGCTGCAGCCCACCGGGCCGAATATGTGCGGGAGAAAGAAGAGGCCCGTGAGATCCTCAACTTCTCCCTGCGTCTGGCTGAGACCATGTTCCACTACGGGGCAGATACCGTCGATGTGGACTCGGCGATTGTGGCCGTGTGTGCAGCCTACGGGCTGGATGACGTAGAAATCGATATCACCAACCAGTCGGTGATTATCAACTACGTCTCCGATATCGACGAGGTCGATGACCGCACCCGGGCTATCAATCTGAGCGAACCCGAAGACTCCGCACCCGGTAAAGAACGGTTTAGCCACACGGTCATGCGCGTGGTACGTTCCTGGTCAGAGAACTACGCTGCCCTGGACGACATCTATAAGCTCATTAACGACATCACCGCGGGCGGGTTGCCCCGCCACCGGGCCGAGCGTCGCCTGCACAAGATCAATACCGCTAAAAAACCCTACTCGCCCATGATTATCATGCTGGCTAACATTGTGGCGGCCTTCTCTCTGGTTCTGGCCCTGGGCGGGTCTCTCGCTGCGGGGGCCGTGGGCGGTATCGTTTTCCTGGCGATTCACTTCGTTAACAGCCTGATCTCTAAGCTCAAGATGCCCGGATTCTTTAACATGGCTGCGGGTGCCGGTGTGGTTACCTTCGCCGCTATTTATATATCGGATGAGGCATCTATCTTCTCCCAGGTGGGCTTTCACGTCTCGGCTCCCCACATCGTGGCGGCGGGGCTCATTATGCTCCTGCCCACCGCCCGGTTGGTTTCAACGGTGCAGGACGCTCTCAACGGCTTCCCGCTCACAGCGGCGGGTAAGTTCGTCTCAACCGGTATGTCCTTCCTCGGTATCGTGGTGGGGCTGGCCTCGGCGGTAGCGGTGCTGTCGGTACTGGGGGTGAGCGAGCTCGATATCACCGAAACCCGATTTGTGGGTGCGGGGCTGGGGGTCAGCTACACCTTCTTTATGCTGGCCTCTCTTGCCTTTGCGGTGACCACCCACGCCCGCTGGCGAACCCTACTGTGGATACTGCTGATCGCTACCTGCGGCTTCTGGGTCTACCAGGGCTATACGCTCATGTTTGGCCCCGGGGCGGGGCGAGCCAACACAGCTTTTGCCGCTCTCGTGATTGGCCTGATGAGTACCTTCTTGGCCTATCGCCTGCACGCCCCTGCCTCCATCTTCTACGTTCCTGCCCTGACCTTCCTGCTTCCCGGTCTCTCGGTCTTCCGCGGCCTCTACCTTTTTACGGTCGAAGCTAACTCCGATGCCGGTGTACCCGGTATGGTAGCGGCTATCGGCATTATTCTTTCTATGGCCTCTGGCGTAGTTCTGGGGAGCTACCTCATGCAGTACATCATTCAGCGCTATCTGAGCCCCTCGGTCGAGGGTAGCGAACAGAAAGAAAAGCGTGACCGCTAGCGGCGGCTCCCGTGATACGCACGGCTTTTCTGAAAAGCCCGTTGCCGCCCAGCCCTTAGCCAATCAGCCGCCTGCACAGGCGGAGCTGCTGCAGGCGTCCTACCCGGCCACCGCCCCCGCGCCTTCGGTTTCTTCGCGCCGTCGGGCAGCTGCGAGCCTGCGCTCTTTTGCCCAGCCCCAGCAGGCTTTAACCGTACCTATCCGCGGGATCGCCCGCGTTGCCCAGCGTCAGGTTGCGCAGGTTGCCTTAGCCCGTTACCGCCAGCGGGTCAGACAGAAGGAAGAAACCCGCGAAATCCTGGCTTTCGCCCTGCGCCTGGCTGAGACCCTCTTCCACTATGGCGCCGACGCGGCAGATGTAGATGCTGCGGTAGTGACCGTCTGCGCCATGTACGGTATTCACGATATAGAAGTTGATATCACCTATCAGTCCATCGTGATTAACTACGTCTCTGAGTTCGACGAAGCGGCTAGCCGCGGGCAGCTGCCCGAAGCCGGAGGGCTGGAGAACGAAAAACTGGGCTTGACCCTGGTGCGGGTCGTTCGCTCTACCTCCGAGAACTACTGGGCTCTGCACCAGCTCTACCGACTGGTGCACGATATCGCTCAGGGGACCGTGAGCCGGGCCCGGGCCGAACGCCGCCTAGCTCGGGTCAACGCTCAAAAGAAACCCTATTCACCGGCCGTTTTATTGGCGTGGAACCTGCTGATCGCAGGGGCATTTACCCTGGGTGTGGGAGGATCTTGGCGGGCTGCGGTGACTTCTCTAGCGGTGTTTACCGTGGTGAACTTCGTACTGGTGTGGGCGGGGCGTTTGCGCCTGCCCAGCTACTTCATGATGGCCCTGGGTGCTGCAACGATTACGGTGCTGGCCCTACTCGTATCAGCTCCCTTAGGGTGGCTGTACAGTAGAGGGTTTTACGTTTCTGCCCCGCACATCGTGGCAGCTGGGCTGATGATGTTCCTTCCCACCTTCCGCCTGGTTTCAGCGGTGCAGGACGCCCTTCACGGCTTCCCGCTGACCGCCGCCGGTAAATTCGTGGTGACGGGAGCAAACTTTACCGGTTTGATTGCTGGAATCTCGGTAGCGGTAACCCTCATGAACTACTTTGATGCCACTAGTCTTGACGTGCAGCAGTCGGTCTTTAGCCCCCCGCCCCTGTGGGTTTCTATTGCCGGTATGGTCATCGGTAGTGCTATGTCTGCAGCTGCCTGGCAGGGGTCAGCGCGCACTATTGTGCTGTCTGGACTGGTGTCTTTGGTGGGGCAGCTAGCCTACTACGGGGTAGGGGCGGTTGCCGGTGAGGACGGCGCCCGTCTGCAGGTGCTGGCAGGGGCAACAGCCGTAGGGCTGAGTGCTGGCTTCCTTGGGTATCTTCTCCATAGCCCAGCGTCGATTTATTATGTTCCGGGCATGATGTTTATGCTGCCCGGTCTCACTATCTTCCGCTCTTCCTACCTCATCTTGAACGGGCAGGATACGCTGATGGGGTTGCAGGGGCTCACTCTTGCTGGCGTGACTGTTTTGCTGATGGCAACAGGTATTGTGTTCGGCACCTATCTATGGGACGCTCTGACAGAGCGGCTGCGCACCTTGGCAAAAAATTAGGTATATGCCTTCATAGCTATGAACTGATAGGCTTCTGACAAGCGGATACTGCGTTTGTGACTATTGGGGGAGCTGCCAGTTAACGGGATCTGCCCCCTGCTGAACCAGAAGTTCGTTGACCCGGCTAAAAGGACGGGACCCGAAGAAACCCCGCGAGGCCGAGAGCGGGGACGGGTGCGGGGACTCCACACAGGGGTAGCCGCCGAGCAGGGGCCTGCATTTGCGGGCGTCCGCACCCCAGAGCAACCCCACCAAGGGCATGCCCCGCTTCGCCAGCGCCTCGATGGCAGCGGTTGTGACCTGCTCCCAGCCCAGATTGCGGTGCGACCCCGCCTGACCTGCCCCTACCGAAAGCACTCGGTTCATGAGCATAACCCCCTGGGCGCTCCACGCCGTAAGATCCCCGTGAGCCGGAGGTACCAGCCCGGTGTCGGCCTGGAGCTCCTTATAAATGTTCTGCAGCGACCGGGGAATCGGGCGCACCTCGGGGCGCACCGAAAAACTCAGACCCATCGCGTGTCCGGGGGTAGGGTAGGGGTCCTGCCCAATCACTAGCACCTTCACCTCGTTCATGGGGTAGGTAAAGGCCCGAAAAATATCGGTTCCAGGGGGAAGGGTT
This sequence comes from Rothia nasimurium, assembly GCF_014217215.1. Taxonomy (GTDB): domain Bacteria; phylum Actinomycetota; class Actinomycetes; order Actinomycetales; family Micrococcaceae; genus Rothia; species Rothia avistercoris. Next base: position 412,243 of record NZ_CP056080.1, read on the forward strand.
GCCCGCCCGGCCTCGTGCTCTGCGCGCAGGAAGTTACCCATAGCTCGAATCTGAGGCTCCACCGGAGCGAGGGCTTGAGCCCAGTCAGGGGACATAATCTCATGCAGGGGACGGGCAGGCACAGTACTCCTTGGAAGGGATGCGGTATTCTCCTCTACTAAGACTAGACCACTGAAAGTTAAGAGATGAGCAGCGAGACCACCGAACCCTCAGAGGGCTTGAGCGAGCTTGAGGTAGCTATTCTCAATCTCGAGAAAAAACGCTTCAAATACCAGGGCAGCAAAGAACAGGCTATTACCCGCACTCTGGGGCTGACCCCGGTTGCCTACTATCAGCAGCTCAACGCTCTTATCGACAACCCCAAGGCAGTTGCCGCCGAACCCGCACTGACTCACCGCCTACGGCTCAAGCGCGATGCCCTAACCTAAGCCTCTTGGCCGGTAGGGAGCATGAGCCCGCTTCACCGGCACCTAGCGTGTACCCTAGTAACTAAAAGCCCGCCACCGCGCACAATCATGAGGACGCCCGTGAACAGCTACCCCCGCGATGAGTTTGACGACATCGATGAGAACAACGCCCGCCGCGGCGCCTATCGCGGTGCTGTTGACGATACTGCGACGTCCCGCGCTGGTCTGCTCGCTATTATTGTTAGCGGCGTGCTGGCCCTCATCGTGGGTGGCACCATGTACGTGATCTCTCCGCGCACCGCTGCCCCCGAGGCGTCCGGCTCAACCAGTGCCACCGCTACCGCATCGGCAAGCCCGAGTGCTGAAGTCACTCCCACCACTAACCCTTCTAGCGTGACCGTTGAGGTGTATAACTCCAGTGCGCCTGCCGGCGCTGCTGCCCAGGCTACCGCAGCCCTCGAAGAGGCCGGCTACACCGTTACCTCTACCGCTAACTGGGCAGGAGCCTACACAGCGGAGTCTTTGGTGTACTTCGCCACAGGGGCGTCCTCAGAAGCCAACGAAATAGCCGACACCCTGGGGCTGCCCACCATCGCCCAGGACTACCAGGCTGAAACCGGCCTCATCTACGTGGTGCTCGGAGCCGACTTTGACCCCACCAGCCTGCCCGGGGCATCGCCCTCACCTTCAGCTACTGCCCAAGAAACTGCCGATAGCGGCACCGGAGCGGTAGAGATAGAGCCTAACCCCGGTATACCCACCTCCGTTGATCGTTATAGCTATGACCCGGCCACCGCTACCTTCTACCTAGACCCCACCGGTAACTACATCTACGACTCAGCAACCGGCACCTACCAGCTAGGCTAGGGACGCTTACTCGCGGCCAGCGGACGTCCACCTACCACCTGCCCGGCACCTCTTGTGCGCTGTGGGCGATTAAGGCTCAGCTGGGGGAGCAATAGGTTTGCGCCCCTAGAGCTCAAGTGCCAAGATTGGTATTAGCACTCAGGGGCTTCGACTGCTAAATCATGTGCTAGGTTTAGCCGCCGAACCGCTCTTGAGTAAAACACCTGAAGCGATGCTCTGGTGAGGCGCACCCTACCCGCCCCGACGGCGAGAGACAGGCTGCGCCGTCCGTCGCGGGCACCGAAGAATCGCGCTCACCCCGAATGTTCCAGAAGGAGCGAAAGCCATATGGCAAAGCTGATTGCTTTTGATGAAGAGGCACGCCGCGGTCTTGAAAAGGGTCTGAACACCCTAGCAGACGCAGTGAAGGTAACCCTCGGCCCCCGCGGTCGCAACGTTGTACTGGAGAAGGCCTGGGGCGCACCCACCATCACCAACGACGGTGTTTCCATCGCCAAGGAAATCGAACTCGAAGACCCCTACGAAAAGATCGGCGCAGAGCTGGTCAAGGAAGTCGCCAAGAAGACCGACGACATCGCCGGTGACGGTACCACCACCGCAACCGTCCTGGCTCAGGCCCTCGTCCGCGAAGGCCTGCGCAACGTCGCCGCTGGCGCCGACCCCCTCTCCCTCAAGCGTGGCATCGAAAAGGCTGTAGAAGCCGTCACCGCCGAACTGCTGGAGTCAGCTAAGGAAGTAGAAACCGAAGAAGAGATCGCTGCAACCGCATCTATCTCAGCCGGCGACCCCGAAATTGGTAAGCTGATTGCCCAGGCCATGGAAAAGGTTGGCAAGGAAGGCGTCATCACCGTCGAAGAGTCCAACACCTTCGGCCTGACCCTGGAACTGACCGAGGGTATGCGCTTCGACAAGGGCTTCCTCTCCGGCTACTTCGTCACCGACGCAGACCGCCAGGAGGCTGTTCTTGAAGACCCCTACATCCTGATCGTTAGCTCCAAGATTTCTAACGTCAAGGACCTCGTCCCTGTCCTCGAAAAGGTCATGCAGTCCGGCAAACCCCTGCTGATCGTCGCTGAGGACGTCGAGGGCGAAGCTCTGGCTCTGCTGGTCCTCAACAAGATGCGCGGCTCCATCAAGTCTGTAGCTGTTAAGGCTCCCGGCTTCGGCGACCGCCGTAAGGCCCAGCTGGCCGACATCGCTATTCTCACCGGCGGCCAGGTCATCACCGAAGAGGTCGGCCTCTCCCTCGACACCGCAACCATCGACCTGCTCGGCCAGGCCCGCAAGGTTGTTGTGACCAAGGATGAGACCACCATCATCGAGGGCGCCGGCGATGCCGACGCTATCGAGGGTCGCGTAGCCCAGATCCGCGGTGAAATCGCTAACTCTGATTCTGACTACGACCGCGAGAAGCTGCAGGAGCGCTTGGCCAAGCTGGCTGGCGGCGTTGCAGTTCTCAAGGCAGGTGCCGCCACTGAGGTCGAACTCAAGGAACGCAAGCACCGCATCGAGGACGCCGTCCGCAACGCTAAGGCAGCCGTTGAAGAGGGCATCGTCCCCGGTGGCGGTGTAGCCCTGATTCAGGCTGGCGTTAAGGCCTTCGAGAAGCTGGAACTTTCCGGCGACGAAGCAACCGGTGCAAACATCGTCCGCGTCGCCATTGACGCTCCCCTCAAGCAGATCGCCTTCAACGCAGGCCTGGAGCCCGGCGTTGTTGTTGACAAGGTCCGCAACCTGCCCGCAGGTACCGGCCTGAACGCTGCAACCGGCGAATACGAAGACCTCATGGCAGCAGGTATCAATGACCCCGTGAAGGTTACCCGCTCTGCCCTGCAGAACGCTGCCTCCATCGCCGGTCTCTTCCTGACCACCGAGGCCGTCGTTGCCGACAAGCCCGAACCTGCAGCAGCAGCTGCTGCCCCCGACATGGGTGGCATGGGCGGCATGATGTAATTACGTCCGCCTGAGAAAACCGGTTCATTTCCGGTTCCTCACGTGCTGTAAGCTCCGCCACTTCTTGCCCCTGGCAAGGAGTGGCGGAGTTTTTACACCCTTCTGAAAATATGACTAAAAATTTTAGATAATAGTATTGCACTTCACACCAGCCTGTGGGTATGCTTTAAATCACTAAAGAGGTCTTCTCTTACTTTTATTCATCAGTATCAAAGGCGAAACTGAAAGGTGTGAGGCATATGGTTACCATTGTCGATTTTGTCCTCTACGCAATCATTGTGGGGCTCCTGGCAATGTTGCTTGTTGCCTACGCATCTGACGGCTGGACCAAGCTCGAGAAGAAGAGCGCTGAGGCTCTCCATCGCGATCTTGCATTTGGTGCAGGTGGCTAAGAGTTAATAGTGATTGTGTTTTCCTGGAACCGGCGTCTCGGCAACGAGGCGCCGGTTTCTCTATGCCCAAAGCTCCGCCTATACGACCGGTGGCAGGGAGCTGTAAAATAGTGAAGCTATGCGTTGCCACTACTTCGATGCCGGCCTCTGCCGCTCATGCTCTCTACTTGAAACCCCCTACACCGATCAGTTAGCGGGTAAACAGCATGACGCCCAGACCCTGCTCGAACCCTGGGAGAGCCTCAGCTGGCTCCCACCCGTAGCAAGCGCAGACCAAGCCTTCCGCAACAAGGCTAAGCTGGTCGTCGGCGGGACCTCCCAGCAGCCCACCCTCGGTATTCTCGACAGGCAGGGGCAGGGCATTGACCTCACCGACTGCCAGCTTTACCTGCCCGCAATTAGCCGGGCCATACCCGTCCTTGCTGACCTGATCCAGCGGGCTGACCTTACCCCCTACAGCGTTCAGAAGCGCAAAGGGGAACTCAAAAACATTCTGGTGACCGCTTCCGATAGCGGCGAACTGATGGTCCGCTTCGTTCTGCGTTCCAAAAAGCTCATTGTTGCGCTCAAACGGGAACTGCCCTGGCTCCACGAACAGCTACCCCAGCTTGCGGTGGTGAGCGTCAACCTGCTGCGCGAACACGTTGCCCTGGTTGAGGGGAGCGAAGAAATTATTCTGACTGAGCGCACCACCCTGCCCATGCAGGTTAACGATATGACCCTGCATCTGCGCCCCCAGAGCTTCTTCCAGACCAACACCCCCATCGCAGCTTCCTTGTACCGTCGGGCTCAGACATGGGTCAGCGAAGCAGCGCCGGCCAGCCTCTGGGACCTCTACTGCGGGGTAGGGGGCTTCGCCCTGCACGCTGCAGCGGTCATGCCAACGGGGGCTACCGTAACCGGTATTGAAATTAGTAGCGAAGCTATTGCCTCTGCCCAGCGCACCGTCGCTGAACGGGGACTTGCGGGTTTACACTTCATTGCCCAGGATGCGCCCGACTACGCCACCAGTAGCGGCCAGGTGCCCGATATGCTGATTGTGAACCCGCCCCGCCGGGGGCTGGGGCCGCAGCTTTCTCACTGGATCGAGGGCAGCGGTATCGACCAGGTGATCTATTCGAGCTGCAACCTGCGCTCTCTCGTCAAAGATCTCAAAAGCATGCCGTCGATGGAGCCCGTGCAGGGGCAGGTAATGGATATGTTCCCGCACAGCAACCACTACGAGACGATTATGCTACTCCAGCGTAGCCGCTAGCGCGCCACCATTTTAGGTTCTCATCAGGCCTGTGTACTAGGGTGAAAGAAGCCCAACTCCGCTCCCCGGATAAGTGTGAAAGAAAGTAAAATGCCTCAGTTCCCTGCCCTGCCTTCGCCTTTTATGCTGGCTGAAGGCACTACCGTAGTGCGGGCTGAAGGTGCCCTGACTCCGGTGAGCGAGGCAGACGCTCTGAGCCTGGCCCAGCGCCGGGGCTCTGCGGTGGTGGGACTGATACCTTTTGACCCGGACGCTCCGGCCCAGCTTGCCGTCCCTGACGGCTGGGTGCGAGAAAATATCCCCCTACCCACTGCCGATACGGTGGACCAGCCGGCTCCTACCCTGGTTGAGGGAATCGACAGCGACGTGTACCGGGCAGCCGTTGCCCATGCCGTTGAGCTGATGAACCGGGGCCAGCTCGATAAAGTCGTCCTGGCCCGCCTGCTACGGGTGCAGTACGAGCAAGAACTGAACCTGCCCCATCTCTTTGATACCCTGCGTGCTCAGCAGCAGCGGGCTACCGTGTTTAGTGCTCAGCTGCCCAATGGAAACTACCTTATGGGTGCTTCTCCCGAGCTGGTGTTTCAGACGGAGGGGAGCACGTTTCGAACTGTCCCCCTGGCTGGCTCCGCTGCCCGAACTGCCGCCCCGGGGAGCACCGATGACGCCCAAATCGGTGAGGCTCTCATGCGGTCCGCTAAGGACAGAGCCGAACACGCAACGGTGGTCAATGACATCCGCCAGCGGCTAGAAGCCCTTACCGTGCAGATGGATGTGCCCGCCGTACCTTCACTTATTTCTACACCCCAGCTCTGGCACCTCAGTACGCCGGTCACCGGCCAACTGCTGCCCGGTGTCTCGTCGCTGCAGGCTGCCCGTGCTATTCACCCAACCCCGGCTATTTGCGGCACACCTACAGAGGTGGCCCGGGGGCTGATTGAAGAGCTAGAGCCTTTCGACCGGGGCTTCTTCGGTGGCCTGGTGGGCTACATGGACGCCCACGGGCAGGGGAGCTGGTACCTGGTTTTGCGCTGTGCCGAGGTTGCTCCGCTACAGGCTACCCTTTTTGCTGGCGCCGGTATTGTGAAGGATTCAACCCCGGCCGGTGAGCACTCTGAGACCGCAACCAAGCTGGGGACCTTCGCCCGGGCGCTGGGGCTTAATCTGGGCTCCCTAGAGCTCTAGTGCATTTCTTGCTCTAGCGCCCGGCGCACCATGAGCGGCGTCGTAACCCTGTGGCTTGTGAGGGCATGGGGCTGGTCGCTGGCAACAGCTAGTAGGTAGGTGCCCTCGTGGACCTGCCAGGTCACCCAGTAGGTGCGGGGCTGCGCCTCACCGGGTAGTTGTACCGAGGCCCTAGCCGTAAGCCCGTGGGCATCTTCCAGAGCAGCGGGCAGGGGCGGCAGAGCCAGCATAACGGTGCTGGGCGCTAATGCCAGGCCATAGCCGGTAGCCTTGAGTACCGCTTCTTTGGCACCCCAGAGTAGGTGCCTTGCCAGGGCTGCCTCCGCGGCAGGTAAGGACGCCACCACCCGCTTTTCGTAGTCGGCGAGGGCGATGCGGTCGAAGCTATCGTAATAGCTGCCGCGCACAGTAATGAGATCGAGACCTATACTGAGCCCCGCCGGGCCGGTTACCCCTGCCGCCAGCCCTAGGGCCCTTGCCATGCTCAGGTTGACCCCCTCAATACGTGGCTTGCCGTGGGGCTGCCCGCTTCCGCATAAAAGGCAGGTGCGGTCTACCGCGATGTCTGCGGCCGCCGTCGCCTTAACCCCGAGCAGGGTTGCCGCCATACACCGCATGAGGGTGTGCTGGGCAGCAAAAGCAAGCGCTTCGTCCGGGTTCTTGAATTCAGCGGCTCTTACCTGCTCCTCAATACCGACATAAGCCAGCCAACTCACCCCGTGGCCCGTGCGGAGGGTCTCTGCGGGCATACTAAAAAGGGTGATCTGGGCGCTCGCTGACCCAGCGGAAGCTGAAGGGTGAACCATGATGACCATTCTAGCGGTGACGCCCCAGGTGAGGCGGCGCGTAGAATAAAAGGCGCCTGCAACCTGAAAGTTCGAGGACTATGACCGAAAAAATCATCGCTGCCGCCGATGGCTCTGCCCTAGGTAATCCCGGGCCCGCTGGCTGGGCCTGGTATATCGATAGGGACAACTGGGCTGCCGGTGGCTGGGAGCACGGTACCAATAATATGGGTGAGCTCAAAGCAGTGCTTGACCTCTTTGAATCAACCGCAGACCGGGCAGATGAGCACCTGCACGTTATCTGCGATAGTCAGTACACCATCAACTCCATCACCAAATGGATGCCTGGGTGGAAGAAAAAGGGCTGGAAGAAAAGCGACGGTAAGCCTGTGCTCAACGTCGATTTGATGCAGGCCCTCGACCGGGCTATTCAGGGGCGGAGCTATTCCTTTGAGTGGGTGAAAGGGCATACCGGCCACCCTCTGAACGAGGCCGCTGATGAACGGGCCAACCGGGCAGCCCAAGCCTACCGCGACGGCACTCCGGTAGAGACCGGGCCAGGCTTGGGATCTAAGCGTGGTCTTAGCTCCGTGAACAGTGCAAGCCTTGAGCAGAACGGTACGAGTGTAGAACAAAGCCTGGCACCGCAGGTTTCCGAGAGTGCTCTAGACCCCGTAGCCGAGGCCCTGGCTCACGAAGAGCAGATACTTAAGCCCTCTATCTACGGGTCAGAAAAGCTTGTGGGGGCGCTGATGCACCCTGAGCTTACCTGGGTCGTCCCGACCGGCCAGGTGACAGATCGGGCAACCGTCCTGGCCTATCGGGAGCGGGCCTGCGCGGCAACAGGAACACCTGAGATTCTTTCCTCGGTTGCCCTGGGGCAGAATGCTGCCCTACTGGTATCGAAGGTACCTACGGCACGAGGAACCCTGCTACGTTCAAGCACCTGGGTGCTCACCGGCGGCAGCTGGAAGCTCCGCTACCGCCAGGACACCGCGACGAGAGACTAACCCACAAACATGGCAGCGTTCGCCATTTCGGTTTCTGAATAGTTCACGCCTGCTCGTGAGAGCGCTTCGTTAATCTGAGCAATCGACTCTTCCACCTGGTGCTGGGTAGCCCGCCAGTGGGCGAGCACGCCCTGGAAATTAGCGGACGCCGAGCCCGTCCACGACCCCTGAAGGTCCTGGAGCGAGGTGGTGAGGGCATTGACCTCTGAAACGATGGTCTCTACCTGGGCGCGGGCCTGGGCTGATTTGCTGGCAATGAGGTCTGCATCGACATTGAACTGGGCCATGGGGCTCTCCTTTGAACAGGGGGTATGTAAGGGGTATCAGGTGCCGATAGGGTGGGCTGCCTGATGCCTTTGAGCCTACGGGGGAGCTATCTCTGGCCGGAAGAAAAAGAGCACCTGTGGAAAACCCCGCCCGGGCAGTCGAGCTGTCAGGGCGGGGTTTTGCATACCTCTAGAAGAAAATATGGTGCAGTGATGACGTCTCTATGACGGCTTCTAGCGGCTATCCACAGGGCCCCTGCACCAGGGGCGCAGCAAGCTGATGAAGACAGGAAAAGCCCCGGCCAAACTTCTAGAGTGTCAGGACAAGGCCTGGTCTAGACCTGCTCACCTGCTGCAAGCGGAATAGGGCCGGTGTGGTCACTGTACTGGGGAAGGCGAATAGTGAAGGTAGCTCCGCCGCCTTCTGTCTCTTCAACCCTCACCGTTCCGTCATGCTGGCCTACAATCGCAGCGACGATTGCTAGCCCTAGACCGGTTCCACCCGTCTCACGGGTGCGTGAAGTATCAGCCCGGTAGAAGCGCTCAAAGACGCGCTCGGCGTCCTCACCGTGAATACCCGGGCCGTGGTCACGGACCTGGAGCACGGACGTCCAGGTGCCATCAACGCCCGGCACCGACCCGACCGCAATTTCAATCGGGGAGCCCGCTGGGGTATAGCGCAGGGCATTGGTCATCAGGTTGGCGATGACCTGGCGCAGTCTTTGCTCATCGCCCCAGACCAGGGAGGTAAGAGCTTCTGCGCCCTCTAGCCCCACTACCTCGATGGTGCGGTCGGGGGCCGAGGCGAAGGCGTCATTAGCGGCGTCCGTAGCTAGCTTCAGCAGGTCTACCGGGGCGTTCTTGGCAACCCGGCGCTCGTCGAGACGAGCTAGGGTCAAGAGGTCTTCTACCAGCTGGCCCATGCGCTTCGACTCTGACTCGATGCGGTCCATAGCCATTGCCACGGCCTCATCGTTGGGCAGGCCACCCATACGGTAGAGCTCAGAATAACCCCGAATCGATACTAGCGGGGTGCGAAGTTCGTGCGAAGCGTCGCCCACGAAACGCCTCATCTTCACCTCTGACCGCTTTTGGGCGTCAAAGGCCTCTTCAATGTGCGAGAGCATGGTGTTCAAAGAAGTGGTCAGATGACCAATCTCGTTGTAGGGGCTGTAGTTCTCAATACGCTGGGAGAGGTCGCCTGCGGCAATCTGGGCTGCGGTCTGTTCCACGCGGGCTAGGGGTTCAAAGGCCCTGGTGACAATTACCCAGGTCAGCGCGATAGAAGCAAGGAGGGTGGCTACACCAAAGAGCATGGTGAGGCCGCCCACGATAGCTACCGTCTGGTTGATCTGGGTCAGGGGGGCGGCGATGACCAGGGTCTGGTTGGTGTCCTCAACCGGGAAGGCGATCAGTCGCCATTCTGTGTGGCCGCTGGCTGACCGTACCGTCAGCGCAGCCTTGTTGTAGCGCTTGACGTTATCAGCGGTCAGGCCAGAGATGACGGGGGAGGACGACTCATCGGCTAGTGTTGCCACCGGGCGTACGGTATTTCCGTCGCTATCTAGCAAATATGCTTCATAGGGAATGAAAGTTCCCTGGGTCTGTGACAGTTGCTGGTCTGCGTAGACCGCGGTCACCAGGTAGCTGTAGCTGGCAGTAATCTCGTCATCGAGCTGATCCATCATCTTGCCTCGAATCGCTGAAATCGCGACCAGAGACATCACAGAGATAGCCAGGGCCAGCAGCATAGATGTTAAAAGCACGAGCTGGGTTCGCAAGGACAGCGAACCCAGCCGGTGCACAGAGAGACGAGAGCGCAAACTCGTAACCCCTTAGTTTTTGTTAGCGGTACGAAGCAGGTAGCCGACGCCACGCTTGGTATGAATCAGCGGGGGTAGGTTCTGGTCGTTATCAATCTTGCGGCGCAGGTAGGAGATGTAGGACTCCACAATGGAAGCATCGCCGTTGAAGTCGTATTCCCATACGTGATCCAGAATCTGGGCCTTGGAGAGCACACGGTTGGGGTTGAGCATCAGGTAGCGCAGCAGCTTGAACTCGGTGGGAGAAAGGTCAATTTCGCGGTCGCCGCGGAAGACCTCGTGGGCATCGTCGTCTAGCACCAGATCATCTACGCGCAGGCGGGAATCTTCTTCGATGTGGGGCTGGGTGCGGCGCAGGACGGCGCGGATGCGGGCAACAACCTCGTCTAGGCTGAAGGGCTTGGTGACGTAGTCGTCGCCGCCTACGGTTAGGCCGGTGACCTTGTCTTCGGTGTCGTCCTTAGCGGTCAGGAAGAGGACGGGGAAGAGGCGGCCGGAACTACGCAGTTTACGGGTGACGGTGAAGCCGTCCATATCGGGCAGCATGACATCGAGTACGGCCAAATCGGGCGACTCGGTCTCAGCCTTCTCAAGAGCCTCACGGCCGTTGGCTGCGGTGACAACCTCAAAGCCCGCAAACCGCAGGGAGGTTGCGAGGAGCTCTAGAATGTTGGGTTCGTCGTCGACGACCAGCAGTTTTGCTTCAGGTTCTTTGGTATTCACGCTTTTAATTGTGCGCTTATTACCTGTGCACTAGCTGTGTGCAGCTGTATGTTCTGCTGAGTTTGCTTTAGTCAGACTAAGAAAACATGGCAAGTACGCCGTGAGCAAAAGGGTGCTAGCTAGCCCGGCGTCGAAGCAGAGTGAGAAACAGGGCACCTAGCAGGGCTAGAAAAGCTAGCGGCAGGGTCAGCAACGGCGTAATGCTCAAGATCTCGGGAGCAGCTCCGGTAGCCCACTTCAGTAACAGCATAGTGACACCGGAGAGGGTGCCCACCAGCATCAGGACACCGGCGGCAAGTCCCAGCGCCCGGATAGCTCCCCCGTAGGGGAGCTCTGGAATTTCGGTTCGTTCAGAAGACATACCTCTACGCTACCAATGGCTGCCGCCCCTGCCTAAAGAGGCAAAGGTATTACGCCCTGGGTAAGAGAACCAGCCATAGCCCCGAGCATACTGGTTTAATAGGAGGTATGACTGAAGAGGTAAAAGACGAGCTAACGCCCCCCGGTGCTTCGAGCGCAGAAAGCTACGAGCAGGCAGACTCCGAAGCGGTTGAGCCTACCCCGGCATCCGCACCCGAACCTACCCTGGGCGAGCCTACTCGCCGCCGCCGTACCAGCAAGGTCGACGCCGTCCTCGCCGCTGCCAAAGATGTTGCTCTTGCGGGCCTAGCCGATATCGCACCCGAAAACTCCATCGGCCCCGTCCACCACCTGCGCGGTGAAGAAGAGCGCCTGACCACCCACCTCTTTGAAAGCACCCTACCGGGCTACCGAGGCTGGTTCTGGTTTGCCACCCTCTCACGCGCTCCCCGCTCAAAGGTCGCAACCGTTTGCGAAATTGGCCTCCTGCCCGGCGATGACGCCCTGCTGGCCCCGGCCTGGATACCCTGGGCCGACCGCCTGCTCCCCGAAGACCAGGAAGAGCAAGACTACGACCACGACGGTGCAGACTACAGCGACGCCCCCGCAGAGAGCGAAGACAGCACTGAAGCTGCCGAAGAGAACTCCGCTGAAGATACCCAGGGCGGTGCCAGCGCTGAATGACCTCCACCCAGAGACAAGAACCCCAGCCCGTGAACGGGAGGAACAAAACCTTCCGCTCACTGTGGATTTTTAACTACCGTCTCTGGTTCATTGGTGCCCTTGTCTCTAACATAGGTACCTGGATGCAGCGCACCGCCCAGGACTGGCTGGTCTTCAACGACCTCTCAAGCCACGACTCTACCCAGATGGGTATCGTCATCGCTCTGCAGTTCGCCCCGCCCCTCTTCTTAGCCCCCTATGCCGGGGCGCTTGCTGATAGGGGCGATCGGCGAAAAATTCTCCTATGGACCCAGAGCATCATGAGCCTGCTGGCCCTCGGGCTGGGGCTCCTAGTGCTATCGGGCCATGTTGCTATCTGGCACGTCTACCTCTTCGCGCTAGCCCTGGGCATCGTCTCAGCCCTGGACTCCCCGGTACGGTCAACCTTCGTCTCAGAACTTGTCTCAGACGCAGACCTGCCTAATGCCGTAGCGCTCAACTCCATGTCCTTCAACGTTGCCCGTATGATCGGGCCGGCGGTTGCTGGCCTGCTGGTTGTTGCGGTGGGCACCGGGCCGGTCTTCCTGCTGAACACCCTGACCTTCATCGCCATGATCCTGGCAATCATCGCTATCCGTGAGAATGAATTACGGCAGTTGCCGCGGTCGTCCGCCGCTCACAACCGGGTGCGCGACGGCCTTACCTACCTCAAACATCGCCCCGACATCATCGTGGTGATGGTGGCAGCCTTCCTAATCGGTACTTTCGGCCTAAATACAGCCCTCAACATTGCGGCTATGGCCACCACCGAATTCGGTCAGGGCGCGGGGGAATTCGGGCTGCTGAACTCCGTTGTTGCTATCGGCTCGGTGACAGGCACCCTGCTAGCTGCTCGGCGGGATACCCCACGCATGCGGTTCATGTTTGCCTCCTGCCTAGGGTTTGGCGTGGCAACCCTACTGGCGGCGCTCGCCCCCACCCTCTGGCTGTTTGCCCTGGCCCTGATTCCGCTCGGGCTCATGGCGCTGACCATCATCACCTCAGCAAATGCCTACGTGCAGGTGACAACCGAGCCTGCTATGCGGGGGCGGGTTATGAGCGTGTACATGGCTGTATTCATCGGCGGAACCCCTATCGGCTCGCCCCTGGTCGGGCTGGTCAACGACGTCTTCGGCGCTCGCTGGGGTCTGGGCGTTGCCTCTGCCTCCGGCTTTCTGGCGGCCCTGATCGGGCTGATCTGGATTATGAAATATAAGCACCTGCACCTGCACTACGACAGGCAGGCCCGCACCCGCCTGGTGCTGCGTCCGCGCCCTGAAACCGCTGAGAGCCCTGACCGGGAGCCGCCCCCGGTCACAGCAGCAATCGACCTGCAAGAACCCCGCTAAAGTTTAAGAAAAGAAGGACGCCTTTCCCCGCCTTCCTGCCCGGTGGCAGGTGAGCGGGGGCAGCGTCCTTATCTTTGCCTAGCTAAAAACTACTTGAGCTTTTCAACCACGTAGTCGATGCAGGTAAGCAGAGCAGAGACGTCCTCGGGGGCAATAGCGGTGAAGGTGGCAATACGCAGCTGGTTGCGGCCCAGCTTGCGGTAGGGCTCGGTATCGACGATGCCGTTAGCACGCAGGGCCTTGGCAATAGCAGCGGCATCGATGCTCTCATCGAAATCAACGGTAGCGATGACGTTGGAGCGCTCAGCCGGGTTCGCCACAAAGGGGGTGGCATACTCGCTAGCCTCGGCCCAGGCATAGACACGGCCTGCAGAATCAGCGGTACGGGCTGCTGCAAAAGCCAGGCCGCCCTGCTCGTTTATCCACTTAATCTGCTCATTGAGCATAATCATGGTGGCCAGAGCCGGGGTGTTGTAGGTCTGGTTGAGACGGGAGTTGCTAATGGCAGTGACCAGGTTCAGGGAATCGGGAATCCAGCGGTCAGACGCGGCGATACGCTCAGCGCGCTCAACCGCTGCCGGTGACCAGAGCCCCAGCCACAGGCCGCCGTCGGAGGCAAAGTTCTTCTGGGGTGAGAAGTAGTAGACGTCGGACTCGGCCACGTTAACATCCAGGCCGCCAGCGGCACTGGTAGCGTCAATCAGCACCAGAGCATCATCGGCGATACTGGCAGGGCGGGCCACCGGGGCAAAAACACCGGTTGAGGTTTCGTTGTGGGGCCAGGCGTAAACGTCTACGCCCTCTTCAGCACGGGCCTCGGGGCGGGTGCCGGCTTCAGAAGAAATAACGGTGGAATCAGCCAGGAAAGGGGCCGCCTTGGTTGCTGAAGCAAATTTAGAGCCAAACTCACCGAAGGTCAGGTGCTGAGCCTTGTTCTCAACCAGGCCGAAGGTTGCGGCATCCCAGAACGCGGTGGCGCCACCGTTGCCCAGAATCACCTCGTAGCCATCGGGCGCAGAGTAGAAAGCGCGCAGGCCCTCGCGAATCTCACCGACCAGGTTCTTGACCGGGGCCTGGCGGTGGGAGGTACCTAGCAGGGTGGTGGCGGCAGCTGATACGGCGGCAACCTGCTCGGGGCGTACCTTAGAGGGGCCAGCGCCGAAACGGCCGTCGGCAGGTAGCATCTCGGTGGGAATCACGGGAAAAGTGGTCACTGAATATCTCCTAGACATGAGCAGCACATGTGCCGGGGCGGCTATGCGTTGATGTGAGGGAGGTGGTGCCGCCGGCGTCCTGCTGTTTCTATTGTGCAACCTGCGCGGGCCCGCGGCTCTCAAGTACCCCGTACCGGCCCAAAATGTGGGGAATAAATTTATATAGTGAGATGGCTTCGGTGTAGGGCTTGGGGGCAGACAGCGCCGCAAACCGAAGGCGCGCGGTATGGGCGCAACAATTTCAGCTCTTGAAGAGAGTAAACGCCTACTCGACCTGGTAGCGCATACAATTAAGGGCAAAACCACTGCACCTAAAAACCCGCGCACCGTGCGGGCTGGCCCAAGGAGATCCGAGAAGGCATGACTGACCTCATTGATACCACTGAAATGTATCTGCGCACCGTGCTGGAGCTTGAGGAAGAGGGCATCACTCCCATGCGTGCCCGCATCGCAGAGCGCCTAGAGCACTCCGGCCCCACCGTTTCTCAGACCGTTGCCCGCATGGAACGCCACGGTCTGCTCACCGTCGCTAGCGACCGCTCCCTTCAGCTCACCGAAGAGGGGCGCCAGAAGGCAGTGGAGGTGATGCGCAAGCATCGTCTAGCTGAGCGCCTGCTCGCCGACGTCATTGGTCTTGACCTGGAATACATCCACGAAGAGGCCTGCCGCTGGGAACACGTCATGAGTGAACGCGTGGAGCGCCGTCTTCTAGAGCTGCTCAACGAGCCTAAGTTCTCCCCCTATGGCAACGCGATTCCCGGTCTGGAAGAGCTGGGTGCCGAGAGCGAGGAGAACGACGGACGCACCGTCACCATGTCGATTGCGGGCCGCGACTCATCTGAAGATGACCGCTTTACCGTGTCTCGCCTACCCGAGTTTATTCAGACCGACGTGCAGCTGCTGAAGCGCCTGGGCGATGCGGGCATCGTCTACGGTGCAACGGTGTCGATTCTGGGTAATAAGGACGGCTCCGTGCTGGTTCACGCGGACGGCGAGGACGAATCGCTCACTCTCAGCGCCGAAGTAGCAGATGCGATTATCGTCAAAAGATAACAATTTGGTAACAAAATTAGAGCTCTACTAGCCAGTGGGGCTCTTTTTTGTTATCAAATCGTGATGTTTTTGTGGGTGAAGAATGCCTGCTAAATCTGCCGTAGAGGGCTTCATGGGTGAATTTAAGGCTCTGCAGAGGTCGATTTTGCCCCGACAATCCTTAAGTGGTGGGGTTCTCAGTTAAATTAATGCTGGCAAAACCCTGACAGTGGGAAGTTGTGCTGGAGTTTTTGAGACGCGACAGAATCCCTTTATATTCCCTTGTCAAAACCAACTCTATGTGCCATATAAGCCCCGGCTGGGTGCGTCCTGAGAGCTAAAAAATCAATCACCCTGCTTTGCATTCCGGGGGTCTTGCAACAAAATCGTGACCAAAGCGTGACAAACTAGCCCAGGCTGTGTAATGTTCTATTTCGTGCTCATCACTGGTCGGATCAGCACCCTACGAACAGCACCGCCTAGTTCTGCCACTGTTCACAGGAAAACAAACAAAATAACATCACGGCAGAAGCGGGGGACCCACCTTTCGGGCTCTCCACCGAGAACCCTAGGGGTTAAGTCGCAGACTCTGCGGCCGAGCGAACTTCATGCTCGAACCCGACAGCTCACCTCGTTCGGCAATGGAGGAAAACAAAATGGCTAAGTCAACCATCGTACGCACCGCAGGTATCGTTGCAGCATCAGGCGCCATGCTCGCCGCAACCGTTGCACCCGCAAACGCATTCGCAGTAGCTGAAGTATCAGCACCCGCTCACTCAGCACCTTCACTGGCTTCACACTCTTACAACTACAACACCTGGGGCTACGAAGCTACCTCAACCACCACCGTTGAGACCACCTCAACCGTCGCTCCCCAGGCAACCGCAACCGCTGCAGCTTCCAGCAACGTTGACCTCTCAAACGCTCGTGAAACCGTTCTGGCAGCTGCCTACGACGGCATCGGCGGCTCCTACGTTTGGGGCGGCAAGTCCTACAAGGCTTGGGACTGCTCAGGCTTCGTCTCCTATGTTTACGCACAGGCTGGCATCAACCTGACCGCCTACACCTACACCATGGCAACCGAGCTGACCCCCACCTCAAACCCCCAGCCCGGTGACATCGTCTTCACCAACGGCTACGCACACGTAGGCATCTACGTTGGTAACGGCCAGATGATTTCAGCTCTCAACCCCTCACAGGGCACCCAGCTGACCGCTGTTGACGGTGGCGGCTTCATGCCCGTCGACGGTTACTACACCGCTGGCATCTAAGACTTCTCACACAGTATGGGGCAGTCACTACTGCCCCAGCCGGTGACGTTCACTCAGTAGCTGGTCACTTTCCTACTGAAAACGAACACAAGAATTCCTACCACACATCACACGGTAAGGATCCCCCGCAAACACAGGTTTGCATATGCGCACCAGACGACCAGCTGGGGCGCATTTTTTATACCCACTTTTCGACTCCGGCAGAAGGCACAGCTAGGATTGGAACTATGTCGCAGAAGTTAAACAGCCCCCAATTCGAAAGCCCGACCGGTTCATCCGACCAAGAATTCACCTACATGGCCATCGGAATGGTAGCCGGCGCCGTACCCGGCATTGTCCTCGGCCTCATCATCGCCATCTTCGTAGGGCACGCCGCCATGTGGGTCTCCATCACCGGCGGCATCGGCATCGTCCTCGGCCTTATTGCCTCCCGAGTAGCCTACAACAAAAAGAAAACCCGCAACTAGCCTCCAACCGGGCACAAAAAGAGAGGGTATGCCAGCGCTTCGCGCAGTATGGCATACCCTCTCTTTTTGTGCCCCCGAGACGATTCGAACGTCCGACACCCGCTTTAGGAGAGCGGTGCTCTATCCCCTGAGCTACGAGGGCGCAACTCCACCAGTTTACACGAAAACCTGTACGCCACCCGAAAAGTGCAAGTACCTGTGGATAAGTCGATGGTATATGCACTTTTCCGGCGGCACGAAGGCGCGCTAACCGGCCCCTGCGTCCACAGGGCTAGCGTCAACACCCCTGATTCAGTCACCCTATACACCATGAGCCAGCACCTATATAACTCAGTACTTCTCACCGGTGACCTACGACTACAAGGACTGACCAGTCGCAAAATTAGTGACGCAGTGCGGTCTAAAGAGCTCGTCCGTCTCAGACAGGGAGCCTATATCAAAACCCAGACGCTCGCCGAGGCAACCCCTACCGAGCGTGCCCTGATACACCACATAGCGGTGAGCAAAACCCGCTCACACGCCGTCCTTACACGCACGTCCGCTGCTCTTGCCTGGGGAGCGCCCCTCCTTGAACTCCCCTCTCATATCTACCTCGCGAGTTCCTGGCGCGATCGCGGCAAACAGCAGGGCATTCGCCGCTGCGTCACTCCTGCTGAAGCAATAAATAGGGCACAGGAGTACCAGGGCCTTACGGTTCTCTCACCTATAGACACCGTCCTGAGCTGTATCGGTCACCAGCGGGCGCTCACCACGGTGACGGTTGCACACTATTTTCTCCACCAGAACCTGTGCAATCAGTACCTGCTGTACGATGCACTACTAGCCGTCTCCGACCGTGGTGCGAAGCAAGCTCGTACTCTGGCACGGAGCCTGACGACCGAGCTTGAATCACCGTTAGAATCTCAGGCGTATTTTCTGATGGTGCTTGAAAATCTTGAGCTACCCGCCTTGCAGCGGTGGGTGGTTACGAGTAGCGGCCGCCGCTATCGTCCTGATTTTATGTGGCGGCACCTCAGGCTTATTCTCGAGGTAGACGGCCGTATCAAGTACACCGGGCCTTATCGGTCTTTTGACGAACAGCGACAGCAAGATCTCTTCCGACAGCGCGAGTTAGAGAACGAGGGCTGGAAGGTCTTGCGAATCACCTATGAAGACCTCACTCACCGCCCGCAGCACGTGGTGGGCCTGTTGCTACGGCACGGGGTGCGGCGACTAGCTGCCGCTTAAAAAGTGCAAGTGCCTGTCACTTTTGCACAGGCACTTGCACTTTTCGGGGGGGGCAGACGGGGGGCGGGCGGGATGCTAGCCCGGCATCACTGCCCGGGCAGCTCACCGCGGGCGAAGGCGTCCATCTTGCTTCTGACCAGTCGCAGCGCCAGGTAACCCAGCTGCACCAGGCAGAGCACGAACAGAGCCCAGCGGGCCGTCATGAGAAGAGAAGCAAGCCCGGTAGCGCCGCCCAGTGGATCGGCTAGGGCTGAATCAACGGCAAAACCACCGGCAATAAAAACAAAAGCGTAGGCCACCGGCAGGGTCAACATCAGCCGGCCCACCAGTAGCTCAAACTTGGAAGCTCGCACCATATTCCACCAGGTGAAAGCAAAAATCAGGGGCAGAATGAGTCCTGTAGAACGGTGGAGCACCTGGTAGGCCTGCAAGCCCTCTACACCCAGGCCCGCCGCTACAGTCTGCAGGTGCTGGGCGTCAAAACGCAGCATGAGTTCCGGGGCAGTCGCACCGGCGGCCGCCGACACCCCCGGCAGCAGCATGAGGTAGTAGTAGAGCAAAAACAGCACCGTCACGACAAAGGCAACGCCTAAGAAAATATAGGAGCCCCCGCCCTTTTCCGGCTCGGCGGCAAGCTCTGCCCGGCTATAGTCGGTGACGACGCGGGGCCCTGCCCCCTGCCCGCGTGGGGGCGCGGACGTCGGCCCCGTCTGAGCTGCGGACGGTGCGGGGGAGTGTGCTTGTGTGTTTTCGCCGTAGAGACGTTTCTTCTGACCTTTTGAAAGACCCATGCTGTCTATCTTATCTGTCAGCTCAATCGGGTGTGGGCTGTGGCCCTCTCGCCTAAAATGGGGAGTTGACGGTTGATCTTTGGAGGGTTCTTCTATGTT
This sequence comes from Rothia nasimurium, assembly GCF_014217215.1. Taxonomy (GTDB): domain Bacteria; phylum Actinomycetota; class Actinomycetes; order Actinomycetales; family Micrococcaceae; genus Rothia; species Rothia avistercoris. The sequence goes on from NZ_CP056080.1 coordinate 431,421, forward strand.
TGATGATGACGATTTTATGCCTGCGCCCGCGCCGCCGCGCTCTGCTGCGCCTGAGGGGGAGCCTTTCTTTGACGAGCCTCCTTTCGATCCCTTCTATGATGCGGCCTCTCCGGCCGATGACTTTGTGCCTCCTGCCTACCAGGTGGGCGGGTTTATGCCTGATTTTGAGGATGCCCTCCCCGCTCCCAGCGTCAACCCCGAGACGCTGGTGGCGGGGCTGAATGAACATCAGGCTGAAGCGGTCAAGCACGCGGGCAGCCCGCTGCTGATTGTGGCGGGTGCCGGGTCGGGCAAGACCCGCGTTCTGACCCACCGTATCGCCTACCTGCTAGCGACGGGCCGCGCCCACCAGGGGCAGATTCTGGCGATTACCTTCACCAATAAAGCGGCAGCCGAGATGCGGGAGCGTATTACAGCCCTGGTGGGGCCGCGGGCTCAGAGCATGTGGATTTCGACCTTCCACTCTTTCTGCGTGCGAGTGCTGCGGCGCGAGGCTAAAGCCCTGGGTCTCAAATCGACCTTCTCCATCTACGACTCGGCTGATTCCCAGCGCCTGCTGACGCTCATCATCAAGCAGATGAACCTCGATACCAAGAAGTTCACCGCCAAGGTGGTGGGCAACCGTATCTCTAACCTCAAGAATGAGCTGGTCAGCGCCCAACAGTTCGCAGCCGAAACCAGCCCCACCGACCCCTGGGAAGGCGTGATTTCGAAGGTCTACACGGCTTACACCGAGCGCCTGCGGGCAGCTAACTCCCTCGACTTCGACGACCTCATCTTCGAGACCGTCAACCTTTTGAAGAACCACCCGCAGGTAGCCGAGTACTACCGCCGCCGCTTCCGCCATATCCTGGTTGACGAATACCAGGACACCAACCACGCCCAGTACCAGCTGGTGCGGCAGTTGGTGGGGGGTGCGGCGTCCTTGCGCCCTGAGACCGGGCCTGCCGATAACGGCCCCTACCCCGACGCCTACCCGCCCGCTGAGCTGACGGTGGTGGGTGACTCTGACCAGTCCATCTATGCCTTCCGCGGGGCTGATATTCGCAATATCACCGACTTTGAGCAGGACTACCCGGCGGCTCGCACCATCTTGCTGGAGCAGAACTACCGCTCCACCCAGAACATCCTCTCGGCGGCGAACGCCGTGATTGAGCGCAACAAGGGTCGCAGGCCCAAGAAGCTCTGGACGGCCAGCGGCGACGGTGCCAAAATCACCGGCTACGTGGCAGAGTCCGAGCACGCTGAGGCCCGCTACATCGCCCAGGAAATTGACCGTCTGCGCGATGAACACGGTACCGCCCCCGGCGACGTGGCGATTTTCTACCGCACCAACGCCCAGTCCCGCACGCTCGAAGAAATGCTCATGCGCGTGGGTCTGCCCTACCGCGTGGTCGGCGGTACCCGCTTCTACGAGCGCAAGGAAATCAAGGATGCCCTGGCCTACCTGCGCGTGCTGGTGAACCCCGATGACGACATCAACGTGCGCCGCGTGCTTAACGAGCCTAAGCGGGGTATCGGAGCTAAGTCCGAGGGCGTGGTGGCCGACCACGCCCGCGCTACCGGTATCTCCTTCATGGCTGCCCTGCGCCAGGGTAGCGAGGTGCCCGGTCTGGGCGCAGCCGCCGTGAAGAAGATGGCTGCTTTTGCTCAGATGATTGACGACCTAGCCCAGCTCGCTACCACCGAGTCAGCAGCCACCTGTCTCGAAGCCGTGCTGGAGCAGACCGGCTACCTGGCAGCCCTGCGCGAATCCAAGGATATTCAGGACGAATCCCGCGTCGAGAACCTCTCCGAGCTGGTGGACGCCGTGCGCGAGTTCGAAATCGACAACGAAGGTGCCACCCTGGAGGACTTCCTCGAACACGTCGCCCTGGTCGTTGACGCCGACCAGATCCCTAACAAGCCTAAGGCCGAGCAGGAGGGCGGGCCGTCCGCCGCCCAGATTGCCGCTGAGGTGGCAGAAGCCCGATCCCAGGGCGTCATTACCCTCATGACCCTGCACACCGCTAAGGGCCTAGAATTCCCCGTGGTTTTCTTGACCGGTATGGAGCACGGCCTCTTCCCCCACCAGCGGGCCCTCACCGACGACTCTGAGATGAGCGAAGAGCGCCGCCTGGCCTATGTGGGCCTGACCCGCGCCATGGAACGCCTCTACCTCACCCGCGCTGAGAACCGCTCCATGTGGGGCCAGAGCCAGTTCAACCCGCCGTCGCCCTTCCTCGAAGAGATCCCCGAAGAGCTCATTGACTGGAAGCGCACCGGTTCATCCTTTGGCGGCTACTCCGGTAGCGGCTACGGGGGCGCTTACGCGGGCGGACGCGGCGGCTGGGCAGGCAACCGCGGTGGCAGCTCTGTGAGTGGGTACGGTTCTTCGTACGGGTCCTCCACCTACTCCAGCCGCTTTGACGAACCGGCCGAGCGGCGGCGTCCTGCCGAACCTTCCACCAGCGAAGTCAACGGGTCTTCCACCTACGGACTCAAGGCAGCAGCCCGGCAGGTCTCCCGTGTGCAGCAGAATAAGGAAATTCCGGCGCTCGCGGTTGGCGACCGTGTTGAGCACACTAGCTTTGGTGAGGGCCGCGTGACCGCGGTTGAAGGGGCCGGCGATAAAACCGTCGCCAAGGTGCGCTTTGCCAAAGAAGAGAAACGACTCCTGCTGCGCTACGCGCCGCTGACTAAAAAGACCGACTAAGATATAAGAAGCCCGGTACCGCCCGTGGTGCCGGGCTCTTTTCTGCCCGATTCACTCAAGGATGACCATGGATCACGACTCTAACCTTCCCTCTATCGCCGAAGAATTTGTGGAGGCAATGGATGAGGTGACCGATACCCGCGTGCAGCTTCAGGAGATTTCTGATCTCTTCCTTTTTCGTATTGAAATTGACCCCTCGACTGATGCTGCCCGCCGCATTGAGAAGGTGCTGGGCGCTGCCCTACCGACTACTCGCGGGCAGGTAACGGGCGATGCGACCGCCCTGCATCTGCTGTACGGCACCCGCCAGGTCGTGGCCTGCCTGTATGTTGAAGAGGGCGTGTACCTGGTGGTGACCAGGGTGGACGCCGTAAAACTGGGGCGCGCGCTCACCGCGGCCCTGGGGTGCGATGAGGGGCTGGTGCTCGATGTATCGGTCAACCGCACCGTGCTGAACCTGAGCGGGGTCGCCGCAGCGGACGTCATCGACGAGGTCGTGCACTTCGACTTCCCGCCGGACTTCTTCGACCCGGGCAAGGCCCTGTCCTGCACCGTGGCTGAGGCCCGTATTATGCTCTGGCGTATCGATGAGCTGGAGTACCTGATGGTGCCCCGCGCCTCCGATACAGCCCCCTTCCTGGTCAATATTCTGGACGCCTGCGAGAAGGTCAAATAGGCTCGGTGGGGGAGCGCCGGTCATAACTGACAGGTTTGTTTCATTCAAAGGGAAATAAGTTCGCACCCCTATAGGCAAGTACGCTAAAGTTTCTTTGTGGAGAAGCTTTGTGTGCTCCAGCTCTCGCAATGGGGCGGGCACCGAACTTCGTACATGTAAACGCCGGGAGCACCGCTTTCTGGCATGACTTCGACGAAGAAGGAATCCCTGTGGACCTGTTTGAATACCAGGCACGCGATCTCTTTGAGAAGCACGGCGTCCCCGTGCTCCAGGGCATCGTAGCTACCACCCCTGAAGAAGCAAAGGCAGCAGCTGAGAAGATCGGTGGCGTCACCGTAGTCAAGGCCCAGGTTAAGGTGGGCGGACGCGGTAAGGCCGGTGGCGTGAAGGTCGCCAAGACCGCTGACGAGGCTTACGAGTACGCCCAGCAGATTCTGGGCATGGACATCAAGGGCCACACCGTCCACCGCGTGATGATCGCCCAGGGCGCAGACATCGCTGAAGAGTACTACTTCTCCATGCTGCTTGACCGCGCTAACCGCTCCTACCTGGCCATGTGCTCCGTTGAAGGTGGCATGGACATTGAGACCCTGGCTGCCGAGCGCCCTGAGGCCCTGGCCAAGGTTGAGGTCAACCCCATGGACGGCATCATTGCTGAGAAGGCCGCCGAGATTGTTGAGGCCGCTGGCTTCGCTGAGGACGTACGCGAGGACGTCGCTGCCGTGCTGGTCAAGCTGGGCGAGGTCTACAAGAAGGAAGACGCTACCCTGGTTGAGGTCAACCCGCTGGTCAAGACCGGCGACGGCAAGATTCTGGCCCTGGACGGCAAGGTCTCCCTCGACGATAACGCTGAGTTCCGTCAGCCCGAGCACGAGGCCCTGGTTGATAAGTCAGCCGAGAACCCTCTCGAAGCTAAGGCCAAGGAAAACGACCTCAACTACGTCAAGCTCGACGGTGAAGTCGGCATCATCGGTAACGGTGCAGGCCTGGTTATGTCTACCCTCGACGTCGTTGCCTACGCCGGTGAAAACCACGGCAACGTCAAGCCCGCTAACTTCCTCGATATTGGTGGCGGTGCGTCCGCTGAGGTGATGGCAGCTGGCCTCGACATTATTCTCAACGATGAGCAGGTGAAGTCTGTTTTCGTCAACGTCTTCGGTGGCATCACCTCCTGCGACGCTGTAGCTAACGGCATCATCAAGGCCCTGGAAATCCTGGGTGATAAGGCAACCAAGCCCCTGGTCGTCCGCCTGGACGGTAACAACGTTGATGAGGGCCGTCGCATTCTCTCTGAGGCTAACCACCCGCTGGTTCACCAGGCAGAGACCATGGACTCCGGCGCAGACAAGGCAGCCGAGCTGGCCCACACCGCATAAATCACCGCTGATTATTACTAGAAGGTTTTTACAATGTCTATCTTTTTGAACAAGGACTCCAAGGTCATCGTTCAGGGCATCACCGGCGGTGAAGGTACCAAGCACACCGCCCGTATGCTCGCCGCAGGCACCCAGATCGTGGGCGGCGTTAACGCCCGCAAGGCTGGTACCACCGTTTCCCACAAGGACGCAGCCGGTAACGATGTTGAGCTGAGCGTCTACGGCTCCGTTGCTGAAGCCGTCAAGGAGACCGGCGCAGACGTCTCTATCGTCTTCGTTCCCCCGGCCTTCACCAAGGACGCCGTCATCGAGGCTATCGACGCTGAGGTTCCCCTGGTTGTTGTCATTACTGAGGGCGTGCCCGTAGGTGACACCGCTGAGTTCTGGGCCTACGCCAAGAGCAAGGTTAATGCTGATGGCAAGCAGATTACCCGCATCATCGGCCCCAACTGCCCCGGCATCATTACTCCCGGTGAGTCCCTGGTCGGTATTACCCCCGCCAATATCACCGGTAAGGGCAAGATTGGTCTGGTCTCTAAGTCGGGTACCCTGACCTACCAGATGATGTTCGAGCTGCGCGACATCGGTTTCACCACCGCTATCGGCATCGGCGGTGACCCTATCATCGGCACCACCCATATCGATGCTCTCGAGGCATTCGAGGCTGACCCCGAGACCGAAGCTATCGTCATGATTGGTGAGATTGGTGGTGACGCTGAGGAGCGCGCTGCTGAGTTCATCAAGGCTAACGTCACTAAGCCTGTTGTTGGCTACGTGGCAGGTTTCACCGCTCCCGAGGGTAAGACCATGGGCCATGCGGGTGCTATTGTCTCCGGTTCATCTGGTACCGCCCAGGCTAAGAAGGAGGCCCTGGAAGCCTCTGGCGTGAAGGTGGGCAAGACCCCCTCAGAGGCTGCCCAGCTCATGCGCGAAATTTTCGCTAACAAGTAAGCTAGTTTCCCCTAGCCGGTAGGACGCCGGTGGTTGCGCAGTGCGTGACCACCGGCGTCCTTGTGTATAGGAGGCAAAATATTTCATGATGCAAGCTATATATCCGACTTGAAATAATAGGCATGTGCTGGCTGGTTGGTATGTTTAAGGGTTTTCTACCCTGGCCTAGGGGGCCGCTTGGAGCGCGCCTGTTGTTGTGGCCACTGCAGCTGTTCCGGCTTACGCCGCTTCGTTCGCACAGCGATACGGGATTCAGTACGGTCTCTTTGTGAGCACCCAGAACAACGGTGGCTATGTGGGTTATCAGGGGAGCAACAACACGGCAAGTGGCCTGCCTGGTGCTTACGGTTCAAACAGTGGCTTCTGGTTCTCGGCTCCAACCAACAATGTTGCTACCGGATCTGATTACATTTCAGGTTCAACAGCTACTCTGCTCAAGGGCGCGACTTTCGTGACCGATGTGGAATATACTGTTCCGGCTGGGTTCCTACGATAAAGGCTCCTATCACCGGTAACCTAACAGTTTTGAACGCTACCGCTACCTATCTATCAACCGCAAATATTGCGGGAACCTGGTCTGCGGCTATCCCTACCGTGACCACTAACGCTGACGCGTGTGGTTGTCCGACTCAGCACGGAATCGCGATTGGTTACATCTGCGGTCCAGGGGATAGGGCTTGTTGTGCCGTTAGGCTGGGCATAGGGGGGAGTACTGAGTTGATCCATTGCCAATCCAAAAGAAGCCTGGGCCGGGGCTGTCTTGCCCTATGCGATTAGAAGTCCAAAACTCATATTGAATGCGCGTCACGGTAACATCAGCCCACTGAAGCGGGTGGTCGTAATGCACCGTGACGCCGCATAGACAGGAACTGTGGTGCTAGCAATGACGGCGGGGGGGCAGCCCACGCGGCGCCCTTGACGAGGGTTCTGCGGTTGGGCGGAAGAGGCATTTGTTTGAGTGACATTTTAAACCTTCTGCTGGGGCGAGTGTGAGAAGTAGCCCTGCGCATCGCATGTACCTGACACGCAGGGTTTAACGACCTACCACCACCTGGTGGATTTTTCTAGGCAGAAGGTCCGCTGTTACTAGAGCACTGCCGTATTGAAGAGCAGGCCCAACAGGTAGGTGGCGAGAGCCGCGCCGTAGCCGATTGCCAGCTGACGCAGGCCGCGTTTGAGGGGGGAAACGCCTGAGAGTAGGCCCACCACACCGCCGGTGACCATCAGGGCAAAGCCCACCAGCAGCATGGAAATCAGCATGGCTGCCCCGCCCGACATGCCGAAAATATAGGGAAGAATCGGGATGAGAGCTCCAGATGCAAAGAAGCAGAAGCTCGAAGCAGCAGCTCCCACGTCGCTGCCGAGTGCACCGTGGGCGTCCTCGGCGTCCTCCCCTTCAACATCGTCGCGGAAGGAGAGCGAGGAGTCGCAGTCGCAGGTGAAGTAGCCGAAGCGTTCCATGGCGCGGTGGCGGGCGGCCTCCTCGCTCATACCGCGAGCCTTGTAAATCAGTTCTAGCTCATTCTGGTTAATATCGAGCTGGTGGGCCACGTCGAGGGTGACCTGGGTGGGGCGGGAAGCATCGAGCATTTCGCGCTGGGAGCGTACCGAAACGAATTCACCGGCAGCCATGGAGAGGGCACCTGCCAGTAGGCCTGCGATACCGGAGAGAAGTACCATGGAGCTGCTGACGCCGGTCGCGCCCACGCCCATGATTAGAGCGGCATTGGAGACGAGGCCGTCGTTGGCGCCAAAGACGGCGGCGCGGAAGTTGCCCGAGAGCTTTTCACGGCCAGAGGTGGAGAGTGCTCGAATGATTTCTTCGTGGATTGCCTCGTCAGCGGCCATGGCTTCGGTGGCGTCGGGGTCTTCCGCGTAGGGGGAGCGGCCCTCAGCGCGCTGGGCTAGAGCGAGCACAAAGACTGACCCAAAGTTCTTGGCAAGAAGCTCTAGAAAGCGGGCGGAGGCGGACGGGCGCGGCTCAGGCGCGGCGTGTTCGCCCAGTAAGGTGCGCCAGTGCTCCTGGTGGCGGAGCTCGGCCTGGGCGACTTCTCTGAGGATTTCTGCTTCTTTTCCCTCAGCCCGGTCGGCCAGGGCGGCGTAGATGCGAGCTTCTGAGATTTCTTCGGCGAGATAGCGGCGCCAGCGGCGAATCTGGGCGCGGCTTGGCTGGGGAGAGGAGGTGTGTGGAGCGGCTGCTGGCATGGTCTTTACCTTTGGTCAGGAGCCGAAGCGGGGCGAAAATTGCATACACTTCGGCTAAAGAAACTGTAGTTTTCTTAGCCGAAGGTCTCGCTCGCCGCTTGTGAGAAGCGGTGGTTTACCGGGTGCCGCACCTGAGGGTGGGCGAGCCAGTGTGTCGATAAACCGCTTTGGCGCTGGGCGCCGGTGGGAACTACTCCCCTTCGTCGCCTACTACTTTATCTACTTAGGTACTTTCTGTGCAAAGTCATATGTAGCTCTGCGCGGACGCTTGTGGGCGGGCGAAGTGGGCAGGGTGGAAAATTTTTTGAAGATTTTAATTAGCGCTGGTTCTTTTTCGCTAATTCAGATGTGTAGCGTTTGTGGCGGTGTTTCCGCTGGTCAATACCGCTGAGGTTAGGTTTGCATAAGCTGAAATGTAGGTGTATTTCCTAGTCATGTCAGGTTTTACTTATTATGATTTATTCACAATAAGCCTTGAAAAGCTGCAATGAGATGCGTAAGGTTAGGTATAGACAAGCTGCCGGGCTCCCCCGCATAGCCCGGCACACTCACGAAAGGAAAGCCTGCTATGAGCAAGTACGCATCATTCACCGTTCCCGGTCTCACCGAAGAATCGGGCCACCATGTAGCCGACGTTCTGCAGCTTCGTCTGCACGCCCTGAACGACCTGCACCTGGTGCTTAAGCACGCCCACTGGAATGTCGTTGGCCCCAACTTCATCGCTGTTCATGAAATGCTCGACCCCCAGGTCGACCTGGTACGTGGCTTCGTTGATGCCATTGCAGAGCGCATGGCCACCATGGGTGTAGCCCCCAATGGCCTCTCCGGCGACCTGGTCGAAAAGCGCACCTGGGCTGAATACGATGTTGACCGTGCAGACGCTCTGACTCACATCCGTGCCCTGAACGAGGTCTACAACGTTGTAGTTGAAGACCATCGTGCAGCTATTGCAAAGGTGGGCGACATCGACCCCATCACCGAGGATCTGCTGATCGGCCAGACCGCTGAACTGGAGCTCTTCCAGTGGTTCCTGCGTGGCCACCTCGAAGACGGTCAGGGTAACCTCAAGTAAGCCGCAGAGCTTAAAACTCGAACCACGCGCTAAAGGCGGATCTATCACTCGATAGACCCGCCTTTTCTGTGTGGCAATGTAGCTCTTAGCCCTCGATCAGTGCCCGAATCTTATCGAGGGTGAGTTCTGTGTGGGCGTAGCGGGCGTGGCCCAGGTGCTCGGGAACTTCGGTCATGCCAGGCACTACGACCACTTTCATGCCTGCAGCCATGGCGCTCTGAGTGCCAGAAGCAGAGTCCTCTACGGCAACACAGTTGGCGGGGTCTACCCCTAAATTCTGAGCCGCGAGCAGGTAGGGCTCGGTGTCTACAAGGGTTCCGTCGTGGTCAAAGAAAATAGCTTCAAGTCTGCTCATATATACCACCCTGCCCGCCTGCGGGGGGATCTTCCCGGTTAGGATAGGTGGGTGAACCAAGAGAGCCCCCACCACACCCAGAGTCAGCTACCCACTCACTCCCACCTGCAGCGGCAGCAGGGCCTTGTGCGTCAGGCACTGGCCTATCTGCTGGTACCCATGGCTTTTGCGTCGGCTGCCTGGATTACCGCCGGGCGCGCCCTCTTCGGCGCTGGGGGAGAGCTTGTTCCTATTTACGCGATATCGTTCGGCCCCGCCCTGCTCATTATTCTGCTGGTGGCTGCCCTGTTTTCCTATAAAGAGATGGGGCTGCAGGGTGCCCGAAAGCGGGCGGGACTGCCGCCTGTCACCGCCCTTGTTGCCGCTTCCACATGGGTATTAGCCGGGTTCTTCGGCATGGTTGCTCCCGACCGGCTAGAGGGTCAGAATATTTCGGCAGCAGCAGCCCTGCTGGGCCCCGATGTTATCGGTCTTTCTGCTGCCTTTGGTAATACCAGCGGAATTCTAACCTTCTCATTCGCTATTGCCACCCTGTTGCTGGCCATCAGCGACTACCGGCGGGCGCGAGCTCTCACCCGCGGACTAGATGAGGCTACCCGCGAGCGACTTGAGCGAGAAGAGTCCATGTACGACTTTCTCGACTAGTCCTGTAACCGTGCAGTGGTGGCTTACAGTTCTACTCTAGTGAGCCAGCCGGTGAGTACCTCGGTGGCAGCCGCAGTCAGTTTTTCAGCGTAGAGGGAGGCTTCGCGGCGGATTACCGCGACGTCCTGTTCTGAGGCCCTAATGTAGTCGGCGTAGGCGATGAGCCACTGCTCAATATGGCGGGGGTTCACTTCAAGATGGAACTGGAGGGCTAGCGCGTAGGGGCGCCCTGCGGCGTCCTCTAGGGTAAAGGCCTGGTTCTCGCATATCTGGGTGCGGGCTAGGCTGAGGGAACCTTCGGGCAGGGTAAAGGCGTCGCCGTGCCAGTGGAGGACGGGGGTGTTGCCTAGCGGCGCGAGAACAGATTCTTTCCCGACTTCGGTAAGTTCTGCCGGGGAGTAGCCCAACTCAATGGCACCGGTGGGGTCAACCTGGGCTCCTGCAGCTAGAGCAATTTGCTGGGCTCCCAGACAGATGCCCAGGACGGGTTTCTGCTCGGCGATGCGCGCCTTGATGAGTTCTACTTCTTCAAAGAGGAAGGGGTAGTCCTGGGTCTCATTCACGCTGATGGGAGCGCCCAGAATAACCAGCAAATCCGCCTCGCGCACCTCTGGGGTGTTGAGGGCGTCAATGCCTGCGTCACGGTATTTGACGGTAAAACCCCGTTCGGTCAATAAATCTTCAAAAATACCCAGATCTTCAAAGGCAACGTGGCGGACGGCATAGGCGGTGCGGGGCATGGTTCTCCTTGGGTGAGTGACTGCTACCAGTGTAAGGGTGGGGCGGCAGGTTGAGAAAGAGAGCGGACGTCTGTGCCCGCCGTACGAGACGCTCTCTTGCATGGGTGCGGTTTTGGGGCTGAAAAAATGTTTTCTCGGGTATCTAGCGCAAGATAGTTGAGTGTAGTAGACTCAAGTTAAAGCTGAGTGGAGTACACTCAAGTATGAACGAACTACCTACGCAAAAGGTAAAGGAGAACAATGAACGCACAATTTACGACCAAGAGCCAAGAAGTGCTCTCGGCAGCCAATATGAACGCCCAAACCGCGGGCAACCCCACCCTTGATACCTCCCACCTGCTCAAGGCCCTCATGGATCAGCGCGAGGGAGTTGCAGTGGCCGTCCTTAAAACCGCAGGGCTCGACGTTGATGCCATCTCGCTGGCAGCCTCCACCGAGATTTCTAAACTCCCTAAGGTGCAGGGCGCCTCAGCCGCCCAGGCCCAGCCGAGCCGCGCCGTCCTGACCGCCATTCAAACTGCCCAAGCCAAGGCATCCCAGTTCGGGGATACCTACATCTCCACCGAAATCCTGCTGCTGGCGCTCGCAGCGGGGGACGACGCTACCGCCCGCGCCCTACAGCAGGCCGGAGCCACCGAAAAGACCATTGAAGACACCATTCCAACCGTGAGAGGAGACCGCACCGTGACCACCCCCGACCCCGAAGGCACCTTCGGTGCCCTAGAACAGTACGGCACCGACCTGACCGCCGTCGCCCGCGAAGGAAAACTTGACCCCGTCATTGGGCGAGACAGCGAAATCCGCCGCGTCATCCAGGTGCTCTCCCGCCGCACCAAGAACAACCCCGTGCTCATCGGCGAACCCGGCGTCGGTAAAACCGCCGTCGTTGAGGGTCTGGCCCAGCGTATGGTCTCGGGTGACGTGCCCGAATCCCTGCGCGGCAAGACTCTGATTTCCCTCGACCTGGGTGCAATGGTCGCCGGTGCCAAGTACCGCGGTGAGTTCGAAGAGCGCCTCAAGGCCGTGCTGGAAGACATCAAGAAGTCCGAGGGGCAAATCGTCACCTTCATCGACGAAATCCACACCGTCGTTGGGGCAGGTGCCTCCGAAGGGTCGATGGATGCCGGCAATATGCTCAAGCCCATGCTAGCCCGCGGCGAGCTGCGCCTGATCGGTGCAACCACCCTCGACGAATACCGCGAAAACATCGAAAAGGACGCCGCCCTCGAACGCCGCTTCCAACAGGTCTATGTGGGTGAACCCAGCGTCGATGACACCATCGGTATTCTGCGCGGCCTCAAGGAACGCTACGAGGCCCACCACAAGGTTGCTATCGCAGACTCCGCCCTGGTGGCTGCAGCCAACCTGTCGAACCGCTACATCCCCTCGCGTCAGCTGCCCGACAAGGCCATTGACCTGATCGACGAGGCCGCCTCCCGCCTGCGCATGGAAATCGACTCGGCCCCCGAAGAGATCGATGCCCTGCGCCGCGCCGTTGACCGCCTGACCATGGAAGAACTGGCCCTGGCCAACGAGACCGACCCCGCTTCCGTCGAGCGCCTTGAAGCCCTGCGGGCAGATATGGCCGACAAGAAGGAAGAGTTGGACGCCCTCAACGCCCGTTGGGAAGCTGAAAAGGCCGGTCTCAACCGCGTCGGTGACCTCAAAACCCAGATCGACGAGCTGCGTTCCAAGGCAGAAGTCGCCCAGCGCGAAGGCAACCTAGCTGAAGCCTCCCGCGTGCTCTACGGCGAAATCCCCGCCCTCGAAGCCGAACTGGCTGCAGCTCAGCAGGCTGAGAACACCGCGTCCGAAGAGTCCATGGTCTCTGAAGAAGTGACCGCCGACGACATCGCCGAGGTGATCTCATCCTGGACCGGCATTCCCGCCGGGCGCATGCTCCAGGGCGAATCGGAAAAGCTCCTGCACATGGAAGACGAACTGGGCAAGCGCCTCATCGGCCAGCGCCAGGCAGTTACCGCTGTCGCTGACGCCGTCCGCCGCTCCCGCGCAGGCATCGCCGACCCCGACCGTCCTATCGGCTCCTTCCTCTTCCTTGGCCCCACCGGTGTCGGTAAAACCGAGCTCGCCAAGGCCCTGGCCGAGTTCCAGTTCGACGATGAACGTGCCCTGGTGCGTATCGATATGAGCGAATACGCCGAAAAGCACGCCGTCGCCCGCCTGGTCGGTGCCCCTCCCGGGTACGTCGGCTACGAAGAGGGTGGCCAGCTCACCGAAGCTGTGCGCCGCCGCCCCTACTCGGTCGTGCTCCTCGACGAGGTTGAAAAGGCCCACCCCGAGGTCTTCGACATCCTGCTGCAGGTACTCGACGACGGCCGCCTGACCGACGGCCAAGGACGCACCGTGGACTTCCGCAACGTCATCCTGATCCTGACCTCCAACCTGGGCTCCCAGTTCCTGATTGACCAGAACCTCGACGACGAAGCCCGCAAGAGCGCCGTCATGACCACTGTGAACGCCAGCTTCAAGCCGGAATTCCTCAACCGCCTGGATGAGGTCATCATGTTCGAGCCCCTCTCAGCCGATGACCTGGCCTCCATCGTGGGTCTGCAAATCGCCTCGATGGCCCGCCGACTGGAAGACCGCCGCCTAACCCTGGACGTCACCGACGCCGCCACCGAGTGGCTGGGACTTGCCGGCTATGACCCGGCCTACGGCGCGCGTCCGCTCCGCCGCCTCGTGCAGCGCGAAATCGGCGACCGCCTGGCCAAGGGAATCCTGGCCGGTGCTATCAAGGACGGCGACACCGTGCGCGTGGACGTCAACCCTGACGTCGCCGTGGACGGGCTGGTCGTCACCGCCGAGTAAAAGCCGGGAATGACCCTATTGCTTCTCTCTTGACCCTACGGATTATCTCGGGGTCAAGAGAGAAGCGATAGGGTCTTTGTCTTTTAAACTGGAAGAGTGAACCAGACCCAGCTCCGCCCCGAACCCAACACGCTCGATACCCGCTTTGCCGGGGCGTCCGCGTCCATCACCGCGCACGCCGATATCGCCGCCACCCACGCGGCCGCCCTACGCTCCATCGACCGGGTGGTAGCCGAAACAGCCCAGCCCACCGACCCGCAGGTCGCGGCGGACGGCATCCGGCAACTCCTGCGTGACGGGCAGGTTCTGGTGCTCACCGGGGCAGGAATCTCTACAGGCTCAGGGATTCCTGACTACCGCGGCCCCGCCGGGTCCCTGCGCAACCACCGCCCCATGACCTACCAGGAATTCCGTTTCGATGAGGTGGCCCGGCAGCGCTACTGGGCCCGCTCCTTCGTGGGCTGGCGGCAAATGAATCGTGCCCGCCCCAATACCGCCCACTACCTGCTCGCAGACCTCGAATCCCAGGGGCGCCTTGCCGGGCTGATTACCCAAAACGTGGACGGCCTGCACACCGCAGCGGGGTCCCGCACAGTCGTTACCCTGCACGGGGATCTTTCCCGCATCGAATGCCTAGACTGCGGGGCGGATGAGGGGCGCACCTCCCTGGACGCCCGCATCGAAGCCGCCAACCCCGGCTACCTCGAACGCCTCGCCAGCACCACCCTGCAGGTCAACCCCGACGGGGACGCCGACATCGACGCCCGCTTCATCCAGGATTTTCAGATGGTCGGCTGCTTGGCCTGCGGCTCAACCAAGCTCAAACCCGCAGTGGTCTACTTCGGCGAACCCGTTCCACCTGCCCGCAAGCAGGCCGTCAAAGAACTGGGGGAGCGGGCCCGTTCCCTGCTGGTGCTCGGCTCCTCCCTGGCCGTGATGAGCTCCTACAAAATCGCCCTCGACTTCGCTCGCGCGGGCAAGCCCATCGCCGTCATCAACCAGGGCCCGGGACGGGCGGACGCACGCGCCACCTACCTTTGGCGCGCCGACGTCACCGACGCCCTTTACGCCGTTACAGCCCCGCCTGAAGGCATCTAAAACTTTTTCTTCTGTGAGTTTCACCAGGTCAAAGGCACTAAAAGGGCTGTCTGTAGGTGCTCATAAGTGAAGGCTAAGTACAACACAGGCTAAACACAGACTCTGAGAGAACACTGGTTATCAAGCAAAACAAGACCAGATACACCCCTCGGAGAACCCCGTGAACACCATCATCACAGCAGCTGCCCTCGACCTCGTCGCCATCCTGATTCTGTGCGGCATGTACGTCACTCGCCACCGCCGCCGCGACCTCGTGGTCTCCTACATCATCAACGTGGGCGTCTTCGCCGTCACCGTCGCCCTGGCTAACGCCGACGCCACCAGCGCGGGCATGGGTATGGGCCTCTTCGGCGTACTGTCCATCATCCGCCTGCGCTCCACCGAGCTCGACCAGCGCGAGGTTGCCTACTACTTCGCGGCCCTCGCACTAGGCCTGCTCATGGGTATCGGCCTCGAGCCCATCGGCCTGGCTCTCGGCCTCTCAGCCCTGCTGCTGGCCATCATGTTCGTGGTTGACCTCATCAACGACAAGACCATCGCCAACATCCGCTATACCGTGGGGGATTCCAAGAAGACTCTGCCCGCCACCGGCTCCCTCACCAGCGTGCGCTAGGGGTCAGTGAGCGAGTAGGACGCCCGCACCCGCTTTACTTGCCAGGGGTAAGGAAACCGGGGTGGGCGTCCTCATTTTTATCTTTTGACAAGGGGAAATAAAAAAGTTTGGCATGCATAAGTTCAAGCTAAGTTCACCACAGCTTAAACATAGCTTCGCCCATCAGGCTGTTAACAACAGCCCGAACAGAGCACGACAGAAAGACCGCCATGACTGCTACAGCCTTCACCCAGAACACCGCCACCCTGGCCCCGGCCCACTGGCCCGGCATCAGCCTGGACGAACTGAACGCCAAAGCAGCCATGCAGACCCGCGTCGACCGCAAGTACATCGTCGACGGCCCCTCCACCGGCGGCAATGGCTCAGAGGCCGGTACCGCTACCGCAACCTCCGGTGCTGCCGCAGGTGACATGGGTGGCTTCGGCGGCCGCCCCTAAAGCCCCATAGACTCAGCCGGCGATAACGACACTCGCAGCCTAGAACTTCGCCGGCTGCCCTACCGCTCCGCGTCACCTCTTTCTGGTCGGGTGACGCGGAGCTTCTCTTTGCCAGGAGGGGCTCTATGCGAAATAAAACGACCGTTCTCTATATTTTTGTGGTTTTTAGCAGTTTCTTACATCTCATGTGACGAACAGGCAAGCAAAGACGCGCAAAAACATGTACCCTTAGATACAGAAAAGACTGAAAGTTTTTCTGGTACACCCCTGCGCGCACGCGGGTGGCCAGATACGAGCGATAAAGAGGGGGTCTCGCCATGGGGCGCGGCCGTCAGAAGGCTAAAGCAACTCGGCAGGCTCGGGAGATGAAGTACTTCAGCCCCGACACCGACTACACTGCACTCGAACGCGAACTGAGCAAGAGCACCAGCTCTCGGCCTAAGACGTCTGGTTATCAGTACGATGACGAGGACGACTACGCAGAATACGCAGATAAGTACGCCGACGATTATCAGGAGAAGTAACCCGCGTAGCACCACGCGGGTTCTTCCCGTCTCTTTTTCTAGCCCGCCACCGGTCGCCGGTGGCGGGCTTTTGTATAGGTGCGGGCGCAACATGTTGTGGCTACCGCCAAAGGTGGCGGTGGCGTCGCCACATTTGGCGGTCAGCGCCACAGATAAGTGGTCTGGTCGGGTCAAGGCGCGGACGTCCGCGCTCGACCAGGTACGCTCGGTTGCAGTCACAGCTGGGGTGTAGGTTAGACAAGCCTTCGTCATGGGTTAGCCGCCCATAGTTGAAGGTATGAACAACAGCGCAGACCAGAACATCGAACAGAACACCCAGCAGACCCAGGCAGAGCAGAAGACCAGCTGGGTCAAATCCAAAACCACTCGACTTACCGCCCTCATCGGCTGCCTAGAGCCTCATCATGCCGCGACAGAGAGTAAAGATGGGACGGTAAGGGCCCGCGGGTAAGACCGCCAGCAGGGGTGAGAAAGTGTAAGGTAGTAATAGCACACAATGGGTGTCGCTCTACACACTTGATACCTGCATGAAGATACTGCTCATCACACACTACTACCCACCTGAGATTGGAGCTCCTCAGCGCCGCTGGTCCGCACTGGTCAAGCGCTGGCAGGCAGCTGGCCACCAGGTGACTGTGTGTTGCCCTCCTCCGCACTACCCCGATGCGGTAGCAACCGCGTCGATTCGTGAAAAGTTTAGGGGCACTCCTTGGGTTCATCAGGGTAAATACGGGGAAAGAATTATTCGGGTGCCGTATCTTCTGCACGGTGTTTCTGGTACGACTCGAACCCTAGACCAGATTGTCGTTGCCCTGGGCACGATGGTAGCAACAACGGTTTTGAGGTTGCAGAAATCTTCTTTTGACGTTGTAGTGGCGACGGTTCCGGGCGTTCCTAGCGCAGGTGCTGGGCTAGTTGCTAAAAAACTGCTGAGGGCTCCGCTAGTTCTCGAGATGCGGGATGCCTGGCCCGATATTGTTGCTGATCCTCAGATTCCGGTGCGCGGGATAGCACCGGTGGCGAGAGCTCGTCGGGTTTTTGCACGAGCTGTCACTAGCGCCCAGCGAAGGGCTGATGCCCTGGTGACAACAACCGAGAGCTTCGCCCAGGTGCTATGCGGGCGGGGAATTAAGCCCGTTCACACCATCAGCAACGGTGTTACTCCCAGCCTGTTCCATAGCGCGATCGAGCCTCTCCCCGAACGGGCGGGGGAACTACGCCTCCTATACACCGGTACTATGGGGCGCTCGCAGGGGCTGAAGGTTCTTCTCGATGCGCTTGATCTTGCGGTGAAGAAACGCCCCGATACTAAATTTACCCTTCGTCTCATCGGCGAGGGCGCTGAACGTGACCAGCTGATTGCGTCAGCAGAATCTCGAGACCTACCGGTAGAGTTTTTGCCGTTGCAGCCGCGCTCTTCAGTGCGTAAGCACTACGAGTGGGCTGATGTTAACCATGTATCTTTACGGCGTATTCCGGTATTTACCTGGACCGTACCCTCAAAACTATACGAGCTACTGACCGTGCCGCGGCTGGTCGTGGGCCTGCTTGAGGGCGAGGCCGAACGTATCTTGCGGGAGTCCGCCTCGGGTATTCATCTCGCCCCAGAATCGGCGCAAGACCTTGCCAACCTATGGGTTGAGCTGGCTGACGACCGCTCCCGCCTACACACTAATGATAGGGGGCGGCAGTTCGTGCTGGAGCACTTTAACTACGATCATCTGGCGCAGAAATACCTCACCGTCTTAGAGACGGTCATCAGCAAAGAGTACAACCGATGAGAGCCCTGCATCTGCTCAGAAACGCCACTCTGGCCGCAACGGTGGTGATAGGTCTGGTACGTACAGACCCGGCTGCCTTCCTGAATCAGGTAGGGCAGCGAGCTCCAGTGGGAATTCGTACTCACTTGGCTCCTGCCCTGGAGCGGGTATCGCCGTCGCCGGACGCTGCCCGCACGCTATGGTCCGCAGGGCAGGTCACTGAGGCCCTGGCTTCTGCTCGAAGCAAGGGTAAACGTCGCTTGACCCAAAAACTTGAAGCGGAAGCAGCGCTACTGAGTCCGGGTTTCACACTGGGACTTCCCGCCTATACACCCACTATCCCCGCAACGACCGGCGGTCAGCCGGGGGAGGGGGCGCAGGCGTCCGCCCCGGAAACCGGGGAGCTGCGCGTGCTGCACCTGCTCACCAACTCGCTTCCCGCCACCCAGTCGGGCTACACCCTACGCACCCACCGCCTGCTGGGCGCCCTAGCACAGCGGGGCATCCAGCTAGCTGCTCACACCCGCATCGGCTACCCGGTCATGGTAGGTTCCCTGACCGCAGACGACACGGCGCAGGTTGGACCGGTGACCTACCGCCGCTACCTCCCCTGGAAGCTCGCTTCAACCACCACAGGGCGTCTAGAGCAGTGGGCTACCCACCTTGCCCGAACCTACGACAGTCAGCCTCCCCAGCTGATTCACACCACCACCCACTTCCACAACGCGCTCGTGGCGCAGGCGCTCGCGGAGCGTTGGGGGGTGCCTTGGATCTATGAGGTGCGCGGTGTGCTTGAAGAAACCTGGTTGTCGAAGCAGCCGGAACACCTGCAGGTAGCTGCCGCCCAGAGCGAGCGTTTTCTTTTAACCCGGTCACGCGAAACGCAGATGATGGGGGCAGCGAGCCATGTGCTCACCCTGTCGGAGACCATGAAGACAAGCCTGATAGCGCGCGGCATCCCCGAGAACCGGATTACTGTGGTGCCCAACAGCGTAGATTCCTCTCTGCTGGAGCAGCGCCTTAGCCCCCGCGAGGCAAGGGCTCAGCTGGGGATGCCCGAGGGCGGGTTTTGGTTCGGGTCGGTGAGCTCGCTGGTGCCCTATGAGGGGTTCGACACCCTCTTGCAGGCTCTAGCCTTGCTTCGTGCTCAGGGCGTGGACGCCCGTGTGCTTCTTGCCGGTGACGGCACCGATAGGGTTCGCCTTGAGAAACTAGCTCACTCACTGGGCATTGCCGACTTCGTGGTGTTTTTAGGCCGGATTACGCCTGAACTGACGCCGGTTGCGCATCAGGCTCTAGATGTTTTTGTCGTCCCCCGTACCAATGATGAGGTGTGCCGCACCGTCACCCCCCTTAAACCTATCGAGGCTATGGCGCTGGGGCGCCCCGTGGTGGTGAGTGACTTACCGCCCCTAGCTGATCTCGTGTACCCTGAGGGGCAGCAGCCTGCCGGTATGGTAGGGCAGGCAGGTGACCCCGCTTCTTTTGCGGAGGTGCTGCTGTTTTTATCGGAAAATCCGGACGCCCGCGCCCGCTTGGGGGCGCAGGGGCGGGAGTTAGCCCGGGCAAGGACCTGGGAAACCCAGGCGGCTACTGTGGAAGAGATTTACAATAGTCTTTTGACCGATGGGGGCGGAGCAAGCTTCTACAGAGAAGGCTATTCCCCTGCCCCCGCCAAGGAGAGCTGATGCCCAACTACGCCCGTGGACGTCTGGAACTGAACAGCCAGTACAGCCACTATCAGGGACTCGTTACTCGCGGGAAATTACGGCCCGTGGGGGTGCGCGGTAACTACCGCCTGTACCTACAGCGTCTGTGGAAGTACCGTGCCTTTATCTGGCACCAGTCTCTCTACAAGGTTTTTGCGAGTAACAGCGATAACCGGCTGGGTTCCCTGTGGCTTTTCCTGAGGCCTCTGATGGACGTGATGTTCTATTGGGTGCTCTTTGGCCTGGTTCTTCGGGTTGACCGGGGTATGGAGAATTTCCCGGCTTTCCTGATTGTCGGTATTTTGATGTTCCAGTTCACCGCACAGTCTATTAACTCTGCAGCATCGGTGATGAAGCAAAATAAGAGCCTGATTCAGGGCTTTAATTTTCCGCGCGCCCTCCCACCGGTTGCCTTAGCTCTGAAGAACACGCTGGAAGCTTTACCGATGATTGCGGTGATGCTGGCGGGGATTATCCTCATACCGCCGCATGTGACAGTTTCGTGGACCTGGCTGCTCATCGTGCCGCTCTTTATTCTTCAGGTGCTGTTTAATACCGGCCTAATCTTGATGATTGCCAGAATCGGCTACTTCATTCCAGATACCACCGCGCTTTTTTCGTTTATTACCCGCATCCTGATGTTTGGGTCAGGGGTTATCTTCCCGATTGAACGGTTTATTAATCACCCAGTAGCGCTTGCCCTCATTGAGGCAAACCCGCTGTTTATTGTGCTCAATATGTACCGGGAGGTACTGGTTGAGGGCACCGTGCCCGGTATGTATGAGTGGCTGTTGCTGCTGCTCTGGGTGATTCTGCTGGTGCTTGTTGGATTTGTATTTTTTGTTGATGCGGAGGAACGCTATGGTTCGCTTTCCTAGTGAAGATACTCCGCAGAAACAGCTCAATGTGCTGGTCGATGATGTGCATGTTGAGTACACCACCCGGTTTAAGACCGGTAGGTTTAGCAGGCAAAAAAGGAATGTAAGGGCTCTCAACGGCGTCTCGTTTACTGCTTTTGAGGGTGAATTTATCGGTCTGGTGGGCAAGAACGGAGCCGGAAAATCCACCCTTCTGCGGGTAATAGCGGGTCTTCAGCCACCGACTCATGGGCAGGTGCTAGCATCTGACCAGCCCACGCTGATTGGTATTTCTGCGGCTCTAAATCCCACGATGTCTGGGGACGACAATATTACTTTGGGCTGCCTAGCGATGGGCATGAGCATGGCTGAGGTGGAGGCTGCTCGTGCCGGGGTAATTGAGCTTGCCGGAATTGGGGACGCCGTCTATCGTCCCATGGAGACATACTCATCTGGCATGGGGTCACGTCTGCGGTTTGCTATTTCGATGGCCGCTCGGCCCCAGATCATGCTCATTGATGAGGCCTTGAGTGCGGGCGATGCTGCTTTTGCTGACCGCGCTAAAAAGGCGATGGACGGTCTGCTGGATCAGGCAGGTACTGTTTTTCTGGTGTCACACGCTGCTCAAACCGTGGAAGAGATGTGCACCCGGGCCCTGTGGATAGATGAGGGCGAGCTGATTATGGACGGGGATGCGCGTGCAGTTGCGCGTAAGTACCGCTGGTATGCTCACACCCTGTCGCAGGGCGACGATGAGAAAGCTGCCGGGTTGTTGGCAGATGCAAAAAAGTTGGGGGAATCTGGCTATCTTGCTGACAACGTAGACGAATAGAATTACCTAAGACAACATCTCACTACACACGATCAAAGGACATATATGAAAAGAGTGATGACCGTTTACGGCACCCGCCCTGAGGCTATTAAGGTCGCCCCCATTATTAAGGCGCTTGAGGCTTCTGAGAAGTTTGAGTCGATTGCTGTGGTAACCGGGCAGCATCGGGAGATGCTGGATCAGGTCAACGGGCTCTTCGGTATCGAACCCGTTGAAGACCTCAACATTATGTCTGCTGGCCAGAGCCTTAACGGCATCGTGGCTAAGGTGATTAGTGGTGTTGACGCTATTTACGAAAAATACGCCCCTGATGCGGTGATTGTGCAGGGTGATACGTCAACGGTGATGGGGGCTGCTGTTGCTGCTTTTAACCGCCAGATTCCGGTGGTGCATCTTGAAGCTGGCCTGCGCTCGGGAGATATTAACTCTCCCTTCCCTGAAGAGGCTAACCGTAAGCTGACGAGTCAGATTGCTGCCCTTCACCTGGCTCCTACAGCTGAGTCAAAAGCTAACCTGCTACGCGAAGGCGTGAACGAAGCAGATATCGTGGTAACCGGTAACTCTGTGATTGACGCTTTGTTTGTAACCGTTGAAAAGACTGTTGAGTTTGAGGATTCTGCTGTACAGCAGGTTATCGAGAACGGCTCCCCGATGGTTTTGGTGACGACGCACAGGCGTGAAAACTGGGGCGAGCCTATGGAACGTATCGGTCAGGCTGTTGCTGAGCTGGCGCGTAAGTTCCCTGACTTCACTTTTGTTTTCCCCGCCCATAAGAACCCGCTGGTACGTGAGGCTGTTCTTCCTTCGCTGGAGGGCCTGCAGAACGTCATCGTAACGGAGCCTCTTGCCTATGCAGAGTTTACTCACGTGATGAAGGCTGCTCACCTGGTATTGACTGATTCTGGGGGAGTGCAGGAGGAAGCTCCGAGCTTGGGTAAGCCGGTACTGGTACTTCGTGAGAATACTGAGCGCCCTGAGGCTGTGGAGGCCGGTACCGTGCGTCTCATCGGTACTGAATTGGAGCGGATTGTGGATGAGGTCTCTGCTCTGATTGAGAATGATGAACATTATGCGTCTATGGCTAATGCTGTAAATCCCTATGGTGATGGTAAGGCAGCAGAACGAACTATTGCTGCGTTGGAGGCGCTGTTTAATCTAGGTAAACGTATAAAAGAATTTTCCTAATTAATTTTTTTAGTTAATCTGTTTGATGATTTCTTTTATTATTCTCATGCTTTTTTCTTTATTTGGCGGGTTGTGTCCTGTGAGAGGGTCAGAATAAAAAATAACAGAAAATAAATCGTTTAGTTTTGGATTATCCCCCATATGCCTAATTATTGTAGGTAAATCCAGGTTGATATCATCTTGTGAGTCAGTATTTATGTATATCTTTGAGCTGGGTGTAAAATTGAGGGATTTGTAGAATGAAAATACGTTTAGTCGACTTTCGTATAAGCCCGAGACTTGTTCTATGGAGCTTGTTCCAAAACTGCTCCATAATGCAGCGCGCACTTCTTTATCAAAATAGTGTGTTATATCAATTTGAGGGTTGATAACAGAGGCATGAGACCCCTTGTAGAGCGCGCTAAGACATAATGCTTGAAATCCACCTGCTGAACTTCCAAAAAATCCTATATTGAAGCTATCGGTTTTATTGATCAAACCAATATTTTTTAAGGCTGCGAGAAGTTTATCTAGTGCTGTTTTCATGGCGAGTATAGCATGGTGATCTTTATTGCCTAATCCCCAGCCAATACTTATATCAGAGCTTAGCTGTATGGTTGGGTCTGCGATAAAAATACAATGCGCCTCAATCTCGGGTGCCCAAGTCATTCTCTGAAAAACCAAACCATCTGCACTTCTTGACCTGTCTACAGCTCCATTGAGGAAAACAATGACAGGTAATTCTGGATTTTCATGTATATTGAAGTGGATGTCTATATCAAATGTTTCTTGCAGAACCTTTATTGTCTCTGTTTTTTTTGCTGGTGATAGGTAAGAGCTGAGCGAAGAAGCGGGAATTCGTATCATGAAGCATCACTACTTATAGAAAAGTAATCAAGAGTAATTAGGCCCTCTGCTGACCTTGAATGCCAGATATTGATTTTTGTTGGAATTTTATCAGGATGAACATAAAATGGTTTTCTGCCGATAAGTTTATTCTTATTGGCAATAATTCCTGTAACCATCTCTTTCGTCCCGTAGGGCTTCCAAAGCTCTGTTTCATCTGGTAGACCTAAACTATTTTCGTACTCAAATGAAATAAAAACTCTACTATCGACAGCGGGTGAGCTTATTGTGAAATGAAAATTTACTTCGATGAGTCCAACGCTTTGTGGGGGATAGCTAAAATCTATCGATTTAGTTGAGATTTTGATAGGTGGTGTAGAAGAATTTCTAAGGGAATTGATAAAGATAAAGTTTTTCCCCCCAAGCTTATCTAGTGTTTTGGGAAAATACAGTGATAGATTACTGTCCTCGTAGTTTATGTAAGGCATTAAAGACTGTTCTTTATAAATACGCTCGATAGCTAAAAATCCTGTACCTCGCTGGTGCCCGTCTTGGTTAGGGTGAAGTAATGTAATAAAGTTCGGCTTGCGTGAATCAATTATAGTTGGAGCCCACTTATCAATTTCAGCATGGTTTTGCCGTGGTGGCTCTAGAAAAGTATCTTTTGACTTGCTGTACATACAAATATAAAGCTGCCCCACAGATGTTTTCGGCCGATAACATTCTCTGATATTGCGCAAATTTCCATTGTGGTATAAGGCAGTGTAGCCTCTTCCAAAGGACAGGCAGTATGCAACATGAGTCTTTGTAATGTAGGGGGTCGCCATAGAAAAAAAATCTTTTCCAAGCAGATCATCATCGTCAAGACGATACCAGCTGTATACCACATCATCTTGAGGGTACAACTCTGCAATGGACTTCGCAGTATCGTTTATAATACTGGAGTGCTGATCCATAGAGTCGTTACAGAATATTTTTAAGAAATCATATTTTTGTGAAGCCTCATCTAGCTTCTTTTTATACTTAATGGGTAAGCTGCTAGAGTATTGCACAATGTGCACAATATTGTGCTCTTGGGCTGCGAGAGCAATCTGTGGAAGTGAAATATTTAGAAAGATATCAATCCTTGGATCAAGCCTTTCTTTAGCGTAGAGTTTATTCTTGTACTCTATTGCAGAGCTCGCTGACGCTGAAAGATTCCAGCTTGCTGATTTTGGAATGTATAGTGAGAAACGTGTAACACCAATGAAAAATACTTTTTTTGTATCAAGCATTGCCTTAAACCTCAATTTGTTCTGTATTTGCACCTATAAATTTCATTTCACCTGTAGCAAATAACTTAGAATCATCGATAGTCCAGGTGTGGGTTGTTTTGTCTGACCTTCTCATAACTAAAAGGTTAAAACGATCAGCGGCATAAATTTTTTCACCAGCATCTATAACCTGCTGTAGGAATGAAGAATCTTCAGAACGTTCCATTTCGGGGAACTTAAAACGCTCAAATGTCTCTTTCCAGCCACAGAATGTAGCGCCACGGATAAAGTCTGTGTATCGATTTTCATGCCCGCTGTAGGTCAGCACTGTGCCATTCATTTCCTCGAAGTAGATATAAGAAGCTGCTTTCCCAGCCAGAGCAGCATTGCTGAACTTCAATGCGTTTTCTAAATCAAGCGCGTAGTTAGAACCGTAGTAATCATCATCATCCATACGGAAGAGAATGTCTCCGGTACAAGCATCAGTGAGTTGATTAAGATTTGCTCCTAGGGTCTGAGACGCAGGAGCGGTCATGATACGTAATCTATCTACTTTATGCTTGTCAGTGAGCATCTTGAGCTGATCATTTGTCACTTCAAAACCATGAGTTAAAATTACTAGCTCTTTATTGTCGAGAGTTTGTCGAGCATAGTTCTGAAAAATATTTTCAAGATGATTGGGTCGGTTTGTGGTTACGAAAAAGCTTCTTTTGGTAGATATACGAGGTGTGCGAATTCCAAGAGCGTTCATTACCTGGAGCGCACGCTGAGTATAGGTGTGGTTAGCCCATACATGTCGTTGAGCTAGGTGCACCTTCCGCTCACGGTATTCGTCAGAACGTACTAGAGCTCTTATCTTATGGTAAGCATCTTCTTCAGAAAGAACTTCTGTAAGCATCTGGTTCGGAAAGAAGTTGCGAATAGCGCCTGTTGTGCCAGTGACTACAGCTGCACCGCAAGCTGTGGCCTCAAATATTCTCCGAGCACACATCGTCTCTGAGTTTACAACTGAATTAACATTTATTACAGCCTTGTAGGCATGGTAGGCAGTGAGCATTTGTGGGTAAGGAAGGCTACCTTTTACCAGCTTAATGTATTCATCAGGGAAACGATATTTAATATCCTCACCAGAATTTCTGGAATATATATCCAACTCAAACTTTGCAGCAGCCGGGAGAATCATGTCCAGCTGTTCGCGACGCTCAGGATACTTATCCCTAAAATACATCCCTCCAAAAACAATCTCGCGGTCTCGAGCAATCTTGCTGACTCTAGCTGGGTTATGAATTTTGGGCTGTGCCGCGAATGGAAGTACGTCTATTCGATCGTGGCCTAATCGGACTTGGTACTCATGAATAAGGTTGCCATCTGTCGTAAATACATAATCGAACAAGCGAGCTGTAGGTAAGAAATCTTCAAAATGGGGAGGATCTTCTTTGTTCCAAAATACAGTAGGAATATTTTTATCCTTACAGTATTTAATCAGGTCTACAACAGCAGGACGGGGCGCAGATTGACCCACAAGGTGATAACGCCAAGACCCATTATTTGCTTCCCAGGCACTCTCCACAAAGAGAAAATCTGGCTTAAATTCTTCAAGGATACTGTGCCAGTTATCTGGCGTGGGCTCAACAGTATTCCACTCATATGCAAATGCACGAGCCGTGAACTCATCTGCTACCACTGCAACTTTGATATCAGGAAATACCGGTGTCGCAGAAGAAGGCTCTACGGGAGGAAATGAATAGGGCTTCGACGGTGAGCTACTATTGCCGCTTGAAGAACTATTTGTAGCAGCAGGCAACTGTGATACAGGAGCAGATTTTGCTAAAGCATTGACTGTTTTTTGAATATCTCGAATGATAGGTGCGGATCGCCCAGTAGAACCTGCAACATTGTTTACCACTATTCCGTTCTTAAGAATGCGACGGTCAGTTCGTCCAGTTAACATTAGAACTTCGTCCGTAGTTGTTTTGAGATTCTTAATCTCATCAAGAAGAGCTAAAGTATTTTCTTGAGCTGAATCCGCAAGGTCTCCCAACTCTTTTACACGAGAAAGAGTTTCTGCTGCGCTAGCTTGGCCTGTTCGCGATGCTGTACTGGCAGAGTAGAGTATTTGCCTGTCAACCAACCGGTAGGTTATCAGTGTACACCATGCTATACCTATAAGCACAGATACCATACCTGCAGCTAGATTCTGTTTAATGATGCAGATAATGAGAACCAACACTGTTAGTATGGTCGGGGCGGTGAGATGTTTAAATAGGTTTTTTCGTCCAATATTATTCATTGTTAGCGCCAAATTCCTTTAGTGTCTACAACCTGTTTACCTGCTAATGCAGTTGCCGCTACAGTCTTAAACTCATCATGGTCGACCAGTAGAACTACGATATCTGCGCGCTCAATCGCAGTTTCGTAGTCGGCAAACTCAACGTTATCAATCCCCTCAAGCTTCTTGGGCAAGGAAGAAACATTGGGCTCAACCGCAATAACGGTACCGTGACCAAACTCTGTTGCAAGACGCTTCGTAATATCCATAGCAGGGGATTCACGTAAGTCATCAATATTCGGCTTAAAAGCCAAACCAAGAGCCGCAATCACCGGCTCAGGGGAAGACCCAGCAGCTTCCTTCACCTTTGAAATAACCCACTCAGGCTTACCGTCATTAACCTCACGCGCAGTTCGAATGAGGTTAGAGTTCTCTCGATCGGTCGACACAATGAACCAGGGGTCAACAGCAATACAGTGACCGCCAACGCCGGGGCCAGGCTGCAAAATATTCACGCGAGGGTGTTTATTCGCCAGGCTGATAAGCTCCCACACATCAATACCAAGCTTGTCAGAAATCAGCGACAGCTCATTTGCAAAGGCAATATTGACATCTCGGAATGAGTTTTCGGTGAGTTTAGCCATCTCAGCGGTAACATCGTCAGTTGCCACCAGCTCACCGGTGCAGAAAGCTCCATAAATTTCTTTGGCAATTTCAGTAGCCTTTGCCGTCTGGCCACCGATAATACGGGAGTTGGTGATGAGCTCTTCCATCGCGTAACCGGGCAGAATACGTTCGGGGCAGTACGCAAAGTAGATGACCGGCTTACCATCAGGGTTCTCGCTACCATCTGCAGCGAGGTCGGGGCGAAGTTCAAGAACCTTAGCAGCAAGCTTTTGAGTGGTCTTGGGGGGAGAAGTGGACTCAAGGATAATCAGCTCGTCGCCCTTGAGCTGAGGCGCAATGCTTTCTGCAGCTGCCATGATGTAGGAAAGGTCCCCCTCGTAGTTCTCCTTGAAAGGAGTAGGGACTGCAATGACATAGACGTCAGCCTGGGGCGTTTCGGTGGTGGCAGTGAGGTTGCCAGAAGAGATAGCTTTTTGCAGCTGCTCTTCAAGGCCCGGCTCAACGATGGTAACTTCACCACGGTTGATGCGCTCAACGTTAGCGGCATTGATATCAACGCCGGTGACCTTAAGGTCGTGATTAGCCATTACAACGGCAGTAGGCAGGCCTATGTAGCCAAGACCTACGAAAGCAACAGTGCGGGTAGACAAGAGTTTCACCTAACGAGTTGGCAGAGCGATGACGTATCGGGTGGCGAAACATCAACGTCTGGTATATGTGTATGCAAATGCTGTTTCTATTCTAAAGGCAGAAACATCTAGGAGGTAATGCAGTACGTAGAGAAATAAATATGGAACGAGGAAAAGCCAATACAATGAGAGCTGAGCTAGACATCTTACCTTGGACGAAACAGGAGCCGTGATGATAAGCGAAGCCTACGAGGCATATAAATATATTCGTCGAGGCGCCTGGCATCTGCGTACCGGTGGTCTCCAGCAGCTCAAGGCGTTCAGAACCAGACAAAACATCATTCAGGGCGCAGATGCTCGCCCTGTCGTCAACAAGCAATCGCCCCTGCGAAGGGTCTTTCTTCGCAATGCCCCCACAATTAGCCTCGACTTTCCTGAGTTAGAAGCCTCGCCCAAACACTCCCTTTTCGGCGACATACACGTAGCCACAATCCTCGATGACTTCTCAGAAGCAGCCTGGGGGCACGAGTTCACTACCTACCCCCTCACACCGGACGAGTGGGAGCAAATTCTTCAAGCAAACCCCATTGATTTACTATTGGTCGAATCTGCCTGGTCGGGTAGTAACGGATCTTGGCGCTACAAGCTTACGGGCAGCAACGCTCCAGCACCAGAACTCACTGCTCTTACTCGCTACTGTAAAGCTAAGGGAATCCCTGCCGTCTTCTGGAATAAAGAAGACCCTCCCCACTTTGAAGATTTTCTAGAAACTGCCAAACTCTTTGATGTTGTTTTCACATCAGATGTCAACAAAATACCTGACTATTGCCGTGCTCTGGGGCATAACCGGGTACAAGCACTTTCTTTTGCTGCGCAAGAAGCAATCCATAACCCTATCCGGCCCAACCACGGATACCATGAGCGAGATATTGCCTTCGCCGGCATGTACTTTGCCCATAAATACCCCGAACGTCGCCAGCAAATGGATCTTCTGCTCGGGGCTGCCTATTCTGCATCAGAAAAAATGCAAACAGGGCTTGAGATTTTTTCACGATTTTTGGGCGACAACCTCAACTATCAATTCCCAGCCCCCTACAACACACGGGTTGTAGGATCCCTTAGCTATAGAAAAATGCTTACCGCCTACAAGGCATACAAGGTTTTCCTCAACGTTAACTCGGTCATAGATTCACCCAGTATGTGCGCTCGCCGAGTATTTGAAATTACAGCTAGCGGTACACCGGTAGTCACCACCAGATCTGAAGCTATACCCCATTTCTTTAGCTCTGCCGAAGTGCCTGTAGTTGACACTCGGGAAGAAGCGCGCCATATGATAACTGCTCTAGTCCGCTCACCAGAGCTTAACAACCGCACTGCTCACCTTGCACAGAGAAAAATCTGGGAAAATCACACCTACTCCCATCGGGCCGCACAAATTTTATCTATGGTGGGCCAACAGGGTACAGAACGCCTAAAACTACCGAGCGTTTCAGCTCTCGTCTCTACCAACAGGCCACAACAAATCGACCATATTTTTGAAACTATGCAGGGTTTCACCAATGTGGAGGTCGAACTCAACCTGCTCACCCACGGGTTTGAGCTCCCTCATCATGAGCTCCACGCCCGTGCACGAGATAGCGGTATTTCTCTCAACATACTTACTGCTGACTCCACCCAGCCACTGGGAGCCTGTCTTAATCAGCTCGTTCAAGTTTCGGGAGGTGATGTGCTCACCAAAATTGACGACGACGACCTCTACGGCCAAAACTATTTACGCGACCTGCTGCACGCTTTGCGTTTCTCAGGTGCAGACATCGTTGGTAAGCAGGCTCACTATATGCACCTCGCACAAAATAACGCAACTATATTGCGTAACCCAGAGCGTGAGCACCGCTGGACCACCTTCGTCGCTGGCCCCACCATCACAGGAAAACGAGAGGTCTTCGTAGACACCCCCTTTGCTCCTAAAAACCGCGGTGAAGACACAACTTTTCTGAATACTGTTGCTAGTTCAGGTGGGCGAATCTACTCTGCTGACCGTTACAACTTCACCCAACTGCGTTCAAAGAACGTGCAGGGGCATACCTGGGATATCGGAACCCCCGAGCTGCTAGCCACCGGTGAGCTCAAATTCTATGGATTGGGAACAGAGCATATTATGTTCTAATTACCCGGTGGTATGAATCAAACAAAACGTATCTAGCCCACCTTCATCTAAGAGAAGGATCATACGCTGACTACATCACCACGCATCTACGTCTACGGCTCCTGCGTCGCTCGAGACACCGTTGCAGCCCTCCCCGCTGGAACCTACACCCTGGCAGGCTACACCGCCCGCCACTCCGTGCTGTCCGAAGGCAGCGACGCCAGTGAAAAACTACCGGCCAGCCTCGGTCTTAACTCAGCCTTCCAAGAGCGCATGGTCCGTGACGACTGGGCAGGTACCCCCCTCGAACAACTCTTCACACGAGCCAACACCATCGACCTGTTTCTCTGGGACCTCACCGACGAACGTCACGGCGTGCACTGGTTCATGAGCGGAGAAATCATCACCCGCTCCATCGATCTCATTCATTCACAGCCAGCTCTCGATGCTCTTGAACCCCACACCCACGTGCCCTTCGGGAGCGACACCCACTTTGAAGGCTGGTGCGAGAAGACCGATGCCTTCGTCAACAGGCTCCGGGATACCGGCCTGTTAGATCGCACCCGCCTGCTACGCATCAACTGGGCTGAAACAACCCCCGACGGGCAGCCCACGCCCGCCTCAATGGGGCTCAGCGCCCCCGAAGCAAACCGGCTCTACGCCCGCTACTACGAGCACCTAGCTGCTGCCGGCGTCCGCACCATCACCGTGCCCGCCAACATCACCTACGCAGACCCCAACCACCGCTGGGGCCTAGCCCCCTTCCACTACACCCCTGAGGTATACCGACATGTCATCGACCAGCTCAGGGCAGAAGGCTATCGGGTTTAAACTACAGCGCTAGAGAAAAACAAAACCTGCACCCCGGCCTTTCTCCACATGAAAGTGGCGCTGGTTGCCATATGCAATGCTCTTGGCACTACATACGGCAACCAGCGCCACAGTCAAGGGGGAAGCGCCTCAGGCCCGGCTGCGAGCCCCGGCAGACGCTATAACGTAAGCCCTACTTACTTGTAGGAGCCCAGCAGCACCGCCGCGCCGCCGTCCACGCCCTTAGCACCCTGCACGTAGTCGGGGTTGCTCTTATACTCGCCAGAATCCTTCTGCACGGTGCCCAGCACCCACGACGGCAGGCCTCGCTTATTCAGGCGCTCAACAGCCGCATCAGCAACAGACGGGTCAACCACAGCAATCATGCCCACACCCAGGTTCAGGGTACGTTCCAGATCAGCCTGGGGCACAGACCCCAGCTCACCAATCAGCTTGAAAATAGCGGGAATCTCCCAGGTAGAACGCTCCACCACACCCACAGTGCCCACGGGCAGTACACGGGCCAGGTTAGCGGCCAAACCACCACCGGTCACATGCGAGAAGCCGCGCACACCCGAACCGGTCTGGCCGTCCTCACCATTCACGGGGAAAGCCTCAATCAAATCCAGGCAGTCAGCGGTGTAAATGCGGGTGGGCTCCAGCAACTCCTCGCCCAGGGTACGGCCCAGCTCAGCCACCTCACGCTCGTACTCCCAGCCAGCAACCGAAAGCACCTTACGCACCAGGGAATAGCCGTTGGAGTGAATACCGCTTGATGCCATAGCAATCAGCACATCGCCCTCGCGCACGCGGTCGGGCCCCAGCAGCTCGTCGGCCTCGACGATGCCGGTAGCGGCACCTGCCACGTCGTACTCGTCCTCAGCCAACAGACCGGGGTGCTCAGCGGTTTCGCCACCCACCAGGGCTGTACCAGCCAGGGAACAGCCCTCAGCCACACCGCGCACAATATCGGCAATGCGCTCGGGCACCACCTTGCCGGTGGCAATGTAGTCGGTCATAAAGAGGGGGCGGGCACCGGTCACCACGATGTCATCAACGACCATACCCACCAGGTCATGACCAATGGTGTGGTGGATATCGAGCTTCTGGGCAATTGCCACCTTAGTACCCACACCATCGGTGGAAGTCGCCAGGTAGGGCTTACGGTAATCCTTGAGCACAGACAGGTCAAAGAGGCCAGCAAAGCCACCCACACCGCCAACCACACCGGCCCCGTGAGTTGCCTTGACGGCGTCCTTCATTAGCTCAACAGCGCGGTCGCCCGCCTCAACATCTACACCAGCCGAAGCGTAGGTAACTGCGTTCTGGTTCTCGCTCATTTAGCGGGCCTCTCGGTCAGTGCCGGTAGAATCGGCAGGAATCGTATCTTGGGGAAGGACTAAATCTTCAAGGTCTGAATCGGGGCCAGGCTCACAAGAGCCGGTGCCCGATGACGCCGCCGGGGCACCATCAAACTTGTGCTCCAGCGCCTCGGTGCCGGGGCGGGTTTCAATAGACACCGCCTTGGCCTTAGAAGGCTTATGGGCAACAGGACGCTCCACCGTCACCTCAGCCGCAGTACCGGCCAGCGGGCCCCCCTTGGAATCATCAAAGATGGACTTGCCGCGGCGGTCTTCGCTGGGTAGCTCGATGGGGTACTTGCCGGTAAAGCAGGCGGTGCACAGGCGCTCGCGCGGCTGCTCGGTAGCGGCAATCATGCCCTCTTCTGAGATGAAGCCCAGGGAATCTGCACCCAGCGACTTACCGATCTCTTCAATGGTCAGCCCGTTAGCAATCAGCTCGGAGCGCGAGGCAAAGTCAATACCGTAGAAGCAGGGCCACTTGACCGGCGGGGACGAAATCCGCACGTGGACCTCTTTCGCACCTGCCTCTCGCAGCATACGGACCAGGGCGCGCTGGGTGTTACCGCGAACGATAGAATCGTCAATCACGACCAGACGCTTACCCTCCACTACGGAGCGCAGGGGGTTGAGCTTGAGCCTAATGCCCAGCTGACGGATGGTTTGCGAGGGCTGAATGAAGGTGCGGCCCACATAGGCGTTCTTCACCAGGCCGTTGCCGAAGGGAATGCCCGATTCCTCAGCGTAACCAATCGCCGCCGGGGTGCCAGACTCGGGGGTGGGCATGACCAGGTCAGCTTCTACCTGGTGCTCACGGGCCAGCTGACGCCCCATCTCAACACGGGATTCGTAGACACTGCGGCCCGAAATCGTGGTGTCGGGGCGGGCCAGGTAGACGTACTCAAAGACGCAACCGGCGGGTTTGGCTTCGGCGAAGCGCTGGGAGCGCAGGCCGTCCTCATCGATAGTGATGAACTCACCGGGCTCTACCTCGCGCACGAAGGAGGCACCGACGATGTCGAGAGCAGCGGTTTCTGAGGCGATAACCCATCCGCGGTCAAGACGGCCCAAGACCAGCGGACGCACGCCCTGGGGGTCGCGCGCAGCGTAGAGGGTGTGCTCGTCCATGAAGACCAGGCAGAAAGCACCTGAGAGAGTGGGGAGCAGATCGAGGGCGGCCTCTTCGAGGCTGTCAAAGTCGTGGTCCTTGAGCAGGGCCGTGACCAGGGCGGTGTCGGTGGTGTTGCCCTGGGCGAGTTCGCCGCGTTCGGGGCGCTTACCGCCGTTCTTGGCTAGCAGGCGGTCGTAGAGGTCAGCCGAGTTAACCAGGTTGCCGTTGTGGGCCAGGGCGAGCGTGCCGTGGGGGGTGTCGCCCAGGGTCGGCTGCGCGTTCTGCCAGATGTTGCCACCGGTGGTGGAGTAGCGGCAGTGACCCACCGCCATATGGCCGGTCATTGAGTTGAGAGTGGCCTCATCAAACACCTGGGATACCAGGCCAATATCTTTGTAGACGTTCAGGTGTTTGCCGTCGCTGGTGGCGATACCGGCTGACTCCTGGCCACGGTGCTGCAGGGCGTAGAGGCCGTAGTAGGTGAGCTTAGCGATATCTTCGCCGGGGGCCCATACACCAAAGACACCGCATTCGTCTTTAGGACCGTGATCAACGGGGTCAAGGTCGAAGGATAGTTTTCCGTCAGGACGAGCCAAGGTGGTTTTCCGTCTCTTGTTGTGGGGTGGTTATCTCGCCGTGTAGCGTGGGGTAGCGCACGTGAGCGAGCGAACATATCAAGTGTACCTGCCCGATAGGCTACTGATAAGTAAAGCCCACCGTGTGAACGTTTCTGCTCACGGGTGGGCTTGGCTTAGTCTTTCTGGCTGACAGCTCGGTAGGTGGTGGTGCGCTTGGCTGAGCGCCTATCGATGAGCAGGGCTACTACGATGGCGGCGGCGGTGCAGAAGGCCCCGAAGATAACGGCCATCACGCCGTAGATTGCACCGAAAGTATAGTTGGGATTCTCGGGGCCGAGGGCGGTCACAACGAAAGCGACAATGAGGCCGATGAGCAGCCCGGTTATAGCAAAGGCCGGTAGGGACGGGGCGCGGCGCACCGTCAGGTTGGCACGGTCAGGCGCGGACGCCGGCGCAAAGTGCTGGCCGGGGGCTGCCTGCTTCTCAACCTCGGTGAGAGGAGCAGCAGGTTCGGTGGGGCGACGGAATCTCGACAGGATGCTCATAACTACTAACCTTACCAAGGCTAGGTTTATAAATCGTCTGTGGTCTGTGCTAACTCTAAAGCATGGAGAGACGTATACCTTTGACTTTGTGTATAGGCACTTCCTCGACCGTGACGCTCGTGTTTGATGGGATGGCTAAGGGTTCGGTGCTCACCATGGGGAGGTTTTTCGTTGGGCGATGAAAGGATAAATACCTGATAACGGCCGCCATCCCAGCCAGCAGCTCGAGCAGCCATGATAGCGTTGCCAAGTTTGCGTTCATTTCGGTTGTTGCTTGCCATGAGCTGCTCCGCGTGTTCTTCGGTCCACAGCACATCATCACGTTTAAATTTAATCCGGGCTATTTCAGGCTTAATCTCTTTTTCAGAGTAAAAGGCCATATAGTTGACGTCTTTGAAGGATCTTCCTGCCTGACACACGTAAATATGGTGGTCGCAGTAAAGAGGCCAGGCATCTTTCCCCGCTACTACAACGGTGTCTTCTGAGCTTACGGGCTTTTCTGCGTAGATAGCATGCACTCTCGATACAGATCGCATCCAGTTCTCGAACTGTGGGTCAATGTACCCAGCCAATTTAAAGATTCTTGTAACTTCAAAGAGAATGTCCGTATTAAGTAGAGAATCGTGGTGGGCAATCCTATTTCTAAATTTCCTTACAGCTTCCAACTCGACAGCGACAGACTTACGTTTCCCTTGATACGCATACGGAAATGCTTTATGCAGGCACTTTTTCCATAACTCATCGTATTTGCTTCCCAGTAGCCCGGACCAGAAGCCAAAAGAAAGAGATGCTGAAATCTGATCCCGGTTATTTTGATGTACTTCAGGAAGCCGGTTCCGCCCTGTTGCTATCATTTCAGCAATGTGATGATTGATGAGTGGCTGTGAAAAAATCCACGGGACGCTTGAGGGGCTCTGTTCGTGGTATTCCCTGAGGGCCTTATCTATGGAATTACGCACCCCTACTTCAAGGTAGGCAATCAGCTCAAAGCAGGTGCTCGCCATGCGATGGATCCAGGCGTAAAGTTCCAGCGCTTCTGGAGCTGAAGCTGTTTGTGCTCTGTAAGGCGAGAGACGTGGTTCGGAGAGAAGCTCCAAAATTTTTGTAATGTCCATCTCATTTTTATCCGGCATGTGTTCATGCTAGCATGAGTGTGAACGCCCCGGTGCGGCCTCTGCCTTGAGTAAGCTCCCGGGGCTTTTATTTTTAAAGAAGTGGCAGATAGTCGCTCAGATCTGCCCGTAACCCGGACGCCGAAATCGCGGGGGCGGCACTCTGCCAGCTGACATAACCCAGCGCGATAGCGCACCAGGTCAGCGGGTCTGTCTCAACAACATTGGGCGGGGTGCCACGGGTATGCCGTGGCCCGGCGATACACTGGGCCACCCCCATGGGCGGCACCCGCACCTCCACAGAATTACCCGGCGCAAGAGTCGCCAGCTCCTCGAGCAGAAAACGGACGGACGCCGCCCGCACGCTCCGGGGCAGGGCAGCGAAAGCCGCCGCGCGGGCGTCCTCACCCTCTGTACCCTCAAAAACCTGCCGTACCTGGGCAAGGGCGGCGAGGCCGTCCGCCTCGGTAATTTTGCGGCGAATCGCCATTAGAGCAGCCCCTCAAAAGCCGCACCGGGCTCGATAGAACCCACGGGCTTCCCGCCACCGGTGATGGGGAAGGTCGTGGCCTCAACCGCCCGGTCAGCGACCCCGCCCTCAAGAAAACCTGCGGCCTGGAGTGCCCGCACCGCGGTCAGGGAAGCAGCCCTGTTAGAGCCGTCAAGTATCTTCAGCGCCACCGATGCGCCAGAGCGCAACCCAATAGCCAGCAAACCCTCAGCCCCGCGCTTAACCACAGCGTCGAGAGTCTCAGCCAGCACCGTATCGGAGCCGCCCGTAGCGTGGACGTACTCGGGGTAATCCACCATAGCCGTAGCGACGGTGGCTGCGCGGGCATCAGCTGTGATGTTCTCAACCGCCGATCCCAGAGTGGAATAGGCCCGGGCAAGGCCCACCAGCGAGGTAGCAGCAACAGGGGCACCGCACCCGTCCACGGTCACATGCTGGGGAGTTTCACCCGTGAACTCCTCAATAGTCTGAAGTACCAACTCCTGCAGGGGGTGGCGCGGGTCGGTGTAGTTATCTGTCGACCAGCCCGACTTCACGCAGCCCCACAGAAAGGCCGCGTGCTTACCGGAACAGTTAAAAGCCAGACGCTGCTTTTCGTGGCCAGCCCTTACCAGGGCGTGGTAACTGGGCTCATCAGCAGGCCAAGCAGGTGGGCAGAGTAGGGCATCAGCGGTCAGCCCGGCCTCAGCCAGCACCGACTGGGCAACCTTCATATGCTCAAAAGAACCGGTATGAGAACCGGCAGCCAGCGCAATCTGGGCCCCCTGTAGCTCAGCCCCCGCGTTCATCGACGCAATAGCCTGCAAGGGTTTGAGCGCCGAACGGGCATAGACCAGAGCCTCGGGGGTCCCCAGGCTCAAGGCGGTAGAACCGTCGGGCGCCAGTACGACCAGCGACCCCACATGGCGGGACTCGATAAAGTCACCACGGGTGACGACTGCCAGCTCTGCTGCCTGCTGCGCGGTAAAAGTCTGCATGCCCACCAGTCTACTGGGTAGCCACTAGCGCTGAAACGAGCGATGCCCGCACTTATTCTGATTCATCCGCAACTAGTTGCGGGTTTTTTCAGAATAAATGCGGGCATCTACCGACTGGCCTTGCGAGATGAGCCGGGTGCGGCGTCCTCGCTACTGCTCTTTCTGCTGCTCAGAAAGAGCATTGAGCGCCTCGCGGGCCGCGCGGGCAGCTCGCTGCGCCTCAACCTGGGCCTCGTCTTCCGCTGCTAGAGCCTGGTCGGCAGCAATCACAGCGGCCTGGGCCAGAGCACGCGTGGACTCAACCGCCACAACCTGGGTGGGACTGACCGGGCGCTCCGGCGCGGACGCCGGTTGCTGAGTGGGTGCAGGGGCTATCACTTCGTGCCGAGCGTCTTCCACCGGCGCGGACGTCCGCGCTTCAGGAGGTGCCGGGGCAGCCTCTTCCTCCTGGGTCCGAGCTTCGAGCTTGGTGCCTTCAACGTCCAGGTCGGGGAGCAGGCGGTCGAGCCAGGCCGGGATCCACCATGCCTTTTCACCCAGCAGGTACATGAGCGCCGGAATCAGGGTCATGCGCACGACGAAGGCGTCCAGCAGAACGCCGACCGCCAGCACGAAGCCGATGGAAGCAATCATGGGGTCACCGGAGAAGACGAAGCCGATAAAGACACCGGCCATAATCAGCGCCGCAGCGGTGACCACGCGGGCGCCGTGATGGTAGCCCACGACAACCGAGGTCTTAGCCCCGCGACCGTGCGAGTAGGCCTCTCGCATGCCCGAGACCAGGAAGAGCTGGTAGTCCATGGCCAAGCCGAAGAGAATACCCACAGCCAGAATCGGCAGGAAGGCAAGCAACGGGCCGGGGGTTGAAACATTGAAGAGCTCAGCAACCCAGCCCCACTGGAATACAGCCGTGGTCGCACCGAGCGCTGCCAGCAGGGAGAAGAGGAAGCCCAGGGTGGCGGTGACCGGTACCAGAATGGAGCGGAACACCAGAATCAGCACCAGCAGCGACAGGCCCATGACCAGCGCAACGTACACCGGCAGAACCTCAGCCAGGTTCTGGGCAATATCAACGGCCATTGCGGTCTGACCGGTGACGCCGAAGGTCACCTCACCATTATCGGTTGAGAGGGTCATATGACGCAGGGTGTGCACCAGGTCGGTGGTCGACTGGGCGTTGGGGCCCTCGTCGGGAATCACCTGGTAGAGCAGGGCGGAGTTGTCGTCAGAGATCATGGCAGGAATGACGGCTGAAACATCGCTCTGATCCAGAAGATCCTGGCCCACCTCAACCTGCAGAGCCTTAGCCTGTTCCTCGGTGGTTCCCTCGGGCAGGCGGGCCGCTACCACGATGGGGCCGTTCTGACCCTCACCAAACTTGTCGGCAATCGTGGTGTACGAGATGTAGGCAGCTGAATCCGTGGTTTGAGAGGCACCGGTCGGCAGGCCCAAACGCATATCGGTCACAGGCAGGGCGACAGCACCCAGCGCCAGAACCACAGCGGCAACGGTAGCAATCGGCTTCTTCAGAATCAGGCCGATCCAGCCGCGGTGGGCCTCCTCGTGGTCAGCCGCCGCCTGCTTAGCCTCCGCCCGAATGAAAGCCGCCTGGGCATCGTCCTCACTGGCAGCCTGAGCGCCAGCCGCAATTTTTGCCCGCTGCTTTTTGCTCAGGACGCGCTCACCCAGCAGGGACATCACGGCGGGGGAGAGGGTGGTGGCTACTGCCACGGCAACAGCAACCGCAAAGGCACCGGCGTTACCCATCACGCCCAGGAAGGGGATACCCACGACATTCAGGCCCAGCAGAGCGATGATAACGGTGGCACCGGCGAAGAAGACCGCGCCGCCGGAGGTACCGGTGGCCAAGGCGATGGACTCCTTTACGTTCATTCCCTTAGCCAGGTTGGTGCGGTGGCGGTTCAGAATGAAGAGGGTGTAGTCGATACCCACAGCCAGACCCAGCATGGTGCCCAGGGTGGGAGTAGTGGAGGTCATCTCGATGACGCTCGAGAGCGACAGGACGGCCAGGGCCGAGGTACCCACGCCAATAATCGCCATGATAACCGGCAGCCCGGCAGCCACCAGGGTGCCCAGCATCAGGAAGAGGACGATAAAGGCAATGCCGATGCCGATAGCCTCAGCGGTCGCATTCATCTCAGGCTCAACACCCTGCATGTACTGGTCGTAGGTGACGGTCAGGCCGTTATCGGACAGCACGTTGAGTTTCTGCTGAGCCGCATCGAGGGTTTCAGCGGGAATAGAGCCGGTCTCGGCATCGAAGGTAACAGAGATAATAGCGGTGGAGTTATCCTCAGAAATCGCAACACCGCTCTCGGACATCTGCAGCAGGCCAGCATTCTGCTCGATAGTGCTCTTACCACTCTCTAACTGAGAACGGGAATCTTCAAGCTGGGCAAGACCGGCTTCATAGTCGGCTCGACCCTGATCAAGCTGGGCCTGAGCCTCTTCCAGCTGGGTACGGCCCTGATTGAGCTGCTCAGCGGTAGCGTCCAGCTGAGCCCGCTGGGCATCAAGCTGAGCCTGCTGGCCGTTAAGCTCACCAAAAGCCTCAGGTGGAGCATCCTCACCCTCAAGACGGCTACGGGCCTCGTTCAGCTGATTCTGGGCGTCCTCAAGCTGGGCGTAGCCCTCATCGAGCTGCTGCTGACCAGACTCAAGCTCAGCCCTGCGGGAATCAAGCTCAGCCTGCCCCGAATCCAACTGGGCCTTAGCGTCATCAAGCTGCGCCTGGCCGTCCGCAAGCTGCTGCTCACCCCCGCTCAACTCAGCCTGACCCGCATCAAGCTGCGCCTGGCCGTCCGCAAGCTGCTGAGCTATAGCAAAGGGATCGGTGGCGCTATCAACGCCCTCAACGGTCTCGGCCTCAGCAACGGCGCTCGCCACAGCAGCCTTCTGCTCATCGGTGAAGGCTGAGCCGTCCTCGGTCTGCACAATGGCAGAACCGGTACCGGCATTGAGATTCAGGTTGAAGGTATCGGTCAGCTCTTCCTGAACCAGCTGCGCCTCGGTACCAGGAATAGTGATGGAATCGGTTAGCTCGCCCTTAAAAGAGGCGTAGGCGCCGCCAGCTAGAGCAATCACCAGCGCCCAGATACCGATAACGGCCCAGGCACGGTGAGCTGCAAAACTGCCGACTTTATAGAGGAACTCAGACATGGCCTGCCGGTTTCCCTTTCGTGTGGTTGTGTTTTCTCTTAAACGGTCTGGTGGGAGATAACGCTGCCGTCAGCGGCAAATACCGGGGTTCCGGCTGCTACCTGGTTGATGTAAGCGTGGATATGGGGCACGATCATCTGGGGCTCGATAACCAGCTGCTTGGTGGGCTCTTCAAAAATGTTTTCGTCAAGTTCTTGAGCGAACCGCACAAAAGCGAAAACGTAACCCATCAGCAGGTTGTAGGCGAAGAGACCAAGGGCTAGTGACTGGTCGAGTGATAGGTCGGGGTAGAGCTGATCAATCTCGCTACAGAGGGCGTTGCAGATATCGCCCAGGGTGAGGGTGACTTCGCGGGCTACCAGGTCAAACTCTTCCTCAACCAGTGCTGCGCCCAGGGTGACAAAGCGGACGAGATCCTGCTGCACCCTTTCGGTTTCTACTGCCTCGTGGAAGTGCTGCACCAGGGCCTGTGGGAGGTCTTCAGTGGCGACTCCCCGGGGGAAGGGAGGCTCGTCGATGCAGGATTCGAGGTGGGTTGAGAGCTGGTAGGTCAGGGCGTCTTCGAGTTTTTTGAAGTGATTGAAGACGGTGCGTTCTGAGACCCCTGCCTGCTTTGCAAGGGCCGAGGCTGTTAGGCCTGTTCGCCCGCCGGTGAGCACAAGGTGTTCAGCGGCTGCGGCGATTTTTTGCTTGGACGCCGTCGAGCGGGCCCTGCGCCGGTCGAGGGGAGGGGTGTGTTTCAGCATGTATTTACAGTAACTGCAATATTGCAGGAACTGCAAATAGTTGGGGTGTGGGGTTGGGCACGGGTTGCTGGGCGTGGCCGGTGCAAGTCTTCCGCACTTATTCTGATTTACCCGCAACTAGTTGCGGGGTTTTCAGAATAAATGCGGAAAGGTATGTGAGCCGGGGCGGGCGTCCACAAAAATCAATCGGCAAAACCGCTCAAACTGCGGTAAAAACTTCATCAAATCGTGACCTTGCCGGTAGCCTAAAAGAATGAAGGTTTTGGTACTGGGCCCCGGCGGTCGTGAACACGCAATTATTCGAGCACTCCTGAAAGATCCAGCCGTTACCGAGGTGCACTCAGCCCCCGGCAACGCGGGTATCGCCCAGGACGTCCCCGTGCACGCTATCGATGCAAACAACCCCGAGGCAGCCCTTGCGCTAGCCACCGAGCTGGCCGCTGACCTGGTCGTCATTGGCCCCGAAGCCCCCCTGGTCGCAGGCGTCTCAGACACCCTGCGCGATGCCGGTTTCGCCGTTTTTGGCCCGTCCAAGCCCGCTGCCCTGCTCGAAGGGTCCAAGGCCTTTGCCAAGGAAGTCATGGCCAGCGCCAATGTGCCCACCGCTATGGCTAAGGTCGCTACCAACCGCGAAGAAGCAGAAACCGCTCTCGCTACCTTTGGTGCCCCTTACGTTGTTAAAGATGACGGCCTGGCCGCCGGTAAGGGTGTCGTCGTCACCGAAGATTTCGATGCAGCCCTAGCCCACGCTGAATCCTGCTTTGCAGCTGGCGGTAGCGTCGTCATCGAAGAGTACCTGGATGGCCCCGAAGTCTCCCTCTTCGTGATCTCCGACGGCAGCACCTGCCTGCCCCTCTCACCTGCCCAGGACTTCAAGCGTATTTTCGACAACGACGAGGGCCCCAACACCGGTGGCATGGGCGCTTACACCCCCCTACCCTGGCTGCCCGAAGGTTTCGTCGAAGAGGTCATTGAGCGCGTAGCCCAGCCCACCGTTGATGAAATGGCCCGCCGCGGTACCCCCTTTGTGGGCGTGCTCTACTGCGGTCTGGCAGCTACCTCCCGCGGAATTCGCGTAATCGAATTCAACGCCCGCTTTGGTGACCCCGAAACCCAGGCTGTGCTGGCCCGCTTGCGCACCCCGCTCGGCGGCGTCCTTCTGGCAGCGGCCAAGGGCGAACTGCCCGCCGACCTTGCTCTTGACTGGGATCCCCGCACCGCCGTTGACGTGGTTATGGCTGCAGAGAACTACCCCGACACTCCCCGCAAGGGCGATGCCATCACCGGCCTGGACGCCGCCAACCAGCGCGAGAGCGTTCACATTGACCACGCAGGAACCGCCCTCGACGGTGAAGAGATCGTCACCGCCGGTGGCCGTGTGCTGGCTGTTGTCGCCCTGGGCGAGAACCTCACCGAAGCCCGCGAGGCTGCCTACGCCGGCGTGCGCGACATCGCCTGGAAGGGTGCCCAGTACCGTTCAGACATTGCGCTCGCTGCCGCCGAGAATCGTATTCAGATTCCCACCCAGAACTAACCTCCTGTGACTGCCCACCGCCCCCGCGTGGGCAGTCACTTTTCTATCACTTCACAGCCCACCTGCACACCCCCAGGAGAAA
The DNA here is from genome assembly GCF_014217215.1 of Rothia nasimurium. Taxonomy (GTDB): domain Bacteria; phylum Actinomycetota; class Actinomycetes; order Actinomycetales; family Micrococcaceae; genus Rothia; species Rothia avistercoris. Next base: position 474,276 of record NZ_CP056080.1, read on the forward strand.
ATCATGAGCCATACCCCCGTAGACATTCCCGGCTGGAAGCACGTGTATTCCGGCAAGGTCCGTGACCTCTACATTCCTGATGAGGATACCCAGGACGTCACCGGCCTGAACGTGAAGGACGACGCCGAACTGCGTGCCGGCTCCGTGATGGTGGTTGCCACCGACCGTATCAGCGCCTTCGACCAGGTGCTTCCCACCGAGATTCCCGATAAGGGCAAGATTCTGACTCAGATGTCCCTCTGGTGGTTTGAGCAGCTCAAGGGTGTGCCCAACCATGTGCTGTCTACCGACGTGCCCGAGGTGGTGGCTGGCCGCGCCATGATCTGTAAGTCTCTGAACATGTTCCCGGTTGAGTGCATTGTGCGCGGTTACCTGACCGGCTCCGGCCTGGCTTCTTACCGCAAGACCGGTAAGGTCAACGAGTTTGAGCTGCCCGCCGGTCTGGTAGATGGCTCCCGCCTGGAACCTGCCCTCTTCACACCCACCGGCAAGGCAGAGGTGGGGGAGCACGACGAGCCCATTACCCGTGAAGAGCTCGACGCTGAGGTGGGGGAGGCTATCGCCGACCGCCTGCAGGAACTGACCCTCTATGTCTATGAGACTGCCGAGAAGATTGCGCGTGATCGCGGCATCATTCTGGCCGACACCAAGATTGAGTTCGGTACCGACTCCTACCGCGGTGAAATCACCCTGGGCGATGAGGTGCTGACCCCCGATTCATCTCGTTTCTGGGATGCCGATGACTACGAGCCCGGCCGTGCCCAGGCGTCCTTTGATAAGCAGTACGTGCGCGACTGGCTCAAGAGCGAGGAGTCGGGCTGGGACGGCACCGGCCCCGTGCCCGAGCTTCCCGCCGAGGTTGTGGAGAAGACCCGTGCCCGCTACGTTGAGGCCTACGAGCGTTTGACCGGGCAGAAGTTCGAGGCTTAGACCTGCGTATCGCGTACCTTCTGGTGGTACTCGTAGTGGGCGGCCCCGATTTCTGAGAGGGCGTAGAACCAACGAATGTGCTCAGCGACTGTTCGCTGGGCACGTTCTGCATCTCCGGCAATAACCGCCGCGTAGATGGCCCGGTGCTGGTCCTGGAGTTCCCGTTTGGTTGCTTCCCAGTTGTCGAGGTAGGGCACGGCTTCCTGTACGTAGCCTACGGTTGCTAGGTGCAGGGAGTCGATGACGGTGTCCATCACGATGTTCCCGCCGAGGGACGATATTTCGTAGTGGAAGCGGGTGTCGCAGAAGTGGAAGCGGTCGTCGCTAATATCTGCGTGGTCCATTTCTTCGAGGTAGCGGCGGGCTGTGGCGAGGGACGCGGCGTGTTCGGGCTGGTGGGCTACGTCGGCGGCGCGGGCGGCGGCTTCGCCTTCGAGCAGGACGCGGGTACTCACGATGTCTGCTACCGGCAGGGTGCGGGTGGCGATGTGCATGCGCAGGGCCCAGCCGAGGGCGTCCGAGGGCTCAGAGACCACGACAGCGCCGGCCTTGGGGCCTGAGCCCACCCCCGACCGAATGAGGCCCACCGCGGAGAGAATGCGCAGGGCTTCGCGCACCGAGGCCCGTGAGATACCGTATTCCTCTGCCAGGGAGCGTTCACCGGGCAGGCGGTCGCCGATACGCAGCTGGCCGTGGCGCAACCGGTGTTCGATGGACTCGAGCAGGGCGGTGTAGGTGGGCTCTTTTTCTTTCACGCGCTGTCTTTCAGATGGGGTAGGTACATAGACAAGGTATAGGTAAGGGCGGTGCAGTTCCAACGTATGTTACGTGGGACTGCACCGCCCTTTGCCTGCCTAGCTCATAGGTGTGAACCTGTGATTAGTGGCCGGTGAGGTAGGGCTCAACCAGAAGACCGGAGAGAACGGTTGCCTGGAGGAAGACCAGGGCACAAACGGCCAGCAGCAGGATGAAGGACCAACCGAGAACTGCCTTGAAGATTTCGGACTCCTTGCCTTCCATGTTGACCGAGGTGGCCGCGATGGCGAGGGACTGGGGTGAAATCATCTTGCCGACGACACCACCGGTGGTGTTAGCAGCCAGCATGAGTTCGGGGTGGGCACCGGTCATGCCGCCTTCCTGCAGGTGCTCAGCGGCGGTGACCTGGAGCTTGGAGAAGAGGGCGTTGGCTGAGGTGTCGGAGCCGGTGACGGCGGTGCCGACCCAGCCGAGGACGGGTGCCAGGAAGGCGTAGGCTACGCCGAGTGATGCGACGTATTCACCGATGGCAACGGTCTGGCCGGAGTAGTTCATGACGAAGGCCAGGGCCAGAACCAGGGCAATGGTGACAGCTGACCAGCGCATCTTGTAGGCTACGGCGCCGATTTCCTTGAAGGCGTCGCCCATAGAGAGCTTGTACTTGCCGTTTTCGTTGAAGATGGCGTAGAGGATGGCGACCAGGATGCCGGAGATCAGCAGGTAGGTGCCGGGGTTACCGAGCCATGCCCACTTGTAGACGGTGTCTACTGCGGTGCCGTCCGCCTTGAGCAGACGTTCAGAGAGCAGAGGCATATCGAACTCGACGACGGTGGTCTTGAGCCAGTCGACGAGCGGGGTGTAGAGGTTTGCGATACCGAAGATGATGACAACGACCAGGTAGGGCATGAGGGCCATCCAGATGCGGCGGCCGGGCAGGTGCTCAACTTCGAGGGGGGCGGTGACGCCGTAGCGTTCGCGAACGCCCTCAACACCGCGGGGCTTGACGAAGCGCAGGAAGACAACGGCGGCAGCGATAGAGACGATGCAGGCTACGACGTCGGTCAGCTGGTAGACGAAGTAGGTTGCGGCCCACCACTGAGCAACAGCGAAGGAAGCGCCGATAACAGCGGCGTGCATCCAGGCGTCCTTGAGGCCCTTAATGCCGTCCAGGATCCAGAGCAGAATGAAGGGAACGAAGAAAGCGATGAAGGGAGCCTGGTGGCCGACGATTGCGGCGATATCGGTTGCTTCCTTGCCACCGACTTCACCGGCAGTGGTAATCGGGATTGCAACAGCACCGAAAGCAACGGGTGCGGTGTTAGCAATCAGAACGGTGGTAGCTGCCTTGAGGGGCTTAACGCCCAGAGCCAGGATCATGGTTGCGGTAATAGCAACGGGGGCGCCGAAGCCTGCGAGCGCTTCGAGCAGGCCGCCGAAGCAGAAAGCAATCAGGATGGCCTGGATACGCAGGTCGCCGCCACCGATGAGGTCGAAGGTGCGGCGCAGGTCTTCAAAGCGGCCTGAAAGCACGGTGATCTGGTAGAACCAGATAGCCATGAGGATAACCCAGACGATGGGGAAGAGGCCGTAGATGCCGCCGCGGAAGGCTGACATGCCGGCGAGGTCCCAGGGCATGCCGAAACCGAAGACGGCAACGAGGATAGCAACGAGAAGTGAGACCAAGCCTGAGACGTGGGCGCGAGCCTTGACGCCAAGGAGCATGATAAAGAATGCAAGTAGCGGCAGGGCTGAGACGAGGGCGCTCAGCGCGAGGCTACCACCGACGGCGTCGGTTACAGCGGTATAGGTATTTTCCACCGTATTCTCCTTAGTGATGTGTGGTATGGCTGGGCGTCACATCTGTGGGCGCTGAGCCAAAAAATATGAGGCCTAACCTTCTGTGGTCAGACCATTGCTTTTCGAGGTCTACGTTACATGAGGCAGTTCACTTTCGCCAAGCTGTGGCCGCATCTATTTGCGGTATTTTTTTCGTCCCTGTGGTTTTGTGGGTTTTTCGGGGTTTTGGGGTGCGCTCTCGTGTTGGCATGCGCCTGCTTGTGTGGTTCTTGGGGTGCGCGGACGCCCGCGGCGGGGGAGCGGGGTTCTTTCAGCTTTCTTTGTATGGTCAGACCGTTAGATTATTTGCATAAGAAAATATGCCCTATTTAAAGTATCGAAATACTGACCCCATCGTGTTAAATGAGGGAGTAGGAAAAGAATCTAACAGGCACCCCGCCCGCCCTTCCTCTCCCACCCGGCCACCGGCGTCCGCGCCCCTGAACCGGTAAGGAAGACGCGGGCTACCCATGCCGCACAGAAGAAGAGAGAACCAACATGCGTGTCGCACTGTTTTCAACGTGCATCGTCGACGCAATGTACCCCAAGGTAGCTAAGGCTACCGTTGACATCCTGGAGCGTCTCGGCCACGAGGTCGTCTTCCCGCAGGGCCAGACCTGCTGCTCCCAGATGCACGTCAACTCGGGCTACTTCGACGACGCCTACCCCATCGTCAAAACCCACGTACAGGCCTTTGAAGAATGGGACTTCGACGCAATCGTTGCGCCCTCAGGCTCCTGCGTTGCCTCCCTCGGCCACCAGCAGCCCATGATCGCAGAGCGAGCAGGCGACGACGCCACCGCCCGCGCTGCCGCCTCACTGGCTGCCCGCTCCTTCGAGCTCTCCCAGTTCCTCATCGACGTCTGCGGCGTCACCAACGCAGCAGAACAGCTGGGCTCCTACTTCCCCGAGAAGGTCACCTACCACTCATCCTGCCACGGCATGCGCCTGCTGGGTCTGGGCACCCGCCAGGAAGACCTGATCCGCACCGTTGAGGGCCTGGAGTACACCCAGATTGACGGCCTTGACCAGTGCTGCGGCTTCGGTGGAACCTTCTCCTTCAAGAACGCAGACACCTCCGGCGCCATGGTTGCCGACAAGGTAGAGAACATTGAAGCAACCGGTGCATCGGTCTGCACCGGTGGCGACTCATCCTGCCTGATGAACATCGGCGGCGCTCTCTCCCGCAAGAACTCACCCGTACAGACCGTACACTTCGCCGAGATTCTTGCATCCACTAAGGAAAACCCGCTCAAGGTCACCGGCCCCGTAGCCGTTACCGCAGGAGGTAAGTAAAGCCATGTCAACCACCGCACTCGGCATGCCCAAGGTCCGCCACGGCGTCGGCAACATCTTCGAATTCGAGCCCTTCCCCGAATACGCAGAGAAGGAACTCCAGAACGAGCAGCTGCGCGCCAACCTGGGCTTTGCTACCCACAAGATCCGCAACAAGCGCGCCGCTGTCATCTCAGAACTGCCCGACTGGCAGGATCTGCGCACCGCAGGTTCCATGATCAAGCAGAAGGTCATGGCCAACCTCGACACCTACCTCGAAGAGTTCGAAAAGAACTTCACCGCCCGCGGCGGCCACGTGCACTGGGCCCGCGACGCCCACGAGGCCAACGAAATCGCCCTCAATCTGATCCAGGCTGAAGGCGTCACCGAGGTCAACAAGATTAAGTCAATGGCCACCGCCGAAACTGGCCTCAACGAGTTCCTCGAAGAGCACGGCATCCACGCTATTGAAACCGACCTGGCAGAAGAAATCGTCCAGCTGGGCGACAACGACCGCCCCTCCCACATCCTGGTGCCCGCAATTCACCGCAATCGCACCGAGATCCGCGACATCTTCCTCAAGAAGATTGAGGGCGTCAACCCCAACCTCACCAACGACCCGGCAGAGCTGGCAGAAGCCTCCCGCTTCCGCCTGCGCGAGAAGTTCCTGACTAACAAGGTCGCCATCTCAGGCGTCAACTTCGGCATCGCCGAAACCGGCACCATGACCATCGTTGAGTCTGAGGGTAACGGCCGTATGTGCCTGACCCTGCCCGATACCCTGATTACCTTCATGGGTATCGAAAAGCTGCTGCCGACCCTGCAGGACCTCGAGGTCTTCACCCAGCTGCTGCCCCGCTCGTCCACCGGTGAGCGCATGAACCCCTACACCTCCATGTGGACCGGTGTAACCCCCGGCGACGGCCCCCAGAACCTGCACGTCATCCTGATGGACAACGGCCGCACCGCAGCCCTGGCCGACCAGGTTGGCCGCCAGGCCCTGCACTGCATCCGCTGTTCAGCCTGCATGAACGTCTGCCCTGTCTACGAACGCGCAGGCGGCCACGCCTACGGCTCCACCTACCCCGGCCCCATCGGCGCAATTCTCTCCCCCCAGCTGGGCGGTATCGAGAACCAGTACAACTCCACCCTGCCCTACGCATCCTCCCTCTGCGGCGCCTGCTACGAAGCCTGCCCCGTCAAGATCAACATCCCCGACGTGCTGGTTCACCTGCGAGGCAAGGCCGTTGATCACGAAAAGGCCCAGGGTGAGTTCGAAGGTGGCAAGAAGGAACGCCACGTGCAGATGGACGCCATGATGTTCGGCGCTAAGAAGCTCTTCAGCTCAGGTGCCCTCATGGCCCTGGCCACCAAGGGCCTGCCCGCCTCCAAGCTGATTACCGGCAAGAAGGGCAAGATCACCAAGCTGCCCGGTATCGTCGGCGGCTGGACCGAATACCGCGATATCCCGGCACCCCCCAAGACCTCCTTCCGCAACGAGTGGAAGAAGGAGCGCGGTTCTGCCCCCAAGCGTGTAGGTGGCGAACGCGTTGACCTGCAGGCCATCATTGCCGCTAACCAGGCCAAGATTGCCGAGGCCCACGCCAACGCTGAGACCGCCAACCCCATCGCCCCCAAGGAGGCCAACTAATGTCTGATGCAAAAGCAGAAATCCTGGGCCGCATCCGCGCCTCCCTCTGGGACAACCCCCAGCCGGCTGAGCCCGTCCGCGCCTACCGCCGCGAAAGCGACAAGGGCGCCGAGGAAATCATCGAGATGCTGGTCGACCGCCTGATCGACTACAAGGCTAACGTCTACCACGAGACCGAAGAGACCATCGCCGCCCGCGTGGGCGAGCTGCTCGGCAAGTCCTCCCGCTACGTGGTGCCCACCGGCCTCAAGACCGAGTGGCTGCCCGAAGACACCGCAGCCCGTTCGCGTGTGGTTGACTCCGGTAACGCCAACAAGCCCGGAGCGCTCTCCGTGCGTGAACTCGACGCTATCGACGCGGTTGTCACCTCTTCAACCGTCTCCTGCGCTGAGACCGGCACCATCGCCCTGAACAGCACCGAGACCGAAGGCCGCCGCGCCATCACCCTGGTACCCGACCACCACATCTGCGTGGTTCCCGTCGATACCATCGTCGAGCTGATCCCCGAGACCGTGGCCCGTCTGAACTTCGACAAGCCCATCACCTGGATCTCAGGCCCCTCAGCGACCTCAGACATCGAGCTGATCCGCGTTGAAGGCGTGCACGGTCCCCGTACCCTGGACGTCATCATCCTCAAGTAGGCTGATACCCGCTCTGCGATAGAAAGGGCCCCCTTGCTCAGGCAAAGGGGCCCTTGTGCTGGGTACTCCAAGGGGGAGCTAGGAATTCGGACGCTTGATGACGGGAAGAGCGCCCGTTGCCGCCCGCACCGCGGCGGCCCGCTCTAGTTTCTTAGCGCTGCGGCGCTGCCGCGAGCTTGAGCCGCCAGAGGCACCCCGGTGGGAATCGGCGTCCTTACGCCCCACAGCCCCGATGGCCGAGGCCCACAGGGGGAAGAGAAGGACGGTCAGCGCCCCACCTGCCACCAACAGGGAAGCGTTTTGTTCGCTAAGCAGGTCGTTGGCCAGTGCCACCTCGGTGACAGCCACAATGATGGGCAGGCCCGCAGCAGAGTAGAGCCCCAGCTGGAGCTTTTCCTGCATAGTGGTGAGCCCCGAACCGGTGTCGAAAAACTTTTCAGCGGCAAAGACCGGCAGGCCGCGCACCACCAGAATACCGAGCACAATGCCGGCAAGAAGCAGCGGCTGCTCCCAAATGACCGACACCTTAATACCCATACCCGAGCTCACGAAGAAGAGGGGAATGAGGAAGGAAAAGCCCAGGGCTTCAAGACGCTTGGAGAAGGGCTCAAAGGCACCCTCGGGGGTGAGGGAGCGCAGGATAATGCCGGCGGCAAAAGCACCGAGCACCACATCGAGCTCAAAGACCGCGGCGACCATCATGAGGGTAGCCAGAAGGAACATGGCCAGGCGGAGCATGGTCTGGCTGGTGGTGTTAGCCTCAGCAGCCATGGTGCGGCGCAGACCAGGAATATGCTCAAAGAGACGGTGGGGCACAACCGCTGAAACTACCGCAATGACCATAAAGGCCAGCAGAATCAGCACCGCAATCCAGGGGGCATGCGATGAGAGCAGAAGGGACATCGCAAAGATAGGGAGCACCTCGCCGATAGCCCCGTGCACCATCACCCCGTCGCCGACTTTCGTGCCCACCTTACCGTGGCTTTTGAGCAGGGGCAGCAGGGTGCCCAGGGCGGTAGAACTCAGGGCAATGCCGACGACCGCATAGGTAGAGAAAGACCCCGAAAACTGGGAGAGGCTCATGGCCAGAACCAGGCCGAGGGCGAAGCTCACCAGCCAGGAGCCCACGGCGAAAGCCCCCTGGCGTCCGCGCAGGGCTCCGGCGTTAATTTCGTAACCAGCCAGCAAAAAGAGCAGGCCCAGACCCAGATCCTTCACCAGAGCAACCCCGCCATCGGTGCTGGCAAGCCCTAGAACCTGCGGGCCGATGAGTACGCCGAAGATAATCAGGAAGACAACATCTGGAATTTTCTTTTTCACCAGGGCGGACGCCAGGGGTGCTAGAAGTGCCGCAACGGTAATCCAGAAAATGGAAATATACTCGCTGGTCGCCGATGAACCGGCGGCCAGAAGGACGACGTCGGTGGAGTGGGTGCTCATAGTGACTTTCAGAGAGGTGAGAGACAACCTAACCAGTGTGCCATGGCTTCCCCTGTCCGTGCAGGGCGGCGGGGCAGTGTTAGGCTAAAGCAGGTATTTATTGAGGAGTATTGCGTGACCGACCTAAAAACCGCAGGCCGTGTTATCGGTATTGACCTGGCTCGCTGTGCTGCCCTAATCAGCATGTTTATCGCCCATGGAGCTCCCGGCGGTGGCCCCGGTGGGGTGCTGAACCTGAGCGAATTTCTAACAGCCCCGCTCTTCGCCTTCCTCTTGGGGGCGGGCGCCTTCTTCTCATCTCAGCGTATGAGCTTCCCCGCCCTCTTCGCCTCCTCGGTGGTGCGAGCTATCGCCCTGGTTGCTGTGGGGCTCTACATCGGTACCTGGGGTGCCCAGGTCGATATCGTACTGGAGTACCTGGGGCTGCTGAGCCTGCTCATGGCCCCCCTTGTCTTCCTGCCCTCCTGGGCCCTGGCCCTCCTTGCTGTGGGCAGTTGGTGGTTTGCGGCGTCCGCTCGACTCCACTTCCGCCCCCAGGCTATGCAGGCATCTCTCGACGGCAGCTACACTGCCTACCTCTACGAGTGGATGTTCACCGGTCAGAACTACCAGGTCTTTACCCTGCTGACCTACGCCTGCATCGGTGCGGTGATTGCCTTCCTCATCGAACGCTGGGGCGTCTGGGGCGATGTAGCCCTGGCCCTGCTGGGAAGCCTGGCGACCGGCGGCCTCTTTTGGTACTCCCGTTTTGCTGTTGCAGAGTTCCTTCCCTACACCTCCAGCCGGCTTGAGATTGCCTTTAGCCTGGCAGCCTGCCTGGCGACCGTGGGCTGGTGCTGCCTGCTGGCGCGCGCTCTAGCCGGGCGGGAGCACCTGGCCGGTGCCCTGGTGGGAGCTGGGCGTATGACCCTTTCCCTTTACGTGCTCCAGATTGCAGTGCTGGCCCTGTACGCTAACTACGCTCCGGCCTACGGCCTGCCTGTATCTGATAACTCTTGGGCCATGATGTTCGGCCTGATTTTAGGTGCTCTGCTCTTTGCCTGGGCCTGGCAGCGCCTGCTTGGGCAGACCTTCTTGTGGCGTGGCCCGCTTGAGACCCCCTTAGCCTGGATCTCTGGCAGGGGGTAGACTCTCAGTATGCATACTTCTTCTTCGGAAACCGGCTCTATCAGGGCCGGTTCCTCTTCCCGCACCTGGGTGCGGGTTGCTCTTGCCGTCCTATTGACCCTTACCTGGCTTGCTGTGGCGGGTATCGGCGGGCCCTACTTCGGAAAAATCTCCGAGGTCTCAACCAACTCCCAGACTGACTTTCTGCCCGCCTCCGCTGAATCCACCCAGGTGGTAGAGCAGCAGGGCGACTTTCTGGGCACCGACGCGGTGCCCGCAATTCTTGTCTTTGAAGCTGACGGTTCCCTCACCGATGCCCACCGCACCTACCTAGAGGGGCTCACTGGCCAGCTGGCGGCGTCCGGCACTTTCACCGGTGAAAGTTCGCCCGTCATTTACTCAGAGGACGGTCGGGCAGCGGAGCTTATTCTGCCCATCTCCACCGCCGATGAGACCCGAGATGTCGTTGATGGAATCCGCGCCGAGATAACCCAGGCCCCTGACGGCCTCACCGGCTACGTGACCGGCCCGGCTGGCTTCTCGGCCGACCTGGTTGAGGCATTTGGCGGTATCGACGGCATCCTGCTGGCAGTTGCCCTGATTGTGGTCTTCGTGATTCTGCTGGTGGTCTACCGCTCACCCCTGCTGCCCATCATCGTGCTGACCAGTTCGATGGTTGCCCTCTCTGGCGCTATCTTCGTTATTTGGCACATGGCGAATGCTGGCTGGGTGATGATCAACGGCCAGGTGCAGGGAATCCTGCTGATTCTGGTGGTTGGTGCTGCAACCGACTACTCCCTGCTCTATGTAGCCCGCTATCGCGAAGCCCTCACCCAGTACGTTTCGCGCTGGGACGCTACCCGGGCTGCCTGGCGCGGGTCCCTTGAGCCGATTCTGGCCTCTGGCGGTACGGTGATTGCGGGCCTGCTGTGCCTGCTGCTCTCTGAGCTGTCGTCGAACAAGGCCCTGGGACCCGTGGCAGCTACCGGTATCGTGCTGTCCATGCTGGCCTCGCTGACCTTCCTGCCCGCCGTCCTGGCCCTGCTGGGCAGGGTTGCCTTCTGGCCTGCCCGTCCCCGCTATTCCTCTAAAGTGAAGGACGCTTCAGCCGGCTTCTGGGCAAAAATTGCGGCTTTCGTGTCGGGCAAGCCCCGCAAGGTTTGGCTGGTCACGGCTCTGGTGCTGGCTATCTTCGCCGGCTTTTCTGCGACTTTCCAGGCCAACGGGGTGCGCCAGTCTGACCTGGTGTTGGGGCAGTCCCAGGCACGGGATGGCCAGAATGTGCTGGCTGAACACTTTCCCGGTGGCTCAGGCTCCCCGGCAAATGTAATTGTGCCTGCTGCCGAGCAAGATACCGCAGTGGCTGCCCTTGACGGGCTCGATGGGGTGAGCTCCATTGCAGCGGTCGCCCAGGAGTCACCCGCTGGTACTGTGCCGGTGGGCGCTTCTGCTGAGTCAGTGCCGCCGGTTTTTGCCGCTATTACTCCCACCGAGGTGGACGGTCGAGTCATGCTCCAGGTGACCCTGGCTGACCCCGCCGACTCACCGCAGGCAGAAGAGACCGTGCGCCAGATGCGCGAGAGCCTTGCCAGCGCAGCTCCCGGCTCGCTGGTTGGCGGGACGACCGCGTCCGCCCTCGATACCATCGATAGCGCCCAGCGCGACCGTGCCCTCATCATCCCGGTGGTGCTTGTTGTTATCGCCCTGATTCTGATGGTTCTGCTGCGCTCAATTCTGGCCCCGCTGATGCTGGTGGCTGCCACGGTGCTGTCGTACCTTACTGCCCTGGGCGTTTCGGCCCTGGTCTTTAACCGTGTGTTCAACTTCCCCGGGGCCGACCCCACCGTACCCCTCTACGGGTTTGTCTTCCTGGTCGCTCTGGGGATCGACTACACCATCTTCTTGATGACCCGTGTACGAGAAGAAGCCCTACATCAGGGGACCGAGCAGGGCCTACGAACGGCACTGATTGCAACGGGTGGCGTGATTACCTCAGCCGGTATCGTGCTTGCAGCAACCTTCGCTGCCCTGGGCGTCATCCCGCTGATCTTCCTGGCCCAGCTCGCCTTCATCGTCGCCTTCGGCGTGCTGCTCGACGCCACCGTAGTGCGAGCTCTGCTGATACCCGCCCTCGTGGAAGATATCGGCAAGAAAATCTGGTGGCCCTCGAAGCTCTCCCGCTGAATCTAGCTTGCTGAGCCGAACTGCTGAAACCCATGCAAAGGGGCCTCCCTGCGTGCCAGGGAGGCCCCAATTCTTTGAGTTCAGGTGATTAGTCGGCCAGGAACTTCAGGTAGTCAGCAACGAACTGATCAACGTTCTTCTGCTGCTCTTCGTCCAGTTCTAGCTTGCCGGTGCCCCAGGCCTCACCGGGGATACGGATGCCCAGGCCCTCGCCCTCCATCAGGTTGGCACGAACGTAGGGGAGTAGGCTACGCAGGTTTTCGCGCACGAACTTGCCGTAGGTTGAGTTGGCGACTGAGGCAACGCCGACCTTCTTGCCGTTCAGTACGGTGGGGGTGGTGTTATCGCCTGCGATAACGGCGCGTGATGCCCAGTCAATCAGGTTCTTCAGGCGGGCAGGGTAGGAGCCGTTGTATTCGGGGGAGACCAGAATCAGGCCGGCCGCATTAGCGATATCGGCGCGTAGCTTTTCGACGGAGGCCGGGGCGGGGAATTCGGAGTTCTGGCTGAGCAGGGGAACTGCCGAGAAATCGTAGACCTCAGCGCGCTGGCTCTCATTTTCTAGGGCTTCGACGAGCTGCTCGGCGAGCTGGGTGTTGAAGGAACCGTCGCGGTCTGAGCCGGAGATAACGAGAATTTTCTGTGACACGGGTCGTCCTTTCACTTCTGCATTTTTCTTCAGCTTACCCCCGGTAAACTTTACACGGCAAGTATTTATGACGCTGTGTGACCCTATGGGGGCAAAAGCGGGCAACAAAAAACCGCCCCCGGCTAGATCCAGGGGCGGTTATGCTTGGTCGGGATGACAGGATTTGAACCTGCGGCCTCGTCGTCCCGAACGACGCGCGCTACCAAGCTGCGCCACATCCCGATTGTTGCTTATAACAACCTCTCAAGTATAGCGCGGTGGTCTTAAGCCTGCCAAATCACCCCGATTTAGCCCTCGGTACTGTTGTTCTCTTCCCAGGCCTGAGCCATAGCGGCAAAGCGTCCGCCGGCCTCGACCAGAGCGGCTGGAGAGCCGTCCTCCACCACGCGCCCGTCCGACACCACCAGCACCCGGTCGGCGGTGAGGACCGTGGAGAGGCGGTGCGCAATCACCACAGAGGTGCGCCCCGCCAGCAGGGACTCGAGCCCCTGCTGCACCAGCTTTTCGGTGGGAATATCGAGAGAGGCGGTGGCTTCATCGAGAATTAGGACGGCCGGGTCGGCCAGGAAAGCCCGGGCAAAGGAAATGAGCTGACGCTGGCCCGCAGAGACCCGCCCGCCGCGCTTAGAAAGGTTAGTATCGAAACCCTGGGGTAGGCCGGTGATGAAGTCGTAGGCCCCGACCTTGCGAGCCGCCTCGAACACCTCTTCATCGCTGGCAGCCGGGTTGCCCAGGCGGATATTGTCGGCCACGGTGCCCTTGAAAAGGTAGGCCTCCTGGGTGACCATGACGACCTCACGGCGCAGCTGCTCATCGGATAGGTCGCGCAGGTCTACCCCGTCGAGGGTGAGCTGCCCGTGGGTGACATCGTAGAAGCGGGCAATGAGTTTGGCGATGGTTGATTTACCGGCGCCGGTTTCGCCCACCAGGGCTAGGCGCTGCCCGGCAGGGATATCGAGATTCAGACGGTGCAGGGTGGGGCGTCCTTCGACGTACTCAAACTCAACCTCGTCAAAGACCAGGTGGCCGCTTGCGGGAGCGGTTCGGCGGGCCGGACGCTCGGGCTCGGCTACCTCGGGCTCTTCGGCGAGGAAACCCGACACCTTTTCCAGGGCCGAGACAGCTGACTGGAACATGTTGTAGTAGTCCGAGAGCATGAAGATAGGTTCAAAGACCCGGTTGGCGTAGATGACCAGGGCTAGCAGAGTGCCTGCCTGCATGGACCCGCCCAGAATAGAGTAGCCACCGATGACGAGCACAATGGCAACAAAGGTGTTGCCCAGGGCCTGAAGGGCTGGCATGTAGGTGCCGTGTACCTTGATGGACTGCATAACGCGCACCCGGTAGTCCTCGGCGGCGTCCGCGTAGGCTGCGCGCGAGCTTGCCTCGGCACAGAAGGCCTTGACGGCACGTAGGCCGGTGAAGGTCTCGGCAAAGCGGGAGATGATGCGGGCGGACGCCACCCGCTGGGCCCGGTAGGCCAGTTCAGATTCGCGGCGGAACCAGGCGGTGAGCCAGGTGACGGGGAGCATCATCACAAGTAGGGCGAGGCCAGCCCGCCAGTCCATCAGGCAGAGGGCCACGATGGTAAAGGAGATGGAGAGCAGCATGGCTGCAAGCTCAGAAAGCCCCGAGTCGAGGAACTGCCGAATCGTATCGAGGTCACTGGTGAGGCGGGAGATTACACGACCCGAGGTGTAGGTATCGTGGAAGCCTACCGAGAGTTTTTGGGCGTGCTCAAACATACGCTGGCGCAGGTCAAAGAGTACCTTCTGGGAAATCTTGTAGGTGAGCAGAATATTGGTGTAGGTCGCTAAACCGGCCACGACCGCTGCCGCTACATAGAGGGCTGCCAGCGTCACCGCGTAGCTGCTGTCTCCCGCCAGCAGGGGTTCTAGGGCATCGTTGATGGCCGTAGAAATGAGCCAGGGCATCGCCGTGGTCAGGGCCGTTGCTAGGATCACCAGAAAAAGGGTGAAGAGCAGGTGGCCCCGCACCGGGCGCAGCACATCGAGTAAGAGCGCCACCGACCGGCGGCGAACGGCTTTAGCTTCGCTCTTAGAGAGCTGAATCTTATCTTCTGAATCGGTAATTCTCTGGCTCATCGCCCGCCCTCCTGCATCTTGCTCTCCACTTCACCGGCATCCGTCGGCCTTACGGGGGTGAGCTGAGTGTCGGTGCTCATCAGGTCGCGGTAGATGGGGTTGCCGAGCAGCTCGGTGTGGGTACCCACTGCAGCTACCTGCCCCTGCTGCAAGAGCACCACTCGGTCTGCCAGGGCCACCGTAGAGGGCCGGTGGGCCGTGAGCAGAGTGGTGGTCTCGGTCAGCTCCTGCTTGAGCAGACCCACCACCTTTTCTTCTGTCGTCACGTCGAGGGCAGAGAGCGGATCATCGAGCAAGAGGACAGCCGGGCTTGCAGCGATAGCGCGCGCTAGCGAAAGACGCTGGCGCTGGCCGCCAGATAGGCTCATGCCTTCTTCGCCGATGACGGTATCGATTCCATCAGGGAGCTGGTACACATAGTCAGCGGCAGCCACGGTCAGGGCGCGGGTCAGAATGGCTTCTTCCTCAGCCAGGGTGAGTTCGCTGCGGTCTAGCCCCAGCAGGACGTTATTGCGCACGCTCGCCGAAAACAGCAGGGGGTCTTCAAAGGCAATTGCTACCTGGGAACGCAGCTCAGGCAGGGGAAGGGAGGCGATATCGCGACCGTTCAGGCTGATGCTGCCCGCGGTCGGCTCATAGAGCCTCTGCACCAGCTGAAGGACGGTAGACTTACCCGACCCGGTCGAACCGACCAGGGCAATAATCTCTCCCGGGCGCACCTGCAGAGAGAAGCCGGTGAGCACCTGCTGCTCCTGCTCCCCGTAGCTGAAGGTGACGTCCTGAAAATCAAGGCGGGCAGCTGCTGTACCGGGGCGCTCGCGGTGGGCAGGTAGAAGATCGATATCTTCGCCGGCCTCGCCCACCATGACCTGGCGGTGGCGGTCCATAGAAACGCTTGACGCCAGGTACATAGAAATCAGCATGCCCGAGCGCTCCACCTGGGTGAAGAGGATGGTGGCGGTGGCGAAATAGCTGGTGAGGGCACCGACAGTCATAACGCCGGTGCTCACCAGGTGCAGGCCCCAGAGTAGGGCTACGCAGAGGGAGGCCCCGCTGATGAAGGTGCTCTGCATGCGGACCCGCCCCATGGCCCGGCCTCGCGCAACTTCAAGGTCTAGTAGTTCTTGGGCTTCTTGGCGGAACCCGGCCAGGGCATGCGGGCCTCGCCCTAGCGCCTTGAGCACGCGCAGACCCTGAACCGATTCTTCGACGGTTGTTGCCAGGTCACCGGTGCGCTCCTGGGCCTGGCGGGTGAGGGTGCGGAAGGTCAGTACAAACCGCCAGACGCAGAAGAGGGTCAGCGGCATACTGGCAAGAAAGACAAGGCCCAGCTGCCAGGAGCCGGTGAACATATAGAAGCTACCCACCGTCACCTGCACCGCCACGGTAATGATCTGGATCAGGCCGAAGGCAGTCCAGCGGCGAATGGTGCCCAGGTCGCTCATGGCTCGGGTGAGCAGCTGACCCGAGGGCCAGCGGTCGTGGAAGGCCACGGGGGAGCGCAGCAGACGGTCGAAGAGGTCGATGCGCATGGTGTTTTCTACCGTGCTGGCGGGTTCAATAACCAGCTGCCTACGCAGGAAGAAAAGGGCAGATTGGGCTAGACCCAGCGCAAAGACCAGGGCGCCGCCTGCCCAGACCGCTCCTACGGTGGGCTGGTCGGTCAGCATGGCATCGACAATCCAGCCCAGCACCTGGGGGATGGAGATAGCGATAATGGCTGCGGTGAGTGCTACGAAAAGCCCGCAGACCCAGCGCGCGCGAATAGGACGGGAGTACTGCCAGAGGGTGATGTCCTGCTCTGTGCGGGCACCGTAGGGCACAGGGGGAGGCGTGGGTATGGGGGAGACGCGCAGTAGTCGAGAAGCCATAGTAATCTATCTTACATTTGCATTCCTGCAAAAACCAGATAGGTTACCGGGCCGTCAGCGTCACCAGTACAGCCTCGGGTGGGCAGAAGAGTCGCACCTGGGCATAGCGTGAGGTGCCCAGGCCAGCCGTTACCTGCACAGGTACGTCCCCCTGGTAGGAGAGGCCCTTAGCCCGGGCCGGGGGTAGGTCACAGTTGGACACTAGGGCCCGCCCACCCGGGAGGCACACCTGCCCACCGTGGGTGTGGCCCGCGAAGATAGCCTGGGCGCCGTCGTCCGCAAACCGGTCCAGGGTGCGCAGGTAGGGGGCGTGGCAGACACCCAGGCGGACGCTCGGGCCCGGCTCCGCGCTGAAAGCTGTGGGGGAGAAACCGGGGTGGCGGTCGTACTCCAGGTGGGGGTCGTCCACCCCGGAGAATTCTAGGCGCAGCCCTCCGAGGGTGAGCGTCTCATAGCGGTTAATCAGCCCTACCCAGCCGCGGGCATCGAAGGCATCGTGCATTACCTGGGTGGGGAGTACCGCGCGGGTTTGGTCGTTGGCCTCGTCCCCGGTGTTCTTCTTCCAGAGGTAGCGGGCCGGGTTTTTGGGCACCGGGGCAAAGTAGCAGTTAGAGCCGGGCACATAGACACCCGGGAAATCCAGCAGGGGGTCCAGGGCCTCTAGTAGGGCGGGAAGGCCATCGAGATGGGAGAGGTTATCGCCGGTATTGATGACCAGGTCAGGCTCTAGCTCGGCTAGAGAATGCATAAAGGCGGTTTTCTGGGCCTGCCCCGGAATCATATGCATATCCGAGATATGCAGAATCTTAAAATCGGGGCTACCTGCCGGCAGAATCGGCAGGGTTTCCCGGCGCACCTGGAAGTTATTGAGCTCAATAAAGTGGGCATAAGCGGCCGTGGCGGCCCCAGCTACGGCACCCGCTGCCAGAACCCCTGAAAGGGTCTGAGCCAGGGTGCCAGCTGAAGCCGCCACGCCACGAGAATTCTGAGAATTCAAGGGAGTCCTTACTGGTTAGTACCAAGAACCGTGTTCGAGGGGGTATCGAACTTATCGGTGTTGTAGTTCTTAGCCTGGGCCTGCATGAACTTCTGCCACTGGGCAGCTGCGTAGGTGGCACCGTCCACGTAGTCCAGAACTCTACCGTTGATGGAAAGGCCGTTGAGAGGGCGAGAGGTGTTTTCCATGCTGCCCACCCATGATGCGGTGGAAAGGCCGCGCGTGTACCCTACGGTCCAGGTCTGGGCAGAGTTATCGGTGGTACCGGTTTTAGCGGCGGACGCATCGGTCAGGCCAATACCGCGCTGGTAACCCGAGCCGTCCACCAGAACCTGCTTGAGTACGTAGTTCACGCCGTTGGCAACGTCCTCTTCAAGTACGCGCTCACAGGTGGACTCATAGGTCTTGACCTCGGTATCGCCCTTGCTGACCTTCTCCAGCGAAACAGGCTCGCAGTAGGTGCCGCCGCTGGCAAAAGTGGCGTAGGCCGAAGCCATAATCAGCGGGGTGGTACCCTGGGGCCAACCACCCAGCAGGTAGGCGGGGCGGGTGATGGAATAGGGGTCTGCCCCGTTACCGTCGGTGATGCGGAGCTTGGCCCGTAGGTCGTTGAGGGCACAGGCATCGGTCACCGACGCCATCTTAATGGAGTAGGAGTTAATGGAGTTCTTCAGGCCGTAGGCCACGGTACCCCAGCTCTGGCTGCCGCCTTCAGAGTTGGTGAAGACGTAGCCATCAGCGTCTTCGGAGGTAACGAAGCCGCCCTCCTCGCATTTAGCAGGCCACTGGAAGCTCTTGGGGTAGCTGAGGGAAGTGCCATCAATGGTGGCGTTGACGCCCTTGCCGTCCTTAATCCACTGGGCCAGAATCACGGCCTTGAAGGTTGAACCGGGCTGGAAGCCTGCTGTACCACCGTGGGAGACACTCACGTTGAAGTTGAAGTAGTTATCCGCAAAGTCGCTTGTATCAGAGGGGCCGTAGCCGGAGTTCTGGGCCATGGCAATAATCTTGCCGGTGCCGGGAGCAACTGAAACGAGAGAGGCACTGACACGGTCGGGGTTGTTGGTGGAAGGCTGGGTGGCTTCGACCTGGGTCTTGGCGTCCTTCTGGGCGTCAGGGTCAATGGTGGTAATGATCTTGTAGCCGCCGCGGTAGAGGGCGTTGGTGCGATCGTCCTCGGTTGCGCCGTAGGTTTCGTCGTTCAGGAAGTCCGTAACAGCGTAGTAGCAGAAATGTGCAAAGTCACCGGCGGTAGAGCAACCCATGGGGGTGGTGTGAATGTCGAGTTCAATGTCCTCGTTGAGGGCATCTGAATACTCGTCTTCGGTAATCTTGCCGTCACGGTACATAGTGCCCAGCACAACGTCACGGCGTTCCTTCGCCAGCTGGGGGTTGACATCGGGGCGGTACATGTTGGGGGAGACCACCATGCCCGCCAAAATGGCCGACTGGGAGATGCTGAGCTCTGAAGCTGAGATACCCCAGTAGTAGTAGGCTGCTGCCTCTACGCCGTAGTTGGAGCCGCCCATGTTAATGATGTTGAGGTAACCCTCGAGAATCTCGTCTTTAGAGAGGTTCTGTTCCATCGAAATGGCCAGCTTGATTTCCTTGACCTTGTCAAGGTAGTCCTTGTTGGCCCCCAAAGTGGAAGCCTCTTCGCCCGACTGTTCAGCAGCGTCAATGAGCAGGTTGTTGACGTACTGCTGGGTTAGGGTTGAGGCGCCCTGACGGGCGTTCGGGTTGATGATGTTATTGACCAGAGCACGGGCGATACCCATGGGGGAAACCGCGCCGTGGTCGTAGAAGTTGCGGTCTTCGGACGAAAGAATTGCGTCTTTCATGTGCTGGGAGATGTCATCCAGCGCCACATCGGTGCGGTTCTGAGCGTAGTAGGAGGCAAGCTCGGTTTTACCGTCATTCGCGTAGATAACAGACGGCTGTGAACGTGGGCCGTCGCTGAGGGTCGCGGGCAGACTCTTAAACCAGTTCATTGATGCATTAATAGATGCACTCAGTGCCGTTGTAGGGGGCACCATAATCAGCGCCGCAATAAAACCGGCAATGATGCTCAGCGCAATAAACTGAACAAGGTCGCCGGGGCTACGGCGCCTCTTTCGCACATTCTTTGAAGAAGCCATTGCATCAGTTTATCGGCTCAGGGCGAAAAACGCACCGGCGCGCATGTCACAGCCACCCAAGAAAAACCTGTGAGAGGTGTAAGAGTCGTCTTTTTAGCCCCGGTAGTCTAGGCTTGGTGCTATGGAAAAATGGGAATACGCAACAGTGCCCCTGATGATTCACGCAACCAAGCAGATCCTCGACAACTGGGGTGAAGACGGCTGGGAGCTCGTTACCGTGCTCCCCGGTGCCCCCGCCCCCAGCGGTGCCACCCCCGCCGGAAACATGGTTGCTCCCACTCAGGGCAATCCGATCGCCTACTTCAAGCGCAAGAAGGCTAGCAACTAAATACTCACACCAGAACCGGGTTCAGGCTGACCATAGCCACGAGCCCGGTTTTTGGCCCCTAGAAACATTGCTTTTCAAGAAGGTATACCGTGTCAAAGATCGAAGACCGCCTCAAAGAACTTGGCTACGACCTGCCTGAGCTGGCAGCCCCGGTAGCCGCCTACGTTCCTGCCGTCACCAGCGGTAACTACGTCTATACTTCGGGCCAGCTGCCTTTCGTTAAGGGCGAGCTGCCCGCCACCGGCAAGGTCTCAGACTCCGGCGCCGAAGGCTTTGTAGACCCCGAGACCGCCCAGAAGCTGGCTAGCCTCTCAGCTCTGAACGCCCTGGCTGCCGTCAAGTCCGTTATCGGCGATCTTGACCGCGTCACCCGCGTGGTCAAGGTGGTCGGCTTCGTTTCGTCAGACCCCTCCTTCACCGGCCAGCCCGCCGTCATCAACGGGGCCTCCCTGCTTTTGGGCGAGGTCTTTGGCGAGGCAGGCGTGCACGCCCGCTCAGCCGTTGGCGTGCCGGTACTACCGCTGGACTCCCCGGTAGAAGTTGAAATCATTGTGGAATATGCCTAGCCAACCCATGTATACCGGCGCCCTCAAGCGGGTGCCGCCGCCGGCGTCCGCCCCCTATGTCTCGGCGGCGGCTCCGGCCCCCAAAACCCACCCCATCCCGTCAAGCCAGCAGGAATCCGCCCGTACCTGGCTCAATGAGGGGGACTGTACACCGCGCGCGGCTAAGCCTGCCGCCGCGGTCGTTTTTGTGCGTGATGGTGCTTCTGGGCCTGAAACCTTTATGACCTACCGGGTTAAATCTCCTATGGGTCGGGTTGCCTTCCCCGGCGGCCTGGGCGTGCCCGAGGACGCCGCCCCCATCGGCTGGGTGGGCCCCAGCGGTGAATACTGGGCCAAGGCTTTCAGCGAGGACGATCTGGGGGCAGCTAACGCTGCCGTAGTTACCGCGGTGCGTGAGCTCTTTGAAGAGACCGGCGTGCTCTTAGCTGGCAGTGGTGAGCTCTCGACTATTGAGCTCACTAGCGGGCACGAGTGTATGGCCTCGCGTCTTGCTGTAGCTCAGCAGGATAAAACCTTTGCTGACTACCTGGAACGCCGCGGTCTTAAAATCCGTGCCGACCTGCTCAAGCCCCTAGCCCGCTGGCAGTCACCGGGCTTCTTCCACAAGCGCTACGACATTCATTATTTCACCTGCGCGGTGCCGGTGGGGCAGAACCCCTCCCTGCTCGCCGGGAAGGGAATTTGGGGGCGCTGGGTCAGCGTGCGTGAGCTGGTTGCCCACCCCATGAGCGTGGAACTCGGTAACGAAATCGGGCAGGACGACACCGTTGGGGTGCCCTTCCAGGAGCTGGTGACCCCCGGCGTCATGTACCTGCTGGAACAGCTCGCTGCCGCCTCCGGGGCGGTTGCCTTCCTGGCCAAGCGACGCCAGGTTTCCCTCTACCTGCCCGAGGTCAAACAGGACGCCGCCGGTACCTGCTACCTGGCGGTGCAGGAGAAAAAGGTCTAGCCATGCCCCGCAAGCATCAGGCCCCCAGCTCAGCATCCATCTCACAGTCGCAGAGACTTACCAGATGGGCGACCCTGGGGGCCTGTCTGCTACTGGTTACTATTATCGGTGGACGCTTGGGGCTGGGCGCCTTGGGGCTACAAATTATCCCAGGGCTAGGCTTGGTCTGCCTGGGGCTCTCTTACTTGGCGGCCCTTACTTTACTGGTGCGCGGCACCGCCTATATCCTCAAGGGCCTGGGAAAAATCCCCCAGCCAGACGGGGCCAGAAACAGCACCCTGGTCCTGCTAACCACCGGCGTCCGCCCCCTGCCCCCTGGGCAGGTGCAAAAAACCGGGTGGTCAGCTAGAGCTGACCACCCGGTTTTAGAGTATTGAGAGCAGGCAGGGCGCCCGCCCCACCTTAGCGGGAGCGCTGGCGCAGACGCTGCAGGTCGAGGATGACCACAGCGCGAGCTTCCAGGCGGATCCAGCCGCGGGAAACGAACTCGGCCAGAGCCTTGTTTACGGTCTCACGGGAAGCGCCGACCAGCTGGGCCAGCTCTTCCTGGGTCAGCTCGTGGGCAACCAGCACACCGTCGGTAGCAGGACGGCCGAAGCGGTCAGCCAGGTCAAGCAGGGCCTTGGCAACGCGACCGGGTACGTCTGAGAAGACCAGGTCGGCCAGGTTCTCGTTGGTGCGGCGCAGGCGGCGGGCCAGAGCCTGCAGAACCTGAGCGGAGATGTTGGGGGACTTCTCCATGGCCTTGCGCAGGGACTCGTGCTTCACACCGGCCAGGCGGGTCTCAGAGACAGCGGTTGCGCTGGTTGAACGGGGTGAGGGGTCGAACAGGGCCATCTCGCCGAAGATTTCGCCGGGGCCCATGATAGCTACCAGGTTCTCACGGCCGTCGGAAGCGGTGCGGCCCAGCTTCATCTTGCCTGAGATAACAAAGTAGAGCTGATCGCCCTGGTCGCCTTCGTAGAAGAGGGTAGCACCGCGTGAAAGGTCAACTTCGGTGATGTCTTCGGTCAGTGCTGCAAAGGCTTCGTCGTCGAGTGAAGCGAACAGCGGAGCACGGCGTAGTACTTCAATATCCATGGTTCTCTTTTACTCCTGAAATGGTGGATCTAAAGGGCGATTCGAGTGCGGTGCCCTGTACGTACAGGGCGGGCAGACTTCTAAGCATAGTCTTTGCCTAGTTCATCACACAGCACTTTTATCTGTGACTTATTCAACTATTACGAGCCTACAGGATATTTGGTGCTTTCGATACCCAAAGACCGCGGGGATAGACGGCATCACCGAGAATTTTTCCCTAGTTTCCGCCTATTTTTTCAGGTTGGGAGTGTAGGCTGTGGTATTCCTGTGAGGGCTGAACGTTGGCAGGAGCTGCACTATCTGCTGCGGTGTGTCTTGCTGCAGCGATAGGTACCGGAACCCGGCCTGCTCAGCCTTCCCCGTTGAATGGAGAGTCATGACCGTACTTGACTGGGTCATTATCGCTATTATTGCCCTCTACTTTTTAGCTGGTGTGCGGCAGGGCCTTTTTGTCACCCTTGGTACCTTTGTAGGTTTTGTGCTGGGTGCAGTTGCAGCTATCTACGCAACCCCCTGGGTGATTAACCAGGTCAGTTCTCGGTGGTACCTTCTTGCCGGACTGGGTACAGTGCTCGCCTGCCTGGTGCTAGGGCAGACCCTGGGTATGACCCTGGGCAGTGCAATCCGCAGGGCAAGCGATCGCACGCCCCTGCGCGGTCTAGAGCGCCTTACCGGTGGCCTGCTCAATATGGTGCTGGCCTCGCTGGTCATCGTGACCGTGGTGCTGGTCGTCCGCCCTCTGGGTATCCCAGCGGTTACTGCCCTTACCGCAGAATCTAA
Source organism: Rothia nasimurium (assembly GCF_014217215.1). Taxonomy (GTDB): domain Bacteria; phylum Actinomycetota; class Actinomycetes; order Actinomycetales; family Micrococcaceae; genus Rothia; species Rothia avistercoris. The sequence goes on from NZ_CP056080.1 coordinate 497,559, forward strand.
GGTGGTGACCTGGATGATGCAGGTGACCCCGGCGTCCGTGCAAGAAAAAGTAACCGAGGTTCGGGGCCAGATTGTGCAAGCCACCGGTCTGCCCGAGATTTCTCAGCTGCTTTACCCTGAGCAGTCCGCTCCGCTCGGCACCCTTGAAACAGCTGCGCTGGAAGAAGCTGGCTGGTCGGTGGTGCAGGTTGTGGGTGCAGCCCAGGCTTGTAATTACACATCTGAGGGTTCGGGTTTCGTGGTGGACGGTGGTCTCGTGGTGACCAACGCGCACGTGGTTGCGGGTGTGAGCACCCCTACCCTGCTGAGCCGCGACGGTCAGGCTGCAACGGGCGATGTGGTCTACTACGATACTGAACGCGATATCGCGATTATCAGTGCTCCCGACCTGGCCCTAGCCCCCCTGACCCTGAACGAAGCCGAGGTCGCTTCAGACACTGAAGTTGCCTTTATGGGCTACCCGGGCGGCGGCCCCTTCGCCAGCCGGGCAGCGATCGTCCAGGGGCTCGGCTACACCCAAACCATCAACGCGCAGACCGGGGAAACCAACCCCTCCCGCCTGGTCTACCAGCTAGCTGCCCAGGTCCAGCAGGGTAACTCCGGCGGCCCCGTGCTCACCGAGGACGGGCAGGTCATGGCTATGGTCTTTGCTAAGTCGACCCAGAGCCAGACCGGCTACGCTGTTCCGGCCTCGCAGATCATTGAGACTCTAACTCAGGTAAACGCCTCGTCCTCAGCGGTTGCAACCGGCCAGTGCGTACCTAACTAGGGCTTCGCGGCCTGGGTGGGGCGGGCGTACAGAAGGTAAACCGCTAGCCCCACCCCCAGCAGAAGTAGCCCGCCTGCGATAGAGGCGGGCGGCAACGTCCCCACCACCAAGCAACAGCCCGCTGCCCCGGCAACCTGCAGGGCGTGCGGGTAGCGGCGGTAGGGGACGGTTTGCGTGAAGGCTGCCAGGTTCGCCACGCAGTAGTAGAGCAGCACGCCGAAGGACGAAAAGCCGATAGCGCCGCGCACATCAAAGAACAAAATCAGGGCGGTCACGGCCACCGCTACGGTGATTTCTAGCCGGTAGGGCACCCCGTAGACCGGGTGCAGGTGCGCAAAGTAGGCGGGCAGGTCGCGGTGGGTAGCCATGGCGTGACCTGTGCGGCCGATGCCGGTGATGAGGGCCAGCAACGCCCCGAGTGCACCGAGAGAAGCCGCAATACTCATGAGGGCACTCAGGGGTGCGGACGACCCTACCGCCGCAGCCAGCGGGGCCGACGTTCCCGCCAAGCCCGCATAACCCAGCTGGTGGATGAGCGCGAGGGCGACCAGCAGGTACAGGGTGCCCACCAGCGTCAGGGCAATGATGATAGCCCGCGGAATGGTGCGGGCGGGGTCTTTGACCTCTGACCCCATGGTGGCAATACGGGCGTAGCCGGCGAAGGCAAAGAAGAGCAGGCCAGCACCCTGCATGACCCCGTAGATAGTTGCCGCCGGGCTAGTGGGCGTGGCGGACGCTCCCGCCCCGCTCCCTGCGCTGGCAGCGATCGCTGCGGGGGCCGGAGCTACCCCGAGTAGAACCGCACCGAAAAAGACGGCCAGGGCTAGGAGCACCAGGGTGACCAGGATTTTAGTGAGGGCTGCGGTACGGGTGATGCCCCTGTAGTTGACGGCGGTGAGGGCGGCAACTGCGGCGATAGCCAGGAGCTTTTCATAGCCCGGTGCCAGATAAGCGGCAAAGGTCATGGCCATAGCGGCGCAGCTGGCCGTTTTACCGATGACGAAGCACCACCCCGCTGCAAAGCCCCAGATATGGCCGAGCTGGCGGTTGCCGTAGATGTAGGTGCCGCCTGATTCGGGGTGCTGGGCGGCCAGCTGGGCCGAAGAGGTGGCATTAGCGAAGGCGAGAAAAGCAGCTAGGGCTAGGGAGAGCAGCAGCCAGTTCCCAGCTGCTGCCGCTGCCGGCGCGAAGGCGGCAAAGAGGCCAGCCCCAATCATGGACCCGGCACCGATATAGACGGCGTCGGTGAGGGTCAGCTGCGCCCGAGGTTTGGTAGCCATCGTGCCGAACTAGCCCAGGTGGCGGGCTAGGAAGGAGAGTGCCAGCTCGTAGCCCTGAGTGCCTGCACCGGCAATCACGGCGGTCGCCTGGGGCGAGACGTAGGAGTGGTGGCGGAAGGGCTCCCGCTTGTGCACGTTAGAGAGGTGCACTTCGACAACCGGCAATTCGGCCGCTTCGAGGGCGTCGTGCAGGGCCACAGAGGTGTGGGTGTAGGCTGCCGGGTTGATGATGATACCGGCGGACGCGGTACGGGCTGCCTGGATTGCGTCGATGAGGTCGCCCTCGTGGTTGGACTGCATGAAGCTGATCTCGTAGCCCAGCTCGGTGGCTTGGGTACGCAGGGTTGCTTCGATGTCGGCTAGGGTGGTGCGCCCGTAAATCTCGGGTTTGCGCACGCCGAGCAGGTTGAGGTTGGGGCCGTTGATCACGGAGATATGTCGTGGTGCAGTCTGTGGTGTTGCCATAGCTTCTAGTTTTTCACACGAAAACACCCGCCTCCAGCTTGCTGCCATAAATGGAGCGCAATGGGGCGGGCGTTTAATCAAAGAACACTAGCCTCGACTGATGTGGGGCACGCATGCCCCACATAGAGGCTTATTCATAAGGGGGTTCCGCAGGCTCACGCTCGCTGCCGACCCTCTCGCTGGTTCGCTTCGCTCACAAGGCGATTCACGCCAGCCGCCGAGCCAGCAGCTTCGCTGTGAGCCTGCTCCACCTACCCTAATGAATAAAGCCTCATCCTGTTATGTCGTGCGTTCTAACCCTTCTTGAAGTTAGCCTCGATAGCTTCCATGACGGTGGGGTCTGCCAGGGTGGTGGTGTCGCCAACCGGGCGGTCTTCGGCGACGTCCTTGAGCAGGCGGCGCATGATCTTGCCGGATCGGGTCTTAGGCAGATCATCCACAATCAGCACGCGCTTGGGCTTGGCAATCGGGGAGATTTCGACGCCCACGTGAGCACGAATCTGCTCTGCCAGCTCGGTTTCGTCGTGCCCTGCTGCCTTGGCTTCGTCGTTGAGGATGACGAAGGCCATGACGGCCTGGCCGGTGGTTTCGTCGGCTGCACCGACAACCGCTGCCTCGGCGACCGCGGGGTGGGAGACCAGGGCCGATTCGATTTCGGGGGTGGAGAGACGGTGGCCGGAGACGTTCATGACGTCGTCCACGCGGCCCAGGACCCAGAGGTCGCCGTCGGCGTCGCGCTTAGCACCGTCGCCGGCGAAGTACATCTTCTCGAAGCGGGACCAGTAGGTGTCGACGAAGCGGTCGTCGTCACCCCAGATGGTGCGGAGCATGGAGGGCCAGGGCTCACGGATGGTCAGGAAGCCGGACTGCTCGTTGGGCAGGGACTCGCCCAGGTCGTCCACCACGTCGATGGTGATGCCGGGAATGGGCTGCTGGGCGCTGCCGGGCTTGGCTGCGGTGATGCCGGGCAGCTGGGAGACCATGATCGCGCCGGTCTCGGTCTGCCACCAGGTATCGACGATGGGGCACTTGCCGCCACCGATGACGCGGTGGAACCAGCGCCAGGCTTCGGGGTTGATGGCTTCGCCCACGGTGCCGAGCACGCGCAGGGTGGACAGGTCGTACTGGGCGGGGATGTCCTCGCCCCACTTCATCATGGTGCGGATAGCGGTGGGGGAAGTATACATGATGGTCACCCCGTACTTCTGCACGATTTCCCAGAAGCGGCCGCGGTGCGGGGCATCGGGGGTGCCTTCGTAGATGACCTGGGTGGAGCCGTTGACCAGGGGGCCGTAGGCGACGTAGGAGTGGCCGGTGACCCAGCCGACATCTGCGGTGCACCAGTAGATGTCGGTCTCGGGCTTGAGGTCGAAGATGTTCTTGTGGGTGAAAGCGCCCTGGGTGAGGTAGCCGCCGGTGGTGTGCAGAATACCCTTGGGCTTACCGGTGGTGCCGGAGGTGTAGAGGATGAAGAGGGGGTCTTCGGCGTTCTGACGGGAGGGCTCGTGCTCGGTGGACTGCTCGGCAACCAGCTCGTGCCACCAGACGTCGCGGCCCTCAACCCAGTTGATATCTTCGCCGTTGCGCTTGACGACCAGAACCTTTTCGACCGAAGAGCCACCCTTGGCCAGGGCGGTGTCGACGGCGGGCTTGAGCATGGAGGGCTTGCCACGGCGGAAGGAGCCATCGGCGGTGATAACCAGCTTGGCCTCGCCGTCCTCGATGCGGGAGAGCAGGGCATCGGCTGAGAAGCCGCCGAAGACGACGGAGTGCACAGCGCCGATGCGGGCGCAAGCCAGCATGGCGATAACAGCTTCGGCAATCATGGGCATGTAGATAGCAACGCGGTCGCCCTTAGAAACACCCAGGGATTCGATGCCGTTGGCTACGCGGGAGACCTCGTCCTTGAGCTCTGCATAGGTGTAGGACTTGGTGTCGCCGGGCTCACCCTCAAAAAGGATGGCGGTGCGGTCGCCGTTACCTGCTTCAACATGGCGGTCTACGGCGTTGTAGCAGGCGTTGAGCTCGCCGTCTGCGAACCACTTGGCGAAGGGCGGGTTGGACCAGTCGAGGGTTTCGGTGAAGGGCTTGTACCAGGTGAGCAGGTTGCGGGCCTGTTCTGCCCAAAATTCGGTGCCTTTTTCTTTGGCTTCTTCGTAGATGCCGGGCTGGGCGTTGGCCTGGGCTGAGAACTCGGCGCTGGGGGCGAAGACGTCCTGGGTGTCGGTCATGGTGTGCCTTCCTGTTCTGTGGGGCGCGTCATTGATGTGCGCCACAAACGGACTTTTTCTCACCTTAGCGCACCATGTAGCGCTAGTCACAAATTTGCGCGTTCGTGTTACGCGAAATCAGGACGCCGGTGGCAGCTAACCCGGGTACCGCAAGGACGGGCGGCGGTAGGCTTGGGTGTATGCCCCTACATGCCGATGTACCTCTTAGCCCTGACGAGCTCGCCCAGCTTGAAACCCGCTCTGTACCCGAGCCTAAGGCACGAGCGTCCGCCCGAAAGCACGCCCGCGCGGCAGCTCGCGGTGAGGCCGAAAGCCCTCTAGCTCTGACCCGTCGTGCCCGCAAAATCAACCGTATTTTGGGGGAGACCTACCCCTATGCGGTTGCCGAACTCGACTTTGATAACCCCTTTGAGCTCCTCGTAGCTACCGTGCTCTCAGCCCAAACCACCGACGTGCGCGTCAATGCCACCACCCCCGAACTTTTTGCCCGCTACCCCGATGCGGCGGCGCTGGCGTCCGCGTGGATTGAAGACGTGGAAGACATTGTGCGGCCCCTGGGCTTCTACCGCTCCAAAGCCAAGGCAATCGTGAACCTGGCAGCCCAGCTGGTGGCAGATCACCGCGGGCAGGTGCCGGGCACGCTTGAGGAGTTAGTTAAGCTCCCCGGCGTGGGGCGAAAAACCGCTTCCGTGGTGCTGGGTAATGCCTTTGGCAAGCCGGGAATTACCGTCGATACCCACTTCGGCCGCCTGGCTCGCCGCTTTGGCTTTACCACTGAAGAAGACCCCGTTAAGGTCGAACGCCAGGTCGCTGAGCTTTTTGAACCCAAGGACTGGACGCAGCTTTCCCACCGGCTGGTCTACCACGGCCGCCGCATCTGTCACGCCCAAAAACCGGCCTGCGGGGCTTGCCCCGTTGCCGACCTTTGCCCGGCTTACGGTGCCGGTGAAACCGACCCGGTGGCGGCAGAGAAACTGCTCAAGTACGAGATGGCCCCGGGGCGTGAGCGCCTGCACCTGCGTTTTGTGCAGGGCGCTACCCGTCGTCAGCTGCGGGAAGAGGGGTGGACGCTCAGTGCCTAGGAAAGAGATGTCAGGGGAAGAGATAGCGGGGCAGCACCCCGCCCTAGCGGCCTTGCAGGAGTTGGCGGAGCGGGCCCCGAGCGTTGTGCGCCCCGAGGATTCGTGGCCGATTGGGCAGATGGACCCGGGCACCGTTAAAGAGGCCGCTGTGCTGGTGCTAATGAGGGTGCTTGATGAGGCTCCGGCGCAGAATACCGGGTGCGGCACGGTTGCTTCGGACCTTGACCTCTTGGTGTTGGTTCGGTCGGATGCCCTGCACCATCATGCCGGTCAGCCTGCCCTGCCCGGCGGGCGGATCGACCCTGAGGACTACGACGAGGCAGCCCGTACCGGACGAACCGTCCAGCAGGTAGCTGCCCTGCGGGAGGCCGTGGAAGAGACCGGCCTGCAGGCTGAGGGGGTGCGCCTGCTGGGTCAGCTCCCGGCGGTCGATTTGCCGGTAAGTAACTACCGGGTGACTCCCGTACTGGGCTGGTGGGACCTACCGACCCCGGTGGCGGCAGTAGACCGGAACGAGTCAACCCTGGTGGTACGTGTACCGGTGGCAGACCTGCTGAACCCGGCTAACCGGCTGACCATGACGGTGACTCGCGGCCGGACCAGGCACAAATCCCCGGCTTTTGAGGTGACCGGCGACTTCGCCCCGTTTACCATCTGGGGCTTCACCGGCAACCTGCTTTCCCGCGTCTTTGAAGAGCTGGGCTGGGAAGAGCCCTGGGATAAGAAGCGCACCCGGGAAATTGGGACCTAGCCTACTTAGCCTGCGAGTAGTCGTCGGTGGTGACCACGGTGACGGGAAATTCGACATCGGTGGGGCCGAAGATGAGTTCGGCGGCAGCTTGCGCCGATTCGCGCACGATTTCGGCGGCGCGGGCTGATTCGCCGACTGGCCCGTAGAGCATAATTTCGTCGTGGAGGAAGTAGACCAGGCGGGTTTGCATACGTTTGCCGAAGCGGCGTTCGGTGCGGAGGCGTTTGCGGATTTGGGCCATCCAGATGATGGCCCATTCGGCGGCTGTTCCCTGGATGACGAAGTTGCGGGTGAAGCGGCTGTGGGCGCGGGCGGCTGAGCGGGCGGCGCGTTCGTCGGCTGCGGTGACCTGGTTGCGTTGGGCTTGGAACCAGGCGTGGGAGGGGGCGGGGGAGGTGCGCCCCAGGTAGGTGGTGACCTGCCCGCCGCGCAGGCCTACGTCGGCTGCGCGTTCGGTGAGACCGATGGCGGCTGGGAACATTTTTTTGAGGTGGGGCATGAGTTGCCCGCCTTCGCCGGTGGTGGCTCCGTACATGGCGGCGAGCAGGGCGATTTTGGCGTGGGAGCGGTCGTTGAGCACGCTGCCGGTGCGTTCGCCAATCTGGGCGATGCCGAGGTAGAGGTCGGCGCCGCGCCCGGCGACGGCAAGGGCGCGGTCGCCGCTCATGACGGCGAGGATGCGGGGTTCGATTTGGGCGGCGTCTGCGACGGTGAGCATCATGCCCTCTTCGGCGCGGATGGCGGGGCGGACGTCCTTGGGGATTTGCATGGCTCCGCCGCCGTGCCCGCCCCAGCGGCCGGTGGCGGCGGAGCCGACTTCGTAGGTGGGGTGGAAGCGGTTGTTGGTTACCCAGGTGTCGAGCCAGTTCCAGCCGTTGGCGGTGTAGAGTCGGGCGAGGCGTTTGTAGTCGAGCAGGGGGCGGACGAGCTGCCAGCGTTCTTCGCGCAGGTGGGGGACGGCGTTGGCCCATTCGGTGAGTTCCCATTTGCGGGTAGAGGTGACCGAGTGGCCGGCTGCCTGGAGGGCTTTGAGGACTTCTTGGGGTGAGTCGGGGTTGAGGTTGGGGGCGCCGAGTTCTTCGCGGATGCGGGCGGCGAGGCGCTCCATCTTGTAGGGGCGGTCGTAGCCTGCGGGGCGGGGGCCGAGGGCATGCTCGAGGATTTTTTCGTGGATGGTTCGGTTCCAGGGCATGCCGTAGTGCTTCATTTCGGCTGCGATGAGGGCACCCTGGGATTCTGCGGCGAGTAGGAGGGAGAGCCGGGCGGGGGCTGGGCAGGCGGCGACGGCCTCTAGCTGGGTATGGAGTTCGGTGAGAAGGGCGGACGCGCTAGGCCCGGCTGCCTCGTGCTGTTCGAGGGAGGCAGGGCCCAGGTCGTCAAAGAGGGAGGTTTGCCCCTCGATTTGTCGTCTGGCGGGTAGCACTCCTACCGGAGGCGCGGCTTCGGGGGTGAGGTCGATGGTGGGCGTATAGGGTAGCCTGTTTTGGGCGCGGGTGGCGGCGGTGAACAGGATTCGCTGGGCAAGGCGCAGGTCGTGGCAGGACGCCGGTGAGACGCCAGCTGCCAGCAGGGCGGGCATGAGCTCGCGGGCGTCCGCCCAGGCCCAGCGAATCACCCGGTGCGGGTTTTGGGCCTCTACCGCGCGCACAAAGTCGGGGAGCTTAGCGAAGGGGAAAGTGCGGTGGGTGCCTGAGCCGGTGTCGTTCAGCGTAATAGCCTCCCACAGGGGCGTATCGCCGGGGGAGGTCGCTGGGCCAAGCACGATGTACATCTTTCTATTATGCCGTTTGTGCTGTTCACAGGGCTAGACACGGCACTTCTTCTGTGGCATAAAGAGAGACAAGAGAAAGATGCCGGGGCAGGGACCTACCCTGAAAGGTAGCCATGCCCGATACTGAGATGCGTGTGCGCCGATCGCGGCGCCGTTTCTTTGAGCCCCTCCCCACAGACCTACCCGATGATGTGCCGCTCTTAGCGGTAGAACCGGCCGAGACCGATCTGGGCCCGCTCACGCCCCTGGTGGGCCGAGAAGGGCTGACCGATATTTTCGTCAACGGCCCCCAGGATATCTGGTATGAGGCCGCTGGTACTCTGCATCGGGCTGCCATTACCTTCCCCGATGATGAAGCCGTCCGGGCACTGGCCACCCGGCTGATCCTATCGGCTGGTGGCCGCCTGGACGACGCCTACCCGGCTGCCGACGTCCAAACCCAGCAGGGAATCCGCATCCACGCGCTGCTCCCACCCCTGAGTCGCTCCGGCACCCTGCTCTCCCTGCGCCTTCAACCGGCCCAGCGCCCGTCCTTGCGGCAACTACAAGAGCGCGGCATGATGGGGCGCGAGTTGGAGCAGGTGCTGCGGCAGCTGGTGCGCTCGCGGGCTAATCTGCTGGTCAGCGGTGGAACGGGGACCGGCAAGACCACCCTGCTGGGTGCCCTGCTGCAGGAGGCGGACGCCGGTGAGCGGCTACTGCTGGTAGAAGACACTTCTGAACTGCACCTAGACCACCCGCATACCGTGAGCCTGCAGGCCCGGGCTGCTAACGCCGAGGGCCAGGGCGAGGTGGGGCTTGCCGAGCTGATTCGGCAGGCCCTGCGCATGCGGCCCAGCCGGCTGGTGGTGGGCGAGTGCCGCGGAGCTGAGGTCATGGATATGCTGACGGCCATGAACACCGGCCACTCTGGAAGCGGTACCACGGTGCACGCTAACTCCGCAGGGTCTGTGCCTGCCCGGCTCTATGCCATGGGGGCTCTTGCGGGGGTGAGTAGCCAGGCTGTGGCCCTGCAGGCTGCGACGGCGCTGGATTATATTGTGCACCTTGAACGCGAGGGTAAGCACCGTATAGTACGCGGGGTTCACCGGCTGGTAGGCGGGCATAACCTTGCCGTTGAGCCGGTCTGTACCGTGGAGCCGCGCCGCCGCGGCACCTATCTGCGCTGGCACCCCGGTGGTGAAGAGCTCCAGCAGGCAGCCGGGCTGTCTCAGAGCACGGGGGTAGGTGCCTGATGCTGGTCGAAAGTCTGAAAAGTCTTGGGGGCCGCAGCGATTCTGTGGGCTTAGAAGAGCTGGAGCTATGGCCCGATGCCATCTGGCGTCTTGCCGCCCTGCTGCGCGCGGGGTGCTCACCGGCGCAGGCCTGCACCCACGTAGCGGCCTATCTGGTGGGCCTAGAACATGAAGGGCGCACCGAACAGAAATCCGGCCTGCTCGCAATTGTGGGAAAGCTGCGGCCGTCCGCGCGTCAGCAGCAGGGCCTCGAAGTTGCCCGGGCCCAGATGGCCCAGCTTTTTGAGACCGCGAGCGCCCAAGCCCAGAAGGGCCTGCCCCTAGCCGGTGTGTATCTGAAGGCTTCCGGGCAGGCTGAGCTGCGCGAGAGTGTGAGGCAGGGAACCGCTAGGGTGGCAGCCTGCTGGCAGGTGGGGGAACGGACGGGGGCCTCACTAGCCCAGGTGTTTGAGCGTCTAGCCCGTTACCTGGAGACGGAAATTGACCTGCGCCAGCAGCGGGAGACGGCTTTGAGCGGGCCGCGGGCTACCGGTCGAATCCTTTCCTGGCTGCCTTTTGTGGGGCTGGGGCTGGGAATCCTGATGGGTACGGACCCATTAGGGGTGCTTCTAGGCTCAGTTCCCGGAGCTCTTATTGGGGGTCTGGGGCTGGCGCTGGCCTGGTGCGGCAACCGCTGGACTGCCCGCCTGATTCGTCGCGCGGAAGAGGGGCAGTGATGCTGGCTTTATCGAGAGCGGGGAAGCAGCCCCGGGTGTCCGCTCCTGAACTAGATGCTGCCCTCTACCTGGATATGGCGGCCACCATGCTCGCAGCAGGTCTTTCGATCCCTGCGGTGCTGCACCAGCTGGGGCAGCTTGAAGAGGGAAGATACGAGGCCGAGCTGACCGCTGTGGTGGAGCGCCTCTATCAGGGGCAGAGCTGGGCGGATGCCTGGGAGCAGCCGGTTGCCCCGGGGCTCGTAGGTCTGTATGAGGCCCTGGGGTTGACGCTGAGCACGGGCGCACCGAGCGCCCAGCTGGTGAGGGTTCTGGCCCAGCGGCAGCGCCGCCACCGGCAACGGGCCTACGAGAAGGCAGCTGCCCGGCTGAGCGTCAAACTGGTGGTGCCGCTGGGAGCTTGCTCGCTGCCGTCCTTTATCTGCCTGGGAGTGGTACCCGTTCTCATAGCCCTGTTTCCGGCGCTTTTTTAGAAGCGGGCAGGCGGTACGGACAGGTTGTCCACAGGTACCCAGTGGAGGGTGCGGAGGCGTCATAAAGGTGTCACGGCTACACCGCTGAAGAAGGTGCTGGGAGCTTTGCTCCCTGAAAAGACAGGAGAGTAGGCCCGCTGCCCTTATCCACAGGTAACACTACTCTTTACGCCATCTCAGACAGCTGGAAAGCTACAGGTACCTCGGGTGAAGGCCCCGGCGTCTTTCTCACCACCTCAACCTGCCCCTTACCCCAACTTCGCCCGAGAAAACCCGAAAGAACACAGCGCCTCGGCAAAGCTGCCGAGGAGCACCACATCAAGGAGGAAACCGTGTCGAACACTCACCCCACATCACCTGTAGAAGGCCAGGTCTTTCAGGCCGGTCTCGACGACCCCGAAGCAGGCGCTACGACCGCCGAATACGGAATCGTCATGTTAGCTGCCGTAGGCTTTGCGGGTCTGCTCGTGGTCATTCTCAAATCTGAAGAAGTCCGCCAGATGCTGCTGGGTCTTGTGCAAACAGCTCTCTCAACCGGCGCGTAGACCGCTTTCTGTCTCTGTACCCGGGCTAAACCGCCCGGGCACAGAGACAGGAAAATCCGTAATCGATACCTGAAAACCCTGGAACCCTCAGCCCAAGATAAGGTGGTGATACCGTGCAGATGCTAGCCGCACCAGAAAACGAGAGAGGGTCAAGCACTGCCGAGTTTGCGGTGATACTCCCTGCCCTTGTGTTTGTTCTGGCCCTGGTGCTGGGAGCTGCCGCAACCGGTATCGTGCAGCTCAAACTGGAAGAGGGCGCTCGCCTGGGAGCCCGGGCAGCAGCCCGCGGGGAAACAGCTGAGACCGTAACCCGCATCGTGCAGGAGATAGATCCCGCAGCTACCGTTCACCTGGCTCAGGATGACGACATGACGGTAGTAACGGTGAGCAGGCAGGCTCCGGGAGTTATGGGAAAGATCAGCGGCTGGACGCTTACCGCCGATGCCCGGGCCCTTACCGAATACAGCGCCACCACCGGGAGTGCTGACCCATGAATCACGAAGTCGAGCGGGAACGAGGAAGCAGCACCGTTGCCACGGTGGGCCTGGTCTGCGCTCTTCTTATTCTCGGGGCTACCTGCGCCGGACTCATTGGGGTCATTACCGCGCAGCACCGGGCAGCGGCAGCAGCGGATCTAGCGGCTCTTGCTGCAGCGGACGCAGCCCGTGGCCTTGCTCCCGGGGAGCCCTGCGCGGTCGCCGAGCGCGTTGCCCAATCCAACGGGGCCCAGCTGGGTGGCTGCGGCCAGCCCGCCGGGTTGGGCGGGACGGTGGACGTCCGCACCCTCGTCGATATCACCGGCCCCTTTGCTTTCCTTGGCCCCGCTGAGGGCATATCCCGGGCTGGGCCACCTGATTCCTCATAACCGAGGCCAGCCCCGCTCGCTATAGCAAGGCTAGAAGGGGTCGTCAGTAGCGGCGAAGCCGGTCAAAGACTCAGCTACACCCACCGGTGTAGGTTTCCCCTCTACCCGGTGTCCCACCGCGTAACTCCCGGCTCCTGTTTCCCCAGCTACCGGGCTTTCAGCCGCCGGGCCTAAAGGCTTGAGCAGTTTTCTGCGCTCTTCATCGGTGAGTTCATCGGCCTCAACGAGCAGGGCAGCTAAAAGCCGGGCGGCGCCCGCCTTGTGTAGGGGCTCGTTCCGGTTACCGCACTTGGGGGACTGCACACATGAGGGGCAGCCCAGCTCGCACTCGCAGGCCAAAATCGTATCGAGAGTGGCCCTCAACCAGTGGCCTACCTGCTCAAAGCCCCGCTCGGCAAAGCCAGCCCCGCCAGGGTGGCCGTCGTAGACGAAAATCGTGGGCTGTTCGGTATCGATATGAAAGGCGGTCGATAAACCACCGATGTCCCACCGGTCGCAGGTAGCTACCAGGGGGAGCAGACCAATAGCAGCGTGCTCAGCGGCATGTAGGGCCCCGGGGATATCCCGCTCATGAATCCCAGCAGCGTGGAGCAGGGTAGCTGGCATAGACCACCAGATAGCCCTGGTCTGAAGCTCCTGCGGGGCAAGGTCAAGCGGCTCATCACCCAGAACCTGTTGGCCCACCAGGGACTTCCGCTGGTAGCCCACCACCTGGGAACGAACCCGCACCCTGCCATAGTTCAACGACACCTGCCCCTGCTGCCGCGTTTCTTCAGCACCCAGCACGGTAACTTCGGTGATATCACGGGACTGGGTGTAATAATCGGGGCTCACCGCAGAGACCGCAATAACCTTATTGTCCTCATCAAGATCTTCCACCACATAGGTCTTGCCCTGGTGGGTGTAAATAGCGCCGGGGTGCCCCTGGGAGTGGGTGTGGCCGTCGTCCATACTGCCAATTACGGCACCCGTTTCGCAGTCAATAATCTGCAGGGGAGAACCACCCCCGCGCAGGTTCACAAAGTCACTGGCAGACTCGGGGTGGGTCCAGAACCAGCCGGTGGCCCGCTGCCGCAGGTAGCCCTGCTCCACCAGACGGCTCAACAGCGCCTCGGTAGTGCGCCCAAAGACCATAAGCTCCTCCCGGCGCAGGGGAATCTCAGCTGCCGCAGCACACAGATGAGGACTAAGCACATAGGGGTTCTCGGGGTCGAAAACGGTTTTTTCAACCGGCCGGTCAAAAATATCTTCGGGGTGGTGTACCAGGTAGGTATCGAGGGGGTCTTCGCTGGCAATCAGGACGGCAAAAGCGTCCTGCCCTGCCCTGCCCGCTCGTCCTATCTGCTGGTAGAAGGACGCCCGCGTGCCCGGCCAGCCGCCCACCAACACGGCATCTAGCCCCGCAATATCAATACCCAGCTCCAGGGCGTTGGTCGAGGCTACGCCCAGAATCTCACCCCGGCGCAGGCTGGCCTCAAGGGCCCGCCGCTCCTCGGGTAGGTAGCCCGCCCGGTAGGCTGCGATACGGTCAGAAAGGCCGGGCTCAACCTCATCGAGATAGCGGCCAGCGGTCTGCGCGATAGCTTCAGCCCCGCGACGGGACTTAATAAAGGCGATTGTGCGGGTACGGTTCACTATCAGGTCAGTGAGCATCTCGGCGCTCTGGGTAATGACCGACTTACGCACCGGCGCCCCGTTCTCACCCGCGCCATTGCCCTGGGCACCGGGGCGAACGCTTACCCCGTTGGCGTGGGCAGAAAGCTTGTCCTTGACCGCAGCCGTATCGGTAAACTCCGGCTCCCACAGCAGTACATGGGTAGCACCGCGCGGGGCGGTACTCTCAGTTACCGCGGTAACCGCGGTGGGCCGCGACCCAATCAGCCGGGCAAAAGACTCAGCAGGCTCAGCGCTAGTAGCAGATGCCCCGATAAACACCGGGGTAGCACCGTAGTAGCGGCACACCCGCCGCAAGCGCCTCATCAGCAGAGAAACATGGGCCCCAAAAACTCCCCGGTAGCTGTGGGCTTCATCCACAATCACATACTTGAGTTTGCGCAAAAATCCCGCCCAGCGGGCATGATTGGGCAAGATGGCGTGGTGCAGCATATCCGGGTTAGCCAGAATGAAGTTGGCGCGCTCGCGAATAAAGCGGCGGTCGGCCTGCGGGGTATCGCCGTCGTAGCTCTCAGCCACGAGCCCGGGAAGTCCTAGGTTGCGTAGGGAGGCCAGCTGGTCTGCCGCCAGGGCCTTGGTGGGGGAGAGGTAGAGGGCGGTTGCTCGCCCAGAATCAAAGCCGCTAGCCTGGGTCTCGAATTCGCCCCGGTAGATAGCGTCAAGGGCGGGTAGCTGGTAGGCCAGGGACTTGCCCGAGGCGGTTCCCGTTGCCAGAATGACGTGCCGGTTGCCGGGGGAGTCGTGCGCGGCCGTAGCCGCCTGCACCTGGTGTAGATAGGGCTCGGCGATCCCTAGGTTCTGGTAGGCCTCAACTACCCGCGGGTGGGCCCAGGACGGCCAGGGGGCAGTTTCTGCGCGCCGGGCAGGTAGAGTGCGCACATGGGTGACCTGCTCAGGTAAGGATGCCAGCCCCAGCTGGTCGAGCACCACGGCCAGCTCACCGGGCTGGGGAGCGCGAGTGGACGGGGCTCCGGCTGGGTGTGAGCGCGAGGGAAGGGCATCGGTAGGCACCCGTCTATTATGGCACCGCGAGAGCGCGCGTAAATATTTGCTCTTTCTGCCCCCGTTATCTGTGACCTGCACTATAAGGGGTGGGATAATGGGCTGTATGAGTATTCCAATGAACATTCAGGGTAAGAAGACCACTGAGCAGGAGCCTGTGGTCACGGTCCTCACCGAAGAGCAGATTTGGGAGCTGATTGAGGGCACGCGGTTTGCCCGTCTGGGTACGGTAGGCGAGGACGGCTACGTGCACATCACCCCGCTCAACATTGTGACCGACGGGGTTCGTATCTTCTTCCGAACTGCCTCCGGTAGTAAGCTCACCCAGCTTTTGATGAACGAGAAAGTAACCGTGCAGTTCGACCGGGCCGAAGGCAACCACGCCTACTCGGTCAATGTCTTTGCTACAGCCCGCCTGCTGACGGAGACCGGCGACATTGACTACGTTGGCAAGCTCAATCTTGAGCCCTGGCTCGATACCGAGAAGCTGGAGTTTGTGGAGCTGACCCCGCAGAAAATGACTGGGCGCCGCTTCCGCCTGGGCTAGGAGCGCCAGTCGCCGCCCCACTGAGGGGCATAAGGTCTAAAATAGGGGTGTGTCTCAAGAAAAAATTATCCTCTACTACTGCTTTGCCCCTGTGACCGATCCCAAGGCTGTGATGCTGTGGCAGCGTGCCCTCTGTGAGAAGCTGGGCCTGACCGGCCGCATCCTGATCTCTAAGCACGGCATCAACGGTACCCTGGGCGGCGATATCAACGCCCTGAAACAGTACGGTAAGACTACCCGCCAGTACCCGGGCTTCGAAAAGCTCGAACTCAAGTGGTCCGACGGTAGCGCTAGCGACTTCCCCCGCCTTTCGGTAAAGGCCCGCGACGAGATTGTCGCCTTCGGTACCCCCGATGAACTCATCGTCGATGAAAACGGTGTGGTGGGCGGCGGCGTGCACCTGAAGCCCGAAGAAGTGAACAAGCTGGTTGAAGAACGCGGCGACGAGGTCGTCTTCTTCGACGGCCGCAATGCCTTCGAAGCAAAAATCGGCAAGTTCAAGAACGCTATTGTGCCCGATGTGCGCACCACCCACGATTTCATTCAAGAGATCGAATCGGGTAAGTACGATGACCTTAAAGACAAGCCCGTTATCACCTACTGCACCGGCGGTATCCGCTGCGAAATTCTTTCGGCCCTGATGAAGAACCGCGGCTTCAAAGAGATTTACCAGATTGACGGTGGCATCGTGCGCTACGGCGAAAAGTACGGCGACTCCGGCCTCTGGGAGGGCTCACTCTATATCTTCGACAAGCGCCAGCACATGAACTTCTCACCCGACACCGTCACAATCGGCGAGTGCGAACACTGCGGCGCTAAGGCAAACACTTTCGTCAATCTCGATGTGGACGGGGTGCGTGACCTGGTGCTCCTGTGCCCCGACTGTCAGGCCAAAGCAGAGGCCGAGCGTGAGGCTGCGGCAGCGTCAGTATGAGTGAGCAGAAAACCCCGGCTTACGAGACAGCTCTGATTGAGTACGGTACCTTTATGGTCGCCGGCGTCACCGACCCCGCGACCGAAGAGAGCGACTTCGGATCTTGGTGGGAGCGCCTCTACAGCACGCTTGAGTCGGGAGGGGGCGCCCTGGCCGCCCAGCGCCTGGCTGCGGTAGAAAAGCTACAGAAGGTGGGCGTCGTCATGCCGGACGCCGACGATACCGGTTTTACCTACACGGCGGGTTTCATTGTGCCCGGCGGCATTAAGGACGTCGCAGCCCTGGGGCTGACTGGTGTGATGGTACCGGCTGCTATGTACGCTACCGTCCTGGTGCAGGGGGCCATTACCCCGGGCGTCCCCCCTGCCCATATTAAGGCGGGCTTCAACCACCTGGCCAGCACCTTTATCCCCTCGAAGGGGCTGGAGTCTACCGGCGTCTGCCTAGAAGTGTACGGGCCCGGTGAAATCACCGACGAGAACTACCGTATGTATCTCTGGCAGGCTGTAACGAGCCCGTAGGCCGCTTAAAGAAACAATAAAATACCTCCCGCAGTGCGATATGCGGGAGGTATTTCTCTCTAAAGTATGTGCGCTTGCGCGCCCCTGGATAACGGTTGAACTGGTGTGGTAATACCGAAGGGAAAAATCTTTAGGAGTTCTGCTCTATGGCCAGTTCGGCCTCAAGCTTCTCGATAATCTCTGCGATGAAGTCGGAGCCACCGTTAGCGGCCTTTTCCTTCCACTCAGCGATGGACTTTTCCAGTTCGGCAATTTTTTCTGCATTTGCCATAAGGTAAATATAACCCAGACCTCTAGAAAAAATCACCTTGATTACTATTTAACCTTTTCCCAGTTTTCGATGGGGCCGGGGACGACGGCGAAGAGGGGGTGGGTGATTTTAGTGGGTGACGTGGAAAAATGCTGGTCATACCACTGTGGGGAACGGGCTTTTACTTTTTCTGCCAAAAATGAGATTTCGTAGTCTAGCTGGCCGTCGGTAACCGGTAGCGGTGACAACTCAGGTTGAGCAGGGAGCACCAGCAAACTGCGGTTGAAGTTATAGCCCCGTCTATCAGCCTCATCAGCCAGCCCGTGCAGGTAGGTGCAGATGTAGGCCAGGGGGTCACTAGAGGCTTTGAAACGGTCGAGCTGGGGGTGGTTGGTGTAGCCCTGGGTGAGCCCCTGGAGCACTTTCTGGGCAAGCAGGGTCTCACGCCAGCAGGCCACTAGCCCCTTGGCATCGAGCAGAGAGGGGTGCACAGACCAGATACGCATTAGCCTTCAGCTCTGCGGGCGATGGCTTCTTCGAGGCGGTCGAGCTTGCCGGTGAGTTCGCCTGAATCGTGACCTGGGCGAATATCGGCTTTGAGCACGAGGGAGACCCTGTTGCCGTACTTTCCAACGGCTTCGGTGGCGGCTTTGATCACGGCCATGCACTCGTCCCAGTCACCTTCGATGGTGGTAAACATGGCGTCGGTGCGGTGGGGCAGGCCCGAATCGCGGACGATCTGGACGGCTTCTGCAACGGCGTCGTGCACGGACCCGGACGGGTCGCCGCCGCCGGTGGGGGCTACAGAGAATGCAAATAACATGTCTCTACCGTACCGCTCATACGGTTAAATAGAGAGCGTGATAACTTCTGATTTTTCCCGTGTTCCCGGTGCCCCCGTCAGCGCCGATACTGCCGCCCTCACCCGCCTGCACGCTGCCCTGACCGAGCTCAACTACACCTACGACGGTATCGAGGAGCTGCTGGGGGCCCGCGCTTTTGAGGCCATGACCCGCGACCAGGTGGTGCCCGGCCTTTACCGGGTGAGCCAGATTCTGGGGCAGGAGGCCACATCAGAAACCTTTATCACCGCCCAGCGGAACCTGGCCCAGCTGGTGCGCTTCTTCCTCTTTGGCACCGCCCTGCCCGGTGGGGAGCTTGAGGACGCCCTGGGGGCAGGTAGCCTGGACCTGCTGCTGGATCTGGGGCTGGCGGAGCCCACCGAGGACGGCCTGGTACAGGCTGCCGTAGACCTGCGGCCGCACGCCGCCGACGATGGAACCGAACTCTTTGTGGCCAGCGATTTGGGCGCCCACCAGCGCCCCGGCGTCCTGCGTAAGGACCACGTGCTGGGTATCGGCCATGCCTCCCTTACCCTGGCCCAGCTCACCGAGCGAACCCCCGTAGACCGGGCCCTCGATCTGGGCGCCGGATGCGGCATCCAGGTCTTCCACCTGCTGGCCCACACCCGTCACGTGACCGCTACCGATATTTCTGAGCGCGCCCTGGCCTTTACCCGCTTCAACCTGCTGCTCAACGCGTCCGCCCTGAACCTTGATGCGGCCAACCTCGAAGAGCGCGTGAGCCTGCGCTTAGGTTCCCTGCTCGAACCGGTCGCCGGTGAAACCTTCGACCTGGTGGTCTCTAACCCGCCCTTTGTTATCACCCCGCGCAGCGACCACGAGAGCCCCGAAGACCAGTTCACGTACCGCGACGGCGGCATGGCAGGGGACGGTATCGTCTCAACCCTGGTGCAGCAGCTACCCACCGTGCTTGCCCCCGGCGGGCGCGCCCAGATGTTGGGTAACTGGGAAATCCCCGTTGACGGGCAGGACGGCCCCGTCGACTGGGCAGACCGCCCCCGCGCCTGGGTGGGGGAGGAGACCGAAGCTTGGTTTATCCAGCGCGAGGTACTCGAACCAGAACAGTACGCCGAAACCTGGCTGCGCGATGCCAGTGAAAACCGCGATCCCGCCCACTTTGAAGCCGCCTACACCGCCTACCTGCGCGACTTCGCCTCCCGTGGCGTTGGCTCCATCGGGTTTGGCATGATTTGGCTGCGTAAGCCGAACCCGGCGTCCGCAGGGGAACGCCTACACCGCTTCGAAGAAATCACCTACCCCATCCAGCAGCCCATCGCCCCATTCATCACCGAGGCGGTGGAGCACTTTGATCAGGTCACCGCCTTGAGCGATGTCGAGCTGCTAGAGAAGCACCTGGTCGTTGCCGGGGACGTGACCGAAGAACGCCACGCTACCCCCGGCTCCGAGCACCCCTCCGTGATTCTGCTGCGTGCAGGTGCCGGGCTGCGCCGCACCATCCTAGAGACCACAGAGACCTCCGGCTTTGTCTCTGCCTGCGACGGGGAGCTGACCGCTGGCCAAATCGTCGGTGCCCTAGCTGCCCTGTTGGGCTGGGAGACCGAAGAACCCAGACAAGTATTAATCAGTAACATGCGTGAACTGCTCGAAAAGGGCTTTTTGCGGATTGACCAGGGAGACTAGACTGGGGTCATGGTAGAGAATCCTATTAAAACCCTGTCTGAAGACCGCTGCTGGGAGCTGCTAGCTGCCCACGAGTTCGGCCGCCTGGCCCTGGCTGTTGGCGGGGAGGTAGATATCTACCCCGTCAATTTCGTGGTGCACGAGAAGAAAATCTACTTCCGCACCGCATCCGGCCAGAAGCTCTCAGAAGTCGTGATTAGTCGCAAGGCCGCCTTCGAAATTGATGAGGTCATCGACGGTACAGCCCGCTCCGTTGTCGTGCACGGCAACGCCCACTGGCTCACCAGCGAAACCGACCTTGACGCGGTCGAAGCCCTGGGCCTGCGCACCTACTCACCGACCTACAAGACCAACTGGGTTGAGGTAGAGCCGGTAAGTGTCAGCGGGCGCGAGTTCGAAATCGGGGCAGAACCTGCCGACGAGCTTTAAGGGGCTAAGGGGGCCAGCACCGGTGCTGGCCCCGCACACCCGCGCTCTAAGGTCACATCGGTCTAAGTAGACACGAAGCCCCGTAAGTCGGCTATTGTTGTGCATACACGCGAAAAACCGACCCCAAGGAGCCCTCAGTGCCCACTAAGGCAACCACCGAGCACGGCAAGTCACTGCTGATCGTGGAATCCCCCTCGAAGGTGAAAACCATCAGCGGGTACCTGGGCGATGCCTTCATCGTTGAATCCTCCATGGGGCATATTCGCGACCTTCCCCAGCCCTCCGAGCTGCCCGACGAGCTCAAAAAGAGCCCCGTCGGCAAGTTTGCGGTCAACGTAGAAGAAGGCTTCGAGCCCTACTACGTGGTCAACCCCGATAAGAAAAAGAAGGTCACCGAGCTCAAGCGCCTGCTCAAAGAGTCCGATGCCCTCTATCTGGCAACCGATGGTGACCGCGAAGGTGAAGCCATTGCCTGGCACCTGCTGCAGGTGCTCAAGCCCAAGGTGCCTGTCTACCGTCTGACCTTCCCCGAAATCACCAAAGAAGCGATCCAGCGTGGCTTCAATGAACTGCGCGACATCGATAACAACCTGGTGGACGCCCAGGAAACCCGCCGTGTGCTCGACCGTATTTACGGTTACGAGCTCTCACCGGTCCTCTGGCGCAAGGTCTCCCGCGGCCTTTCAGCCGGGCGCGTGCAGTCTGTGGCAACCCGCCTGGTCGTAGAGCGCGAGCGCGAACGCATGGCCTTCCGCTCAGCAACCTACTGGGACCTCACTGGTACCTTCACCACCTCTGCCTCCGAATCCTTCACCGCCAAGCTTTCTGCCGTTGACGGTGCCCGCGTGGCCACCGGCAAGGACTTCGCCGACGACGGAACCCTCAAGACCAGCGCCCGCGGCAAGGTCGCCCACCTGGACGAAGCCGCCGCCAGCTCCCTGGCGAGCGCGCTGGCGTCCGCCGCGTTCGGCGTCCGCTCGGTCGAAACTAAGCCCTACACCCGCCGCCCCGCTGCCCCCTTCACCACCTCAACCCTGCAGCAGGAGGCCGCCCGTAAGCTCCGCTTCTCATCCCGTTCCACCATGCAGGTGGCCCAGCGCCTCTACGAGAACGGTTACATCACCTACATGCGAACCGACTCGGTTGCCCTGTCTGACCAGGCGACCCAGGCTGCCCGAAAGCAGGCAGCTGAACTGTACGGCGCTGACTTCGTACCCGCCTCCCCGCGCGTCTACACCTCCAAGTCCAAGAATGCCCAGGAAGCCCACGAAGCGATCCGCCCTGCGGGGGATTCCTTCCGCACCCCCGCCGAGGTCAAGAATGCGCTGAGCATCGATGAATTCCGCCTCTACGAGCTGATTTGGAAGCGCACCGTCGCCTCCCAGATGGCTGACGCCAAGGGCTCCACCGCCTCCGTCCGCCTGGGGGCAACCGCCGCCGACGGCCGGGATGCCGAGTTCGCAGCGTCCGGCACCGTCATTACCTTCCGCGGCTTCCTCGCCGCCTACGAAGAAGGCAAGGACGCCCTGCGCGGCGAAGAGGGCAAGGGCGAGGCCAAGGACGGTAAGGACGACAAGCGCCTACCCAACCTGGCAGAAGGCGACTCCCTGCGCGGTAGCGATATCGAAGCTGCCCGCCACGAAACCTCACCCCCGCCCCGCTACACCGAGGCATCCCTGGTCAAGGCTATGGACGAGCTCGGCATTGGCCGCCCCTCAACCTATGCAGCCGTCATCTCGACCATCATGGACCGCGGCTACGTCAATAACCGCTCCGGCTCCCTGGTGCCCTCCTGGACCGCTTTCTCGGTCGTCCGCCTGCTCGAAGAGCACTTCGCCAAGTACGTGGACTACGAGTTCACCGCCGAAATGGAAGAAGATCTCGACCGCATTGCCCGCGGTGAAGAGGCCCGCCCCGAGTGGCTGTCTAACTTCTACTTCGGTGGGGGAGACAAGCGCGGTCTCAAGCCCATCGTTGACAATCTGGGCGACATCGACGCCCGCGCAATCAACTCTGTAGAGGTCGCCCCCGGGGTCAACCTGCGTGTGGGCAAGTTCGGCCCCTACCTTGAGACCGGCGGCGAGATCGACACCGAAACCGGCGAAATCAAGGACCCCATCCGCGCCAATGTACCGGATGATCTGGCACCCGATGAGCTGACCGAAGAAAAGGTCGCTGAACTGCTGGAAGCCGGTAAGAACGACGGCCGTGAACTCGGCGTTGACCCGGCTACCGGCCGCACCATTGTGGTCCGTGACGGACGTTTTGGTCCCTACGTCACCGAGGTTATCCCCGAGATGACCGAGGAAGAAATCGCCGCCTGGATGGATGCCCAGCCCACCGAGTACTACAAGAACGGCAAGCCCAAGCCCAAGAAGAAGCCCAAGGCTGAAAAGCCCCGCACCGGCTCCCTCTTCAAGTCCATGGAGCTGGCAACCGTTACCCTGGATGACGCCCTCAAGATTATGGCCCTGCCCCGCGTTGTCGGTACCGATGCTGAGGGCACCGAAATTACCGCCCAGAACGGTCGTTTCGGCCCCTATCTGAAGAAGGGCACCGACTCCCGCTCTCTGGAGACCGAGGAACAGATTTTCTCTATCACCCTGGAGCAGGCCCTGGAGATTTACTCCCAGCCCAAGCAGCGCGGACGCGGTGCCGCCAAGCCCCCGCTGGCTGAGCTCGGCGTAGACCCGGTCTCTGAAAAGAAAATCGTGGTGAAGGACGGCCGCTTCGGCCCCTACATCACCGACGGCATCACCAATATTACGGTGCCCCGCAGCGAAACGATCGAGTCCCTGACCCACACCCGCGCGGTTGAGCTGCTCGCTGAGAAACGAGCTAAGGGCCCGGTTAAGCGCAAGACCGCCGCCAAGAAGCCGGCGGCCAAGAAAACCACGGCTAAAAAAACCACAGCCAAGAAGACTGCGACCAAGAAGAGCACCGCTCAGAAAGCGGGCGAGTAGTCGGTTATCGCATGGGTCCCATCCTTGTACACTGGTAGGCAGGAAAACTTTTTGTCACCACTCAAGGGGGACCCATGCGTCTAGGCGTGCTCGATATTGGCTCAAATACCGGCCACCTGATTCTGATTGAGGGGCAGCTAGGGTCCCGCCCCGAAGCCTACACCGCAGCCCACAAGGAGCCCCTACAGCTCGTCCGCTACATCGACGCGGACGGTAACATCACCGACGAGGGCCGCGACCGCCTCACCGCCTTCGTCAAGTCCGCAGTACTCTACGCGATTGAGCATGGGGCAGAAGACCTGCTGGCCTTTGCCACCAGCGCCATTCGCGAATCCAAGAACGGCCCCGAGGTGCTGCAGCACGTGCAGAACCAGACCGGCGTCAACCTCACCGAAATCACCGGTGACCAGGAAGCCGCCATTACCTACCACGCCGTGCGCCACTGGCAGGGCTGGGGCGCCGGCCGCATTCTCAACTTCGATATCGGCGGCGGCTCCTTCGAGTTCTCCACCGGCATGGACGCCTACCCCGACGACGCAATCTCCGTGCCGCTGGGTGCCACCCGCCTGACCGGCGACTGGTTCAGCGCCCCCGTGCCGTCCCCCAAGGAAATCAAAAAACTCCGCAAGTACGTGCGCGAAACCCTAGAACCCGTTGCCGAGACCCTGCTGGCCTACGGGCAGCCCCACATGGTCGTGGGCACCTCCAAAACCTTCCGCTCCCTCGCCCGTATCTGCGGGGCAGCCCCCTACTCGGCAGGCCCTTTCGTCAAGCGCGAAATGTTACTCGAAGACCTCAAACTCTGGACCCGCCGCCTGGAAGCTATGCCCCCCGAAGAACGGGCCGGCCTGCCCGGAGTCTCAGACGTCCGTGCCGAACAGATGCTAGCCGGGGCTATCGCGGCAGAAACCGCCATGGCCGTCTTCGGCGTAGACCGCATGCGTGTTTCCCCCTGGGCCCTGCGCGAGGGCCTGGTACTACGACGCATGAACTACCTCTCCCAGCAGGGGCCCGAAGCCATGATCGCCCCCCGCTCCCTCGCCGAATTCGTGCAGGACTAGCCATGAGCACCGACGCACCCAAGAGCACGTCCACCCGCAAACCCGTACCGGTGGCGCTTTCTACTTCCTGCCTCTTCCCGCTCGGCGTACCCGAAACCTTCTCAACCGCCGTAGACCTGGGCTACGACAGCGTGGAAGTCATGATCACCCACTCAGCTCTCTCCCAAGAGCCCCACGACCTGCTCGACCTGATCCAGAAATACCAGATTCCCATCTCCGCCATTCACGCCCCCACCCTGCTCCTAACCCAGCAGGTCTGGGGCCGGGCCTGGAACAAGATGCAGATGGCCGCCAAAATGACTAAGGCCGTAGGGGCGGACGTCATCGTCGCCCACCCACCCTTCCGCTGGCAGAAGCTCTACGCCAAGAACTTCGTTGCGGGCGTGCGCGAAATATCAGAACTCGAAAACGTCAAAATCGCCGTCGAAAACATGTACCCCTGGTCCATCAAAGGCCACGCGGTAGAGATGTACGCCCCCCACTGGGACCCCTCCCGCTTCGACTACGACTGGATGACCTGGGACTTCTCCCACGCAGCCGCAGCCGGGGACGACTCCCTCGAAGCCGTCAAACGCATCGGCTCTCGTCTGGGGCACGTGCACCTCACCGACGGATCCGGTGATAAGGTCATGGACGAACACCTAGTACCCGGCCACGGCACCCAGCCCGTCGCCGAGACCCTGCAGTACATCGCAGCCAGCGATTTTGACGGCGTTGTGTGCGCTGAAGTATCAACCCGCAAGGCCAAGGGAGCAGGGGCCCGCGACGACATGCTCTACGAGACCCTGCAGTTCGCCCGCACTCACCTAGCTAGGAGAACATCGTGACTACTGTTGCTTTTATTGGAACCGGCTCCATGAACGGAGCGATCGCCTCGGGCCTGCTTGCTGCGAGTACCGACCCTACCTCTGTGCGCGCGACCGTTGGCTCTCACGCCAGCATCTCTACCCTGCGTGAGAAGCTGGGGGAGGGGGCTCAGGGCGTAACCATCCTTGCCGGTGAGGACGATACGCAGGCTAACCTCAAAGCCGCTGAAGGGGCTGACGTGGTACTGCTGGGCGTCAAGCCCTACGCGATCCTTGATCTTGCCCGCGAAATTTCACCGGCTCTGGGCGAGAATACTGTAGTGGTGTCGGTTGCTGCCGGTATCACCCTGGAAGCCTTACAGCGGGCTCTGCCCGAGGGGCAGCCTGCAATCCGCTGCATGCCTAATACTCCTTCGCGGGTGGGCAAGGGTGTACTGGCTATCTCTGTGGGACAGACCGTGACCGAGGAGTTGAAGGACGCTGCTGCTTCGGTTCTGGGGGCAGCAGGCCGGGTGATTGAGGTTGAGGAAGAGCAGATGGGGGCGGTGACCGCCGTATCTGGTTCGGGCCCTGCCTACGCCTTCTTGCTGGCAGAAACCATGGCCGATGCTGGAGTCAAGCTGGGCCTGGACGAAAAAACTGCTACCGAGCTAGCAGCTGCTACGGTAGCCGGTGCGGGCTACCTGCTGGATGCTGACCCAAACCCCCAGGATCTCCGTAAGGCGGTTACCAGCCCCAAGGGAACCACAGATAAGGCGATTACCGCCTATATCGATGGTGGTCTTTTCGAGCTGACCGAGACTGCTATGCGGGCCTGTGTCGCTCGGAATGACGAGATGACCGAGGAGTTCAGCTCCGAAAAATAGTATAGAGATAGCCTAAGCAAAAAGGCCCTGTGACAGCAGGCTGTGCTACCAAAACTCCTTGTGGAGCGAGGTAGGGCAGCCTGCTGTCTTTTGTCTGTGAAAGTAGTCTAGATACACTAAAGGCCAGTCCGTAGGGAATCGGACTGGCCTTTAGCTTTCTCTTTCGCCGGTAGGGATCCGGTTTCAAGAGAATGCTCGCCACCTGAAGCAGATGGGATTAGGGGGAACCATCTGAGGAATCTTCAGGTCTTGAGCTACTTGAACGGGTTCGCGGACCGTTCAGTAATCACTCGCACCTTTAGAGGTAGTTATAACTATATGCCAATTTTTGAGTTTATGCACCCTGAAATCTGAAAAAGCCGAATTATTTCGGAAGACACCTGGGTGTTTTCTATGCTCAGGTCGGTATAGGGTATAGTCAAGCGTTTCTTGTAGGTATAAACCTGTTAGGGTCGGGCAGCAAACCTTTCAATAAGATCTACCTGGCCTGAAACGATTAATAAATCGCGTGAAGAAACCCGGGTGTCGGGGGTTGCGTAGGTAATTTCTTCACCCGGTGATTTTACCCCCACAATGGTCACCCCGTATTTAGACCGCACATCAGACTCTGCCAGGGTGAAGCCGTGGGTCTCCTTGGGTGGGTACATCTTGACGATGGCGAAATCGTCATCGAACTCGATAAAGTCCAGTAGGCGCCCGGAGACCAGGTGGGCTGCTCGTACCCCGGCGTCCGACTCCGGGTAAACAACCCGGTGTGCTCCAATACGGGAGAGAATCTTGCCATGAGAAGGGGTGATAGCTTTAGCCCAAATGCGCTCAATGCCCAGGTCCACCAGGTTGGCGGTAATCAGCACCGAGGCCTCCACAGAGGTGCCCACACCCACTACGGCGGCGGTAAAGTCCTGGGCCCCCAGCTGACGCAGGGCATTCATATCGGTGGCGTCGGCCTCCACCACGTAGGTGAGATCGCCCGACCATTTCTGCACCAGGACGGGGTCTTTCTCGACAGCAAGAACCTCTTTATTCTGACGGACGAGCTGGGCAGCGGTAGCCGAACCAAAGCGTCCTAGGCCAATCACCAGCACGGGGGCGCTGTGGGCTGGGCGGAAGTCTTTTCTAGCCAATGATGGGCCTTTCTTCGGGGAACTTGTAGAGGCGGCGACCGGAGCGCATCGCCAAGCCGGTGGCTACGGTGATGGTGCCGATACGGCCAATGAGCATGAGGACAGAAAGAATGTAGGTTCCGGACGGCGGCAGCTCAGCTGAGAGCCCGGTGGATAGGCCGCAGGTCGCGTAGGCTGAGATAACCTCAAAGAGGGCCCGGTCGAGGCTGACATTGCCAATCAGCATGATGGCGGTGGTGCCAGCTAGCACGAACACGAAACTCATCATGATCACGGAGATGGCGATGCGCAGGACGGCGTCGGGGATGGTGCGGTTGAAAGCAACGACGAACTGGTCGCCGCGGGCTTCTGCCAGAATCGCCAGGAAGACCACGGTAATGGTGGTGATTTTGATGCCGCCTGCGGTAGATGCGGAGCCGCCGCCGATGAACATGAGTACGTCGGTGAGCAGCATGGTGACGGGGTGGATATCTGCCATGTCAACCAGATTGAAGCCGCCGGAGCGGGTCATGATGGATGCGAAGGCGGCGTTGAGTGCTTTGTCGCCCGCGCCCATGGCACCGATGGTGCGGTCGTTGCCCCACTCTAGGGCACCCCAGGCAAAAGAGCCCAGAAAGAAGAGCACCAGCGTGCCGATGATGGTGAGCTTGGCGTTAAGATTCCATTTACTAAAGCGCAGGTTGTTGCGCAGCACCAGAATGACGGGGAAGCCGAGGGAGCCCACCACCACGCCCAGGGCAATAGGGAAGAGAATCCAGAGATCGTGGCCGTAGGGCACGATACCGTCTGAGTGGGGGGTGAAGCCCGCGTTGTTGAAGGATGAGACCGCATAGAACACGCCGTGCCAGACTGCCTGCCAGAGGGGCTCCCCCAATACCAGGAAGCGGGGGATGAGCGTGAAGGCGATCAGAGCCTCAATGGCAATGGAGGTAAAGGCCACGGTGCGAAGCACTGAACCCACCTCACCCAGGCGTCCGATATTGAGGGATTCCTGGGCGATAATTTTGGAGCGCAACCCCAGCTTGCGCCCTACCGCCAGCGCCAGGATGGAGGTGAGGGTGAGCGTGCCGAGGCCGCCAATCTGCGAGCCTAAGAGAATCATAAGCTGGCCAAAGAAGCTCCACTGTTCGGCGGTAGAAACCGTGGTGAGACCTGTGACGGTCACGGCACTGGTCGCCGTAAAAACAGCGTGGTGAAACTCCACCTGCTGGCCATCGTGTGAGGCCCAGGGGGTGTAGAGCATGAGCGAGAAGAAAATAATGACCAGCAAGAAGGCTGCAATGGCAATACGCGAGGACGACGACCCAAAGAGGCGGTCTACCAGGTCGCGCAGGTGGGCCATGCGGGCCTGAAAGGCTGCCGAAAACTTAACAATCTGAAGGAGCTGCTGGTACTCCAGCTGCCCCTGTTCCATGGCGTCAAGAACCCGCTTGCGCTCCTGGACCTTGCGTACAATTTTGCCCACGTCCTTCACCTCGCTTTCTTCTGTCGTCTCTAGCGTAGTCTGCGTGTCATACAAGCGGGGTGTGGTGCCCGCAGAGTTTTTATGTGTTTAATGGTAAGTGTGACTCAACTTACCAAAGGAGGTAGTGCTGGTGGCTATTATCGACAGCCTCACGCCCACCGATGTGCGTGTGCTCTGGACCCCTGCCATGGCCAACTACTATTTTGGCGACTATCACCCCATGCACCCCTCGCGACTCGATGCCACAGCTGCGCTGGCTCGGGACCTTGGGATTTTTGACCTCCCGCAGGTAGAGCTTGAAGAGCCCGAAATTGCTACCGTACACCAGCTTATGCTGGCCCACGACTACCCCTATATCGACGCGGTTCAAAAAATCAGCGCCGACCCCACGCTGACCATCGCCAGCTGTGGCCTGGGCACCGAAGATACCCCCGGATTTGAGGGGGTGCACGAGGCGTCCGCCCGACTTGCCGGTGGCACCTACCAGGCTGCCGAAGCTATCTTGAGTGGCAAGGTCAAGCACGCGGTTAATTTTGGCGGAGGCATGCACCACGCCTCACGCGACCATGCCAGCGGTTTCTGTATTTATAACGACTGCGCCGTGGGCATAGCTCGTCTACTTGAAGCGGGAGTGCAGCGGGTCGTCTACATCGATGTGGATGCCCACCACGGGGACGGTACGCAAAGTATCTTCTGGGATAACCCTAATGTCATGACCATTTCCCTGCATGAGAGCGGCATGACTCTCTTTCCCGGTACAGGTTTCGCCAACGAAGTGGGCCCCGAAGGGCTGGCAGCAGGAACCTCGGTCAATATTGCCATGCCCGAAAGCACCACCGATTCAGGGTGGCTTCGAGCTTTTGACGCTGTGGTCCCTAGCCTACTGCGGCAGTTCCAGCCCGAGGTGATTGTCAGCCAGCACGGCTGTGACTCCCACCTGGCCGATGACATGTCGCACCTGAACATCAGCATCAACGGGCAGCGAGAGATTGCCGCCCACATCTCCCTTCTGGCGGACGAGCTGTGCGAGGGGCGATGGATTGCCACCGGGGGAGGGGGCTACTCCATCTATAACGCTGTGCCCCGCTCCTGGAGCCACCTCATTGCGGTGGCGGCCGGGCAGCCCCTCGATATAAATATGCCAACTCCGGAATCATGGCAGGCTTATATGCTTGAAAAGTACGGTACCAAGGTGCCTACCATGATGGGGGATCCCGTGGACCTCTGGTGGTATTCCTGGGAGGTTGGCTATGACCCAGCCAGCAGCGTAGACCGCAGCATTATGGCCACCCGCAAGGAAGTATTCCCCCTATGGGGTCTTGACCCCTGGTACGACTAGCTACGGGTGCGATAGAGCGTCGAGGCGTAACGTTGGACCCAAAATTTCTGTGTGCTAGCTGGGCATAGACGATGAGTGCCCCCATTTCTGCTGGTCAAACATGCAATTGTGGGTATATATGTGTAAAGATGTCAGTATGAAAGACGACGTTTTTGCTGTTATCGCTGACCCTACACGGCGACACATCCTCCAGGCACTAGCCGTCGAACGACTGGCCGTTGGTGAGCTCGTTGAGGAGCTGGGCGTCAGTCAGCCCACCGTATCCAAGCACCTCAAAGTGCTGCGTACCGCCGGTCTGGTCGAAACTGAAGCCGTGGGCCAAAAGCGTTTTTACTCTATTACCCCCACTCCCCTCACCACCGTTACCGACTGGGTAGATGGTTTGCTGGCTGCCCCCGCTGCTGAGCCTGAAACCGCTTCTATTCCCGAGGAGACGGAAGAGGTGCCCGCTCCGGTCGTTGACGTGCCCCACCCCAACACCGCCGGTATTACCTTTACCCCGCTGACCCCCTTTACCCCCGTGCTCGATAACCGGGTGGACGAAGATATCGTAGAGAGCCAGGAAACCCAGGAGGCTCAGGAAGCTGCGAGTCAAGAGAGCCAGGAGGTCGCTGCTCAGGAAGCTATCCGTCAGGTGGTGGCTGACTCCGAGGCTCGTGCTAGAGTTACTGACTCTCAGGCCTACAGCCCTGCCGGTGAAGAAACCGGCGATGATCGCGGATTGCTGGCCAAGCTTACCCGCTGGGGCCGCCGTAGCTCCCGCTAGGCTCCTGCCCTAACACACTGCTAGTTTCAAAGGACACCGTAAGACTGTATGGCACACCACCAGCAGCTTCTCGACTGGATCGAGAATGAACTGATTAACCAGACCCTGAACCTGGGTGATAGTTTGCCCGATGACAGGGTACTGGCCCACGAAGTGGGGATCAGTCAGAACCATATACGGGAGAGCCTTAAGCACTGCGAAGAAATCGGAGTGCTGAGGCTCTATGAGGGGCGCAAGAAAAGCATTATCGCCCAGCTGGTGCGGGAACCGGCAGCTTCTGCCGGGCCAGCCGTCAGTCTTTATTTGGCGAGCTCTCGTTCTCCTCGGCAAGACCTCCTATCGACCTGCCTACTTCTTGAAAGCCACGCGCTGGCCGGGCCCGCCTTCGACCAGACCGCCTTTGAAGAGCTCGACCGTATCGTTGAGGTTATGCAGGACGATGCTACTAGCCTGAGTGATTTCCACGAGCTCGAAGCGGATTTCCACATCCAACTCGGAAGGCTATCGGGCAATGCCCTTATCTCTGCTCTGCTAGCCACCCTGCGTGATGCCATGATTGAGGCCCGCTTTGAGCTTGTCAGCCAGGTGCCGCTGTGGAGCGCTACGTCGTCTCGCCTGCGTATGGAGTACCGGGCTATTGTCGATGCTGCCCGCTCCGGTGACGCAGCGCTAGCCCAGACCCTGCTCAAGGCTAACCTGCAGGAGCGTTTTTCTGAAGCGGGCCACCCGGTAGATATTGATACCTCGGATCAGGGCGGTAGCGGGGTCAATCTTGAACCCATTGAGGTAGAGACCCAGGAGCTGGTTCCAGAAGACTGGGGCGGCCCCATTGAGCCTGAGCTTTTTGAAGCTCTCACCACCATCCAACCTATCGAAGCAGCCCCTACAGCAGATTTGCCCCCTGCCAAGAGCGTAAGCCGCCGGAAGCGAGGGACGGTGAGCCCGGTCGTCCGCGCCGCTAGCTCTGCCGCCAGCCCTGACCCCGGGGCAGCAACCTCCCAGGAAGCCGAGACGCCCACGGCCAGCGAGGCCCCCGAATCGCAGGATGCAAGGGAAGAAACTGCCAGCGATGGTGCTGAAGCCGTAGCCCCCCAGGGCGACAGAAATCAGCCCTCCAAAAAGCGTTTTGACGTCGTTGGATATTTTGGTTTCCGTAAAAGCGCCCCCGCTCAGGGCAATACTGAAGCCGGCGAAGAACTCTTTGACGCCGATGCGGAGGGGGATCCCGAAGAAGAGGCCGCTACCCTGCGCGAGGGCTACGAATACGCCACTAGCGACCGCTAGAGGGTAGATAAAACGAGAAAATGCTCTCACTTGCCGGTGAACAGTCGGCGAAAAGCCCTGTTTGCCTGTAGGCTTGGGAGAGAGCGTTTTTTCACGCCGAGGGTATTGCTATGCCCTTTATGCGTGCTTTGGAGCGTTTATACCGGTATAGCGCCCGGATAGCTACCGACCTACCGCCCCCGGGTGGTTGCTGTCGGCCGGGTATCGACCACTATTTAATAAGTGAGGTGAATCCAATGGGTTCAGTTATCAAGAAGCGCCGCAAGCGTATGTCTAAGAAGAAGCACCGCAAGCTTCTTCGCAAGACTCGCCACCAGCGCCGCAACAAGAAGTAAATTCTTCACCGCGAGCCCCGCACCTGTTTCGGTGCGGGGCTCGCGCTGTATCACCGGACTTTTCGGTGCGGACGAGCCCGCTCGCCTCGTGGGGGAGGGGCGGGTTAGAGTGGAGCAATGGCTACACCACTCATTGAACTGCTCACTAAGCCCGGCTGCCACCTGTGCGAATCTGCTCGGGAGACGACCGGCCAGGTGGTAGGCAGCTACGGGCTGACCTACACAGAAATCAACGTTGAAGAGCACCCTGACCTGTTGGAGCGTCACCGCACCGAGATCCCGGTGCTGCGGGTTGACGGTGAGGTTAAGGACTTCTGGCAGGTCAATGCCAAACGCCTGGCGAAGATTATTGAGAAGAAACTGGCGGAGTAAACCGGTGGGGTTGCTGGTTAGCGCTTACTGACTAGGTTTGAGAGACTAGAGATATGAATACTTCTTCGGCAACTGTTACCGTGCACCTGATGCGCCACGGCGAGGTGCATAACCCCGACCGTATCGTGTATGGGCGTCTGCCCAATTACCACCTGTCTGAGACAGGTCAGAAGATGGTGCGCCTGTCTGCCGAAGAGTTCAAGCGCCGCGCGGACGCCGGTGCCAACATCGTGCACCTGGTCTGCTCCCCGCTCACCCGCACTCGCGAGTCGGCTGCCCCCATCGAGGAACTGCTGGGCCTGGTTGCCCAGCCCGATGAACGCGTGATTGAGGCCGGGAACTACTTCGAGGGTCTGCACGTGAATAAGCAGGAGCTCTTGAACAACCCCCGCCACTGGAAGCACCTACTCAACCCCCTGCGTCCGTCCTGGGGTGAACCCTACCGGGACCAGGTGGAGCGTATGGCTGAGGCTATTAAGGACGCCGCCCGCACCGCCTACGAAAAAGGCGGGGACGGCGCTGAGGCGATTATTGTCTCGCACCAGCTACCCATCTGGATGGCCCGAACCTCTGTAGAGGGCGGGGTGCTGCCGCACGACCCGCGCAGCCGCCAGTGCAATTTAGCTTCCATTACAAGCTTTACCTTCCCCAATATCTTCGCCTCTGGCAAGCCCAAACTCTCCTATGTTGAGCCTGCTGCCGAACTCTATTCAGGTGTTATTCAGTTACCGGGGTCATAATGGCACCGACTACAAGCGCACACCACACTGACCTGAAAGACCTGTAATTCATGTCTACCTCTTTCCCCCTACGTGTGAGCCGCAAACAGGCCCTGAGCATCGCCGCTTTAGGAACTGTTGGCCTGCTCTCTGCCTGCTCATCAAGCCAGGACTCCCTGGCTGCTCAAGCAGATGCCGGAGACTCCAAGGGCTACATCGCCGGTGATGGTAGCGTCACCGAATACGCTGCTGGTGAGCGCGGTGAACCCGTTGACTTCGAAAGCGAACTTTTTGACGGTACCGTCGTCTCAGCCACCGACCTGCGTGGTAAGCCCGTGCTGCTGAACTTCTGGTACGCAGGGTGCGCCCCCTGCCGTGTTGAAGCTCCCTGGCTCAACGAACTGCACGACACCTACGGCGAGAAGGTTGCCTTCTACGGGGCCAACGTGCGTGACGAAAAAGGTACCGCTGAGGCTTTTGAGAAGAACTTCTCCGTGCCCTACCCCTCCTTCCGCGACGTGACCGGCAAGGTGCTGCTTGCCATGAGCAAGTACGTGCCTGCCCAGGCGGTGCCGACCACGGTCGTCCTCGACGCTGAAGGACGCGTAGCGGCCCGTATTCTGGGGCAAATCGACAAGTCTGTGCTGGGCACCCTGCTCGAAGACCAGGTCAGTGCCTAGCTTCGGCAATATCGTTCTCGACGGCTCCCTCTGGCTCGCCCTGCCCCTTGCGGCACTGGCGGGCCTGGTCTCGTTTGCCTCCCCCTGCGTACTACCGCTGGTGCCGGGCTACCTGGGCTACGTGACCGGCCTATCGGGGGGAGAGATGAGCCCCCGCCGCCGCAACCTGCGCATGGTCACCGGTATCGGCCTGTTTGTGCTGGGATTCTCCTTTATCTTCGTGCTCATGTCTGTGGTCCTAGCCCAGCTAGGGGCGGCCCCCTGGCTGCGCGGGCAGGGCTGGGTCAATCTGGTGCTGGGCCTGCTGGTGATTGTGATGGGTCTGGTCTTCATGGGCCGCTTCGACTTCTTCCAACGCGACCGCAAAATTGAAGCCAAACCCCCGGCCGGCCTCTGGGGTGCCCCGATTCTGGGCATCACCTTTGGTCTGGGCTGGGCCCCCTGTATCGGCCCGACCTTTGCGGCCGTGCAGACCCTGGTCTACACCGGAGGCTCCGATAACACCAAGGCGGTGCTTCTGACCCTGGCCTACTGCTTGGGGCTAGGCATCCCCTTCCTGCTCGTGGCGCTGGGCGTTGCCCGCGGCGTCAACACCATGGGCTGGGCCCGCCGAAACCGACTCCTGCTCCAGCGCCTGGGCGGTATCATGCTCATCATCATCGGCCTGCTTCTTGCGACCGGCCTCTGGACGCAGCTGATGTCCTGGTTCCAGGCCAGCATGCCGGTCTACGAACTCCCTATTTAAACACACCCCACACTGACGCACCGAACCGAACATAGCAAGGAAAACATGGCAGAGACTCAGGACGCCCCGGCCCTAGGCCCGCTGGAAATGCTCCGCTGGGCATGGACGCAGCTGACCAAGATGAACACCGCCCTCTTCCTGCTGCTCATGCTGGCGGTCGCCGCTGTGCCCGGTTCAGTCTTTCCCCAACGTATTCAGGACCCCGCCACTGTAGCCGACTACATCGAGGTGCACCCCACCTGGGGCCCTATCGCTGATAAGCTCCAGCTCTTTGACGTCTTCTCGTCGGTCTGGTTTGCGGCTATCTATATTCTGCTTTTTGTGTCCCTGATTGGCTGCGTCATTCCCCGTGCTACCAAGCACTATCAGGCCATGCGGTCAGGGCCCGCCCGCACCCCCAAGAACTTCTCCCGCCTACCCCAGCACCGCACCCTCACCATCCCCGTGGATGCCGGTACCGGGGAATTAACAGCCGCCCGCGCTATTGAGGACGCCGCCGCCGTCCTGAAAAAGCGCCGCTACCGTGTCGAGGTACGCGAAGAGGCCCCGGGAGTCGTGAACGTTGCTGCCGAACGCGGCTACCTGCGCGAACTGGGCAACATTCTCTTCCACCTGGCCATGATCGGCGTGCTGATTGCGGTAGCGATTGGCTCCCTCTTTGGCTACAGCGGCCAGCGCGTGGTGACCGAGGACGAAACCTTCGTCAACTCCCTGGTCGCCTATGACTCCTTCAGCTCCGGCACCAACTACAACCCCGACTGGCTGGTGCCCTACTCAGCCACCCTCAACAACCTGACCGTCGAATACGACCGCCAGGAAGGCTCACCCACCTACGGCTCAGATATCAACTACGAAGCTGACTTCACCCTCACCAGTGCAGACGGTGAACAGCGCGAGCAGACCCTCAGAGTCAATGAACCCATCTACTTTGAGGGAACCTCTATCTACCTGCTGGGCAACGGTTACTCGCCGGTCGTCCGTATCACCAACACTGACGGCTCTGTTGCCTACGAGGGGCCCGTGGTGGGCCTACCCTCGGGTCGTAGCTACCTCTCATCTATCGTGCTGAAGGTTCCGGACGCCCACCCCGACCAGCTGGGCTTCGTCGGCATGTTCCTGCCCACCGGCGAACGCACCACCGGCAGCGCCCCCACCTCTATCGACTCAGACCTGCTCAACCCCATGCTGGTGCTCCAAAGCTACGCGGGCGACCTCGGGCTTGATAACGGCGTGCCCCAAAACGTGTACGTACTCGACGTTGATAGCCTGACCCCGCTCAACACCATGGCTGCCGGTAACGGCATTGTGCTCGATGCCAGCAACAACACCGCCGCCCTGCCCGATGGTCACGGAACTATCGAATTCCTGGGTGTTAAGCGCTACGCTGGCATTGAGATCAGGTCAGACCCCGGTCGCCCGATCGCCCTGGTCTCAGCAACCCTACTCTTTGGCGGCCTGCTGATCTCGGTCTTCGTCGCCCGCCGCCGCGTCTGGGTACGAGCCACCGAAAGCGGCACCGGGCCAGACCGCGTACTCACCGTCGAATACGGCCTCTTGGCCCGCGGCGAAGACCCCCGCCTCGCCACCGAAGCCGACAAATTCACCGACCTCTTTGCAGAGCGGTGGGGACTAGAATTTGATGAAGCCTAACCTACCCATCGCCCGCCCCGGGGCAACCCGGCCGGGCACCGGCGTCCGCGCCCGACCTCAACCTGTGAAGTGAGAACACCATGTCAGAAGTCAACATAGAGCTCGCCCGCTGGAGCGAACTCTTCATGTACCTAGCAGCCATCACCTACATGGTTGCCTTCGTCGCCTTCGCCTGGGACGTTGCCGCCCACTCCCGCACCACCAAGCGCCTAGAAGCAGCCAATGCCCCCGAACCTGAAAAGGAACTCTTGGGCGCGGGCACAGCCGTCAAGAACGCCCGGTCTGCCCGTATCACCGGTACCGAACAGGGTACCGGCGCCCGCGGCATGGGCTACAAGCGGTCAGCTGCCGCTAAAATCTCCGGCCACGTTGCCGACTCAGAAATGCGCTACGGTACCGGCGAACGTCGCCCCGCCGCCCGCGCCGGTGTGGTCATCCTGGGTCTGGGCTGCCTCATCCATCTAGCCGGTGTGCTCTCCCGCGCCTTCGCCGCTAACCGCGTGCCCTGGGGCAACATGTACGAGTTCTGCACCACCGGCGCCCTGCTCGTAGTCGTGGTCTACCTGGGCTTCCTCATCTTCCGCGACCTGCGCTTTGTAGGCACCCTGGTCTCTGGCCTCGCCCTGACCATGATGACCGCAGCCACCATCGCCTACCCCACCCCCGTAGGCCAGCTGGTGCCCGCTCTGCAGTCCTACTGGCTGGTCATTCACGTGTCCATTGCCGTGCTTGCCTCAGCTATCTTCACCATCACCTTCGCCATGGCAATCCTGCAGCTGGTACAAACCTCCCG
The DNA here is from genome assembly GCF_014217215.1 of Rothia nasimurium. Taxonomy (GTDB): domain Bacteria; phylum Actinomycetota; class Actinomycetes; order Actinomycetales; family Micrococcaceae; genus Rothia; species Rothia avistercoris. Next base: position 534,571 of record NZ_CP056080.1, read on the forward strand.
CGAACGCCACATCATCGAAGGCAACGACAGCTCCCTGGCCCGCCTGGGCTTCATGCGCCTCATCCCGTCATCCACCGCCCTCGAAAACTTCTCCTTCCGCCTCAATACCGTAGGTTTCGCCATGTGGACCTTCACCCTGGGCGCCGGTGCTATCTGGGCCGAGAAAGCCTGGGGCCGCTACTGGGGCTGGGACACCAAGGAAGTCTGGACCTTCATCATCTGGGTCGTCTACGCAGCCTACCTGCACGCCCGCGCCACCCGCGGCTGGTCAGGCCCGCCCAGCGCCTGGCTCTCCATCGCAGGCTACCTCTGCATCATCTTCAACTTCACCGTGGTCAACGTGTACTTCTCGGGTCTGCACTCCTACTCGGGTCTGTAAACCGGTTTATCGCTGACGCTTTTCCACAGGTTCAAAGAAGCCCCCGCACACTGTGTGCGGGGGCTTCTGTGTAGGTCTTGTTCGGTAATAATCGACAAAAGTCTTGAAACCTATCTAGGTAGATGTTGTACTTAGGTACAGAAGGAGGTGCCCATGAACCCCACCACCTACCCGCCGGCCCTGGTGCGGGCAACCCTGCCCACCGCCGTCCTGGCCTGCCTGGCTCAAGAAGACCTGCACGGCTACGGCCTGGCTACCCGCCTGGAAAAGATGGGCTACGGACGCCTGCGCGGCGGCTCCCTCTACCCGGCCCTCTCCAAGCTCGAAGAAGCCGGGTACGTCACCACCAGCTGGACGGAAGGGGACGCCGGCCCCGCCCGCCGCCAGTACCGGCTGACGGACGCAGGCGCCCGCCAGCTCGCCGACGAACGCGCCACCCTGGCCCGGCTCACTAGCGCCCTCAGAGCCTAAACCCACCAGACGTTTCTATATGACTCAAGGAGGAGACATGGCAAACAACCCCTACGAACGCCTGACCGTCGCAATCGAAGAAGCCAGCGACAACCCGGCAGACAAAGACTGGGTACAAACTGCCTTTGCGACCCTCGCTACAAACGGTGTCAAAGCAGTCACCAGCGAAAGCGCCATCAACCGCGTCATTAGACAGATCGCAGAAAGCGGCGAAAGCGCCACCGAACTCTACGGTAGCCCTCAGGAATGGGCCGCAGAAAAAATCACCATCTGGCGGGAAAAAGGAACCCAGGCATTTTCCGAAGACGAGCCGTGGGCCCTCAAAGAAGTGGTTGTGGCAGGTCTCTTTACCGGGGCATTTTTTAGCATCCTGTTCTGGGCGGTCAGCGTACTACCCAGCGATAGGCCAAGCTCCCAGCCGGTGGGCTTCTATCTTCTTCCTGGGGCCTTGGGCATGCTTTTTCTTGCTCAGCTCGTTACCTTCCAACATAGCCGTAAAAAATTTGGCTTTACCACTGCCGTACTTCTGACAGCGCTCGTTATTCTGGCTGGCTCAGCAGCTATCGGGCTTGGTCTATTTGCCTCCTACGAGGTTTTCACCCAGCGCCTGCCCAACTGGGCCCACCTAGTGGCTGCCCTGGGGCTGGGTGTTTTGGGAACAGCTGCGGGCTTTCTGCTGCCCTCACCTCCGCAGGTTACAGGCCTAGATGAGGAAGAAGATTACCAGAGTGATGAAACCTGGCTTGCTCGATTCAAGCAGGAGTTGAGGGGGCGCGGCGATATCTCAGACGCCCGCGTGCGGGAAGAAGTTTCCAGAGTCAAAGAGCATGCGTATGAAAGTGGTAGTAGCTACTTCGAAGAATTTGGCCACCCGGTAGCCTATGCCCGTTCCCTCTCAGAACAAAAGAAGGTCAAGCCCTACCGTCTCTATCTGCACTCCCTACTCATGCTCGCAATATTCGGTATATGGGGCTACGGACTTTACACGACCGATGACTACGCTAGCTTGACCTGGCGCCTGCCACTCTTAGTTGTCATTGTCATCGGCGGTTTTCTTGAAACCAGAAGGCACTACCGGGCCTACCGCCAGGCCAAAGCGCAGGCCAGCTTATTCTGACGCTGGGTGATCCTTATCGTCCGTGGGGCCGGTAGCCTCGTCGCCCTGCCCGGGAGCCTGCTTGCCAGGGGCAGGGCCCTGCCCACCGGCGTCCTTACGGTTCTTGCGCTGCTGCCACTCGGCGTCCTGGCGCTCGCGCCGGGCCCGGGCCTCAAGAAACTTCAAAAACTCAGGGTCATCATCGGGAGCCACCGGCGGCTTAGCAGCAGGCGCCCCAAAAGACCCGTGGCGCGACCCGCGCGGCCGCCCCAGCCAGAACCACAGCACCGACCCCAGCAACGGAAAGAGCACCAGCACAGCAAGCCAGGCCCCCTTAGGCAGGGTGCGAACGCGCAAACGGTCGGTCTGGGCTGCATCCAGAATCGAATAAATCCACACGCCCAGCAGAAGAGCGGCGCCGCTAATAATCAAAATAGCTCTACCCATACCACCATTTTTCCATGAACAGGCCCGCCCACCCCTCTTTGTGCGCTCACAGCGTGCCAGCTGAGCAGACGCCCGCCGCGCAGACCCTACCCGCAGCGGATTGGGTAGAATGAAGGGGTGAATTTTCTGAAGTACTCCCTGCTCCGTCTGCTGTTCTCAGCTGCCGCCTTCTTCGCCTCCTACTACTTTGGCGTGGGCTTCATTCTGGCTATCATCTTCGGCGCGCTCATCGGCTTTGCCATCTGCTACCTGGCCTTCCCCCGCCTGCACGACGCCGCAGCCGCCGATTTTAATCGGATGATCCGCCGCAAGAACAAGCCCAAGAAAACGAGCCTAGAAGACGAAAACCAGGCGATTGAAGACGAGCTGGATGAAGCAGCCCGCCGCAGCCAGGGCCTTTAGTAGCCGGTAAAGACGGTGGCCCGCTCAGCAAAGATTTCAAGCGGGTGCAGGGCTACCGCCAGGGCAATGAGCAGTGAATAAATGAGGGCAATGATGCCAGCCTGCTTAAGCACCGGAATCAGGTCGCGGCCCAGGGCACCCGAGAGCACCACCAGGGCCGAATGAACGACCGGCCCAATCAGAATAAAGGCCAGAGCGTACCAGGGGTTCTGCGGAACCAGCAGGGCGGTCAGGGCCAGACCCAGACCCATCTCTACGGCGTAGGTGATGCGCGAAGCACGGTCACCCAGGCGCACCGCCAGGGTTTTCTTACCCGCATCAATATCGGTGGGAATATCGCGTACGTTATTAGCCATCAGCAGGGCACAGGAGAAAAGCCCCAGGGCGACGGCGAAGACCCAGGAGCTCAGCGTCAGCTGGTTGCTCTGGGTAAACATGGTGCCGAGGGTAGCGACCAGGCCAAAGTAGATAAAGACGAAAATATCGCCCAGGCCCATGTAACCGTAGGGGTGCTTGCCGCCGGTGTAACCCCAGGCCGCCAGCACAGCCGAGGCACCGATAGCCAGGAACCACCACTGCTGCGAGAGCATAATCAGGGCCAGACCGCTCAAACCGGCCAGACCAAAGCAGATAAAGGCTGCCATCTTCACGTGGGAGGGCTTGGCCACGCCCGAACCGACCAGGCGCAGGGGGCCCACACGGACCTCGTCCGTACCCTTAATTCCATCGGAGTAGTCGTTGGCGTAGTTGACACCCACCTGCAGGAAGAAAGCCACGAGAAAGGCCAGCAGAGCACGGACGGGCTTGAACTGGTGCACCTCATAGGCGGCCGCAGAACCAGCAATAATAGGAGCTGCCGCCAAGGGGAGCGTGCGCAGACGCGCCCCTTCAATCCACTGTGCAACCGTTGCCACTGTTATGCTCCTTATCAACCCAACTCTCGATGTGGCGTCGCTACGCCACAAATACACACCATTCTCTCACTTTTTAGCGGTGGGCGCCCGCTAGTGGCCGCGTGACCTACCCCGGTTTGCCAACTGGGCTTTCCAAGCTTCTGCAAGGAGCGCCTGGACGGCCCGCCGGTCAGGCTTGCCGGTGGGAAGAGTCGGCAGGTCAGGGAGCACCTCAACGAGTTTGGGGGCGGACGCTGCCCCCAGCTTTTCTGCCACCAGCTGGGGGAGGGCGTCCGCAAGCTCAGAAGCGCGTGCGCTGCTGCCCGCCACCAGGGTGACGGCGGCGGTGATGGCGGTACCCCAGCGGGCATCTGGAACCCCAGCCACCAGGGCCTCGCGCACAGCCGGGTGGCTCTCGAGGGCGGTAGCTACGGCTGCCGCGCTGGTTTTGATACCTCCGGAAATCAGCACGTCGTCGGCGCGACCCGCTACGGTGAGGGCTCCGGTGCGCAGGTCTTGGGTGCCCAGATCGTCGGTGCGGTACCAGCGGATTCCCTGACCGTCTACAAAGAAGTGGGCGGCGGTGCGTTGAAGGTCATTAGCGTAGCCGCGGGCGATGGTTGGCCCGCCCAGCCAGATACGCCCGGGAGCTTGTGGGTCGGCGGCATCGGCTTCTATCTGCACGCGGACGCCCGGCAACGGCTTGCCCTCGTAGACGCAGCCCCCGGCGGTTTCGGCCGACCCGTAGGTGCGCACTACGGGGAGCTCCAGGGTGTGGGCGGTCGCGATGAGATCGGCGCTGGCCGGTGCCCCGCCCAGCAGAATTGCAGAGAAAGAGCGCAGAGCGGTGAGGGTTTCTTCGCGGAGGGCGCCCTCCGGGGTTTCGAGCAGGCGGTGTAGCTGGGTGGGTACCAGGGAGACCACCCGGTGCGGGGCTGAGAGTTTTTCGGCGGAGCTGACGAAATCCTGGGCCGTAAAGCGGGTGCCCTCGCTGACTGAATCGGTCAGGACGGGGGCGGTACCTGCCAGGGCAGACCTCGCCACCACCTGTGCCCCGGCAACGTACTGTAGGGGCAGAGCCAGGAGCCACTGGGCGCTGCTTGTCCCAGTGGCTGTTTCTGTGCCCTGAGCCGAAGCACGTAATGCTGAGGTAGAGAGTACCGTCTGTTTGGGGGTACCGGTGGAGCCGCTGGTCGTGACCACCAGGGCGGGGTCGTCCTGCCCTCTCTCTAGCTCTGCGAAGCGGGTGCTGAAAGTATTCAGGGCTTCGGCGACCTGCTGGGTGGTGCTGGCGGGCTGATCTGTTCCGACGCGGACGGCTGCCCTTGGAACGGGCAGCGCAGGTGCAGGGAGCGGGCTAAGGGAATCTAGTATCATGGCTCTTTTTAGTCTACGCCTGGTAATTATTGCCTGATAGTACGCCTGCTCGGTAATCTTGTAGGTAACACCTTCTGCTTCTCAAAGGTCGAGATAGGAGCCATCCCATGCTTGAGGTAACCGGCGTCGAAATCGCGCTTTTGTTACTGTATCTGGCTCTGCTGGTGCTCTTCTTTATAGTGCTTCTGGGGTTTCACAAGAAAAATAAGACCGAGATTCGGGTGATTCGTAAGCGCCTGGGCTTGGGCGAGAATGCCATAGGTAACACCGACAAGGGAGCCTAACCATGACTGTACTTGCTACTAATCCGCTGGTGCCCACTACTGGGGAGGCCGTTCTTTCTGTGATTTGCCTGGCCTACCTGGTCTTCATGCTGGTTTTCTTGGTCTTTCTGGTCAACGTGCTGCTGACCTGGCACCGCAAGAACAAGCTGCGCATCATCGAGCTGGAATTCGAAGAACGTGCCATTGACAACCGCAAAGCTGCCCGGCGCATGGCAGGTCCTGAGGCTTAGCCCTGGGCTGAACGCAAGGACGCCCCGCCCTACCTTCCGTGGAGAAGACGAGGTGGGGTGTCCTACTCGTAGTGGTACCTCACCGCTGCAATGCGTACAGAGTTGCCCACGATTTTGTAAACCAGTCGGTGTTCTTCGGTAATTCTGCGGGACCAGTAGCCGGAGAGGTTGTTGCGCAGGGCCTCTGGCTTGCCAATGCCTTCGTTACCGTTGCGTTGGATATCTTTGAGTAGGGTATTGATTCTTTTGAGAACCTTGCGATCTTGCCTTTGCCACCACAGGTAATCTTCCCAGGCCTGACTGCTCCAGATAAGTTCCACGCTGCTGCCTAATCTTCGAGAAGTGCCTGGCTGGATCCCCCGCCTGCTTCAAGTTCATCGATTGCATCGAGTAGCTTACGGGCATTGGCAGGCGAACGTAAGAGGTGAGCGGTCTCTTTGAGCGATTCGTATTCGGCAAGTGAAAGAATGACGGCAGGTTCGCGCCCTGCCCTGGTGATGACGACTTCTTCAAGGTCTTCTACCGCGATATCGAGTACTTGGGCGTAGTTGGCGCGGGACTCGGTGTAGGTCATAGTTTTCATCAGAACCTCCTGTACAGAAAACTGTACTCGCAGCAGGAGATGGGGGCAAGGCACTACATGCTATTTATAGTTGTAGCCCCAAAAACCTTTACCTAACAGGTGTAAAAATAAAATTATCTGGACCTAAATTTTTGAACTATCTAGGCATTAATTATGATGGAGGTAACTGTTGCCTGAATATGCCCTAGTAGACACGCTACCTTAGAGGATGCAACTATGATCGCTACTCTTTTCGACCGTAACTTCACTCAGAATGAGCTGAGCAAATTCTCTCGTGTCTGGTCGGAGAAGCTAAGGGAAGTTGAAGAATCTGGTGGTGGTGCAACTGAGAAGCAGTACACCCAGCAGTTTTGGATTGGTTTGCTCAAGTGCTTTGGTATATCGGATGAGCGTACCCTATTGTTTGAGCGCGAGGCTAAGCGTGCATCAACTCAGAACCGTGGCTGGATTGATGTGTTCTGGCCGGGCATGTTCTTGGTGGAGCAGAAATCAGTTAATAAGCCCTTAGAGGCTGCTGTGCTTCAGGCTGATGATTATCTGAGTGGTGGGTCAATTTCTGACCATGAGTGGCCGCAGTATGTGATTTCCTGCAATTTCAAGAGCTTTGTACTCACCAACTCTAAGACGAATGAGACCTGGTCTTTTACTCTGGATGAGCTACCGGAGCACGTAGATCAACTGAAATTTATCGCTGGCCAGGAAGTTATCGATAAGCGCGAAGAGGAAGAAGCTACGATTAAGGCTTCTAGGATTATGGCGCGTCTATACCAGTCTTTGGTCGGTGAGGACGCGGATGCTCCAGTGGGGGAGGACGCCCCCGAGAGCGCTGGCCAGGAAGACCCTACTGTCGAGTGGGCATCGATTTTTCTAACCCGTGTTTTGTTCTTGCTGTTCGGTGATGATGCAGGTCTTTGGGAGAACGACCTTTTCTACCGCTTTATTGAAGAACGGACACAGCCGGATGGTTCTGACTTGGGGGTGCAGATTGCAGGTTTGTTTGATTACCTGAATACACCTGAGCAGCAACGGGCACGGGTGCAGAAGAATGTTCCTGATCTGGTACAGCGGTTCCCTTATATAAATGGTGGGCTCTTCGCTGAGCGTACCCCTGTGGAATATTTCAATGCTGAAATGCGGGATGCCTTGCTTGATGCTTGTCGTTTTCGATGGACTCGTATTTCAACAGCAATCTTTGGGTCTATGTTCCAGCTGGTGAAGTCATGGGAGGCCCGTCGTGCCGCTGGTGAACATTACACTGCTGAAGTAGATATTCTGAAGACTATCGGCCCTCTCTTCCTGGATGAATTGAGAGCTGAAGCTGATCGTTTGATTGCTTCGAAGTCGACTAGTAGGGCGTCTTTTACTCGTTTCTTGGATTCTTTGACCGAGATGCGTTTTGTTGATCCGGCGTGTGGCTCTGGAAATTTCTTGCAGGTTGCCTATGCCAAACTGCGTGAAATTGAGACTGACATTTTAGCTGAGATGAACCGCCGTAAGGGCGGAGAGACCCAGCTACTGGGTACTTTGGATACACGGTTATCGATTGAACAGTTCCATGGGTTTGAGATTAATTGGTGGCCCTCGCGCATTGCTGAGGTAGCTATGTTTTTGACGGAGTTCCAAGCTGACCAGTACTTGGCTTCGAAGATTGGTGATGCTCCGGCCCGTCTCCCGATTGCTACTACCGCTCAGATTGTTCATGCGGACGCCCTTGCCTTAGATTGGCGGGCAGAGGTTCCGGAGACTCGGGGTAAAACCTTTATTTTCGGGAACCCGCCATTTATTGGTCAGTGGACCAAGACTAAGGAGCAGACCGAAGCGATGAAGCGGGTCTGGGGGAAAGACTATGACGGTTACCTGGATTTTGTGACGGCTTGGTTCAAGAAGTCCTCAGATTTCTTTACGGGCGCTGATGTGACATCATCCTCCGAGAGAGAGAGAGAGAGAGAGAGAGAGAGAGAGAGAGACGGGGAGTTTGCCTTCGTTTCAACCAATTCTATTTCTCAGGGGCAGGCCGTGCCTGCGCTTTTCGGCTCGCTCTTTCGAGACGGTTGGCGTATCAAGTTTGCCTACCGCACCTTCCCCTGGAACTCGGAAGCACCAGGTAAGGCCGCTGTGCACTGCGTAATTACCGGCTACACCCGCGATGCGGCGGCCCGTCAGCGCCTCTTTGAATACGATTGGACGGCGAAGACCCACCACGAGCTCAACGTCAAAACCGGCATCAACGCCTATTTGCTGGACGCCGCGAACGTGCTCATCAGGAAGAGGTCGAAGCCGCTAAGTCCTGAGTTGCCGCCTGTCCAGCGAGGAAGCCAGCCTACAGATGGTGGCAACTTGATTGTTGAACTCGATGAGTACGGTGAAGTTTCTGCTGACCCAGTAGCTAGTAAATACTTGCGCCCTTTCCGTATGGGGAAGGAACTTGTTCGCGGGTTAGATCGCTGGTGCCTTTGGATGACCGATATCGATTCACAAGATATCCAGAGAAGTCAAGTGCTTAAGTCACGCATTGAAGCTACCAAGAAAATGCGACTAAGTAGTAAGAAAAAGGCTACTCAGCTGAAATCAAATACTTCCTATCTATTTGACGAAATTCGGCAACCCGAAAATAATTACGTTGCAATACCAAGAGTAGTTTCTGAAACTCGCTTATTTTATACAGTAGATCACTACCCCTCAGAAGTAATCGCGGGTGACAAAGTCTATACAGCAAATGATCCTGAAGGTTTCCTCTTCGCAATCATTAGTTCATCGATGTTTATTACTTGGCAAAGAGCCGTTGGCGGTCGCCTGGAATCACGTTTAAGTTTCTCGAACACCATTGTTTGGAATAATCTTCCCTTGCCTGCTGTGGAGCCTAAGTTGCGCCAGCAGATTATTGAGGCGGGTAGGGGTGTGCTGGCTGCGCGTGATGCTATTGCTGAGCGCGCGGGCGGTACGAGGTCGTTGGCGGATATGTACAACCCGTTGGCGATGGATAAGGGTCTGCTGGATACCCATAAGAAGTTGGACCGTCTGGTAGATAAGGCGTTTGGTGCGCCGAAGATCTGCACATCGGAGACTCAGCGCCTTGAAATACTATTTACAAAATATTTAGATATATAGGAAATTTTTATGAAAATTTCAAGTGTGCAAATTAAGAATTTTAGAACTGTTCAAGAAGCAAATATTAACTTTGATTCAATAACAACATTTATTGGGCCTAATGGCGTTGGGAAATCGACAGTTCTTCGTGCTTTAGACTGGTTCTTTGAGGCTTATTCATAAGGGGTAACCAGCAGCCAAAAACACCAGACCCCGCACCACCGAAAACACCCGCCCATACAACCCCAACGGCCGCCTGAACCCCGTATGAAGAATCCGCCAGGTCTTGATACGTGCGATGACCCTCTCCACCACCGACCGTAGCCGATTCAGCACCCGATTATTTCGCTTCTGCTCCTTGGTGAGCTTCTGCCCAGGCTTACGCTTTGCCGGGGTAACTAACCCCAGACCCACGTAGCCCTTATCAGCCAAAGTCGAAGAATCAAGTAGTTGATCTAGACTATGGGCTCTGAAAGCATGAGCATCATGTCTAGCACCAGGCAACGGGTCAGTGATAGCCAGGAGCCTGCCATCGAGGGTGCAGATGACCTGGTGATTAAATCCTGCTCGTTTATGCTTACCAGAGAAGTTTCTTTTCCCTTGTGAACGCCAGTTCCAGGTGGGAATAAGGGTTCCGTCAATCACGAGGGAACCTGATGCTTTTAGCCCCTCTTGCAAGGGTCTGTTCAGTGGTTTGAGAACCTGGGTGAGGGCTTTTTCGATGGTGCTGATAGTCCGCGAGATGGTGGGCTGTGAGACGTCGAAGAGGTGGGCGAGGGCTTCTTGAGTGATGTTGTGTCGGTAGCTCAGTAGTGTTACTTTGAGGGCCTTAGCCAGGGTAAGTCTGCGGGGTTTTTCGGCTGGTTTGGTCCAGGTGAGGTGGGTGTTGAGGGCTGTGAGGAGTGTGGCGAATTGCGTGGCGGTGAGGCCGGTTGTACGCTGGTGTAGCAACGGTTCTTCCGGTGTGGCTTGAGGTTATTTGTAGTGATTTAACCCTCTTATTTTTGTCACCTGGTGGGGCCGTTGTCTAGTTGGTGGGGGTGGGTGTGTGGACCCCCTTATGAATAACCCTCTTTAATGGAGACATAAAAACTGGAGAGCTAGCAGATGAAGATGTGTTTTCGGGAACTCCGGAGGAAGATATCAGTGTAGCGGTTACTTTCTCAGATTTGACAGTCAGCGACAGAGAAGCGCTTGGGAAATATGCTCCCACAGGTTCTACTTCCGTTACAATTTGGAAAATTAGAGAATTTTCCACTGGTAATGAATATCTATCTGCAAATTATCTTACTTATCCAGGATTTTCGGAATTACGCCAGGCTAAGAATGCAAATGAAGTAAAAAATATTTATTCGAGTTTAAGGTCAGATGGAAATCTGCTTAACTTGCCTGAAGCTAATACTAAGAAAGCAATTGAAGAAGCAATAGTTATATGGGAATCTGAAAATATAGATAAATTGGTAGAAGTTCGAGAAAATACCTCAACACAGCTCTTTGGCTTTAACGGTAAAAGTATACTTGGCGGTATTTTTGACTATGTTTTTATCGATGCAAACCTTAGAGCTAGTGATGAATCTGAAGACTCAAAGGGATCGATTCTTTCAAGAATTCTTGATTTTTATATAGATCGCAAGCAATCTGCTGCCGAGATTCAGAATATAACTAGTCAAACAATTCAGAGTCACCAAGATGAAATATTTAGTATTTATTCGGAGAATCTTGAAAAAATAAACTCTAATATTAATACATCAATTGAAAGCTATTCGTCAGGTAGGAAAGTTCGGGTAATTCCGACTCCACTTGAGATGAAAACAAATGGTGCGAGTTTTACAATAAACATTTTAGATGGGGAGACTGTAACATCGGTCGAGAAGCAAGGGCATGGTTTTCAAAGAAAGTTGCTTATTTCCGCATTACAATCTCTTGCGAATATAGCGGCCAACCAGTCAGAGCGTGTAATATTTTTGGCTATCGAAGAACCTGAGCTGTATCAGCATCCAATTCAAGCAAGGAACTTTGCAAAGGTATTGCAAGATTTGGCTTCTGACTCTAGTAAAGGCGTCCAAATTGCGTATGCAACACATAGTCCGTTCTTTTTGGATGACAAGAAATTCGAGCAGGTAAGAAGAATAAGCAGAGTAAATACCAATGCAGGGTCGGTGGCTTCTATTGGTGTGGCAAAGAAAGAAAGAATTATAGAAAAGCTTGCTTGTGTTGTTTCTGAAAATACTATAAACAGCCAGCTTGGAAAGATTATAACTGGTCAGATTGCTGAGGCATTGTTCTCAAACGCTGTATTAATTGTGGAGGGAAGCACTGAAGCAGGAATATTTTATGGAGTGGGAGATAGGGGTAGGGTTGGATATCTCGAGTCTTTAGGGATTAGTGTTATCCCAGCAGGATCGAAGATGAATGTTCCCTTATTGCATGCTATATTGTCGGAATTTGGCGTTCCTACTTATTGTCTGTTTGATGCAGATTCTGGTTGTGAGGAACGCGCGAGATCAGCCGGTAAGTCTTCGAGAGATGTAAGGAATGATGTTGCTAATCAAGTTTCTCAGAATAATAAAATACTTACTTATTTTGGTAAAGAACCGGTTGATTTTCCACCTCAAGGAATTTATGACTCATTTGCTGTATTTAAAGATCACCTAGAGACTTTTTTAAAGGAAGAGTGGTTAGGGTGGGAAGAAAAGTGTCTACTTGTTGAGCGGGAAATGGCTATCAATATTTCGAAGAATAATGAAGCTTATCGAATTATAGCTTTGGATGCAACAACTGAAGTTCCGGACTTTATTCAAGAAGTGTTTAATAAAGTTGTTTCTCTGGTGAGGGACTAAAGATATGTTTTTTGTAATAAATTATCCATATTGATAATTGCTTATTTTTATAGAATTTATTGTAAATTCCTATCTTTTAAAACATCTACAAGCGAGGGTGCAGGCTAATATCTTACCATTTCAATAATCAATACTGAGGCTTATTCAAAAGTCTCCCCAGCCGCAAAAAACACCAACCCCCGCACCACCGAAAACACCCGCCGGTAAGACCCCAACGGCCGCCTGAACCCAGTATGCAAAACACGCCAGGCCATAACATTGGCAATGACTCGCTCAACGACCGAACGCAGCCTATTGATCTGACGATTCACTGCCTTACGATTCCTGCCTAGCTTCTCACCAGCAGGCCTCTTGTTCGGTGTCACCAGCCCTAGACCGATATAGCCCTTATCAGCCAAAGTCGAAGAATCTAGGAACCGATTCAACCCGTGCTCCTTGAAGCAATATGCATCATGCCTAGCCCCAGGTAACGGGTCTGTCATCGCTAAGAGTTTACCGTCGAGCGTGCAGATAACCTGATGATTAAAACCAGCCTTTTTGTGCTTGCCTGAGAAATTTGTTGTACCTAATGAACGCCAGTTCCAGATGGGTACGAGTGTCCCATCAACTACCAATGAGCCAGGGACTCTTAGACTTTCTCTCAAAGGTCGATTCAGTGGAGAGAGGATTTTCTCTAAGGCGTGTTCGATGGTGTTGATGCCCCGCGATATCGTTGGCTGAGAGGTGCCGAAGAGGGCTGCTAAGAGCTCTTCGGTGAGGTTGTGGCGGTGATAGAGCAAGGTGGCTTTGAGTCCTTGGGCTAGGGTGAGCGCTGGCGGTCTACCGCCTGGTTTGCCCCAGGTGAGATGGTGGGTGAGGTTTGTTAGTAGTGTGGCGAATTGCTGGCTGGTTAGTCCTGTTGTACGCTGGTTGGGCAACGGTCTCTCCGGTGTGGCTTTGAGAATGTTTGTAGTGATTTATTCTCAATTTTTTGCCGCTGGTGGGGCCGTTGTCTAGTTGGTGGGTGCGGGGCGGTTCCTTACTTTTGAATAAGCCTCACTGTATGTTCTTTATTGTTAATTTCATGATAGAACCGTCAGCAATTTTGTTAGCTTCCAGTTTAAGGGGCATATAGATGATAAGGCGTCTTAATCCCTAAATTCCCGCCGTCCTGCCCTCTTCGCAAACGCGTCGAGGGCAGCCAGGACGGCGGGGCACGTCCACACTTTCTGCCCGCGCACCTTCTTCTCAACCCGCAAAATCTTGGCCTCAACCAGTGCATCCACCAGGCGATAGGCCGTAGCCTTCGAAACCCCAGCATGCTGTTCCAACATGCTTGCCGTAAAAGCAGGCTCCGCACACACAAACCGCGCCAACAAGCGGGCAGAGTGGGTAACACGAGAACGAGACCCCAAAATCTCCGCCTCAACGCCCTCTAAATCAGCCGCCAGTAAGCGTGCATTCTCAAGCGCCGCATCCACCGACCTCACAAAGCACTCAAGCATCGGCACCACATCACCCTCACGGTAGGCCGTCAGAGCTTCAACATAATCACCAACATCGTGTAACAGACCGCTTGAAATAGGTACCGTGACATTCCTCGTCACTCCACGAGCGCGCAGAATTGATGAGACCAAAGCCCTTCCCGTTCTGCCATTACCGTCAGTAAAGGGGTGAATCGTCTCAAACTGGGCATGTGCAATTGCCGCCTGCAGAGTCGGATCAATATCCTGCCTGGCTGCAAAAGCCACCAAATCATCAACAAGAGCCGGAACCTGCTCCCAGGCAGGCCCAACATAATCAGCGGTGACTGGCGACTGCCCACCAATCCACACCCATTCTTGCCGAAAGGTTCCCGCGTCCTCCTGAACACCCTGTGTTAGTTCCCGATGCATCGTCAAGATTGCGGCGCTATCAAGATGTTCTGCTAAATCAATAGCGGCTTTCATAGCCGTTACATTGCGAGCAACTAACTTGGCGTTGCCACCCACTTCAGCACCCAGTGAAGCCAGCGATAGCTTGCGTGCATTAACCGTAAGATTCTCGATCTGAGAGCTGGTCGCTGACTCGCCACGAAGCAGAACCGCCGCAAACGGAAAATGAGAGAGCTGCGAAAACTCCTGGTCAAAACGAGTCATTCGGGCAGTCGCCTCAGCAACCAGGGCCGAAATCTCAGGAGTAACAGAAACCTGTCGCTCGGCGATAAAGGGTACTACTGCGGCGCTAAAATTACCGCGGTTTCTTAGCTGTGACCGGCGAGAAGCCAACGGGTCACGATGATTCCACTGGTGCTCTGCATAGGTGAGCTTTGGCCAAGATAAACTCATGAGAAACCAACTTTACTGTGGACGCTTACTGAGAAAATATACCCCAATTTTCTCGATAAGCTCCTTATTGAGAAAATCTGCCGAAATTGTCTCAATAAGAAGGCCATCCAGGACGCCGCGCCGTCCTAACTCTTACGTGTAGCAGTACAATGCAAAGCACCGTCTACCGCGACTGCGAGTTTTTCGAGCGTAGCGAGAAACTGCCTGAGCGTAAGCGGTAGACGGTGCGAAGCATCATCAGGTGTTTTAGAAGTAGTAGGGGTAGTCCTCCCAGTTCGGGTTGCGCTTCTCCAAGAAAGCGTCGCGGCCTTCAACGGCCTCGTCGGTCATGTAGGCCATGCGGGTTGCCTCACCGGCGAAGACCTGCTGGCCCACCATGCCGTCGTCCGGAAGGTTGAAAGCGAACTTGAGCATGCGGATAGCCTGCGGCGACTGGCGGGCAATATGCGCCGCGTACTCCAGGCCCTTTTTCTCTAGCTCAGCGTGCGGCACTACATCGTTCACAGCACCCATCTCGTACATGCGCTGGGCATCATACTCCTTGGCCAGGAAGAAAATTTCGCGCGCGAACTTCTGGCCCACCTGGCGGGCCAGTAGCGCCGAGCCGTAACCGGCGTCAAAGGACCCCACGGTCGCGTCGGTCTGCTTGAACTTGCCGTACTCCTCAGAGGCAATGGTCAGGTCGGCAACCACGTGCAGGGAGTGGCCACCACCGGCAGCCCAGCCCGAGACCAGGGCGATAACCACCTTGGGCATGGTGCGAATCAGGCGCTGCACCTCCAGAATGTGCAGACGGCCTGCGCGGGCAGGGTCAATCGAATCGCGGGTCTCACCCTCGGCGTAGCGGTAGCCGTCGCGGCCGCGAATGCGCTGGTCGCCGCCGGAGCAGAAAGCCCAGCCGCCGTCCTTGGCAGAGGGGCCGTTGCCAGTCAGCAGCACGGTGCCCACGTTGGAGGTCATACGGGCGTGATCCAGCACCCGGTAGAGCTCATCAACGGTGTGCGGGCGGAAGGCGTTGCGCACCTCGGGCCGGTCAAAAGCGATACGCACGGTAGGTAGGTCCTGCACAATCTCACCGGCCTCGTTGCGTTCCACCTGGCGGTGGTAGGTGATGTCGGTGAGGTCTTCGAAGCCCTCAACCAGACGCCACTGGTGGGGATCGAAAATGTCAGAAACCTTGGCAGGAAGTTCGTCAGTCATAGCCACCAGTCTACCCAGCGGCGCCCAGACTTAGGCGAAGCTACTAGCGGGAGAGCTCCACGGCACGGTCGAACTCTTCATTGATTTCGCGGGCGGTTGCGGAGTCACCCTTGTAGGTGGCAACCGACACCAGGTAGGCAAAGAGCAGGTTGACCAGGAAGCCGGGCACAATCTCGTACATGTAGCCCGAAAGCACCTCGTTGTAGCCCCAGACGAAGACGGTGATGGTGCCTGCCACCATACCCGCTACGGCACCAAGTGCGGTGAGCTTGCGCCAGTAGAGGGAGAGAATCACGATGGGGCCGAAGGCTGCGCCGAAGCCAGCCCAGGCGAAGGAGACCAGGGAGAGTACGGAGGAGTCGGGGTTCCAGGCCAGCAGACCTGCGATGACAGAGACAACCAGCACGCCTGCGCGGCCCATCCAGAGGCCCTTGGCGTCTGAGAGTTCCTTACCGCCGCTGGCGAGCTTGTAGAGGTCTTCAGCCAGGGCAGATGAGCAGACAATCAGCTGGGAGGAAAGGGTTGACATAATAGCTGCCAGCACCGCTGCCAGCACGAAACCGGCCAGCAGGGGGTGGAGCAGAATCTGGGACATATCCAGGAAGACCGATTCGGCGTTGGTGGTGTCGGTCAGGGTGGCTTCGGGATGGCGGGCAAAGTAGGCGATACCGATGAGACCGGCGCTCATGGCACCGACCAGGGTGGCGATCATCCAGGTGATGCCGATGCGGCGGCCGGCGGCGGCGTCCTGGGCTGAGCGCAGGCCCATGAAGCGCACGATGATGTGGGGCTGGCCAAAGTAGCCCAGACCCCAGGCAGCTGAGGAAAGAATACCCAGCACGGTGGTACCCGCAAAGAGGGAGAGAGCAGTGGGATTGACAGACTCGATGGTGGTTTCAAGGCCGGAGAAACCGCCGACGTAAACCAGGGCCATAATCGGTAGGACGATGAGGGCGGTGAGCATGAGTAGGCCCTGGACGACGTCGGTGTAGGTTGCACCCAGGAAACCGCCGAAGAGGGTGTAGGCAACGGTGATGCCGGCGACCAGCAGCATGCCGGTGTGGTAGTTACCGCCGAATGAGGACTGGAAGAAGACACCCCCGGCGACCATGCCGGAAGAGACATAGAAGGTGAAGAAAATCAGGATGACCAGGGCAGCGAAGATGCGGATGACGCCGCGGGGGTCGCGCAGGCGGTTGTGGAAGAAAGAGGGGACGGTCACCGAGTTGCGGGAGACCTCGGTGTAGGCACGCAGGCGGGGTGCTACGAACTTCCAGTTGAGCCAGGCGCCGGCAGTTAGGCCGATGGCGATCCAGGCTTCAGCCAGTCCGGTGATGTAGAGGGCACCGGGCAGGCCCATGAGGAGCCAGCCCGACATGTCTGAGGCACCCGCCGAGAGGGCTGCCGCAGTGGGGGAGAGGGAGCGCCCGCCGAGCACATAGTCGTCGAGGTTGTTGTTCTTGGACTTGGCCCAGATGCCGATGCCGACCATGGCGGCGAAGTAGATAGCCAGGGCTATCAGCTGGTAGGTGGTGTTGCTCATGAGCTCCCCTTGGGTTGTAGGCGAGGACGTGCGGGCTGGGGTGGGTGCGTTGGTGCACCTTCCCTTTTGTGCAGTTTCCCTAAAGTATTTTGTTTAGATTACTTGAGGTATTTGCTAAGGCACGCGTTTTGGTCTGTGCGTTAGCT
This sequence comes from Rothia nasimurium, assembly GCF_014217215.1. GTDB lineage: Bacteria > Actinomycetota > Actinomycetes > Actinomycetales > Micrococcaceae > Rothia > Rothia avistercoris. The sequence goes on from NZ_CP056080.1 coordinate 551,855, forward strand.
TACACCCTGAGGGTCTGGGTGACACTATCTCGCTGCCTGAAGCTATTTAGAATCTTCATACAAAAACGGTGAGCTTTTCTTAAGAGTGCTTCTGCGAGCGTGGATCTATCACGGGTAGGGCCGATGTATGCAGGGTTACCGCGATGGCTGACCTGTTGGTGCGCCAGACGATGTAGGCGCCGGAGGCGGCGATGAGCACAATGCCCAGGTAAGACCAGGCAGAGAGCACTTCACCCAGCATGAAGGTGCCTACGATGGCCCCTACCACGGGGTCGATGGAGAAGAGCACCCCGATGACGGCGGCGCTGGTCAGCTGCCCGGCGATGTTATCGGCAGAATAGGCCAGGGCTACGCCCACAATCGCGGAGAGCGCCAGCTTGAACCAGGCGTCCGCGTCCAGCCCCGCCATAGCGGGCACTGACAGGGGAAGCTGGATGAGCGCCGAAAAAGCCAGGGACATGGTGGTGCCGCGCAGGCCGCTGGTCGCGGCGGACGCTGAACCCATGCGGGCCGAGAAGATGGTGTAGCCAGCCATGGAAGCGGCTGACCCGAGGGCCCAGATAAAGCCGATAGGGTGGGCGTCCCCCGCGAGGGTAGGCCCGGCAATCATTACGACCCCGGCCAGAGCGAAAAAGGCGATGAGCCCGTCGCGCAGGCGCCGCACACCGAGCAGAGCCACCACAAAGGCACCCAGGTATTCAAAGGTCACCGCTACGCCCAAAGGAATATGGTGCACCGCGTTGTAGAAACAGACGCTCATCAGGGTCAGCACCAGCCCGTAAACCAGCACCTGAGGAAGATCCCGCCGCCGCAGGGCAAGGGGGTTAGGGCGCACCAGCGCCCACAGGACCACAGCGGCAATCAGGGCACGCAGGGCGGCGACCTGAGTGGGACCAACGCTAGCAAAGAGCACCGAGACAATCGCAGCTGAAATCTGAATACCCAGGGAGCCAGCGAGGATCAAAAGCAGGGCAGCGGTGCCCCGGCGTTCGGCCGGTATGCGGTCAGCGAGGTTCACAGCGCCTCCTAAAGCCCGCAGGTGCTTTCGAGCAGCGGGTCTACCACCGTCCAGGGGGCCTGCTTGATACGGTCTGGGCTGAAGACAGAGAGCATCTCAGCGGCGGTTTCGGGCAGGTGGGGGCCGCTTTCGCCAGCGCTCGCCCCGGTGAGCGGGGGCAGCGGAATAGAGGCAGCAATCATGCGCATGATGTGGTCGGTGCTGACACCGGCGGCGGTGAGCTCGGCGAGGGTCACGGCTCCGTCCCGTTTAGCCAGGCGCTTGCCCTCGGTGTTGAGGGCCAGGGGGACATGGGCGTAGGCAGGTACCTGCAACCCCAATAGGTGAGCTAGATAGGCCTGGCGTGGAGCAGAGGGCAGCAGATCGTCGCCGCGTACCACCTCGGTGACCCCCTGGTAATCGTCATCGACCACACACACCAGGTTGTAGGCGTAGACCCCGTCGGCCCGCACCAGCACAAAATCGTCGACAGCGTCGGTGTATTCCCCGGCGAAACGGTCGGTGACAGTCCATTCGCTCACCTGGGCTTTAAGGCGCAAGGACGCCGGCCTCAGCCGCCTGCGCTCAGCCCTTTCTGCCTCAGTGAGGTTGCGGCAGGTGCCGGGGTAGGCTCCGGGGGCGCCGTGCGGGGCGCTGGAGGCCTCCTGAATTTCTTTGCGGGTGCAGTAGCACTCGTAAACTAGCCCGGCCTCGCGCAGGCGGTTAAGGGCGTCCGCGTAGGCATCTAGGCGGGTGGACTGGTAGAGCACCTCCCCGTCCCAGTCGATGCCCAGGGCGGCAAGGTCGGCCAGCTGACGCTCTGCTGCCCCCTTCTTGACCCGGTCTAAATCCTCCACCCGCATCACAAACCGGCCTCCCGCGGTACGGGCCATCATCCAGGCCAGTAGGGCGGTGCGCAGGTTACCCAGGTGCAGGTCACCGGAGGGGGAAGGCGCGTAACGGCCGCAGGGAACGGGAACAGGAGCGGTTTTGATAGACATCACCCCACTAGTCTAGTGCCCAGGGGAAGCTGACGGGCTGAGGGCAGCTACCCCTGATGAGCTGGTAGCTAAGGTGATACATCTTTTTATGACATAAGATTGCGCTCAACCTGCGTAACACCGTTAAAGAAGGGCAGTGTGGTGAGAAATAACTGCCCAGCTACTCGTAAACACGGTAGGCACCTTTTATTTCAAGTACCTTAGAGAGTATGGCTAGAACTCTTGAAATTGCCGATGGTATCTATCAGATCTCAACGGATAACTACCGTCTTAACTCCGGTCTGATTGTGGGCGCAGAGAAGGCTATGGTGGTTGACACCGGTGCCGGGCCCCGTCAGGGAGCCGAGATCCTGAGAGCCGTGCGACGGGTCACCGAGCTTCCTCTGGTTGCGGTCAATACCCACGCGCACTTCGACCGCTTCATGGGCAACGCCGTGTTCGCAGCTGACGGAGTCGCCGACATCTGGGCCCACCCCCGCGCCGCCCGCGCTATCGAAAGCTACGGCGACCGCCAGCGTCTTTACGTTGAGGTGCTAGAACCCGAGATGGCCCACCAACAGGGCCCCAACACCGAGCTTGTGGTGCCCACCCGCTTCCTGCCCGGTGACGGAACCCGCCCGGCCTTTACCCGCGTAGAGCTAGGCCAGCGGGCCGTTACCCTCATGTACCTGGGCCTGGCCCACACCGACGGTGACGTGCTGGTAGGCGTAGACGACGTCCTGTTCGCCGGCGATATTATCGAGCAGGGCTCAGACCCCGCCTTCGACGACTCCTACCCCGAACTATGGGTCAGTACCCTGCGCACCCTGGCAGGGCTAGACCGCTACCGTATCTTTGTTCCCGGTCACGGCACCCCGGTAGAGAGTTCTTTCATCGAGCGTATGGCCGACACCATGGAAGACGCCGTACAGAAAATTGCTGACTCCGCCCTGAAGAAGGTCAAGGGGGCAACCACAGCCTCCATGTACCAGCTGCCCTATTCGGGTGGATCCACCCGTATTCTGCTCGACCGCCTGATGAAGCTTGAAGCTCGTGAGGCTGAGGGGCAGGGGCTCTCGACCGTCACATTTGAGGGGGACGCCGCCTCTGGCCTGACCGGCCCCATTACCCTGGGGCAGGGCTAGAAGCACCTCGCACGTTGTGCATAGAAGCTTAGGCGCTAGACAGAAAGAGCTACCCGGCTCAATGCCGGGTAGCTCTTGTCTTTAAACTGAATCCAGTCTGTATTAGTAAGCCCAGACCTTCCGGTAGGCACTGCGCTTCTTATTCTGGGGGCGTAGCAGGGCAATCTGCGTGCTGGTGGTCAGAGCCGCTACCGCACCGATAAGACAGATAGCTGCCATAAAGGCAGAGCCGGGAATCGGGTTGGTGTAGGTGACCCAGTAGAGGGCCAGGGCGCAGAAGCCCGAGAAGAACCCTGAGATAGAAAGCAGGGGAACCAGGATCAGCCCTGATCGCTGGGTATCGCTCATATCGAGTTCCTCTGATCGCATGAAGCGCAGAATCACGAGCCCCAGCACACCCCAGAGACCGGTGACCAGAATAGCTGTGACCACATCGGCTGGGCGGTGCCAGCCATTGACCACGGTGGAATAGCCGGCCGCTACCGTAAAGACCATGCTAATCAGGGCCACAGTGGGGCGGAAGCGCTTGGGGGAGGCCAGGAAGAGGGCCAGGCCCGCAGCCGCCGCGAAGGTCGTGTGACCGGACGGCGCCGAGTTACCCAGGGCCTCCTGAATACCCAGGTTGGGCTTGACGATGATGTAGTTCTTCAGCAGCTGGGTGGTCAGGTTAGCACCGGCGGCAATGGCCACACCGACCAGGGCTGGCACAAAGCGGTGCTTCCACAGCAGCACAAAGAGAATACCGATAGCCGCGGTAATACCGGCGGCTGTGGGAATGAAGTCGAGCAGGGTAGAGGTCTGCTCGGTGTAGGTCATGAACTGGTAGGAGAACTCCTGGAAGGAAATCTCGTCGAGCTCCTGGCCGGTTGGCGTTGTAATAAAGAAAACAAAGGCCGCCACCAGAAGGCAGAAGAGGGTTCCTGCCGCAAAGAAGTGCTGGATCAGCGTCCAGAGCGAGGGGCGAGTCTGCCGAATATGCGAGGGAGTGAGCATATGCAGCCGGCCCGAGGGGGAGTACTCCCCTGAGTGAGCCTGGCTGCTGTAGGGCGCCTGGCCGTAGCCCTGCGCCGGGTAGCCGGGGCGGGGGCGTCCTTGCGGAGCAGCGGCAGTGGCCCCGTAGCTAGCCTGCGGCACCCGGTGGGCGCTGACTGCGTCCGGACGCGGGGCCGCCGCTTGGGCGCGGGCCTTGCTCGCTGCCCGGGCGGCACGTTCCTTCTTGACCCGGTGCGCTACCTCCTGGGCCGCTGCTTGCGCGGCGGCAAAACCGGTTTTAGCTGCCGCCAGGCCACTAGCGGTACCGGCCTGGAGCTTAGCTTTCAGAACCTCGCCATGGGGCGCAGAAGACGCAGCGGGCTGGGTTTCTAAGAGCTGGGTGCGGTCGGGGTCAGCAGAGGGAGCGGAGTGAGGTGCAGCTAGCGGGCGAGTCGCCGGGTGCTGCTGGGCAGACTGGGACCGGGCAGCGGCAGGGAGTACCACGGTGGCATCATCATCTGTAAAAGTAGCCCGTGCCCGAGAAGCGGGAAGCACCTCGGTGGCGTCGTCACCGGGGCTGGCTGGCAGGGCAACCGTGCGGTCGGTATAGGTCTGGGGCGTTAGCACCTCGGTGGCATCGTCGGGTGTGCCAGAAACAGCGTTAGAATCGCGCTTCTCAAAACTCACAGTTATCCCCAAAGACCTTTCTGCTGCGTGTAGACACCTCAACGAGCCTACCAAGCTGTACCTGCTATTTCAGCCCTAGACCCTGCTAAGAGCTAACAGGCTCAGCCTGTAGTGCTATTGTGGCAAACTCACATGGGACTTTCCTGAGAGAACCCCTAATGTTGCGCGAGCGCCCCCAAGCTGCCCTGCAGTAGCGGTAGAAGAGTAGATTAGAAGGTATGACAGCTAGCGCCCTGCCCCTTAATATTTCCCTGCCTCCGCTCGAAGAAATCTTGTCGGCGACCCGTGTAGTGGCTCTGCCCATGCGGGTGAAGTTCCGCGGCGTCAGCCTACGTGAAACCGCTCTGATTCAGGGGCCGGAAGGGTGGGGCGAGTTTGCCCCCTTCCTCGAATACGAGCCGGCGGAGGCGTCCGCCTGGCTGGCCTGCGCTATCGAGGCGGCCTGGCTGCCCTACCCGCAGCCGCTGCGCACCAGTATTCCCCTTAACGCTACGGTCCCGGCGGTGGCCGCTAGCGAGGTTGAGGCGGTGCTGGGCCGCTACGAGGGGCAGGTGCGGGAAGTCAAAATCAAGGTGGCTGAAGCTGGGCTGCCTTTTGAAGAATCTCTAACCCAAGACCTAGCCCGGGTAGCCGCGGTGCGCGATGCCTGCCCAGACGCCAGACTGAAGATTGATGCGAACGGCGGCTGGAGCGAGGCGCAGGCCGTCCGCGCCCTCAATGAGCTAGCTGACTACGACCTGCTCTACGCTGAGCAGCCGGTCCCGGGTATTGAGGGGCTGGCGTGGGTCCGCGATCAGCTGCGGGCGCACGGCAACCCCCTGCTGATTGCCGCTGATGAGGCCGTCCGTAAGGCTGATGACCCGCTGCGGGTTGCCCGCCTGGGCGCTGCCGATGTGCTCATTATTAAGGCTGCCCCCCTGGGCGGGGTAAGGCGGGCCCTGCACATCGTAGAGCAGGCGGGTCTGCCTGCGGTTGTTTCATCTGCCCTTGAAAGTTCGGTCGGCATCCGTACCGGCGCAGCGCTGGCCGCCGCCCTGCCGCAGCTGCCCTACGGGTGCGGCCTGGGCACGGTATCACTGATGGCCAAGGACGTCACAGCCCACCCGCTTGTGGCCCGGGATGGGGAGCTGCCCCTGCGGGCCATCACCCCCGAGCCCCGGCTGCTTGAAGAGGTAGCTACCAGCCCCGAACGCACCGCCTGGTGGCACCGCCGAATCGAAGCCTGCTACCGCCTACTTGAACAGGGGCGGTTGGGCAGCAACAGAACCCGGCCGAGTGTTGAAGAGGGCAGCGAGTAAACTGGTGGGGTGACTGATGCACCCTCAACCTCCTTTATGACCGCAATTTCTGTGCTCGACACCCTCGTGCGGGCAGGAATGCGGCATGTTCTCATCGCTCCGGGCTCACGCTCAGCCCCCCTAGCCTATGCACTCGCCGCCCTAGACCAGGCCGGGGCCATCGAAGCCCACGTGCGCATCGACGAGCGCAGCGCCGCCTTCACAGCTTTGGGGCTAGCCAAGGCCAGCGGCCAACCGGTGGGTATCGTCACCACCAGCGGCACCGCCGTGGGCGAGTGCCTCCCGGCCCTCATGGAGGCCTACCACACTGGAGCACCCCTGGCCCTACTCTCGGCCGACCGCCCTGCCCGGCTCCAGGGCACCGGCGCCAACCAAACCACAGACCAGCAAGTGATTGCTCCGGCCCACACCCGGGCGTCCTGCACCCTTGAAAACTACACGGCCGACCCAACCGATCCCCAGAGTGCCCAGCTCAACGCGGCGCTTGCAGCTCTGACCGGGCGTTCAGCAGATAACTGGGACGCCCCCTCAACCACCCCGCGGGGCCCCGTCCAAATCAACCTGGCCCTTGACACCCCGCTCACCCCCAACCCCCTTGACCAGCAGATTCTAGAGCGCTGGGTGCGCTCGCTGGCTGAGAACCCACCGGCGCCTGCCACCCCATTACCTCCCGCTGACCCCAGCGCAGCTAGGTGGCTCCGCGCAGGCACCACCGAGGGGGCTAAGCGGACGGACGGCGCCGGTACCACCCGCCGTACCGTTGTGGTGGCCGGTGATGGGGCAGGACCTATCGCCCAGGTCTTTGCCCAGCAGCAGGGTCTACCCCTGCTGGCCGAACCCTCATCGAACGCCCGCTTCTCACCCCTGGCCGTGCCCGCCTACCGGCAGGTACTGGCAGGGCACCTAGGGCAGCAGGTTGAGCGGGCCGTTATCTTCGGTCACCCCACCCTCTCCCGGCCGGTTGCCACCCTGCTGGCCAACTCCAAGGTAAAACGTGCCCTCTACGCCCCCTCACCTGCCCCCTGGTATGAGCCCGGTGCCCTTGACCTGCGGGAGATTGCAACCCTGGCTGAACTGGCCGACTTCGCAGGTACAGGCCAAGGCGCTACCACCGAGGACGGCCACGACTGGATAACCAGCTGGAGCGAAGCAGGGCAGGAACTAGCCCGGGAACTGAACCAGCAGATCGCCAACTACCGGGCAGGCACCTACACCCCGAACGCCCAACCCGGGGCAAGCTCGGCCGACCGCACCGCAGGCTACGCCCTGGCAGAAGCTACCTGGCAGAGCTGCCTAGACGATGACGCTGTTCTGATGGTGGGCTCATCCAACCTCATCCGCGACCTTGACCTCATCGCCCCCTCCCTGGCAGCCTCACCCCTGGTCTTTGCCAACCGCGGCCTAGCCGGCATCGACGGCACCATCGCCACCGCATCCGGAATCTCCCTGGCCCTCAACCGCCCGGTACGCGTGCTCGTCGGAGACCTCACCTTCCTACACGACACAGGCTCCCTCAACATCGGCCCCCTCGAACGCAAACCCAACCTCGACGTGCTGGTCTACGACGACCGGGGCGGCGGAATCTTCTCAACCCTGGAACACGGCCAACTAGCCCAACACGAGAAATTCGCCCCGGCCGTCCGCCGCTTCTTCACCACCCCGCACACCGCCCAGCTCGAAGAACTCGCAGCAGCCTGGGGCGAGAACGGAATCAGAGTCAGGGTGGTGCGGCCGTAGGGTCTTAGACAAGGGAAAGGTAGGCTCGCGCTGGATGGAGCCCAGCAGATTCCGAGCGCGCGAGGAAACAAATCTGCGGGCGGAATAGGCGAAAGCCTGACCCTCATGCCCCACCTAACGGCGGATTCCGTTCGCTCTTGCGTGCTCGCGCGCTCGCACCCGCTCACTTCATCCGAGCCAGCAGCTTCGCTGCGAGCCTACCTTTCCTTCATAAATAGCATCGGGAGCTCTAAAAAGCCCCTCCACACCTGCGTGTGGAGGGGCTTTTTCTGCGGAGAGTCGGTTACTTCTGGGCGGTTTCGGTGGCCCAGGGAACTGCGGTCTCGTCGGCCTCTACGTCGCTACCCGACTCGTCGGGGTTGCGGGAGAGGTGAACCAGGGCTAGGCCCAGGCCGCCCCAGATGAGGGCGATGGAGATAATCAGCATAACGATGGCGATGGAGCTCATGCTAGGCACCTTCCTTTTCGGTGGCTGACTGGGCTGCCGACTGGGCGGTGGCGTCTACGTGGCCGTGGATGACCTTGCCGCCTGCAACCGGGGGAGCCGGGGGAGTCAGCGCTGCGCGGGAGGTCTTAGACCAGGGCAGCATGGAGATGATGATGGCTACGACCAGTAGGGCGATGACCATGCCCCAGCCGAAGATGTTGAGCATCTGGTCGGGGTAGCCCTCGTAGGGTTCGTTGATCAGGTCGATGAAGGTGTTGATCAGGGAGTAGCCCAGGATGACGGGGGTGACGCCTGCCAGCAGGATCATCCAGAGCTTGCCCATCTTCCAGGACGAACGCTCGTTGAGGTGGTCACGGAAGATTGGTAGGGCGCGCAGAAGGTAGGCAACTACGAAGATGGAGACCAGGCCTGCGGCGAGGATGCCGAACTGGTTGACGAAGTTATCCAGGATATCCAGGACGTAGAGGCCGGAGGTAGTGGCCATAAGCAGGGTTGAGATTACCGCGATGGGGGCGATGACCAGCAGGGTGGAGCGCACACGGCCCAGGTTGAACTTGTCTTCAACACCGGCAACGATTACCTCGACGATGGAGATCATGGAGGTGAAGCCTGCAAAGAGCAGGGAGCCGAAGAAGAGCACACCGATCAGGGTGCCGCCGGGGGCCTGGGAGATGATGGTGGGGAAGGCGATGAAGGCCAGGCCAATACCTGAGGTTGCTACCTCGGAGACCTGGGTGCCAGCGGCGGTTGCCATGAAGCCCAGGGCTGCGAAGACGCCGATACCGGCCAGCAGCTCGAAGGAGGAGTTAGCGAAGCCCACAACCGCACCGGAGCCGGTCAGGTTGGTCTTGTTCTTCAGGTAGGAGGCGTAGGTGATCATGATGCCGAAGCCGATGGACAGGGAGAAGAAGATCTGGCCGTAGGCTGCAACCCAGACGCCGGGCTCGGTCAGAGCGGCCCAGTCGGGGGTGAAGAGGGCATCCAGGCCGGTCATTGCGCCGTCCAGGGTCAGGGAGTAGCCGACCATGACCAGGAACATGATGACCAGCACGGGGATGAAGAAGACGTTAGCCAGGCCCACGCCCTTCTGTACACCCAGGGACATAATGAGGGCCAGAAGTACCCAGATGCCGATCAGGGGGTAGAGGATGCCGGGCACGAAATCGAAGGTGAGGGCTACAGGGTCAGCCAGCTGCAGGACGTCCGCGAAGAAGAAGGTCTGCGGGTCGTCGCCCCAGGCGTGGGTGAAGGAGTAGATGAAGTAGCGGGCGGCCCAGGCGAGGATCGCTGCGTAGTAGATAGCGATGATGAAGTTGATGCCCATGTGCCACCAGCCGATGAACTCGGTCTTGCGGTTCAGGCGGCGGAAGGCCAGGGGGGAGGACGCGCGGGCGCGGTGACCGATGACGTAGTCAAAGAAGAGGAAGGGTAGACCAGCGGTGAGTAGGGCGACCAGGTAGGGGATCATGAAGGCGCCGCCGCCGTTATCGTAGGCGACGTAGGGGAAGCGCCAGATGTTACCGAGACCAACGGCTGAACCGATAGCTGCAAAGATGAAGACCTTGCGGCTTGAGAAGCCTTCTCGTTTCTTGAGCGCTGAGGTGGGGTTTGAACTCATGTGAGCAGTCCTCCGCGGGCTAACGTGTGAATGAATCTTTTGTAGTATGTGGGTTCAGACTAGCAAGTGATAAATAAATCTCAAATAGTGGATAGAAAATTGGGTAAAAAAATCCCGGCGGTTTCCCGCCGGGATTGGCTCTAGGCGTCGCGGTGGACGACGGCGTGAGCAAAAGATTTGAGAGCTTCTTTGATGACCGAGTCGGGCAGGGGCTCGATGGCTGCGATAGCGTCATCAGCCCACTGGTAGGCAATCTCCCAGGCTTCTGCGGTGACCGGGTGGGCTGAGAGCGCTGCAACGGCTTCGGCTAGAGCCTCGTCGCTGGTCAGATCGCCCTGAATCAGCTGCTGGACGTGCTGGGCTTCAAGGTCGCCGGTTGCGGCGGCTCGGTCGAGCAGGATGGTGGGCAGGGTGGGGACGCCCTCGCGCAGGTCGGTGCCGGGGGTCTTGCCGGACGCCGCCCCCGAGCTGGTGACGTCGATGACGTCATCGGCCAGCTGGAAGGCTACACCTACCAGCTCGCCGTAGCGGGCCAGCATCTGCACGGTTGCTTCGGGGGAGTCCGACAGGATAGTGCCGTAGGAGCCTGCTGCCGCGATGAGGGATCCGGTCTTGCCCTCGATGACCTTAATGTAGTGGCTGAGAATGTCTTCGTTTTTCTCGGGGCCGGTGGTCTCAAAGAGCTGACCCAGTACCAGGCGTTCAAAGGTCTGAGCCTGAACGGCTAGAGCGCGCCCACCCAGCTCGGAAACAATTAGGGAGGCACGGGAGAAGATGAGGTCACCGGTCAGAATGGCGACCGAGTTGCCCCAGATGTTCTGGGCGGTATCTACACCGCGGCGCTTGGGGGCGTCGTCCATAACGTCGTCGTGGTAGAGGGTGGCCAGGTGGGTTAGTTCAACGACTACAGCTGCGTCGATGACCCGGTCGTTGATGCCGCCACCGGCTTCTGCTGCCAGCAGGGTGAGCAGGGGGCGCACCCGCTTGCCACCGGCAGAAAGCAGGTGACGGGATGCCACATCTGCCAGGTGGTTGGTCTGGGCAACCGCGCGTTCTAGGCGCTGCTCAACCTCAGAAAGGGCCTCAAGAATCTTGGGGCCGAGTTCAGCGTCCTGCGCAATGAGTTCAAACCCCTTGGGCAGGTTGAAGTCAGCTTCGGGCATGAGCGCTTCAACGCTCATAGGGGAGCTGGTGGGTTCAGTCACGGTGTCTTTCACATTTCTTCGGTGGGTGGCTGCGGCCCAGAGCCGCGGCAAGCTGCTGGTGTAAGTCTACCGGGTTTACTGCCCGGGCTTATAAGCGCGGTGCAGGGCTACGACGCCGCCGGTCAGGTTCTTGTACTGAACGTTCTGCCAGCCTGCTTCGGTGAAGTGGCGGGCCAGCTCGTCCTGGGCGGGCCAGGCCAGGATGGATTCGGCCAGGTACTCGTAGCTTTCGGGGTTAGAAGAGACCTTGCGCGCAACCGGCGGAATCAGCTTCATGATGTAGTTGCGGTAGATTGCGCGGAAGGGCGCGAAGGTGGGAGTGGAGAACTCGTTGATGACGATGCGTCCGCCGGGCTTGGTTACGCGGTAGAGTTCGCGCAGGGCCTGGGGGTAGTCGGCGACGTTGCGCAGGCCGTAGCTCATGGTGACGGCGTCAAACTCTTCGTCGGCAAAGGGGAGGGCGGTGACGTCCGCCTGTACGAACTCGATGTCGGGGCGGCGGCGGCGGCCTACGGCCAGCATGCCCTCGGAGAGGTCGGCGGCGATGACCTTAACACCGGCGTCGGCGAAGGGTTCGGACGAGGTGCCGGTTCCGGCGGCGACGTCAAGGACCTTCTGGCCGGGGTGGGCGTCGACCGCAGCAACGGTCTGCTTGCGCCAGTAGATGTGTTGGCCCAGCGACATGATGCCGTTCATCAGGTCGTAGCGTTCGGCTACCTGATCGAACATGGATGAGATGTCGGTGGTCTTTTTGTTAAGGTCTGCTCGGTTCACCCTGCCTATTTTGTCATGTTTGTGTCTAAAGCTCATCTTGGGCGTGTGTAAAAAATTCATAATGAATATTCATGCATAGGTTTGCATTTTTACGCATAGCGGGGCAGAATAAACCTCAAAGCACATCGCACCTACACAGTTTTAGATACGAGGTACACCATGAAGAAGGCTCCCTTCGCTCTCGCCGCAGCCGCCCTGATGCTCACCGCCTGTGGCTCATCCAGCACCGGCACCACCACCGAGTCAGGCGTTTCCCTGATTTCAGAGGGCAAACTGACCGTCTGCACCAACCCTCCCTACGCTCCTTTCGAATACGAAGAAAACGGCAAGATTGTTGGCCTGGATGCCGATATCGCAGCAGCTATCGCCTCAGACCTGGGCGTCGAAGCCGAAATGTTCACCACCAGCTTCGAGGGTATCCAGTCCGGTGTAGCCCTGTCCTCCAAGCAGTGCGACATTGCCCTGTCTGGCATCACCATCACCGATGAGCGCAAGACTGTCATGAACTTCACCGACTCCTACGTCGATGACAACCTGGCGATCCTGGTTCCCGCTGGCTCCGACATCAAGAGCGACGCTGACCTCTCCGGCCGCAATATCGGCGTGCAGCAGGCTACCAGTGGCGAAAAGTACGCCCAGGACGCCGGTGCTAACACTGTTCAGTACGAAGATAACGGCCTGCTCCTGCAGGCAGTACAGACCGGCCAGGTCGATGCCATCGTCGGTAACATCACCGTGCTGTCTGAGATGCTGACCTCTGACTCATCCCTCTCTGTAGTCCAGGAAATCGAGACTGGCGAGCAGATTGCCGGTGCCGTAGCGACCGAGAACACCGCCCTGCTTGACTCCGCCAACGCCACCCTCAAGAAGATGGAAGAGGACGGCCGCCTGGCAGACCTGCGTGAAAAATACCTGGGCGTATCCCAGTAATCACGGATAACGGGTAGTAGCATAAACCCAAGCTCACCAACGGGGGTAGGCTAGCGCAGACGCAGCCTACCCCTCACCCGTTTATCTCTCGTCCTTCGCCGATATGATCCCGGGCAACCGGGGAACAATAAGGAAGACCACCCATGGCACTGTCGACCCGGCAGAAACAAACCTACGCCCGCTACGCCCAGTACGCCCTGCTAGCTATCATCGCACTCGTCGTTGTTCTTGTCGCTGACTGGGGAACCCTGCGCGATAAGGCCTTTAACCCTGAGATTATTGCCCAGCAGTTCCCCAACATCATCACCGTTGCCCTCAAGAACACCCTGATTTACACGGCCCTAGGCTTCGTGGTGGGCCTGGCTGGCGGTGTTCTGCTGGCCCTGATGAAGATTTCATCGGTTGCCCCCTACCGCTGGCTAGCTTCGCTCTACATCGAGCTCTTCCGCGGTCTGCCCGCGCTGCTGGTCTTTATTGCCTTCGGTTACGGCATCCCCCTGGCCTTCGGCCTGCGCCTGAACAACTACGTCACCGTCATGCTGGCCCTGGGTATGGTGTCGGCTGCCTACATCGGTGAGGTACTGCGCGCCGGCCTGGAAGCTGTACCCAAGGGCCAGTACGAGGCAGCCCGCTCCCTGGGCATGAGCCACACCCGCGCCATGGTCACCGTCATCATCCCCCAGGCCTTCCGCATCGTCCTGCCCCCGCTCACCAACGAGATTATCCTGCTCACCAAGGACTCCTCCCTGGTCTACCTGCTCGGTATGTCGGTGGCCCAGTACGAACTGACCAAGTTCGGCCGTGAAGGCATCTCGGGTTCTGGCGCAGGCCTCACCCCGCTCGTTTTGGCAGGTGCCTGCTACCTGATTATTACCCTCCCGCTGGGCTTCCTTGCCCGCCACTTCGAAAAGCGCGCCAAGGCCCGCTCCCGCAAGTAAAGCACCCACCTACCCCAGGAAGAACCAGCCATGACTCTTCAGACCGCACCAGCGTCCGTCACCATCACCAACCTGCATAAGTCCTACGGCGACGTCAAAGTGCTCAAGGGCATCGACATGTCGGTAGCCCCCGGCGAGGTCGTCTGCCTGATTGGCCCCTCCGGCTCGGGTAAGTCCACCCTGCTCCGCTGCGTCAACCTGCTTGAAACCCCTAACTCCGGCAGCATCGAGGTGGCCGGTCATTTGGTGACCGACCCCGATGTTGATATCGACGCCATGCGCCGCTCCGTAGGTATGGTTTTTCAGCAGTTCAACCTCTTTCCCCACCTAACCGTACTCGAAAACTGCACCGTCGCTCAGGTCAAGGTGCTCAAGCGCTCTAAAGCCGAAGCCAAAGAAATCGCCCTGGCCAACCTCGAAAAGGTAGGCCTAGCTGATAAGGCAGCCCGCCACCCCGATCAGCTTTCCGGCGGCCAGCAGCAGCGCGTCGCTATCGCCCGTGCCCTCTCCATGAACCCCGCCCTCATGCTCTTTGACGAACCCACCAGCGCTCTTGACCCCGAGACCGTGGGCGATGTGCTCTCTATCATGCGTCAGCTCGCCGCCGAGGGCATGACCATGATCGTGGTAACCCACGAGATGGCTTTTGCCCGCGATGTAGCTGACCGCGTGGTCTTCATGGACGGCGGCGTGGTCGTCGAAGAGGGCCCATCCGACGCCGTCATCGGCAACCCCCAGCATGAGCGCACCCAGCTCTTCCTCTCCCGCGTGCTCAACCCCACAGCCCAGTAGATTCAGTCCAGTAGATTCAGTCCAGTAGATTCAGCACCGCCAGAGCATAAAAGCAGCCCAGACCCCTTGATTGCGGGCCTGGGCTGCTTTTTTGTGCTTGTTTTTCTGTGGGGCTGTCTCAGCTGACTTGGGCTTTACCTAGTCGTTTTTAATCTGGGGCAGCATACCGGTGTTGGTATCGGGGGAGGGCACCTCGGTGGACGGCATGCGGGTTCGTACCCTGCGCTGGGTGAGCAGGGAGTCAGTGATGAAGAAGGCCGCGGCGACCCACACCAGCATAAAACCTGCCCAGCGGCCTGCTGAGAGGTGTTCCTGGGTCACGAACAGGGCAACGAGGAACTGAAGGGTGGGGCCAACGTACTGCACCATACCCAGCACAGAGAGCGGGACGCGGGCAGCGGCTCCTGCAAAGAGAAGCAGGGGCACTGCCGTGAGCACACCGCTAGCTACTAGAATCCAGAAGTGAGCCGGGCCTTCTGTCAGCAGGGTAAGTTGACCGCTGCGAGCGAAGTGCCACATCAGTACAGCTGCCAGAGGGGTTAGGAGCAGGGTCTCCATGGTCAAAGAGACCAGGGCGGGCACTGCCCCGATTCGTTTCTTGACCAGCCCGTAGAAACCGAAAGTAAAAGCCAGCCCCAAACCCAGCCAGGGGACTGAGCCGTAAAAGACCACCATCACCAGCACCGCGAGCGCAGCAACAGCGATACCGGCCCACTGGAGGGGGCGCAGGCGCTCACCCAGGAAGACGACGCCTAGGGCGACCGAGACAATAGGGTTGATGTAGTAGCCCAGGGAGGCTTCCATGACGTTGTTGCTGGTGGTGGCAATGACGTAGAGCAGCCAGTTGCCGAAGATGAGTAGGCTAGCAACTAGCAGAAGGCCGACCTGGCGCAGGTTGCCTAGCACCGCCACCAGGTTTTTGACCTGCCGGGTGAGCGGGAGCAGGGCTAAACAGAAGACCAGTGAAAAGAGCACCCGGCCCGCCACGATCTCTAGGGGAGTGGCTGGGGCGGTCAGCATGAAGTAGAGGGGGAAGAGCCCCCAGATCAGGTAGCAGAAAAAGGCGTAGAGGCCGCCTACTACCTGCTCATTTTTGGCTGTGCTCACCGTTGCGTTCCTCGTGCTTCTCTCGGTGGTGTGTGGGTTCTGCGTTAGGTAGGGACTTATACCGCTCACGGGGAATGTGAGTCAGCGGCGCTACGAGAAAGTGGCTACCCGGTGCATACCGGGTAGCCACTGACAGGTGCTCGGGATGAAGCCTAGAGGCCGAAGAAGCGGCTGAAGAAGCCCTTCTTTTCTTCCTTAGGCTTGGGCTTGGTTGCAGCTTCTGCGCGCTCAGCCTCAAGATCGGGTGCCTGACCAGCCAGGCGAATCTCTGAGGCGGGGCGGGCAGGCTCGTCAACCTGCTCGTAACCGGCAGGAGCCTGCTCGGTCTCAGCTTCTTCGATAACCTGCTCGGCGGCAATAGAGGCCGCTGCGGGCTCTTCTACCTGAGTAGGCTCATCGCGCACGATATCTTCATCGGCGATAGCGCTGGTGGTGACACGGCCGGGGCGGGCGTCCTCGGCAGGTTCGCGGTCGTAGGGCTGCTCGGCGTTGGGGTAGACGCGGTCGGTGGTGATGGTACCTTCGACCTCTTCCTCATGGGCAGCCTCTTCGGCGCGTTCCTTCTCGAGACGCTCGGCCTCAGCCGCTTCAGCTGCGGCGCGCTCTTCAGCGGCAGCAATGTCAGCCTCGCGAGCTTCGATGGCGGCCTGTTCAGCGGCCAGAGCTTCAGCCTCGGCTGCACGGGCGGCTTCGGCGCGGGCTTCGTCTTCGCGGGCAGCTTCTTCAGCCGCCAGGCGGTTAGCCTCTTCTCGGGCTGCGACCTGGGCAGCGGCCTCCTGAGCTGCTACAGCTTCGATGCCCTGACGCTCAGCAGCAAGCTGTTCGCGCAGGTCACGGGCAGTCTGCGCCAGGCGAGCTAGCTCGTCGGCACCGACCTGGGGCTCAGCAGCCTCGATACCAGAAATCTTGCCGTTATCGAACCAGAGGCGCAGGGCGCCGTCCGAGGCGGTGATGACGGCGGTTGCCTCGGTGTCCCAGGCAATGTGGGCGCCTCGCAGCTTGGCGTAGGAATCTACGGCGCGCAGGTGGTTCACGGCGGTGCCAGTCTGCAGGGCCTGCGCCATAACCTGGCCCATACGGTTGACGGTGGGAGCCTCAAGTTCAAGCTGGCTGCCATCGAGCAGAATCCAGGCACGGACGCCTGCCCCGGCAGTCACGGGGTAGTGGGCGTAGATGCCGGTCAGCGCCTTGGAGGCCAGGGTCAGTTTGCGGGCCAGACCCGAGTCGAGGGGGAGCTCATCGGTGGTGAGCTCAGAGATGCTGTGCTTCGCTCCGCCTTCACGCGCCTGGATTGCTGCCGAAACGACGCGGTCGGGGAAGTGACCGAGCTCCTGCCACGACCAAATCCAGGAACCGCGGTTCTCGGATTCAGTACCCAGCAGGTAGGGGGTGAGGCTTACGGAAGCATCAGACTGGAGGGTGAATGACGGTGCAGAGAAATCCACCGTCCATTCTGCGCCGCCGCTGATTTCAGCAAGACGGGCCTGGTACTCGGTGGAGATAAAGATTGAATCGTCAATCAGATCCTGCAGTGTAGTAGTCATACGGTCAAGGCTAGCAACTCTTATGGGGCTCCCGCACCTTTTTGCCGTGGTAAGAGCTTGAATTTCTGACATATTCAGCACCCTCCTTGAAACTAGGGGAGAATCACTCAGGAAGAAGGCGGGTGTGCTCTGCCCCGAGGCGGGTAGTTTCTTGGTTTAATGGGGTAGATAACTCGCGCCCCTTGGCTTTACCTCCGGTAGCGCCGATAGGGCTTTGCTTCGCCCAAACCTTCAGGAACAGTATGTCGCCTTCTTCGCCCCGTTATACCGAGATTGAACGCCCCGCTATGGTGCAAGATGCCTTGAACGCTATTGGTAGCTGGATGCTGGGTACGGTCAAGGTTGAACCCGGCTGGAATGAGCTGGTACTCGATATCAAGCCCCTATCTGAAACTGTATTTGTGCGCATTACTGAATCACGCGATGAGCAGGACTATGTGGGCACTGTGGGTCCGGTGAAATCTAATAGCCCTGTGCTTCCCGCTATTGAGCAGCTGCAGCACGCCTCTTTTGTCGAGGGGGAGGGCACCTGGTTCACCGCATCTGTGGTGATTACCGCAAGCAACTGGCCTGAGCCCCAGTACCAGATTGGGGCGTCCTACGACCGTGCCCACGAGCCGGTGGACTGGAACGGCGAGGGCCGCCTGAGTGCCCACGATATCCGCGCCCACTTTGAACTTTTCCCCCGCAACCCCGAGCACGTGCCTGACTGGGCTGCGGTGCGTCTGGCAGGACGCCGGGGCGCAGGTTTCGCTGAAACCGGTGGGGAAGGCGCCCTGCCTGTAGGCCCCGTCAACCGATATCTGACTGAGGCCCTGGCGGGCTTCGCAACTGCCAGGAGCGAGCAGTCCTTAGCGAACGTCGTCCGCACCGCCCAGGGCGGCAATCTCATCATGGATATCTCCCAGAGCACGGTGACTCCTGAGGGTACCCCTCAGCTCAACTACCAGGTGCTGCGCCTCGCTAACGGAATGAGGGCACTGACCGCCTACTCAGCAACTGAACCTGCTAAAACCTACTCAGCTCAGGTGCTGAACGCCCCTCACCCCCGCCTGGTGGTAGAACACGCCATGAAGGTTTTCCTGCAGGTAGCCCACGATGAAACAATAGATGTGCTGGTGCTGGACCCCGGTAGTGAGCACGAGTGCTTTATTGAAAAAGCCCAGATCCAGTGGGTGATTGGGTCCCCGCATAACATGCCGGCCCAACGAGCTCTCGTTGAAGAAAATATGCATGATCTGCTGATGGCTCTCACAGCCCCTGCGTCTGTGCTCCTGCTGGGTGTACGTGCAGATGACCCGGTAGGCCACCCTGTCATGCTTAAGAAAGACGATGACAGCGAAGAAAACATCGCCTTAGTCTTTACAACGGCTGCTGAAGTTGCTGCTCTTGACCCGACCCTGGTGGTACGTAGCGCCCCGGCACTCGAGGCCCTCAAACTCTTTGCCGCTGGTGAAAGTAGCGCTGTACGCATCAACGCCCTGGCACCCCACGCCACTCTCCCTATGGAACAGGTGCGCCAGCTCATTTCAGTAGTAGAATCTCAGTAAACCCCCACCCCCTTACTTCAGGAGTTCCCCCATGACAGGCGCCCTGCGCACGCTCGGCCTCACCGCGGCTCGTCATGCCCGAGCCACCATCGTGATATGGCTGGTACTTCTGATTCTTGCAGCCCTTGGGGCACTGACCCTAGCACGCGGTGCAACGGCTAACTACACCATGCCGGGGGCTTCTTTTGAAGCTGTGCGGGAAGACCTTCAAGCCAAGGTTCCCGACAACGGTATCTCTAGCGGCTACGTGGTTCTTGAAGCCGACAACGGTTTCGATGACACCCAGAAGCAGGCAATCGCCCAGGCTGTTACTACGATCGACCAGCTGCCCGAGGTTGCTGGTTCCCTTGACCCCTTCATGGCAGCAGATGCGGTGACCCAGGCGTCCGTGCAACTTGAGGACGCTAAAACCCAGCTAGCCCAAGCCAAGGCGCAGGTCGATGAGGGGCAGGCCCAGCTAGATGCCGCTAAAGCAGCCCTACCTCAGGGGCTGAGCTCAGAGGAAATTGCGGCACTAGCCCCCGACCTGGCGGCTCAAGAAACCGCCCTGGCGCAAGCCCGCACCACTCTGCGATCCAACCAGGATAAGGTCGATGCTGCCCAGCGCGAACTAGATGCGGCGGCAGACGCGAACATGGTGAGCGAAGACGGTACCGCTGCAATCGTCAATATCGCCTTCAACCAAGACACCAACTCCCTGCCCAGCTCGGTACGGGAAGAAGTCTTTAGCACCTTTGACACTCTCAAAGAGACCGGCCTGACCGTCAACTACAGCTACGAACTCGACCAGGACGTCAGCGACGTCTTCGGTATCTCAGAAATTATTGGCCTGGTCGTAGCCTTTATCGTCCTGCTGATTACCCTGGGGGCGGTCGTAGCCGCCGGTCTACCCCTGGTGCTTGCCCTCATCGGGGCCGGGACCGCCGTTGCCCTGGTGTACACCAGTACTGCCTTCATCGGTATGACTGCCACCGACCCCGTCCTCGCCCTCATGCTGGGTCTTGGCGTCGGTATCGACTACGCCCTGCTGATCCTCTACCGCTTCCGCGAAGAACTGCGCGACGGAGAAGACGTGCTGGAGGCAGTAGGCACCGCTAACTCAACAGCAGGTCACTCCGTGCTCTTTGCCGGAATGACTAACATCATCGCGCTGTCTGCCCTTTGCCTGACAGGCCTGCCCTTCCTCGCCATCATGGGCTTCGCCGGTGCCTTTGCCGTAGCCCTCGTCGTGGCTTCCTCGCTCACCCTGGTGCCGGCCGTCCTGAGTCTGCTGGGCACCCGCGTCCTCACCCGCGCTCAACGGGAGGAACTGAAACAGCTCAACCTGGCCCGCACCCAGGAAATCCAGGTACCCCGTAACCGCCGTGAAGCCTTCGCCGAAATCGAAGCTGCCTACAAGGGCTGGGGAGGCTTCGTGACCCGCCACCCCATTGCTATGACCCTCGTTTCGGTAGCTGTGCTGGTACTGGCGATTATCCCCACCACCTCCCTCCGACTGGGCCTGCCCGACGGCTCATACCAGGCCACCGACTCAACCTCCTACCAGGTCTACCAGACCATCTCCGAAAAGTTTGGTGAAGGCGTCAACGGGCCTATCATCGCGGGTCTTACCCTCACCGTCCCCGGCGACGAAGCCCGCCTGCGCGACGTAGCCCTCGACGTGGCAGACCGCCTTAAAAACAATAAAATCGAAAGCGTCGCTATCGTCGCTACCAGTGACGACAACGCCACCGCCATTTTGGCCTTCTTCCCCAGTGAAGGGCCCTCGGCAGACAGCACCCTCGCCACCGTTCATGCCATGAACGACAAACTGGAGGCCACCGAAAAAGCTACCGCAACCACCATCGGCCTGACCGGCTCCACCGTAGCCAACATCGAGATTTCAGAACGTATCTCAAGCTCTATCCCGCTCTACCTCGGGGTCGTGATTGCCCTTTGCCTGGTCCTGATGGCCTTTGTCTTCCGCTCCATTATCGTGCCGGTCACGGCCACTATCGGCTTCCTGCTGTCTACCCTGGCATCGTTCGGAGCCGTCGTCGCTGTTTACCAGTGGGGCTGGCTAGCTGACATCTTCGGCGTTACCCAGCCCGGGCCTATCCTGGCCTTCCTGCCCATCCTGCTCATCGGCATCCTGTTTGGCCTCTCGGTCGACTACCAAATCTTCATCGTCTCGGGCATGCGCGACGCCCACCGCAAGGGCCACTCGGCAGGCGATGCTGTCGTACTGGGCTACAAGCAAGGTGGCGCCGTTGTGACCGCCTGCGGCGTCATCATGGTCGCTGTTTTCGCCGGCTTCATCTTCTCCCACCTCACCGCAGTGCGCCCCATCGGCTTTGCCCTAGCCCTGGGCGTCGCCATGGATGCCTTCCTCATCCGCACCACCTTCATCCCCGCCACCATGTATATGCTGGGTGAAGCTGCCTGGTGGTGGCCCTTTGAAAAGAAAGAACGCGACGAAGAAGACACCCCCAAACACATCGCCGTCTAACGCCACACACCCTCACCCTGAGGGTCGTAAACCGGCCGCACCGTGTGCCGGACATGAAAAGCCGCCCCCGGCGTCCTTGAACATCAGGACGCCGGGGGCGGCTTTCTTGCGAAAAGCTAGGCTTTACCGCAGACCTTAGGTGGTCTGGGGAGTGGACTCGTCGCTCTTCTCGTTGTTGTGCTTGTAGGCCTCACGCACACGGGCGCCCAGCTCTTCGTGGACTGAATCCCAGTACTTGAAGGCACGCTCACGAATCTCGTCAGAGACAACAGCACCAACGTGACCGGCGATGTTCTCGACCAGGCGAGCCTTAGCGGCATCGTCCATGACATCGGCGTAGAGGGTGCGGGCCTGGCCGAAGTCATCGTCCTCAGCGTGCAGGGTGGCAGCAGCACGAACCAGGGCGCCGTCAGCTTCCCAAGAGCCCTCACCGGCGCGGGCAGCGTCAGCGTGGGGGCCACCGAAGGTGTTGGGGGCGTAGACGGGGGTGTCGGGGCTGTTGAAGGTGTAGCGCATAGCGCCGTCCTGGCTGTAGTTGTTGACTTCAGCGTTCTTCGCGTAGTTGACGGGCAGGTCAGCGAAGTTGGTGCCCACACGGTAGCGGTGCGCATCGGGGTAGGAGAAGATACGGCCCAGCAGCATCTTGTCGGGGGACGCTGCGATACCCGGAACGAAGTTGGAGGGTGAGAAGGTAGCCTGCTCAATCTGAGCGAAGAAGTTCTCGGGGTTCTTGTTCAGGGTCATCTTACCCACCTTGATCAGGGGGTAGTCAGCGTGGGGCCAGACCTTGGTCAGGTCGAAGGGGTTGAAGCGGTAGGTCTTGGCGTCCTCGTAGGGCATGACCTGAACGTAGAGAGTCCATGAGGGGAACTCGCCACGCTCGATAGCCTCGTAGAGGTCCTGGCGGTGGTAGTCAGCGTTTTCGCCAGCGATACGCTCAGCGTCAGCACCGGTCAGGAAGTCGTTGCCCTGGTCGGTCTTGAAGTGGTACTTGACCCAGAAACGCTCACCTTCGGCGTTGATCCACTGGTAGGTGTGTGAACCGAAGCCGTCCATGTGGCGCAGGGTAGCGGGGATGCCGCGGTCACCCATGAGCCAGGTTACCTGGTGCGCTGACTCGGTGCGCAGGCTCCAGAAGTCCCACTGCATGTCGTTGTTGCGTAGGCCATTGCCGGGCAGACGCTTCTGGGAGTGGATGAAGTCGGGGAACTTGATGGCGTCGCGGATGAAGAAGATGGGGGTGTTGTTGCCGACCAGGTCGTAGTTACCCTCGGTGGTGTAGAACTTGATGGCAAAACCGCGGGGGTCGCGCCAGGTGTCGGGTGAACCCTGCTCACCGGCAACGGTGGAGAAACGAATCAGCATCTCGGTGGATACACCGGGCTGGAAGAGAGCTGCGCGGGTGTACTTGGAGACATCTTCGGTGGTCTCAAAGACACCGAAGGCGCCAGTGCCCTTAGCGTGTACGACACGCTCGGGGACGCGCTCGCGGTTGAACTGGGCGAGCTTTTCGACGGTGTAGGCGTCGTGCAGGACGATGGGGCCGTCGGCACCTACGGTCAGGGAGTCGTTGTCTGAGGCAACGGGGGCACCCTGGGCGGTGGTGGTAAATGAACCGGTCTTAATCGGGTTGTTCATTTTTCCTACTTTCCTGTGTGGGGTTGTTTTCTGTCTGTCTCTAGGGGCGGTTCTAGTAGGCAGGCAGAGGGTAATGACGCTCTGCTCTAGCTGGCCAGTGCCTGGTTGGCAGCTGCCTGCTGGGCGAGGGCCACTTCTTTTTCATCGGCGTTTTGGCAGTCGGCGCAGATGCCTCGGTAGAGTACATCGGCGCTGAGAAGTGCCATGCCATGAAAATCGCTGGGGGTTAGGCAGGGGGCGGCCCCGATGGCGCAGTCCACGTCTTCGACCTTGCCGCAGCGGATGCAGTAGGCGTGGTGGTGGTTGTCGCCGGTGCGGGTCTCGTAGAGCCCTGCTGACCCCGGTGGTTCGAACTTGCGGAGCATGTTGATGTCGGTGAGGTCGGCAAGGACGACGTACACCGACTGTACGGTGATGCCCGGCAGTTCCTGGCGGACGGCGGTAACAATGGTGTCTGCGGTGGAGTGGGGGTTATCGTGCACAGCGGCAAGTACGGCTAGGCGCTGCTTGGTAACGCGGCGTCCCTTGGCTCGGAGCTGGGCCGACCAGGCTTCTTGGTAAGCACTAGCAGGGGGCTCGGTGCTGCCGGGGATGTGGCTGCAGCCGTTGGCTCCGAGGGTGCTCGTTGTTGACATCATGTCACCATAATATCATTATTCTGAGTCTCTCACAATAAGGTGAGGTTGGGGATTGCCTCAGGGTTGGCTGGGCTTGCCCCTCGTTGAGGGTGCCCAGTTGGTGCACCCAGCCCGTCCTGTTTCGGGCGCTGTTTGCCCGCGTCCTTGCCACTCGTTGGGCTGTAGCGCCGCTTCATTCCTCCAAAATCTAAAAAGTTTTTAAAAATTTTGCTTTGTAAAAAGGCTTGTCAGCGGCGTATTTAAGGGTTGGCGAAAAAGTTTTTTAAAAAAACTTCCTGTTTTCGCGTTATGAAACGGGCCCCAGCCACTCTTTATCTATGACAGCGAAAAACTGTCGAGTGTGCCTACCGGTTTCATGATCGCCTGGTAGCGCACCACCCCAATTTGCTATGGGAAGCAGAGCGGGGAACAAGGGAATAAAACGTGCCCGTCAATCGTGGGGATTCGACGAGCACAACGGCGCCTCCGTTGGGACTAGGGGAAAGCACCCCAACGGGCAGGGAGCCAACACTGTGATGTGTTAAGGTGCAGAGCCGCCGCTGCTGGAACTTATCGAGCGGCTCTGCCCACCACACGCCAAAGCAGCCCCACCGCACAGGGCCGTTCGCGGGTTCTGTGCTCGGGCAAATATACACAACCCAATACACTTTCAGATGCTTTCGCAGGCACTGAAACGCTAAGTGCCAACACTGTTCGTGGGTGGTGACGCACAAGCTACACACTCACCACCAAGCGGAGGTGCCTCCAGGGAAGGGCACCCGTCACTTCAAAGAGGGTAGGGAGGCTCGCACCGCTTAACCGCTAGGGACAACATCAGCTCGGCTCCTGCAGTCCGTAAGGAGCCGGGCTGCTGTTGTTCTTTCCACAAAACTACTGCACGCGCGGCAGAATCCCGATAGTCTAATAGAATGCTCCACCACTCTAACTAGGGGTAACTCGCATAAATCCAGGGATTTTCATGCAATCACACAACACCGCGCAACCAGCTACTGGCGGCCCCACCGACGAGCTGTTGCTCTCGGACGTCCGCGAAGGCAAGCTAGATTCGTTCGGCGTTCTGTATGAACGTTACGTGTCAATGGCTCGTGCCATTGCTTATAAGCACACCTCTAACAACACCCTCTCAGAAGACATCGTCTCGGAAGCCTTTGTGCGTGTGCTCCAGGCTCTCAAAAACGGTAAGGGCCCCCGAACATTCATGGGTGGGTACCTGGCCACCACTATCGCCCACCTGGCAGCGGAAAACGGGCTCATTGCTCAAAAGGAAGTTCCTAGTGAAGAGGAACACCTGGAGTCAATGGGTTCGCTGGACGAAACCGTCTTGAAATTACATGAGTCCGATGAGCTCATCAGTGCCTTTACAGGTTTGCCGGAACGTTGGCAGACCGTGCTCTGGATGACCGAGGTTGAAGATAAGAAGCCTCGCGAAGTTGCCCAGATCATGAACCTTTCTGCCAACGCTGTTTCGGCGCTGGCAGCCCGTGCTCGTGAGAGCCTTCGCGAAGGTTTCTTGCGGGCCCATCAGAACGCGCCGAAGACCGACGAATGCGCCCAGTACTCACCTCATCTGAGCTCTATGGTGCGTGGCTCCCTGACCAAAAAACGTAGCGAAGCCTTGCGTCTGCATCTGTCGGTGTGCTCCTATTGCACCTCGGAATATCTGACCCTGGCCGGTATCAACAAGTCCATGCGCGTTTGGGTTTTCCCCGTGCTGGCGGGCTTGGTGCCCGTTATTACCGATGGTTCCAAGGTGCTGCTGCCCTTCCTCGCCGGTGGCGTAGCCGGTGGAGCAGCCGCCGGTGCTGGAGTTCAGAGCGGTCTCTTCTCAGGGCTGGGGGGCGGACGCTGGACGCCCGGCAGCCAGGCTTTAGCGGGTGCTGCCGCTGTCGTAACCGCTATTGGTGCGGTTGCCGGTGGTATGGCTCTGGTCAATAATTCTTCGGCAGGGTCGGCGGCCATCAGCGCAGACTCTCAGCTGCAGACTCCGAAGGCTCAAGCAAATGAAGAAAATTCTGGAGTCACCGATAGCCTGGTGAATGAGCCCCAGAATGTTTCTAGGGGTATGACCGCTGAAACCCTTCGCTCATCTGTGGCTGCTAACGACCCTTCCGCAGTGCAGGGGAACAATAGCGCTAACGGCGGGGGCTCCACAAATTCTTTGGCCCAGGCAGCGGGTTCAGAAAATGCTACCTCCCAGCAGGCCGATGCTGACCAAGGCGCTAACGCTGCTGCCCCAGTAGCTAGTAGTGGCGAAACCGAATCTGCTGTGTCGACAGGCAACCCATCTGCCCCTTCGCAGGGGAACGCTGCCTCTGTTGCTGAGCCGGTTGCAGTGCAAGTCCCCAATGCTAATCCTGAGCTGCCTGGTGCCCCTGAAACACCTGCTAATCCTGTAGAGCCTAGTGCTCCAGTAGCTCCTTCTGCCCCGGTGGATTCGGCTATACCCGGTGAGCCGGTTGCGCCGACTGATCCTGTAGGGCCGGTGGCCCCTGCAGAGCCCAGTACACCAGAGCCTGAAGCTCCTGTGGTTCCTAGTGAACCTACTGACCCGGCCGAGCCTGTTGAACCGACCGACCCGACAGTTCCCGTTGAACCGACTGACCCGACGGTTCCCGTTGAACCGGTTGACCCTGTTGATCCCACGGTTCCGGTCGAGCCGACAATTCCAGACTATGATTCCTGGCTGGGAAGCGCTGACTACTACCAGCTCATAGCATCGATACCGTGGGACGCTATTGGTCAGCCCATCGGAGATAACCGGATGTGCATGATCACCTTTATCGTCACTGACACTGAAGGCGCCAACTGGCCCTCCGGTTTCGCCACCTACTTGCCGCCCGTCCTTATCGAATCTCCGTATGCCGCCTACCTGCTCGAAGGCTACCTCGGCCTCAGCAAGATTCAAGACATCACGTGCTACTAGATAAAAGCGCCTGCTGCTTCTCGTACGAGATACAGTAGGCGCTTTTCTCAAGCCTCTAGCGGAACACCGGGGATATCCCAGCTAGAACATCTACTCTGGTAATCAAGCCCCAACGAAAGGACTCTTTTATGCACAGCCATAACAACGGCCTCAAAACAGCCCTCTTGATGGGGTCAATGGTTGGTTTTCTCCTCCTCATCGGAGCAGGGTTTGCCTACTTCACCCGAAGCTCCATCTTTATCCTGATTTTTGGTCTTATCGGGGTAGGTACCGTAGCCTACACCTACTGGAACTCCGACAAGCTCGCTATCCGCTCCATGAACGCCTACCCGGTTACCCGCGAGCAGATTCCCGGCCTCTATGCCATCGTTGAAGAGCTCTCTGCTAAGGCAAACCAGCCCATGCCCAAGCTCTACGTTGCCCCGACCATGACCCCCAACGCCTTCGCTACTGGCCGTAACCCCCAGAACGCCGCGGTCTGCTGCACCGAGGGTATTCTGCAGCTACTCGATGAGCGCGAGATGCGCGGTGTGATTGGCCATGAGCTCATGCATGTTTACAACCGCGATATTCTGACCGGTTCAATTGCCGCCGCTATCGCATCTGTCATCGGTACTATCGCCCAGTTCGCTACCTTCGGCGCCATGTTTGGCGGTAACCGCGAAGAGAACCGCGGTGGTGGCCTCATCTTCACCCTACTCATCGCCTTCCTAGCGCCTCTGGCCTCAGCCGTTATGCAAATGGCTATTAGTCGCACCCGTGAATACGATGCCGACGAGGATGGCGCCCGCCTCACCGGCGACCCGCTGGCACTAGCATCCGCCCTGCACAAGCTGGAAAACGGGGTGTCACGCTACCCCATGAACCCCGAAAACCGCCAAACCGCAGGTGCAGCCTCCATGATGATTGCTAACCCCTTCCGAGGCGGTGGTTCGATTAAGAACCTGATGGCTACCCACCCACCCATGGCTGACCGTATCGCCCGCCTCGAAAATATGGCTCGTCAGAACGGGCAGCTCTAGACCTCAGATCACGCTGACTAAAAGTTGACCGTACAAATCTGAACAGGTTAAAGAAGCGCTCCCCGCATACCAGGTATGCGGGGAGCGCGTTTGAGGGGCGGACGTCCGCCACGGGGCAGTTGCCTAGCGGTAGTTAACGAACTGCAGGTCAACCTCAAGGTCGGCGCCCTTGAGCAGAGCAATGACGTCCTGCAGGTCATCGCGGGACTTAGAGGTTACGCGCAGCTCATCGCCCTGAATGGTGGCCTTGACCGATTTGGGGCCCTCCTCGCGAATGAGCTTAGAGATTTTCTTGGCCTGGTCCTGGGCAATACCCTCCTTGATGGAAGACTCAATGCGGTATTCCTTGCCTGACGCGTAGGGGGCGCCGGAATCAAGGGACTTGAGCGAGATACCGCGCTTGACCAGCTTGGACTGGAAGACATCGAGCACGGCCAGAGCACGCTCTTCGGAGTTTGCCTTAATCAGGATCTTTTCGCCGGAGAAATCAATCTCAGCGCCGACACCGCGGAAGTCATAGCGCTGGGCTACTTCCTTCTGGGCCTGGTTGAGGGCGTTAGAAACTTCCTGCTTATCGACCTTTGAAACAACGTCGAATGATGAATCGCTTGCCACGGGTATTTACCTCTTCTGCTTGTAGACGGTGTGACTTATGCCCCTGACATAACGGTGCGGGGAGGGGCTTCTCTACAAAGGTACCCTGTTTTTCGGAGGGTATGCAGGTTATCTCAATCGTTATGAAACTGTGACACCATTCTCAGCTAAAGTTCATCTTGGTTTGGGAGGATAAAGTCATGGCTGAAAAGAAGACAGCTGCCCACGCTGCAGCCGGTATACAGCCCGGCTCAGGAACCACTCCGGCAGCGCACCAGGTACTAGCTGTAACCGACGAGACCATGCAACGAGCGTATGAAGCTCTCGTTGCAGATTTGACGATGGAAGGCTTTGTGGCCTCCGATGAGTCGCATGCGTCGAACGGAGTCTCGCCTAAGACCGAACAGGCCCCAGATTTTGCCCGTGGGCTAGGTCAAACCCTGCACGATGCTGATTTAGTCGCTAGATTCGAGGGCGTGAAAGAAAACCTCTCCCGCGAAATTCGTGGCGGTATGTGCACCCCCGACCAGGCTTATGCCTACCTAGAAAACCTTGAAATATTGCTCCTGCTAGAGCAAGAAGCCCTCGCGACAAGCTCTGCATCCAACTAGCCTCACCCCGACCGGCCTCCGCTCTCACAGCGCGCCGGTCGGCCCGCTTAAGTGGTCTTTACAACAAAAGCTACTTTCGGTTTGGCAAGCTGCCTAAAAGTGTGTAAAGTATTCTACTGTTCGCTCAAACGAACACATTCAAGAAATTGAATACGGCAGATTACCCGAGCGGCCAAAGGGGGCTGACTGTAAATCAGCTGGCATTGCCTACGGGGGTTCAAATCCCTCATCTGCCACAGTGAAAATCCCGCCTCACACGAGGCGGGATTTTTTATTCCCATCGTGGGCTAGCTTCATTATCAGAGAAACCGGCCACAGTCTTTAGACAAGCCCCGATAAAACCGGTAGCGTGTTTCTCATGGCAACCATTGAAATTACCCAGGAAAACCTGACCCAGAACGTCGAAAACTCAGACATTCTCTTCCTCGACTTCTGGGCCGATTGGTGCGGCCCCTGCAAGCAGTTTGGCCCCATCTTCGAAGCTGCATCTGAAAAGCACGCCGATATCACCTTCGGCAAGGTCGACACCGAAGACCAGCAGCAGCTGGCCGCCGCAGCAGGTATCACCTCTATCCCCACCATCATGGGCTTCCGCGAGGGCGTTCTCGTCTTCTCTCAGCCCGGTGCCCTGAATGCCCAGCAGTTCGACCAGATTATCGACGCGGTCAAGGGTCTGGATATGGCCGAGGTGCACAAGCAGGTTGCCGAGGCTGAAGCAGCCCAGGCTGAGCAGGCCTAAAGCCACTAACTTTCTTTATATAAGTCGCCCTCCCCCTAACTGGGGGAGGGCGACTTCGTCTTAGAAGGAGCGCATATCCTGCGGGGCATACCGGGGGCCGCGGCGCGGTTCGCTGATCCCGGCGGCCTTGATGAGGGCCACGACCCGCTGGCGGTGCCCGGCATAGGGGGCAAGTAGCTCTACCATGCGGGCGTCATCGCCGCGGGTACCATCGAAGGCGTAGGTGACGTGGTGGGCAAGGTGGTAGTCGCCCACGCTGACGGCGTCGGGGTGGCCGCAGTAGCGTTGCAGGGTTTCTGCGATGGTCCAGGGGCCAATACCGGGAACCGAGTTGAGCGCCCGGGCGAGTTCGCTCACGCTGTGCTGGGAGGCAAACCGTTCGAAGGACTCAGCCCGGTTCGCATAGTGCGCCATGGCAGATGAGCGGGAGCGGTCAAAGCCGGCGCGGTGGTAGGCCCAGTCAGGAATCTGGGCAAAGGCGGACGCCTGCGGGAAAATAACAAGCCCCGGCGGCTGGTCGGGGAGCCCAGTTGCAAGAGCTGGTTCACCGTACTGGCGTAGCAGGGCCCGCATACCTCCCATAGCCTCGATGCCGGTGACTCGCTGTTCGGTGATGGCCAGTAGCAGGTTCTGCGAGAGCAGGCCAATAGAGGGTAGCCGCAGCCCCGGCGCCTCGGCCCGGGCCCGCACCAGTCTAGCGGGTAGCTTCCCCCAGGCCTCTGAGGCGTAGAAGCCGGCCCAGCGGTCCTGCTCACCCACCCAGCCCGGCACGCGAGCCGCAAAAGCTTCCAAGGCGGACGCAGATGATGTACCGCTAGGGGAGCTGTCACCTGCCCAAACCGTTACCTCAATCGGGGCACACAGGTCGGCGGGGCGCGTCCTGGCAAAACGAACAAGCAGCCCCACCCCAGCTTCGCGGGCAGTCGCCCAAAAAACAGGGCCAGCAGGCCCGGCTACCTGACGAAAGAGGGGGTCAAAGGCTCCGCGCTGTAGGGGCGCAAAGGTCTGGCCCAGGTGTACCCGATGGGTTGGTTCCAGAACAAAACGCGCGCGTAACATGCTCACCATCGTCTCACACCCGCTCTACCTGACCCACAGAACTACTTTGCTGTCTATACTCGTACAAGACGCCGCACCCGTGGCACCTACCCCAACCTCAGACGAAGAAGGCGCATGAGCTCCCCCCTACTGCCCGCAGAAGCCCACCCCATCAGGGCGCGTATCAGCGCTGCAGCCCTGGCCCTAGCTGTCTTTGCCCTTTACAGCGTCTACTCCTGGCTGCAGTGGCGGCACTACGTGGTGCCCTCCTGGGATCTGGGTATCTTCTCGCAGCTGGCTAAGGCATATGCCTCGGGCCAGGCCCCGATTGTGCCGATCAAGGGGGAGGGGTTCAACCTGCTGGGGGACCACTTCCACCCCGTCACGGTGCTACTGACTCCCTTCTACTGGCTCTGGCCTACACCCGCCACCCTGCTCTATGTACAAAACGGGCTGGTCGCCCTATCTGTCTACCTGCTAGTGCGTTTTGCCCAGCGAATCCTGGCCCCCTGGGCAGCCCTGGCCCTGGGCCTTGCCTACGCCCTGAGCTTCGGTATTCAGCAGGCTGTAGCCGTTCAATTCCACGAGGTTGCCTTCGCCCTGCCCCTGTTCGTCATGAGCCTGGGCTACCTGGCTATGACCCGCCTGACGGATGCCCCCGCCCCCCTGCTGCGCCGTGCCATCTACTGGGCTGCCCCCCTGGTCTTCGTCAAAGAGGACGTCGGCATCACGGTTTTCGTGATCGGGCTCGTCGCCCTGGCCCGCACCGGCTGGCTCTCAACCGCCAGCAGCATAGCCTTCCCGTCGGCGTCCGCCCCGGTACGCCCCCGCCGCGAACGCTACCGCACCCTGCTGCGTTCCTGGGGCAACACCCCCGCGGTCGCCGAAGCCAGCCTACTCATGCTCTGGGGAATAGTCTGGCCCCTGCTCGCCATTGGCCTTATCCTGCCCCACTTCAACACCGGGGGAGTCTTCGACTACTCCGACAAACTCGACATCGCAGCGGCTATTGGTGACCCCCTCAGTGCCTTCGCCCAGCTCTTCTACCCCTGGCAAAAAACCGCCACGCTCGGCCTGCTCCTGCTCACCGGCGTCCTGGCCTGGACCACCAGCCCCCTCGCCCTCATCGCAGCCCCCACCCTCATCTGGCGTTTCCTTTCACCCCAAGAGGGCTACTGGGAACCCACCTGGCACTACAACCTCGTGCTCATGCCCATCGTCTTCACCGCCCTGCTCGATGTGCTTGCCCGCGCCGTCGCCCGCACACACGTCCCCGCCTATCGGCTCGGGGCAACACCCGCCGGACGCACCGTCCGTACAATCCTTGCAACCCTGCGCCACCGCGCCCCGGTAGCCCTGCCCGCGCTCGCCCTCATCATCGGCCTAGGACTCCTGCCCAACCAGCCCCTGGCCCAGCTGACTGACCCAGACTTTGCCACCACGGAGCTTTCCACCGCTGACCAGATGAAGGCCGAAGCTATTGCCGCTATCCCAGAAGGTGCCACCGTAGCTGCCGACCTCTCCGTCCTCACCTACCTGGTGCCCAACCACACCGCCTACTGGATCGGCCACTCCGGGGAACCCGGCCCCGACTACGTGCTCGTCGACAAACTTGGCAGCGCCTGGGGCGGCAACCCGCCCAGCAGCGCCGTCGCCTACGCCACCGACCGCTACGGTACCGCCACCTACATTCACTACCGCACCATCGGCACCATCGACATCGCCGTCCGCACCCGCTAGCTGTACCCTCTATCACCACCCGGGCCCAAAACGCCCAAACTAGGGTAGAATTGAAAACGTAAGACTCGGGAACCCCCGACCATTTCTCTTCAGCGCCCACGCCCGCTACTGGCACACAACCACAGGGCCACGCGCGTTCAACGAACATACTTAGGCTAAGCAGACCGTTGAACCTTCGACTAGAGAACCTGATGTGTAATCAGCTCGCCCAAGCGCGCACCCCTGATAGCCAGCGCCCACGAACCGAAGACCTCTGATCTTTGAGGCCCCTCGCGAGCATTCCACGGGGACACCCCGTACAGCACCTCCACCTCAGTGAGAGTGCTGAAACCCCACTCGATGAGGACAACATTGACTGAAAATACTGCCGTTAACGCAGAAACCGCAACCGACGCCATCTTCCAGGAACCGGTTGTAGACACCCCCACCCAGCAGGTAGAAAAGGACGAGGACGGCGGCACCCGCTTCACCGACCTGGGCCTGGACGCCCGCGTCCTGGCAGCCCTCGAAAAAGTCGGCTACGAAAAGCCCTCACCCATCCAGGCTGAAACCATCCCCCTGCTGCTTGAAGGCCGTGACGTCGTCGGCCTAGCCCAGACCGGCACCGGCAAGACCGCAGCCTTCGCCCTACCTGCCCTCTCAACCCTGGCAGAACTGGCCGACATCAACGGCGTCTCCAAAGACACCCAGGTACTCGTCCTAGCCCCCACCCGCGAACTGGCCCTGCAGGTTGCCGAAGCCTTCTCGTCCTACGCAACCGAAATGCCCGACTTCACCGTGCTGCCCGTCTACGGCGGCTCACCCTACGGCCCCCAGCTGGCGGGCCTCAAGCGCGGCGCCCAGGTCGTTGTCGGTACCCCCGGCCGCGTCATCGACCACCTGAAAAAGGGCTCCCTGGACCTCTCCAATCTGCAGTACCTCGTACTGGATGAAGCCGACGAAATGCTCCGCATGGGCTTCGCCGAAGACGTAGAACAGATCCTTGCAGACACCCCCGACTCCAAGCAGGTTGCCCTCTTCTCAGCAACCATGCCCAAGACCATCCGCAAGATCGCTGAGCAGTACCTCAACGACCCCGCAGAAGTGCGCGTCAAGTCAAAGACCACCACCAGCGCCAACATCCGCCAGCGCTACATGCAGGTCATGCACTCCCACAAGCTCGAAGCCATGACCCGCGTGCTTGAGGTCGAAGACTACGACGGCATCATCGCCTTCGTCCGCACCAAGAAGGAAACCGAAGAAGTCGCCGACAAGCTCAAGGCCCGCGGCTACCAGGCTGCCGCCATCAACGGCGATATTCCCCAGAACCAGCGCGAACGCACCGTTGAAGCCCTGCGCGATGGCCGCATCGACATCCTGGTCGCCACCGACGTTGCCGCCCGCGGCCTCGACGTCGAGCGCATCTCCCTGGTCGTCAACTTCGATATCCCCCACGACACCGAATCCTACGTGCACCGCATCGGCCGAACCGGCCGCGCAGGCCGCGCAGGCGAAGCCATCCTCTTCATGACCCCGCGTGAAAAGTACATGCTGCGTCAGATCGAAAAGGCAACCCGCCAGCAGGTCGAACAGATGCACATGCCCACCGTTGAAGATGTCAATACCAACCGCAAGCAGAAGTTTGCCCAGCAGATCACCGACACCATCGAAACCGAAGATCTCAGCTTCTTCCGCGAACTCATCGACGCCTACGCCAATGAACACGACGTTGAAGGTGAAGAAATCGCAGCAGCCCTGGCCGTCATCGCCCAGCAGGGTCACCCCTTCCTGGCCGAAGAAATGCCCGAACCCAAGAGCAAGAAGCGCGACCGTGACCGCGACTTCGACCGCGACGACAAGCCCCGCGGCGGCCGCCGCCACTCCGAAGAAGGCATGGTCGACTTCAAGCTCAACGTAGGCCGTTCCTCCCACGTCTCACCCGCAGCTATCGTCGGTGCCCTCACCAACGAAGGCGGCCTCAAGGGCAAGCAGGTCGGCGCAATCGACATCCGCCAGCACTTCACCATCGTTTCCCTCCCCGAAGCAGAACTGCCCGGTGACTTCTTCGACCGCCTGCGCGACACCCAGGTAGCCGGCGAATTCATCAACATCAAGCGCGACCGCGGCCCCAAGGGCGGCGGAGGCGGACGCAAGTTCGACCGCGACGACCGCGGCTTCGGTAAGAAGGACTTCGGCGGCAAGAAATTTGATCGTGACGACCGCGGCTTTGGCGGAAAGAAAAAGTTCGACCGTGACGACCGTTTCGGCAAGAAGGACTTTGGCGGCAAGAAGAAGGGCCGCAAGAAGTTCTAAGAATAAGGTTCTGCAGGCTCCCGCTCGCTGCCGACCCTCTCGCTGGTTCGCTGACGCTCACAAGCGATTCACGCCAGCCCCGCAGCCAGCAGCTTCGCTGCGAGCCTGCGCCCCCTTACCCATAGAGCACCATTTCAACTTGTGCCCTAGAACACCCAAAAAAACAGGTTCTAGATTTGCGTCTTCCAAAGGTTGTACCGTAAGCTAGTATCTGTTGCCCCGATAGCTCAGTGGTAGAGCGCCATCTTGGTAAGATGGAGGTCCCGGGATCGATTCCCGGTCGGGGCTCTGTATGAGCCCAAAAGTTCATACTTGGCGGTGTAGCTCAGCTGGTTAGAGCGCACGACTCATAATCGTGAGGTCGACGGATCGAGCCCGTCCACCGCTACGCCCCGATAGCTCAGTGGTAGAGCGCCATCTTGGTAAGATGGAGGTCCCGGGATCGATTCCCGGTCGGGGCTCAGATAACCTGTCAAGCATTAGCTTGGCAGGTTTTTTGTTTGTAGAGTGGTTTCTATGGCTATTAACCAAGAGATCGTAGGCCGCACCTACCCGGCCACAGAGCCCTATCTGGTGGGGCGAGAGAAAATCCGTGAATTCGCTACAGCCGTGAAGGCCACCAGCCCCCTGCACTTTGACGTGCAGGCCGCCCAGCGCGCAGGCTACAGCGACCTGATTGCCCCTCCCACCTTCGCCATTATTCTGGCCCAGAAGGCAGACGCTGCCCTGATTGGTGACCCCGAAGCCGGTATTGACTTCTCCCGCGTGGTCCACGCTGACCAGCGCTTCACCCACCACCGCCCAATCGTGGCAGGGGACGAGCTGCTGACTGAGGTGCACGTCGATAGCGTGCGCGTCATGGGAGCCGGCGCTATGCTGACCACCCGCGAAGAAATCACCACTGTAGAGGGCGAAAAGGTCGCCACCTGCATCTCATCACTGCTGGTTCGGGCGGAGGACTAACCCATGGCTATCTCTTTTGACTCCCTTGAAAAGGGTGCCGAGATCGGTGCCCGTCAGATTCCTGTCACCCGCGCTGACCTGGTGGCCTACGCGGGCGCGTCCGGCGACTTCAACCCCATCCACTGGAACGAGCGCTTCGCAACCGCTGTGGGCCTGCCCGGTGTCATCGCCCACGGCATGTTCACCATGGGCGCTGCCGTACAGCTGGTGACCGACTGGGTGGGCGACGCCGGTGCGATTGTGGACTACCAGACCCGCTTCTCCAAGCCGGTTCCGGTACCCGATGCTGATGACACGGCCTCCCCGGCTACCGGCGGAAACGTCATCTCGGTTGCCGGTAAGGTCGGTGCCCTGGATGCGGACGCCCGCACCGCCCGCATCGACCTGACCGTCACCGCCCCCGACTGCGAGGGCAAAGAGCAGAAGGTGCTGATGAAGGCGCAGGCACTAGTACAGCTAACCGCCTAAAGAATACCGGTAACAGAGCTCCCAACGATGAGTAAAAAGACGCAGAAGACACCCTCGGCTAAGTTTCTTAAGGGAAAGAGCGCAGACTCTGGAAACGGCGGTATATTCGACTCCCAGGTGATTGTCGGTGCCCTAGCCATCATTACACTGGTTCTTGCTTTTTCACTGAACCTAGGGGATATCGCCGTTAAAGAGAACGAAATCAAGGACTCTCCAGAGATTCAGCAACAAGAAGTTATAGAGTCTCTTGAAAATGAAGAAACAAGAACAGAGCTGGCTCTGCAAACAGAGGCAACATCACCCAGCCTCGAACATGTTACCGGTGAAGGGGAACCATTTACTATCTCTGGAAAAGGATCACCAGAGAAGGAAATTTTACTGAAGAAACCCGATGGCCCCCACAGCCCGGCGTGGGTGGAGTACACCGTTACTTATGCATCTAGACCATTTAAGTCTGACACCATCAGTTTCTATGGAAAGGCAGCTGAGTACGAAAATGGCAGGTACTTTACCCTCAACGTAAACGATTCTTTTGTATCCGATCACTCAAATAAAGAACCGTACACCCGCACCGGGTCCTTCTGGCTGGCGGGGGATGCTGACGTACCCGTCCTAATGAGCGGGCTGGCCGATAACGCCGAATGGACCGTGACGGTTCACTCTGCAGAAGACGCCCCCGTGCTCCGCCCAGGAGATAGTCTGAGCGGTACCTCCAGCCAGGGAGTCCATGCATTTCGCTACATTGCTGATAAGCCAACCAAAGTACAGGCTACAACCCATCAGCCAGTCAGCGAAGAAGAAAACGGAAGGACTCGTTTTAGCCGCAGCGCCCTGAACCTCATGTGGATCGATTCTGATAGCTACCATGAAGCTGTCGTAACGGAGCAAACTGTTCTTGAGTTGGCGTTTAACCACTCTTCCTCAAAACTGACCCAGGCTGACTACGAGGGTAGCACCGAGCTGCTTCCGGGCGATTATCTAATGTCAGCGCGGGCGCAGGGAGAAGAGTGGAACATTAGTTTCACTGATGTTAACCCCACCATTGAGGGGGAGCCTTCTGCCTATGCTCTGAACGCGGAAGAACCGATTGATGAGCTCTCTGGCGAGACGGGACTTGCAGAAGATGACTTCCTAGCCCTGAAAGTTATGCCAGCAGGACCGCGCGTGATGCATTTTTCTGCAGAAGGCCCCCAAGCTGGAGTTACCTTTTCTCTCTACAACCCCGCAAGTACCGATGGCGTCTTACAGACGAGCTCGTGGAGCTACGATGACGTCAACGGAGTGATTCTGATTCCTGCAAATCAAGTAGGAGGAAGATACGAGCTTGCTGGCTCCACTCCGTGGAAAATCACGACCTATAGCGCAGATGCTATTCCAACGTATAAGCCAGGGGACCAGATTTCTGGCACCGGCCCTATGCTTTTCTACCTGGAACCGGGGCAGGACGTCACAGCTCGGCTTGAACGTAAAAATAATGGTGATGACAGGGGCCGGAGCCGGCTAAACGTCTATTCGGCAGAGGGATCCTTAGACTCCCGAAGCCCGTCCACCTGGCTAGAGCTCTATACAACGTCCCTATCGTCGACAAGCGTCGAGATCAAGCTACAGCAGACAGACGAACCGGCTCTGTTCTACTTTGATATTTCAGCCACCGTCAGCTGGAAGCTAGCGCTTGAGGGTCGATAGATAGGCCTGCTCGGCATCCTGGTACTCTTCGGCGAGTATGCCGAGAACCAGTTCAATTTCGAGGAGCAGATGCTCACCGAGTTCGCTGGTTCTCTGGCCTCGCGAGAGAGACTCATAGTAGTTGATGCCTCTCTGAACGTAGGCCAAATTGCGACGAATTAGCTCAGCTGAGAGGTGCCGGTGCCCCCGGGGAGCTTGGGCAGCAACGATATTGAGTTCTGCTTCATCAAGCCCGTGCAGTAAATGTGAGAGCTGACGCTGAGCTACCCTGAGCCGCTTTGTGCCCTGCCCAGCTAGCAGATAACTACCCGTGTAGAGGTAAAGGACGAAAGTTCGAAGAAGAAAGAACGCAAAGAGCGGGATGGTCAATATAAGCGTTGCGGCTAGAAACAAACTGACCGCATATCGCACAAAGAAGAAACCCCCAGCAGCTTCAATCTCTGCCTGACTGGGGCCAGAACCTATGGTTGCAAGTAGCATCATGAGGCTAAACCCGCCGGTGACGACCAGCCATACACCGAGTACAAGGCTAGATAGCTTTCCCCAGTACCTTCTAGGCACCGTTGTCATAAACTTACTATCAAGACGAGCAGATAAACTTCTGGCTTTAAAAGTCAGCTCATCGGTAGATGCATAATAGGCATTAACCCGCTGGGCTTCAACAACGTTCAAGGGCTTGTTATATTCGGGGCGCCGTGACGCCGGTTGCCATGAACGGTCGATATTGAAATAAGCTGCTTGAGAAGCCTGTTCAAGGTAACTCTCAGCAGCCTGCGTGCCGCTGACAGGTAGCCCCAAAACCCTGCGTAGAAGCCGCAAACTGACGTCCTGCTCCTTTTGATGCTCCTGACCGTCAGCCTCTGCCGTCTGATATTCCTGCGCAAGAGACGGGGGAAGCTGGTCAATGACGTCTCGTGCTGCCTGGGCTAAAGAAGCTTCAGCAACTTTCCACCGTGACAGCAAGGCATCCACTGCATCGTCCCCGGAGCCCTGCGTGCGCCGAGAGTTCTGAACCTCACGAGACTCCTGCACAATCAGACGCAAATTCTCAAAGCTCGAACGCACCTGCCCAACCAACCGAGCAGAAACTGGGCGCTTCGGGATATCCTCCAGAAAAAACAGAATCTCCCGCGCTCGTAACTCAAGAGGACGAATCAAAACATCAAATACAGTCTGAAAATCTTGTGCAGGCCCGTAGTAGTTACCAGAAGCCATATGGGTCTGAGCTAACTGATCGAGCTTTTCTGTACCTGTTGCGAATTCTTCAACTTTCTGTTGGAAGAAGCTTGAACCAGCCCTCATCTTCTCGATGGCTTCTTGCTGTTCTAACAGCTCAAGGCAGGTGCTGTTCAGTCTGTTCCGTACCCGGGTGAGTTCAGCAGAGCGTCGGTGCTCCGGGATTGTCAGGTAAGTGACGTCGTGGGCCTCAAGATCGAGGGTAATACGGGAAAGAGTATGGCAACTGCTTTGCCATACAGCAACCGTCTTCCGCTGTCGCCGATAGTTACGCCAGGATAAAGCTAGAAGCAGCAATAAAATCAGCACAAAGGGCAGCACATTGCCCGCCAAAGTGATAAATACAAGCTCTGCACTGTTACTGCCATCCGCCTCGGCGTAGGCCAGCTGCCGATCGATCGACCACACCACAAAGATAACTGTTGCCACAACAAGTAAGAGGGGAGTTAGGGGAAATACCCGATGTTTTCTACGCACAGCTTCCTAGAAATAGTTGGCCTGTATGTCATTGCACACTACAACTGTATAGACTCAAGCGGTATCAGCCAAAGGTAACCGCAAGTAATTCCTTCCCTCCCTTCGTGCAGGTCAGATAGCACGACTAGAATGAGGGTACAAACACGCTTCACTATTTTTAGATTCAGCAGAAAAGACCCTATGCCTAGCTCTTCCTCCACAGCCCGCACCCAGCTTTCCGACCGGCAGATTAAGACCTGGTACAGGGCTGTGCTGGGTCTTTTCTTTGCTAGCGGTTTAGTGGTTTCTGCCCTGCTGACCCGCCTGCCCGATGTGGCTAACGGGCTGGGTCTGAGCTCCGGTCCCATGGGCTTGCTGCTGCTGGGTATGACCATCGGTTCCTTCTGCGCCGTGAGCTTCTCAGGTGCCTTCGTTGCCCGTTTCGGCGCTATCCGCTGTATCGCGGCAGCCTACATCACCACCGTCACCGGCATGCTCCTGATTGGCCTGGGCGTGCACCTCGCCAGCGTTCCCGTGACCTTACTCGGTCTCATGCTTCAGGGCTTGGGCAGTGCTGTCTCCAACGTGGCCTCCAACGTGCAGGGCGTAGCCAACGAGCGGGCACTGGGGCGCTACGTCACCCCCATCATGCACGGCTTCTTCTCGATCGGCACCGTAGCAGGTGCCGCCATCGGCACACTCGACACCCGCCTGGGCGTACCCTTCGCAGTTCACATGGCCTACTTCGCGTTAGCGGTTGCTGCCCTTGTCCTCATCTCCCTCAAGTTCTGCCACAGCGAAAACTACGGCCAGGACGACACCCAGGCCATTGCCGCCGTCGGCTCCTACCGGGTACGCGACGCCTGGCGCGACAAACACACCATCCTCATCGGCCTCTTCGTACTGGGCATGGCCCTGGCCGAAGGCTCCGCCAACGACTGGGTCGCACTCGCCCTCACCCACGACTACGGCACCAGCAACACCATCGGGTCCCTCGGCTACTTCACCTTTGTGGTAGCCATGATGGTGGGGCGTTTTGGCGGCACCGCCCTGCTCAACCGCTTTGGCCGGGTGCCGGTGCTCCGCACCACCTGCTCGCTCGCCATTATCGGCCTAGCCCTCTTCATCTTCGCCCCTACCGTGCCCCTGGGCTTTGTCGGCCTGCTGGTCTGGGGCCTGGGAGCCTCCCTCGGCTTCCCGACCGGCATGTCAGCTGCCTCGGACGACCCGCTCAAGGCCGCCGTCCGCGTCTCCGTTGTCTCAACCATCGGCTATGCAGCCTTCCTGGGTGGCCCGCCCCTGCTGGGTCTGCTGGGGGAGCACTTTGGAATCCGCAACGGCCTGCTAGCCGTGCTGGTTTTTGTGGTTGTGTCCCTACTGCTCACCAGCCAGCTGGAACCCAAGAAGCCTGGCAACACCGTCCACACCGAAAAGCTCTAGGGGCACTAGCCGCCAGGACGCCCGCACCCAGCTCCCAGCGCCCGGTGAGCACGCTCGCAGGCGGCACCCGGGCAGAGCCGGTAGAATGGGCACCGTGACTGACAAGCTTTTAAGTGAACTGACCACTGCCGCTGTGGGCGGCCCCGCCCGTCTCTTCGTTGAGGCCACCAGCGAGCAGGAAATTATTGATGCCGTAACCGCCGCCGACCGCGCAGGAGAAGACCTGCTGGTGGTGGGCGGGGGCTCTAACCTGCTGGTAGCCGATGAAGGCTTTGACGGGGCAGTGGTGCACATAGCTTCAACCGGTATTGAAACCGTGAGCGACTACGCCTGCGGCGGCACCACCCTGCGCGTGCAGGCAGGCCACACCTGGGACGACCTGGTAGCCTACGCCGTAGAGAACGAGCTCTCCGGTATCGAGGCCCTCTCCGGTATTCCCGGCACCGTGGGCGCCACCCCCGTGCAGAACGTGGGGGCCTACGGCTCTGAAGTCGCCCACACCATCGCCTCGGTTCGCACCTGGGACCGCGAAACCGGCGGCTACAAGACCTTCGCTAACGCCGACTTGAAGTTCGCCTACCGCGACTCGATCCTCAAGCAG
Organism: Rothia nasimurium; assembly: GCF_014217215.1. Lineage (GTDB taxonomy): Bacteria > Actinomycetota > Actinomycetes > Actinomycetales > Micrococcaceae > Rothia > Rothia avistercoris. Next base: position 593,150 of record NZ_CP056080.1, read on the forward strand.
TCCACCGTCAACGGGTCTCCCCGCTATGTGGTGCTGACCGTAGACTTCCAGCTGCCGCACGGCTCCCAGTCCGCCCCCGTCCGCTACGCTGAGCTGGCCCGCCAGCTGGGTGTCGAGGTGGGGGAGCGCGCCGACTCCCGCCTGGTGCGCGAAACCGTGCTGCGCCTGCGCGCCGGCAAGGGCATGGTGCTGGACACCGCCGACCGCGATACCTACTCCACCGGCTCCTTCTTCACCAACCCCATCGTGGGGCAGGACGTCGCAGCCCAGCTCCCCGAGGACGCCCCCCGCTACCCGGCAACTACCCCCGCTGGCGAACCCCTGGACGGCATGGTCAAGCTCTCTGCCGCCTGGCTGATCCAGCACGCCGGGTTCGATAAGGGCTTCGGCCTTCAGAGCGAGGACGCGGAGCTCGCCGGCGGTCGGGCTTCACTTTCTACCAAGCACACCCTGGCTATCACCAACCGCGGTGGCGCCTCGACCGCCGATATAGCGGCTATCGCCCGCGCTGTACGAGCCGGGGTTGAGGAAAGCTTCGGGGTGCGCCTGGTCCCTGAGCCTGTGGTCGTTGGGTTCACTCTCTAACGCAGGGCCGCCATGAGCCTAGAGAAAGAAATCGAGAGCGGGCAGGGCGGACGCCTACACCGGCGTATGGAGCGCTTCCGTGCCTTTATGGGGCGGCACGCCGCCCTGCTTCTGCTCTACCGCCTGCTCATTATCGGGCTAGGTTTTTTGTGCATCGTTGCCGGTCTTATCATGCTGGTGACACCTGGCCCGGGCTGGCTGTTTATCTTCATGGGGATGAGCCTCTGGGGCACCGAGTTCCACTGGGCTCACCGGCTCAACCTCTGGGCCCGTGCCAAGGTTCTTGCCACCTGGCGGTCCTTTGAAGCCGCTCGCCACCGCAGGCACCGGCGTAAAACTGCCGAACGATGGGCTAAGCGGAGCAACTACACCCACTACTGCCCCAACGGGTGCCACTACAGATAGGGGAGCGGGGCAGCTTTTGTTCTCACGTCCCGCTGGGGTATTACCGGATAACCAACTCCGCTTACTTTTACGCTTTCGGTAAGCCCTAAGGGTTCTGATTCTTCTCTCTAGCCCAACAAGATGCTAGTATCTGCGTGCTCTACTAAACGAGGGTCGTGAGTAGCGATTACAGCGATACCGCCATGAGTACAGTGATGGGTTACAAAGTCAATAACTCGTGTAGTGTTGGCATCGTCAAGGGCCGCTGTGGGTTCATCAAGAAGAACCAGTGGGGTCTTGCGAAGAGCTAGGCGGATGAGCCCTACCCTTTGTTGTTCGCCACCACTTAGTTGAAAAACAGGTCTATCCAGGTGACTGTAGGGGAGGCTGAAACGTTCAAAAACAGTACGGACCTCGGCCTCGTGTTGGGCTACGGAATAGCCTGCGATATCAAGGTTCTGACGCACGCTCCATGAAGCTACCAGGCCCGAATTTTGAAAGGCAAAACTTACCTGCGTACGTAGAAAGTTTTGTTTCTGATGCCCCTTTAATGTGGTGGGGTTCAGTCCGTTGACTTTGATACTACCTTCCGTCGGGGTTTCGAGACCGCCAAGGCATTGTAGAAGGGTTGTCTTTCCTGAGCCACTGTGTCCGCGTAGGGCTATAAAGGATCCTGCTGATGCCGTAAAATTAATGTTTTCCCATAGGGTTTTCTGCGGATATCTAAATCCTAAATCTGTGACTATTAAAGAGTTGCCTGTTTTCATTATATTTTCTTTCTCAGATTTATGAGATTTCGAGCATGAACCGTGAAGTTAATTTTTGGGTGCCCTGCAAGGTTAATATTGCCACGAGAATAATGGTGATTAATGCAATTAGAGAAATGAGTGTAGCCCCTATTGCTGGTAAGGGTGATATTGCGATTGAAATTGATAAGGCAACTGCTGCGATGAGAAATATTTTTCTCAGAAAAATTCCGTGTATCTCTGTGAATCTAGCACCTGATGTTACCTGTAAGAAAATTGCTGTCCTGTTCCTGTTCTCGTAAACGCGCACAAGCAAAATTGTGCCGATGACCAGTGTACCTAAAGCTACAGTTGCACCGATGAGAACAATGATGAGTGAAGCTTTGCGGTCGGTCTGTGCCAAATGTGTCTGTTGTGCTACATAGTCATAGCCAATCACTGCGAAGTCAAGATTGTTAGCGCTTACAGCTGATTGATAGGGCTTAGCCTGATAGACAGTATCCAGCGTGCCCCAGGTCTTTGCGGGTAGCACGTCACTGGCGGGGCTTACGACAATCAATACAGGGTTCTTCAAGTACATGTGGGTGTCTAGATTGAATTTAAGGAGCGGTATGACACCTGTATCAATGTGTGTGATTGTCTCTACAGTAATATCTGCTTGATGGGGATTATCAGGATTGTGTTTAAACTGCGCCCATGACTCAATACTTGCTCGAATGTCATCTTTAACAGGAGTGTATTGTGAGGGGATAAGCGCAACGACAGTAGATTTCTGTGCAGCTAGTTGTGATATGTTTTGTATGGTTTGTTGATCTATATCTGTAAAAGCAGAGAGGTAGGTAGGGTTGACAGCCATATTATTATCTGGCACAGAGCTATTCTTTTGAGCATCAAAGAGGACACCTGGGGCTGCCAAGAAACTATGTTCTGATTGTTCGAGTTCTATAAAAATGTTACCCATGGATGTCGAAACTTGCTCTGCTTGGCTACTTTGTAGGGCGTAGCCAACTATCGGCTGCACCAGGTCCGGTTGGCTCAACCGTATCGTGTCTGCCTGTTCTGCGGCACCATATTCTTGTACTTGTTTCCAGGCATGTGAGACTGCGCTGGTAGTTCCTAGTGCGGCCACCATAATAAGTGCGGTAGAAACAGCGCTCAGTAAAGCTTCTGGGCGTTTGCCCTTGATAAGTTCACCTAACGACTGACGCGAGCTATATATTGTTACTGCAATAATGCTAGCAATGACAAGTAGTGTAAGAGCAATAAATTGTTGAAGGGTGATTGCAATAAGGCTGAGCAAACGGTAGCCATCTGAAACAATGAGACTGTATAAAGCAAGCGTAGTTGCCCATACTATCAGCGGTGAGTATGCGGGCACCACAAGCGCTAGTGTCTCTAATAGGCGTACTCTTTTGCGTGAATCCCCAGACGAGAGACGCACCGCAACCACCGTTAGGCGGACGCTTTGGAGCTGACAGAGGGTAAGTAGCAGTAGTAACCCTAAAATAGTGGTAGCTGTACCCCAGCCACTACCGATGAGGAAGAAGCCCCACAAGAGGTAGCCAGGCTGTGCAGAGAATGACTGGGCAGTAACTCCACGATGAGCCAGGGAGCTTATGATACTTTGAGTTGCTACCGATGACCCTTGTACCAGGTAGGTTCCGGTGAGTTGTGCCTTTTCAAGGTGAGAGGCATCGTGCAAAGTGGCTTGATAAAACCGCGCGAAGGTTGGGAAGGCCCCTGAATCCGGGTCCCCTATAACCTGACTGGGGTCTCCTTTGAAAAGATAGTAATCGGTGGCTCTGGAGTCATTAACTGATGATGGTGCAACCTTATAGATATTTACACTATTACTAACAGAGGCGCTATTGAGCGTATGGATAAACTGGTCAGCAGATAGGTCCTGTGGTAGCTCGGAAACTGTAAACCCAGAACTGAAACCTTCAGGGCCCCATCGATCTTGATCTATGAGAAAGAGGAAGGTTGCTGCAGTTAAAACTGTGCTTAAAAGGCAGGAGACAACCCATGCTAATGCGGTGGCCTGTTTAATATTGCTCATCCCAAAGATACCTTTAACACGTTACTGTTGTACCCCCACTTGGTAGGGGTACAACAATAGGCCTTGAATAAATCAATTCTTAGCGCCAGTATGACGTATTACCGCCCCAAGTTGCTTTAATTGCAGCTTTAGACCAGACGTCCCTGGGGACGGTGTCACTTACTTTACAAGCATTTTTGTTACAAGCGGTGCTACCATGTGCTCGAGTTGGGTGATGGTAGTTTGACCACGTTGTCATTGTAACGTAACTTACCCCGTAGTCCCATGTTCCGCCACCTGCCGATACTTGTGCAGCATTGGCCGCAGTGGCGCCAGCAAATAAGCTGGCTCCTAAAGCAAGAGTTGCAAGAGATTTCTTTGCAGTTGAGAAAGTCACGGTGACCTCCAATATCGTTTTCCTATGCGATTCATCTTTGAATCACAATGAGAGATTATCAATTTTTTTATACAGTGCAACCCATATCACAAAATATTTTAAAAATCTTTTCACGGGTAGGTCCCCTTCCCGGATAGACATATGTGTAGCGGGTTCAGTAAGGCTTATTCATAAGGAATGACCAGCAACCAGAAAAATCAACCCCCGCACCACCGCAAACACCCTCGAATACAAGCCCAACGGCCGCCGAAACCCAGAATGCAGAATACGTCAGGTCTTAACCTGAGCAATTACCCGCTCCACCACCGCTCGGCGTGAATTAATGAACCTATTGACTACCTTCACACCCTCAGGTGTCCCACAGGCTTTGCTACGCCGCCTTGGGGTAGCCAGCCCCAGCTCGATATAGCCTTTATCAGCCAAGGTGATATGTACTGGGTTTAGTTCCGACCCCGTACATTGGAAACAAACAAAAAAGAGCAAAGGAACTTCACCCATGCCCACCAAATACCCCGCCGAACTCAAAACACGAGCCCTACGCCTACTAGCCGACCACCTGGAAAACAACCCCGACACAGGCATCTACACCGCCTGCCGAAACATCGGAGAACGCCTCGGCATCGGCCCTGAAACCTTACGAAAATGGCACAAACAAGCCGAAATCGATGCTGGTAACACCCCCGGCACCACCACTGATATGGCAGCCGAAAACCGACGCCTGCGCAAAGAAAACGCCGAGCTCAAGCGAACCAACGAGATTCTACGAACAGCATCAGCTTTTTTCGCGGCAGAACTCGACCGTCCAGCCCGATCATGATCCGCTATATCGATAGGTATAGGAATCGTTTCGGGGTTGAGAACATCTGCACCGCACTACAAGAAAACCTCGCTGGTGGTTTCATCACCTCACGCGGCTACCGCGCCGCTAAGGCTCGTGTTCCTGCAGCACGTACTTTGAAGGACCAACTTCTGATTCCTGAACTGGTGAAAATCCATGAAGAGAATTATGGCGTGTATGGTGTGCGCAAGATGTGGCACGCCATGAGGCGTGCCGGCTGGGATATTGGTCGGGATCAGACCTACCGACTCATGCGTGCTGCTGGTATCCAGGGGGTACACCGGGGTCGTAAACCGGTGACTACCAGGGCTACCAAGGCTCCTGATAACCGCCCTGACCTCGTCAACCGCCAGTTCACCGCTGATGCCCCACATCGCCTGTGGGTTGCAGATTTTACCTATGTCAGAACCTATTCAGGTTTCTGTTATACGGCCTTCATGACTGATGTGTTTTCCCGGAAGGTTGTGGGTTGGGGTGTTTCTTCAACGATGCATACTCTGGGGATGCCTTTGACGGCGTTGAAGCAGGCGCTTTTTGAAGCGAAGAAGGGTGGCTCTGATCTAACGCAGATTGTGCATCATTCTGACCGTGGTTCGCAGTATATTGCGCAGGATTACACTGCTGGTTTGAAAGAACTAGGAGTGCAGTTATCAGTCGGTTCTACTGGTGATTCGTATGATAATGCTCTGGCTGAGAGTGTGAATGGTGCTTATAAGGCTGAGCTGGTGAGGAATCGCCTTTTTGCTTCAGTTGGTCAGTTGGGGGTTGAGACTGCGTCTTGGGTTGCTTGGTGGAATGCTGGTCGGTTGCATCAGGGTCTTGGTTATCGGACGCCTGAGGAGGTGGTGGTTGATGGTGTTTTAGTGGTCTTATAATTGTCGGAACTAAAGCCAGTACATATCATATCTACGTAATGGGCTAGCCCTTAGATGTTTCTTCTAGCCCCAGCATATGGCCAATAATCTCAAGGATTTTGGGGTCTTCATAGCCCAGCTTGCGCATGGCAGTCACATACTTTTCGGTCAGCGTCTGAGCCTTGTGGGCAGTAGAATCAAGGGCCGTAATAAAGGAACCGGCTCGCCCGTGGGTTTCAATAGCTCCCGCAGCTTCCAGCTCCTTGTAGGCCTTCGCCACTGTGTTTACCGCAAGACCTGTTTCGGTAGCCAGCGCCCGCATAGGCGGTAGCCGGTCACCGGCAGCCAGAGTTCCGGAAGCTCGCGCCGCAATAATAGCCCGCCGCAGCTGGGAGTAGGGCGGGACGTCCGACCCCTTATCAACCCTAAAATTTAAAGCACGAATGCCCCCGCACAGCTCCTCACGGGAGTCGTGAATCGGGGGCATCTCGTTCTTGGTCATAGCACCAGTCTAAAGGGTGCCGGTCGCAATCTTCAGCATGCGGCGCACGGGTTCTGCGGCGCCCCACAGCAGCTGGTCACCCACGGTGAAAGCAGAGATGTACTGGGGGCCCATGTTGAGCTTGCGGATGCGGCCCACCGGGATATCCAGGGTACCGGACGCCGCAACGGGGGTCAGACCCTCGACGGTGGCGTCCTTGGTGTTGAGGATAACCTTTGACCACTCGTTGTCCTCATCGATAATCTTCTCGATTTCCTCAACGGTCAGGTCTTCCTTGAGCTTCAGGGTCAGAGCCTGGGAGTGGGAGCGCATGGTTGCAATACGCACACACAGGCCGTCAAGAACCACGCGGTCATCACCCTCAAGGCCCAGAATCTTGTTGGACTCAGCCTCGGCCTTCCACTCTTCGCGGGACTGGCCGTTGCCCAGGTCAGAGTCAATCCAGGGAATCAGTGAACCGGCCAGGGGAACACCGAACTGGGTGGTATCGAGGTCGCCGGAGCGCTGGAGTTCCAGCACCTTGCGGTCAATCTCAAGGATGGCGGACGCGGGGTCGTCCAGCTCGGTTGCTACGTAGCCGTTGATATCGCCGAACTGCTTGAGCACCTCGCGCATGTGGCGGGCGCCGCCACCGGAGGCTGCCTGGTAGGTCATGGAAGTGCCCCACTCAACTAGGCCCTGCTTCCACAGACCGCCCAGGCCCATGAGCAGGCAGGAGACGGTGCAGTTGCCGCCGATAAAGTCCTTAATCCCTGACTCCAGGCCGCGGTCGATGACGTCGCGGTTGATGGGATCAAGCACGATGACGGCGTCATCGTTCATGCGCAGGGTTGAGGCGGCGTCAATCCAGAGACCGCTCCAGCCGCGCTCGCGCAGCTGGGTGTGTACTGCCTTGGTGTAGTCGCCACCCTGGGTAGTCACGATGACGGGCAGCTTGGCGAGCTCGTCGATATCGTGGGCGTCCTTGAGAGTGGACTCTTCGAGGGCGCCGCTGAAGGTGGGGGCTGCTGAACCGGCCTGGGAAGTGGAGAAGAAGACCGGGTTGATACCCTCGAAGTCACCTTCTTCGAGCATACGCTTCATGAGCACGGAGCCGACCATGCCACGGTAACCAACAAAGCCTACGGAATCACCAGATGTAAAAGTCATGGTTTCAGTCTAGCTTTTACCGGCTCCCGGCGCAGGGTCTGGAACCGCATGGTGAGAGGGAGCTTCTCACCGGTGGTAGCCAGCGCATAGCCTTTTTCAGAGCGGACGGGTGCGCCATCAGCAACTAGTGCCCAGTCGGCGCCCAGCTCGGGGGCGTAGGTATCCCCTGGAATCTCAGTCTCAAAGAGGGTGCGCTCCACCCGGGCCACCTGCCTACCCGCTACTCCTGGTAGATCGGTGCGGTGTAGGGCCTCGGCGTAGAGGGAGCCGCCGCCAATGACCCAGTAGGTGGGGGCGTCCGGTGCTAAACTCTGCGCCGCCCCCAAAGCCGCATCGAGAGAGGGTGCCCAGACAGCACCGTCCTTTTCTTCAACCTGCGAGACAGAATGCGTAATCACAAGATTGAGCCGCCCTGGCAGGGGGGCGGAAGCGAGGAGGGCAAGACTCCCAGGTCACCCGGCCCATAACGACCGGGGCGCCCAGAGTCAAGGTCTTGAAATGGGCTAGGTCCTCGGGGGCATACCAGGGCATATCGCCGTTACGGCCAATCACCCCGTTGCCCGCCTGCGCCCAGATAGCTGCTAGCTCGGGCAGGGTACCCGAGCCGCTTACCCGCTCACCGTTCACGCTCAACTCCTTGGCCCTAGACCGCAATTGGGGCCTTAATGAGGGGGTGGTGGCGGTAATCTACCAGCTCAAAGTCCTCAAACTCGTAGTCAAAAATTGAGGGCTTCTTATTCTTAATGCGCAGGCGCGGGTAGGGGTAGGGCTCGCGCGACAGCTGCTCGGTAACCTGCTCGTAGTGGTTAGAGTAGATGTGGCAATCCCCGCCGGTCCAGACAAACTCACCGGGCACCATACCCACCTCTTCAGCAATCAGCTGGGTCAGCAGGGCATAGGAGGCAATGTTGAAGGGTACGCCCAGGAACATATCGGCAGACCGCTGGTAGAGCTGGCAGGAGAGCTCCTTCTGGCCGTCCTCCCGGGTCTTTACGTAGAACTGGAAGAGGGCATGGCAGGGCGGCAGCGCCATGTCGTCAACCCCAGCCGGGTTCCAAGCAGAGACAATATGACGGCGGGAATCGGGGTTGTTCTTGAGCGAGTCAAGCACCTTGGCAATCTGGTCGATGGTCTGGCCGTCACCGGCCGGCCAGGAGCGCCACTGCACCCCGTAGACCGGGCCCAGTTCGCCGTCCTCGTCCGCCCACTCATCCCAGATAGTCACGCCGCGCTCCTGCAACCAGCGTACGTTGGACTCCCCGCGCAGGAACCAGAGCAGCTCAATAACCACCGACTTGAAGTGCACCTTCTTGGTGGTAATCAGCGGAAAACTCTCAGATAAGTCAAAGCGCATCTGACGGCCGAAGACGCTTCTGGTGCCGGTGCCGGTGCGGTCGGCTTTCTCGTCGCCGGTCGCCATAATCTCGTGCAGCAGGTCTTCGTAGGGGGTAGGAATAACAGTCATATCTTCTTTAATCGTCAAAAGGCTTAATTTGTTCCAGCGACACCACGGTCTTGGGGTGGGCCACAGACACCTGCAAGACCCACATCTCCCCGGGTTTGAGGTAGGGGTCATGCAGGGGCAGATGGGGGCGTAGCTGCTTATTCAGGTGCTCTCCCAGAACCTCAAGGACAGTGGGTAACACCGGGCGGTGGGTGCAGAGCATAACCGACTTATCCCGCTTCTCAAAGAGAGACTCGACCACCTTACGGGCGTGCTTGGGCGCTCGGGCATGGTGGGCTTCGGTCAGGGCCCGCTTCTCCTTGATGGAAATGCCAGAGGCCTTCGAATAGGGGTAGACCGTCTGCATGCAGCGCACCCAGGGAGAGGAAACGATGCGTTCGGGCTGCCAGGCCTCCAGCAGGCGTCCTACCGCCAGTGCCTGGCGCTTGCCGGTAGCCGCAAGTGAGCGCTCGCCTTCGGCCCCGGCCCAGCTGGCGCGCGGTTTGGCCTTGGCATGGCGGACGATAATCACCGGGCGGGTGCGCAGGTTCTGCGCGTGGGCCAGGGCCAGCAGGGCGTCGAGGGGCTCTTTGTCGATGGCGTTGGTGAGCATGGTGCGGGCCTGTTTGGGAGTGACCCAGCGCAGCTCGTCCACTTCGCCCTCATCGGCAACGGCTTTTTGCCCGGCGGGTGCTTCGGCTGCCCAGTAGTAGACCTCCTTGGGCTTGCCCTTGACCTCGTAGGCGGTCACCGCCAGAGGGGCGCCGAGGGTGACGTTGAGCCCGACCTCTTCACGGATTTCCCGGATGGCGGTTTCGGGCAGGGTTTCGCCGGGGTCCTGCTTGCCCTTGGGCCAGGACCAGTCATCGTAGCGGGGGCGGTGGATGATGAGGACCTGCACCTGGTCGTGGTGCCAGCGCCAGATGATGGCGCCTGCTGCGTTGACAGCTACCCGGTTGTGGGGGCCCCGGCTGAGCGAGAGCGCTCCGTCGTGGGTGTGGGCGGCGTAGAAGGTCTCGGTGTGCGGCATGTGGGAAGCTCCATGGGGGTGGGGCGGGCATTGAGAATGTCCTTGAGTTAACCGAATGTTAACCCAAGGACATTCTATGCCCCTTAGCTGTGAGCGGTGGACAAGGCGCGGATGTCTGCGCCCGGCTTAGGCTCGCTTGTTGCGTTTCTGGTCGCGGCTAGCCAGGTAGTAGGCCTGCACATCGCGCAGGGGTGAGCCGTCGGCTGCCAGGTGGTGGCGTTCCCAGGTGCCGTCTGACCCCAGGTGCCAGTTGCTGGTTTTCTCTGAGAGGTAGTTGTCGAACATCTCTAGCAGGTACTTGATGTGGGCTTCTGCCTTCACATGCACCAGGGCTTCAACACGGCGGTCGAGGTTGCGGTGCATCATGTCTGCTGAACCGATGTAGACCTTGGGGGTTCCGGCGTTTTCGAAGGTGAAGACGCGGGAGTGCTCGAGGAAGCGGCCCAGGACTGAACGCACCTTGATGTTCTCGGAGAGACCGGGGACGCCGGGGCGCAGGGCACAGATACCGCGAACGACCACGTTGACCTCAACCCCTGCCTGGGAGGCGCGGTAGAGGGAGTCGATGATGGCCTCATCGACCATGGAGTTGCACTTGATCTGAATCTTGGCGGCGTGGCCCGCGCGCTTGTGCTCGATTTCCTTGTTGATGTTGTCAATCAGGCCCGAGCGCAGGGAGCGGGGGGCAACCAGTAGCTGCTTGTAGGTGGTCTTCGGGGCGTAGCCGGAGAGCTGGTTGAAGAGACGAGAGACGTCCTCACCGATTTGCGGGTCGCATGTGATAAGGCCGAGGTCCTCGTAGAAGCGGGCGGTGGAGGGGTGGTAGTTGCCGGTGCCGATGTGGCAGTAGCGGCGCAGCCCGTCCGCTTCTTTACGCACGACCAGGGAGAGCTTGCAGTGGGTCTTGAGACCCACGATGCCGTAGACCACGTGCACGCCCGCACGTTCCAGTTTGCGGGCCCAGTTGATGTTGGCGGCCTCGTCGAAACGGGCCTTAATCTCAACCAGGGCTAGCACCTGCTTACCGGCTTCCGCTGCCTCGATAAGGGCGTCCACGATGGGGGAATCGCCGGAGGTGCGGTAGAGGGTCTGCTTAATAGCCAGGACGGAGGGGTCGGCAGCTGCCTGCTCCAGGAAGGCCTGCACACTGGTCGCAAAGGAGTCGTAGGGGTGGTGCAGGAGCACATCGTGGTCGCGGGTTGCGGTAAAGACATCGGCTGCCTTGGAGGTCTCGTTGGCGTTGAGCCAGCGGGAGGTGTGGGCGATGTGCTTGGGGTAGTGCAGGGCCGGGCGGTTGGTCTTGGCGATATCAGACAGGCCACGCAGGTCGAGGGGGGCGGGGAGCTTGTAGACCTCGTGCTCATCGATGCGCAGCTCTGAAACGAGCAGGTCAAGGATGGTGGGGTTGATGGTGTCTTCAACCTCCAGACGCACCGGGGGGCCGAAGCGGCGGCGTAGCAGCTCGGTTTCTAGGGCCTTGAGCAGGTTCTCGGCGTCGTCTTCTTCAACTTCAAGATCCTCGTTGCGGGTCACACGGAAGGCGTGATGTTCCACGACCTCCATGCCGGGGAAGAGCATGTCGAGGTGCTCGGCGATGATGACCTCGAGGGGAATGAAGCGGACCTCACCCGAGGAGGACTTGACCGAGCGGGCACCGTCTACCGCCACCATGCGCTCGATGGTTTCGGGCATCTTTAGGCGGGCGAAGAGCTCCTTGCCGGTCTGGGGGTTACGGACGATGACGGCCAGGTTGAGCGACAGGCCAGAAATGTAGGGGAAGGGGTGGGCCGGGTCAACAGCCAGGGGAGTGAGCACGGGGAAGAGCTGGGCACGGAAGAAGCGAGAGAGGCGCTCCTGCTCTGCTGATGAGAGGTCTGCCCAGCCGACGATACGGATGTTTTCCTTTTCCAGTTCGGGGTAGACCTGCTCATGGAAGACCCTGGCCTGACGCTCCTGCAGGGCGTGGGCGGCCTCGGAGATTTCTTCCATCTGTTCTTCGGGGGAGAGCCCGGCTGCTGAGGGCACGGCTATGCCGGTGGCAATGCGGCGCTTGAGGCCGGCCACGCGTACCATGAAGAACTCGTCCAGGTTGCTGGTGACGATGGAGAGGAAGTTCAGGCGCTCTAGCAGGTAGAGGTTGGGGTCTTCGGCCAGTTCGAGCACTCGGGTGTTGAACTCGAGCCAGCTGATTTCGCGGTCAAGGAAGCGGTCGCTGCCGAAATCGCCCTCGAGGTTGGGCTGCTTGATTTTTTCGCCCACGTCGATACGGTCTACGCGGGTTTCGGCGCGTTCGAGCTTGTTAATATCGCCGTTGATATGGGGGTGGGCCGAGGTTTCTGCCGGTGTGGTGGTCATGGTGTGCCTTTCAATGCGAGGGGCGGTGGTAAAGGTTAGGGGTGGGCAGGTGCGTACTGTCGGTCGATGGTGAGGGGGGTAAAGCTGAGGGAGCAGTAGAGGGCTACAGCGTCGGTGTTGTCGGCATCGACATAGAGGACGATGCGGTCAAGGGGCGTGCCGGACTCGTCGGTAGCCCCGGCTAGGTAGGCCATACCGGCTAGGGTCAGAGCCTTCCCCAGTCCCTTACCCTGCCAGGTGGGGGCGATGCCCACCGCATAGACTTCCCCTTCGGGACGCTCACCCTGGCCGGTAGGAATCTTGGTCCAATGGAAGCCTGCCAGCTGCCCGTCCTTTTCTACCGCCAGGAAGAACCCTTCTGCCCGGAACCAGTCAGAGTCGGTGCGGGCCGCAAGGTCATCGAGGGTTAGCCGACCCTGCTCAGGGTGGTGGGCAAAGGCCTGGGTATTGACCTGCACCCAGGCCTCAGCCAGGTCGGGGGTATAGGTGGTCAGCGTTAGGCCAGGGGGGAGGGGGCGGTCCTGGGCAGCGGCGCGGACGCTCGCCCGTGCCTCATCGGTCAGGGCCAGACCCAGCTTGTAGAGTTCGCGGGTAGAGCGCCAGCCCAGCTTATCGGCCAGGTGGGTTGCCGCCTGCAGTGCAGGGCTAGACGTATCAGAACCACCGTGTATCCAGGCCCGAAGCGGCTCTTCACTGGCAGCCTCAACCGCCGCGCCTATTAGGGCCGAGCCAAGGCCCTGGCCACGGGCCTCGGGGGCAACAGCGGCCTCCAACACCCAGAGCTCACCTTCTCTCACCAGGGCCGCAAAACCTAGGGGCGCACCAGCCTGCCGGGCCTCAAAAAGCCGCACACCGGCGTCCGCCCCCGCAGCTGCCTTGCGCAGCTCAACAAAGGTCTGCTCAGAAAAGGGGGAGGCGCCGTCCTGCTGCCGGGCCAGCTCAGCCAACCGCTCAAAATCAGCTAGCACAACACCCGAAACCTTGGGTGAAATAATTTCATAGACCACACGCGCCTCCTACACACATCGCAGCTCCTCTAAGCCTACCTAGAATCCGACCGCGCCGAGTTAAAGCTATACCCCACATTGCGAACCGTCGTAATCAACTGCTCATTGTCAGGGCCCAGCTTCGACCGCAGACGACGAATATGCACATCAACCGTGCGCGTACCACCGTAGTAGTCATAACCCCACACCTCAGAGAGAAGCTGGGCTCGCGTAAAAACCCGCCCGGGGTGCTGCACCAAAAACTTCAGCAACTCAAACTCTTTATAGGTCAGGTTCAGAGGCGAACCCTGCAAACGCGCCGAATACGAGGCCTCATCCACCGTGATACCACCGGCCCGAATGACCGTGCTCTCAGGCTCAGCCTCCGCAGCCACATGCGTCGTCAACAACCTCAAACGGGCCTCAAGCTCAGCCGGACCCACCGACTCAAGCACGATATCGTCCACCATCCAGTGCGGCGCCACCGCAGCCATACCGCCCTCGGTAAGCACCATCAACAGCGGCGTAGTAAAACCAGACCCCTTCAACAACTGGGCACAGTTACGGGCCGCAACCAACTGCTCACGGGCATCAACCAAGACCACATCGGGCCCCGCAGCCTGCACCATCGGAGCAGAAGCCCCCAACGGCAGAATAGACAGCTGATGAGCCAACAACCCCAGCGACTGAGTGACATCAGCGCCATCGGTCGCAGAATCACTCAATACGACAATATGCAGCACGCTCATACACTCCCTTGAACAGGTCAACTCAAGCACCAGTATAAAACGCACGCCACAGACGTTGATAAACAGGTTCGTAATACGGGAAGATAAGAAGGACGCCGGCACCCACACCACCGGCCCACCACACACCGAGATGAAATCCCAGAGTGACTACTAAAGATCCCACCCACACCCGAGCTATCCGCACCTTCGTCCCCGAGCTCACCAAGCTCCGCCGAGCCCGACAGAAAACCGTCTACGAAGGGCCCATCGGGCGTATCGGCACAACCCGCCGTTCTCGCTACACACTGGTGGCACTCTCAGCCCTCATCACCCTCATAGCCCTGGTCATCACCGCAGCTACCTCACCCGACCTCGCAGCACTCGCCGGGTTGGGCGCCGTCCTTCTCATCGCCGGCGGCTGGCCCGCAGCCACCGGCATCGCCGAACTACGCGGCCGCCGCCGCATCACCTCCCACTCCGTCATCGTGCTGATATCGGGCGTAGCCTCCCTGCTCTACTCCTGGCTCAACCCCGGCAGTTCCCCCCTGACCTTCCTGCCCGCTATCGCAGCGGTGGGCGTGGTCGCAAGCTTCATGGCAGAACTAGCCCGCGGCGAAGGCGCTGTGGGGCGCCTGGAGTCGGTCATTAGCTGCGTCTCGGGTGTGCTCGCCTCGGTATCGGTAGCAGGCTGGGTGGGTCTAGCCATCCTTGCCAGGGACGTTGAAACCGCCTATCCCGTCATCACCATCGGCCTGGCCGTCGGCCTGCTGCTGGGTCTTATCGGCATCCGGGTTGTCTCGGCAGGCCCCAAGGAGGGGCCCCGCCGCGGCGCCGTCACCCTGGGCGTAACACCCGTAGCATTTATCGGCGTCATCGCCTATGTGTGTGCGACTTTCCTCACGCACGTGGTAGGGTAGCCGTATGAGTATTCTTGCACTTGAAATTTTCTTCCTCGTCCTTCTGGGCCTGGCAGGTCTGGCTATCTTCACCTGCATCGGTTTCGTACTCACCGGCCTCTTCCGCGGCCAGAAGTAAGCAACCCACAGGCCTCTTAACACCGGCCCCGCGCACTGTTGCGCGAGGGCCGGTTTTCTTTATGCCCTAAAGCCTGACCAACAGGGGAGTAGGAAAAGCGGGCGGCGGGGACGTCCCGGCAG
Organism: Rothia nasimurium; assembly: GCF_014217215.1. Lineage (GTDB taxonomy): Bacteria > Actinomycetota > Actinomycetes > Actinomycetales > Micrococcaceae > Rothia > Rothia avistercoris. The sequence continues at coordinate 608,343 of NZ_CP056080.1, forward strand.
ACGACTGGCTGGGGCTGGCATGAATTGCAGTCGATGAGCGTCGAGATTCCGAGCGCGCGAGGAAAATAATCTCGGCGTGAATCTGGCGAGCTTGTGAGCCAGAGCGAACCAGCAAGAAGGTTAGTCGTCAGAGGGACGCCCCTGCCGCCCGCACGTCTCCCGCACTACACTGGTATGTATGGCTATTGAAATTCCCACCAACCTTACCCCCGAACTCGTGCCCTTCTCCTGGCTGCTGGGCACCTGGGAGGGTACCGGCTCCCTCTGGTACGAGGGTTCAGAATCAACTCCCTTCGGGCAGATTATTACCTTCAGCCAGGACGGTCTGCCCTTCATTGAGTACCGCGCCGAGAGCTTCCTGCTCGATGACCAGGGCCAGAAGCTGCGCACCATCACCGTTGAGACCGGCTTCTGGCAGATTGACCGCCCCCAGATGGACGGCGACGTCGGCCCCGGCCTGGTACCTGCTGACGTGGTCCCGGTGCACCAGGACGCTGAGTCCGTTGAGTCCCTACGCAACGAGGACGGAGGCTTCAACCTGCTGGCTACCATCGCCCACCCCGGCGGCCTGACCGAAAACTACGTGGGCATGATTAAAGGCCCGGTGGTGCGTATGCAGACCGGCAACATGCTCAAGGACGACATCACCAAGGACTACGCCGGTTCCGTACGCCTCTGGGGCCTGGTCAACGGCAACCTCATGTGGGACTGGGAAACCGCTAACCCCGAAACCCGCAAGCTTGAGAAGCACGCTTCGGCTGAGCTGCGTAAGACCTCGTCCATGACCGGTGAAGACCTGGGCGCTACCATGTTCGGCGGCGAAAACCTTGCAGGTGACCAGTAGTGACTGCCTACCATAGCCCCCTGCTGTCTCGCCCGGGTGCTTTTGCGGCGTCCGGGGCGGACGCGGGGGTCGCTGCCCACTACGGCGACCCGGTTGCTGAGCAGCGGGCCCTGGCCCGCCGTACCCGGCTTGCCCTGGTTGACCACTCCAACCTGGGCGTGGTGACGGTTGCGGGCGAGGACCGCCTGAGCTGGCTGACCACCCTCTCAAGCCAGGTCCTAGCCGGGCTGGGGGAGGGGGACTCCACCGAGCTTCTTCTGCTGACCCCGCAGGGCCGCATCGAGTTCTCCGCCTTTGCTGTTGAGAAGGACGGCGCGGTCTGGCTGATTACTGAACGGGACCAGGCTGCGCCTCTGGCCGAGTATTTGAACCGCATGAAGTTCATGCTGCGCGTTGAGATTACCGACCGCACCGAAACCCACGCGGTGCTGGGGTCCACCCTTGACCCGCGCGAGGTTGATGGGGCGGACGCCGTGCTGGCAGGCGGCATTGTCTGGGCTGACCCCTGGAGCGCCGGTATTGCCCCCGGGGGCTACACCTACGCGTCCGCTGGGGAAGGCGAGCACCCGGCGTCCGCCTACCGCCGCTACCTGACCATCGTACCCGCCCACCGCCTGCTCGATGCGGTCGAGGGAGCCCAGCTGGCCGGGGTCTGGGCCGCTGAGGCTCTGCGCATTGAGGCCTGGCGCCCGCGCGTGGGCGTGGACTCCGATGAGAAGACCATCCCCCACGAGCTCGACCTGCTGCGTACCGCCGTGCACCTGGAGAAGGGCTGCTACAAGGGCCAGGAGACCGTTGCTCGCGTGCACAACCTGGGGCACCCGCCCCGCCGCCTAACCTTCCTCGACCTGGACGGCTCAGAGCACACCCTACCCGCTGCCGGTTCTGCCGTGATGAACGGCGAGAAGAAGGTAGGCACCATAACCTCGGTGGCCCTGCACCATGAAGCTGGGCCTATCGCCCTGGCCGTCCTGAAACGCTCGGTTGACCCCGCCGCCACCCTGCGCGTGGTGGATGAGGGAGATACGGACGCCGACGGCAACCCCGCAACTAGCCAGTACGCTGCTGCTCAGACCGTGATTGTTGTTCCGGACGCCGGCCAGGTGGCAGGACGCCGGAACATGGGGGACTTTCTGCGCTAGAGGTCTCTGATCCCGTACCACGGTAGACACGGCACAGACACGGTAAAACAAGTGCCCATAAAAATGACTGCTTCCCCAAGAATTCTTGGGGAAGCAGTCGTTTCTAGTGTGAGGCGTGTGGCCTAGCGGCCGAAGAGAACCTTAGCCTCTTCGTAGCGGTGGACCGGAACGGTCTTCAGACCGTTAAGGGCCTCAGCAAAGTCAACGCGCTTAATCTCGGTACCCTGCAGGGCAACCATCTTGCCCCATTCCTTGTCGTGAATCATATCGACAACCTGGATACCCAGGCGGGTTGAGAGCACGCGGTCAAAGCCGGTGGGGGCGCCACCGCGCTGAATGTGGCCCAGGGTGGTGTTACGGGTTTCAATGCCGGTGATGCGCTCAATCTCCTGCGCAACCCAGTCGCCGATACCGCCCAGGCGGGGGCGGCCGTCCTTCTCCTGGCCCTTACCAGCCATCACATCGTCGAAGCCCTCGGGGATGAAGCCCTCAGCAACAACAATTAGGGGGGAGCGGCCGCGGTCGTGAACTTCCTTGACCCAGCCAGAAACCTCTTCCATTGAGACCTTAACCTCGGGAATCAGAATAGCGTGAGCGCCGCCGGACATACCGGAGTGCAGGGCAATCCAACCAACGTGACGGCCCATGACCTCAGCGACCATGGCACGGTGGTGGGACTCGCCGGTGGTGCGCAGGCGGTCCAGGGCATCGGTTGCGATAGAAACTGCGGTGTCGAAACCGAAGGTGTAATCGGTTGCCTGCAGGTCGTTATCAATAGTCTTGGGAACACCAACCACGGGCAGGCCCGCGTCAGCCAGGCGCTTAGCACCAGCCAGAGTGCCCTCGCCACCGATAGCGACAATAGCATCGATACCGTTGCGCTCCATCATGATCTCGATGTTCTCGGGGCCACCATTGGGGCCATCGAAGGGGTTAGTGCGGGACGTACCCAGAATGGTGCCACCGGTACGAGCCAGACCACGAACCTTAGTGCGGGGCAGATCCATGAAGTCGCCTTCAACAACACCGCGCCAACCGTCGCGGAAGCCAACGAACTCGTCGCCGTAGGTCTTGACGCCATTGAGCACAGCGCCACGGATAACAGCGTTCAGGCCGGGGCAGTCGCCGCCGGAGGTGAGCAGACCGATCTTCATGGAGAAACTCCTTGTGTTATTCCTGGTGGGGAATGATGGTGATGACCCTGTTGGGTTTCTGCCCGTTTAGGCAGTCCAAAGTGTGGGTCTTTGTTGGTTTCTATTGTAGTAAAGAGGGGTTGCGTTGGGTAGCTGTGGGGTAGGTTGCGCTGTATGTTTTCAGCCTCGCCGTTAGAGTCAGTGATGACTTTATGTCGGGTGAGGTAGTAGATTCGGGCGCACCGGATATACAGATAGCGCGGCATATGAACCTTCGCAAGCGACCCTCTCGCAGCTTCGCTTCGCTCAGGTGCGATTCACGCCAGCCGCCGAGCCAGCTTGCTTGCGGTTCATATGCCGCGCTTACTTGGTGCCTCCATGGGGGCGTCCTGCGTACCCGAATCAGGCAAATTACTCTGCGGTTGCCAGCAGCTTCTGCATACGAGCCAGGCCTTCGGCGAGGTCTTCATCGCCCAGGGCGTAGGACAGGCGCAGGTAGCCGGAGGGGCCAAAAGCCTCACCGGGAACAACCGCTACTTCAGCCTCTTCCAGAATGATTTCGGCAAGCTCAGCGGAGGTCTGCGGGGTCTTGCCCGCAATGGTCTTGCCCAGCAGGCCGGTGACATCGGCATAGGCGTAGAAGGCACCCTTGGGGGTGGGGCAGTGGACGCCCTCGATAGCGTTAAGCCCCTCAACGATGGTCTTGCGGCGGCGGTCGAAGGCCTTATGCATCTCGTTGACGGCGTCGAGGGAGCCCGAGACAGCTTCAAGTGCCGCCAGCTGGGCGATGTTGTTGACGTTGGAGGTCATGTGCGACTGCAGGTTGGTTGCCGCCTTGGTGATGTCGACGGGGGCAATCATCCAGCCCACGCGCCAGCCGGTCATGGCGTAGGTCTTGGCAACACCGTTGAGAATGACGGTGTTCTCAGCCAGGGCGGGCACGGCCTTGACGATGGAAGTGAAGGGCACGCCGTCGTAGGTGAGGTGCTCGTAGATTTCGTCGGTGAGCACGATGATGCCCTTCTCCAGTGCCCACTCGCCAATAGCTTTGGTCTCTTCGGGGGTGTAGACCGCACCGGTGGGGTTAGAGGGGGATACGAAAATCAGGGCCTTGGTGGCGGGGGTGTAGGCTGCCTCCAGCATGTCGGGGGTGACCTTGTACTCCTTGTCGGCTCCGGCGAAGACCTCGATGGGGTTGCCACCAGCCAGGCGGATAGCCTCGGGGTAGGTGGTCCAGTAGGGGGCGGGCAGCAGCACGTCGTCACCCTCGTCAATGACGGTGGCAAAGGCCTGGTAGACGGCCTGCTTGCCGCCGTTGGTCACGATCACCTGGGAGGCGTCAATATCGATGCCGGAGTCACGCTTGGTCTTCTCAACGATTGCCTGCTTGAGGGCGGGCAGGCCAGCGGCCTGGGTGTAGCGGAAGTTGGCGGGGTCCTCAAGAGCCTTGCGGGCTGCGTCCACAATGTAGTCGGGGGTGGGGAAATCGGGCTCGCCCGCACCAAAGCCGATAACCGGGCGTCCTTGCGCCTTGAGGGCCTTAGCTTTAGCGTCAACGACGAGGGTGGCCGAGGGGGCGATAGCGCCAATCCGGCGTGATACGCGGGCAGTCATGGGGAGGTTCTCGCTTCCGTCCTGCGGGCAGGACCGTTGGATTATGGCAAAAAGGGTGCGGACGCCAGTACGACCGCTGGCACCTACCCCTTAAATCATAGGGTGGGCGGGTGCCCAAAGAGGAGCTGGCGCGCACCAAATTGCCAAAGCAAAAAATATGTTCTACAGTAGATAACGTTGTTCGCAACCGAACAGCTTTAGGTTTGTGCCCGCAAGGGTTTCAAGCCTCCTTGAAGGGGTAACCTTCAAAGGGCGGTGGCTCAATTGGTAGAGCAGCGGTCTCCAAAACCGCAGGTTGCAGGTTCGAGTCCTGTCCGCCCTGCTTCAAGCCTCACAGGTTTATTTGTCAATCGAACAGTTCATGTTCATGATGAGTCTAGAAAGGGGCGGGCCTACCATGGCTAAATCAATCGCCGCCAGGACCGCCGATTCTGAAGAACCAGGCGCAGAGAAGAAGCAGGGCTTCTTCGGCCGGATTTTTCAGTTCTTACGTGAAGTTATCGCAGAACTCAAAAAAGTCACCACTCCCACCGGTAAAGAACTGGTGCAGTATGTGATTATTGTTCTTTTCTTCGTTGCTTTTATGATGCTCTTCATCTCGGGTCTAGATTACGTTTTCGGTCAGGGAGCCTTCTGGATTTTTGGTAACGGCATCAACTAGAAGCACGGAGCTAGGCCGACGGCGGCCTAACCCGTAGAATCTTTTGTGTATGTAGGGCGTGCGCGCCTTCAAGTAAACCCCAATGACGAAAGCAGGAAAGCGTGTCCGAGCAGGAAGTTGCACCTGAAACCGAAGAGGTCGTAGAACCTGCAGAGCAGGCAACCGAAGAGGGCCACGAGGCTGTTGAAGTAGCAGCCGCTGAGGTCGTCGAAGAAGTCAGCGAAGCTGAAGAAGCTGGCGAGCCCGCCGTTGACCCGCTCGAAGAGTTCAAGGCTAAGCTACGCCGCCAGGAAGGTGAATGGTTCGTCATTCACACCTACGCCGGCTACGAGAACAAGGTCAAGGCTAACCTCGAATCCCGTGCCCAGACCATGAACGCTGAAGATGACATCTTCGAGGTTCAGGTCCCCATGGAAGAGGTCATGGAAGTCAAGAACACCACCAAGAAGCTGGTTCGCCGTGTGCGCGTCCCCGGCTACGCTCTGGTGCGTATGAACCTGACCGACGAGAGCTGGGGCGTTGTGCGCCACACCCCCGGTGTGACCGGCTTCGTTGGGCAGGACGCCTACAACCCGGTTCCCCTGCGCCTCGATGAGGTCGTTGACATGCTGGCTCCCGTCTTTGAAGCTGAGCAGGCAGAAGCAGGCGCCGCTCCCAAGGCTGCTCCCGCTGTTGAAACCGGCTTTGAGATTGGTGAGGCCGTCACCGTTAAGGAAGGCCCCTTCGAGGGCATGCCTGCAACCATCTCAGAGATCAACGCCGCAGCCTCATCCATGGTTGTGCTGATCTCCGTCTTCGAACGCGAGACCCCCGTGACCCTGAACTTCTCACAGGTCACCAAGATGTAAAACCAGCTTGTCTGGTCAAGGGCCGCCCCGCTTGATGTGGGGCGGTCCTTTTATTTTTGTTCAAAAGCGGGGGAGTCTATCGTGAGGGTGTTTGCACAGTCGACCTAACCCGGCACCCGCCCGCCTGTGAGCAAGCACCCAGGGGTAGGCGTCCGCCCCGCAATAGCTTTAAAGCCCAGACCGTACTAAGATAGAAGACTGTATGTGCGCACCCACGCCGGTGCGCCCCTACACGGTGCGGCCGCCGCCATGGCAGCACCACCGCCCGGTGCATACTCCTGTGCGCCGGTCCACCAGCTAAGAAAAGGACCAAACACAAATGGCTCCCAAGAAGAAGGTCGCAGGCCTCATCAAGCTGCAGATCCAGGCAGGCGCCGCTAACCCCGCGCCCCCCGTTGGCCCCGCACTCGGTGCACACGGCGTCAACATCATGGAATTCTGCAAGGCCTACAACGCAGCCACCGAATCCCAGCGCGGCAACATCATCCCCGTAGAAATCACCGTCTACGAGGACCGCTCCTTCACCTTCATCACCAAGACCCCTCCCGCAGCACAGCTCATCAAGAAGGCAGCTGGCGTTGCTAAGGGCTCCGGCGTACCCCACACCCAGAAGGTCGGCTCACTGACCCTGGACCAGGTCAAGGAAATCGCCCAGACCAAGATGGAAGACCTGAACGCTAACGACATCGACGCCGCAGCGAAGATCATCGCCGGCACCGCCCGCTCCATGGGCATCACCGTCGAAGGCTAAAACCCTTCCACCCCGCCCACCGCGGGGAACCGAGGTTCACACCTCACCCAAAGACAATTGTTAGAGTCTCCCACCCGGGAGGCATGTGGCAGAGCCGAGCGCGGCTCACCAAAGACCACACCTGCAAAGGAGAAAAGCAGATGGCAAAGCGCAGCAAGGCGTACCAGGCAGCTGTAGCCAAGATCGAAGCGGACAAGCTCTACGCACCCGCCGAGGCTATTGCAGTAGCAAAGGACATCGCGGCAGACAAGCCCAACTCAACCGTTGAGGTCGCACTGCGACTCGGCGTTGACCCCCGCAAGGCAGACCAGATGGTACGCGGTACCGTCAACCTGCCCAACGGCACCGGTAAGACCGCCCGCGTTGTAGTTATCGCAGCCGGCGAAAAGGCTGAAGCAGCAGAAGCAGCTGGCGCTGACTTCGTTGGCTCAGATGACCTGATCGCAAAGATCGCTGGCGGCTGGACCGACTTCGACGCAGCAGTTGCAACCCCCGACATGATGGGCAAGGTTGGCCGTCTGGGTAAGGTTCTGGGTCCCCGTAACCTCATGCCCAACCCCAAGACCGGCACCGTCACCATGGACGTTGCTAAGGCAGTTGCAGACATCAAGGGCGGTAAGATCGACTTCCGCGTTGACCGCAACTCAAACCTGCACTTCATCATCGGTAAGGCTTCCTTCACCGCTGAGCAGCTGACCGAGAACTTCGAAGCAGCTCTCGAAGAGGTTAACCGCCTCAAGCCCTCATCAGCTAAGGGCCGCTACATCTCAAAGGCAACCATCGCCACCACCTTCGGTCCTGGCGTTCCCGTTGACCCCTCAACCGTAGCCTAAGTTTCTTAGACCCTAACGGGTATCCAAGGCAGGCTCCCCGCGCATAGGTGCGGGGAGCCTGCCTTTTTGTTGTGGCGGGGAGGCGGAGCGATGGCGAAGCAAGGGCGGGATACGCGGACGCCCGGGTCTAGCTTTCACGGACACAGCCAGCTATTCTTGTGGTCAAGAGCACACCCCTTTCAATGATGTCTGGAGGCCCAACTCCCGTGTACCGCGTCGCCTACTTCCCTTACCCGCGTCCGTCCGACTTGCCCGCCTACCGCGATGAAAAGTCGCTCTACCCCGGGCTGCTTGCCCTGCAAGAACCGGTGAGCCAAACCGTCTTTCTCTACCGCCTAGAAACCCTGTACGAGGGGGACTTTCCCACCGACTACACCATCTATAACTATGCTGGTGGCCCCTTCGAGAGCGAAATGCGCATCAATATTTCTGCCCTGTACTCTGCAGAAGAACGCGGGGACGGTGAACCCATGTATCAGTTTGAAGCGCACTCCCGCTTCGAAGACCGCGCTGGCAAACTCATCTCGCAGGGGCTTCTGACTCGCACCGGAGAAATCCGCTGGGACGAACAAGATCCCGGCCACTGGCTACACCCGCATGTGAAAGCCCTGATTGAGTACCTGGCCCAGGCCCCGGCCAAAGCTCCTGAGACCATCGAAGAAGGGCAGGTAATCACCTGGGACCTCCCACAGCTTCTGAGCGAGGAGCTGACCATCACCGAACATAACTTCGAGCGCCACCTGCCCCACTGGTTCTCAGCCCAAGACACTAACGAATATGGCTGGTTTGCCTACGCCCCCGCTACAGGCGAGACGTATCCGCCTGAAAAACCTCCCTACTCACTGGTGCACATTATGCGGCCCCGCCAGGTCGTTGACCGCTATGAGGTGGACGGCACGCCCCACCTACTCGGCTACATCGCCCACGTTGAGGGCGGGGTGCACGGCGTCCTGAAATGGGGAAAGAACCTTGAGCCGACCTTATGGGAACGACAAGACGAGGTAGGGTTAGCGCCGGGACTCACCGGTACAAGACTCCCGGCCTCCTGCCGTGTTCTCATAGAGGCAGGCCAATTGCGTTACCCCGACTCCCGAATCGATTGACCTGCCCTAACGAGCGTGCGTCTTATCGCTGAGCGTGCACCTATCTGCGGCACGCTCAGCGATAAGGTGCACGCTCGGCCGAATCAGGGATGCGCTGTGGTGGGAAGGCTACGGTTAGGGCCTACCGCGCAACCGTCGGGCATAATAGAGGTCATGACCAGCCCCGCCCTAACCATCACCGGCCTGACCAAGCGGTTTGGTGCGTCCGCCGTGCTTAGCGGAATTGACCTGACCGTGCCTGGCGGCAGTCTACTTTCCCTGGTGGGGGAGTCGGGGTCGGGCAAGTCCACCCTGCTGCGCATTATTGCCGGGCTGGAACAAGCGGACGCCGGTCGCGTGCTGTTCGACCACCGGCCGGTAGGCGTTGGGGGAGGCACCCGCATTAAGGGCACGGCCAAGACCCCGCAGGCAGGGGCCGTGTCGGTGGGGTTCGTTTTTCAAAAGCCCGTGCTCTACCCCCACCTGAGCCTGGAAGAGAACATCCTCTTCGCCCAGCGCCTGCGTGCCCAGGAGCAGCTGGACCGCGACCACTACCTTTCCCTTGTCGACACCTTGGGGCTGGGGGAGCACCTGCGCAAGAGACCGGCGCAACTATCGGGTGGCCAGGCCCAGCGGGCCGGTATTGCCCGGGCCCTGGTGCGTAAACCCACGCTGGCTCTCTTCGATGAGCCGCTCTCTAGCGTCGATGAGCACCTGAGCGAAGCTATCCGCACCGACCTGCTGACCCTGCACCGCCAACTAGGGTTCACGGGCATCTACGTCACCCACACCCCCGACGAAGCCCTCGCGATGGGCCAGCAGCTCGCGGTGCTAGAGGGCGGACGCCTGGCCCAGGTTGCCGCCCCGGGGCAGGTGCTGGCCGCTCCGGCGTCCGCGCAGGTTGCCCGCCTGCTGCACCCGCTCTACAACGAGCTAGAGGTAGAACGGGGTGGGCGGGCAATACCGGCCGGTATCTCTGCCCACGGCTTTGAGCGGGCGGACGCCGCTAGCCCGGGGGCCCTACCGGTACGGGTGCTGGGCGTGCTCACCCATACGGTAGGAAGCCGTTTTAGCCTCGAAACCACTCGGGCGGTAGAGTTGCCGCACCCGGGAGGTAGTGTGACCATTCCCGCCGGTAGTCCCCTCACGGCTGTGCTGCCAGCAGTTCCCCACGATGAAGGGCAGAGACTGTCTCTGGTTCTTCGCGAAGGTGCCTTGCACTGTTTCTCAGGGCAGAGCTAGTTTGTACCATGTGCTGACCAAAAAACCTGCCTCATCTGGTCTGCATACGGTACAAAGGTGGTAGAAGCGGTGGTTTTAAGTGATTAAGCACCCTTAAACCCGGTTTTAACTTGCCAGAGCCCCGCTAACCGTGGTTAGATGAAGTAACCAAAGACCGCCGGTCTGTGCCTTTTACAGGCACGATAAGGGCTAACCAGCCCACCTGCGTAGGTGCCGATAACAGAATACAAACCAGTTTTAGCTGGGCTTGTATTATGCCTCGATGCCTGCGCGTCGGGGCATTTTTTGTTGGCCTGGCGGGATAAGAACTGGAAGGAACACCATGGCAACACAGGATAAGATTGCTGCTGTTTCCGAGATCAAGGAACTCCTTGAAACCTCGAACGGCGTAATTCTCACCGAGTACCGTGGTCTCACCGTTGCACAGATGAAGGAACTTCGTCGTGCACTGGGTGCTGAGACCGAGTACGCCGTGGTAAAGAACACTCTGACCGCTATCGCGGCTAAGGAAGTTGGCATCGACGCATTCGATGGTCAGCTCCACGGCCCCAGCGCAATCGCATTCATCAAGGGCGACTTTATTGATGCTGCGAAGGGTCTGCGTGACTTTGCCAAGGCTAACCCCCAGCTGATCGTTAAGAGCGGTTACTTCGAGGGCGAAGCTCTCGACGAAGCTGGCATCAACAAGTTTGCAAGCCTCGAATCACGCGAGGTACTTCTTGCAAAGGTCGCAGGCGGCGCAAAGGGCGCAATCGCAAAGGTTGCTCGCACCGTTGACGCTCTGCGTATCAAGCTCGAAGAGCAGGAAGGCGCAGCACCCGAGGCCGAGTAATCGCCTCGTCTCTGCCCACCGCACAGACTTCGGCCCATTCGCCTGGGCCACCCCACAATTTTCAAGCTCGCAGGCTGAAATACTGAGGCTTGCAACTGAATCAAAGAAGGAGCCAATCTCATGGCTAAGCTTTCAATCGAAGAACTCATTGAAGCATTCAAGGAACTGTCACTCGTTGAGGTTTCCGAATTCGTTAAGGCATTCGAAGAAGAATTCGACGTAACCGCAGCTGCTCCCGTTGCTGTTGCTGGTGCTGCCGGTGGCGACGCTGGTGCTGCTGAAGAGCAGTCAGAATTCGACGTTATCCTCGAATCAGCTGGCGACAAGAAGATCGGCGTTATTAAGGAAGTTCGCGCCCTCACCTCACTGGGTCTGAAGGAAGCTAAGGACCTCGTTGACGGCGCTCCCAAGCCCGTTCTCGAAGGCGTTTCCAAGGAAGACGCAGAGAAGGCTAAGGAAGCTCTCGAAGGCGCCGGCGCAACCGTCACCCTCAAGTAAGTTTCTTACTTTTCTTATCTTTGGCGCAGGGGCGGCACCCGTTACGGGTTGCCGCCCTTGCGGCTTTTTGTTTAAGGACGGACGCCGCCCCCACCTCTTCCCCTGCCTGCTGGTTTTAGCTAGGCTGGGGTCATGGGTAAGACTCTGATTCGTGTGCTCTGGTGCCTGCTGTTGGCAGGTTTTCTGACCTGGCTAGCTATCCTCCTCTGGCCGGGGCACCCGGTGACCGCCTGGCTGACCACCCGCCTGATCATTGCCCAGGCCGTTGCCTTCCCCACCTTGCTTGCGGTTGCCGGGGCGGGCGTCCTGATAGCGGCCCTGCTGGTAGCCCTGCGCTCTAGAACCAGCACAATCACCCGCTGCCTCGCCGGGCTGACGGCGGTAGCCTGTGCCGTCTCTAGTCTGCTGGCTGTCGCCGACCCCTACGGGGCTGCGCGCTATAATGCGCGCGGGGTACCTGCTATTGGGTGCGTTAATATGCAGACCTACCGGGTCACTACCTACAACGCCCTCGATACCCTGACCGACCAGTCCCTGGCTCGGTTGCTGGCCGATGAGCCGGATTTCCTGGTGCTCCCTGAAGTCTCACCCGATACACCCGCCCTTGCTGGCGGCGTTTCGGGCTACCAGCTGTTCGCCTCCACCAGCGGAAAGGCCCACATCGCCCCGACACTGACCCTGGTGAGCGACCGGCTGGGCACCTACACCGCGCAGGAAGTGCCCATGACCTTCGGCGCCCTCATTCTGGCTCCTGAAAATGACGATAGTGGTCACCCCTCACTGCTTGCGGTGCACACGGCCCCGCCCGTGCCCTCCTACATGCAGCAGTGGCGCGATGACCTAGCCACCATCGACCGCCTGGCCCGCGACGGGAGCCGCCCTGTCCTGATTGCCGGCGACTTTAACGCGACTCTGCTCCACGGCGGCCTGGCCAGCTATGCGGGGGCGCGCTCACACCTGGGTGCGGATGCTGCCCTGACCACCCACCGGATTGAGGGCACCTGGCCGGTAGGCGGAGTGCTAGGAATGCGGGCCCCGATCGACCACATCATGGTGATGCAGGGGCCACCTGCTCACAGCGAGGATATAACCTACCAGCAGGTAGGCGATTCTGACCATCTGGCAGTAAGCGCCACCACCAGCATCTGCCGGTAGAACCTTCGCGGGCTAGCCCCTATCACAAACTGGAATATTTGCCGGTCTGCTCTGTGCCCCATAGACCTAAGGCTCCGGGGAAGGCAGGGGGTAAGCTGGATATGACTAACGATTGACAGACCCCCGCTATCGTACTCACCCAAGGAGCCCCGCGTGACTAAGCCCGGACGTCCGGACGCCGCCGAACTGCTCGCAGCCGCCGAGCAAGCCTATGCCACCTACCACAAGCATGTGCGCACCGACCCCGACTACCCGGCCCTGCACCTGGCATCGCCCGTGGGCCGCCTCAATGACCCCAACGGGCTGATCTATCATGAAGGCACCTACCACGCCTTCTACCAGTACTCCCCGGTGCACCCCACCCGCGCCGTCTTCTGGCGCTACGCCACCAGCGACGACCTCACCCACTGGCAGGACCGCGGCACCGCCATCGCCCCCACCGACTGGTTCGATAAGAACGGCTGCTACTCGGGCTCGGGTTTCGTGGGCGAGGATGGCACCTTTGAGTTCTTCTACACCGGCAATGTCAAGGACGCCGACGGCAACCGGGAGGCCTACCAGGTACTCTTTACCTCACCCGATCAGGGCAAGACCTTCACCAAGCAAGAGGTCTTTATCAACGGCCCCGAAGAGGGCTACACAGCCCACTACCGCGACCCCCATGTGATTGAACGCGAGGGCACCTTCTACGCCGTCATCGGTGCCCAGCGCGAGGACGAAACCGGGGCCGTGGTGCTCTACTCCTCACCTGACCGCCGCACCTGGACCTTCGACGGGGAACTCACCTTCTCAGACCCCGCCCTGGCCAACCTGGGCTACATGTACGAGTGCCCCGGCCTGATTCAGCTGCGCGACGAGGAGACCGGAAAGCTCAAGGACGTGCTGATTTTCAGCCCCCAGGGCATGGAGGCCGACGGGGAGAAGTACAACAACATCTTCCAGACCGGCTACATCGTGGGCACCCTCACCGGCACCCACTTTGAGGTCACCACCCCCTTCACCGAGTTGGACGCCGGTACCGAGTTTTACGCCCCCCAGTGCTTCCACGGAGTAGGGCAGGACGGCTCCCACGCGGTGCTCCAGGGCTGGTTCGGCAATGCCGACCAGGATGACCAGCCCTCCTGGGACAACCACTGGGTGCACATGCAGACCTACCCCCGCCGTCTCACCCTGCGTGCTGGTCGTATCTACCAGAACCCCGTGGAGCAGCTTGATAGCGCCCTGGCGCCCGCCCCTGTTGTGCCCGCAGCTCATGGCGAGATCGCGGAACTGGCAGACGCCCGCGTCTGGCGCCTGTGCGGTGAGGTGGCGGTAGCCGAGCCCGTGCAGATTATCGTTGAGGACGCCGCGGGGCAGGCCCTGGTGCTGACCCTGAGCGAGGACGGCGCCCACCTGGACCGCACCGGCAGCCGCTACACCGTTGGCGGGGCAGAACGCCATCGAACCCTAGAGCACAGCGCTACCCGCACCTTCGACCTGCTGGTCGACGCCTCTGGAACTGAACTCTTCCTCGATGGGGGAGCCGCCGTTTTCTCATCCCGAACCTACTTCACCGGAGCTAAGCGCACCGTCCGCCTGGTAGCAGACGAGGCGGCCGTGCTGAGCCTCGAAGCTGCCCGGCTTGTAGAAGACTAGGGTAAATGGCGCCGGTGCCTTAGCGCACGGGGCGAAAAATTTTCCGTGACCTGGCACCGGCAGGACACAGTAAGACCTGTCTCACAGGTTATCGACGGTGGTAGGCTGGTGGAGACGCCGCACACAGCGGCCCCACCACTCCCAACCACTATGAGGTGACAACCATGGCAGGCTTCTTCAAAAAGCTCTTCGGCGGTAGCGACGACACTGCAGCGCAGACTCCCGCCCCCGCAGCTACTCCCGCGGCAGCACCGTCCGCCGCTGGCGCGTCCGCTCTGACCGCCCACATGAACGGTACCGTTGTCGAGCTTGCCGGCGTGAGCGACCAGATGTTCGCCTCAGGCGCCCTGGGCCCCGGTGCCGCCATTGAGCCGACCGCAGGTGTGGTTGTGGCTCCTGCAGACGGCGAAGTAACCGTCGCCTTCCCCACCGGCCATGCCTTCGGCATCCGTACCGCAGACGGTTTGGAAATCCTGATTCACGTAGGCTTCGATACCGTGGAACTGGACGGCAAGTTCTTCGAACCCAAGGTCAAGAAGGGCGATACCGTCACCCGCGGCCAGGTGCTGGTGGAGTTCGACCTGGAGCAGGTCAAGGCTGCAGGCTACCCCGTAACCACCCCGTTGGTTATCACCAACGCCAAGAGCTCCGTTGCCGACCTGACAGTTGCCAATGCAGGAAGCGACGTAGCAGCCGGTGCTGACTTCATCACCGCAGCTCGCAAGGGCTAAGAAACTTTAGCTTAAATGGCAGGCGCCTACTCCCAGCGCGGGAGTGGGTGCCTGTCTGTTTTTGTCTGCGGTGAAGCCAGGTGGGGATGCTTCCCGGTAGCCTTGGTTTTGTCCCTACTTTGCCTTCCTGCCCGTCCTGCTGATAAGGACGCGCGCGGAGCGGGTTGCTTTGCGCTACACCAGTACGGGGGTGCCCCTACATCTTGGCTCGTGACCCTCTTGCTCCTCGCCTGGAGGCTCGTCGCAATTCACGCCAGCCCCGAGCCAACGAGCTGCGATGCAGGGGCACCCCCTCCGTAGAAGGCGCAAGGAAAACTCTCTCTAGAGCTTTCTTGACCGGGTAATCTTGAAAGGTAACACCGTACCCAGGAGGATTCCATGCCCGAGCAAACCTACGACTTTACCGTGCGTGAAGCGACCGAAGCTGACTACCCCGGCGTGATTGAGGCGCTGACCAATGCCTTTGAGCACGACCCGGTCATGAACAAGGCTATGGGCGGGGACGGCCGCACCGAGACCGTCCGCGGGCTCTTTGAGTTTCAGCTACGCACCACCTACGCCCCGAAGGGCACTATCGATATCGCCGTCACTGCCGATGGTAAGGTGCTGGGTGCTGCCCTCTGGCTCTCGCCGGAAGCCCAGAAAGGTAACCTGCTGGCCGACATTAAGGCCCTGCCCGACTATTACCGGGTGCTGGGGAAGGGGCTGGCCCGTGCCACCGTCACCGAGTTACGCCTGCTGGCGGCCCGCCCAAAATTCGACCACTGGTACCTCTACACTATCGGTGTGCACGAGGACGCCCGCGGGCACGGCATCGGCTCCCACCTGCTGGATTACCGCCGCGAGCGCCTGGGCGAGGTGCCCGCCTACCTGGAGGCTTCTACCTACCGGTCAGCTTCTCTCTATGCCCGCCACGGGTTTGTTGAGCTTTTCCGGTTTAAGGGCGGCAAGCCTGCCCTGGGCATGTTGCACCCGGCTCCGGTGACCCAGGTGTCGCTTCATGACCACCACCGGAATAAGTAATATTCTTTTTCCTTTGGTTCAGGGGCGTTCATGAGTGAGCTCTGTGTCAAAGAATAGAAATCGCGGAGAAGTCGGGCAGGGGACGTTAGCTTATGCCACCGCGTTCTCTGCCCAGAGCAGGGAGCGGGTGCTTGATCCCTCATGAAGGCTCACCGGTAGTGTATCGCTGCCGGTGAGCTCTTTTTCTTCGCCGTTCATGGCGTGCATGAGCTGGGCGACGGCCCGCTGGGCCATTGCGTCGATGGGCTGCACCACGGTGGTTAGCTCGGGCAGGAGAGCCCGGCTGGTTTCGGTGCCGTCAAAGCCGATGACCTGTAGGTCCTGGGGCACCTGCCGGCCGCTAGTGCGGGCATAGCCCAGCACCATGGCGGCGTAGACATCGTTTGAGGCGAAGACAGCATCAACCTGCGGGTGCTCGTCGAGGTAGGTGAAGATGCGCTCGCGTTTGGTGGCCTGCGGGGTGGTGAAGCCCAGTTCGAGGATATGCGGGGTGTAGCCGGCTTCGGTGACCGCTAGCTGGTAGCCGCGCTGGCGGGCGTTGTCGAGGGAGACGGTTGAGGTGATGTGCAGGATATTCGTGGCCTCACCGTCAAGAAGTAGGTGGGTGGCCCGGTAGGCCCCGTCGAAGTTGTCGCAGCTGATGTTGGGGCCGCGGCCGGTGTGCTGGCGGTCGATGGTGATAAGGGGAGCGCCCAGATGGGGAAAGTTGGCAACAACCTGGGAGTGGGCGCCGGTGATAACGCCGTCGACCTGGTTGGCTATGAGCATATCGAGGTAGCGCTGCTCTGATTTGGGGTGGTCGTTGCTGTTGCAGAGAATGGTCTTGTAGCCGATGTCGGCCAGGTGGGATTCGATGCGGTAGGCCATTTCCCCGTAGAAGGGGTTGGCGACGGAGGGGAAGACTAGGCCGATGAGCTGGCTTTTTTGCCCCTGGAGGGAGCGGGCGATGGCGTTGGGCCGGTAGCCGAGTTGCTGCATGGCGTCGAAGACTTTGACGCGGGTGGTTTCGGAGAGGTAGCCCCGGTTGTTGAGCACACGGGAGACCGTGGTGGGGGAGACGCCTGCCAGCGCAGCGACATCGCCGAGTTTTGGTTTGGGCACGCGGGGCTCCGGTCTGTTGAGTTCGGCTCGGGTTGTTCTTAATTATAAGTCCTGTCTAACAGGCGCAGAGAAGTGTTGAGCTGTGTGACGGGGCGTTTTTGCGATGCTTCTTAGAACGGGGTAGCGCGGTGGGGCTAGTGGGGCAGGGGGAGGTAGCTAACAGTACTGCCTGCTACCGCACCAGCCGGCGGGACGAGGGCGAGGGCGTCGGCTGTGGCGAAGGAGGTGAGCATGTGGGATTGGGTTTTGGGCAGGGGAGTGAGAGCTGCCTCGTGGGGCGAGGGGCTGAGGCTGGCAGGTAGCAGGCGCAGGTCGTGTTTGCGGTAGCCGGGTACCTCATGGGTGAGGACGCCGGTGGGCAGCTCGTCTAGGGGGGCTGCGGTGGCGCCGGTGAGCCAGGGATTGAGGTAGGAGTAGAGGGCGGTGTAGGCCGCAAGGGGGTTGCCGGGCAGGCCCAGGACGAGCGGTGCTGCCAGGTTGCTGCTGGCCGGTAGGTGGGCGGCTAGGGCCGGGTGGCCGGGGCGGATGGCTACCGATTCGAAGAGGTAGCTGGCCTGAAGGTCGTGGAGGGCTCGGCGTACCCAGTCGGCGGTGGAGGTTGAGGAGCCGCCGGTGATGAGGAGTAGGTCGGCGCGGGTTGTGGTGAGCCAGTCGGTGAGTTTGGCTTTGCTATCGGGTAGTCGGCAGGTACTGGTGACTGCCGCCCCGAGATCTTCGATGATGGAGGGGAAGGCCAGAGAATAGGCGTCACGCACCTGGCCGGGGCCGGGGAGACCTGCGGTAATAATTTCGTTGCCGGTGTAGGCGATAGCTACGGTGGGGCAGGCGGTTACGGTCAGGGTATCGAGACCGAGGGTGGCAAGGGCGCCGAGATGCCGGGTATTAATGCAGGTGCCCGCAGCAAGTACGCTGCTGCCTGCGGGGAGCTCTTCGCCCGCCCGGCGGATGTCGGCCCCCGGGCTGGGGTAGCCCTGCCCACTAAAAAAGCGGGGATCGGGGCTGAGCGTGTTGCCTTCTCGCAGGCCGTGTTCCTGGCGGATGACAGCTTCAGTACCGGGGGGAAGCAGCCCGCCGGTCAGAATGGGGGTTGCCTGGCCGGGGGCGAGGGGGAGGGTTTTGCGGTGGATGTTCTCCCCGTCGGCAGCTGGCGGGTGGGTCAGTACCTGCCAGGGCGGGGCCCCGGCGGTGGCGTAGCCGTCCATAGCTGAGGAATCGTAGTGGGGAACGGGCAGCAGGGCACGGGCATCACGGGTTAGGGTTCTGCCGACGGCTTCAGCGAGGGGAATCTCTTCTTCGGTAAGGGTAAGGGCCTCCCCTGCCCGGTGCAGGAGCTGCCTGGCCTGGTGCCAGCTGGTGTGGTGCACGGTGGTCCTCCTTAGGGCTGGGGCGGTGCCTGGGTGTAGCCTGCGGAGCGGGCGGCCTCCCAGGTATCAATATCGGCGGTCAGGTCGACAGGTAGCTCTAGCTCTGCAGGTTCAAGGGGGCTGAGAAAGCGGCGGACGGAGGCGTTGGCGGTATCCCCTGCAAAGGCAGGAGCAAGAGCCGCGGCCCGGTAGATGCCCAGCAGGGGTTGGGTGATGCCCTCAGAGACAGCCCAGTAGCCGGTGACCTCATCCGGTGCGGACGCCGCCGCCTGCAAAAGTAGGGGCACAGCGGCCCGGGCTCGGGGCAGGTCGCAGGAAAGCACCAGTATCCAGTGGTGGGAGAGTGCCGAAAAGTCAGGCTGGGTTGTTGCCAGGGTCGCAAGCCCGGCAGAAATACCGGCTGCTGGCCCGCTAAAAGCTGGTTCTTCCCGGGTCTGTAGGACGCCCGCGGGCAGGGGGAGCTCTGCCGGTCCGACGACCACGCGATACTCCGCACCCGTGCAGGCGGCGAGAACTCCGTCGAGCAGGGTGTGCTCACCGTTGGAGAGCAGGGCCTTGGGCACCCCGCCCAGGCGGGAGGAGCGTCCACCCGCTAGAATCAGGGCCGAGTAGCTGGGGGTGTTCACCGGGTTTTCCTCCTAGCCACCGGCAAAGGGCGGAAGTACGTCCAGGCGCTTAGCCTGTGTCAGGAGTGCCGGGGCATCGAGCTGCTCGTCGGTGGCGGCAACCCCGTCGACGAGGAAGGTGCAGCGCGGCAGAATATCGGCCAGGGTCTGGCCCGAGGGAGTGCTACCGGTGAATTCTTCTGCCAGGTAGGTACGAATCCCGGCAAGAGTTGGGGCAGGTAGCTGGGCTGGATCGAGGGTGAGGCTGGGGCGGCCTGCTGCCGCCCGGGCTGCGGCGAAAAAGTTAATCTGCATAGAAAGTCCTTGAATCTTAGCCGCCGATGGCGCTCATTGATCGAGTAGGTTGGGTGAAATCGGGGGTATCGAAGCCGACAGTGTCCTTGCCGTGGGCCTTGGGCTTGGCCCACATGGCTCCGCGCCAGATCTGGGCCAGTTCAGCATCGCTGGCCCCGCCGCGCAGGGCACCCATAAGGTCGGTCTCGGTCAGGGAGAAGAGGCAGGACCGCACCTTGCCGTCGGCGGTAATGCGGGTCCGGGTGCAGGCTGAGCAGAAGGGCTCGGTGACCGAGGCGATAATGCCCACCTGACCTAGGGGGTCTGCTGTACCGGCGTGACCGAGCGGGTAGACGTCCCAGAGCGCTGCGGGTGAGGCCCCGCGCGGACGCCCGTGGGGCAGCAGGTCGTAGTGGTCGGCTAGGCGCTGGCGAATCTGCTCGGCGGTGATGGTGCCTTCGCGCGTCCAGTTGTGGTCGGCGTCCAGGGGCATCTGCTCGATAAAACGGAGCTGGTAGCCCCCTTCCAGCGCCCAGGCAAGGAGCTCGTGGCCCTGGGTGTCGTTGACCCCGGCCATGAGGACAGCATTAATTTTGAGGGGGGTGAGCCCGGCTGCTGCTGCCGCCTCAATTCCTGTGAGCACGGAGGCCAGCTTGTCTCTGCGGGTGAGCTGGGCAAAGGTTTCGGGGCAGATGGTATCGAGGGAGACGTTCACCCGGTTGAGCCCGGCTGCTGCCAGGGCGTCCACTTTTTTCTCAAGCCCTATGCCGTTGGTGGTCAGGGCGATGGGCAGGTGGGGGTGGTCGGCGCGGACGGCTGCGATGATGTCGGTCAGATCGGCTCGTACCAGGGGCTCGCCGCCGGTGAAGCGTACCTCTTCTATCCCTAGATCCTGTACGCCCACCCGTACCAGGCGGACCACCTCATCGAGGGTGAGAAGCTGGCTGCCCGGGAGCCAGTTGAGCCCCTCGGCAGGCATGCAGTAGACGCAGCGCAGGTTGCACTTGTCCATGAGCGAGATGCGCAGGTCTGTGGCGGTTCTACCCCAGCGGTCAGCGAGAGGCCCGCTGGTGGGCGCCCCCTGCCGGGTGGCGGCAGCCAGACCACCGGTGACCACGGGAATCGTAGAACCCAGGGGAACCGGGGGAACGGGGGCGGAGGATTGGGGCATACCCACACTTTCACAAATCTTAATCAGTATTTCAGATGTAATATTTAGCCTATCGAAACCGGGTGAAGAACACCACCTGGCTCTACACTAATCTATAGAAATAAACCAGCCCAGGCTACTGTTACCCGCGCCAGGAGGACTCGTGCGCCGCCCCATCCTAGCTATCCTGCCCCTCGTTCTTGCCCTTGCGGCCTGCGCCCCCGGCTCACCGGCGTCCGCCCCCGAGAGCAGCCAGGGGAGCATCGGTGCGGACGCCCCCGTGCAGGTCTTTGCGGCGGCCTCCCTGGGAGCTGTGGGCGATGAACTCATCGCAGCCTACCGCCAAGAAAACCCGCAGGCCGACATCACCGCCACCTACGCGGGGTCATCCCAGCTAATAACCCAGATGACCGAAGGGGCCACCCCCGACCTGCTGATTACCGCCGATAGCACCACCATGACCCAGGCTATCGACACGGTTGAAGAACTGGCTGGTTCCACCCCTGAAACTATCGCCACCAACGCCCTGGTGCTGGCCACCGCCCCCGGCAACCCCGCCGCCGTCGATAGCGTGGATGACCTGGCTGCAAGCGGCGTAATGACCGCAATCTGCGCCCAGGAAGTACCCTGCGGACGCCTGGCCCACCAGGAGCTCAGCCGCCAGGGAATCACCCCTGTGACCTCCACCGAAGAAGCAAATGTCTCGGCGGTCGCCACCAAGGTGGCTACCGGCCAGGCAGATGCCGGCTTTATCTACTCCACCGACGCCACCGCCCTCTCGGCCACCGAAGATATCACCGTCATCGACCTGCCCGACCTAGAACGCAACGCCTACCCCCTTGCCCTGACCGCCACAGGCCAGGCCAAGGAAAGCGCCCAAGATTTCGCCAACTGGCTCGTCACCTCTGAAAAAGCTGCCCAGATTCTCACTGCCTACGGCTTCGAACCAGCCTAAACTAGGACTATGAGCACACCCGGCCCCGCACCCGCCCCGCCCCGGCCCGGCGGTAGCCCCTTTACGTCCGTACCGGCCCACGCTGTGCTCCCCACCCTGCTCACCCTGGCCCTGATTGCCGGGCCCCTGCTGGCCCTTCTGGTGCGGACTCCCTGGGGGAGCCTACCCCAGCTTCTGACGGAACCGGCTGCCCTGGGTGCGGTGAGGCTCTCGGTGCTCACAGCCCTGACGACTACCCTTATCTCGGCCCTGCTGGGCACCCCCACCGCCCTGGTACTTGCCACGGTACTCGAAAGATCACGGGCCCGCCGCCTGACCTGGCCCCTCTACGGGCTGATTTATACCCCTATCATTTTCTCCCCGGTGGTCTCGGGTCTAGCCCTGCTCTTCTTCTGGGGTAGACGCGGACTGTTCGGATCCTGGCTCGATACCGCCGGTATCTCGGTGGCCTACACCCCGCTGGCTGTGGTGCTGGCTCAAACTTTTGTTGCCCTGCCCTTCTTCGTAGCTACCCTGGTCACCACCCTGCGGGCCCTGCCACCAGAGTATGCCGAAATCGCTCGGCTTGAGGGGGCCAGCCCCGCGGAGGTCACCACCCGGGTGCTGCTCCCGCTGGCCACCCCCGGCCTGCTGACGGCGGCCGTCCTGACCTTCGCCCGTGCCCTGGGCGAATACGGGGCAACCGTTACCTTCGCCGGAAATATCGAGGGCATCACCCGAACCATCCCCCTGGCCATTGAGCTGGCTCTGAGCTCCAACCGCATGGAGGCAGCCCTGGGCGCAGCCCTCATGCTTATTGCCCTCTACCTCAGCCTGCTCGCCGCCGGAGCCCTGGCCCTCTGGCTGGGACGACTGAAAGGAGGCCGCCCCTCATGACGCTGCCTACAGAAACCCCTGCAGAAAGCCTTGCCCACCTGCTTCCCTCCGGCTCCCGCCTTCAGCCGCAGGTCTATGCTTCCTGTGTGCGCGACCTGGTGGCTGCCACCGTTACCCGCACCCCCTATAGCCTGCCCCTGGGGGAGGCTGCCGGGGCTCAGCTCGCTGAACCCCTCTACGCGCTAGCCCCCCAGCCCTCCTTCGCCAACTCCCAGATGGACGGTTACGCCCTCACCAGCGCTGCCGCCCGGGCAGCCCAGCGGGTTTTTCGGGTGGGACAGGACGTTCCTGCTGGGGCCACCGGGGAGGGGCTGCCGGTGAGCGATACCCTGGTTTACCCGGTTATGACGGGGGCTCCGCTGCCGGACGGCTACACCACCGTTATCCCCGTCGAGCGCACCAGCCCTGTGGCCGGAGAGACAGACGCTGCGGGCTTCGTAGCCGAGGGCGGGCAGGTTGAGGTTCCCCCGGCTGCCCCCGGTGCTTTCGTACGGGCTGTGGGTGAGGACGTTGCCGCAGGCCAGCTCCTAGCAGAGGACGGCAGTCGCCTGACCCCGGCCCTCATCGGCGCCCTGTCCGCCCAGGGAATCGCGAGCGTGCCGGTCTACCGACCCCTTCGGGTGCTGGTGGTGACAGGTGGCGACGAGGTCGCTGGGGCGGGCCGGGCGCCTGCTACCGGGCAGATTTTTGACGCCAACGGCCCGGTGCTGGCGGCCCTGCTTCATCAGGACGGCTGCACCACCGACCACCTACCCATCGGGGACTCGGTAGAAGATTTCTGTACGGCCCTGCAAGGTGCCCTAGCCCATCGGGTGCCCGACCTCATCGTGACCAGCGGCGGTATCAGCCACGGTAAATACGAGGTGGTGCGTCTGGGGCTGGCGGCTCTGGCTACTGCTCCTGCCGGTGGGGAGCGGGTGAGGGCTAGCTGGTTTGGCCATATTGCCCAGCAGCCCGGCGGCCCCCAAGGGCTGGCCCTACTCGAGGCCCCCGACGGCAGGGTGCTGCCGGTACTCTGCCTTCCGGGCAACCCGGTGAGCACCCTCATTAGCTACCACCTGCTCCTGCGCCCTGCCCTGGCCCACCTGGCAGCAGAAGATGAGCCGGACGCCTACGGCCAGCTGGTGCTCGATGCCCCCATCGCGGCACCGGCTGGAAAAACCCAGTACCGCCGCGCCCGCCTCACTCGGCAGGCTCGGGCGGATGGGAGCGTCCTCACCCTGCTGACTCCGGACGCCGCAACCGGCTCTCACCTGCTCCTGCAGGCAGCCCGCGCCGATGCCCTGGTGGAACTGGAACCCGGGCGCACCTACCGCGGCGGTGAACCGGTGCGGTATATTGCCCTGTGAGGTGCAGATAGACACCCTTGCCAGCAAATCACGTATAGTAAATACTGATTAATTTTGTGTTGAGAGGCTAAGCCAAGGACCATGACCGCCCCCACCCCCAACGGAAACCTCACCCACGTGCGTGCCGACGGCAGCGCCCACATGGTTGACGTCACCGAAAAGAACGAAACTACCCGCACTGCTATAGCCGAAGGCTACGTCATCACCCGGGCGGACGTCATCGACAAAATCTTCGACGCCGACCTGCCCAAGGGGGACGCCCTGCCCGTTGCCCGCGTCGCCGGCATCATGGCAGCCAAGAAAACCCCCGACATCATCCCGCTCTGCCACCCCCTACCCCTAGGCAAAATCACCATCGACTTCGAACGCCACCCCGACCGCGTCCGCATCGAAGCCCTGGTCAAAACCCGCGGCGTCACCGGCGTAGAAATGGAAGCCCTCAGCGCGGTCTCCGGCGCAGCCCTCACCGTCTACGACATGATCAAGGCCGTCGATAAGCAGGCCACTATCACCGGCCTACGCGTCTTGGAAAAAACCGGCGGAAAATCCGGCGACTGGAAGGTGGAGCAGTGAGCAGCAACTACACCCTGCCCGAGAACCGCACCGGCCTAGTGATCGTGGCCTCGACCCGGGCCGCCCGCGGAATCTACGAAGACAAATCTGGCCCCCTGGCCGTAGCCTGGCTGCGCGACCAAGGCTTCGACACCCCCGACGCGGTCGTCGTAGCGGACGCCGACGTCCCCGCCTACATCGACCGGCTAGTCGCTGCCGGTAACCTACCCACCTTCATCCTGACCAGCGGTGGAACCGGCCTCAACTCAGACGACACAACCGTCGAAGCCGTGCGCCCCCACCTCACCAAAGAAGTCCCCGGCATCATGCACGCCTTCTGGAATCAGGGCCTCAAAAATACCCCCGCCGCCGTCCTCTCCCGCGGAATCGCCGGCGTCATCGGCACCAGCTTCATCATGACCCTGCCCGGCTCCACCGGAGGAGTCAAGGACGGCTGCGCCGTACTCGAACCCCTCGTCACCCACATCTGCCGCCAGCTAGAGGACTACCATGACCACTAACCCCACAAGCCCTCACACCACCGGCCCCTCACCGGCCAACCCCTACGCCGGGCGTCCGCTCGAACCGGTAGATTCCACAGTTGTACACGCCTCCATCACCGAAGAGCCCCTCGAACCCCTCCTCGCTGCCGCCAAGCAGGCAACCATGACCCGCGACATGGGCGCCCTCGTCGTCTTCGACGGCATCGTACGCGACCACGATCACGGCCAGCCGGTAGCCGCCCTAGCCTACTCCGCCCACCCCCAGGCATCCGATTACCTGGAAGAAACCCTGAACTCGGTGGCACACGAAATCCCCGGCGTGCGCCTCTGGGCAGCCCACCGCATCGGCCCCATCCCCATCGGAGAATCAGCCCTCACCGTACTTGCCGCTGCCGCCCACCGCGGCACAGCCTTCACCGCCTGCTCCCTGGCCGCCGACCGCATCAAGGCTGAGGTGCCCATCTGGAAAGAGCAAGAACTCACCGACGGCAGCGTGCAGTGGGTAGGAATCGATACGCCTACCGGCTAAGGCTTTCGAGTCGAAGGTATGAAATGGCAAGTGGGCCCAGCCCTACTCTAGAGAAAGACTTCCTATGACCTCTGAACTAACCTCGCTGGCCTACCAGCTCTACGGGCGGCAGATGATCCTGCCGGAGCTGGGGCAGAAGGGGCAGGAAAAACTGAGCGCGGCAACGGTTGCGGTGCTGGGCGCTGGCGGGCTGGGCTCACCGGCCCTGCTCTACCTGGCAGGGGCCGGTGTTGGGCGCATTATCGTGATCGATGATGACACGGTAGAAACCTCTAACCTGCACCGCCAGGTGGTTCACTCCTACGCCCGGGTCGGGGCTTCCAAGGCAGATTCAGCAGCCCAGACCCTGCGTGAACTTAACCCTCTGGTTGCGGTCGAAACCATCAAGGAACGCCTGACCGACGCCAACGCTGAAAAACTGCTGGCCGGGGTAGATGTGCTGGTGGATGGCTCCGACAACTTCCCCACCCGCTACACAGCCTCCCGCACCGCAGCAGCCCTGGGCATTCCCCACGTCTGGGGCGCAATCCTCGGCTTTGACGCCCAAATGAGCGTCTTTTGGGCAGGGCACGGGCCGGTCTACGAAGACCTCTACCCGGCTGAGCCGGAACCCGGCTCGGTGCCTAACTGTGCCACCGCCGGTGTCATCGGCGCGCTCGCCGGTGTAATCGGCACGGCCATGGCCATGGAAACTATCAAACTGCTGACCGGTATCGGCCAGCCTCTCATAGGTGAAGTGGGCTACTACACCGGCCTGACCGGCCGCTGGGAGTACATCCCCCTGGTCGCATCGTCCACCCGCGCCACTCCTGCATCTGCTTCCGGTGCGGACGCCAGTCATCAGGTATCGGGGGAGGGGCAGGCGGCTGCATCTGCCCGTCCTGCCGAGCCTGCCCGTCCTGTTGAATCAGTGCATCCACCTGCTACTGACTGGGAGCCTGCTACCGCCGAGCCTGACCAGTACGGCATGGAAGTCACCTGGGCCGATATTGCGGGTTCCGCCTATTTTGAAGGGGTGCCCCTGATTGACGTGCGGGAGCCGCACGAGCACCGGGCACTAGCCGTGCCGGGTAGTTTCAACCTGCCGCTTTCCCTGATTCGCCAAGCAGCCAGCGATACCAGTCTGCAACCTGCTATCGATACCGTGCTGCCCAGCCATCGGGGGCGGTACGCCCTCTACTGTGCAGCCGGGGTGCGCTCGCTTGAGGCTCTGAACCTGCTCACCGCCGCCGGTTTTAGTGACCTTTACAGTGTTGAAGGTGGCATTGACGCCTGGCTAAAAACGCAGAGCTAGGGCTTCTGTCTGCCCCGACCCGCTAAATATATGTATGTACGTATGATGCTTAATTAGCGAAAATTTTTATTCGGTATTTATTGCGCAATATTTTGGGTAAACTGGTGCCCATGACACAGCAGGCATCACACACACCTGGGCCCGACGGGCCGCTCACTGACAAGCTCATCAAATTTGGCAAATTCTTCACCAAGTGGGACGAAACCGACGACGGCCGCGCAGCCTTCCTCAAAGGCGGCCGCGCAGGCGACGTTTTCTACCGCAACCGCTGGAGCCATGACAAGGTTGTCCGCTCCACCCACGGCGTCAACTGCACCGGCTCATGCTCCTGGCAGGTCTTCGTCAAAGACGGCGTAATCACCTGGGAAGCCCAGGCCACCGACTATCCCACCGTCGGCCCCGACCGCCCCGAGTACGAACCGCGCGGCTGCCCCCGTGGCGCGGCTTTCTCCTGGTACACCTACTCACCGACCCGCGTGAAGTACCCCTACATCCGCGGTGTACTGCTGGAAATGTACCGCGAAGCCCGCGCCCGTCTGGGAGACCCCGTCGAAGCCTGGGCCTCCATTGTCTCGGACCCCTCCAAGCGCCGTGCCTACACCGCCGCTCGCGGTAAGGGCGGCCTGGTGCGCGGCACCTGGGCAGAAGCCCTAGAAATGGTGGCCGCCGCCCAGATTCACACCATTAGGACCTACGGCCCCGACCGCAACATCGGCTTCTCACCCATTCCGGCTAAGTCCATGGTGTCCCACGCCTCCGGTGCCCGCTACATCGAGCTCATGGGCGGTGTAATGACCAGCTTCTACGACTGGTACGCCGACCTGCCCGTAGCTTCACCCCAGGTCTTTGGCGACCAGACCGATGTACGCGAGTCCGGTGACTGGTGGGACGCCACCTACCTGATGATGTGGGGCTCCAACATTCCGGTGACCCGCACCCCCGATGCCCACTGGATGGCCGAGGTTCGCTACCGTGGCACCAAGGTTGTCTCTGTCTCCCCGGACTACGCCGATAACACCAAGTTCGCCGACGAATGGCTACCCGCCCAGCCCGGCACCGATGCCGCTCTGGCTATGGCCATGGGCCACGTCATTCTCAAAGAGAACTTTGTGGACCAGCGGGTGGAGTTCTTTGAGGACTACACCAGCACCTACACCGACTTCCCCTTCCTGGTCACTCTGGAAACCCGTGAAGACGGTAGCAAGGTGCCCGCCAAGTTCCTGACCGCCGCAGACCTGGCTGCTCACCGCGAGGTTGCCGATGCCGCCTTCAAGACTGCCCTCTTCAACCGCGAAACCGGTGAAGTTGTTGTGCCCAACGGTTCCATGGGCTACCGCTACAACGCTGAGGACGAGGGTAAGTGGAACCTTGACCTACAGGGGGTTAGGCCTGCGCTCTCTATCCTGGATTTGCCCCAGGGTACCCTGACCAGTGCCGCTGAAATCAAGCTCCCCGCTTTCGACGAGCCCTCAGGTCGAGGCAAGGTCGTGACCCGTGGCGTTCCCACCGTTATTGTGGAGGGCCACGAAGTCACCACCGTCTTTGACCTCATGCTGGCCCAGTACGGCGTGGGCCGCCCCTCCCTGCCCGGTCACTGGGCAGAGAGCTTTGAGGACGCGGACACCCAGTACACTCCCGCCTGGCAGGAGGCTATTACCTCCGTACCCGCCGAAGCCGTGATTCGCACCGCCCGCGAGTTCGCCCAGAACTCCATCGACTCGGGTGGCCGCACCATGATTATCATGGGTGCCGGTATCTGCCAGTGGTACCACGGCGACACCACCTACCGCGCGATTCTAGCCCTGCTCATGATGTGCGGTGCCGAGGGCCGTAACGGCGGTGGCTGGGCCCACTACGTGGGACAGGAGAAAGCCCGTCCCATTACCGGGTGGGCACACATGGCTAACGCCCTGGACTGGTACCGCCCGCCCCGTACCCAGGCCGGCACCTCCTTCTGGTACATGCACACCGACCAGTTCCGTCAGGACGGCTACTCCGCCGACTCGCTCCAGTCGCCGCTGGCTAAGGGCGAACTGGCCGGGGTGCACACCGCTGACCTGTTGGCTCGCGCCGTGCGCATGGGCTGGACCCCCTTCTACCCGCAGTTCCCCGAGAACTCCCTGGATCTGGCCGATAAGGGCGCAGAAGCAACGGAGGCCGGTACCGCCGAGTCACCCGCTGACTACGTAGCCCAGCGCCTGAACTCCGGGGACCTGGAGTTCTCCGTTGAGGACGCTGACGCACCGGCTAACTGGCCCCGCACCCTCATGCTCTGGCGTAATAACCTGCTGGGCTCATCGGCTAAGGGTGAGCAGTACTTCCTGCGCCACCTGCTGGGTAATGAGAACGCCAACATCAGCAAGGACGCCGAGAACCGCCCCGATGAGGTACGTTGGCAGGACGATGCACCGGTTGGCAAGCTGGATCTGCTGGTCACCACCGACTTCCGCATGACCTCATCGACCCTGTCATCGGATGTCGTTTTCCCCGCCGCTACCTGGTACGAGAAACACGACATCTCCTCGACCGACATGCACCCCTACATTCACGCCTTCTCACCGGCTATTAACCCGCCCTGGGAAACCAAGACCGACCACCAGATCTTCAAGGAACTGGCCTACGTCTTCTCCAAGCTGGCTAAGAAGCACCTGGGCGTGCGCAAGGACCTGGTCTCTGTGCCCCTCCAGCACGATACCCCCGGCCAGATTGCCCAGCCCGGCGGTCACGCCCCCGACTGGAAGAACCAGAACATCCAGGGTATTCCGGGCAAGAACATGCCGGTCTTTGCCGTGGTGGAACGTGACTACCCGGCCCTCTACGACATGTACACCTCGGTCGGCCCCCTGCTTTCTAAGCTGGGAACAACCACCAAGTTCGTGACCGTCGATGTGAATGACGAGCTGGCAACCCTAGCCCAAGAACACGGTGTCATGGGTAGCGGTAAGGGCGCGGGTCTTCCCGCCCTGGATACCGACGTCAAGCTGGCTGATACTATCTTGGCGCTTTCGGGTACCTCCAACGGCCCGGTTGCTCTCAAGGGCTTCAAGGCCCTGGAGAAGCGGGTGGGCAAAAAGATGCACCACCTGGCCGAGGGCAACGAAGAGAAGCGCATCCGCTTCCGCGACACCCAGGACCGCCCGGTTCCCGTCTTCACCTCACCCGAATGGTCAGGTTCAGAGACAGGTGGCCGCCGCTACGCCCCCTTCACCCTGAACATTGAGCAGCTCAAGCCCTTCCACACCCTGACCGGTCGTATGCACTTCTTCCTAGACCACGACTGGATGAGCGAGATGGGGGAGCAGCTCCCGGTCTACCGCCCGCCGCTGGATATGCACAACCTCTTCGGCGAGCCCGAACTGGGCGAAACCGGCGACCTCTCCGTTGCCGTTCGCTACGTCACCGTCCACAACAAGTGGGCTATCCACTCCTCCTACCACGACAACCTCTACATGCAGACGCTCTCACGCGGCGGCACCCACGCCTGGATGAGCCCGCAGGATGCAGCAAAGATTGGCGTGAAAGACCACGACTGGATTGAGTGCGAAAACACCAACGGTGTCTTTGTGGGACGCGCGGTGGTCTCCCACCGTATGCCCGAGGGTGTTGTCTACGTGCACCACGCCCAGGAGCGCCTGGTGAACGTGCCCAAGGCTGAACGCACCGGCAAGCGCGGGGGTATCCACAACTCGGTCACCCGCATCATGGTCAAACCCACCCACATTATCGGTGGCTATGCCCACCAGGCCTATGCCTTCAACTACCTGGGACCCACCGGTAACCAGCGAGATATTGTTTCCAGAATCCGCCGCCGCAAGCAGGAGGTAACCTACTAATGCGCGTTATGGCCCAAGTATCAATGATTATGGCGCTTGATAAGTGCCTGGGTTGCCACACCTGCTCCGTGACCTGCAAGCAGGCATGGACCAACAGGGCTGGCACCGAGTACGTGTGGTTCAACAACGTTGAAACCCGCCCCGGCCAGGGCTATCCCCGCCGCTACGAAGACCAGGAGAAGTGGAAGGGCGGCTGGGTGCTCAACAAGCGCGGCCGTCTGGAACTCAAGAGCGGTAACCGCTTCAAGAAGCTCTTTACCCTCTTCGCTTCGCCGGTCCAGCCCGAGCTTTCGGACTACTACGAGCCCTGGACCTACGACTACGAGAACCTGACCAGCGCACCGCTGGGTGATGATTTCCCCACCGCCCGCCCCAAGTCGCTGATTACCGGTGAGGATACCTCCATCGAGTGGGGCCCCAACTGGGACGATAACCTGGGCGGTGCCACCGAAAACGGCCACCTGGATCCCCTGGTGGAGAAGGTTCGCCAGCAGTCAGAAGAGAAGATTAAGTTCGAGTTTGAACGTACCTTCATGTTCTACCTGCCCCGCATCTGCGAGCACTGCCTGAACCCCTCCTGCATGGCTTCCTGCCCCTCCGGCGCTATCTACAAGCGCGAAGAGGACGGCATCGTGCTGGTGGATCAGAACCAGTGCCGCGGCTGGCGTCAGTGCATCACCGGCTGCCCCTACAAGAAGATTTACTTCAACCACAAGAGCGGTAAAGCCGAAAAATGTACCTTCTGCTACCCCCGCATCGAGCACGGTATCCCCACCGTCTGCGCCGAAACCTGCGTGGGCCGCATGCGCTACATTGGCATCTTCCTCTACGACGCCGACCGCGTCACCGAAGCTGCCTCTGTACCCGATGAAAAGCAGCTCTACCAGGCCCAGCTCGACATCATGCTCGATCCCTTCGACCCCGAGGTGATTCGCGAGGCAACCAAGCAGGGTATTCCTGACTCCTGGATTACGGCAGCCCAGAAGTCCCCGGTCTACAAGCTGGCCAAGGAATGGAAGATCGCTCTTCCGCTGCACCCCGAATACCGAACCATGCCCATGGTCTGGTACGTCCCGCCGCTCTCACCCATCATTGACCTGCTTCAGGAGCAGGGCCACGATGCCGAGAGCAAGGAAAACCTCTTTGGTGCCATTGACGCCCTGCGTATTCCCGTGGAATACCTAGCCGAGCTCTTCACCGCAGGGGACACCACCATCGTGGTCAACGTCCTCAAGAAGCTGGCCGCCATGCGCGCCTACATGCGTGACATCACCCTCGGTGGTGTCGGCAACGAGGACATCGCCCAGGCTGTTGGTATGACCGGTGCTGAAATGTACGAGATGTACCGCCTCATGGCCATCTCCAAGTACGAGGAACGCTACGTCATTCCTCCGGCCCACCTGGAAGATGCCCACAACCTGGAAGA
Organism: Rothia nasimurium; assembly: GCF_014217215.1. Taxonomy (GTDB): domain Bacteria; phylum Actinomycetota; class Actinomycetes; order Actinomycetales; family Micrococcaceae; genus Rothia; species Rothia avistercoris. The sequence continues at coordinate 640,198 of NZ_CP056080.1, forward strand.
AATCGGTTGCTCCCTGGACACCGACGGCGGCCCCGGCATGCTCTACGACAGCGCCTTCACCGACCCCGGTGACCGACCTGTTCCCGTATCAGCCGGTAGCTACGCCAACGCCCAGCGCGCCGACGGCAAGGTCGACATCTTCCTCTGGGACGGCAAAACCCGCCCCGACTCCCTCTTCCCCGATACCTCCGGTAGCAAGAAGGTCTAGGCGTGGCTGGTTTTTTCTCCAAGCTCCTCAAACGAACCCCGGCTGAGGTAGAACCCGAGCTACCGGCATCGGGCGACCCCTTCGACATGGACTGGGGGAGCGGCGCCCCCGAGGACGCCGTGATCTACCAGGTCACCTCCGTGCTCATGCGCTACCCCTCCGAAGAGACCCGGGCCCTGCTACCCGAACTCACCCAGCTTGCCGCTGAAACCGGCAACACCGACCTGATAGAAGGTGTTGCCGCCATCAGCCGCTGGTACGAAGAGCACAGCCTTGAAGAAATTCAGGCCGAGTACGTGCAGGAATACGACCTCTCCCGCCGCCACGCCTTCCACCTGTCCTACTGGACCGAAGGCGACACCCGGCGGCGCGGTGAGGCCCTCACCCGATTCAAGCAGATGTACCGGGACTCCGGCATGGTCACCACCCTGCACGGGGAACTACCCGACTACCTGCCCATGGTGCTGGAGTTCACCGCCCTGGTGGACGCCCGCGCCGGCCGCGCTGCCCTGCAGGCCTACCGCCCCTCCCTGGAGCTGCTACGCCTGGCCCTACGGGATGACAACCTGCCCTACTACGAGCTCATCGAAGCGGTCTGCCAGACCCTGCCCGGAGTTTCCCCTGAAACCCAGGCAGACGTGCAGAAACTTGTCACAGCAGGCCCGCCCGCTGAAGCCGTCGGCCTAGCCCTGGCCCCCGGCGACCCCCGCCTGCTACCCCTTTTGCTGCCCCACGAACAGACACCCGGCGCCACCGTCGGCGCCGACCACAAGAACGGAGCCCACCTGTGACCACCACAGTCAACGCCCTCGACTTCTTCCTCTGGGGCATCTTCCCCTACATCACCCTCGCCATCGTCATCGGCGGTACCATCTGGCGCTACAAGACCGACCAGTTCGGCTGGACCACCCGCTCATCGCAGATGTATGAGTCCAAGCTTCTACGCATCGCCTCACCCATGTTCCACTACGGTATCCTGGTTGTGCTCGTAGGCCACATCGTCGGCCTCGTTATCCCCAAATCCTGGACCGACGCCGTTGGCATCTCGGAGCACTTCTACCACCTCAACGCACTGGTACTGGGCTCCATCGCAGCGGTCGCCACCCTCATCGGCCTCTTCGCCATGATCTACCGCCGCCGCACCAGCGCCACCGTCTTCCGGGCCACCACCTGGAACGACAAGATGATGTACGTGGCCCTCACCAGCGCCATCGTCCTCGGCTCGGTCGCCACCCTCTTCAACGCCATGGAAATCGAGGGAGAGCACAACTACCGCGAAACCGTCTCGGTTTGGTTCCGCTCCCTCTTCTACTTCCAACCCAACGTCGAAGCCATGGCCAGCGCCACCACCTCTTTCCACATCCACGTGGTCGTTGCCATGATCCTCTTCTGCCTCTGGCCCTTCACCCGCCTGGTCCATGCCTTCACCGCACCCCTGCACTACATCTTCCGGCCCTACATCGTCTACCGCTCGCGGGGCAAGCGTAACCACGCCCGCGGCTGGTCGCCGGTAGGCACCGCAGACTCCGTGAATAAGGACGCCCGCACGGTCGAGCGCCAGCACCACCACCACTAAGGAAAACACCATGTCTACTACGGCTGTTGCTGCGAAAGATCCGCAGCTTGCTGGCCAGTTTAAGTACGTCATTATGGCGGCCCTGGCCTCCATGATTGGCTTCTGGGGCTGGACCATGATTGGCCCCCTGGCCAAGTACTACACCGAAACCTACGGTCTGACCGAGGGGCAGCGCTCCCTGCTGATCGCTACCCCGGTGATTGTTGGCTCCCTGGCCCGTATTCCGGTGGGTGCGCTGACCGACCGCTTCGGTGGCCGCATCATGTTCACCATCATGCTGACCCTGACCGGTTCAATGGTGCTCATTACCGGCCTGGTGGGGCAGATGGGTAACTTCTCCCTACTCCTGCTGGCAGCCTTCTTTCTGGGCATTGGCGGTTCTATCTTCGCGGTGGGCATTCCTTTCGCCGCGGCCTGGTTTGAACCCCACCGCAAGGGCCTAGCCACCGGTATTTTCGGCATGGGCATGGTCGGTACCGCCTGCGCTGCCTTCTTTAACCCCCGCATGCTGGCTGCCTTCGGCTACTTTCCCACCCACGTCATTATGAGCTGCGTAGCCCTGACCTACGCCGTCATCGTCTGGCTCTTCATCCGTGACTCACCCGTTATGAAGGCCCGCACCCCCGAGCCGGTTCTACCCAAGATTCTGGCTGTGTCTAAGAAGCTGATCACCTGGCAGCTCTGCTTCATCTACGCTGTGGTCTTCGGTGCCTTCGTAGCTTTCTCAAACTTCCTCGCTACCTACATGCAGAACATCTACGGCTACGAGGCCGTTGCCGGCGGTACTTTTGCTGCCATGTTCGCGATCTGCGCCGTGCTGGCCCGCCCCTTCGGCGGGGTCGCAGCCGATAAGTTCGGCGGCAAGCTCACCACCCTCATCGTTTTCGTTGCTATGACCGTGCTGGCCATCTGCATCTCCTTTGAGCCTGAGAGCACCACCGTGAACGCCCTGATTCATGTGGTCATGGCCCTCTTTGTGGGCTTCGGTACCGGCACCATTTACGGCTGGCTGGGTAAGGTCGTTCGCCCGCAGGACACCGGCACCGTATCGGGCCTGGTCTCAGCAGCCGGTGGCCTGGGCGGCTACTTCCCGCCCCTGATCATGGGAGCTGCCTACACCGCCTTCGGCAACTACTTCTGGGGTGTTCTGGCCCTGGGCGCCACCTGCGTCATCTCCATTGTGGTCTCCCTCTGGATGGCCTCAGATAAGAAGGCTGCCCGTCCCGCCTAATCTCATACCCCCTCAGCTATGAGGGGATGTACTCCGAGGACGCCCGCGCCCTGTTTTCCTGCCTTCGGGCAGGGAAGCGGGGCGCGGTTGCGTCCGCCTTCTGATGCCGCCTGTATTGAGGCGCGAAAGCCGCTCATCTGGTGCTCGAGGTGTAAGGTGTGGCACAATAAGGGTTGATAAAACTATAACGCCGTTACAACTGGTGCGGGAGAGACCGTACACACCCGAGGTTGAGGGACCACGGGCACCGGCGCCGAAGGAGCAAACCCTCCCCGGGAAACTCTCAGGCACATGTACCGCTCAGTTAGGCAACTCTGGAGAGGGGCATCAAACCCCCACCGAAGGGGCAAAATTCGCGCCCGCTACCAAGCGTGATGGGTAGCTGCGAACCAAAACTCTCAGGTTTTAACAGAGCGGGGAGGGCACCACCACAGGGCACCCCTGTGGGCAGGTTTACCCTCTACCCCTGGAGAGTTTCATGTCATTCATCGACCGCCACCTTGGCTCCCGTTCAAACGACCAAGAAACCATGCTCTCGGTGCTGGGCTACGACAGCCTCGGCGCCCTCATCAACGAGGTCATCCCTTCCAATATTCGCCTAGAGGGCGACCTCAACCTGCCCGCCCCCCTGTCCGAGCTTGAGGCCCAGAACAAGATTGCCTCCTACGCCGCTCAGAACCAGGTCAAGCACCAGATGATTGGTGCAGGCTACTACGACGCCATCACCCCGGCCGTCATCCGCCGCAATATCCTCGAAAACCCGGGCTGGTACACCTCCTACACCCCCTACCAGCCCGAAATCTCCCAGGGTCGTCTTGAAGCTCTGCTGAACTTCCAGAACACCGTTATGGAGCTGACCGGTCTGCCCATCGCCAACGCTTCCCTGCTCGATGAGGCAACCGCCGTTGCCGAGGCAGCTGTCATGATGTACCGCGCCAACCGCAAGGTTAAGAACGGCTTCTTCGCTCTCGATGCCCGCGCCCTGCCCCAGACCCTCTCGGTCGTCCGTGGCCGCGCCGAAGCCCTGGGTATTCCCTTCGTGATTACCGACTTTGCTGACGGCCTGCCCGAAGGTGACCTCTACGGCATCATTATCTCCAACCCCGGTCATGACGGCGAAGTGCGCGACATCGAGCCGCTCATCAAGGCCGCCAAGGACCGCGGCGCCCTGGTCACCGTCATTGCCGACCTGCTGGCCCAGACCCTGCTGACCGCCCCCGGCCACCAGGGGGCTGACATCGCTGTTGGCTCCTCCCAGCGCTTTGGCCTGCCCTTCTGGTACGGCGGCCCCCACGCGGCCTTTATGGCCGTTTCTAAGGGTATGGAACGCAACCTGCCCGGCCGCCTGGTCGGTGTCTCAAAGGACGCCTTCGGCAAGCCTGCCTACCGCCTGGCTCTACAGACCCGCGAGCAGCACATCCGCCGCGAAAAGGCCACCTCTAACATCTGTACCGCCCAGGCCCTGCTGGCTATTGCTGCCGGTGCCTATGCGGTCTACCACGGCCCCGAGGGCCTGCGCGCCATTGCTAACAGCCTGCACGACAAGGCCGCCCGCATTGCTGCTGCCGGTACCGCAGCCGGCCTGAAGCTGGTCCACGAGACCTTCTTCGACACCGTCGCCTTTGAAGCTAAGGGCCGCGCCGACGAGCTGGTCGCCAAGGCCCTAGAGGCTGGCATCAACATCCGCCGCCTCTCAGCCGACCGTATCTCTATCTCGGTAGGCGAATCCCACACCGAGCAGGTACTCGAAGACCTGGTTACTGCCCTGGGCGGGGAACTGGGGGAGACCGACGCCTACGAGCTACCGGAGGCCCTGCTGCGTACTGACGACTACATGACCCACCCGGTCTTCCACCTCTACCGCTCTGAGACCTCCATGATGCGCTACCTGCGCTCCCTCTCAGACAAGGACCTGGCCCTGGACCGCACCATGATCCCCCTGGGCTCCTGCACCATGAAGCTCAACGCAGCAGCCGAGATGGAACCCATCTCCTGGCCCGAGTTCGCCTCTATCCACCCCAATGTACCCGCCGACCAGGCTACCGGCTGGAAGGCCCTGATTGACGAGCTCTCTGCCTGGCTGGTTGAAATCACCGGTTACGATGCCATCTCCCTGCAGCCCAACTCCGGTGCGTCCGGCGAATACGCGGGCCTGCGCGCTATCCGCGCCTACCACGAGTCCAACGGCGACACCCAGCGCACCGTCGTCCTAATCCCCATGAGCGCCCACGGCACCAACGCCGCCTCTGCCGCCTTGGCGGGTCTGGCCGTTGCCGGTGTTGCAACCGCCCCCGACGGCTCCATCGACGTCGAGGACCTCAAGGCCAAGATCGAAAAGTACGGCGACACCATCGCTGGCATCATGATTACCTATCCCTCCACCCACGGTGTCTTTGAGGAGCAGGTCGTTGAGGTCTGCCAGCTGGTGCATGACGCCGGTGGCCAGGTCTACGTGGACGGCGCCAACCTCAATGCCCAGATGGGCCTGGCCCAGCCCGGCAAGTTCGGTGGCGACGTCTCCCACCTGAACCTGCACAAGACCTTCGCCATCCCCCACGGTGGTGGTGGCCCCGGCGTCGGCCCCGTTGCTGTTGGCGCCCACCTGGAGAAGTACCTGCCCGGCAACGGTTTTGAGGCGGACGCCGACGGCCAGCTGGCAGATGCGCCCCTGCCCATCTCCCAGGCCATGTTCGGCTCAGCCGGTGTGCTGCCCATCTCCTGGATGTACATCGCCATGACCGGTGCCGAGGGCCTGCGCGCCTCTTCAGAGACCGCCATCCTCTCGGCCAACTACATCGCTAAGAAGCTGGGCTCTCTCTACCCCGTGCTGTACGCGGGTGAAACCGGCCTGGTGGCCCACGAGTGCATCCTGGATCTGCGCGAGCTGACCGCGGCGTCCGGAATCACCGCCGAGGACGTCTGCAAGCGCCTCATGGACTACGGCTTCCACGCGCCCACCCTGGCCTTCCCCGTGCCCGGCACCCTCATGGTCGAACCCACCGAATCAGAGTCCCTGGCTGAGCTGGACCGCTTCATCGAGGCAATGACCAACATCCACGCTGAAATTCAGGAAGTCATCGACGGCAAGGTCAGCGCCGAGGAATCCGTGCTCCGCAACGCCCCGCACACCGCCGAGGTCGTCACCGCCGACGAGTGGACCCGCCCCTACCCCCGCTCCCAGGCAGCCTACCCCGTCCACGAGCTGCGCCTGAACAAGTACTTCACCCCCGTGGGCCGTATCGACGGAGCAGGCGGCGACCGCAACTTTGTCTGCGAATGCCCGCCCATGGAAGCCTTCGACCTCGAAGTCCACAGCGCCTAAGGCAAGAAAGGTCTAACCCATATGTCACCCCAGAAAACTGCCCTCTACCAGGTCCACGCAGACCTGGGCGCCGCCTTCACCGACTTCGGCGGCTGGGACATGCCCCTCAAGTACACCAACGACGTTGAAGAGCACAAGGCCGTGCGCTCAGCTGCCGGTCTCTTCGACCTCTCCCACATGGGCGAATTCCGCGTCACCGGCCCCGATGCCGGCGCCTTCCTGGACTACGCCCTGCTTTCCAACATGTCGATTCTCAAGGTGGGCAAGGCCAAGTACTCCCTGCTTCTGGCTGAGGACGGCGGCGTCATCGACGACCTGATTACCTACCGCCTGGGTGAGGAAGAGTTCCTGGTCATTCCCAACGCCGCCAACGTCACCGCCGACTACGAGGTCATGAGTGCCCGCACCGCAGGCTTCGACGTGCAGCTGGTGAACGAGACCGCCCAGACCTCCCTGGTTGCGGTTCAGGGCCCTACCTCAGAGGCCATCCTGCTCGACATGGATCCCTCCGATGCCGAGACCATCACCTCCATGGGCTACTACGCAGCTGCCCCCATCCGCTTTGGCGATATTGAGGCCCTGCTAGCCCGCACCGGCTACACCGGTGAGGACGGCTTCGAAATCTATGTCGCTAACGAGGACGCCGTCAAGCTCTGGGCTCTGGCAGCCGAGCGCGGCGAGAAGCACGGAGCTATACCCGCAGGCCTCGCGGCTCGCGACTCCCTGCGTCTTGAAGCCGGTATGCCCCTCTACGGCCACGAACTGGGCCGCGACATTACCCCCTTCGAGTCGGGAATGGGCAAGCTGGTCGAGATTGCCCTGACCAAGAAAGCCGCCAACTTCGTGGGTAAGGACGCCCTGGTCCAGCTCTCTGAGCAGACCCCGGCTCGTTCCCTGGTCGGCCTCAAGGCCCAGGGCAAGCGCCCCGGCCGGGCGGGCTCCAAGCTGGTAAACGAGAATGGCACCGAGATCGGTGAGATTACTTCGGGTATTCCTTCACCTACCCTGGGCTACCCCGTTGCTATGGCTCTGCTGGCCACCGAGCACGCTACCGCAGGTGCGACCGTCAACGTCGATATCCGTGGTAAGGTTGCTCCCTTCGACATCGTCGAGCTGCCTTTCTACAAACGCGAGAAGTAAGCCGCTCAGCGCACCCCGTTTTAGAACCCTGTGCTACTGCCACCCCGTCACAACCGGCCTTGGAGCGGTTGGTAGCACAGGGTTCTTTCTGACCTAGGACCCCTTGACACCCCGAAGGAATATCACCTATGGACCTCAACGACGCCCCCGACTACCTTTCTGATCCACCCCATTCAGAAGCGCAGACCAAAGCAGAAGCCCTGGACTATGACATCTCTGTCTTTGAGATGTTCTCCATCGGTATTGGCCCCTCCAGCTCCCACACCGTGGGCCCGATGCGAGCCACCAACCGGTTCATCGCCGAGCTGATTGACGCCGGCACACTCAAGGACGTCACCCGGGTCCATATCGACCTCTACGGCTCTCTGGCCGCTACCGGCGCCGGGCACGGTACCATGAGCGCAGCCATTAAGGGGCTGGCCGGTTTTGTGCCCGAAACCATCGATATCACCGCGGCCGAGGCCCTTATGGACCGCAACCAGGTAGACGGCACCCTGCCCCTGGCAGGCTACCCCTCAGCTGCCTTTGAGTCCGGTGCCCCCTGCCCCGGGGCAACCAAGGTGAGCGGGCCCGTCCTAACCTACAAGGAAGCCGATATCACCCTGCGTCCGCTTACGGTGCTGCCCCGCCACACCAACGGCATCAAAGTCACCGCCTACGCGGGGGAGAGCGTGTTGCTGGAGCGCACCTACTTCTCTATTGGTGGCGGCTTCATCGTTGAAGAACACGAAGAATCTTCAGGCTCCACCGGGCTCTCCAAAGCCCCCTACCCCTTTGGGTCGGGCGAAGAGCTGCTGGACATGGCCAATAGCGCGGGGCTTTCCATCGCCCAGCTCAAGATGGAAAACGAGAAGACCGAGCGCAGCGAGAGCGAAGTGCGCGCCGGAATCCTGCATATTCGGCAGGTCATGAAGGAGTGCATCGGCTCGTCCCTAGAGCGTATCGGCTACTTACCCGGACCCCTCAAGGTACGCTGCCGTGCTGGACAGTGGCACCGCGACCTGCTGGCTGAAGACCCCAAGAAATCCCCCGAGTTTGCTATCGACTGGGTCAACCTCATCGCCCTAGCCGTCAACGAAGAAAATGCCTTTGGCGGGCGTATCGTCACCGCCCCCACCAACGGGGCGTCCGGCATTATCCCGGCTGTGCTGCACTACGCCCTCAACTACGTGCCCTCGGTGCGCCACCGCGGCCAAAAGGTCATCGATGACGCCGTCGTTGACTTCTTTCTAGCCGCCGCCTCCATCGGGGCCCTCTACAAGAAGCGAGCCTCCATATCTGGTGCTGAGGTGGGGTGCCAGGGTGAGGTTGGTACCGCCTCGTCCATGGCGGCAGCCGGTCTTGCCCAGGTTATGGGTGGCACCAACGAGCAGGTAGAAAACGCCGCCGAAATCGCCATGGAGCACAACCTCGGCCTGACCTGCGACCCCGTCGGTGGCCTGGTGCAGATTCCTTGCATTGAGCGCAACGCTATGGCGGCATCCAACGCCGTTACCGCCGCCAAGATGGCCCTGCGCGGGGACGGCCAACACCGCGTTTCTCTGGATCAGGTCATCGAAACCATGCGCCAGACCGGCGAAGATATGTCGCACCGCTACAAGGAAACCTCTATGGGTGGTCTGGCCGTCAACGTGGTGGAGTGCTAGCCGGAGTTTGCAAAAGTCGCAGAGATTGGGTATAGACAGCGCAAATGTTTTGCTGTAGCATGATTATTTGCGCTTCCCTAATCTTCTGTGCCTTCATATAGCGGTGGGCAGGTTGTAACAGGTTTTAAGTACGCCCCAGTACCCCGAACATCAATCTAGCCACTATCCCAGCACGGCACAGGTGCTATGACAGGCTAGTTTGCCTTTTCAACGGGTCCTTGAGTGTACCGCCCCTGGTGGGGGAGCGGGTACGAACAGACATGTCTGTGGAAGGATCCAATCTTGGTCGCCTCGAGCACCTCTAATACTGAAGCCGCTAACGGCGTAGGTTCGCAGCGCCGAATCTCATTCGCAAAAATTGCTGGGCCCCTGCAGGTTCCCAACCTGCTCGCGCTCCAGCTCGACAGCTTTGATCAGCTCGTCGGTAACGAACGCTGGGCAGCTAAAGCAGCTGTAGCAGCAGAAACCGGCGATACCTCCGTCAGCCAGACCTCAGGTCTTGCCGACATCTTCGAAGAAATCTCCCCGATCGAAGACTTCCAGGGCACCATGTCCCTGTCCTTCTCCGATCCCGAATTCGCCGACCCCAAGTACACCATGGAAGAGTGCAAGGATCGCGACGCGACCTACGCAGCTCCCCTGTACGTCAAGGCCGAATTCATGAACAACAACACGGGCGAAATTAAGCAGCAGACCGTGTTCATGGGTGACTTCCCCCTGATGACCGAATCCGGCACCTTCGTAATCAACGGCTCCGAGCGTGTCGTTGTTTCCCAGCTGGTTCGCTCACCCGGCGCCTACTTCGAAAAGACCGCCGACCGCACCTCCGATAAGGACATCTACACCGCGAAGATCATCCCTTCCCGCGGTGCCTGGTTCGAACTCGAAATCGACAAGCGCGACCAGGTCGGTGTCCGTCTGGACCGCCGCCGCAAGCAGTCCGTCACCACCCTGCTCAAGGCCCTGGGCTGGAGCGAAGCCAAGATCCTGGCTGAATTCGGTGAATTCGACTCCATCCGCGCCACCCTCGAGAAGGACACCGTCCAGACTCGTGAAGAGGCCCTGCTTGACATCTACCGCAAGCTGCGCCCGGGCGAACCCCCCACGGTTGACGCTGCCCAGAACCTGCTGGACAACATGTACTTCACCCCCCGCCGCTACGACCTGGCAAAGGTCGGCCGCTACAAGGTGAACCGTAAGCTGGGTATCGACACCCCCATCAACGACCCCTCAGCTTCTGTACTGTCCCAGGACGACATCGCAGCGATGATCCGTTACCTGGTTACCCTGCACGCAGGTGGCACCAGCATCAAGGGCGTCCGTGACGGCCAGGAAGTTGACATCCGCGTTGACGTTGACGACATCGACCACTTCGGCAACCGCCGCATCCGCGCCGTGGGCGAACTGATTGAAAACCAGATTCGCACCGGTCTGTCCCGTATGGAGCGCGTTGTCCGCGAGCGTATGACCACCCAGGATGTCGAGGCTATCACCCCTCAGACCCTGATCAACATCCGCCCGGTCGTTGCCGCCATCAAGGAATTCTTCGGCACCTCCCAGCTCTCCCAGTTTATGGACCAGAACAACCCGCTGGCTGGTCTGACCCACAAACGTCGTCTCAACGCGCTGGGCCCCGGCGGTCTCTCCCGTGACCGCGCAGGCATGGAAGTGCGAGACGTGCACCCCTCCCACTACGGCCGTATGTGCCCCATCGAAACCCCTGAAGGCCCCAACATCGGTCTGATTGGCTCGCTGGCAACCTACGCCCGCATCAACCCCTTCGGTTTCATCGAGACCCCCTACCGTATCGTCAAGAACGGCAAGGTCACTGACGAGGTCAAGTACCTCACCGCCGATGACGAAAAGGGCAACACCATCGCTCAGGCCAACGCACCCCTGAACGCAGACATGACCTTCGCTGAAGAGCAGGTTCTCTGCCGTGCAGGCGACGGCTCAGGCGAAGCAGTGCTGGTAGACGCCGGTGAAATTGAGTTCATGGACGTCTCCCCCCGCCAGATGGTGTCTGTGGCAACCGCCCTGATTCCCTACCTGGAACACGACGACGCTAACCGAGCACTGATGGGTGCTAACATGCAGCGTCAGGCTGTGCCCCTGCTCGAATCAGAGGCACCTGTCGTTGGTACCGGTATGGAACGCTACGCGGCTCTTGACTCCGGTGACTCCGTTGTCGCTAAGAAGGCCGGTGTGGTCTCCGAGGTCTCCGCTGACCTGGTTGTCGTCCGCAACGACGATGGCACCACCACCTCCTACCCCATCCTCAAGTTCCAGCGCTCCAACCCCGGTAACTGCTACAACCACCGCGTTGTTGTTAAGGTGGGCGACCGCGTTGAAGAGCGCAGCCTGATTGCTGACGGTCCCTCAACCGACAAGGGCGAACTGGCACTCGGTAAGAACCTGCTCGTGGCCTACATGTCATGGGAAGGCTTCAACTTCGAGGACGGCATCATCCTGTCCCAGCGCATGATCTCCGACGATGTGCTCACCTCAATCCACATTGAAGAGCACGAAATCGACGCCCGCGACACCAAGCTGGGTGCCGAAGAGATCACCCGCGACATCCCCAACGTTTCCGAAGAGGTGCTCTCAGCTCTCGACGAGCGCGGTATCATCCACATCGGTGCCGAGGTTGAGGCCGGCGACATCCTGGTCGGTAAGGTAACCCCCAAGGGTGAAACCGAACTGACCCCCGAAGAGCGCCTGCTGCGCGCCATCTTCGGTGAGAAGTCCCGCGAAGTCCGTGACACCTCACTCAAGGTTCCCCACGGCGAGTCCGGTACCGTTATCGGCGTCCGTATCTTCGACCGCGAAAACGACGACGAAGACCTGCCCAGCGGCGTCAACCAGCTGGTCCGCGTCTACGTTGCCCAGAAGCGCAAGATCACCGTCGGTGATAAGCTGGCAGGTCGCCACGGTAACAAGGGTGTTATTACCAAGATCCTCCCCATCGAGGACATGCCCTTCATGGAAGACGGCACCCCCGTCGACATCATCCTCAACCCGCTGGGCGTTCCCGGTCGTATGAACATCGGTCAGGTACTCGAAGTTCACACCGGCTGGCTGGCCAAGCAGGGCTGGAAGATCGAGGGCAACCCCGCCTGGCTCGACAAGCTCCACAACTTCCCCAAGGAAACCGGCCCCACCAACGTCGCAACCCCCGTGTTCGACGGTGCCGGTGAAGAGGAACTGTTCGAGCTGCTAGACCACGCTAACCCCAACCGTGACGGTGACCGCCTGATCAACCGCTCAGGTAAGGCCCGCCTGCTCGATGGCCGCTCCGGCGAGCCCTTCCCCGAGCCGGTATCCGTTGGCTACCAGTACATCCTGAAGCTGCACCACCTTGTCGACGACAAGATTCACGCACGCTCCACCGGTCCCTACTCCATGATTACCCAGCAGCCCCTGGGCGGTAAGGCCCAGTTCGGTGGCCAGCGCTTCGGTGAAATGGAAGTGTGGGCACTGGAAGCATACGGTGCCGCCTACACCCTGCAGGAAATCCTGACCGTCAAGTCTGACGATGTTCACGGCCGCGTGAAGGTCTACGAAGCCATCGTTAAGGGCGAGAACATCCCCGAACCCGGTGTGCCCGAGTCCTTCAAGGTCTTGATCAAGGAAATGCAGTCCCTCTGCCTGAACGTTGAGGTCCTCTCAACCGACGGTAAGACCATCGAAATGCGCGATGTAGAAGACGAAGGCTTCCGAGCAGCAGATGACCTGGGTATTGACCTGTCCCACGCAGAGCCCAGCTCTGTCGAAGAGGTCTAAGACCCTCCCATCTGTTCGAACAAGACTTCAAAACACTAGGAAAGAGATAAGGACCAAATGTCCAACGAATCTTCACTTGGTTTGATGCGTATTGGCCTGGCGACCTCCCAGAATATCCTGGACTGGTCGTACGGCGAGGTTAAGAAGCCCGAAACCATCAACTACCGAACCCTGAAGCCCGAGAAGGAAGGCCTCTTCGACGAGCGCATCTTCGGCCCTACCCGCGACTGGGAATGCTACTGCGGTAAGTACAAGCGCGTGCGCTTCAAGGGCATTATCTGTGAGCGCTGCGGCGTAGAGGTAACCCGTGCCAAGGTGCGCCGCGAGCGCATGGGCCACATCGAGCTGGCAGCTCCCGTGACCCACATCTGGTACTTCAAGGGCGTGCCCTCACGTCTGGGCTACCTGCTTGACCTGGCTCCCAAGGACCTGGAAAAGATCATCTACTTCGCCGCCTACATGATTACCCATGTGGACGAAGAAGCCCGCCACGAGGATCTGCCCAACCTTCAGGCCGCCCACGACCGTGACAAGAAGGTCCTGCAGGACCAGCTCGCAGCCGACATCAACCTGATCGCCCGCGAAACTGAAGAGGAACTCGCCAAGATCGAGGCTGACGGTGGCAAGGCAGCTGAAAAGCGCAAGCTGCGTGACGCAGCCGAGCGCCAGATGGCGTCCGTCCGCAAGAACGCAGAACGTGAAATCGAGCAGCTCGACCGCATCTGGGACCGCTTCAAGAACCTCAAGGTCGCCGACCTCGAAGGCGACGAAGCCCTCTACCGCGGCATGGTCGACAAGTACGGCATGTACTTCGAAGGCTCCATGGGTGCAGAAGCTATCAAGAAGCGTCTTGAGAACTTCGACATGGAAGCTGAAGCAGAGGCCCTCAAGGACATCATCCAGACCGGCAAGGGCCAGAAGAAGACCCGCGCCCTCAAGCGTCTGAAGGTTGTCAACGCCTTCCTGACCACCGACAACTCACCGCTCGGTATGGTCCTGGACTACGTTCCCGTCATCCCGCCGGAACTGCGCCCCATGGTGCAGCTCGACGGTGGCCGCTTCGCGACCTCCGACCTGAACGACCTCTACCGTCGCGTCATCAACCGCAACAACCGCCTCAAGCGTCTGCTGGAACTCGGTGCCCCCGAGATCATCGTGAACAACGAAAAGCGCATGCTGCAGGAAGCTGTTGACTCCCTCTTCGACAACGGCCGTCGCGGCCGCCCCGTCACCGGCCCCGGTAACCGCCCCCTGAAGTCACTCTCTGACATGCTCAAGGGTAAGCAGGGCCGCTTCCGCCAGAACCTGCTCGGTAAGCGCGTTGACTACTCGGGTCGTTCCGTTATCGTCGGTGGCCCCACCCTGCAGATGCACCAGTGTGGTCTGCCCAAGCAGATGGCTCTGGAGCTCTTCAAGCCCTTCGTCATGAAGCGCCTGGTGGACCTCAACCACGCCCAGAACATCAAGTCTGCTAAGCGCATGGTCGAGCGTTTCCGCCCCCAGGTGTGGGACGTCCTCGAAGAGATCATCACCGAGCACCCCGTGCTGCTGAACCGCGCACCCACCCTGCACCGCCTGGGTATTCAGGCCTTCGAACCCCAGCTGGTCGAAGGTAAGGCTATCCAGCTGCACCCGCTCGTCTGTTCAGCGTTCAACGCTGACTTCGACGGCGACCAGATGGCAGTCCACCTGCCCCTGTCACCCGAGGCTCAGGCCGAGGCCCGCATCCTCATGCTGTCCTCCAACAACATCCTGAAGCCCTCAGACGGCCGCCCCGTTGCGGTACCTGACCAGGACATGATCATCGGTCTCTTCCACCTGACCACCGCACGTGACGGTGAGAAGAACGAAGGCCGCCTGTTCTCGTCCTACGCAGAAGCCATCATGGCTATGGACCGTCACGAGATTGAGCTCTACACCAAGGTCAAGATCGTGCTGGACGACTTCGTACCCTACGAGGGCTGGGAAGCCCCCGAAGGCTACGAGCCCGGTCAGCCCGTCCTGGTAGAAACCACCGTCGGTCAGGTCATCTTCAACGAGACCCTGCCCGCCGACTACCCCTGGTACACCGGCGTTGCCGACAAGAAGTCCCTGGGTGCCCTCATCAACGACCTTGCTGAGAAGTACCCCATGCACGTGGTAGCCAAGACCCTTGACGCCCTCAAGAACACCGGCTTCTACTACGCTTCACGCTCAGGTGTGACCGTTGCGGTCTCCGATATCGCAGCGCCCCCCACCAAGCCCGCCATTATGGAAGGCTACGAGGAGCAGGCAGCCAACATCGAATCCCAGTTCGCCATGGGTCTGATCGACGACGTCGAACGCCGTACCGAACTGATCGACATTTGGACCAAGGCAACTGACGAGGTCGCCGAGGCCATGAAGGAAAACCTGGCTGAGAAGAACACCACCATTAACCGCATGGTCACCTCAGGTGCACGTGGTAACTGGATGCAGGTTCGTCAGATTGCAGGTATCCGTGGTCTGGTGTCTAACACCAAGGGTGAGATTATGCCCCGTCCGATTAAGTCTTCCTACCGTGAAGGCCTGTCGGTTCTGGAGTACTTCATCGCAACCCACGGTGCTCGTAAGGGTCTGGCAGATACCGCGCTGCGTACCGCAAACTCCGGTTACCTGACCCGTCGTCTGGTCGATGTTTCTCAGGACGTCATCGTGCGCGAGCACGACTGTGGCACCCGCCGCGGCCTGACCCTGCCCCTGATCGAGAAGGACGCCGCTGGCAACGTCTCCCTGCACGAGAACGTTGAGTCTTCAATCCACGGCCGCGCTCTGGCTGTTGACGTTGTAGCTGAAGACGGTACTGTACTGGCTGCTGCTGGCGCTGACGTCTCAGATATCGTCATTGATGATCTCTTCAAGGCCGGTATCGAAGAGGTTCGCGTCCGCTCCGTCCTGACCTGTGAGTCCGCTGTCGGTGTCTGTGCACTCTGCTACGGTCGCTCCATGGCTTCGGGTAACCTGGTCGACATTGGTGAGGCCGTTGGTATTATCGCGGCTCAGTCCATTGGTGAGCCCGGTACTCAGCTGACTATGCGTACCTTCCACACCGGTGGTGTCGCATCGGCTGATGATATTACCCAGGGTCTGCCCCGTATTCAGGAACTCTTCGAGGCCCGCACCCCCAAGGGTGTTGCCCCGATTTCTGAGGTCACCGGTCGCGTCACCATCGAGGACACCGACAAGTCCCTGAAGGTTGTTGTCACCCCCGATAACGGCGATGACCCGGTTGCTTACCCCGTCCTGCGTCGTGCCCGCCTGGAAGTTGCCGAAGGTGACCACATCACCGTCGGTACCCAGCTGGTTGCCGGTGCTGTTGACCCCAAGGAGATCCTGCGTATTCGCGGTCCCCGTGAGGCTCAGAAGCACCTGGTGGACGAGGTTCAGGGTGTGTACCGCTCCCAGGGTGTAGGCATCCACGATAAGCACGTTGAGGTTATCGTCCGCCAGATGCTGCGCCGTATCACCGTCATCGACTCCGGTGAGACCAACCTGCTCCCCGGTGAGCTGGTTGAGAACGTGGCGTTCCAGAACGCTAACCGTGCGGCTGTTGCTGAGGGTAAGCGCCCCGCTTCGGGCCGTCCCGAGCTGATGGGTATTACCAAGGCATCACTGGCTACCGAGTCCTGGCTATCTGCCGCGTCCTTCCAGGAAACCACTCGCGTCCTGACCCAGGCTGCGATGGAAGGCAAGGAAGATCCGCTGGTCGGTCTCAAGGAGAACGTCATCATCGGTAAGCTCATCCCCGCTGGTACTGGTCTTGCCATGTACAACGACATCGAGGTTGAGCCCACTGACGAGGCTCGTGAGGCCCTGTTTGCTCAGACCGCAACTCCCTACAACGATTTCAGCTACGCCGAGACCAACGAGGGTGCTATCAGCCCCGAG
The DNA here is from genome assembly GCF_014217215.1 of Rothia nasimurium. GTDB lineage: Bacteria > Actinomycetota > Actinomycetes > Actinomycetales > Micrococcaceae > Rothia > Rothia avistercoris. The sequence continues at coordinate 657,010 of NZ_CP056080.1, forward strand.
TTCCAGGCGATCCCGCTGGATGACTACGAGTTCGGTAAGTAAACCGGCTGCCATTTCCCTGGCATAGGTAAGGCCCTTCCCCGCGTATCTGCGGGGGAGGGCCTTCCTCGTATATGGGTTCCGAGCCTGCGCCGTGTTGCCTAGGTGAACTGGTTGCCCTGGGCTTTGAGAAGCTGTTCGAAGTGGGGTAGGAGTTCTGCCCGATTGGGGCTGAGACCGGTGATGAGCTCGAAAGCATCGGCTGCCTGGCCGACAGCCATGAGCCCGCCGGGAAGTACACGGCAGCCTATAGAACGAGCCTTCTGTATGAGTGGGGTGTTTTGGGGCAGGTAGATGACGTCAAAGACCCAGAGGCTTGAGTGAAGGTAGTCCAGGGGTAGGGGAGTGCCGGGGTGGTGGTGCATACCGATGGGGGTGGCGTTGACTAGGCCGGTTGAGGTGGCAAGGACTTCAGCAAGCTCGGCTTCGCTGACGGCGCGGACGGTGGCACCCGGGTAGAGTGCGGCCAGCTGCTGGGCTTTAGTGGAGGACCTCTCAATATCGACATCAAATAGATTGAGCGTTCTAGTTCCTAAACTCAGCAGGGCATCTGCGGTGGCAGAGCCCGCCCCGCCGACACCCAGCTGGGTGACGGTTGCCAAATCCTCGGGAGCCGGGGCCAGCCCCTGGGTTAGGGCAGAAGCAAAGCCACTCACATCGGTGTTGTGCCCGATGAGCCTACCTTCCCGCGCTACCACCGTATTGACAGCCCCCAGCCTGGCTGCGGCGTCCGACACCTCATCGAGGTACTCCAGAACGGCCTGCTTGTAGGGGAAAGTGATATTTAAAGCGTTGAAACCAAAGTCAAACCCCCAGTGCAGCAGATCTCCCACGGGCAGTACACCAGCTATTCGCGCCCCGGGACCCAGAGCATCAAGGTCGATAGGGCGGTAGAGATAGCGCACACCTGCCCGGTCTGCTGCGAACTCGTGCAGGGGCGGGGTAAGAGAGGCTGTGATACCGCTACCTAGCAGGCCGACCAGGTAAGACTCATTGGGGGTGCTCACTCGTACTGTCATTCTCGTGGGGTTAAAGTTCTTCCGTTGTACCACGAATCGCGGGGTAAACACAGCTAGCTAGTAGAGCCTCCGGTCGATAGGCTTATCTGAGCACACACGGGCGGGCTGAACCCGCCTATCTTTACGCACATCTTGAGGGTCGAATGAAACTATCACTACATGTAGGGGTCAAGCTCGGCGTTTTTGGGGCTGCCCTATCGCTAGCTGCCGGAGCCTATCTGATCCCGTCCCAGGCCGACGTTGAGCTGACACCGGCGGGCGTCAATGCACAGAATCTGGCCCAGCTGGTGAACTCCACCCAGCCAACCGCTACTAACCCCTACCTGGTAGGGGCGGGCGTTGCCGATATCACCGGTGAGGTCGCCGAGGTGGCCTTCGTGGGTTACGGTACCGACGCCCAGAAGGGCTCGGGTATTCATACCCGCCAGTACGCCCGCGCCTTCGTGGTCATTGACCCTGCTAGCGGTTCCCGTAACCTGATTGTGGTGCTCGATGCTCTGAGCGCCTGGAATAGCATTCGTGCTGAACTGGTGAACCGTATTCAGGCGGAGCTCGGCCCCGAGTTCACCGAAGCGAACGTCATGATTACAGCCTCCCACAGCCACGCTACCCCCGGCGGCGTGAGCAAGGACGTGCTCTACAACTTGACAACCCTGGGCTTCAACGAACCCACCTTCAACAACCAGGTCAACGGGTCTATGCAGGCTATCCGCGAGGCCCTGGCCGACCTGGCTCCCGGCAACGTGACGGTCTCCAGCAGCCAGCTCACCGGTGTGGGCGTTAACCGCTCGGCGGTGGCCCTGGAGCAAGACCCGGCTAACCTCACCGACGAACTCATCAACGGGGTAGACCCCACCAGCACCACCTTCCGTTTTGAGCACGACGGGGTGACCCGCGCCGTCCTGAACTGGTTCGCTATTCACCCCACTTCTCTGACCAACCAGAACACCCTGGTCTCATCAGATAACAAGGGCTATGCCCAGTACCTGCTCGAAACCGTAGACCACGGGGTCAATCTGAATGCGGGGGCTGAAGATGACGCTTTCATCGCGGCCTTTGCCAACAGCAACACCGGAGACGTCTCGCCCAACACCATGCTGCAGCCGGGCATGGGCCCCACCAACGATATGTTCACCAACCTTGAGATTCAGGGAACCAAGCAGGCGGACGCCGTCCGCACCCAGCTAGCAAGCGCTGGTACTCCGGTGGGGCAGGGCCTGGACTCCCGTATCACCTATGTGGACTTCTCCAAGGTGCAGGTGGACGCCCGGTGGACGGGCACCGGCTACGCGGGCTCTACCTGTAACGCCTCGCTGGGTGCTCCCTTTGCCGCTGGTAGCGTGGAAGATGGCCCCGGCGCAGCCGGCTTTAATGAGGGGGCTAACGCCAATAAGGTCTGGAGCGATTTCAACTGGCTGGCCTACAGCTCGTCTGCCAGCCTGAGTGCCTGCCAGTACCCCAAGGCTAACCTGCTGGCCGTCCACGAGAAGGTGCAGCAGAAGTTGCCGGTGCAGGTCATGCGCTTCGGTAACTACTACCTGCTGGGTATGCCCGGTGAGCACAACGGCGCGGTCGGCGTGCAGTACCGTCAGGATATGGCTGCCCTGCTGGGCGTTGATGAGTCGCAGATTATCGTGCAGGGCTACACCAACGCTTACAGCCACTATGTGACGACCCCGCAGGAATACGTTTCGCAGCAGTATGAGGGCGGGGCCACCGTTTTCGGTATCAATACCATGGGGGCCTTCCGTCAGACCCTCAACACCGTTGCAACTTCCCTGCGCGATGGCACCGAGCTTCCCCTGGGCGATAAGCCCACCGTGCGCACCCCCATGAAGAGCGCTGTGGGCAAGGTCTGGTACGACCTGCCCGGCGTTGGCCACTACTACGGTAAGGTGCTCACCCAGCCTGCCAACACTGCCCGGGGTGCAACCGTCAGCGCCCTCTTTGTGGGCGCCCACCCCAACAACGACCAGCAACTGAACTCCAGCTACCTTGAAGTGCAGCGTCTAGAGGGTAACCAGTGGGTGACCGTCGCCGGCGATAACGACCCGGCTACCCGCTTCCACTGGAAGCGGCACCTGGCAGCCCAGTCCCGCGTAACCATCGAATGGCAGATCCCTGCCGATGCGGTTCCCGGCACCTACCGGATTCTCTACCACGGGGATTCCAAGAACGGGGTTGGCACCATCACCCCCTTCACCGGGGCAACCCAGAACTTCACCGTCAGCTAGGCGGGCAGGTTCCTTCAGGGTGCGGACGCCGCCCCCCTCCCCGGGCAGGGGAGGGGCGCCGACGTCCTTACTCTTTTAAAAGCCTTAAGTGCCAGACATCACCCCGATTAAAGGGCTTAAAGCTGCCCCCAGAGCACACAGGGGGTAGATTAAGCCTTTCTAACCGGCTAGAGTAGTACCCGGAGTACTTAGCAGTAGCATCTACTGCCCGCACAGACACGTTCTGAGCAGTACATAAGAACCAATGGCAGAATGGACACCGTCCTTTGGCCTTGTTCGCCCGGGCATCTCGCCCGAACAGCGATCTTGAGGCCTAAATGCCATTTTTTGTTGTGTCTGGGCTCCTGCTAAGTCATAAAGATTTTCTTTTGCGCTTATCCCAAGTGACAGAAGGCAAGTAAACCGGTAGCCCCTAACGGGGCCGCCGATACCAAACGGAGAACAAGTGCCTACAATTCAGCAGTTGGTCCGTAAGGGCCGTGCACCCAAGGTCGTAAAGACCAAGGCGCCCGCACTTAAGGGCAACCCCATGAAGCGTGGCGTATGCACCCGTGTATACACCACCACCCCGAAGAAGCCGAACTCAGCACTGCGTAAGGTCGCACGTGTTAAGCTCAACGGCGGCGTCGAGGTTACCGCATACATCCCCGGTGAGGGCCACAACCTTCAGGAACACTCCATCGTGCTCGTTCGCGGTGGTCGTGTGAAGGACCTCCCCGGTGTTCGTTACAAGATTGTACGTGGCGCACTGGATACCCAGGGCGTTAAGGGCCGCGGTCAGGCTCGTTCACGCTACGGCGCAAAGAAGGAGAAGAAGTAATGCCTCGTAAGGGTCCCGCTCCTAAGCGTCCCCTCGTAAACGATCCTGTTTACGGCTCACCGCTGGTTACCCAGCTCATCAACAAGGTTCTGCTCGACGGCAAGAAGTCAACCGCTGAGCGCATCGTTTACGGTGCACTCGAAGGCGTTGCTCAGAAGACCGGCGCAGATCCCGTAGCAACCCTCAAGAAGGCTATGGACAACGTCAAGCCTTCACTCGAGGTTCGCTCACGCCGCGTTGGCGGTGCGACCTACCAGGTCCCCGTCGAGGTTCGTGCAGGCCGTGCAACCGCACTGGCTCTTCGCTGGCTCGTTGGCTTCTCAAAGCTTCGCCGCGAGAAGACCATGACCGAGCGTCTCATGAACGAGATCCTGGATGCTTCCAACGGTCTCGGTGCAGCTGTGAAGCGTCGCGAAGACACTCACAAGATGGCAGAGTCCAACAAGGCCTTCGCACACTACCGCTGGTAATTTTTTCGTAGCCTGCCGCTATTTACAACAGTACATAGCGGCAGGCTATCGGAGTTTCTCACAAGGGAGAACAAAGTGGCACTAGACGTGCTTACAGACCTGGAAAAGGTCCGCAACATTGGTATTATGGCGCACATTGACGCCGGTAAGACCACCACAACCGAACGCATCCTCTTCTACACCGGTATTAACCACAAGATCGGTGAAACCCACGACGGTGCGTCAACCATGGACTGGATGGCTCAGGAACAGGAACGCGGTATTACCATTACCTCCGCGGCTACCACCTGCTTCTGGAAGAACAACCAGATCAACATCATCGACACCCCCGGCCACGTTGACTTCACTGTTGAGGTTGAGCGTTCACTGCGCGTCCTCGACGGCGCTGTAGCCGTGTTCGACGGTAAGGAAGGCGTTGAGCCTCAGTCTGAGACCGTTTGGCGTCAGGCTGACAAGTACGAAGTTCCCCGCATCTGCTTCGTCAACAAGATGGACAAGCTGGGCGCTGACTTCTACTTCACCGTAGACACCATCGTCAAGCGTCTGGGTGCAACCCCCCTCGTTATGCAGCTGCCCATCGGCGCTGAAAACGACTTCATCGGCGTCGTTGACCTGCTCACCATGCAGGCCTACGTCTGGCCCGGCGATGCCAAGGGCGACGTTACCATGGGTGCTTCCTACGAAATCCAGGAAATCCCTGCTGATCTGCAGGAAAAGGCAGAGCAGTACCGTGCCGAGCTCGTTGAAAACGTTGCTGAAGCTTCCGAAGAACTCATGGAAAAGTACCTCGAAGAGGGCGAACTGACCATCGAGGAAATCAAGGCAGGCGTCCGCGCCCTGACCGTTGCTAACGAAGCCTACCCCGTCTTCTGTGGCTCAGCATTCAAGAATCGCGGCGTACAGCCCATGCTCGACGCAGTTCTCGACTACCTGCCCTCACCGCTGGATGTCCCCCCGATGATTGGCCACCTGCCCTCTGACGAAGAGGTTGAAGTAACCCGCAAGCCCTCAGCTGACGAGCCCTTCGCAGCTCTGGCCTTCAAGGTTGCAGCTCACCCCTTCTACGGCCAGCTGACCTACATCCGCGTTTACTCCGGTAAGGCAGAACAGGGCCAGCAGGTTCTGAACGCCACCAAGGGTAAGAAGGAACGTATCGGCAAGCTCTTCCAGATGCACTCCAACAAGGAGAACCCTGTAGAAGAGATCCAGGCAGGTCACATCTACGCGGCAATCGGCCTGAAGGACACCACCACCGGTGACACCCTCTGCGACGTTGCTAACCCCGTAGTTCTGGAATCCATGACCTTCCCCGCTCCCGTGATCTTCGTGGCTATCGAGCCCAAGACCAAGGGTGACCAGGAGAAGATGTCAACCGCTATCCAGAAGCTGTCTGCTGAAGACCCCACCTTCACCGTTTCACTCAACGAAGAAACCGGCCAGACCGAAATCGGCGGCATGGGCGAGCTCATGCTCGACATCATCGTTGACCGTATGAAGCGCGAATTCAAGGTTGAGGCTAACGTTGGTAAGCCCCAGGTTGCTTACCGCGAAACCATCACCAAGAAGGTCGAGAAGGTCGACTACACCCACAAGAAGCAGACCGGTGGTTCCGGTCAGTTCGCGAAGGTTCAGGTCTCCTTCGAACCCATCGCCCTCGATGCTGAAGAGCTCTACGAGTTCGACAACGTCGTCACCGGTGGTCGTGTTCCCCGCGAATACATCCCCTCCGTTGACGCCGGTATCCAGGACGCAATGCAGCTCGGTATCCTCGCTGGCTACCCCGTTGTTGGTGTCAAGGCAACCCTGATTGACGGTGCTTACCACGACGTTGACTCGTCAGAAATGGCGTTCAAGATCGCTGGTTCAATGGTCTTCAAGGAAGGCGCCCGCCGCGCCGCTCCCGTCCTGCTGGAGCCCCTGATGGCTGTTGAAGTACGTACCCCCGAGGACTACATGGGCGACGTTATCGGCGACCTGAACTCACGTCGTGGTCAGATCCAGTCCATGGAAGATGCAGCAGGCGTTAAGATCGTTCACGCTCTTGTTCCGCTGTCAGAAATGTTCGGTTACATCGGTGACCTCCGTTCAAAGACCCAGGGTCGTGCAGTCTTCTCCATGGAGTTCGACAGCTACGCCGAGGTTCCCAAGAACGTTGCTGATGAAATCATCCAGAAGAGCCGCGGCGAGTAATACTTGCCCGGGTGCGGCTCACCCCGTGTGAGCCGCACCGCTTTTCAAAAAAACCTAGTAAATGAACCCGCATTCGGGTTTCGCCCCACCGGTCTTATCCGCTATTGTGGTAGCTAGACCGCCTTTTACGGCGGAGTGCGCCGGTGTGAAACCCGAGTGCAGGTTCTCAAATCTTCTCTATAGGAGGAATACTCTTGGCTAAGGCTAAGTTCGAGCGCTCCAAGCCTCACGTAAACGTCGGTACCATCGGTCACGTTGACCACGGTAAGACCACCCTGACCGCTGCAATCTCCAAGGTTCTGGCTGACAAGTACCCCGACCTGAACGAGCAGCGCGACTTCGGTATGATCGACTCCGCTCCTGAAGAGCGCCAGCGCGGTATTACCATCAACATTGCTCACATCGAGTACCAGACCGAGAAGCGTCACTACGCACACGTTGACGCCCCCGGTCACGCTGACTACGTCAAGAACATGATCACCGGTGCTGCTCAGATGGACGGCGCAATCCTCGTTGTTGCTGCCACCGACGGCCCCATGGCTCAGACCCGCGAGCACGTTCTGCTGGCTCGCCAGGTTGGCGTTCCCACCCTGCTCGTTGCTCTGAACAAGTCAGACATGGTTGAGGACGAGGAACTGCTCGACCTCGTTGAAATGGAAGTTCGCGAACTGCTCTCCTCACAGGAGTTCGACGGCGACAACGCTCCCGTTGTTCGCGTTTCCGCTCTGAAGGCTCTCGAAGGCGACCCCGAGTGGGTTGCTAAGGTTGAAGAGCTCATGGACGAGGTCGACAACTACATTCCCGACCCCGTACGTGAGAAGGACAAGCCCTTCCTCATGCCCATCGAAGACGTCTTCACCATCACCGGTCGCGGTACCGTTGTTACCGGCCGTGCAGAGCGCGGTACCCTCAAGATCAACTCCGAAGTTGAAATCGTTGGTATCCGCCCCATCCAGAAGACCACCGTTACCGGTATCGAGATGTTCCACAAGCAGCTCGACGAAGCATGGGCAGGCGAGAACTGTGGTCTGCTGCTTCGCGGTCTGAAGCGCGACGACGTAGAGCGTGGTCAGGTTGTTGTTGAGCCCGGCTCAATCACCCCCCACACCCAGTTCGAGGCTAACGTCTACATCCTTTCCAAGGATGAAGGCGGCCGCCACAACCCCTTCTACTCGAACTACCGCCCCCAGTTCTACTTCCGCACCACCGACGTTACCGGTGTTATCACCCTTCCCGAGGGCACCGAAATGGTTATGCCCGGCGACAACACTGAGATGACCGTTGAGCTCATCCAGGAAATCGCAATGGAAGAGGGCCTCGGCTTCGCAATCCGCGAAGGTGGCCGCACCGTTGGTTCAGGTCGCGTAACCAAGATCATCAAGTAAGTCTGACTTACCCTAAGATCTGCAACTACCCCTAGGGTAGAAGCGCAAGGGCTGGCCCCGCAGAGAAATCTGTGGGGCCAGCCCTTTTTGTGCTTGAGGGCAAATATTTTGGGGTGAAGGGGCACGCCCTTGCACGGGCCTGGGCGGGCTCATGGTGGTAGGGTCGCCTGTGCTGTGCTGTGCTGTGCTGTGCTGTGCTGTGCTGTGCTGTGCTGTGCTGTGCTGTGCTGTGCTGGCATAAAAGTGGCCCGCCGGAACACATTCCGACGGGCCGCGTCAACTATGAGGTAGGCTAGCTGCCCTTTGCCCAGGGGGCAACTGGGGGAGCGGACTGCTGCTCAGCAGGTTTCTGCGCCTGCTGCGGAATGTTTGTAGGTGCAGCTGTCTGTACCGCTTGCAGTTCGTGGTGTTGAGCTACAGAGGGCTGAGCTACTGTTCCAGCAAAAGGCTGGCTCTGAGTAGGTGCAGGAGTGGCCACCTCAGGCCCTGACACTGGAGGTGTTGTAAGAGCAAGGGGAGCTTCCGGGTCGTCGTCCTTACGTGCCAGTAGCCGCCAGATAACTATCCCGATGAGCAGGAAGCCTAGACCGAAGAGGGTAAAGATATTGATACCACCCAGTAGGTACAGCACCTGGTAAGTCATCAGAACCGTGACCAGAATAGGCTGGAGGGCTAGCCTAAAGACTGCTGAGGCTCCCAAAAGCACAAGGGAGACACAGACCATGAGTAGTCGGTCAGTTAGGGATAGCTGGCCAACATAGGTTTGCAGCGCTACAACCAGGAGCCCCTGGACGCTGAAGGCCGTCCAGAACAGCTCTTTCTTGGGTTTATGATGCTCTGCAAAGAGGGGGACTTTGCTGAGCCACAACAGCATCGAAAGGCTCATGACAAAGGCCTGGCAACCGTAGAAGAAGGAATTATCCAGATCGTGTGCAATAAAAATCCGTAGCAGAGCGACATTGATTCCAACAATCAGGACAGTCGGTTGGTACTGTGTTTTGACCTGAAGGGCCCAGTACAGGGTAAGTACAAGTGCTGCAAGAACCGCAGGTGTAATATCCTCTGCGATAAAGGCAAGCGCGAGGATAAAGGAAGCATAAGCTGCACCGCTGAGAGCTATAGCCCTATTGTGGTGGTATCCCCATCTGCCGAGGTAACTCTGTTCGTGCGCTGGTAGTGGATTCGCAAGTTCGGGGAAGAAAACTGCACACAGTTTTGCGCCTACGCCAACTACGACTCCGCTGACCAATAGTCCATACCCGTTCAGCATTCCCTGCGACGTTGTAAAGAGGGGGAGCATAACCAAGGTGAGGGCTTGCAGAGCTAGCGCTGACTGGGCAACGGTTGTTTCCTCTGCCCTGGAGACCCGGAACCAGGCTATTAGGAGCGCTAGGAGGACTAAAGCAGAGAGCAGACGGTGCCCGTTTGTATCTGATGAATGTAGGGTCCCTGCGAAGACGAAGGTAAGGACCAGTGCCATAGCGCTGAGGAAAAGTGCGGCAAATTTCTCGTAGTTCTTCTGCGACCCATCGGAGAAACCGTAGGCGAAAATCGATACTACCGCGAGAGTAGCAAATATGGCGCAGATGAGGAGAACCTGGGTATCCAGCGAATAGGTGTTCTCAGCGAAAAGAATCAGGAAGCCGCCCCACGCCAGTAGAGCTCTGATCAAAATTCCACAGTGAATACGTGCTTTTGCCGTGACCGTCTTGAAGACTGACATGAGGCCAATCATCATGCCGGCAAGGACCACAAGTTCGTGGCTGAGAGAGTACCGCATTGAGACCGAGATGAGCAGGGCTACTACCGATGAGTACAGCACGAAGATCAGCAGTTTCGGTGACTTATCGACAGCAACAGGAATGCTGACGATCTGAGGATTCACCTGTGCTTGAGCCGGTGGTTGGGCGCTGAGCTTCTGCCCGGGGGGAATAGAACTCTGATCGGTGCCCTCAAAGAAACGCAGATTCTGGGGAGAAAGAGGAACGCTTTCGAGATTCTGAACTGTCTGGTAGATGGCCGTTTTGGTGTAGTACCCCAGGCCAATGACTACCAATAGGGAGCTGAGCACAACACCAAGAAATAGTGCCTCTGCGATGCTGCCAACTAGAGCGACCGAGTTATAGCTATCAGAGGAGGCAGAGCTGTTGTGCAGAACTGATAGGTGGCAGATTGGTGGAAGTAGTATCGCCATCCAGGCAGCACAGTGATAAGCCAATGAGAGGTGATTCGGTAGCCCGTCTTGGTCTACCGGTCGGGTCAGCACCGTGTATAGGTAGTTCACGGCACAGCCTAGGCCGATGATGTAGAAAGTGAGGGCTGGTGAAGTTCCCCAGCTTTTGGGGATGATCAGTATCGCTAGCGTGCTCAGTAGGAAAGGAGCCGCATAAGCAACTGCTCTGCGAACCCGGCCTGGGTAATATATTAGGAAGACTGCCGCGGCTTGACCGATGAGCCCTGCAAGGATTCCGTGCCAGCTCATGGTCCAGAGCATGAGGAAAGCCTGGGCACAGGCTATCAATGGCAGATAGGGGCGCAGCCGTTCACCCCTTGAAAGAAGTACGAGGGCAACCGCATTGAGAGCAAGAAGAACAACCGTGATGATGATGGCGAAGAGATAGCCGCTCTCATAAGAATCGGGAACCAAAAGAGCAGGGAAGAAAGCGCCGAGCTCGAATACCGAATTAAGGTTGCCTAGCGAAACAAACAGAAGTAGCTGGGCTACACCGTAAGTAATAGTGGCGTCGAGGTGTTGCTTGTACTTGGGGAGTGGCACCTTAAGAAACAGAAGCAGGATTGCTGAAATCAGCAGTAACAGCGCTGGTAGGTAAAAAGCTTTAAAAACCAGGGGTGGGTTTTCGCTGGTGGAGCCGACTGCGGTGAAGAAGCAGGTAGCAAGGAAAGAATAGGTACGAGCTTCAATAAAGTGAAGTAACGGAAAGTCAACGGTGAAGAAGATGAGCGAGTAGATTGTTCCTGCCGCAAAAATTACCCCGAGTTCCCAGAGCTCCAAATGCTGGTAGGTGACAAGCGCCGCGAGCATAGTGAGCGGAACGAAGACCCTGGAAGAGTCTCTAAAGCCGTCGTGAAGCTGCTGGGGGAGTCGATGGCTACTAGCTTTGGTAAAGAGCTCTAGGGCGCAGGCCAGCAGAAGAAGGCTGATGAAGTACCAAATCAGGCCGACCTGAAGCGTTTTAGAAACAGCTAGGACGTCGGAGATGATGAAAGCCAGCGCCAGGTACGACATAACTCTGGCCTGCATGAGAAGTAGTGCACCTATGACGGCTACCGTGCCTATGAGCGAGACAAGTAACCAGAGCGAAGCCCCTGAGAAAGTCCAGATGAGCCTGTAAGCTGCGATACCGCAAAACGGAATGAGAGCCAGGCCCGTTGAAGTAAAAGAGTAAGAGGCTAAACGCAACCTGGGCACCCACTTATAGGTAGCTAGGCCGGCGGCATAGATAATGCCGGTGAAGAGGGCCAGAAGAGTAATCTGGAGCGGCGGAGTGCCTACAGAGTTAACAAGAAGGGCAGCTGCACTCAGAATGAGCAGGCTACCCAGGTACAGCGCAATATTGAGAAAGAGGTTCTCCAGAGCCCTTTTAGAGCGAACCGTGGTAAAGCGAGCAAGCCAGGAGGGGGCACTGGACGGGCCGGAACTGGGTAGCCCGGCATCGCTCTGCGGTGGCTGAGTATGGTTTTCGGGAGGGACATTTGGGGTAGTACTCATAGGCATATGCTAGTCGCAAGCGACTTTTGAACGGGAGACGAGCCAGCAAAATGTCCTGAAAAGTGGAAAAAGAAGCAACTTGTGGATAAATAATGTGTGCCTTGGCACTTCCTTCTACAAAATCTTGCTAAGAGTAGGTAACTCTGGCATGATTGAGTACGTTGTTCAAGCGTTTGCCCGCTGAAAGTAGCCACACATCGGTTCTGATAGGTGGTGAAGGCAAACCCAAATATGACCCAATCGATCAGTTCGAGGGAAAAGTGCGCTCCTTTTTGCCCTAGCAAAAAAGCGACACGCCCGAGTTCGGGGGTCGGTGCCTCGGTAGGGTGAGGAACCCGGCAAATGTCGGATTCAGCCTACGCAGAGGTGGCGCGAAAGAGACGAAGAATCATCTCTTTACCTCAAGCGCCAGATAAAGGAGCAACCGCTCCGTTACAGGGAAGTAGACAAGAAAGAGAGTCCGACAGATGGCGGGACAGAAAATCCGCATCCGTCTGAAGTCATACGACCACGAGGTCATTGATTCTTCAGCTCGGAAAATCGTTGAGACAGTTACGCGTGCAGGCGCGACGGTAGTAGGCCCCGTGCCGCTGCCCACCGAAAAGAACGTTTACTGTGTTATCCGTTCGCCTCACAAGTACAAGGACAGCCGCGAGCACTTCGAAATGCGCACGCACAAGCGTCTGATCGACGTCGTTGATCCGACCCCCAAGGCTGTTGATGCCCTCATGCGTCTTGACCTTCCGGCAGACGTAAACATCGAAATCAAGCTGTAGAGGATCGCATCTAAATGACTAACAAGTTCGAGCGCCAGGTTAAGGGCCTGCTGGGCACCAAGCTTGGCATGACCCAGGTCTGGGACGAAAACGGCAAGTTCGTGCCCGTTACTGTCGTCAAGGCCGATTCCAACGTTATTACCCAGCTGCGCAACGCTGAGACCGATGGCTACGAAGCTATCCAGATCGGTTTCGGTGCAATCGAAGCTCGCAAGGTAACCAAGCCCCTCGCCGGTCACTTCGAGAAGGCAGGCGTAACTCCTCGCCGTCACCTCGTTGAACTGCGTACCTCAGACGCCGCTGAATACTCACTCGGTCAGGAACTGACCGTTGAGCTCTTCGAAGCAGGCCAGAAGGTCGACGTAGTTGGCAAGACCAAGGGTAAGGGCTTCGCCGGTGTTATGAAGCGTCACGGCTTCGCAGGTGTAGGTGCATCACACGGTGCCCACAAGAACCACCGTAAGCCCGGCTCAATCGGTGGCGCATCATACCCCGCACGCGTTTTCAAGGGTATGCGCATGGCAGGCCGTATGGGCGCTGCACGCCACACCACCATGAACCTCACTATTCAGGGTGTAGACGCCGAAAACAACGTTCTTCTGATCAAGGGTGCTATCCCCGGTCCTAAGGGCGGCGTTGTTCTGGTTCGCACCGCTGTGAAGGGAGCCTAATAAACCATGGCTGTCAAGACCGTAAAGGTAGACCTGCCCGCTGATATCTTCGACGCTCAGGCATCTATTCCCCTGCTTCACCAGGTAGTAGTAGCCCAGCTCGCAGCAGCACGCCAGGGTACCCACAAGACCAAGAACCGCGGCGAAGTTTCCGGCGCAGGTCGCAAGCCTTTCAAGCAGAAGGGCACCGGCCGCGCACGTCAGGGCTCAATCCGTGCACCCCACATGACCGGTGGTGGCATCGTACACGGCCCGACCCCGCGTAGCTACGCACAGCGTACCCCCAAGAAGATGATTGCAGCTGCACTGCGCGGCGCTCTCTCAGATCGCGCTCGTCACGACCGCGTTCACGTTGTCGAAGCTCTGGTAGAAGGCACCAAGCCCTCCACCAAGGCAGCAAAGGCAGCAATCGCAGAGATCACCAGCCGTAAGAACGCACTGGTTGTCATCGACCGCAAGGACGACCTGGTAGCACTGTCAGCACGCAACCTTGAGAACGTTCACGTCATCTACGCAGATCAGCTGAACACCTACGATGTTCTGATCTCAGACGACGTCATCTTCACCAAGGATGCCTACGACGTATTCGTCGCAGTTGCTTCCAAGGCTAAGAAAGAGGCTGCTAAGTAATGTCTGTTACCACCTCAACTTTCAAGGATCCCCGCGACGTGATCATCGCTCCCGTCGTGTCGGAAAAGAGCTACGGTCAGCTCGACGAAGGTAAGTACACCTTCCTCGTAGACCCCCGCTCCAACAAGCTGGAAATCAAGCAGGCCATCGAGACCATCTTCGATGTCAAGGTTGCTTCCATCAACACCGCTAACCGTCAGGGCAAGCGCAAGCGCACCCGTTTCGGTTGGGGTGCTCGTAAGAACACCAAGCGTGCGATTGTAACCCTCAAGGAAGGTTCAATCGACCTCTTCGGCGGTCCGGCTGCATAAGCACCGGAGACCACTTTAGCGAAGGAAAGAAATATCTAAATGGGTATTCGTAAGCACAAGCCGACGACCCCGGGTCGCCGCGGCTCGAGCGTCTCAGATTTCGCAGAAATCACCCGCTCAACCCCGGAAAAGTCCCTGGTTCGTCCGCTCCCCAAGAAGGGCGGCCGTAACAACACCGGTCGCATCACTACCCGTCACAAGGGTGGTGGCCACAAGCGCCAGTACCGTCTGATCGACTTCCGTCGTCACGACAAGGACGGCGTCGACGCACGCGTTGCACACATCGAGTACGATCCCAACCGTACCGCCCGCATCGCTCTGCTCCACTACGTTGATGGCACCAAGCGTTACATCATCGCCCCCAACAAGCTTGCTCAGGGCGACATCGTAGAGTCAGGTCCCTCTGCCGACATCAAGCCCGGCAACAACCTGCCCCTGCGCAACATCCCCGTTGGTACCGTGATTCACGCTGTTGAGCTCCGCCCCGGTGGCGGCGCTAAGATGGGCCGCTCCGCTGGCGCATCCATCCAGCTGGTCGCGAAGGAAGGCAAGTACGCCCAGCTGCGTCTGCCCTCCGGCGAAATCCGCAACGTGGACGTCCGCTGCCGCGCAACCGTCGGTTCCGTCGGTAACGCCGAACAGTCCAACATCAACTGGGGTAAGGCCGGCCGTAACCGCTGGAAGGGCATCCGCCCGACCGTCCGCGGTGTCGTCATGAACCCCGTTGACCACCCCCACGGTGGTGGTGAAGGTAAGACCTCAGGTGGCCGTCACCCGGTTAATCCCAACGGTAAGCCCGAGGGTCGTACCCGTCGCCCCAACAAGGAAAGCGACAAGCTCATTGTTCGTCGCCGTCGTACTGGCAAGAAGCGCTAAGGAGCCTGAAACATGCCTCGTAGTTTGAAGAAGGGCCCTTTCGTTGATCAGCACCTTTTCGTAAAGGTTGCAGCTCAGAACGAGAAGGGCACCAAGAACGTTATCAAGACTTGGTCCCGCCGCTCGATGATTATCCCCGACATGCTCGGTCACACCATCGCAGTGCACGACGGACGCAAGCACGTACCCGTGTTCATCACTGAGTCCATGGTTGGTCACAAGCTCGGCGAGTTTGCGCCCACCCGTACTTTCCGTGGCCACGTTAAGGACGACCGCAAGGGTAAGCGTCGCTAAGCTACGGTTCACCCCGTACCTTAGAAACGTTTTCCTTTCGGCAATAGACGAAAGAGAGATAGGCAATGGAAGCCAAGGCAACTGCGTCTTACGTACGCGTTACGCCTATGAAGGCACGCCGCGTCATCAACCTTATCCGTGGTAAGCAGGCGGAAGAGGCTCTGGCGATTCTGAAGTTCGCTCCTCAGGGGGCTTCAGAACCGGTATACAAGATCGTTGCATCAGCTGTTGCAAACGCTCGCCAGAAGGCTGCCCAGCAGGGCGTCCCCTTCAAGGAAGAAGAGCTGTTCATCAGCGAAGCATACGCGAACGAAGGTCCCACCATGAAGCGATTCCAGCCTCGTGCACAGGGCCGTGCGTTCCGCATCAACAAGCGCACCAGCCACATCACCGTGGTAGTCGCTACCCCGGAGAAGGAGGAGGGCCGCTAAATGGGTCAGAAAATTAACCCCAACGGTTTCCGACTTGGCATCACCACCAACCACGTCTCAAAGTGGTTCGCTGACTCCAACAAGGAAGGCGAACGCTACGCAGACTTCGTTCGTGAAGATGTAAAGATCCGCGAACTCCTGTCCAAGGGCATGGAGCGCGCAGGTATCGCCAAGGTCGAAATCGAGCGTACCCGTGACCGCGTCCGTGTGGACATCCACACCGCACGTCCCGGTATCGTTATCGGCCGCCGCGGCACCGAAGCTGACCGCATCCGCGGTGAGCTCGAGAAGCTGACCGGCAAGCAGATTCAGCTGAACATCCTCGAGGTTGCTAACCCCGATCTGTCAGCTCAGCTGGTTGCACAGGGCATCGCAGAACAGCTCGCTTCACGCGTTGCTTTCCGCCGCGCCATGAAGAAGGCAATCCAGTCCGCACAGCGTGCAGGCGCAAAGGGTATCCGTATCCAGTGCTCCGGCCGTCTGGGAGGCGCTGAAATGTCACGTTCCGAGTTCTACCGCGAAGGCCGTGTGCCCCTGCACACCCTGCGCGCGAACATCGACTACGGCTTCTTCGAAGCAAAGACCACCTTCGGCCGCATCGGCGTTAAGGTTTGGATCTACAAGGGTGACCTCACCGACAACGAGCTTGCTGCACAGCAGGCCGCTGGTAACCGTCGTGGCAACGGCCGCGGTGGCGACCGTCGTCGCGCAGGTGGTCGTGGTCCCCGCCGCGAACGTCGTTCCGACAACGCTTCAGCACCCGCTGAGGCTAAGACTGCAGAAAACGGTGAGGCATAAATGCTAATTCCCCGTCGAGTAAAGTACCGCAAGCAGCATCACCCCAAGCGTTCAGGTATGGCTAAGGGTGGCACCGAGGTAGCGTTCGGCGAGTGGGGCATCCAGGCCCTGACTCCCGCATACGTCACCAACCGCCAGATTGAAGCTGCACGTATTGCAATGACCCGTCACATCAAGCGTGGCGGTAAGGTTTGGATCAACATTTATCCCGACCGTCCGCTGACCAAGAAGCCTGCTGAAACCCGTATGGGTTCCGGTAAGGGTTCACCCGAATGGTGGGTCGCAAACGTCAAGCCCGGCCGAGTCATGTTTGAACTCTCCGGCGTATCCGAAGAAGTGGCTCGTGAAGCTATGCGCCTCGCAATCCACAAGCTCCCGATGAAGGCACGCGTTGTGCGTCGCGAAGGTGGTGAATAGAAATGGCAGTTGGATCAAAGGATCTGAGCATCGACAAGCTGGCAGAGCTCTCCAATGAGAATCTGGTAGAGAAGCTGCGTGAGTCGAAGGAGGAGCTGTTCAACCTCCGTTTCCAGGCAGCCACCGGTCAGCTTGAAAATCCCGGTCGTATCCGCTCGGTCAAGCGCGACATTGCACGTATTTACACCGTGCTGCGTGAACGCGAGCTCGGTATTCGTCCCGCAACCGAAGGTTAAATCACATGAGTGAAGTAAAGACTGAAGAGCGCGGCTACCGCAAGACTCGCCGCGGCTACGTAGTGTCCGACAAGATGGACAAGACCGTAGTCGTCGAGGTCGAGGACCGCGTAAAGCACGCCCTGTACGGCAAGGTTATGCGCCGTAGCTCCAAGATCAAGGCACACGACGAGCAGAACACTGCTGGTATCGGTGACCTCGTTCTCCTGGCCGAGACTCGTCCGCTCTCCGCTTCCAAGCGCTGGCGCATCGTCGAGATCCTCGAAAAGGCTAAGTAAACACTCCGTTTACTCAAGCTACGAGCTAGCTAGAGCTCCCCTTCCCCTCATACCGAGGGGGAGGGGAGCTCTCTATTTTTAAGGGTGCTAGCTCACTGCCTAAGAGTGGTGCATCTCTCTAGGCTGGCAGCCCCTGCTGTGGTAAAGTTTTCATTCTGTGTGGTTCTCTATACCCACACAACCACGGTTCTTTTCGTGCCACAGCATAATGCCGCTCAAAGGCGGGGTTCGCCCGCTAACGCGGGTCTAGATGTTCGTCGGCATGATAGGAGCCCAGGCGTGTCCGCCAACTCTTTGACTCAATCAAGGGCTATAAGAGACCGGCGCGTCAACATCCCGTAGAAATGTTCCGCAAGGCTGGCTCACAAAATACCGTGTGTCGGAACCGGCGAGACGACAGGAGAAATATGATTCAGCAGGAGTCACGACTCAAGGTTGCTGACAACACCGGTGCGAAGGAAATCCTGACCATCCGTGTTCTCGGTGGCTCAAAGCGTCGTTACGCAGGCATTGGCGACATCATCGTCGCAACCGTCAAGGACGCAATCCCCGGCGGTACCGTAAAGAAGGGCGATGTTGTTAAGGCAGTAGTCGTCCGCACCAAGAAGGAAGTTCGTCGTCCCGACGGCTCCTACATCAAGTTCGACGAGAACTCAGCAGTAATTCTCAAGAACACCGATGGTGACCCCCGTGGCACCCGTATCTTCGGACCTGTTGGCCGCGAACTGCGCGACAAGAAGTTCATGAAGATCATTTCACTTGCTCCGGAGGTGCTCTAACTCATGGCTAAGATCAAGTCTGGCGACCTGGTACAGGTTATTTCAGGTGCAGATAAGGGTAAGCAGGGCAAGGTTCTGAAGGTATTCCCGAAGACCGAGCGCGTGCTGGTTGAAGGCGTTAAGATCGTCACCAAGCACAACAAGGCTAACCCCATGACCGGCGAAGCTGGCGGCATCGAAAAGGTTGAGGCACCGATTCACGTTTCAAACGTTGCAATCGTTGATCCCGAGACCAAGAAGCCGACCCGCGTTGGTTACCGCCTCGAGACCGTAGAGCGCAATGGCAAGGAACGCACCGTTCGCGTTCGCGTTGCCAAGAGCTCGGGTAAGGACATCTAATGACCGAAGCAAAGATTACCCCTCGTTTCAAGACTAAGTTCAACGAAGTAGTCACCCCCGCCCTGCAGGAAGAGTTCAAGTACGAGAACGTCATGCAGGCACCGAAGATCGTTAAGGTCGTCGTTAACATGGGTGTTGGTGAAGCTGCTAAGGACGCGAAGCTCATGGATGGTGCTATCCGCGACCTCACCGCTATTACCGGTCAGAAGCCGCTCGTTACCCGCGCGAAGAAGTCCATCGCACAGTTCAAGCTGCGTGAAGGTCAGCCCATCGGCGCACACGTTACCCTCCGTGGCGATCGCATGTGGGAGTTCCTCGACCGCCTCGTCACCCTGGCACTTCCCCGTATCCGCGACTTCCGCGGCCTCTCGGACCGCCAGTTCGACGGTAACGGTAACTACACCTTCGGTCTGACCGAACAGTCCATGTTCCACGAAATCGATCAGGACTCAATCGATCGCGTACGTGGTATGGACATCACCGTAGTAACCACCGCAAAGACCGACGATGAAGGCCGTGCGCTTCTGAAGGCACTCGGCTTCCCGTTCAAGACCCAGTAACGACTACGTTATAGGTCCGCACCGAATCACGGTGAGGAAACCATAACGAGGAAGGGCTCAGCCCACCATGACTATGACAGATCCTGTCGCAGATATGCTGACCCGTTTGCGCAACGCAAACTCAGCACATCACGACACCGTGTCAATGCCTTACTCCAAGCTCAAGGCTCGCATCGCCGAGATCCTCAAGGCTGAAGGCTACATCGCTGATTTCAAGGAAGAGGAAGCAAAGGTCGGTAAGACCCTCACCCTCGAACTGAAGTTCGGCCCCTCACGTGAGCGCTCCATCGTAGGCGTTCGCCGCATTTCCAAGCCGGGTCTGCGTGTATACGCAAAGTCCACCAACCTGCCCCAGGTACACGGTGGCCTCGGCATCGCAATCCTGTCAACCTCTTCAGGTCTGCTCACTGACAAGCAGGCTGCGAAGAAGGGTGTTGGCGGCGAAGTCGTCGCTTACATCTGGTAGTCGGTAGAAGAGAAAGGAAGAAGAATGTCACGTATTGGACGTCTCCCCATCTCGGTTCCTGCCGGCGTTGAGGTAAAGATCGACGGCAACGTAGTTGCTGTTAAGGGTGCAAAGGGCGAGCTGACCCACGAGGTTGCTGCTCCCATCACCGTTGCACTCGAAGACGGTGTTGTCACCGTTTCCCGCCCGAACGATGAGCGTGCATCACGTTCACTACACGGCCTGACCCGCACCCTGATTCAGAACATGATCATCGGTGTTACCGAGGGCTACTCCAAGAAGCTCGAAATCGTTGGTACCGGTTACCGCGTAACCGCTAAGGGTTCCGACCTCGAGTTCGCACTTGGCTACTCACACCCCATCACCATCGAAGCACCCGAGGGTATCACCTTCGCTGTTGAGGGCGCTAACAAGCTGACCGTTTCCGGTATCAGCAAGCAGCAGGTAGGCCAGGTAGCCGCTAACATCCGCGGTCTGCGCAAGCCCGATCCCTACAAGGGTAAGGGTGTTCGCTACGAAGGCGAGCAGATCCGTCGCAAGGTCGGAAAGGCTGGTAAGTAACAATGGCTGTAAAGACTAAGTCAGCACAGCGCGCACGCCGTCACGCACGCGTCCGCAAGTACGTTTCAGGCACCGCAGCACGCCCCCGCCTGTCCGTCACCCGCTCAGCTCGTCACATGTTCGTACAGGTTATCGACGATACCAAGGGCCTGACCCTGGCATCAGCTTCCACCATGGAAGCAGACCTGCGCACAGCAGAGCTGGACAAGACCGCTAAGGCAAAGCGCGTCGGCGAACTGGTCGCCGAGCGTGCCAAGGCAGCAGGCATCGAAGCAGTTGTCTTCGACCGCGGTGGTAACAAGTACCACGGCCGTGTCGCAGCAGTTGCAGAAGGCGCACGCGAAGGAGGTCTGGCACTCTAATGAGCGAGCAGACTGTAAACGAAAAGGAAACTCAGGTGACTGAAGCAACCGCAGAAGCTACCGCTGAAACCTCCGAGAAGCGCGAAGCCCGCCGTAACGAGCGCGGCGAACGCCGCGGCAACCGCGGTGACCGCCGCAACAACCGCGGCCGCGAAGAAGAGAAGGACAAGTTCATCGAGCGCGTTGTCACTATCAACCGCGTCTCCAAGGTCGTCAAGGGTGGTCGTCGCTTCAGCTTCACCGCACTCGTCGTTGTTGGTGACGGTAACGGTATGGTTGGCGTTGGCTACGGCAAGGCGAAGGAAGTTCCCGCAGCTATCTCAAAGGGTGTAGAAGAAGCAAAGAAGAACTTCTTCCGCGTACCCCGCGTTGAAGGCCGCACCATTCCTCACCGCGTTCAGGGTGAAGCAGCAGCAGGCGTAGTTATGCTCCGCCCCGCTACCGCTGGTACCGGTGTTATCGCTGGTGGTCCCGTTCGTGCCGTACTTGAGGCAGCAGGCATCCACGATGTTCTGTCCAAGTCACTCGGTTCATCGAACCAGATCAACATTGTCCACGCGACCATCGAAGCACTGCGTCAGCTCGAAGAGCCCGTAGCAGTTGCTGCACGCCGTGGTCTTCCCCAGGACGAGGTTATCCCCGGCTTCCTGCGTGTCGCTCAGTCTGAAAAGGCAGGTGCGTAATGACCGGTAAGCGTATTCAGCCCAGCGACGCAAAGCTGGAAATCACCCAGATCAAGTCCTACGTCGGCGAGAAGCAGAACATGCGCGACACCCTCCGTTCCCTGGGCCTCAAGCGCCCCGGTAACAAGGTTGTTCGCACTGCTGACCCCGTCACCTGCGGCATGATCAACACCGTAGCTCACCTGGTTCAGGTTGAGGAGGTCAAGTAAAGATGGCAAACAACGACGCTATCAAGATTCACGATCTGCGCCCGGCTCCGGGTGCCCACAAGGCTAAGACCCGCGTAGGCCGCGGTGAAGGCTCAAAGGGTAAGACCGCAGGTCGCGGTACCAAGGGTACCAAGGCACGTTACCAGGTTCGCGCTGGCTTCGAAGGTGGTCAGCTTCCGCTGCACATGCGCCTTCCCAAGCTGCGCGGCTTCAAGAACCCCTTCCGCACGGAGTACCAGGTTGTTAACCTGGACCGCATCGCGGAACTGTTCCCCGAGGGCGGCGACATCACCGTTGACGCTCTGGTAGCAGCTGGCGCAGTTCGCAAGAACGAACTGGTCAAGGTTCTGGGTACCGGCGAAATCTCAGCGGCCTACAACGTAACCGTTGACAAGGTTTCTGAGTCAGCTAAGGCCAAGATTGAGGCTGCTGGCGGTTCTGTAACCGTCAAGTAGTTCCATGACGTACCGGGGGTAACCCCGGGGACGGCAAACTATTGCGGGGTGCCCCGCTCACTTCGGTGGGTGGGGCACCCCGCTTTTTCGTTCTGAGGACCTGCGCTACACACGAATGAGCATTAAGCGATAGACTGGAGAAGATTGTGTAATTGCTTCGATCGCTCGTTCAGTTAGGACGTTCGGGGCACCCCAAATTTTTCTTTCACAGGAGGACATGTGCTGACCGCTTTCGGACGGGCATTCAAGACGCCCGACCTGCGCAATAAGCTGCTGTTCACCCTGGGTATTATCGTGATCTACCGTGTGGGCGTCTTCATCCCCGCCCCCGGTGTCTCCTATGGAAATGTGCAGCAGTGCCTGTCGACCGTTACCGCAACCGGTGGCGTTTACGACATGATTAACCTCTTTAGCGGTGGCGCCCTGCTCCAGCTGTCGATTTTTGCCCTGGGCGTTATGCCTTACATTACCGCGAGCATTATTGTTCAGCTGCTTCGCGTGGTCATTCCCCGCTTCCAGCAGCTCCATGAGGAAGGCGCGCAGGGGCAGACCAAGCTGACCCAGTACACCCGTTACCTCACCATTCTGCTGGCCCTGCTGAACGCTACCACCATCGTCTCGTTGGCTCGTTCCGGTATGCTCCTGCAAGGTTGCACCCTGCCGATCATCCCCGATGACGGTATCTGGAACATTCTGCTGATTATTACCGCTTTGACCGCAGGTACCGGTGTGGTCATGTGGCTGGGTGAACAGATTACTGAAAAGGGCGTGGGCAATGGTATGTCCCTGCTAATTTTCACCTCAATCGCAGCGTCCTTCCCCTCCGCTTTTGGTTCCATTCTGCAGACCCAGGGCTGGGGCATCTTCTCCGCAGTTGTAGCGGTCGGCCTGCTGGTCATCGTAGCCGTTGTCTTTGTTGAACAGTCCCAGCGCCGCATCCCCGTTCAGTACGCCAAGCGAATGATTGGCCGCCGTACCATCGGCGGTACCACCACCTACATTCCTCTCAAAGTCAACATGGCCGGCGTTATCCCCATCATCTTCGCTTCCTCCATGCTGATGGTGCCCGGCCTCATCGCCCAGTTCAACACCCCCTCAGACGGCTCAGCCCCGCCTGAATGGGTCAACTGGATCAACACCTACCTGGTCATGGGCGATCACCCGCTCTACATGACCCTCTACTTCCTGCTCATTCTGGGCTTCGCCTACTTCTACGTTTCCATCACCTTCAATACCGAAGAAGTTGCGGGCAACATGAAGAAGTACGGCGGTTTCATCCCCGGTATCCGCGCAGGACGTCCCACCCAGGAGTACCTGAGCTACGTGCTCAACCGTATTACCCTGCCCGGCGCCATCTACGTAGCAGTACTAGCGCTCCTGCCGCTGGTAGCCTTCGTCCTCTTCGGCGCCAACCAGAATTTCCCGCTCGGCGGTGCCTCACTGCTGATCGTTATTGGTGTCGGTCTTGATACCGTCAAGCAAATCGACGCCCAGCTCCAACAACGCAACTACGAAGGACTACTACGATGAACCGTCTGCTCATCATTGGCCCTCCCGGCGCCGGCAAAGGCACCCAGGCCGTCAAAATCGCTGAAAAGCTGAACATCCCCGCTATTTCCACCGGAGACATCTTCCGCAAGAACATCAAGGAAGAAACCGAGCTGGGCAAGGAAGCCAAGAGCTACATTGACTCGGGCAACCTGGTTCCCGACTCCGTGACCAACCGTATGGTCCGAGCCCGCCTGGCTGAAGACGACACCGCCAACGGCTTCCTGCTCGATGGCTACCCCCGCAACACCGCCCAGGTCGGTGAACTCGACACCATCCTCGCAGATATGGGTCAGGAAATTGGCCAGGTTCTGCTGCTCGTCGCTGACAACGACGAACTGGTCGAACGTCTGCTGGGCCGTGCCGCTAAGGAAGGCCGCTCAGACGACAACGAAGAGGTCATCCGCCACCGCCTCAAGGTCTACGAAGAAGAAACCGCACCCCTCGTAGCTATCTACACTGAGCGTGGCCTCGTGACCGAAATCGACGGTCTCGGAGAGATCGACGAAGTCACCACCCGAATCATGGACGCACTCAAGTAAACGTCCGCTGCACCTGTGCCCCCGGTCATTGCGGGGGCACAGGCTTTTAAAGTACACTGGTGTATTTTGACTCCACTACGCCCCACAAACCTAGCCAGGAAAGAGCACTATGCGCCGCATCGAATACAAAACAGACCGCCAGCTTGCTGAAATGGCCAGAGCAGGTGTGATCACCTCCCGTGCCCTGGACGCAGCGGTAGCAGCTGCCGCCCCCGGCGTCACCACCGCCGAACTCGATACGGTCTTCCGCGGCGTCCTCGCAGAACACGGCGCGGGCTCCAACTTCCTGGGCTACTATGACTACCCAGCAACCATCTGTACCTCAGTCAACGACGAGGTCGTTCACGGAATCCCCGGACCCCGCGTCCTGCACGACGGAGACATGATCTCCATTGACGGCGGTGCTACCGTCCAGGACGCCCGTGGCACCACCTGGCACGGCGACTCAGCCCGTACTGCCCTCATTGGCGAGGTCTCAGACGCCCGCCGTGAGCTCTCAGAAATCACCCGAGCAGCACTCTGGCACGGCATCGCAGCCCTCGCCACCGCCAAAAAAATTGGTGAAGTCGGCTTCGCCATCGAAAACTTCGTTCGGGAAGAAACCGGCGACAAATACGGGATCATCGAAGACTTCGTGGGCCACGGCATCGGTACCTCCATGCACATGGCCCCCGACGTCCTCAACTACGCCGCCCGCGACCTCGGCCCCCGCGTCAAAAAGGGCATGGCCTTCGCCATCGAACCCATGCTCGTGACCGGTGGAATCGAAACGGTCACCCTCGACGACGACTGGACCATCAAAACCGTCGATGGGGGAGACGCCTGCCAGTGGGAACACTCCGTCTGCGTGCACTCCGAAGGTATCTGGGTTCTCACCGCAGAGGACGGCGGCGCCTCCGAACTCTCCAAACTCAGCGTCACCGTCAAACCCATCCCTGCCTAAACCGCGCAACCCAACCTCCAGCGTCCGCCCCGCATCGCACCGAAAGCAGCAGCCATGACCGAAACCACCAGCGTCCCCCTGGAAATCTCCAGCGCCCGCCCCGAACCCGGCCAGATCATCCTCAAAGCCCCCCGCCGCGGCAAACCCCCACGCCACATCGCAGACTTCGACATGGCCGGCCGTCGCGCTTTCCTCGAAGAACTTGGCTACAAGCCCTTCCGAGCCGCCCAGCTTTCCAAACACTACTTCGAACGCCTCGTCAACGACCCGACCCAGATGACCGACCTGCCCGCAGCAGAACGCGAAAAAATGGTCGCCGACGCCATGCCCCAGCTGCTCACCACCGTCCGCACCCTCGAAGCCGACGGCGGCGACACCCTCAAAGTCGTCCACCGCCTCTTCGACGGAGCCCTCGTCGAATCCGTCATCATGCGCTACGACAACCGCGTCACCATGTGCATCTCATCCCAAGCAGGCTGCGGCATGAACTGCCCCTTCTGCGCCACCGGCCAGCAGGGACTCACCCGCAACCTCTCCACCGCCGAAATCGTCGAACAGGTCATCGCAGGCGCCCGCTACCTCAAAGACATGAAAGGCCTCGAACAGGCCGAAGGCGGCTCCGAAGACACCCGCCCCCTGCGCGTCTCCAACATCGTCTTCATGGGCATGGGTGAAGCCCTCGCCAACTACAAAGCCACCATGGGCGCCGTCCACCGCCTCATCGACCCCGCCCCCGAAGGACTCGGCATCTCAGCCCGCGGCATCACCATGTCCACCGTCGGACTCGTCCCCGGCATCCGCAAATTCGAACTAGAAAAACTCCCCATCACCCTAGCCCTCTCCCTGCACGCTCCCGACGACGAACTGCGCGACGAACTCATCCCCATCAACCAGCGCTGGAAAGTCGACGAAACCCTCGACGCCGCCTACGACTACTACCGCACCACCGGCCGCCGCATCTCCATCGAATACGCCCTCATCCGCGACATCAACGACCAAGGCTGGCGCGCCGACCTCCTCGGCAAAAAACTCGCCTCCCGCGGCCGCGGCTGGGTACACGTCAACCCCATCCCGCTCAACCCCACCCCCGGATCCAAATGGACAGCCTCCCGCAAGGGTGTCGAACAAAACTTCGTCGAACGCCTACGCGCCCACGGCATCCCCACCACCGTACGCGACACCCGCGGAAGTGACATCGACGGTGCCTGCGGCCAGCTGGCAGCTAAGGAAGACTAAATGCTGACGCGCAGCAGATACGCATAAGCCCCGGGTCTTAATGTGAAGCTCGCTATGTTTTGCGAAAACCATTAACATTCCGGGGCTTTTGCCGTATATTAGTTTGTTGGTTGTCTGTGCCATGCGTTTAGTACGCAAGCGGAGCGGTACCCGAACCCGGGAGAACGCACCGAACACAGAAAAAACACTACCAAGAGCCCCCAAGACACCTTGGGAGCACGAAAGTAAAGCGGAGGATATGGCCAAGAAAGACGGCGTCATCGAGATTGAAGGTACCGTGGTCGAAGCACTGCCCAACGCATCATTCCGCGTTGAGCTGGACAACGGACACAAAGTACTTGCACACATCTCAGGCAAGATGCGTCAGCACTACATTCGAATCCTGCCTGAGGACCGAGTAGTAGTCGAGCTCAGCCCCTACGACCTCTCACGCGGTCGTATCGTCTACCGCTACAAGTAAACACGAGCACCAAACGTCGCTAACCAGCGGCGTTTACGCCGTGTAAAAGGGGTAAACCGTTCTCCCACCGGTTAGCCGGACACAGAACCTCTTACCCCGCCCGTCCAAAAGCATTAGCTGAAACATCAACGCAAAGGAATGCGATGAAGGTCAAGCCGAGCGTTAAGCCGATCTGCGACAAGTGCAAAGTGATCCGCCGTCACGGTGTGGTCATGGTGATCTGCGAAAACCCGCGCCACAAGCAGCGTCAGGGCTAATCACTAGCCAACGCTGACAAGACCACCCCACCAGGTGGCACAACAGAAAATGGCACCGCTCCTGCCCACAAAAGCAGGATACCTCCGGGCACAGAGGCCGGGGACCGGGACAACCGGGCAGTGATGTCACAGACCTCTGCGAAAACAAGGAGAACGCCCCATGGCACGTCTCGCTGGAGTCGATATTCCCCGCGAAAAGCGCGTGGAAATTGCTCTTACTTACATCTACGGCGTGGGCAAGACCCGTGCAAAAGAAGCGCTTGCTGCAACCGGTGTTGACCCCAACACCCGCGTCAAGGACCTTGACGATACCCAGCTCGTA
This sequence comes from Rothia nasimurium, assembly GCF_014217215.1. Lineage (GTDB taxonomy): Bacteria > Actinomycetota > Actinomycetes > Actinomycetales > Micrococcaceae > Rothia > Rothia avistercoris. Next base: position 684,337 of record NZ_CP056080.1, read on the forward strand.
GCACTTCGTGACTTCATCGAAGGCAACTACAAGGTTGAAGGTGACCTTCGCCGCGAGGTTGCTGCCGACATCCGCCGCAAGGTAGAAATCGGTAGCTACCAGGGTCTGCGTCACCGCCGTGGCCTTCCCGTACACGGCCAGCGCACCAAGACCAACGCACGTACCCGCAAGGGCCCGAAGCGTACCGTCGCAGGTAAGAAGAAGTAAACAGTGTTGCCTCAGTCTTGCACATCGCGTAAGACCAACACTTCAACCAAAACTTTGTAGGAGAATCAAAAATGCCTCCCAAGACTCGCGCAGCGGCCAAGCGTACCGGCCGCCGCAAGGTTTCCAAGAACATTGTTGCCGGTCAGGCACACATCAAGTCAACCTTCAACAACACCATCGTTTCAATCACTGATCCCTCTGGTGCTGTTATTTCCTGGTCATCCGCCGGCGAAATGGGCTTCAAGGGTTCACGTAAGTCAACCCCCTACGCAGCTCAGATGGCTGCTGAGACCGCTGCAAAGCGCGCTCAGGAACACGGTGTCCGCAAGGTAGACGTTTTCGTCAAGGGCCCCGGCCCCGGCCGCGAAACCGCTATCCGCTCACTCCAGGCTACCGGCCTCGAAGTTGGCTCCATCCAGGACGTCACCCCCGTTGCCCACAACGGCTGCCGTCCTCCGAAGCGCCGCCACGTCTAAGCCCCACCGGCTAGACGCGTCCCGAACATCGGGCGACCCGCAACCCACCGGCTGCAGGTCAATGAACAGACTGCTTCGTCTGCTTCCTCACTCGTTTTTCCCAACCTGTGAGCTCATATAGCGGATGCTCACCGAAAGGAAACATAGTGCTCATTGCACAGCGCCCCATCCTGCGTGAAGAACACGTATCGGAAAACCGTTCACGCTTCACCATCGAGCCCCTCGAACCCGGCTTCGGCTACACCCTGGGTAACTCCCTCCGCCGCACCCTTCTCTCATCCATCCCCGGTGCCGCTGTAACCAGCATCCGCATCGACGGTGTGCTGCATGAATTCAGCACTGTAGAAGGTGTGACCGAGGACGTCACCGAGATTATCTTGAACATCAAGAAGCTCTCCATCTCATCAGAGAACGACGAGCCCGTCATTGCCTACCTGCGCAAGCAGGGCGAAGGCGAACTCACCGCAGGCGACATCGAGGTGCCCGCAGGCGTCGAGATCCACAACCCGGACCTCCACATCGCAACCCTCAACAACCGCGCAAACTTCAACGCAGAACTGACCATCGAACGCGGCCGTGGCTACGTCTCGGCAGCACAGAACAAGTCAGGTGACGCAGAAATCGGCCGTATCCCGGTCGACTCCATCTACTCACCCGTCCTCAAGGTCACCTTCCGCGTCAGCGCAACCCGTGTTGAGCAGCGCACCGACTTCGACTCCCTCACCCTGGACGTCGAAACCAAGGAAGCAATTGCTCCCCGCGACGCAGTCGCATCAGCAGGCAACACCCTCGTTGAGCTCTTCGGCCTTGCCCGCGAACTCAACACCGCCGCTGAAGGTATCGAAGTTGGCCCGTCACCCGCTGACGAGTCAATGGCCGCAGACCTGGCTCTGCCCATCGAAGACCTGGACATGACCGTCCGCTCCTACAACTGCCTCAAGCGCGAAGGCATCCACACCGTGGGTGAACTCGTGACCCGCAGCGAAGCAGACCTCATGGACATCCGCAACTTCGGTGCCAAGTCCATCGACGAAGTCAAGGCAAAGCTCACCGAGCTCGGCCTGTCCCTCAAGGACTCACCCGCCGGAATGGACCTCTCAGCCCGCCTGCAGGACGACGACAGCTACGGCAGCGACTACTAAGACACCGGCAGTCAACGCTTCCACGCGTTACACCAGTCAAACATCTTTGGTTCCCCTGCCGTGAGGCAGTAAGGAACGGCAAACCAGGAGAATAAATTATGCCTACTCCCACTAAGGGTCCCCGCCTCGGCGGATCACCGACCCACGAGCGCATCATGCTGAACAACCTGTCTCAGCAGCTCTTCGAGCACAAGCGCATCACCACCACCGTTACCAAGGCAAAGCGTCTGCGCCCCGTCGCCGAGCGTCTAATCACCTTCGCAAAGAAGGGCGACCTCAACGCACGCCGCCGCGTCCTGCGCTCCATCGGTAACAAGACCGTAGTCCACGAGCTCTTCACCGTCATTGCCCCCGCAATGGCAGAGCGCCCCGGTGGCTACACCCGCATCACCAAGATCGGTAACCGCAAGGGCGACAACGCCCCCATGGCAGTTATCGAACTGGTCATGGAGCCCGTTGCAACCGCAGCAGCTGTTTCAGAAGCTACCAAGGTAGCAGAGACCGCAGCACCCGCAGCAGAAGAGACCAAGGCAGCAGCACCCGCAGCAGCTGAGTCCTCAGACCTGCCCGCAGGCGCACACGCAGCAACCGAGCACGGAGAAGCTCCCGAGGGCTTCGAAATCAAGGGCAACGCTGACTCCATGAAGTACCACGTACCCGGCTCACGCTGGTACGCAAACACCCAGGCTGAAATCTGGTTCGACACCAAGGAATCAGCTGAAGCAGCAGGTTACGCACCTGCCGGTGGTGCAGCAGCACAGACCATCTCCGAAGACTAATTTCTTAGTCACCGGTAGATAAAAGGCGGCTCTTCCCCTCACACGGGGGGGCCGCCTTTGTCTGTAGCGGGTAAAGTGGAGTGAGCCTGTACCCCGCCTTCTAAGGAGAGCCGTGACCGAAACCCCCGAGCCGCTATACGAGCCCCGCGTACGCGTGCGCCTTGATTTTGCCTACGACGGTGGCCCCTTCGCAGGCTGGGCCAAGCAGCCGGGGCTTATCACCGTTCAGGGAGTCCTCGAAGAAGCCCTGGCCCTTATCTTCCGCCGCCCCGTCTACACGACCGTAGCCGGACGGACCGACGCCGGCGTTCACGCCCTGCACCAGGTGGTGCACTTCGACCTTGCCAAGGACGCCTGGGAGCGGCTACCCGGGCGCGGCCAGGACGCACCGGCGTCCGCCCTCCGCCGCAAACTGCGCGGGGCACTCAGCAGAGCTCTGGCAGATGCAGAGGCAGCACTGGGAATACCATCCCGTCTACAGGGTTATATGCAGCGGGCGATCACGGTCAGTAGCTGCCAGGAAGTCCCGGCTGATTTCGATGCCCGCTTCTCGGCCCTCGAACGCTCCTACCGTTACCTGCTTGAAGACGGGCAAGAAGAGAAGGGCAGCAATCCGCTGAACCGGCAGGTCGCCTGGCAAATCAACCCCGTACTCGATATAGATCTGATGAACCGTGCTGCCCAGAACCTCTTGGGTCTCAACGACTTTCTCTCCTTCTGTAAGCCCCGCGAAGGCTCCACCACGATTCGTGAACTGCGTGAACTTCGGTTTGAACGGCGGACGGACGGCCTCATCGAAGCAAGCATCAGGGCAGACGCTTTCTGCCACAATATGGTGCGCACCCTCATCGCCTCGCTAGTGATGGTGGGGGAGAGAAAGAAAGACGAAGCCTGGCTGATCTCCCGTATCGAAGCCCCTGTGCGAGACTCCCAGGTGCGTTTAGCTGCCCCGCGCGGTCTGGCCTTAGCCTCCATCACCTACCCCGAGGCGTCCGGCTACGCAGCTCAAAGCGAGAAAGCCCGAAACCTGCGAACCCTCTAAATCACAAGCCTGTGATTTAAACGTGAGGTCGGTCAAAACCCCGTCTTTAAAGGGCTAAGCCCTGGATTAAGAGACTTAAACTCTGTATAGTTTCATACGTTGTGCGTATACCGCCCTCATTTCGTACCCTGTTCTTCGGTCTAGTTGCAGGACAATAACGGGGAACAAGAGGTCTGAGGAAATCGGTAACGCAGATGCGTTTGGCCCTCACCCAAACCCTGCGAAAACGCACCTATGTAAACCAGCGCGATACCCAACTAGCGCTACAAGAAACGAGAAAAGGCGAAATTTTGCGCACTTACACTCCGAAGTCAGGCGACAACAACCGCCAGTGGCACATCATCGATGCCTCTGATGTTGTTCTCGGCCGTCTCGCAAGCCAGACCGCAATCCTGCTGCGCGGCAAGCACAAGCCCACCTTCGCACCCCACGTTGACATGGGTGACTCCGTCATCATCATCAACGCTGAAAAGGTTGCACTGACCGGTGCCAAGCTTGAGCAGAAGCGTGCCTACCGCCACTCCGGTTACCCCGGTGGTCTGAAGTCAGTCAACTACGCCGAACTGCTGGAAACCAACCCCGTTCGCGCCGTAGAAAAGGCTGTTAAGGGCATGCTCCCCAAGAACAAGCTGGCTGCCCAGCAGCTCAAGAACCTCAAGGTCTACGCAGGTTCCGAGCACCCCCACGCAGCTCAGCAGCCCAAGACCTACGAATTCACCCAGGTTGCCCAGTAATTCGGGCCTACGAAAGAACTATTAAAGGAGACATCGTGGCTCAGAACGAAGAGTACACCACCGAAGAAGAGCTCACCAGCTACACTTCCGAGTCCTCAGCACCCGTTGCTGAAAAGGCTGCCCGCCCCGCACTGACCGTTGGTGGTCAGGCTGTTGGCCGTCGCAAGGAAGCCGTTGCCCGCGTCCGCCTGGTACCCGGTACCGGCAAGTGGACCGTTAACGGTCGCGAGCTCGACAACTACTTCCCCAACAAGCTGCACCAGCAGGAAGTAAACGACCCCTTCAAGCTGCTTGAACTCGAAGGCGCCTACGACGTCTTCGCCCGTATCTCAGGCGGCGGCCCCTCCGGCCAGGCTGGCGCTCTGCGTCTTGGCGTTGCTCGTGCCCTGAACGAGATTGATGCTGAGAACAACCGCCCCGCCCTGAAGAAGGCAGGCTTCCTGACCCGCGACGCTCGCGTTATCGAGCGTAAGAAGGCTGGTCTTAAGAAGGCACGCAAGGCTTCACAGTTCTCAAAGCGCTAAGCTTCGATCACTGGGCCTACTGCTCAGATTTGTTGTCAGATGCCCCGTTTCTCTTTGCAGAAATGGGGCATTTGCCTTACCCGGCTTAGGGTCAAAAGACGTGTAACAGTGGGGTGTCTCACGTCTTATACCTAAAATAGATGTGGAATATACACACGAGAGAAAGGGTGCCCATGGCATCTTCGAATACCACTCGCACTTCACGCTCCACCAAGGCCGCAGGCAAGGACGCCGCAGCTGACGTAGAAACTCCCAGCACCGAAGCTGCGGAGCAGGCTACCCCCGAACAGGCAACTGACTCCAAGAAAGAAGCAGTTAAAGCGGCTCTCACCAAAGAGACCCGCCGCGTATCGGTCGTAGAGGACTACAGCGCAGAACTCGACGAAATTTCATCTCTAACTAAGAAACTTAGCGGTGACAGCGAGAAGTCGGACGCCTGGAAGGCTGGCTACCCCTACGACAAGAAACTTTCCCGCAAGGAATATGAGAAGGAAAAGCGAGCTCTGCAGATTGAGCTCCTCAAGCTCCAGCTCTGGGTTAAGGAAACCGGCCAGAAGGTTCTAATTATTTTTGAGGGCCGAGATGCAGCGGGTAAGGGCGGTGCCATCAAGCGCTTTATGGAACACCTCAATCCCCGCGGTGCCCGCGTCGTTGCTCTGGAAAAGCCCACCGACGTTGAGCAGACCCAGTGGTACTTCCAGCGCTACATACAGCACCTGCCCTCCGGCGGCGAAATCGTGCTCATGGACCGCTCCTGGTACAACCGCGCAGGCGTCGAGCGCGTCATGGGCTACTGCACCTCCCAGCAATACTACGAATTTATGCGTGAGGTACCCGAACTAGAGCGCATGCTGGTTAACTCCGGCGTCAAACTCATTAAGTTCTGGTTCTCCGTTACCCGTGCAGAACAGCTAGCCCGCTTCAATTCCCGCCGCACCGACCCTGTGCGTCAGTGGAAGCTGTCGCCTACCGACCTTGCCTCCCTCGATAAGTGGGATGACTACACCGCGGCTAAAGAGGCCATGTTCTTCTACACTGACACCGGCGACGCCCCCTGGACCGTTGTGAAGTCTAACGACAAGAAGCGCGCCCGTCTCGAAGCCATGCGCCACGTGCTCAACCAGTTCGACTACCCCGATAAGGACCACGCCCTGGTCGGTTCCACCGACCCGCTCATCGTGGGTAAGGGATCAGACGTTCTAGAAGACGATGTGCCCGAAAACCCTGAGGGTTTCCCCGTCTTACGCGAAGAAAAATAGAACTGAGCGCGTAGAATAATAAGTAATGTCTAGATTATTCGGAACCGACGGTGTTCGCGGCCTCGCTAACGAAGTGATTACTCCTGCTCTTGCTATGGAGCTTGCGCAGGCCGCGTCCATCGTCCTTGGGTTCAATACGGTTAAAGAAGGTGTCCGCCCCAAGGCTGTTATCGCCCATGACTCCCGTATCTCTGGTGAGTTCATTGGCGCGGCAATGACCGCAGGCTTTGCAGCATCAGGTATTGATGTGCTCGACGCGGGCATGGTGCCTACCCCCGCCGCGGCTTACCTAGTGGCAAGCACAGAAGCCGACTTCGGCGTCATGATTTCTGCTTCCCACAACGCGGCTGAAGATAACGGAATTAAGTTCCTGGCTCGCGGGGGTAAGAAGCTGGATGATTCGATTGAGGACGCCATTGAGGCCCTCTACCGCTCAAAGGACTTCCGCTACCCCACCCACGGTGAGGTGGGGCGCATCCGTCCGCTCACTGATGGTGAAGACCGCTACGTCACCCATCTGCTCTCAACCATGCCCGAGCACCGACGCCTCAACGGCCTCAAGGTCGTGCTGGATTGCGCTAACGGAGCCTCGTCCGGGGTTTCTCCAGATGCTTTCCGCACCCTGGGCGCCAAGGTGTTTGTGATTGGTGCTGAACCCGATGGCATTAACATCAACGACGGTGTGGGCTCGACCCACCCCGAGAAGCTTCAGGAAGCGGTTGTTCGCCACAGCGCTGACCTGGGTATTGCCCATGACGGCGACGCCGATCGCTGTATGGCTGTCGATGAGCAGGGCAACCTGGTCGATGGCGATCAGATTATGTCGATTCTGGCGCTGTCGATGAAGGAAGCAGGAACCCTCAAGGACGACACCCTGGTCGCCACCGTCATGTCTTCACTGGGCCTGGAAATCTTCCTCAAGGAACACGGCATCAAGCTAGAGCGTACCGCTGTGGGCGACCGCTACGTGCTGGAATCCATGAACAAGAACGGTTTTAACCTGGGTGGTGAGCAGTCGGGCCACGTGATTATGTCGGACCATGCCACCACCGGTGACGGTGTGCTCACCGGCCTGCATCTGGCTGCTGAAATGGCCCGTACCGGCCTGCCTCTCTCTGAGCTGGCTAACCGCATGCGGGCAACCCCCCAGAAGCTGATCAACGTCAAGGGCGTTGACCGCTCTGGTGTGGCTGGCTGCGTGCCCCTGCAAGAAGCGATTAAGGACGCCGAGGCCCAGCTGGGCGATACCGGTCGAGTTTTGCTTCGCCCCTCGGGTACCGAACCCCTGGTGCGCGTCATGGTTGAAGCTGAAACCCAGGAGGTTGCCGATGCAATCGCCCAGGCTCTAGCTGACGTTGTGGCTCGTGAACTGGCTATCTAAGGTAGCCTCCACTTAGTCTCTGCCGGGCCCTGTTCTCCCTCACCGGGGGAGTAGGGCCCGGCTTTTTGTTGCCCCTAGCCTATACTTGTCTAATAGGTGTGAGAAACTGGTCAATTTTTCCTGTAGGTAGCAGCCTGGCAGAGAGGTAGACTAAAGACACTCAGCTCTCTGACCCACCAGCGATGGTGGGAAAAAGAGGGCTTTTTATGTAGAACCACACTCCTTGTGAAAACACATTTCTAAGAAGGACTCTATGGCAGAGACACAGTCACCCAGCCTGCGCGTACGCGTGCAGAAGTTTGGCACCTTCCTTTCGAGCATGATTATGCCGAACATCGGTGCCCTCATCGCGTGGGGTATCATCACCGCGCTCTTCATTCCTAAGGGCCTCGTGCCCATGTACATCCCGAGCCTGGCAGGCTTCAGCGAATACGTAGCAACCATGGTTGGCCCCATGGTGACCTACCTGCTTCCGATTCTGATCGCCTACACCGGCGGTAAGCTCATCTACGACCACCGCGGTGGTGTAGTCGGTGCAACCGCTACCATGGGCGTCATCATGGGTACCAGCGCTGAAATTTTCATCGGTGACGCTGGCGGCTCACCTATGTTCCTGGGCGCTATGATTATGGGCCCCCTGGCCGCCTGGTGCATGAAGAAGCTCGACGGCCTCTGGGACGGCAAAATCAAGCCCGGCTTCGAGATGCTGGTGAACAACTTCTCCGCCGGTATCTTTGCTGTTATCGCAGCAATGGGCTCCATGTTCCTGCTGACGCCCGTCATGCGGGCGTTCTCAGCGGGTGCTGAAGCAGCCGTCGACTGGCTGGTTTCCACCGGCCTGCTGCCGCTGACCGCCCTGCTGATTGAACCGGCTAAGGTCCTCTTCCTCAACAACGCCATTAACCACGGCATTATCACCCCTCTGGGTACCGCCCAGGCACTGGAGCAGGGTAAGTCCATTCTCTACCTGCTCGAAGCTAACCCCGGCCCCGGCCTGGGTATCCTGCTGGCCTACTGCTTCTTCGGCCGTGGCTCAGCTAAGGCAACCGCACCCGGTGCAGCCCTGATTCACTTCTTCGGCGGTATCCACGAAATCTACTTCCCCTACGTACTCATGAAGCCCCAGCTGATTCTTGCCACTATCGCAGGTGGTATGGCCGGTACCTTCACTTTCATGACCCTCAACGTGGGTCTGACCTCCGCATCCGCCCCCGGCTCCATCATCGCTATCACCGCTGTTGCGGCCCCCGGCGACCTGTTCAAGATTTACCTGGGTGTGCTTATCGCTACCGCCGTTTCCTTCCTGGTGGCTGCTCCCATCCTCAAGTTCTCCAAGAACAGCGAAGATGACCTCGAAGCAGCAGCAGCCAAGATGCAGGAGATGAAGGGCAAGAAGTCTTCTGTCGCCGGTGCCTTCGCTACCGCCGATAAGAACCGTGAAATCCGCTCCATCGTCTTTGCCTGCGACGCCGGTATGGGTTCCTCTGCTATGGGTGCTTCGGTGCTGCGCAACAAGATTAAGGACGCCGGCTTCGGCGACCGCGTCACGGTGGTGAACTCCGCAATCAACAACCTCAAGGACGAATACGACCTGCTGGTCTCCCACCAGGACCTGGCAGACCGTGCCGCCGCTCCCACCCCCAGCGCTGTTCACGTTGCTGTTGACAACTTCATGAACTCACCGCGCTACGACGACATCGTAGAGATGATCCGCGAGCAGCAGACCGGCAGCCAGGCAACCGCTGAAGCGCCGGCGTCCGCATCCCCCGCTGCAGCCGCAACCGCTGTGGCCACCGAAGAACAGGTGCTGACCGCATCGACCATCGTGCTCGATGCTAGCGCCACCGACCGCGACGACGCCATCAACCAGGCAGGTACCCTGCTGGTTGCTACCGGCAAGGTCGATGAGAGCTACGTAGCTGCTATGCACGAACGCGAAGCATCAGTCTCCACTTACATGGGCAACGGCCTGGCTATTCCTCACGGCACCAATGAAGCTAAGGACACCATCCACAGCTCCGCTATGTCCTTCGTTCGTCTGAGCGAACCGGTGGAATGGAACGGTAAACCCGTTAACTTCGTTATCGGTATCGCTGGCGCAGGCGGCACCCACCTGGAACTGCTGCAGAAGATCGCAAAGACCTTCTCCAACAAGGCAGCCGTAGCCCAGCTGGAAGAAGCCCGTACCGCCCAGGAAATCCTGGATATCTTTGGAAAGGTTCAGTAACCGTGAAAAAAGCAGTCCACTTTGGCGCTGGCAATATCGGCCGCGGCTTTGTAGGCGTCATCCTGAATGAAGCCGGCTACGAGCTGGTGTTCTCAGACGTCGCTGCCCCGCTGATTGACGCCCTCAATGAGCAAGAGAGCTACACCGTCCATGAGGTCGGCCATGCCCCCAAAGATATCACCATCACCGGCTTCCGCGGTATCAACTCAGCAGAGAACCCTCAGGTGCTCGCCGAGGAAATCGCTACCGCCGATGTGGTAACCACCGCTGTTGGCCCCACTATTCTCAAGTTTGTTGCCGTCAATATCGCTGAGGGTCTCAAGCTCCGTGCCGAGCAGGGAACAGGTTCGAAGGTCGCTGTGATGGCCTGCGAAAACGCTATCAATGCAACCGACGCGCTGGCAGAAGAAGTCCGTAAGCACTACCCGGCAGCAGATGATGTTGCCATCTTCGCTAACACCGCAGTCGACCGCATCGTGCCCAACCAGGCCCCCGGCCAGGGCCTTGACGTTACCGTAGAAAACTACTACGAGTGGGCCGTAGAAACCGGCCCCTTCGGCGACGATGTACCCCAGATTCCCGGGGCGACCTGGGTTGAAGACCTGGCCCCCTACATCACCCGCAAGCTCTTCACCGTTAACACCGGCCACGCGACTACCGCCTACTTTGGCCAGCAGGCGGGCATCTCCAAGCTCTCCGAGGCTCTTGAAGTTCCCGAGATTCGTGCCAAGGTCGAAGCGACCCTGGCCGAGACCAAGGACCTGATTGTCCGTAAGTTTGGCTTCGAGCCCGAGGTGCAGCAGGCCTACGTCGAGAAGATTCTGGGACGCTTCGCTAACCCCGATCTGCCCGACACCACCGAGCGTGTAGGCCGTTCACCGCTGCGAAAGATCTCCCGTCACGAGCGTTTCATCGGACCTGCCGCTGAGCTCGCTGAGCTGGGCCGCCCCACCGAGGCCCTGCTGGCGACCATCGGTGCCCTGCTGGAATTCAACGTGGCTGAAGACCCCGAGTCGGTTGAACTGCAGGCCCTGCTTGCAGGCGTCCGCGCAGGTGACCAGACCGCTGAAGAGGTAACCGAACGCCTCACCGGCCTAGCTGCTGACCACCCCCTCTACCCGGGAGTCCTTGCCCTGGTGAAGGAGCGCACCGCAGCATAAAGCCCCAGAAGGCATAGGGAAGGCCCCGGTAGCTAGCTACCGGGGCCTTCCCTCTATAAATGGATAGAAAAATTACTTGACGGTCAGAGCGTCACGGATTTCCTTCAGCAGAGCAACCTGGGGATCCTCTTCCTCAACCTCTTCTTCAAGGTCGAGCTTGGCAGCACGACGCTCGTTGAACTTGTTGACGGGCATAACAATGCAGAAGTACAGGGCTGCTGCAACAATGAGGAAGTTGATAACTGCGGTCAGGAAAGCGCCAAACTGAATGGGGCCAACAATGAGCCAGTTGTCGAAGTTAACTTCCTGGCCACCGGTCGCAAGGGCGATAGCAGGCATCATAACCTTCTCAACCAGTGCAGTGACAACGGCGGTAAAGGCAGAGCCAATAATCAGACCGACTGCGAGGTCGATGACGTTACCGCGGGTGATGAAATCTTTAAAACCACTAAGCATGAGTTCAAGAATAGCGGTTTCTGCCAGCGGTGAACACCAATCTGAGCTGAAATTTTCGCTGTAAACCAGTGGGTTTACTCACAGGTTAGGGTGGCTCGTCAGCTTATATCAAAAATTTGTAGGTTACCAACCGTCGCCCCCTTACCCGGTACCCGTTTCTTAGTAGGTGGGGGCGGGCCCTGTACCCCAGAAATCTTCTAGTGTTTCAAATCCAGATTCTTTTAGTGCGGTGGCTTCCTCAATGCCGATATAACGCAGGTGCCAGGATTCGTACCAGTAGCCGGTGGTCTCGTGGTGCCACCAGGGATAGCGCACCACAAATCCATAGCGGTGGGCGTTCTCGGCTGCCCATAAGGCAGTTGCCGTGTCTTTGAAGCAGGGCTGGAGGTCGCAGGCGCCACCGGTTCCGATATCGAGAGCGAGGCCCGTTTGATGTTCCGAATAACCCGGGCGGGCAGAAGCCACATCTGCATGATCTGTACCGTACTGGGCAGCCCAGCTGGCATAAGTTCCCTGCTGGGTCTCATACGACCGGTAACCGCTGAGAGCGACCATGGGGGCACCCGCTGCAGAGGCATCGGCAAACATGCGGTGCGCTGCTTGCGCTGCCTCGGCACGAAGCATGACAGAGCCAAGCGGCTGTAAATCATCAGGAGCGTAGGTGAGAGGCGAGAGGGGATTGTGCTTATTGACGAGAACCGTGATCGATGATGCAGACTCAATATCGGCAGGACGGCGCGTGGCAGCCTGACTAGGGGTAGTTGACTCAGTTGACTCAGTTGACTCAGCGCTCGTGCTAGAAGAAGCCGGTGTGCTTGAAGCTACCTGCTGAGGGACGGAAGCTACCATCGAGTTGGAAGGCGACGGGGCGGCGTCCGGTTCAGCGGGAGTGTTCTGGCCGCAGGCAGCCAATGATAGAGCCATGAGGCCGCTCGCTAAAACCAGCGAAAGCTGTGAAAAATAAGAGCGCATACCTAGTTCTTCCGTAACAGAACCTTACGGATCTTGTGATCATGGGACTTCTTCAAAATCAGTCGGGCTCGGCCGCGTGTGGGGCGGACATTTTCCCTCAGGTTGGGTTCGTTGATAGAGCGCCAAATGCTCAAGGCCAGTTCAACCGCCGCGTCCTCCGATAAATCGGCATACCGTTTGAAGTAGGAATCTGGGTTGGTGAAAGCCGACCGCTGGAGCTTCAGGAACCGTTGCACATACCAGTGCTCTATATCTCTGGTAGAAGCGTCAACATAGATAGAGAAATCAAAGAAATCAGCCAGGCTCAGGGCTGAGCTTTTCTCGCTCTCAAGCTTGGCAGGGGCCAGTACGTTCAAACCCTCCACAATGAGCACATCGGGGCTGGTAACCTCGATGCGCTCGCCTTCAATGATGTCGTAGTAGAGGTGGGAGTATTTAGGGGCGGTGACGAGGGGAGCGCCTGATTTCACTTCTGACACAAACCGCAGGAGGGCACGGCGGTCGTAGGACTCTGGGAAACCCTTGCGCCCCATGAGCCCCCGGCGTTCTAGCTCGGCGTTGGGGTAGAGGAAGCCGTCGGTAGTTACCAGCTGGACGTTCGGGGTTGAGGGCCAGCGTCGAAGCAGCTCCTGCAGGACGCGGGCGGTAGTTGATTTGCCGACAGCTACTGACCCTGCCACGCCGATAATAAAAGGGACTTTCTGGCCTTGAAGACCTAAAAAGTCGTTAGTCATGTGGTTAGTGCTCGTGGCTGCATTGACGTAGAGGTTGAGCAGGCGAGAAATGGGCAGATAAACCTGTGCTACTTCATCCAAATCAATGGTCTCACCCAGGCCCCGCAGTTGTTGCAATTCGTCCTCTGTTAGCGGAACTGAGATCTCGGTGGCGAGTCGGGACCAAGTATCTCGGTCTAGCTCCGTGAACGGAGAATATTTGGAAGAAAGCGCAGATATGCTCATTTACAACAGTCTAGAGGGACGTAAGTTGCGAGCCTAATATGACGATGGTCTAAGGGGAAAGGACAGGTTGCGACACTGTGGCGGGGGTATCAGTAGGGAAAGAAAAACTTAGGGGTAAGATGAAAGCATGTGTGGAATCGTAGGATACGTAAGTCTCGGCACTGCCGCAGACGGTAAGAAATTTGACCATACCGCATACGATGTGGTTCTCGAAGGTCTGCGCCGCCAGGAATACCGCGGCTATGACTCGGCCGGTGTCGCGCTCATTGGTGACAACGGTATTGAATTCCGTAAGAAGTCAGGCAAGCTCGTTAATCTCGAAGCTGAAGTAGAAGCTAATCCGCTGCCTGCCTCATCTATTGGTATCGGTCACACCCGCTGGGCTACCCACGGTGGCCCCACCGACAATAACGCTCACCCGCACGTTGTCGACAATGGCCGTCTGGCAGTTGTGCACAACGGCATTATCGAAAACTTTGCAGAGCTGCGTGCTGAGCTGGTTGAAGAAGGCTGTGAGTTCAAATCACAGACCGACACTGAAATTGCAGCTAACCTGATTGCCTCCATTTACAACAAGCTGGAGAGTAAGGACCTCACCGAAGCCGTCCGCCAGGCATCAAACCGCCTTGAAGGCGCCTTCACCATCCTGGTCATCCACGTTGACCACCCTGACCGCGTTGTAGCAACCCGTCGTAACTCCCCCCTGGTTATTGGCCTGGGTGAAAACGAAAACTTCCTGGGTTCAGACGTTTCTGGCTTCATCGACTACACCAAGAAGGCCGTCGAAATGGGCCAGGACCAGATTGTTACCATCACCGGTAGCGACTACTCCATCATCGACTTCGAAGGCTTCCCCGCCAACGGCAAGGAATTTACTATCGAGTGGGACGCAGCTGCCGTTGAAAAGGGTGGCTTCGACTCCTTCATGGAGAAGGAAATCCACGAACAGCCCGCAGCTGTGCGTGACACCCTGCTGGGCCGTCTGGATGAAAAGGGTAACCTGACCCTCGACGAACTTAAGATTGACGACGCCACCCTGCGTTCCGTCAACAAGATTATCGTTGTCGCCTGTGGTACCGCAGCCTACGCTGGCCAGGTAGCCCGCTACGCTATCGAGCACTGGTGCCGCATCCCCACCGAGGTCGAGCTGGCCCATGAGTTCCGCTACCGCGACCCCATCGTAGACGAGAAAACCCTGGTCGTTGCCCTCTCCCAGTCCGGCGAAACCATGGACACCCTCATGGCAGTACGTCACGCTCAGGAACAGGGCGCCAAGGTTATTTCAATCTGTAACACCAACGGCTCAACTCTGCCCCGTGAATCCGATGCAGCTCTCTACACCCACGCGGGTCCCGAGATTGCAGTTGCATCCACCAAGGCCTTCCTCTCGCAGATTGCTGCTGCCTACCTGCTCGGTCTCTACCTGGCCCAGCTGCGCGGCAACATGTACAAGGATGAAATCCGTACCATCCTTGAAGAACTGCAGAAGATGCCCGAAAAGATTCAGGCTGTTATCGACAACGAGCAGCAGGTCAAGGACCTCGGCACCTCTATGAAGGACGCCAAGTCCGTGCTCTTCCTGGGTCGCCACGTTGGCTTCCCCGTAGCGATGGAAGGCGCCCTGAAGCTCAAGGAAATCGCCTACCTGCACGCCGAAGGCTTCGCAGCTGGCGAGCTCAAGCACGGCCCCATCGCCCTTGTTGAAGAAGGCCAGCCCATCTTCGTCATCGTCCCCTCACCCAACGGTCGCGACTCCCTGCACTCCAAGGTTGTTTCTAACATCCAGGAAGTCCGCGCTCGCGGTGCAGTGACCATCGTTATCGCTGAAGAGGGCGATACCGCTGTTGAGGAACATGCAGATCACATCATCCGCATCCCCGCCTCACCCAGCCTGCTCCAGCCCCTGCTGTCCACCGTGCCCCTGCAGATCTTTGCATGCTCTGTGGCTCACGCTAAGGGCTACGACGTTGACCAGCCCCGTAACCTGGCTAAGTCAGTAACCGTCGAGTAAAGCCTCTCTACACGAGTAGAGATAGGAACCCCGTACCCGGTAGGGTGCGGGGCTCGCTCTTTAAACTGATAGGCGGGAACGTAGAATGGGCAGAAGAAAGGCGGAGCTAGCAGGAGTGATGAGGAGATCCCCATGATAATTGGTACCGGTACTGACGTGGTCAATATAGCGCGGTTTGCTGAACTCTTGGAGCGTACTCCGGCCTTACACGAGCGGTTCTTTGCACCGGGGGAGCGGGGGCTACCCGTCCGGTCCCTAGCTGCTCGTTTTGCAGCCAAGGAGGCTGCTGCCAAGGCCCTGCGCGCCCCCGCCGGTCTGAACTGGCAGGATTGCTGGGTGGAGAAGGACGAGGACGGCGCCCCCTACCTGGTCGCACAGGGCACTGTAGCTCAGCGGGCAGCAGAACTAGGAATCAATCGTTGGCATCTCACGATGAGTCACGATGAGCCTGTAGCTACTGCAACTGTTGTGGCAGAGCACCTGAGCGATAGTGACCTGCTGACACTTTTGCGTTTGGATCCATCTGGTCGGGGGCTCATGCTAGCCCGCCAGGTAGAGGAGGAGGACTAGTGTGGCCAGAGCAAAAGAACTGACCTACTGGGATGTTGAACAATACGTTACTTCCCCCACTGCCTCATCTCATAAGTACACCCGCGGGGTGCTGGGTCTGCTGACCGGTAGCGATACCTACCCGGGTGCTGCCCTCATGTCTGCCCGGGCTGCCGTCAATACCGGGGTTGGCATGGTGCGGTTTGCTGGAACGTCCTCCCTGAACTTCCAGGTACAGCTGGCCGTGCCTGAGGCTGTATGTAGTGTTGGGGAAGCCGACAACCTGCGTGTAGACGCTTGGGCCCTTGGCTCAGGTATCGCCGGAGAATCACGAGAAACTGAGGCTCTGGCCGTCCTTACGGGAGGGCAACCGGCCGTTATTGACGCAGGGGCGATTTCCCTAGCTGCCCGGCTGGTAGCTGATGGGCTAGAGCTGGCGTCACACCATATTCTGACACCCCATGCCGGCGAGCTGGTTGATGCCCTGACCTGGCTTCTGGCCCTGGCACCGTCCGCGCTCCATGCCCTTGATCCCGAATTAACAGAGCCACCCACCCGGGAGCAGGTGGAAGCTGACCCATATAGCTTTGCAACCCTCCTAGCTCAGGCAACGCGGGCCACAGTGCTGCTCAAGGGCGGAACGAGCATCTTAGCCGCACCCACCGGTGAGCTCTTTCAGATAACCAGCAAGAACCACTGGCTGGCCACCGCCGGTAGTGGGGACACCCTCACCGGTATTCTCGGGGCTCTCCTTGCCCGGTATCAGGCAGAAGAATCCGCCCCCGGTGCCCTCTCAACTGACTATGCCAGGCTAGCGGGCGCCGCCATTCAGATACATCAGTTAGCAGCAGACCTGGTGCATGGAGCAGGGATTTCTGGCCCCACGCCACCAACCCTGGTAGCCCAGAATATTCCCGAGGCCGTAGCCATATTTCTTGAGAAGTAGACCTATAACAAAGGCCGGTTACCCTGACGGTAACCGGCCTTCTTGCATACGAGTCCTAGTAGGCGCCATCCTTAGCGAAGACCGCGCGGACGGTGCGGAAAAGAATGACGATATCGCTCATCACCGACCAGTTCTCAACGTAGTAGAGGTCTAGGCGAATAGACTCTTCCCACGAGAGATTCGAGCGGCCAGAGACCTGCCAGAGGCCAGTAATGCCGGGCTTGACCAGCAGGCGGCGGTAGGCGTCCTCTTCGTACTGTTCAACTTCAGAGGGCAGCGGGGGGCGGGGGCCTACCAGCGACATATCGCCGACAAAGACGTTCCACAGCTGAGGAAGCTCATCGATAGAGTACTTGCGGATAAACTTACCGATCTTAGTGATGCGGGGGTCGTCTGCCATCTTAAAGAGCACCCCATTACCCTCGTTCTGATCCATCAGTTCCTTTTTGAGCTCTTCGGCGTTGGTCACCATGGAGCGGAACTTAATCATGTGGAAGGGAGTGCCGCGGTAGCCGACGCGTTCCTGTAAGAAGAAGATGGGGCCGCCGTCCTTTTTGACCAGCAGGGCAACGGGGACGAGCAGGGGGGCCAGGAAAATCAGGCCAAGGCCCGATGCTACAACGTCGATAGCCCGCTTGACCAGAGCCTGCATGCCTTCAATACGGGGAGTATGAACGTGAATCAGGGGGATGCCGTTGAGCGGCTGGGTATGGATACGGGGGCCCGCGATATCGGTCATAGCGGGAGCCATGATAAGTGCGACGTGGGCAGCAGCTAGTGCCCATCCCAGACGGCGTAGCTCTGTGGGATTGAGCCCGTGACCGGTAGAAACCGCCACCGCGTGAATATTGTTCTCACGGACTACCTTAAGGACCTCGGCTGCATCGGGCGAGTAGCCCAGGGTCGGGATAGTCCCCTCGGCAAGCTGGGTGCCAGGACGCGAACGGGGCAGGTAGGCTGCTACCGGCGAGAGGCCTGAGGTGCGGGCCCCCTGGAGGGTCTTGTAGAGGTGCTCGCCCGAGGCTGAGTCACCGATAATCATGACGCGGGAAAGTGCGCGCCCCTTATACCGCCAGTGAACGAGCCAGCGGCGGACGCCCCAGCGGGCGCAGAGAAGCAGAACAATGCCGATGGGGTAGGCCAGCATAACGTAGGTGCGGGCAAAATCAATTTTGGTCAGATAGGAGAAGATCGCGATAACCGCAAAGAAGTAGGTTGTCGCTTTAGTGACGAGTCGGTATTCATCGACGCCATGGCCCAGGTAACGGATGTTCCGGCTATTGGCAATCGAGAGTGCAAAAAACCAGATAAGACCAAAGGCTACGCCGGTTCCTACATATCCTAGGGGCAAGGGGGTGCGGGCAGCGACTTCGGTATTCTGAAAGCCGAAGCTGATGATATGAGCCAGTGCGATAGTCACCGCAATAGTCAAAATATCGACTAGGTAAAGCGCAGCTTTGACCTTGGGATGCCAGGTGCGGCGGTTGCGCGTTTCTACCCACCGCTCCTCAATGTACTGTTCATTCACTAGTGTGTATTCCCCTAAAGATGGAGTCTGCTCCGGGTGCGAGAGTGAGGTGGGCAGACCTGTACGATTAGGCTTTTAATACTACAGTGTCAGCTGGCTTGAGAGCAGGTAAATATCCTGAAATATGCTTCACACTTTCAGCTGAAAGTAACTTGTTAGTGCTGGTCAGAGTGGTCTTAGCGGGTAAGTCCAGCTTCATGCAGGATAAAATCAATCACCGGTTCGTAGAGGTGCGGGGTGACGTTATCGTCCATGGGGACCGCAACGAGTATCTGCCCCTGTTCGGCGGAGACAAAAAGCCCGGGGTCATTGCAGTCGGCGATACCGATGGTCGGAATCCCCGCGGACGCCGCATAGCCGGCAAGCCCGTGGTCGGCGATAACAAGATCGGGGGTAATTCCCCGTTCTTGGAGCTGGGCGAGTGCTAGCTGCATGGGGCCGGGGAAGTGGGTGTGCTGCAGGTTGCCGTACTGCTCGAACATGATGACGTCAAAGATTTGGCGGATATCGCCGTCAAGAAAACGGTCGCCCTCCTCGATGGTCAGGACGGTCGCGCCGTAAGCTTTGGCCGCTGCTGCGAGGCGGGCGTAGATAGGGAAGAGCCCCGCGGGGTGGCCGGTAGCAAAGAGCAGGCTTTTGCCTGCCCGTACCGCGTCACCGAAGATACGGGCGTATTCGGCGAGGCCATCAATACAGAGATCAGCGCTGATGGTGTCTTGGCCCTCCCTGTGGTTGGGGTCGGAACTGGTGCCGACCCTGCGCGCCAGCAGCTCGAAGATGTCGTCGACGGTCCAGTCCCTGGTCCACTTCACACCGAACTCTAGGTGCTCGTTGCCCTCAACAAAGCCCTGCATATGGGCGAGGTTGTTCTCACGGGCGGTTGCTACCTGCCCGGTGATCCGGGATTTATCGAGGTAGGCTGCGAATTCTTGGCGGGTCATGGAAAAGGTCACGGGGTTCCTCCTAGGAGCGGGCAAGGGACTGGTAGAGCTGAATAAGGGTCTGGGCTGTTGCCTGCCAGGTAAAGTCGTGGGCGCGCCGGGCCCCGGCTTGCCCTAATGTGAATCGACGCTGCGGGTCTCTCACAAGCTGCTCGATGGTGTCCGCCCAGGCGGCGGGCGTCCGCTGGGCTACCAGCAGACCGGTGACGCCGTCAGCTACTGCTTCCATGAGCCCGTCCACCTTGCTAGCGAGCACCGGGGTGCCGCAGGCAGAGGCCTCTAGGGCAACCAGGCCAAAGGTTTCTGAGGATGAAGGGCAGGCTACGATGTCGGCCTTTCGGAAAGCCTGGGCGAGATCGGGGGTGGGCATCGAGGGAAGTAGGCGGACGTGCTCGCCTAGTCCCAGCTCTTCTGCTCGGGTATCGAGATCCTGTTCATAGTTTGTGCCGGAGGTTCCAATGATGTCGAGGGTAACGTCCAGCTCTCGCGGAAGTAGGCCGAGGGCTTCAACCAGCAGATGAGGGCCCTTGAGGTGCTGGGGGCGGCCGGCAAAGACCAGGTGGGCTGCGCCGTCCTGCCCTTCGTGAAGAGGGCGGACGCCCTCGCGTGGGGAGAAAACAGAAAGGTCAACGCCGGGGGCTACCGTCACCAGTTGGGATTCTTGTGCCCCGTAGAAGTCGCGCATCTGGGCTGCCTCATACTCCGTATTGACTACTAGAGCGGCGGCCCTACGGACAAGTGCCTGCTCACCGCGCAAACGTACCTCGGGCTCTGGACGCTCGCCCTCACCCAGCCGGTCATTTTTGGCAGCTGCGGTGGTGTGCATTGTATGAGCGAGCGGTACCTGCGGGTAGGCTGCAAGGGCCGCCAGGCCCGAGAGCCAGTAGTGGCTGTGAACCAGCTGGGGCGGTCGCGACGCTATAGCCCGAACGGCCATAGCAAAGCCCGGAACCAGCTCAGGTAAATCTTCCTTACGGGCTCCTTCAGCCTCAGGCAGGTAGAGAGCGGTAACGGTGGCCCGCTCGTGATACCGTACCTGCCCAGCTTGCTGGCGGTCAGTTGCCAGCGTAAAAACTTCCACGGTCAGCTGGGGGTTGACCTCAAGAAGGGCCGCCAAAGAACGCTCAATATAGACGTTCATGCCGCCAGCATCCCCTGATCCAGGTTGGGCCAGGGGTGAGGTATGCAGCGAAAAGATATGCAGGTGCAGCGGAAAAGAAAAACTCACACCTCTACTCTACCCCTGCCACATCTGCCCGCGCCCTGTAGACGTCAGCGCAGGTGCGCTAACGGCAAACTCAACTAAGCTAGAGAAGAAAAGACCCTACGCCCAAGGATGACACCGTGTCTATCGACAGCCTCTACCGCGCCCACGGCTTCGTGCCCCTTGACGCTCCCACAGACGCAGAACGCCTCGCCGTCATCGACCTGGATGCCGTCGAACATAACGTCCGGCGCATCAAAACCCTCATCGGGCAGCGCGCCCTCATCGCCGTGGTCAAAGCGGACGCCTACGGGCACGGGGCTCTCGACGTAGCCCGATCAGCAGTGGCGGCAGGAGCTGACTACCTGGGGGTCGTCCACGTCAAAGAAGCCCGCACACTCCGCGCCGGCGGTGTTACAGCCCCCATTATCGCCTGGCTCCACACCCCTCGAACTGACTTTTCCCAAGCCCTCACAGACAACCTCGAATTGGGCGTCTCAAGCACCTGGGAACTTGACACCATTGCAACCACCCACCGTGTCAGCGGGCGGTACGAGCCGATCAAGATTCATCTCAAAGTAGATACCGGCCTAGGCCGCAACGGTGTGACCATGAGCGAACTACCGGCGCTCGCCGCTGCCGCCCGCCAGCTCGAAGAGGACGGGGTGCTGCAGGTGGTTGGGGTCTTCTCCCACCTGGCAGTAGCTGACGAACCAGAACGTACCGAAACAGCAGAGCAGTCCCAGACCTTCGACCGGGCACTAGATATCCTGCACTCTGCCGGCCTGCGACCGACCCTGCGCCACCTTGCTAATACTCCCGCGACCTTCAGCGCGGCGTCCGTTGGCGCAGAAGAAGGCCTGCTGCGGGACGCCGTCCGTGTGGGTCTCGGTCTCTACGGGCTGTCACCCCTACCCGGGAAGACCCCCGCTGACCTGGGGCTCAAGCCGGTCATGCACCTGCAAACCTTCATCAACGCGGTCAAGGAAGTCCCCGCAGGCCAAGGCGTCTCCTACGGCCTCAACTACGTGACCGACAAACCCACGACCCTGGCCTTGGTACCGGTTGGCTACGCGGACGGCGTTCCCAGAGTCGCAACCAGCGGGCCGGTCCGTATCTACCCGGCCTCCGGCCCCTCCCGAACCTACCGAGCAGTGGGCCGAATCGCCATGGACCAGCTGGTCGTAGACCTCGGTGAACCCGGTTTGGCTGATCCCGCAGCGGGCTTCCTGGGTGCCCCCGCCGTCCTCTTCGGAACCGGCGACAACCCGCCTGTCACCGACTGGGCAGAAGCCTCCGGAACGATTAACTACGAAATCGTCACCCGCATATCCCCGCGCGTCACCCGCATCAGCGTCGGCGGATCCTGGCGCCAGCGCGACACCGAAAGCGAGCAGTAAACCGTGACCGACCGCGTCCTTGACCTTGAAATCACCGGCCCCGAGCACACCCGTGCCATCGCCCTGGCCCTAGCGCCCCTGCTTACCTCGGGCGACGTCCTGATTCTCACCGGCGAACTGGGAGCCGGCAAAACCACCTTCACCCGCTCCCTCGGCGAAGGACTCGGCGTACGTGAGGGGGTCATCTCACCCACCTTCGTCCTCTCCCGCGTTCACCCCAATCTACCCGACGGCCCCCGCCCCGGCGGGCCTGACCTCGTGCACGTTGACGCCTACCGACTCGCCAGCTCAGAAGAACTTGACGACCTCGACCTCGAATACTCCCTTGACCGGTCCGTCACCGTCATCGAATGGGGCCGTGACAAAGCCGAACACCTCTCAGAATCTATTCTCGATCTGGAATTTACCCGGGTGACAGGCGCAGACCTGGCCGAGACCGACCCCTACCAGCTTTACGCCCCAGGCCAAGAAACTGAGCGCGACGATGAGGAGGGAAACCCCGAACCCCGCCGCCTACGATTGATAGGCCAGGGGCCCCGATGGGAGGCAATCTGGCATGATCTCACAGACACCCTGACCTCAGTGGGGCTAAACTAGGGGAGTGCTTTTACTCGCTCTTGACTCATCTGCAACTGCCTCGGTAGCCCTAGGCTCCTACGAGGGCGGTACCTTGACCCTCCTTGCTCACCGGGCTACCACCGATACCCGCTCACACGCTGAGGTCATGTCGCCTTTCGTGGAGCAGGTCTTAGCCGAAACCGGCTACCGGGGGAATGACCTTGATGCCCTGGTTGCTGGCACCGGCCCCGGCCCTTTTACCGGCTTGCGCGCAGGAATCGTGACAGCCCGCACGCTGGCTTTCGCCTGGGGTAAGCCCCTTTATGGCCTGATGAGTCTGAATGCTTTGGCGGAAGCCGCGGCAGATACCGCCCGTACCCGGGGGCACCAGAAGTTCCTGGTCGCCAGTGATGCCCGCCGCCGCGAGATTTATTCCGCAGTCTACGAGCTGACCGACACCGGCTACACCCTGCTTGAGGGCCCCACCGTGGGTTCTGCTTCACAGACACCCCAGCTACCTGTCTACGGATTTGGCGCAGGCCTTTACCCTCGGGACCTCGCGAGCCAGGAGGACTTTGAGACCCTCCAGCCCGATGCCCGCACCCTGTTGGCCGCCGCCTGCCGGTTAGGGGTGGAGAACCTGAGCCAGGACACCTCCGCCCTCTACCTGCGTGAATCCGATGCCAAGGTACCGGCTACCCGCAAGAAGGCCCTGGGCTCATGAGCCTAGCCGCCCTGCCCACCGGTCTAGCGGGCGGAGTCACCGCCCGGCCCATGACCCTGCACGACATTCCAGCCGTCCACACCCTAGAGCTTGCGCTCTTCCCCGCCGATGCCTGGCCCCTGGACATGTTCCTGGCTGAAATCACCCACCCCAGCCGGGCCTACATCGTACTTGAAACACCGGCCAGCGACACCGAACCAGCCCAGGTGATTGGCTACGCCGGGTGTATGAGCCTTGCCGATACCGCCGACGTGCAGACCATAGCCGTGGTGCCAGCCTACGAAGGCCGCGGTTACGGGCGGGCCATGCTGGACTATCTGGCCAGGGAAGCCGGCGCCCGGGGAGCCGAAAAAATCATGCTCGAAGTACGAGCCGATAACCCCCGCGCCCAAGACCTCTACCGGCGCAACGGCTATGAGCATATTCACACCCGCCGCCGCTATTACCGCGATGGGGTGGATGCTCTGATTATGAGCCGAGAACTCCCGTCCGCGCCCGAAGCAGACTCCGCAGGTAGCCGAACCTCAGCCTAACCCCGCACCAGGCCCGGCCTCAGCCCGGCCCCAGAAACCTAAGCAAAGAAGACCCACCATGACAGACCAGCCCCTTGTCCTTGGCATCGAATCGTCCTGCGACGAAACCGGCATCGGTATTGTGCGCGGACAGACCCTGCTGACCAACACCGTGTCCTCCTCCATGAACGAGCATGTCCGCTTTGGCGGCGTGATCCCCGAGATCGCCTCCCGCGCGCATTTGGACGCCCTGATCCCTGCCCTAGGTGCAGCTCTGGACGAAGCCGGGGTAACCCTGGATGAGATTGACGCTATCGCCGTGACCGCAGGCCCAGGCCTTGCCGGTGCCCTCATGGTGGGAGTTTCAGCGGCTAAAGCTCTGGCTACCGCAACAGGTAAGCCCCTCTACGGCATCAACCACCTGGTAGCTCACGTCGGAGTGGGCTTGCTCGATGACTGCGGTATTGAAGGCCACACCGCTGACTTTCTGGACGGTCTACCCGCCAGCGGGTTAGGCGCACTGCTCGTTTCTGGCGGGCACACCGAGATTCTGGCGGTCCGGGATATCACCAGTGATGTAGAACTGCTGGGTGCCACCCTTGATGATGCCGCCGGTGAAGCCTACGACAAGGTAGCCCGGCTGCTGGGCCTGCCCTACCCTGGCGGGCCTGCGATTGACCGGGCTGCGGCTCAGGGCGATGGCACCGCCTTTGCCTTCCCCCGCGGCCTATCTACCCGCAAATTTATGGGAACCGCCGAAGAACCCGGCCCTCACCGCTATGACTTCTCTTTCTCCGGCCTCAAAACCGCTGTGGCTCGTGTGGTGGAAGGCTTTGAAGCGCGTGGTGAAGAAGTGCCCGTGGCTGATATTGCCGCCAGCTTCCAAGAAGCGGTGGTCGATGTGATTACCCGCAAAGCCATGCTGGCTTGTACCGAACGCGGCATTGATACTCTGCTTCTAGGCGGTGGCGTGGCGGCGAACTCGCGCTTGCGCTCGCTGACTGCGCAGCGCTGTGCAGAGAATGGGATTAAGCTGGTGATCCCTCAACTGAGCCTGTGCACCGATAATGGGGCCATGGTTGCGGCGCTGGGCGCCCGGCTAGTGGCTGAGGGGCGTGCCCCCTCCGGCATTGACTTTACGGCTGATTCTTCGCTACCTGTTACCACGATTGCGGTCTAGTTCTCTAGCCTTGGAGAGCGGTTGCTCAGATGCAGAGTCGGGAACCTATGACAAGTCGGCCTTTGTAATGATTTGACCATGAAGCCAGTAAATAGGAAATGTCTTTTTTTGAATAGCTAGTGTGGAATCTAGCGGGAAATTAAAGATTGACAGCCTTTTTGAGTGGCTTATATCATAATTTGTAGGTTCGGCGCTGAAACCTACCCTTACCCATCTGGGGTTGGTCTATGGTGATCATCCCCTAAAGTGAAAGGATTTCCCCTGATGGTTTTTGGAAAGAAAATTCTTGGTACCCTGAGCGCCCTTACGCTCTTGTTCGCTTTTACCCCGGTGAATGCCTATACTGGAGCCCCCCCCGTCCGATAATGCGGCGGCGGTGAGTTCCGTTGGTGAGTTTGCTAACGAAAAATCTGTATCGCCGCAGTGGATGGCTCCAGGGCAGAATGTACAGCATCCCCGAGAAGGAGGAACCTGGGAGTATGGTTTCTGGGATGTTCATGTTCGCTCCTACTACACAGTGAATCGTTGTCACGGAAGCACGGTAGTTCATTCGAGCGGTCGGTCCATGCGTTCTATCGACACCGCGAGCGGGCAGCGTTCTATAGCGCATGTTTGGGCTATCAATGGACCCGGTAGTAACGCTTCATATTTTTACCGCGTCTGCTAGATATAGCTTCGCAGGATTGAGCATGTAGATTTTGGATACAACATAACATATGTAGTCTGGCTGGAGTGGCGTCTCTCTGGCCAGACTCACATAAGCCTTGAATATAACTCCGGGTGATAGATAATGCGTTGGATAATTCGCTTAACCGCCTTTTTTCTGGCCCTTACAGTAGCTGTTTTAAGCCTTCAGCTAGTAGAAGCGGGGCAAAAAGATTATCCTCTGGGTGCCCAAGAAGCCTATAAACTTAAATTGGTAGCTAAGATAGCCCCGAAAGAAGAGCTCCTTCAAGACCTGCAAGAACTTACGCAGAAATATCAGGTTACCCTTGTAAGACCAATTCTCGATGAAGAGAATGAAGTACATAACCTTGCATGGTTCGGGGATGATTTACCTAAGAATCTGCAAATTAATTCACAAGAACATATTTACTGGCTCTCAGATCCGGAGCCCGGAACTGTTTTACCTGCTACAGAGCTTGCAGGTTCACCGATTAACGGTACCTACTATTCACTAACGGTAGCCCCTGAGAGTTTTAAGCAAGAGATTATTGCCTGGTCGCAGGAGATGGGGTTAGAAGTATCTTTCAGCGCGATAGAACCCAAGCCACTACTACCTGTTGCGGTCCTCTTTACTACCGCCATCGGTAACACGGTTCTAGCTCTGCTGGTACTCCTATTTGCCCTGATTGTTGCCTGGGTTATCTCAACTTCAAAAGCGCAGAGTACGTACCTTCTAGGGGGTATCCAGCCTTGGAGGATTCAGGCAATCTATACGTTTAAAGGTTCCCGCTGGTGTCTGGAGGGAATCCTGTGTGCGGGGCTTGCTGTTCTCGCCTATAAAATCTTTACCGGCTACCAAGACCAGCTTCTGCTGATGGCTGGGACACTGGCACAAGCTACCCTCTTGAGCGTACTGATGGCTCTTGTCCTTCTTTCCCTGGTGCTCTTTTCGGCGCGCCCCTCACTTGTGCATTTGGCTCATAGGACTTTCCCTTATGGAAAACTGAAATGGATAGGTGCTGTTGCTAGGCTTGCTGTTCTTGTTCTTATCATGATTATTATGCCGGGAACCCTCAACCAGGCAATCTCTGCTTACCGCTACCAGCAGGATCAGGGAATCTGGGAGAACTACCAGGATCTCTACGTCGTATCCCTCAAAAACCTGTACGAGGAAAACTTTGATCAGGATAGCCAGGTGATGGATGATTTTATCTCTCTCGTAAACCAAAATAAGACTAGCTATTTAGCTCTTAATCTTGGGGACATGATTGAGATGCAACCGGACATGCTTGGGGGATATGAGGCTATTATTGTTGTCAATCGTGAATGGCTTCAACGGCAAAATATTCAGCTAGAAGGTGCAGAGAAATCTAACGCAATTCAGGAGCTGAGCGCCCAGGACCTTCCCCAGTGGTTGATCGGGACCGCTGATCAGCCAGGGCAGATGTCCCTATGGTTGCGTGACGGAATAAGCCCAGAAGAGGCATTCAGCTATTACGTTTATCTAGGGCAAGAAGTCTTTATCCCGGGTACTGATAGCGCTTATGGTGGGGAAATCCATCATATTGACAACGCTATTTTCATTGTTCCTGATAAGTCCCTAGAAAGTTTGAGTACAGGTGGTTTCCTAATACCCGCTATGTCCAGCGGAAACCTCTTTTTCTCTGGAAAAGATAATCTTGAGAGCTATTCTTTGGAAACTGGGTTTAGCAGATA
Organism: Rothia nasimurium; assembly: GCF_014217215.1. GTDB lineage: Bacteria > Actinomycetota > Actinomycetes > Actinomycetales > Micrococcaceae > Rothia > Rothia avistercoris. Next base: position 711,590 of record NZ_CP056080.1, read on the forward strand.
TATTTTTGCAATTGATTCGTTTGCGCAGTCAGGCTTGGAGGTTCTTAAGGAATACAGAGAATACTTGAAGTATTATGTGGTCTCTCTTATAGCGCTCTGTCTCGCTGTTCTTTATACCTCTTACCAGAGTGCCGCTGTGTGGTCCAATATCTATAAAAAACGGATATTTACACTAAGAACCTCCGGCATTGGCTATTACGCCCTCATTAAGAAAGAGATTGTACGGGAACTGACTCTTGCAGGTGCTGTAATCCTAGCGCTGGCAATAGCCCGGTTGTTCTTCAACCCCGGTATAGCCTTAGAAATCCTTACCGTAACTGTTCTTTCTCTGTTTGCTTTCTGTGTTGCCCTCTATCTGAGCTACCTCAACCGCGCTAGGGCAAGCTTCGCTCAGGTATCTCAAAGAAAGTAGAATCTACTATGATGCATTACCAAGTTCAACATTTGTCACATTCTATTGATGGTACGACTATATTTGAAAATTTTTCTTTAGATATTGCAGAACCGCAGATGGTGGCTCTTACAGGCCCCTCGGGCAGCGGGAAAACCACCCTGCTTAATTGCCTGGGGCTGATTCTCAAAGCTAGCGCTGGAGAGATTCACATCGATGGTGAAAACGCACACCTGTGGTCAGAAAAGCAAAGGTTAGCTTTTTGGAGAGAGTCTGTTGCTTTTATCTACCAGGACTACGGCATTATTGATGAAGAAAATGTGTCCTATAACGTTTCCCTCACTGGTTCTAACACCGCTACATCACAGGTGCTGGCGGCCCTCGATAGGGTAGGGATTGCTCATCTAGCAAACACGAGAGCAGTCAAGCTTTCCGGCGGCGAAAAACAGCGTCTGGGTATAGCGCGGGCTATCTATAAAAACGCAAAGATTATTTTTGCTGATGAACCTACAGCTTCCCTGGACGCCCACAACCGGCAATTGGTGCTGAACTATTTGAAAGAACAAGTTGCTGCCGGGTCGATAGTCTTGGTGGCAACCCACGATGAGGAACTAGCTACCCAGTGCGACAGAGTAGTTAGCTTGGCAGGTAGGCACTAAAAGGAGAAAAGATGAAGAAGCAACATAAAATTCTTGCACTGCTTGCCGGGCTTGCTCTACTGATTGTTGCGATTCCAGTAGCGCTAGGTTTTTCTTTTGGAAAATCTGGTGAAGTGGTTCGACCGGGTTGCGATTGGATGTCTACCCCTGAACAAGTAGATCAAGCACTTGCACAGTACAAGGATTTAACCCAAGAAATAGAGGCTCTGGGTGAAGGTATCTCTGTAACCAAGACTCTTGCCTGCGATGACGAGAAAGCACTGATTACTATCAGCTACACAGACAAAGGGGACTTTCAGAAGATTTCCGATGCTCTGCAAGAACCCCGCTACGATGCAAGCATAGAAGTTATCCGCCGCTGATTGCCTGGGCTACCAGGTCGTCGACCACTGCCCTCAAATCTCCCCGGTTCTCGTGTGCTACCCGGCGCTGGCGCTGATAGCCAGCCCCGGTCAGGCAGATTCGCTCCACGTCCGCCAGTTCAGTTGAGCAGCCCAAATCAGTAGCGATACCCTCTAGCTTGTTGAGGAGCCCTAGGGTGTCGTCGGTGATCAGGCGTTCGGTGTTCTGGTTATCGAGAATGACGATGGCCTCGGTGCCGTAGCGGGCGGCCCGCCACTTGTTTTCCTGCACATGCCAGGGCTTAAGAGGCTCAATCCGTTTGCCTGCATCCAGTTGGCGGGAGAACCACTCCACCAGGCACTGGGTAAAGGCGGTCAGGGCGGTGATGTCACGAATAGAAGCCAGCCCGTCGTAGGCCCGCATTTCAATGGTGCCGTACTTAGGTACGGGGCGGACGTCCCACCGGTTTTCGCTGGGGTCATCAATGACGCCGGTGACTACCAGGTCGTTAAGGTAGTCCTCGTAGTCTTCCCAGCGTTCGAAAGTGAAGGGCAGGCCCGAGGTGGGCAGCTGCTGGAAAATCTGGGCCCGCTGGGAGGCAAACCCGGTATCTTCCCCTTCCCAGAAAGGGGAGGAGGCTGACAGGGCCAGCAAGTGGGGGTAGAAGTTGGTGAGCCCGTTGAGCACCGGCAGGGCTTTCGCACGGGAATCGACCCCGGTGTGCACATGTACCCCGTAGATGATTTGACGGCGGCCCCAAAACTGGGAACGGTCGAGCACCCGCAGGTAGCGATCCTTATCAACGACTTTTTGGTCCAGGGCCCGGGAGAAGGGGTGGGTGCCGGCAGAGAAGAAGGCTAGGCCCAGGTGGTCGGTAACGGATTTCAGGACGCCGGTGGCCTGGGAGAGCTGGTCGGCGGCCTCCGCAGGGGTTCGGCAGATGCCGGTGACAAGCTCAACGGTATTATTCAAAAATTCGCCGGTGATATGGGCCCGGTCAGGGGCTGCTTCAAGAACCTGTGGGTGCTGTTCTTTCAGTAGCGCTAGCACTTCGTCTGCGCGGGAAGCCAGTTCGCGGGTTTCGGGGTCGAGGAGGGCGACCTCCCATTCCACACCAATCGTGGACTGGTCTGATGGCTGAAAAATCATGCGCTGGCTCCAGGGTCTCGGTGCGGTGCTGGTTCTATCTTAGGGGCAGGGGCTAGCGCAGAAGAATCCGGCTCACTCTATGACGCCGCTGGTGAGATAGACGTAATAAACTAGGCTGGCTCAGCCCAGATGGCCAGGCGCTGGGAGGCTGCGCCCTCGCCCAACCGGGTCAGGATGAGAACGGCTTCTTTCGCGGCAGTTCCCTTTTTCTTTTTCACCCCGGCGAGCAGGGTTGCCCGGAGCTTTTCAGGAACCACATCGACTCCCCGCTTTTTGACGGTCAGGGCGGTAACGCCCTGCTCTTTGACCCAGCGGCGCAACTTTTTCTCGTTGAGAGGCATGGTACCCAGGACGCGGTAGGCCCGGCCTAGCGGGCTAGTGGCGAGGGAATCTGAGGTCAGGTAGGCGATATTCTCATCAAGCAGGGTAGCCCCAATTGCTCGGGCAAAGTCTGCCACCAGGTGGGAGCGCACCACCGCGCCGTCGGGCTCAATCAGGTAAGCACCCAGCTCAGTGATCTCAACCGGATCTTCATCAGCTGACGCTGCAAGCGGTGAACTTATCTCACCCAGCACCTGCCGGGTGGTGGCGTCCGCCCCCAGTACTGTAGCTGACCGGGCAATCCCGGGGCGGGCCAGGGCATTGAACCAGAGCACCACCTCAACCACGGACCCGCCGTGGCTGACCCACTCGGCCTCCACCCTGTTTGGAATGGCCTCGTGGGGCAGGCCCGGGCCTAGCTTGACCCCCATAGGAATTCCGGTTGCCGCCAGCTTCTGCAGAAAGGAAAAGGGTGGGGAGAAAGCTTCAGGGTCAAAAAGGCGGGAGGTGGTAGAGCCACCTTCAATCTCTCGGCGGGCTGGGTCTAGCCAGAGAGCGGCGACGTGCTCGCCGCTCACGGTGGTAAGTTTTTCGAGCTCAACCTGTTCTACATCGCCCACGAGCACCTGGGCGGACGGGTAGGGGGAGAGATTGTGGGCGGTCAGGGCTGCCGTAGCGGGGTCGAGCTCAACGGACGTCACCGCTAACCCTGCGCGGGCAAAGGCGAGGGAGTCTGCCCCCAGGCCGCAGCCTAAATCAGCAACTGAGGTAAGTCCGGCCTCGATGAAGCGGGCGGCGTGGTGGTCGGCGACGGCGGTGCGGGTGGCCTGCTCATAGCCGGCCTCGGTGAAAAGCATGTGCGAGGCTTCTTCCCCGAACTTGGTAGCCCCCAGGGTGCGAAGACGGGCCTGGGTCAGCAGGGCTGATGAGTCCTCGGCGCTGATGCCCTGAGCCCGGAGCCTGGAGACCGCCTGCAGGGAGTCAGCGGGGTTGTAGGGGACGAGCTGGTCAAGGGTTGCTAGCTGGTCAGCTGAGAAAGGGTGAGCACCGGCGCGGGGGAAAAAGGTCATGTGTCCAGTTTAAAGGTTTGGGCGGGGAAGACCCGCTGGTTCAGAAAGAGGAGGGGCGGGGGAAGACCCGCTAAAAGCCGACTGGCTGGGTCTGGCGTGAATCGGGCGAGCCCTCCAGGGCGAGCCCGAGAGGGTCAGTCGGCGCAAGCGGGTCTACCCCGCCCCGTCTCCAACCAATTAAATTCCAGAACGCGCTTCGTCCTGTCCCTTATCTGCCCTTCTCCCTGTAGGCAGCTTTGTGATGGGCTGGGTGGCCAGTGCCCAGACAGCTCCGCCCAGGGCGCTAGAGCCGATGACGGTAAAGGCCACTGGGAGTGAAGAGATCAGCATGATGCCAGAGACTGCCAGGGGCCCTGCGACGATGGCGACCTGGGAGAACATAGACCAGATGGAGAGGAATTTGGCGCGTCCGATGTTGGGGGAGAGGTCGGCGCCGATGGTCATGTTGATGCCGGCGCCGAAGCCGTTGCCGATGGCCATAAGGGCTAGACCTGTGATGAAGCCAGCGCTGGTGGGTAGTAGGGGAACGAGGATGAAGCCGGTGCCGAAAATGCTGAGGCAGAGGGCGAGGACGGCGGAGCGTCCTACTCGGTCTTTGAGGTAGCCTCCGGGGATCATGAGGACCATTTCGAGGGCTGATCCCAAGGCGATGGCTAGGGCGATCTGTGAGTCGTTCCACCCTAGGTGTAGGCCCCAGAGGGCGGCGACGATGGGTTGGGTTACTCGGCTCATGGCGAGGGTAATAATGCCGAGGCCTGCGACCCAGACGGCGGGCCAGCGGACGGCTAGGGCGAGGTCTTCTTCGGTGCGGTTTGAGCGAGCTGTGCTGGTGGCGGTATCGAAACGTTGGTTCAGTTTGCGGATGCGCAAGCAAAGCGTGGCTGCGACGACGAGGGCGAGGGCGAAGAGGAAGACCGTCCAGGGGGGAAGCCAGAGAAGGAGGAGGGCTGAGGCGAGGGGCCCGGCGAGGGCACCTGCTCGTTGGGCGCCGCCGAGGGCGGTCATGGCTTTGCCACGGTCTTGGGCAGCGACAGTTTCTGCTAGTACGGATTGCCGGGCGAGCCCCCATGCGACGGTGGCTGGCACGCGAGCAACGTGGGCGAAAAAGTAGAGCCATAGAGCCCCTGCCAGGGGTAGGGCGAGGGAGAGCGCTGAAAGGGTGAGGGCTCCAGAGGCGCTGAGGGTTGCCCAGGTCATGGCTCGTTTGTCGCCTACACGGTCGATGCCTGCCCCTACCGGGACGGTGCAGATGAGGGCGAGGCCGCCCGCGGCGGCTACCAGCAGGGAGGCGAGTTCGGGTGAGGCTCCTAGCCTGATAGCTGCAATGATTTGGATGGGGACGACGGCCCCGAAGCCGGCTGCGAAGAGGAAGGAAGGGACGAGTACCGGCCAGAAGATGAGTTTGAGCATGTTTGCCTTTCTGCCGGGTTTTGGGGCTTTCAACCTGTATTTTATTGCACATCAGTGGTGATGCTGGCGGTGCGCTGTCTGCGAAACCGGCGCCTTATCTTGCCCGTAGGGGGTGAGGGGAATAAAGTTTTAGTTAGCACTTGACCGCTGACAGTGCTAAATCGGCAGCCGGTAGCACCGCGACGATACCAGGTGTAGCCGTCTTAGCACCCCCACGGTCACCCCCCCCCCCATAAGTTTTACGCTGAGACCTCACTTGAAGGAGTACCTCACCATGGCTATCAAGCCCCTCGAAGACCGCATTGTCGTTCAGATCGTTGAAGCAGAGCAGACCACCGCATCAGGTCTGGTAATCCCCGATACCGCTAAGGAAAAGCCCCAGGAGGCTAAGGTTATCGCTGTTGGCCCCGGCCGCATCGACGACAAGGGTAACCGCATCCCCGTTGACGTAGCTGAAGGCGATGTCGTTATCTTCTCCAAGTACGGTGGCACCGAGGTTAAGTACGGTGGCGCTGAGTACCTGATTCTGTCAGCCCGCGACGTACTGGCTGTCGTTTCCTAAGTTTTCGCTGTTTCTACCGAATACAACACGAAACACGAGAAAGAAGTAAGGATTCATGGCAAAACAGCTTGAATTCAATGATGATGCGCGTAAGCACCTGCAGGCAGGCGTCGATAAGCTTGCTAACGCTGTCAAGGTGACCCTGGGCCCCCGCGGCCGTAACGTGGTGCTTGATAAGCAGTGGGGCGCACCCATCATTACCAACGACGGTGTATCTATTGCCCGCGAGATTGAACTGGAAAACCCCTACGAAAACCTGGGTGCCCAGCTTGCTAAGGAAGTAGCTACCAAGACCAACGATGTTGCTGGCGACGGTACCACCACCGCAACCGTCCTGGCCCAGGCTCTGGTTTCTGAGGGCCTGCGTAACGTCACCTCGGGCGCTGCTCCTGGTGAGGTTAAGCGCGGCATCGAGACCGCTACCAAGCTGGTGTCAGAGCGCCTGCTGGCTAACGCCCGCGAGGTAACCGGCGAAGAGGTTGCCCACGTGGCAGCTATTTCTGCCCAGTCACCTCAGATTGGTGAGCTGCTCTCTGAGGCCTTCAGCAAGGTAGGCCAGGACGGCGTTATCACCATCGAGGACGGCTCCACCACCGAGATTGAGCTCGAAGTAACCGAGGGTATGCAGTTCGATAAGGGCTACCTCTCACCGTCCTTCGTCACCGACCCTGAGCGTGCTGAGGCCGTTCTCGAGAACACCGCAATCCTGCTCTACCAGGGCAAGATTTCCACCGTGGCTGAGATTATGCCCGTACTCGAGAAGATTGTTCAGGCTAAGAAGTCCCTGACCATCATCGCTGAGGACGTGGACGGCGAAGCTCTCTCCACCCTGGTCGTTAACAAGCTGCGCGGCAACCTCGATGTTGTTGCGCTGAAGGCACCCGGTTTTGGTGACCGCCGTAAGGCGATTTTCCAGGACCTGGCTATCCTGACCGGCGGCACCGTTATTACCGGTGAACTGGGTATTTCCCTGGACGCCGTCACCCTGGACCAGCTCGGTTCAGCCCGCCGCGTGACCGTCACCAAGAACAACACCACCATCGTTGATGGCGGCGGATCTTCTGAGGCTGTTGCTGAGCGCGTTGACCAGCTCCGTGCTGAAATTGAGCGTGTGGACTCCGAATGGGACCGCGAAAAGCTCAAGGAACGCCTTGCCAAGCTGGCCGGTGGCGTGGGCGTCATCAAGGTGGGTGCTGCTACCGAGGTTGAGGCCAAGGAACGCAAGCACCGCATCGAGGACGCCGTGTCCTCCACCCGCGCAGCACTCGAAGAGGGCATCGTCGCAGGTGGCGGTACCGCCCTGGTTCACGCTCTGGCAGCCCTGGACGGCGTTGAGCTCGAATCCCGCGATGCCCAGGTGGGTGTAGGCATTGTCCGCCGCGCCCTGGTTCAGCCCCTGCGCTGGATTGCGGAGAACGCCGGCGAGGACGGCTACGTGGTCACCTCCCGTGTGGCAGATATGCCCATCGGTCACGGCTTCAACGCCGCAACCGGTGAATACGAGGACCTCATCGCCCGCGGCGTCATCGACCCCGTCAAGGTCACCCGCTCAGCCCTGGAAAACGCAGCGTCCATCGCTGCTCTGGTGCTGACGACCGAGACCCTGGTTGTCGAAAAGCCCGAGGAAAAGGACGAGGACGAAGCCAAGTAAGGCTCCGCTCCAAGGTTCCTTCCCCGGAGCCCCTTTCGGGTACAGCACATCCCGCTCTTGCAGTGACTAACACCGTAAGGGCGGGATTTGCTTTTTAAAGCAATTTTCCAGCCACCGAGAGTAACATTTTTAACTTGGTGTCATCCTGCTCGTTACCCCTCAGCAACCGACCTTTTGGCACCAGACGATTGTCAGCAAAGGAGGTAGACCGCGGTGCCCCACCCAGCAACCGAGGCCAGACCAGCCACCGGTACCATCGCAACCGTCACTCGTTCAGCAGAACGCACCTGGCGCCCCGAGATCCAGGGGCTGCGCGCACTCGCCCTCTTGCTGGTCGCCGCCTACCATTTCTGGTTTGGTCGTGTATCGGGCGGTGTCGATGTCTTCCTGTTGATTTCGGCGTTTTTGTTGACCGGCTCTTTTGCTCGCAAGATTGAGCAGGGCAAGCTGGTAGGGCCCGGCACCTGGTTCGGCCTAAAGACTCTGGTGGCCTATTGGGTTCATGTCTTTAAACGTTTGCTACCCCTGGCGTCTATCACCGTTGTTCTGACCCTCTTGGGCACCTACTTCTTTATTCCGGCAGAGCGTTGGCTGTCGATTGCCGATGAGGCAAAGGCCGTGATTCTGTACCAGCACAATAACTGGTCGATTGAGAACGCGGTGGACTACTACGCAGCTGATACCTCCCTGGCCTCCCCATTCCGTCACTTCTGGTCGCTATCGGTTCAGGGACAAATCTATGTACTGTGGCCGGTGCTGATGGTTGCCCTCGCCCTGGTGTTGGGTAAGCGAATGAGAGACTCTGCCCGTTGGGCTTTAAGCGGTGCCTTTGCAGCCCTCTTTGTGCTGTCCCTGTCCCACTCGATTGAGGTCACTGCTGCTAACCAGCAGGCGGCCTATTTCGAAACCGAGGCCCGCCTGTGGGAATTCGCGCTGGGTTCCTTGGTGGCTCTCTGGCTGCCCGTCCTGAAATTACCGCCGCTAGTGCGTGCTGTGCTGGGCTGGGCTGGGATTGCGGCGATTATCGCCTGCGGCTTTGTGCTGGACGTCAACGGCACCTTCCCCGGTTATGTGGCGCTGTGGCCCACCCTGGCGGCCTCGCTCGTCATTATCGCCGGAGATACAGGCACCCGGTTCGGGCCGGAAAAACTCCTCACCGCCAAACCTCTGCTGGCCCTGGGAGGTTTCTCCTACGCCCTGTACCTGGTGCACTGGCCCATTCTCGTGTTCTACCTATCCCAGACCCGCCAGGAAAAGGCAGGGTTCTGGGCTGGGCTTGGCCTGCTTCTTCTCTCGGGCGTTATCGCATGGGCTCTGACCCAGCTGGTCGAAAAGCCCCTGCGGGACTGGGCCCTACCTAACCGGTCCATGACAGCGGGGCTAGTGACCGGTGCGCTATGCATAGGCCTTGCTTTAGGGCCCTCCTACGCCTGGCAGTCATCCATCTACCGGCAGGCCGAGCAAGCTGAAGCTAACCGCACCCTCAATAACGTGGGGGCGGCAGTGCTACAGCCCGACTACGAGTACACAGGGGAAGAAGACGCCCCCGTCATCCCCATCCGTGCCGTGTTCGATGCGGATTGGGCTGACCTGGGCACAGCCTGCACTGACGTGACCCCCGAGCTGGCCGTTCCCGATTCTCTTGCCGGGGACTGCACCTACGTCGCCTACTCACCCCAACCCAGCCGAACCATCGTGGCCTGGGGTAACTCCCACATGCAGATGTGGATGACGGCCATGCGTCCGCTCGCCCAATCCCAGGGCTGGACGGTCATCGCTCTGACCCGCCCCGGCTGCTTCCTCGGTGAAACCGACAACACCGCCTACGCTAGCGGGTTTGAGTGCGATACCTGGGCAACAGACAGCGCTGCCTTCATCCAGGATCTTGCCCCCGATACCGTCCTGCTGCACGGCACCAAGTCAGAACCCAACCTGCCCGACACCCCGCTGCTCGATGCTGAAAGCCGTATCGCGGAACTTACCGGTGCTGGCATCCAGGTTCTGGGCCTGCGCGACACTCCGCGCATGGAAACCATGCACAAGGACTGCATGGACGCCTTCGGCACGGCGGACGACTGCGTCATGAGCCCCGGCCAGGACGTCACCGCCAACCCCCTCAGTTCCCTCGAAGAAACCTACCCGGGTTTTGCTGCCCTCAACCTCTCTGACCTGATTTGCCCCGAGAACGCCTGCCCGGTGTCCATCGGTAACATCTACACCTACTTCGACTACGACCACATCACCGCAACCTATATCGAAACCCTGGGCCCCTACTTCGACCCGCGCGTGCTCGAAGCCCTGGGAAAAGCCGACGCTAGCTCGCAGGCACATGCCCAACTAGTACCTGCCGGAAGCGCCCCCTACGAGGCTGTGGAATAGAAACGGCGGGGGAGGGGTTTCACTCAGTACGAACAGGGACGAAACCCGTGATGTGAGCAAGCGGCAGTTAGCTGTCTGGGCCCTACGCTCGCGCATCGGGGCTAACCCGACTAAGATTAAAACCAGTGTCGCTAAGCGCCCACCTGAATACCCTCGAAAGGTAGCGAACCCTTCATGACTACTCCCACTGCACTGAGCGAAGACCCCTTCGGCTTCACCGGCCTTACCTACGATGACGTGCTGCTCCTGCCCGGCAACACCGACGTCATCCCGTCAGATGCAGACACCACCACCCGCCTGACCAAGCGCATCTCCATCGCCTCACCGATTATCTCGGCTGCGATGGACACCGTGACCGAGTCAGCCCTGGCTATCGCCATGGCTCGCCTGGGCGGTATGGGCGTGATCCACCGTAACCTTTCCATCGCTGACCAGGCCGACCACGTCGACCGCGTCAAGCGCAGCGAATCGGGCATGATTACCAACCCCGTCACCGTTGGCCCCGACGCCACCATCGCCGAGCTCGATGCCCTGTGCGGCCACTACAAGGTTTCGGGCCTTCCCGTTGTGGATGAGAACAACGTGCTGGTCGGTATCATCACCAACCGCGACACCCGCTACCTGCCCGAGTCCACCTTTGAGACCACCCGCGTGCGCGACATCATGACCAAGATGCCGCTCATTACCGGCCACGAGGGCATGAGCAAGGACGAAGCCTTCGCCCTGCTGGCAGAAAACAAGATTGAGAAGCTGCCCCTGATCGACAAGGACGGCAAGCTCACCGGCCTGATTACCGTCAAGGACTTCACCAAGAGCGAGCAGTACCCCCGCGCCACCAAGGACGAGGACGGCCGCCTGCGCGTTGGCGCGGCTATCGGCTTCTTCGGCGACGGCTACGAGCGCGCCATGACCCTGGTTGAGGCAGGCGTTGACGCCCTCTTCGTTGATACCGCTAACGGCCACTCCCAGGGCGTGCTCGATATGATTGCCCGCCTGAAGAAGGACCCCGCCACAGCCCACGTTGATGTTGTGGGTGGCCAGGCTGCTACCCGCGCTGGCGCCCAGGCTATCATCGACGCCGGTGCCGACGCGGTCAAGGTTGGCGTTGGCCCCGGTTCCATCTGCACCACCCGCATTATTGCCGGTGTTGGCGTACCCCAGATTACCGCTATCAATGAGTCAGCTAAGGCTGCTATCCCCGCCGGTGTTCCCCTGATTGCGGACGGCGGCATGCAGCACTCCGGCGAAATCGGCAAGGCCCTGGTGGCGGGTGCAGATTCGGTGATGCTGGGCTCCTTGCTGGCAGGTACCGCTGAATCACCCGGCGACCTCATTTTCGTCAACGGTAAGCAGTTCAAGGCCTACCGCGGCATGGGCTCCCTGGGCGCTATGCAGTCCCGCGGCGGCAAGAAGTCCTTCTCTAAGGACCGCTACTTCCAGGCCGATGTGTCCTCCGAAGAGAAGCTGATTCCCGAGGGCATCGAGGGCCAGGTACCCTACCGCGGCCCCCTGTCCTCCGTACTGCACCAGCTCGAAGGCGGTCTGCGTCAGACCATGTTCTACGTCGGTGCCCACACCGTTGAAGAACTCAAGAACAAAGGCCAGTTCGTGCGCATTACCTCAGCAGGTCTGAAGGAATCACACCCCCACGACATCACCATGACCGTCGAGGCCCCCAACTACCGTCGCTAAACTGTAGCGGCCAGCCCCGGTTCTCTCACCCCTGCGGTGAGGGGCCGGGGCTTCCGAACGTTACCACGCTCGTTTGCACCAACCGGCCTACCACCGGTGAAAGGAAGATCCATGACCGACATCCAGATTGGTATGTCCAAGCGCGCCCGCCGCACCTACTCACTCGATGAAATCGCCCTGGTACCTACCCGCCGTACCCGCGATGCCCATGACGTGAACCTTAGCTGGCAGATTGACGCGTTCAAGTTCGACACCCCCATCATCGGTGCCCCCATGGACTCTGTGATGTCACCGGCTACCGCCATTGCCCTAGGCAAGCTCGGTGGGCTCGGCGTCCTCAACCTTGAGGGCCTGTGGACCCGCTACGAGGACCCCCAGCCCCTGCTCGACGAAATCAACGCCCTGCCCGCTGACGATGCCCCCGCCGCCACCCGCCGCATGCAGGAAATCTACGCTGAGCCCATCAAGGCTGAGCTGATTACCGCCCGCCTGGCAGAGATCCGTGACTCGGGCGTCATTGTCGCCGGCTCACTGACCCCCCAGAACACCCAGGAGTTCTACCAGACCGTGGTCAAGGCCGGCGTTGATCTCTTCGTGATTCGTGGTGCGGCAGTCTCTGCCCAGCACGTTTCATCCCGCCGCGAGCCCCTTGATCTCAAGAAGTTCATCTACGAACTCGACGTCCCCGTCATGGTCGGTGGCGTGACCGGTTACACCCCGGCTATGCACCTGATGCGTACCGGTGCTGCCGGTGTGCTGGTAGGTTTCGGCGGCGGTGCCGCCCTGACCACCCGCCGCGGCCTGGGCATTCAGGCTGCCATGGCCACCGCGATTTCCGACGTTGCTGCTGCGCGTTCTGACTACCTGGACGAGTCCGGTGGCCGCTACGTGCACGTGATTGCGGACGGCTCCCTGGGTCGCTCCGGCGATATGGTCAAGGCACTGGCGATGGGCGCGGACGCCGTCATGATTGGCGCGCCGCTGGCCCGCGCAGCCGAGGCTCCCGGCGCTGGCTGGTACTGGGGCAACGAAGCTCACTCAGCTGACTTCCCCCGCGGCATCCGCACCTACCAGGGCACCGTAGGCTCCCTAGAAGAGGTGCTCTACGGCCCCTCAGCCCACACCGACGGTAGCGCTAACCTGGTGGGCGCTCTCAAGCGAGCACTGGCAACCTGCGGTTACACCGACCTCAAGTCCTTCCAGCGCATCGACGTCAACGTCACCCCCTACGTCAAGTAGATGACGTCCCGGCCCCGTGCACCTAGCTGTCCTAGGCGTGCGGGGCTGACCTGCTTTCGTCCGCCCACCTCACGCTGAAAAGAGCAAACGTGCTAAAAACCGCCCTGACTCCCCGCTGGCTCCTTGGCCTGCTCCTGGTGCTGGCGCTGGCTAGCGGTTTTGTTATGCTCAGCAAATGGCAAATTAACGCCTCTACCCTGGGGCAGGTCACCGCAGACCCGGCTAAGGATGTGGTGCGCCCCTATAGTCAGATTCTCCAGCCCCACGACCCGCTGAGCATGACCGAGGCCGATACAGTTGTGGAAGCTACCGGCAGCTACGTGCTGGGCTCCACCTACCTGGTAGAAAACAAGCTCAAAGACGGGGCTGAAGGCTACTGGCTGGTCAGCCTCTTTGTACCCGATGACAGCCAGCAGGTCAGCACCAGCCTGGGGGAGGGGCCCCGCGGTATCGTGGTGGCCCGTGCCTGGACCCCCACCGCGGAGATTCCCGCTGAGCCCACCGGCACCGTGACCATCGCCGGGCGGGTTGTGGGTAACGACGCCCCGCTCACCAGCAAGGACGTCAGCGAAGAGAACCGAGGGAAGGACAAGGTGCTTGCCTCCGCCAACTCCTCTTACCTGACCAACGTCTGGAACACCGCCCTCTTCAACGGCATCTTGACCCTCGACTCCGAAAGCAGCGGGGCCACCCCCCTCACCGCCCAGGGCACTATCGCCGATACCGCAACCCTGCTCGATAGCAGCGGCGTACTTCAGCCTATCCGCGCTGACCAGGTCACCGACGAAACCGTTGACTGGCTCAACATCTTCTACGCCCTTGAATGGCTGGTCTTTGCGGGCTTCGCCCTCTACCTCTGGTACCGCCTGCTCAAAGACTCGGTCGAAAAGACCACCGACCCCACCCTCTACTTCGAGTACGAGGGCGAATACTGGGTCGATGAGGCCACCGGCCGCCCCTACTACTGGGACCCGGCAGATCAGGCCTACTACTACTTTGATGATATTCCGGACGCCCCCGCCCCGCCCTCCCGCTAAGGGCAAGCTGCCCGCAGGCGTCCGCCCACCACCGAACAGACCACCCATACCAGCTAAGGGAGAAACCAGCTGTGAGCGAGAACCCCACCCCGCGCCCCACCCACCGCACCGACGGTAAGAAAGTTACCCTCGCCGCGGGAACCACCGAAACGAATGCCGCCGGCGGCTTTACCGTGCGCAAGAAATTCGGAGGAACCGAATCCCAGATTCGTGGGGCCCTCACCTTCTACAAGTGGTGCGCCTGGATTTCAGGTACCTTCCTGCTGCTGCTCGTTGCTGAAATGATTAGCCGCTACATCTTCGGCTACGACCTGATCGCCGGTGGCATCGACGCCCAGACCGGTGAAACCGTGGCCCTGGGCTGGCTGAACCTCGAGACCGGCAACCTGCACGGGGGCCTGAACATTTCCACCTGGATTCTAATCATTCACGGCTGGTTCTATGTCGTCTACCTCTTCTCCTGCTTCCGCCTCTGGCTGCTCATGCGCTGGGCCCTGCCCCAGATGATTGTCATGGCCCTGGGCGGTGTGGTGCCCTTCCTTTCCTTCATCGTGGAGCGCCGTATCTACGCAGAAACCCTCGCCCTGCTCGATGCTAACCCGCAGGCCACCAAACGTTACTAGGTCTAGCGATTCCCTGCACTAGAATAGAACCCAAGGATTACCCTTCAACCCCAACCGAAAAGGTATATACCTGTGACTACCCACAACCCCATCGAGGAGCTCGAAGAGCGCCCCGTACTGGTCGTTGACTACGGCGCCCAGTACGCGCAGCTCATCGCGCGCCGCGTGCGTGAGGCCGGTGTCTACTCGGAGCTGGTCCCTCACACCATGCCCACCGAGAAGATGCTCGCCAAGAACCCGGCTGCAATTATTCTGTCTGGCGGCCCCTCATCCGTATACGAGGACGGCGCCCCCAAGGGCGACATCGCCATGTTTGAGGCTGGCGTACCCGTCTTCGGTATCTGCTACGGCTTCCAGGTCATGGCTCAGACCCTCGGCGGTACCGTCGCTAAGACCGGCCTGCGCGAATACGGCGCAACCGACGCCGTGGTCTGCGCCGAGAACTCTTCCTTCCTGACCGGGACCCCCAAGACCCAGAACGTCTGGATGAGCCACGGCGATTCTGTCTCTGAAGCCCCCGCAGGCTTCGAGGTGCTGGCCCAGACCCCCGGTGCAGCCGTTGCAGCCTTCGTCGATGAGAAGCGCAAGTTCGGTGGCGTGCAGTGGCACCCCGAGGTTAAGCACTCCGACTACGGCCAGGTCGCCCTGGAGAACTTCCTCTTCAACGTCGCTGGCCTTAAGAAGACCTGGTCAACCGGCAACATTATCGAAGAGCAGGTCGCTAAGATCCGCGAGCAGGTGGGCGATGACCAGGTCATCTGCGCCCTGTCCGGTGGCGTTGACTCATCTGTTGCCGCAGCCCTGGTTCACAAGGCTGTGGGCGACCAGCTCACCTGCTTCTTCATCGACCACGGTCTGCTGCGCGAGGGTGAACGCGAACAGGTTGAGCAGGACTACGCCTCAACTATGGGCATCAAGGTTGTGACCATCGACGAGTCAGAGCGCTTCCTGGGCGCCCTGGCCGGTATTACCGAGCCCGAAGCTAAGCGTAAGGCTATCGGCCGCGAATTCATCCGCTCCTTCGAAGCTGCCCAGCGCAAGCTGATTGAAGAGGCCGGTGCTGAAGGTACCGACATCAAGTTCCTGGTGCAGGGTACCCTCTACCCCGATGTTGTTGAATCTGGTGGTGGCGAGGGCGCTGCGAACATCAAGTCCCACCACAATGTGGGTGGCCTGCCTGATGACCTGCAGTTTGAGCTGGTTGAGCCCCTGCGTACCCTCTTCAAGGACGAGGTTCGCGCTATTGGCCGTGAGCTGGGTGTTCCTGAGAAGATTGTTGCCCGTCAGCCCTTCCCCGGCCCCGGCCTGGGCATCCGCGTGATTGGCGAGGTCACAAAGCATAACCTGGATATCCTGCGTGCTGCCGACCTGATTGTGCGTGAGGAACTGACTGCCGCCGGTATGGATGAGGAGATCTGGCAGTGCCCCGTGGTGCTGCTGGCAGACGTCCGTTCCGTTGGTGTACAGGGTGATGGCCGTACTTATGGTCACCCGATTGTGCTGCGCCCGGTGTCGTCTGAGGACGCGATGACTGCTGACTGGTCACGCCTGCCCTATGACCTGCTGGCTAAGATTTCTAACCGGATTACGAATGAGGTTGCTGAGGTGAACCGAGTGGTTCTGGACGTGACGTCAAAGCCGCCGGGAACGATTGAGTGGGAATAACAAAAATTTTCCCCAACAGGGGAAAATAAAATTTTTGTTATTCCGCGAGCTTGCGAGCGGCATGGACGATTTAGTGCGGCTGCCGTTTGCGGGATAGAAAATCGTAGAGGCGAGAAGCTTGTGAGCGTAGCGAGCTCCTTGTTGCGTTATTCCGCGAGCTTGCGAGCGGCATGACCGACTTAGTGTGGCTGCCGCTTACGGGCCTCGTATACCTGAACAGCCCCCGTCCTTCCCCGTTTAGGGGATTGGGCGGGGGCTGTTCTGCGCGTGGGGCTGTGGTTTAGCCGCCGAAGTTGATGATCCAGGCGATACCGAACTTGTCGGTGAGGGAGCCGAAGGTGGCACCCCAGGGGGCCTGGAAGTCCTTGAAAACAGAAAAGACCATCTAAATCAGAAAAACCCACCTGGTTCGTGGGTTTTTCCGATTTAGATGGTACCTAGTGTTAGGCGGCGATACGGTAGATTCGAGCCTCGTAGGGGCGCAAGGTCAGCTCAGCCCCAGCAGACTGCTCGGCGGCGTCCGCGTAGTTGGACAGCACCACCTGAGCGTCTGCCCCCTCCAGCACCTGGTAGGAGCGGGTCAGGACGCCGTCGGTAAAGTTAGCGACGACCAGCAGCTTCTCGCCGTCCCCGTGGCGCTCGTAGGCGTAAACCTCAGAATCTTCAGGGTCCAGGGGCACGAAGGAGGCGTAGACCAGAAGGTCCTTGAGCTCACCGCGGCGCAGGGCTACCAGCTGCTGGTAGTAGCGCCACAGCGAATCCTCGCGGTTGACCGCTTCAGCCGCGTTAATCTCGGTGTAGTTCTCGTTGAGCCCGATCCAGGGGGTGCCAGTGGTGAAGCCGGCGCCGGCGTCCGCGCTCCACTGCACGGGGGTGCGGGCGTTGTCGCGGCCCTTGGCGTAAATTAGGGCCATGGCCTCGTCGGCGCTCATGCGGTCGTGCTCGGTGACCATGTCGGTGTAGAAGTTGATGGAGTCGAGGTCCTTGTAGTCCTCGATCGAGTCGAACTGCACGTTGGTCATACCGAACTCTTCACCCTGGTAGATGTAGGGGGTGCCCTGCATACCGTGCAGCACGGTGGCCAGCATCTTGCCGGAGAGCTCCCGGTATTCGGGTGAATCGTTGCCGAAGCGGGAGACTACGCGGGGCTGGTCGTGGTTGTTCCAGTAGAGGGAGCCCCAGGCCATGCCGTCCAGCTCGGTCTGCCAGGTGTTCAGAATCTGCTTCATCTCGGTCAGCTCAACGGGCTTGCGGGACCACTTGCCCATGCCGGCCTCAGGGTCAGAGTCCAGGCCCATGTGCTCAAAGTGGAAGATCATGTGCAGCTCGTCGGTGGTGAAACCGGAGAACCGGACGGCTTCATCGGGGCCGGTGGCGCTCATCTCGCCCACGGTCATGCAGTCGTACTTGTCGAAGGTTTCCATGTTGAGCTCGTGCATCCACTCGTGCACCTTGGTGCCGTTTTTAATCACGAACGGAATAGACGAGGAGTGCTTTTCGGGGTCGACGCTGGGGTCATCGGGCAGGCCCTCGGGCTTGGAGATGATGTTGATGGCGTCCAGGCGGAAGCCGTCGACGCCCTTATCGAGCCAGAAGGTGACCAGGTCAAAAATTTCCTGGCGAACCTTGGGGTTTTCCCAGTTGAGGTCGGGCTGCTTGCGGGAGAACATGTGCAGGTACCACTGGTCGGTGGTTTCGTCGTATTCCCAGGCCGGGCCGCCGAACTCGCTGCCCCAGTTATTCGGAGGCAGGGGCTTGCCGTCCTCATCGACGCCCGATGAATCCCGCCAGATGTAGTAGTCGCGGTAGTCGTTATCGCGCGAGGCGCGGGCCTTTTCGAACCATTCGTGTTCGTCTGAGGAGTGGTTGACGACCAGATCCATCAGAATCTTGATGCCGAGGGAGTGGGCGGTTTCGAGCATCTGATCGAAGTCGTCCATGGTGCCGAACTCGGGCATGATGGCTCGGTAGTCGCTGATGTCGTAGCCCATGTCATCGTTGGGGGAGGCGAATACCGGGGAGAGCCAGATGACGTTGATGCCGAGGTCTGCCAGGTAGGGCAGGCGGGCGGTGATACCGGGGATGTCGCCAATGCCGTCGCCGTTGGAGTCGTTAAAGCTGCGCGGCCAAATCTGGTAGACGACCGCTTCCTTCCACCAGGTCTTTCCTGAGTTATCTGCCATGGTCTAGTCCCTTTCGTAGAGATAAATTTTTGCTTCGTAGGGGCGCAGAGTTGCGCCTGCGTCGTCGGTGTAATTGCTGCTGATGAGGGTACGCGTACCGTGTGGTTCGGTAAAGGTGCGGGTGAGGACGCTGTCGGTAAAGTTGGCCACAACCAGCAGTGTTTGGTGTTCGGTGGGGCCGGTGCCCTGGCGCAGGTAGGCGTAGACTTCGGCATCCTCGGTGGCGGGTACCTCGGCTGAGTCAATGAGCTCATAGGTGCCGTTGACCATGATGGGGTGGGCATGGCGCAGGGTGATGAGGTCGCGGTAGTGGTAGAAGACCGAGCGCTCATCGGCGAGGGCTTCATCAGCGTTAATTTCAGTGTAGCGGGGGTTGAGCTTGAGCCAGGGGCTGCCGCTGGTGAAGCCTGCCTGCTCACCGGACGTCCACTGCATGGGGGTGCGGGCATTGTCGCGGCCGGAGGCTGAGATATAGCGCAGCATGGTGTCGTGGTCAACCACGCCTGAGCCGACCAGCTTGGCGTAGTGGTCGTGGATTTCCAGGTCATTGTAGTCGGCCAGGTCGGTGAAGAAGACATTGGTCATGCCCAGCTCTTCGCCCTGGTAGATGTAGGGGGTGCCTGCCATACCGTGCAGCACGGTGCCCAGCATTTTGGCTGAGACTACCCGGTACTTAGCAGAGTCGTTACCGAAGCGGGAGACAGCGCGGGGCTGGTCGTGGTTGTTCCAGTAGTTGGCGTTCCAGCCCTTGCCAGCCAGGTCGACCTGCCACTTGGTGAGAATCCGCTTGAGGTCGCGCAGGTCGAAACGCTGGTCGTTCCACTTGCCCAGGGCCGGGTTGGGGTTGGCGTCCACGCCCATGTGCTCGAACTGGAAGAGGGTCTGGAGCTCGCCTCGATCAAAGCCGGTGTAAAGCAGGCCGTCGGCGGTGGTGACGCCGGGAGCCTCGCCCACTGTAATGACGGGGTAGTGAGAGAGCACCTCACGGTTCATTTCTGCCAGGTACTCGTGCACGCGGGGGCCGTTGGCTGCCATGGTGATGGAGTCAGTGCCACCCCCGGCTGCCACCTGGGGATCATCGGGGTAGGCAGGGTCTTTGGAGATCAGGTTGATGACGTCCATGCGGAACCCGTCGACGCCCTTATCGAGCCAGAAGCGCATGAGGTCGTAGACCTCGTTGCGCACGACAGGGTTTTCCCAGTTGAGATCGGGCTGCTTGGTTGAAAAGAGGTGAAGGTAGAACTGCTCGGTGGCAGGCTCCCATTCCCAGACGGAGGGGGAGAAGGCCGCGACCCAGTTGTTGGGCGGAATCGGGGTGCCGTCCTCGGTAAAGCCTGCCGGGTCCTTCCAGATGTAATAGTTGCGGTAGGGGTTCTCCCTGCTGCTCTTGGCCTGCACGAACCATTCGTGTTCGTCGGAGGTGTGGTTGACGACCAGGTCCATCATGATCTTGATGCCGGCTGCGTGAGCGGTCTCAAGGAGCTCATCAAAGTCTGCCATGGTGCCGAACTCGTCCATGATGTCCCGGTAGTCGCTGATGTCGTAGCCGTTATCGTCGTTGGGGGACTTGTAGATGGGGGAGAGCCAGATGACGTCCACCCCGAGCTTGGCTAGGTAGGGGATTTTCTCGGTGATACCGGGAAGGTCGCCGATGCCGTCACCGTTAGAGTCGTTGAAGGACCGCGGGTAAATCTGGTAGACAACGGGTTCTTGCCACCACTGGGTTTCGACTGTCATGATGTGCTCCTTTGCGGTTTGACTAGATATCGAGGGTTAGTAGCAGACCGGAGTGGTCTGAAATTGCGGTTTCGTCGGTGTCGGGGAAGACGACATCGTGGGTGCGGACGCGCGTGGGCCGGTCGGTCAGCACAAGGTCGATACGCAGGGCTTGGGTGAGATTATCCCAGCCATGGATGGCCTTGTGAACGGTAAACTCACCGGTCACCTGCTCAGCTACCGTGTAGGTATCGATCCAGCCCCGCTCCTGCATCAGGTCATAACCTTCGCCCTGCACCTGAGCCGCATTATTAAAATCGCCAGCAAGAATCACGGGAGCACCGTTAGCGAGCTGCTTCATCTGCCCCTCTAGCTGGGTGAACTCATCAGCAAAGAGGGCTACCTCACCGAGCTTCCACCAGCTCATATGGGCGCTCGCAACCCAGGCGCCACCGAACTCCTCACCCAGCTGAACCGCCACGGCAACCCGCCGGGCGACGTCCTGATCCGTATACGCCGGCGAAAGATCAACCAGCTCGCAGCGCTCAAAGGGCTGTCGGGTCAAAAGAGCGATACCCTCGTCATAGCGGTCAAATCCCAGATGAGACACCGACCAGGCCCAGTGGTAGGGGGAACCCAGCTGCTCCAAAAACTGGTTCAGCAACAGAGCATAGTTATCCTGGCGGACGGGGCGGTCAGCACCCCCGGCAAAGCCCAGCGGGGCATCTACCGCGGGAGATTTTACAAACTGGTTGACCTCCTGTAGAGCAACCACATCAACCTGCTCCCGCACAATAAACTGAGCCAACTCAAAAATCTTGGGAATCTGGTGCACCTCAAGCCAGCTATGGGTGTTCAGAGTTAATAGTTTCATCGAGGACAAGCATCACTTTCGCGGGTGAAGAAGGGGAACCTACGGCTACCCATCCTAGGTGCGCCGAGCCTGTCTGCCCCCACCAAACCCGGCCCCTGAGCCCCGGCACTTTTACCCGCTCCCGAAAAACGTGCCAGTTCACGGCATTAATGCCAAAGTACCCCAAATCACTCTCGCGGGCTCCCAAAGAATGGTTAGATAGGCCTAGTAATCACACAGGTGGCGCTCCGCACACACCAGCGCAGCAAGCGGACGGCGAGCCCCACCTATACACGAAAGGTTCTTATCCGATGATGGAGAAGATTCAGAGGTTCGGCTCGGCCATGCTGGCCCCCGTCCTCATCTTTGCATTCGCCGGTCTTGCAGTGGGTATCGCCATTATCTGCAAGAACGAGCAGCTTCTGGGCAGCATCGCCGCAGAAGGTACCGGCTGGTACAACTTCTGGTCAGTTTGGGAATCAGGCGCATGGACCGTCTTCAACCAGATGGAACTCCTCTTTGTTCTGGGTCTTCCCATCGCTCTGGCTAAGACCGCCCAGGCCCGTGCCGTGCTCGAAGCAGGCATGATCTACCTGACCTTCAACTACTTCGTTGCCTCTATCCTCAGCATCTGGGGCGACAAGTTCGGCGTTGACTACAGCGTTGACCTCTCCGAAGGCGCAGCAGGTACCGGTCTGAAGATGATCGCGGGCATCAAGACCCTCGACACCGGCATCTTCGGCTCCATCATCATCTCCGCTATCGTTGTATGGCTGCACAACCGCTACTTCAACACCAAGCTGCCCGACTTCCTCGGTATCTTCCAGGGCACCCAGTTCGTCTACGGCCTGGGCTTCTTCCTGATGATGCCCATCGCGCTCGCCTTCGTCGCTATCTGGCCCACCATCCAGACCGGCATTGGCTCCCTGCAGGGCTTCTTCATCACATCCGGCGTCTTCGGCGTATGGCTCTACACCTTCCTTGAGCGCATCCTGATCCCCACCGGCCTGCACCACTTCATCTACACCCCCTTCGTCTTCGGCCCCGCCGTTGTTCCGGACGGCATCACCAAGTACTGGGTTGCTAACCTCGAAACCTTCGCAGCATCAACCACCCCCGTCAAGGAACTCTTCCCCGGTGGCGGCTTCGCCCTGCACGGTAACTCCAAGGTCTTCGCCCCGCTCGGTATTGCAGCAGCCTTCTACACCACTGCTCGCCCCGAAAAGCGCAAGGAAACCCTGGCTCTGCTAATCCCCGTTTGCCTCACCGCAATCCTAATCGGTATCACCGAGCCCCTCGAATTCACCTTCCTCTTCCTGGCACCCCCGCTGTTCGCAGTACACGCAGCCCTGGCCGCAACCATGTCAGCTACCATGTACGGCTTCGGAGTTGTCGGTAACATGGGCGGCGGTCTGATTGACTTCCTCTTCCAGAACTGGATCCCCATGTGGCCCAACCACTCAGGTATGGTTCTCACCCAGATCGGTATCGGTCTGTGCTTCACCCTGATCTACTTCGTCGTCTTCCGCTTCCTGATCCTCAAGTTCGACTTCAATACCCCCGGTCGCGAAGTAGACGGTGGCGAAACCAAGCTCTACACTAAGGCTGACTACAAGGAAGCTAAGAAGAATGGCACCCTCGGTGCTGAAGGTGCCGCTGCTGGTACTGCAACCGCAGTAGCATCAGACCCCTACACCCAGCGCGCAACCGACTTCCTGGCTCTGCTCGGTGGCCCCGCCAACATCACCGATGTGAACAACTGCGCCACCCGCCTGCGCGTTTCAGTAGATGACCCCTCACTGGTCGCTACCGAAGCTGACTTCAAGTCATCTGGCGCACTCGGCCTGGTCAACAAGGGCAAGGCCCTGCAGGTCATCGTCGGTATGGACGTACCCCAGGTCCGCGACAAGTTCGAAGAAATGGTCAACGCTGGTAAGTAGACACCTACTACCGATGACCTAACACAGGGCTCCTGATGTTTTAGCGCCTATACTGTATAGAATTGCAGTGAACCGCAAAACTTCAGGAGCCTTTTGTGGACTTACAGGAACTCGTCAACGCGCACCAGAACCGCCTCAGCGACACCGAGCGCGAGATACTCGCCTTCATGCTCAACAACGAGCAGTTCGTTGCCGACTCAACCATTAGCGCTCTGGCCCACAAGACCTTCACCTCAACGTCCAGCATTATCCGCCTGACGAAGAAGCTAGGCTTCTCTGGCTTCGCCGAACTGAAGTTTTTCGTGAAAAATTCTCTCTCTGACGCTGCCGCCCCCAACAGGGATTTTCTAGAAAGCGGCCGTGCCGATATTCTCAAAACCTACGAGGGGCTGACGAACGTCGATTTCGAACCGATTCTGAAAAAAATTGAATCGGCTCGTACCATCTACTGCTACGGCACCGGCTTTGCCCAGCGCACCGCGATTCAAGAGTTCTCGAAGTCTATGCTGGCCTGCGGTAAATTTACCCACGTTATTCCGGCCTCCAGCGAATTTCGCGGGAGTATCGGGGTGATGAAGCCCGATGACCTCGTCATTATTGCCTCGCTTTCGGGCGAAACTGAGAGCGCCCTACCCACCGTACGTGCCCTGGCTGCCCGCAAGATTCCCATGATTGCCATTACAGCGCTGGGCGTCAATACCATCTCTGCTGCCGCAGATTTTTCACTGCATTACGAGTCCACCCCCACCGTTACCCTCAGCGCCAAGGAACCCTACCACTCCTTTGTCGCCCTGACCGTCCTGCTGGACTACACGGTGCGCCAATATATCCAGTACATCGATACCCAAGAAAAGAATTCATGAACACCCTGCTCTACGCCCTGCGCGACACCCAGCGCCTCCGCACCTTCCTCTTCTGGTACTGGTTAATCAGCCCCTTCATTTTCTTCTTCTACCAGTTCGCGGTGTCGCGTGGAGAAAACGTCGACTTCCGCGAAATGCTCAACGAGCCGGCTATCGCCCTTGCTTTTATCGTGAGCTGTATGTCGCTGATTATGGTGGGCCTACTTCGGGCTGCAGAAACCGAAAACGAAAACACCGAGCGCACCTTTGGCATGTTTGCGGTAGCCCAGCAGCTTCTCACCGGCAATATTCCCGGGTTCCTGCTGAGCTACTTCTACACCCGATCCCTCTGGGATGCTCCTCGTGAACCCTTCGCTCCCCGTCTGCGCTGGATCATTCTTGCGGGTATG
Organism: Rothia nasimurium; assembly: GCF_014217215.1. Taxonomy (GTDB): domain Bacteria; phylum Actinomycetota; class Actinomycetes; order Actinomycetales; family Micrococcaceae; genus Rothia; species Rothia avistercoris. The sequence goes on from NZ_CP056080.1 coordinate 735,724, forward strand.
GCCCTGCTCGGTCTGCTATCTTTGCTCACCCTCTTGGCCTACGTCAACCTGGCTACAGGCTAAAGAAACCTCACAGGCCCTGTTCCTAGGAACAGGGCCTTTCTATAGGGCCCGCGAATCTGTGCCAGGGGCCCGAAACCTCTATGATGGTAGGGAAGTTAACACGTGCAGAAAGCTAGAGTAGATTCAGTGAACGAGCAGGTAGACCCTGAAACCGCTAACGAGCGCACTACCGGTGCCGGCACCGCACCCTGGTCCCGGAGCGATGCGCAACCCCCGCAGGAAGCCCCCGACTCTGCTGCTGATGAACAGGTAACAGCTCAGGTACAGGCAGGTCTTGAAGCCTGGGCTGAGCAGATGGAAACCTACACCGGCCCCGATGCCATGCTGGACTTCAACCAGGTTGACTACGTGCACATCGACCTCACCGACGCCAACTCTTCGGGCGTTGCCCAGATGTTTATGGGCAGAAAGACCCGCCTCTCTACCATCTTGCGCGACAAGGCCAAGCTTGAGTCCGGTATGGTGGCTGCCCGCGCCCTGCGCACCAAAATCTTTGAGCTGGCAACCGGGCACGGGCTGGATGCGGGCTACTTCGTAGCGGGTACAGCCTCCTGGCTTTCACGCGATGTACGCGAGGACGGCATGGTGGGGGAGAAGCGCTTTATCGCCCCTATCCTGATGGCTCCTCTTGCTATCACCCCCCACCCCACCAGCGATGACTTCGAGATCCAGCTGACCGGCCCGGCCCAGCTGAACCCCGCCATGGTGCGGCAGATCAAGAAAGAGTACGGCATCGACCTGGGCACCATGGACGTTGCCCAGCTGGCTAACTCCATGCGCAAGCTAGATCCCGAACCCGTCATTGAGCGCATGCGGGCTACGACCGGTGCCGTACCCGGCATGACGATTCACTCTACCTATTTCATCTCGACCTTCGCAGATCTCAAGGAAAGTACCGGAGAACTGCCGGCAACCGCCCACACCCCGCTCGTCCGCGATATTGCTCAGCTCAAGCTCAACCCGCTGGAGCAGCCCTTCGTTGCCCCCATCCACAACACCCGCGAACCCCTTGACAGCCGCGACCCTGACACCGACATGCTGGTGGTGGACGCGGACGCCAGCGGGCAGGACATCGTCGACCTGGCCCACCTGGGGCACTCCCTGGCTGTGACCACCGCTCCCGGTACCGACCAGCTCGGCACCGCAGCCAACATTGCCGCGGCCCTGATTCACCAGGGGAAATCTGTACTCGTGGTAGGGGAGAAGCGCTCCACCCTCAACGATTTCAACCGTCTGCTGGAACGCACCCACCTCACTGACCTCACCTTCAATCTGCTGACTGAACGGGACTCAGAGGCCTACCGGCAGGAGTTCATCTCAGCGATTGTGCGCGATGAGAAGGCGCCCGCCCCCAACGTCACCGATATCCACCGGGAACTGGTCGAAACCCGTTCCAAGCTGCGCGGGCACACCGAATCGCTGCGGTTCACCGAATCCCGCTGGGGCTGCTCTGTCTACGATGCCCTTCAAACCCTGGCAGCGCTTACCGCCCAGGACCCGGCGCCCTCTACCCAGGTACGTCTAGCCCGCACCACCATGGACGAGCTGACCCGCCGCACAGAGACCGTCCATAAGCTCCAGCGGCTAGCTGACCTCGGTGGTTTCCGCCCCTCAACCCGGGCCTCAGCCTGGCACCGGGCTAAGCTCACCAGCTCAGAAGACACTGAAGCCGCCCACGCCCTCGTCAAGAGCCTGCGTACTTCCCTGAACGAGGTGTCAGCGGGCATGGCCCTCATGGCCGACGAAACCGGCCTGAAGCCCGCCACTACCATGGACGACTGGGGAACCCAGCTTGACCTGCTCGAACGTATCGCTGATACCCTCACCCGCTTCAGCCCCGATATCTTCGACCGACCTGTCACCGACCTGATTGCCGCCACCGCGAATGGAACCTGGCGACGAGAGCACGGCATCGACATGTCGAGCATCCAGCGCTCCCGCCTGCGCCGGGCTGCCAAAGAATACATCGTGCCCGGCGTCAATATCTCAGACCTACACGAGAACCTCTTCATCGTTCAGGGCCAGCGCGAAGAATGGATTGGCCTGGCTAAGGACGAACGCGTCCCCACCATCCCCGAGAACCTCGCCGACCTGCGATCCCGCTACAGAGCCCTACTCGAAGAATTCACGGGGCTAGCTATCGTGCTGGAAGATTCCCCGGCCGGTACCCGCTTCTCATCCACACCCCTTAACCAGCTCGAAGAGAGGCTCGCCGCCCTCATCGACGACGAATGGCTCCTGCACACCCTGCCCGAGCGCGTCCGCCTCACCCGGGAACTGAGCGACCAGGGCTTGGGTGAGCTCCTCGACGACTTCTACGAACGCCAGCTCGAAAGCAGCGCTGTAGCTGCCGAACTAGAACTTGCCTGGTGGCAGACCGCCCTTGAAATGATGCTGGCCTCTCAAGAACTTGAGATTCTCAGTGCAGACACCCTGCGCGACCTCGAAACCCGCTTCCGCCGGGCAGACTACTCGCACCTGGCGTCCGCCCCTGCCCGCCTGCATGCCCGCGTAGCCGATACCTGGCGCGTCCGCATCCACGAGTACGACCACGAAGCGGCCTTCCTGCGCAGCCAGCTCAAGAGCCACGAGTTCAACCTCCAGCAGGTGCTGACTCATGCCCCCACCATGGCCACCACCCTACTACCCCTGTGGATTACCAGCCCCTTCGCCCTCTCCGGCAAGGTGCCCACCGGTATGCGCTTTGACGCAGCGATCCTGCTCGATGCCGAATCCACCCCGCTGGCAGCTAACCTACCTGCCCTCATCCGGGCAGAGCAGGTCATTGCCCTGGGTGACCCCCACAGCGGCTTCCCCTCACCCTTCATGGTCTCTGCGGTAGCCCAGAATGCGCCGGTCATCAAGAACCAAAAACTGGTCAGCACCTTCGAAGCCCTAGCCAAGGTCCTGCCCGCACGTTCCCTAGCTACCGTCAATCGAGCCGTAGACCCCGCCCTCTTTGCCTACCTCAACGAGCACTTCTACGGCGGGGCTCTCACCAGCTACCCCTGGGGCGAAGAAATTACCGACGGCACCCCGGCTCTCACCGTGGAATATGTGGACGTCACCGGGCGGGTCTCAGACAACGCCGCCCTTGATTCACCCAGCCTGGAGGTACAGCGGGTAGCCGAAATGGTCATCGAGCACGCCTACCGCAGCCCCCAACAGACCCTGGCAGTAGTTACCACCACAGCCCGTCACGCCCAGCGTATCGCCGAGGCCGTCCGCCAGCTACTGGTGCGCTACCCCCAATTCGCCCCCTACTTCGAAGCGGGGGATGAATCCTTCCGCGTCGTTGATGTCTCCCGCGCCGTCGACATGGAACGGGACGTCATTATCTTCGCCCTTGGCGCCGGCAAAACAGCCCAGGGGGCAGCCCACCACTTCGGGCACCTTTCCGAGCGCAGCGGTCGTGAAAGCTTCGTGCTTGCCACCACCCGCGCCCGCCACCTCACCCGCCTGGTCACCTGCGTGACCCCCGAAGACCTGGACCCCCAGCGCCTAGAATACGGGGCCTTCGATATCTACCGCCTGCTGCTGGCCTACCGCCGTGAGCAAGAAGCTCGCGCCGCTCAGGAGCTGACCAAGCCCATCACGGACAAGCTACCGGTCAACGAATTCCTCACCAACGACCACCTAGAAGCCATCGACATGGGTGACTGGCTGCTCAACGACCTGGTGCGCCGCCTGGGCCAGCACAAGGTCACCCTGCACGAATCGGACGTTCCCCTGATCTCGTTGATTGCAACGAGTGAGGAAGAATCCCTATTGGCTGGGGCAGTGGCTAGCCCCCGGGCCCGCACCATGGTGCAGGACGTGGACCGTACCACCCCGGTGAGGGTACCCCTGGCCGTCGTATCCGACGGATCAGACGCCTACGCTGCCATGAGCGTGCGCGAACGCTCCCGCCTGATTCCTGAGCTCCTGGCCCGTACCGGCTGGAACCACATGACCTGCTGGACTATCGAGGTCTTCTCAGACCCCGAAGCCCTGGTCGGCCGAATTGGAAGATACCTGGGGCTGGGGCGCAATGAGTAAGCCATCAGGCGCTGAGCCAGCAGAGCCAAGATCTGAAAGCCCCGACGCTGGCTACAGCCCCGTACCCAAAAAACGGCGCGGCCACCGCCGGGCCACCGGCGGCTCAGCCTTCACCGGCACCGAACCCAAACTGGCAGGGCTCACCGAACCAAGTGCGTCCGTCCCGCCCACCGAGGGGGAGGATGCCCGGGCAACCTGGCTCAAAGAACAACGCCCACCCCACTACGGGCAATAAAAAGAAGGGGCTGCCTGCCACATACCGTGGCAGGCAGCCCCTTGAATGTCTCTGTGCTTATTTGCCCTTATCGTTGGCGTAGAAACCAGAGCCCTTGAAAACCACACCGACCTGGCCGAACTTCTTACGCAGGGTGTCCTGGCCGCACTCGGGGCAGGTCTTGAGCGCGTCGTCCGAGAACGACTGGTGCTGCTCAAACACGTGGCCGCAGTTCTTGCACTGGTAAACGTAAACAGGCACGGATAACTCCATCAAATAGGCGATAAATCTGGGGGTTATTCTACTCTGTTCTGGCAGCTCGACCTCAATTACCCAGGCGGTGCAGGGTCTTTTCCGTTGCCACAAACCGAAGTGTGGCATCCCAGCTATCTGCAGGCAGGCCATCGAGAATTTCCCGCTCAAACACTACCCCCACGGTAGAGGGGGCTTGCGCCAGAGGGCCAAGCTGCTCAAAAAGCCGGTCATAGTAGCCGCCGCCCTGCCCCAGCCGCCGCCCCGCCAGATCATAGGCAAGGGCAGGTACCAGGCGCAGGTCTGCCTGAATAAAAGCCTCAGCTCCGTGGCGCTCGCCTATCGGCTCTACGATACCCAGCGCATTGACGGTGTGTTCTACCTGCGGCTGCCACTCTACCCAGGCCAGCTGACGCCGGGGACGGACGACCGGCACCAGCACCCGGTACCCCTCAGCTACTGCCCGGATCAGAGCCGGTAGCAGGGGAGGCTCAGTGGGAAGGGGCAGGAAAGCGGCAAGAGTACTCCCTGTAGGGTGGGCTTGCCAGAGGGGAGCGAGCGTTCGTTCAAAGCCCTGAACTGTCTCATGCTGCGACAGATTCTGGGATCGGCGTCTTCTCAGATAGCTGCGGGCAAAGGCTTTGGCCGAGGGGTCTAAGCTCGAATCTTGTGCGACCAATGGGCGTATTCCTCCTGTACTAGCTGAATCTAGTCACAATTTACCGCTTCTCATGGCGCAGAATGCAGATAAAATCTAGAATTTGGGTATTCTGAAAGGCATGACTGAAAATAAATCACTCACCGTGACCAAAGCAGTGATCCCTGCCGCTGGTCTCGGCACTCGCTTCCTTCCCGCTACCAAGGCAACTCCCAAGGAGATGCTGCCGGTAGTGGACCGTCCCGCTATCCAGTATGTGGTAGAAGAGGCCATTCGCGCTGGCCTGAACGACGTTCTGATGATTACAGGCCGCAACAAGCGTGCCCTAGAGGATCACTTTGACCGTGTCCCCGGTCTAGAACAGCAGCTCGCTGACCAGGGTAAGGACGCCCTGCTCAAGAGCGTTGAAGACTCCAACGACCTGGGCGAAATCCACTACGTGCGCCAGGGCGATCCCAAGGGTCTGGGCCATGCCGTACTGCGCGGCAAGGTGCACGTTGGTAATGAGCCCTTTGCTGTGCTGCTGGGCGATGACCTCATCGATGAAAAAGAAGACCTGCTCTCTGCCATGGTTGCTGTTCAGCAGAAGACCGGCGGCTCTGTCGTGGCTCTGATGGAGGTTCCCGAAGAGCAGATTTCTGCTTACGGCTGTGCAGCGGTACAGGCCGTTGAAGGTGAGGACGGCTTCGTGAAGGTCACCGGCCTGGTCGAAAAGCCCGCTGTTGAGGATGCCCCCTCAAACCTTGCTGTCATTGGCCGCTACATTCTTTCTCCCAAGGTCTTTGAGGTGCTCGAAAATACCGCACCGGGCCGTGGCGATGAAATTCAGCTGACCGACGCCCTGCAGACCCTGGCTCAGGGCACCGGCGAGGGTGAAGGCGTGTACGGTGTTGTCTTCAAGGGCCGCCGTTTCGACACCGGCGATAAGCTCTCCTACCTCAAGGCCAACGTCATTCTCGCTGCTGAGCGCGATGACCTAGGCCCTGAACTGCGTACCTGGATCAAGGAATTCGCAGCCGAGCTGTAAGCCTTGATACTAATGGCGGGTGGACGCTGAGCTAAGGGAAGCTCTATAGCGCTGCCAGCTGACACTAGTGATGAGACAAGAACTGGGTGCTTTCTGAGGCGAAAGCACCCAGTTCTTGTCTCATTCCCCTCCTAGGTAAGGTGCTGCTGGGGTAGAATGAACTAGATATTTTTATCACAGAGATGAAAGGACGGAGGTAGCGATGAGCTTTTTGAGTGGCACGGGCTTAATTTTGCTGGTATGCGTGCTGACTGGTCTATGGTTTGTTGCCCGCCGCCGTACGGCTGGCACCGTTACGAATATCGGTGCTGAGAAGTTTGTAGCCGATATCGTCGAAAGTCACCTGGCTGAAGCTGAGTCTCATCATCTACCATCCGCGCCCTCGACTGAAACTGCTGCCCATAATAATCCTGCCTTTCGTTTGAAGCCTGGTCGTCTGATTCTCTTTGGGCTGGCACTGACTTTTGTAGCTGCCAGCCTTATTGCGGGAGTGCTGGCTTTGCTGGGGAAAGCAACTGCTCTTCTACCTCTTTTTTTCCTCCTAGCAGCCCTAACCTGCCTGGCTACCTTGCGAGTACTGGCTCTGCGCGACCGCAACCGCCAGCGGGCCCGCACCGTCTTGACGGTTGAACAGCGTCAGGCTCAGCGGCGCCCTTCTGCCCCCTCAGGCACCTCTCGCGCACTCAGCAGCCAGCAGGGGCGCCCAGCAGGTACCGTCTCTACCGTTGAGCTGAAGCCTGCTCCCGAGCGTCCTGCTCGTGCCCGCCAGCAGATGCCGGTCAGCCACGCGGCTAAGGCCCTCCGTCGGGCTAAAACCCAGCACCATCCGGTGGTAGCTGTGCCGGCCTCTAGTGCTGACAGCGAGGCCGCAACCCAGCAAAAGCCTGCCCGCCTGCGTATGGACGAGGCTCTGCCCGATACCCGCTGGCAGGTCACAGAGGTACCCCTGCCTACTTACCTTGAGGCAGAGACCGTCCGCAGGGAAGCTCCTGCCCCTCTTGATACCGAGGCAGCGCCGAAGAGCCAGACCCAGACCCTGGCCGAGGCAGCAAGCCTCAACCTCGACGATGTGCTGAAGCGCCGCCGCGCTTAGCCGAAGATGAAGTTTTCTCAAAGAATAGATACCCAGCTATAGCTTCTCCACATGGAGCCGCGAAGCTGGGTATTCTGTTGAAGGGGCAAGACCACACAATCCCCGATATTTTGAGGAAGGCTACCCGTATGGCTACACACCACCTGGAAATTGAGCAGAAATTTGAGCTTGCCGATGTGAACAGTGAGGTTCCCTCGGTGGAGTGGAGCTTCGAAAGGTGGAGTGTCAGCGAGCCTGTAACAGAGCAGCTCGATGCCACCTACTACGACACCCCTTCTGGAAACCTGGGTCGGCATAAGGTAGCCCTGCGCTGCCGACTGGGTGGCTATGACCAGGGCTGGCATATCAAGTTCGATGCTGCGGGCCAGCGCCATGAGGTGACCTTTGATCTGCTGTCTAACCGCTCCGCTATGCCTGCCGCGGTGAAGAAGTTTGTGCAGGTTCCGTCCCTCGGCGAAGAGATGGAGCCTCGGGTTTCGTTGAAAACCCAGCGGACCCGCACCGTGATCCTCGATAAGGCCGGGCAACAGCTAGCTGAGATTTGCGATGACCGGGTTCAGGCCCTTGACTATGCCACCGGCCAGGAACGGGCCTGGCACGAGTGGGAGGTAGAGCTGCTGGGGCAGACCGCACAAGATCGTAAGCTCACAGAAGCTCTCTTTACGGACGTTGCCCGTCAGCTACAGGCCGTCGGGGCTGTGCCCTCGCAGTCGCCGGCTAAGATTGCCCGGGCCCTGGGCCAGGACGCCGAGTTCGAGGCCCGGCGGGCAGGCAGCAAAGCTAAGGGGTCGGGCAAGAAGGTAGCGAAAAAGAAAAAGAAGGCTCTGGCAACTGAACTTCCCCCGGTGCCGAGCTCTGCTGAGCTACTTACCCGGGTACTTGCCTCTCACACCCAACGGCTTGCCCAGGCTGATCTACTGGTGGCAGCGGGAGCGCCCGATGCCACCCACCAGGGGCGCATTGTTGCCCGTCAGCTGCGGAGCGTGCTGAAATACATGGCCCTGCCGTATGCGCGCAGCGGTTTTGCTCCGGCTCTTGAAGATATGATGCAGGGGCTGAAAACCTATGCCCACCAGCTAGAGTCACATCGTAATAGCGAGCTTGTGCACCCTATGGCACAGCGGGTTCTGCAGGCCTACCCGGTGCTAGGGGAGAGCGCAGGCGCTGCCTTCGGTGCGGTCATGGAGCACCAGCAGGCGGACGCCGCTGCCCAGGCCCGCCGCTACCTGGCCTCTGCTGGGAGGCTGGAACTTCAGCTGGCTCTCGAATCTTTACTGGCCGATGTAACCCTGGCTGTTGAGTTGCCGCTCAATAGCGAGAACTACGTGAATAAGGTAGCTAAGCGTTTGCGGAAGAGCCTGGTCAAGGAGGGGGAGCGAGCCGTGGCTACCTGGCCAGAGCAGGCGGCTGACTTCTCGGCGAGCGCTGCCTTTGATGAGGGCCTACACGATGTGCGTAAGGCAGCTAAGGCGGTGCGCTACTGTCTCTTTGCTGCTGCCGATGCTGGGCTTTCCCTGACTGAGCCCCAGGCTGAGCTAGTGGCGCGGGCTAGGGCTGTTCAGGCAGAGCTGGGTGAGCTGACTGACGAGTTGACGATGGGCAACTGGCTTTTGGGCCTGCGCGTTCAGGCTAACGAGTTGGGGCTTGATCCCTTCGCTGTTGGCTATCTGCTGGGTCGCTCGGAGCTACTAGCTATGGGGCTTCGCATGACTGCCTTTGACGCCCTGCCCCGTGTCCTCAAGAAAGTAAAAGGTATCAAGCTCACCTAAACTCCTGCGGCTTCGTAGCTGACCCCTCTTTAAAAAGCTAGAGGCACCTCAGTCAGGTGCCTCTAGCTGCATCACACACAGGAAGAAAAGTCTTCTTTGTACCGCCTAGCCAGCCCTCCCACAGGGCCTTGCGGCTATTTGGTGATAAAAATATAACCTAATTAAGCCCCCTCTGGCTAGTCTTTGGTGAAAATTTTTTTGGTCAACCTATTTTTTGAGATAGGTAACCCTAAAAAGGCCTTGTTGTGCCTTGCCAGCGGAAGGAAGAGGCGCTTTCCAGAGGGAAGAGAGACGGACATCGCCGCGCCAGACTCTGAGAACAGGCTAGACTGGTGGGGTGAGGGAATGGCTTGAAAGTTTGCACTGGGTTGCCGCCATCGGCTTTATGTGGGTGGTGGGTATTGTGCGTACCTCCCTCGTCTTTTCTCTGGGCTGGTTAGCTCAGGCTGGGGGCTCTCGCTTTGAGAAGATACAGCACCTGATGGATCATCCCCTCTACCGCCGGGCTCAGTATTTTGTGAATCGCTGGGGTGTGCTGGCTGTTCCCGCCTGTTTCTTGACGGTGGGCTTTCAAACTGCGGTTATTTTGACTACCGGCTTTACCCGTATGCCCCTGTCCCGCTGGATTCCAGCCATGCTGGTGGGTACTTTTATGTGGGGTACCATCTACGCAACGGTTGGCATGTCGGTTGTCTGGCTTTGGCTTGAGAACCCGCAGGTAGCCGCCCTGGTGCTGGCCCTGCTGGCGGTCGTCATTATCACCGTAAAAATCCGGGACAGGAAACGTTCCATGCTGCGACTACCGAAAGACACCAAGCTATGACCCTGAGCGAGCTGATTCTTGCCCACCCCGACCTGCTGGTTGATGACCAGACCGCCCGTTATGAGCAGGTGGGGCAGGTGCCCGGTCTCTGTGTGGGGTTCGTTCCCGGGGTTATGCCCGGTAAGTGGTTTACCCGGTGGCGGGAGCGCTATTCGGCGCTGGCTCCTCTGACCGATGTAGCCCTAGCTGAGGGGCAGGGCCTTGCTTCGCTCGATGCTTTTGCGGATATGGCGCTGGTGCGCGCTGAGGACGAGCCCGAAGCCCGCGATAAGAAGCGCTACCACGCGATTGAACTCTACCGGGAAACCCCGGTGGTGGTACTCCCTAAGGATCACCTGCTGACGGTGCTCGAGACCGTTCCGGTTGCCGAGCTGGCCGAAGAATTTTTGCTCCAGAGCCCCGATGAGGTACCCGAGTGGCGCGACCTTTCCGCCGACTACCGAGCCGAGAACCCGCGTCCGCTACCTCAAATGAGGCACCGGGCCGACGCGATTGAGCTGGTGGCTGCCGGGCTGGGCCTGTTGGTCGTACCTATGTCTGTAGCCCGTTTTTACCACCGCAAAGACCTGACCTACCGCCCGGTTGAGGGACTGGGCGAGTACCCGGTTCTGCTGGTGTGGAAGCGGGAGGTGCGTGAGGACGCCCGCGAGCAGGTAATCCAGGACTTCGTGGGGATTACCCGCGGCCGCACCGCCGCCTCTCAGCGCGGTAGCGATAGCCGTGAGGTAGCCCTTGAGAAGCAACGGCGCGAGAAAGAAGAGGCCAAGCGGAAGCGGGCGGCTGCTAATAAGCGCCGTGAGGCGGAAGACCGCAAGAAGCGGAACGCCCAGAAGAAGGGCAACCTGCGCCAGTACCAGGCCCAGAAGGGCGGTAAGGGGAGCGCCAAGGGATCGGGCCGAGGCTCCCGGGGCAAAAAACGCTAAATAACAAGCTGCGCTGAGGGTCTACCGACAGCTAGCCTTTCTGGTCGGTCTTTTCTTCTGCTTTCTGGGCAGAAGAGGAAACCACGGAGCGCTCCTCGTGCGTCTCGCTGTGAATCACCGACTGGTTAGCCAGCGGAATACGAATGCCTCGCTGATCCATAGCCTTCTTGAGCTCTTCCCGGAGCTTACGCCCCACCGCGAACTGCTCGGAGGGGGCGGTCTTGACTGTCAGACGCAGTACCACTGATTCACCGGTCACAGACTGCACGCCCAGGTACTGAGGCTTGCCCGAGATGTTCTCTTTGATACCGGGTAGCTTGATGGCTTTTTGAATTGAGGTCATGAGGAAGCTCGCCATCTCGTCAATATCGGCATCGTAGGGAATGGGCAGGTCGATGATGGTGCGGGCCCAGCCCTGGGAAGAGTTGCCCACACGCAGAATCTCGCCGTTGCGCACGTGCCAGAGGGTTCCTGCCGTATCACGCACCTGGGTGGTGCGCAGACCCACTGCCTCTACCTCGCCCTCGGCCTCACCCAGGTTGACCCAGTCACCGATGCCTAGCTGGTCTTCGGCCACGATGAAGATACCCGAGAGGAAGTCTTTAACGAGAGACTGAGCCCCGAACGAAAGGGCAACACCCACCACACCGGCTGAGGCAATGACGGGGGCAATATTGAAGCCCAGCTCGGCGATAATCATGACGATCATGATCGTCCAAATCACAATCGACGAGACCGACCGGAGCACCGAGCCAACGGTCTGCGCTCGCTGGGACTGGCGGGCGCTCGCCAGTGACGTATCGGCCTTCCACCGGCTAGTTTTACCGCCCTTTTTCTCTTCTGCTGCAACCACCCGGTTGCGGGTGCCGCGGGCGATAGAGTCGGTGACCTGGCGAATGACTACGCGTACCAGGCCGTGCAAGACGAACCCGAGGATGATAATGATGAGTATGCGCAGAGGCGCTCCCAGCCAAAAATCTAGGCTGGCCAGCCTGGCCATTACGGTTCCGGCGGCCTCAGCGCTTTCTTCAAGGGGCGTTGTTTCTGCTGCTAAAATCCCGGTTACTGTCATACCTACGAGCCTATCGTCTTTGTCCGAAGAAAACCGGTATGCCAGCTGCCCGCGAACGCTAGGGTGGCGCATCTGAGGCAAGGGTGCAATAGACTGGTTTTTCAGAGACAAACAAAGGAAGAAGAGATGCCCCTGGTGATGGATACCCGCCCGGCCGCTTACGCCGTGGTGATTGAGGACGGCAAGATTCTGCTCTCCCGCTGGGTACCGCATATTCCCGGTTACCGCCCCGGCTGGACCCTACCCGGTGGCGGCATGGACCCCGGCGAACAGCCCCATGATACTGCCGTGCGCGAAGTCTTTGAAGAAACCGGTTACCGGGTGGAACTTGACCGCCTGCTGGGGGTGCACGCGGCCTACTTTGAGCCCGAAGCCGGGGCAACCCGTCCTTTCTGCGCCCTGCGCACCATCTACACTGCCCACGTCACCGGCGGGGAGCTTACTGCCGAGGTCGGTGGATCGACCGACCTGGCAGAGTGGGTTCCGCTGGCTGAACTAGACCAGCATTTCTACTACTCCCTGGTGGACGAGGCCGCATGCCTCTTAGGGTACGCGGACGCCAGTGAGCTGGCAGGTAAGTACCGGGAGGGTTCGCATGACTAGGGAAGCGGCTAAGGAAAAAGCACGCCCGCGAACACGGGGCTACCGCGCCCAGCTGGTTGCTCTCGCTGCGGCCACCGGCCTTCTGCTGAGCGGCTGTGGCAGCTCAACGACCGGCAGCAACACAACTGTCTCGACTAGCCCCGCCACGACCGCTACCCTGCGTATCGGTACCGGGCTGACGGCGGAGACCCGACACGCAGCTTATATCTACCAGGCTGCCCTGCAAGAAGCGGGTTACACCGTTGAGGTGGTTGAGACCGACGATAGCCGCCCAGCCTACTTCGCCAGTATGGGAATAGACACCGCTGCCACCGCTACAGCCAGCCCTACTGCAACCGGCCCGGGAGAGGGGCTTGTGCATATTACTCCTGATTTGTCTGGCGACCTGCTGCTTTACCTCACCGATAACGGAGCGGTTAGCCCCACCATTATCGAAGAAGAGCGGGCTAGCACCGCGGCAGACACCAGCCCCGCGCCAGACCCAACTGCGAGCGCAGAAGCTCGTGCGGGCGCATCCGCTGATTCCAGCCCTACCGCTACACCAAGTCTTACTGCTACGCCCAGCCCCAGCGCTACCTCGCTGAACGTGCGCGGGCTCAGCAGCAACGACATCGTCAGCTACGTTGACCGTGCCCTACCCGACACCGCTGAGGTGCTCTCGCCCTCGATCGCTACCAACCGGTATGGCTACGTGGTCACCCGGGCTACTGCCCAGCGCTACGGTCTGGAGACCATGAGCGACCTGGGGCAGGTCTGCACTGAGCTGAGCCTGGTTGCCCCCGAAAGCTATGCCACCAACCCTAGCGGTGCTACCTCGCTGAGCACCCACTACAGTTGCACCCCGGGAGCCAGCAAGACCGCTGATAGCCGGTCAGATCAGGCCCAGGAGCTCATCACCGGCGCAACCAGCATGAGCTACATGTACTCAGCCAGCGCAGAAATCCCGGCTAATAACCTCGTGCTACTTGAGGACCCCGAGCGCACCCAGCTCGCGCAAAACATCGTGCCCGTCACCCGTGCCGGGGAGCTGCCCCAGCAGGTCAAGGACATCATCAACGATGTCTCCGCTCACCTCGACACCGATTCCCTGGTGCGCCTCAATACGCTCACGAGCGGCGATAACCCCGTCTCAGAAACCGACGCCGCCCATTTCTGGTTGACCCGCATGAAAGGGTAATCTAAATCTCATGGCATTCAAGCAATCAAAAAAACTTCAAAACGTTCTCTACGATATTCGCGGGCCCATTCTAGAAGAAGCCCAGCGTATGGAAGCGCGCGGTCACCGTATTCTCAAGCTCAATATCGGTAACCCGGCGCCCTTCGGCTTTGAAGCGCCTGAAACCATCATGATGGATATCATCGAGCACCTACCCTACACCCAGGGCTACTCTGATTCCCGTGGCCTCTACTCTGCCCGTACCGCCATTGTGCAGTATTACCAGAACGAGGGCATCATGAATATCACTACCGACGACGTCTACCTGGGTAACGGTGTCTCGGAGCTGATTCCTATGACCCTGCAGGCCCTGCTCGATAATGGGGACGAGATTCTGGTGCCCAGCCCCGACTACCCCCTGTGGACGGCTGCCACCCAGCTTGCAGGCGGCAAGCCGGTGCACTACCTCTGCGATGAAGAGGATGGCTGGCTGCCCGATATCGAGGACATCAGGTCAAAAATTACCCCCAACACCCGCGGCATTGTGGTCATTAACCCCAATAACCCCACCGGTGCTGTTTATACGCCCCAGGTACTCCAGCAGATTGTTGACCTGGCACGGGAACACGAGCTGGTAATTTTTGCTGATGAGATCTACGAGAAGATTCTCTACGACGGCGCCCAGATGACCCACGTGGCAGCTCTGGCAGGCGACGACGTACTCACCCTAACCTTCTCGGGTCTTTCCAAGGCCTACCGGGTCTGCGGCTACCGTGCTGGCTGGTTGGCTATTTCGGGGCCCAAGCTTGCGGCTGCCCCCTTCATCGAAGGTATCAACCTGCTAGCTAATATGCGCCTGTGCGCTAACGTGCCCGCCCAGCACGCCGTACAGACCGCCCTGGGCGGCTATCAGTCCATCAACGACCTGATTCTGCCCGGTGGACGCCTGAAAGAGCAACGGGACCTGTCCTATAAGATGCTCAGTGAAATGGACGGCGTGACCGTGAAACAGGCTGAGGGCGCCCTCTATCTCTTCCCCAAGCTCGATATCGATAAGTTCAATATCACCAGCGATGAGCAGTTCATGCTCGATCTGCTACGGGAACAGAAGATTCTGCTGAGCCACGGCACGGCCTTCAACTGGTCAGAACCCGACCACTTCCGCCTGGTCTTCCTTCCCGACACCCGCACCCTGGCCGATGCCCTGGAGCGTCTGGGCAACTTCCTGGCTGACTACAAGCAGAACTAGGACGTCTGGTTCTGGCGAGCGACGTCCAGGGTCGCCTGGGCGCCGTCGAGCCAGGCTTCGCAGCGCTGGGCAAGGGCCTCGCCGCGCTCCCACAGGGCAATAGACTCTTCAAGCGTGCTAGCACCGGACTCCATGCGGGCTACAACCTGCAGGAGCTCTTCACGGGCCTGCTCGTAGGTCAGCTGCTCAACCGGAGTGGCATTCAGCTCGGTCTTAAATTCGATGGTGTTGCTCATAGGTTTCCTTTCCTTGACCTGGCATCTGACCAGGTTCTAGTGGTTTTTCTCGTGCACGGCGGTAACGGTTGCGTCCACAGCGCCGGCTGCCGCACGCACACTAATGTTTTGCCCTTCGTGCAGGGTGCGGGCATCGCGTACCAACTGGCCGGAGGCGTCCTGCATCACCGCATAGCCGCGCTCCAGGGTCTGCTGGGGCGACAGAGCCGTAACCCGCGCCCGTAGCTGGCTAATAAGATCACGGTCCCTGGCAAGACGGTGGACGGCCGCGCTCGAAGCCCTCGCCCGCAGCCGCTCAATATCCTCTGACCTAGCCAGTAGGGCTGAGCCCGGATTGGCTAGAACCGGACGGGACCGCACCTGGGCTAGACCGTAACGCTCAGCAGACACCAGCTGCTCTACAGCTCGCCCCAGCTGGTAGCGGGCCGATGCGAAGAGCTCCCGCTCCTCACGGACGTCCGGAACAATCCGCTTACCAGCATCGGTAGGGGTCGAAGCCCGCAGATCTGCTGCGTGGTCCATCAGAGGGGAATCAGCCTCGTGGCCAATAGCCGATACGACCGGAGTGTGCGCCGCTGCAACGGCCCGAACCATTGCCTCCTCAGAGAAAGGCAGCAGGTCTTCAAAGGAGCCGCCACCGCGGGCAATCACAATCACATCGATGTCATTCCGGCTATCAAGCTCAGCCAGCGCAGCGGTCACCTGGGCAACCGCGTTCACACCCTGCACCGCAACCTCCCGCACCTCAAAATCAACGGCGGGCCAGCGCAGAGAAGCGTTACGAATGACGTCCTTCATAGCATCCGAATCACGGCCGGTAATTAAACCCACCCGGCGGGGGAGCAAGGGCAGGGGCTTCTTACGCTCGGGACTAAAAAGGCCCTCAGTCTGTAGCTTGGCACGCAGCTGCTCAATGAGCTCCAGCATAGAACCCGCACCCACCGGCTTGATGTTAGAGCCCTGCATCGATAGGCGGCCAGTCTTCACCCAGAAATCAGGCTTGAGCTGCAAAACCACCCGAGAGCCCCGCTCCAGCTGGCCCTGCACCTTAGCCATCTCTGAGCCCCAGACCGTCACCGAGACTGAGACCTCCTGCTCAATATCGCGCAGCGTCACGTAAGAAACCCTGCCGCGGTGGTTGAGCTCAATAATCTGCCCCTCCACCCAGGTCGGTACGCAACGGGCAATATACTCGTGCATCTTATTTGACAGCACATGTAGGGGCCAGGGATTATCGACGCTGGTCTGGCCAGCGCGTTCCGCTAGTTGCCGGGGTGCGCCCTGGGCCTGCTGTTCTTGCTGGGCCTGTAGCTGCGCCAGCGTCAGATGACCGGGTGCAGAATCACCAAAACTGTTCATACACCTACTTCTACCACCGCTGGCTGACACTTTAAGCATTGAGCCGAGAAAAAATAGGAACTCAAGCAAATACCCAGTAAGACCGGCTACCATGCAAGCATGACGGGTACCCGCAAGAGCACAGAAGACCACGGCGACGGCAACTGGACGAACCCCTATGTTCAGGCCGAAAATCAGCGCGCCCAAGAAGCAGCCCAGGCAGCCTACGCCCAGCAGCCCCAGGGCTACGCCCACCCCTATGCAGAGCCGGCCTCGGCTCACTATACCCAGGGGGCCTACCCGCCTGAAGCGCAGGCGCAGGGGGTGGCGTCCGCCCCGGTGGCGTCCTACGCGCCCCCACGGGCGCCTCGACGTCAGCGCCGCCGGCCGGCTTTTAGCCTAGCCAGGCGCTTTCTCTGCGTCCTGTTGGCCCTCCTTACGCTGGCTACCGGGCTGACCGCAGCCACAGCCTACTGGGCACAAACCACCCTGGTAGATACCGAAAACTTTGCGGCGATGACCGAATCCATCGCCTACGACCAGGACTTCCAAACCAGTTTGGCAACTGCCGTCACCGACGACATCATGGCCTCACCTGCTATTGAAACCTACCTGGGCGACGGGAACTCCACCGCCTGGTACGGGGGAGTGCAGAACTGGCTCTATGACCAGACCTACACCCTGGTCGACGGGGCTACCAACTCGCTGGTGACCTCCGATGCCTACCCCCAGCTGTGGGCCCAGGTGATTTCAGATACCCACGCCTATAACTTCTCGGGTGAAAGTCGCCCGGCGGTGCTTGACCTTTCTGCCATCTACGACCAGGCCGGGGCGTCTGTGCAGTCGGCGACCGGCTTTAGTGTTGATACCTCAAGCCTGCCCAGCCGTACCATCACCCTGGATACGGGGCAGAACATCTGGCCTATCAATTCCACTGTCAATACCCTGATATGGCTGGCCTCCCTCTGGCAGCCCCTGCTGGTGGTTTGCGGCGTATCCGCCCTGCTCGGGTTCCTGCTCTGGCCCCGCAACCGCTTTGCCTACCTAGCTTTCATCGCCTTGAGCGCCGCAGCCCTACTCTGGATCGCTGGCCTCCTGGGTGGCGGTGCCTCGCTCACCGCCGGGATACAGCTACCGGCTAGCAACGCGGCCGTCCTTTTCCTGCAAAAACTGTCTGAAACCATCACCGCATCTTTCGCCAGCTACCACAACGGCCTGGCCCTCAACCTGCTCATTGCGGGGGCGGTACTGACACTTCTTGCTCTTCTCTCAGCGATCATGGGGCTGACTGCGAGAGAAGCCACTGCACGCACCCGCTAGAACCACGTAGGATAGAGACTATGTCTACCCAAGAGAAGACCATTGAACTGGGTCTGCCCACCGTACCCCGCGTGCGCAGGACCCGCGAAGAAGTTGAGGCAGCCGCCCCCACCGGCGACAAGAAGGTACTCCTCGCAGCGCCCCGTGGCTACTGTGCCGGCGTTGACCGCGCCGTCATCGCCGTTGAAAAGGCCCTAGACCACTACGGGGCTCCCGTTTACGTGCGCAAGCAGATTGTTCACAACCGCCATGTGGTTGAAACTCTCGAAGCTCAGGGCGCAATTTTTGTGGACGAGGTGGAGGAAGTCCCCGAGGGCGCCGTCACCGTCTTCTCCGCCCACGGCGTGTCACCGGCTGTTGTGGCCTCAGCGGAAGAGCGTCAGCTCAATACCATCGACGCTACCTGCCCGTTGGTTTCCAAGGTGCACCGCGAGGCTGTGCGTTTTGCCAAGCAGGACTACGACATCCTGCTCATTGGCCACACCGGCCACGAAGAGGTTGAGGGTACCGCTGGCGAAGCCCCCGACCATATTCAGATTGTGAACTCGCCTGACGAGGTTGATCAGGTGACCGTGCGCGACCCCGAGAAGGTCGTGTGGATTTCACAGACCACCCTGTCTGTGGACGAAACCCTTGAAACCGTTGCCCGCCTGCGCGAGCGTTTCCCCACCCTGCAGGACCCGCCCTCTGACGACATCTGCTATGCGACCTCTAACCGCCAGGGCGCTATCAAGGAGATCGCTCCGAAGGCTGACCTGGTGATTGTGGTGGGTTCGACCAACTCGTCGAACTCTGTACGCCTGAAGGAAGTCGCCCTGGAATACGGCGCTAAGCAGGCATACCTGGTGGACTACGCCAATGAGGTTGATGAGGCCTGGTTCGAAGGCGTGACCACCGTGGGTCTGACCTCTGGCGCTTCTGTGCCCGAGGTGCTGGTGCAGGACGTGCTGCGTCTGCTGGCAGACTACGGTTACGTTGACGTTGAGAAGTTTGAGACCGCCAAGGAAGATATTCTCTTCTCGTTGCCCAAGGAGCTTCGCGCGGCCCTGAAGAATGATTCGGGTGAGCCCGCGATGCGATTGGGAGGACGAGGAGCGAAGCCGACACGATGAGCGAGCGGTTCACCGCGCGCGGTGAAGTAAGAGCGATCGAATGGGAAGCTGTGAGCAAAGCGAACTCCATTTACCTCGCGCGAAGAATTTCCCTATAAGAAAAGGCCCCCGCACGGGGGCCTTTTCCTGTGGGGCTGGTTAGCTGGGGATCAGGCCGTAGACGACGGCGGAGAAGGCTGCGACGCCTGAGATCACCACGAAGATGTTGGAGAGTTTGCCGCGGTAGGGGGCTAGGGCCGGTACCTTGTGGATGGCCCACATGGGCACGATGAAGAGTACTAGGGCCATGACGGGGCCTACCAGTGATTCGATGAGGGAGAGGACGCTGGGGTTCAGCACGGCTGCGACCCAGACGGTGACAACGATGAAGACGTTGATTGCTGCGTTGAGGGCCTTGTCGCTGATGCGTTTTTTCTCGGGGTCGAAGTTTTTACGGACGATACCCGCTGCTCCTTCGTGCCCGCCGAGCCAGTGGCCGAAGTAGGAGGAGACGATGGCAGCGATGGCTACGATGGGGCCGAGCCAGTTGATGAAGGGGGCGTCGAATTCGTTGGCCAGGTAGGAGAGGATGGGGAGGTTGGAGGCGCGGGCTTCAGCGAGGCCGTCCGGACCGATAGCTAGTACGCAGGACCAGACAAAGCCCATAGTGAAGACGGTCAGAATGATTGAGGTAACGCGCAGTACACGGGAGGCCTTGACTGAAGCGAAGCCGTGGTACTGCTTGCGCATAGCTACTGAGAACTGGGAGATAGCCGCTGCGTGGTAGAAGGAGAAGACGAGCACCGGCAGCATGAGCCAGAGGGTCATCGAGAAGTTGCCGGGGGCCGGTACCTGGCTAAAGCCGTCGAGTGACCAGTGGGGGATGAGGTAGAGGGTGAGCGCGGCGAGTACCAGAATGAGGGGGTAGACCAGGAACTGGGTCACCATGAGCATGAATTTTTGGCCGATGATCATGACGGCGCTCATGGCGCCGACGAGCAGGGCGGCAAGAAGCCAGCGGGGCAGGGGTTCTAGCCCGAACTGGTTGGTCAGGAAGGAGTCAACAGTGTTGGTGATACTGACGCCGTAAATGAGCAGGATGGGGTAGATGGAGAGGAAGTAGAGCAGGGTAAAGATTTTGCCGAAACCTCGGCCGAAGAATTCTTCGGCTACCTCTGTGATATCTGCTGTTTGTTTGGAGCTGGCGGAGACCATGCGGGAGAGCCCTCGGTGGGCGAGGAAGGTCATGGGCCAAATCAGGACGGTTGCGGCCAGCAGGGGCCAGACACCACCGGAGCCCGCGTTGATGGGGAGAAAGAGGATGCCCGCGCCGACGGCGGTGCCGAAGAGGCTGACGGTCCAGGCTGTGTCTGTGCGGTTCCACCCCGGCGCCCGGGTTGCGGCGTCGCCCATTTCTATGGCTGCGGTGGAGACATCGGTGTATTCGTGGCTGCCCTTGTGAGACATACAAAAACTCCTAGATTCACATCGTTGTGAGATACGTGTACTTATTATTCTAGCCTTTTTTGTACGAGCCATGCAGAATGAGCCTATGCCCTACCTTTTCCTCGCGCTCGCCATTGGCTCGGAGCTCATTGCCACCACCCTGCTGAAATACACCGAGGGGTTCACCAAGCTGTGGTTTACCCTGGGGTGCCTGGTGGGCTACGGTTTCGCTTTTTTCATGCTGTCGCTAGCGGTGCGGGACATCCCGGTGGGAGTTGCCTACGCCCTGTGGGCAGGCTTAGGTACAGCGGCGATTGTCGCCATCGGTGCGGTCTTTCTCGGGGAGCCCATCACCCTGGTCAAGGTGGTGGGCATCTCTCTGATTGTTGCCGGGGTGCTGGTGCTCAACCTGGGCGGGGCTAGCCACTAGTTCTGGTAGCAGACTTCTTCCCAGACGGGCCGGTATCCCAGCTCCTCATTGACCTTGATCATGGCCGGGTTGACGGCTGAGTTCATGGTAATAATTTGCCGAATGTGGGGCGCGGACGCCGGTAGGCGGGTATGGCTCAGAACCTTGAGGGTGCGGGAGAGGCCAAGACCGCGGTGCTCTGGCATGACAACTGTAGATTCCTGCCAGGCTGAGGCATTGCCCGGGTGGGTGGGGTAGCTCAGTGCTGTGAGGGCCGCAACCGTACCCTGGTGCAGGGCGGCGGCATAGATGAGACCGTCACCTGCAGCGTGAGCTCGGGCCTCCATCTCGCGTAGGCGCTCCGGGGTGAAGTCCGCGGCGACCTGCTGGGCCTCACCTGTGGGTTCGTCTGCTTCCAGCTGGTGGTAGGCGGCGGCTGCCGAGTCTAAATACTGTTCAGGAATGTGGTTGTCCCAGACCTCAAAGGTGTAGGCGGTGTCGGCTATTGTCTTGCCCTCAGCCGCCTGCACAAGGTCTGCGGGAAGCGGTAGGGGAGCGATTCTCGTGATAGCAGAATTCTTAGGTTCCAAGCCCAGAAGAGCCGCAACCCTGTTGATGGGCAGGGTGGGGTCTTCCTTGTCGTCATCCTGCATGAGGTAGCCGTAGTAGGTGATGTGGGTGCGTCCGCTGGGTTTGATAGCCTCGGCCAGGGCATGGCGGGTGAGCGTCTCTTCCAGGCCCCGCCCTTCAGCCTCGGGATGGACAGCGAGAAGGAAGTGTAAGCCGTCCAGATTCTCTTTCAGGGGGAGCGACACCAGCACAATGCCGAGAATCTGCCCCTGAACTTCGGCAACCCAGCGGTGGTTTTCGTAGTAGCCGGAGGGGGCAAGAATAGCTCGCCGTTCTTCAACCGTTGTGGTTGACGGAAAGCCGTAGAGCTTTTCATCGCAGGCAGAATCGAGGGCGTTGAGTTGCTCCATGTCGTTATCGGAGTCAAGGTTGATGGGGCGAATGATGATGTCTCGAGGTGAAAACAGCGCTACTGTCATGCTGACCAGCATAAAATACTGTGCTCTATGTAACAAGAGGTGGGTGGGCGGAAGCTGCCTGACCTACCCGCTGGGGCCGGGCGTCCGCACCGCGTGCAGGGCTTCACTAATGCTCCCGCGCTCGCTTGACTCACCCCTGTAAACTAGAAACCGTGGCTTTAACTATTGGAATTGTGGGTCTGCCCAATGTCGGCAAGTCGACCCTCTTTAACGCACTGACCAAAAACAACATCCTGGCAGCGAACTACCCCTTCGCGACCATCGAACCCAACGTGGGCGTCGTCAACCTGCCCGATGAGCGCCTGGCTCGCCTGGCTGAAATCTACGGTTCCGAGCGCATCCTGCCCGCGACCGTCTCCTTCGTCGATATCGCCGGTATCGTTCGCGGCGCCTCCGAGGGTGAAGGTCTGGGTAACCAGTTCCTCGCGAATATCCGCGAGGCCCACGCCATCGCCCAGGTCGTCCGCGCCTTCGACGACCCCGACGTCATCCACGTCGACGGCAAGGTAGACCCCGCCAGTGACATGGAAACCATCAACACCGAACTGGTGCTGGCTGACCTGCAGACCCTGGAAAACGCTATTCCCCGCCTGGAAAAGGCCGTCAAAATCAAGAAGGGCGACCCCGCCCAGCTTGAGGAATACAAGAAGGCCCAGGCCGTACTGGAACAGGGCGACACCCTGATCTCTAAGTACGAAGAAGCCAAGATCGATATGGCTATGCTTAAGGAGCTGAACCTGCTCACCTCCAAGCCCTTCATCTACGTCTTTAACTCGGACGAGGGCGTCCTCGCCTCTGAGGAAAAGCAGGCTGAACTGCGCGCCATGGTAGCCCCCGCTGAGGCCGTCTTCCTGGATGCCAAACTTGAGGCCGACATGGTTGAGCTCTCTGAAGAAGAGGCCCGCGAAATGCTGGAGATGAGCGGCCAGGACGAGTCCGGCCTGGACCAGCTAGCCCGCGTTGGTTTCTCCACCCTGGGCCTACAGACCTACCTGACCGCAGGCCCCAAGGAAACCCGAGCCTGGACCATCACCAAGGGCGACACCGCCCCCCAGGCTGCCGGCGTCATCCACACCGACTTTGAGCGCGGCTTCATCAAGGCCGAAGTTGTTTCCTTCTCTGACCTGGACGACGCCGGCTCCATGGCCGAGGCTAAGGCCCGCGGCAAGGTCCGCATGGAAGGCAAGGACTACATAATGCAGGACGGCGACGTGGTGGAGTTTAGATTTAACGTCTAGCCTCCAAACTGGATCTTCCCTCGGAAAAGTGCAAGTGCCCCGTGAAAAGTGCGGGGCACTTGCACTTTTTCGATGGCATCTTAGGTGCGTGTGCGGTGTGTCGTCTACCGCTCATAAGTATGCTTTTGGCACAATAGGGGATACCAAGCTACCTGATGAAAGAAGGTTTATCATGAAAGCACGTCTAGCGTTCATCGCCGGTGCAGGTATCGGTTACGTGCTGGGGGCCCGCGCAGGCCGCGGCCAGTACGAAAAGATCAAGACCCAGGCCACCAACGTCTGGAACGACCCCAAGGTGCAGAACGGCATCAAGACCGCCGAAGAAACCATCAAGGAACAGGCCCCCGTCGTTGCCGAAAAAGCCAAGGAAGCCGCTGTAGCAGGTGCTGAAAAGGCTAAAGAAGCTGCTGCCGCAGGCACCGATAAAGCCAAGGAAAAGGCTGAAGATATCAAGGACGCCCGCGCCGAGGCTAAGACCGAGAAGCAGGTAGAAAAGGCAGAAGCTAAGGCCGAAAAGGAAGCCGAGAAGGCTGACAAGAAGGCCCAGAAACTGGTCGATGAGGCTCCTGCCGATGTCGTCTCAGACCCCGCCACCGATATGAACGACGAAGGGCCCGCACCCACCAAGTAAGGCGTCCTCTACGTTTAGCCCCAGAACCTTCCGCTCTTCGACGCCCCGAAGAGCGGGAGGTTTTGTGCTTCTATCTGGGATAATGGGGAACGACCTAGACACCACCTAACTTTTGGAGGCCCCCATGTCTGATGCCCCCGCACCCGCCTGCCCCGCCTGCTCTGAAGAGTACTCCTACCAGCAGGGGGACCTCTGGGTCTGCCCCATGTGCGGTCACGAATGGGCCGAAGCTGATGCCGCTGAGGCAGAAGAGACCGGCTCCAAGGTGCTCGATGCAGTCGGCAACGAGCTGGTGGACGGCGATTCTGTCACCATCACCAAGGGCCTCAAGGTCAAGGGCGGTGCCGATATCAAGGCTGGCACCAAGGTGCGCGGTATCCGCCTGCTCGAAAGCCCCGTCAACGGCCACGATATTGAAGCTAAGGTTCCCGGCGCCGGCCAGATGTACCTGAAGTCCTCCGTGGTCAAGAAGAGCAACTAACCCCCTGAAAGCAGTGGCCCACTTATGAAATGGCTAGTGTGGGCGGTGGCTATCGCCGCCTACGTCTTCTCAATCATCAACCGCAGCTCCTTCTCGGCACTGGGGGCCACTGCCCAAACCCACTTTGGGGTAGAGGCTACAGCTATTTCCCTTTTCATCATGCTGCAGCTGGTGGTCTACGCCAGCTGGCAGGTGCCGGTGGGCGCCCTGCTTGACCGTAAGGGGGCGCCGGTGCTGATTGCCGGTGGCCTGACCCTCATGACGGCTGGCCAGTTTCTCCTGGCCCAGAGCGAGATCGTGCCCCTGGCCCTGCTGGCGCGTGTGCTGGTGGGCAGCGGGGACGCCTGTATCTTCGTCAGCTTGATTCGCCTGATCTCAGACTGGTTTACCCCTAAACAGATTCCGGTGGTCAACCAAATTAGCGCCAATATGGGCCAGATGGGTCAGCTGATTGCCGTCACACCCCTGGTCACCCTGGTGGGCGCCCTGGGCTGGAAGGGCGGCTTTACCATTCTCGCAGCTATCGGTTTTTGCCTTCTGCTCCTGGCCCTATTCACGCTCAGGCCAGCTCCCGGCAAGGCTACCGTAGCCCAGGGGCTGGGCCGCCGAGCCCGGCGCGGACGGGGGAGCGCGTCCGTCCGGCGTCCGCTCCCTGACCAGGAAGAAGCCAACCGGGTCCGCATCGACCACCCTTACCCCGTCACTGACTCTTTGCCCGTGCTTCCCCCGGCCTCGGGCCCAGGTTTTACGGCATCGATCAGGCAGGTGTTGGCCTACCCGGGAGTGCGCCTGGCCTTTTGGGTGCACTACGTGACGGCCTCCATGATTTTCTCCATCATGCTGCTGTGGGGCATGCCCTTCCTGACCGGGGGTCTGGGCTACACCCAAGCCCTGGCCTCGAGCATCGTCAGCACAGTGGTGGCCTCCATCGTCATTGCCGGGTTCTTCACCGGCTCGATTCTCTCCCGCTTTTCTCCCCACCGGGTGCACATTGCGGTGGGTAGCAGCCTGCTCAACCTCAGCCTGTGGTCCCTGATTTTCTTCTGGCCCGGAATTGCCCCCACTGCCCTGGTGTATGCTGCGGCTATCACCCTGGGTATCAATGGCCCGGTGTCCATGGCAGCTTTTGAGGTGGTGCGTTCGCACGTACCCCAACACCAGCGCGGTCTAGCCACGGGCATCGCCAACATGGGAGGCTTCGTAGGAGCCCTCACCATCGTGTTCCTGATCGGCCTGATTCTTGACAGCCTCGGCGCCGGCACCCCCGAAACCTATACCTTTGAGGCATTCCGCTGGGCTATGGCAAGCCACATTCCGGTGATTCTGCTGGGCATTCTCATGATTGCCCTGCTCTACCCCAAGGCCAAGAGAGCGCTGGCAGGCCGGGCGCAGGCGTCCTAGTTTCTCAGGGGCGGACGCCCGCCATCCCTCCCAGCGAACAGGCAGCAAACGCGCAGGGAGGGGTGCGGTATCTTGCCCACATTTTCCGGTTTTCACTGGGCAGGTGCTACTGCGGTCTTTAGAATTAAAGCCGCATACCACGCCTTACCCTGTGAAGGAAACATGACCAGAAAATCAGTCGTCCTGTTCACTAGCCTTGCCCTGCTAACCCTCACCGCCTGCCAGCAGGAAGAAGCTATTACCCGCGTTGACCCGCAGACCGCTTCGGCAAGTCCTAGTTCAGCATCGCCCAGCCCTACCCCCACCATTGAGGCAACCACCGTAACGCCCACTCCTGAGCCGACCCCCGAACCCACCACCGAGGAACCGACTCCTGCGCCGACCCCCGAGGATCCTTTCCCGGGCACCGTCTTTGCCGAGAACGGCGTTACCTTCTTCGTACCCCAGGACTATGTACAGGATGCCACCCCATCCCAGGCAGAAATTTTCATCTACCAGTACACCCACTACCGTAGTGCTGACGATGCTGCGGGTCGTTTCATGGTAGGCACCCCCTATAACGATGAGCAGGGGCGTAGCGCCGAAGAGATGGAGAAAGAAACCGTCGCCCGCCTTACCCCGGCCTGGTCTATCAATGAGACCGTTGAGACCATCAACTACACCCGCGAGGACGGCGTGAACGTCATCCGTTCAGAGGTACGCTTCGCTTCGAGTAATGCTCCCGGCTACATCTTTACTCTGGATAACGGGCACGAGCTGATGCACGCCGCTATCTTAGTGGACGACGCCAACCCTGACTTCGTGAAGAAAATTGAGGATTCTATCGGCTTTGCCTGGTAGTAGGCACACCAAAGAAGCCAAAGGAGCAGCGGGCGGAACCGGTTCTGGTTCCGCCCGCTGCTGTATTTAATTAAGCAACTTCGCTATAAGTTTGTTTCGCTTCTAGTCTTCCTCTGTGCTCTCTTCAGGAGTAGCGAGCTCACCGACGCCCTCAGAGAGGGCAACGAAATCGTCGATATCTTCCTGGGTTGCGTAGGGTACAGGGTGTACGAGCAATTCATTAATACTGGAACGGAAGATGTAGCTAAGGTGGACGGGGTCTGATCCCTTACCGCCGATAATAGCTTTGGTGGTCAGACCGTAGCTGAGCATGGTCAGCTGGTTAGCCTGCACCTTGATATCGGTTCCTGCCTTAAGCTGCCCTGCCTCGTCGAGGTGCACCAGCATATCGTAGAAGAAGGCGCGGATACGTTCCAGGCTGGCAGTCGAAATATCCTTAATTTCGGGGGTAGAACGCAGCTCAGCCAGCATGCCCAGAGTAATAAGGGACACCGCACGAGTACGCGGGGTGAGCGGGATAAAGCGCTCGAGAATTTTCACTGTATTGAGTACGTCTTGCCCCTGGACATCGACCGCCCGCATACTAGCTTCAGTCTCTAAGCCAATGAGCTCAAGAGCATAGGTAACCAGCTCCACGCGGCTATCAAAAGAGTGGCGTAGAGAGCCCGTCGAAATACCGGCCTCGGCAGCTACGTTGCGAATGGTGATAGCGCTGACGCCGCGCTCGTTAAGAAGCTTCCAGACCGCCTGTGAGATAACCTTCTTACGTTCATCGTGGTCAATGAGTTTGGGCACTGAAGAACTCCTGACTGAAGTAGTCGAGACCCTGATCCTTAGGGTAGGTGAAGATTTCAAGCAGGGTCTCGAAGTGGGTGAGTATGGGGGCCATAAGCTCTTCGTCGCTTGCCTCGCCATCGGTGAGCAGATAGAGGCAGTTGATGCCCCACAGTAGAGCTACAAGCTTTTCAACTTCGAGGTTGATATCGATATCGTCACGTACAAATCCCTGAGCTCGTAGCTGGCTGAGCAGGAAGCCGTAGGCATAGAGGAAGTCCTGCTCATGGGACTGTAGGATTTTGGCGATGCCGGGGATTGTTGAGGCATCGGCCAGCATGCCTGCCACTACCGTGATGAAGAGCTTGCCATCCTCAGAAACGGGGGAGAGCTCCGTGAAGATCTCTTCGAGACTGTAGATCAGCTCGTAGTTAAAGGTACGGCTGGTCAGGGTACGAATGAAACGCTTGCCTACATAATCAAGAGAAAACTGCATCATCTCTTCATGAGAAGGGAAGACATGGCGTAGCGAGCCGGTGGGTATACCGGCTTCAGCAGCTACGGTACGCACCGAGACACCGCGGACACCTTCACGGGCTAGCACCGCCCAGACCGCCTGGGCGATTTCTTGTTTTCGTTCTTCGTGGTTGATGAGTTTTGGCACAGTTTAACTTTAGGTGATGGTGTGGTTACTAAATGTTGGGCACTGTCCTGAATCCGTCAGGATAACGAATAAATTGATGGAGCGCAGGGAAACCTAGGACGCTAGGTAGGCAGCTAGGTGCTCCCCAGTGAGGGTGCCTGCGGCAGCAAGCTGTGCAGGTGTGCCCTCAAACACGATTGTACCGCCACCGTGGCCGGCCTCGGGGCCAACGTCAATAATGTGGTCAGAATGGGCGATGACTGCCTGGTGGTGTTCGATGCAGAGCACGGTGGTTCCGGCGTCAACCAGCTGATCGAGCAGAGTAAGGAACTGCTGAATGTCGGCCAGGTGCAGGCCGGTGGTGGGTTCGTCGAAGATGTAGATTCCGCCGGGTTCTGCCATGTGGGTGGCGAGTTTGATGCGCTGGCGCTCGCCGCCGGAGAGGGTGGAGAGGGGCTGGCCGAGGGTGATGTAGCCCAGGCCCACATCGACGAGACGCTGCAGGATTTTGGTGGCGGCGGCCAGTTTGGTGTCTTTGGCACTGAAGAAGGTGAGGGCATCGGCAGCAGAGAGGGCCAGAACATCGCTGATGTTCTTGTTGCCCAGGCGGTATTCGAGCACGCCGGGGGAGAAGCGTTTGCCCTCGCATGCCTCACAGATGGCGGTGGATTTTTCCATGAAGCCCAGCTGGGTTTCAATCACGCCGGTGCCCTTACACTCGGGGCAAGCGCCTTCAGAGTTGGCGGAGAAGAGGGCGGGCTTGACCCCGTTGGCCTTGGCGAAGGCCTTGCGGATAGGTTCGAGCAGGCCTGTGTAGGTAGCCGGGTTGGAACGGCGCGAGCCCTTGATAGGGGCCTGGTCGATGTAGATGATGCGCTCTTCGCTATCTGCCTGCTGCTCGAGGAGCTCGGTAATCAGGGAGGATTTACCAGACCCGGCAACGCCGGTGAAGGTGGTCAGGACGCCGGTGGGCACGGCCACCGAGACATTTTTGAGGTTGTTGCGGGTTGCGTGAGCAACCTGCAGGGCCCCGGTAGCCGGGCGGACGGTGTCCTTAAGTCCCTGCCGATCGTAGAAATGGCGGGAGGTGACGGTATCTGCCTGCTTGAGCCCCTCGAAGGCCCCAGCGTAGACCACGGTGCCACCGGCGCCCCCGGCGGCCGGGCCCATATCGATAATATGGTCGGCAATGGCGATGGTCTCAGGCTTATGCTCTACCACCAGCACGGTGTTGCCGCGGTCGCGCAGGCGCAGCAGAAGCTCGTTCATCTTGGTGACGTCGTGGGGGTGCAGGCCCGCAGTGGGCTCGTCAAAGACATAGGTGACGTCGGTGAGCGGGGAACCCAGGTGGCGTACCATCTTGGCGCGCTGGGCCTCACCACCTGAGAGCGAGGAGGCAGAGCGGGAGAGGGCAATGTAGCCCAGGCCGATGGTGACCATAGAGTCGAGCAGGTGCTCCAGCGCAGCGAGTAGGGGAGCGACCTCGGGGATGTCCTGCTCCCGCACCCAGGTGAGCAGGTCGGTCACCTGCATGTCGCAGAGCTCAGCAATGTTCACCCCGTTGACCTTGGATGCCAAGGCAGCCTGTGACAGGCGGGTGCCGCCGCAGTCAGGGCAGGGGACAAAAGTGACCGCCCGGTCAACAAAAGCGCGAATATGGGCCTGCATACCCTCCTTATCCTTGGAGAGCATAGACTTCTCGATGCGGGGCACCAGACCCTCATAGGTCATGTTGATACCCGCAATTTTCATCTTGGTGGGCTCTTTATACAGGAAATCGGCGCGCTGCTGCTCGGTGAAATCCTTGACCGGAATATCGGTGGGGTAGAGACCCGACTCCTTGTAGAGGCGGGCGGACCAGCCACTGGTGGAGAAACCTGGAACCTTGAAGAAGCTCTCATCCTCCATAGTCAGGTTCTCATCAAAGAGCTCAGTCAGGTCATTCTGGCTGGTACGGCCCAGACCCTCACAGCGGTTGCACATACCGCCGGTACGGGAGAAAGTAACGTGTTCGGCCTTGCCATCGCCCACCTTGCGTGCCCCGGTACCCTGCACGGTTGCCTGGTTGAAAGAAAAGGCGGTGGGGGAGCCTAGATTCGGGGTGCCCACACGGGCAAAGAGCATACGGAGCATGGGCAGAGCATCGGTTGCGGTACCCACCGTCGAGCGGGGGTTAGCCCCCAGGCGCTCCTGATTGACGATAATAGCGCTGGTCAGCCCCTCAATCGCATCGACATCGGGCCGATCCTGATGCGGCATAAAACCCTGCACAAAAGCCGAATAGGTTTCATTAATAAGACGCTGAGACTCAGCTGCCACCACACCAAAAGCCAAGGAGGACTTACCCGACCCCGACACGCCGGTAAAGACCGTCAGACGGCGCTTAGGAATCTCAACCGAAACATTCTTGAGATTATTATTGCGGGCACCCGTAATACGAATAGTCTGATGGGAATCAGCGGCGTGAGCAGTGGACACGAAATCTCCCTAAAATGCGAAAATAAGCTGCACACCAGTCTATCGAACCGCCCACCCCGGCTAAGACCTACGGTTCCCCGCACAGCGCAACACCTTGCACCACCCCGGTTGCCTGCGCCACAATACAACTATGGCTACTACACATCTTGAAGGCAATGACGTACAGACCGTAGGCGACCTGCCCGCCGTAGGTTCCACAGCACCCGCATTCACCCTGGTGGGCACCGACCTTGACGCAGTCAGCTCAGACTCATTCGAGGGTAAGAACCTGGTCCTCAACATCTTCCCCTCCATCGACACCGGCGTCTGCGCCACCTCCGTCCGCAAATTCAACGAAGAAGCATCCAAGCTCGAGAACACCACCGTCGTGTGCATCTCCAAGGACCTGCCCTTCGCCCTGGGCCGTTTCTGCGGCGCTGAAGGCATCGAAAACGTTGTCTCAGCCTCAGCCTTCCGCGACTCCTTCGGCGAAGACTACGGCGTAACCATGGCCGACGGCCCCCTGGCCGGCCTGCTAGCCCGCTCCGTTGTCGTTGTCAACGCCGCCGGCGAAATCGTCTACACCCAGCTCGTCGACGAAATCACCATCGAGCCCGACTACGACGCCGCGCTCGCAGCTCTCTAAAACCAACATCACTTACGCGGTGGGTATATCCCTGCCGCCTGCTGACCCTCTCCCAGCTCGCGCTGGGGCGCTCGCTGGGATTCATGCCAGCCCCAAGCCAGCAGGCTTTCAGGGATATACCCACCGCTGTGTGCAGGGGCTGGGCGCAGCTAGGTAGGGGCGGGCATATCATAAGCCGATTGGATGGGGCTGGCGTGAATCGCACGCGAGCTTGCGAGCCTGCGAGAGGATCGATCGGCGAGGATATGCCCGCCCCTACCATTTGTCTCTAGAGCACCCAGTTAGCAAGTACCACGCAGGTTGCTGTGCCCACGATGAGGGAGAGCGCCAGGTTCTTCCGCCACAGGTGGGTAGCAACAGTTACCACAGCCCCTGCCAGGTAGGGCAGGGCTGTCTCGCGGGAAGAGTAGTCGATTTCTGCCATCACGTAGAAGCCTAGGCAGATGATGGCGCCCATGGGCAGCCAGGCTGCCAGGTTAGCAACCAGAGCTGAACTCTTGAGCACGGACTTCACACCGAAGGGAATCAGGCGCAGGGCGAAGGTGATGCCGGCGGCCAGGAAAATAGCGGAAAGAATGTAACCGGTGCTAGGCACGGGGAGCCTCCTTGGCGGGGGTGGTGGCACGCTGGGCGGCAAGGTGACGGATCATGAGCAGGACCACCAGGGTCAGCAGGGACACCAGCAGCATAGAATGCGGGGCGAGGACGATGGCCGTCAGCGAGGCGGCGACCGCAAGGGACGCTGTGATCCGGTCCTTGACCGCCCGGTAGGCGTCGATAGAGAGCACCAGGAACATACCGGTCATCACGAAGTCAACGCCCTCTAAATGGGAGAGGAAAGTGGCTCCCAGAATCACGCCCAGAGTGGAACCACCCCACCAGGAGAGCCAGAGCACCACAGAAACCGTCATGATGCGGGAGCTACGAAAATTCTGCGACCCCGGGGCGGTATTCAGGGCGTATGCCTCGTCGCAGAGCATATACACAGCCAGGGCCTTAGCTAGGTTTCCCTTGACGTTCTGCAGGGGATAGGAGATGCCGTAAACCAGGTGCCGGGCATTCATCAGCAGGGTCGTGGAAGCAATTAGGCTCAGCGGCGCAGCGGCGGCAATCATGCCCACCAGCAGGAACTCCACCGACCCGGCAAAGACAATAGCTGAGAGAGCAGGGGCAACCCACCAGGGCAGGCCCACCGAAGCGACCAGCACGCCCAGCCCCATGCCCATGACCACAAAGCCGATGCAGAGAACACCAGCGACGCGCAGGCCTTCCTTGAAGCCGCTCTCGCCGGGCAGCTGGCTGATGTGTTCTCCTGCAATAGGGGCGGACGCCGTCGCCCTGCTGGCGGGGCCCGGCAGGTTGGTAGGGGTAGAAGGCGCTGAGAGCTGACCTGTATCTGGGCTGGTGTGGTGCATAGCCATAAGCTTAGATAAAACTAGAGGAACTCCAATTTTCTGATCAGTATGCAACTGCTTGCCTCCTCAGAAATAAAACCCGTGCTGGCGCCGTTACCCGGGTACCGGCGTCCGCACCCCCACCCCACAGTAAGGAAGAACCATGACCGACAAGACCACCCGCACCGAAGACCCCAACTACCGCGCCGTGACCGTCGAGCGGGTCGCCTCCCGCCACTACCGCGCCACCAACGCCAAAGGCGACACCCTCGACTTCGGCCAGGGCGAAGGCCTGCTCACCCCCGTCGAACTGCTCCTAGCCGCTATCGCTGGCTGCTCCGCCATCGACGTCGATGTGGTCACCGGCCGCAAATCAGAACCCGAAACCTTCACCGTGCACTCATCGGGCATCCGCCAGGTGGACGAGAACAAGGCCGTCAGCCTCGACGACATCGAAGTCAGCTTCAACGTGCGCTTTCCCGCCACCGAAGAGGGCGAAAAAGCCCGCTCCATGGTCGACCGCCTGATCAAACTCTCTGCCGAAAAAGACTGCACCGTCTCCCGCACCGTCGAACACGGCGCGTCCGTCACCTTCATCAACGAAGATAAGCAGAGCTAAATCACTCTGCCTACCCGGGGGTACGGGGCGCTCGCGGTGGTAATCTGAAATTTGCCTTATGCCCCCTAAGCAAAACTGTTGGGGGCTCATTACCACCGAAAGTAGCAGCACACTATGTCTACTGAAGCGCAGTCTGCACCCACCGGGCAGACCAAAGAAGAGCTCAAGCGCGGCCTCGCCAGCCGCCACCTCTCCATGATCGCCATCGGCGGCGCCATCGGCACCGGCCTGTTCGTCGCGTCCGGCTCCACCATCGCAGAGGCAGGCCCCGGCGGCGCCCTGCTGGCCTACGCCCTCATCGGCATCATGGTGCTGCTCCTCATGCAGTCACTGGGTGAAATGGCAGCTAACCTGCCCGTTGCAGGTTCCTTCCAGACCTTCGCCTCCCGCTACGTCTCAGACTCCTTCGGCTTCGCCATGGGCTGGAACTATTGGTTCAACTGGGCCATTACCGTGGCTGCTGAGCTGGTGGCAGCCGGCGTCATTATGTCCTACTGGCTTCCGGACGTTCCCGGCTGGGTCTGGGCAGGCGTCTTCCTGGCCATCATTCTGGGTATCAACGTGCTCTCGGCCCGCTCCTACGGCGAATCAGAGTTCTGGCTGGCTACCATCAAGGTGGTCACCGTTATCGTCTTCCTGATTGCCGGTGTCGCCATGATTTTCGGTATCCTAGGCAACTACGACAACGGTTTCGCTAACTGGACCGACGGCGAAGCACCCTTCAAGGGCGGCTTCCTCTCTATCCTGGCTATCTTCATGGTCGCCGGTTTCTCCTTCCAGGGCACCGAGATGATCGGTGTTGCCGCTGGCGAATCTGAGAACCCCCGCCGCGATGTGCCCCGCGCCCTCAAGAGCGTTTTCTGGCGCATTATGCTCTTCTACATCGGTGCTATCGCTATCATCGGCACCCTGATTCCCTACACCAGCCCCAACCTGCTGCGGGCGGACGCCACCGACATCGCCTACTCACCCTTCACCATGGTCTTTGAGAACCTGGGTGTTGCTTTTGCCGCTTCGGTGATGAATGCCGTCATTCTGACCGCGATTCTCTCGGCCGGTAACTCGGGCCTCTACGTTTCATCCCGTATGCTCTATGCCCTGGCTCTGGAAGGGCGTGCTCCCAAGATTTTTGCCCGCGTGAACTCCCGCGGTATTCCTATGCCCGCCCTGCTCATGACTGCTGCTATCGGCCTCTTCGGCTTTGTCTCTGCCGTGGTGGGCGAGGGTTCTGCCTACACCTGGCTGATTAACATCTCCGGCCTGTCGGGCTTCATCACCTGGGTGGGCGTGGCTATCTGCCACTACCGCTTCCGCCGCGCCTACGTTGCCCAGGGCAACGACGTGAACGACCTGCCCTACAAGGCCCCTCTCTTCCCCATTGGCCCTGTCGTTGCGCTGCTGATGTGCCTGCTGGTGATTGCTGGCCAGAACTACAACGCTATCTTCGCTGGCCACTGGTTCGAGGTTGTCTCGGCCTACATCGGCCTGCCCATCATTATTGGCGTGTGGCTGGCGCATAAGCTGGTGACCGGTTCAAAGACTATCCCGCTCAAGGACGTGGACGTCTCAGGCATCGAGGTCTCAGGCAAGTAAGTTACTTGTGAGGAACAGGGAGGGCACCGGGGTTTTCCGGGGCCCTCCTCCCTTTTTCGTGTGTCTAGCTGCTTTTGACTCCGGTTTGTACCAGCCCCTGCCCACTTTGAGACTGATTTCTGGACACTGCGTGGTACAAAGTCGTCTGGTCGGGACGCGGACGTCTGTGAGCGGGGGAGGGGGGAGAGAGCCGGGCTAGAATGGTGTGGTTTGGTTTTGTTCTCTTGTACGTGTTCTGGGTTGAAAGGTGTGGCCGCGTGGCTAAGCTCTATTTCCGTTTTGGTGCCATGAATTCGGGTAAGTCAACTGCGCTGCTGCAGGCTGCCCATAACTATGAGGAGCGGGGCCAGCGCGTGCTGCTGGCTAAGCCGCAGGTTGATACCAAGGGCGATGCTGAGATTGTTTCCCGCCTGGGCGTGACTCGCCAGGCTGATTTTTTGGTGGGGGCGGACGACTCGGTGCGCGAGCTCTTCCACGCTGCTGCTGAGCCTAATGCTGATGATGACCGTATGCACTGGCACCTGCCGGTCTCTTGCCTGCTGGTGGATGAGGCCCAGTTTCTGACCGCTGAGCAGGTGGATGACCTGATGCGGATTGCGGTGGTGGAGAACGTGCCGGTGATGTGTTACGGCATTCGTACGGATTTTAGGACGCGGGCCTTCCCCGGTTCTGCCCGCCTGCTGGAGATCGCCCATACCCTTGAGGAACTGAAGACTATTTGCCGGTGCGGACGGAAGGCGCTCTTTAACGGCCGTACCGTTGATGGAAAGTTTGTTTTTGCCGGTGACCAGGTGGCCATTGACGGCGTGCATGTGGGCTACGAGTCGCTCTGCCCCACCTGCTACCTGGAGGAATCGGGCGGCAAACTTTACCAGTAGCTCCCACTTTACCGGGTAGCTGCGAATACATTTCCCTTGAAGGGCAGCTCAATAATAAGTATTCTTGGTTTAAGCTGTATTCAAGGAGGAATAATGAAGCTTCGCTCTTTTTTACTGCTACCTGTGCTCACGCTTTCTCTGGTTGCTTGCGGTGCAGACTCCCAGGCTGAAAGCTCGGGAGAACCCGATATTTCTGAGCAGGCAACGACCTCATCGACTGCTACCTCCACTGGTGAAGAAAACTCTTCCCCATCTGCTCACACTTCGGCCGTTCCAACTTCTGCAGCTTCGCCGACATCATCGTTATCATCACCCAACCAGGTGCAAAATGATAGGGTGGAGCTCACTCGCTTTTACCCTGTATCTGAGCAGATCGCTGCTGATGGGAAAGTCGGTATTCTGACTACTCCTACAGGCAATATTGGTTGCGATATTTGGGCAGCCGATGGTATCGCTGCTTGCGGTGTGAAGTCTTATTTTGATGAGGGTAAATACTCTAATGATTCTGGGATTGGCTCAAGCTGGGTCTTTGCCCTGGGGGATGATGTTTCTGAGGTCGAGATTGCTCCGCGTGGGGACGCCATGTTCTTCATGATGGGCCAGCAAGAAGGGCACCCTCCCCAGGTGCTCGAGTATGGCACCAGTGTGCAGTATGGAACGGTTGAGTGTACTTCGGAGATAGAAGCTCTCACCTGCTCCAATACTGCAACGGGCAGAGGTGTCACGATGAGCGCTGAGGGCTACACTACCTTCTGATGTCTCAGTAGTGAATGTCGTATAGAGGGTGTTGCGTTTCGCTGTGAGATTGATGTATATTGATTTCCACGATTCAGAAGACCAACGATAAGCCCTTTGACTTGTTGGCTGGCAACCGCCTGACGCAGACGGTGCCCTCAAAGGAAAATCGGTCGCCCACCAAAAGGTGCGGTGAAAGCGCGATTATGAGGAGGCCCGCTGTGGTTTCATTCTTTTCTTTTTCTAAGTCATCAGCTTCGTCAAAAGTTTCTTCAGGTTCTTCACACGCTAGCCAGCAGGACAATGCTGCGCCTCGGCAGCGGTGTATCTTGCACTCGGCGGGGCATGGAATTGTCCCGGCAGTTGGCATCAATGCTTCGAAGATGACCTGGCAGGAAGCTACGATTATGGCTGTTCGTGGTACTCACGTGCAACTGAAAATCAATGGGCAGAGCCGGAATTTCTGGAATCATGATTCTGCTCGTCTCTTTGAGTTCCTCGGCGCGACGGACGGCCAGGTGCGCGACGCATCGGGTGAGAGAAAGGACGCGGGTGCCCCCGTTCTTCTATGGAATGAGGAGCACCAGCTGCTTGGGTTGCGAGATGGAAAGATCTTTTCTTTAAGCCATCTTTCACCTGAACCCTTGACTGCTTGCGTTACCGCTGAAAACCGCTAACCGAGAGTATAGATAAGGAGTCGGCTACAGACTAAATCTGTAGTCGATCTTTTTATTCAAGTATCAGATAAAATCCATCGTTAGACTGATAAACCCAAGGAATAAAATTTTCTTTAGAAAATATTGTAGTAGGTATGAAGGTTTCTATTCTTGGCGCCGGTAAGCTTGGCACGGCTCTTGCCCGTCTTTCTGTTGCTGCTAGCCATGAGACGCTGATTTATGCTCGTCCTAAACCACTTCTGGATATTATCCTGGGTTCTCTGGTGCCAGAGGCTCGTTTGGTGAACTTTGATGAGGCGCTGAGCGCTGATGCGGTGATTGTTGCTTTACCTCGTACCGCCTTGCCGAGCTTCGACTTTTCGACCGCTCGAGGGCTGATAGTAGATGCAATGAACCCCTGGGAGGCTGCGGGCACGGGCGGTACTGAGGCTGACTTACCGGGTGTGCAGGCGCCTGTGGTTCGCACGCTCAACCATATTGCCTATGATGATTTGACTTCTGACAGCCGGGTTTTGACCCCCCCACGCTCTACCGCGTGCTGTTGCAGTGATTGACGCGGGGCAGGGGGATAAGGCACTGGTAGCCTAAATGCATTTATTTCCCTACAATCTGGAGGGGGTTCCATGCCAGATCTAATATTGCGTCCTCTTGCTTTATCCGATTGTGAGCAGGCGACTCGTGCGCATCAGCTTCTCTTGGAGCGTGATAACTTTGATTTTCTTCAGGGCGATCCTGTGGATTTTCCTGCGGTTCTTGAGAAGCATAGCCGGTTAGCTTCGGGTGAAGATATGCCGGAAGGATACGTGCGTTCTGAGCTACTAGTTGCAGAGTATGAGGGGCGTACTGTGGGCAGGACATCAATCCGGTATGAGTTGACGGATTTTCTGATGGTTGTCGGCGGGCACGTTGGGTATGCTGTGCTTCCAGACGAGCGAAGACAAGGGTTTGCCGGGAAAATTTTGAGACTAAGTTTAAATCGTCTACGTGCAGCTGGAGTTTGTAAGGTATTGGTGACCTGTGATGAGAGCAACCTGGCTTCCCGTCGTACTATTGAGGGAGCTGGTGGTGTTTTGGAGAATACCCATACCACATCAGATGGCAAGGTAAAGTTGCGGTTTTGGATTGATAATTCAAACGTGTGAAAAATATCTGACTAAACAGCAGACTGTGTTGGCTGAGATTACAGCTGATCATAAAAAGGCTCCGTAGGTAGTAAAACCTACGGAGCCTTTTTGGGAGGGAGGGAGGAATACTACTTCTTCAACCCGTCCACTACATCATTCAGCGTGGCGCTGGGGCGCATTACTGCTGATGCCTTGGCGTCCTCGGGCTTGTAGTAGCCGCCTAGGTCGGCGGGGGAGCCCTGGGCGTCCAGCAGCTCAGCCACAATCTTCTCCTCATTCGCAGCCAGAGCCTCAGCCACCGGGGCGAACTTAGCCGCCAAATCGGCGTCCTCACCCTGAGCAGCCAGCTCCTCAGCCCAGAACTTAGCCAGGTAGAAGTGCGAACCACGGTTATCAATCTCGCCCACCCGGCGGGACGGTGACTTATTCTCATTCAAGAAAGTACCGGTCGCCTTATCCAGGGTGTCAGCCAGAACCTGGGCAGACGCATTGCCGGTGGTCTTTGCCAGGTGCTCAAAGGAAGCCGCCAGGGCCAGGAACTCACCCAAGGAATCCCAGCGCAGGTGGTTCTCTTCCTGAACCTGCTGAACGTGCTTGGGGGCAGAGCCACCAGCACCGGTCTCGAAGAGGCCACCGCCGTTAATCAGCGGAACAATGGACAGCATCTTGGCTGAGGTGCCCAGTTCCAGGATGGGGAAGAGGTCGGTCAGGTAGTCACGCAGCACGTTACCGGTCACCGAAATGGTGTCTTCACCCTTGCGGATACGGTCAATCGAGAACTGGGTTGCCTCGGCAGGAGCCAGAATACGGATATCAAGGCCCTCGGTGTCGTGCTCGGGCAGGTACTTCTCGACCTTGGCAATTAGGTTAGCGTCGTGCGCACGGTTCTTATCGAGCCAGAAGACAGCGGGGGTCTGGGAGTCGCGGGCGCGGGTGACGGCCAGCTTGATCCAGTCCTGAACGGGGATGTCCTTGGTCTGGCAGGCGCGCCAGATATCACCGGCAGAAACCTCGTGTTCAATGAGCACATCCCCTGCAGAGTTCACCACCTGAACCTTGCCGTCCGCCTCAAGCTGGAAGGTCTTATCGTGTGAACCGTACTCCTCAGCCTTCTGCGCCATCAGACCCACGTTGGGCACGGTACCCATGGTGGTGGGGTCGTAGGCGCCGTTGGCGCGGCAGTCCTCGATGACGGTCTGGTAGACGCCAGCGTAGGAGGAATCGGGGAGGACGGCCAGGGTGTCAGCCTGCTGGCCTGACTCGCCCCACATCTGACCGGAGGTGCGAATCATAGCGGGCATGGAGGCGTCCACAATGACGTCTGAGGGAACGTGCAGATTGGTGATGCCCTTGTCAGAGTTGACGTAGGCCAGCTCGGGGCCTTCCTGCAGGCCCTTGTGGATGAGCTCGCGGACGTCCTCACGGATATCCTCGGGCAGAGTGTCAATGCCGGAGATGATAGCGGCCAGGCCGTTGTTGCCGTTCAGGCCGGCAGCATCCAGCTGCTCACCGTAGGTCTCAAAAAGCTCGGAGAAGTAGGCGCGCACGACGCGGCCGAAGAGGATGGGGTCAGAAACCTTCATCATGGTGGCCTTCAGGTGCACAGAGAAGAGCACACCCTCAGCCTTGGCGCGGGCAACCTGCTCAGCCAGGAACTTGTCGAGTTCAGCCACATTCATGTAGGTGCCGTCGACGATTTCGCCAGCCAGCACGGGCACAGATTCCTTCAGGACGGTCACGGTGCCGTCGGTACCGACATGCTGAATCTTCAGGGTATCGTCAGCCTCAATAATCACGGACTTCTCGTTAGAGAAGAAGTCGTCGTGACCCATGGTTGCGACGTTGGTCTTGGAATCTGCTGACCAGGCACCCATGGAGTGGGGGTTCTTGCGGGCGTAGTTCTTAACAGACAGGGGAGCGCGGCGGTCTGAGTTGCCCTCGCGCAGAACCGGGTTCACTGCTGAGCCCTTGACGCGGTCGTAGCGGGCGCGGACGTCCTTATCCTGCTCGGTCACAACCTCATCGGGGTAATCGGGGATAGCGAAGCCCTTCTCCTGCAGCTCAGCGATAGCGGCCTTGAGCTGGGGCACGGACGCCGAGATGTTAGGCAGCTTGATGATGTTAGCTTCGGGGGTCTTGGCCAGCTCGCCCAGCTCGGTCAGGGCGTCCGCTACCTGTTGCTCGGCAGGGAGAATATCGCTGAACTGAGCCAGAATACGGCCCGAAAGTGAAATATCGCGGGTTTCTACCTCAACACCGGCGGTTGAAGCGTAAGCCTCAAGAATGGGCAGGAAGGAGTAGGTCGCCAGCAGCGGAGCCTCATCGGTGTGGGTGTAGATAATCTTTGCCATGAAGGGCGTCTCCCTTGTCGCTTGTGGGCAGTTTCATTTCCAAGAATACAACGATGTGCCTGCGCTCACTAAATATGAGGGGTCTGTGTGACAAGATAAATCGGCTACTGAGATAGGGTTGCTGATATGAGCACCGCTACTTCAGCCCCGATTATTGTTTCTGCACTTGTCATTCGTAATTCCTTGGGTGAGGTCCTCACCGTCCGCAAACACGGCACCACAGGGTTCATGCTCCCCGGTGGTAAACCTGAGCCGGGTGAAACTGCCGAAGAAACCGCCCGTCGTGAAGCTGCCGAAGAGCTGGGTCTTATTCTCGATAGCTATTCCTTGATGAACCTGGGCACCTACCAGGCGGTGGCCCTCAACGAGCCGGGGCGAACCGTCCGCGCCCATGTTTATCTTTTGGTAACCGCCGGGGGTGTCGCTGGCCTAGACCAGGCCGCACCCAGCGCTGAAATTGAGGAAATTAGGTGGGTTCACCCCGACCCTGCGCGCAATGACCACAGCAATCAGGCCCCACTGAATACTCAGCATATTTTCCCGCTGCTCACCGGCGATGATTTTGAGGACGCGGACGCGCTACCGTCCCGATAGGTGCCGGTGATACCGTAGAACCTATGACTGATACCACACTCCAAGAAAAAGACCAGCAGAAAAATGCTGCCTACCTCAAGCAGCTCATTGAACACCCCCGCATGGTCGGGCTGGCAGCGGGGCGCACTGGCGCGCCCGTGCTCACTGTCAACACCCTGAACAAGGACGGCGCAAAGTGGCGCCCCCGCCTCTGGGCCCTTCCCACAGGGCAGGAGGGCAAGCCCTACCCGCTGACGGCACCAGAGTCGGGCGCCTCCGTCCTTACCGTTACAGATGAGGGGCACATCTACCTGACCCTGGGCAAGGACGTTGACGAAGCCGACTCCAAGAGCCTCAAAGGCGTTTACCGCCTACCTGAGCACGGCGAACCCGAACTCATTTTCACCCACCCCGGCGGCGTGGACGCCCTCGCGGTACGCCAGCGCGATGAAACCACCCGCTACATCTACAGCGCCAAAGCCCACCGGGGCAGCCTCGAAGAGCAGGCCAAGACCCTCGACGAACGCGAGAAAACCGCCACCTCCGGTGTGCTCTACACCGAATTCCCCACCCGCTTCTGGGACCACGACTTAGGCACCGGCGTCCGCGCCCTCTATGTTAAGGACGGGGACGGTGAACCCCGCCGTATCGCCCTACCCGGCGACCGCGCAGAACTTGCCGGCTTCGAAGTCTGCCCCACCGGCGACCGCGTCGCTATCACCCTGCATACCAAGGCCCGCGGCATCCACCAGCGCTACAGCACCTGGTTGCTTGATCTCAACGGCGAGAAAGAACCCCAGCTGCTGGCCGAAGCGACCGAAACTCATGACTACTCAGCCGGTGCTTTTACCCCGGACGGCAGCGGCCTGGCTATCACCGAGGTGCGCCGCTGGTTGCCCGGCCAGTCCATCAAGGTCAACGCCAGCCACTACAGCTTCGAGACCGGCCAGCTGACCGAGCTCTCCCGCGACGTCGACCGCTGGGCGGGTGATATCGTATGGATTGATAGCACCCGCTACGCCTTCGTCACCGACCACCTGGGGGCTACCGCCATCTTCACCGGCAGCCTCGGCGGTGCTACCCGCGTACTGGTTGAGGACGGCGCCAGCCACTTTTCAGCCCTGGCCTATAACGAAGGGGCCCTCATTGCCCTGCGCGATGCCCACCAGCACTCGGCCTACCCCGTCCGTATCGATATTGAAACCGGCGACGTAACCCGCCTGGCTTCGCCGATCGAAGAGCTGCGCGCTCCGGGCCGCTTCGAGCGCCTGAGCTCCACCGCAGCTGACGGCACCGAGTTCACCTCCTTCCTTGCCCTGCCCGAAAAGGAGGCTGACGACCCCCTGCCCCTGCTCGTCTTTGCGCACGGCGGCCCCTGGGGGTCCTGGAACTCCTGGACCTACCGCTGGAACCCCTGGGCCTTCACCGAAGCTGGCTACGCCGTGCTCATGCCCGACCCCGCGATTTCCACCGGCTACGGCCAGCACATGCTCGACCGAGGCGGCGACGACCTGGGGGGCACTCCCTACACCGATATTATGCAGGTGGTCGAAGAGACTGCCGCCCGCGACGATATCCAGGGCGATAACGTGGCCTTCTCAGGCGGCTCCTACGGCGGGTTTATGACCAACTGGGTGGCAGGACGCGCGGGCACCCGCTTTAAGTGCTACGTCACCCACGCCTCAATCTGGGACTACAACACCATGTACTACCTTTCAGATAACGGTGCCTGGCACGAATGGAAGGTCGAGTTCGGGGGAGAGGGTGATAGCATCTCGCCGCGTCATCGTGCCGCCGATATCGCGGCTCCTATGCTGGTGATTCACGGCGACAAGGACTACCGCGTGCCCATCGGTCAGGCCCACCACCTCTGGGCTGACCTACAGCGCCACTCCCCGGAGCTAGGGCACAAGTACCTCTACTTCCCCGATGAAGGGCACTGGATCCTGAAACCTGGCAACTCCCGCCTCTGGTACCAGGTCTTCACAGCCTGGTTAAATCAGCACCTCCTGGGCCAAGAGTTCAAGGCTCCTGAGATTCTGGGATAGAGAGTTCTAAAAGTCAGCCTTGCCTGTTGCCATGTTCCGCCGTCTTCTGATGAGGGAGACGGCGGGGCCAATATTAACCACAATCCATAGAGGGTTTGTTATCACAAGCAGCATAAATACTGTGCGTAACAGTGAAGAGGCGTTTTCTGGCAGGGTGAGATAGTTGAGCCAAATAGTGGCACCAAAATATAGCACGGTACCTGCTGCTAGATAGAGCAGTGCCCACCAGAATTCGCTGGCAGATGCTTGCCCTTTAGCATTCCAGTAGTGTCGATAAAAAAGGCGTACAGCGCCTGCAAAGCCTACGTTCTGAGCAACCGCTGGGGCGCGGCGTTCGTCCGGGTATGCTTCATCGTCGAAGCCGTCTAGGTTAAGAGCCTCGGGAGTATCTTCCAGGGGCTCTTCGTGGTGGATATAGCGAGTAGGCTTGTGCTCAGACATACCTCTAACAATACCTAAACTGCAGGAGCCGACGATGACCACCCTTCTGCTCACCTATTTTGGCCCCTTTGAAGGGGTACCTATCAATCCCAGCCAGGCGGTAGCATTTGGGGCGCAGGAAGCTCTGGCGATCTCGTCTCCACATCTCACTGTTGAGGTGCATGAACTACCAGTGGAGTTCACCGAATCAAGCCGGGTGCTGGGCGAGCTCTTAGAGCGCATTAAGCCTGAGCTAGCTATAAGTCTTGGCGTTGCGGCTGGCCGCGATAAGGTCAGCCTGGAACGCGTTGGTATCAATCTCGACTCTGCTCGTATTCCAGATAATTCCGGTACCCAGATTATCGACCAGCCCATCCGTGGCGATGGCCCCGATGCCTACTTCTCTACCCTGCCTACTCGAGTAATTTTTGAGCAGTTAGCTGCCCAGCAACTGCCCGTAGAGCTGTCGTACACCGCCGGAACTTTTGTGTGTAACCATGTTTTTTACGAGCTTATGCACGCAACCAAAGGGGTAATACCGGCGGGCTTCGTCCATATTCCCCTCACACACGTAGAAGCCGGTGGGGGAGCGGACGCCGCACCCGAGCGTCCGTCTGTCACGGCAAGTGTGGACGCTGGGGGAGTCGAAAGAGGAAGCCTGCCTACCCTGCCTGAGTCCCAGGTCATCAGAATTATTGAGCAGGCCGTACTTACCACGCTTGCCCAGCTTTAACGCAAGGACCCCGGTAACTGACGAAGTTACCGGGGTTATGCTTAGTAGGCTTTGCGTACCCAATCGAAAGCAGCATGTCTCAGCTAACGTAGGGCGCCCCTGCAGCCGACTGGCTGGGGCTGGCATGAATTGGGCGAGCCCTCCAGGGCGAGACCAAGAAGGTTAGTCGGCCAAGGGGCGCCCTGCGGTAGCTAAATTACTTACGCTGGTCCAGGTAGTAGCCAATCAGGCCCTGGGTTGAGGAATCCTGCTGAGCCAGAACCTCACGGTCGCCGCCCACGGCGGGGGCCAGCTGCAGGGCGAGCTGCTTGCCGAGCTCAACACCCCACTGGTCGAAGGAGTCGATGCCCCAGACAATACCCTGAACGAAGGTGATGTGTTCGTAGAGGGCGATGAGCTGGCCCAGGACGGCGGGGGTCAGCTGAGAGGCCATGATGGAGGTGGTGGGGCGGTTGCCTGAGAAGACGCGGGCCGGAACGATTTCTTCGGCGGTGCCCTCGGCGCGG
This sequence comes from Rothia nasimurium, assembly GCF_014217215.1. Taxonomy (GTDB): domain Bacteria; phylum Actinomycetota; class Actinomycetes; order Actinomycetales; family Micrococcaceae; genus Rothia; species Rothia avistercoris. The sequence goes on from NZ_CP056080.1 coordinate 780,315, forward strand.
ACCTCATCGGCGGTCTTGCCGAATGCCAGGGCCTTGGTCTGGGCGAAGAAGTTGGCTAGGAAGAGCTCGTGGATGTCCTGCTCGCCGTCGCGGGTTGCGTGAACCGGGTTGGCGAAGGCGATGAAGTCGGCGGGAATCAGTCGGGTGCCCTGGTGGATCAGCTGGTAGAAGGCGTGCTGGCCGTTGGTGCCGGGCTCGCCCCAGAAGACTTCACCGGTGGCGGTGGTGACGGGTTTGCCGTCCGCGCGCACGGACTTGCCGTTGGATTCCATGGTCAGCTGCTGCAGGTAGGCGGGGAAGCGGTGCAGGTACTGGTCGTAGGGGAGGACGGCGTGGGTTTCGGCGCCCAGGAAGTTGACGTTCCAGATGTTCAGCAGACCCATCAGGGCGGGGACATTTTCAGCCAGGGGTGCGGTGCGGAAGTGCTCGTCCATGGCGTGGAAGCCGGCCAGGAACTGCTCGAAGACCTCGGGGCCGAGCACAATAGCCAGGGGGGTGCCGATGGCGGAGTCGACGGAGTAGCGTCCGCCTACCCAGTTCCAGAACCCGAAAGCGTTCTCGGGGTCGATGCCGAATGCCTTGACCTTTTCCAGAGCGGTGGAGACGGCGACGAAGTGGGCGGCGACGGCGTCCTTTTCGTCCTTGCCGTCCAGGGCGCCGGCCTCGCGCAGAGAGGTTAGCAGCCACTCGCGGCAGACGCGGGCGTTGGTGAGGGTTTCGAGGGTGCCGAAGGTCTTGGAGGCGACGATGAAAAGGGTGGTCTCGGGATCTAGGTCCTTGACGGTCTCGGCGGCGTCGGTGGGGTCGATGTTGGAGATGAAGCGGGCGGTCAGGCCGGGCTGGGCGTAGGGCTTCAGGGCCTCGTAGACCATGACGGGGCCCAGGTCTGAGCCGCCGATGCCGATGTTGACAACGGTTTCGATGCGCTTGCCAGTAATGCCTACCCACTCGCCGGAGCGGACGCGGTCGGCAAAGTCGTAAATCTTGGCGAGGACCTCGTGGACGTCGGCGTCGACGTCCTGGCCATCAACGACGAGAGCGGGGGTGGCGCCCTTGGGGCGGCGCAGGGCGGTGTGCAGGACGGCGCGGTCTTCGGTGACGTTGATGCGCTCACCGGCGAACATAGCGTCACGGCGCTCTTCGAGGTTCACTTCGTTGGCCAGCTGGGTTAGCAGGGCCAGGGTCTCTTCGGTGATGAGGTTCTTGGAGAGGTCAACGTAGAGGTCGGCGGCGGTGAAGCTCAGCTTTTCGGCGCGGGCAGGGTCGGCTTCGAACCAGGCGCGTAGGTCGGCGGTGGTCTTCTGCTGGTGCTCGGTCAGGGCTGCCCAGGCTTTGGTCTGGACGGGATCGGTGATGGCGGGGAGAGACATATGTGCTCTGCCTTCCTGTCGATTTGGGTGTTCTTGCCTCTATTTTATGTTGGTTTGGTAGTTTTTGACCCCGCTGGCGGGTGTGGTTTTTTGTGGTTTTATAGGCAATTAAGCAGACCAAGAAGATGCCTACTTATTATCAGTGGTGTTATTATTGAAGTGGAATAGGCATCTCTAGCCCCTTCCTGAACCACGCTGTGCGAGCTCCTCGCTCTTATAGGTGTGGGTGCGGACGCGGCATACGGGGTGCTTTTGCATGTCAACTAGGTCGAAACGTAAGAAGATATAAAGGACACTTTCATGGCTACCACCCAGCAAACTCCGCCCAGCTCGGGCCCCGACCTGCGGAAGGGGGATATCGACGCGGCCGCTAAGGAAAACATGCGTGAAGGTTCCCTGGCGCCCAAGGTTTTTATTCCCGCAGCCGTTATCATGGCTGCCTTTATCGGCATCACCCTGGCCTTCCCCCACCGCACCAAAGAAATCTTCGATGCCCTGCAGGCAGACGTTATTAACTACTTCGGTTGGTACTACGTCGCTATCGTTGCTTTCTTCGTCATCTTCGCCCTCTACCTGGGCTTCTCCCGCATGGGCGACGTTAAGCTAGGCGATGACGACGACGAACCCGCCTACCCTTTCACTACCTGGTTCGCCTTCCTCTTTGCTGCCGGTATGGGCATCGGCCTGGTCTTCTACGGGGCAACCGAACCCCTCATGCACTACGTTGACCCCCGCCCCGGCGTGGGTGACGGCACCAAGGAAGAAATTGCTCAGGCTGCGATGAGCCAGTCCTTCCTGCACTGGGGTCTGCACCCCTGGGCTATCTACGTCATCGTGGGCCTTGCCATTGCCTATGCAACCCACCGCCTCAAGCTGCCTCTCTCTATCCGCTACTCCCTCAAGCCCCTGCTGGGCGACCGCGTAAAAGGTGGAGCAGGTGACGTCATCGACGTTGTCGCCCTGGTTGGCACCCTCTTCGGTGTAGCGACCTCTCTTGGCCTCGGTGTAATGCAGATTGCTGCGGGCCTGGGCTACATGAACATCCCGGCCGAGGGTAACGGCTGGCTGGTGGGCATCATCGTGGTGCTCATGGGTATCACCCTCTTCTCCGTGGTCACCGGTCTAGAAAAGGGTATGAAGTGGCTCTCGAACGGCAACCTCATGCTGGCCGCTATCGTCTGCCTCTTCGTGCTGGTGGTTGGCCCCACCCTCTTCCTCTTCCGTAACTTCATCGGGTCCATCGGTAACTACCTGCAAAACGTCGTTGCCATGACCTTTGAGACCCTGGCCCTCTACGGTGTTGACGGTGAACAGTTCCAGGCTGCCTGGACCACCTTCTACTGGGGCTGGTGGATTTCCTGGTCGCCCTTCGTCGGCATGTTCATCGCCCGAGTTTCCAAGGGCCGTTCCGTGCGCGAATTCGTGATCGGTGTGCTGCTGGTACCCGCTCTGACCTCCTTCTTCTGGTTCTCCGTACTCGGTGGCACTGCCCTGCACCAGGAACTCTTTGGCACCGGCACTAGCTTGGTGGGCGAAGACGGTAGCGTCTCTGCGGAGAATGCCCTCTTCCAGATGTTCCACAATCTGCCCGGTGGCGTCATTCTGACTGCCGGTGCGGTACTGCTGATTACCGTCTTCTTCGTGACCTCGGCAGACTCCGGCGCTCTGGTACTGGGCATGCTTTCCACTAACGGGTCACCTGAACCCAAAACCTGGATTCGTGTCTTCTGGGTGCTGGTTGCAGCTGCAACCGCGATCTCCCTGGTTGTCATCGGTGGTAGCGAATCGCTGTCAGCGATTCAAACCGTCGCAATTCTGACGGCCCTGCCTTTCTCAATAGTGATCGTGCTGATGTGTATCTCCCTCTACAAGGCCCTGAGCGTTGAGCACCGTCTCTTCGTCCGCGCCCAGCGTCGTAATGCTCGCCATGAGATTGAAGCCTCACTGGCTGAGCAGATTGACGACCGCGTCAACGAGCTGGTTGCCGAAGGCGTCGAAGAGCGCGTCACCGCAGCAGTGGGGGAGCACCTTGACGAACACCTGGACGGCCAGCTCGAAGCGGCCCTGGAAGAAGCCGTGGATAAGGCGGTTGAAGCTAAGGTCGAAGAGGCCGTAGAAAAGGCTGTTGACGAAGTAGCTCTCCAGGTCGACGCAAATACTGCCGCAATCGAACAGATCCGTGCGGTGACTGGATCTATTCCGGTAGTCAAACCCCAGGATGTAAAGCAGACACCCTGGAATAAATAGGAAATGAACTGCCTTTAGGGAGGCGGACGCTCTCGGCGCCGACTGGCTGGGGCTGGCATGAATTGCCAGTGAGCGCCAGCGAACCGGCAAGAAGGTTAGTCGGCAAGAGAGCGTCCGCCTCCCTTATTCATTTCTAATGTGTCCCAGAAGATAGCGGCTAGTTTAGGTGCCGCCGGTATAATCAAACCGAAAGCCCTCTGCGCTGGTGCCGAAAATTCGACAGGTAAGCCGCGCACCGGCGTCCTTATCCCCAACATGTAAGCGAGATACTTTCCGCATGTCTGAAACTCAGAACACCGCTTCACGGAGCGACCTTCGCAACGTGGCAATCGTGGCTCACGTTGACCACGGCAAGACCACCATCGTTGATGCGATGCTCAAGCAGACCAACGCCTTCTCCGCCCACGCTGACGTGGAAGACCGCGTCATGGACTCCGGTGACCTTGAAAAGGAAAAGGGCATCACCATTTTGGCTAAGAACACCACCGTGTTCTACTCCGGCCCTGCAGCCAAGGGCGAAGAAATTACCATCAACGTTATTGATACTCCCGGTCACGCTGACTTCGGCGGTGAGGTTGAGCGCGGCCTGTCCATGGTTGATGGTGTTGTGCTGCTGGTGGACGCTTCAGAGGGACCCCTGCCCCAGACCCGTTTTGTGCTGCGTAAGGCCCTAGCTGCTAAGCTGCCCGTTATTCTGGTTGTTAATAAGGTTGACCGCCCCGACGCCCGTATTGACGAAGTTGTTGGCGAGTCTATGGACCTGCTTCTGGGGCTGGCGAGCGACCTGGCTGATGAGGTTCCCGATCTCGATATCGATGCTCTGCTGAATGTCCCCGTCGTCTACGCTTCCGGTAAGGCAGGTGCTGCGTCATTGAACCAGCCCGCTGACGGCGCCCTGCCCGATAACGATGACCTGGAGCCCCTCTTCGAGACCATCCTGGAACATGTTCCTGCCCCCACCTACGACCCCAATGAGGTGCTGCAGGCTCACGTGACCAACCTTGACTCCTCACCCTTCCTGGGCCGCCTGGCTCTGCTGCGTATCTTCAATGGCACCCTGAAGAAGGGCCAGACCGTTGCCTGGGTACGTCAGGATGGCGAAACCAAGAATGTTCGTATCTCTGAGCTACTGGCTACCAAGGCACTGGAACGTGTTCCCGCTGAGTCCGCTGGCCCCGGTGAAATTGTCGCTGTTGCCGGTATCGAAGACATCACCATTGGTGAAACCCTCACCGACCCCGAGAACCCCAAGCCCCTGCCCCTGATCAAGGTCGATGACCCTGCGATTTCCGTTACCATCGGTATCAACACCTCACCGTTGGCCGGTAAGGTCAAGGGCGCTAAGGTTACCGCCCGCCAGGTGAAGGACCGCCTCGATAAGGAGCTCATCGGTAACGTCTCCCTCAAGGTTTTGCCCACCGAGCGTCCGGACGCCTGGGAGGTCCAGGGGCGTGGCGAACTCGCTCTGGCGATTCTTGTTGAGCAGATGCGCCGTGAAGGCTTTGAGCTGACCGTGGGCAAGCCCCAGGTTGTTACTAAGACCATCGACGGCAAGGTTCATGAGCCCATGGAGCACATGATTATCGACGTGCCCGAAGAATTCCTGGGTGCCGTCACCCAGCTCATGGCAGCTCGTAAGGGCCGCATGGAAAACATGGCCAACAATGGTACCGGCTGGGTCCGCATGGAATTCGCCGTGCCAGCCCGCGGCCTGATTGGCTTCCGCACCAAGTTCCTCACCGAGACCCGCGGTGCCGGTATTTCATCGTCCTACTCCACCGGCTACGAGCCCTGGGCAGGCGACATCGACTACCGCTCCAACGGCTCTATGATTTCTGACCGCGCCGGCGTCGTTACCCCCTACGCTATTATCGGTCTGCAGGAACGTGGCACCATCTTCGTCGAACCCACCTCAGAGGTTTACGAGGGCATGATCATCGGCGAGAACTCACGCGCCGACGACATGGAAGTTAACATCACCCGCGAAAAGAAGCTGACCAACATGCGCTCAGCTTCAGCAGATAACTTCGAAAACATGACTCCCCCCAAGAAGCTCACCCTCGAAGAGTCCCTGGAATGGGCCCGCGAGGACGAGTGCGTGGAAGTCACACCCGAAGCTATTCGTATTCGCAAGGTTATCCTTGACTCCAATGAGCGCGTGCGCGAAGCACGCCGTCGCGCCCGCGCCTAAGGGTACAAAGGGATAGATGCTCTCAGGGCCGTGGTCCGTTCTCCTGAACAGGGGAGCGGGCCACGGCCCTACTGATAACCACAGGGATAAGAGCGAGATGACCTAAGCACATCGTTAAAACAGCAAACCCAGCTAGAGCTCAGTAAGTAAAGCTAAAATTGCTAGGAACCAAACAGCACCCAGCAGAAAACCGTCACCATGGAACTCGACGCCCAGCCTCATTACCCGGTCGCCGGTGAAGTCATCACCGACACCGCTACTTTTAGCCTGATTCCCGAAGGCATCAAGCCCAAAGACACCACCGTTCTTTTCGTGCACGCCCACCCCGACGATGAAGCCTCATCGACCGGTGCCACCATCGGCGCTCTTACCGACGCCGGCGTCACTGTACACTTGCTCACCATGACCCGTGGTGAAATGGGTGAAGTCATTGACCCTGCCCTGCGTCATCTCGAAGCGACCCACCCCGCTAACACCGACCGGGGCCATGCCCTGGGTGAGTACCGCACCGGGGAACTCAAAGCCTCCCTCAAAGCCCTCGGCATCCGCCGCCACCTCTACCTGGGCGAGGGGGCGAGTTACCTGCCCGGCGAGCGCACCAGCTACCGTGATTCGGGTATGACGTGGGGGTCGGACGGACGCGCTATCGCTAACCCCGCCGCAGCCGATGACTGCCTTACGCGTCTGCCCCTCAAGCCCCAGGCAGACGCCATCGCCAGCGCTATCCGTGAAATCAGGCCGGACGTTGTCGTCACCTACGACGCGGACGGCGGCTACGGGCACCCCGACCACAAACGAACCTACGAAGCTACCTTGGCGGCCGTCCGCTCCCTAGAGGGAACCCCCTCGGCTCCCATCGCTCTATGGGGCATCGAAGGCGACCCCAATCGTCAAGATACCCGGCAGCAGGCTGTCATTATGGGCAGTATCGACCATAAGCGCGAGGCCATGCGTGCCCATGCTACCCAAATTACTATCACCAGCGAGACCACCTTCGAGTACTCAAACGGGGTCTCCCAGCCCATCAACCCTACCGAAACCTACCGCCTGCTCTGGGGCACAGCCCAGTCGGGAACCCCAGCCGCCGCGTCTCCGGAAGAAAGCGTTGAAGCCCCCGGCCCTATCAACTCAGCCATTTCCGCAATCGCCCTCGGGCTGATTGCAAGTTTTGCCGGAACCATGTACCACGCCCATATCTGGTACCCCACTAGTGCGCTCTGGGTACCCTGGGGTGCTGCCCTGGGCATCCTGACCGTATACTTCGCTTCAACCTGGGTTGCCATTCACACCGAAAAGAACTGGGCAGCAGCCCTGCTCGGTGCCACGGCCTTTATCCTCATCGGCATCTTTGCATTTGCCAAAGGTACCTCAATGCTGGTCTATATCAACCCCATCAACCCGATCGGCACCGCTGGAACTATCTGGGCTCTCGGATCCCTTGTTGCCTCAACCCTGGGAATTATGAGCGCCACTAAATACCGCCGCAATAAAACTTAACCCGGCTCAGCAGGCTATCTCATCCATCACAAAAATCTGCCCCTACACCGGTGACCAGATACACTAGAGCACAGTTACCCAACACACCACGCACCGGTGCGTCACCACCAGAAAGGCACCCATGACCTACATCATCGCCCAGCCCTGCGTCGATGTAAAAGATCGCGCCTGCGTCGAAGAATGCCCTGTCGACTGCATCTACGAAGGCGAACGCTCCCTCTACATTCACCCCGATGAATGCGTCGACTGCGGTGCTTGTGAGCCGGTTTGCCCCGTAGAAGCTATCTACTACGAAGACGACGTCCCCGAAGAATGGGAAGACTACACCGCCGCTAACGCCGACTTCTTCGACGATCTTGGCTCACCCGGTGGTGCCGCCCGCCTGGGCGTCATCGCTAAGGACGCCCCCATGATTGCGGCCCTGCCCCCGCAGAACCAGGACTAAACAAACATCAGTCAGCACAAGCAAGTTTGAGACGCTTGTGCTGACTTTTTTATGAGCACCTACACTAGAAATAAACGTGGTGCTTCATGCAACTACCTAGGGGTGGGGCAGCGCCGCGCCGCGCCCCCACCGTACCTGAACATATTCACAAGAGAAAGCAGACCATGCGCGAATTTGGCCTCGACCTGCCCGACTATCCCTGGGACACTATGGCCCCCTACCGGGCTACCGCTGAAGCCCACCCCGAGGGGCTCATTAACCTTTCTATTGGAACCCCGGTTGACCCTACCCCCTCAGTTATCCGTGATGCCCTGGCCGGTGCTACCGATGCCCACGGCTACCCCACGACCCACGGTACTCTCACCCTGCGTCAGGCTATCGTTGACTGGTTCGACCGCCGCCGCGGCGTTCCCGGGCTGTCTACCGACCAGGTCATGCCCACTATCGGCTCGAAGGAGCTTGTTGCCTGGCTTCCCTTCCTGCTGGGCCTGGGGGAGGGGGACGTGGTCGTCCGCCCCACCGTTGCCTACCCTACCTACGACATCGGTGCCCAGCTCGCCGGCGCAACCCCCGTGGCAGCTGACTCCCTGGATGAGCTCGATGAGGCGACCCGTGCCCGCGTCCGCCTGGTATGGATTAACTCGCCGGCCAACCCCACCGGCATCGTGCGCGATGTGGATGAGCTGAAAAAGATAGTGGAGGACGCCCGTGCCCTGGGTGCCGTGGTTGCCTCCGATGAGTGCTACGCAGAACTGGGCTGGGGAGAATGGGACTCTGCTCGCGGTGGTAAGTCTGTGCCCTCCGTGCTTGACCCCCGTGTCTGTGGCGAAAGCCAGGATCTGGTGCTGGCAGCCTACTCTCTTTCCAAGCAGTCCAACTTTGCTGGCTACCGCGGCGCTTTTATCGCGGGAGACGAGACGATTATGGCCAACCTGGTCAACTCTCGTAAGCACGCGGGCATGATTGTGCCCGCTCCCGTACAGGTCGCCATGACCGCAGCGCTCTCCGATGACGCTCACGTTGAGGCCCAGAAAGACCTCTACCGGGCCCGCCGCGAAACCCTACTGCCGGCCCTGGAACGCTTCGGGCTAACCGTTGAACACTCCGAGGCCGGTCTCTACCTGTGGGCTACAGCAGGTGAAGATACCTGGGCTACCGTCCAGCGCTTTGCAGACAAGGGTATCGTGATTGGCCCCGGTGTTTTCTACGGAACCGCAGGTGAGGGGTACGTACGTATCGCTCTGACCGGTTCAGATAACGACATTTCCCGTGCCGCTGCCCGACTGTCAGAGTAAAGCAAAGCTGTTAATGTCAAATAAGCTCAGCTAAAGAACGTAATGTAGCTTCTGAACTCACACCAATGTGACCCCGCGCATTATTCTGCTGTAATGTAGACCATAGATGACGTGCGTACGTGCACGGTGCGGCCTTCCACCACCCCGCGAAAGCCGCACCGTCCTTTTTTAGAATCCCACTTCATCACACAGCACGTACGTTGCCTCGTATGACAGGAGGAACACAATGACTGAGAACAAAGCGCTGCTGAGCTATGACGGCAAAGAACTGCCTCTGCCCGCAGTAGAAGCAACCGAAGGTAACGGTGCCTTCGAAGTTGCAGGCATGCTCAAAGAAACCGGCAAGGTAGCCTACGACCCGGGCTTCATGAACACCGCAAACGCAAAGTCAGCTATCACCTACATCGACGGTGACGCCGGCATCCTGCGTTACCGCGGCTACCCCATCGAAGAGCTGGCAGAAAAATCCAGCTTCATCGAAACCGCCTACCTGCTCATCTACGGAGAACTGCCCACCCCCGCCCAGCTCGAAGACTTCGACCAGATGATTCGCCGCCACACCATGGTGCACGAAGACTTCAAATTCTTCTTCCGCGGTTTCCCCCGTGACGCCCACCCCATGGCCGTCCTCGCATCCAGCGTTTCAGCCATGTCAACCTTCTACTCTGACTCCCTCGACCCCTTCGACCCCCGTCAGGTAGAAATCTCAACCTACCGCCTGCTCTCCAAGGTACCCACCCTGGCAGCCTACGCCTATAAGAAGTCCAAGGGCGAGCCCTCTATCTACCCCAAGAACGAGCTCAACTACACCGAGAACTTCCTGCGCATGTGCTTCGGCTTCCCCACCGAGGAGTACGAAGTCAACCCCCTGCACGCCAAGGCTCTCGATCTGCTGCTGCTCCTGCACGCAGACCACGAGCAGAATTGCTCCACCTCCACCGTGCGTCTTGTCGGTTCATCGAATGCCAACATGTTCGCCTCCGTCTCAGCCGGTATCAACGCCCTTTACGGCCCCCTGCACGGCGGCGCTAACGAGGCAGTGCTCAAGATGCTCAACCAGATCCAGAAGGACGGCATCAGTCCCGAAGACTTCATGGAGAAGGTCAAGAACAAGGAAGACGGCGTCCGCCTCATGGGCTTTGGCCACCGCGTCTACAAGAACTACGACCCCCGCGCTCGTATCGTCAAGAAGACCGCAGACGAAATCCTCGAGTCCATTGGCGGCAACAACGAACTGCTCGATATCGCCAAGCGTCTCGAAGAGAAGGCCCTCAACGACGACTACTTCATCGAACGTAAGCTCTACCCCAACGTAGACTTCTACACTGGCCTCATCTACAAGGCTATGGGCTTCCCCGAGCACATGTTCACCGTCCTCTTCGCCCTGGGCCGCCTCCCCGGCTGGATCGCCCAATGGACCGAAGGTATCCAGGACCCCGACCGCAAGATCGGCCGCCCCCGCCAGGTCTACATCGGCGAAACCGAACGCCACTACCCTGAGCGTTAACCTGCCAAACAGCGCATCACTAAGCCCCGGCGTCCTTACCTCGTTGGAGATAAGGACGCCGGGGCTTGGCTTAAGGGGATATTCGGCTACGCCTCATATCCATTTGGATTATTCTTCTGCCAGTTCCAGTGGTCGCGCACCATGGTGTCGATATCGCGGGTAGCAGACCACCCCAGATCTGCTAGGGCAGCAGCGGGATCTGCGTAGGAAACAGCCACATCGCCGGGGCGGCGGTCCACAATCTTGTAGGGCAGCTCCTTACCCGCAGCCTTCTCAAAAGCGTGCAGAACCTCAAGAACCGAGTAGCCGTTACCGGTACCCAGGTTCCAGGTGTGCAGACCACCGTGGGCGGTGATGTAATCCAGGGCCTTGAGGTGGCCGTCCGCCAGGTCAACGACGTGAATGTAGTCGCGAACGCCGGTGCCATCGACAGTGGGGTAGTCGTTGCCGAAAACATTGAGGTATTCGCGGCGACCCACCGCAACCTGAGCGATGAAGGGAACCAGGTTGTTGGGGATGCCAGCCGGGTCTTCACCGATACGGCCGGACTCGTGGGCACCTACCGGGTTGAAGTAGCGCAGCAGGGCAATGTTCCACTTAGAATCTGAGGCTGCCAGGTCTACCAGCATGTCCTCAATGTGCTCCTTGGTGCGACCGTAGCAGGACTGGGCGTCCATATTAATCTTTTCGGTTAGCGGCATAGACTCGGGCTCGCCGTAGACAGTAGCCGATGATGAGAAGACGATGGAGTGGCAGCCTGCGTCTTCCATGGCGTAGAGCAGGTTGAGGGTGCCGGTGACATTGGTCTGGTAGTACCACAGGGGCTTCTCAGCGGACTCGCCCACAGCCTTAAGACCAGCAAAGTGGATCACGGCATCGGGCTTGACCAGGTTGAAAAGCTGCTTCATCTCGGGCAGGTCCAGTAGGTCAACCTTGCGGAACTCTACAGTCTTGCCGGTCAGTTCTTCAACGCGGGCCAGGGACTCCATGGAGGAGTTTGAGAGGTTGTCCATAACGGTTACCTCGTGGCCTGCCTTGAGCAGTTCGAGTACGGTGTGGGAGCCGATGTAGCCGGCACCGCCGGTAACGAGAATCTTCACGTTTTCCCCTAGTAGACGATTGATGTTTTCTCTAGCTTACCTGCACTCAGCCCCGCCAGCCGGTAGAAGCGGTGGCGGGGCTGAGCACATCTAGGGTAAAAGGCGCGGACGCTTACACCTAGCTGTTCTTGCGGCGGGCAGCGAAGAAGGCGGTAGCGCCTAGACCCAGCAGGAGGGCAGCACTTGCGAGGAAGGGCAGAGCAGTAGCGCCGGTGTGGGCTAGTGCGCCGCTCTTTCCAGATTCAGGTGCCCCTACTACATCGTTCTGGCTGGTCTCGGTAGAAGCCGAAGAAGCCGGGCTATTACTGGGAGCCGGGGCGGGGGCGTCCGCACTGGCACTTGCAGTCGGCTCTTCGGTGGGGAATACCGAGGGCTCAACCGAAGGAGCAGCGGTAGGGCTGTCGCTAGGAGCCGGGGTCTCTTCAGGAGCCTGCTCGGTAGGTAGGGAGCTGGTGCCAACCGTCCAGTTCTTGACGAAGAAGGTGGTCGGGTCGATGGTCTTGTTGGTGATAGCCCAGTCGATCATGAGGTCGCGCACGGCCTTCTGCTCCTCGTAGACGATAGGAGCTGCGGTAACGTGCGGGTAGCCTGAGCCGCCTGACCAGCGGTAGTTGTTCAGAGCCAGGATGACCTTCTGATCATCAGCGAGGGGAGTACCATCGGGCAGGGTTAGGCCCTCGATGCGCTCGCCGACAGGCTTGGAGATGTTGATGTGGTAGTTCACACCTGAGAGCACGTCGTAGGAGTAGTCGGGAATACCGCGGGTTGCCCCCTCGTAGAGGGCGTTAGTGACGGTGGGCCAGTCGGTGATTTCAGCGCCGGGCTCCTGCTGCTTGTAGTAGCGGGCTGACCATTCAAGGTAGTCCTTGAGCTGGGCACCGGTGAGCTCAACAGCGTAGAGGGTGTTGTCGTAGATATAGAGGCTCGCCATATCGGCAATGGTGACATCGCCCTGCTTGAAAACAGCGGTGCGGGAGAAGGGGGAGACCTCAGCAACGACGGGCAGACCCTCGTACTGGGTTCCGGCCAGAGCCCGGGTTACTTCTTCGGTCTGCACCATGTTGATGAAGTCCAGAACAGCGGTGTCTTCCCAGGCGCTGGTAGCAGCGGGCATCTCAGCGGTTGCCTGAGCAACGACGGTCTGTACCCACTCGGTTGTCTTTGAGTGGTAGGGCTCGATAGCGGCGAGGACGGACGCGTCGGCGGCGTAGTCACCGGCGTTGAGGGCAACGGCGGTGGGCTTTTCGGCCGCGGTCCACTTGACCTCGATATCACCGTCTGCTTCCTTGACCAGGGGCAGGGTGACTTCGGAAAGGAAACGGGCCCAGTAACCGGGCTGGGTGTAGAGCACCGGCTCACCGTTCTTGTTGGTGAAGTATTCCTGAACCTTGTTGGTGACGTGGGAGTGACCGCCCACGACCACATCAACATCGGTGGACTGTTCGGCAACAGACTTAGCGACGTTTTCAGTCAGGTCTGCCGGGTTGTAGGTGTAGCCCTCAGCATCTAGGCCGGTGTGGGCGAGGACGACGACCACGTCGGCCCCTGCCGCCTTGACCTTGGGTGCCCACTCGGCGACGGTAGCGGCAGCGTCCTTAAATTCTAGCTTGCCCTCAACGGTAGCCTTATCCCACACACGAACCCCGGGGGTTACCACGCCGATCACGGCTACCTGGACCTTCTCGCCGCCCACGGTCTTTTCAATCATGGTGTAGGGCTCGTAGGCAGGAGCGCCGGTTGCGGTGTCGATGACGTTAGCCCCGAGCAGGGGCATAGTCAGATTCTGGGTGTACTGGGCGGCTGCATCGGGGCCATAGTTGAACTCGTGGTTGCCCACTACACCGGCGTCGTAGCCCAGCAGGTTAAAAACCGAGGCCATGGGGTCAACACTGGTGGCGGTGCGGTTGTTCTGGTAGTAGGTCTGTAAGGGGTTGCCCTGGTTGGCGTCACCGTTATCGAGCACCAGGGTGGACTCTGCACCCTTTGCCGCCCGGGTCTGGGCGATGGCGGTTGCCAGGTGCTCCATACCCAGGGCCTTAGCACCTTCGCCATAGGGGGCGCCGGTGAAGTAGTCGTAGTTAAGGGCGCGGCCGTGAACATCGGTTGAGGCCAGCACGGTCAAATCGCCCAGGTCAGTAGTACCATCTGCTGCAAAAGCTGCGGGAACGAGAACGCTGGAAGAAACCAGGCCAAGACCTGCCAGCAGAGAAAGAGAACGCTTCATGAATAGCTTTCTGATGTGTTGTGAGTGTGTTCTCTTATTGTAAAGACCCGCCCTGCCGGTCAGCCGGTAGGGCGGGTCTTGAGTATATGAAACTTCAGTAAATATCGATGGGCGAAACGGGCTTATAGCGAAGCTGCTGGCTTGGGGCTGGCATGAATCGTCTTGTGAGCGAAGCGAACCAGACGAGAGGGTCGGCAGCGAGCATAAGCCCGTCTCGCGAAATGATTACTTATTTTTTAGTTAGCGTGCAGCTCTGAGTTCAGTTCCACGGTGTTGTTGGCACGGGGTAGAACTTCGATAGCGCCGGTCACGGAGTTGCGGCGGAAGAGCAGGTTATTGACGCCGGAGAGCTCTAGGGCCTTGACGACCTTGGGCTCAGAGCCAGGGTTGAGGACGGTCACGCGGGATCCGGCGGTGACGTACAGGCCAGCTTCAACTACGCAGTCATCACCCAGGGCAATGCCGATACCGGCTTCAGCGCCGAGCAGGGAGCGCTCGCCGATGGAGACACGCTGGGTGCCGCCACCGGAGAGGGTGCCCATGGTTGAGGCGCCGCCGCCGATGTCGGTGCCGTTGCCAATGACAACGCCCTGGGAGATTCGGCCCTCGACCATGGATTCGCCGAGGGTACCGGCGTTGAAGTTGACGAAGCCTTCGTGCATGACGGTAGTGCCGGAGGCCAGGTGGGCACCCAGGCGGACGCGGTCGGCGTCGCCGATACGAACACCAGCGGGCACGACGTAGTCGATCATGCGGGGGAACTTGTCCACGTGGGTGACGACCAGGGCGCCGCGGCGACGCAGCTTCAGTGAGACGGTGTTGAATTCGCTAGCCAGCACTGGGCCGAAGTTGGTCCAGGCAACGTTGGCGAGAGCACCAAAGAGACCGTCGAGGTTGATGGTGTTGGGGGCAACCAGGGTGTGGGAGAGCAGGTGCAGGCGCAGGTAGGCGTCCGCTGCATTGGCGGGGGCCTCGTCGAGGTTGATGGTGACGTTGACCAGCTCACGCACAACGTTGCGGTCTTCGTCGGCTTCGACCAGGGCTTCGAGGTCGGCTGCTACGGAGTCGTCGGGGGTTTCGGTGAGGGCGGGGGCGGGGTACCAGACATCGAGTACGGTGCCTTCGTTCTCGCCGGAGGCGACGACGGTGGCCAGACCCAGGCCGGATGCTACACGGGTATTGTTTTCAGTCATGCCTACCAGTCTACGGAATCAGGCGGGTGCGGGGCGCTATCTGCTTGTATCGTGGAACTATGACCAAGAACCTTACCCTCGCCCAGGCCGCTGAGTTTGCTCAGGTGGGCCCCGGCGTCCTGAACCTAACCCAGCCCGTTGAAGATCTCACTGCTGATCTGCTCAATATTTATTCTGTTTCTGGCGCCGAGGTGCGCCTGGCGGACGCCGTGCAGGCGGCCCTTGAGGGTACCGGCGGCTTAGAGATAACCCGCGACGGCGACGCCATCATCGCCCGCACTAACCTGGGCCGGGATACCCGCATTGTGCTGGCAGGCCACCTAGATACGGTGCCCCTGCCCCGTACCGAGGGCTCACGAGGTACCGTACCTGCTTCTTGGTCTGAGGAAGCGGGGGAGCGGGTCCTCTACGGCCGCGGCGCCGTGGACATGAAGGGCGGGGTTGCCGTGCAGCTAGCCCTAGCTGCCCGCTTGAAGGAGCCCCGCTACGATATCACCTACGTCTTTTATGACAATGAAGAAGTTGCATCAGAGCTCTCAGGGCTTGCCCGCCTGATGCGCAACCACCGGGAGAAGCTGACCGACGCGGCCTTCGCCGTGCTCCTGGAACCCACCGACGGCACCATCGAAGGCGGCTGCAACGGCACCATCCGCTTCTGGATTCGCACCTCGGGCGTCGCTGCCCATTCGGGTCGCGCATGGAAGGGCATCAACGCTATCCACAAGATGGCGGACGTGCTGGGGCGCCTTGCTGCCTACCAGCCTGCCACCTATGAGGTTGAGGGCCTGGCCTACCGCGAGGGGCTCAACGCCGTGCAGATTTCAGGCGGGGTTGCTGGGAACGTGATTCCCGATGACGCGGGCGTCCACATCAACTACCGTTTTGCCCCCAATAAGACCCTGGACGAAGCCGTCGCGCATCTGCACGAGGTTTTTGAAGGCTACGAGCTGGATTTCGTGGACCTGTCATCAGCGGCCCGCCCCGGCCTGGAGGCTCCGCTGTCTAGGTCACTGATTGAGTCGGTTGGGCAGGCTCCTAAGCCTAAGTACGGGTGGACGGACGTTGCCCGCTTCAGCGAAATCGGCATTCCCGCCGTAAACTTTGGGCCCGGTGACGCCCTGCTGGCCCATACCGATAACGAACACGTTAAAGTCTCTGAGGTGCGGGCCTGCTATACGGCGCTGGAAAGCTGGCTGACGGCGTCCTAACCCCACAAAGGGACCACGAAACTTCAAAGGGACCGCATAATATGCGGTCCCTTCAAAATTTTCAGGTCCCCTTGGGTAAGTGCCGCAGGCGCGGATGCTAGTGCTTGGGGATCTTGAACATCAGCTCGGTCTTGGGGCGGGCTTCGTCCACTTCACCGGGCACACCGTCGGCGTGCTTGATCTCTACGTCGGAGCGGGAGCTCATGTACTTAGCGAGCCACTCGGCAAAGAGGGTCAGGGCGAAGTTGATCACCACGAAGATGAGGGCTGCCAGCAGGAGCATCTGCAAGATATTGCCCTCGCCAGAGCCGAAGCGGCGGGCAGCGGCCAGCAGCTCTGGGTAGGAGATGATGTAGCCCAGGGCGGTGTCCTTGAGAATAACCACGAACTGCGAGAGCAGCGAGGGCATCATGGCGGTCAGAGCCTGGGGTACCAGAATCAGGGTCAGAACCTTCCAAGGAGTCAGGCCGATAGCCAGACCGGCTTCACCCTGGCCCTTGGGCAGTTGCTGTACACCGGAGCGCAGAAGCTCAGCGATGACCGAGCCGTTGTAGAGGGTCAGGCCCAGAACCACGGCTATAAAGGGTAGCTGTGAGGGGGCAAAGAGGTTGAGCTTTCCCAAAAAGAGCCAGAAGAAGATCATCATAATCAGCACGGGAACGGCGCGGAAGAACTCCACGATCACGGTGCCGAAGGCTCGCACAGCCTTATTGGGTGAGAGACGTGCCAGGCCGAAGAAGAGACCGAAAGCCACCGAGGTAACCACAGAAATCAGGGCAGCTGAGAGGGTCTTCCAGAGGGCGGGCAGGATGTAGTTGGCCCAGAGGTTACCCGAGAAGAGGGAGGTCCACTTATCGGCTTCCAGCTGGCCCTGGCGGTTCATCACCATCATGACGTAGGCAAAGCCTGCTGCCAGGAGCACAAGAGCCACGATGTTGAAGATGCGGGTTCGGGCGCGGGCCTTGGGGCCGGGTACGTCAAAGAGTACCGAGGTTGAGGTCATACGCTTCTTGCTCATCGCTTCACCGCCAGTTTACGAGAGGCCCAGGTGGTTAGCAGGCCGATGGGGACAACAATAATCACAAAGCCCATGGCGAAGACGAAGAAGATCATGAAGATGAGGTCTGAGTTGAACTCAATCATGGACTTCATCATGCCTGAGGCCTCAGCGACTGAGGCTACGGTGGCTACGGTGGTGTTCTTGGCTAGCGCAATCAGGGTGTTGCCCAGCGGGGTGATGGAGCCGCGCAGAGCCTGCGGGAAAATCACGTAGCGGGCGGTGGGCAGGAAGCCCAGGCCGATGGCGCGGGCCGCTTCAGCCTGGCCGATGGGCACAGTATTGACGCCGGAGCGGATGGCCTCACAGACGAAGGCCGCGTGGTAGATGGCAAGAACGATAACGGCGTAGATAAAGAAGTTCCACTCAAAGCTGGTTGCTAGTGAGAGCTGGAACTGGGTCCACACGCCCAGGATTGCCAGAGTCATCAGAATGGTCAGCGGGGTGTTGCGGACCAGGTGCACGTAGGCGGTGCCCGCCCAACGTAGGGAGGGCACAGGCGAGATACGCATAAGTGCCAGCAGGGAGCCGAGGACGAATGATCCGATGGCTGCCCAGAAGGTTAGCTGGATATTGGTCCAGAAGGCACCGATGACGTCGTAGGTGGCAAAGAGCGTGGAGAGCTGTTCAGAGAACGACATGAAAGCCTCCGATGGTTGAAAGATTGTGGTGTGGTGAAGGTGCGCTGGGCGTTGCCGTCTTATTTGGCGTCAACGGTGGCACAGGCGTCGGTGAGGACGGGCGGGTTCAGCTCGGCGTTGTAGGTGTAGTTAGCGGCACCTACGTTCTTTTTGATGGCTTCTTCCCAGGCGCCGGTTTCGACCATCTTGTTGATAGCTGCGTTGATGGCGGCGCACTTGTCGGAGCCCTTGGGCAGACCAACACCGTAGTTTTCGGTGGAGAAGGTGTTGCCAACGAGCTTGAGCTCGCCCTGGTTGGCCTTGGTAGAGGCTAGACCCGCCAGGATGATGTCGTCGGTGGTCACAGCATCGACCATACCGGCGTTGAGGGCGACAACACAGTCAGAGTAGGAGTTCTGCTGAACCAGCTGGACCTCTGATGAGTACTTGTCCTGGATCTTCTTTGCACTGGTTGAGCCGGTGACGGAGCACAGATTCTTCCCGGCAAGAGATTCGGGGCCGGTGATGTCGGTGTTCTCTGCCTGGACCAGCAGGTCCTGGCCAGCGACGAAGTAGGGGCCAGCGAAGTCAACGGTCTTGAGTCGCTTTTCGGTGATGGAGTAGGTCGCAAAAATCATGTCTACCTGGTTGTTGGTGAGCATGTTTTCGCGGTTAGCGCTGGGGGCTTCGACCCATTCGATCTGGTCTTCGGAGTAGCCGAGTTCAGCTGCAACGTAGCGGGCTACGTCGGTGTCGAAGCCGGTGTAGTCGCGTCCGTCCTGGTAGCCCAGGCCGGGCTGGTCGTACTTGATACCGATGCGGATGGTGTCTTCGCTGCCGGTGGCGGAGCAACCGGAGAGCGCGAGGACGCCGGTGGCGAGCAGGGCGGCGCAGGCTGCGACCTTTGCTTTGGCGCGGGAGAGATTCATGGCTGGCCGTCCTTAGTGACCCAGGATCTTACCCAGGAAGTCCTTGGCGCGGTCTGACTGGGGGTTGGTGAAGAACTGGTCGGGGGTGGCTTCTTCGACGATTTCGCCGTCGGCCAGGAAGACGATACGGTCTGCTGCCTTGCGGGCGAAGCCCATTTCGTGGGTTACCACGATCATGGTCATGCCTTCGCGGGCGAGGGAGACCATGGTGTCGAGTACTTCGTTGACCATTTCGGGGTCAAGGGCGCTGGTGGGCTCGTCGAAGAGCATGACCTTGGGCTTCATGGCGAGGGCGCGGGCGATAGCGACGCGCTGCTGCTGTCCGCCGGAGAGCTGGGCGGGCATCTTGGAAGCCTGGTTATCGACGCCAACCTTCTTGAGCAGGCTCATGGCCAGCTCTTCAGATTCGGTCTTGCCCATGCCGCGTACCTTGCGGGGGCCTAGAGTGACGTTTTCGAGGATGGTCTTGTGGGCGAAGAGGTTGAAGGACTGGAAGACCATGCCGACTTCTGCGCGCAGGTTGGCGAGTTCCTTACCTTCTTCAGGCAGTTTTTTGCCGTCGATAGTGATGGTGCCGTCGGTGATGGTTTCAAGACGGTTGATGGTGCGGCAGAGGGTTGACTTGCCGGAGCCTGAAGGGCCGAGGAGGACGACAACCTCGCCCTTGCCGATGGAAAGGTTGATGTCCTTGAGGACGTGGTTCTCACCGTAGTGCTTGTTCACGTGGGTGAGCTGAACCAGTGCGTCAGTAGTCACTGGGCTTCCTCTCTTGTGGTGGATTCAGTGCGTGCGCCGGTAACATTGAGGTGCTGTGGCACAAACCAAATGGTGTATGTGCCCTACCTTACGCCCTGCAGGTAAACAACTTGTTACACGGGGTGTCGTGTTTTTGCAGTCATATTTGTTGGGTTGAGTTGAGTGGTGCTGGGCGAGAGGGCTTGGCTCCTGCGGGAGGACGGTATGAATTATCTACTGGTTACGGTGACTTTTGTGGTGCTGGCGGCGGTGATGGCCGGGTGCGCGGTGTTGGGTACTGACCGGTTGATTCCAGGGCGGAAGGCTATCGATGCGGTCAGCAAGGACGGCCTAGCGCTGGTTCCTGCCGCTGAGCCGCCCCTGATTCTTTCGGATCGCCCGGGTACGGACGAGCTGGAGCGGGTTCGTTTTGCCACCTCGGCCCTGGGCTATAACCGCGATGAGGTCGATGGGGTGCTCGCTAAGGTGGTTGCCGAGAACAGCCGCCTGCGGGCAGAGCTTGAGGCCCTGCGCGGTGCTCGGGGCCAGGACGCCGCTACCGACCTTCGCGGGGAGGGCTAGGGAAGTGGGGCGTCCGTCCGCACCACAGCGCAGCGGGGTGCTTGACCGCACCGCTGCGACCCTGAGCGTGAGCGCCAGTCGGGGCCTGCTGTTCTTCACGAGCCTGCCCATCGGCCTGCGGGTAGCCCTGGTCTATGCCGCAAGTCGGCTCTGGGGCTGGTTTATTTTCTCAACCGTGGGTCTGCACCAGACCTTTAGCCCCTGGAAAAATACCTCAATGGGCTACCTGGAGTTTGTCACTATTTGGGACGCTGACTGGTATGCCAAGATAGCCGCTGGCGGCTACCCTGCGGTTCTGCCCGTGGACGCCAACGGTCACGTTGCCCAAAATGAGTGGGCCTTCTACCCCCTCTACCCCCTGATTAGCGGAGCCATGGCGAGTGTGACCGGGCTGAGCTATCAGACGGTTGCCCCTACCGTTTCCCTGCTGTTTGGCTTTGGGGCAGCCTGGTTTATCTACCGGCTCTTTGAAACCAGCCTACAGGTGCGCGGGGCAGCTACCGGGGGCGCTACTACCCACCGGGGCACTGAGCTAGAGACAACCGCCCTGTGGGCAACCGCCGCCGTCAGCTTCTGCGCCGTTGCACCGATTCTGCAAACCGGCTATGCCGAAGCAACCGGCCTCTTCTTCCTGGCCTGGGTCCTCTATTGGCTGGTGCAGCAACGCTATGTGCTTCTGCTTTTTCCGGCCCTTGGCGCGGCCCTGTCCCGTCCTGTAGGGGTGCCCCTGGGAGCCGTAGTTGGAATTTGGTGGTTCGTGTGCTGGGTTCAGCAGGCCCGTGCTGAGAACCTGCTGAGCGCCTTAAAAGCAACCGCCCCGCAGCTGGCCTCTGCCCTCACCGTGTGTGCTTTCGCCTTTATCCACCCGGCCATCGCATGGGCATCCACCGGGCGTATCGACGCCTACACCGCTACCGAGGCCGCGTGGAGAGCTGGCGGGGAGCACGTGCTGCCCTTTATGCCCTGGTACACCCAGAGCCAGCTCTACCTGGGGCAGGTGCTGGGCCCCCTCGTCCTTATCCTGCTACTGGGCGCCTACCTGCTGGCCCTACTGGCTCCCGTGACCCGGCAGGTACTCCACCCGGCGCTCATCACCTGGTGTGTTGCCTACGCGGTGTATATGCTAGCCTTCTTCAACCCGCAGTCCTCCACCTTCCGCCTGCTGCTGCCCCTCTTCCCGCTCCTGCTGCCCCTCGTGGCCCTATCCGCTTCGCGGGCCTACCGCTGGCTGCTGATTCTCAGCGGAGCAACCCTGCAATTTGGCTGGGTCGGCTGGCTCTGGCACTGGAAGCAGCTACCCGGCGGCGGAGACTACCCGCCCTAAACCTGTAAGTTTCCACCTAAAAACGCCAGAAGTGAGCCACTAAGCACTATGATTAAAAGAAGGTGAGACCGGCAATAGAAGCCAAGAAACCGCAGACCAACCCTCGTTGAAGGAGAACCAAGATGGCAGCTCAGAAACCACGCACCGGCGACGGCCCCCTCGAAATCGTGCGCGAAGGGCGCAGCATCGTCATGCGCATTCCCGTTGAAGGTGGCGGCCGCCTGGTTCTTGATATCACCGAAGAAGAAGTCGAGGCAATCCGCAAGTGCGTTGAAAACGTCTAGGCTTCGGCTCTGAGCCCGGCCCCTGCTCCGAACCACACAGGTTTGGGGCGGGGGCTTTAGCGTTTGTAGACCAGGTAGAGACCCTCACCCGCGTGTACGAGTGAGACAAAAACATCGGCGGTACAGGCCGCCACCTCGTGTAAGACAGAGCGTACCGAAACGGTCACGGCATCGCGGGCTGTAGGGTTCGCAACAGCGCCGCCCACCAGCGGGTCATGCAGAATCAGGAGCCCTCCAGGTTCTAGGAGGGCCAGCGTATCGTAGACCAGCTGTTCAGCCAGCTGGCTGCCGGCGTCAATAAAGGCCAGGTCGTAGGAGGCTTCTGAGAGGCGGGGGAGTACCTCGGCAGCATTGCCGGTGATGACGCGCACCCGGTGGCTCTTATCAAGACCGGCAGCTGCCAGTAGAGTCCGGGTCGCCTGGCAACGGGTGGCATCGATATCGATGGCGGTGAGCGCCGCACCGGGGGCCAAGCCTGTGAGCAGGGCAGCCGTAGCAACGCCGGCTCCGCAGCCGATTTCTACAGCGTGTTGGGCCTTGGTAGCGGCCGCGAGCACCGTAAGCAGGGAAGCTACCGACGGGGCGACGGGGGCGGCGTCCAACCGCTCGGCCCCAGCCCGGGCAGAAGCCACCGCAGGAGCCTCCAACGGGAACTCTTCAGCATAAACCCAGCTTCGAGCCTGTTCCTGAGTATTCACCTAGTACTTCACCTTCACATGAGTGCACGCGGGAATGATTCTGAAAACATCTTAATCAACCCCACTCGTTTTATGGGCTAACACTCGGGCTGAGCTGGTAATCTCTTTGTGTGTTTGGAATTAGCGGCCTCGAATTTATCGTTCTAGCGATTCTGGTGTTTGTTGTCATCGGGCCAGAACGCATGCCCGAATATGCCCAGCAGCTCAAAGACTTTATCAAGTGGGTTCGCCGTATGGCCTTTGAGGCTAAGGACGACCTCAAAGAAACTCTTGGCCCCGACCTGGGCGATATCAACTGGCGCCAGTATGACCCCCGCCAGTACGATCCCCGCGTCATTGTGCGTGAGGCTTTTGCTGAGGACGACGAAGAGCGCCGCAAGGAACTTGAAGAAAAGGCGGCATCTGCACCGGCTCCCTCTGTGAGTGTGCGCCTGCCCCGCGGCGCCTGGGCTCCCTTCGATACCGAGGCCACCTAAACTCTTTCTCTCGCCAAGGGGACCTGATTTTCAAAAAAGAACCGCATAATATGCGGTTCTTTTGAAGTTTTGTGGTCCCCTTGGGCCGGGTTAGACGGTAAAGGGCAGGGGGGCTCCCGCTAGCCCGCGCGGACGGTGGGTCAGGGCCCGGGCGGTTTTGACCAGCTCCTGGGCCGCAGCGGTCTCGGGCGCGCCCCAGACCACCGGGGTGCCGGCGTCCCCGCCCTCGCGCAGGGCAACCTCGAGCGGTACCGACCCCAGCAGGGGCACCTCGTAGCCCAGGGCCCTGCCCAGGGACTCGGTGAGGACGCCCCCGCCCCCTTCTCCGAAGAGGGGTAGGGTGGTGCCGTCCGGCAGCTGCATGGCAGCCATATTTTCTAGCACCCCAATCACCTTCTGTTCGGTCTGCAGGCTGAGGGTACCGGCCCGCTGGGCCACGTCCACAGCAGCCAGCTGCGGGGTTGAGACCAGAAGAATCTCGGCGTGGGGCAGCAACTGAGCCATTGAAATCGCGATATCGCCGGTGCCCGGGGGCAGATCGAGGAAGAGCACATCCAGGTGACCAAAGTGCACGTCGGTGAGGAACTGCTCCAGAGCCCGGTGCAGCATAGGGCCGCGCCAGGCGACCGGCTGGTCAGGCTTTACGAACATACCGATAGAAATTACCTTGATGACACCGCCACCCGAAGGGGCCTCAACCACCGGCGGAATAATCATGTCGTCCATGCGGGTAGGGCCAGCGGTAATGCCCAGCAGCCCGGGAATCGAAAACCCGTGCACATCGGCGTCAATAATGCCAACGCTCAAACCCATGGAGGCGCAAGCCGCTGCCAGGTTAGCGGTCGCAGAGGACTTGCCGACCCCGCCCTTACCCGAAGCTACCGCAAAGATACGGGTCAGTGAGCCGGGGGCAGTAAAAGGGTTCTGCTTGGTATGGCCAAGACGCTGGCGCAGAGTGGCGCGCTGATCTGGGCTCATATAACCAATCTCAAGCTGCACCTCGCTTACCTGCTCCAGGGCAGAGACCGCCGCGCGGACGTCCGCCTCAATTGTCGAACGCAGGGGGCATCCCTCAATAGTCAGGAGCACCCTGACGTCGGCGACCGAACCGGTCAGCTCAGCCCGGTCGACCATACCCAACTCGGTGATGGGCTGGCGCAGCTCAGGGTCAATAACGGT
Source organism: Rothia nasimurium (assembly GCF_014217215.1). Classification (GTDB taxonomy): domain Bacteria; phylum Actinomycetota; class Actinomycetes; order Actinomycetales; family Micrococcaceae; genus Rothia; species Rothia avistercoris. The sequence goes on from NZ_CP056080.1 coordinate 804,476, forward strand.
TGCGAGAGCTGCAAGCAGCTCCTCATTCAGATGTGATGTCTGCATGGGGTAAATCGCCTACTCAAACGAGCGGTCGATGTCCTTTACCTTCTTCTTCTTACGCATTTTCGGGTGATCATCGCTCAGCACATCAAAGGCGCTGGTCACAGGCTGGGCAACATTGGGATCGAAGGGCTTAGTCTCTTCGGGGGTCTCAAGCTCATTCGCCTTAGCCGCCAGGGCCTCAGCGCGGGCAAAAAGCTCCTCCTGCCGGCGCTGAACCTCCTGCAACTCGTCCATGATGTCGCGCATCTCGCCACGCACAAAGTCACGGGTAGCAACCTCGCGCAGGGTAATACGCAAAGAAGCGATTTCGCGGGTCAGGTACTCGGTTTCTTCAAGGTTACGCTGGTCGCGCTGCCTGTCCTGGCGGGCAACCACGCGGTCACGGTCATCCTGCCGGTTCTGCGCCAGCAGCAGCAGGGGAGCGGCATAGGATGCCTGCAAAGACAGCATCAGGGTTAGCAGAGTGAAGTTCAACGAGCGCGGGTCAAATTGCATCTCTTCAGGTGCTAAAGTGTTCCAGCTCAGCCAGACGGCACAGAAAATGGTCATCCACAGCAGGAACTGCGGGGTACCCATAAAACGCGCAATCTTCTCGGTCATCTGGCCGAAAGCGTCGGGGTTGGGGCTGAACTGGAAAATCGGCCGACGCTTTTTCTGCTGGGGTGTACCTAGCGTCTGGGCGGAATCATCGCGTTCGCGTGCATCACTCAAATCGGCGGCCTACCTTTCGGATCGGGGTTCCATCGTCGTAGGTGCGCCAGTCATCGGGCAGCATCTCATCGAGCACGTCATCCACGGTGACCGCCCCAACCAGGCGGTCGTGGTCATTGACGACCGGGACGATGGTGAGGTCATAGGTAGCAAGAATACGGGTCACTTCTTCGATGCTGGCGGCATCGGTAACCGGTTCAATGGAGGTATCAATGATGTTACCCACCTGTTCGCTGGGGGAGTGGCGGAGCAGTTGCTGCATGTGCACAATCCCCAGGTAGCGGCCGGTGGGTGTCTCCAGGGGCGGGCGGGTGACCATGACAGCAGCGGCCATAGCCGGTGAGATCTCTTCTTGCCGGATATGGGCCAGCGCCTCGGCCACGGTCGCTTCGGGGGAAAGAATAATGGGGACCGGGTTCATGAGCGAGCCGGCGGTACCTTCTTCGTATTCGAGCAGGCGGCGCACGTCGTCCGAATCCTCGGGGTCCATCAGGGTCAGCAGCTCTTCGCGCTGGGTGTCGGAGAGCTCACCCAGAAGGTCGGCAGCGTCGTCCGGCTCCATCTCTTCCAGAACGTTGACCGCTCGCTCCACCTCAAGATGAGACAGAATCTGCACCTGGTCTTCTTCGGGGAGCTCCTGCAGCACGTCCGCCAGGCGTTCGTCCTGGAGCTCCTGGGCGATCTCAACCATGCGCTTATCGGGCATCTCGTGAATAGCGTCAGCCAGGTCAGCGGGCTTGGAATCTTCGTGGCTTGCCACAAACGCGGTTGCAGCCTGCGGCTCAAAATCTGTAGAGAGAATAACCTCGTCCCAGTCCACAATCAGGGTTTCCTTGCGGCGGCGCATCAGGCTAGTGTGGCCGCGCGAAATAAAGAGCTCAGAAATAAACCAGTCGCCGTTACGGCGCTGCTCCATCGCAACGTCCTCAATCTGAGCCCTACCCGACCCGTCACGTAGCTGTACCTTGCGGTCAAAGAGCTCACCGACCACCAGAGCCTCAGAACCGCGCTGCTCAAAGCGGCGCAGGTTCACCAGACCGGTCAGAATCACCTGGGTGGAGTCGATACTGGTCACACGAGTCATGGGCACGAAGATACGCTTCTTACCCAGAATCTCGATGACGATACCCACCACAACGGGCTCCTTGAGTTTGGCCAAAGACCCCACCGCGTTGAACTGGGTGAAACCGCTTTTCAGCACCACTACATCGCGCAGACGGCCCAGGCGGTCGCCGTGGGGATCAAAAACATCAAGGCCCAGAAGGCGGGCGATAAAAATCTTGTTCGGTACGCTACTCACAGTTATCAAGGGTACTCGCCCCAGCCCAGAGCTGCCACCGGTCAACAGCACAATGAGAATCACCCTGCTTAGTTCACCTGTGGCGATACACCGGCGTGCTCCCAGCAAACTCCCTGCACTTTGCGAAAAAATAGGGGCATGGATCAACTCAAAGCACCTCCCGCACTGGCCATGGCAGACGGCACCCACCTACCTCCCGGCGAGCTGGTAGCCACCTTTACCGACCGTAAAGAGGTCAACAAGGCTATCGAATTTCTTGCCAGCCAGAAGTTCCCCGTGCACTCCCTCTACGTAGTGGGTCGGGACGTGCAGCAGGTTGATTACATTACCGGTCAGGCCACCTACCCGCGGGCGGCCCTCAGCGGCGTCTTCCAGGGCCTGAGCCTCGGTGCCCTGGTCGCCCTCTTCAACGCCGTGATCACCCAGACCTCGATTCTGGCCAACTTCCTGAGCATTGTGCCCCTGGCTATTGCCTTCTGCATAATTTACGCAATTATCGTTGCCTCCCGTACCAAAGGCCGCGGCATCCGTACCCGCACCCAGATGCTACCCCAGCGCTTTGACCTGATGGCTATTCCTGCCACCGCCCAGGCAGCCCGCCATCTGCTGCGCGTAACCGTCCAGCCCGGTGGCACCCACAGCGGAGTACACGGCCCCGGCACCCAGCCCTTTGCCCAGAACGGGCAGACCTCAAGCCCCTACGTACACCCCGGCATGAGCCAGGCCAACCCCCAGGGCTACTCGGCCCAGCAGCCCCAGGGCGCCCCGAGCGGCAAGCAGGTACAGAACACCCAAGGGGCTCAGAACGGTCAGCAGGCCCCCCAATGGTTTGACCCCTCAGCCCCCTCTCCCAAGCAGGAGCAGACCCCCGAACCCTTCCTGCCTGGCTTCAATCCGGCTGATCAGAAGCAGGACCAGGCACCGGCAGTCGAGCAGCGTCCGTCCGCCCCCGTCTTCACCCCTCCCGCTGAAACCAACCGCGACGGCTCGAAGGCCGCCGGTAAGTTCGGTCTGCGCGTGGAATCCCCCGAAGAATTTGAGCAGATGATCCGTAAGGCCCCCGAGCCCCCCGCCACCAACGAGCGTATCGAAGCGATTCGCGCAGAAAAGGGGGAGCAGCGCTACGGCCTGCGCGTGGAGTCCCCCGAAGAATTTGAGGCAACCATCCGCAAGGCCCCCGAAACAGCAGAAGCCGAGCAAACACCGCAGAAGGACGGCCAATGACACCCGACCAGAAACTCGCCACCCGCTTTGAAGAACTCATCGGCTACATCGGTGAGAACAACCAGCACCTCATTATCGAATTCCTCACCGGCGACTTTCAGCTCACCCTACCCAACGGTGCGGTAAAAACCGCCCAGGAGTGGATTGACGATCTTGACGAAGACCTCTTCGACCTCGACGAGGCAACCCTTGAAGATATCGCCACCACGGCCGGGGAAGAAACCGGATCGGCTACCGCCCAGGTACAGCTGGTAGGAACTGCCTACGAACAGGACGTCACCGGCCCCCACCGCTTCGAGGCTACCTTCATCTGGACCTTCTCAGACTGGTTCATCAAGTCTTTGAAAATCACCCGCCTCTAAACGACAAAACCTGACGAAAACCCCGCCCGCTCTGGAAGAGAGCAGACGGGGTTTCGTTCTGCAGTTGAGAGGCTAGTTCATCAGGGTGGGTGGAGCATGCTCACAGCGAAGCTGCTGGCTCGGCGGCTGGCGTGAATCGCATTGTGAGCGAAGCGAACCATGCGAGAGGGTCGGGAGCGAGCGTGAGCATGCAGAACCCCTAACGAACTAAGAACGCAAGCTCCTACCTAGCGGGAGTTCTCCGCCATCCAGGCTTCGATACCCTCAACGGTGCGGGGCAGGGCAGCAGAAAGGTTTTCGTTGCCGTCCTCGGTGACCAGTACGTCGTCCTCGATACGGATACCGATGCCGCGCAGCTCCTCGGGGATAGCGAGGTCTTCTTCCTTGAAGTAAAGACCGGGCTCAATGGTGAAGACCATGCCGGGCTCGATGATGCCCTCCATGTAGAGCTCGTTCTTGGCCTGGGCGCAGTCGTGCACGTCCAGGCCCAGGTGGTGGCTGGTGCCGTGGGGCATCCAGCGGCGGTGCTGACCGCCCTCAGCCGATAGGGAAACCTCAGCAGAGACAGGCAGTAGGCCCCACTCGTGCAGGCGGGTAGCCAGAACCTGCATGGCAGCGTCGTGAACCTCGTGGAACTTCTTACCCGGCACCGCAACCTTAAAGGCAGCGTCGGCAGCTTCGAGCACGATGTTGTAGGCCTTAGCCTGAATCTCGGAGAACTTACCGTTGACCGGGAAGGTGCGGGTGACGTCCGCGGTGTAGAGGGTGTCGTCTTCAACGCCGGCGTCGAGCAGCAGCAGCTTACCCTCATCGACGGTGCCGTTATTGCGGATCCAGTGCAGGATAGTGGCGTTGTTACCGCAGGCAGCGATGGTGTCGTAGCCCAGGTCGTTACCCTCAACACGGGCCTTGGCGAAGAAAGCGGTCTCGACCACGCGCTCGCCGCGGTGGTGGGCAACAGCTGCGGGCAGGGCCTTGACGACCTCAGCAAAACCGTCGATGGTCAGGTCAACCGAGCGGCGCAGGTTCTCCACCTCGATGGCGTCCTTGACCAGGCGGGCCTCAGACAGGGCCTCTGTCAGGGCAGCGTCGAGCTTATCTGACTCTTCTAGATCAACAGAGGTGTTGTAGCGGGAGGTATCGACCAGGGCATCGACATTCAGGTCAACGTTGCGCACCAGACGGATGCGCACGCCGCCCAGGGCCTCGGGGCCGGCGTTCTTGGTGATAGCTACCTCAAGTTCACCCAGGTCCTTGGTACGCAGACCGTACTCGGCACCCATCGATTCGAGGGTGGGGCGGGGGCCAATCCAGAACTCCCCGTAGCGGGGATCTCGGTAGAACATCTCGGTATCGCGGCCTGCCAGGGGGCGGAAGTACAGGGTTACCTCGTGGTTTGATCCGTTATCGCCCTGGCCCTCTTCAACGGGCTCAAACACAAGCACGGCATCCGGCTCGTGGTCCAGGCCCAGACCGGTCTGATGGGCAAAAGCTGAGTGGGGGCGGAAACGGTAGTCGGTGTCGTTTGAACGCACCTTGAGGGGGCCAGCAGGCAGAACCAGGCGCTCGCCGGGGAAAAGCGCAGAAATCTTGGCGCGGCGCTCAGCGGCAAAGTCGGCTACACGGGCGCGAGCCGGGAGCTCGTCGGACGCCGGCGCCCAGTTAGCTGCCATAAAGTCAGTAAAAGCACTGGACTTGGGGGCGGCAGAGCGGTTGGTGACGCGCTCTTCGATGGGCTGGTCGTCGCCCGGGGTGGGGGTATTATCGCTAGTAGTCATGCCTACCAGTCTAGTGAGCCGGGTAACGGCGCGTCTAGCTGAAGATAGTAGCGCCGATACTTAAGGGCGGCTAATGGGTGCTACCTGTTACGGACGGGCCGCCGCAGGTAGTCTGGTGCTATGTATGACCTGCACACCCACTCCCGTATTTCTGATGGCACCCAGCCAGTAGCCGAGCTGGTCGCCGACGTAGCCATCGCCGGGCTTACCGGCTTCGCCCTGACCGACCACGACACCACCGCCGGCTGGGCCGAGGCTCAAGAGACAGCCGGACGCCTGGGGCTAGACTTCCTGCCCGGCATGGAAATCTCGTGTTCGGCTCAGGGGGTGAGCATCCACCTGCTCTCCTACCTACACGACCCGGCCAACGAAGCCCTCTTAGCTGAAATTAATCGCGCCCGCGACTCCCGGGTAGGCCGCGCCCAGCGCATGGTTGAAAGACTCGCCGAAGACTACCCAATTACCTGGGAGACCGTTCAAGAACAGGTGCACGAGGGCGCGACCGTAGGCCGCCCCCACATCGCAGATGCCCTGGTGGCCCTCGGCGCAGTAGCCAACCGGTCAGAAGCCTTCGAAACTATCTTGACCACCCGCTCAAAATACTACATACCCCACTACGCCGTGGACCCGGTGAAGGCTGTTGAACTGGTGCGTGCGGCAGGTGGTGTGCCAGTCATGGCCCACCCCAAGGCGTCCGCCCGCGGAAAACTCGCCAGTAACGACACCATCTACGCCATGATTGAGGCAGGGCTCGCCGGCTTTGAGATCTACCACCGCGACAACCCCGAAGAAGGCCGCGCCTGGCTGCTTGAAACCGCAGCCAAACACGAGCTTCTCGTCACCGGGTCATCCGACTACCACGGCGCAGGCAAACCTAACCGTCTGGGCGAAAACACCACGCCCCGCGAGACGGTTGAGAGGATTCGTGAGATGTCTCGGGCATAAGAGGAGGGCAGACGCGCCAGGTTTCGCAGGCTCACGCTCGCTGTCGACCCTCTCGCCGGTTCGCTAGCTGGCTCGCAAGCTCGCCAGATTCGCGCCAACAGCTTCGCTGTGAGCCTGCCTCACCTGCCCTGCCCCTAGTTCTTCGGCTACTTCTTGAGCCAGAAGGTAGCTGACCCGGGTACGGCACCTGCAGCGAAGGCGTCCGCGGCACCGGGGGTAGAGCCCAGCACGAACTCGGCATCAGCCATGTCAGCAGGCAGGGGAGCAGGTTCGGTGCTGAAGTTGGTCAGGTTGACCCAGCCGCCGGGGCGCTCAAAAGCCAGTAGGTCAGCTGAATCCGTGGCGAGCCAGGTCAGCTCCTCAGCGCCCTGGAGCTGACGGCGGGCGGCCAGAGCTGCCCGGTAGAGGTTGAGGGTGGAGTCTTCCTGCTCGTCCTCAACTGCTACAGCGTAGTCGGCGAACCAGGCCGGCTGGGGCAGGTGCGGTGCTGCCGGGCCAAAACCGAAGGAGGGTCCGTCCGCCTCCCAGGGCAGGGGCACACGGCAACCGTCGCGCCCGACGTTGACACCGGGTGAGTTGAAGAAAGTGGGGTCCTGGCGGTCTGCATCGGGAATCTCGGCGACCTCGTGCAGGCCCAGTTCCTCACCCTGGTAGAGGTAGGCCGAACCGGGCAGAGCTAGCTCGAAGAGGGTAGCTGCGCGGGCACGGGCTGAGCCGAGCTCACGGTCCAGTTCCTCGGCTGGGCCACCTGCGAGCAGCCACTCGTGGCCTACCTTCTCGTTGGTCTTACCCTCCACGAAGGGCAGGCCGTAGCGGGTGGGGTGGCGCACTACGTCGTGGTTGGACAGCACCCAGGTGCTCGATGAGCCGGATTCGGCTGAGAGTTCCAGGTTCTCTGCCACAATCTTTTGGAACTCGCCCGCCTCGAAGCGGGCGGTGAGCAGGTCAAAGTTAAAGGCCTGGCCCAGGCCCTGGGCGGACGCGTAGGCGGGGCGGCGGTCGCGCTCTACCCAAGCCTCTGCCACGGCGGTGCGGGGCGGGGTGTATTCGTTGAAGACGGTGCGCCATTCCTTGTAAATCTCGTGTACGTCGTCGCGGTCCCACATGGGGTGGGTGCCGTCCTTAGGCATAGCGTCGAGTTCTGCCTGGCTGGGTAGAACCTCTGGCAGGTCCTTGGCGATACCGTGGGCCACGTCAATGCGGAAGCCATCGACACCGCGATCAGCCCAGAAACGGAAAGTTTCTTTGAAGTCTTCATGGACCTCGGGGTTATGCCAGTTGAGATCCGGCTGTTCGACGGCGAAGTTATGCAGGTACCACTGGCCGTCGCCCACCGGCTCCCAGGCCGGGCCACCGAAGATGGAGGTCCAGTCCGCCGGGGGCAACTCGCCCTTCTCACCCAGGCCGTCACGGAAGATATAGCGGTCACGGGCCGCCGACCCCGGGGCGGACTCCAGGGCCTCCTGGAACCAAACATGCAGGTTGGAGGTATGGTTGGGCACCACATCAACAATGAGCTTCAGGCCTGCTGCATGCAGGGTGCTCACCATCTCATCGAAGTCAGCCAGGGTACCGATCTTGGGGTCAACATCGCGGAAGTTATCGACATCGTAGCCGCCGTCAGCCAGGGCTGAGGGGTAGAAGGGGGAGAGCCAGACGGCATCTACGCCCAGCTTCTTGAGGTAGGGAACCTTGGCAGTAATGCCCTTGAGATCGCCGATTCCGTTGCCGTCGGCGTCCGCAAAGGACCGGGGGTAAATCTGGTAGACCACGGCCTGACGCCACCAGGTGGGGTCGTCTGCTGCCGGGACCAAGAGGTTTGAATCGCTCATCGTTGAACCTTTCACGGAAGAAACTGTAGGGCAGGGCACCTGCCCCTACCCACCAGCCTACGCCCCGGCGTCCGCGCACAGGGATGAGAAGAAGCTAGACGGAAAAATTGCCCAAAGCTGGCGCGACAAGACTAAGAAAACAGGTGTAGAGGGTTGCGCCGAACAAAAAATCGGGGTAGGGTAGACCTAATAACATTTTTAAAATAGGCTAAGACTGTGCAAAAATCAGCTCTTGGCGAAATGTTGTGCCCAGAAGCCGCTCATCTTTTAGAGTGGGAAGCATGCGCTTTCTTAACGATATGACTCCCACCACCGACCTGACCTACAACGACGTGTTCATGGTTCCCTCCCGCTCCGCGGTAGGTTCCCGCATGGGCGTAGACCTCTCCACCACCGACGGAACCGGCACCACCATCCCCCTGGTGATCGCTAATATGACCGCCGTTTCTGGACGTCGTATGGCCGAAACCGTTGCCCGCCGCGGTGGCATCGCCATCATTCCCCAGGACGTTCCCACCGACATCGTCGCCGAAACCATCAAGCGGGTCAAAAACTCCCACCTGATTTTCGACACCCCCATCACCGTCAAGCCCCACCACACCGCAGGCTACGTGCGCCATCTGCTGCCCAAGCGTGCCCACGGGGCCGCTATCGTCGTGGACGGTGAAACCCCCATCGGCGTCATTACCCCCAAGGACCTGCGCGGGGCAGACAACTTTGACCAGATACAAGACCTGATGAGTACCGAACTGCTCACCCTGCCCGACACCGTCACCCCGCGTGAAGCCTTCGATATTCTGCACGAGAAGTCCCGCAAGGTTGCCCCCGTCGTGGACGCCGACGGCAAGCTGGTCGGCGTGCTGACCCGCGCGGCCGCCCTGCGCGCCAGCCTCTACGAACCGGCCACCGACGCCAACGGCAAGCTCCGCATCGGCGTTGCAATCGGCATCAACGGCGACGTAGCAGGTCGTGCCGCCGCCCTGATCGAGGCGGGTGCAGACGTGCTCGTGGTCGACACCGCCCACGGCCACCAAGAAACCATGATTGAGGCCCTCAAGAAGGTCAAAGCCCTCACCCCCTCCATCCCCGTAGCCGCCGGCAACGTGGTCACCGCCGCGGGTGTCCGCGACCTGGCAGAAGCAGGAGCCGACATCATCAAGGTCGGCGTTGGCCCCGGCGCCATGTGCACCACCCGCATGCAGACCGGCGTGGGCCGACCCCAGTTCTCCGCCGTGCTGGAATGCGCGGCTGAAGCCAAGAAGCTAGGTGTACACGTCTGGGCGGACGGCGGTATCAAGGACCCCCGCGACGTCGCCCTGGCTCTGGCCGCCGGTGCCTCCAACGTCATGGTCGGTTCCTGGTTTGCGGGCACCTACGAGTCACCCGGCGACGTATTACAGGACGCCGACGGTCGCCTCTACAAGGAATCCTTCGGCATGGCTTCCCGCCGCGCGGTCATCAATCGCAACTCCAAGACCGAAGCCTTTGAAAAGGCCCGCCGTGAAATGTTCGAAGAGGGCATCTCATCAGCCCGAATCTACCTGCCCGAGGGCCGTGGCGGTGTAGAAGACCAGATCGACTCGATTATCTCGGGCGTCCGCTCATCCTTCACTTACGCCGGTGCTGCCTCCATCGAGGAGTTCGCCGAGCGAGCTGTTGTGGGTATTCAGTCGGCCGCTGGCTACGCAGAGGGCCAGGCCCGCGCCACCCGCTAGGGTAGGTACCATCTAAATCCAAAAGGACCATTTAAATCAGAAATGACCAGCAACTAGTTGGTCATTTCTGATTTAAATGGTACCTAGGGGTTAGCTGTCGCTGCCCTCTACCCGGCGGGTGCGGCGGCGACGGCGGCGCTGGCCCTCACCCTGCTGGCCACCTTCAGCCGCTTCAGCAGGCTTCTGCTGGCGCTGGCGGCGGGCCGGACGCTCCTGCCCGGCTTCACCCTCAACCCGGCGGGTACGGCGACGGCGCGGCTTGGACTCAGCCTCCCCGCCCTGACCGCCACGCTGATCATCGCGCTTCTCAGCCCGGCCCTCGCCGCCAGAGCGTGAGCCCTCGCGGCGCGGAGAACGGGAGCCCGAACGTCCGCGACGATCCCCGCGGCCACCGCGCCCCTGGCGCTTCTCACGAGCCGGGGTACCACCAAAGTCCTCAGCTTCTTCAGCCTGCAGACCTGCTGCGGTGCGCTCCTCCTTAGGCAGACGGCCCTTGGTTCCCTTGGCAATACCCAGGTCAGTGAAGAGGTGGGGGGACGAAGAGTAGGTTTCAACCGGCTCATCTACGCCCAGTTCCAGGGCCTTGTCGATGAGCTTCCAGCGGGGTACATCCTCCCAGTCCACCAGGGTGACGGCGGTGCCTTCCTTCTCCGCGCGGCCGGTGCGGCCCACACGGTGCAGATAGGTCTTCTCGTCCTCGGGGCACTGGTAGTTGATGACGTGGGTGACGTCCTCAACGTCAATACCGCGGGCTGCCACATCGGTTGCGACCAGAATGTCAATCTTGCCGTTGCGGAAGGCCCGCAGGGCCTGCTCACGCGCCCCCTGGTTGAGGTCGCCGTGAATAGCGCCGGCCGCAAAACCTCGGGCGGTCAGCTCATCAGAAAGCTTGGCAGCGGAGCGTTTGGTCTTAGTGAAAATGACGGTGCGGCCCCGACCCTCGGCGCGCAGAATACGGCCGACCAGCTCGTCCTTATCGAGGGGGTGGGCCCGGTAAATAACCTGGCGAATCGAGGCCTTAGTCATGGTCTCTTCTTCGCCGGATTCCGCGCGGATGTGCATGGGGCGGCTCATGTAGCGGCGGGCCATGGTCAGGACCGGCCCGGGCATGGTCGCCGAGAAGAGCATGGTCTGGCGTACCTCGGGCACAGAAGAGAGAATACGCTCCACATCGGGCAGGAAGCCCAGGTCAAGCATCTCGTCGGCCTCATCGAGTACCACAATTTTGATCTGGGTCAGATTGAGGTACTTCTGGCGGTGCAGGTCAATCAGACGGCCAGGGGTGCCCACGATCAGCTCAACGCCCTTTTCCAGTTCTTTGACCTGGGTGTCGTAGGGGCGGCCGCCGTAGAGGGTCGCTACTCGCACGCCGGTCTTTGAGGCAGCAACAGAGAGGTCATCGCCCACCTGGATAGCCAGCTCGCGGGTGGGGACGATAATCAGGGCCTGGGGCGCGCCCGGGGCGGGAAGCTGGTTGAAAGCGTCCGAACCCGGGACAGCAACGCTCTGCAGGGCGGGCAGACCAAAGCCCAGGGTCTTACCGGTACCGGTCTTAGCCTGACCGATGATGTCCTGGCCAGACAGGGCCACCGGCAGGGTCAGGACCTGAATGGGGAAGGGGGAGACGATGCCCTTCTCGGCGAGGGCGTCGGCAATGTCTTGGCGCACGCCGTAGTCGGCGAAAGTTTTAGTGGTATCAGGGTTAGTCACGAATCGTGTTCCTTATAGAGTGAGGCCCCGGCCCGGGGCAAACGAGGAAGCCGATCGTGGGTTTTCATGCAACAAAGAAGCTCTATCAACCGCCAGACGGACGCTTGCAGAGCGTTGGGGCGGGAGAGCTAAAGGCAGGCGAGTCTATACGGATGGTACGACCGGGCAACCAAATAACTTCTTTATTCTACCGCCAAGTGCCGTAAATGTAAGAGAGGCCCCGGGAGTTTTGCGTCAAATTCCCGGGGCCCTCTGGCTGAGGAAGCCCGGTGTTACTGGCCGATACCGAAGCCGATACGGTGCTTGGTTTCAGCGCCCAGCTCGACATAGCCGATGTTAGCGGCCGGAACCAGGGTGGTGGAGCCCTTAGAATCGGTCAGTTCCAGGATGCCACCCTGTTCAAGAGCTGCAGTGACCTTGGCGCGGACGTCTGAGGCGGTTTCGTCGGTGTCGATGACGACCTGGCTGGGAACGTTGATAACGCCAATCTTGATTTCCATGAGGTTTCCTTTCGATGGTTCCCTACCTGACTGCAGGGGGTCTCTGCCCACCAGTTTACGTGAGTAGGGGCAGGAAAGATGCGGGGTTTCGGTCTGAGCTGACAGGGGAGAAAAAGGCTGCAACGGCGGGGGAGAGAGTTACTGCCAATCTTCATCGATGATCGAGATACCGCCCCAGGCCAGCCGGAAGACCGCACGCTCAGCCATTGCAAGCTGCTGGGGTGAGGCGTCAGCGCCGATGACCATGTGGGCCGCTGACTGCACCATACCGGTGAGCATGCGGGCTGTCATCAGCGCCTCTTCAAAGGGCATGCCGGCGTTGGGCGCTAGCACCTCTGCGATGTGCTTGGCGATGGTGATGTGCATGGTTTCGGTGCGTTCTTGCACCGCGTAGTCGTTCTGAATATCGGATTCGAAAATGACGCGGTAGCCTGCCACATTGTTGCGGGCAAAATTGAAGAAAGCACCGATGACGCCCTGTACTCGTTCACGGTTGACTTTGGTGGCGTGGAGGGGCTGCACCAGCTGGGTCATGAGGTTGTTGATTTGCTCATCGAGCACGGCCAGGTAGAGATCGCGTTTGCCGGTGAAGTGCTGGTAGAGCACGGGTTTGGTCACGTTTGAGGCGGCAGCGATGTGATCCATGGTGGTGGTGTGGTAGCCCTGGGAGGCAAAAACTCGCACGGCGTTGCCGATGAGCTGCTGGCGGCGTAGGTCTTTAGGGAGGCGGGAAGCTCCGGACGGGTCGATGGGGTCGCCGGGGTTGGAGTCAGCTGAAAATATGGAGGTGGACATCGTTGCTGCCGAACCTTTGGGGTGGTGAGCGGACGGGATCATGGCTGGTGGGGTGCCTGCCTGCTAGGAGGCGTCGGTTTGGGGCTCAGCCTCTTCGGGGGTTTCTTGCACTTCGATTCCATAGAGGACTTCGAGGGCCGCTACATAGTCGTCTACCCGGCCTTCGCGTGCCATGTCGCGGGCGCGGACGGTCGGGGTGTGCAGGAGGGACTTGACCATGCGGCGCATTGCAAGTTCAAGCTGTTCAGTTGCTGCGGTGCACCCGTATTGGTTGTGCACCTTAGCGAGCTCGGCATCGAGCACACTCATGGTGTGTTGTCTGAGAGCAACAATAGCAGCGTCGACGCTGCGCGCTTTCTCCTTAATGGAGAATTCTGCGGCGGCTTCGTCCACAATTGTGCGGGCAGTGTGTACGGACTCTACGGTCTCTTCGGGGGCAGCCAGGCGCACAGATTCGAGGGTAATGAGTTCTACCTCGGGTAGGTCTGCTACCTCGGGGGCGAAGTCGCGGGAGAGCGCTAAATCAAGGATGACGCGCTTGCCAGCGGGGATTTCGATGGGGAGCATGGGGGAGGCGCCACCCGAGCAACCGATGATGATATCGGCCGCTGCCATCTGCTCGTGCAGTTCCCCGTGGGGTACTGCCTGTACCCCGCGTTTGTCGGCAAAAGTGGCTGCACGATCTGAGCGGGAGTATATCCAGATATCGGTCGTCCCCCGAGAGTGCAGGGCAGCTACGGTAGCCCCGGCGTAGGCGCCGGTACCAAAGACCAGAACCCGGCGATTCTCCCAGGTTTTGTCGGCGATGTCATCGGCCATATCCAGGGCAACCGACACGATGGAGCGGCCCCGGGAGCCCAGCATGGTTTGCTGACCGACCCGGCGGGCGGTTTGGGCACCGTGTTCAAAGAGGCGCACCAGGTTGCCGGTGGCCCGTCCTTGCTCCTGGGAGAGAGATAGAGCGCGACGCACCTGGCCGGTGATTTCACGCTCACCCACAACGGCCGACTCTAGGCCTGAGGCCACAGTGAAGAGGTGGTGGGCCGCATCGGCATTCACCAGCACATCAAAGCTGTTTTCTACCAGGTCGTAGGAAAGCCCTGACTGCTGGGAGATCAGGTCAAAAATGTGCTCTGAGGCGGTAGCAACATCGTTGGCGATGTTCTGGTCGGTGGCCCCCGGCTTACTGGGAATCTCTGCGTAGAGCTCTAAGCGGTTGCAGGTAGACAAAATTACCTCACCACGAATGCCGGTGCGTTCAAGATCCCGGTGGATTTTCTCAACGCCTTCGCTGAGGTAAGCCACGGTGGTGAGGTCGACGGAGCGATGCGATGCTACAAGGCTGAAAATAGTCACGACGACTCTATTATAGACACCTCCCTGTAGGGGGTCTGGTGACAGGTTGTCTCTAAAATTGTGCTTTAAACTTGGCAGAATAGTGTATATGAGTCAGACCGTGTCATCAGCGCTGCGTCAGCGCCCCCTGCTCACCGACGAGCAGCTTGCCCACCTGCCCGCTACCCACCCCCTGAAGACCGCCGGTACTGGCGAGTCAGCCATGATTCGTACCCTGACCGGGCGCGAAGCCGAGCACGCCCCGGTCTGGTTTATGCGCCAGGCAGGACGCTCCCTGCCCGAGTACCGCGAAATTCGCGAGGGAATCCCTATGCTGGACTCCTGCCTTAACCCTGAGCTGGCCGCAGAAATTACGGTTCAGCCGGTGCGCCGCCACAAGGTCGATGCCGGTATCTTCTTCTCGGATATTGTCATCCCCATGAAGCTAGCTGGTGTGGGGGTCGATATCGTTCCCGGGCGCGGCCCCGTGCTCGATGCCCCCGTCCGCACCCTCGACGATATTAAGAACCTGCCCGAACTCGAAGACTCCGCCCTCGACCCCATTCGAGAAGCTGTCGCTCTAACCGTTGAAAAGCTGGGCTCCACCCCGCTCATCGGCTTTGCCGGTGCCCCCTTCACCGTGGCCGCCTACATGGTAGAAGGCGGGCCCTCCCGTGACCACCTGCGTCCGCGCACCATGATGCACGCCGACCCCGAAGCCTGGGAAGCCCTGGGTGCCTGGGCCGCCCGTACCTCAGCCCAGTTCCTGGCTGCCCAGATTGAGGCGGGTGCCTCAGCCGTGCAGCTCTTCGACTCCTGGGCAGGCTCCCTGGGCGAGGCTGACTACCGTCGCTTCGTCATGCCCCACTCCGCAGCCACCCTCGCTGCCGTTGAACGCTACGGGGTGCCCCGCATCCACTTTGGGACCGGCACTGCCGAACTGCTGCCGGCCATGCTTGAAGCCGGCGCCGACGTCATCGGCGTTGACTACCGCCTGCCCCTCTCCGAAGCCCAGCGCCGTTTGGGCGGCGGTATTGTGCTTCAGGGCAACATTGACCCGGCCCTGCTCGCCTCGGGCTGGGAGGCCCTTGCCGCCCACACCGATGCGGTTCTTGAAGAAGGACGCTGCGCCCCGGCTCACGTGGTCAACCTGGGGCACGGGGTGCCTCCGACCACCGACCCCACCGTCCTGACCCGCCTGGTCGACTACATCCACACCTCAACCCGCGAAGGCTAGGAAAAACCCCATGGCACAGCACCAGCACCTGCACAACACCGCCCTGGTGATTGGCGGCGGCATCTCGGGCCTGCTCGCAGCCCGCGAACTAGCCCGCGCCGGTAAGAAAGTCACCCTGGTTGAACGAGAAAGCCACCTGGGAGGTGCCGTAGGCGCCCACCAGCTAGCTGGCCTGGTGCTGGATTCCGGTGCTGAGTCCTTTGCAACCCGTACCGACGCGGTCCGCAACCTGCTGACTGACCTGGGGCTGGCTGACCGCATCGTGATGCCCGAGCCTCTAGGCTCCTGGCTCTACCTGCCCACCGGGCCCTACCCCTCACCGTCCACCGGTGTTCTGGGCATTCCCGGTAGCCTCGATGACCCGGCCCTCAAGAAAATTCTGGGCCGGGCAGGCTACCGCCGCGCCAAGCTCGATGCCATGCTGCCGCGCTCAGCCGGGTCTAACGCCAAAACCCTGGGGGAGCTGGTGCGGGTGCGTTTGGGCCAGCAGGTACTCGACCAGCTGGTAGCCCCGGTGGTATCCGGTGTGCACTCGGTACACCCCGACCAGCTAGAAATCGCCACCATCGCCCCCGGTCTGCTGACCGGCCTCCGCGAGCTGGGCTCCCTTACCGCAGCCAGTGCCCGCCTGCGGGCCGCCTCACCGGCAGGCTCCCAGGTCGCCGGTATCGAAGGCGGTATGAACCAGCTCTCCGAAGCTCTAGTGGACGACCTGCTCCGTCAGCGCGTGCGTATCGTCAGCGGCTTCGATACCATCGCCGTGGACCGCGACCCCGTCACCGGCGGGTGGACGGCCATCCAACGCCAGCCCGAATACGGCGAAAAATCAGCCATTATCCGCGGCGAACTGCTAGTGGTAGCCACCGACGCCCAGACCTCCATCCGTCTGCTCGGGCCCCACCTACCGGCATCCGCCCTGCCCGCCGTTGCCCCCGGCCCCGAAGTCGCCCTGGTCTCCCTGGTACTTGACCAGCCAGCCCTCGATACCGCCCCGCGCGGTACCGGCCTGCTGGTGAGCGAAGCTGCCACCGGCGTCCGCGCCAAGGCCCTCACCCACGCCACCGCTAAGTGGGGTTGGGTCGCAGAACGGGCAGGGGAAGGGCGCCACGTGGTACGCCTGTCCTACGGGCGCGGCAAGGACCACGACACCTCACCGCTGTCAGAACTGGCCCTGCACGATGACCAGCTGGTCACCCTGGGCCTCCACGACGCCGGCCACCTGCTGGGCGTGCCCATCACCAAGAGCCACCTGGTCGCAGCGGACATCGTGCGCTGGCGCAGCGCTCTGCCCTCCACCACGCCGGGGCACCGGGACCGCGTCACCGCCTTCCGCTCGGCCCTCGCCGACCTGCCGGGTGCCACCGCCGTCGGCGCCTGGATTGCCGGAACCGGCCTGGCAGCCGTCACCGCAGACACCCAGGAGCACCTGGGGCGCTTCATCCAGAAAAACACCGACACATCAGCTACTGACTAGGTAGCGGCCACTCGCCCTCAACGTCCCACATCGAAAGGTAACCCCATGTCACACCACGGTAACCCTGCAGAACACTCCCACGGCGCCAGCTCATACGGCAGCGCAGGCCACGGCTCAGCTGGTCACGGCGCTTACAGTCACGGCGGCAGCGGCCACGGCGGTAGCGGTCACGGCGGCCGTCCGCCCATGCCCACCGCCAAGGACGCGGCAGGTAAAATTCAGGGCCAGCGCCCCGGCGAAGTAGCCGAAGGCGACAGCCAGTTCCACTACGCCCTCTACACCGTTTTTGCTCGCGAAGGTGTAGCTGACCCCGCTGCTACCGGCGCTGAGGCAACTGCCGAACTCGAAGCCCTGGTTGCTGAGCTCGAAGCCAAGGGCGTGATTACCCGCGGCTTCTACGACGTCTCAGCCATGCGCAACGACGCTGATGTGATGGTCTGGGTTCACGGCGCTGTGCCCGAAGACCTGCAGGCAGCAATCCGCAGCTTCCGCCGCACCACAGCTTTCTCGGGCACCAAGATTGCCTGGTCAACCATGGGCGTACACCGCGACGCCGAATTCTCAGCCGGTCACACCCCCACCTTCGCCAGGGGCACCGCCCCCGAACGCTGGGTCTGCGTCTACCCCTTCGTGCGCTCCTACGACTGGTACACCATCAACCCCGAAAAGCGCCGCGAGGTCATGAAAAACCACGGCATGAAGGGCATCGACTTCCCCGAGGTGTTGCCCAACACCATCGCTACCTTTGGCCTGAACGACTACGAATGGCTCATCGCCCTCGAAGCCCCCGAACTGGTACTCCTCGTTGACCTCATGCGCTCCTTCCGCAACACCGAAGCCCGCCACTTCGTGCGCGAAGAAGTTCCCTTCTACACCGGCCGCCGCATTGAGGCCGCCGAGGTTGCCCAGGTGATCGCATAATGACCGTCCAGCTCCCTAACGACATCATCCCCAACCAGACCGACCCGGCCAACACCGCCTCCAACGGCCCGGCCGTGCTCGATGAGAGCACCATCGGCACCTACACCAGCGAGCGCACCCTCACCCGACCCCGCGCGTCCGCCCCGCAGGACTATGACCTGGTGATTCTCTCCTCCTTCGGCGGCCCCGAGGGGCAGGACGACGTCATCCCCTTCTTGCGCAACGTCACTGCCGGCCGCGGCATCCCCGACGAACGCCTGGAAGAAGTCGCCACCCACTACCGGGCCAACGGCGGTGTCTCACCCATCAACGAGCAGAACCGCGCCCTGCTGGTAGCCCTGCGCGAGGCTATGGCCGAAAAGGGTCCGGACATCGAGATCACCTGGGCTAACCGCAACTGGGAGCCCTACGTCAACGACGTGGTCCAGAAGGCCTACGATGAGGGCAAGCGCAAGATTCTTGTGCTGGCCACTAGCGCCTACCCCGGCTACTCCTCCTGCCGCCAGTACCGCGAAGACTACGGAATCGCCCTCGAAAAGCTGGGCCTAGACGGCAAACTGCAGATCGACAAGGTCCGCCAGTTCTGGGATACCCCCGGCTTCATCCAGCCCTTTATCGACGGCCTGGTTGAGGGGCTCGCGGACGTCCGCGCCCAGCTTGCTGCCGCCCAGCAGGCTGCCGCGGGTAACGGAAAAATCCGCATCATGTTCTGCACCCACTCCGTACCCACCAGCGCCGCTAACGAGGCTGGCCCCCGCGGCGTCGACTACGAAGGCGGCTCCGCCTACGTCGAGAAGCACCTGGAAGCTGCACGCGCCGTCCTCGCCGGTGTACAGGCCGTTGACCCCGCTCTCCTCGATGAAGTCGACTGGGAACTGGTCTACCAGTCCCGCTCCGGCCCGCCCTCCATGCCCTGGCTCGAACCCGACGTCAACGACGCCCTCGAAGCCCTCGACGGTAAGGTCGACGGCATCGTGCTCGTACCCCTCGGCTTCGTCTCAGACCACATGGAAGTCAAATGGGATCTCGACACCGAAGCCCTCGACACCTGCAAGCGCCTCGGCTTCGCAGCAACCCGCACACCAACCCCCGGCACCCACCCCGCCTACGTTGAGGGCCTGCGCCAGCTGATCGCCGAACGAGTCGCCTCCACCGCCCCCGCCCAGGACGCCGACGGCGTACAGGCAGCCCGCGTCTCCGTCTGCGGCGGGAACGGCTGGTTCGACGCCTGCAACCCCGACTGCTGCAAGTCCCAGCGCCCCGGCTCAGAGAAGCCGGTGATTGCTGATTACCAGGGGTAGATAGACGAGAAAGGGCAAGTTGGCGCGGTGCGTAAGCGTGCGCCGCGCCGACAGCCGCTCTCGCTCCTCGCCTGAGGGCTCGTCGCGATTCACCGCCAGCCCCGATCCACGTCGGCTTTCGGCGCACGCTATCTCACCTCCGGCACATCTAGCTGGGCACAAGGGGGGACAGGAATATATTTTCCCGAAGCCCCTGAACCCAAGCTCCTAACCTCGGGACTTAAACTCTGACAAAGATTGCACGAAAGGACGCTCATTGGCAGCTCGAACATTTACCGTAGGTACGCGCGGGTCGGCTCTTGCGACCACCCAGACTGGCTGGGCTGTTCAGCGTATGCGGGAGGCGACCGGCATTGAGCTAGAGACCGTCACCGTCAAAACTGAGGGGGACGTGCTCACCGGCCCCCTGTCTCAACTGGGTGGTACCGGTGTTTTTGCTGCGACCCTGCGCGCCCGTCTGCTTGATGGGGGAGTGGATGTGGCCGTCCATTCCCTGAAAGACCTGCCCAGTGCGCCTTGCCCGGGGCTGACCGTTGCCGCTACCCCGGAGCGGGAGGACCCCCGCGATGCCCTGTGCGCCCGGGACGGTCTGACCCTCGATACCCTGCCTGCTGGTGCCCGGGTGGGCACGGGGTCGCCGCGTCGGGCCGCCCAGCTGCTGGCTATCCGTCCTGACCTCACCATTGTTGATATCCGCGGTAATGTGGGTACCCGCCTGGCCCGTGTGGCTGGCAATGAGCACTACGGGGTGGGTGCCCACGGCCTGCACGGTGAGAAGAAGCTTGGCGCTATCACCGGTGACTGTGATGCGGTCGTGCTGGCTGCCGCCGGTCTGCACCGTCTGGGACTTGCTGAGACCATCACCGAGTACTTGGGGGCAGACAGGGTTGTGCCCGCTCCCGGCCAGGGGGCCCTCGCTATCGAAATTCGTACCGAGGATGCCGGTGAGCAAACAGAGCTGGGGCAGGCTGTAGCCGCGGTCAACCACACCGAGACCCAGCTGGCTGTGACCGCTGAGCGCGCCCTGCTCCGCCGCCTTGAAGCGGGCTGCGCCGCCCCCATTGGGGCTTACGCCCTGGTGGACGCTGGCCAGCTCGTCCTTAACATCGCTGTGGCTAATACCGACGGCACCGAGCTGCTGCGGCGTACCGTGCAGACAGAGACCCTGTCGGTAGAAGCCGCCGCCTTCCTTGGCACCCAGGCTGCCGATGACCTGCTGGGCATGGGCGCTGCCGCCCTCGCTGGTCTTGAAGGCGGTGTTTAGGAACCGTGACTACCTACCTCATTACCCGCACCCCGGCTAAGGCCGCCGCGCTGACCAGTGCTCTTCTGAAGCAGGAGACCGAAGCGAAGCTGCTCTATGCCCCCATTCTTGACCCCGTGGGCACCGAACCAGAAGACTGGGAAGAGGTCGCTTTCGCCCTGATTCGCGGGGAATTCTCCTGGGTCACTTTCACCTCGGTCAACGGGGTACTGGGCCTAGACGCCCTGGCACAGGGGCTGGGCCAAAGCCTGGTCGAGCTGTTAGGTGCTGCCCAGGTTGCAGCCGTCGGTCGGGCTACCGAGGCGGCCCTGGTTGAGCGGGGCCTGCTGGTCGACTTCGTGCCCGAAACCCAGTCAGCAGCCGGAATGGTCGACGAATGGCTCATCGATGAAGAATGGGACAACCCCATGGACGAAACCATCTTGGCCGTCCAGGGGGCTACAGCTTCACCGACTCTCGAAGAAGGGCTCACCGACTACGGCTACACCGTAGCCACCCTACCGGTCTACGACATGCTACCCTACCCAGCAGAGAACCCTCTTACCGGGCAGAACCCTGCTGAGCCCGATGCTCCATCAGGTTCCGCGCTCACCCTGGGCGAGGCCGTCACCGCGCTCGCTACCACCGACGTCCTGATTGCAACCTCGCCCCTGCTAGTGCAAACCCTAGCGGACGCCGCCGGCAGCACCCTACCCCCCACCGTTGCCATCGGGGCCAGCACCGAAGCCGCCGCCCGAAACCTACCCGAGCAGCAGCGTCCTGCCACCATCACCGTGGCGGCAAGCCCCGCCGCCGCAGACCTGGCAGCAGCCGCCCTCGCCCTCTAAGCTAAAAAGACACCTACCCGTCAAGGAAGACCATGTTTGAACCCTCAGCCCTCCCGGTGCGCCCCCGCCGCCTGCGCACCACCGGCCCCATGCGGGCCCTGACCGCCGAAACCGCCCTGACCCCGGCTAACCTGGTGCAGGTGCTCTTCGTGCGCGACGGAATTGAGGAGCCCGTTGCCATCGAATCCATGCCCGGCCAGTACCAGCACACCCTGGAAACCGTCATCGGCGAAGTCCAGAAAGCAGTAGATGCCGGCGTGCGCTGCATCGACCTCTTCGGCGTGCCCCGCGATGAAGATAAGGACGCAGCAGGTTCAGCTGCCTGGGCCGAAGACGGCATTCTCAACCGGGCTATCCGCGCTGTGCGCCAGCACTTCGGCGACTCGGTGGTCGTCATGGCAGATACCTGCCTCGACGAATTCACCGACCACGGCCACTGCGGCCCCCTGGTCGAAGACACCTTCGGTAACACCGTCGTTGATAATGACGCCGCCGTGGAGTCCTACTGCAAGATGGCGGTTTCCCAGGCGCGCGCCGGTGCCCACACCGTCAGCCCCTCCGGCATGATGGACGGCCAAATCGCCGCCATGCGCACCGCCCTCGACGAAGCCGGCTTCACCGACGTTTCTATCTTGGCCTACTCCGCCAAATACGCCTCGGCCTTCTTCGGCCCCTTCCGCGATGCGGTGGGCTCCACCTTCACCGGCGACCGCAAAACCTACCAGCAGGACCCCGCCAACCGCCGGGAATCCCTCTACGAAGTCCAGCTCGATATCGAGCAGGGTGCCGATATGGTCATGGTCAAGCCCGCCACCGCCTACCTGGACATCGTGCGCGAAGTCGCCGACTTCTCGCCCGTCCCCGTTGCTGCCTATCATGTCTCCGGCGAATACGCCATGATTGAAGCTGCTGCCGCCGCCGGCTGGATCGACCGCAAGGCCGTAGCCCTCGAAGCCCTCATGGGCATCCGCCGTGCAGGCGCCTCCATCATCCTGACCTACTACGCCACCGAAGCCGCCACCTGGCTCAACGAAAGGTAAACCCTTTGACCGTCTCAGAAGACCTCTTTGCCCGCTCCGCCCGCGTCATTCCCGGCGGCGTTAATTCCCCCGTGCGCGCCTTCAACTCCGTTGGCGGCACCCCCGCCTTCATGGTGGAAGCCTCCGGCCCCTACCTGACCGACGCGGACGGCCACAACTACGTCGACCTGGTCTGCTCCTGGGGCCCGGCCCTGCTCGGCCACAAGCACACCGGCGTCATCGAAGCCGTGCACGCAGCGGTTGAACACGGCCTCTCCTTCGGCGCCTCAACCGCCGCCGAAACCGAACTGGCTGAACTCGTGGTTGACCGCATCAACGCCGTAGCCCCCGGAACCATCGACCAGATCCGCATGGTCTCCACCGGCACCGAAGCAACCATGACAGCCATCCGCCTGGCCCGCGGCTACACCGGCCGCGACAAGATCATTAAGTTTGCCGGTTGCTACCACGGCCACGTCGATGCCCTGCTCTCAGAAGCCGGCTCCGGCGTCGCCACCCTGGCCCTGCCCGGCTCGGCAGGCGTCACCGCCGCTACCGCTGCCGAAACTATCGTCCTTCCCTACAATGACGAGGACGCCGTCCGCGCAGCTTTTGCCGCCAACCCCGGCGAAATTGCCGCCATCATCACCGAAGCAGCCCCCTGTAACATGGGCGTTGTGACCCCTGCTGAGGGCTTCAACGCCTTCCTGCGCGAGATTACCCGCGAACAGGGTGCCCTCATGATTTTCGACGAGGTGCTGACCGGCTTCCGCGTCTCATCCGCAGGCTACTGGGGCTACTCCGCCCCCGCAGAAGGTAACTGGGCCCCCGATATCTTCACCTTCGGCAAGGTTATCGGCGGCGGTATGCCCATGGCAGCCCTGGGCGGCAAGCGCGAGATCATGGAATACCTGGCTCCGCTGGGCCCCGTCTACCAGGCAGGCACCCTCTCCGGTAACCCCATCGCCATGGCCGCCGGTCTGGCCACCCTCAAGGCCGCTGACGCCACCGTCTACGAAACCATTGACACCCGCTCAGCCCAGCTGCAGGCCGCCCTGGTCGAAGCCTTCAACACCGCCGGGGTCAACCACTCCATCCAGACCGCAGGCAACCTCTTCTCCGTCGCCTTTGGTACTGCTGACAAGGGCGTGCACAACTACGAAGACATCAAGGCGTCAGAAACCTACCGCTACAATGCCTTCTTCCACTCCATGCTGAACTCCGGCATCTACTTACCGCCCAGTGCCTTCGAAGCCTGGTTCCTCTCAGCAGCCCACGATGACGCTGCCATGGACCGCATCATCGAGGCTCTACCTGACGCCGCCCGAGCAGCGGCAGAGGCGACAGCCTAGAGAGAACCGAATTAAAGCAGTGCGGAACGTTAGATGGTGAGGTGAAGCAGGCTCGCGCTGGATGGAGCCCAGCAGATTCCGAGCGCGCGAGGAAATAAATCTGCGGGCGAAATAGGCGTAAGCCTGACCCTCACGTCCCGCCTTGCGGCGGATTGCGTTCGCTCTGGTGTGCTCGCGAGCTCGCACCCGCTCACTCCATCGAGCCAACAGCTTCGCTGCGAGCCTGCTTCACCTACTTCTGCGTGTAAGTTTCCTTATCTCATGTGCCCCTGCGGCAGGGACGCCAGGTTCTGGGTGTCGCGGTCGTAGAGCCAGTTCTTGTCCATGAGCAGGCGGGAGAGGGCCAGACCCATTCCTAGGGCAGCGAAGATGAGAAGGACCTGCACGAAGCTGGCTAGGGCCTCATTGACGTCGCCGTTAGAGAAGTGGGCCATGGACATGTAAAACATGACACCGGGAACCATGGTGACGGTAGCCGGCACCGCCAGGGAGATGCGGGAAACCCTGCGGGCGTGGAGGGGAGCAACGATTTCTGAGAGTACCCCGGCGGTAAATACGGCCAGGGCGATGGCGAGGTGGGGCGCCCACCCGGCCTCTACCAGCCAGATACGACCCGGGTTTACGATTGCGGCGATTGCCCCTGCCCAGGTGCAGGAGAGGGGAGTGGCCGAGAAGAGCATGGCGAAGCCGAAGGCAGCGGTGAAGGAGGCCAGCATCTGAAGGATCAGGAGCAGCCAGAAGTCCAGGTGCGGGGCTGGGGCCTGCTCTAGGGGCAGGCTAAAGACCAGGGATATGAGCCAGACCGAAAAGGACGCACTGCCCAGGAGCAGGGCAACGTAGGTAAGGCGGGAGATGCCGGAGGAGAAATCCATGCGGGCTATTTCTAGCATGCCGGTGACCAGGGGGAAGCCCGGCACCAGGTAGAGAATTGAGGATATAAAGCCCACCAGGTGGTTATCCGCGATGAGACCGGGGGCGATAAGCGCCGACATGACCCCCACATAGATACCGGCTGAGAGCAGGCCGCAGAGCATCCAGACCGCCATATGGTTGAGACCCCGGTGGGCTAGTGTGGAGCGTAGGAGTTGGCCGGCGAAGGCCGCGATGAGAACGACTGAGCATTCAATGACCCCGCCCCGGTTGAGGAAGGCGAAGGCTGCACAGGCTAGGGCGGCTGCGAGAGCTAGGAGCCAGGGGGCGTAGAGGGGCTTTTCTTTTTCAATGCGGGTGAGTGTTGCGTCGGCTAGAGCTGGGTCGATGCGTTCGGGCAGGGACGAGACGAAGTCGCTGAGCAGGTCGATTTTGTAGGCGGAGATTCCCTTGACACGGGTTTCTGCAATTTCGGTGCGGAAGTTGCCGCCGGAGTAGGCGGTGGTGGAGAGTTCGGTGAAGTGGACCTGGGCGTGGTGTTCTTCAAGTCCTACGGCTTTGGCCAGGCGGGACATGGAGGTTTTGACGCGGTAGGCGCTGGCTCCAGATTTCATGAGGAGTAGGCCTAGCTTGAGGACGACCGCTGATTGGGCTACCAGTTCTTTGTGCTGGTTGCGGGTGGAGCCGAGGTAGATGCTGTTAGTGGGCGCGGGCTCGTTCACGGTCGTCCTTGCGGTTGTGGTGTATCTGCTCCTTTAAATTTAGTAGAGGGAGGGTAGAAAAGGACGCCAGTGGGCAGGTGACGGTGCTCAAGGCACCTACCTGCCTACCGGCGTCCTGACGGAGCGTTCACGCTACCTGAACCTTAGTCGGTGCGCACCGGCCAGGCACCGCTGACGTCCGCCTGCTTGCCAATGCGGTTGAAGTAGTCCTGCAGCTCGGCTGCCTGCTCAGCTGCCCAGGTAATCTGCTGCTCGTGCAGGGCTGTAGCAGGCTGTTCGATCTCTTCGTATTCAAAGCTCATAGCCGTCAGTAGGCGCTCAGCTGCCAGGGCATCGTCCTTCGAAGTGTGGGCGTTTTCCAGCTCCACGCTGTATTCGCTGGCCAGCACTTCCAGGGTACGCTTGCCCTTCTTAAACTTGTGCACGTGCTTATTGATGACCAGGGGGTCAAGTACGGGATAGCAGGTCAGCGGCGGGTACCCGTAGCGGGCCAGCTCAAAATGCAGCACCGAGAAATCGTAGGCAGCGTTAAAGGCGATGACGGGAACACCGTCGGCAAAGAGGCCGCCCAGAGCCATAGCCACCTCGTAGGCTACCTGCTGGGCAGGCTTGCCGTGCTCGCGGGCGTACTCGGTGGTGATGCCGTGAATAGCGGACGCCTGCTCAGGAATCTCAACCCCGGGGTCAGCCAGCCATTCCCCGGCGCGCAACACCTCGCCGTCAGGAGAAACCAAGACCAAAGAAGCGGTGACGATGCGGGCAGTCTTAGGGTCGATACCGGTTGTCTCAAGATCGAAAGTGGCGCGGGGAAGCTCGGTCCATGAAGTCATACCTTCGATAGTAGCGACAGAACCTGCGCCACAAAAATATTTGAGGCAGGTGGCGCCCAGGCTCTTAAAATGTCAGCCACCTATGATGAACTTGGAATACAGTGAGAACCTCGACCACGACAAAAGATGGGGAGTGCGCGGTGACATACGAGCAGCTAGAGACTCAGGGCGCTACCTTGCTTCTGGGCGCGCCCGGTAGCGGCAAAACCCAGGCCCTGCTAGAAGCAGCTACCGGATTCATTGAGCAGGGCAAAGACCCTGCCCGTCTGCTGGTGCTCACCCCCTCACGTGTCAGCGCAACCAGGTTCCGAGAAGCGCTCTCAGCCCGCATCACCGCAACAGTCTCAACCGCCCCGGTGCGAGCCTGGCAGGCTTACGCCTTTGACCTGCTGCGACGGGCCCATATCGAGGGGTATCTACCCCACCTGGACTTCACCCCCAAGCTCCTTTCAGGCCCTGAGCAGGACGTCCTGATTAAAGAACTCCTCGACGGCCACCGCAGCGGTGAAGGCTCCAGCATTATCTGGCCCGATGACCTCCGTGAAGCCCTTGAAACCCGCGGTTTCCGCCACGAGGTGCGAGACTTCTTCGACCGCATAGCCGAATACGACCTCACAGCCTCAGCAGTTGCAGACCTAGCGCAGCGCTTCGACCGCCCGGAGTGGCGGGCCCTGGCTAAGCTCTACACCGAATACCGCCAGGTGCGCGCCCTCCGCGCCCCGCATGCCTTCGACCCCGCAGCCCTTATCCACGAGGCCACCAAGACCCTGCTAGCCCACCCCAATGTGCTGAGTGCAGAACGCGCCCGCTTTGACCTGGTACTCATTGACGACGTGCAAGAACTCACTCCCTCTATCTACCGGCTGCTGGCTGTTCTAACCGGCAGGTCAGCAGAGTACCTGCGTGCCACAGCTAGTAACTCGCTGGCCTCTGGCGCAGGTACCGAACCCGCAGACCTGGACGGCCTTTTTGCCTCGGGCCCGGTAGTGGTCATGACCTGCTGCGCCGATACGGTCGTACAGGGCTTCCGCGGAGCCAGCCCCCAGCTGGCAGCCAACCTCCCCGACATCTTCCCCTCTCTCGTTACAGAAGAGCTCACCACGAGCTGGCGCATGGCACCTGTTATCGCCGAGCGCTGGGCAGAACTGGCCTCCCGCCTACCCGTTGTGCCCCGGGCAGCCCACCGGCGCGTCCTTACCCCCGCTCCGCAGGAGCCCAGCGAAGAAGCCCTCCTGCCGGTCGGGGACGACGGCGCCCTGCTAAACCCCGCAAAAGCAGCAGAACCAGACCCCGAGGTGCTGGGCCTGGTTGTAGAAACCCCCCAGCAGGAAAACCAACTGCTAGCCCAAATGATCCTCGAAGACCACCTCTACCGGGGCAGGGCCTACCAGCGAAGCGCTATTATCGTACGAAACGGCTCAGACGTCACCCGGCTCAAACGAGCCCTCAATAACCTGGGTGTTCCCGTACAAACAGCAGCCTCCATCACCCCCGTGCGCGATGAACCTGCCGCCCGCCCCTTCCTTGATGCCCTGGGGCTAATCCTGCACACCCGGCGTCTACGTGCTACAGAGCGGGCCACGGGCCCCCACGCCGCAGAGACAGAGCTATCAGCTACCCAGCAAACAAACACCTGGGGCCTGGGTGCTGATACCGCGGTTTCCCTATTGACCTCCCGCTTGGGCGGGGCTTCGACCATGGACGTGCGTCGTTTACGCCAGCGTCTCCGTGCCGAAGAACTGCGCGCCGGGGGTACCCGCGACAGCGATGCCCTCCTGGTTGAAGCCCTCATCAACCCCCAATTACTGCCCACCGGCGAAAGCAGCGCCGCTGCACGCCGCCTGGGCCGGGTACTCACCGCAGGCGATAAAGCCCTCGACCAGCCCGGCGCTACCGCTGAAACCGTCCTCTGGGCACTCTGGGAGGCCTCAGAACTCGCCCCCCTCTGGAAAGCCCAGTCCCTCTCAGGCGGTGCAGGAGCCGACCGAGCCGGGCGAGACATCGACGCCATGATAGGCCTGTTTGAGGCAGCCGAACGCTACACCGACCAGATGCCGGGAGCCACCGCCGAACAGTTCTTGGCCTACATCGATGCCCAAGACCTACCCATGGATACCCTGGCAGAGCGAACCAACCACCGCGACGCCGTAGAAATCATGACCCCCGCTCTCGCCGCAGGGCGCGAATGGGACACCGTCTACATCGCGGGTCTGCAAGATGGCACCTGGCCGAACACCACCGTCCGCGGCTCACTACTGGGAACCCTCGACCTCGTGGACGCAGCTACCGGGCGCCTGGATGCAAACAGGCACAATAACGGTGGGGGAGTAGCTCCCGGCTATTCACTCCTTGAACGCCTACGCTCCAACCGTTTCGACGAGTTCCGTATGTTCGCCACAGCAACCTCCCGAGCCCGCTCCCGGGTAGTCTGCTCCGCTGTATCTTCTGCCGACCAGGCCCCCAGCGAGCTGCTCGATATCTTTGCCCCGGCCCCCGGCGGCGAGCGGCCCCTCACCGAGGTTCGCCGCCCCATGACTCTGCGCTCCCTGGTCGCCGAACTGCGCCAGTGGTCAGAAGCCCAGCACATTTCACCGGTGAAAGCCGATGCTGCTGCCCGCCTGCTGGGCCGCCTCGCTGACCCTGAGCAGACCTCCGGGCTGAACCTACCCGGTGCCCACCCCCGCTCCTGGTGGGGGCTGCTACCCCTGTCCTCACAGGCCCCGGCCTTTGAAGGGGACGGGCCGGTTCCGGTATCGCCGTCTCAGATTGAAAAGATTCACCGCTCGCCCCTCGACTGGTTTGTAGCTGCCTCCCGTGCTGAAGCTGCCACCGACGCCTCGCGGTCGCTGGGTACTCTCATCCACGCCATTTGCGAAGATATGCCCGATGGGAACGGAACCGACCTGCGCGATGAGCTCCACCGCCGCCTACCCCAGCTAGGGCTTCCCAAAACCTGGGAGAGCCAGAAGATGGTCGAGCGGGCCGAGGGCATGCTCCAAAAGTTCGCCGACTACGTGCGAGACCTCAAGGGCAAAGGACGCTCCCTGGTAGGTGTCGAGGGTTCCTTTAGTGTGCTGGTGCCCGGCCCCGCCAAGGACGCCCTGCTGTCGGGGCGTGTAGACCGCATAGAGGTAGACCAGGTAGGGCGCTTTATCATCATCGATCTGAAGACCGGTAAGAGTAAACCCAGTAAGGCAGACCTTGAACAGCACTCGCAGCTCGCTGCCTACCAGGTTGCTCTTGAAGCCGGTGCAGGGGCGCTGATGCAGCAGGCCCTACAACACGATGCCCTAGCCCAGAAAGAAGGCGAGCAGCCAGCGAAGCTGCAACCGAACCAGGTGCCGGTACTCAACGGGCTCCACGAGCTTTCTGGCGGTGCCCTGCTTCTACAAATTGGTGGGACCACGAAGAGCTACTCCGAGCAGGAACAGGCCCCGCTGACCGCTGAAAGTACCTGGGCCGTTGAACTCATCAACCAGGCTGCCGAACTGATTGCAGGGGAGCACCTGCAGGCTCGGCATACCGCAGGTGGCCCCTTCGGTATTGGCTGTGCCCTTCCCGATATTTGCCCCATCTGCTCACGGGGCCGCGCTATCACCGTCCGCCCCGCCCAGTAAAGGCAGAATCATGACTGAACAGAAGCCAGCAGAAACCCTTCTCAGCCCCGAAGACATTGCAAAAGCCCTGGGCCGCCCCCTACCCACAGAGGAGCAATCTGCCATTATCAGCTCCCCACTGGTACCCCGCCTGGTCGTAGCGGGAGCAGGCTCGGGTAAGACCGCCACCATGGTGGATCGAGTGGTGTGGCTGGTTGCAAACGGGCTTGTGCGTGCCGACCAGATACTGGGGGTTACCTTTACCCGCAAGGCCGCCGGTGAACTGCGGGAGCGTATGCGCTCCCGCCTTGAAGAGCTCCGCCGCCAGGGGATCGTGCGAGAAAACCCTGATCAGAGCGCAGACGGAGTTACGAGTGACCCCACCATCTCCACCTACCACTCCTACGCTAATACGCTAGTACAACAGTATGGGCTTCGCATCGGCGTAGAAGACGATGCCCAAATGCTGGGTGGCGCTCAAACCTGGCAGCTGGTTGCCCAAATCGTAGAGCACTATGAGGGTAAGCTGCCTGAAAAAGACGTTGCTAAATCAACCATGGTGGAAGCTATCATCAAACTCTCGTCCGAGTGCGCTGAACACCTGGTGAGCCCCGATGCCGTGATCGACTGGTGCACAGAAACTCTGAAACAGGTAGAGCACCTGGGTAAGCCCACGGTTAAGGGGGCTACCACCGAACAGCGGGCCCTGGTACAAGGGCTACAACTGCGTATTTTTTACGCTGAGCTGGTCAAACGCTATTCATCCATCAAAGAACAGATGCAGGTGATGGACTACGGCGATCTCATCGCCAAGGCTGCCCATATCGCGAAGACCGTACCCCAGGCTGCGCAGACAGAACGGGAACGCTTTAGGGTGGTGCTCCTGGATGAATTCCAAGATACCTCCCATGCCCAGATGCAGCTCTTCTCCGATCTGTTTGGGTCAAAAGCAGATGCCCCTGCCCACCCCGTGATGGCGGTGGGCGACCCCAAGCAGTCTATCTACGGCTTCCGCGGAGCTTCTGACGGCCAGCTCTTTAGCTTCTACGACTACTTCCCAGCAGAAGACCGTACCGCCAGCTACCTCACTGTGGCCTGGCGAAATGACACTTCTATCTTGGCAGCTGCCAATCGGGTAGCTGAGCCCCTGAGCGTAAGCCCCGACTGGGTTCAGCGCACCCACACCATCGAGGTGCCGCCCCTGGTCGCGCGCCCCAACCCCACTGCGGGGCGGGTGCTGGTGGGGGAGTACCTTACTGACCTGCAAGAAGCCCGTGCCCTTGGTCAGATGATTGCCGAGCAACGCTCTAGCTTTGTTGGCCGCCCGCTCTCAGACATGCCGACCATGGCCGTCCTCTGCAAAAAGCGATCCATGATGGAACCCTTGCAAGAAGCCTTTGACGAGCTGGGCGTCCCCTACCAGGTAGTAGGCCTGGGCGGTCTGCTCGATACCCCCGAAATCGTAGATCTGGTGGCGGTGCTCCGAGTGCTGAGCGACCCCGGCCGTTCAGATGCGCTCATGCGCATACTGGCTGGAGCCCGCTGGCGGCTCGGCTTATCTGACCTGCTAGCCTTTGGCGAATGGGCAGAAGCCCTTAAACGCCAGCGAGAACTTGAAATCAGGTTTGGCATTACAGCCCAGGCTGCTGCCCTGCGCGCCGAACAGGAAATCCTCGATGAGGTTGAGGGCCTGAGCGAAGCCGCTGAACGCGGCGCCACCAGCGCGAGAGACCTGAAGGACGCTGGCGAGCAGGTGCCGGCGTCCGCTGAAGACTACCGGCGCCTGCTCCAGGCTGCCGCCCCTGATGTGACCGACGGAGCCTCCCTCATTGAGGCACTCGAAAACCTGCCGCAGGAGGTCTGGGTCTCAGCCCGCAGCGGCCGGTCCATCAGCGCCGAAGGCTTGAAACGACTTCAGGCCGTATCGAGGGAACTGACCTATCTGCGCCAGTTCACCGCCGATGACCTCACCACCCTCATCAGCGAAATCGAGCGCACCCTCCTACTCGATATCGAGCTAGCTGCCCGCCCGGGGGCACACGCAACATCGGCTCGCAGGCACCTTGACGCCTTCTACGATGTGGCCGCTACCTACGAGTCCACAGCTCCCCGCGTGAACGCCCTGCTCTTGGCCGCTGCTAACGGCCAGCCCCTGGAAGAGGGAGAAGCTGGCGTCCGCTTTGCCCTCAGCGCCACCGGCGCCTCGGCATCGGGGATTAGCGGCTTCTTAGCCTGGCTCGATGCGGCAGCCCAGCAGGAAGCCGGGCTCGAAATGGCAGCAGAGACCCCCCGCCACGACGCGGTACAGATTCTTACAGTGCACGCTTCAAAGGGGCTGGAGTGGGATCAAGTGTATATTCCGGGCATGGCTGCCGGAGACTTCCCCGATGCTAAGGACGAACGCTGGACCAAGCAGTCGGACACCCTGCCCTGGCCCCTGCGCGGGGATGCCGCCTACCTACCCGGCTGGCGGGCGGACTTCGATCACTTGCAGGATCTCGGTGATTTTATGGTCCAGCTCTCGGAGCAGGCGGTAGAACACCGCACCCTGGAAGAGCGCCGTCTGGCCTACGTGGGGTACACCCGTGCCAGATCCCTGCTCGTTCTGACTACCTCGGCCTGGAAGGGAACCACAGCTAAGCCCCGCCTCATGTCTGATTTCGTCGCCGAGTTACTCGATGCCCCGGTTGAGTTAGCTGAAATTCTGAGCGAGCTTGACCCTGATCAGGTAGGCACAGTCAACCCCCAGTCAGCCACGATTACTACCGCCCTCTGGCCTTTCGACCCCTTCGATGGGCCCCACCAGATGACCTGGACCTCCCTTCAGGAACTCGAAGCAGCAGGCCCTGCACCCAGCCCGAACGAGAGCAAACAGGGCAACCTAACAGGGCTCAGCCCCCGCCAGGTAGTCGAGCGTGCGGCCCAGAACGTGCTGCGCGGCGGGCTTGAGGCAGATGTGCTCGCTGAAGCTCTCGCTGCCCTCCCCGACCCCACCCCGGAGCAGAGCCAAGAGACACGAGACGCTATCGAGGACTGGCAGGAAGAAACCGACCTGCTCCTGAGCCTGCTGGCCGCACCCGCGGAAAACAGCTCCTTCGAGCTACCCGGTCACCTGTCAGCCTCCCTGCTCGTCAACCTGGTCAAAGACCCCCAGGCCGTCATCGATAACATGCGACGCCCCATGCCCCAAAAGCCGGGCATCGCGGCCCGCCAGGGAACCATCTTCCACAGCTGGGTTGAAGACCACTTCGGCACCAGCGGTATGCTCGATATGGACGAAGATTTTGATGACGGCAGCACCGAGGAAGAGCTCAATATTCCGGCCCTGCGAGAGAACTTCCTCGCCAGCGAATGGGCAAGCCGTGAACCCTGGGCCCTGGAATACCCGCTGGAAACACCGCTTGCCGGAGTAACGGTACGCGGCCGTATCGACGCTATTTTTACCCGGACGGACGGCGACGGCTCGACCGTCTGGCAGCTGGTGGACTGGAAGACGGGGCAGCCGCCGCGCACTAAGAAGGAGCTCAAAGAACGGTCGGTGCAGCTCTCCCTCTACCGCCTGGGCTTTGCCCGCCTACAGGGGGTACCCGAAGAAAACGTAGAGGCCCATTTCTTCTACGCTTCAACCGGAGAAAGTATCGAAGTTACCAACTTCTCCACCCGGGCAGAGCTAGAGAAGGTGCTGGAGCGGGCCGCTCAGTTAGCTGGCTAGGGCTCCAACAGCTCGCAGCTCAGCTTCGAGGTGGTCGAGCATAGAAACAGCCTCTGAAATCATGACCCGGTCTTCTAGCTCCACCCCGCGAATCAGCCACTGGGCCAGACCGAACTCCGCATAGAGGTTAGCTCGAGCTTCGAGGTTCCGGTCGGGCTCCTGGGGCATCTCTTCACGGTAGGCCGCAAAGACCCTCTCCCTGAAGAGGGGGTCTTCGCAGGCGTACAGCCAGGCGAAGTCAGCAGCGGGGTCACCGACGCAGACCTCTGACCAGCCGGTGATCTCAACGATTTTCTTCTGATTAAGCACCAGGTTGTCTTCGTTGAGGTCCCCATGAATGACGCGGGGGCGGAAGTCCCACATCACTGAATCGTTGAGCTGCTCTTCCCAGCGGGTGAGCAGTCCAGAGGGTACCTTGCCGGTAGCGACAGCCAGGTCAAGCTCGGCAAGGCGGCGCTCGCGAACCTGCTGGCCGGTGTAGACCGGTAGGTCGGCGTCCTCAACGATGGTGGTGGGGAAAACGTGAATGGTAGCGATGTGGCGGGCAATCTCGTCCGCAATATTGTGCTGGCCTTCGCGGGTTCGGTGGGAGAGATCCGCTAAATCGTCGATATCGTAGTGGGCCCCGGGGTTGTGGGTGTAGATGAAGGCCTGCCGCCCGTCGAGGGGAACAGTACCCACGATGGTGGGTACGAGGAAGGGCAGGCGGGCGCGGAGCCCCGGCGTAAAGGATTGGAGAATGACGTGCTCCGCTTCGAGGCGTACGCTCGCTTCGGGGTGCTTGGGGGCGCGGACGCGCCAGCGCTTGTCGGCTGAGTCAATGATGATGGCTGAGTCGAAGTCGAGGGCGTCGTCGGCTGAGGGGAGAGCGGCTACGGGGTAGAGCCCGGGGACCCCAGCTGATACGATGGCGGCAAGTTGAAGCGGTGTTGAAGTCACAGTTTTAAGGGTACAAGAGAAGTTGGAACGAACCCGATATGAATGCTGAAAATATGACTAATCTGTCGGCATCTAGTTCGCAGGGCGATACGGACGCCGCACCCGGCATGAGCGGGCAGGGCTGGTTTTCACCCCTGGGGCGGTTACCGCTGACCACTGACCGGGTGCGAACCAGCGGTGCCGTGCGGGAGCGTCCGGGGTTCTTCGCCCACCTGGGGCAGGCCCTGACGGACAGGCAAGACACCACAGATAGAACACCCAGTGACCTTTACCCCTGGCTTCTTAGCCCCGCCCTGCTGGCAGTTGACCGGGGTATGGTGCTGGTTCACAAGACCGGCCAGGGGCTAGAACCGCTGGACCTAGTGCAGATTTTTGATCTGCATACTGAAGGTGTACTCGACTACACTGCCGGCGACCGTCACCAGCACCCAACCCTCATCTTCGCGGGGAGCCGGGTAGCGGCGTCCGCACCTACCCAGAAGGACGAGACAACCGAACAACCCGTGCTAGTAATCCTGGCTGACTTTGACCGCTTCTTAGACCTGGGAGAATCGCCCCTGAACCTCCAGGGCTTTGAAAACCAGGAGCAAACCCTCGCTGAGGTGGTAGCTGCCCGCTCGGGTGGCGAGTGGGTGAACATACGCGACTACGCTGCCTACGCCTATGAGGGGCAGGGGGCAGCCTTCGCCTGGGACGAGGTGCTGGCGGCTGCGGCGTCCTTGAGTGCCTGGCATGCATCCTCTGGTTATGATGCGCGGACGGGCGCCCCCACCTTCGTTACCCGCGGAGGCTGGGTGCGGGTTACCGAAGAAGGGAGAGAGCTCTTCCCCCGCACAGACCCCGCCGTTATCACAGCCGTTACCGCTGAGTTTGTGGGTGAGAGCAAGATTCTGCTGGGGCAGGCGCGGGCCTGGGGGAAAGGGCGCTTTTCTACCTTTGCCGGGTTCGTTGAGGGTGGTGAAGCCCTCGAAACCGCTGTCCTGCGCGAGGTCTACGAGGAATGCGGCGGGCTGGTTGTTTCGCTGAAGTATCTGGGGTCGCAACCCTGGCCCTTCCCCAGGTCGCTGATGTGTGGCTATCTTGCTGAAATCTCAAACCCCGACCAGGTTGAAGCCGACGGGGCTGAGATTGAGGAAATCCGCTGGTTCAGTCGATCAGAGCTCCTCGATGCCCACCGGTCAGGCGCTGTGCAGCTACCCGGGCCGAGCTCAATTTCCCACCGCCTGATTGAGTTCTGGCTGGGGCAGCCCCTAGGACCTGCTGGGCGGTAGACTAGATAGCTGGCGTGGCCGCTACCGGCCACAAGGACTGCGAGGGTAGGGGAGAAGCACCATGATTCACGATAAGCTCAGGGCCCAGCCCATCACCCTGTCTGCCCCCAACCCCGAGACTATCCTTGAGGGGCTTGACCCCGAACAGCGTCGGGTGGCTACCGAACTGGCCGGGCCCATGTGCGTGATGGCGGGTGCTGGCACCGGCAAGACCCGGGCCATCACCCACCGTATCGCCTACGGTATCGCTATCGGCCGCTACAACCCGCGGGCCGTCCTGGCTCTCACCTTCACCAATCGGGCAGCCGAAGAAATGAAGGTACGCCTGCGCCAGCTGGGTGCCGCCGGGGTCGTAGCCCGAACCTTCCACTCAGCTGCCCTTGCCCAGCTACGCTATTTCTGGCCCCAGGCCATCGGCGGCGCCCTGCCCGAGATTATCAAGAACAAGTCCCAGTTCATCATCGAGTCAGCCCGCCGTCTAGGGCTGGCTACCGACCGAGCCATCGTGCGCGACCTCGCCAGTGAAATCGAGTGGGCTAAGGTTTCCATGCTCACGGCCGACTCCCTCATGCCCCACCTGGCTCACCGGGAGCTGCCTGCAGATATCAGCCCCATCGATATGGTGCGCCTGCTGCGCACCTACGAGGAGCTTAAGGACGAGCGCAACGTCATCGACTTTGAAGATATCCTGCTGCTGACCGTCGCCATTATCGAGGAAAACCCCGATATTGCCGCCCAGATTCACCAGCAGTACCGCCACTTCGTGGTGGACGAATACCAGGACGTCTCCCCCCTGCAGCAACGCCTACTGGACGCCTGGTTGGGGCGCCGCGATGACCTGTGCGTGGTGGGCGATGCTTCCCAGACCATCTACTCTTTTGCCGGGGCAACCAGCCGCCACCTGCTCGAATTCCGCACCCGCTTCGAGGGCGCCACCGTGGTTAAGCTGGTGCGTGACTACCGTTCCACTCCGCAGGTGGTCGACCTGGCCAACCGCCTGCTAGCTGCCCGCCGTCAGATGCCCGACTCCACCCGCTACTCCTGGGCCCCGCCCCTGCAACTGGTCTCCCAGCGAGAGCCCGGAGCCAAACCCGAGTGGTTCGAGTACGCCGATGACGAGCAAGAAGCAATCGGTATCGCTGAAGACATCAAGGACCTCATCGACAAAGAGGGCGTCCCAGCAGCCGATATCGCCGTCCTCTACCGCACCAACTCCCAATCAGCTGCCCTAGAACAGGCCCTCACAGACGCCGGAATCAACTATCAACTTCGCGGCGCAGAACAGTTCTTTGACCGCCCCGAAGTCCGTGCCGCTATCAGCATGCTCCAGGGCGCAGCCAAGGGCGCTGAAGCCACCGACAGCGTCACCCAGCTCGTGAGAGATAACCTCAAAAATCTGGGCTGGTCAGCCAAAGCCCCCCAGCGTTCCGGCCAGGAACGAGCCCGCTGGGAGTCCCTTGAAACCCTGGTGTCCCTTGCCGACCGCCTCGCCGACGAGCGCAGGCAAGCGCGGGAGCGGGCGTCCGCTAACGGCGCCACCGACCTGCCCCCCGAATTCACCCTCTACGAGCTGGTCGCCGTGCTCATCCAGCGCTCCCAGCACCGCGATGCTCCCTCCCTCAACGGCGTCACCCTCGCCTCCCTGCACGCAGCCAAGGGCCTAGAGTGGGAGGCCGTCTTCCTGTGCGGCCTCAACGAAGGTCTTATGCCCATCTCCTTCGCCCAAACCAGCGACGAGGTAGATGAAGAGCGCCGTCTCTTCTACGTCGGAATTACCCGCGCCCGCTCCTACCTGACCTTGAGCTGGTCGCGCTCACGAACCCCCGGCGGGCGGGCCGGGCGCAAGCGCTCCCGCTTTATCAACGACATCGCTCCCAAGGGGGTCTAATGGCTACCTCGCGTGAGATTCTGCCGGCAACGGCGTCCCGCCCTGAGATTGAGGTGGTGCGCTCTACCCGCCGCACCCGCACGGTACAGCTAGCGCCGCACAAGGACGGACGCCTGCGCCTGATGGTCCCCGCCACCTCCACCGATAGGGAGATTGAGGACTACCTGTGCCGCATGCTACCTAAGGTAGAGGCCCGCCGGGCCCGTAAGGACGCCGGTGCCCAGCGGGGTGCCCTCGATGAGTTTTTGCGGGAGCGAGCTGACTACCTGCGAGCCACCTACCTGCCAGAAGCCCCAGAACCGCTCTCAATCCGGTGGGTCACCAACCAGAAGCAGCGCTGGGCCTCAGCGACCCCCGCTGAACGCACGATTCGCATCTCGCATACACTCCAGGGCGCACCGGAGTACGCCCTGGATTCAGTGATTTTTCACGAGCTCTGCCATTTTCTGGAGCCCAACCATTCACCGGCTTTTAGGGCCCTTGAAGCCCGCTACCCCCACCTTGAGAAAGCGCGGGGCTTTTTGGAAGGTGTTACTTTTGGGCAGCGGGCGCAACAAGCAGGAAGGGTCTAGAGAAGACTCTTCCCTAGACCCGTGCCTCTATTATTCTTTGTCTTTGCCTTCGGTTCCTTCCGTGGGCTCGTCGTAACCGCCGGCTAGAAGTTTTTCGAGGGCCGCGTCGAACTCGTCCTCGCTGGCGTTGAGCAGGGCCCGGCGGGAGGTGAAGCCTGCGGGGTCATCCAGATCCTCACCGGTGGGTAGGGTCTCGGGGCCCTCCCAGAGCTGGTCGCGGGCCTCGAAGCCGTGGTTTTCTTCGTAGTGGCGCCAGAAGGCAAGGGCCTCGCGCATCTTGCGGGGGCGCAGCTCAAGACCAACGAGCTGGGCAAAAGCGTGCTCTGCGGGGCCGCCGGTGGCACGACGGCGGGCCATGGTCTCAGCCAGCTGCGGGGCCATGGGCAGGTTTTTGGTGGCCTGCTCGGTGACGAGGCTGACCCAGCCTTCGATGAGGGCCAGCAGGGTTTCGAGACGGTCAAGGGCCAGCTGCTGGTCTTCGGTGAGCTGGGGTTTGAACATGTCGCCGGCGAAGGCGTCCATCATGGCCTCGGGGTTTGAGGGGTCGAAATCGATGTCGTTAGCGGCTGCCTGCATACGCTCAATATCAACGTGAATACCGCGGGAGAAGCGCTTGATAAGGTCGATGATGTCTTCACGCAGCCAGGGGTTGGTCTTGTGGAGGCGAATCAGGGCAGCTTCGCGCACGGCAAGGTAGAGCATGACCTCTTGGGCCGGGATTTCTAGGCCTTCGCCAAAGGCCGCAACACCGGCAGGTAGCAGGGCTGAGCGCCCCTGGGCCAGCGGGATACCAATGTCGGTAGACGAGACGACCTCTTCGGCCAGCTTGCCGATAGCCTGCCCCATCTGCATACCGAACATCATGCCGCCAAGACCGGCAAAGAGGTTACCGCCGCCGAGCATGCCGACCATTTCTTCGGGCATCTGCTGCTGGATAGAGGAGGTCATGGCTGATGAGACTTCTTCGGCAACGGGGCCGGCGATGTCTTTCCAGGTGGCAAAGGAGTTCTCAACCCACTCGGCTTTGGCCCAGGCTTCAACACCGAAGGCAGGACGCTCGAAGATGGTCACGGGGTCCAGCCAGAGATCTGCCAGCGCAGCAGCATCACGGACCGCGCCTGTCTGGGATGAAGTCACCGAGGGGTCTTCACCCATGGCCAGTACCTGGCGGGCGTGCTGCTTGGCCATGTCCCAGTTGACGGGGCCGTCGCTAGACTGGGTGCTCATCATGGAATTGACCTGGGCGAAGATACCCGAGAGCATGGCCGGGTCGAGGGGGATACCCATGTTTTTGAGGGCATCGGCGTCGAAGCCCGCGGCCCCGTTCATGGCTGACGGATCAAACCCCTGCTCCTGTAGCTTCTTGAGGAACTCTTCAAGGGGGTCACGGCCAGCTGAGTCGTAGGGGTTGTTGGTCACGTTCTGCCTCGTTTCAATAGGGGGCTGCGGCGCCCGCCGCTACTGTTTCTCACTAGCCTACCGACCTCGTTGCGTACCCCGGGATGCTTTTAGCCCTGAGCCAAGTGGGAATTTGCTGGGGAGTGGGCTGGGCTGGGTGATTTTGCTAGTAGGCTAGTCCTATGGTTTTTTCGAAGAGGGACAAAGCAGGTGCCCGCCCCCGTGAACGTCGGGCTGATTTGCGCACGGTGAGCGCGGTGGGGACCCTAGGCCTGTCGATGTTTTCGCTGGTGATTCCGGTTGATTTCGTGACCGAATCACCCGGCCCTACTTTCAACACCATCGGTGAGTTCGATAGTAAGCCGCTCATTGAGATTGAGGGCGCCCAGACCTACCCGGTAAGCGGCAACCTCGATATGACCACGGTATCGGTTGCAGGCGGCCCTAACACTTCTCTCTTTGCGATTGAGGCGCTGGCAACCTGGTTGGAAGATTCTACAGCGGTGTTGCCCAGCGACCTCATCTACGATCCCTCAGTGACCAGCGAGCAGGTCACCGCGCAGAACACTGCCGATATGACCAACTCCCAGGAGGTAGCTCAGGCGGCTGCCCTCACCCAGCTGGGTATCGACTACACCGAAATTTTAACGGTGTCAGGTGCTGTTGAGGGTGCCCCCAGTCAGGGCGTACTCCAGGAGGGCGACGTGATTACCGCTCTCAACGGGGAGCCACTGGCAAGCTACACCGACCTGACCGAGCGGGTGAACGCGTCCGCCGGGCAGCCCGTCACCCTCACCGTGACCCGCGACGGCAGTGAGCAGGACGTCACAGTCACCCCCTCCTACAACGAGCAGAGGCAGCGCTACGTGCTGGGCCTCTACATTGCCCGGTCCTTTGAGTTCCCCATGACCGTTAACTACGGCCTCGAAGAAGTGGGCGGCCCTTCTGCTGGCATGATGTTTGCCCTGGGTATTATCGATGAGCTAACCGAGGGGGAGATGACCGGCGGTATTCACTTTGCCGGAACCGGCACCATCGATGCGGACGGAACCGTGGGCAGCATCGGCGGCATTGAACAAAAGATGCGGGGAGCTGCGGACGCCGGTGCTACGGTTTTCTTGGCCCCGGCAGATAACTGCGATGAAGTGGTCGGTAATGTGCCTCGGCGCTTGAACGTCATCAAGGTATCAACTTTGGATGAGGCGGTAGATGCGGTCACCCGCATAGGCCAGGGTGAAGACCCCGCAACCTTCCCCACCTGTTCCTAAGGGGTGGGGCTAGTCACCCCAGAGCTGAAATGCTAAGCCTACTCTCGAAACTCACAGCTTTCTTTGGCAAAATAGTGTCTTATATGTAGCGTCGCCCACTGCGCGGCGTCACCCACCACACAGGCCGCACCTTTGCGGCAGACACGAAACACAACTGAAGGATACCCGTGAGTACCGGAAGCACCCCTCCCCGTTCATCATCACGCGCTCCTCAACGTAGAAACCGGCCGCTGACCGTGACCGTGGCAATCATTGCCGCCCTGGTCGTAGCCTTTGTTTTTGCAACCCAGGTGTACACCGACGTCCTCTGGTATGACCAGCTGGGCTACCTCAAGGTTTTCATCACCCAAAACCTGACCCGCGGTGCCGTCTTCCTGGTTGCAAGTATCGTTGTAGGTATCGCCGTCTGGGCCAGCCTCTTCTACGCCTATAGGCACGGCCAACTACAGACTCCCAGCCCTCGCCGCCGTTCTGCTGGCCCCCGAGTGGATGCCAACGGCAACCCTGTGCCCGACCCCTACGGCGATATGCAGGACCTCTTCAACCAGAACATGGAGCGCTACCGCCAGGGTATTGAGCGTATGCGCAAGGTCCTTCTGATTGCTGTGCCGGTTCTTCTGGGCGCCTTCGTCGGCAGTGGGGCGATGACCCAGTGGGAGACCGTCCTACTCTTCTTCCAGGGCGAAAGCTTTGGTACCACAGACCCCGAGTTCGGTCGCGACCTGGGCTACTTCATGTTTACCCTGCCCTTCCTCAACGTGGTGACCGGCCTGCTGAGCACCGCCGTTATCTTCTCAGCGATGGCAGCTTTGGTTATGCACTACTTCTACGGCGGTATCGTAGTGGGGGAGCGCGGTATCACAACCACTGTGCACTTCCGCCGCCACATCGCAGTGCTCGGTGCCCTCTTCATTGTGCTGCGCGGCATCACCCTGTGGCTGGCCCGCTACAACGCAACCCAAGATCAGTCTGGTTCCTGGGCCGGTGCCATGTACAGCGACGTCAACGCCATCATCCCTGTCAACGCGATTCTGGCGATTGCCTCCCTGCTGGTCGCTGCCCTCTTCGTCCTGGCCGCAGTGCGCGGGAACTTCCGTCTGCCCATCATCGGCACCGCCGTACTGGTGATCGCTTCGCTGGTTGCCGGTGGCATTTACCCCTGGGTTGTGCAGCGCTTCCAGGTTGTACCGAACGAGCAGGCCGCAGAAGCCCCCTACATCCAGCGCAACATCGACGCTACCCGTGCCGCTTACGGCCTGGACCAGATCGACGTCCAGAGCTACGACGCCACCACCTCCACCGCAGCAGGTGCCCTGCGCGGTGAGAGCGAGACCATCTCTAACATCCGTCTGCTCGACCCCAACGTGGTCTCCGGCGCTTTTGCCCAGCTGCAGCAGTTCCGCCCCTACTACCAGTTTGGGCAGAACCTCTCTGTGGACCGCTACACCATCGATGGCACTGAGACCGACACCGTTATCGCCGCCCGCGAGCTGAACCCTGACCAGAATGCCGGGTCATCCTGGGTTAACCAGCATGTGGTCTACACCCACGGCTACGGCGTCATCGCTGCCTACGGCAACCAGGTTGAAGCCGACGGTAAGCCCAAGTTCATCCAGTCGGGTATTCAGGCAACCGGTGCAATTAGTGGCGACTACGAGCCCCGCATCTACTTCGGTCAGAGCTCACCCAACTACTCCATCGTGGGTGGCACCGCCGAGGACGAACCGCTAGAACTTGACCGCCCCCAGACCGCTGACGACGAAAGTGGCGCGGACGCCAAATACACCTTCAGCGGCAACGGCGGCCCCGTCATCGGTAACGCCTTTAACCGTCTGGCCTACGCCATCAAGTTCCAGTCCTCAGATATCCTGCTGTCGGACGCCGTCCGCCCCGAATCCCAGATTCTCTACGACCGCGACCCCTCAGAGCGCGTGAAGAAGGTTGCCCCCTATCTGACCGTAGACGGCAACCCCTACCCGGCTATCATCGATGGCCAGGTGCTCTGGATTGTGGACGCCTACACCACCAGTAACCAGTACCCCTACTCGCAGGCAGCCCAGCTCGATAATGCGACTTCTGATTCAGAGACCGCATCC
This sequence comes from Rothia nasimurium, assembly GCF_014217215.1. GTDB lineage: Bacteria > Actinomycetota > Actinomycetes > Actinomycetales > Micrococcaceae > Rothia > Rothia avistercoris. The sequence goes on from NZ_CP056080.1 coordinate 847,285, forward strand.
GGCGTAACCCAGGCCCTGCCCAGCCAGCAGGTCAACTACATTCGTAACTCGGTCAAGGCCACTGTAAACGCCTACGATGGCTCGGTTACCCTCTACGCCTGGGACGACCAGGACCCAGTATTGAAGACCTGGCAGAAGGTCTACCCCGATACCGTGCGCCCCTACAGTGAGATGAGCGCTTCGCTCATTGAGCACGTGCGCTACCCCCAGGACCTCTTCAAGGTACAGCGAGAGATTCTGAATGCTTACCACGTGACCAATGCAAGCAGCCTTTACAACGGGGACGACCGCTGGTCGATCCCCAACGATCCCACCAATGACAGTGGCCGCCCCCTACCTCCCTACTACATGTCCCTGCAGATGCCGGGTGAAGACTCAGCTCAGTTCTCGCTGACCACCAGCTTCATCCCCCAGCAGTCAGACAGCAACACCCGTAACGTCATGTACGGCTTCCTCTCAGCCAATGGTGATGCCGGTACCGGTAAGGACGGCGAAAAGGCTGAAGGCTACGGCAAGCTGACCCTGCTTGAGCTTCCCCGCTCGTCGGTTGTTCCCGGTCCCGGCCAGGCTCAGAACGTGTTCAACTCAGATACCGCTGTTTCAACTGAGCTGAACCTGCTGCGCCAGGGTGCTTCTGATGTGATCAACGGTAACCTGCTCACCCTGCCCGTGGGTGGCGGCATTCTCTATGTGCAGCCGGTCTACGTGCAGTCCTCCGGCGATGCCGCCTACCCCTCACTGCGCCGCGTCCTTGTGGGCTTTGGTGAGCAGGTCGGCTTTGCCCCCACACTGGAGGAAGCCCTGGATGAGCTCTTTAGCGGTTCCTCTGGCGCTGAAACCGCTGCCGATGCCGGTGTCGATGAAACCGAGGCCGCTCAGGCAGCTGACGGCACTGCGACCAGCACTGACAGTGCGAGCCTGACCGGTGCCCTGCAAGATGCCCGCAAGGCGATGCAGGACGCGGACGCCGCTATGAAGGCCGGCGACTGGGCCGCCTACGGTGAAGCCCAGACCCGCCTGAACGAGGCTCTGCAGCGCGCCATTGATGCTGAAGGTATTGAGGGTACTGCCACCACCGAGGCAAGCCCCAGCCCCTCACCCTCCAACTAGGAGTCAGGCTGTAGCAGCCTTGGGTAGATAAGGACGCCGCCTCCCGCATCCAGCGGGCTGGCGGCGTCCTTTTGTGTAAAGTGCATCACAAAAGCTGGTTTTGGCTTGCGCTGCTTGTGGGAAGTGCGTATAGTTATATGAGTCGCCGCGGGGTGGAGCAGTTCGGTAGCTCGCCGGGCTCATAACCCGGAGGCCGCAGGTTCAAATCCTGCCCCCGCAACCACATAAGTCGCTCCGTTCGGAATGAATCCGATCGGGGCGATTTTCTTTTCCCCTTCATTGCTGAGTTCAGCAGTGGTGGGGATTTTTGCGTTAAGGAGTCCATCGCCCAGTAGCTCCCCAAGAGATAGCTGGAGGGCTGATGAAACTAATACGAGGTCTGAAAAGAGAAGTTAGTTTTGCCGCGCAACTTATCTGACACAGATGCCTGGGTGATGCCAAGTGCTGAGGCTAAATCTTTCTGAGTGGCCCCGGGGCGAGTCATCCATACCTTGATTTCTTTACCTACTGCCTCTGATGGGCTCATGATGTTGTAGGCACCGCCAGCAGGGAACTCATGGCCCAGATCAAGGCCTACGAAAAACGCGAGAAACTACCGGCACTACGCCCTGGCAAACACCGCAATACCGCCCGCGTTATCCGCTACAACCTCCTGCACGAGGAAAAAGAACTTGATATGTACTGGCTTTAGTTCCTACCATCATACGAGACTCACAACACCATCCACCACCTCCTCAGGCGTCCGATAACCAAGGGACGAATGCAACCGCTGCTCATTCCACCAACACACCCAACCCACCGTCTCAACCTCCAACTGAGCAACAGACTCAAAGAACCGGCCACGCACAAGCTCTGCCTTATACGCACCGTTAACCGACTCAGCCAAAGCATTATCGCACGAATCGCCCCTTGACCCAACTGACAGTTGCACACCCAGGCCCCGAAGCTCACGCGTGTAATCCTCAGCCACGTACTGGGCCCCACGGTCAGAATGATGCACAATCTCAGTCAAAACAGACCCACACTTACGAGCATCGAAAAAAGCCTGCTTCAAAGCCGTCAAAGGCATCCCGAGTGTATGCATGGTTGAGGAAACACCCCAACCGACAATCTTCCGGCTGAAGACATCAGTGATGAAAGCGGTATAGCAGAAGCCGCTGGTGGTACGAACATAGGTGAAATCTGCTACCCACAGGCGATGTGGGGCATCAGCGGTGAACTGGCGGTTGACGAGGTCAGGGCGGTTATCAGGAGCCTTGGTAGCCCTGGTAGTCACCGGTTTACGACCCCGGTGTACCCCCTGGATACCAGCAGCACGCATGAGCCGGTAGGTCTGATCCCGGCCGATAGCCCAGCCTGCTCGTCTCATGGCTTGCCACATCTTGCGCACCCCGTAGACTCCGTAGTTTTCCTGGTGGATTCTCAGAAGCTCGGGGATCAGCAACTGGTCACTGAGTGTTCTAGCTGCTGGCACGCGGGCTTTTGCTGCTCGGTAGCCACGTGAGGTGATGAATCCACCGTCTAGATGCTCAGCGAGAGTCCGGCAAATCGGCTCGACCCCGAAGAGATCCTTATGGGTATCAATGAAACGGATCATCATCGGGCCGGACGGTCGAGCTCGGCTGCGAAAAAAGCCGAAGCGGCTTTCAGGATTTCGTTGGCTCTGCGTAGTTCAGCAATTTCTTTGCGAAGTCTTCGGTTTTCTGCTGCCATATCGCTGGTGGGCCCGGGGGTTTCTCCTTGGTCGATGGCGGCTTGTTTGTGCCATTTTCGTAGGGTTTCGGGGCCGATGCCGAGGCGTTCTCTAATGTTTCGGCAGGCAGTGTAGATGCCTGTGTTGGGGTTGTTTTCCAGGTGGTCGGTCAGTAGGCGTAGGGCTCGTGTTTTGAGTTCGGCGGGGTATTTGGTGGGCATGGGTGAAGGTTCCTTTGCTCTTTTTGTTTGTTTCTAAATTTACGGGAGCGGAACTAAACCCAGTACATATCATTCTGCTGGTGCTTCTGTTGGGGTTTCGGTGGTGCCGTGTCGGTATTGGGTGAGTGACTACGGCTTGGAGCATTTACTCAATGATGCTGTTCATCTATCTGATGCTGGACATACTGCATTGGGTAAGCGTTTTGCTAATTGGTTGCGTTCTTCTTCTCTAGCTGCTGATGCCTTTAGGTTGGTAGGAGCTATCGGGAATTACTATCACCGTTATGGTGGTGCCTCCCATTTTGGGCAACCGACTCAGAATGAGTTTGCCTCGGTCTTTGGCGGTGCAGTCCAGAACTTCTCCAATAAGTGGGCTATTTATTGGCACGAACGCACTGGTGCTCATTCTATTAAGTGGGGTACTGCCATTGGGAACCGTTATCAAAGCGAACGGTGGGAACTCGGGTATCTAGGCTATCCGGCTACGGATGAATATGCCTATGCTTATGGGGCTGCTCAGGAGTTTTATCACCCGTCGACGGGGTATCGAGCAATCATACTATGGTCTGAGAAGACAGGTGCACGTATGGTGAATCAGCGTGGTGCTATTCATCAGTTGTACCTTGCTGCTGGTGGTCCTTCTCGTCTAGGTTTTCCGGTAGTCGATGAGGCCCGTGATGCTGATGGGGTAGTGCGGGTGAGGTATTCATCTGGCGCAGTTATTAGTTGGACCGAGTCTCGTGGTGTGTGGATCTCGTATTAGCGAGATGAAAACTAATCGTTTGTTGCCGAGAGGCTTATGAGCATGGAGCAGGTAAAGAAGACTCTGGTTTGCTCGGTTGTACTTCTTGTTGCTGTGGCTGTAATTATGGGTGCCTTGGTGCTGGGGGCTAGTTCTTCTGGTTGGAAGGTAGCCGATGGGCAGGTGGTGGCCCCGTATCAGGTTCGGCACCCGGATGCCAGTGGCGAAGTCTTTGAGCAGGATGGCCAGGAATATTATGAGCCTGCCTATGGGCTGATGGCTGAGCCTGTGTCCGGGGTTGGTGCGTTGGGGGCTCCGCAGGTGAAGAATCTAACGCCTACCCCTGTGCAGTGCACCGGTGAGGCGCTGGGTGAGGTGAGGCCTGAGCCCGGTTCGTGGGCGGTGCCGTCCCTGTCTGATGGTGCTGGTGGTGTAGCGAGGGGGTATTTTTCGACTGGCTTGTTTTCAGCTGGTATTCCCTCCGCTCCTGGTGAGTTGCTCTCATCGCTGAGTGCGCCCCTTGGTACTAAGGGTAAGGCCTCTGTGCTGGCTGGGCATGTGAACCTTGATTATCCTGATGACCGGCTCTCTGGGTGGGGTCTGCTGCATTACATTGATAGGTGCGCGCATGTGTATATCACGGATGAGGCAGGGGTTACCCGTGAGTACCAGGTAATTGTCATTGACACGATTGAGCAGGGCCTGACTGAGACTGACCCAGGTCTGTGGGGCTCTGCTGAGGTGACGCCGGATGAGTGGGCCAAGTATGGGACGGATGAGCTGGTGTGGTTGCTGACGTGCTCGGGTGCTTTTGTGGGGGATTCTGGTGTGGGGCAGACGTTTACGTTTCCGTATACGGATAATCTGCGGGTCGGTTTGGTGCCAGTCGATGGGTAAAAAGAATCATTCAGAAGGAACAACTATCTGAATATCTTGCCCAGTTGGAGAACTCCTAAGGACGCCCGGGGCGGTCTTCTGAGTAAGCCTCTTAGCGACATGAGTGAAATAGCTCTCGTTTTTTCTAAATACAGGCTATAGACTATTTATCACCAGCCTCATGATGGAGCCTGGTACACAAGAGAAAAGAGACAAAGATGTCCCCTGCATCCCCCCGTGCCGCTTTCAGCATTTGTGCAGTTAGCGCGGTGTTAGTTGGCGGTCTTGGTCTTACACCTGCTTCAGCCCAGAATTCAGTTCCGACGAGTCAAAGTAGCTCAGTGGAATATAGGCTAGATGTGCTTGCCGAGCAGGCACTTACAATTGATGAGCTTGAAGAAACTGCGTCTGCGTTCGTGGCGGTCGGTCAAGAAAGTTCAGCTGAGATTCCCAAAGACGCTATCGAGCCTATTGTCTTGGGAGCCGAGAGTGAAACTAAAATAGGGATTTTTCTTCCCGACAGTGAAGAAACCTCTACAGCAAAGAGCGGAGAGTTCGGAGAAATCGCCTTTGAACATAACAACTCATCATCTACTTCCGTCTTGCCCTATGAGGACGGCTCTGTGCAAATGGTAACAACTATTGAAGAGGCTTCTGCCCCACAGGAATATACCTATAATTTGGAGCTACCGGATGATGCTAGTCTTGAGCTTCTTGAAGACGGAATGGTCCTGGTGCGGGATGCTGAAGGAAATTTTGTAGCGGGTGTAGCGGCTCCTTGGGCTAAGGACGCTAACGGTACAGATGTACCTACCCGGTATGAGATTAGAGGCTCTTCGCTAGTTCAGGTTATTGAGCATGATACTCCCGGTGTGGATTATCCTGTTACTGCTGACCCATTTTGGGGTAAAAACCTATTTACCGGTTTCTATCGTGACTGGTATGAGGGAGATGTCCGATACAACGGCTCAGTCACTGTTTGGGGCGCCTTGGTGATGAGCGGTGGCGGAGGTGTTGGCGGATACCTCGCAGGACAGGGAATTATGCGAAATCAGGGGTGGGCGGAATGGACCAGTCGTTTCCCTACAATTACAAACAAAGCAACGTTGCGTCATCAGTACGAGTGCCATGTCGCTGCTAGTACATACGGCCTGCCGTGGACAGGTGCTTATAACCTCGAACGTTTTCGGAGTGATAAGCCACACTGGTGGAACGGTGTTGTCCACCACCACTGTAATTGGTAAAGCACATGAACAAACGCGTACAGAATAGACATCGGAAACCGACTTGGTCCGCTGTGGTTGGTGCTGTATCGTTGTTAGCTTCACTTGTAGCTGCTGGTATCGAATATCGAATCTGGGAAGCTTCAGGTGAACCTTATCATTCAACTCCCCTATGGATAGTTGCTTGGCACTATATATCACTGCTAGTTATCGTGGTCAGTATTCTTTTACTGATTTGGCAGTTTCTGTTGCTGAAGCTTCAGAAAAAATAGTTTTTGGTAGGCTCCGCTATGCGCGGAGCCTACTCTTCTTTTCTTTTAGACTTTTGAATAATCCTCTAGGGCCTCTTACCTCATTGTTAGCCCCAATCAATTGGCGTGGTCTCGACGATTAGATTGTCGCTGTAACGGAACTGAAAAGCCCCACCAACATCTGCAACAGACGGCCCCGAACAGGTCAAAAGCGTGATGGTGTAAGAGCCAGTCGACCGGAACACTCGCGCTTGCACCTCGCGTTGTTGCTGCAACTGGCTCTGAAGCTCCTCATTGCTTGGGTCAGCTGCCGCCTTTTGCTCCAGGGCCTCATCAAACTGTGGTGCCGTATAGAGACTCGTAAGCTGGGAGGCCACCACGTTGCCGTTCTCATCAGCTGTAAAAACTAGGTCGCACTCAGACAGTTCATGCAACTGCCCCCAGGCTGTTAGCTCACCGCCGTTCTTGCTGATAGCTCCCGGTTCAAAATCAACATGGCCCACGAGCAATGAGACACCCTGCGAAGATCCAATTTCCTCTGAATGGCTATAGATAATGCCGTCATTGGTGGTAGCAGATGTAGGTAGCGTGGTGCTGGGACTAAAGGATGCTCCGGCGTTAATAGATGGTGCCCACCAGTTCATGGGGGATAGTTGCGGTATCGGGCCTATCTCAGCAGGCGGCTGGCACGTCACGTCCATAAAACTCTGCTGAGGTGCTGGCGCTGAGTGGACAGTTTCGGACGGTGCAGGGGCCGCCATCTGGCTCCCAGGCGCGGAGGTCATAAAGAGCGATGCCGCCCCTAGAGCTGAAAGAGCAGACCCAGCTGCAAGTAATCTGGTCATGGTCTTGGCCATTGGGTTCTCCTTAATAGAACTGTGGGGCCCGCACCAGGTGCAGGCCCCACAGGGGTTCACGAGCTACAAGCTCAGCGTGCGTTTAGGCAGACTTCTTAGCGCGGCGGTACTGGAAGATAGCACCAGCCCCCAGCGCGAGAGCTAGCAAGCTGGTGAACCAGCCCGCTACCGCCTTGGTGTTGCTGGTGTTCTCAGCAGGTGCCTGAGCCTGCTGCGCTGCGGTGATTGAGGCTGCACCACCTGCCTTAAAGGTGGTCGCCGGGACGGTGCGCTCGGTGATGGTCTGCTTTCCGGTTGCCGCATCGGTGACGGTCTGGCGCACGGTAGTCTGCCCGGCTGCCGGGTTAGTGACATACTCGGTTGTTACCTGGTGGCCCTCTGCGGTGGTCTGCTGGGTAACGATGGTGGATGCGCCGGTGGTCTCGTCGGTGCTCTGCTCGGTAACGGTGCCGGTCAGTACGATGTTCTGCTCTTCATCAATCTGCGGCGGTGCTACTACCTCGGCTACCGGGGCAGGGGGCTGCTCATTGGTTGCCGGGGTGGTCGGTTCTGCTACAGGGGTATCGGTGGCCACCGGTGATGCAGTCTCACTGGGTTCGGGGCTTGGCGCCGGGGCATCCGGGTTTACGGTCTCAACCGGCACGGGGGTCGGTGAGGGAGCCGGTGACTCAGTTTCGATGGGCTCAACCGGTAGTGAGGGGTCAGCAGGCTCAGCCGGGGTAGTGGGGTCTGCTGGGGCTACAGGTTCAGCCGAATCTGAGGGGGCCGGGGTCGGCTCAGGCTCAACCGGGTCGCTGGGTGGGTCAATCGGGACAACCTCAATCGGGGCGATGGGGTCATCTTCAGTTGCTTCCTCACTCGGCACGGTCTCTACAGGAATTTCACCTGCAAGGGCATTTTCCTCAGCGGCGGGGGATACTGAGCTGGCGGCTGCGGTAGGTTCTGCGGTGGTTTCTTCTGCCATTGCTGCGGTGGAAGATAGGCCAGTAACAGCGATTCCTGCCGCCAGTAGCGCGGTGGCCGTCTTTGTATGAGCTGACATAGGTGCCAGACTCCTTCCTATCACATGATGTGATGTGAAATGATTTAATGTCATGACATGGTAAGGAGCCTGCACAGCACCGCAAGCTCTAGCAAAATCCCCTGGGACAGACACTCGCAGAAACTGAACAGACTCCTTACTGATATATGCACCGGGCACCAGCAAACGGCGGGCTACCAAGCACACAAATTCACCTAGAGAAAAGAAGAGCCCCCTGGCTAATCGCCAGAGGGCAGTTCTACCTCTTATCTACAGCAGGGCCTAGAATGGGTTCTCGTTGACTTCTGAGCCATCATCAAGAGCGGTTGTCAGACACTCCAGTAGATCCTTGGTCTCTGTATCTCGATAATCAATCCACCACCGGGCGGTGACGATAGATCGGGCAGGAACAAGGTACTGTTCCTCGAACTCTTCCTCGCTCAAGGCGGCGTCTTCGCCTCTGACAAGTTCCTCAAAAGCACCCATCAGTAGCTCATCTCGCACAGTCGTAGCCCAAGGCACCTGCTTGGGGGTGCCCTCAAGCTCTGGTAATTCAAGGCGTGCTTGATTCTCCACGGCCTGCTGATAGAGCTGTTCCTTGAACTCCTGTGAGCCCTTTTTCTTGAAGCACTCGGTGCAGTCCTGGGATGCTAACCATGAGGCGAAACCTTTACGCCTGCCAGCTGCCTTATCTGAGAGGTCTCTCTTCGGTATGACCGCATTTGAAGTCGATCGTAAAGACGGTAGGAATAGCCATGTTCGTTCTCCTGGTTCAATGATTATTATCGTTGGGTCTTGCCGGTCAGCTGAGGTGCCGCCGGTAAGTCTGTAAGAGCCTGAATAGCCTGGGTGAGCGCCGCATCGTCAAGGCCGATATAGCTCTGAGTGGTCGAAATATCTGCATGGCCTAGTAACTCCTGGACAGCTCTGATGTCTTTGCACCTGGCATAAGTGGTGGTGGCGATCCAGTGCCTGAGCTGGTGGGTGGTAAAGCCCTCTCCTAGCAGGGCGCTGATTCGTTTACCGATGAAGTCAGGGTGCCTGGGCCCTGCAAAGCGTCCAGGGAAGTAATAGCCCTGGGTCTTCATCTCTAGGTAGGGGAGTAGAACAGGGTGAGCTGGTATTGAACGGGTTACAAGCCCTTTACCTTGTACTGTTATCCAGCCCTCGCTGTAGTCGTGGGTATCGAGCTTGGCTATTTCAAAGCGCCTTAGCCCTGCATAGGCTGCTAGTAGAAGCATGAAAATATCCTCTGAACATTGGGTGTTATCCAGACCTTGCTGAAGTGCTGCTGCCGGTATTGGCCTTGCTTTGCCTCGGGGGACTTTGACCGATAGAAGAAGCCGCGCCGGGTTCTCAGGTCTGGTTCCAGTGATTTCTAGGTAGTAGAAGAATCTTCGTACTGTTCCCAAGGCATTCTTTTTGGTAGCCGGTTTCCATCTGGGGTTTGAGAGCCATTCTTGGAGCTGCCCTGTAGTGATGGTCGCAGGTGAAGCCTGTGGGTAGGCCTGGGATAGTAGGCTCAGCCACCGGGTTCTGGTGTAGACCGTAGACGGTTGTCGCCCGGCAGCTAGTAGCCATTGCGTGAATGCCTGGATTGTCGGTGCCCAAGAGGTTGCGTTTTCCATAGTTCTCCTAGTAGCTGTACTAAGGTGTGACTATGGTTATCCGCTTATTCTGGGCGGGTTATTCGTTTCTGAGCGTCAGGTGGTAAGTCCGCTTGATCCAGGCGATAGTATTTGATGCCCAGCGCCCATCTGAGGGGGTAGAAGCGAACCGCACGGCGGGCTTATCGGGAAACTTTGGATGAGTGGCCCGGTAATGCCCGCCCTGTTTTAACTCCACCCTAAAACCGTTGTCTTCGAGTAACCTGGCTAAATCGCGTCCGTTATTCGGCATTGGGATTTTGTGCATGAATCTTCCTACGGGGGCTGTAGACAACCAGACAGATATGACCGTAGAAAATTAGGGCTGCTAAGGCCCCAATCAGTAAGCCAAGAATGGCGGCGTCCACACGGTCAACTAGCCCAGGAAAGCCGTATTTTCCACCAAAATAGACTCCATTGACACAGCATGAGAGCGTTAGCCAGAATATTCCGAGGTCGCGTTGCATACGGTTATACATGGTGTACTTGCCTCGCTGCGAGCTGGTCAATTAAGTCGGGTCTGTACCCGCTCCATATTTGTGGTTCTTCACCGGGGACTTCAACGATAGGGGCTTGCAGTAGGCCACGGTCTTTGAGCCGCTGGGCTATTTCTGGTTCGTTTTCCAGCTTAATGAGTCGGTAGCTGATGTTGCGGTCGGTGAGTTTGCGCTGGGTGAGCCTGGACTGGTGGCATTCTGGGGTGGTGTAGAGGTTAACGATAGTCATTGTGTTTACCTTGAAAGGGAGCTGTAAGTGATGAGGAGTAGGCCGATTACAGATAGAGCGGCAATAGCGATGAGCAGTGTGAAAAGAAACGTGGTGTCCATGTGCTAGTACCTGACTTCTATTGCGAGTTCAGGGTAATAGATCTCGAGATGCTCGATTTTGTCGTTGATTTCCTGCTGCTTATCTGAAGAATGCAGAGCGATAACCGGGTTTTTGGTTGTTTTTGAGTAGCCGTAGATAGTAACCATCGGCGATGTCCTTTTGAATGAATTGAATAATGTAGGCAGTAGTTATTGGTCGCCTGATTGAGAGCTTGTAAATGAGCTTTCTTAATGACCCTCGCCTTTGAGGGCACCGATGGTGTACAATTTTTTGAGAAGAAAGGTTGTTTTCAAGACTTGGCTGAAAATTGGGTCTTGTAATCCGGAGGCCGCAGGTTCAAATCCTGCCCCCGCAACCAAGATACGAAACCCACTCGAAAGAGTGGGTTTCGTCGTTTAAACTACTCAGCAAGATAACCTTTCCCGTAGATGCTTACAAGCGGTAAGCAGGGCGTCAGTGCTCATCCGATTTATGCCCTACACTAGTGAAGTACTCTTCGCATACACTCGCATTTTTACCTCTAGGGATACTCATGGTTAATACACGCCGCCCCACGCCGCGCCCAAAAACGTTTAGCAAACGTCGGGCAACCGCCCTCTCACTCACCGCCCTGCTGGCCCTCAGCATGGCCCAGCCAACGCAGCCGAAACTGCGCCCCTGACTGAAAACAGCCAGGCCGTGCAAGAAGCAGAAGCACTCATTCAAGAAGCCCTCACCAGCGAGGGCAGCAGTCCCGCAGCTATCTACAACGACGCCCCCGAAGCGCTAGCTAGCGAAAATTTCTATGACGCCTCGGCGAGCGTCCTATCATCGCCCTGGCTCCCGGCACCCAGGGCATTGGCGACTCCTGCGCTCCCTCTAACCAGTTCGCAGCTGGCAGCGAATACGAAAGCCTCGTCATTACCTCTCTGCTGAACGCGGGCTACAACGTCGTTATTACCGACTACATAGGCCTGGGCACCGCTGGCACCCACAGCTACCTCAACCGCGTTGACCAGGGCAACGCTGTGCTGGACGCCGTCCCGGCTAACCTGCAAGCCGTTACCAGCTTCATCGATGGCGGTTTTTACACCGGTTTCTCCCTGATGAGCGTAGTGGGCCTGGCCCGTGAGATGACCACCGATCCTCAGGTCTCGCAAATCATGGCACAGAATAACCTGGGCCAGCAGGGGCGCCACCCCGAGGTTCCCATTCTGATTGCTTCATCCTGGGGTGACGAAGTGATGCCCTACCAGACCAACCGCCAGTTGGCTGCTGACTACTGCCAGCAGGGCTCCCGAGTCACCTTCTACACCCTAGTCGGCGTCACCCACGTGGCGGGTATCTTTGAGGGTATTCCCCGCGGGCTGATCTTCCTAGACCGTCAGTTTAAGGGTCTTTCCAGCATCAACTCTTGCTGGCAGTTCTAGGGTTTAACCGAGACCGCGTATCTATACCAGTAGGCCCGGGTCACCTTACGGTGTCCCGGGCCTACTGCACGTCTTTTTCGGGTACCTCTCTCACGGGGAGAGGCTGACTCACGGTATAGGCAACTCCTTTACTCTGTACTGACTGATGAGATGGAAAAGATTTAGATACCTGCTGACAGGTAGCTGACTTACACCCCAGAGTGAAGTAACGGTAACGCGGTACTGGGTCTTGATGACCGAAGCGCTGGTGGTGGCAGCATCGCCGTAGGTTGCTGCGGGCATCTGGCTACCGCCTGCTGGGTAGGTGGGAGGCCAAGTACTGGCTGTTGTAGCGGAGCTAGGAAGAGGGGTACCAGCCTGTGCTTTGGGCAAGGAATTATCAAAAGAAAAAGCCTGAAATTCGGGGGAGCAGTTACTGGTAGGGTAAACAGCCCATTCTAATTCTTTGGCAACGACGCCGGTGAATATGTAAAAAAACCTGTGTTTTGACCTCTTGTGGCGGTGCAAACTAAAGACCGGCCGTACCTGGTGGTACTGCCGGTCTTCTGTTTACTTTATCTAGGTCTTATGCTGCGTGAGCCCAGTGGCCTGCCAGGTCTGCTGCGAGCAGGGTTCGCAGGGTGGGAGTGTACTGGGTGGGGATGCGGCTGAAGCGGTAGCCGTCGATGGTCAGGGTGTTGCCCAGGAAAGGAAGGTTTGTCAGCTTGGCCTGATCAAGTGAGTGAAGGTCAAGTGAGACGCTGTTGCCTGCCTGGAAGGAATTCTTGAGAACCAGAACTCGCTCATTGGTGATAACCAGTAGCGAGTCGCCAAAGCTACCAAACTTGCCAGTGGCTATATCAACAACAGTCTCGCCGCGCACCATAGAATCTGCCATGTGCAGAGCCTTATGGAATTTCTTGAGTCCACCGTGAGAAGAGTGGCGCTTGACAGCAGAACCAAGGGATGCGCTGGTGTAGGTGTCGGTTGCCCAGTTTGCAAAAATCATGGTGTTCTTCCTCAGGGGACGGGGATGCTCTGTGAACTGTACTCAACTATACACATATTTTGTCCCCCAAAAAGCCGAATGTGGTCAGAATCTTGTCCCCCCACAGTGTGTGCTTCCCCAAATAGGTGAAGTTGTAGCAGGTGGTGGGAAGATCTGTGAAAATACTGGATAAAAGAGTTTCCTAAAAATTTACCTGTGAAATATATAGGCGGTTGGCAGGGGTTCATGTGCCGGTTTTTTTGGGGACAAGCTAGCCGGTTTCTGTCCCCAAGGGGACATGCCACAATAGATAGCAGTAATACTTCGACCTATAGGGCTGCACTTACATGAAACCCCTCATTATCGGTATCGCCGGTGGCACCGGTTCCGGCAAGACCACCCTCACCAATTCGCTACTTGAAAAGTTTGATGGCCAGGTAGGCGTGATCTATCACGATAACTACTACAAGCGCAATGACCACCTCACCTATGAGCAGCGCTGCCTGCTGAACTACGATGCACCCGAGGCCTTTGATAACGACCTCCTGGTCACCCATCTCAAAGCCCTGATTGAGGGGCAGACCATTGAGACCCCCGTTTACGATTTTGCTGACCACAACCGGTCAGATGAGACTCTCATCGTTGAACCCCAGCCCATCATCATCCTTGAGGGCATCCTGATTTTTGCTGAGCCTGAAATTCGCGACCTGTGCGATATCAAGCTCTTTGTAGATACGGACGCCGATGTGCGCATCCTGCGCCGCTTGCGCCGCGACGTCATCGAACGGGGTCGTACTATTGAGTCGGTTGAGGCCCAGTACCTCACCACCGTCAAGCCCATGCATGAACTGCATGTAGAGCCCTCTAAGCGCCATGTAGACATGATTATCCCCGAAGGTGTCAACGTGGTGGCCCTCGATATGCTGTTCCACAGGATTACCGGCCAGATTGGCACCCAGTCAGACCGCCCCTAGCTACTGCGGTCAGTATCGACTAATGCAGAGCTGTTAGCTCCTGTAGATATAAGAAACGGGGCCCGCCTCCTGGGAGGTGGGCCCCGCTGTATAGGGTGACTCTTGTTGAGTCCGTTTACTGCTTGCCGGTCTTGAGGGCTGCTAGGCGGGCATCGAGTTCTGACTGGCGGCCAAGTTCTTCAAGGTCGTTGAACTGGGCATCGAGGGAGGACGCTGCAAGCTCCTGCTGGCCACGCACGCGGGCTTCTTCGCGGCGTACCTTGTCTTCAAAGCGGGAGATTTCGCTGGTGGGGTCCATGACGTCAAATGACTTGAGAGCATCGTTGACCTGAGACTGGGCAGCGGCTGACTTCTGGCGGGCTACGAGTTCATCGCGCTTACGCTTGATTTCGTTCAGCTTCTCCTTCATCTGAGTCAGACCGGTCTTGAGCTGTTCAACCACGGCGGTCTGAGACTCAATCTGGGGCTTAATCGCTGAAGCTTCGTTCTCTGCCTGCATCTGGCGGCCCAGGGCGATCTTGGCCAGGTTGTCGAACTTATCGGCGTTGGCGGTGTCGCCGGCGGCGCGGAATTCATCGGCCTTATTTGAAGCTGCCAGGGCCTTGGCGCCCCATTCGTCTGCCTCGCGCAGGTCTTCGGCATGGTCTTCTTCTAGCATGCGCAGGTTGCCGATGGTCTGGGCGACAGCCTGTTCTGCTTCGGCGATGTTGTTGGTGTAGTCACGCACCATCTGATCAAGCATCTTCTGGGGGTCTTCAGCGGCATCAATCAGGGCGTTGATGTTGGCCTTGGTGAGCTGGGCGATGCGGCTGAAAATGGTCTGCTTAGCCATGGGTGTACCTTTCGGTGAGTAAGGAAAGCATGAGCGGGCTTGCTGTGCCTTCTTTTATTGTGTCAAGGTTCGGGTCAGGTAGTGGCGTGCCACACCTGGTGGTTACTACGTTGTCAGCGAAAACTAAGTTTCTGCATAGGTACCCGGTGCGAAATGGAAGATTAGGGGCGGACGCCGGGGGGCTAGAAGTTGCCCCCGGCACCTCCGCCTCCGCCCCAGCTTCCACCTCCGCCGAAGCCCCCGCCAAAGGTACCGCCGCCCATGCCGCCACCGAAGCCACCTGACCCGAAGCCGCCGCCGGAGCTGTGGTTGCTGCCCCCGAGTAGGGTGCCGAGCAGGATGCCGCCTAGCATGGCTGAGTTGTAGTTACCGCCGCTGGAGTAGCCGTTGCGCTGGTTGAAACGGTCCACATCGGAGCGGGCGATGCGCTGGGCTTCACCGGCGAGGCGGATAGCGTCATTGGCGTGGGACAGGGCAGCGATGGGGTCGCTGTGCTGGAGTTGCTGGGCCTCCCCGAGGTGGCGTTCTGCCTCGCGCAGGCGGGTGCGGGCTTCTGCCTTTACGCCGCCTCGTCGTGCCCAGACATATTCGCTGGCTGACGATACCTGGGCCTGGGCCGATACCAGGGTGTGCCCCAGGGTTTCACGGGCGCTGCGCTCTTGTTCGTGGGTCTGTCGTACAGAATCTAGGGCAGTATCTAGGTCTGATCGTACTTCGTGGAGCCGCTGGTTGAGCAGGTAGGGGTCAATCAGCCCGGCGGAGCGTTCGGCCCGAATCTGGCCGAGCACGGCCTGAACCCCGGCGGCAGCACCTGAGAGCTGGCTGCTGCTGCCTGCCCCCGTGCGGGCTAGCTCCTGGGCTTGGGCAACGTCGCGGTCAGCCAAAATTAGGGCGTTATCGAGTGAGGCTGCCATCTTGCCCAGGTCGGTTTCAGCGTGATGAATAGACTCGAGCAGCCCCTTGGCCTGACCGAGAGCTTCTTCACCGGCACGCAGGGCAAGAATGGCCTGGCTTCGCTGGGTGCCCAGCAAGTCTTCTGCCTCCTTGGCCTCTTGCCGGGCAAAATCTAGGCGGGCCTGAGCCTCACTAATGTTATCTGCCACCGCCCCGAAGGCGCTGGGGGAGTAGAGGGTACCGAGGCGGTCGAGGGCTGCCTGGGCCGCGGGAAAGAGCGGGGCGGCTGAGGCTATGCCCTGGTTGAGGGTGGCGAGAGCCTGAGGCGCGGTTTCTTCGAGCTTGCGCAGGTTGGTGAAATTGGCAACCTGCTCGTTGAGGGCCTTCTGAGCGTCTTCGGTGCGGGCAAGAATTTCGTTCAGCCACGCCCGCTGGTCGGCTTCAGTGTCGGGGATTTCATCGTCCAGCTGTTTTTGCAGCTGGAAGGAACGCTGCATGTGGTTCTTAGCCGCCTCGATAGCAGCCAGGAAGGGTTTGACTTCGTCATCACCGTACTGCAGACGGGCGAACTCAACCTCCTGCTGGGAGTGGGCGATGGCGTCATCGGTGGCAACTAGCTGCACGCCGGCGCGGGAGCGCAGCTCTTCGATAGAGGGCAGGGGCTGGGATGGGGTGGGCTGCCCGCTGCGGCTGCCTCCGGTGTTCTTGCGCGCGGACGCCCGTGAGCGGTTCAGTACCCAGGCACCGCCGCCAGCTACGGCAGCTATCCCAAGGAGTGTTGCGCCGCCGGCTAGTGCTCCGGACGCCCCCGACGCAACAGAACCTGCTCCGAGCTCAGACTCGATGCCGGTGACAGCTGCCCGAGCGGCTGCCGCATAATCGGAGTTCGCTAGCTCGGGATAGATGTAGTTCTGATAAATCTTTTCTTGCTGACTCGTAGAAAGAACAGAGGTAGAGCCCGCCATAAAGTAGGCCTGACGGGCTTCGGTAGCGATGACCAGTACTACGTCGTTGGTGCCCATATTGTTGAGGGTGGCGAAGTCGCTGGTCCACTCTGAAGAAGAGCTCGGACTTTCGAACTGATCAATAGTTACAACAAAGAGATTGACCTGTTCGTCACTGGCGAGCTGGCTGATGGCGTCCTCTAGCGAACTTGTATCCCCTAGAACTGAGGTGGTGTCGCTGACCCGAACCCCGGCGTCCAAATCGTAGGGAGCTGCCGCAAAAGCAGCGGGAGCAATTCCGAGCGCCAGAGCGGTAGCAAGAAGGGCAGAAGCAACAGGTTTGCGTGACATGGGGTCTCTCTTCTAGAGGTCAGCTGTACTTGAGCACTATTGTAGCCCCGCTCACCCCACTCTTCCTCGGTAGGTTTGGGTCGTTCACCCTCAGCTCAGGGCACGACTTCCTCTTGCTCGCATGTACAGCAAACACACAGCTTTGCTTCATCTCTAACACAGCCCTATAGCGCATAGTGGGAGCTAGGAAAACACCGCAGGCGCACCAGTTGAAAGCGCCCAGCTGAATATTTTGAAAGAAAGCTGCTTGAGATGTCACAAAACTTATGGGAACCCACTCCCGATTCGTCGTCCGCTGATCGCACCGTTCCTATGAATCAGCAGCAGGTAGCTGCCTCCGCCGCAGGCACCTCCAACCAAGATGATCCCACCACCGCTTTTGCTGCCCAGCAGGCTCCTGTCGCCGGGGCCTACGCCTACGCAGGCGCTACCTCCGGTGCTGCTTACACCGGTGACTACGCTGCTCCTGCCGGCCAGCCTGAACACAACAAGGGCAAGCACGCAACCCGCACCGTCCTGGCAGCTGCCGCCATCGCTGCCCTGGTCGGTGGCGGTATCGGCGGCGGGGTAGTAGCTGCAACCTCAACCGGTGCAGCCTCAAGCATCACAACCACCAGCTCGGGCACCACCATCGTCAACAACACCGACTCCGTCAACGCTGTTACCGCTGCTGCTGCCAATGCGACGCCCTCCACCGTCACCATCGCAGCAATCTCATCGAATGCGTCCGGCTCCGGCTCTGGTGTTATTCTCGATGCTGAGGGGCATATCCTCACCAACACCCACGTGGTCACCCTCGACGGGGCCACCGCTAACGCCGCCATTGAAGTTCAGCTGGCCGATGGTAGCGTCCGTTCCGCTACCGTGGTCGGCACCGACCCCACCAGCGACCTGGCCGTCATTAAGCTCGATAGCACCAGCGGCCTAACCCTCACCCCCGCCACCCTGGGCGACTCTGATGCCCTCAACGTCGGCGACACCACCGTAGCCATCGGTGCACCCCTGGGGCTGTCTAACACCGTGACCACCGGTATCGTCTCGAACCTGGTACGAACCATCGAAGTAGCCTCATCGGCAGCCGATGAATCTACCACCGACTCCGGCAGCGGCACCACCGACCCCTTCGGCAGCTCGCCCTTCCAGTTTGAGATTCCCGGCCAGCAGAGCCAGAGCACCTCTTCAAGCTCCACCATCGCCATCAACGTCATCCAGACCGATGCTGCGGTGAATCCCGGCAACTCAGGTGGTGCCCTCATCAACTCCAACGGCGAAGTAATCGGTATCAACGTGGCCATTGCCTCCACCGACTCATCCAGCACCTCCACCAGCGGCAACATCGGCGTTGGCTTCGCTATCCCCATCAACTACGCCAAGCGGGTAGCCCAGGAAATCATCGATAACGGCTCAGCCACCCACGGCATGCTGGGAGCTACCGTCTCCACCTCACCCGCCAACAACGACTCATCCGAAGCCTTCGGCGACGGTGCCCTGATTCAGGAAGTTACCAGCGGAGGATCGGCTGCAGCCGCCGGCCTAAAGTCAGGCGATGTTGTCACCGCTGTTGACGGGCGCAGCATCAGCGAGGCAATCGAGCTGACCGCCGCCGTCCGCCAGGCAGCATCAGGTGACACCGTCACCCTTACCATTGAGCGCAACGGCTCAACCCAGCAGGTCACCGTGACCCTGGGCGATGCCGCTAACAGCTAGAGATATCAAAGGCTCTGCAGACTCACGCTCGCTGTGAGCCTGCAGAGCCTTTTTGTGACTAAATTGCTCCACCTGCAAAGCTATGCTGACGCCAGGCCTCAAACACCGCAATCGAAGCGCTATTAGCCAGGTTGAGGGAGCGGCGGCCCGGAACCATCGGAATCTTGACCCGCTGGGTAACGTGCGGGTCGTTCTGTACGTGCTCGGGCAGCCCGACCGACTCGGGGCCGAACATGAGCACATCCCCCTCTTGGTAGTCAATATCAGCGAAGTTAGTGGTGGCCGTGGTGGTAAAAGCAAAGACGCGGGCCGGGGCTAGGGCCTCCCAGGCGTCCTCAAGGGTCTCGTGCACGGTCATGACCGCCAGGTCATGGTAGTCGAGGCCAGCCCGGCGCAGGTTTGCGTCCTCAAAGTTAAAGCCCAGGGGCTTGACCAGGTGAAGCTCGGCGCCGGTGATAGCAGCAAGACGAATCGCGTTACCGGTATTGCCGGGAATTTCTGGGGTATAAAAAAGAATCTTGAACACCCCAACAGTTTACGCGCCCGCCGCGAAATAAAAGCGCGATGGGAGCTGTTGAGAGGGTGAAGCAGTCCATAGCCTGCCCCAAGAGCGGGGGAGTATGATGGAAGGCTGAATTGTTTTGACCAATCGCCACGGAAAGGCCAGCGCCCATGCCCCGGGTCTACCTGGACCACGCCGCCACCACCCCCATGCTCCCTCAGGCTATCGATGCCGTGGTGGAGCAGATGAAAATTGGCGGCAACCCCTCGTCCCTGCATTCAGCGGGCCGCTCTGCTCGCGCTACCGTCGAGTACGCCCGCGAACGTATTGCGCGGGTTGCCGGCTGCGACGCCGCCGAGATTATCTTTACCTCCGGTGGTACCGAGGCAGATAACCTGGCGATCAAGGGGCTCTACTGGAAACGCCGCGAAGCCAACCCGGCTGCGACCCGCATTGTTGTTTCGGGCATCGAGCACCACGCCGTGGGCGATGCCGTTGAGTGGCTGCAGGCCCACGAGGGGGCAGAGGTGAGCTGGGTAGCTCCGGACGCCAGCGGTTTAGTCAGCGCCGAAGCGGTTCGACAGGCGGTGGGCGAGAGCCCAGAGACGGTTGCCCTGGTCGCCGTCATGTGGGCCAACAACGAGGTGGGTACCGTGCAGCCCGTCACAGAAATCGCTGCGGTAGCTGCAGAATTTGGTATTCCCTTTCACACGGATGCCGTCCAGGCATTTGGCACCCTGCCGGTGAGCTTCAAGGAATCCGGCGCCACCACCATGGCTATCTCAGCCCACAAAATTGGCGGGCCCATGGGAATCGGCGCCCTCATCGCCACCCGCAGCGCCCAACTCATGCCCGTACTCCACGGCGGCGGGCAGGAACGCTCCGTGCGCTCAGGAACCATTGACGCCGCCTCTATCGCGGGCTTTGGCGCAGCAGCTGCCGAAGCAGGGCAGAACCTGCTCGCCGAAGCAGGTCGCCAGGCTGAACTGCGGGACCGCCTGATCGAGGGCGTCCTCGCCGCTGTTCCCGAAGCCCAGCTGCGCGGGGCCGCCCCCGAAAGCGCCCAGGACCGAGCAGCCGGCAGCTTCAGCCGCCTGCCCGGCAACACCCACTTCACCTTCCCCGGCTGCGAGGGCGACTCACTGCTCTTCCTGCTCGATATGGCAGGGGTGGAGTCGTCCACCGGCTCAGCCTGCAACGCCGGGGTGCCCCGCCCCTCCCACGTCCTGCTGGCTATGGGGCTGAGCGAGGACGAGGCCCGCGGCGCCCAGCGCTTCACCCTGGGGCACACCAGCACCGAGGACGACGTCACCGCCCTTCTTACCGCCCTCCCCGGCGCCTGGGCTCAAGCCAAAAAGGCAGGTATGGCGGGCCACGCCCCGGACGCCGCCCGCTGGAACTAGCTCGATAAGGCGGTAGCCTGCCCGCCCCACCGCCCAAACCCACCGCCCAAAACTTCAACAATTACTGGATATAGGACTTAAAACATGAAAATTCTTGCTGCTATGAGCGGTGGCGTGGACTCGGCCGTTGCCGCCGCCCGCGCCGTTGAGGCCGGCCATGAGGTGGTCGGCGTGCACCTGGCGCTCTCCCGCATGCCCGGCACCCTGCGCACCGGCTCCCGCGGCTGCTGCACCATCGAGGACTCCATGGACGCCCGCCGGGTCTGCGACCAGCTGGGAATTCCCTTCTATGTATGGGACTTCTCCGAGCGGTTTAAGGAGGACGTGGTCGATGACTTTATCTCCGAGTACGAGCATGGCCGCACCCCCAACCCCTGCATGCGCTGCAACGAGAAAATCAAGTTCGCGGCCCTGCTGGAGAAGGCTGTGGCCCTGGGCTTTGACGCGGTAGTGACCGGCCACTATGCCAAGGTCATTACGGACGAGAACGGCAACCGGGAGCTGCACCGCGCAGCCACCTGGGCCAAGGACCAGTCCTATGTTCTAGGTGTGCTGACCCACGAGCAGCTCAAGCACGCCTGGTTCCCCCTAGCCGACACCCCCTCCAAGGACGAGGTACGCGCCGAGGCCGCCGAACGTGGCTTCTCGGTGGCGAAGAAGCCCGACTCCTACGACATCTGCTTCATTCCCGAGGGCGATACCCGCGAGTGGCTCGAAGAGCACATCGACATGACCGAGGGCGATATCAAGGACACGGACGGACGCGTGCTCGGCAAGCACCGCGGCTCCCAGGCCTTTACCGTGGGTCAGCGCAAGGGGCTGGCCATTGGGCACCCTGCCCCCGACGGTAAGCCCCGCTTCGTGCTAGAAATCCGCCCCAAGACCAACGAGGTCATCGTGGGCGGTAAGGACCTGCTCGAAATTGACGAGATCCGCGGTATCCGTGAAACCTGGGCCGGTCTACCCGTGGAAGAAGCTGCAGCCTTCCTAGCCGAAGAGCCCGTAGAAGGTGCCCGCTCGGCGTCCTTCGACGTCACTGCCCAGGTGCGAGCCCACGCAGATCCCGTTCCCTCGACCGCCCACTTGGAATGGGTAGTTGACGATGAATCCGCTGATCCCGGGGCCCTGCGCCTGGAAACCGTGGTGCGCCTGCACGAGAAACTGCGCGGTGTTGCTCCGGGACAGACCATGGTGATTTACCAGGGTACCCGCGTGCTGGGCCAGTCCACCATCGCCCGCGCCTACAGCCTTGACCGGGCTGACATCAACGCTAACTAGGTAAGGTTATGCAGGCTCGCGCTCGCTGCTGAACCATTTGAAGCTTCTACACCCGGATAAGTCCACAGGGTGAAATCTGCGGGCTTGCTCCTGCAAACAGCACCTGAGGTTTTTAGACTAAACACATGAACACAACTCCGAAGGCCCACGATGTGCAGGCCCACGCTGACTTTGATACCCGCGCCACCTCGATGACAGGGGTTGACCCGGCAGTATTGGAGGAGCTGTTTACCATGCGTCAGACCATCGATAACATGGACGCAGCCCTGGTGCATATTCTTGCTGAGCGGTTCCGTGCAACCCAGCGCGTTGGCCACCTCAAGGCTGAGCATTCTCTGCCGGCGGGGGACCCGGGGCGGGAAGAAGCCCAGATTAAGCGCCTGCGCTCGCTGGCTGAAGCTGCCCATCTTGACCCGGAGTTTGCCGAGAAATTCCTGAACTTCATTATTTCTGAGGTTATAAGGCATCACGAGAAGATTGCGGCTGAGGCCGAACAGACGTCCTAGCCGCTCAATTTTCAGCCCGCAACCTACGGCCACCGGTAGGTGGTAGAAAGAGTTCCCTATGCCTGTATCGAGGCCTACTCGCCCTGCCCTGTATTTGCCGACCGATGCCGAAATGCTGGCTGCTCGTAAGGACCTAGAGAGCCCGCTGACCTTTGATGAGCACCTAACGGTTCGGGCTACCGGCCTGGGCGCCTGGGCAGGGGATGATGTGTTCGATGCGGTGACCCGTGTCCGTGGTGAGCTGGGGGAGCCCCATATTAGTTACCTGCCGGAGCTGGCTGACCGGGGCTACCGGGCAACCTTGCTGGCACGATCGATTGCGGCCCTTGATGGGTTGAGCGCGGACGGCACCGCTGCAGGTTGGCGGCTCACGGGCGGCTACGCTGCTGAGGGGGATGCCGCCAGGTCGCTCTTGGAATCTGATATCAATATCCTGGCGGACGTCGTGGGGAAGGAAAGCGGGGCTGCTCCCGGGACCATCAAGCTACGTCTGCTGGGGCCGTTGAGCCTAGCTGCCAGTACCTACTTGAGCAGTGGTGAGCGTGTCCTCTCAGATTATGGTGCTCGGCGTGATGTTGCCGAGGCTCAGCGGGCTGGTTTTCGCGGTGTGGTGAAGCTGCTGCGGCAGGCTGTGCCCGGTGCGCAGGTGCTGGTGCAGCTAGAAGAGCCCCTGCTGGTTGAGGTGGCGGCAGGCCAGCTACCGACCTCTAGCGGCTACCGTACCCTGCGGGCTGTGCCGCGTCATGAGCTAGTGGCCCTGTTGGGGGCCCTACACGAGGAGCTAGAGGGTTTGGGCGCTCAGGTAGTCACCCGTACTGATTATGTGAAGTTACACCCCGAGGTGAGGGCTACGCTTGCTAGCCCCCTGCTATCGATGGCGGGCCAGCCTACCTCAGCGTGGGAGGCACTGGCACCCCATCTAGAAGCTGAGAAGGGGCTTTACCTAGAGGTTGTTGATTCGTTGGTCCGGGTGCCTGCTGGTGATCTGGCTCGGGGGCTGTGGCGCACCTGGTCGGATCTTGGGTTGGGGAAGAAGCTTCTCAACCAGCTGGTGCTGACCGAAACCGGTAGCCTGGCCGACACTGATCCGCAGCGGGCTACCACGGTGCTGGGGCACCTGACCGAGACAGCCCGTGCCCTGTCTGAAATCGCCCAAGACGCCTAAACCGGCTTGCCACCTAACCCCGGTACACTAGGGGAAGGCCCATTGTGAACCTCACCAGGAGACCCACCGTGAAAGAAACCATTCTTGTAGTTGACGACGACGATGCCCTGTCAGAGATGGTGGGTATCGTGCTGGCGCAAGAGGGCTACGAGACGGTCTTCTGCGACGCCGGTGACCGTGCCTTTGAGGCTTTTGCCACCCACCACCCCGACCTGATTCTGCTGGATTTCATGCTGCCGGGTATGGACGGCATTGAGGTCTGCACCCAGATCCGCAGGGAATCTGACGTGCCTATCATCATGTTGACCGCCAAGGGCGATACAGATGACGTGGTCAAGGGGCTAGAGGCAGGTGCTGATGACTACATGACCAAGCCCTTCAAGCCCGCTGAGCTGCTGGCCCGCGTCCGCGCCCGCCTGCGCCCGCGTGAAGACCGACATAACGAACCTTTGCGCATCGGCAATCTCACCATTGACCTGGCGGGGCACACGGTCAGCCGCGAGGGTGAGAACATTCAGCTCACCCCTCTTGAGTTTGAACTTTTGGCGAACCTGGCCCGCCAGCCGGGCCAGGTCATGACCCGCGAGGCCCTGCTGGGCAATGTGTGGGGCTACGAAAAGACCGTAGATTCCCGACTGGTCAACGTGCATATTCAGCGTCTGCGCGCCAAAATCGAACGTGACCCCGAAAACCCCGAAATCGTGCTGACCGTGCGAGGTGTGGGCTACAAGGCCGCGGCAGGCCAGCGCTAAATAGTGGCTGGTACTTCACCTCGCGCGTCCGCTCGGACTACTGTCCCCGCAGGCCCCGCCCGGGCCTACGGGCCGCTGGCCAGCACCCGCAGGCTCTGGCAGCAGTCCCTACAGTTTCGCGCTGTGGTGGCCGCGGCCGGTCTGCTGCTGGTGGCCTTCATCTTTGTGGGCTCTTTTATCTCCCACCAGATTGCTAACTCCCTCTTCCGCGGCAACCTGGAACAGGCCCTCGAAGAGTCATCGGCCGGTTTTAGTAACGTGCAGACCCTTATCAATGGATCTGACGCGACCGGCCGCACCGAGGTTCAACGCGATGTCTCTCGTTTCTTGACCGTGCTTGAGAGCAGTAGCGCCGATAGTAACCGCAACTGGGTGCTCATCAAGGACGTGAACGCCACCACCGATGGCTTTATTGTGGAGCAGGCCCAGAGTAGCGAGGTCACGGTCGGCGATGTGCCCGAAGCTCTAGCCCAGAGTGTGAGTGAAGGCACGGGCATATACTGGCAGTCCTCGAGTATTACCTCAGCGGACGGACGCCGCACCCCGGTTCTGGTGGTCGGCACCAGTATCTCGATACCCCAGAACCCCGACTACTCCCTGTACCTGATTTATGACCTGTCGACCTCGCAGGCGACCGTGCAGTACATCAACCTGGTGGTTTGGGTGGGCTTCGGCGTGCTTCTGGTCGTGGTGCTGACTATCGTGTGGATGATTGCCCGCTTCGTGATCCGCCCGATCAGTTCTACCGCTATCACCGCTGAGAAACTGGCAGCCGGTGACCTTGACCAGCGTGTGCTGGTACGCGGCCAGAATGAGACGGCGCGTCTAGGTATGTCTTTTAACCGCATGGCTGACTCCCTGCAGGACCAGATTTCTCGTCTTGAGAAGCTGTCGACCATGCAACAGCGCTTTGTCTCTGACGTGTCACACGAGCTGCGTACCCCGCTCACCACGGTGCGCATGGCAGCCGATATGCTGCACGATAACCGCGACAACATGGAGCCCCTCTACAAGCGCTCCACTGAGCTGCTCTATAACCAGGTGGACCGCTTCGATTCCCTGCTAGCTGACCTGCTCGAAATATCCCGCTTCGATGCCGGGTCTCAGACCCTCGATACGGTGTCGGTTGATTTTATGGCTGTGCTCGATGAGGTACTCAAGGCGGTTGAACCCCACCTGATGCGCACCAACACCAGTTTGACCGTGCACACCGACCACACCGAAATTATGGTCGATATGGACCACCGGCGTATCGAAAGAGTGCTACGCAACCTGCTGTTCAACGCCGTGGAGCACTCCGAGGGGCAACCGATCGACGTATACGTTGACGCTACCGAAACCACCCTGGGCGTGGCAGTACGCGACCACGGCATTGGCCTGAGCCCCGAAGAAACCGAGCAGGTCTTCAACCGCTTCTGGCGGGCTGACACCTCCCGCAAACGCACCCTGGGCGGTACCGGCCTGGGGCTCTCCATCGCCGCCGAGGACGTCCGCCTGCACCAGGGCACCCTCGAAGCCTGGGGAATCAAGGGGCAGGGAGCCAGCTTCCGCATGACCATCCCCATCGACCAGGACGTGCCCATCGGCCCCTCCCCGGTCTTGCTGAGCGGCGAACCCCTACCCCCGCCGTCCGTTCCGGATACCGGTGCCACCCCGACCGTGAACCCCGACGCCTCAACCCCCTCGGAGCCCACCGTTGAACCCTAACCTTTCCCGCCGGTCAGCTCTCGGCCTCGCCCTCAGCTCTCTTGCGACCCTCACCGCCTGCGCCGCCATCCCTACCGATGGCGAAGTCAACCACTACGCCGACCCTCAGGCTACGGGAAACACCTCCACCACCGGCAGCACACCAGAAGGCCCTGCCCCCGGAGCCCGCCCTACCGACATCATCGAGGGCTTCTTACACGCGGGAGCTGGTGTAACCGACGACTACAGCGTAGCCAGGCTGTACCTGACTGAAGACCTTGCCCAGTCGTGGAAGCCGGACAAACGCACCCTGGTGTACGACTCATCCTTCACCACGGCGTCCGTCAGCGACTCAACCTACCGAGTGACCGTGCCAGCTAGCACTCTGGTCGATGACCGGGGACTGGCTACCTCGTACACCACGGTGGCTGATACCGAAGTGGAATTCACCCTGCGTCAGGTCAACGGGGAATGGCGCATCTCGTCCGTACCCGACGGAACGGTGCTCAGCAGGGCCGAATTCGCGGACGTCTTCAACCCCTTCACCCTCTACTTCTACGACCCCACCTACACCTACGCGGTGCCCGATGTGCGCTGGTTCGCCGAACGCACCACGGTAGCTACCTCCCTGGTGAAGGTACTCCTTGAGGGGCCTGCCCCCTACCTCACCGGAGCCGTTGCTACCGCAGTACCTGCCGATACTAGCCTGACCCGGAACTCCGTGCCCATCGATAACGGGGTAGCTGATATCCAGCTCTCCGGAGGATCTGCCCTTACCGCAGCTAGCGCCCTGGAAACTGAGCGCCTGCGCACCCAGCTCACCCAAACCCTCACTACTCTCGCCTCGGTTACCACGGTTCAGCTCACCATCAACGATCAAATCGTGGCCGCCCCTACCCTAGAAAACTACCGTGAGCCCGCAGTCAACCCTGAGGTTGCCAGCAACATCGTGGGTATTGAAGATAACCGCCTCATCACACGGGCAGCCCTTGATGATACAGCCAGCCAACAGACCATCGTTGAGACCTTTGCCCAGGCTCTCATTACCCTGCCCGCTATGAACTACACCCTTAACTACTACGCCTACACCAATACGGGGCAGAACGAGGTGTGGCTGGCTAATTCCAACGGCGCTCGCTCGGTCTATCGGGGTACCCACGTGTTGGCCCCCTGTTTTGACCACCAGAACTGGTTGTGGGTGGGGGAGTATGACGGCTCCGTGCGGGTTATCGCCGCAGGCCAGGAAGATAGTAGCGCTAAGGATGTCACCAGCTGGACGGACGGGGAACTCCTACACAGTATTTCTATCGCCCGTGACGGTAGCCGAGCTGTGCTGGTGACGTCATCTGTTGACGGAAGTAACTACGCGGCCTGGGTATCTGCTATCCGCCGATCGGCAGATGGCACCCCCACTGAGCTCCTTGACCCCGTACGACTGGGGGCAGACATGAGCCCGCGGAGTGCAGAATGGGTCAGCGACGTTGAGGTCTTTCTCTGGAATAGCGATACCACCCAGACCGAGCTGGTTTCGTTGACCGGTGAAAATGCCCAATACGATTCCCTGCAGGGCATTACCCGTATTGTTACGGGTAACGGTATCGACCAGGCAGTAGCTATGACTCGCGACGGTGGCCTCTATATCGTTGCGGGCCTGAGCTGGACCCGCATCGAAAGTAGTCTCAGCCAGATCAACTACTCTGGCTAGAAGATTGGTCCGGATAAGTTATCCCTATAGGTAGAGGCCCCACCGATGAGACGGCCATGCTGGGGTGATGACGTCCACCCATTTGAACCGAGTATCACTACCCGATATTCTCACCAGCTGGAAACAGGCCACCGAGCTCATCTTTCCCAGGGTCTGTGCCAGCTGTCAGACCTTCGGGCCCAGCATGCTGGGCGCTGGTGCCCTCTGCCCTCTCTGCGATCAGCTGGTGCGTCTGGCTACCCTCAACCTGCAGACCACAACCCTGCCGGGTAACCGGCTACCGGTGGTGTCTGCCGGCCGCTACGAGCACGAGCTGGGGCGCTGCGTCCTTGCCTATAAGGATGCCGGCCGCACCGACCTGAGCCCCTACCTCGCTTCGGCTCTGGCCCGGGCCCTAACCTGCCTGTTAGAGCTGAGCGAGGGTGAGCTGGAGCCCGCGGAACCCATCTATCTGGTTCCCCTGCCATCGAGCAGAGTTTCTGTCCGACGGAGAGGCTACGCCCCCGCGCCACTCCTGGCCCGTGCAGTGCTGCCCCTGCTGTGCTCCCCGGTGCCGGTTAAGGTGGCGGACGTGCTCGCCCAGGTTCCTGCCTGGGCGAGGGTATCGCCGGGGCAGCACAGAAGCAAAGCCCAAAAAACCCTGGGCGTCGAAGAACGCTACCGGCAGATGCAGGGGAAGCTGAGGGTTGGCAAACCAGCCCTGCATCAGCTGGGACGCTACTACAGCCTAGAAGGCGCTACCTGCCTGCTGGTTGATGATGTCTTCACCACGGGGGCTTCTCTACGTGAGGGGCACCGAGTGCTGTCACACCGGGGAGCCAGAGTGTTAGGCGGGGCAACTATCGCGTATGTTCCCAAGCGGCAGCGGTATAACACAGAGTGAGGTGGCACACCAAAAATCTTACTCTTTCCTGCGAAATGAACCGTAAAAGCCTTAAAAAAATGACTTAGACCACAAAACGGCGTAGAGTTGTGTTAAGGAATCCACAAGGCAGATTCCCCAATACCCGGCAGTCACAGGGTCGGGTATTCACCCCCTGAGAATGGAGGGAATTGTGGAACTCAACATCACCGGCCGCAACGTCAAAGTAAGTGAACGTCTGCAGGAATACGTTGAAAGTAAGATCACCAAGTTCGAAGCTCTAGGTGACAACGTAACTGACATCGAAGTCAAGTTCACCAGGGAAGGCCAAAACGGCCCCGCGGCTATTCGAGTGGAAATCACCGTTATCGGCCGTGGCCCTGTGCTCCGAGCAGAAGCAACCGGTCAAGATAAGTTCGCAGTTTTCGACGAAACCTATGGAAAGCTCCTAGAACGCCTCCGTCGCGCCCGTGACCGCCGCAAGACTCGTCGTGCAGGGGGCAAGCACCCCCTTTCGGTTTCAGAAGCAACTGGCTCACTGCCCGTTATCAGCGACCAGGTCTCCCTCACCGAAATTCAAACCGAAGACTTGCCCGTTGAAGAGGCGGCTTTCGCTGGAGAATACGACCTACATGAAGAGGCAGACTCACCCATCGAAATCCGTCAGAAGACATTCCCCGCTGATCACCTGACCCCCGAAGAAGCGGTTGACCGCATGGAACTTGTAGGCCATGACTTCTTCCTCTACGTCGACAAGGCAACCGGATCCCCCGCAGCGGTCTACCGCCGCAAGGGTTGGTCCTACGGTGTGATTACCCTGGATGAGGAATCCGCCTCATAAAATAACCGCAAACTATTAGACCCCCTGCTCTTTCTGCCGGCGTTCGGCTGAGAAGAGCAGGGGGTCTTCTTTGCAAGCACCCGGTGGTGGGGAACGTCCTCTATTGAGTTTTTCCACCAAACGCTCTGCAGTTTCAAGCCCAGAGGTGAACGTTCCCAGAGCACCGGGGGACTAAACTAGAATAGAGTGAGCACGGTGGGCTCACCCTGCCCGCCCTCTATCGAACCAATCAAGGAGCAAACTTCAGTGGCATCTCTCTTGGAAAAGCTACTCCGCAGCGGAGACCAAAAAGTCCTCAAGCAGCTGCGTGCTTACACCGAAGCAGTGAACTCACTCGAAGACAGCTTTGTCGCTATGAGCGATGCCGAGCTACGCGCTGAGACCGACGCCTTCCGCAAGCGCGTTGAGGACGGCGAGTCACTGGACCTTCTGCTCCCCGAAGCTTTTGCTGTGGTCCGCGAGGCATCTAAGCGCACTCTGGGCAAACGCCACTACGATGTGCAGCTCATGGGCGGTGCCGCCCTACACCTGGGCAATATCGCCGAAATGAAAACCGGTGAGGGTAAGACCCTGGTCGCCACCGCCCCTGCCTACCTCAATGCCCTCTCCGGTAAGGGCGTGCACGTGGTCACCGTCAACGACTACCTGGCTGAGTACCAGGCTAACTTGATGGGCCGAGTCTTCCGTTTCCTGGGCATGGAGTCGGGCGTTATCCTGGCTAACCAAACCCCCGATGTGCGCCGTAAACAGTACGAAGCCGACATCACCTACGGCACCAACAACGAGTTCGGCTTTGACTACCTGCGTGACAATATGGCCTGGACCAAAGAGGAACAGGTGCAGCGCGGCCATAACTTTGCCATCGTCGATGAGGTCGACTCTATTCTGATCGACGAGGCCCGTACCCCGCTGATTATTTCTGGCCCCGCCATGGGCGAAGCCAACCGCTGGTACGGCGAATTTGCCCGTATCGCCCGCACCCTGGTAGCCGGTGAAGACTACGAGGTCGATGAAAAGAAGCGCACCGTGGGTGTGCTCGAATCGGGTATCGATAAGGTTGAAGACCATCTGGGTATCGATAACCTCTACGAGTCACAGAACACCCCCCTGATTGGCTTCCTCAACAACGCTATTAAGGCCAAGGAACTCTTCAAGGGCAACAAGGACTACGTCGTAATGAACGGCGAAGTCATGATTGTCGATGAGCACACCGGCCGTATTCTGGCAGGCCGCCGCTACAATGACGGCATCCACCAGGCCATTGAGGCCAAGGAAGAGGTCGAGGTCAAGCCTGAAAACCAGACCATGGCGACTGTGACCTTGCAGAACTACTTCCGCATGTACAACAAGCTCTCGGGCATGACCGGTACCGCTGAGACCGAGGCCGCTGAGTTCATGAACACCTACGAGCTGGGTGTCGTGCCGATTCCGACCAACAAGGAAAAGCAGCGCATCGACCAGCCCGATAAGGTCTACAAGAACGAGATTGCCAAGTTCAACGCGGTGGTCAAAGATATCGAAGAGCGCCACGCTACCGGCCAGCCCGTTCTGGTAGGTACCACCAGCGTTGAGAAGTCTGAGTACCTCTCTAAGCTCCTGTCGAAGGCGGGCGTCCGCCACGAAGTTCTGAACGCTAAGAATAACGCCCGTGAAGCTGCCATCGTCGCCCAGGCTGGCCGTAAGGGTGCCGTCACCGTAGCAACCAACATGGCAGGTCGCGGTACCGATATCATGCTCGGTGGTAACCCCGAGTTCGAGGCCGTTGAGACCATGAAGACCCTGGGGCTTGACCCCAATGAGAAGCCCGAAGAGTACGAAGCTAAGTGGCCCGAGGTGCTCGCTGCGGCAGAGCAGGCCTCTGCTGCCGAGCACGAAGAGGTCAAAGAACTGGGTGGCCTCTACGTGCTGGGTACCGAGCGTCACGAATCCCGCCGTATCGATAACCAGCTGCGCGGACGTTCGGGCCGCCAGGGCGACCCCGGCGAGTCCCGCTTCTACCTGTCACTTTCTGATGACCTGATGCGCCTCTTCAACGGCCAGGCAGCTGCCCGCCTGATGGCCGGTGCCCCCGACGATACCGCCCTGGAAGCAAAGATTGTTTCCCGCGTCATTGCCAACGCCCAGGGTCAGGTTGAGGCCCGCAACGCTGAGCAGCGCAAAAACGTGCTCAAGTATGACGATGTGCTCAACCGCCAGCGCGAGGCCATGTACAAGGACCGCGCCCAGATTCTGGCAGGCGATGATCTCAAGGAACAGATTGAGAAGTTCCGCACCGAGGTTATCACCTCAGCAATTGATGCACAGGTGGGCGAAGGTCACGCCGAGGATTGGGACTTTGAGAAGCTCTGGGAGAACCTGCGCACCATCTTCCCGGTTACCATTACCCCCGAAGACCTGGCTGAAGAAGCGGGCGACAAGACCAAGGTCACCCGCGACCAGATCGTGAAGGAAGTGCTGGCTGACGCTGAGATGCAGTACGGCGAGCGCGAAGAGTCCGTGGGTGAGGACGCCATGCGCGAGATTGAGCGCCGCGTGGTGCTCTCGGTCATCGGTAAGCGCTGGCCTGAGCACCTCTACGAGATGGACTACCTCAAGGAAGGCATTGGCCTGCGTGCTATGGCCCAGCGTGACCCCCTGGTGGAATACCAGCGTGAGGGTTATGCCCTCTACCAGAGTATGATGGGTGGTATTCGCGAGGAGACCGTGTCGATGCTCTACAGTGTGGACCTGTCGAAGCAGCGCACCCAGCAGTCGAAGATTCAGCTGAAGATTCCTGCCCAGCCCAAGTTCCTGCAGTACTCAGCTCCCTCTGAGTCCGGTAAGACCGAGGTGCATACCGAGGCAGTGAACGACCGCAGCAATGAGCAGATTTCGATTCTGAACCAGCGTAAGAAGTAGTTCAGCATAGGAAACCGAGCAGACCAAAGGCCCCGAATCCTTGATAACAGGATTCGGGGCCTTTGCTGTCACTAGAGGTTTTGCCCGGTGCCTTGGGGCGCTCTAGCTTTAGAGGGTCTTGTCGGTTCCCAGGTAGGAAAGGACGGCCTGGTGCAGGTGGCCGTTGGTGGCTAGGGCGTTGCCGCCGTGGGGGCCGTCCACCCCAGCCAGGGAGGTGAAGCATCCGCCTGCTTCGGTCACGATGGGGACCAAGGCGGCCATATCGTAAAGGCCGAGTTCGGGTTCGGCGGCGGCGTCGACGACGCCCTCTGCCACCATCATGTAGGACCAGAAGTCGCCGTAGGCTCGGGTGCGCCAAACGGTGTCGGTCAGGTCGATGAAGTTATCGCGCAGGCCCAAATCGCGCCAGCCGGTGAGGGAGGAGTAGGAGAGAGAGGAGTCCTCGAGCTGGGCGACAGAGGAGACCGAGATACGGGTAGCCTTGGCGAGGGAGCGGCCGGTGTAGGCGCCGGTGCCTTCGGCTGCCCACCAGCGGCGCTGGAGGGCCGGGGCGGAGACGACGCCGACGACGGGCTTGCCGTGGTCGAGCAGGGCGATGAGGGTAGCCCAGACGGGCACGCCGCGCACGAAGTTCTTGGTGCCGTCGATGGGGTCGATGACCCACTGGCGGGGGGAAGACCCGGTTTCCCCGAATTCTTCACCCAGCACTGAGTCACGGGTGCGGACGCGGGATAGCTGGGAACGGATGAGCTGTTCGGCTTCGCGGTCGGCGTCGGTGACGGGGGTGAGGTCGGGTTTGGTATCGACGGCGAAATCGTGGGAGGTGAACTTGGCCAGGGTGAGGCGGTCTACCGCATCAGCCATGATGTGGGCCAGGCGCAGGTCGTCGGTGTAGTTAGTCATGGTCTCGTGTGCCTTGGTGTGTTTAGAGGTCTACGACGCCGAGTTCTTTCTCGGTGTCGCCGGTTTCTTCGTCGACGCGTAGGAGCTTGCGCAGGGATTCGAGGCGTTCTGGGCCTGCGGGGCCGGCCTGGCCCGCTTCGACGTAGGCGGTCAGGCCGCAGTCGGGGGCGGACGCCGAGTGGGTACAGCCCTTGGGGCAGTTGGCTGAGCCCGGGGCAAGGTCGGTGAAGGAAGCGACCAGGGTGTCGGGTTCGACGTGGGCTAGGCCGAAGGAGCGGATACCGGGGGTGTCGATAATCCAGGTGCCGGGGGCTGACTTCTGGGGCTGGAGGGCTAGGGCTGAGGACGAGGTGTGGCGGCCGCGCCCGGTCACGGCATTCACGTGCCCGGTGGCGCGTTCTGCCCCGGTCAGGGCGTTGACCAGGGTTGATTTTCCCACACCGGAGTGGCCCAGGAGCACAGAGACCGAGCCGTCGAGATACTCAGAGAGCTGCTCAACTAGGGTGGTGTCGAGCCCCTCAGAGCCTTCCTCGCTGGGGGCGCGGCCGTCCTTGGACTTAGACAGCAAGATGGTGAGCTCAACGTCCCGGTAGTAGTCCAGCAGCCATGTAGGGTGTTTGAGGTCGGTCTTGGTGATGCAGAGAATGGGGGTGAGCCCAGCGTTGAAGGCGGCTGCTAGGGACCGGTCGATAAAGCCGGTGCGGGGCTCGGGGTTTTCTGCGGCGACCACGATAACCAGGTTATCGGCGTTGGCAACGACGACGCGCTCGACGGGGTCGGTGTCGTCGGCGCTGCGGCGTAGCAGGTTGGTGCGCTCTTCGATCCGGACGAGGCGGGCTAGAGTATCGGGCTTGCCGCTGGTATCACCCACGAGGGCAACCTTGTCGCCCACCACGATGGGGGAGCGGCGCAGCTCGCGGGCGCGTACGGCGGTGACGACCCGTTCGCTGCTCTTGCCCTCATCGAGGATGGCGGTGTAGCGGCCCCTGTCTACGGTGATGATGCGGCCGATTTCGGCGTCCTTGTGGGCCGGGCGGTCCTTGGTGCGGGGGCGGGAGCCCTTCTTGTTGGGGCGGACGCGCACATCGCTTTCATCCCAGGAACGGTGCATTAGGCGGCACCTGCCTGCCACTGGTTCAGCATGTTCTGCCACAGCCCGGTGAAGTTGGGCAGGGTCTTGGAGGTCGTCTCGACGTTCTCAACCACGATGCCCGGTACCACCAGACCCATCACGGCAGCGGCGGTTGCCATGCGGTGGTCAGCGTAGGTGCGCATGAGGGCCCCGTGTGCTACAGGGGCGGTGACGCGGATACCGTCCGCAGTTTCTTCGGCTGAACCGCCCAGGCGGTTAATCTCGGCGGTCAGGGCGGCAAGACGGTCGGTTTCATGGCCGCGTAGGTGGGCAATACCGGAAAGGACGCTGGTCGCCGGCGAGAGAGCGATGAGGGCAGCAACGGTGGGGGCCAGTTCACCGGCCTCGGCCAGATCGAGCTCAACACCCGGCAGTCCGGACGCTGTGCCGCCGGCAGGGCCGGTGACGGTCAGGTTCCCGTCGGCTAGCTCCACCCGAGCCCCGAAGAGCGGAAGAATCTTCCGCCAGTGATCCCCACCCTGGGTAGTGGACTCGGGCCAGCGCGGAACCGTCACCGATGCCCCGGTGGCTACCGCAGCAACCAGGAAGGGCCCAGCATTAGAAAGATCGGGCTCAACGGTGACTTCAAAGCCGGGGAAGCCACCGGGGGCAACCGTCCAGGTATCGGTGCCGTTGAAGTCAACGCTAATACCGAGCTCACGCATGGTCTCAACGGTCATCTCAATGTGGGGCATCGAGGGCACCGGGCCACCCTCGTGCCGCAGCACCAGACCCCGCTCAAAACGGCAGGCAGCCAGTAGTAGGGCAGAGACAAACTGGGAAGAGCCCGAAGCGTCAATGGTCAGCTCGGGCACCTGCACCGAACCGGCAGAAACGACCGTGAAGGGCAGGGAGCCGCGACCGGCGTCCTCAACCTCAACCCCCAGGCCCCGCAGGGCCTCAATCACAGGCAGCATGGGGCGAACCCGCGCATGCTCATCGCCATCGAAATGGAAAGTACCGGGCAGCAGGGCAGCCACCGGGGGCACAAAACGCATCACAGTACCCGCCAATCCCACATTAATGGAGGCCTCACGGGCAACGGTCACAGAAAAATCTAGGGGAGTCACCCGCAGGTCAGGGCCAAAGGCACTACCGGTTTCAATCTCTTCAAAACGGGCACCCAGAGCAGTCAGCGCAGCCACCATCAGCTGCGAATCGCGCGAATGCAGGGGAGCATGAATCACCGAGGGACTATCGGCTAAAGCCGCCAGCAGCAGGTAGCGGTTGGTGAGCGACTTAGACCCGGGAATCTCCACCCGGGCATGGGCACCGCCGGGCGCCGTAACGGTGGGCGCTAGCCAGTCTCCATCGGCAACTAGGGGCTGCTTGGTCGCATCAACCACAAATAAAACCTACTTCGGAATCAGTTATTACGGCGTACTCC
Organism: Rothia nasimurium; assembly: GCF_014217215.1. Taxonomy (GTDB): domain Bacteria; phylum Actinomycetota; class Actinomycetes; order Actinomycetales; family Micrococcaceae; genus Rothia; species Rothia avistercoris. The sequence continues at coordinate 882,851 of NZ_CP056080.1, forward strand.
CTCCCTATTTTAGGTGGGCGAGGCAGCAAACAAGAAAACCCCGCACCGAAATAGCGCGGGGTTTATCGAAAGTTCACGGGGTCTTACACCCGGTAGGGGCCAGCTTAGGCGAAGAGGTCCTCAACCTTTTTCTGGGCGTCAGAAGCGGCGTCCTGAACATCGGTTGCCAGCTGGTGGGACTTCTTAGCTACCTGATCACCCAGCTTGGATGCGCGCCAGGCCAGTGAGGGGTTACCGTCGGTATCAACAGCTGAGATAGCAATAGCGCCCAGCAGGGAGCCATTGAGCACAGCAGCATTGCGGCGGGCAGTCTTCTCTTCCTTAGTCTCAGCCTCGGTAGCGCGATACTCAACGTAAGAGTTAATAGCACCGGTAGCCAGCAGGACGCTCGCAGAAAGACGGGGCAGCTTGCCCAGGGCAAAGAGGGCACCGGCAGCTACCTGAGAGCCAGCCAAAGTCTGACCCACCAGCTTCTCCTGGCCACGCAGCACAGAAAGCTGAGGGGCAGAAGTTGCAGCCAGATTGACCACCTTAGCCAGGTGCTTAGACGATTCGGGGTCACGCAGACGGTCAACACCCGAGATAATAAAGCTTGAAGCCAGCAGAGGGCGAGCAAAACGGCGAACCAAAGACATGAGTTCCTCCTTCACGGGGTGCGAGGCCCCATTGCGATGTATCACAGATACCTAACACTACTAAGCATACATATAGACCGGCGGGTTCAGCCACTTTACAGCACCACTAGCGCAAAATTACTTTGATGCGGGGGAATAAGCGCCGCTAGCGCTCGTTATACCTGGTGTACTCGGCGCGTAGCTGCGCCCATTGGCAGGTACAGTAAGACAAAAGACCACAGCACACCTGGAGGGAAATGACAGCCACGCCCCCGGCCCCCAGCACTGAACCTGCGCCGACCACCGACGTCCTCGCCCCCGAAGGCAACGAACCCGATGTGCGCTCCCACGAAACCGACGCCGAGCGCAAAGCCCGTTTCGAACGAGAAGCCCTACTGTATGTAGACCAGCTCTACGCCGCCGCCCTGCGCCTGGCCCGCAACCCGCAGGACGCCGAAGACCTCGTCCAAGAGGCCTACATGAAAGCCTTCTCCGCATTCCACCAGTACAAGCCCGGAACCAACCTCAAAGCCTGGCTCTACCGGATCCTCACCAACACCTACATCAACGTCTACCGCAAACGCCAACGCGAGCCCTACCAGGCCAACACCGACACCGTCGAAGACTGGCAGCTAGCCCAGGCCGGAGCTCACGACTCCAAGGGCCTACCTTCGGCAGAAAACGAAGCTCTTGCCCACCTACCCGACAGCGACATCAAAGAGGCTCTACAGTCCATCCCTGAAGACTTCCGCATGGCCGTCTACTACTCCGATGTCGAAGGGTTCTCCTACAAGGAAATCTCCGAGATTATGGACACCCCCATCGGTACCGTCATGTCCCGCCTGCACCGCGGCCGCAAACTGCTCAGAGACAAACTCACCGACTACGCCGCCGAACGCGGCATCAAAACCACGACCACTGGCAAGGCCGGCGCCCGCCAAACCGCTAGGGCCTAAGAAAGGAGCCACCAATGACCGCCGTACACAATTCGAGCCCTTCTACCCCCTGCGAAGAGCGCCTGGCCAAGATCTACACCTACATTGACGACCCGCTCAGCTGCCAGGACCTTGAAGAACTCCAAGCCCACCTGGCCGAATGTGAAACCTGCGCCAAGGAATACGACCTAGAGTGCATCATCCGCCAAGCAGTGCGCCGCACCTGCAAGGAAACCGCTCCCGTCGACCTCAAAAGCCGTATCCGCGCCTGCATCGACGACATCCATACCGGAGGGCACCCGGCAACTAACTAGCCAATAACAAAGGGCCCCTGCTCGCTTCTGCGAGTAGGGGCCCTTTGTTGATTGCCTTATGAGTTGGGGCGCTTACCGTGGTTAGCGCCACCCTTACGGCGATCCTTACGCTTGCGACCGCGCTTGCTCATGAGAGCCTCCTTGATCAAGGTGGAGTGCCCGTCAGGATAACGGAGCACAAATGGTCGATAGCACCTTAGAATAGGCACTTCTCACTATTTTCGCATACCTTGGCTAGCTTTGCACACCCCGGGTTGGTCACAGGGCAGGCGCCTGCCAGAGGCTTCCTTAAACGGGCTCTGAAATCTGAAGCCAGTTGTACCAGCCGCGGTGCAGAACCAGCCAGGCAATCAGGCCGTAGCCGGACTGACCGGGGCGGCCGTCGTTCGCTGCCAGGTCATTGCGCCACTGCTCATGGTGCAGCAGGGGGTTGAAGGTATCAACGTAGACGTGGTTACGGCGGGTCACCACATCGGCGTAGGCTGCCGACAGGTCGGCAATCTTGCGGTTACGCTCAGCATCGAGAGTGGGCGGGGGGCCAACAACCAGAACCTTCACGTTGTTCTGGGAGGCCATATCGACCATGTTCGCCAGGTTCAGGCGGGAGCGGGCGCTGGTGAGGCCCAGGTCGATGTCGAAGGTTGAGGGGGCAATGACCAGGCGATTTTCGTGGCCCTGGGCAAAGCGACGGCTGGCTTCTTCAAACCAGCGAGCGTTGAGCTGTTCGCTGCCCTCACCGGGAGCTGCCAGATTATAGGCAGAGATAGAGGCAGAGGTCTGAGGGGTACGCGCCATAACGCGCCCGAACCACCCGAGGGTGCGGGGGTCCCCGACGCCTGCGAGCAGATCATCGCCAACGGCTACAAGTCGAATTTTTCGCTGATCCACGTGTTTCTTTCTACAAGGTTGAGGGGCGGTAAACCCCGCAACGTTGGTCTCGTTCGTTCTGTACCAGTCTAAACCCTGGAGCCCGCCAGTGCACGGTGGGCGCACCGCAAACGGGCAGTGCCCGGGTCTTGAAGACCAAGACCCGGGCACAAGAGCTGGGCAAAGCCCTAGCCTAGCGGTCGAATACCTCGGAGATGAGGTTATCGAGCTCGCGCTGGTGACGCTTACCGGTACCGGCTGCGGGGGAAGCAGCTGCCGGGCGGGAAATCAGCTTCATACGGTAGTCAATCTGGGGGAGCAGGTTGACCGCCATGAAGGGCCACTGGCCCTGGTTGGCAGGTTCGTCCTGAGCCCAGACCAGTTCCGCATTGGGGTAGGCAGCAATCTGCTCCTTGATCTCTGCGGACGGCAGGGGGTAGAGCTGCTCGACTCGCACAATTGCGGTGCTCTTGTCGCCGCGCTTAGCGCGCTCTGCTTCCAGGTCGTAGTAGAGACGACCCGAGACGAAGACCAGGCGGGTCACGTCAGCGGGGTTCAGGTTACCCTGGTCCTCGATGACGGGCTTGAAGCTACCGCTGGTGAAATCTTCAACCGATGAGGCAGCAGCCTTGAGACGCAGCAGCTGCTTGGGAGTGATAACAATCAGCGGCTTGTGCGGGCGGGAGTGGGCCTGGCGGCGCAGCAGGTGGAAGTGGTTTGCCGGGGTCGAGGGAACAGCAACGGTCATGTTGTTCTCGGCGCATAGCTGCAGGTAGCGCTCCATACGGGCCGATGAGTGGTCAGGGCCCTGACCCTCAAAACCGTGGGGGAGCAGCAGAACCAGTGAGGAACGCTGGGCCCACTTCTGCTCTGCTGACGAGATGAACTCATCAACGATGGTCTGGGCGCCGTTAGCGAAGTCACCGAACTGGGCCTCCCAGAGCACCAGGGAGTCAGGTCGCTCCACGGAGTAGCCGTATTCGAAGCCCATGACGCCGTACTCGGAGAGCAGGGAATTATAGATGGAGTACTTGCCCTGGGTTTCTGAGAGGTTAGCCAGGGGGTTCCACTCTTCGTCGGTCAGAGAGTCATGGAGCACGGAGTGGCGCTGGACGAAGGTGCCGCGCTGGACGTCCTGACCGGTCAGGCGCACATCGCGGCCTTCCAGCAGCAGGGAGGCGAAGGCAGCAAGCTCGCCGAAGCCCCAGTTGATGTCGCCCTCGGTTGACATCTTGACGCGCTGTTCAAGCAGCTTCTTGAGCTTCTTGTGCACGGTGAAGCCCTCGGGAATCTTGCCGAAGGCCTGGCCGATCTGGGCCAGGGTTTCAGCAGAGATAGCGGTCTCACCGGCAACGTGAACGGAGTCCTCATTCTGCTGGGCAGCAGGGCGCTCGATGTTAGAAACAGCGGCGGCGTCTGCGGTGACCAGGGGAGCAGAGGACGACTGGGCCTCGTGAGTCTCGGTGAAAATCTGCTCCAGGCGAGACTGGTAGTCCTTCAGAGCACGCTCGGCCTCGTCCTGGGAGATATCGCCACGGCCGACCAGGGCCTCGGTGTAAATCTTGCGGGTTGAGGGCAGTTCCTCAATCTGCTGGTACATCTTAGGCTGGGTCATCGAGGGATCGTCTGCCTCGTTGTGACCGCGGCGGCGGTAGCAGACCAGGTCGATAACGACGTCCTTGTTGAAGGCCTGGCGGTAGGCGAAGGCGATGGAGCCAGCGCGGACAACGGCCTCGGGGTCATCGGCATTCACGTGCAGCACGGGAGCCTGGATCATGCGGGCGATGTCGGTGGAGTAGGTTGCGGTACGACCATCGCGCGGGGAGGTGGTGAAGCCCACCTGGTTGTTGACCACGATGTGTACGGTACCGCCGGTGGTGTAGCCCTCAAGCTTGGACATCTGCAGGGTTTCTAGCACGATGCCCTGGCCAGCGAAGGCTGCGTCGCCGTGAACCAGGATCGGCAGTACGGGGTAGTTGCCGATGCCCTGTTCAGCCAGGGTATCTTGCTTCGCGCGGACGATACCTTCAAGCACGGTGTTGACGGCTTCAAGGTGGGAGGGGTTAGCGGCCAGGTAGACCTGGGTCTGGTTGCCGTTATGGGAGGTGAAGATACCCTCGGTGCCCAGGTGGTACTTGACGTCACCGGAGCCGCCGGTCAGGCGGGGGTCCATCTGGCCCTCAAACTCGCGGAAAATCTGGGCGTAGGACTTACCCGCAATGTTGGTCAGTACGTTGAGGCGGCCGCGGTGGGCCATGCCGATGCCCACGCCCGAGAGGCCGGCGTCCGCTGCCTCAGAGATGACGGAGTCCAGCAGCGGAATCAGGGATTCGCCGCCTTCCAGGGAGAAGCGCTTCTGGCCCAGGTACTTGGTCTGCAAGAAGGTTTCGAAAGCCTCGGCTGCGTTCAGGGTGCCCAGCACACGGAACTGCTCGTCGCGGGAGGGCTTGGTGTAGCCGTGCTCCAGGCGGTCCTGGAACCACTGGCGCTCTTCGGGGTTCTCGATGTGCATGTACTCCACACCCAGGGTGCGGGTGTAGGCCTCGCGCAGCAGCTCAAGAATGGTGCGCAGAGGCAGGGATTCCTTTTCGCCGAAGCCACCGGTGGGCCAGTAGCGGTCAAGATCCCAGAGAGTCAGGCCGTAGTTCTCCAGACGCAGGTCGGGGTGGGAGAGCATCTGGTAGCCGATGGGGTTGGTCTGGGCAATCAGGTGGCCGCGCACGCGGAAGGCGTGAATGAGCTGCTGGATACGGGCAACCTTAGAGATTTCTGCTTCGGGGTTGACCTGGTTATCACGAGCCCAGCGGACGGGCTCGAAGGGGATGCGCAGATCCTCAAAAATCTGGTCGTAGAAGCCGTCGCCACCGAGCAGGTAGTGCTCCACAACCTTGAGGAATTCGCCGGAACCTGCACCCTGGATGACGCGGTGGTCGTAGGTGGAGGTGAGGGTCAGAATCTTGGAGACGCCGTTGCGGGCTATGACTTTTTCTGAGGTGCCGCGGTACTCGGCGGGGTAGTCGAGGGCACCTGCACCTATGATGGCTGCCTGGCCCTTAGAGAGGCGGGGAACGGAGTGGACGGTGCCGATACCGCCGGGGTTGGTCAGTGAGACGGTGGTGCCTGCGAAGTCCTCAATGCCGAGCTTGCCCTCACGGCCGCGCTTGACGATGTCGTTGTAGGCTTCCCAGAACTCTGAGAAGGAGAGCTTCTCTGCACCCTTGATGTTGGGTACAACCAGGTTGCGGGAGCCGTCGGGGCGGGGTAGGTCGATGGCCAGGCCGAAGTTAACGTGGGCGTGCTGGATAGCAGCGGGCTTACCCTTGGCGTCCTCACCGTAGCTGACGTTCATGGAGGGGAAGGCTGCAAGAGCGCGGATGATGGCGTAGCCAATGATATGGGTGAAGGAGACCTTACCGCCGCGGGTGCGGGCCAGGTAGCTGTTGATTTCGGTGCGGTTATCGATCAGCAGCTTGGCGGGGATAGCGCGGACGGTGGTTGCGGTGGGTACGCTCAGTGACTCGTCCATGTTGGCGGCTACCGCCTTGGCGGGGCCGCGCAGGGTAACGATCTGGTCTTCTTGGGGAGCGTCGCTCACGGGTTCTTCCTTCGGGGTGGCGGGCTTGGTCGCTGAGGGGTTGCTTGCCTTGGGAGCTGCCTGCGGGGCTGACTTGGGGGCAGCTTCAGGGACAGGGGTCTTGGGAGTGGAGGGAACGGAGGCCTTGGCGGGCTTTTCCTTAGCCGGTACGGACGCTGCAGCGGGCGCCGGTGCCTGCTGCGAGCTGGGTACGCTGCCGGTTGTGCCTGCCCACTGATCAAACAGGGGCCACCACGTCTCGTCGACTGAGTTGCGGTCTTGCTCGTACTTCTCAAAGAGCTCTTCGACGAGCCACTCGTTACCCGCGAACTCTTCGGGAACAGTATGTTCTGGCTGGTTTGGCACTTCTCTTACGCCTCTTCCATCTCTTGTGATTGCTGGGTGCCAAAACCGCTTTTGGCACGAGGTGGGCGGGCATCGCACACTACATTGGGCGCGTGATGTACCGCATATCTTTGTCTAGTTTAGAAGTGTTTTGGGGGTTCGTCCAACGCACTACTTTCTATGACATCTCACTGTGAGACTGTCTGGCAGAAATAGGCTGGCATTTCGCAGGGGGTGAAAGGGAGTCCACTGAGTAAAGCAAAAGTTATTCGCTAGAATTGACCACTATGGAAGACCCTTCTAGTTGCTGCGCATCTTCGCAGCCCTCACGAGCGCTTTGGCGCGCATCATTCTTTAACCCGACCACGGGCGTCCGCACATGCTGCGGCCAACACCCCGCCCAGCAGGCGGTGAGAGCCTAAACCATGGAATGGCTCCTGCTTCTCATAGGTCTTGCCCTGATTCTGGGTACCGGCTTCTTCGTGGCCGTAGAATTTTCGCTGGTAGCCCTTGATCAGTCCAAGGTTCAGCAAGAAATTGATAGGGGAGACGCCGCAGGTGAACGAGTGCTCGCCTGCCTTAAATCTCTCTCAACCCAGCTATCGAGCTGCCAACTGGGCATCACCATCACCACCCTGCTCACCGGTTACACACTCGATAGCGGTATTAACGCACTGGCCGGCGACACTATTGCTTCGTGGGGGCTTGCTCCCTCGGTGACATCGGCTCTGACCCTAATTTTCTCTATGGGTATTGCAACCCTGCTCTCCATGATTATCGGTGAGCTGGTTCCCAAGAACCTGGCGATTGCTGAGCCCTACCGTGTAGCCCGTGTGCTAGCCCCGGGGCAGCTGCTCTTTACCAAGGTGATGGGCCCCATCGTCCGCACCGCTAACGGGTCAGCGAACTGGATTCTGCACCGTTTTGGCATGGAAGCTAAGGAAGAGCTCTCGGCAGCCCGTTCACCCGAAGAGCTTTCTTCGATGGTGCGCCGCTCAGCCGACCTGGGCACCCTAGACTCCGACACCGCCCGCTTCGTCGATAAGACCCTCTCCTTCGCTGAGCTCACTGCAGCAGACGTTATGACCCCCCGCCGCAAGGTCATCATGCTCGAAGATACCGCTCCTGTTAGCGATGTCATCGAGCTGGCCCGCACCACCGGCCACTCCCGCTTTCCCCTCTACCGGGAAGACCAGGACAACATCGTGGGGGTTGTGCACGTGAAGAAGGCCGTGGGCCTTCCTCTCGATAAGCGCGACACGCTGGAAGCTGGAACGCTGATGGAGGACGTGCTGCAGGTTCCCGAAACCGTGCACCTTGACTCCCTGCTCATGCAGCTGCGAGAGGGCGCCCTTCAGCTTGCCGTAGTGCTCGACGAATACGGCGGCACCTCCGGCATCACCACCCTTGAAGACCTGGTTGAAGAAATCGTGGGTGAAGTCTCCGACGAGCACGACACCAACTCCTTCGACGAACGCCCCCTGCGCGTGGGCAGCGGCGACTACATCTTCTCGGGCCTGCTCCGCCCCGATGAGGTCAAGGACTACATCGGCACCCTCGACGTGGACGATGACCCCGCCTACGAAACCATGGGTGGCTTCATGATGGACCACCTGGGGCGAGTTCCCGAAACCGGCGACGTGGTGCCGGTAGAGGGCGGACGTCTGCGTATTGAAAAGATGGAACAGCGCCGGGTAGACCGAATTCGCTACATCCCCGATGCCCTACCCCTGGAACGGGGGGAAGCGGCTACAGATGAGTCGAAGACCGCTCGAAAGGAGGCCCGCCGATGAATGACTGGGTAGCTATCGCCCTGCTCTTTGTGCTCCTTGCCGGTAACGCCTACTTCGTGGGAGCGGAGTTCGCTATTATGTCGACCCGCCGCTCCCAGATTGAACCCCTGGCGGAGTCGGGTAACAAACGCGCCGTCACCACCCTGTACGCCCTTGAAAACGTTTCACTCATGCTGGCCACCTGCCAGCTGGGCATCACGGTGTGCTCCCTCTTGATTCTGAACGTCTCTGAGCCGGCTATCCACCACCTGGTGGCTGGCCCTCTGGAATCCTGGGGAATACCTTATGAGGCAGCGAGCGTCCTAGCCTTCATCTTCGCGCTGGTGCTGGTGACCTACCTGCACGTCATCTTTGGTGAAATGGTGCCGAAGAACGCTGCTGTGTCACTTGCCGCTTCGGGTATTGCCCTGTGGATTGCCCCCTCACTGGTGACCCTCTCCCGTATTCTCAAGCCCCTGGTTGGTCTGCTCAACTGGATCGCCGATCACACCCTGCGCCTGATGAAGGTAGAGCCCAAGGCTGAAGTGGCATCAACCTTTACCCTTGATGAGCTACAAAGTATCGTGGCTCAATCAACCGCAGAGGGAACCGTGGACGACGGCTCCGGTGTGCTGTCTGGCGCCCTGGAATTCAGTTCGAAGACCGTTGCTGAGATTATGGTGCCCGGCGACCAGCTGATTACCATGAACTTCCCCTGCACGCCCGCTGAGCTGGAAAAGGCTGTTGCCCATACCGGCTACTCCCGCTTCGTGATGAAGGACGAGCAGGACGGCACCTATATGGGCTACCTGCATATCAAGGACGCCCTGGTCTACGAATCTGAGCGTATGGACCAGCCCATTGCCTGGTCTAAGCTACGTCAGATGTCGATCGTCAAGCCCGAAACCGAAATCGATGAGGCTCTTGCCACCATGCAGCGCAATCGGGCCCATGTCTCCCACGTGGTTGACGCTCAGGGGCAGAGCGTCGGGGTGCTCTTCTTGGAAGACATCCTCGAAGAACTGGTCGGTGAAATTAAGGACACCACCCAGGAGCACGTGCGCCGCCGCGAGGAGGCCGCTTCAAAGCACAGCGCCGACTAGTTTCTTTTAGCTAGCACAATCGGTTTTCTTCGGTGCGCGGACGCCCGCCCCGCCTTTCCTGCCCCGTGGCAGGGAAGACGGGGTGGGCGTCCTTGTATTTCTAGCGGGGCGCGGGTGTGATGCGGTGTACGCACTTTTTATTTGCGAACCGTTCGCAGAAAGGAGTAGGCTGGCAGAAGCCCTATCCCTTACTCCGTACCAAAGGACAGCGCCATGCGAAAGATTTTCCCCACCGTCTCACTGCTTGCCGTATCGGCGCTGGCTCTCTCTGCCTGCGGGTCAAGCGGGACAAGCGCGTCCTCGTCCTCAAACGACGGAACCCTGCAGGTCGTCACCACCACCGACGTCTATGCCGATGTGGTGGCGGCAGTCGGAGGCGATCAGGTAGAGGTCACCCCGCTCATCGCCTCAACTGCTGTGGACCCCCACTCCTACGAAGCCACCAGCCAGGACCGCCTGACCGTAAAAGACGCTGACCTGGTTGTCGTCAACGGTGGCGGCTACGACACCTTCCTCTCCGAAATGGCCGGCACCGATAACCCCGACCAGATCGTGGTGAACGCGGTAGAACTCTCGGGCCTCTTTAGCGCCGACGACCTGGCCCACATGGCAGAAGAGCACAGCACCACCGGTGAAGACCACTCTGACCATGTGCACTCCTACAACGAGCATGTCTGGTACGACCTGGACACCATGAAGAAGGTAGCTGATCAGGTGGCAGCCGACCTGGCTGAGCTCGACCCCGCCAACACGGACGCCTACACCAGCGCAGCTGCAGCCTTCTCCACCGACGCTGACCAGCTACTTGACCGTCTCAAGACTATCGACACCGAAGAACGTACCTACCTGGCGACCGAGCCGGTCTCGGGCTACATGCTGGAGGACGCCGGCTTCACCGACTCCACCCCGGCAGATTTGACCGCAGCGGTCGATAGCGAAAGCGATATCGCTCCACTGACCATGCAGGAAGCCAAGGACGCCCTCACCGGCGGTAGCATCGACCTGCTGGCCTTCAACGAGCAGACCCAGACCGCCCAGACCACCGAAATCTATACCTTCGCCCAGGAAGCCGGAGTTGCCAGCGTCTCCTTCACCGAGACCCTGCCCGAGAACACCAGCTACATGGACTGGATGACCCAGAACATCGACAACCTAGAAAAGGCAGTAGCATAAAGCCTATGGCTCACTCTTCTACCCAGCTCGTCCCCGCCCTTACGGTGACCGGGGGCGGGCTTTCCTTTGGCCACCGTACCCTGTGGCAGGACCTCAACCTCACCGTCGAACAGGGCGAATATTTTGCCGTCCTGGGCCCCAACGGCTCGGGCAAATCGACCTTTATCAAGGTCATCTTGGGGTTGACCCAGCTGAGTGCCGGCAAAATTGCGGTGCTGGGTGCCCCCGCCCGTTTAGGGAACCCCGGCGTCGGCTACATTCCCCAGCAGAAAGCGATTGGCACCGAGATGCCCCTGCGGGCCCGCGATTTTGTGGGACTGGGGGTGGACGGCCACCGCTGGGGCTTCCGCGTGAAGAACCGGGTCTACCGGGAGAAGGTTGACTCCCTGCTCGATGCGGTCGGTGCCAGCGACTACGCCAATGTGCCGGTGGGGCTTCTATCGGGCGGTGAGCAGCAGCGCCTGCGTATCGCCCAGGCTCTTGCCAATGACCCCAAGATCATCCTGGCAGATGAGGCCCTGCTTTCTTTGGATCTCAACCACCAGTACGCCGTCTCTGACCTGATTCACCGCTATAACCGGGAGCACGGGGCTACAGTCGTTTTCGTGACCCACGAGATCAACCCCATTATCGACCATGTAGACCGCCTGCTCTACCTCGCGGGCGGACGCTTCACCGTGGGGTCGGTGGAGCAGGTCATGCGCAGCGAGGTGCTCACCGACCTCTACCAGACTCCGGTATCGGTGATACAGACCAACGGCCGCTACGTGGTAGTGGGCGGCGAGCACGGGGAGCACCACTGCGCCCTGGAAACCGACCACCCCCAGCTACTTGCACCCGTGAAAGGGGTAGATAACCGATGACTTTTGCGGACTTTATGGGCAAGGTCTTTGTCTTTGACCGCTACGGTGAGCTGGTGGCCCTGCTGAGCCAGTCCATTATCGCCGGGGCTATCTTGGGTGTAATCGGTGGCTTTGTAGGGCTCTTTGTGATGCTCCGCCGTCACGCTTTTGCGGTGCACGCCATCGCCGAGATGTCTTTTGCTGGGGCTGCCCTCTTTCTGCTCCTGGGCTATAACGTGGTCACCGGTTCCCTGGTGGGCTCCATTATCTCTGCCCTGCTGATTGCCCTGATGGGCGCCCGGGCCCACGAAAACGATTCAATCATCGGTGCCCTGATGCCCTTTGGCTTGGGGCTGGGAATCCTCTTCCTTTCCCTCTACTCGGGCAGAGCAGCTAATAAGTTCTCGTTGCTGACCGGTCAGATTGTTTCGGTTGACTCTGCCCAGCTGACCTCTATGATCATCGGCGGGGTGGTGATTATTGCGGCTCTGGCTATCATGTGGCGGCCGCTCATGTTCGCCTCGCTTGACCCGGTGGTTGCCTCAGCCAAGGGCGTGCCGCTGAAGGCCCTGTCGGTTGCTTTTATGATTGTGCTGGGTATTGCCACCGCCCTGTCGGTGCAGGTGGTGGGCTCCCTGCTGGTTTTGGCCCTGCTGATTACCCCGGCAGCGGCAGCCCTGCAAATTACAGCCTCGCCCCTGCGCGCTCTAATTCTTTCAGTGCTTTTTGCAGAAGCAGCCATGGTGGGCGGTATTCTTCTGGCTCTGGCAGGCTCCCTGCCTATCAGCCCCTACGTGACCACTCTGTCTTTCCTCATCTTCGTGGCCTGCCGCCTGGTGCGAGCCGTCCGCCAGCGCTACTCAGCCTCGGGGCGCGTCCGCTCATCTGAAGCCGCAGCAGCGCCTAGCCCTGCTGGTGGGCAGAGCAGTTAGAGCAGACCCCGGTAATCTCAATGACGTGCTTGACCTCGGTGTAGTCATTTTTCGCAGCAATCGCCAGGGCTAGCTCTTCAAGCTCGGGAATCTCAAATTCCCGGGCAGCCCCGCAGATACGGCAGAGCAGGTGATGGTGGTGGTGCTCTGAGTCGCAGCGGCGGTAGATAGCTTCGCCGTCCTCGGTCTTGAGGGCCTCTACCTCACCGGTGCCCACCATGGACTGCAAGAGACGGTAGGTGGTTGCCAGCGACACCTTATCGCCGCGCGAGAGCATGAGCTGGTGCAGATCTTGAGCAGAAATAAAGTCTTCGAGGGTTTCGAGGGTTGCGGTGACTGCCCGGCGCTGTCTAGTGTTGCGGATTTCGGTGGGCTTGCTGGCTGACGACGCTGAGTTGGTGTTCACGGGTCATTCCCTCGTCTAAAATCGGTCTCTCTCTGTGCCTACTGTACACCAGGTTTCCCGGGGCAGAAACGGCCCTCGCGCGGGGCGAAAAACAACGTTTTCAGGTAATAGCGTATGTGTTCAGCAGAAAGAAACCGTCAGCTTCAACTAGTCTGACTGTGGTGGGAGCTACTAGGGTGGTAGGTATGAAACTTACCAAATACACCCACTCCTGCGTCAGGCTCGAAAAGGACGGCGCCGTTCTGGTGCTCGACCCCGGAAACTTCTCCGAGGTCGAGCAGGCCCTGGACGGGGCCCACCATATTCTGGTCACCCACGTGCACCCCGATCACTTCGATGAGGGCAAGGTGGTTGCTTTTCTGCGGGAGAACCCGCAGGTCACCATTCACGCCCCTGCTGCTGTCATTGATGCCGTTCTTGCGGCCCTGCCCGAGGCTCTTGCAAAGTCAGTGGAAGCTGATGGGGAGCTGACCCTCTCGTCCTTCTCTATCAAAACCTTCGGTGGCAACCACGCTGTCATCCACCCCCTGCTGCCGGTCATCGATAACGTGGGTTACCTGATTGACGATAACCTCTTCCACCCGGGGGATTCTTTTGTGGTGCCCCACGGCATTGAGGTGGGTACTCTGCTGGTGCCGATTCACGCTCCCTGGAACAAGATTCAGGAGGTCATTGACTTCATCATTGCCGTTCGCGCCCCGCGGGCCTTCCAGATTCATGATTCGTTGCTTGCCGAAAACGGTCGAAACATGATCATTGGCCATGCAACCAACTTTGGCCAGAAGTACGGCACCACCTTTGAGTACCTGGCTCCTGGCCAGTCTGTAGAGATTGAGGAGTAAGCACCATGAGCACTGTTTTTACCAAGATTATTAACCGAGAACTGCCCGGCCGTTTTATCTGGGAGGACGAGCAGGCAGTTGCCTTCTTGACCATCGAGCCCTTCCAGTACGGCCACACCCTGGTGGTTCCTAAGGCTGAGATTGACCACTGGGTTGACCTGCCCGAGGAGCTCTCTGCCCACCTCTTTGATGTGGCTCAGAAGGTATCGAAGGGTTTGATGAAGGCTTTTGATCCCACCCGCGTGGGCATGATTATTGCCGGTTTTGATGTGCCCCATACCCATATTCATGTGTGGCCCGCTGTTGACCAGAGCGAGTTCACCTTCGAGCAGGCCAACCGTAACCCCGACGCAGCTGCCATGGACGAGGCTGCTGAAAAGCTGCGGGCGGCCCTGACCGAGCTGGGCTACGGCGACTCGGTAGCTTCCTAGCCCCGTTAGTTCTATCCAAGGGGACCTCAAAACTTAAAAAGGACCGCAAATTATGTGGTCCTTTTTAAGTTTTGCGGTCCCCTTTGGTGAGAGGACGGGCGGGCCTAGGCGTTCTTGATGGCCTCCATAGCCTCGCGCAGGGCTTTAGCCACCCGCTTCTCGCTGACAGTGTAGGCGGTGCCGAGTTCCTGGGCGAAGAAGCTGACGCGCAGTTCCTCAATCATCCAGCCGACCTGCTCCAGCTCGGGAGTCGGCACCGTGCCCCCGGGCAGGGACTGCACGGCCTTATCGTAGGCGTCCTCAAGTTCCTGCACGGTCAGCATGAGCTGGTTATCCCGGTTGACGTTGGGCCCCAGCTTCTCAATACGCTTGGAGATCGCCTTGAGGTAGCGGGGCAGATGGTGCAGCTGAACCGCACCGGTTTCGGTCACAAACCCCGGGTAGACCAGGTTCTCCAGCTGGCTCTTCATGTCGCTCATGGCGTGAACGACTGCAAGCGAGGTGGACTTCTTAATGAGCTTCTGAACCTTAGCCGTTTCCGACAGAATATCGGCAACCAGCTTGGTCATCACGAAGACCGTGTCAATGAGCTCAGCCCGCACGCTATTGAACAGGGCAGTGTACTCCGCCCTGGTAAAAGGTGGGGTGGCGGGCACCAGCTGGTCGATAGCGGCTACCGTGCAGTCACTAATGAGGGCGTCGATTGACCCGTGGGGGTTCTGCGTAAAGACCAGTTTTTCACGGTTGTTCAGGTGCTCAGAGACGTAGCGCTCGGGCGAGGGAGTATTGAGTTTGAGCAGGCGAATCACGCCCCCGCGCTGGGCCCGGCTAGCTTCAGCCTCGGTGGGGAAGATCCGCACAGCAACGGACGCCCCCTCATCCACCAGGGCCGGGTAGCCTGCAACCGTCTGGGTAGCAATGACGCGCTCGACTTTACGGGGGAGATCCTGCTCCGGCCAGTCGGTTAGACCCGAGACCTCCCGCACGGCTTTACTGCCCGGCGCCTGTTCCGGGGCGGACGCCTGTGCCCCCTTGACACCTGCACCCCGGCTCCCAGCCCCGCTGGCAGCTGCAGAGGGTGCAGAGGCGTCGCGGGCGTCCTGACCCTTCTTACCACCAGCGGCCATGGCAGCCATCTTGCCCATGGTCTCGGGGCTTGCACCCAGAGAAGCTGCCAGGGCAGAGCGAATCTCGGCGTGCAAAAGACCCTGGAGTTCCACTAAATCCTTGCCTTCGCCCAGAATCTTATTCTGGTGGTTGCGCACCTGGAAGGTGAAGCGCAGGTGCTCGGGTACCGCATCCCAGTTGAACTCGGCCGGGTCGACCACGTGCCCGCGCAGGCGGCGCAACACCAGGGCCAGGGCCTCAGTGAGAGAGTCAGTAGCGGGGGAGTAGTCGGCGTTGAGTTTCTCAACGGCCTGACGTGCAACGTCCGGTGCAGGAACAAAGTTCTTGCGAATCTGCTTGGGCAGGGACTTAATCAGGGCCGTCACCAGCTCCTCCCGCAGACCCGGAATCAGCCACTCAAAAGGAGCCGGTTCAAGCTGCCCCAAGAAGAGCACCGGAACCTGCACGGCAATGCCGTCCGTCTGTGTCTGAGACGAGCGCACCCCACCAATCTGCACGCTGGGGGCGTACTCGTAGCGCAGGTCAAGGGCCAGCTCCCCGCCGGAAGTGCGGGCAGTCCAGGTGCGGGGGAAGAGAGACTCATCGTAATCGGCGGCCTCTTCGTCAATCAGGTTTTCGGGGGTGAAATCCAGCAGGTGCTCATTGACCCGGCGTTCCTCCTTCCACCAGCGGTCAAAGTGGCGCTCAGAGACAACGTGCTCGGGTATGCGGGCGTTATAGAAGTCGAAGAGGACAGCGTCATCGACCCGCAGGTCACGGCGGCGCAGACGAGCCTCAAGCTCCTCAACCTCAGCCAGAGCCTTCTGGTTACGGGCAAAGAAGCGGTGGCGGGTCTGCCAATCGCCCTCTACCAGGGCAGACTGAATGAAAATCTCGCGGGCAGCTACCGGGTCAACCCGCCAGTACTGGATACGCCGGTCGGCGATGATGGGCAGCCCAAAGAGAGTGACCTTCTCATGGGCCAGCACCGACCCCTGACGGGCAGACCAGTGCGGGTCAGAATAAGAGTGCTTGAGCAGGGGCCCAGCCAACTCTTCCACCCACTCGGGCTCAATCTGCGCGTTCACGCGCGCCCACAGGCGGGATGTCTCTACCAGCTCAGCAGATACCAGCCAGACCGGATTCTTCTTAAAGAGGGCAGAGCCGGGGAAAATCGCGAACCGGGTTCCGCGCGCCCCCCGATACTCGTGGCGGTTCTGCTCATCCTGCATACCGATATGCGACAGCAGACCTGAGAGCAGTGACTTATGCACCTCGGTCTCACTGGCAGCCGGGTCAATATCGCGCCCGCCCTCAACCGTAATACCGGCCGACCGGCCAATCTCCCGCAGCTGGGCAAAGAGATCCTGCCACTCACGAATACGCAGGAAGTTCAGGTATTCCCGGTGGCACATCTTACGGAACTGGCTCGACGACAGCTCTGCCTGCTTCTCGTTGATGTACTGCCACAGCAGCAGATAGGAGGTGAAGTCTGACTTCTCATCCTTATAGCGGGCGTGCAGGGAGTCTGCCTCACCCCGGTGCTCGGCGGGGCGCTCGCGGGGGTCCTGAATGGTCAGGGCAGCAGCCAGCACCATGATTTCCTTGGCAACGCCCCGCTTGGAACCCTCCACAATCATGCGGGCTAGGCGGGGGTCAACGGGCAGGGCTGCCATGGCGCGCCCGGCGGCAGTGAGCGGTGAGGACGGACGCCGCCCCCCTCTACCGCGTGCCCCGCGCGTATCGCGGGGGAGGGCGTCCGCCCCATCACGGCCGGGGGTAGCAAGTGCCCCCAGCTCACGCAGCAGGTTGACGCCGTCGTTGATAGCGCGGGTTTCGGGCGGCTGAACGAAGGGGAACTTCTCAATATCGGCGGGGGACTTGACCACGCCGATAGCGGTCATCTGCAGAATGACTGCGGCCAGGTTGGTGCGGAGAATCTCGGGGTCGGTGAACTCGGCCCGGGCCTGGAAGTCCTCTTCGGAGTAGAGGCGGATGGCGATACCGTCAGAGACACGGCCACAGCGGCCCGAACGCTGATTGGCTGAGGCCTGCGATATACGCTCGATGGGCAGGCGCTGTACCTTGGTCCGCGCGGAGTAGCGCGAGATACGGGCGGTGCCGGTGTCGATCACGTACTTGATGCCGGGTACGGTCAGGGAGGTTTCAGCTACGTTGGTTGCCAGCACGATACGGGGCCGGCCACCGGGTTTGAAAACCTTGTGCTGCTCAGCCATCGATAGGCGGGCGTAGAGGGGCAGCACCTCGTAGTCGGCCAGGCGGCGGGTGGATCGCACCATATCCTCGATAGCGTCGGCCGCGTCGCGGATTTCACGCTCACCCGAGAAGAAAATCAGAATGTCGCCGGGGGCCTCTTCAGAAAGCTCCCGGATGGCGTCAAGCACGCCCTCAATCGGGTCACGGTCGTCGTCCTCGAGGCCGTCACCGGCATCCGCCTCGTCTTCCCCGCCGTCGCCGGTGCGGGGTTCGCTCAAGGGGCGGTAGCGGATCTCGACGGGGTAGGTGCGGCCGGAGACCTCAATGATGGGCGGGGCGTCATCGGGCAGGGTTGCCTCGGCGATTTCTTTTTCTTCGGGGCTGAGGGTCTCATCGACGATGCCGACACCGGGCACAAAGCTGGGGGAGAAATGGCGGGCGAAACGCTCGGGGTCGATGGTGGCTGAGGTAATGACGATTTTCAGGTCGGGGCGCTGCGGCATAATGCGCTTGAGATAGCCCAGAATGAAGTCAATGTTGAGGGAACGCTCGTGGGCCTCATCAATGATGATGGCCGAGTACTGGCGCAGCAGCCGGTCGTTCTGAATTTCGGCCAGCAGAATACCGTCGGTCATGAGCTTGATAGCGGAGCCTTCGCCCACCTCTGAGGTGAAGCGCACCTGGTAGCCCACCGTTTCGCCGATTGTCTGCCCCAGTTCTTCGGCGATCCGTTCAGCCACCGATCGGGCGGCCAGACGGCGGGGCTGGGTGTGGCCAATCATGCCCTTTTCCGCCAGACCCAGTTCAAGGAGCATCTTGGGGAGCTGGGTGGTCTTACCCGAGCCGGTTTCACCCGCAACGATGGTGACCTGGTTGTCGCGGATAGCTGCCATGATGTCATCCCGGCGGGCAGAGACGGGCAGGCCCTCGGGGTAGGCGATGGTCTTAGGAATCAGCGGGGTGTAGGGACGGCGCTGGTTCGGTTTTTTCCCGCCCTGCTTGCCCCGGGGTGCTGAGCTGCGGCCGCGACGCTGGGAACGGGCGGGCGCGTCCGCTCCCTCACGAGGGCCGGACGCCTGCTTCCCCCTGCCACCGCGCTTTCCGGCGGTCTGGGGTTCGGTGGGCTCGGATGCGCGGACGCCCGCGCCGTGCATAGCAGCGGCGATAGCGGAGAGGGGCTGGGCAGGAGTGCGGGAAGAAT
Source organism: Rothia nasimurium (assembly GCF_014217215.1). Classification (GTDB taxonomy): domain Bacteria; phylum Actinomycetota; class Actinomycetes; order Actinomycetales; family Micrococcaceae; genus Rothia; species Rothia avistercoris. Next base: position 901,526 of record NZ_CP056080.1, read on the forward strand.
CTGAACTAGACATACTGCCCTCTATTTTAGGGCAGAGCCGGCAGGAACGGTCAGGTTTCACTGGGCGCGTGAAGCCTATCGACTATAGTCGATAAACTTCTGGAAGCTATTTCTGTATAAGGACGCCCCGCCCTCCTGCCCTGGGGCAGGGGAGTGGGGCGCAGGCGTCCTGACAGAAAATTTAGAGGCTGGCCGCTACCGGCAGGACAAGCTCCATCATGTCGGTGAAAGCGGTCTGACGCTGCTCGGCGGTGGTCTCAACACCCTTGAAGAGGTGGTCCGAGACGGTGAAAACAGAGAGGGCCTGCACACCGGCGGCGGCAGCCACAGCGTAGATACCGGCGGTTTCCATCTCAACAGCCAGCACACCCATCTCAGCCCACTTAGAGGCGTCGGAGAAGTCAGAGCGGTAGAAAACGTCAGAAGACAGCACGTTACCCACGTTGAGGGTCTTGCCCTGGGCCTCGGCCTCCTTGGCCACAGCCGACAGCAGGGGCCAGGACGCGGTCGGGGCAAAGGTGCCGGGGAGCTTGTAGTGGTGCATGAAGTTAGAATCAGTCGAAGCTGCTGAGGCCACGACCAGGTCGAAAAGGTCAAGGCCCTCAGCCATGCCACCGCAGGTGCCGATACGGATCAGGTTCTTCACGCCAAAGGTGTGAATCAGCTCGTGGACGTAGAGGCTGGCCGAAGGGATGCCCATACCGGTACCCATGACCGAAATGCGCTGGCCCTTGTAGTCGCCGGTGAAGCCGAACATGTTGCGCACGGTGTTGAACTGCACGACGTTCTCAAGGTAGGTATCGGCAATGAACTTGGCGCGAAGCGGGTCGCCGGGCAGCAGGATAGTTTCGGCAATTTCAGCGCCGTTCGGGGCAATGTGCGGGGTGTTGACGGCTTCAGCCATGTCACTCTCATTTCTGGTGCGAAAGGGTGGGGTTTCGCCCCAAGTCTACCCGGCTTCATATAAGCAACCCTACTTAGTACTTTGGTAGGCTGGGAAGGAATGCCGAAAGGAGTATTCAATGACGAAAGCACTCTATCTCACCCTGGTCGCTGCTTTTGGCGCCTCCATCAGCGGCGTCATCGGCCTGTTGCGGGCCTTCGCGCTCCCAGAACAAGAACTGACGCCCTATCTCATTGGTATGACGATTGGGGCAGTCGCCCTGACTTTCATCAGCCTAGCTGCCATGCGCTTCCCCGGCCCCGACCTTCACCTGATCTACCGTCGACAGTTTACGGCTCGTCCCTCCGGGGCCTTCCTGCTGGGCGCGGTATTCGGTCTTGGGGTTGATCTGCCCCGTATCGACCCGCAGGACTTTATCTTCGATGCTATCTTTTCTATCATTTTTGCCCTGGTTATCGGCGTGATATCAGCAGTCTGGGTAGCCTTCCGCCGGCCTGCTCCTGACCTAAACTAGGCACATGGAGCTACGCTACTGGGTGCTCACCGACGCCCCTGACCTTTACTCGATTTATCGCACATCCTCAGGCCTGGAGCGGCAGATGCCAGCCCTCGCCAGCGAAGAGGACGCCCTGAACCTCATCGAAACCAGCTACCTACCGGCTGAAAACCGGGCTATTTTCTGCCTCAGCGATGAAGGGCGGCCCGCAGGGCTCATCGGGCTGAACTTTACGGCCCGCAGTGACACCGGAGCCTGGGATAGGGCCTGGGTCTACTACTGGATAGCTGACCCCTACCGCGGGCAGGGCTACACACAAGCAGCCCTCAGGGCGGCGTGCGCCTGGGCCCTGGGCGAACCCAACCCCGCACCAACCTTACCTACTCTCGATACCGGCCTGCTGGCGTCCTTACCCTCGCCCCACCTCCGCCGCCTGGAACTGGGCTACCGCGCCAACAACCCCGCAAGCGGAGCCGTTGCCGCCGCAGCCGGGTTCCAGATTGAAGGGATCGAGCGGGAGAAATTCCTCTACGCCGGGCAGACCTACGACGCGGTGATAGCCGCTAGGCTCCGCAAGGACGGACGCACCCCGGCCAGCCTGCGCCACCAGGAGGCAGTTTCCCGCCCCGGCTTCCACCACGTTGAACTCTAGATCGAAAATAAGCAGGGGTTTGAAGTGGAACTCGTTGCCCCAAACTAACCCGCACTTAGCCTGAAAACCCCGCAACTAGTTGCGGGTAAAACAGAATAAATGCGGGGAAGAAGGCGGACGCCGGGCACAAAAAGAGAAGGTAGGCCAGCGCTTCGCGCATTCTGGCTCCGCTTGTTTTAGCCGGCTAAAAGGCCCCACTGGGGCCTTTCTTTACGCCGGGCACAAAAAGAGAAGGTAGGCCAGCGCTTCGCGCATTCTGGCAAAACTGTTAGCTGGCTAAAATCGTCACATCGGTGACGATTTTGACGCCAGGCACAAAAAATAATGGTCTGCCCTGCGCAAGCGCAGTATGGCAGACCATTATTTTTTGTGCCCTCGAAAGGATTCGAACCTTCGACACCCAGCTCCGGAAACTGGTGCTCTATCCACTGAGCTACGAGGGCAACACTGAACCTTCACTATAGACAGTGAAACTCAGACCTGATTACTCTATCAGAAACCCCGCCCCACAACACAAACCGATTACAGTAGGAACAAAGACCAGCGCACCGAAGGGCTGAATCAATGACCACACTCACCGGCAACTACGCGGGAACCAACCACCCCTCCCAGACCTTTGATTTCTACCCGCCCAGCGCACCCACCGGTGAACACCACCCCGTGCCCCTACTCATCTACGTCCACGGCGGAGCCTGGCGATTCGGCGATAAATCCTCCTTCCTGCTAGCTGATAACGGTCTACACCGCGTCCGCGAACGCTTCGCCCACGCCGGCTACGCCACAGCCTCCATCAACTACCGGCTCAGCCACGAGGCCCTCTTCCCCGCCCAAATCAACGACCTCAAAACAGCCATCCGCTACTTCAAAACCAGGGCCGAAGACTTCGCAATCGACCCCAACCGTATCGTCCTCGCAGGCGGATCAGCAGGCGGGCACCTGGTCCAGCTAGCCGCCGCCACAGGCCACCTGAACGAGCCCTACCTCGAAGGCCTCTCAGCCAGTGCGCTCGCTGCCCGCACCATCGCCGGTGAGCCGGACTCGTCCGTTCGCTGTGCCGTCTCAATCTACGGGGTCAGCGACCTGCGCACCATCTTCGATGACCGCGTGGCCTGGGGCTTCCCCTACGACCACCCCGAAGACGACGGTGCCGAATGGCGGCTACTCGGCTCCACCTACCCCGCCCCGGCAGGTAGCCCAGCAGAGGTTAACTGGGCCAAAGCTCACCCCATCGACTACGCCCAAGAAGCCCAGAGAACCGGCGAACGGACCCACGCCCCGGTCTACTACATCCACGGCACCGCAGACACCTGCGTGCCGCCCAACCAGTCCGTCGAGGCTCACCGTGCCCTCTCAGCCGCCGGAATCGCCACCGAACTGACTCTGATTGGCGGGGCGGAGCACTCCGACCCGGCAATCTACGCCAGCGAGAGCACCTGGGAACATATCATTCGCTGGGTAGGTCTACAGCTCACCCTGTAGACTTGACCCTATGACTCCCGAAGAACTCTCAAGTGCAATTGACGGCGCGCTGACCGCAGCGTTCGAAGCCGGCGAACTGACCCTGACCGACGGCGAAACCGCCCCCGCTGTGCGCGTAGAGCGCCCCAAGAACCGCGACCACGGCGACTGGGCCACCAACATCGCCCTGCAGATTTCTAAGAAGGTGGGGAAGAACCCCCGCGAGGTAGCCCAGATCTTGGCTGCCCGAATCACCGAGATTACCGGTGTGGCAAGCGTAGATATCGCTGGCCCCGGCTTCCTCAATATCACCCTGGACGCCGCCGCGGCGGGTGAGCTGGCCAAGACCATCGTTGAGCAGGGCTCAGCTTTTGGTACTAACGAAACCCTGGCCGGTCAGACCATCAACCTGGAGTTCGTCTCCGCTAACCCCACCGGCCCCATCCACCTGGGCGGTACCCGTTGGGCCGCTGTGGGTGACTCCCTGGCCCGTATCTTCATCTCCCAGGGTGCCAAGGTTGTGCGTGAGTACTACTTCAACGACCACGGCAACCAGATTGATCGCTTTGCTCGCTCCCTGCTGGCCCGTGCCAAGGGTGAGGAGGCTCCCGAGGACGGCTACGGTGGCGAGTACATCACCGATATCGCCAACCGGGTGCTTGAGGTTCGCCCCGATGCCCTTGACGCCGAAGACCCCCAGGAAGTTTTCCGCGCTACCGGTGTTGAATTCATGTTCGAGGACATCAAGGCGTCCCTGCACGACTTCCACGTTGATTTTGACGTCTACTTCCACGAGAACTCCCTGTTTGAAAACGGCAAGGTAGATGAGCTGCTTGAGAAGCTCAAGGAGTCCGAGAACCTCTACTTCAAGGACGGCGCCTGGTGGCTCAAGTCCACCGACTTCGGCGACGACAAGGACCGCGTGGTTATCAAGTCTGACGGAAATGCCGCCTACATCGCCGGTGATATCGCCTACTTCCAGGACAAGACCAAGCGCGAAGAGAACCCCGCTGACTTGGCGATCTACATGCTGGGTGCTGACCACCACGGCTATGTAGCCCGCCTCAAGGCCGCTGCCGCTGCCCTGGGCGATGACCCCAACATGGTTGAGGTCATGATTGGCCAGATGGTTAACCTGGTCAAGGACGGTACGCCCGTGCGTATGTCTAAGCGTGCCGGTACCGTTGTGACCCTGGAAGACCTGGTTGAAATCGTGGGCGTGGATGCAGCCCGTTACTCCCTGACCCGCTACTCGGTAGACTCCAACATCGATATCGACCTGGATCTGCTGACCAAGCAGTCCAACGAGAACCCGGTCTTCTACGTGCAGTACGCTCACGCCCGCACCTGCGCTATCGCCCGCAACGCTGAGGCTGCCAGCGTCACCACTGACTCCGTCGATACCTCCCTGCTGAACTCAGAGGCAGACTCGGCCCTGCTGGCTGCCCTGGGCCAGTTCGCCGGTGCCGTCAAAGAAGCCGCTGACTTCCGTGAGCCCCACCGCGTGGCCCGCTACCTGGAAACCCTGGCCGGTGCCTACCACCGCTGGTACGGTGTCTCCCACGTTGCTCCCAAGGGCGATGAAGAGGTCACCGACCTGCACCGCACCCGCCTGCTGCTGAACAACGCTACCCGCCAGGTATTGGCCAACGGCCTGGGCCTGCTGGGTGTAAGCGCACCGGAGAAGATGTAAATGGGCGCAGAAGCCGCACTGTTCAAGCCCGACTGGCTGAGCTACCCGTCCGCCCCGTCCGACCTTGACCCGGTGATTTGGATGCCCTCCTTCACCCGCTCTGAGAACGGCGAACTTGAGGTGGACGGCACCCCCGTCAGCCGTCTGGTTGCCGACTTTGGCACCCCCGAATACGTCTTTTCTGAGACCACCTTCCGCGCCCGCGCCTCTGAATTCCGTTCCGCCTTCGAGACGGCTTTTGAGAAGCACGGAGCTGAGGTCTCGGTCTACTACGCCGGTAAGTCCTTCCTGGCGACCGCCGTGGCCAAGTGGGCTGAGGAAGAGGGCCTGTGCCTCGATACCGCCAGCGGGGGCGAGCTGGCGATTGCCATGCGGGCCGGGGTGCCCGGCGCGAAAATCGCCCTGCACGGTAACAACAAGTCGGCGGGCGAGATTGCCCGTGCCCTGCGCTACGGGGTAGGGCGCCTGGTGGCCGACTCGGTGCCCGAGGTGCAGCTGATTGCGCAGGTAGCAGCCGAGCTGGGCGTCACCGCCCCGGTCATGCTCCGCGTGACCCCGGGCGTCCACGCCTCAACCCACGACTACATTGCTACCGCCCACGAGGATCAGAAGTTCGGTCAGTCTCTGGCAGCCGGTACCGCACCGCTGGCAGGTCTGTCGCTTGAAGAGCTGACCGAGCTGGGAATTACCGCAGACGATGCCTACGCTACCGTGGCTGCCGCTCTGGCCCTGGCCAGTGAGCACATTGACCTGCGCGGTTTACACTGCCACATTGGCTCCCAGATTTTTGAGGCCGAGGGCTTCGGTAAGGCCGCTGAGAAGGTGCTGACCTACATGCAGCAGCTCAACGAGCGCTTTGGCGTGGTGCTGCCCGAGATTGACCTGGGTGGCGGCTACGGTATTGGCTACACCGAGCAGGACACCCCGCGCGGTTCAGCCGATATTGCTACCGAGCTGGCTGACATGGTCTCTAAGACCTGCGCCAACGTGGGTATGGCTATACCTCATCTCTCCTTTGAGCCTGGGCGTTCCATCTCGGGCCCCTCGGGTATCACCCTCTACACGGTCGGTACTATCAAGGACGTGGCAATTGAGGATGAGAACGGGGACACCCGCGTGCGCCGCTACGTCTCGGTGGACGGCGGCATGAGTGATAACCCCCGCCCGGTGCTCTACGAGTCCGACTACGCCGTGACCCTGGCTAACCGGGCTCCGGAAGGGGAGCAGATTCTCTCCCGCGTGGTGGGTAAGCACTGCGAATCCGGCGATATTGTGATTCGCTACTGCTACCTGCCGGCCGACCTGGCAACGGGAGACATTCTGGCTGTTCCGGCCACCGGCGCTTACAACCACGTTATGGCCTCCAACTATAACTACCTGACCCGTCCGCCGGTCATCGCTACGGCTCAGGGTAAGGAACCGCGCGCTATTATCCGCCGCGAAACCGAAGACGATATGCTGGCCCGCGACCTGGGTCTAGTTTAGGGTTCTTCACCAGGACGCCGCCTGCCAGCCTCCCCGCCTGCGGGCAGGGAGCGGTGGGGCGGCGTCCTGCCATCAACCACTCCGTGAGAAAATAAAGTTCATACTCTGGGTTACGCTGTCTTACCCGCTAGCATGGTGAGCGTAGCCATGAACCTATTTCCCATCTACGTCAGGAGACGCTCTTGGGCAACACCACCATCAAAGTAGCGCTACTGGGCGCCGGTAACGTCGGCTCACAGGTAGCCCGCATGCTCACCGAAGACGCCGAGTCCCTGCAAGACCGCATTGGTGCGCCGGTTGAGCTCATCGGTATTGCCGTGCGCGATACCTCAGCCAAGCGCCACTATGAGGCTGCACCCGAGCTCTACACCACCGATGCTGAGGCGCTCATTGACGCTGCCGACGTGGTCATTGAACTTACCGGCGGTATCGAGCCTGCCCGCACCCGCATCCTGCGCGCCCTGACCGCCGGCAAGTCGGTGGTATCGGGTAACAAGGCCCTGCTGGCTAAGCACGGTGTAGAACTGGCTGCTGCCGTGGCTAAGAGCGGGGCCCAGCTCTCCTACGAGGCTGCTGTGGCCGGTGCTATTCCAATCCTGCGCCCCCTGCGCGACTCTCTGGCCGGTGACCAGATCACCCGCGTGCTGGGTATCATGAACGGCACCACCAACTACATCCTGGACCAGATGGACACCACCGGCGCCCAGTTCACCGACGCCCTGGCCGAGGCCCAGCGCCTGGGGTACGCTGAAGCTGACCCCACCGCCGATATCGAGGGCCACGACGCCGCCTCTAAAGCCGCGATTGTTGCCTCCCTGGCCTTCCACTCCGATTTCACCGTTGACGACGTTCACTGTGAGGGCATTACCTCCATCACCGCTGACGATGTGGCGGCAGCCGCCGCCGACGGCTACGTCATCAAGCTCCTTGCCGTCTGCGAAAAGGACGGCGAGGGCGTCAACATCCGCGTAAACCCCACCCTGGTACCCCGCACCCACCCGCTGGCGTCCGTCCACGGTGCTTTCAATGCTGTCTTCATACAGGCTGAAAACGCCGGTGAGCTTATGTTCTACGGCCCCGGCGCAGGTGGCGCTCCCACCGCCTCTGCGGTACTGGGTGACTTCGTTTCCCTGGCCCGCCGCCTGGTGCTCGGTGGCCCCGGCATCCCCGAGTCCTCCTTTGCTCAGCTGGCTGCCACCCCCATGAACGATGTCATCTCCCGCTACTCTGTGGGTATCGTTGTGGAAGACAAGCTGGGTGTTCTGGCCAACATCGCCCGTATCTTTGCCGAGCACGGAGTCTCTATCGAGACCATGCGCCAGGCTAAGGGCACCGGCGATGGCACCAGCGCCTCCATCCGTATTGTCACCCACCGCGCCACCGACGCTAACCTGCGCAAGACCATGGCCGTGGTGGACGCCCTCGATACCGTCCGCGACATCACCTCCGTTATCCGTGTAGAAGGCTAAACACCGATTCTTATGTCACTTCCCATGATCGACGGCTCAGACGAGCCTTTCGTCCAGCCCGATGTAATCTCCGTTGGTGCGCGCGTAACCGTCACGGTCCCGGCCTCTTCAGCCAATCTTGGCCCCGGCTATGACTCCCTCGGTTTGGCCCTGGCCCACTATGATGACCTGACGGTCACCCGCGTACCCGGGGTGGGGGAGTTGACCTTCGATCTCACCGGTGAGGGGGCGGACGAGGTTCCGCAGGACGCCAGCCACCTGGTGATCAAGGCCATGGTGACTGCCTGGAAGGCTGTGGGGCTTTTTGAGCTGCCCTCCCTGCACATTCAAGCCCATAACCGCATCCCGCATTCTCGCGGTATGGGGTCGTCCGCTTCGGCCATCGTGGCCGGCGTGACCGCAGCGAACGGCCTGCTCCCCGCCGAGCTCCAGCTTGATGACGAGGCCGTACTACAGATTTGTTCGGGTATGGAAGGCCACCCCGACAATGTGGCCCCCTCCCTCTACGGCCACGTCGTCATCTCCTACGGGGACGACTCGGGCTGGCACTCCCTGCCCGTACCGGCCCACGAGAACGTACTGCCGGTCATCGCAATTCCTGACTACGAGGTGCCGACCAAGGTAGCCCGTGGCCTCATCCCCGAGACCGTTCCCCACAGGGAAGCCGCTGCCAACTCTGGTCGTGCGGCCCTGCTGACCCAGGCACTAGCGTCTTACCCCGACTACCTGCTGCCCGCAACCAGCGACCTACTGCACCAGTCCTACCGCGCTGTTGCCATGAAGCCCTCAGCGGCCCTGGTTAAGTACCTGCGTAGCAAGGGATTTGCCGCGGTGATTTCGGGGGCAGGGCCCACCGTCATGGCTCTGGCCAACGGGGCGGACGAACGCGCCCGAGTTCGCGAAGCCATTGAGGCCTTCGCCACCGAAAGCGAGCCTAATCAGCACGAGAACCGGGCTGTAAGCTGGCGGGTGCTCGATATCGATATCGACACTAAAGGTGTTATGCTTATTTATGAGGAAACCGCCTAGCACGCTCCAGCACTATTCGTGCCCGGGCTCGCCTGTGTTGGCCTCATCCCACGGTTTGGCTGGTCTGTAGAAGCCTCAGCAGGTTCAACCGTTCATTTACGTCTTTCACTGACTAGTGGTGGAGTTCCTTTGCCGGGTATCCCGTCAGCTACTGTTTGGTGCAGCCGGGCGCCCGAACCCGGGTCACCTGATACTCTCGCTTTCCCAGCGACAGCGTCACCTGACCCCTGAAACTATCACTCGCCCGCTCTGGGCATGGCGCATCTGTTGCGCCAGAACAACCCGCGAAATCAACGACATTTCGAGAGAAGGAATCTTCGTGGCAGAAAACACCGACCTGACCGCAGGTACGGAGGCCGCAGCAGCGGCTGAGCAGAAGTCCCCCAGCCTGAGCACCCTCAAACTTGCTCAGCTCCAGTCTCTAGCCTCCCAGCTAGGTATTACCGGCGCCCGCCGCATGCGTAAATCAGACCTGGTTGAGGCCATTTCAGCCCACCAGCGTGGCTCAGCTGTAGCCGACCGTCCTGCTGAAACCGCAGATCAGGCAGAGAAGCCTAAGCGCACTCGTACCCGCAAGACCGCAGCTGAGAAGGCTGCCGAAGCAGAAGCTCCCGCCGAGGCTCAGCCTGAGGCAGAGAAGCCTAAGCGCACCCGCACCCGTAAGACCGCAGCTGAGAAGGCTGCCGAAGCAGAGCAGCCCAAGGGGCAGGACGCCGCCGAAGCCGCTGAAGCACCTGCTGAAGCTACTTCTGAGAAGCCCGCTACCAAGCGTCGCGGTAACCGCCGTGCGACCAGCTCAACCGTAGCTGCTGAAGCCCAGAAGGAAACCAAGCCCGATACCTCAGCCCTTGAGGCAGTTGAAGCTGCCCTTGACGGCCTGGAATCACAAAAGGCTGCCCGCAATGAGCAGAATGAGGGCGAAGAGGGCGCCAAGCGCACCCGTACCGACCGTCGCCGCAAGAACGGGGGCGAGAACGTCGATTCCGCCGAGCAGAACGAGGCCTCCGCTGAGAACGGCGAGAAGAACGAGCGTTTTGAGCGCAAGAACCGTCGTGACCGCAACGACCGCGATAACCGTCAGGACCGCGATAACCGTCAGGACCGCGATAACCGTCAGGACCGCGGTGACAAGCAGGATCGCGAGAACCGCGACCGCGGCGGCAAGAACGACCGCCAGAACAACAACGGCCCTGATGAAGACCGCCGTAACAACCGCAAGAACCGCCGCGACCGTCAGGCAGAGCGCCGTGAACGCCGTAACTACCGCCGCGACGACTACGAGCCCGAGATTAGCGAAGACGACGTACTGATCCCCGTCGCCGGTGTGCTCGACGTCCTCGATAACTACGCTTTCGTGCGTACCTCCGGCTACCTGCCCGGCACCAACGACGTTTACGTTTCCCTGGCCCAGGTCAAGCGTTACGGCCTGCGCAAGGGCGATGCTGTGGTCGGTACCATCCGTGCCCCCCGCGAAGGCGATAACAACAACCGCCAGAAGTTCAACGCCCTGGTGCAGCTGACCTCCATCAACGGTCTGACCCCCGAAGAGTCCAAGGGCCGCCGCGAATTCAACAAACTCACCCCGCTCTACCCCAAGGAGCGCCTGCGCCTGGAGACCGACCCCAAGAAGCTCGGTACCCGCGTTATCGACCTGATTGCCCCGATCGGTAAGGGCCAGCGCGGCCTGATTGTGGCACCCCCCAAGGCCGGTAAGACCCTGATGCTGCAGTCCATCGCCAACGCGATTACTACCAATAACCCCGAGGTTCACCTCATGATGGTTCTGGTAGACGAGCGCCCCGAAGAAGTCACCGACATGCAGCGCACCGTCAACGGTGAAGTGATCGCTTCCACCTTTGACCGTCCGGCAGATGACCACACCACCGTTGCCGAGCTCGCCATCGAGCGAGCCAAGCGCCTGGTGGAGCAGGGCCGCGACGTCGTCGTCCTGCTGGACTCCATGACCCGCCTGGGCCGTGCCTACAACCTGGCAGCGCCCGCTTCAGGCCGCATTCTCTCCGGTGGTGTAGACGCAGCTGCCCTCTACCCGCCCAAGAAGTTCTTCGGTGCTGCCCGCAACATTGAAGAAGGCGGCTCACTGACCATCCTCGCAACAGCCCTGGTCGAGACCGGCTCCAAGATGGACGAGGTCATCTTCGAAGAATTCAAGGGCACCGGCAACATGGAACTGCGCCTTTCCCGCCAGCTGGCAGACAAGCGTATCTTCCCCGCCATCGACCTCAACGCGTCCTCAACCCGCCGCGAAGAGGCCCTGCTCTCACCCGACGAGGTCAAGATTATGTGGCGCCTGCGCCGCGTGCTGGCCGGCATGGACCAGGAACAGTCCCTGTCTGTTCTGCTCTCCAAGCTGCGCGAGACCCAGTCCAACGTCGAATTCCTGCTCACCGTTGCTAAGAGCGGCCTGGGCCACGGCGAATAAGGAAAGGACGCCACCGTGATTGAATCTATCCAGGGTCTGCTCGACGAGCACGCAGACCTCCAGAAGCAGCTGGCTGACCCCGCCGTCCACGCGGACCAGGGCAAGGCCCGTAAGCTGGGCCGCCGCTACTCAGAGCTCAACGGTATCGTTGAAGCCTACAACCGCGTCAATACCCTGCGCGACGACATCGAAGCTGCCCGCGAGATGGCTGCCGAAGACCCCGACTTTGCTGACGAGGTCAAGGAGCTTGAAGCCCAGCTGCCCGAGGCTGAAGAGAAGCTGCGCCGTCTGCTGATTCCCCGTGATCCGGACGATGGCCGCAACGTCATTCTCGAAGTCAAGGGTGGCGAAGGCGGCGACGAGGCCTCCCTCTTTGCTGCTGACCTGCTGCGCATGTACACCCGCTACGCCGAGTCTAAGGGTTGGAAGACCGAAATGATTTCCTCCCAGACCACCGACGTGGGCGGCTACAAGGACGCCCAGGTAGCTATCAAGGGCACCTCGAATGACCCCGCTGAGGGCGTCTGGGCCCACCTCAAGTACGAGGGCGGCGTGCACCGCGTGCAGCGTGTTCCCGCAACCGAGTCCCAGGGGCGTATCCACACCTCAGCTGCCGGTGTGCTGGTCTTCCCCGAGGTCGATGAGCCCGAGGAAATCGAGATCAACCAGAACGACCTGAAGATTGACGTCTACCGTTCATCAGGCCCCGGCGGTCAGTCGGTGAACACCACCGACTCCGCTGTGCGTATTACCCACCTGCCCACCGGCATCGTGGTTGCTATGCAGAACGAGAAGTCACAGATTCAGAACCGTGAAGCTGCTATGCGCGTGCTCCGTGCCCGACTGCTTGCCTGGCAGCAGGAGCAGATTGACGCCGAGAATGCCGAGAAGCGCCACTCCCAGGTGCGCACCATGGACCGTTCAGAGCGCATCCGCACCTACAACTTCCCCGAAAACCGTATTGCCGACCACCGCACCGGCTACAAGGCCTACAACCTGGACGCCGTACTCAACGGCGACCTCGAAGCTGTTGTGCAGTCCGCTATTGAGATGGACGAGGCAGCCCGCCTTGAGAAGCTCGGGCAGGAAGACAAATAAGCGTGGCTGATTTTAGCCTGAAGCCCGGCGAAGAGCTTGATTCAGCCCTTCGCCGGGCTGCGCTCTATCTTGGCACAGCCGGTATCGACTCGGCTGCGGCTGACGCGCAGCTTCTTGCCGCTTACCTGCTGGAGAAGGACGCCGGGGAGCCGGTATCGCGGGGCCGTGTTCAGTCCCTGGCCCTGCTGGGGCATCCGGTACCTGAGGGCTTTGCCCGTCTGGTGACCCTGCGCGGTGAGCGACTGCCCCTCCAACACCTGACCGGCCAGGCCCATTTCCGAGGCCTGACCTTGTCGGTAGGGCCGGGGGTTTTTGTGCCCCGACCCGAGACCGAGCTGCTGGTGGAACACGCCCTCACCGCCTACCGGGGCATGGCTGAGGCCCTGCCCGACCAGCCCCTGGTTGTTGACCTGTGTACCGGGTCAGGTGCCATTGCAGCTGCCCTTGCTACCGAGCTTGCCGCCGATGAGCAGCTGCCGACCCCGCACGTCCTTGCCGTTGAACTCTCGACCGAAGCTGCGGCCTGGGCCGAGCGTAACCTGGGCCCAGCCGGGGTGGAACTGGTAGCGGGCGATGCGCGCACGGCCCTACCCGGCTACGAGGGAACCGTGACCCTGGTGGCCTCCAACCCGCCCTATATCCCTGCCGGGGCAATTCCCAAAGACCCAGAGGTTCGCGATCATGACCCGGCCCTGGCCCTCTACGGCGGGGGAGAGGACGGCATGGAGCTACCTGCCGCCATCGCAGCCCGGGCCTATACTCTCTTAGCTCCCGGCGGCTATCTGATTATGGAGCACGCCGAAACCCAGCGGGAACTGATGCGTCAGGCCCTTGCCGCCGCCGGCTTCGAGGGTATCGAATCTATTGACGACTTTGCAGGTAAACCCCGTCACACCTCGGGCTACAAACCGCTACCAGGCACCTAAGAATGTGAAAGAATAATGAGCGTGAAAGCAACCATTGTTAGTGCAACCGACCCCACGACCCTGGGCGACGCCATCGCGACCGCCAACTCAGCAATCGGTGCAGCCAAGACCATCGTGATCCCCACCGACACCGTGTACGGTATCGCCACCGACGCTTTCTCCTTTGAGGGCGTTGGGAACCTGCTTGCCGCTAAGGGGCGTACCCGGCAGATGCCCCCGCCGGTACTCATTTACGACCAGTCTGTGCTACCGGGTTTGGCCGACGAGATTTCCGAGGACGCCCGCGCCCTGGCTACCGAGTTCTGGCCCGGTGCTCTCACCCTGATTTTCTACTCCCAGCCCTCCCTGAACTGGGACCTGGGCGAGACTCAAGGCACCGTTGCCCTGCGCGTTCCTAATGACCCGGTTGCTATTGAGCTTCTGAAAAACCTGGGCCCGCTGGCTGTTTCTTCAGCCAATAAGACCGGGCGCCCTGCAGCTACGACCGCCCAGGAAGCCATGACCCAGCTGGGCAACGACGTTGAGGTGATTTTCGACGGCGGCCCCCGCCCCGAAAACCGCCCTGAGGGCTTTGAAGCCAAGGACGCCCTACCTTCGACCATCGTGGACTGCACCTCTGACCGCCTGGTCGTGGTGCGCGAGGGCGCAATTCCAGTAGAACGCCTGCGCGAGGTCGTGCCCGGTGTACTAACTCGCGCCGAGTTCGAGGCCCAGGAGAAGGCCCGCCGCGAGGCACCAGAAGCCCCTCTAGTCGCTGCAACGGAGGCGGTGGAAGACACTGAGTTCTCACCGCGTCATATGGACGAATCTGCTGCGGATGAGGTGGAAGATATTCCCGGGCGCCAGGCTGCTGCACCCGCTGCCGGATCGCTTGCTGCGGGTCTGGTTGGCGGTGCTAGCGGTACCGCCGCAGTCGACCAGCGTCGCACAGCAAGCGCTCACGCACCTGAGACTCGCGTGGTGAAAGGCGATACTAAGCCCTACTCGGTAGCTGATGCCCGTTCGCTGGTGTTCGGCACCCAGAAAGAAGCCCCCGCCGGACCGCTGACCGAAGCGGATGGCGAGGGCAACGAAACTCCTACCGTCTAGTTTTCAAACTTGCGGTCCTGCCTGGTGCCTAGCGCGCTGTGGGCGGTGCGAAGCACCTCGCTCACCCGTGCTTGAGGTACCAGGCCATTTTTTTGAGCCCATGAATCGTCGATATCCTGGCCGAACCACATCACCTCGACCCGGCGGACGGGGCCGGTTAGACGGTCACCCAGGAGCTCAGAGACCCTGTAACCGGTGGCAACCAGAGCCCGGCAGAGGATGACCGGTAGATGCAAGGGGCGGCGGCGTCCTGCATCTATCAGAACGGACTCGGTTGTTGCCTCCTCCCAGGGTTGGAGCACAATTGCGGGGAGGGCCTTCTGAAAGCTGGCTACCTTGAAAACGAATTCTGCCAGGGCGTAATTGGACGATACCGGGGTACGACGCGGGGTACGCCCGGCGACGGACGCCAGCGGGGAGGACGCAATTTTTGCGAAAGCCTCGGTGGTGCGGCGGCCTCGGCCCTGCACACTGGTGGCTCGAACGATACAGATTTCAACCGCGTGGTCCCCCGCCACAGCAACGGGGGAGTGGGAAGGAGCAGCCGGGAATTCTGATGCTTCAGATCCGGGAGCCTGCCCCTGAGCCGCTGTTTCTTCGATAAAGGACCGTAGAGCCAGAAGCACCTCTTCGCCCAGGGCCTTTGAGAAAGAGTAGGCAGAGAAAGGCTGTGTTTCTTCGCTCGGAGTGAGCGTAGGAACAGGCCCAAGCACAGCTGCCGAGCTGAGGTGAATCACCCTGCTGACACCGGTGCGCTGGGCTGCGATAGCGATAACGGCAGGGAGTAGGGCATTTGCGCCCAACAGGGGAGCTAGGTCTTCCTGATCAGGGGCAGCCAGGCCCGAAGCATTGATGACTACCTCGCACCCTGCGAAAGACTCGGCGAGAGTGTCGATGATACCGTCCAGCTGACGGGCCTCGCGAATGAGCTGCTCAGCTTCGGCTGTGCGGGTCAGCAGGCGGGGAGCTTCAACAGCATCAACCTGAACACCTTCAGCAGCCAGTCGGGCGACAATCGATGATCCCACAAACCCGCTTGCCCCAATTACTTTCCATGTGGCCTGAGCCATGCCTATACTCCGTCCGTGCGCTGGTTACCGGTAGGTCGTCTGTGACCTTACCCCTAGGGTGACACAGGTCAGGCAGAATTACACGTAGGACAGGCTTTAAAGGGGTGGGCTTCGGGGTAGCTGACCACCTGCGCTGGGCTAATCCACAGGTGAATTCGCTAAACTTAGATAGAGTTGTGTGAATTTTGCCTTGACCCCGGCATAAACACACGTGTACAGGTGGCCTCACCCCACGAAAGGACCTGTTTGCCCATGGTATCTGCCCCTATGCCCCAGCCGCGCCCCCAGGAGCGCATTGTCGCTGTAGTGGTAACGTATAACCGCCGTGAGCTGCTTGAACAGACCCTAGCCGGGATAGAGGCGGGGGAGCTGACCCCCGATACGGTCATCATCGTCAATAATGCTTCCACCGACGGCACCGAGGAATTTCTGGTTGGCTACAAGAGCTCGCTGGCTACCGACATTGTGCACCTACCGCAGAATGTGGGAGGTGCAGGCGGCTTCACCGTGGGCATTGACCGGGCCCTGAACCGGTATGCGGCAGACCTGGTCTGGGTCATGGATGACGACACGGAACCTACCGAAAATACCCTCTCTGAGGCCTACCGGGCTTGGGCTGATTACTCGCCGGTACGGGCAGAGCGCCCGGCCGTTGTAGCCTCAAAGGTGGTGTGGACCAACGGCGAGGACCACCCCATGAACACCATGCGCACCATGTTCGCCGCAGGCCCTGACCGTACCGCGCGGGCAGCTGCTGTCGGTGCCCGCCCGATCCGCTCGGCGTCCTTTGTTTCAATCCTGATGGACGCTGCCGCCATGCGAGCCACCGACCTGCCCCTGGCGGACTTCTTTATCTGGAACGACGACTTTGAATACACCACCCGCCTGATTCACCACAGCAACGGTATTGCTACTGAGAGGTCGGTAGCCCGTCATCACACCAAGACATTTGGTACCACAGATGCAAAACCCGGCCCCCGTTTCTACAACGATGTACGCAATAAGCTCTGGGTTTTTTGTGCCCGTCGCACCCTAACTCCGCTGGAGAAGCTGCTCTACGGCGGTTCGACGGCCCGCCTGTGGGTCAGCACCCTGCTGCGCACCGATGAGAAGAAGACCTACACCGGCTATTTTCTTAAGGGACTTCAGGACGCTGCCGCCGGCTATCGCTCCAATAGCGAGGTACTGGACGGTGTATACCAGCTTGAAACCCCCCAGCTGGCCCAGCGTATCAAAGCAAACTACGGGAGCGACCCCAAATTTTCTGTTTTGATGAGCGTTTATTCCGGGGATCAGCCCGAGCATCTGCGCCTGGCCCTAACCTCGAACACCGAGGGTCAAACCTTGCAGCCCAACCAGCTGGTACTGGTGCAGGATGGCCCCGTGAACGCTGAGCTTTCTCAGGTTATCGCTGATTTTGAAGAGCAGAGCTCTCTGCCTGTGACCGTGGTTCGTCTTGAAGATAATCACGGCCTGGCTGCCGCCCTGCACGAGGGGCTGGGATACTGTATGTACGATATAGTTGCCCGAGCAGACTCGGATGATGTTTCTGCTCCTGAACGCTTTGCCCAACAGATACCTCTGGTCGCTCAGGGCCACTTTGACGTGTTGGGCAGTGCCATGCACGAGTTTAAGGACGACCCCGCCCGCCCCGAGGCCGAACGGAAGGCGGTGACCGGGGCGAGAGCTATTCGAGAGACACTACCGAAGCGCAACCCCATTCTGCACCCCACCGTTGTCTTCCGCAAGAGCGCTGTGGAGGCTGTCGGTAGCTACGTTGAGGTTCCGGGCGCTGAAGATTACTGGCTCTGGGCCCGTATGAGCCGCGCCGGGTTCGTCCTGGGCAACCTGAGCCAGCCCCTGGTAAGCTACCGGGTCGCCACAGCTTACACCCGACGCGGTGGGCTAGAAGCCCTGCGCAAGGACCTCCAGGTCCAACGCAGGCTCTATACCGGGGGACTACTGAGCCCCGTACGCTTCACCCAGAACCTAGCCATCCGCGGTGTCTACCGCCTAGCACCAGAAGAACTGCGTACCCGGGCCTTTAGAGCCATGACCGGCAGAACCCCGCAGGGAAAGAAAGAGAAGGGCAGCAATGTCTAAAGAAGCGTCCCCGCAGACTACCTCTATTCCCATTCTGACATCGAGCACCGAGCGGAAGACCTGGTGGAAGTACGTGCAGATGGGGCTCGACTCCCTAGCCTGGCTGATAGCCCTTCCCGCTGCCTTTGTCCTGCGCTACGGCATGGACCTTAGCCAGATTGATGCAGGAGGGCTCACTACGGTAGCCCTGGTGATGGTCGCCCTGCAAATCGGTGGTGGCCTGATGGTGGGGCTCTACCGCGGCGTCCACAGCTACGGCACCCTGCAAGAGGGGAGCAAGCTCTACCCCCTGATATTAGCTAACACCATCATTATGCAGATACTGCTGATGGTATCGTCCCGTGCCTTTGGAGTACCCCGCTCGGTGGTGCTCATTGCCTTCCCCATCGCAGTTTTGCTGATGATGGGCTTCCGCTACAGCAAGCGAATCTATGAGGAAAAGACCAACCGCCCCAGCGGTAAAGATGTGCAACGGGTGATTGTGTACGGCGCTGGATTTCTGGGCCGCAACCTGGTGTCAACCTTGATGACAGACCCTAAAGCCAAGTACCTGCCGGTAGCGATTGTTGACGATGACCGGTCGGTGCGGAACGCCCGAATTCACTCGGTCAAGGTAGAGGGAACCAGCGCTGATTTAGCTACTCTGGTGAAAGATCACCAGGCCGAGAAAGTGCTCATTGCCATTGGTGAGGAGATCCCTGAACGGCGTTTGGTCCGCATTGCTCAGAGCATGAAAGAGATGGGCGTAGAAACCATACGCATCAACTCTGCTGTTCCCGATATTGGTCACGGTCGCCGACGCAGTGAAGAGAATAATGAGCGCGAGCTTCTTGAGAAGATTCGCGGCACAATTGACTACAAGATTGACCATGACCTCATTCGTAGCTATGTGCAGGGCCGACGGGTGCTTGTGACCGGTGCTGGCGGGTCGATTGGTTCTGAGCTCTGCCGCCAGATTAGTGCCTACCAGCCGGCTGAGCTTATGATGCTCGACCGCGACGAGTCCCTACTCATGGATACCCGGTATTCTCTGACCGGCCTATCAAGCCTGGACGACCCCAGCGTTATTCTGGCGGACGTGCGGGATTTCGAGGCCCTAGAGGCGGTCTTTGTTGAACGTCAACCTGAGGTTGTATTTCATGCTGCTGCCCTTAAGCATGTCTCTGCCCTTGAGGCTTACCCCAAGGAAGCCTACAAAACCAATACCCTGGGTACCGCAAACGTGCTTAAGGCTTCAGCTCAGGTTGAAGTTCAGGTTTTTGTGAATATCTCGACCGACAAGGCTGCCGACCCCACTACAGCCCTGGGGCAGTCCAAGCGCAGTGCGGAAATGCTGACGAGCTGGTACGGCGAGAAGACCGGGCGTAACTATGTTTCGGTGCGCTTCGGCAACGTTTTTGGCTCTCGAGGTTCTATCAAGCCCCTCTTTACCAAACAGATCCTGGACGGCGGCCCCCTGACCGTGACCGACCGGAACGCCACCCGCTACTTCATGCTAATTCCGGACGCCTGCCTGCTGGTCATGCTGGCCGGAGCAATCGGACGTAGCGGCGAGGTGATGGTACTCGATATGGGCAAGCCGGTTAAGATTCTCAAGGTGGCGGAGCATATGCGCAGCCTCTATGAGCGCTTCGATGTGGCTATCGAGGTTATTGGCCTGCGCGCGGGCGAAAAGCGCGACGAGGTGCTTTTTGGCCAGGACGAGGTGCACGAACGCAGCGAAGAGAACGAGAACATCATGCGTGCTCAAGCTCCCAGGCTTGACCCCGCAGAACTTGACTACGCCCGCTGGCTTGAAAACTACCGTAGCCACCGCGGGTACGACCGCACCGAGCACCGGGGGCAGGAGGCCTAATGACTACCTCAGAACTTCTGGCCCTGCTTCTGGTACCTGCTACTGTCGCCCTGGTTGCCGGTCTACTCTTACCCTTCGCCGTGCGTCCTCTCCTGCATCGCTGGAACCTAGTCGACATCCCCACCGCACGGTCTTCCCATAGCTCCCCGGTCTTTCGTGGCATGGGGCTGGCAACCGCACTTGCAGCGGTGCTGGCCTACCTGGTTGCCCTCATCGACGGGCAGATTTTTACCGATCGGTCTATCGCCCTCTTCGTGCTCTTTGGCATGGTGGCATCGGGTGCCCTGGGCTGGATGGAGGACTATCGAGGGGTCTCTATCAAGGTTCGCTTTGCGGCCCAGCTGCTCATCGGAGCTATCGTCACTCTGGGAATAACCCTGATGCTGGGGACCTCCATCTTCTGGGTTCCCCTAGGCGTCTTTGCGATCGCCGCCTACATCAACGTGGTGAACTTTATGGACGGCATTAACGGCATCTCGGGCCTGCACGGCTTTGCCGTGGGTGGGGCTTATACCTACGCGGGCTGGGTCAACCAAATGCCCTGGCTACTTGCCGGGGGAGCGGCCGTGGCTGCGGCCTACCTGGCCTTCCTGCCCTGGAACGTGCGCACCGGTAAAAATGTGTTTCTGGGGGACGCTGGTTCCTACTTCCTGGGGGGAGCTATCGCTTCTATGGCGGTGGGTGCTTTCCTTTCGGGGGTTTATGTTGAGTACATCCTTGCCCCTCTGCTGGTTTACCTAACAGATACCGGAACCACGCTACTGCGCCGAATCGTGCGGGGTGAACAGTGGTACAAACCCCACCGCACTCATGCCTATCAGCGCCTGACGGATGTCGGTTTCAGCCACTTGGGCAGTGCAACCCTTGTGACACTCACTACTTTTGTGGTGACCGCTGCGACCGTGCTGGCTTTACCCTTCGAGACCCAGAATGCTGTTTGGTCTGCCCTATTAGTTGTGCTTATCTTGGCTCTTTACGTCTTTTTGCCGACCATGCTCGGGAAGGTGCGTCAGAAAAATGGGGCCTAAGCCGCTGGGCATCAACGAGATGCCCTGGTTAAAAATTTTCCGGTCTGTCTCACTGGCTTTGGCTATCTTGGCCCTAGTCGGTACGATAGTTGGTGTACTTATCGCAGGTAAACCGGCTGCGGGTGGGTTCCTTACGGGGCTTGCCCTGGTTTATCTCAGTTTCGCGGTCGGAATCATGGTTGTGATACCGGCTGAGAAGAAGTCGATGAAAGCGGCGGCAGCGGCTCTAGCGGCCATGTATCCGTTCAAGATTATGGTTTTCACCGGCCTCTTAGTGTTCGCCCCTATACCGCAGGATTTTCGTAACGGCTGGCTTCTCACCGGAGCCGTCCTGGCGCTGGTGGCCCAGCTTGTCATTGAAACGAAAATTATCTCGAAACAGAGAATCCTCTATTTCGATTCGGTAGGATGAAACTAGGCAAAGGAGCATACACCCGTGGGCAACACCGATGATAAGTGGTACAAGCAAGATAAGCAGTTGCGCTCTGCTGGCGACCTGGTTGCCGGTGGCGGAACAGCCGGAGCCTTTATGACACTTCTGTACGTCATGATAGGCATTGGTATCTGGAGTTTGGTAGGCTATGGTCTGGACCACTTACTAGGTACAACCTGGATTGCTTGGGTAGGCGGATTCGTTGGCGCCTTTGGTGGTATCTACCTGGTATTTATCCACATGCAGCAGCGTAAATAAGACCAACTGGAACCGGTTGGCACACACATACTTTTGATTCTTTAAACCTCTGAGGTTGCTGGAGCCAGCGGCCAACACGAAGCAATGAAAGGACTTGCCTTGATTTCAAACGGGCTAGTTGTCGCAGCGGGAGAGCAGCAGGGCTACGTTCCGCCCACTATCGATGATATGCACCTGCCTGCCATCTTCACGATCGGTGATTTTGAGTTCAGCAAGCAGATGCTTCTGGTCATCCTGTCGGTGGTCATCGTTGCTGGCTTCTTCCTTTTCGCTGCCCGCAAGCGTGCCATGGTTCCCTCACGTACCCAGTTCGTGGGCGAGATGGGTTACGGCCTGGTCCGTAACAGCCTGGGGAAGGAACTGATTGGCGCCCACCACTACAAGCCTTTCGTTCCCCTGCTCTTCACCGCTTTCTTCTTCATCCTGGTGAACAACCTCTACGGTTCAATTCCCTTCGTCCAGCTGCCCACCATGTCTCATGTAGGTTCTGCCTACGCTCTGGCAGGTATCGCTTACCTGACCTGGGTTGGTGTTGGTATCAAGCGCAAGGGTCTGGGTAAGTTCTTCAAGGACATGACCATGCCCTCCGGCGTTCCCCCTCTGGTCTACGTCATCCTGATTCCTATCGAGTTCATGTCCAACATGCTCATCCGCCCCGCAACCCACGCCCTGCGTCTTTTCGCTACCATGTTCGGTGGTCACCTGGCGATTATGGTTGCAGCATCTCTTACCCAGTACCTGATTGTTGAAGCAGGTGGCATCGTCGCTATCGCATCGGTCGGTTCAGGCGCCCTGGGTCTCTTCCTCTACTTCCTGGAACTCATGATTCAGGTTATCCAGGCCTACGTCTTCACCCTGCTCCTTGCGGTTTACCTGCAGGGCTCGGTCTCAGAAGGCCACTAAAAATATAGGTTTTCTCCGTTGGGTATACCGGCGGACGAGAAAAGCAACCCGCTTTAGCGGGGAGTGTCCACATCAAAACTCTGCCCCTTACACAACACACAAACCGCAAGGGGCACTGTGAAAGGAAACAAACATCATGGAACTCACCGGTTCACTTACCGCAGTTGGTTACGGTCTGTCAGCTATCGGCGGTGGCATCGGCGTAGGTCTGATCTTCGCAGCCTACATGACCTCTGTTGCCCGTCAGCCCGAGTCACAGCGCACCCTGCAGCCCATGCTCTTCCTGGGCTTCGCACTGGTTGAAGCACTGGCAGTTCTCGGCCTGGTTCTTGCGTTTATCAAGTAATTTTTGGCCCCGCCGAAAGATTGACCAAACTATAGAACAGGAAAACCCCCTATGTCTCATTTAATGGCAGCAGCAGAGGGCGCGAACCCTCTGATCCCCAATGTCTGGGAAATCGCCATTACCGCCATCGGGTTCCTGCTCCTCCTCTTCATCGTCACCAAGTACGTTGTCCCGGCATTCGAAAAGATTTACCAGGATCGTAAAGAAGCAATTGAGGGTGGTCTAGCCAAGGCTGAAAAGGCTCAGGCAGAGGCCGCGGCAGCACGCGAAGAGTACGGCCAGCAGCTCGAAAGCGCTCGTCTGGAAGCTCAGAAGATTCGCGAAGAAGCACGCGCCGAAGGCGACGCCATCGTGGCAGAAGCTAAGGAGCGTGCAAACGCTGAGGCCGCTCGCATCACCGAAAACGCCCAGAAGACCATCGAGGCAGAACGTGCAGCTGCCGCAGCATCACTTCGTACCGAAGTTGGCGCTCTGGCAACCTCACTGGCTGGCAAGATTGTGGGCGAATCCCTCAACGATGATGAGCGATCCGCACGTGTAGTCGATCGTTTTCTTGCTGACCTTGACGCGCAGCAGCAGGCAGGTGCAGCCCGCTAATGTCAGCAGTATCGACTGAATCACTGAACAAGGTGGAACAGGTTCTGGTGGCCCAGCCTACCGATAACCCGACCCACCTCGCAGAAGAGCTCTTCGCTGTTGTCGACGTTATCGACAGCAACGGCGGGTTCCGGCGAGGTCTAACCGATCCTTCCCGCGAAGCAGCGCAGCGAGCAGGCATCGCCCGCTCCGTTCTGGGCGGCAAGATTTCCGACGCCGCTCTGGCTATTGTTTCTGCAGCAGCAGAAGCCCGCTGGAGTGAAGAACGCGATCTGGCTGATGCCCTCGAAACAACCGCTGTTACCTCAGTAGCGCTTTCTGCTGAACAGCGCGGAGGTATCGATGCACTAGAGCAGACCGTCAATGAACTGCTGATCTTCATCAACACCGTTGATGCCTCAGCAGAAGCGCAGGCTGCTCTTGCCGATACCAGGGCAAGCAAGGAAGCACTCAAGAAGCTGGCTGTCAGCCTCGGTGGCCGTGTAGCCACCGCTGAAGGCAAGCTTCTGCTAGAACGAGTTGCCACTGCGGCCCGCGGAACCACCGCAGCCCGTCTGGCTAACGAGTTCGTAGAAATCATCGTCAAGCGTCAAAACCGTTGGATCGCACGAGTCACCTCAGCAACCGCGCTGACTGCAGAGCAGATTGCAAAGCTGCAGGGGTCACTCAACAAGACCTACGGCAAGGAGCTGAAGCTCGACATCACCGTAGACCCCGCACTTCTAGGCGGTCTGCGCGTGCAGGTAGGGGACGAAGTCATCGATGGCTCACTGTCTACCCGACTGTCAGAACTCAGCCGCGCTTTCGCATAGGCGATTTACACAGTCGAGACCTCGACGGTGATTTAGAAGATACACAGACGACATCGGGCAAGCCTAAAGGCACAGCCCGAGCACGTCACACAAGTTTCGGTGGGCCTGCCGCCAATCGGCAGGCACACCAACAAATTAGGAGAGCAGGGACATAAGATGGCCGATTTGACCATCAACGCCGATGATGTCCGTAACGCGCTGAACGAATTCGCAGCGTCTTACGAACCCGGCAATGCAGAGCGCGTAGAGGTGGGTCGTGTTGCATCAGCATCCGACGGCATCGCACGCGTTGAGGGCCTTCCCTCAGTAATGGCTAACGAGCTGCTTCGCTTCGAAGACGGCACCCTTGGCCTGGCACAGAACCTCGACACTCGTGACATCGGTGTCATCATCCTCGGTGACTTCACCGGCATTGAAGAAGGCCAGGAAGTTCACCGTACCGGCGAGGTTCTCTCAGTACCCGTAGGCGACGCCTACCTGGGCCGCGTAGTTGACCCCCTGGGCAACCCCATCGACGACCTGGGCGACATTGAAGCAGAAGGCCGCCGCGCCCTCGAACTTCAGGCTCCCGGCGTTACCCAGCGTAAGTCAGTTCATGAGCCCCTCCAGACCGGTCTCAAGGCAATCGACGCCATGATTCCGATCGGCCGCGGCCAGCGTCAGCTGATCATTGGTGACCGCCAGACCGGTAAGACCGCTATCGCGGTTGACACCATCCTGAACCAGAAGGACAACTGGGCAACCGGTGACCCCAACAAGCAGGTTCGCTGTGTCTACGTTGCTATTGGTCAGAAGGCATCAACCATCGCAGCAGTACGCGAAACCCTCAAGCAGCAGGGTGCTCTGGAATACACCACCATCGTGGCTTCCCCCGCATCTGACGCAGCAGGCTTCAAGTACCTGGCTCCCTACACCGGTAGCGCCATTGGCCAGCACTGGATGTACGGCGGCAAGCACGTCCTCATCATCTTCGATGACCTCTCAAAGCAGGCAGAAGCCTACCGTGCGGTATCACTGCTGCTTCGTCGTCCTCCGGGCCGCGAAGCATACCCCGGCGACGTCTTCTACCTCCACTCCCGCCTGCTCGAGCGCTGTGCAAAGCTCTCTGACGAGTTGGGTGCAGGTTCAATGACCGGCTTCCCGATCATTGAAACCAAGGCAAACGACGTTTCAGCCTTCATTCCCACCAACGTCATCTCCATCACCGACGGCCAGATCTTCCTGCAGTCAGACCTCTTCAACGCTAACCAGCGTCCCGCGGTCGACGTAGGTATCTCGGTCTCCCGTGTTGGTGGTGCGGCACAGACCAAGGCGATGAAGAAGGTTTCCGGTACCCTCAAGCTCGACCTTGCACAGTACCGCGCCATGGAAGCATTCGCTATGTTCGCTTCCGACCTGGACGACGCTTCAAAGGCCCAGCTGACCCGCGGTGCTCGCCTTACCGAGCTGCTGCGTCAGCCCCAGTACACCCCCTACGCAGTTGAGGACCAGGTTGTTTCAATCTGGGCAGGCACCAATGGCTACCTCGATGACCTCGAAGTTTCAGACGTTCTGCGTTTCGAATCAGAGTTCCTCGACCACCTGCGCCGCTCCACCTCAGTACTGCAGGACATCGCAGCATCAGGCAAGCTCGAAGACGAAACCGTAGCAGCTCTCAAGACTGCCATCGTTGACTTCAAGCAGGGTTTCCGCTCCGAAGGCACCAGCCACCTCGTTGAGGCCGGCCACGAAGAGCACAAGCCCCTGTCAGACAGCGAAGTATCACAGGAAACCATCGGTTAGCGATTTTCCTAGCACGTGAGACGCCCCTCCAACAGAACCTGGGGGAGGGGCCCTCACCCTAGGAGTGAAAGGAATCTCTATGGGAGCCCAGATTAGGGTTTACCGCCAAAAGATTACTTCAACATCGTCTATGAAGAAGATCTTCAAGGCGATGGAGATGATCGCAACCTCACGCATTAACAAGGCACGTAAGAGCGCAGAGGCCGCTAGCCCCTACGCAAATGCGCTGACCAAGGCCGTCACTGCCATCGCGACCCAGCACCACATTGAGCATCCCCTGCTTAACGCACGCTCAAAGGCTAAGACCGGTCGCTCTGCAGTACTCGTCCTCACCAGCGACCGCGGCCTTGCGGGTTCATACTCCTCATCCGTCCTCAAAAAAACCGAGGGTCTTATTGAGAAGCTCCGCGGTGAGGGACGTGAAGTCAAGCTCTACCTCATCGGTCGCAAGGCAAAGTCCTACTTTGACTTCCGCGAACGCGAATACGAGCAGGCATGGGAAGGCAACACCGACAACCCCAACATCGAGATGGCCGTTGCAGCACGCGACGCCATCCTGGCAGCCTACGAAAACGGTGACGTCGATGACCTCCACATCATCTACACCGAATTCGTCTCCATGGTCAGCCAGGAAACCCGCGTCCTGCGCCTGCTCCCCATCGAGGTAGCAGACGCACGCGAACTCGGTGAAGAAATCCTGCCCGGCGAACGTCTCGAAGACGACCAGTTCCAGCAGAACTCAGTCTTTGAATTCGAGCCCAGCCCCAAGGAAGTTCTCGACGAGTTGCTACCCCGCTACATCGCCTCCCGCATCTATGCGTGCCTGCTAGAAGCAGCGGCCTCCGAACTGGCGTCCCGCCAGCGCGCGATGAAGTCCGCAGGTGATAACGCTGACGAGCTCATCAAGAAGTACACCCGCCTGATGAACAACGCTCGCCAGGCAGAAATTACTCAGGAGCTCAGCGAAATTGTTGGCGGCGCCGACGCACTCGCCTCCTAATCCACCAGACAACTTTCCACTCTCTACATAGGTAAGTGAGAACAATGACTGCCACTCTGAACGAATCGGCTACCGCGCCGGCTCAGGGCGCAACCGGTCGCATTGCTCGCGTTATCGGCCCTGTCGTTGACGTTGAGTTCCCTGCCGGCCAGGTACCTGACATCTACAACGCGCTGACCGCTGATCTGACCCTCAACGGCACCACCCGTAAGATCACCTTCGAGACTGCCCAGCACCTCGGTGACTCACTGGTACGCGCAATTTCCCTGCAGCAGACCGACGGCCTCGTCCGCGGCCAGGCTGTAGTTGACACCGGCGCTCCCATCTCCGTCCCCGTAGGCGACGGCGTCAAGGGCCACATCTTCAACGTTCTCGGTGACGCCCTCGACGTCTCCAACGACGAAATCAAGGCCGACACCTACTGGCCTATCCACCGCGCAGCCCCCGGCTTCGCAGACCTCGAAGGTTCGACCGAGATGCTGGAAACCGGCATCAAGTCCATCGACCTTCTGACTCCCTACATCAAGGGCGGTAAGATTGGTCTCTTCGGTGGTGCAGGCGTCGGTAAGACCGTTCTGATCCAGGAAATGATTACCCGCGTTGCCCGTAACTTCGGTGGTACCTCAGTATTCACCGGCGTTGGCGAGCGTACCCGTGAAGGTAACGACCTCTGGGTTGAAATGGAAGAAGCTGGTGTTCTGAAGGACACCGCTCTTGTGTTCGGCCAGATGGACGAACCGCCGGGAACCCGTCTGCGCGTTGCGCTGACCGGCCTGACCATGGCGGAATACTTCCGTGACGTTCAGAACCAGGACGTTCTGCTCTTCATCGACAACATCTTCCGCTTCACCCAGGCAGGTTCTGAGGTTTCAACCCTGCTCGGCCGCATGCCGTCCGCTGTGGGCTACCAGCCCAACCTGGCCGACGAAATGGGTCTGCTGCAGGAGCGCATTACCTCAACCCGTGGTCACTCCATCACCTCCATGCAGGCAATTTACGTTCCTGCGGATGACTACACCGACCCCGCACCTGCAACCACCTTCGCCCACCTGGATGCAACCACCGAGCTCTCCCGTGAGATCGCTTCACGTGGTCTGTACCCCGCGATTGATCCCCTGTCCTCCACCTCCCGAATCCTGGACCCCCAGTACATCGGTCAGGAGCACTACGACACCGCAATCCAGGTCAAGGCTATCCTGCAGGAAAACAAGGAACTTCAGGACATCATCGCCATCCTCGGTGTTGACGAACTCTCTGAAGAGCAGAAGGTCGTTGTTTCACGTGCCCGCCGCATCGAGCAGTTCCTCTCACAGAATACCTACACTGCAAAGCAGTTCACCGGTGTCGAGGGTTCAACCGTGCCGATCAAGGACACCATCGAATCCTTCCAGATGATCTGCCGCGGCGATGTTGACCACATCCCCGAGCAGGCCTTCTACAACATCGGTGGTATGGACGACGTCATGCGCCGTTACGAGGAAATCAAGGCACAGTCTGGAGCCAAGTAATCATGGCACTGAAAGTTGAAGTCGTTTCCCGTGAACGAGTCGTGTGGGTTGGCGAAGCCAAGTACGTGCGCGCACGCACCGTCGATGGCGACCTGGGTATCATGCCCGGTCACATCCCCACCATGGCCCTTCTCGCTGAAGACGGTGAGCTTCTGATCGAGGCAACCAGCGGTGAGAAGAAGACCACCCGCCTGCACGAAGGTTTCTTGACCGTCTCTAACGATCGAGTCACCATCGCAGCTAAGCACGCACAGATTTAACTAGATTTCTGTGATGAAAGGACGCCGCCCTTCCCCAGAGATGGGGGAGGGCGGCGTCCTTATTTTTAGCTTTCTTCTTGTTTAGAAGAGGCGGGATTCCACGTCATCTACTCCGCGCATGGCATCGTAATCGAGGGCCACACAGCGGATACCACGGTCTTCTGCCAGCGTGCGGGCCTGGGGCTTGATGCGCTGGGCGGCAAAGACGCCCTGAACCGGTGCTAGCAGGGGGTCGCGGTTGAGGAGCTCTAGGTAGCGGGTGAGCTGTTCTACGCCGTCGATATCGCCCACACGTTTGAGCTCGACAGCCACAGAGACGCCCCCGGCGTCCTTGGCCAAAATATCCACCGGGCCGATTGCCGTGGGGTACTCGCGGCGCACCAGGCGGTAGCCCGCACCAAGGAGCTCAATCTGTTCAGCCAGCAGGCGTTGTAAGTCGGCCTCAACGCCGTCCTTAATGAGGCCCGGGTCAATACCAAGATCGTGGCTGAGTTCCCCGTGAGTGCCAAAGACACGAATGACTAGCTTGTCGTCGCTCTTGGCAGCCTGCACGATCCACAGCTCGCTCACATCGGGGTCAAGGTCCTCGGCTACCGAGGTGCCTTCGAACTCTTCGCGAGGGGAAATATGCAGGCGGCAGGGCGGGCTCATCCAGTTCAGGGGCTTGTAGGAGCCGCCGTCGGAGTGAATCAGCACCGAGCCGTCATTTTTGATCATGAGCAGGCGGGTAGCACGGGGCAGATGGGCATTGAGACGGCCCATGTAGTCTACGGAACAATCAGCTATAACTAAACGCACCGTACCACTCTAACAGGTGGCTTGGGCAGATAGACCGGTGCGTGAAAGAATGGGGGAATGCCTCGTCGTTCTTCATCTAAGCCCCGCCGCCCCAACTCTAACTCCGGGGCCGCCCCCAGCAAGTGGCAGAAAGCCCGCCCCGCTGGGCGCGATATTTCCCGTATTCTTGACCCAGCCCCGCGAGTGGAGCGGGCCCAAGACGGGGACTGGTATGTGCAATACATTCCCTCGATTAACGCTCTGAAAACCTATAAGTGCCCCGAATGTGGGCGGCCTATCCACCCAGGTATCGCGCACCTGGTGGTCTGGCAGCAGGACCACATGTTTGGTGCCCAGCGGGCTATCGAGGAACGCCGCCACTGGCACGAGCGGTGCTGGGCAACTCGTAGATTCTGGTAGAACCCGGTGAAAGCCAACTTCATCTAGGTCACGTTAGAAGCATAGAAAAACCCGGTAGCGGCCACTGCTCAAAGGCAGGGCGCTACCGGGCGGGGAAACTGGCGGTCGCTTAGAGCTGGTCCTGGCGGGGCACGAGTACCTCGTTGACCAGGATCAGCAGGGACGCTGCGACGGGAATCGCGATGAGGGCACCGAGCACACCCCAGAGAGAGCCGCCGGCTACCACAGCGATGATAGCTACAGCACCGGGCACTGCTACTGCCCTGCTCATGATGCGGGGGGAGATGAAGTAGGCCTCAACCTGCAGGTAAATCAGGTAGGGGATAAGGAAGAAGAGGGCGGTCTGCCAGCTGTCGATGAGCGAGACAACCGAGACCAGGACGGCAGCGCTGACGCCACCGACCAGGGGAATGAAGGCCAGCAGCAGGACGAAGAGCATGAGTAGCTGGGCGAAGGGGACGCCCACGATCAGCATGATGATGGCGGCGCAGGTGGCGTTGCAGATAGCCACGAGAGCCTGACCCATGACGTACTGGCCTACGGAGCTGGTGATTTTTTCGGTGAGGTAGCCGACTCGTTCACGCTTAGAGGCGGGAGCCAGACGGATAAACCAAGCCTTGATGGTGGGTAGGGACGCGAGCACATAGATGGAGAGGAAGAGCACGATAATTGTGCCGGTGGTGATTTCTGCCAGGGTGGAGCCCGCGTTCATGAGAGAGTTCATGAAACCACTGACCACAGAGGTATCTGAGGTGACCTGTTCAAAGAACTTCTCTACCTCGACGTCTACCGCTGAGCGGATATGGTAGCGCTCATCAAGACCCGAGAAGAGGTCGGAGTTGAGGAAGTTCTCAAACTGCTGGGGGAAGCCGGTGATGAAGGAGACGGCCTGGCGGGCGATGAGGGGCACTATCCAGAAGATGAGGGCAGCCGCGACCGCAACAAAAAAGAGGAAGACGACGGTGACGCCCGCGCCACGCGGAAGGCCCCACTGTTCTAGTTTGCGTACAGCTGGGTCTAGTCCTAGACCGATGAAAACTGCGCCGGTCAGCCACCCGGCGAGGGCTCCGATATTAAGCACAAAGTACATGCCCATCCAGGCAAGCCCCACACCGATGGCCAGCATGAAACCAAAGTAGATTGGGTTGCTGATGTAGCGTCCCTTGCCGGGGGCGAGGGCGTGGGTTTCTGGGGGAGCGGGGGCGGTGCCGTCCTTATTCTCTTTGAGGTGGGCCGGTTCTTCGGGCACCTGGAGGCGGTGGCGGGGCCGGGCACCGGGGATAGCCGTTAGGGCGAACTTGTTGTTCTGTGACTGCCTGGTGGCGCTTTCTTCGGTATCAGACGGAGAATCTGGTTGCGCGGACGCCTGTGCTCGGCTGGTGCGGGAGGTGAGAGACCGCAGGAGCCGGGAGGGAGAAAAGGTTGAGGGCATGCTGGCTACTCGGGTAGTGGTGTAGTTACTGTGTTCAACCTTATCGTGATTCTGCCCTGGGCTAGAACTAGGGCAGGGGTGCCCGTTCACCGGCTGAGCTTTGGCACCATAGACAGTAGAGATATTTGTCGCTGTGAAAGGAAGGCCAATGGCCGGGATTGACGATCAGAACATACCCGCTTCGGTACGAAACGCCCTGGACCTGGGGGCTGCGGGGTCGGCAGGTTCCAGCGCTGAGCCTGCTGAGGAGAGCTCCACTGCCAGCTGGCGACTCGATGTGACCGATGTCGCCCAGTTCCAGCAGCTGGTGCAGGAGTCCAACCGGGGGGCCGTGATTTTTGCCCTGTGGGCACCTCACTCCCCGGCGTCGGTTCAGATGCTGGAGCAGGTAGAGGCCCTGGTGAACTCCGCCGGTGGCAACCTACTGCTGGCTGCCGTTGATATTACCAAGACCCCCGAGATCGGGCAGGCCTTCCAGATTCAGGGTGTGCCTGCGGCTGTGGCTGTGCTCGCTGGCCGCCCGGCCCCGCTCTTCAACGGTCCCGTTGAGCCCCAGGCCCTGACCGAGGTGCTGGGCCAGGTGTTGCAGCTTGCCGCCCAGCAGGGCCTACCCGGTGGGTTCGAGCCTGTATTGTCAGAGGCTGAGAAGCCCCTGCCGCCCCTGCACCGGGAGGCTATTGAGGCTCTAGACAGGGGCGATTACCAGGGAGCGGAAGCCGCCTATACCCGCGCACTCAACGAGAACCCGGGCGATACGGACGCTAAAATCGGCCTAGCCCAGGTGCACCTGCTTCACCGTGTCTCTACTTTGAACCTAGCAGAAGAACGCCAAAAAGCTGCCGCCGACGCGAGCGATGTGCAGGCCCAGATGAACGTCGCCGACCTAGACGTAGCGGGTGGACACGTGGAAGACGCCTTCAACCGTCTTATTGCCCTCTTCAAGGCTGTGGACGCGGAGACCAAAACTACGGTACGCGAACGCCTACTGGAACTTTTCGAGGTTGTAGGCTCAGCCGACCCCCGCGTCACAAAGGCCCGTTCAGCCCTGATGATGGCTCTTTTTTAAGGAATCACCCTAGCGGGGGAGGGAAAGACTCATGATGCTGGCTACAGTGGAGATATGGCACACGAGAACCTTCCCCCGCAGAGTGAACCTTACGACCAGACCCACAACCGGCCTGAGGAAGCACCCGGCAGCGGCTTGACTGAGCCAGTTTCAGCGCCGGTAGAAGCTGAAGTGGCAGAGGCCAGCAGGGGCAACGCAGCCCTGGAGATCACCAACCTGGTGAAGGTCTTTGGCCAGCAGGCCGCGGTAGACGGAGTCAACCTCACGGTGCCCCGAGGCTCCTTCTATGGGCTGGTAGGGCGCAACGGCGCAGGTAAGACCACCACCCTCTCCATGGCAACGGGACTGCTCAAGCCCACCGCCGGGCAGGTACTGGTGGGCGGCCTGGACGTCTGGTCCAACCCCCTAGATACTAAACGCCGGGTGGGTGTGCTACCCGACGGCGTCCGCCTCTTCGACAAGCTCACCGGCGAGCAGCTCCTCACCTACGCCGGCCGCCTACACGGGCTCGATAAGGCAACCGTGGCTGAGCGAACCCGCGACCTGCTCATCGCTATGGACCTGACCGGGGCCGCCGGCCGCAAAGTCGCCGACTACTCGGCCGGTATGACCAAGAAAATCGCCCTGGCCTGCGCCATGATCCACGCCCCCTCCCTGCTGGTGCTCGATGAGCCCTTCGAAGCGGTCGACCCGGTCTCTGCCTCGAACATCCAGGATATTCTCAAGGCCTATGTGGCAGGCGGCGGCACCGTCATTATCTCCTCCCACGTCATGGACCTGGTTCAGCGCCTGTGCGACCACGTTGCCATTATGAACGCCGGCCGTATTTTGGCCTCTGGCACCGTGGAACAGGTGCGCGGCGGCGCATCGCTAGAAGAACGATTTGTTGAACTGGTGGGCGGACGCGTCGTATCGGAGGGAATCTCATGGTTGCAGTCCTCCTAAAACTCAAACTCGACCATTTCCTCGCTATCTTCCGTAACGGGAACGCCTGGGCTATCGTGGGCATGGTCTTTGGCCTGCTCTACGGGCTCGGCGCCGTAGTGGTCGTGGCTGGTTTAGGTTTCACCCTGCAGAGCCCCGCCGACTCCCTACTGATTCTGGGGCTGGCAGGTAGTCTGCTGACCCTGGCCTGGTGGCTGATACCCCTGGTCGCAGCCGGTGCCGACCCCACCCTTGACCCGGAGCGCCTCGCCCCCTATCCCATTACCGTCCGCCAGCTCATGGGCGGCCAAGCCCTGGGGGCTCTGATTGGGGTGCCCGGTGCGCTGACGGTACTAGCCGTCCTGGCTCTGATAACCTCCAACTTCTACTCGCTAGCAGCTACCCTGGCTTTCATCCCGGCAGGTTTACTGGGCCTTGCCCTTGCCATTCTGGGCGGACGCCTGACCGCGGTAGCTTCTATACCCGTCCGCTCGCGACGCTCAGTGAGTAACGCCCTCACCCTTCTTGCCTTTGCGACCCTGATCTTTGCCGGGCCCCTGATGCTGGCGACTATCACGGGCATCACCAGCAACACCGAGCAGCTCCGGCAGATTCTCGGCTACCTGCAGTGGACCCCTGTAGCCTCAGCCTGGGCTATTGCCCCACAGGTAGGAGCCGGTCGCTACGGCCTCGCTCTAGCTCTCACCGCGCTCACTCTGGTCTACTGTGCCCTAACCTGGTTCATCTGGCAGTTCTTTGCGGCTAAAACCATGGCCAGCGTGGGAGAATCCACCGGGGTGCAGGACGAAGGTAAAACCCTGGCCCAGGGTAACCTGGGGCTTCTTGGGCGCTTCCCGGCCACCGTGCGCGGGGCTATCGCCGCCCGTACCCTCGATATGATGCTCCGGGATTCCCGGGCCAACCTTAACGTGCTCATGATGCCGCTCATGTATATCTTGATGGTTTTTATCTCGGGGAGCTTTATCGTCTCAGCGAACGGGGTAGAGGAAGAGATGACGAACCCTGTGGCCTTCGTCATGGCGGTTGCCTTTATACCGGCTATGGCAGGCTATTCCCAGACCAACCTTGTCTCGTATGAGGGTTCTGCCTTTTCCCTGCACGCCCTCTCACCGCTGCGCGGTATTGACGATAGACTGGGGCGGGCCTACGGCATGATGCTGCTCTACCTGCCCATGATTGTGCTGGGCACCCTGGCTTTTTCCTTCCTGACCGGTCATGCTGCCTGGGCTCTGCCCTTGCTGGTGAGCTCCCTGGGAACCTACTTTATCGCCAACGGCATGGCCAACTACCTCGACACCGTCTTCAACGCACCCGTGGTACCACCGGGAACCAGCCCCTGGAAGACCCCGGAACAGCCAGACGGTATGGCTAAGACCATGGCACGGGGCCTTATCATCTTTATCCCTATGGCTCTCTCCCTGCCGTCCCTCATCGGTATGGGGGCTACGGCTATTACCGGTAGCATGCTCTGGTTCTGGCTGGGTGCCGCCGTCACTACCCTGATTGGGGTAGCAGTCTTCTACCTGGGCGTCCGCGCTGGAGCTAAAAACTACGAACGGCACGTAGCAGACATGTACCAGCGAGTAGCCCGCTACAGCTAACCCACCCCTCAACCTGCTAGAAGCAGGCAACCCCACTAGCGGCGTCCGGCCCCTGCCCCACGGCAGGAACCGGGCGCCGTCTTGACGGGGGCACTACACTGGTAAACAAGATCAACCACTCTAACCTCAAGGAGACCCGGCATGTCATCGATTCCCGGCATCGAAGACCCCTTCCCCGAGACCGCCCACTCCGGCGGTACCGCCCTGTTAGAACGCGAAGAAGTCCAGAATGTCGAACCCGGCGACCACGAACGCTTCGCCCACTACGTGCGCAAAGAAAAAATCATGGAGTCTGCCCTCACCGGCAAGCCCGTGCGAGCCCTATGCGGTAAAAAGTGGACCCCCGGCCGCGACCCCGAAAAATTCCCCGTCTGCCCCGAATGCAAGGAAATCTACGAGGGCCTTGCACCCGGTAATGACGAGAACTAGAGCTACTTCATAGCCCCATTCGCCCCGAATGGGGCTAAACTTTTGTGGTGCCCAAAAACCTTGAGGGCAGCCACAGAGGGAAGGGAAGATACGAGATGAACGACAGCCAGCTACCACTCTTCGGTGAAGGTTCCAACCCGCCCCTACCCCCGGCCTACCCCGACCGCGCCGCCTGGGGAACCGCCCCCAAGCTCCGTGCCTGGCAGGCCGAAGCCATGACCAAGTACTTTACAGAGAACCCCCGCGACTTCATGGCCGTGGCAACCCCCGGCGCAGGTAAAACCACCTTCGCCCTCACCGTCGCCAAAGAACTCTTCAACCGCGGCACCATCAACCGCATGACCGTGGTCGCCCCCACCGACCACCTCAAACGCCAGTGGGCCGACGCCGCAGCCCGCGTCGGCATCTCCATCGACCCCAACTTCAAAAACTCAGACGGCACCATGGGCCGCGGCTACCAGGGCGTTGCCCTCACCTACGCCCAGGTCGCCAACAAGCCCATGCTGCACCGGGCCCGCACCGAAAACGGCCGTACCCTGGTCATCATGGACGAAATCCACCACGCCGGTGACTCCCTCTCCTGGGGCGATGGCCTGCACGAAGCCTTCGAACCGGCAACCCGCCGCCTAGCCCTCACCGGAACCCCCTTCCGCTCCGACACCGCAGCCATCCCCTTCGTCCAGTACGAAGAAGACGCCGACGGCATCCGCCGCTCCAAATCCGACTACTCCTACGGCTACGGCCCCGCCCTCAAAGACCACGTCGTACGCCCCGTCATCTTCATGGCCTACTCCGGCCAGATGCGCTGGCGCACCTCCGCCGGCGAAGAAATGGCAGCCAACCTGGGGGAGGGCTTCACCAAGGACGTCACCGCCCAAGCCTGGCGCACCGCCCTCAACCCCGACGGCGAATGGATCCCCACCGTACTCGCCGCCGCCGACAAACGCCTGACCGAAGTACGCCGCACCGTCCCCGACGCCGGCGGCCTCGTCATCGCTACCGACCACGCAGACGCCCGCGCCTACGCCAAACAGCTCCAAAAAATCACCGGCGAAAAACCCGCCCTCATTCTCTCCGACGACAAAGAAGCCTCCAACAACATCGAAGAATTCTCCGCAGATCTTTCCCGCTGGATGGTCGCCGTGCGCATGGTATCCGAAGGCGTGGATGTGCCCCGCCTAGCCGTCGGCGTCTACGCCACCTCAACCTCCACCCCCCTCTTCTTCGCCCAGGCCATCGGCCGCTTCGTCCGCTCCCGCAAACGCGGCGAAACCGCCTCGGTCTTCCTGCCCTCCGTACCCCAGCTCATGATGCTGGCCAACGAAATGGAAACCGAACGCGACCACGCCCTCGACCGCAAGGGCGCAAATGATGAAGTAGTAGACCCTCTCAACGAAGGCCTAGACGACCACCTCATCGAAGAAGCCAACAAAGAAGAAGTCGCCAGCGACCAGCTCACCCGCGGGAAATTTGAAGCCATCGGCTCCCAGGCATCCTTCCACGGTGTCCTCTTCGACGGCGCCGAATTCGCCTCCGGCGGCCTGGAAATCGGTTCCGACGAAGAACAAGACTTCCTCGGCATCCCCGGCCTACTCGACGCCGACCAGGTAGGCACCCTGCTACGTGCCCGCCAAAAAGACCACGCCTCCCGCCGACCGGCGTCCGCCGCCCCCCAGGTCGTCGACCACCGTCAGCTCAAAGACCTGCGCAACAAGCTGGCCAAAAACGTGGCAGCCTGGGCAGCCCGCACCGGCAAACCCCACGGCTCTATCCACAATGAACTACGCCGAATCTGCGGCGGGCCCGCCGTCGCCCAAGCCTCAGCAGAACAGCTCCAGGCCCGCCTGGATAAGCTACAGGACTGGTTCGTGGGGCGTAAATAGGTACTCAGTCTGGACCGGTGCTCGTGGTGCCAGCAGGCACCCTTAAACGCCAGCCCCGAGCCAGCCTACTGGCACCACAACCATCGGCCCCCGTAGAGTAAGCCCCGAGCCAGCCTGCTAGCACCACAACCACCGGTCCCCGTAGAGTAATCCCCGAGCCAGCCTGCTAGCACCACAACCACCGGCCCCCGTAGAGCAAACCCCGAGCCAGCCTGCTAGCACCACAAGTACAGCCACTAGAACATCAAATTTCCTGGGCTACAGCACCTCGGTGACCGTTACCCCGGCGTCCTCAAGCTCATCGCTCACCTCATCGAGGGCGTCCTCATCAACCGGGGCCGTCAAATCAAGCAGCACACGGGTCTCGTAGCCGGCATCCACTGCATCCAGCGCAGTAGCCTTCACACAGTAATCAGTGGCAATGCCCACCACATCAACATCGGTAATATCGCGCTCAGCCAGCCAGTCATCCAGCGACACCTTGGGGGTATCGTCCTGAGCCGGGGCACCAGCCTCGCGCTCGCCGGTCATCACAGAATCCTCGGGAGCCAGCAGCCCCTCAAAGCCCGAGTAGGCGGCCTCAAACTCGCCCTTGCGGAAGTAGGCCTCGATGTAGTCGGTATCGAGATCCTCGTGCAGCTCGGCACCGTGACTCTCGGCCTTGCAGTGCACCGGCCAGGAGTCCTTGAAATCGGGGTTCTCAGAAAAGTGGGTGCCGGGTTCAACGTGCCAGTCCTGGGTGGCGACAATCGCCTCGTAGTCGCCGTGGTGGTTCTCTACATACTCGCTAATGAGGGCAGCAACCTCTGCACCACGCTCGGTAGCGAGCGAGCCGCCCTCGCAAAAGTCGTTCTGAACATCAACAATAATGAGTGCTTTTGACATCGTGTGATCCTTCTTTTTAAGAGACAAATTCTGTGGGAATGACCGGGTCGCCGGGGGAGAGACGGGCAGCGGCTACCGGCAGCTCCGTGAGGGAGCGGGCATGACGCTCGGCAGCTCGGCGCACGCCCTCAGCCCCGGTAAAGCCGGGCTGGATCTGCCCGTTCACCACCAGGTCTACCATGAGGGGCCGGTCGTTGGAGTCAGCAGGAGCCTCAATATCGAGCCCCACCACTTCGGCTGTGGCGGTGCCGGTGGCATCAAGACGGCGGACGGCGGATTTCTTGCCGCCCACAGACGCCTTACCCGAGGACGCCTTGGCGACAGGCTCCATCACTCCCTGGGAGTTCTCGCGCAGAACCACCTTATAAACCATAGAAGAGGTAGGAACCCCGGAGCCGGTGACCAGCTTGGTGCCCACCCCGTAGGCGTTGACGGGGGCGGCTGCTAAGGACGCGATGGCGTACTCGTCCAGGTCACTGGTCACGGTAATCTTGGTGCCGGTGTTGCCCAAGGCATCGAGCTGCTCGCGCACTTTCTGGGCCTGGGCAACCAGGTCACCAGAGTCTAGGCGGACGGCACCCAGCTCCTTTCCTGCCAGCTCAACGGCCAGGTTCACTGCCTTTTCAACATCGTAGGTGTCGACCAGCAGGGTAGTGCCCACCCCCAGAGAGGCTAGCTGAGCTTCAAAAGCCTGGCGCTCGGAGTCATGCAGCAGGGTGAAGGCGTGGGCACTGGTGCCGACGGTGTGGAGCCCGTAACGGCGGCCGGCCTCAAGATTCGAGGTGGCGGTAAAGCCGGCAATGACGGCGGCGCGGGCGGCAGAGACAGCAGCCTGCTCGTGCGCCCGGCGGGAGCCCATCTCAAGGCAGGGGCGCTTGCCCGCTGCAACCGTCATACGGGAGGCAGCGGTAGCGACGGCAGAGTCAAAGTTAAGGATGGAGAGAATAAAGGTCTCTAGCAGGCAGGCCTCTGCAAAGGACGCCTCAACCTGCAAGACGGGGGAGTGAGGGAAGAAAACCTCGCCCTCGGCATAGCCCCGGATAGAACCGGAAAAACGGAAGTTAGCAAGGTAGTCCAGGGTCTGCTCATTGACCACCTTACGGGAGGCCAAAAACTCCAGCTCTTCGGTATCAAAGCGGAAGTTTTCTAGCCCCTCAAGCAACCTACCGGTGCCTGCCAAGACACCGTAGCGGCGTCCGCCCGAAAGTCTGCGGGTGAAAACCTCGAAGACGGTGCGTCGGTGGGCAGCGCCTGAGGCTAGGGCAGCCTGCACCATGGTCAGCTCGTAGTGGTCGGTGAGGAGGGAAGTTTTTTGAGTCACGGGTATAACTTTATCCTTTGACCGTGTCCAAGCCCAGCCCCACCGCCGCGGTTCTGCTTGCCCCGAAAGTGAACGAGCTAGGGTACAGCGAAAGAAGAGCCCTATGATAGATAAGGTACAAATGACCTAAGGAGTACACCCTATGCCTTCGGCTGCCTCAGCCACCGACACCCTGGCAGATCTTGAGCTCGATCTGGCCCTAGACGAGAGCACCCAGCTCAACCTGCCCTGGGCGGTCATTGTCTGGGACGACCCGGTTAACCTGATGAGTTTCGTGACCTACGTGCTGCGCACCCAGTTTGGCTACAGCACGGAAAAAGCCCACCAGCTCATGATGCAGGTACACACCGAAGGTAAGGCCACCGTCTTTAGCGGCTCCAAAGAAGAGGCCGAACGGCACACCACCGCCCTGCACACCTGGGGACTGTGGGCAACCATCGAGCAGGCAGGTGCATAGTCTTATGGCTGAACCTTTTACCCCAACCTCCCGTGGCATTACCGCCCGCTTCACCCCTGAAGAGGTACAGGTGCTCACCCGCCTGTTTGAGGACGTCGCCCTGGCGCTGGAGCCGGAAGAAGACCCCAACGCCGACCCCCTAGCGGCCCTGGTGGGGATTTCTGAGACCGCCAGTGTTCCCAGTGACCCTGCTGTTGCCCGCATGCTGCCGGTGGCGAGCGACGACCCGGAAGTTGCCGACGAATACCGCCGCTTCACCGATCTTTCCTTACGCCGGGCCAAAATTGAACACCTCACCCAGGCCTCCATGGACCTGCAGGCCGGGGTTGTGCGGCTAGATACCGAGCGGGCCAATAGCTGGGCCGCTGCCCTCAACGACGTGCGCCTAACCTTGGGTACCCGCTTAGGGATTAACAGCGCAGACGACGCCGACCGCATCGGCGAACACACTGACTGGGGCAGCGTAGAGAGCACCGAAGACTACATGGCCCTGCTCTACAACTTCGTCACCTGGCTGCAAGAAAGCCTCATGCAGAGCCTCCTGCTGGGTCTGGACGAGGCCGGGGCGGGGCCGTCCGCACCGTAAATAATCTTTCGTGACCGATTATGACGCCGTGCGCGGGCGCCGGGGCGTGATAGTCCACTCAAAAGCTGGTCGCTGCGATGGGCGCCCTACAGTTTTCTTCAACCTTTAGCTAATGTCAGGTGTGTAATGAGCGAAACCAACCCGAAACTCGTAACCCCCTGGGGTAGTCAGGTGCTTGCCGAACCCACTGCAAGTGCCCCCATCGGCGTGTTCGATTCGGGAGTGGGCGGCCTGACCGTTGCCCGCGCCATCATGGACCAGCTACCGCACGAGTCGGTGATTTATGTGGGCGACACCGCCCACGGCCCCTACGGTCCCCTGACCATCGCCCAGGTGCGCGCCCACGCCCTGCGCATCATGGATGAGCTGGTGGACTCCGGGGTCAAGCTCCTGGTCATCGCCTGCAACACGGCGTCGGCCGCTGTGCTGAGGGACGCCCGCGAGCGCTACACCCGCAAGTACGGTATTCAGGTGGTTGAGGTTATCCAGCCCGCCGCCCGCCGAGCAGTGGCTGCAACCCGCAACCGAAAAATCGGCGTCATCGCCACCGAAGCTACCGTGACATCACGAGCCTATGAAGACACTTTCTCGGTCATGAGCGACCTTGAAATCTACTCTGTGGCCTGCCCCCGCTTCGTAGAGTTCGTTGAAAAGGGCATCACCAGTGGCTCCGAGCTGCTTGAGACCGCCGAAGAATACCTGGCTCCCCTCAAGGAGGTCGGGGTCGATACCCTGGTGCTGGGCTGCACCCACTACCCCCTGCTCACCGGCGTCATCTCCTACATCATGGGGGACGACGTTACCCTCGTGTCGTCCTCGGAAGAGTCGGCTAAGGACGTCTATAAGGCCCTGCTGAGAGCCGGCCTAGAGCGCCCTGCCGCCCTGCCGCCCTCCCACGAATTCCTGGCCACCGGCGAAACCGAAACCTTCGAGCACTTAGCTCGCCGCTTCCTGGGCCCCGAGGTCGCCAAGGTGCGCCACACCAACTCGGTGGCAGAACGATTCCCCACCGGCTCCCTAGCCGTCGTTCCCCCTGAACTCATCGCCCAGACTGTTACCACCCCGCGCATTACCATCACCACAGACGCTCCCTAACACACAGACACACACAGAAAAAGGAAGGCCACTGATGCGATTGACCGTCATAGGCTGTACCGGCTCCTTCCCCGGGCCCAATGCAGCGGCCAGCTGCTACATGGTCTCGACCATTGATGACCTGGGCAAGACCTGGCGCATTATCGTCGATATGGGCAATGGCGCCCTGGGCACCCTTCAGTCCCACATCAACCTCGAAGATATCGACGCCATCCTGATCTCCCACCTGCACCCCGACCACTGCATCGATCTCTCAGGGCTGCATGTGGCGGTCAAGTGGAACCCCAACGGCTGGTCTAAAGGGCCCATTCCCCTCTACGGGCCCAGCGATATTCACCAGTACCTGGTTAACACCCACGGCCTGCCCATCGAACCGGGCATGCACACCGAGTTCGAGTTCCACGAGTGGACTAACCATGCCGAGGTCAAAATCGGCCCCTTCACCGTGACCCCGCACGTGGTCGTACACCCCACCAAGGAGCCCTACGCCCTGCGCATCGAGTGTGAAACCGGTGAAGGCAAGACCGTGCTTACCTACTCCGGCGACACCGACTCCTGCATCGGTCTGATTGAAGCAGCCCGCGAGGCAGACCTTTTCCTCTGCGAAGCTGCCTACCAGGAGGGCCGCGATGACGCCCTGCGCGGCATCCACCTGACCGGCAAACGTGCCGGTGAAGCGGCATCCGAGGCAGGCGTCCGCAACCTGCTACTCACCCACCTGCCCATCTGGAACGACCCCGCTATTGCCCTGGCCGAAGCCAAGAGCGTTTTTGACGGGCCGATATCGGTGGCTGAGGCCTCGGCAACCTACCGGGTCAACCCCCGCCGTAGCCCCGAGGAATACGCCAGCAACCCGCAGACCACCACCCTGAAGGTCATTAGCCGCCACCAGGGGAGCTAGCTACCGGCCCCTGCCCACAAGTAGCCAACGCAGACAACACGGGTGCAGAAAAGCGCCCGTGTTTTTGTGCGCCCCGGGCAACAGACGCTAGGCTGAAACCATGACAGAAAACATGGCAGCACCCATCCTGCGCGGCGACGGCCGTACCCCCGACCAGCTCCGCCCCATCACCGTCACCCGCGGCTGGTCAAAGAACGCCGAAGGTTCGGCCCTCATCGAATTCGGCAACACCCGGGTGCTCTGCACCGCCTCACTGACCGAGGGCGTGCCCCGCTGGCTCAAGGGCCAGGGCACCGGCTGGGTCACCGCAGAATACGCCATGCTGCCGCGCGCAACCAACACCCGTAACTCCCGTGAATCGGTCAAGGGTAAGATTGGCGGCCGCACTCACGAGATTTCCCGGCTGATTGGCCGCTCTCTGCGCGCCGTCATCGACACCGCTGAGCTGGGCGAGAACACCATCGTGCTCGACTGCGATGTGCTCCAGGCGGACGGCGGTACCCGCACCGCCGCTATCACCGGCGCCTACATCGCCCTGGCCGACGCCATCAAGTGGGCCCAGACCCAGGGCATTATCCCGGCCAAGGCTAAGCCCCTCACCGGCTCTGTTGCCGCAATTTCTGTGGGCATCATCGACGGCCTTCCCATGCTTGATCTGCCCTACGAAGAAGACGTGCGCGCCGAGACCGACATGAATGTGGTCGTCACCGGCGAAGGCAAGTTCGTTGAGGTACAGGGAACCGCAGAGGGCGCCCCCTTCGACCGCGACGAACTGAACTCCCTACTCGACTTGGCCCTGCACGGCACCGCGCAGCTAGCCCAGATCCAGCGCGAAGCCCTGGAGGACTAATGCCCGCCAAAATCGTTCTTGCCACCCACAACCAGGGGAAACTGCGCGAGTTCCGTGAGATGCTGCGCGGCGCTATCGAGGGGCTGGATGTTGACACCGAGGTGATCGACGCTGGTGCTGCAGGTGCCCCCGACGTGGTTGAAGACGGCGTCACTTTTGCCCAGAACTCCCTCTTGAAGGCCCGCGCGGTAGCTGCGGCTACCGGCCTGATTGCTATTGCCGATGACTCAGGACTGTCGGTCGAGGTGCTGGGCGGTGCCCCCGGTATTTTCAGCGCTCGCTGGGCCGGCCGGCACGGAGACGATGAAGCCAATCTCAACCTGCTCCTAGCGCAGCTTTCAGACATCGCCGATGAACACCGCCGCGCCCGCTTCGTCTGCGCCGCCTCGATGGTTACCCCCGAAGGTGTAGAGGCCGTGGAAGAGGGGGAGCTTGCCGGAACCCTGCTGCGCGAGCCCCGCGGCGAGGGCGGGTTCGGCTATGACCCGATTCTGGCAGCCGACGGTTTCACCGGCGAATACGCTGGCCTCTCCTGCGCCCAGGTGCCCGCCGATGTCAAGAATGCCATCAGCCACCGGAGCCAGGCCCTAGCCAAGCTTCTTCCCCACCTACAGGCCGCCCTGGCCCAGTAACAATCCTGTACGAGGTACCCTATGGCAGCGCACCTTACACTCATTGAACAGATGAAGGCTCTTCCCGTGGTCACGGCGGTGATGGAGCAAGCCGGTTTGAACATTCCCCGCGACCGCTGGGACATCCGGACCACCGGCTCTGCCCACATCATCGTCAACATGGGGGCGGAGCTGAGTGTGCGTATCGCCAAAACCCAGCAGACGGGGCACCTGGTAGCCCGCCGCACCGAGATCCTGCGGCGGCTACCCCAGGACCTTCCCTTTGCGGTACCCCGACCCATCACCCGGGTTATCACCCGAAACGGCTTCACCGCTGTAGGGCTAACCTGGATTAAGGGGGAGCCTCGCCTGCTTGGCTCGGCCCCGCCCAAGCAGCTTGCCAACCTGGTCAAAGCTATCCACTCGGTAGACTTCAGCGGCTACGGGCCCTACCTCGATATGGTGCACGAGCACTGGGGCGGACGCGATAACTGGGAGGTACTCCTGCGCGAGCAGGTCGTACCCCAGCTGCTCACCGGCGCCCAGAAGGTAGCCCACGCAGCCATAGACCGGGTACTGGCCCTGGAACCTGCCTCACCGGTTCTCGTCCACGGCGACCTAGCCGGCCACAATATTCTCTGGAACGGCGACAAACTGGTCGGCGTTATTGACTGGGACCACGCCTCGGTAGGGGACGCGGCCGTTGACCACGCAGCCCTGGGTAACTTCTACGGCTGGGACTCCCTCTCTAAAGCGCTCGATGAAACCCAGCTAGAACGCGCCAAAATAGTGGCCCGCCTGCTACCGCTGCAGTCCCTGGCCTACACCATGCGCAACGGCATGGGCGGAGCTATCCAACGCCTGGCCGTGGAACGCGCCGACGAATGGTACCTGGACCACCGCACCGAGGTGCTTGCGGTATAACGCGGCAGGCTCGCAGCGAAGCTGCTGGCTGGGATGAAGTGAGCGGGTGCGAGCGCGCGAGCACGTAAGAGCGAACAGAATCCG
The DNA here is from genome assembly GCF_014217215.1 of Rothia nasimurium. Lineage (GTDB taxonomy): Bacteria > Actinomycetota > Actinomycetes > Actinomycetales > Micrococcaceae > Rothia > Rothia avistercoris. The sequence goes on from NZ_CP056080.1 coordinate 946,487, forward strand.
CCGTAAGGCGGGGCGTGAGGGTCAGGCTTGCGCCTATTGCGCCCGCAGATTTGTTTCCTCGCGCGCTCGGAATCTGCTGGGCTTCATCCAGCGCGAGCCTGCCGCGTTATTCTTCTCATTACACCCCAAGCTGTTTAAACCAGGCTTCCTCAATCAGGTTCAGGGCTTCTGCGGCGTCGGTAGCAGGGGCGAGGTCTGCCGGGAAAGTATCGTCGCCCCAGAGCGCTCCGAGCAGGGAGCCGACCAGAGCCCCGATTGAATCTGAATCGCCGGTGACAGCAATTGCCGCACCCAGGGCCTCACTCACTGCCTGCTGCTGGTTCAGCTTCTCCGCAGCGACGTACGTCTCTGCCTGCAGAGCTAGGAAGAGGGCGTAGCCGAGCACATCGGGGGCCACCAGGAGTTCGCCGAAGTGGGGGCGGGCGTCCGCCACCTGAGCCTCGTGCTGAGCCAGGCGGAGGGCGGTGCCCAGCGTCGTACGGGTGAGTGCGGCATCGCCGGGTAGGGCCTGGCTTTGCTCCACCGTACCTAGCCAGTTCAGCACCTGCTGGGTGCAGGCTTTAAGCACACCGGGGCGAGGATCCTGCCCGGTGCCCTGGCTGGCGCTGCCCAGCAGGTAGCGAATGAGCAGGGCGTAGGCGCTTGCCGAGATGATGGCCTCGGGGTGGCCGTGGGTGAGGGCCGCGGCGTGGGCGGATAGCTTGATGACGGTAGCATCATCGGCCACCGGCAGGTAACCGAAGGGGGCAGAGCGCATGAGCGCCCCGGTGCCCAGGGCCTGCGGGTTGATGTTCTTAGAGATAAACTGCATTTCCCCCGTGGCAAGGGCTACCAGGGTGGCTTTGCCCGGGCCGCGCTGCTGGCGCATCACCTGAAGCGCATCGAGGGGGCAGGGAAGGGAATAGGGGGCGGTCTCGGGTGCCGGGTGGCCGGTGCCAGTGTACCAGCGCAGGTAGGCTAGCCAGATGCAGGCCAGCTCGTCGGCTGCCTGGCCCTCGTTGTTCCACTCCAGCACCTCGGTGAGCCCGTCGAGGGTTGCCAGGGTGAGCTGGGTGTCGTCTGAAACGAGCAGGGGTTCCCGGGCGATAGCCGCGATAAGGTCGGCTCCTGTACGCCCGCCCCAGTGCTCGGCAATCTGTTCTGCGGTGCTGGTCTCGAGGGGGTAGCCCAGAGCATCCCCCAGGGCGGTACCCAGCAGGGAGCCGCGCAGGGCCGACCGGTAGGCGGGGGAGAGGGCATCGGGGGCAGGAAAAACAGAAGTCATGCTCCCTATTCTAAAGCGGGGTAAGAGCGGGACCACTAAACTGGTGGTATGCGTATCTTGCACACCTCTGACTGGCACCTGGGCCGTACCTTTCACGGTACCTCCCTGCACTCCTACGCCGAGCAGCTGCTCGATGAGCTGGTGAACCTGGTTCAAGAACAGGGCATCGACGTGGTGCTGATCAGCGGGGATGTCTATGATCAGGCCCAGCCCCGCACCGAGACCGTGCAACTTTTTGACCGTACCCTGACCCGCCTGGTGCAGGCCGGGGCGCAGGTGGTAGCAACGAGCGGTAATCACGACTCGGCTATTCGCCTGGGCTTTGGATCTTCTTTGCTGAGTGCTGCGGGTGTGCACCTGGTGACCTCGCAAACCCAGGTGGGCCAACCCGTCCTGCTGTCCGCCGGGGGCGTTGAGGTGGCCTTTTACGGCATACCCTACCTAGAGCCGCGTCCGATTGCTGCCCGCTGGGGTACCGAGGCCAGCCACGCGAGCGTGCTGGCTGAAGCTATGAGGAGGGTGGAAGAGGACGCCGCCACCCGCCAGGTTGCCGCTACGGTAGTTCTTGCCCACTGCTTTGCCACGGGTTCAGAGCCCTCAGAGTCAGAACGCGATATCTCGGTAGGCGGGGTACAGCAGGTGCCGGTGAGCACCTTTGCCGCTGCCAGCTACACAGCCCTGGGGCACCTGCACGGGCGGCAGAAGGTTACCGATACCGTCAGGTATTCCGGCTCTCTTTTGGCCTATTCTTTCAGCGAGCAAAACCACCGTAAGGGGGCCTGGATCATCGACGTAGCCCCTGACGGCGCTATTGAGGTGAGTGAACATACCTGGCAGACCCACCTTGTGCTCAAAACCCTCAAAGGCACTCTCGACGAGGTGCTTGCCGAAAGCACCGTGCAGGCCTACGGCCGGGCTTTTGTCAGTATCACCCTGACCGATGCTGAGCGCCCAGCCGCTGCCCTCGATAGGCTCAAAGCCCACTACGAGCATGTCCAGGAACTTTTCTTCGCCCCTGAAGGCACTGAGAAACGCCCAGAGCACAGCTACCGCCGCACCCGCGAGAGCCAGAGCATTCAGGCTATCTGCGAGTCCTTCTACGAGCATGTGCGCGGTCGTGCCCTCAACGAGGCTGAAGCCACCTATCTCACCGACGTCCTAGACCAGGCCCGTACCAGGGGAGCGAGCGACTAAATGCGAATTCACCGACTAGAACTGACCGCCTACGGCCCCTTCCCGGGCACCGTCACCATCGACTTTGACGATCTCAACCGAGAGGGCATCTTCCTGCTCAACGGCCCTACCGGTTCGGGCAAGTCATCTATCCTCGATGCCATCTGCTACGCCCTTTACGGCTCCACCTCATCGGGGCGCACCGACCTGAAATCCCGTTTCGCTGACCCCCATGTGCAGCCCCGGGTGCTGCTGGACTGCACCATCGGCACCGACCGCTACCGGATTGACCGTAGCCCGGCCTACGAGCGCCCCAAGAAACGCGGTGAGGGTACAATCACCGAGCAGGCTAAAACCCTGATTGAGAAGTTTGATACCGCCACCGGCAGCTGGGAGCCAGACCCGGCCATCACCCGCCATAAGGACGCCGGCGATTTCATGCTCTCTGTGCTGGGCCTCAACGCCCAGCAGTTTAACCAGGTCATGCTGCTGCCCCAGGGGCAGTTCCATCGTTTCCTGGTCGCTACCTCCGGGGAGCGGGAGCAGCTGCTCAAGCAGCTCTTTGGCACGGAGGACTTCGAAAAGGTACAAGACCTGCTCCACAGATACGCCAAGGACGCCGCCGCGGCAGCCGAGGCTGCCCAGCAGGACCTGCGGGTGCTAGAGCAGCGGGCAGAACGTGCCGAGCAGGCAGCCCGGGCCGACCAGGCACAACGGATCCTGGGGCAAGAGGTAAACGAAGACACTGAAAGTCCTTCTGCCCCCGAAGACACCGGGCCCATCTCCGTAGTGGACCTACCCGACTACCTGCGCCAGGTACTTAGCCAGCTAACAGATCTCATTCAGAATCTAGAAGAGCGGCGGGATAAAACCGCCCACGACCTCGAAACACTGGCAAACGAGCACACCGAAACCACCCAGCTACAGAAAGACTGGGCTACCTATCTCAAGCTCACCCAGGAACAGGAAACCCTGGCACATGAGGAGAGCCAAATAGCTGCCAGCCGCACCCGCCTTGAGGCACACCGGGTAGCTGCCGAGATTCTGCCTCGGGTAACAGCGGCTGAACAGGCAGCAACCGCCTACCGGCAGGCAGCAGACCGGGTAGAAACCCACCTGGGCAGTACCCGCATGCTCCTGGCGTCCGCCCGGGAAAACCTCACCGAAACTGCCCTCGAATACGACCTGCTCACCCAAGCCCAGGCCGCCCTCGAGACCGCCCTCACCGACGATGCCAGCCAGCAGCTGAGCGAACTCACCAGCGCCCACATCGACCAGCTCACCCGCTACCAGCAGGCAGAAAAAGACATCGCAAACCTGGCCGCTCAGGCACAGGCCAGCACCAGCACCCTCCAGGGTCTGACCACCCGCCGCACCCAGTTCACCCAGGCCCTAGAAGAAGCCCAGCAGAGCCTCACCCAGCAGCGCCAGGACTACGAGAAAACCGAGCATGCTACCGCCCGCGAAGAAGCTGCCCGCGCCCTGCTGGACCAGGCTCGCGACAGGGCCACCGCCGCCGACCGCCTCACCCAGGCCCGCACCAACCTAGAAGCCGCCCAGCGGGCCTCCCAAGGGGCCGAAGAAAGCCGACGGAAGGCGTCCGCCCAGGCCGAAACCCTCCAGCGCCAGCGCTTTGACTCAGCCGCCCAGATTCTGGCCGAAACCCTCACCGACGGCCAACCCTGTAGCGTCTGCGGCTCCACAGACCACCCCGCCCCCGCCAGCTACGACCAAAACACCCCACCCGTCACCGAAGAAGCCCTCACCCGCGCCAAGCACCAGCGCGACGCGGCAGAAGCAGAAGCCCAGCAGGCGCTCGCCGCCCTGAGCGCAGCCCAGAGCACCCTCGACCAGCTGATAGAGCAGGGTACACCCGAACCCGAAGAAGCTCGGGCAGCCCTGACCTCTGCCCAAGAGAGCCTCAGCCAGGCCCAGGCCCAGGTCGCCCACCGCAAGAACCTCGCCCAGCGCATCGCCACCGCTGAACAAACCCTTGAGACCAGCCGGGCAGACCTGGCCGAAGCAGAACGCCAGCACACGAGCGAAGAAGCCAAATTGCACCAGCTCACCGCTCAGCGAGAAAGCCTTGAAACCGAGCTGGCACCCCACCGACAGGGCCCAGGCCTAGCCGACCGTATCACCACCCTTAACCGGCTAGCCAGACAGCTGCCCACCCTGCTCGCCGCCTACGCCGACCAGGAGCGGCAGGCCCAAGCCCAGGCGTCCGCCCAGGAAGAACTGAACAAGGCCCCACAAGAAGCCCAGCTCAAGGACGCCCAGCAGGTAAAAGCCCAGCTACTCACCAAGACCCAGGCCAGCCAGCTAGAGCAGCAGATCACCACCCACCGCGACCGAACCCTGGCAGTCACAGCCCAGCTCACTAGCCCCGCCCTGGCAGCTATCGCCCAGCTCCAGTCGGACGGCGGCCAACCACCTGCCCCCGAACAACTAGCCCAGCTCAAGGTAGCAATTGCCCAGCTCAGCGCCCAGCGCGATAGCTTCATTAGCCATGCCACCCGCCTCACCGGTGCTCGCGAGGAGCTGCACGAGGTGCTGAGCCTGCTCGAAGCGACCCTAGAAAAGAGCCGCCTGCTACTGGAAGACGCCCATCTCAAACGCGAGCTCGCAGCGACCGCCACAGCGGCCCCCGGCAGTGATAACCGCCTGCACATGACGCTGACGTCCTACGTGCTGGCCTACCAGCTCGCCGAGGTCGCGGAGGCAGCCAGCGAGCACCTCGAAAAAATGACCCACGGCCGCTACCGCCTGGAACACACCGACCGGGCAGAGGGGCGCAACAAGAAATCCGGCCTGGCTATCGACATCTTCGATGCCTGGCACAACGCCAGCCGCCGCCCCGAAAGCCTCTCGGGCGGTGAAACCTTCATGGCGTCCCTGGCCCTGGCACTGGGTCTTGCCGACGTGGTGCAGCAGGCCAACGGCGGTATCGACATCGACACCCTCTTCGTTGACGAAGGCTTTGGCTCTCTCGACGATGAAACCCTCGAAGAGGTCATGACCACCATTGACTCCCTGCGTGAGCGGGGGAGAGTCATCGGCCTTATCTCGCATGTGGCCGAGATGAAGAACCGCATTAACAAGCACATCGTCCTTACAAGCTCGCCCCAGGGCTCATCTCTGGTCGCAGATGCAGGAGCAGCGTGAGCCCCCACCGTAACCCCAAGAATCGTAGCTCTTCTCTCCGCACGGGGCTGGGCTACCGGCATGACCGCCAGTGGCCCAGTGGCTCAGACCTGCGGAATAACGTGAGCGAAAGAGTCACTCGCCTGCGTATTTCAACCCAGTACGCCCGCACCCGTATTCGCGATTTGCTGCTGGCCCATGGCTGGCGCTTCCTCTTCTTCTCCCTGCTCATGCGCCTACCTGCGGCTATGGTGATGCTGGCGGTGATGATGATGCTGGCCGTGCAGAACAATGAGGCCACTCTCGGCGGGTATGCCGCCGGTACAGTGGGACTGAGTGCGGCTCTCATGGTGCCGGTCTATCGGTCGATTTCTGAGCGCTGGGGCCAGCGAAGAATTTTCTTTGCCGTTACCGTGCTCAATATTCTGGCCCTGATCTGGCTGATGTTGGAGTCGCTGCGCTTTGCTGAGACCAGTAGCGGGTCTATTGGCCGGTTCCTCGCAGCCTGCGCGGTGACGGGTGTGACCACCGTGCCGCTGGGGGCGGTGATGCGAAGCTACTGGAGCGCCGAGTACCTCACCACCAAGGACCGCCGTAAGCTCAACGCGTCCATTTCGCTTGAAACCATGTTCGACGTCATCGCCCTGCCCGCCGGGGCCGTTATTGCCGGTATGACCACGGTCTTTTTGACGGCCCAGTCAGCCCTGTTCGCGGTCATCGTGCTCGATGTGCTGGGCCTGCTCATGCTACTGTGGCGCCCGGAAAACCTGCCGGTTGAGACCCGAGATGTCAGCGGGGGCAACCGCCGCAAGCCCCTGCGCGGTGTAAGCCGCTCCCTGCTCTGGATACCCCAGCTGGGCACCATCTGCTTAGGCCTATCCCTGGGCGCTACCCAGGCAGCTATCGTGGCCTACGCCATTTCAACCGACCAGATAGGCGTCACCGGCTTCCTCATTGCCCTACTCGGTCTGTGCGCGGTTATCTCTGCCCTGTTTGTGCTCTTTGAGCGCCTGCCCATGTTCGGGTGGGGGGCCTGGCTGGTGAGCGGGGTGGGCCTGACCCTCACCACCATGACCCTGTCTCTGCCCACCTCAGCTGTGGGCATGGTGGTCCCTCTGATTTGTGTGGGTCTTGCCTACGGTATTTGCCTGGTCACCATGGACTCGGTGGCCACCAGCCTCTCGGTGCGCAAAAACCTCGATCTCGCTCTTTCTACCCTGCAGGCATGTTCCCTGGGCGGTATCGCGGTAGGGTTCGTGTGGGCAGCCGACTTGAGCGGCTCCTACAGCTACCAGGTGGCCCTGATTATTCCTCTCATCGCCGCTGCGATCTACTTCTGCCTGGGGCATCTCTACGGGTTCTTGTGGCGTCGCACCTACGAGGAGCGTTTGGCGCTACTGCCCTAGCGCCGCACCCTCATCATTCCAAACACAAGGGGCCCTACCGTCAGCTGACGGTAGGGCCCCTTGGTATAGGTTGAGGGAGCGGACGCCCTCGCGGCTAGTGGCCGCGCTTGATCCAGTTCTCGAGTTCGGGGGTTTCTAGGCCGATGCCGGTGGAGTCCCCGTGGCCGGTGAGCACAGCGGTGGATTCGGGCAGGGTTAAGAGCTTGGTTGAGATTGACTCGATGATGGTTTCGAAGCTGGAGAAGGAGCGGCCCGTGGCGCCCGGCCCTCCGTTGAACAGAGTATCGCCCGAGAAGAGCACGCCCTCTGAATTCTCCCAGGAGAGGGTGGGGGCGTAGAAGCAGACGGAGCCGGGGGAGTGGCCCGGGGTTGCCAGGACGTTCAGCTCGGTGGAGCCGATGGTAATGGTATCGCCCTCTGCCAGGTCTTTGTCGAAGTCCCAGGAGGGGTAGACCATCTCCCAGAGCGGACGGTCTGCCGGGTTGAGGTAGACCGGGGCGCCGAATCGGTCGGCGGCTTCCCTGGCGGAGCGGATGTGGTCGTCGTGGGCGTGGGTCAGCAGGATTTTCTCAACGGTTCGCCCTGCAACCTTGGCTGAAATCTTATCGACGTCGTGGGCGGGGTCGATGATGACCACGGAAGTGTCGTTGCCGATAATCCAGACGTTGTTATCGACGTCCCAGGTGCCCCCGTCCAGGGAAAAGGTGCCGGAGGTGACAACTCGTTCAATGCGTTCTGTCATGGTGATAACTCCTAGAGCTCAACGACCGAGCGAAGCACCTTACCGGTCTTCATGGTTTCGAAAGCCTCGTTGACCTGGTCAAGGCTGATGCGTTCTGAGACGAAGCCGTCCAGGTCGAGGTTGCCCAGCTGGTAGTGCTGAACGAACATGGGGAAGTCGCGGGAGGGCAGGGTGTCGCCATACCAGGCTGACTTGATGGAGCCGCCGCGCCCGAAGACCTCATCGAGGGGAGCCTGCCAGGTGGTGCCGGGGGCGGGCACGCCTACCAGAACGACGCGTCCGGCCAGGTCGCGGGCCTCAAAGGCCTGCTTGAAGGTGACTTCAACGCCCACAGCGTCAATAACCAGGTCGGCGCCGAAGCCGTCGGTGAGCTCCTTGATAGCGGCTACCGGGTCCTGGTTTTTAGAGTTGATCACATGGGTGGCGCCGTGCTCCTTGGCTCGGGCCAGCTTCTCGTCGTCGATATCAACGGCGATGATGGTGGTTGCCCCGCCCAGCTTGGCGCCGGCAACAGCGGCAGTACCTACACCGCCGCAGCCGATGACGGCAACTGACTCGCCGCGGGCTACTTCACCGGTGTTGAGAACAGCGCCCAGACCGGCGGTGACGCCGCAGCCCAGCAGGCCGATAGCGGCGTACTGGTCCTCGGTCAGCTCAGCATCAATCTTGGTGCACTGGCCGGCTGCCACCAGGGTCTTCTCGGCAAAGGAACCGATACCCAAGGCGGGGGAGAGCTCGGTGCCATCTTCCAGGGTCATCTTCTGGGTAGCGTTGTGGGTGGCGAAGCAGTACTGGGGCTTGCCCTTCTTACAGGCCCGGCATTCGCCGCAGACAGCCCGCCAGTTGAGAATGACCAGGTCGCCGGGGGCAACGTTGGTGACGCCCTCGCCCACAGCCTCGACGATGCCGGCTGACTCGTGACCCAGCAGGTAGGGGTAGTCGTTGCCGACCCCGCCCTGGACGTAGTGGTGGTCGGTCTGGCAGACACCGCAGGTGAGCACCTTTACCAGGGCCTCGCCCTTGATAGGGTTGGGCACATTGATGGTAACAACTTCAACGGGCTGATCCTTGGCCAGAGAGACGACGGCCTTGACCTTGTGCATGGGGCTCCTTCGATAGCGGGAGGGGAAAAATACCGGCAGGTAGCTACCTGCTGCTACTCTCTACGCTACCGTGTGGTCCGGCTCGCTACCAGCTCGTGAGACCGCATGACGGGCCATGAAGTCAGCGGACGCCCGGCGGACTTGCCCGCTGGTCAGGGCACTAATATGGTCGCGGCCCGCTAGCTCTAGATAGGCGGACGCCGGGTGCGGCAGGGCAGCAGCAAGGGCAGGGAGCCCTGTGGCTAGGGTATCGTCGCTGCCGGCAAAGAGGAGGGTAGGGCAGGTAGGTAGTTTGTTCCGTGTGAAAGGCTCAACCGGCTGGGCTGTAAAAGCAGCCAGTGCAGCGCGGGGCAGGGGGCTGGCGTCGAGGACAGCCTGGAGTCCCTCTGGCAGGGAGGTACCGGGGGCGGAGGAAGGCGCCGATAGATAGGACTGCACCTTATCGAGGTGGGTTGCTAGGGGCAGGCCTCCGAGCGTCAGGCTCTGTACTAGGTGCGGGGAGCTGAGCGCTACCTGCCAGCAGATGCGGGCGCCCAGGGAATAGCCCAGCAGATGAACCGGTGTATCTACATCTGCTAGAGCCTGTGCAAGGGCTGTGCCCAGGGAAGCCACTAGCCCTTCTTGCTGCCAGGTGACGGCTATCTGCCCGCTAGACCTTTCTGCTCCTTCGTGCCCCGTTTTTTCGAGCCGGTGGTAGGGCAGGGTGACCAGATGGACATCTGCCCCTGCTCGCTGGAACTGCCGCACCCAACCGGTCCGTTCCCAGGTCACCTCGGGGGTGGAGGCAAAACCGTGCACCGCCACCACCTGCTGGCCCTCAAGAAGCCGGGGCGGGGCGTCCGCCCCGGCAACGGGGGCACAGTAAGTCTCGACCGAAAGACAGGGCTCGCACATAGGGCCTACTCGGAGTCCTTCTTCTCCTGCTTCTCGGCCATCTGCTGGAAATCAACACCGTTATGGGCCAGGCGAATCTTGCGGCCCTCTTCGATGAGGTTTTCCTTCTTCTCCTGCTGTTTGATCGCCATGGTGTCATCGCGAGGGGGCAGCTGAAGCTCGTCCTCAGCCTTGATACCTGCCTGCAACTCGCGTCCGCGCTGAATCTCAGCGTCAATCTGGGCGCCGAGCAGCAGCACATTGTTCATGATCCAGATGAAGAGCAGCATCACGATAACGCCACCGATCAGGCCGTAGGTGGCATTGTAGGAGCCGAAGTTTGAGACGTAAAAGGTGAAGCCCAGACCAGCAATAGCCATCACGATCAGGGCAATAGCGGCGCCGGGGGTGAGGAAGCGGAACTTGGGCTGCTTGACGTTGGGGGTGGCAAAGTAGAGCAGGCTAATGAGCACAACGGCCAGAATCAGCATGATGGGGTAGCGTAGCCACATCCATACGCCGATGAAGCCGCCGAGTTCGATAGCGGGCACGGCGTTCTGCAGGGTGGTCAGCACGTCTTCAGAGGAAAGCAGTACCAGCATCATGGCAACAACAATCAGTACCATGGCGGCGGTGACCAGCAGGTTGAAGGGGCGCAGCTTCCAGATGGGGCGGCCTTCTACCACACCGTAGATCTTGTTCATGGAGCGGCCGAAGGCGCCGATGTAGCCCGAGGCAGTCCAGAGGGCACCGACCACACCGGTCACCAGGGCCAGACCTGCGGCGTTTGAGCTTGTGAGCTGGGTGATGGGCTCTTCCAGCAGGGTCAGCATTTCAGCCGGGGCGTAGTCTTCAAGGAAGTTGAGAATCGCGTTGGTGGTCTGCTGACCCTGCCCAAAGACACCCAGCAGAGAGACCACGGCCAGTAGGCCGGGGAAGATAGAGAGCACCGTGAAGTAGGTTAGGGCGGCGGCCAGATCGGTGCAGCCGTCGTTGGTGAATTCGCTCAGGGCGCGCTTGAAGATGTACTTCCAGCTAGAGCCGCTCATATCTGAGAGCTTGGCGGGCTTGGGAGCCTCTTTGTGGGCGTCCTCTGTAACGGCCCGGCTAATGGTTTGTTCTTCGAGAGCCATAGTGTCGTCCTTTGGGCATGCGGTGATTTAATCAGTAAACATCTTATCAGTAGCATGATAAATCTTTGAGCTGGCTGAGCGACTGCTCCGTGATAAAACAGTAGCTGCCCCGGCTCATGGTGCCGGGGCAGCTATTAGACAGGGTAGCCCACACGGTAGTGGGCGGACGCCGGGGGCTAGTTATCGATACCCAGCACCTTGGCGGTGTGGGCAAAGAGCTCATCAGCCAGGTCGTGGTTGTCGTTGAGCTTGATGCCGTAGCCGGGCACCAGTTCCTTGATGCGGGGTTCCCACTGGTTTATCTTGGCGGGGAAGCAACGGGCCAGCAGGGTCAGCATGATGGGGGCAGCGGTTGAAGCGCCGGGGGAGGCACCGAGCAGGGCCGCGATAGATCCGTCGCCCGATGCGATGAGCTCGGTACCGAACTGCAGCACGCCGCCCTTCTTGGCGTCCTTCTTAATAACCTGCACGCGCTGACCGGCGGTGATGAGCTCCCACTCATCCGCTACCGCGGTGGGGTAATACTCGCGCAGAGAGGCTACACGCTCGTCGCGGTTCTTGAGCAGTTCACCGATGAGGTACTTGGTGAGATCCACGTTGTCCAGACCTGCACGAATCATGGGGACCAGGTTGTCCGGACGCAGGGAGAGGGGCAGATCGAGCAGGGAGCCCTGCTTGAGGAAGTTGGTCTTAAAGCCAGCGTAGGGGCCAAAGAGCAGGGAGCGTTTGCCGTTCACGTAGCGGGTGTCGAGGTGGGGCACAGACATGGGCGGGGCACCTACCGAAGCCTGACCGTAGACCTTGGCATTGTGCTTGAGGGCGGTTTCTTCATTGGTATTGCGGAAGAAAAGACCCGAGACGGGGAAGCCACCGAAGCCCTTGCCTTCCTTAATACCTGACTTCTGCAGCAGGTTGAGGGCACCACCACCGGCACCCAGGAAGACAAACTTGGCACGAATGGTCTGGCTGTGCTCGGAGTTGAGGCGGTTCTTGACCTTGACCAGCCAGCTGCCGTCGCTCTGCTGCTCGAGGTTGGTGACCTGCTGGCCGTACTGGACAGTGACGCCCTGCTCTACCAGGTAGTCCACCATCTGCTCGGTGAGGTTGCCGAAATCTACGTCGGTACCCTCGGGGGACCAGGTGGCGGCAATCTTCTGGTTGGGGTCGCGGCCCTCAACGGCCAGGGGGGCCCACTGGCGAATCTGGTCAAAATCGGTTGAGAACTTCATGCGCTCAAAGAGCTTCTGGTTCTCGAAGGCCTCAAAACGCTTGCCCAGGTAGCGCACGTGGTCTTCACCGAAGACCAGGGACATGTGGGGTACGGGGTTGATGAAGCTGGCGTCCTTGATCTTGCCCTCTTCAACCAGGGAGGCCCAGAGCTGGCGGGAAACCTGGAACTGCTCGTTAATACCCAGTGCCTTGGCCGGGTCTACGGTGCCGTCGGGACCTGCCGGGGCGTAGTTGAGTTCGCAGAGCGCTGAGTGGCCGGTACCAGCGTTGTTCCAGGGGTTAGATGACTCCTGGCCTACCTGATCCAGACGCTCCAGCAGGGTGATATTCCAGGTGGGCTCTACTTCCTTGAGCAGGACGCCCAGGGTTGCGCTCATAATACCGCCGCCCACTAGGACGACATCGGTCTGTACTTCGTTTGCCACGTGATTGACACTCCGTCACTCTAAGACTGTGGTGCCCGACGCTGGACACCGGCTGGGGTGGAGCCGCTCGGCCCCGTTCTCATCTTTAGCGTAGTACAGATAGGGCGACGTACCTAACACGTGCGGTTCTTTGACGCACTTTTGCGGACGCCCGCGGTGGGCTAGTCGTCGATGTGCACGGTGGAGAAATCATCGATGCAGGTGGCGCTCACCGTGTAGGTGCGCACCCGCTGGCCCTGGGTGACGCCCGAGACAGGGTAGGCCAGAGGAATTGCAGAAAGCAGGTTGGCTACCTGGTTATTAATGTCCTTGTAGGCTTCCCGCCATTCGGCGATATCGGTGCGGGTATCAGCCTCGTCGATAGCCTGGCGGATACTGGCGTAGCTGGCAATAGCCTTGGTCGGTTCGGTAGCTGCTGTTGTGGAAGTGGGGGAGGGGGTGGCACTGGTGCTTGCGCTCGGGCTGGGTTCGCTGATGGTGGTGGGGGCGGACGCTGCCGGCGTCAGTACATGCCCTAGAAAGGTGGTGGGGTCGCGGAAAGCCCCGATAAAGCCGGTCAGTTCTAACCCGTAGTCGGGGTGGGCGGTGGGTATGTCCTCGGTACCGGCGTCCGACCAGCGGTAGGGTTTGGGCACAATATTGAAGCCTGCCTCGACCAGGTTGGCCGAGATGAGCGAGTAGATACCTTCGGGTGAGGGCAGGGACGGCTGTGACAGGTTGACCGGGTAGTAGAAATCAATGGCCTGGTTGGCGTAGGTGCTGGCCTTGAGAAGTTCTTTGGCGCGGGTGAGGTTATAGGTGTAGACCTGCTCCATGTCCTCTTTCTTCATCTGGAAGAGGGCGGGGATGAAGTCGGGGGCGGTATGGGTGCCCTGGGGGTAATAGGTCTCGACGATGGCAGCCCGGTCGATGGAGCGGGCTAGTGCCTGACGGACCCGGGCATCGTCGAAGGCAGGGTGGGAGAGGTTGATGCCGATATAAGCAATTGCGTAGGGGTCGCGGGACTGCACAGCGTAACCGTCAAGGGCCAGGGGGACGTAGTCTTTGAGGGCTACCTGGTCGTAGGCGTCAATGCTACCTTTGAGCAGGTTGTAGTAGCGTTTTTCGGCATCGGGGATGGTAAGGAACTCGATGGCACCGAGGTCGGCGGGCTCGCCCCGGTAGGAACTGTTACGGGTGAGGACGGCGGTACCGCCATCCCAGGAACTCAGCGTAAACGCTCCGGTTCCTATGGGGGAGCCGGTGAGGTAGCCGTCCGCCCCGATACTGCTGGGTAGAACAACCCCGTAGGCTGGCTGGCTCAGGGCCTTGAGAAAACTGTGAGAAGGTCGGCTGAGAACGATGGCAAGGCTAGTATCTGTAGGTGCCGACCAGGCGGTCACCAGGGGCTTAATCTCGTTGCCGTCTGCGGCTTTAGCGCTGCCAAAGAGCTGATGAAATGGCTGAGTCATACGGGTGAGAGCAGTTTTTCCCAGAGTAGACCAACGCTCGATATTGGCCAGTACGCTACTGGCTGTCAACGGGGTGCCATCGCTAAAGGTGGCATTCTCAACCAGATCAAAGGTGTAGGTGAGACCGTCCTCGCTAGTCTCCCAGCTGGTTGCAAGAGAGGGGGCGGGCTCACCTGTGTTGACATCAGATCGAACTAGAGGTTCTAGAATTTGGGCGCTGATGCGGTGGCTTTCTACCCGGTAGGTCGCTGCCGGGTCAAGGGTGAGTACTTGCGCGCCCTGGGCAAAACGGAAGGTGGGGCCTGTGCTATCGGTGGAGGAGGCAGACGCTGCGGGGTTGGCTTCAGTCGGGCTCGAACAGGCTGAAAGGGCTAGCCCAGCGGTAAGTATGGAACCATAGTGAAGCAGAGTGCGGCGAGACAGGGCTGATGCTGCCATAAGAGAATCCCCTTCGTTCTGAGGCACGTTGACCTAGACCTTACTAGACCTTACCGTCAGGTTTTAGCTATCAAAAAACCCGTCCAACCGTGGATAAACCGGGCTGAACGGGTGTTTCGTCTATGTGCGCGAGGAGGGACTTGAACCCTCACGCCGTAAGGCACAGGAACCTAAATCCTGCGTGTCTGCCAATTTCACCACTCGCGCATGCGGTGCTGTCAGCACAACAGTGTCTATGCTACAACACCTTGAGAGGTTTTGCTAAATACGGCCGTCGTGGTTATGCGTCGATGCCTAGATCTCGGCGCAGCTTTGCAACATGCCCCTTGGCCCGGACGTTGTATTGGGCGACCTCTATGATGCCCTTTTCATCAATGACGAGAGTGGAACGGATTAGACCTACGTAGGTCTTGCCATAGTTTTTCTTTTCGCCCCAGGCTCCGTAGGCTTCCGCAACCGCGTGGTCTTCGTCAGAGAGCAGGGGGAAAGTGAGTTCCTGGTTCTCAGTGAAGGTATCGAGGGCCTTGACGCTATCGGGCGAGATGCCCAGGACGGCGTAGCCGTGCGAGGTGAGCGAGGCCAGATTATCTCTAAAGTCGCAGGCCTGGGTGGTGCACCCGGGGGTAGATGCCTTGGGGTAAAAGTAGATGATTACCTTCTGCCCTGCGTAGTCGGCCAGGGTAACAGTTCCACCTCCTGCAGCGGGCAGGGTGAACTGGGGTGCGGGGGTTCCCGGAGTAAGTCGTTCCACGGGCGTCCTTTCACATGGTGAACAGAATAGGGGTGCAACCCACCGGGCTGCGGCCTTGCTTCCAGCTTATCAGGGGCAAGGAGCGCTGATTTTTAGCGGAAAAACAGGGTTGTTCAATAATTACTCAGTGTACGGTGGATTGTGTCAAGCACCTGTCATGTCTAGGCATATAAGTGGTGAGTATGCTTATAATGGTGCTATGCCAGAAATTCGTAATTGGTCGATTAATCGACTCCTCTCAACTGCAGCGCGTATGCTGGAATACAGCTGGAACGATCAGCTGAAGTCACTTGGGCTCACTCATGCTGGCGTAACAGCTCTCGGTGTCATCGCCCGCGAAGGCATGATTTCACAGGTGAAAGTTGCCTCCCTCGTAGGTGTGCAGGCACAGACCATGGGTAAAACCCTTGCCCGTCTTGAAGCGCACGGCCATGTATTTCGCACCAGGAACACCATAGATCGCCGTAGCTACCTTCTCGGTATCACCGAAGAGGGGCGGCGTGTGTTGGCTGAAGCTGAGAATATTGACCGCAAGCTGGGATCTGCCGGCGAGCTTTCAAACCCTGAATTTCGCGAAATGCTCATTCATATTATCGAAAGCCTCAATGAATACCATGGTGGTGGAGAGGTGCTCGATGATGTTGCCGGTGAGCGCACCACCCAGATTGGGGCTATTACTAAATCTTTAGCAGAGGCTCCGTCGGCAGAAGCCGACGTACCCGAGGCTAATGTCGCGGAGCCTGTCGTTGAGCGCGTCAATACCGCTGTTATGGACGTTATTACGCCAGAGATGATTGCTGAGTACCGTAAATAGTGCTTCTGGGCCTCCTGCCGATACGGCGGGAGGCCTTCTGTATGGGCTGTACATATACGCTTTTTATGAAGGTGCTCACAAACACCCTTTTCGGCTTGCGCGCCTCAAAAAAGCTGCGTATAGTAGAACCCGTTGCTGAGACAGGTTCTCGGTCTGACAAGTAAATATGCGCCTCTAGCTCAATTGGCAGAGCAATTGACTCTTAATCAATGGGTTCTGGGTTCGAGTCCCAGGGGGCGCACAGTGTAAGAAGCCCGACCGGTTATCCGGTCGGGTTTCTTTGTGTGCTTATATATTTTTTAGATGTGAAGATCTGCTATTTTGTGGAAGCGCTCACAAATACTCTTTTCGGCTTGCGTGCCTCAAAAAAGCTGCGTATAGTAGAACCCGTTGCTGAGACAGGTTCTCGGTCTGACAAGTAAATATGCGCCTCTAGCTCAATTGGCAGAGCAATTGACTCTTAATCAATGGGTTCTGGGTTCGAGTCCCAGGGGGCGCACAGTGTAAGAAGCCCGACCGGTTATCCGGTCGGGCTCCTTTTTTGTATGTACTGACCAGGCTGGCTGGCATTCCACTGAGGGCAGTTTTTATGAGTGGACGGGAGCTAGAGCTCCCAAGCCTCAATAATGACACGCTTGAAATCTTCGATATCAAGTGCCTGGTCGAGCACGCCACTACCTTCTGAGGTTTGTACAGTCATCTGTGGCTCAAAGGTGAGGGAAAATGAGGTGCCGTTTGTGGACTCTAGCCCAAATGAAAACTCTGAAAGAGTGAAAGTGCGTGCGGCGTTAGTGTTGTCGATGGAGGTGGGTGTCCCGGTGCCACGGACTTCGGGTAGAGAGAGCGGGGCAATGACGGCCTCTCGCGGGGTATCCCTGTAGCCAATGAGGAAATGGCTTTGATCCTCTTCCTGGCGGGATGCTACATCGGGGTTTCGGTAGATAGATGAACCTGTAGCAAAAACCAGGTTGTAGGCCCCATAGTTAATAATCTGACTATCGAAGACAGTATGCAGGGTCTTGGCGATTTCACTACTGGTGAGCTGGGGTTCAGTCATGCCATCAGTCTACGTGCTATAGCTGAAGTCTTGGCTAGAAAAGTGCTACTGATTGCCTAAAAGTCTTTAAATGACGATGTGCAGCTTTGTGTCGTTTGACCAGGCTAGACCGCCTTACCTCTCCCCGTTGGTGTCTGAGAGGTGAGCTGGCTGTGTCATATTCTAAGACTGGTTTGACCGGTGTGCCCTTGAGCACCAAGAATAAAGGGTATGACAACACGCCAGCAGTCACAGATTATTCTTGTGGTGCGACTCGTGAACGAGTGTGCAGCATAAGTCTTTGATGTGTCTTACGGCGTGCGCACCCTTCGCTCAACCAAGCGGAGGGTTTTTTTCTAGGTTTATCCGCAACCCGGCACTACCTACACCCAACGGGCGCACCCACCGCTCACACACAAGATCATCTTCAGACCATCGCGAGGATCACCAATGACAGCGGGAAATCCCATCAACCCTGCAGATCTAGCCAAAAACCTGGGCAACCGTAGCAGCTCAGAAACCTCACCGGTAGAGCGCATGACCGGCTCTCAAGCCATCGTCCGCTCCCTCGAAGAACTGGGTGTAACCGATATCTTCGGCCTGCCCGGTGGCGCGATTCTGCCCACCTATGACCCCCTCTTTGATTCTGAAAAGCTCAACCACATTCTGGTGCGCCACGAACAGGGGGCAGGGCACGCAGCAGAAGGCTACGCGATCGCCAGCGGTAAGGTCGGCGTAGCTATCGCCACCTCGGGCCCCGGCGCCACCAACCTGCTCACCGCCATCGCAGACGCCAATATGGACTCTGTGCCCCTGGTGTGCATCACCGGCCAGGTCTCTTCAAAGGTGATTGGCACCGACGCCTTCCAGGAAGCTGACATTGTGGGTATGACCATGCCCATCACCAAGCACTCCTTCATGGTGCGCGATGCCCAAGAGATTCCGCGCTGCATCGCCACCGCCTTCAAAATCGCTGCAACCGGCCGACCGGGCCCCGTCCTCGTTGACATTACCAAGGACGCCCAGCAGGGCATGATGGACTTCTCCTGGCCGCCCGCTAACACCGTCCCCCGCGGCTACAATCCCGTCACCCGCGGCCACTCCAAGCAGATTCGCGAAGCGGCTAAGCTTATTACCGAGTCCCAGCGCCCCGTCCTCTATGTGGGCGGCGGTGTCGTCCGCGCTGAAGCGTCCGACGAGCTGCTCAAGCTTGCTAAAACCATTGGTGCCCCCGTCGTCACCACCCTGACCGCCCGCGGTGCTTACCCTGACTCAGACCCCCAGAACCTGGGTATGCCGGGCATGCACGGTACGGTACCTGCTGTAACCGCCATGCAGAAGTCTGACCTGCTCATTGCCCTGGGCGCCCGTTTTGACGACCGCGTCACCGGCGTCGTCTCGGAATTTGCTCCGCACGCTAAGGTCATCCACGTCGATGTAGACCCCGCAGAAATCTCAAAGATTCGTATTGCCGACGTACCCATCGTGGGGGATCTGCGCTACGTACTTCCCGAGCTTAATGAGATTCTCGAGGGCGAGTTTGCTTCTGAACTTCCCGACCTTTCGCACTGGTGGAAGCTGGTTAACCGGTTCAAGGAAACCTTCCCGCTGGGCTACACCAAGACTGATGACGGCCTGGGCTCCCCCCAATTCGTCATCGAAAAGCTGAGCGAGCTCACCGGCCCCGATGCCTACTACGTCACCGGTGTGGGCCAGCACCAGATGTGGGCAGCCCAGTTTATCCAGAGTGAAAACCCCCGCCACTTCATCAACTCAGCAGGTTTGGGCACCATGGGCTTCTCCGTCCCCGCCGCTATGGGCGTCAAGGTTGCCTTCCCCGACTCTGTCGTGTGGGCTATTGACGGTGATGGCTGCTTCCAGATGACCAACCAGGAACTGGCCACCTGCGTACAGAACAACATCCCCATCAAGGTTGCCATTATCAACAACTCGTCCTTGGGCATGGTGCGCCAGTGGCAGAACCTCTTCTATGATGGCCGCTACTCCAACACCCACCTCAAGACCGGCATGGGTACCGAGCGCGTGCCTGACTTCGTCAAACTGGCTGAAGCCTACGGCTGCGCAGCCCTGCGCTGCGAGAGCGATGCAGACGTAGAAGAAACTATCAAGCAGGCCCTGGCGATCAACGACCGCCCCGTCGTCGTAGACTTCAACGTCAGCCCCGATGCCCTAGTCTGGCCCATGGTGCCCGCCGGTGTATCGAACGACCAGATTCAGATTGCTAAAGATATCTCACCCTCCTGGGGCGAAGATGAGGAGATGCTATGAGCCGCCACACCCTCTCGGTTCTTGTAGAAGATAAGCCCGGCGTGCTGGCCAGAGTCTCAGGTCTCTTTGCCCGCCGCATGTTCAACATTGATTCCCTGGCCGTTGGTCCCACCGAAGTTCCCGGCATCTCCCGCATCACCGTGGTGGTCGACGCCGAGGGCGTGCTGCTTGAGCAGGTCACCAAACAGCTCAACAAGCTGATTCACGTGCTCAAGATTGTGGAACTGCCCGACGAACAGTCGGCACAGCGAGACCATATTCTCATCAAGGTCAAGGCGGACGCGGCAGCCCGCATCCAGGTCACCCAGGCCGCCGACCTCTTCCGCGCCAAGATTGTGGACGTCTCTACCGAGTCTGTCATTATCGAGGCCACCGGCTCTGCCAATAAGATTAACGCCCTGCTTGAGGTGCTTGAACCCTTTGGCGTCCGCGAAATCGTGCGTGCTGGCACTATCGGGCTTTCCCGCGGCCCTCGCTCCATGAGCGAAAAGGCCCTGCGTGGCTAGGGCAAGAGCCGCCCAAAAATATCGTTCCAAAATATGAAACCCACGTCTCAAAACTGGCCGAACCTACTAGGCTAGAGACTAACGGTTCATCACAACCAAGGTTTAGCAGCAGCTGCTGCCCCTCAACCGATCAAGGAGATCGAACACCATGGCAAAGATCTACTACAACGACGACGCAGATCTGGCGAACATCGCAGAACGCTCCGTCGCCATCATCGGCTACGGTTCCCAGGGCCACGCCCACGCCCTCAACCTGCGTGACTCAGGCGTAGACGTCCGCGTTGGTCTTGCAGAAGGCTCAAAGTCACGCGCCAAGGCAGAAGCAGAGGGCCTGCGCGTCCTCACCGTTGCAGAAGCAGCAGCAGAAGCAGACGTCATCATGATCCTCACCCCCGACCAGGTTCAGGCAGAGGTCTACAAGAATGACATCGCCCCCAACCTCAACGAAGGTGACGCCCTCTTCTTCGCTCACGGCTTCAACATTGTCTTCGGCTACATCGAAGCTCCCGAGGGTGTCGACGTT
Source organism: Rothia nasimurium (assembly GCF_014217215.1). Taxonomy (GTDB): domain Bacteria; phylum Actinomycetota; class Actinomycetes; order Actinomycetales; family Micrococcaceae; genus Rothia; species Rothia avistercoris. The sequence continues at coordinate 966,788 of NZ_CP056080.1, forward strand.
GCCATGGTTGCCCCCAAGGGCCCCGGCCACACCGTCCGCCGCGAATTTGAGGCAGGCCGCGCCGTGCCCGCCCTCGTTGCCGTTGAAAAGGACGCCTCAGGTAAGGCCCTCGACCTGGCCCTGGCCTACGCCAAGGCTATGGGTGCAACCCGCGCAGGCGTTATCGAGACCACCTTCAAGGAAGAAGCTGAATCAGACCTCTTCGGCGAGCAGGCAGTACTCTGCGGTGGCGCTTCCCAGCTGATTCAGTACGGCTTCGAAACCCTGACCGAAGCTGGCTACCAGCCGGAAATCGCCTACTTCGAGGTGCTGCACGAGCTCAAGCTGATTGTTGACCTCATGATTGAGGGTGGCATCGCCAAGCAGCGCTGGTCCATCTCAGACACCGCCGAATACGGCGACTACGTCTCAGGCCCCCGTGTGATCACCCCCGAGGTTAAGGAAAACATGAAGGCTGTTCTGGCCGACATTCAGGACGGTACCTTCGCCAAGCGCTTCATGGAAGACCAGGCAGCCGGCGGCCCCGAGTTCAAGGAACTGCGTGCCAAGGGCGAAGCCCACCCCATCGAAGCAACCGGCCGCGAACTGCGCAAGCTCTTTGCCTGGAACAACTCCGTTGACTCAGACTACGTCGACGGCTCAGTTGCCCGCTAAGCCAAGCTACTCTCACCTGCACCAGCAGTGAACTCTCAAGAGCCGGCTACCTCACCCACCCAGGGCAAGGTGGCCGGCTCTTGCCAACCCCCAGTAAACTGGGGGAGCGGTCTAGCTACAGCCGTACGGTGAACTGTAGCCTAACCACCGCACTCCTGCTCTTTACAGAGCCCCCCTGCCAGCGGCGTCCTTAGGGTCCGAAGCGCCAGCTGCCCCACTTTCTCTAACCGTCACCCGCTATCTAAGGAAACCACCTGTGACTGCAAAACCCGTCGTTCTGCTCGCTGAAGAACTCTCACCCGCCACCGTTGAAGCCCTGGGCCCCGACTTTGAAATCCGCTCCTGCGACGGCGCCAACCGCGACGAACTCATCCCCGCCATTGCCGATGTAGACGCCATTCTGGTGCGCTCAGCCACCCAGGTCGACGCAGAAGCCATTGCCGCTGCCAAGAAGCTCAAGGTCATTGCCCGCGCGGGCGTTGGCCTCGACAACGTCGATATCAAGGCCGCAACCAAGGCCGGCGTCATGGTGGTCAACGCTCCCACCTCTAACGTCATTTCCGCAGCAGAACTCACCGTCGGGCACATCCTGGGGCTTGCCCGCAACATCTCAGCCGCCGATGCCTCCATGAAGGCAGGCCAGTGGAAGCGCTCCGCCTTCTCAGGCGTCGAGCTCTTTGAAAAGACCATCGGTATTATCGGCCTGGGCCGAATCGGTGGTCTGGTTGCAGAACGCCTCAAGGCCTTCGGCACCGAGATTATCGCCTACGACCCCTTCATCACCTCAGCCCGCGCAGCAGCCCTGGGCGCAGAACTGGTTGAACTGGATGAGCTAGTGGAGCGCTCTGACTTCATCACCATCCACATGCCCCGCACCCCCGAAACCCTGGGCATGATCAACGCCGAGAGCTTCAAGAAGATGAAGAAAACCGCCTACGTGGTCAACGTAGCCCGCGGTGGCCTGATCGACGAAGCAGACCTCGACGCAGCCCTGCGCTCGGGTGAAATTGCTGGCGCTGCCATCGACGTCTACGTCAAGGAACCCGCCAAGAACGTGCCCTTCGTTGAGCTGCCCAACGTCGTTGCCACCCCCCACCTGGGTGCCTCCACCTTCGAAGCCCAGGAAAAGGCAGGTATCTCGGTTGCAAAATCTGTGCGTCTGGCCCTTGAAGGCGACCTGGTGCCCGATGCCGTCAACGTCGCAGGTGGCGCCATCGACAAGGACGTCCGCCCCGGCGTCCCCCTGGCAGAGAAGGTTGGCCGCATCCTCACCGCCATCGGCGGCGATGAAGCCCTCACCCGTGTCGAGGTCAAGATCGCCGGCGAAATCGCCACCAAGGACGTCACCTCCCTCAAGCTCTCAGCCCTCAAGGGTGTCTTCACCGACGTCGTCTCAGACAAGGTTTCCTACGTCAACGCCCCCGTGCTAGCCGAACAGCGCGGCGTTGAGGTCGAGCTGGTTACCACCACCGATACCGAGTACTTCCGCAATGAAACCGTACTCACCGGTGCTCTCGCTAACGGTGAAGTGGTCTCCGTCGCCGGTACCGTCACCGGCCCCAAGCTCATCGAGAAACTGACCAACGTCAACGGTTATGATATCGAAATCCCCATCACCGACCACATGCTGGTGCTCGAATACGAAGACCGCCCGGGCGTCATTGCCGCTATCGGTACCCTGCTGGGCACCGCTTCCATTAACATCGCCGGTATGCAGGTCTCCCGCAATGACAAGAACGCTGAAGCCCTCTGCGTCCTTGCCCTGGACTCAGCCCTCTCAGCCGAGGTGCTCGAATCCATCAAGCGCGTGGTCAACGCTTCTCGCGCCGCAATTATCAACCTGGCTGACTAAGTGCTGAGCTAGCCTCGGTATCAGGTGCCTTCCCTCTCCCTCTCGGGAGAGGGAAGGCACCTTTTTTGTGCGCCGATAGGGGAGTAATCAGTGGGCTTATCAGTGGTTTTTGTGGGCTAAAGATAAATGTTTTGCCATATCAGGATGATGTTAGGAGCGTGAAAGTGATGCACAATACTGGTAGGTTAGAGCCGGTCGGTAGCAACCGCTGGTGCTTACAGCCTGTGAAATAACGGGCGTCCCGCGGGGAAATATCCCGGTAGTACCCACTGGTACTGGCACCCACAGACCCCGAGACAAAGGATGTTCAATGTCTTCTGCACGCCCCATTACCCGCCGGGGCCTGGCGCCCCTGTTCGTTGGAGGTATAGCGGCTATGACCCTACCCGTGGAACAGGCATCAGCTGCCACCGCTTCACCGCTGAGCCCCACCTCCTACCTTGCGCGAGGAACGGTTGCCCAGCGGAATGTCTCGCAGATGCACGTTCTCTCTAACTCTGCACAGATGGCCAGCTACCTCAAGAACCTACACAGCAGGTATGTGAGCGACCAATTCAAGGGCAAACTACCTTTGAGCGGTAACGTCTTTGCCTACAATATCCCCATCACACGGTGAACAGCAAAGACCCTGCTCAGCACTACGAATGGTTCTACAGCCTCGATAACCGGGTTAAGTACCAGAGCGCTGAGTACAAGAAGCTAATGGGCGCCGAAACGGCTGTCCGCCTGCCCGTTCCTAAAAACTTCCAGATTCCCGGTGGCGGCGACCGCTCTATCGCTATTTACGATCAGGGAACCGGTATCTGGCGCTCCCTCTACCAGGTCAACAAAACAACCAGCGGCAGCCATGCCGGCCAGTGGCACTACAGCTCTGGCGGCTACATTAAAGATGCCCACAAGCTCCCCGGCTCTAAGCACAGCCTGCAACTGACCGGTGGCACAAGCTCGGTGGTCGGTATGGCCAGTGAACTCACCCAAATCGGTATTGACGAGGTTCTTGCCGGTTCTATTAACCACGCAGTCTCTTTCACCCTACCCAATGCGCGTAGCGGCTTCTCCTGGCCCGCCCGCCAGGGTGACGGTAACCTATCCGATGCTCTTGCGCCGTACGAGGGGCAGTGGTTCCGTATCAACCCCGCCGTTAACCTCAATACTTTGGGGCTGCGCCCACTGACCCTCATGATTGCTAAGGCCGTGCAGAAATACGGTGGCTATGGTAGTGACCGTAACATCTGGTGCATGGCGGCTAACTATGAGTACGACACCACCCAGACCGAAGCAAACCAGGGCAATTCACGCTGGTACACCCAGGTGCAGAAAAAGTACGGCCAGGCACCCGAAAACCTGCACGACTTCCCCTTCCAGCACCTTCAGTTCGCTCCCAAGGACTGGCGCGGCGGGCTTTAGAATGAGCCGAAACCGGTGATATTTTCTGACGAGAGCAAGGCTCGTCGGCAGTATGCGTGGCAGGTCTAGTTGAGGCTGGTGGTTTGACCATCGACCCTAGTGCTAGACCTGCTGTGCTGTTTGTTCCGGTGAATGGGACTGCAACGGAGCAGTTGTAGGCTATCGGGCAATCACGCTTTTTAGCTACAAAACCTAAGCCCTATCAACACCGAATGAGGGAAGCTGTCATTCTTCGGGCTGATATACCCGGTAGTCGTAAGTGGGATTGCCAGGCTAGGTATAAAAGGGGAGGAACCCTGAAACAAACGTTTTTATCGATGCATTCCGTTTGAATAGATTGACCAGCCAGCTATAGCGGCGACAAAAGAAGCTATTGCAAAAGCAAGGATAATATATAAAATGGCGAGAATCGATGAAATTATTTTACTCTCACTCTTCCTAAAAAGAGGAACTAAAAGAGCTATACCTAAAAAGATGGCTGCGCCGTACGGCAGGAAGATACTTATGGGTGTGAGCTGTTGATCAGTGCCCCAAAATATGATTGATAGCTCAAGGAATACGCATGCAAGAAAACCTATGAGAGCCGCAATGATAATTCCGTTGGTAGAGCTCTGCTCAGGTTCGGGAGCGGGTGTCTTTTCCTGAGTCATTGTTATTTTCTCCAAAAAATATTAAGTAAAAAATCTGTCTCAAAAGAAATTGAGTAAAAAATAGGTTTTACCCAACAGCTGACTTTATTGTGCTATTTCAGCGGGAATGACTTCAGCGGTAGATTTCTGGTCATCTTCTAATCCAGGTAAACATTGCGTTTCTGCGTCAATTACTTCAAGCTTATCGGCAACTGAGTAAACTACGGTCGTCTGATCAGGCAAATCAGTGGCAATACTAAAAGAGACATCGTCTGCCCAAACATTGCGGACTTCGAGCCCTTTGGCTTCCCATGCATGTCTTACCTTTTCAGCTTTTTCTTTGAAGGTTGTGGTGGTTGGTGAAGGGTCTTCCATGGTGGCATAAATCTCGATTCTTCGATGGCTCGCATCACATGAAATAGGTGTGACATCAGCCCAGGACGATTCTTTGTAGGGGAAATTTTCTTTGCCGTGTTTCCATTTAAATTTTTTGTAGTCCCCGTTGGCTGAGGCAGCTAGCGTTACTGTGGTGTAGAGATTTTTATATACTTCGTTGGCCGATAGTGTAGCTGTTGATTCTGAGGCTTGTGGGGTGTTCATGGTGCCGCATCCTGTTATGAGAAGTTGTGAACAGATGGTGATTGATAGCAGTATTTTTCTGATCGGGTTCTTGTTCATGTTTTACTCTGTCTTTTGGACGTCTTCCCAGTCGATTCCACGAGCTCGAGCATATTCTCGAAGCTCCTCTTGGCTTACGGGCGTCTTTCGGTCATTATCAGGTAAATAGGTGTAATTATTTGGTCCGACAGATTTGATCTCAGTGAAGTCTGAGGAGTCTACGTAATCAAGTAGCCTACCAATTTTGTCTCTGTGACCGGTGGTCCATAGAGATGTTTGGTAAAGAGCTGATGTACCAGGTTTGAGATAGCCCTCAAGACCATCCTCATCATAAAGGGCGTGACCGTCCGTATCTTGAAGATAGATACCCTCTTGGGTATAACCACCATCTGAAGTAAGCTCAGTGGGTTTGGCTCCATCTAAGGTTGATATATCCGAGGGATTTGTTTTATTCCAGAATTTGAGGTAACCCATAGGAGCTATAGTGTCCTCTGAGGCATGTGTATAGGCAATATTATTGATATCCACAGCTAAATGATCCGGATGGGATTTCACATAATCCACTTGTTTTTGGTCAAGCCCCGCAGATCCTAGAAAGACAGCGCTATCAACTTGAGTTTTCATTTCCGTCATACCAGAAAAGGTCGTATCTGTTCCATAGGAATGAGCAACAGTATTCAGGCGAATATTTTCCTCTCCCCTTAAGGTATTCAGCGTATCGAGATCCTGAGCGTAGCGGTGCCCACCTTCATGTGCTTTATCATTATCGAGAACGGAAAGGTCTTCTGTAGGCCCCTTGGGTGCTTCATAATTCATCCAGGCAACAGTTGCATGTTTTATTTCCCCGTTCCCGTTTTTCTTATAAGAAAATTCTTCAGCTTTGTAGAGGGAAGCGGCTGATCTGATGTGGTTGTTGACGTCACTGTCTCGAAGAGCACTATTATCAATGCCATGCGTAAGATAACTAATTGACTCTGCTTCGTCTAAATTACCAAATGCGAAAGCTGCTTTTATATCATCCCAATGCTCTTCATCTAAGCGGCCTGTTGATACTTCAAAGGTGATAATCTGTACGTCAGGATAGTTAGCTTTATTTTCCTCATACTGCTTAAGCATATTTCTTGCCGTGCCACGTACATTATCTGGCAAATACAGCTTTTCAAGATCGAACGGGGAATCAGGCAACTCAAGACCATCAACTTTCTCAAGATTTCTGGCTTCTTCAGAATCCTGAGAAAGAATCCTCACCAAATTCACATTGGCCTCTGACCTATAGGTGTACTGAATACCCTGCATATTTCCAACAAGACCGGGAGCATATTGGATAAGAGCTTTTCGCTGCGCTTCGTTCAAAGTTCCAGGTGGTACCTGATCATCAACATTTATTGAACGCCAGTTCCCCTCAGAATCAATGAATTGATTCTGAGCATTCCACCACTTCTGGCCATCTTTCGCGCGTTGCACGTTGTCTCCACCAATAGGATTCGTAGCAAACACCGCGTATTTTGGATTGGCAATGAAAAAAGTCTGAATCTGTTCAGGCGTCATCTGTGAGAGCAGATCCAGTAACCGTGGCATATCTTCTTCCGATGTTCTAGCATCTTCAAATGCACGTATCAGGGTCAATGAATCAAAAAGATCAAAACTCGTCAAGACATCACTAGGGGTTCTAAAAGGATTACCTTGATGAGAGGTGCCACCACGGTTGTTATAGAGAGCGTCGACCGAATCGGCAATCGAATACTGCCCAATAATCTCAGAAGCCTTTGTCGAATATTCCTCCCGGATATCATCAACAATTCTTTGCGCATCAGCAATTGCCGCATCAGCGTCAGCAATATCCCCACGCAAACCACCATGCCCCGTCCACCCATGAATTGTTAGGGCAATAATCGGATCAGGGCTTTCATCTTGCTGAGCCTCTTCCTCCAGCCTCGCAATCTTATCCTGCGCATCGTTTTTCGTTGCTTGAGCATCTTGAGCTGATTTCAATGCAGCATCAGCACGCTCCTGCATACCTCTTAACTGTCTTTCCCATTTACTTACAGCATCAGATGCCTTTTCATAGGCATAGGCTATATGAGACACTAGGCCCGCACCGTCTGAAGCTACCGCCTCAAGCCTGCGGATTCGGTTACCCTCACCATCGATACTCGTGTATTCCAAAAGAGACTCACGATAAGGATCAATAAGATAGTTGCGCTGTTCCCACCAAAAGTTTGAGATGGAAATCCAGGCATCGGGATCTCCGGGGCAGGGATCCCCTCCAGTCAGAGGGGACCAATCACTAGGACGTGTAGACATGGACCCTATTTCCCTCCTTCATCTGCTGCTTTAAACGACCTATAAGCTTCTTGCGCTCCGTCGCGGGCATTGGTAAATGCTTCCATCGCGCTAGTCAGAAGCTTTCCGTCCTGCCCTCTAACTACACTGGCATGGTGCTCAGCTACCGGGTCCTGGCTTGCAGAGTGTTCGCAGGCAGTACTAGCTAGGGTCTCAAAGTTTGCTCGGGTTTTTTCGAAGATATCTATGACCGATTGGAGGTCTTCGTATCTGAAATTAAGAGTATCGGTCATCCTCGCCAGCTCTTTCTATCTGCATCTTGGAGTAGTTACTGTTCTAACGGTACCAGGTAAGTATTCAGGCTCATGGTTCTACTTGGGTAGATGCACAGCTGAAAGTTTTAGGAGTAGCAGTTACGGCTATCTTATGGTTTGATCTATCTCTCCCGCTAGCCCAGACTCGCTTAGTTCACTGTGATAGACCCAGCCCTTTGCTGCTAGCCCCTGCGGGAATAGTTCTTACCCCGAAGTGGGGTGGGCTGGTCGCCGGTTCCTTCCCCAACCTGTAAAATCGTGACTATGACTGCTACCCCCTACTACATCACCACCGCAATTTCTTACCCCAACGGCGCCCCTCACATCGGGCATGCTTACGAGGTTATTGCCGCCGACACCATGGCCCGCTTCAAGAAGCTTGACGGCTTCGACGTGCGCTTCATGACCGGTACCGATGAGCACGGGCAGAAGATGCAGACCACCGCTGCCAAACAGGGCAAGACCCCTAAGGAACTGGCAGACGAGAACTCAGCCCGCTTCCGCGCTATGGCCGATCTGGTAGGTGCCGACTACGACCGCTTTATCCGCACCACCGATACCGACCACTACGCTGCCTCTCAGGCCATCTGGAAGAAGATGGAAGAGAACGGCGATATCTACCTGGATAAGTACGCTGGCTGGTACTCGGTGCGCGACGAGGCCTACTACACCGACGACGAAACCGAGGTGCGCGACGGCGTCCGCTACGCTATCTCAACCGGTACCGAGGTTGAATGGACCGAAGAGGAATCCTACTTCTTTCGTCTCTCCAAGTACGGCGATCGCCTGCTGGAGCTCTACTCCACCGAGGGGTTCATCTACCCCGAATCCCGCCGCAATGAGCTGGCCGCCTTCATCAAGAACGGCCTGACCGACCTTTCCATCTCCCGCACCACCTTCGACTGGGGCGTACCTGTACCCGGCAACGAAAAGCACGTTATGTATGTCTGGGTGGACGCCCTGACCAACTACATCACCGGTCTGGGCTACCCCGATACCGAGGGTGAACTCTTTTCTAAGTTCTGGCCCGCTGATCTTCATCTGATTGGTAAAGACATCACCCGCTTCCACGCCATCTACTGGCCCGCCTTCCTCTGGTCAGCCGGTCTTGAGATCCCCAAGCGGGTCTTTGGCCACGGCTTCTTGCTGGTTGACGGCGAGAAGATGAGCAAGTCCATCGGCAATGTGGTTGACCCCGCTGACCTGGTTGCCAGCTTCGGCCTGGACCAGCTGCGCTTCTTCCTGCTGCGCGATGTTTCCTTCGGCCAGGATGGCTCCTACTCAGCTGAAGGCATCAAGAACCGTATTAACTCCGACCTAGCCAACGACCTGGGTAACCTAGCCCAGCGCTCCCTCTCCATGGTCGCAAAGAACTGCGAGGGTAAGGTTCCTGCCCACGGCGCCTTCACCGCAGAAGATACCGCCATGCTTGAGATGGCAGCTTCCTTGTACGAGCCCGTCCGCGCTGACTTCGACGAGCAGGCCTTCCACCGCGCCCTGGAGCGCATCTGGCAGGTCGTGGGCGAAGCTAACCGCTACTTCACCGCCCAGGAGCCCTGGAAGCTGCGCAAGACCGACCTGGAGCGCATGAACACCGTGCTCTACGTGACCGCGGAGGTGCTACGCATCGTCGCAACCCTCACCCAGCCGGTTATGCCCACCTCCATGGGCAAGATGCTCGACCTGCTGGCGGTTGCTCCCGAGAACCGCCTCTTCGTAGCACTTGACCGGGCTCTGGAACCCGGCACCGAGCTACCCGCACCGGCCCCCATCTTCCCCCGCTATGAGGAGCCCAAGAGCGCCTAGGCTACTAGCGGCGTTTCCTAGCAATGCATTAAAGGACGCGTCCCCCACCTTTCGCAGGAAAGGTGGGGGACGCGTCCTTATTCTCACTCCTGAGGGATTAGAACCAACCCAGGTTTGTGACCTTGTAGTAGATCATCTGCGACAGGGCAACGTAACCCCAGCCGTTCAGGTGCAGACCGTCTGAGGAATACAGAGACGGCGGAACCCGCCCAGCCTCGTAGGCCTTACGGTCCTCATCAGACGACCAAACTCCGGAACCAGAAAGAGCGCCGTACCGCAGCCAGGATTCCTGGGTCGTCTCGCGTAGATAGGTCTCAGGGTTCATAAACAAATCCCCGTAGGTATCTGCCGCCCAGGAATTATAGGCCTGCGCCTGCTTGAGCCGGTCAGACCCCGTGCCATCTCCGCGGGAGCCAAAGTGCCCCATAACAATCGTACGTTCGGGAGCCAAATCAAAGCATGCCTGGGTGTTCTTCTGCAGGAGCGAAAGTTCAGGCATGTTATTTCGACCGATCTGAATGACATGGTACGAGGACCGACTAATCATCTCTTGATAAGAGTAAAACCAGGCAGCCTGAGTTTGAGCTGGTGCATATATTTCGTCCCCAGCAACCATGCGAGTAAAGAGATAGGTACCCTCAGTATCGGTTGCTTCCAGTACGCCAGCTACACCGCCTACATAACCGGGCACATAGGCACTTGACCCCCACGCGACGTTTGAATCAGAGAGGGAGACCGTGACGCTGCCGCTGGCAGGAATACGGTCTTTGGGAAAGGAGAGCTTATAGATGTTGCTTGCTACACCGCGGCGGGCAGCAATCATGGTTGAGGTCTCGCCACCACGGCCGAACTCTAGAACAGGGGCTGAGAGGTAGCTGCTGAGCAGGGTCTTCATACGGGCGTCAAAACCTGCGGGAACACCCTGTTCTGCCTGGGCACCTTCGAAGGAGGAGCTACCCCATAGGGCTAGAGAGGGGCCAGAAACAGTGGGGTAGGTGAGGTCGGCGGGGAAGACACTAGAGCTGGCATCTGCGGCATGGGCTGTAGCGTTGATGGCTACGGTCCCTGCTGCGGTGGCAACACCTGCCACACCTGTAAGCGCGGCAAAGCGCATGAGGCCACGGCGGCTGGTCTGAAGTCCTTGCTGATCAAGGGAGGTCATAACGGTAGTAGTCTGCTTTCTGTGACGAGGTCGTCGTGGATTCATTCAGGGATTGTGGTGATGCTGCTTATTCATAGTAGTTAGAATTGAGGCTGATTATCTAGGGAGGACGCCGTGTCATTACTTACGAACCGCTGTGTAAAAGGGATCGCAGTACTTGGCTGTTTCACAGCTTTGGGGCTGGCTGGTTGTTCTTCGCAGCCCCAGAACTTTGACGAGTTGACCGCAGAGACCGCCAAGACTGAGCACATTGACAGTTTGCAGTCCTGGATTTTCCCGCCAGCTGAGGCTGAGTCTGCCCGCCGGGCTTTTGTGGAGCGCTGTGTGGCTGAAACCGGAGGTATTTATAAGGAGCCTGAGGCTGGACTAACACTAGATTCTGCCGTTTACACTGGCCGCACGACCGAGGAGTTGAAGGCTTCTGGCTATGGGCAGCTCCCGGCAGCCGAGGGGCGGGCGACCGCCAGCTTTGACGAGGCGGGGCTGGACGCCTACCTGGGTAAGGACGGCGAGACCTTTACCGTCACCTTCATGGAGTATTCCAGTGGAGAACTGAACTCGGCTGGCTGCATGACCCAGAGCTACGAGTACATCTATGGTTCTGTGGAGAGCGGCGTGAAGGCTGCCCTGCTAGCACCTGAGTTTGCCCAGGCCATTGATACTAGTTTGCGGGCCGATGAGAACTACCTGACCCTGCAGGAGTCGTGGGCTACCTGCATGAAGGACGCGGGGTTCGGCCAGGTCTCAAGCACCGACCAGGCAGCCTACAGCGCTAGCCTGCTGAGGGCAGATAGCGCCGAGAAGATGCTGCAGGCCGATATCTCCTGCCGTGAGAGCATTTCCTTTGACTCTTCTATCACCGACCTGAAGAACTCCTACTATGAGGCTGTCTACCAGCGTCTTGAGCAGTTCTCTAAAGAGCTCGAAGCGATTCACGCTACAGCCGGGGAGCGGGTTGCCGCTGATAAGACCGACCCCAAGAACACCTCATCGGTGACGGTACCTACCCCCACCGCTAGCCCCTCTGCCAGCTAGGGCAGGGGCGGGCGTCCGCTTCTCTGAGGGGGCGGACGCCCGCTTCGCCCCGCTAGTTCACCTCCTGTAGGGCGGCAACCGGCGGTATGCGGGAGGCTGACCGGGCCGGGAAAAAGACCGTGGCCCAGGCCAGGGCAAGGCCGCCTGCGATAACCGCTAGGTAGTGCCAGGCATGCACGCTGTAGACCAGGTTGAAATTGTTGACAGCAAAAACCTGGAGCAGGAGTAGGGCGGTAGCAAGGCCGGCTCCAGCACCCCAGATGAGGGAGAAGACAGCCAGTAGCAGGGTTTCGTAGCTGACAGCGGCCTGCAATCGACGGCTGGAGAGGCCGTTGATACGAAGTAGGGCGTAGGACCTGCGCCGCTGCTGGGTGCTCAGTAGCTGGGTGTTGGCAAGCCCCACGAGTGAGACCAGCAGTGAGGCCGATAGAAGCCCCAGAACGACCCAGAGAACTGAGCGCATATCACCCTGCAAGCGGGCTTTTTCGGTGGCTATACCCGAAAGTTCACCCGCGTCGAGGCCGGTGATTTCGGCGATGGGGTTGAGCACAGAGAACCGGTCGCCCCAGCTGATACCGGGGTCAAAATCGGCTAGGAGCAGGCCTGCCTCGATGTTCTCTCCGGTGGGGGCTACCAGGTCCGTACCGCTGATGAGGGTGCCATTCTGCGTGGTGATGAGGAAGCCGCGCAGCGTATCGGGGGTGATGCTGACGGTGAGTTCTACAGCGTCACGGGTTCCTTCGATGTAGAGCTGCTGGCCCTCCTGAAACCCGAAGGAATCTGCATAGGCCTGGCTCAGTAGAACCGTCTGCTCGGTTAGCTTCTGGCCGGTCTGCTCACCGTGCAGGCGGGTGAAGGTTTCGGGATCTACGGAATAGACCGTTGTGCTGAACCAGCTATCAGACGAGGTCACCACACTACCCTGAGGCAGGGCCGCAAGGGCAGCGTCAACACCGTCGAGCTGGGAAACCTGGCGCTGTATCTCCTGCAGGCGGGCGGCATCTGGTTCGGCAAGTACCGCTTCAACGTCGTAGGGGTAGTCGCGGTCTAGCTCTGCCATGAAGCTCTGCTGCATGGTGGAATAACCGGTGAGGGCTGCGCTGACGAAGGCCGCGCAGATAAAGACCATACGCACGGTCACCGAGGCGGACGCCCGTGATTGGGCGATATTGCTGTGGGCCAGGGCCGCGGTGGAGTAGGGGCGGGCAAAGATTCGGAGCAGGGCGATGCCCGGTGCGACGAGCAGGGGAGCTGCCACCACGAAGGTAAGGGCGGCCAGAACCGTAGCCAGCATGATGAGACCCGCATGGCTCTCCTGAAGACCGGCTAAGGCGCAGACTACTGTAGCCAGGGTGAGTACCAGGCAGAGGACGACATAAGCCCAGGTGTGCATGGTGCGGGGAGCGTTCGGAAGCTCCTGGTAGCCGTTGAGCGCTGCCACCGGCGGTATAGTCCGGGTTGCCCAGACCGGCTTGAGTACGGCGGCGAGGGTGACGAGCGTGCAGACCAGCATGGCGAGGGCACCCGCTAGGGGGTTAAAGGTGATGCGGCCACTTTCGTTGAAAACTAGAGCGGCAAGGTAGGCGGTTACGATACCTGCGAGGGAGGAGAGTGCGCCGAGGGCTGCTGCCTCAACCAGGAGCATGCGCACCACCGCTAGGCAGGTAGCGCCCAGGGTACGGAGCAGAGCCAGTTCACGGGAGCGGGCTGCCGCATGCACCTTGTAGGTGCTGGCGATGATGAAGGAGCTCATAAGGAGCGAGAGAGCCCCAAAACCGAAAAGAATAGAGAGCAGGGCAGTGTAGCTGCCCACTTCCTTGCCGACATCGTTCTTGATCTGTTCTTCAACCGACGAGACGGTAAGGCCGGGAGAGCTGGCAAGAGCCTGCTTGAGCTCCACTAAGGATGTGGAGGTGGGGTCTTTGAGCTTCAGAAGAACCTGTTTGTAGATGCCGTCGGGGGTAATCACCCAGTAGGCTTGGCTGCGTTCGATGTAGTTTGCTACACCGTTACCCGTTGTAAAGACCATATCTGGTCCCGCTCTGTAGCCTGTGGGGCGTTCGTAGATACCGGTGACGGTGTAGGCCGCCTGGGGGAGGGGCTCTGTCAGGTCGGTCTGCTCGGTTACGGTAGAAAGATCATCGAGAACGACCGTCCCGCCCACCCCTACAGAGAGAGCTTCGGCTGTCCGGTCGGTAATCACTATCTGATGGGCGGACGCCGGTAGGCTGCCCTCTTTCAGAGGATAGGGGAAGAAGGCCTCGGTTGGCATATCGGCCTGGACGATGCTGTAGGTGCTCTCTGCCTGCTCTCCTTCAGCCCGTGTATGGATAACGGAGTAGGTAGAGGCCACTGCCCAGGCCGATTCAACTGCGGGAAGACTCATCACCCGGTCGGCCTGCTCCTTGCTGAGAAGGAAGTCGGTGGCGTCCCCTTGAGTGAATTTGTTGGTGGTTTCAACAACGGCATCGGCGGTGGAGTACTTCTGGCCTGCTGCCTGCCTCACCTCGTCATAGAAGGAGGTATTAATCAGTAGCACAGCGGTGAGAAAGAAGGCTGAAATTGCGATGCCGATAGAGGTGAGGGCAAAGCGCAGGCGGTGCTTGCCCAGGTTAGAAAAGGCAACGGTAGCTAAGGTGGTAGCCATCTTAATCACCTAGCCTTGCCAGGGCTGAGAGCACACTGGTCTGGGTGGGGGCTTCGAGACCACCGGCTAGCTGGCCGTCCTTGAGCAAGAGCACCCGATCAGCGTAAGAGGCCGCGAGCGGGTCATGGGTCACCATCAGAATGGTCTGCCCCTGTTCCCGGCTGGCCTGCTGTAGGAGCCTCAGCACCTCGGTACTGGTCACCGAGTCGAGGGCGCCGGTGGGCTCGTCCGCAAAAATGACGGCCGGGCGCGGGAGCAGGGCTCGGGCGATCGCCACCCGCTGCTGCTGCCCGCCGGAGAGCTGGGAAGGCAGGTGCTTGAGGCGGTCCTCAAGGCCCAGGGTACGTACCAGCTCATCGCGCCAGATGGTATCAACCGCCATCTTGGCCAGGCCCAGGGGCAGCTCCATATTCTGGGCCGCTGTGAGCGTGGGAATCAGATTGAAGGCCTGAAAAATAAAGCCGATATTACGGGCCCGGAACTCAGCTAGGGCAGCGTCTTTGAGCCCCGTCAGCTCTACGCCCTTGACCTGTACGGACGTCTGCTCCCCGGGGTCGGGGGCATCGAGAGTTGCCAGGGTGTGCAGCAGGGTTGACTTGCCGGAGCCAGAGGGGCCCATGATGGCCGTGAACTTGCCCCGCTCAAAATCAATGGAAATATTGCGCAGGGCGTGCACGGGGGACTCGCCCGCGTAGGTTTTAGAAAGATTCCGGGCAGAAACAGCGATGGGAATAGCGTGTGAGGTGCTCATATACCCAGTATGGCAAGGCAGTGGGGTAGGGCACATCGCACTAGGGAGTGAAGCGAAAGGGGCAGGCCTCATACCTAGGTATGAAATAGGCTCGTATGAAATAGGTTCCGCAGACTCACGCTCGCTGCCGACCCTCTCGCCCGATTCGCTTCGCTCATACGGCGATTCACGCCAGCCACCGAGCCAGCAGCTTCGCTGTGAGTCTGCGGAACCTAATAATTTTCAGTATCGAAGGTTAAACCAGCCCTGCCTCGTAGGCAATAATCACTGCCTGCACGCGGTCGCGGGCCTCAAGCTTAGCCAGAATATGCGAGACATGGGTTTTGACGGTCGCCTCAGAAACAAAGAGCTGCTGGGCCATCTCACCGTTCGATAGGCCCTGGGCAATGAGCAAGAAGAGCTCGCGCTCGCGGTTGGTCAGGCTGGCAATTTTTTCAGCGTGTTTCTGGGGGGCCGGCTGGGTGGGTGCGCCCCCTGCCAGCTGGGGAATCATCTGTTCAAGCAGCCGCTTGGTGGCGCTGGGGGCGATGACGGCGTCCCCGCGCTGCACCGTCCGAATGGCTCCGAGAAGCTGCTCTGGCGGGGCGTCCTTGAGCAGGAAGCCGCTGGCCCCGCGTTGCACCGCAGCGTAGACGTAGTCGTCGATATCGAAGGTGGTCAGCATAACCACCTTGACCTCCGGGTGGGCTGCGATGATAGCGCCGGTGGCTTCGATGCCATCGAGCACCGGCATGCGCACGTCCATGAGCACTACATCAGGCCCCAGCCCCGCGGCCTGCAGCTCGGCGACCAGCTCGATAGCCTGCTGGCCGTCCCCGGCCTGGGCCACCACCTGCATATCGGCCTGCGACCCAATCAGCATAGCCAGGCCAGAACGTACAAGCTGCTGGTCATCTACAAGAAGAACTCTAATCACGGTTTTACTCTATCGCTCCTGGTCATCATCGGTTGGTTGGTTCTTATTCAAGCGGGTCTAGGGCACGAAGGGAATCTGGGCAAAAACCCTAAAAGACCCATCGGCTAGGCGGCCGTAGTGCAGGGTGCCGTGGTACATATCGACGCGCTCGCGCATGCCCAGCAGCCCCCGACGGGCACCGGGCAGGGGCTGGGTGGGCTCGGCCTGGGGCAGGTTGGTGATATCGATATCCAGGGTCTGCTTACCCTCGCTAATGGTGACGGTCACCAGGGGAGTGCCCGGGCAATGCTTGGCCACGTTGGTCAGGGCCTCTTGCACAATACGGTAGATGGTCAGGTCGGCGCCCTGCGGTAGTTTCTCTTCAACCCCCGATACCGTGCTAAAGCGCACCGGTATGCCCAGCTTCTGTGTTTGCTCAACGAGCTGGGGGACGTTGTGCAGGGCCGGGAGGGGCTCAACGGTGGTGCCCTTATCGGTGCGCAGGACCCCCAGCAGGGTACGCATCTGTTGCAGGGACGACCGCGCCGCCTCAGAAATCGTGCCCAGGGCGGCTAGCTCCACGGGCTCATTCTGCGCGGACGCCCCCGCCCCGCTCCCAGCCTGCTGGGCAGCGGCAGCGTAGCGGGCGCCGTCCGCCTGGGCAATGATGACAGACAGTGAATGAGCCACGATATCGTGCATTTCGCGGGCAATGCGGGCCCGCTCATCGAGGGCGGCAAGGGCCCGTTCCTGCTCCCGCTCGTGCTCTAGCTGGCGGTTCCGCTCAATTAGGGCCCGGTGGCGATTCTCGCGAAGCCGCCGGGAGTCGCCAAAGAACCAGGCAATCGTGACAATCGCCGCGCAGATAAAAGCAGCAGTTAGGGCGGTGGCGTAGAACTCGAAGGAACTGGGGTTATAGACCAGAAAGGGGCGGGCGAAAACAAACCCACCGACGACTGAAGCTAAGAGAGCTACGACAAAAATTCCAATACGCACCGGCCTCGAAAAATACCGCACCAGGTGGTAAACCATCACCGGGGCAGCCCACCAGGAACCCACCGCCGGGTACTGGGCGGGTATGGTAACCAACAGCGACACCACCACCAGAACCAAGACCAGAATCGGCCGGGAATACCTGAAGTAGAGACTCGACGTAGCAACCAGCCAGGCCACTATATAAACCAGCGCCCAGGTTCCCTCCACCATAGAGAGACCGAAGGCAAGCGTTATCACCAGGGTCAGTATCTGCCCCAGGGCAACAGCAAACGCATTGACCAGCTTCTTCCGGCGCTGAGTAGTAGCCAGTTCTATCTGTAGGGTATCCACCTTCCTAAGTCTAAAAGCCGCCCCGACCCCGGGAAGGCGGCGGCGGGCGTCCGCACCCCAAATTCATACCGCAGTATGAGCGCCTAGCACCACCGGCCGGGCAGTTTCGGTAGGCTTGTATCCATGCAGTACATCTCAACCCGCGACACCACCCGCACCCCAGCTAAGTTCACCGATATTCTGCTCGGCGGTCTTGCCCCCGATGGCGGCCTCTACCTGCCCGAAACCTACCCCACCCTCGACGACGCCACTCTGACCCGCTGGCGTGCTGTGCTTGCTGAGGAAGGCTACGCAGCCCTGGCCGCAGAAGTACTGCAGCTCTTCATCGACGATATCCCGACTGAAGACATCAGGGCTATGACCGCCCGGGCCTACTCCTACCCCAAGTTCGCCTCAGAAGAGATTGTTCCGGTGACCGAACTGGAACCTGGCATCCTGATTGGCCACCTGTCTGAGGGGCCCACCGCCGCCTTCAAGGACATGGCCATGCAGCTGCTGGGCGAGCTCTTCGAATACGAGCTGGGCCGCCGCGGCGAAACCCTCAACATTGTGGGTGCCACCTCGGGCGATACCGGTTCATCTGCCGAATACGCTATGCGCGGCCGCCCCGGTATCAAAGTTTTCATGCTCACCCCCGCTGGCCGTATGACCCCCTTCCAGCAGGCTCAGATGTTCGGCCTGGACGACGAAAACATCTTCAACGTCGCCCTCGATGGCGTCTTCGATGACTGCCAGGACGTCGTCAAAGCTATCTCAGCTGACGCTGCCTTTAAGACTGATAAGCGTATCGGTGCGGTGAACTCCATTAACTGGGCCCGCCTGATGGCTCAGATTGTCTACTATGTTTCATCCTGGATTCGCGCTACCAAAAGCAACGACCAGCAGGTTTCCTTCTGCGTACCCACCGGTAACTTCGGTGACATCTGTGCCGGCCATATCGCCCGCCAGATGGGCCTGCCCATCGACCGTCTGATTGTTGCCACCAACGAGAACGACGTGCTCGACGAATTCTTCCGCACCGGCGACTACCGGGTGCGTTCCTCGGCTGATACCTACGAGACTTCCAGCCCCTCCATGGATATCTCCCGCGCGTCCAACTTTGAGCGCTTCATCTACGACCTGCTGGGCCGTGACGCTGAGCGTACCGCCGATCTCTTTGGTCTCAAGGTGCGTCAGGGCGGCTTCTCCCTGACCGATGACCCTGCCTTTGCAGAGGCAGCTGAGCGCTACGGCTTTGCCTCGGGCCGCTCAACCCACGCCGACCGCGTCGCCACCATCCGCGATGCCAATGAGCGCCTGGGTGTGCTGCTTGACCCCCACACCGCGGACGGCGTCAAGGTCGCTCGTGACTGGGCAGAGAAGGTGGATACCCCCATCATCTGCCTGGAAACCGCCCTGCCGGTCAAGTTCGCTGAAACCATCCTTGAAGCCACCGGCGCCGAGCCCGCTATCCCTAAGCGTTTTGCCGGCATCATGGACGCCGACCGCCACGTGATTGACCTGCCCAACGAGGTTGAGGCGGTCAAGGAGCTGATTGAGAAGAATGTCTAACCTTTCTCACCACCTATAGAACCACATGCCTTGTTGAGCCCCGAATAAATTCTGGGGCTGGTGACAAGGCATGTGGTTCTCTTTTATAGTGTGGCTATGGAACAAGAAAAAGAGTTCTTTGGGGCGGTATTGCACCTGGCTATGCCCCTCACCCCGAGCGACCGTGAACCGAATACAGCAGAACGTGAGGCAGCAACTGCTGCCCTTGAAGAAGCTCAGATAGAGCAGACCTGCGACTGCGGCACCTGCCTCACCTACAACCTGCTTTACCCGGGCGAGCCCATCGACCAGGACCTGCCCCGTACCTACCTATCCGTAGGTACCCAGGACGGGGACGCGCTCGTCCTCGCCCATCTGGCTGGTGGCAGGCTTACCACTCTAGAAGTAGCTCCCACAGGCAATAAGCCGGTAGCGGCCCTACCAGCTACCGACCACCTCACACCCTAGATCAATATATGAAACCACCAGTCAAAATATGGGCAAAGCTGCACTCGCAGGACTAGCCTTAAACCATGACTGAAAACAGCTCCATCAACCTGGCAGTAATCCCCGGCGACGGCATCGGCCCCGAAGTAGTAGCCCAAGCCCACCGCGTCCTCACCCGCGCCGCCGAACTCGACAACATCACTGTCACCTCCACCGAATACCCCCTCGGTGCAGAACACTGGCTTGCAACCGGTCAGACCCTCACCGAAGAGACCAAGACCGCGCTCGCCCAGCACGACGCCATCCTCTTCGGCGCTGTGGGAGCCGACCCGCGCTCGTCCGCCGTGCCCAGCGGCCTGATTGAACGAGAAATCCTGCTCAACCTGCGTTTCTCCTTCGACCACTACATCAACCTGCGCCCCTCCCGTCTCTTCCCCGGAGCTGTCTCCCCCCTGACCAACCCCGGAGACATCGATTTCGTCGTCGTCCGCGAAGGCACCGAAGGCCCCTACGCCGGTAACGGCGGTGTGCTTCGCGCCGGAACCGATGCCGAAATCGCCACCGAAGTTTCGGTCAACACCGCCTACGGCATCGAGCGCCTGGTGCGCTACGCTTTCGAGCTGGCAGCCAGCCGCGAGAAGAAAAAGCTGACCCTGATTCACAAGACCAACGTGCTGGTCAATGCCGGTGCCCTCTACACCCGCATCTTCAACAAGGTCGCCGAAGAATACCCCCAGGTCACCACCGACTACCTGCACATCGACGCAGCCACCATCTTCTTCACCACCGACCCCGCCCGCTTCGACGTGATCGTCACCGATAACCTCTTCGGCGACATCCTCACCGACCAGGCAGGTGCCATCACCGGCGGAATCGGCTACGCCGCCTGCGGCAACATCAACGCTGACGGCACCTACCCCTCCATGTTCGAACCCGTCCACGGCTCAGCCCCCGACATCGCCGGGCAGAACAAGGCCAACCCGACCGCAACCGTCCTGGCCGCTGCCATGCTCCTGCGCCACCTGGGCCACGAGACCAGTGCCGCCCGCATCGAACAGGCGGTAGAAGCAGACCTCGCAGCCAACCCCGGCGCAACCCGCGCCACCGACGAAATAGGCGATGCAATCCTCGCCCAGCTCCACTAAAACGCCAGCACCCCACCGAAACCCGGTGGGGTCTTGCGTAAGCTAGCTAACAGAGCTCAAGCCACTGGGGTACCCTAGAATACAGACCCCACGACACCGTTTGAAGGATGAGCATGTCACTCGAATTCACTATCAACCGCAACCCCAATCCCGCCAGCGACGAACGCCGCGCCGAAATTCTCGCCAACCCCGGCTTCGGCAACTTCTTCACCGACCACATGGTGCGCATCGACTGGCACGGCACCCACACCGACGGCGGCGAATGGACCAACGCCCAGGTTCTGCCCTACGGCCCCCTGAGCCTGGACCCGGCGGCGTCCGTCTTCCACTACGGCCAGGAAATCTTCGAGGGCATCAAGGCCTACCGTCAGGCGGACGGGTCCATCACCACCTTCCGCCCCGAAGAAAACGCTTCTCGACTGAACAAGTCAGCTGACCGCCTGGTGCTGCCTAACCTGCCCGAAGAGCTCTTCGTTGAGGCGATCCGCCAGCTGGTGACTATTGACGCTGACTGGGTTCCCTCCGGTGAGGGTGAATCCCTCTACCTGCGCCCCTTCATGATTGCCACCGAGGCTTTCTTGGGTATTCGCCCGGCGCACGAGGTCTCCTTCTTCATCATTGCGTCTCCTGCTGGTAACTACTTCGGCACCCCCAAGCCCGTCGATATCTGGCTTTCGACCACCTACGCCCGCGCTGGTGTGGGCGGCACCGGTGAGGCTAAGTGCGGTGGTAACTACGCGGCTTCTCTGGCTGCTCAGCTGGAGGGTGAGGCCCAGGGCTGCAAGCAGGTCATCTTCAAGGACCCCAACCGCGATGACGCCATTGAAGAGCTGGGCGGCATGAACGTTTTCTTCGTCTACAAGGACGGACGCATCGTCACCCCTGAGCTGACCGGCACGATTCTGCGCGGTGTGACCCGCAAGTCCATTATCAAGCTGGCTGAGGACCGCGGCCACACTGTTGAGGAACGCAAGATTACCCTGAGCGAGTGGCGCGAGGGCGTAGCTTCTGGTGAGATTACCGAGATTTTTGCCTGCGGTACCGCTGCCGTCATTACCCCCGTGGGTAAGCTCAAGGCCGCTGACTTTGAGATTCCCTCGGCTTCTGGCGCGGACGGCGGTGAGGTCACCATGGCCCTGCGCGAAGAGTTGGTAGGCATTCAGACCGGTAAGGTCGAGGACCGCCTGGGCTGGAACGTGAAGCTGGTCTAGCCTACCCTTTGTCGGCTGCCCTGCAAAGGGACCAGATTTCCAAAAAAGGACCGCAAAATATGCGGTCCTTTTTTGGTTTTGCGGTCCCCTTGCTGACTAGGGCAGGGCGGGCAGAGTCAGGACGCCCATCAGGCCCAGTTGCGCGCAGAAGGCTTCGTCGTGGCTGACCACCAGGAGCGCACCCTCGTAGGAGGCTAACGCCTGCACCAGCCAGTCCACCGAGGCCATATCGAGGTTGTTGGTGGGTTCGTCCAGAATCAGCAGCTGCGGTGCCGGGCTGGCCAAAAGGACGGTCGCCAGGGCCACCCGGAAGCGTTCGCCACCGGAGAGAACCCCCACGGGGAGGTGCACCCGTTCCCGGCGGAAGAGCAGCCGGGCCAGATCATCGCGGCCCTGCTGCTCAGTCAGCGTCGGGTTGGCTGCCATGACCAGCTGCAGCATGCTCTGCTCCTGGGGCAGAATCAAACGCTGGGGCAGGTAACCGGTGTTCTCTACCCGGTAGTCGCAGGCGTAGCGGGCGGTTTCAGCAGCCTGAGAATCACCCATGATGGCCCTCAACAGGGTGCTCTTACCTGACCCGTTAGCCCCGGCTAGCCGTAGGCGCTCCGGGCCCTGGACAATCAGCCGCTCAGGCAGGGGCGGAATAGCAGCCGCCCCGTCGCCTGCCTGCTCCTGCTCACCCTGGTGGGGGCTGGCGTCCTGCCTATCAGCCTGCCGCAGGATGAGTTCCAGCACCCGTTTACCTGCTGGCACCCGGGTGTCGGGCAGGTCAAGGTAGATGGGCTGGTCCTCGCGGATATCCCGCTCCCGGGCCTGGCGGGTGGCAGTAGCGGCATCTAGCCTACCCTGGTGGGTCTGCCGAACCTTAGCGGCCGACCGCTGGGCCGACGCCGCCGCCAGCCCCATCGACATACGCGAACCCCGCCGGTTAGCCTGGGCAGTCGCCCCAGCCCGGGCCGCGCGGGCCAGCTTAGTTTCTGCCTCGATGCGCTCCCGCTTTTCCTGCCGCTCAACCTGCTTGGCCTCGCGCAGGTGGCGGGCAGCGGCGTCCTGCTCGTTATCGATGGCCTGCCGGTAGGCGCTGTAGTTACCGGTGAAAGAGCGCAGGGTTCCCTGCCTGAGTTCCAGCACTTCATCGACCCGCTCTAGCAGGTCGCGGTCGTGACTGACCACGAGCACGGGGCAAGGCAGACTGTCTAGAATCCGGTAGAGAGTGGCGCGGGCGTCAGCGTCGAGGTTGTTGGTGGGTTCATCGAGCAGCAGGACGCCGGGGCGTGAGGCAACCAGTGCCGTGAGGGCTGCGGTAACGGCTTCGCCACCCGAGAGCGTGCCGACGGTGCGCCGCATGAGGGCGCGGGCGTCGGTAGCGGCTAGGGCGGGGGAGAAGCCGGACGCGGCCAGGGCAGCCTGGGCTTGCTCAGCGGCATCCCAGTTATCACCGATCCGGTCGTAGAGCTCTTCGGAGTAGTCACCGGCTTCTAGCGCGGTGAGAGCATCGAGGACGTCGGTGATAGCGAAGAGGTCGGCGATGGTGGTCTGCGGGGTGAGCCCTAAATCCTGGGGCAGGTAGGCGACGGTGCCAGGCCGGGTGATACTGCCGCTCGTTGGTTCTAGCGTGCCAGTTAGGAGCTTGAGCAGGGTTGATTTGCCGGAGCCGTTATCGCCAATGAGGGCTGTAACCGGGGCACTGACAGCGCCGGTGAGGTTTTCAAAGCAGGGGGTGCCGTCGGGCCAAATCAGGCTGAGGCTATTAAAAGAAAGGTGGGGTTCGGGTACGGAAATAGGCATGAGGGTGCGATCCATTCAGCGTCAAAGAGATAAGGTGCTGAAAACCGCGGTGAGGGGTTTCAGCGTGGTCTAGAGAGCCGCTGAAAAATCCACTGGGGAGCCTTCCGTAGGGAACAAGAACTGGTGATTACTGTAGGGGAGTGGGGCGGATACTGTCAACCACTACGGTAGGTACCATCTGAGTCAGAAAAGACCACCAGCCAGGTGGGTTTTTCCGATTTAAATGGTCCATTCTGGGGCGGGGGCGGGGAGTCCGGTAGTCTAGAACCATGCGCATTGCCCGATTTACCGTAGACGATACCCTGCACTTTGGCCTGGTTGAAGGTGAGCCCGGGGAAGAGACCATCACCGTCCTCTCCGGCGACCCCTTCTACACCGGCATCAACCCCACCGACAAGCGATACCCCATCGCCGACGTCCGCCTGCTTGCCCCCATCATCCCCCGCTCCAAGGTCATTGGTGTGGCCCGCAACTGGCGTGACCACGCGTCCGAACTGGGCAACGAAACCCCCACCACCCCCCAGTTCTTCTTCAAGCCCAACACTTCCGTCATCGGCCCCGGCGACCCCATCGCCCTGCCCGAATGGTCAGATAACGTCTCTTTCGAAGGTGAGCTCGCCGTCGTGATCGGCCGCATCGCCAAGTCCGTACCCCTGGACCGCGTGCCTGAAGTGATTTACGGCTTCACCGTCGCCAACGACCTGACCGCCCGCGACGCCCAAAAAACCGACATCCAGTGGGCCCGCGCCAAGGGCTTTGACGGTGCCTGCCCCATCGGCCCCTGGATCGAAACCGACCTGGATACCGACGACCTCACCATCCAAACCTGGGTTGACGGCGACCTCAAGCAGGACGGCACCACCGCCGATATGGTCTTCTCCGTCGCCGAACTCGTCGCCGCCGCCAGCGAATACTTCACCCTGCTACCCGGCGATGTGATTCTCACCGGTACCCCCGCAGGGGTAGGACGCCTGAGCGCAGGTAACGAGGTCGAGATTGAGGTTGAGGGTATCGGCTCCCTCATCAACACCGTCCGCGCCGAGTAAACTAGAACCTACGAACAGCTTTCAACTAGAAAGGGATGTGCCCGCATCCATGAGTGATTACGCTCTGAAACTCAACGACCCCAGCGAGACCCGCGTCCGCTTCTGCCCCTCACCCACCGGCACCCCGCACGTGGGTATGGTGCGAACCGCCCTCTTTAACTGGGCCTACGCCAAGCACACCGGCGGTACCATGGTCTTCCGCATTGAAGACACCGACGCCGCCCGTGACTCCGAAGAGTCCTTCAACCAGGTGCTCGAATCCCTGCAGTGGCTGGGCATCAACTGGGACGAGGGCGTCGGCATCGGCGGCCCCCACGCCCCCTACCGCCAGTCAGAGCGTATGGATATCTACGCTGACGTGGTAGAAAAGCTCAAGGCCGGCGGCTTCATCTACGAAGATTTCTCAACCCCCGAAGAGGTTGAAGAGCGCCACAAGGCTAAGGGTGAAGACCCCAAGCTGGGCTACGACAACTTCGACCGCGACCTGACCGAAGAGCAGAAGGCCGCCTACCGCGCCGAGGGCCGTACCCCCGTGCTGCGCCTGCGCATGCCCGATGAGGACATCACCTTCCACGACCTGGTGCGCGGTGATATCACCTTCAAGGCCGGTTCTGTACCCGACTTCGTGGTCGTCCGCGCTAACGGCAAGCCCCTCTACACCCTGGTTAACCCCGTTGACGATGCCCTCATGGGCATCACCCACGTGCTGCGTGGTGAGGACCTGCTGTCATCAACTCCCCGCCAGATTGCCCTCTACCGGGCCCTGGTTGAGGTTGGCGTCACCAGCTTTATCCCCGAATTTGGCCACCTGCCCTACGTCATGGGCCAGGGCAACAAGAAGCTTTCCAAGCGCGACCCCGAGTCCAGCCTCTACAACCTGCTGGATGCCGGTTTTATCAAGGAAGGCCTGCTCAACTACCTCTCCCTGCTGGGCTGGTCCCTTTCCCACGATGAAGACATCTTCACCATGGATCAGATGGTTGCTGCCTTCGACATCAAGGACGTTCTGGCCAACCCCGCCCGCTTCGACCTGAAGAAGGCAGAGGCCATCAACGGCACCCACATTCGTCTGCTGGAGGCAGAGGACTTCCGCAACCGCCTGGTTCCCTTCCTGCATAAGGCTGAACTGGTATCCGCTGAGAGCTTCGAGAATCTGACCGAGCGTGAGCAGGCTATTCTGACCGAGGCAGCCCCTCTGGTGCAGGAGCGCATGCAGCTTCTGGGCGAGGCCCCCGGCCTGCTGGGCTTCCTCTTCACCGCAGACGAGAACATCGAGGTTGCTGAGGACGCCGCCAAGCAGCTCAAGGAGTCAGCACCGGCAGTTCTTGACGCGGCTATTACCGCCGTTGAGGGCCTGACTGATTTCACCGCTGCCACCATCGAAGCTGCCCTGCGCGAAGCTATCGTCGACGGTCTTGAGATCAAGCCCCGCCTGGCCTTCGGCCCGGTGCGCACCGCCATGAGCGGCCAGCGCATCTCACCGCCGCTCTTCGAGTCTATGGAGATTCTGGGCAAGGATTCCTCTCTTGCCCGCCTGAAGAAGCTCCGCGCTTCGCTGGCCTAAAAAATTTTGAGGTTTAGCTCACACACCGCCCCGTGAACCCACCTAATAGGGGAGCGGGGCGGTGCTTTTTATAAGACCTGGGAGGGGAGAAAAGTGGGGAAGTAGGACGCCTGCAGCGGCTTTTTCAGGAATTTTTACAATAATTTTGGGGCTAAAAACCGCTAGAAATAAGGGTAAACGCGGGGTTAACTACTTGAATGTGAGCCAGCTCTACAGATTTCAAGTTGCATGCCCTCAAAAGCTCGTATAGAGTTATTACTCGTTGCGGCGATGAGTTCCGAAAGGAAAACAAGCCGGAGCAAATAATAATGGGATATGGTGTAATTGGCAACACTACGGTTTCTGGTACCGTCATTCTAGGTTCGAGTCCTGGTATCCCAGCGAGCATCTTGGTTCAAGATGTTAC
Organism: Rothia nasimurium; assembly: GCF_014217215.1. GTDB lineage: Bacteria > Actinomycetota > Actinomycetes > Actinomycetales > Micrococcaceae > Rothia > Rothia avistercoris. Next base: position 993,304 of record NZ_CP056080.1, read on the forward strand.
GGCCCCATCGTATAGCGGCCTAGTACTCCGCCCTCTCACGGCGGCAACACCGGTTCAAATCCGGTTGGGGTCACAGGCTAAAATCCCTCGCTTCATTCGAAGCGGGGGATTTTTTCGTGTGTCTGAATGCAACATGTTGCGGTGGCCTCCAAATGTGGCAGCGCCATCGCCACATATGGCGGTAGGTGCCACATTTGCCCTGTGCGCCTGTGTTCTTAGAAATGGCGCAGATTACACCCTTCCAGCTTGCGCACAGGTAAACGGTGTGTGTATAGTTTTATCTGTTGTCGGAAACGGCAGCAGCTCGGAAGAGTTTCGGCCCCATCGTATAGCGGCCTAGTACTCCGCCCTCTCACGGCGGCAACACCGGTTCAAATCCGGTTGGGGTCACAGGCTAAAAGCTCCACATCCAGTAGGATGTGGAGCTTTTCTTTTGCCCACAGCGTCATTGGCTGCCAAGCCCCGCGTCTTTCGCTAAACATGCGAGAATAGGGTACGTGCACAACGAATCAATCACTCCCGCTCTCACCGCAGTTCGCGATGCCCGCAATACCCTTGCTGCGGCGTCCTTCCCCCTGGTTACCGGCTCTGCCGACGCAGCGCGCAAGGAGGCGCGTACCGCCGTTACCCAGCTCGATGATTACATCCTGCCTAAGCTGGCTACCCTCGACGCCCCGCTGACCGTTGTGGTGGGTGGCTCTACCGGTGCCGGTAAGTCTACCCTGGTGAACACCCTGATGGGGGAGCCCGTCACCCGCTCCGGCGCGATCCGCCCCACCACCCGTCAGCCCGTCCTTCTGCACCGCCCCGAAGACGCTGACGCTTTCACCCCCGAGCGTATGCTGCCCCACCTGGTGCGAGTTCCCGTAGCCCCCGGCGAAGCCCTGCCCGGTGCTAACCCCCACAAGGGCCAGGATGAGCTGGTCACCGTACCTGTCGACTCCTTGCCTGCCGGAATCGCCCTGATTGACGCCCCCGACTTCGACTCGGTCTCGGATGAGAACCGCCGCCTGGCTCAGCAGCTCTTGCGCGCTGCCGACCTCTGGCTGTTTGTCACCACCGCCAACCGCTACGCCGACGCCGTGCCCTGGGAGATTCTGCGCCAGGCCGCTGCCCGCGATATCACCATCGCCGTGGTGCTCAACCGCGTGCCCGAAGGTGCCGAGGACGAAATTGAAGCCGACCTCACCCGCATGCTGACCGAAGCGGGCATCACCCCCGCCCTGATTCACTCTGTGACCGAACAGGAACGCGACGAACGCGGCCTGCTGCCCTCCGTCGCCCTCACCCCCCTGATTTTCTGGCTGCGCTCCCTGGGCGCTGACGTGGACGCCCGCTCCGATATCGCCCGCCGCACCCTAGAAGGTGCGGTGCGGGCGGTAGGGCAGCAGGCAGCTATTCTCGCCCAGGCTGCCGGTGAACAGCAGGACGCCGAAGCCCGCCTGCGTGCGGACGTCACCTCAGCCTTTGAGCGAGCCCTGGGCAACCTGAACGAGGCCACCCAGGACGGGCAGATGCTCCGCGGCGAGGTGCTGACCCGCTGGCAGGACTTTGTGGGCACCGGTGAATTCTTCCGCCAGGTGGAAACCACTATCGGCAAGGTGCGCGACCGCGTTGCCGGCTTCTTCAGAGGCACCCCGCCTACCCGCGCCGTAGAGGTGGAACAGGCCCTTGAAGTGGGCCTGCACTCGGTCATTATGGAAGAGGCTGCTGCCGCTGCCGAAACCGCCCAGCGCCGCTGGCTCGAAGACCGAGCCGGGCGCGCCCTGCTAGCCGGGGACGACCTGGCAGCCCTGGATGAGAACTTCTCCGAAGAGGTCGCCGAGTCAATTCGAGCCTGGCAACAGGACGTCATGGACATCATCTCCGCCGAAGGCGCCGGTAAGCGCCAGCGGGCCCGTTTCATGTCACTGGGCGTAAACGTCACCGCCGTGATTCTGATGGTGGCGGTCTTCTCCATGACCGGCGGTCTCACCGGCCTGGAAGTGGGTATCGCCGGTGGCTCGGGCGTAGTGGGCCAGAAACTGCTCGAAGCAATTTTTGGTGAGGACGCCGTACGCCGCATGGCAGCCGGTGCCCGCACCCGCCTCGAAGAGCGTATGCGAGAGCTCCTTGTCAGCCAGCAGGAGCGCTTTACCCAGCGCCTGGACGAGGCAAGCGGCAGCACAGATCCCGAAACCCCCTCAGCTGCCGACCTGACCGAAGCGGCCCAGATTCTGGCCCGCGCGGGGGAGCAGCTGGCGTCCGCCTCCACCGCAACTACCCCCGCACCCACAACCGAGACCAAGTAAGCGAGAGTACCCACCGTGACCACCACAGATACAGCTTTCGCCACCACCGCCCTGGCCACCCGACTGGACGCCCTCACTGAGGCACTTGACCTGGGCGAAGGGCGAGTAGCCCCCGAAACCCTCGAAGCTGCCCGTGCAACCCTGGGCCGGGCAGCAGCCCGCCGGGAGCTCTCAGCCGAACACACCGTCATCGGCTTCTTCGGTGCCACCGGCTCGGGCAAGTCCACCCTCTTCAACGCGGTAGTCGGCAAAGACATCGCTAAGAGCGCAGCCCGCCGCCCCACCACCTCCACCGCCCAGGCCGCCATCTGGGGTAAGGAAGGGGCAGAACCCCTGCTGGACTGGCTGGGCGTAACCAACCGTACCTACATGGACGAAGACCCCGCCCAGGCCGCAGAAGCCCTCAACCGCGCCGACGTTCCGGTCACCGTGGGTATGTGGAACAAGATTCGCCGCTCGGTAGGAGCCGGTAAGACCGAACAGGCCAGCGGCGGGCTCATCTTGCTCGACCTACCCGACTTCGACTCGGTAGAAGCCTCTAACCGGGCTATCGTTGAAAAAATGGCCGAGTGCGTCGATGTGCTGGTCTGGGTCATGGACCCGCAAAAGTATGCCGACGCTGTAATTCACCAGGACTTCATCCAGCCCCTGGCCGCCCACGGGGCAGTAACCCTGGCCGTGCTCAACCAGGTGGATAGGCTCGATGAAGCCGAGGTCCCGTCAGTGCTCGACTCTCTCAAGCTCCTGCTGGCCCAGGATGGGCTGAGCTCTACCCTGCTCGCTGACCCCCTGGGCGTCTCAGCCCGCACCGGCTACCAGATACCCCGCCTCCGCGAGATCCTCGGGCAGGTGGCTGTCGCCAAGAGTGCCGCGGTTGCCCGTCTCGAAGCCGATTTGGCGGGCGTCCGCTCAGACCTTGCTGCCCAGGACGGCGGGGGAGAGCCCGCCGGCATCACCGCCGCAGCAACCACCCGGCTCGAGGACGACTTCTACACCGCCTCGGGTGCAGAAGCCCTGGTTAAGGCCGCAGCGGACTCCTACAAGCTGCACGCGGCCTCATCCACCGGCTGGATTGCAACCCGCTGGCTGCTCAAAATCAAACGCGACCCCCTCAAACGCCTGGGCCTGCATAAGGACCACGATGGGGCGCCTATCTCTAAGTCCTCCCTGCCGCCGCTGGGAGCTCCCCAGAAAGCGGCCCTCTCAACCTCCCTGCGCACCTTCGCCACGAGCGTCTCAGACGGAGTTGAAGAGCCCTGGAGCCACTCCATCAGGGCAGCAGCCCGCACCTTCGAGGGCCAGCTCCCCGGCGAAATTGAGCGCGCCGCAGCCACCGTGCACTACGACGCCCAGAAGAAGCGCTGGTGGTGGCACCTGCTCAACGCCCTGCAATGGGTCGGGCTGGCAACGGCTCTTGTGGGCCTGCTCTGGCTCACCGGCCTGGCAGTGGCAGGCTACTTCCAGATTGTGCTGCCTGACCCGCCCACCATCGAGGGTTTCCCCCTGCCTGTGCCCACCCTGCTCGTAGCCACCGGCATCTTACTGGGCATAATCACCGCGGCCCTGGGCCGAGGGCTAGCGGCAGTGGGGCACCGCATCTACGCTAAGAACATCCGCCGTCAGCTCGAAACAAACCTGGCAGATGTGGCAGCCCGCTGCGTCACCGCCCCCGTGCAAGACGAACTAGCCCGCCTCCAGGGCTACCGCCAGGCCCTGCACGAGGCCCGATAAAACAAAAACTCCCCGCCTACCGAAACCGGTGAGCGGGGAGTTTCTGTATTTCAGCTTCCGCCCGCAGATTTATTTCCTCGCGCGCTCGGAATCTGCTGGGCTCCATCCAGCGCGAGCCTGTGTAACCCCTGCTGAAGAAGGTTCTAGCTACGCAGTGCATCAGTCAGCGCAGCTGCAGCCTCGCACACTACTTCGGCGTGCAGGCGGCCGGGTTGTCGGGTTAGACGCTCGATGGGGCCCGAGATTGAAACCGCCGCAATGACCTTGCCGGAGGGGGAGCGCACCGGCGCTGAAACGGATGCGGTACCGCGTTCACGCTCACCGACAGACTGGGCCCAGCCGCGGCGGCGGACGGCTGCCAACATGGTGGCTGAGAAACGGGCGTTGTGTAGGCCCTCGACTAGGCGGGCGTGGTCTTCCCAAGCGGTAAGAATCTGGGCGGCTGACCCTGCCTTCATGGAAAGCTGGGTGCCCACCGGGATGGTGTCGCGCAGGCCGATAGGACGCTCGGCGGAGGCCACGCAGACGCGCCAGTCGCCCTGGCGGCGGAAGACCTGGGAGGACTCACCGGTGACATTGCGCAGGTTGTTGAGTACGGGGCCTGCGGCTGCAATCAGCCGGTCTTCACCGGCGGCGCTGGAGAGTTCGCCCAGGCGGGGGCCGAGCATGAAGCGGCCCTGAACGTCGCGGGCTACCAGGCGGTGGTGGGTGAGAGCAACAGCCAGTCGGTGGGCCGTGGGGCGGGCAAGCCCGGTGGCTTCAACGAGCTGGGACAGGGTAGCGGGGCCTGCTTCGAGACAGTCAAGAATGTGGGCGGCTTTGTCGAGGACGCCGACGCCTGAGCTGCGGTTATCTTGCATGGTGGTAACTTTCGCCTGTGGTCGTGGGCCGGGCTGCGGCCCAGGTGAATGGTGCGGTGGGGGCCTTTCGAGTGTGAAAGATTGAGAGCTAAAAGGATTGTGCCCGTATAACCTATCATGACTTCTCATATGCTGATATGCAAGTTCATTTATTGGAAAGATTTTCTTTGGCGCGTCACACTTGTTAAAGCATCACGAGAAAATTTTTTGGAGGACGACATGGCTGGTATTACCGACCATACCCCGCGAACCTTGGCAGAGAAGGTCTGGGACGCGCACACTGTAGTGCCCGGCGAAGACGGCAAGCCCGATCTGCTCTACATCGACCTGCACCTGGTCCACGAAGTGACCTCACCCCAGGCTTTCGAGGGCCTGCGCCTTGAAGGGCGCCCACTGCGTCGCCTCGACCTCACCATCGCAACCGAGGATCACAACACTCCCACCGAGAACATCTTCTCCACCATCGCTGACCTGACCTCCCGCACCCAGATTGAAACCCTGCGTCGCAATGCTGAGGAATTTGGGGTACGTATTCACTCCCTGGGTGATAAAGAGCAGGGTATCGTGCACGTGGTGGGCCCCCAGCTGGGTCTGACTATGCCCGGCATGACCGTGGTCTGCGGTGACTCCCACACCTCAACCCACGGCGCTTTCGGTGCCCTGGCCTTCGGTATCGGTACCTCTGAGGTGGAGCACGTGATGGCTACCCAGACCCTGCCCCTGGCCCCCTTCAAGACCATGGCCATCAACGTTGAGGGCACCCTCAAGCCCGGCGTCACCGCTAAGGACATCATCCTGGCTGTTATCGCCGAAATCGGTACCGGCGGTGGCCAGGGCTATGTGCTGGAATACCGTGGCTCGGCTATTCGTGCTCTCTCGATGGAGGGCCGCATGACCATCTGCAACATGTCCATTGAAGCCGGTGCCCGCGCCGGCATGGTCGCTCCCGACGAGACCACCTTTGAATACGTCAAGGGCCGCCCCCACGCACCGACCGGTGAGAACTGGGACGCCGCCGTTGAGTATTGGAAGACCCTGCCCACCGACGAGGGCGCAACCTTCGACCGCGAGGTCTTCATCAATGCCGACGAGCTTGAACCCTTCGTCACCTGGGGCACCAACCCGGGCCAGGGCGTCCCTCTCTCCCAGGCTGTGCCCTTCCCCGAGGACTTCGAGGACGAAAACGAGCAGAAGGCTGCTACCCGCGCCCTGGAATACATGGACCTGACCGCAGGTACCCCCATGAAGGATATCCCCGTGGACGTGGTCTTCCTGGGCTCCTGCACCAACTCCCGCATCGAGGATCTGCGCGCTGCCGCCGAAATCGTCAAGGGCCAGAAGCTGGCTGAGGGCGTACGTATGATGGTTGTCCCCGGCTCCCAGAAGGTGCGAGCCCAGGCCGAAGAAGAGGGCCTGGACCAGATTTTCAAGGACTTCGGCGCCGACTGGCGTTTTGCCGGCTGCTCCATGTGCCTGGGTATGAACCCCGACCAGCTGGCCCCCGGCGAACGCTGCGCTTCGACCTCCAACCGCAACTTTGAAGGACGCCAGGGTAAGGGCGGACGCACCCACCTGGTTTCCCCTCTGGTCGCCGCTGCTACAGCCATTCGTGGCACTCTCTCATCACCGGCAGACCTGTAGGTCCTCTTTGAATGAACCCGGTAAGCCCGGGTGGAACGGATTTTTCATGGAACCCATTAAGAAGCACACCGGCGTTGGCGTGCCCCTGCGTGCCTCCAACGTCGACACCGACCAGATTATCCCCGCCGTCTACCTCAAGCGCGTGACCAAGACCGGCTTCGACGATGCCCTGTTCGCTGGCTGGCGCAAGGACGAAAACTTTATCCTCAACCAGGAGCCCTACAAGCACGGTACAGTGCTGGTCGCTGGCCCTGACTTCGGCACCGGCTCATCCCGCGAGCACGCGGTCTGGGCCCTCAAGGACTATGGTTTCCGCGTGGTCATCTCAGCCCGTTTCGCTGACATCTTCCGCGGTAACTCCGGCAAGCAGGGCTTGGTTGCTGCCCAGGTAGACCAGGACAACATTGAACTGATCTGGAAGCAGCTAGAGGCCGAACCCGGCACCGAAGTCACCATTGACCTGGAAGACAAGACCGTCACCGTCGGTGCTTTGACCGTGCCCTTCCAGATTGACGACTATGTGCGCTGGCGTCTGATGGAAGGCCTGGACGACATCGGCCTAACCCTGCAGCACGAGGACGCCATCACCGCCTACGAGGCCAAGCGCCCCGCCTGGCTGCCCCGCACCCAGCAGCTGTAAAACCCGCCCACAGCTTAACCCAAAGAACGCCGTGCCCCGAGCACCGGCGTCCTTTGGGCGTTCTGCCTGGCCCGTCTAGATAAGTAAAAGCTGTGGTATGGCTAAGAACACCGCCTGTACAACAACCAGTGCACCTAAGTGGGGTAAAGTTGGTAAACGAGAATTGACGCGTAAAGTAACGCGAATCAACACCCTAGTAGTTTTGACGATTGGACATACATGGTCAGCGCACTGCGTATTGAAGGTGGCACCCCTCTGAAGGGCGAGGTAAACGTCCGCGGTGCTAAGAACCTGGTCCCCAAGGCCATGGTTGCCGCCCTGCTGGGCTCCACCCCCTCGGTGCTCCGCAATGTTCCCGAAATCAAGGACGTGCAGGTTGTTACCGACCTAGTTGAGCTGCACGGCGTTTCGGTGGACTACAACATGCAGGCCGGCGAGCTGCGCATGGACCCCTCAAAGGTCTCTGTAGCCAACCACACCGACATCGAGGTGCACGCAGGCGACTCCCGCATCCCGATTCTGCTCTGTGGCCCCCTGCTGCACACTATCGGTGAAGCCTTCATCCCCGACCTGGGCGGCTGTAAGATCGGCGACCGCCCCATCAACTGGCACCTGCGGGTGCTCGAAAAGTTCGGCGCCAAGATTGAGAAACTGCCCACCGGCATTTCCATGAAGGCCCCCGCAGACGGGCTCAAGGGTGCCCAGATCAACCTGGAATACCCCTCAGTGGGTGCTACTGAGCAGGTTCTGCTGGCCGCTTCCCGCGCCAAGGGCAAGACCGAGCTGACCGGCGCTGCCATCGAACCCGAGATCATGGACCTCATCGCTATCCTGCAGAAGATGGGCGCCATCATCACCGTCGAAACTGACCGCCAGATCATCATCGAGGGCGTCGACGAACTGACCGGCTTCAACCACGTGGCCATGCCTGACCGCAACGAATCAGCCTCCTGGGCGTCAGCAGCACTGGCCACCGGCGGCGACATCTTCGTACGCAACGCCAACCAGAAGGACCTCTCCACCTTCATCAACGTCTACCGCAAGCTGGGCGGCGGACTGGACATCACCGACGAGGGCATCCGCTTCTTCCACCAGGGCGGCGACCTGAACCCCCTCTTCGTTGAAACCAACGTGCACCCCGGCTTCATGACCGACTGGCAGCAGCCCCTAGTGGTAGCTATGACCCAGGCTAAGGGCGTCTCCGTTGTTCACGAGACCGTCTACGAGAACCGCTTCGGCTTCACCGACGCCCTGGTTCGTATGGGCGCTACCGTGCAGCTGCACAAGGACTGCCTGGGCCCCACCCCCTGCCGCTTCGGCCACCAGAACTTCAAGCACTCAGCTATCATCACCGGTAAGACCCCCCTGCGCGGGGCCGACATCAACGTGCCCGACCTGCGTGGTGGCTTCTCCCACGTGATTGCTGCTCTGACCGCTGAAGGCACCTCAAACGTTACCGGCGTTTCTGTGATCTCCCGCGGCTACGAGCACTTCGTTGATAAGCTCACCGCCCTGGGCGCTAACTTCGAGGTCACTGCCTAAGATGAGCAAGAACAGCGCTTCTTTGAGTGATATCAAGCCCACCAAGATGGGGGACGCGGTCTACACCGTAGCCGGTACGCTCTTGCGCCCCCTCTACAACCTACCCATGAAGGCGCAGATTGAGGGGCGGGAGAAGCTACCCAAGACCGGCGGGTTTATCGTGGTCTCAAACCACCTGACCGTGGTAGACCCGATTACCGCAGCCTACCCCTTCTTCCTTGAGGGCGTGCTGCCCCGGTTCTTGGCCAAAGAAGCGCTGTTTAGGGTGCCGGTGCTGGGCTGGCTCATGCGCCAGTGCGCCCATATCCCGGTTGCCCGCGGCTCAGCCCGGGCCGGGCAGTCTCTTGAGGTTGCCCAGAATGTTCTGGACGCCGGGGGAGCGGTCATTATCTTCCCTGAGGGCACCTTAACCAAAGATCCAGAGCTGTGGCCCATGACCGGTAAATCGGGGGCAGCCCGCCTGGCCCTGGCCACCGGCGCCCCGGTCTACCCGGTAGCCCACTGGGGCGACCAGGACTTCTGGCCCCGTCGCGGCAAGCCCCGCTTCAGCTGGCCCCGTAAGAAGGTCAAGATTGTGGTGGGCGACCCGGTCGATTTCAGCGACCTGGTCCAGCGCCGCGAAGACGGTGCCCGCTACACCCACGACGAGCTGGCCGCCGTCACCAACCGCATGCTCGACGACGTCACCACCCTGCTTGAGGGCCTGCGCGGCGAGAAAGCCCCCGCCGGGCGCTGGAATGCCGTTTTGGACGTCCGCCAGTCACCTGACCAGTAAACCGCACAAGGGGGAGGTAACGCACCCATGACCGATGTGAAGCACCAGAAAATCGCTGTTCTCGGAGCAGGTAGCTGGGGCACCGCTTTTGCCAAGGTTGTTGCGGACGCCGCCGCCAGCTCAGGCGCCGACCGGCAGGTCGTGTTGTGGGGGCGTAACCCCAACACGATGGAAGCCATGCAACAGAGCCGCACCAACGAGGGCTACTTCCCCGGGGTCAAGCTCCCCGATAGCATGGTCATGACGGCCGATGCCGCTGAAGCCTTGACCGGGGCCAGCATTGTGGTGCTGGCTATTCCGGCCCAGGTGCTACGCTCCCAGCTTGAGGTCTTTGCCCCTCTGATGGAAGAGGACGCCCTGCTGGTGTCTCTGGCCAAGGGCCTAGAAATGGGCACGGGCCTGCGCATGAGTGAGGTCATAATTGAGGTGCTCCAGGGGCACCTCATCGCCAGCGGAGCTGCCCCCGAAGCGATTGAGGCTGTACCGGGACGCGTTACCGTGCTTTCCGGGCCCAACCTAGCCAAGGAGATCATTGCGGAGCAGCCCACCACCAGCGTGGTTGCCGCTCAAAGCGAGCAAACCGCACAGGCGGTTGCCGCTATCTGTGCCGCTGACTATTTCCGCCCCTACACCAACACCGATATCGTGGGCGTAGAAATTGGCGGGCTGGTCAAGAACGTCATTGCCCTCTGCGTGGGTATGTGCGAAGGTAAGCAGTACGGTGATAACTCCAAGGCCTCGGTCATGACCCGGGGTCTTGCTGAGACCACCCGCCTGGCCCTGGCTCTTGGCGGTAAGAGCGAGACCATGAGTGGCCTGGCAGGTATGGGCGACCTTATTGCCACCTGCGCCTCACCGCTTTCCCGCAACCATACCGCCGGTCGATTACTGGCCGAAGGCGTGGCCCCTGACCAGCTGCACACCGTGATGACCCAGACCGCCGAGTCTATTAAATCTGCCCCTGTTGTGGCAGAACTCGCGCGAAAAGTGGGGGTAGAAATGCCTATTACCGAAGCGGTCACCGCTGTGCTCGACCGTAGAATATCTGTTGAAGAATTAGCCCCCGCCCTGCTGGGCCGCTCCCTCAAATCTGAGGAAAGCACCCCGGCAGCCAGCTAGGGCAGACGGGGCTGAGCCCCACACGAAACCAAAGGACGTTATGACCGAAACCAGCACCAAACCTACCGTCGCCCTGCTGTGCGGTGGGCGCTCGTCCGAGCACTCCATCTCACTGATTACCGCCCGAGGCGTCCTCGGGGCTATCGACCACGAGAAGTACGACGTGGTCACTATCGGTATCACTAAGGACGGACGCTGGTACCTGACCAACGAGGCGGCCCTGGTCGAGCTGACCGAGGCTACCGCTCTGGCAGAATTCCCCGCTGAGGGCAAGCAGGTCTTCCTGCCCCTGGGCGGCGGCGACAACCGCCTACGCCTGATCGACTCCACCGATGCCACCAGCGTTGAGATGGGCCCGGCTATCGACGTGGTCTTCCCCCTGCTCCACGGCCCCTTCGGAGAGGACGGCACCGTGCAGGGCCTGCTGGAAATGGCAGATTTGAAGTACGTGGGCTGCGGCGTAGCCTCATCTGCTATCGGCATGGATAAGCACTTCATGAAGGTAGCCTTCGAGGCCGCTGGCCTAGAGGTTGGGCCCTATGAGGTTGTGACCCACCGCCAGTGGGTGCTTGACCAGGCAGGTGCACGCGAGCGCATCGAAAAGCTGGGCTACCCGGTCTTTGTGAAGCCTGCTCGTGCGGGTTCGTCCTTCGGTATTACTAAGGTTGATTCGGCGGACCAGCTCGATGCTGCGATTGCCGAGGCCCAGGCACATGATCCCAAGCTGGTGATTGAGGCCGGTATTGTGGGCCGTGAGATTGAGTGCGCTGTGCTCGATGGGCACCGCTCTGAGCTGCCTCGGGCTTCCTACCCCGGTGAGATTGTGGTGGTTGATGAGCAGCACGGTTTCTATGATTTTGAGGCCAAGTACGTGTCGAAGACTTCCGCTGAGACCCGCTGCCCGGCTGACCTGCCCGCTGAGGTTTCTGAGCGGATGCGCCAGCTAGCTGTTGAGGCCTTCCTGGCTGTTGACGGTGAGGGCCTGTGCCGCGCTGACTTCTTCTACACCGAGGACGGCCACCTGGTGATTAACGAGGTCAATACCATGCCCGGCTTTACCCCGATTTCTATGTATAAGACCATGTGGGAGAACACCGGCCTGGCCTATGGTGAGCTGATTGACGAGCTGATTTCTCTGGCCCTGGAGCGTCCCCTGGGTCTGCGCTAGGAGCCCTCAGCGAGGCACTGGGGTAAGCCCCTGCTTCTAGATATCAACGAAACCCCCGATACCTGAGATGGTATTGGGGGTTTGCTGACGGAGGTTTTTCGTTTAGCTGCCGGTGCCGCTGTCGACACCGGTGAGGGTGTCATCGACATTGGTGCACTGCATCTGCTGGGGTATCTGGGCGACGGCCGACGATACTTCTGCAAGGACGGTGGACGACGATACCCGGTCAGCGTCGAAGGTTACCTGTACGGCGGGGTCGCGGCCGAAGGTTTCGGCAACCCAGGTGCCGGTGGCAGTTTGCTCGGCGGCAGTAGCGAGTTCTTCGTCGGCGGGCTTGACGATCCAGTCAACGCCGTTGACCGAGACACAGGTATCTGAGACGGGGGCTATGCCGAGCTCGACCCCGCACTTGAGAATGACGGCGCTGGGGTCACCCCAGGCGGTGGTGGCCTGGGCGGTGGTTTCGCGCTGGGCCAGGCCGCTCACAGTATCGGGCATAGCAACCAGGGCATAGGCGCAGGTGGGGTTGGCGGCGTCTGGGGCCGGTTCAAGGTTGACGGCACCTGACCCGCAGCCGGTCAGGCCTAGAGCGGTTAAGACGAGGACGAGGAGTTTGTGCGGTGTTCTCACCTGGCTATTGTATAACTTTCGCCGTGGCAGCATGCCAGCACGCTGCTTGCTAGCCGGGGGAGAACAGATTCGGTAGGGTAGGGGTAGAGCTAGCCGGGGCAGGTAGCCGAACAAGACTATCTGGATATGAGCGATGGAAGGAGGGGCTGTGAAGCAGAAGACCTATTATGCGGCGGGGACGGCTCTTGCCGTGACGGCCCCCCTTGCCCTGCTCGCCGGGCAGGTTCTCACCGGCCCCCAGAGCGCTTTCGCTGCTGACCCGACAGAAAGCCCCGCCCCAACAAGCTCCACACCCACCAGCATGCCGTCGGTGGGTGGGAGCCCGAGCGAGAGCCCTAGCCTAGAGGTCACAGTTGCCCCTAGCGCTACTGAATCGCCCAGCCCCGAAACGCCAACACCTGAGACTCCCACACCGGAGGCTCCTAGCTCTGAGCCTACAAGTGCGGAGCCGACAAGCTCGGCACCAGAACCCACCAGCGACCCGGTGCCTTCGGCTGACCCTGAGCCGGCTCCTGCGCCTAGCGAGTCGGTCATCGTGGTTCCGGTACCGCCGGGGGAGACGTCCGCCCCCGATGTAACCGGCGGAGCTGCCGGGCTGCCCAGCCTGCCCGCCGCCGACCCCTCGGCTCAGCCGTCCGCCAGTCCGGGCCAGAGCGAGGGCAGCCAAGTTGCAGCACCGGGCCAGGGGGCCTTCGTACCCTCGACCCTGGGCAGCAACGTCGCCGGGGCCCAGGACCCGACCCGGATGGACGCCGATACCAGCCAGCTGGAAACCTCGCCGCTAGATGGAACCGTGCTGGGTATTTTTTCAAGTAGCCAGCAGAGCCCCAGGTACGCAGGGGCACCTGAGTGGGTGGAAGGCTTCTTGAACGTGTCGGGGGCCCAGGGGAACAAATCTTCATCTGCCGACCCCAACCAGGCCGCCGGTGTGGCCGGGGCAGAGATTCAGGGGCACCAGGCGGGGGCGGTGACCGGGGGGAGGATCTTCCAGCGAGGTGGCACCATTATGAACGGGGCCCGCCCCCTCATTATTTTTACGGGTCTTGCTACGGCGGGCCTGGCCCTGGTGGTCTTTAACTTTGTGTGGCGTAACCGCGCGCCCGGGAACTAGGAGCCCTATGCAGACCGTTACCCAGGTGAGTGAGGGCCAGCTTCTTGCCCTGTTTATGCCCGTGCTGGCCGAGCACAATGAGCGGGCGGCGGACGTCCGCGCCGAGCTGGGTGCCCCCGGCGCCCTGGTCCTGGGGCCGGGGGACGACTCTGCTGCCCTCGATCTGCGGGGCGGGCTGACCGTCATGAGCACCGACACCCAAACCGAAAACCAGGACTTCCGATGCAGTTGGCCCTCGGGCTACACAACCGGCGGGTATGAGGTGGGCTGGAAGGCCGCCACCCAGAACCTGGCCGATATCGCAGCTATGGGGGCTACCCCGGTCACCCTGCTGGTCTCCCTTACCCTGACACCCGATACCCCCGTGAGCTGGGTACAGGATTTTGCCCGGGGGCTCACCGAATCCTGTGTTACCCAGGGGGCTACTACCTGCACGATTGCCGGTGGTGATATGGGCTCCGGCAGTGAAATCTCGGTAACTGTTACCGCCGTGGGCCTGACCGACCGGCCCATCACCCGAAGTGGGGCCCGCCCCGGGGACGCTGTGGTCTTCGCCGGTGCCCTGGGCACCGCAGCTGCCGGCCTAGCCCTGCTCGACTCAGCCCCCTTCACCGCCACCGAAGAGCTGACCGCCTGCGTCCGCGCCCAGCAGCGCCCCCGCTCGCCCCTTCACCTGGGGCCGGAGGGCGCCCCCCACCTAACCTCCCTCATGGACGTCTCCGACGGGCTGGTACGCGACGGCGGCCGTATTGCAGCGGCCTCCGGCGTGGCCCTTGACCTCGACTCGACGGCCCTGGCTCCCTGGGTCAACAGGGTAGGCCCTGCAGCCCAACTCACCACAGGCACCCCCGAACAGGCGGACGCCCAAGCCCTACGCTGGGTACTGACCGGCGGGGAAGACCACGGTCTACTAGGCACCTGCCCACCCGTACAGATACCGCCCGGATTTACTAGAATTGGTACGGTACAGGCAGGCGACGGAATCACCGTCGACGGCCGCACCTACACCGCGAAAGGATGGGATCACTTTGAGGCAGGTTCCCGCTGACTGGTGGCTGAACTGGCTACTGCGCGCTCGCACCCAGCTGGTGGAGCACCGATCCCTTCTCAACCGCATTAACGTCTTCCCCGTGGCCGACGCCGACACCGGGGCCAACATGGTCGCCACCCTCGGGCGGGCCGCCGACACCGCCGGCATGGCGGATGAGCCCACCCTTGCCCTTGCCGCCCGGGCAGCCCTGCGCGGGGCCAGGGGAAACTCTGGAACCCTGCTAGCTGTCTGGCTCCTGGGTCTAGCTGAGGAACTGGGGGAGGCAGGGCAGCTGCTGCCCTCCACTGTCTACCCCCTGACCCCGCAGGCGCTCGCCGCTGCCTGGGAACGAGGAGCCCAGCAGGCGTCCGCCGCTCTGAGCCAGCCCGCCGACGGCACCATGCTCACCCTCATGCAGACTCTTGCTACCTGCCCGCTGCCAGATCCTACCGATGAAGAGGACCCCTGGCAGGTCTACCTCACGACCCTGCTGGCTGCCTCAGAGGCTGCCCTGCGAGCTACCGCCGAAGCAGACCACGCCCGTAACGGCTGGGTTGATTCCGGAGCCCTGGGCCTGCACCTGGTCTTAGTTGCCCTAGTGACAGAGCTACTGGGGGCCGCCCCACAGGCCACCTACCGCGACCTGCTCCAGGTGGGGGCGGCGTCCTTACCGCCCCGAAGCGCTCGGCAGCGCTCGGCGGCAGAAGCCCGTATCGAGGTTATGTGCGAGATTTATCTGCCGGTGCTCGAAGTAACCCAGCTGCGCAGCGCCCTTGAGACGGTCGGGGACTCGGTCTCCATCGCCCAGGTCGAAGCAGGGAACGAGGCTCTATGGGCTATCCACGTGCACGTCCCTGAAGCTGAGGACGCCCTGGCCCTCCTCCGCGCTGCGGGCAACCCCCTCAACGTACGAACCACCTCCCTGGATGACCCCGCCCACCAGGAAGCCCACCGAGAGCCCACCCCCTAATGGCAGCCCGTAAACTCAAGACCCCGGAACTGAGCGAGCAGGCAAAGGACGCCCTAGCCCGCTACGCCGCAGAAGACCGCCTCGATAACGCCCCCCTGGCCGACTACCTGGGGGCGACCCTGGCCAAGTCCTTCAAGACCCACCTGGGGCTAGAAACCGTGGGGCAGGCCCTGGACTACTACCCCCGCAAGTATCTGCCACGCGGGGAACTCACCCCCTTCTCCTCCCTGGTAGAAGGCACCGAAGCTACCATCGTCGCCAGGGTAGTGCGGGTGACAACCCGCCAGATGGCATCGCGCCGCGGGTCCATCACAGAAATCACCATCACCGACCAGCTAGATCAGGTTGGTCAGCCCGAGCCCGCCTGGCAACCCCCTAACCCCAACGCCTACCGGGGAGCGGCCCCACCGGCGTCCTACACCCGGGGCTACACCAACCCCCGCCTGCACGGTAGCGCAGGGGGCTACACCGACACCCAGCTACCGGGCACCCAGCCCAGCTACCAGCTGAGAGACGTCTTTGGCGGCTACGCCCCCGAACCCTACTCGCTGACAGCCAACGGCACCATGACCCTGAGCTTCTTCAACGCCTGGACAGCAGCCCGCGACATCCACGAGGGCGACCAGGTCATGTTCTCGGGCAAGGTGGGATCCTACCGGGGCGAAATCACCCTGACCAACCCCCACTACGCCGTCATCGCCGGAAAAGAACTGGCCGCTACCCCCGGTGCCAGCGCCGAAGCGATAGAGCGGGCTGCCGCGCGGGCGTCCGCCCCCATACCGGTCTATAAGGCCAGCCCCAAGTTCCCCACCGATAAGGTGGCCGCAGCCATCGAGACCCTGATTGAGCGCATCAATCTCAAGGAGCTCGAAGACCCCGTCCCCTTTACCGTGCGTAAGAGCCGCAAGATCCCCTCCCTGGAATGGACCTACCGGGCCGTGCACACCCCCGATACCGAAGAAACCTGGCGGGCAGCCCACCACTCCCTGCGCTACCGCGAGGCCTTCGTGCTACAGGCCGCTCTTGCCCGTATTCGTGCAGCCCGAGCCGCCCACCAGACCGTTGCCCGGCCCTATGTAGAGGGTGGTTTCGCGGACGCCCTGCTGGAGGCTCTGCCCTATCAGCTGACCGAGGGCCAGCAGGCCGTTGGCGCAGAAATCCGCTCTGACCTGGCCAGCTCTTCCCCCATGAACCGCCTGCTCCAGGGGGATGTAGGCTCGGGTAAAACTGTGGTGGCCCTGCGCGCCATGCTACAGGTGGCAGATAACGGTGCCCAATCGGCGATGCTGGCCCCCACCGAGGTGCTGGCCGAACAGCACTACCGGTCGGTGTGCGAGATTCTGGGCGATATGCTTGCCCCGCAGGACAGTTCCGGGAGCGCCGGTGCGGGCGTCCGCGTCGTGCTGCTCACCGCCTCCCTCAAAACCAAGGCCAAACGGGAAGCCCTGCTGGCTATCGCCTCGGGTGAGGCAGACATCGTTATTGGCACCCACGCCCTGCTCGGAGACTCGGTGACCTTCGCCGACCTCGGGCTGGTCGTGGTTGATGAACAGCACCGCTTCGGCGTTGAACAGCGCGATGCCCTGCGCGGGCCCGGCGGGGAGCTACCCCACCGACTGGTCATGACCGCCACCCCCATACCCCGTACCGTCGCCATGACTGTCTTTGGCGATCTCGACACCTCGGTGCTTGACCAGCTACCGGCCGGCCGCCAAAAAATTACCACCCACGTGGTGCCGCTGGCAGAGCACCCCCGCTGGGCTGACCGCATCTGGGCCCGTGCCCGCGAAGAAATCGATGCCGGGCACCAGGTTTATGTGGTGGTGCCCAAAATCGGCGGGGCCGATACTCCCGGTGACGCCGAGGCAGGTCAGACCCTCTTCGGGGCGAGTGGGCTCACCGGTAAGGGGCTGGGGTCCCAGGCCGCGGCGGGGGAGAGCGCCCGCGGTTCGCTGGCCTCGGTCGAGAGCACCCTGGAGGAGCTCGAGGACGTTCCCGCCCTGGCCGGGGTTCGCATCGAGGGGCTCCACGGGCGTATGGATACTGCCGAGAAGAACCGGGTCATGACCGAATTCTCCGCCGGTCGCATTGACCTGCTGGTGTCTACCACTGTGATTGAGGTGGGCGTGAACGTGCCCAACGCAACCCTCATGATCATCATGGACGCCGACCGCTTCGGTATTTCTGGCCTCCACCAGCTGCGCGGACGCATCGGTCGTGGCTCCCTGCCCGGTACCTGCCTGCTGGTTACTAAGCAGCCGGCGGACGGCGTCAGCCGGGAGCGACTGGCAGCGGTAGCGGCCACCACCGACGGCTTCGAGCTTTCGAGGGTTGACCTGGAACAGCGGCGCGAAGGCGATATTCTCGGCGCTGCCCAGTCTGGTAAGAAATCTACCCTCAAGCTGCTGCGTGCCCTGACCGATGCCAAACTTATCGAGCGGGCCCGGCAGGATGCCTTCGGAATTATTGAGGCTGACCCCACTCTGGCCAAACATCCCGACCTGGCCCGCACCATTGACCGGGCCCTTGACGCTGACCGCGAGGCCTTCCTGGGGCGCGGTTAGGCTCGGCCAAGGTCGTAGACCCCCGCATTTATTCTCACCAGCCCTACCGGTACCCTTATAACAGTCCCACCCCTACCACTACGAGCGGAGCGCAGCCGAATGAGCCGCATCATTGCAGGAGCCGCAGGCGGCCTGCGCCTAGCCAACGTCCCCGGCGACAACACCCGCCCCACCACCGACCGGGTCAAAGAAGCCCTTTTTTCCCGCCTGGATACCTACAACATGCTGGACGGCGTACGCGCCCTCGACCTCTTCGGCGGCTCGGGCGCCCTGGGCTGCGAGGCCCTCTCGCGCGGGGCCTCCCATGTGGACTTCGTGGACCACTACCCCAAGGCCGTTACCGTTATCGAAAAAAACATCGCCGCCGTGGGCAAGACCGCCGGGGGTACTACCCGCGTGCATAAGATGACGGCTCGCACTTACCTTTCGGCGGGGGCCTCCGCCTGGGACCTGGTCTTTATCGACCCGCCCTACGCCGTGACCAACAGCGAACTCGAAGAGCTACTGGCCCTGCTGGCACCCCGCCTGACCGAGGGGGCAGTGGTGGTGGTTGAACGGGCCTCCCGCACCGACGAGCCCACCTGGCCCGAAGGCCTTGAAAAGTTTGCCGAGAAAAAATACGGTGAGACCGTGCTCTACTATGTGGAGCCCGCCGTCTAGTTGAGGGTAGAACTATGAGTGAGAACACAAACAACCCCGGTCATCAGCCCCAGCCGACCCCAGAAACGAGCCAGGGAGCGTCCGCGCCCCTGCTGACCGAAAACACCCTGGTGGTGCAGCAAACCCGCAGCTTCATGAGCAATGACTTTGAGATGCAGAGCCAGGACGGGCGCGTGCTCGGCCGGGTGATCACCACCGGCTCAACCGCAGGCCGCCTGCTCAAGGGCAACCGCACCTTTGACCTGGTCGACGGCAGTGGGAACCTTCTTCTCAAGATTGTTGACCCCTTTGACTTTGGCCTGGACCGCTACGAACTGCTGAACCCCGATGGTTCCCTCTTCGCACACGTGCAAAAGCAGTTCTCTTTCATGCGCAAGCGCCTCACCATCGAGCTGCCGGGCCTCACCCTGGAGCTTGAAGGTAGCCTCTTCGAGTACGACTTCAATATCACGGTTAATGGCCATGTAGCTGCCCGCGTTGCCCGCGAATGGGGCGGCCTGGTGGCGGGGTTGCGCGGTAAAAGCCGCTACGGGGTGAACTTCGACCCCGGCGCCCCCGGGCCCGTGCGCCTGGCCATGCTGGGCGGCCTGGTTGCCCTTGACCTCATCCGGGCAAAGGACGCCCGCAACTAGGGCTCTTA
Source organism: Rothia nasimurium (assembly GCF_014217215.1). Taxonomy (GTDB): domain Bacteria; phylum Actinomycetota; class Actinomycetes; order Actinomycetales; family Micrococcaceae; genus Rothia; species Rothia avistercoris. Next base: position 1,012,676 of record NZ_CP056080.1, read on the forward strand.
GCCGCTATAGGCACGCAGGCGGGTGGCGGCGTCCTGTAGTACTTCAGGGCGTTTGCAGAAGGCAAACCGTACATAGGTCTGCACCTGCTGCCGGTAGGCCTCGGTCGTAAAGGCGGTCAGCGGAATCAACGCGACCCCGGCCTGCTCGGGAAGCAGGTGGCAGAGCTCTTCTGCTGAGCTCAGGCCCCGCTCAGTCAGGACCCGCGACACATCAGCTACCGCGAAGAAGGTACCTGCCGGGGGAGTTACCTCCCACGATGAGCCCGCTAGGTTTTCCACCAAAATGCGTCGCTGCTGGGCGTACCGGGCCTGCACGCCGGTATAGAAGTCATCACCCAGGCCCACACCAACAGCCGCAGCGGCCTGCAGGGGAGCGGCCGCCGAGTGCGTGAAATAGCCCTTCACCAGGCGAATGGGGAGTATAAGGTTTTCTGGGCCGGTCATCCACCCCACCCGCCAGCCGGTGGCCGAATGGGTCTTCGAAATCGCTGAAACCGCCACCGTGCGCTCAGCCGCCCCCGGCAGGGTCTGAATGGGCTGGTAGGGGCCGGTAAAGACCAGGTGTTCGTAGACCTGGTCAGCCAGAATCACAGCGTCGAACCTGGTCGCCAGCTCCACGATTTTAGTCTTTGCTTCGGTTGAGAAGACCATACCTGTGGGGTTGTGCGGGTCGTTGACCACCACCAGGGCTGTGCGGTCAGAAAAAGCTGCTTCAAGGGCGTCCAGGTCGGGTTCAAAGGTGGGCGGCACAAGCGGAACGGTGCGGACGCGCGCCCCGGCTAGGGCGGCAGCGGCAGGGTAGAGGTCGTAGTAGGGTTCGAAGAGAACAACCTCGTCGCCCGGTTCTACTAGGGCCGCAATGGTAGCTGCCAGGGCTTCAGAGGCGCCGGCGGTTACGGTGACCTGGGTATCGGGGTTGAGGGTGAGCCTGTAGAAACGCTGCTGGTGCTCGGCAATGGCCTGCCGCAGGGCGGGGTTGCCCGCGATGGTGGCGTACTGGTTGACCCCGCTAGCCAGGGCGTCAGCTGCTGCCCGGAGCATCTCTGCGGGGCCGTCCGTATCTGGAAAACCCTGCCCCAGGTTTAGGGCGCCGTATCGGTGGGCAAGGGCTGACATCTCTTCGAAGATGGTAGAGCGCCAGTGGCCGTCCGCCCCCATCAGCCCGGCTGCTAGCCCAACCCGTTCAAAGGACCGTTGCTTCTTCATAGTGGCCATCTGGTGCCTACCCCGCTCTCGTCTAGCCCACCGCCGTAAGTGCAGGGGCAGGCGTCCGTATCTTTGTCTGAATCCAAGATTACCGGCCTACCCCTGTTGCCCAAGAGAGCATGACTTAGTGTGTCATACCTAACCAACCTGCTGTAGCCTAGAGACATGCAATTGGTTGTCTGCCCCGGATCCTTTGACCCCATCCACAACGGTCACGTCGAAATCATCACCCGCGCCGCAAAAATCTACGGTAACGTCATCGTCGCGGTCTCCCACAACTCCAAGAAAAAGTACCGCTTCACCCTTGAAGAGCGCGTCGCCATGGTTGAGGAAACCTTCGCCCTCTTCGACGGGGTGAGTGCCAAGGTGCTACCCGAGGGGGAGCTGCTGGCTAACTTCGTGCGCGACCAGGGGTCCGTACTTATCGTGAAGGGGCTTCGCAATACCGCCGACTATGAATACGAGGCTCCCATGGCCTCGATGAACCGGCACATCGCCGGGGTTGAAACCAGCTTTATCGCCGGGGACCCCAAGTACAACCACATCTCATCGACCATCGTTAAAGAGGTCGCAGGCTTCGGTGGGGACGTGCGGGCTTTTGTTCCGCGCGCGGTGCAGCGGGCCCTCTACCCTGAGCATTAATGTGGTCAGCCAAACAAGAGGTTAAACCTAGAGCGCTTGATTCGGCCGGTCTTAAGCCCCTAAAATAGGTACTTGGTTTAAAACATTCGATAGGGAGTTCGTCATTTCACGAAAAGATTCATCGCCCCTTAAGATCTCGGTTCGAGATCTAGCTCATCGCCCGGGCGCAATGGAGACCCTTGATGAAGTTCTGCCAGCGCCAAGCGACTTTGGCAACGCTCTGATTGAGGCGGAAGAAGGCAGCGACATTGACCTCAATGTTCGCCTGGAATCCGTTTCAGATGGTATCTTGGTAACTGGTACTGCAACTGTCACCGTTTCCGGTGAATGCAGCCTCTGCCTAGACCCGGTTGACTTTGATGTTACAGCCGATGTTCAAGAGCTTTTTGTTTTCGAGAAGGCCCCCGAAGGCGGCCCCGAAGATGAAGTAGATGAGCAGTACGCCGTAGAGAACGATGAAATTGATCTCGAACCGGCGCTGCGGGACGCAGTGATTCTTCAACTGCCGTTCCAACCTGTTTGCAGTGACTCCTGTCAGGGCCTGTGCTCCGAATGCGGCGCACGCCTAGAGGACGACCCTGAGCACCACCATGAGGTCATCGACCCCCGGTGGAACGCGCTATCAGCGCTGCTCGATGCGAACGACAAATAAAACTTATAAAGCAACAAGAGAAAAGAGATAGCTGTGGCTGTTCCCAAGCGGAAAATGTCCCGTGCTAACACCCGCGCCCGCCGTTCCCAGTGGAAGGCTTCCGTTCCTCAGCTGGTCAAGACCGTAGAAAACGGTCGCGTCACCTACTCCCTGCCCCACCAGGCAAAGCTCGTGACTGACTCAGCTGGCAACGAACTCTTCTACGAGTACAAGGGCCGCAAGGTAGCTGACGCCTAATTCGCGCCTTATGACTAACTCTGCATCACAAGAGTTTCTGAAACGTCTCGGTATCGACCTCGATACCGAGACGTTTCAGCTTGCAATGACTCACCGCTCCTACTCCTTTGAAAACGGCGGCATACCCCACAACGAGCGCCTAGAATTCCTGGGTGACTCCGTGCTGTCCCTGGCCGTCGCCTCAGAGCTCTACAAAAAGTTCCCTGACCTGCCCGAAGGTGAGCTGGTCAAGCGCCACCACGTGATTGTTTCTACCCGAACCCTAGCCAACCTGGCCCGCAGTCTCAAGCTGGGGCCCTGCGTCCGCCTGGGTAAGGGCGAGAAGAAAACCGGTGGTGCCGATAAGGACTCCATTCTGGCTGACACCATGGAGGCCGTCTTCGGTGCCGTGTATATGAAGCACGGCCCTGAGGCCGCCCACCAGCTGGTGCTGGCCCACACCTCCCACCTGCTGGATGACAACAAGACCTTGAACATCGGGCGCGACTGGAAGACCGAAATCCAGGAATACGCTGCCGCCCAGGGCACCGGCGAGCCCGTCTACGAAGTTGAGGGCACCGGCCCCGACCACGCCCGCCGCTACACCGCCAAGGTCCTCCTGGCCGGGAAGGTCATGGGGCAGGGCAAGGGCACCAGCAAGAAGGAAGCCGAGCGTATGGCTGCCGAACAGGCCTACTACAGGGTCTACGGCTAGGCCAGGCCAATTTGGAAAGGCGGAGTGAATATGCCGGAGTTACCCGAGGTCGAGGTGGTCCGCCGGGGCCTAGCCGGGCACATCCTCGGTGCGGTGCTGGAACGCGTGCAGGTAGTGGACGGACGCTCGGTGCGGCGCCACAAGCCCGGGCCGGTGGATTTCGAGCGGCTGCTGACGGGCCTGCGCGTGGCGGATGTGGCTAGACGCGGCAAGTACCTCTGGCTGCTCTTTGAGGGCAACGAAGAATTTGCCCTGGTCATTCACCTGGGCATGAGCGGGCAGGTTCTGCTCAAAGCCCCCGAGCTACCGGCAGAAAAACACCTCAAGGTGCTCATAGACTTAGCAGGAGCCACCGATGAGAGCGGGCGCGAAGCCCCGCTCACCCTGCGCTTTGTGGACCAGCGCATCTTCGGCGGAATGTTTGTAAGCCCCCTGCTGCCCACCCGCAACGCCGCCGGGGAGCCGGTACCGGGGGCGTCCGCCTCCGCCCTGGGTCTGGCCCTCATCCCGCAGGCCGTTGCCCACATCGCCCGTGACCCGCTCGACCCCCACTTCGACTTCGGGCAGTTCAGACGCACCATGCTGGGCACCTCCACCGGCATCAAGAAGCTCCTACTCGACCAAAGCGCCATTTCCGGGGTTGGTAATATCTACGCTGACGAAGCCCTATGGCGGGCCAGGCTACACTACGCCAAACCCGCCAAGAGCATCCCCGCCTCAACCGCCCGCGAACTGGTGGACGCCGCGCGCACCGTCATGCGGGATGCCCTAGCCCAGGGCGGCACCAGCTTCGATGCCCTCTACGTCAATGTTAACGGGGAATCGGGCTACTTCGACCGGTCCCTCAATGCCTACGGGCAGGCAGGGCAGCCCTGCCCCCGCTGCCTAGACGCGGGGCGCACCTCGCTGATGGTGCGGGAGCCCTTCGGAGGAAGAAGCTCCTACCGGTGCTCTCACTGTCAGAGAAGACCTCGGGGCATGTAACAACATCAGGGGGTAGAAAGTCAGGCAGAGCGCCTAGGCCAGCAACCCTCTTGGCCTCGCGCGGGGCGCTCGCCCAATTCACCGCCAGCCCCGGTCCAGCTGGCTGTCGGCGCTCTGCCTGCCTATTCGAAAAGGGCTAGTTATTAGTTCCTACGAAATCTACACCCGTAGTAGTCGCCCAGCCGCTCATACCCTTCCTCCAGGGAGACGGCAGGGGACCAGTCAAGGAGTTCCCGGGTGGTGCGCTGGTCGAACCAGTGGGCGGTAGACAGCTGCTCGGCTAAGAAAGAGGTCAGCGGGGGAATCTGCCCGGGGGCACAACGGGCCCAGGCCTTTTCCATCGCCAAACCCAGCCCATAGGCCACGGACGCCGGCAACGAGTAGGCCGGGGGTTTGACACCGCAGGTGATACACATGCCGGCGATAATCTCACCGACAGGGCGGGGCTGGCCGTTGGTGACCACCAGGGGCACCCCGCGAATCGCTTCCAGGCGCTGGTAGCCGCGCACAAAAGCGTCCGCCCCGTTATCGATGTAAAGGGTGTCAATCATAGCGGTGCCCTGGTTGAGCAGGGGCAGACGGCCAGCGGCGGCGCGTTCTAGGACGCGCTCCACCAGCTGGGTATCGCCGGGGCCCCAAACAATGTGGGGGCGTAGCACACCCACCCAGAAGTCGTCCGCATCGTAGCTCAGGGCCAGCAGCTCAGACTCGGCCTTAGACCGGGCATAGTTACCGCGGGCCTGGTCGGGGCTAGCGGGCGGGTTACCTTCGCCCACGATGGAGGCTCCGGTGTGGGCTACAGAGGGCGAAGAGGTGTGCAGGAACTTACCGATACCGACTGCGCGGGCAGCCTCAAGCAGGGTGCGGGTGCCCTCGACGTTGACCTGCCGGTAATCCTCCCATTCCCCGACCACAGATACCTTAGCGGCCAGATGGATAATCCCCTGAACACCGGTAACAGCCCGGCGCACCGCCAGCTGGTCGGTGAGCGAACCCTGCACCTGGTCGAAGCGGTCGGCCAGGTGGGCAGGGCACATCTGGGCTATACCGGAGTCCCCGCGCTGGAAGGCCCGCACAGCATACCCTGCCCGCAGCAGGGCAAAGACAACCTCACGGCCCAGAAGCCCAGAGGCGCCGGTGACCAGCACCCGCTCAGACCGGGCAGGCTGGCAGACCTCGGGGGTAAGAGGACGCAGTGAAACTACCACGCGATAACCCCCTTGCCCAGACGGGCCTTTTTCCCCTGGAGGAGTTGCTCAGCCCAGGCAGCAAGAACCGGGCGGTCAATCTTCGAGTTGTGCCGCACATCGGTGGGGTGCTCAGCAACCACCAGCACAGCCGATACCTCTACGCCGGTCTCAGCCAGTACCCGCTCCCGCACCCGCTGGGCCAGATCAACCGGAGCCAGGCCATTGCGGGTCTTCTTGCCCCGGAAGGTGGGGCCAACCTCGGCCACGATGAGGACGGACGCCGCCCCGGCCGGGCCGGTAGCAACAGCGGCTGCCCGGCGCACCTCGGCATCGAGTTCGGCTGCCTGTTCCAGGGCAACCGGGGTGAGTACGCCCTGGGCTGTCACCAGCACGTGGGCAAGGCGGCCCTCAACCCAGAGGCGTCCGCTGGCATCGAAATGCCCCACATCGCCGGTACGGTGCCAGCCGGGGGTGGCGCTGGAAGCGCGTTCGGTGACCCAGAGAGTGTCGTAGCGGTCCTTGATGTGTGGGGCTGCCACCAGAATCTCACCGGTGATACCGGGCTCGGTGGTGACCTCGGTTGATGCGGTTCCATCCGGCAGCAGGGGAGCAAGCTGCAGGGCTGCCCCGTGGACGGGGGTACCAACGCAGACGCCACCACCAGCACCGAGAAGCCCGGCTGCCGCGTCCTGCTCAGCCTGCTGAATCTGGGCGTAGGAGACGTCGGTGGTGGGCAGGGCCTCGGTCATACCGTAGGGGGTGTGTAGGGAGGCAGCCGGTAGCAGGGTCTGTAGGCGGGCCAGCAGGGGAGAAGTAATGGGAGCCCCGGCGGAGAGCAGAGTGGTGACCTGCCCCAGGGCAGAGCGCTGCTGGCTGCTCAGGCCATCGACGGTCTCGAGCACGTTCATCAGGGCTGCCGGTGAAGCAAAGACCGTGGTTGCCCCAATTGCAGAAGCTGCCGATGCCAGGGCGGCGGCGGTGAGGGTCTTAGGTTTGGTGACATCCATTGCCGGGGTGACAGATGTAGCTCCCAGGGCCGGGCCCAGCAGGGCAAAGGGGGCAAAACCCGCAACCAGACCGCTGCCGGCAGCCAGATCGTAGGTGGCTGCGATAGTATCCCGCATAGCCGCCAGCTGGCGGTGGGTGTAGACCACGCCCTTAGCCGGGCCGGTGGAGCCTGACGTGTAGAGGATGGCGGCGTCCGCATCGGGGTCAGGGTCGGCTACCGCAAAAACCTCGGGGGCTGCAAAGTCATCGACCGCACCCACCACGCCCAGGGCCCGGGCGGCGGCAGCGGGGAGGGAACCGGCTGCAATGCGCTGGCCGGGCCAGCCCAGGGTACGGGCCAGGGTGAGGGCAGCCGGAATACCGATGAGCCAGGACGGGCGGGCCCCCTTGAGCGCGCGCGTCAGCCCCGCAGCGCCCAGGCCGGTATCAGCCACAACAATCACGGCTCCGATCTTGAGGCAGGCGTAGATGAGGGTGGTGAGTTTAATGCCGGGTGGCACCAGCAGATTGACCCGGTCGCCGGGCTTCACCCCGAGCCGGTGCAGGCCAGAGGCAACCCGGTCTACCTCGGCAGCTAGTTCAGCCCACGAGAGCTGGGCGGCTACCTCGGTGCCGTCCCCCTTGCTACTCATATCAACGATAGCTAGGGTGGTGTCGTCCGCCCGGTCTGCCAGCTCGGCTCCCATGGGGCGGTAATGAGCGGACGCCGGCACCCGGGCAGCGCGCGCGGTGAGGTGGAGGTCCCGCTGGGTGGTTCCGGTGACAAAGTGCTCGGTCAGCCAGGCCAGAATGGGGCTGGCGATGTCTTCATCTTCAGCAACCAGGTGACTGGCGGTTTCAAAACGGTGGATGTCGGCCTGCGGCAGACGGGCGGCCAGGTCGGCCATGTAGCGGCGCTGGAAGACCGGGTCTTTAGTGCCCCAGAGCATCAGGGCAGGTACATTGAGCTCGGTCATGCCTTCGGCAATAGAGACCATGGGGCGGTAGCTGGCAGCCGCTTCGGTTGCCGGTATGTCGGCCACGAAATTCCGCACGCCCACCCGGTGCTCGGCGGTGGGGTAGGGCAGCTTGTAGGCCTTCTTGACCGCAGCATCAAGACCGCCCTGGGCCAGGCCCAGAGTCACGTCGATAAAGGCGGTTGATTTTTCGGTCGCCCAGGAATGCAGAGCCGGGTGGAGGGCCGCTTGCAGGGCTACCGGGATTTTCTCACCGGCGTCATGAAAAACGGCGGTGTTGGTCAGCATGACACCCGAGACAATCTCACGGTGGCGCAGGGCCCACCCCAGCGAGATCAGCCCGCCCCAGTCATGGGCCAGTGTAACCAGGGGAAGCTCGGTAGTATCAAGCCCAAGCGCGGCCGTAAAATCACCGAGGTCAGCGATACGGTCTGAGAGCGAGCGGGTCAGGCCGGTACGCTCCGAATAGCCCATATCGAGCTGGTCTACCGCTACAACGCGCCAGGGCTGCTCGGCAACAGTGGCGGCAGCGATGACCGACCGCCAGAGATAGGACCAGGTGGGGTTACCGTGCACCGCCAGGACGGTACCGACCGGGGTGCGACCGGCGGCCTCGAGAGCCGGGCCGTTATCGAGGTAGTGCCAGCGGCGGCTAGCCCCGGCTTCTTCTACCGGGGCGGACGCAGGCACCTGCACCTGCTGGGACCAGGCAGGGTCAACGCCGGGCCAGAGGGCAGGAACGGGAGTGAGTTGAGAAAACGTCATAGTGGCTCCTACCAGGTGATTTCCATGAGCGCGGTGTTCAGGCCGGAGCCCACACCCATGCAGAGAATACGGTCACCGGCTACGAAGTGGGCGCTTTCCTCAGCCAGGGTCATGGGAAGGGCAGCTGCCGCCACGTTACCCCAGACCGGGAAAGTCATGGGGATGCGCTCGCGGTCGATACCCACGGCCTCAATAATGGCGTTGGTGTGGGCGTTAGAAATTTGGTGGGTTACATAGGAGCGCATGTTGCCCCAGTCCCAGCCGTTTTGGTGAGCTTCTTCCCAGGCCTCAGCGACCAGCTGCAGGCCGTGCTTGAGCAGACCGGCGGCATCCGTATTCATCCCCTGGTCGGCTTCACCGCCAATGCAGAGGTTGCGGTGCTCGGTTCCCGCGCGGGAGACCGAACCGACAATCGTGTGGCCTGCGGGGTGCAGGTCGGAGCGGCCAATGACGGCGGCCGCAGCTCCCGAGCCCAGGGTTAGGGTAGCGAACTGGGCCAGCACATCGTCTCGGGTTGAATCGGGGCGGTTGAGCTGGCGCAGGGCGGTGGCGTGCCAGGGGGAGGGGTCTTCGCCGTCGACGATGAGGGCGTAGTCGATAGCCCCGGCGTCAATCATGGTAGCAGCAACCGTAATGCCGTTGACGAAGCCCAGGCAAGCGTTGGTGATATCGAAGTTCAGAGCGTGGCGGGGCAGGCCCAGGCGGTCGTGAATACCCACGGCTACAGCAGGTTCAAAATTATCGCGGGTGACCGAGGTGTTAATAATCAGTCCGATTTGTTCCTTGCTGATACTGGCCTGGGCGATAGCCTGCTCAGCAGCCTGCACCGCGCCGTCCTCAAAATGCATGGCCGGGCCCCAGGCGCGGCGCTCGCTAATACCGGCGAGGCGCTCGAGCAGACCCTTGGGCATCCTCAGCCGCTTGTAGGTGGCCGCTAGTTGCTCGTCAAAGTAGGAGCTGGTGACGACCTCCGGCGGTAGCACCCTGGTTACCGATAGCAGGGAGGCGTTCTTGTGGCGAATATCTGAATTAGCGGTCAATCTACTCTTCTAGCCTTAGTGCGGACTTGGGTAAGCCCTTATTTGAAGAAAAGGGCACTTTTTCAATAATATGCCCCGGCGGGGCAGGTGCGGTGATTGATGGTGCGGGTTCATCTCACACCGAACAGGGGCGCGGGCCTGCGGTAAAGTGGTAAGCCGACCTAAACCCGCTTTTACCCAACCGATGGGGCCCACCACTATGTACCTAAAATCTTTGACCGTGCGCGGCTTTAAGTCTTTTGCGTCGGCCACCGTGTTTGAGTTTGAGCCTGGCTTGAATGTGCTGGTGGGACCGAACGGGTCGGGTAAGTCAAACGTGGTGGATGCCCTTGCCTGGGTGATGGGTGCCCAGGGGGCTAAGCAGCTGCGCGGTGGCGCCATGAAGGATGTCATTTTTGCTGGCGGTGGCTCCCGCGGTGCGCTGGGGCGCGCCAAGGTTGAACTGGTGATTGATAACGAGGACGGCGCCCTGCCGCTGCCTCATGCTGAGATCCGGCTTTCGCGCACCATGTTTTCTGCAGGCGGTTCTGAGTACGAGATCAACGGGGAGCCTGCCCGCCTGTCTGATGTGCAGGACCTGCTGGCGGACGCCGGTGTGGGCCGGGAGCTCTACACCCTGGTGGGGCAGGGGCAGGTCGATAAGATTTTGCACGGCACCGCTGATGACCGTCGCGAGCTGATTGAGCAGGCTGCTGGCTTGCTCAAGCACCGTAAGCGCCAGGCGAAGACCGCGAGCAAGCTTGATGATTTGAAGACCAATCTTGACCGGCTGGAGGATCTAGCCGGTGAGTTGGCTGAGCAGCTGGAAGGACGCCGGGAGCAGGCTGACGCGGCCCGGGCAGCTAGCGAGGTGGCGGGCCGTGTTCGCAGCCTGACCGCTGATCTTCTGGCTCACGATGCACGCGCCCTGATGCAGGAGCGGGAGGCCGAGCAGGTCGCTGGCCAACAGGCTGAGGCTGCCCGCCTAAGGGCGCAGGAGCGCTGCCGCACCCTCGAGGGGCAGCTGGGGGAGTTGGCTAAGGCCCGGCAGGTAGCCCAGCAGGCTCTAGATGAGACCACCCAGCGCCGCACCTCCCTGAAAGAGGTTGCCCACCTGGTGGAGACGGTCCAGCTGGTGGCTACTGAACGCTTGTCCGCCTCCCACCACCAGGAAGAAGATCAGGACGCCGCCGCCCGCCTGGTTTCGGCTCAACAGGCCTGTGCTCGGGAGGAAGAAAATCTTGAACGGGCCCGGGAGGCGGGGAAAGCAGCTGAAGAAGAACTTACCGCTGCCCCCTCTGCCTTAGAAAAGGCCCAGGCGGAGCAGGGCACAGCTCGGCAGGCCCTGGCTATGGCCGACCAGCAGGTGCGGGACTATAAGGAGAACCTGTCGCAGCTCACCTCCCAGCTGGCTACCGCCCGCGTAGCTTTTGAGCGAGCCGGTGAAGAGGCCGCCCGACGAGTAGCTGAGTATGCCGAAGCTAAAGAGCAGGGGGCTTCAGCCGGTGCTGATACCGAGCGTGCCCAGGCAGCCGTGAATGGCTACCGGGAGCAGCTAGAGCGGGCCGAAGCCGAAGAAGAAAATCTGCGTCGGGCGCGGCAGCAGGCGAGCGAAAAAGTGGAATCCAGCCGAAAAGAGCTGCATCAATCTCAGGTAAAGCTTCATGCTGCTCAAGCTCGCTGCGAGGCTCTTGAAGCAGCTTGGCAGTATGACGATGCTGAAAGTGGTGATAGCGAAGATCTCCGCCAGCAGGCCGTGGAGCAGGGAGCTCAGGAACTTATTTCTCTACTTGAGATTGAAGATGCCTGGCAGGCTGCTGTGGCTGCTGCTCTGGGCCCCTATCTGAGGGCCCTCGCCCTGACGAGCGGTGAGTCTCTGCCTGCTGGAGTAACCCAGCTTTATTCTGTCGCTGGTAACATCGAGCAGATTGGCCTGCGTGAACTATCTATATCTCAAGCTGAGGTTTATCAAGCTCGCCCGCTAGCGGACGTCCTGACCGCACCACAGGCCGTCAGTCGCGCCCTCGCCGTGCTCACCGCTGATACCTACCTGACTCCCGATCAAGAAGCCGCCCGCGCCCTGGTAGCTGCCCACCCGGGCGTCCGCGCTGTAACCCCCGACGGAACCGTGCTAACCGCAGGATCAACCCTCTACCCCTCCCAAGAGCGGCCTCTGACTGAACGCTACGCTGAACTCATCCGAGCTCAACAGACCCACCGGGAGCTTGCCCAGCAACAGGAGCAGGCAGAGAGGGCCCACCAGCAGGCCGAAGAAGCACTAAAGACTGCTCAGGAGGCTGAAAAAGCCCAGGCCCGCACCACCGGCTCACTCACGGCCCAGCTAGCTGCCGCCCGGGCAGACCTTGCCACCCTCACCGGCCGGGCAGAAAGCTCACAGGCGGCCCTCGACCGTCTGCAAGAAGCCGCCACCCGCGCCGAAGAAGCCCAGAAAGAGACCCAAAGGCACGTGGAGGCCGCCCAAGAGGCCCTGGCTCGGGCTCGCAGCACGGAACCCCAAGCCGATAGTGCTACCCTGCGCGAGGCCGTCCGCACCGCAGAAAAAACCCTGGTCGAAGCCCAGGAGGCTAAAACCCTCGCCGAGGCCACAGCAACCTACGCCCGCGAAAAAGAGGAAGCCGCCCAGGCCCGCCTCACCCAGGCCCAAGAAGCCCTTGCTGCCCTCGAAAAAGCTGAGGAGACTCGTCAGCTGCGCCAACAAGAGGCCGCTGACTCCGGGTATCGTGCCCGCAGTGTAGCTGCCTGCGCCAAGGCTCTGGCGCTGGCCATCGAACAGGTGGAGAGCCAGGAGAACGAGGAACACCGCAAGGCCCTGGCCCGTGCTGAGCAGGCCCAGCAGGCCCTCACTGCCACACGCGAAGAACTGGCCGGTGCCCAGACATCGCTGGCTGCTGCCCTGACCCTGCAGGCTGAATCGTCGGCCCAGGGTGCCCGCGTTGAAGCCCGCTGGGAAGGCCTGACCCAGCGGGTAGATAGCGAGTTGGGGCTCAGTCTTGAGACCCTACTAGAGAGCCACAAGGCCAGGGACCTACCCCGGGAGAACATCGAGACTGACCTGGCGACAGCCGAGGCAGAGCTGGCCCGCCTGGGGGTTATCAACCCCCTAGCCCTTGAAGAATACGAGGCCCTCGAACAGCGCCATAGCTACCTACGCCAGCAGATTAAAGACATCAAGACCTCGCGGGCAGACCTGCGGGCCGTGATGAAGGACGTGACCGGCCAGATCGAAACCTCTTTCAGTCGGGCACTAGCCGATGTGCAGGTTGAGTTCAGCAGGATTTTCGCCCTGCTCTTTCCCGGCGGCCAGGCCGAGCTGGTGCTGGCCGACCCCAACGACCTTGAGCACAGCGGGCTTGATATCAGAGTGACACCGGCCGGTAAGAAGGTCACCCGTCTTTCCCTGCTCTCTGGCGGCGAGCGCACCCTGGCCTCTCTGGCCCTGCTCCTGGCGGTTTTTATGGCCCGGCCTGCCCCCTTCTATGTGCTGGATGAGGTAGAAGCGGCGTTGGATGACCGTAACCTGGGCCGTCTGCTGGAGGTGCTGGGGCAGCTGAGGGAGAAGTCCCAGCTGCTGATGATTACCCACCACCAGCGCACCATGGCCCAGGCCGATACCCTCTACGGCATCACCATGCGGCAGGGGGTGTCAAGCGTGCTCTCGCACCGCCTGGCGGACTAGGGTAGCTACTTACCGGTGTAGCCTTCGTCGGCTATGTCTGCCGGGAACTTGGGGCGGTAGCCGGGGAACCAGCCAACAGCCGCAAGAAGAAGTAGGGCACCGGCCACGATAAAGGCGGGGAAGAAGCCCCAGGCGTCGATGATAAAGCCAGCTACGAGCGGGCCGACAATCAGGCCGATGTCTGAGACCATCTGGTAGTAGGCCAGGGGCTGACCGCCTGAGCGCTTGTTGCCCACAATGTCTGAGACAGCAGCCTGCAGGGAGGGGCCGAGTAGAGCCGAGGCAATGCCCAGAAGTACGGCTGCCCCCACAAAGACAAGCGGGTTGGTAATCAGGCCAAAGACGATGGTGACGATACCTGCCAGAATCAGCCCGGAAAAGACCATGGGACGGCGGCCAATCTTATCGCCCATCTTGCCCGAATAAATCTGGACCAGGGCGTTCCCGGCGGCGTAGGTGGCCAGGGTGAAACCTGCCAGCTTGGCTCCAGCAACTGCGGCATCGTAGGTGGCTTCACCGGCATGCAGGTTAGCCAGGAGGGCTACAGCGGCGAGGGGAACCACCGTTGACTGCAGACCGAAGACGCTCCACCCTACCGCCAGGTTGGTCACGAGGGCTGCTTTGAAGTTGGTGAACTTCAGGGCATCGGCCAGCTTGAGTTCGGGCTTGGGTACAGCGATACCCTGGGTGTTGAGGTTGACCTCCTGCGGCTCGTCCTTGAGCTGGGTGAGCACTACCAGGGCAGCGCACAGGAGCATTGCCGCATAGACAAAGAAGGGCATCCGCATACCCAGGGACGAGGCCGCTGCCCCCAGAACGGGCCCCAAAATATTACCCAGCAGGAAGGACGTAGCAAAGTAGCCCGAGACCTTACCCCGAATCGTCGGGGGTGAGTTGCGCACCAAGATACCCATGGCGGCCACGGTGAACATGACCGAGCCGGTGCCACCGACAATGCGGGAGGCAATCAGCATGGGGTAGTTAACTGAAAGTCCGGCGCCAATGGACCCCAGCCCCACAATAATGAGGCCCGCTGAGTAGATGCGGCGCTCGCCGAAGCGGGAGATGAGGCGTCCGGACGCCGGCGCGAAAGCCAGGCGCGAGAGGGCGAAGGCTGAGACGACGAAGGTCGCTGCCATGGCTCCCACATCGAAGCTGCGGGCAAAGCCGGGGAGCACTGGAGCGACCAGACCGTAGCCGAGGGCAATGAGGAATGAGGCTGCAATAAGGACCTTAATTTGGGTAGGTACCTTGACGGTTTCGGTGGCGCGGGGCTTTTGGTTGCGGCTTTCCTGCCGTACGGATTCGGGGATGATGGGGATAGCCCCGGTGTCCATGGAGGGGGTGGGGATGTGGTTGCTCATGCGGTGATACTCTGGTGACTCTTTGCTGTGTCAATCTATCTGAAAAGTATCATAACTCACAAAAGTGGCCTCTGTGGGGCGCACTGTGCAGAAGTGCATTCTACTCCCGCTGTTGGGGCTGTATGGGGCGGGGAGAATATGGCAAGCTAGAAGGGTGAATGATTCTCTAACTCTCATTGTGTACATACTTCTCGGTGTGCTGATTCTAGGTGGCGTGCTTGCGGTTCTGCTCCGCGGCCCTAAGGCCCCTAAGGAAGGCTACGAGGGCACCCGCGATGCCGATGACCTCCCCGCAGATAGCGCTGACGGGCCGGTCACCACTATCGAGCGTCCGGCGTCCGCCCAGGGCCGTCTGGTGCGCCTGCGCGCCCGTCTCTCACGCTCCAATAACCTGCTGGGCAAGGGCCTGCTGGCCCTGCTGTCCCGCGACAAGATTGACCAGGACGTCTGGGACGAGGTCGAGGAGACCCTGCTCCTGGCAGACCTGGGTGCCGAGCCCTCAGCCCGCCTGGTGGAGGCCCTGCAGCAGCGTGTGCGCGTGGAGGGCACTGAGAATCCCGCCCACGTCAAGCAGATGCTGCGTGAGGAGCTTCTTTCAATCGTGGGTGAAGATACCGACCGCTCCCTGGCCCTGGACGGTGCCGACGGTAACCCCGGCGTCGTTCTGGTCGTTGGCGTAAACGGTGTGGGCAAGACCACCACTGTGGGCAAGCTGGCCCGCGTAATGGTCGCTGAAGAGAAGAACCTCCTGCTGGGTGCAGCCGACACCTTCCGCGCGGCGGCTGCCGACCAGCTCCAGACCTGGGGCGACCGCGTAGGGGTGGATACCGTCCGCTCCGATAAGGACGGCGCCGACCCGGCTTCCGTTGCCTTCGAAGCTATCCGCGAGGGCAAGGCCCGCGGCGTCGATACTGTCATGATTGACACCGCCGGACGCCTGCAGAACAAGGCCGGCCTGATGGACCAGCTGGGCAAAATCAAGCGCGTGGTCGAGAAAGAAGCCCCGGTCACCGAGGTGCTCCTGGTCATTGACGCCACCACCGGCCAGAACGGCATGATCCAGGCCAAGGTCTTCTCCGAGGTCGTTCAGATTACCGGTATCGTGCTGACCAAGCTCGACGGCTCAGCAAAGGGTGGCATCGTGGTCGCTATCCAGGAAGAGCTGGGTGTGCCCGTCAAGCTCATCGGCCTGGGCGAAGGCCCCGACGACCTGGCGCCCTTCGAGCCCGGTGCCTTCGTTGACGCCCTCCTTGACTAAAGCTCAACCTGAGTTCACCTAGGAACCGGGGGAACTGTTTCAAACAGTTCCCCCGGTTTTTTCATACCCGCCTAGAGCGCCGGTAACCTGTCCGTTACTGTCCGAAACACCCCCGTAACCCCTGTTTTCATACCCGCAACACGGGGAGGGCACCTGTAACCGGGGCGAAACTCCAGGCGCAAGCAGCCGAAACACGCGCAGAGAACAATAGAACCTGTCAACACACCAAGAGCCGGTCTACCGGCACACAGGTTTTCTCTACGGGTTTTGAAAGGGGTAACAGGCATGGAACTCACCGCCAGTGATGTTTGGACCGTGGTCGCCGCGGCACTTGTTCTGTTCATGACACCGGGTCTCGCTCTCTTCTACAGCGGTATGACGCGAGCCAAGTCAGCACTCAACATGATGATGATGTCGGTCATCTCAATGGGACTTGTCGGTGTGTGCTGGGTACTTTGGGGCTACAGGATGAGCGGGGGAGACGCCCTCATCCACGACATCGTCGGCTCACCCTTCAACGATTTTGGCCTATCAGCTACGCTTGCGGACGGCGGCACCAACCTCCTCTCGGTAGCCTTCAGTTCCACCTTCGCTATCATCGCGGTGGCTATCATCTCAGGGTCTATTGCAGACCGCGCCCGCTTCGGCGCCTGGTGCATCTTCGTGCCCCTCTGGCTCACCCTGGTCTACTGCCCCCTGGCCTTCATGGTGTGGGGCGGTGGCCTCTTCGGTGAAGAGGGCTTCATCGGGTCCATGTTCGGCGAAGCCATCGACTTTGCAGGCGGCCTGGTAATTCACATCAACGCCGGTGTCGCCGGTCTCATCCTGGCCCTGGTGCTGGGTGCTCGCAAGGGCTTTGGTGAAGACCCTAACCAGCGCCCCCACTCCCTGCCCCTAGTCATGCTCGGTGCAGCTATCCTCTGGTTTGGCTGGTTCGGCTTCAACGTGGGGGCTGCTGCGGACGGCGCCCAGGCAGGTCTGATCTGGGTCAACACCCTTGCCGCCCCGGCAGCTGCCATGCTCGGCTGGGCCCTGCTTGAACGAATCCGCGACGGCCACGTAACCTCCCTGGGCGCGGCGTCCGGCCTGGTCTCTGGCCTGGTAGCCATCACCCCGGCCTGCGCCAACGTTGACCCGGTCGGTGCCCTGGCCCTGGGCTTTATCTCGGGTATCGCCTCAGGCTGGGCTGTGGGCCTCAAGTACCGCTTCGGCTACGACGATTCTCTTGATGTAGTGGGTGTACACCTGGTCTCCGGCCTCATCGGCACCCTGGCCCTCGGTTTTATCGCAACCCCGGCCACCGGAACCGCCGGTCTCTTCTACGGTGGCGGTCTAGGCCTGCTGATTACGCAGACCGTTGCAACCGTTATTTCCATGATCTTCTGTGCGGTCATGACCCTGGTGATTGTGATTCCGATTCACCGCACAATGGGCTTCCGCGTCAGCGAAAAGCAGGAAGTCCAGGGCATCGACCTGGCCCAGCACGCTGAGACCGCCTACTCCATGTCCACCGGCACCTCCGGTGCCTTCGCCAAACACTAGGGGAGCCGTACCATGAAACTGATTACAGCGCTGATTCAGCCCGAAAAATTTGATGATATCCGCGAAGCCCTCGAAAAGTTTGGGGTCGACGGTATGACAGCCTCCGAAGCCCAGGGCTACGGTCGCCAACACGGTCACGTTGAGGTCTACCGGGGCAAAGAATACGACATTCGCCTGATCCCTAAGGTTCGTCTGGAAATCCTGGCGGACGCTGACCGGGCCGAGGACATCATCGACCTCATTATCGCCACCGCTAATACTGGTAGCGCCGGGGACGGCAAAATCTGGGTGAGCAGCGTGGATGAGGTGGTTCGAGTCCGCACCGGAGAACGCGGGCTCTCTGCCATCTAAACACAAGCGACATACAAATCTAGGGCAGACCCACGGTTTCGTGGGTCTGCCCTTACTTTTTGCAGTCTGGGTAGGAGAGCTGGCAGGGAGGGGCGGACGTGAGTCAGGGCGGCGGCGGGGGAGTGCCGGGTAGACTAGGGGGCATGAAACTTGTCTCCTGGAATGTTGATTCACTCAATGCTGCACTCACCAGTGAGTCGGCCCGTGCCCTGCTCTCCCGTGATGTCTTTGCCTCTATCGCCCTGTTGAACCCCGACGTCCTTGCCCTGCAAGAAACCAAGCTCTCTGCCAAGGGGCCTACCAAGAAGCATCTCGAAGCCCTGCACGCCTACTTCCCCGACTACAAGATTGCCTGGGTATCTTCCGACGAACCCGCCCGCAAGGGCTACGCCGGGACCATGTTCCTCTACCGCCCCGAACTGGAACCGGTTGTCACCTACCCCCGCCTTGACGCGCCGACCACCATGGACTCCGAGGGGCGTATGATTACCCTCGAATTCGAAAACTGCTACATCACCCAGGTCTACACTCCCAACGCCTCCGAGGGGCTGCGCCGCCTGGCTGACCGTCAGGTCTGGGATCGTCTTTATGCTGACTACCTGGCAACCCTGGACGCCAGCAAGCCGGTACTGGCGACCGGCGATTTCAATGTTGCCCACACCGAAATCGACCTGGCTAACCCTAAGTCCAACCGCCGCTCACCCGGCTTTACCGATGAGGAACGAGAGGGCTTCACCCACCTACTTTCACGTGGGTTTACCGATACCTTCCGCCACCTGCACGGCGATATTACCGGTGCCTACACCTGGTGGGCCCAGCGCTCTAAAACATCCAAGATTAACAACACCGGTTGGCGTATTGACTACTGGCTGGTCAGTGACCGCGTGGCCGATAAGGTCACCACATCGGAGACGATCGATTCAGGACCCCGCCAGGATCACACTCCGATCCTGTTGGAAATTGAGCTGTAATTCTAGAAACAATTATGCCGTCACGATTCATCTACTTTAACCAGCTGGTTCGTGACGGCGATACAATGAGGGGCGACATTAAACGTATTTAGCTTCCACGAGGTTCCCCTTTGACTCAGACAACAAAAGCATATCTAGACGAGTATGTTAAAGCCGTTAAACAAAACCTAGCAACAGGCATAGGGGAGCCTGAAGCGCAACTTACAACACCTACCGCGGTTCTTATCCAAAATGTGGGGACAAGTTCAATATCCGGGGTGGGTACTGTAGTAACAGTTCGGGAAACTCGCCTAGATGGGGGCGATGCACGTCCTGATTTTGGCGTTGTTGTAGACGGTCTACTTACGGGCCATGTTGAGTTGAAGAAACCAGGAACTTCGCTTGACCCAGTGAGCTTTGATAAGCGTAATAAAGAACAATGGAGAAAGCTAAGGCGTTTGCCAAATCTTCTCTATACCAATGGCTCTGAATGGTATCTGTATTCATTTGGTGAGCTAGTTGCCCAGGCAACTGTTCATCTCTATGCGGTTACTCCAGATGAAGCGATCTACCAGTTTGAGCGACTCTTAAAGACTTTTTTGGCCTGGGAACCGCTACCGATTACTAAGGCGAGTTCTTTGGTAGAGCGTATGGGGCAGCTCGCGGCTCTGCTTCGTGAAGAGATACTGGTCCAACTCAAGGAACAGCGTAAGGCCAAGAACAATAATCCCAGGGTTGCCCTAGCTGATTTGTACCTTTTAGGTTTGAAAGATGACTGGCGTAGCGTTCTCTACCCTGGTGCCACTGATGAAGAATTCGCGGATGGTTTCGCACAGACCGTAGTATTCTCTCTGATTATTGCCGTCTCCGAAGGCCTTGAGGTCAATGTTCAATCCCTCAACGCTGTGTCACGTGATTTGCGCGGTAATCATGGCCTTTTGGGGAGCGCTTTGGGTTTGCTAACCGACTACATAAATGCAGACAGCCCCCTTTATCGGACTTTGACTATTATTACCAGAATGTTTGAGGCCGTTGCCTGGGAGGAGATTTCTCAGGGGAAAGAGGACGTTTACCTCCACCTTTACGAGCATTTCTTGAGCGTTTATGATCCTGAGCTACGCAAGAAAACGGGTAGTTACTATACGCCTGTTGAAGTTGTGGACTCTATGGTTCGGCTGACTGATGAAGCTCTCCGTGGTTTCTTAGGGAAAGATATGGGGCTAGCATCGGATGGGGTAGCTGTAATTGACCCGGCGATGGGTACAGGTACGTATCCGCTGTCAGTTTTGCGCTCTGTTGCTGCTAATCCCGACTTGTTAGGACCGGGGGAAGTTGCAGACCGTGTGAGCGCAATGGCTGAGAACCTTTACGGTTTTGAGCTACAGTCTGGTTCATTTGCGGTAGCAGAACTCCGGATTAGTCAGACAATTGAGCAGCTTGGTGGCACAATCCCAGACGAGGGGTTGAACCTATACGTCACGGATACTTTGGAAGACCCTACTGCCACCTCGAATAAGCGTATGAGCTATAACCTACAGGTAATTGCCCAGCAACGGATTTTGGCGAATAAGGTTAAAGCTGAAACCCCGATTCAGGTATGCATAGGCAACCCGCCTTATAAGGACAAATCTGAGGGTCTGGGGGGATGGATAGAGTCGGGTAACATCGATTCAGGGGTCCCTCTTGCTGACTTCCGTAAGGAGGGCAATGGGCGTTTTGAATATGTCCTGAAAAATCTCTATGTTTACTTTTGGCGGTGGGCCTTCTGGAAAGTCTTTGAATCTGCTGAGACAACAGATACTGGGGTAGTTTGTTTCATTACCGCAGATGGCTATCTGCGTGGTCCAGGTTTTGCGGGTATGCGTGAGTACATTCGCCGTAAGACCAGCCGGGGCTGGATTATTAACGTCACTCCTGAAGGCAAGACCCCGCCAGCTAAGAACGCCATATTCAACATTGAGACTCCTGTTACGATTGCGCTCTTTGTAAGAGAACCGGGAACATCCGAAGATACCCCAGCTGATATCCGTTACATTGCTCTGGGAGGAACTCGAGAACACAAATTCAAGCAACTAGAGTCTCTGACTCTCAAGAGTGAGCGTTTCGAACCAGTTCGTGAGGGTTGGGGGGATAAGTTCACGCCTAAGCCGACAAGTGATTGGGATAGCTACCCGGCTATTTCCGATCTCTTTCTATGGCAAAGCCCAGGTATTAAGCCTAATAAGACGTGGGTTTATGCACCATCAACCACGGTATTAGAAACCCGCTGGACGCACCTTGTTTCCGAGGAAAATCTTGAACTCAAAAAAGAGATGTTCAAGGAAACTTCCAGTACATCCCTTCAGAAAACTTGCAAGCCTTTACCTGGTATCGACGTCGTTGAAGATACCACTAACCCTGTTGAAAACCTCGATTGGTTGGTTGGTACTAAAACAGTCCGTGTTGGGTATCGCTCCTTTGACCGACAATACTTAATTCCTGATAGTCGATTACTTCATAGGCCGGTTCCAAATCTATGGGCAGCACGCATTCCCGGCCAGATTTTTGTGGTGGAACAACATGCTCGTTTCCCAGAATCTGGCCCCGGATTGTATTTTGATTCGCTGATACCGGATATGAACCATTTCAATAATCGAGGTGGGCGTGTCCACCCCCTTTATCACCCGGACGGTAGTGCCAACCTTATTGAAGGTGTCCTCTCCTCGCTCGCTGATAGACTCGGATTAGAGGTCACTGAAGAAGATATTGTGTTCTACCTAGCTGGGATTACTGGACACTCTGGTTACGTTCGAACCTTTGACGAAGAACTGCAAGAAGCTGGTATCCGTGTTCCGGTTACGGCTGACCCCGAGCTGTGGACTAACCTGGTGAAACTAGGCCGTAATATTGTCTGGCTCCATACCTATGGAGAAGCCGGTGAACCTATTCCAGGGATATCGAGAATCAGAGACGTAGGTGATGGGTACAGCCTGCCAATCTATGAGAAGGCCATGGGCCGTGATATGCCAGAGGATAAGCCGACATGGGAGCCCTCTATCACCATCGGCGAGCATACCTACGAAAGAGTCGTGTGCTTTGGTAACGCAATCTGGTCTGGCGTTGATCGCCGTGTCTTTGATTACACAGTGGGCGGAAACAACGTGATTGGCTCATGGGCGGGATATAGGCTCAAAAGCCCTAATGGTAAACGTACCTCTCCCCTGAACAATATTGTTCAAGAGACATGGCCCCGGGAGTGGTCGGAAG
Source organism: Rothia nasimurium (assembly GCF_014217215.1). Taxonomy (GTDB): domain Bacteria; phylum Actinomycetota; class Actinomycetes; order Actinomycetales; family Micrococcaceae; genus Rothia; species Rothia avistercoris. The sequence goes on from NZ_CP056080.1 coordinate 1,034,437, forward strand.
AGTTCAACGAGCTTCTCGCTGTTCTGACTCATCTTATATACCTCGAAGACCAGCAACAGACTCTGTTGGAAGCTGTTTTGACCGGTCCGCTCATTTCTCTTGAGGAATTTGAGAAAGCTGGGGTAATCTTCCCTCAGACTAGCCGAAGTCGCAAGCCCAAGATGCCCAGCTAACAAAGTTAGGTAATTTATATAGGCCTCTAACTGGGGTGGATGTGTCCACCCCAGTTGTTCTTTATCGGGCAGATGTATCTATTCTTCGACCAATAGTCTGTACCTGAACCCTGCTAGAACGGGTCCTGATGCGTTATTCTTAATAGCTGACTTACATTTGAGTGGGCGCAGTTCCCCTCCTCGAACCCATCCAGCCACGAAAGTAGTGCACAGCTCGTGTTCAATTCACTCTCAGACCGGTTGACAGCAACCTTCAAAAACCTACGCGGTAAAGGCAAGCTCACCGAAGCGGACATCGACGCCACAGTACGCGAAATCCGCCGCGCCCTGCTGGATGCCGACGTCGCCGTCCCCGTAGTGCGTGAGTTCACCGCCCACGTCAAAGAACGCGCCCTGGGCGCGGAGGTTTCCGAAGCGCTCAACCCCAGCCAGCAGATCGTCAAGATCGTTAACGAAGAGCTGGTTAATATCCTGGGCGGTCAGACCCGCCGTATTAATATGGCCAAGACCGGCCCGACCATCATCATGCTGGCTGGTTTGCAGGGTGCCGGTAAGACCACCCTGGCCGGTAAGCTCTCCCACTGGCTCAAGAAGCAGGGGCACACCCCCATGCTGGTCGCCTCTGACCTCCAGCGCCCCAACGCCGTCAACCAGCTTAAGGTGGTTGGTGAGCGCGCTGGCGTTCCCGTCTACGCCCCGCACCCCGGCGTCACCAGCGAATTCGACGTTCCCACCGGTGACCCCGTCCAGGTCGCCCGCGATGGTGTAGCTGAGGCCCGCGCCAAGCTGCACGATGTGGTCATTGTCGATACCGCAGGCCGCCTGGGCGTCGACGCCGAGCTCATGCAGCAGGCCCGCGACATCCGTGACGCTATTGAACCTAACGAAGTTCTCTTCGTCATCGACGCCATGATCGGTCAGGACGCCGTTAACACCGCTAATGCCTTCAACGAGGGCGTCGACTTCACCGGCGTTGTGCTCTCTAAGCTGGACGGTGACGCCCGCGGCGGTGCCGCCCTGTCAGTTGCTTCGGTAACCGGCAAGCCCATCATGTTCGCCTCAACCGGTGAAAACGTCACCGACTTTGAGCAGTTCCACCCCGACCGCATGGCCAGCCGTATTCTCGACATGGGCGATGTGCTCACCCTGATTGAGCAGGCCGAGCAGACCTGGGATAAGGCCGAAGCTGACCGCATGGCCAAGAAGTTCGTTGACCAGGAAGACTTCACCTTCGAAGACTTCCTGGCCCAGATGCAGCAGATTCGCAAGATGGGCTCCATGAAGAAGCTGCTCATGATGATGCCGGGTGCAGCCCAGATTCGTCAGCAGCTGGAGAACTTTGACGAGAAGGAAATCGACCGCGTCGAGGCAATCGTGCGCTCCATGACCCCGCACGAGCGCGTGGCTCCCAAGATTATTAACGGATCCCGCCGTGCCCGTATCGCTAAGGGTGCCGGTGTGACCGTTTCTGAGGTCAACATGCTCATGGAGCGTTTTGCCCAGGCGCAGAAGATGATGAAGAAGCTGGCTAGCGGCAATATGGCTGGTATGCCCGGTGGCATGCAGATGCCCGGTATGGCTGCTGCCGGTGGTGCTGCCCGTAAGAATAAGGGCAAGGGTAAGGGCAAGCAGAAGGCTCGTTCTGGCAACCCGGCAAAGCGCGCCCAGCAGGAGCAGGCAGCTGCAGCTAAGCAGCAGGCCGCTCTGGGGTCGGCCTTTGGTCAGCAGACCCAGGATGTGAAGCCTGAGGATTTGAACCTGCCTAAGGGCTTCGAGAAGTTCCTCAAGTAAAACCTGCTCATAGGGCGGGGGTAAGCAGTTGGCCTACCCCCGCCCTGTGGTTTTTAAGGACGCTTGGGGCAGGGGACAGTTCTGCTGAGAGAGTGCAAGGGCCCCTCTGCCTTTTACCCGTTTGTCTGGCGCGGTACATTGGGTGTAGTAACCGCCCGTTGAGAAGGAGCAGCACCGTGGTTGATTCTTACCTGCCTGAAGAAGAACTGAAAGCCTTTATTGAAAGTCTGCCCACCCGTCGTCTGGCGGCCGGTGCTGTGATTCGTAATGAAGCGGGGCAGATGCTGCTGGTCAAGCCTAACTATAAGGACGGCTGGACTATCCCGGGCGGTACCGTTGAGGCGGGCGAAGCTCCGCAGCCAGCCTGTTTCCGTGAGGTGGCTGAGGAAGTTGGCCTTACCCTTGAGCCGGGCCGTCTTCTGGTGATTTTCCACGGCCTGCAGATGGGCATTTGGGGCGATTCAACCAGCTATATTTATGACGCCGGTGTACTTCCTGACGATGCGGTGATTACCCTGCAGGAAGAAGAGCTGACCGCTTATGAATGGGTAGCGCCCGAAGATTTGGGTAACTACTTTGATCAGGGGCAGGCCTACCGTTTGCAGCAGGCTTTCCGTGCTTTGCAAACCGGGGCTGTGTACGAGTTCTCTAGCGATTCACCTGCACGCTAGTTATCCCTGCCTTGTGTGGCCCGGGGCAGAGCTCTGCCCGTTTGATGAAGCGTTGAGAAGGATTGTAAGCATATGACTGAATCACACCGTGACCCCGCCCAGCAGGGTGCCTCCCGCGGGGAGGTTGTGGGTTCTGATGTGCTGTGGGTGCGTCTGCGCATTGATCGTGCCCAGCCCTGGGGGAGCTGGCGGGAGCTAGTGCCCGCCCTGTACAGCGGCGCGTCTGATACTCAGCAGGGGGCGGACGCCGGTGAGCAGCTTGCCCTGCCTGCTGACGTTGAGCAGCAGGTTCGGGATCAGCTAGAGAGCATTATCGGCATGATTCGGGATCAGGCGCAGGGAGCTGACCAGAGCTACGAGTACACCGATGAAGACATCAAGAGTGTCGAGGAGCTCGCTGCCGACCCCGATAAGTTCGATGACCTGATTCAGCAGATTATGCAGGCAGAGCAGGGGAGCGAAGAGCTCCTGGCAGAGCCTGACCAGGTGCCTACTGAGGTCACCGCAGAGGAACTTCAGGCGCTGACCGACGACCCCACCCCAGAGGCTCTGGCCGCGATGGAAGAGCTGAACTGGGAGATCACCCCTCAGCTAACGGGCTATTTAGAGTCGGTGGCGACGGTGACGGCCCTTGAGACGGACGGACGCCGCGCCCAGCTCTTCGTGCTGTGCGAGCGGGTGCCGGGGCAGGCGTCCTTGCGCACCGTGGAGACCGACAGCACCGGGGTGCTGCTGCCCGGTGAGCCCCTGAACGAGTTCTTGAATCAGCTGGACGCCCTCTTCCCGGGTGCCGCTGACCTTCTGCCCCAAAAGCCGGGGGAGGACTACCACCTGGCGTCCTTCTCCCAGGGCACCGATTCCCTGAGCCTTGACCCGCACGGGGTGAGTGCTGCGCTGGTGGAACTGTCGATGGCTGATCTTGCTACCTACATGCAGCCTGAGCTCATGGCCGGTGAGGTTGAGGCGGCACCTGCCGATAAGGGCTGGTCACTGCTCACCGCCGACCCCCGCACCCTGGCCAACCTGCTTGAAGCCATGAACGTACCCTCGATTGTGGCTGAGCAGACCCTCTTCGGTCAGAATCTGACCTTCGTGCTCCCGGCCGATTCTACCGGCCCCGAAACCGGTAGCGTCACCGACTGGGTTAATCAGGTTATGGGCACTCCCGATGCAGGTCTGGTGGGCACCGTGCTGACTTTCAGCTGGTCTCCCCTCACAAAAATCGGCTCTGCCCTTGAACGGGCCTCCAGCGAAGTGGGCAACCTGGCCTGGAGTCTGCCGGGCCTACTCCCGGCACCGTTCAGGGAGCTAGCCGCCCGTGACCAGCTCGAACAGCTCATCTGGCTCTACGGGCTCGATGAACAAACCGCTAACCGCCTGACCAACTACGTGCTGGACTGCGAAAGTTCCGACGGGCTGGAATCCACCATCCATGCCCTCGAACTTCCCGAAGAGCTGCTCAAGGTGCTCACCGGGACTGTGCACCTTGATGAGTTCGTGGGCTACCGAAAATTCGCCCCCGATATGAACGGGCTGGAGCGCTTCAAGGAGAGCGTCACCGCCTACCCCAACGGCACCGATACACTCAGCACCGTGAGCCGGGAAATTAGGGAACGCCCTTGGCTTCTCACAGCGGACGCCACCGCCCAGCTCGGTGCCTCTGGCGCCCTGGCCCTGTGGGCAGCCCGGCGCGTAGCGCAGGGGCGTTCACCCCGCGCTGCCCTCATCGCAGCAGCCACCCTCGGGGCTACGGGCGCAGCCGAACTGGTCATCGCAAGGGTCTACCACCGCCTGCAGGTAGCCGAGAAACTGCCCACGGTCGAACACCATCGGGTGCGGCCCCTCTCACTGACCGAAGAGCTCCGGGCCCAGGCCCAGCAGCAGGCAGAAGAAACCTCCGAGCCGCAACCCCCCAAAGTCGTCCGCAACGCCCAGAAGCTCGGCCGCCAGGCAGGGCAGCTTGCCCGGAAGCAGCTGGGGCGGTTCTTCGGCGCTCGCGACTAGGAACCCGGCTCCTTCCGCCTCGCGGGGGAGCCGCCAGCGCCCCGCTCTTGATACAGTGGGCAGGTGAACACAGCCACCCGTTTTTCCTTCTCACAGATAGACCCCGACTGGGAGCGCCCCACCCCGCCGGCGGCGTCCTTGCGCCGGGACGTGCTGGTCTGGCTCGTGGTGCTCGCCGCAACCCTGCTACTGAACACCGCCTACCACTCCGCAGGTTTTCTGGGGGACGATACCCAGCAGATTCACTACTCCTACTGGGCCGCTGCGGCGATGACGCTGCCGCTTATTTTCCGCCGCGTCTACCCGCTGAGCATGATGCTCCTGGCCACCGCGCTCTTCTTTGCTCTGAGCTATGTGTCTGAAATAGCGCCCGCTACCCTGAGCTACCAGCTCTGCTACTTTGCGGTGCTCTATGCCGGTATCGCCTGGGGCAAGAACCGCACGATGACCTGGATTGTCTACGCCCTGGTCTGCACCGCCGCCCTCATCTGGATTGTGCTTACCTGGGTCGTGATCGACTCGGCCTACAGGATGGCGGGCGTTGAAGAGTACTCCGGCGGGCCTTTTAGTCAGGCGACCGCCGGCTATGTGATGGCTTTCGTCACGAATCTTTTCTACTACGGGTGCGCAGCCCTGATGGGGCGCACGGCCTGGAACCAGGCCTACCAACGGACTGTCCTTGCGGCCCAGGCCCAGCAGCTAGAGCGGCAGGCTGAGCAGATGGCCCAGGACGCCGTGACCCGCGACCGCCTGCGCATCGCCAGGGAACTCCACGACTCGGTGGGCCACCATGTCTCGTCCATGGGGATTCAGGCGGCAGCAGCCCGCCGGGCCCTGAGCAAGAAACCTGAACTGGCAGTAGAGCCCCTGGCCAACATAGAAAAGCTGGCCCGCTCGTCGGTCTCTGAAATGAAGAACCTGATTCGAGTCATGCGTGCCGCCGGGGAGGCTGAGCACGGCGGCGGTTCGGCGAAAGAACCCCAGGTCGCTGAAATTTTTGACCTGGTAGAGCACATGAGCTCGGTCGGTGTCCAGACCCGGCTGCAGGTAGGGGAGCAGGACCTTGCCCGGCTGACCCACCTTCACCAGGGAACCCAGCTGTCCATCTACCGCATGGCTCAAGAAGCCCTGACCAACGTGCGCAAACATTCAGCTGCCCAGAATGCGGTGCTGGCCCTGCGTACCGGCGGCAGCCCCGGTGCCCGCTGGGCTGAATTAGAGGTCACCGATGACGGGCCCGCCACCGGCCCGGAGCGAGGTGAAGGTCAAGAATACATACCCGATCCCAGCCGCCACGGCTACGGTCTGCAGGGTATCCGGGAACGGGCTGCCGCCCTGGGAGGTACCTGCTGGACCGGACGCCGCCGCGGCGCCCCCGGCTGGAAGGTACAGGTACGCTTCCCCATAGACATTGACGAAACCCACGACGCCCACGCCTCTAGGAGCACCTCATGACCCTCAAAGTACTGTTAGCTGACGACCAAGACATGGTACGTTCCGGTTTCGCCCTCATTCTCTCGATGGAGGACGACATCGAGGTGGTCGGCCAGGCCCGCAACGGAGCCGAAGCCCTTGACCTTGCCGAAGCCACCCGCCCCGATGTGGTGCTCATGGACGTTCAAATGCCCGTGATGGACGGAATCACCGCCACAGCCGCCCTCACCGAGAAGCTGCCGGGCACGTCCGTCCTAATCCTCACCACCTTCGACCGCGAGGACTACCTCTTCTCATCCCTGCAAGCCGGGGCCAGCGGCTTCCTGCTCAAAACCTCAGACGCCGACGAGCTGGTTGAAGCCATCCGTAAGGTTGCCGGCGGTCTGGCCCTGCTGTCGCCCGAGATGACCCTGCCGCTCATTGCCCGTTTTGTGGAGCAGACCAAGGGGCAGGACGCCACCGCGCAGGCAGGCAGCTTAGGGGCAAGCAAGAGCGGGGGAGTACGCTCCGCCCAGGAGCTGAGCCCCGAGGACGCCTTCGCCTTGGGCGCACTCACCCCCAGAGAGAAAGAAACCCTAGAGCTACTCGCCCAGGGCCTCACCAACGCAGAAATCGCAGAAAAACTCTTCCTCGGTGCGGCAACCGTCAAGACGCACGTTTCTAACATCCTGGCTAAGACCCACAGCCGCGACCGCGTCGGCGCCGTTATCTTCGCCCACCGGGTAGGGCTAGCCTAGATCCTCAACCCAGCTTCTCAGCGTCCGGCCACAATCTCCCCCGCCCGGCTCCACCCGGCGGGGGAGTTGTTATGCTTACAGCCTTCCTAGACTTGAGGTAGAAGCTATCCAAAGGAAGTGTCCCATGACTGACCGAACCATAGAAGTGAGTGACCTTACCAAGGTCTACGGCAGCGGATCCGGTGCCACCACCGCTGTAGAAAAGGTGAGTTTTACCGTTGAACCCGGCTCCATGACCGGCTTTCTTGGCGCTAACGGCGCGGGTAAAACCACCACCATGCGCATGATCATGGGCCTGCTTGAACCCACCGAAGGGCAGGTACTCTACGGCGGCCGTCCCATTACCGCCGCAGACCGCGCGGGTTTTGGCTACATGCCCGAAGAACGCGGCCTCTACCCCAAGCAGGCTATCCTGGCCCAGCTCGTCTACCTGGGTCAGCTGCGCGGTATGAGCGCCAGCACCGCCCGCAGCATCGCCACCGATCACCTCACCGAACTGGGATTGGGGGAGCGCCTGAACGACAAGCTCGAATCTCTCTCCCTCGGCAACCAGCAGCGGGTGCAGATTGTAGCCTCTATCCTGCACCAGCCCACCGCCCTGATCCTCGACGAACCCTTCTCTGGCCTTGACCCTAAAGCCGTAGACACCATGGTCTCCATGATGCGCGAGCTTATGCGTGGTGGGGTCCCCATCCTTTTCTCGTCCCACCAGCTCGATCTGGTTGACCGTCTCTGCGACCGCGTCGTTATTCTGCACGGCGGAACCGTCCGTGCCAGCGGTAGCGCCACCGAACTGCGCGAATCAGGCGCCCCCCGCTACCTCTACCGGGGTGGGGCGGACGCCGCCTGGCTCCGCGATCTGGCCGGGATCAACGTCCTCGACGTCTCCGGCACCGACGCCGTCCTCGAACTGGCCCCCGGCGCTGACCTGGCCAGCGTCCGCCACCAGATCCTCAGTGTTGGCCTAGAGCACGACATACACGAGTTCTCCCGCCAGCTCCCCACCCTCGGCGACATCTACCGAAAGGTCACCGGCCAATGAACACCGCACCCACCCGCCCCAGCACCGCCCCCAAAAACGCCTGGCAAATCGTCGCAACCCGCGAAATCATGGTCAAGCTGCGCGACAAATCCTTCATCGGCGGAACCATCTTCTCCCTCGTCATCATCCTGGCCGCAATCCTCATCCCTTACTTTATGAGCTCGGGGTCAACCGACTACACCGTAGCCACCAGCGACGACCGAGCCACCTCCCTGGTCGCTGCTGCTGAAGCCAGCAGCGACGAGAACACTAATTACACCGCCACCCAGGTCGACAGCGCGGACGCCGCCCGTACCCTCGTTGCCGACGGGGACGCGGACGCCTACCTCGCCCCCACCGACCAGGGCTGGGAACTCGTCTTTGACTCTTCCCCTGACAACAGCCTGGTCACTGAACTGAGCGCCGTCATCACCTCCACCGTTACAGCCGAAAACGCAGCTGCCGCAGGCGTTGACCTCGAAGCCCTGGCCGCGGGTACCCAGGTGAGCACCAGCGTCCTCTCCGGCAACCAAAACGCCGGCCTTGCCTTCCTCATCGCCATGGTCTTCGCCATGATTTTCTACATGACTACCGTGTTCTTCGGCGTAGCCATCGCCAACTCCGTGGTCGAAGAAAAACAAAACCGCATCGTCGAAATCATCGCCACCGCCATACCGCTCGGCCAGCTCCTTGCCGGAAAAATCGTGGGCAACATCGTGCTCGCCATCCTGCAAGTAGCCATCTACGCAGTCGCCGGCCTCATCGGCATGCAAGTCACCGGAAGCGCCTCAGAATTCGGCTGGATCCTACCCTCGGCCGGCTGGTTCGCTCTCTTCTACATCGTCGGTTTTGCAGCCATCGCCACCATCTGGGCCGCCGTCGGTGCCATGGCAGCCCGCATCGAAGACATCGCCAACCTCTCCAACCCCATCACCATGGTGCTCATCGCCGCCCTCTTCGCCGGTATCTACGTCTCAGGAACCTGGCTCAAGATTGTCTCCTTTGTGCCTGTCCTATCCTCCATTGCTATGCCCCGCCGCCTGCTCACCGAAGACGTAGCCCTCTGGGAACCCCTAATCGCCCTCGCCCTCACCCTGGCAGTAGCCGCCCTCCTCACCCGGCTCGGTGCCCGCATCTACCGCGCCAACATCATGCGCGGCGGAACCTCGGTGAGCTGGAAGCAGGCGCTGAAGAAATAAACACGGTCAGCTTGCTCACAACACGCTCACTCCATAGAGCGTAACCCTAGATTAAGCAGGGCGGAGCTGGCATACTTGACGGGTACTCGATTTTTCCCGGCCCCTCTCATCCGGGAGAAATTGTGTCCGCAGAGGTCTTGACGAAGCCCGCCCCACGAGCTGACCCCTGACCTCGAACAGTTATAGAAAACAGGAGAAACCACTACAGTGGCTGTTAAAATTCGTCTGAAGCGTTTCGGTAAAATCCGCGATCCCCGCTACCGTGTTGTAGTAGCTGACTCACGCACCAAGCGTGACGGTAAGGCTATCGAGGAAATCGGCATTTACCACCCGACCGAGAACCCCTCACGCATCGAGATCAACTCAGAGCGTGCCCAGTACTGGCTGTCAGTTGGCGCCCAGCCCACCGAGCAGGTAGCTGCTCTGCTGAAGCTGACCGGCGACCTGGCTGCTGCCAAGGGCGAAAAGGCTGAGTCAACCGTAAAGCCCGTTGACGCCAAGCCCGAGTTCGTTGTTCCCGAAAAGGGTTCCGTCATCCTTCCCGAGGCAATCACCCCCAAGGGCGAGGACAAGGCTGAAGAAGCTCCCGCAGAAGAGGCTGCTGAAGAAGCAGCTTCTGAGGAAGCAGCTGAGTAATCATGTTGGCTGACGCTCTCGAACACCTCGTTCGGGGTATCGTCGACAACCCAGACGACGTCCAGGTGCGCGCCAAAACCGGCCGCCGGGGCGAAACCCTGGAGGTTCGCGTGAACCCTGATGACCTTGGCCGTGTCATTGGCCGCTCCGGCCGCACCGCCAAGAGCATCCGCACCGTGGTCAACGCCATCAACGACGGCGACCACGTGCGCGTAGACGTCATCGACACCGACCGACGACGCTAACTGAATACTTCTCAAGAAGCCCCTACCGCTTATCAGCGGTAGGGGCTTTCTTGTACCTACCCACCGGCGTCCGCAAAACCCGGTAAAGTTAGACCCAAACCCCACAACACCTTTACCCCCAAGGAGATACGCGTGCAGGTACAGGTCGCCCGCATCGGCAAACCCCACGGCATCCGCGGCGAAGTCACCGTCCAGCTCTTCACCGACGCCCCCGAAGAACGCTTCGCTCCCGGGGCCGTACTCGACATCGAAAACTTCAACCCCGCAAGTACCGCAGGCACCATCGCCCCCGCTGGCACCCTCACCGTCAAAAAATCCCGCTGGAACAAAAAAATCCTGGTCGTAGCCTTCGAAGAAGTCACCAACCGCAACCAGGCCGAAGAACTCCGCGACACCCGCCTCACCTTCGACTCCTCCGCAGAAACCGACACTGACAGCGACGAAGAAGGCTACTACGAGCACGAACTGCTCGACCTGCCCGTCTACCTGGCTGCCGACATCAAGGATGGCTACCTACCCGAAGAACCTATTGCCATCGTCACCGGCCTGCAGACCATGCCCACCCAGGACCTGCTGATTCTCGAAAACACCGCAGACGGTGAAGAGGTTATGATCCCCTTCGTTGAAGAACTTATCCCCGCTATCGACACCGAAGAGGGCTACATCATCATCAACCCTCCCGCCGGTCTGCTCGAACTCAACAGCGACGATGAAGAAGCAGAACCCGAGACCGAGAGTGAACACAACTAACGCTCATGCGCTTTGACGTCATCACCATCTTCCCCGAATACCTGGCCCCGCTAGAGCTCTCCCTCATGGGCAAAGCCCGCGAATCGGGCAAGGTCGACCTGCACCTGACCAACCTGCGTGACTTCGCCTTCGACCGCCACAAAACCGTTGACGACACCCCCTACGGCGGGGGAGCGGGCATGGTTATGAAACCCGAGCCCTGGGGCCTTGCCCTGGATCAGGCACTTGCCGCCTCACCAGCGTCCGCACGGGCGGACGGGGGCAAACCCCTGCTCATCGTGCCCTCACCTGCCGGCACCGTCTTCAACCAGCAGCTGGCCTACGACCTGGCAGAAGAAGAGCACATCGTGTTCGCCCCGGCCCGCTACGAAGGCATTGACGAGCGTGTACTGGACTGGGCTGAGCAGGAATTTAGGGTGCTGCCCGTATCAATCGGCGACTACGTGCTCTACGGGGGTGAAGTGGCAGTGATGGTGATGATTGAGGCCATTACCCGCCTGATTCCCGGTGCCATGGGCAACCCGGAGTCCCTGGCCGAAGAGTCCCACACCGGCGGGCTGCTGGAGTACCCGGTCTACACCAAACCCGCCACCTGGCGAAACCAGCAGGTGCCGCCAGTCCTGCTCTCTGGCAACCATGGCGCTATCGCCCGCTGGCGCCGCGACGAGCAAATCAAGCGCACCTTTGCCCGCCGCCCCGATATGGTCAAGGCCTACCCCGCAGAGAACTGGGACAAGAAAGACCGCAAGCTCCTGCAGGAGCTACACACCGAGCAGAAAGCTGCCCAAAAAGCTGAGCGCGAGGCCGAGCTTTTGAGCGAAGGTCGGTAAAGTAGGTAAGCTCACAGGCAACACGCGGACGCCCGACCCGGCACCCCTGGTGCAGGCGGGTTTTCTGTGGGATAATTTTTATTTGTGTTCATGCTGGGCACGCCCCTGCCGCAGGGGGAAGAGCGACCTATAACAGCGTGAACCACCGGCTCTGACCGTTCAGAGCACGGTGAGTAAAGAATTCATCGCAGACAGCATCAGTCTGGCACCATCCGGTGACCCCTAGACACTGCCTGCGACATACATCGAATATGTTTGACCTGCGGCAGAGATATTCACGGAGAAACTCAATGCAGACTCTTGACTTCATTGATAACAAGTCACTTCGCACCGACATCCCCGAGTTCGGCCCCGGCGACACCCTGAACGTACACGTCAACATTGTTGAAGGTAACCGCAGCCGTGTCCAGGTCTTCAAGGGCTTCGTTGTTGGCCGTCAGGGTGCTGGCGTCCGCGAAACCTTCACCGTCCGCAAGGTTTCCTTCGGTGTTGGCGTAGAGCGTACCTTCCCCGTACACTCTCCCGTCATCGAAAAGATCGAGGTTGTCACCCGCGGTGACGTCCGCCGTGCAAAGCTCTACTACATGCGCGACCGTCACGGTAAGGCTGCTCGTATCCGCGAGAAGCGCGAAGCCTAAGCCATTTAGGTTTCATCAGATTTATGGAGACTGGCGTAAACGCCGACTCTTCTGAGGCAAGGCGCCAACCCTTTCTACAGGGCTGGCGCCTTGTTGCTGTCGCCGCAGCCCTCGCCTTCACCGTGCTCCTGGTGGTTCGTTCCTTTTTCATTGATGTGTTCTACATACCCTCAAGCTCCATGGAACCCACCTACGAACCGGGCGACCGTATTCTAGTCTCAAAACTAGCTACCGAGCCCCAGCGTGGCGATGTGGTCGTTTTTGACGGTACCGGCTCCTTTGCCCCCTATGTGCCCGGCAGCCCCTGGGTGCGTGATCCGCTCAGAACCGCGGGGCAGTGGCTCGGGTTAGTGGGCTCAGATACGGTCTACATCAAGCGCGTCATCGGGGTAGCTGGCGATACCGTCGAGTGCTGTGATGCCGAGGGCTATCTTCTGATCAATGGGCAGCCTTCCGAAGAGCCCTATCTTTACCCCGGCGACAGCGCCAGCGAGGTGAGCTTTAGCGTCCAGGTGCCCGAAGGACGCATGTGGGTGATGGGCGACCACCGCTCGGCGTCCGCTGACTCCCGGGCCCTGCTAGGGGCCCCCGGTGGCGGTATGATTCGCACCGAGAAAATCATCGGCACCCCGGTCTTCATCGCCTGGCCGGCTCACCGCTTTGGTCAAGCTCCCAGTTAAAACCACTAAACTATCTCTAAACACGTTCACAGCAGAAGGGTGCGGGCTCATGGAACAGCAGAAGAACTCAGACAGCATCGAGGCAGCGACACAGGACGCCACCACAGCCTCGACCGACAAGCCCCGCGGCGGTAAGCGCCGCCGCGAAAATAGCGCGCTCAAAGAGTACACCCTGATTATCCTCTACGCGGTGCTCATCGCCTTCCTGCTGAAAACCTTTGTGGTTCGCGGATTTTACATTCCTTCTAGCTCCATGGAAGATACCCTGCAGATCAACGACCGTGTTTTTGTGAACGTAGCAGGTGGACTCTTCACCGAAGCCGAGCGCGGCGACATCGTGGTCTTCAAGGACACCCAGGGCTGGATGCCTGTCTCTACCAGCTCTAACCCCGTACGCGATGCGCTTGCCTTTGTGGGGGTTATGCCCGATAGCTCATCAAACTACCTGGTCAAGCGCGTGATAGGCGTGGGCGGTGACCACATCGTGGGTACCGCCGATGGTCGCATCACCGTCAACGGCGTAGAAATTGACGAGACCTACCTCAAACCCGGTGTAAGCCCCACCGAGCTTCCCTTCGACGTGATCGTTCCCCAGAACTCCTACTTCGTCATGGGCGATAACCGCTCTAACTCTGCTGACTCCCGTTACCATATTCAGACCGGCACAGAGTTCATCAACGACGCCGACGTCGTGGGCGAAGTCTTCGTCGTTGCCTGGCCCCTGTCTAACTTCACGTTCGTCGGTGGGGCTAGCGATGTCTTTGCCGACGTACCCGATACCGAGTAAGACCGTGCCAACTAAAGAAACCGCGTCCGCTAATCTGAGTGTCGAAACCGAGCTTTTTGCAGCGGGCAAGACCCTGGTTGCGGGTATGGACGAGGTGGGGCGCGGCCCGCTGGCCGGGCCGGTTACCGTGGGGGTAGCCGTGATTGATGCGAGCGCCCAGCTCAGCATCGAGGGCCTCATCGATTCAAAGGCCCTGACCGAGAAAAAGCGGGTGGCGATGGCTCCGCAGGTGAAGCAGTGGGCCGTGACCGCGGTGGGGCACGCCAGCCCTGCTGAAATCGATGCTTTGGGTATCACCACCTCCCTGCGTTTAGCGGGGCAGCGGGCTCTTGCCCAGGTGGCCCGGGCTGGGGCTTACCCTGACGCCGTCCTCTTGGATGGCAAGCATAACTGGCTTTCTGCTCCCGAGGCTGACCTTTTTGCCGACCTTGACCCGGCAACCGCCCTCTACCGTGGGCTGGTGGCTGAAGCCTGGGCAGGTCTGGCGGGGGAGTCTGGTGGCTGGTTCGGGCCGGTGCAGATGGAGATTAAGGGTGACTACCGCTGTGCCTCTATCGCGGCAGCTTCGGTGGTGGCTAAGGTGGAGCGCGATACCCTCATGGACGAGCTGGACGCCCGCTACCCCGGCTACGGCTGGGCGAAAAATAAGGGCTACGGGTCGGGTGCCCACCGCACCGCGATAGAAACGATGGGGCCCACCCCCTTGCATCGGCTGAGCTGGTCGCTGCCGGCTACCGAAGCACAAATCCAGCAGGCTATGGCGGAACGAGAGAAGGAAGAAGTATGAGCCAAGAGGATCTTGAGAGCTATGAGTCAGGTGCCCAGCTAGCCCTGTATGAAGAGTACAAGAATGTAGCTGAGCTCTTTACCTATATCGTTGAGACCGATCGCCGTTTTTACCTGGCCAACCAGGTGCAGGTGACCCCGCGAACCGCTGACGGGTCTTTGTATTTTGAGGTTGAGATGCAGGACGTGTGGGTGTGGGATATTTTCCGCCAGTCTCGATTTGTTAAGAATGTGAAGGTGTATTCGGTGCGCGATGTGAACGTTGAAGAACGCGCTGCCGCTGAAGACCTGGTAGTGCCGACTATGAGTGATTTCGACCCCGGTTCGGCCTAAAAACTAGCGTATGAGCCCGCCTCCTTCCCGTGAGGGAAGGGGCGGGTTTTTTGTATGCAGAGATGCGCGGACGCCCGGTGCAGCTGGCTGGGGATAAGGACACGCGGGGCGTCATGGTTGCGTCACGGCTGTACCGTTTACGAGCGTGAATACGGGAGCTATCTGGCGCTGACCTGGTGGTATAGGGAAGGGGTGATATCCACAGCCAGCACAGAGGTAGGTAGAACCAGACACAGCAGGTCATGATGGGGCTAACCCTGATACTTGAAGGAGGCCCCCCATGAACCCCGCACTACAGCCATCCTCACCCCATGCGTCCTTGCGGCCCAAAGACGTGGGTCGCTGGGGTGAAGATATCGCCCTGGCAGTCTTAGAACGGCAAGGTTATACCCTCTTAGCTCGTAACTGGCGGCCCGTACGAACTGAAGAGCGGCCGCGGTGGAGCGGTGAACTTGATTTGATTATGCGCGATAGCGACCAAACCCTGGTCTTTATCGAGGTTAAAACCCGTTCTGGTGCGGGCTATGGGCACCCGCTTGAATCCATTACTGCCCGGAAATGCCAGATGCTACGACACCTGGCCTACGCCTGGTTAGCAGAAAACCGGGCTCCCTATTCCACCATGAGAGTAGACGCTATTGCCCTGTGCGGGAGCCTCACTGATTTCACCTTTGAGCATCGGCAGGCGGTGGTGTAGCCGTGGCCTTCGCACGAACCTATTCGGTTGCTCTGGTGGGCGTCACCGGCTACCTCGTCGAAGTAGAAGCCGATATTTCATCTGCCCTACCCGGCTTCGTGCTGCTCGGTCTGCCCGATAGTTCTTTGAACGAGGCCAAAGACCGGGTGCGGTCTGCCGCGAAGAATTCCGGGCTGCCCCTGCCACCCCAGAAACTCACCATCAACCTCACCCCGCCTACCCTTCCCAAGCGCGGCTCGGCATTTGATGTGGCCATGTTGGTGGCAGCCCAACAGGCGGCGGGGCAGCTAGGTTCATCAGGCCGCACGGTCTTCCTGGGCGAAGTTGGTCTCGATGGGAGTGTGCGACAGGTTCCCGGGGTACTACCTGCCGTCAAAGCTGCCCGTGATGCTGGGCATGAGCGGGTAATTGTGCCCGAGGGTAACGCCCAAGAAGCAGCCCTCATAGAGGGGGTTGAAGTGACCGGGGTCAGCTGTCTCGCTGAAGTGTTTGAACTCCTGGGCTGCCCCGAACCAGAAAAGCTCAAAAGACCAGTTCTGGTAGGGAACCAGAGGGTGGGCGCGGAGCACAGCAGCCCGCAGCAGAGCGCTGATATGGCAGATGTTGCTGGGCAGACGGAGGGACGCCTAGCCCTTGAAATAGCGGCTGCAGGGGGCCACCACCTGTTGCTGACCGGCCCACCCGGTTCTGGCAAGACCATGCTGGCAGAACGCCTCCCCGGTATTCTTCCTCCGCTCACGCCACAAGAAGCTCTAGATGTCACTGCGGTGCACTCGCTCTGCCGTTCGGGGGAGCCGCTCACCGAACTGATGACCAGGCCGCCCTTCGAAGCGCCCCACCATACTGCCAGCGCACCTGCGATTATGGGAGGCGGTGCCGGGCTGCCCAAGCCGGGGTGCATCTCAAAGGCGCACCGGGGCGTCCTCTTTCTCGATGAAGCCCCGGAGTTTAAGCGCAGCGTTTTAGATTCTCTGCGCCAGCCCCTCGAAAGTGGCGAAGTCATTATTAGTCGCTCAGCTGCTTCAGCCCGGTACCCGGCTAGGTTCCAACTCGTTTTAGCTGCCAACCCCTGCCCCTGCGGCTATAACGTGGGTCGCGGTCTAGACTGCACCTGTACCAGTCGAGAGCGAAGGTCCTACTTCAGCCGGCTATCGGGGCCCCTGCTTGACCGTATCGATCTTCATATCAGCGTCCCTAAAGTAACGGCTGCCGACCTCGCAACCAGCGGCACCAACGAAAGCTCAGAGGAAATCCGTTACCGGGTTAGCCAAGCCCGCCAAGCCCAGGCGGAAAGACTGACCCCGTTGGGCGTGACCACCAATGCTGAGACGAACGGCAAGATTCTGCGAGGCCCTCTCAAGCTTTCAGCTCAACTGACCTCGTCCCTCTCCACCGCCCTGGACCACGGAACCCTCACAGCCCGCGGCTATGACCGAGTGCTACGGACAGCCTGGACCTTAGCCGATTTAGATGGAGCCACCAGCCCCAGCCGAGACCACCTTGACCTTGCCCTCTACTTCCGCAACCACGCCACTGAAAGCTACCAGACATGACACATCACGACCCCCACCACGATATTCGTAGAGCCCGCACCGAGATCCTGCGCATTACCGACCCCGAGGACGTCGCCACCTACACCCTGCTTCGGCTAGTCGGACCGGTGCGTGCCGCAGACTACCTCACCGGCCGTCAGGAGCTCACTCCGCATCTTCTCGCCCGCTACCTTGAGGAAGCAGGAGCACACGATGTCTCTGCAGCATCTGCCCTAACTAGTGCCATCGGCGAACGGACGCAGCGGTGGAAGAGCAGGCGGGCAGGTATCAGCGTACAACAAGATACGGCTTTAGCCCGGGCCAGCGGCAGCTGGCTGTGTATACCCGAAGACCCAGACTGGCCACAGGCCTTGAATGACCTCGCAGAAAAAACTCCGGTCGGTCTCTGGGGTAGGGGAGACCGCCAGCTGCTGGCTCAGCTCACCACCGAAAAGAGTTATGCGGTAGTGGGGTCCCGCGATGTCAGCTCCTACGGTAACTCAGCAACCAGCCACCTGGCCGGTGAACTAGCAAA
Organism: Rothia nasimurium; assembly: GCF_014217215.1. GTDB lineage: Bacteria > Actinomycetota > Actinomycetes > Actinomycetales > Micrococcaceae > Rothia > Rothia avistercoris. Next base: position 1,051,916 of record NZ_CP056080.1, read on the forward strand.
CCGGGGCTATACGGTGGTCTCAGGCGGAGCCTTTGGCGTAGACGCCACCGCCCATCGAGCTGCACTCGCTACAGCAACGTCTTCCCTGCCCACGGTAGCGTTGATGGCGGGAGGTCTTGACCGTCTTTACCCCAAGCCCAATGAACGTCTGCTACACGAGATTATTGAACGGGGCCTGCTGCTGAGTGAGGTTCCCCTGGGGCAGAACCCCACCCGTTACAGGTTCCTCCAACGTAACCGGCTCATCGCCGCTCTCACCGGGGCCAGCATAGTTATCGAAGCCCGCTGGCGCAGCGGCGCGCTCAACACCGCCCATCATGCCCTAGAACTGGGGCGCCCCGTCTACGCTGTACCCGGCCCTATTTTTTCACCAACCTCAGAAGGCTGCCACCGTCTGATTCGAGACGGTCTAGCCCAGCTTGTGACCGATGCCCGGCAGATTCTTGACGACAGAACTTCGGAGATAGCTGCAGAACAAACCAGCCTATTTTCAGCTCCTTCTGCCCACCAGCAGCTCCTGGATTCGCTCACCGAAACGCAAAGACGGGTGTGGGACGTACTGCCCCTCCGCACTCCGGCTACTGTCGAACAGCTCAGTGCTGACCTTGCGCTACCTACCCGAACAGTCATGATCGCCCTAGCCCAACTCAACCGACTCAACTGCGCAGAACAGGAAGGAATGGGCTGGCGAAAAACCAAACCATCGGCGGAAAGCTCCGGGGGATAGAATGAAGACCTCACATCAGTCACCGGTAGGAAGGAGCAGTACGGTGCACCCTGCAGACCAGCTACCCACCACCCTCAAAATCGGGGCCTCCACGGTCGACGAAGACCGAGAGTTCGTACGAGCCCTTGAAGCCTTTGAACGCTACCTCACCTACGAGCTCCACCGCTCACCCCAAACAATTCGGGCCTACGTCTCTGACCTCACCGATTTCTTTGCCCACGCTCGCAGGCACGGCACCACCCACCTCTCCCACATTACCCTTGAAGTTATTCGAGACTGGCTAGCCTACCATCACCGCAAACAAGCTGCCCGGAGCTCTATGGCCCGGCGGACCTCGTCCTTGCGGACCTTCTTCACCTGGGCGGAGGAAGAAGAACTCATCCAAGCCAACCCGGCACTCAAACTCACTACCCCCAAGAAGAGCAACCACCTACCCTCGGTACTCAGCGAAGCCCAGATGCAGGCCCTCACCACAACCCTCACAGCAGCTCTGGAGCAGACCCCGCGGGATGCCCGACTCCTGCGACTTCAGGCGGTAGTGGAGCTACTCTACGCCAGCGGGTTGCGCATCTCAGAGCTCACCGGTCTCGACCTAGCAAGCATTGACCGTCACCAGCGAACCCTGCGCGTGCTGGGTAAGGGCAATAAAGAGCGGGTCGTGCCCTTTGGGGCCCAGGCTATGCAGGCCCTCAACCGGTGGGTTATGGTAGGACGCCCGCAGTGGCTTCCAGAGATAGAAGAAGCTAAAAGTGCCCTAGCTCAACACGCCCTCTTCATCGGCCCCCAGGGTAAACGCGCCAACCCCCGGCAGATTCGCCAAGACCTTACCACCCTGCTGGGTACTTTGGGCGATACCGAAGCCACAGGCGCCCACGTCTTCCGCCATACAGCTGCAACCCACATGGTCGATGGGGGAGCAGACATTAGAGCTGTCCAAGAGTTTCTTGGGCACAGTTCTTTAGCAACCACCCAGGTCTACACCCACGTCTCGGTAGACCGCCTTGCCCAGGCCTATAGCAGGGCTCACCCCCGGGCCTAAAGGTAAGGCAGAAGGTATAGGATGGGAAGACCATGTTTTCACCAGCAGAAAAGACCGGCCAGCCCGTCCCCCTACCGCCAGAGACAACCGGCAACCCTACCGGTGGTTTTATCTTTCTGCTGGCTATCCCCTCAGCCCTCACAAGCCACGTTACCTGGGCTCTTGAAAATCTCACTGCCCACCGGCTGACCCCCACCTGGCAAGCCCAACCCCAGAAACCGGGCTACCACCGTGCAGATATCAGCTGGCAGGGCAACAGCGGGGGAGCCGCCCTCATCGCCTCCACCCTGCGGCACTTCGGGGGCAGCTACTTTGAAATCACCGAGCGCCGCACCGCAACCTCCGATGCCTTACGCATCATGCACACCCCAGAACTCGGCATCTGTACCCTACCGGTAGATCTACAGGGCAACTTCACCGTGACCGAAGACCGCATCCGCTACGCCTTCGAAAAGGCAGCCGGTAATTTTGATGAACTCTATCGGCAGTTCTCTGCGGCTGTTGGCCAGCCCTGGGACGACGAACTTGAGCCCCTGCGTCCTAACGCCTCATCGGCCAGTGCTACCGTCAGGCTCCGGGACTAAGGCAAGAGCACCCGCCCCAGACAGAGCACAGAAAAGGGCCCTTCTGCCCGAACCAGAGTTCGCGCAGAAGGGCCCTTTCTCACAAGCTAGACCAGCACGGTGTTAGTTACTGATGCTACGGAAAGCCGCTACAGCGTTGTGGCCACCAAAACCAAAGGAGTTCGAGACAGCAACAATCTCACCGGCGGGAAGGTCCCGTGCCTCGGTGACAACGTCGAGGTCAATCTCAGGGTCCTTGTTCTCCAGGTTAATGGTGCAGGGAGCCTTACGGTGGTAAACCGCAAGAACAGTCAGCACAGCTTCAAGAGCACCGGCACCGCCGAGCAGGTGACCGGTCATTGACTTGGTTGCAGATACAGCTACCTTGCCGGTGTGCTCCCCGAAGACCTCACGCAGAGCCAGGGACTCGGGGATATCACCCACGGGAGTAGAGGTTGCGTGCGCATTGACGTGCACTACCTGCTCGGGAGAAATACCGCCATCGGTCAGAGCCTCCTGCAGGGCGCGGGTAGCACCCAGAGCAGCCGGGTCGGGAGCTGTGATGTGGTGGGCGTCCGCTGAGACGCCGGTGCCAGCCAGCTCCGCGTAGATACGGGCTCCGCGGGCCAGCGCGTGCTCCTCAGATTCAAGAATTAGCGCAGCACCGCCCTCACCCATCACAAAACCGTCGCGGCCGGTATCGTAGGGGCGGGAAGCACCAGCAGGGTCATCGTTGCGGGTCGATAGGGCCTGCATCTTTGCAAAGGCGCCAATCGTCATGGGGTGGATTGCAGCCTCAGAACCACCGGCAATCACCACATCGGCCTTACCCGAGCGAATCAGCATCAGGCCGAGCTCGAGAGCTTCGGTCGACGATGCGCAGGCGGACACCACGGTCTGGGCAGCGCCACGGGCCTTCAGATTCATCGAGACGGCAGCAGCATTTGAGTTGGGCATCAGCATGGGAACCGTCATAGGCAGCATACGGCGAGGGCCCTTCTCGCGCAGAGTATCCCAGGCATCAAGCAGAGTCCACACACCACCGATACCGGTACCAAAAGCAACCGCGGTCCGCAGCGGATCGCACTCTTCAGCAGCCTCAGCGTCAGGGCCGCTAAAACCGGCGTCCTCCCAGGCCTCACGCGCAGCAACCAAAGCCAGCTGACCCGAGGGGTCCAGGCGCTTAGCCTCAACCTTAGTCAGGCGGCCCGAATCAACAGCATCTACAGCCACACGGCCAGCAATCGAAACCGGCAGGTCGAATTCCTCAACCCAGGGCTCTTCAATAGTGGTGATGCCTGAGACACCTGCAAGCGCATTTTCCCAGGTCGTCGGGACATCCCCACCGATGGGGGTGGTGGCGCCGAGGCCGGTGACCACAACTTTACGAGTCATGCTTGATTCCTTCGAATACAGTCTTGGGTTGGGGTAAAGAATAAAAAGCAGGTTGGGCACGATAAGACCGTGCCCAACCTGGTCAACGCGACTTAGGCGTTAGCGATGAAGTTAACAGCGTCGCCGACGGTCTTCAGGTTCTTGACCTCTTCGTCGGGAATGGTAACGCCGAACTTTTCCTCGGCGTTCACAACGATGGTCATCATTGAGATGGAGTCGATGTCCAGGTCTTCTGTGAAGGACTTCTCGAGCTGGACGTCCTCAACCTCTACACCGGTCTCTTCGTTCACGATTTCTGCAAGACCTGCGAGGATTTCGTTCTGATCTGCCATGATGGCTCCTTCGTCTTAGTATGAGTGGCGTGGGGCCACTGATGTAACTCACCGCGCAGGGGTGCGCAGCGGCTGAGGGATAAGTGGGCAGAGCCCACTTTAGCTTCCAAAATTGAGTGTAGCCCCTAGCCCGCACAAAGCTAAGCTGTGACGCCACCTAATTTTTGAAATAAATCTAACATTTTGTCAAAATACGGTGCGGACGTCCGCCTCGCCGACCCGGCACAGGGCAGGTTAGGGGAGCACAACAACCTGGGCCGCGTAGGCCAGACCCGCACCGAAACCAATCTGCAGGGCAAACTTACCAGAGAGGTCGGGGTTGTCCTGAAGCAGCTGGTGGGCAGCTAGCGGAACAGAGGCAGCAGAGGTGTTACCTGCACACTCGATATCGCGGGCCACCACAACGCTCTCGGGTAGCTTCAGGGTTTTCACCATCTGGTCGATAATGCGCATGTTGGCCTGGTGGGTCACCAGCGCCCCCAGGTCATCTGCAGTAATACCGGCGGCATCGAGAGCCTTCTGCGCAACCTTAGCCATCTCCCAGACAGCCCAACGGAAGACCGTCTGACCGTCCTGACGCAGGGTCGGCCAAAGCTTCTCGCCCTCCTGCACCGGGTTAGCCACAAAATCACGGTTGCGGATATCAAGCATGGAATGGGTCATACCCACAGCGCCCCAGCGCTCGCCGTCCGACCCCCAGATAGTGGGGCCAATGCCGGGTTCATCAGAGGCACCTACGACCGCCGCACCAGCACCGTCACCGAGCAGGAAGGAAATGGTGCGTTCGGTGTTGTCGATGAAGTCTGAGAGTTTCTCAACGCCGATGACCAGAACCTTCTGGGCGGTGCCGGAGCGTACCAGGGCGTCCGCCTGGGCAACGCCGTAGCAGAAACCTGCACAGGCTGCCGAAATATCGTAAGCGGGCGCCTTGGACCCCACAGCTTCAGCTACCAGGGGTGCGAGGGCGGGGGTTGCGTAGGGGTGGGAGATGGTGGCGATGATGACGGCATCCAGCTCTTCACCCTGTACACCTGAGGCGGCCAGGGCGTCCTGGGCAGCTCCCACAGCAAGATTTGTTACAGAAATCTTTTCTGAGGCACGGTGGCGGGTCTTGATGCCGGTGCGCTGAACGATCCATTCATCTGAGGAGTCGATCGGGCCGGCAATATCGTCGTTGGTGACGATCAGGTCGGGGCGGGCAGCACCGTAGCCCAGAATACGGGAGTAGCGGTTGGGATCAACCTGCTTGAGAGTAGGCATCGTGAAGTCCTTTCAGGGAAACTTTAGGCCTGGAGAGCCTGGGCTAGGGCGGCAATGTCATCGGGGGTGTTGATGGCGGACGCCGGTGTGCCGCGCATACCGCGCTTGGCCAGGCCCACGAGGGTACCAGCGGGAGCAACCTCAACAAGGTGGGTAACTTCTCGCTCCGCGAGGGTTGCCATGCACAGGTCCCAGCGGACGGGGCGGGTCACCTGGGCAACCAGCGATTCAAGGGCCGCTGCCCCTGAGGCAACGGGCTGGCCGTCGAAGTTTGAGAGCAGCTCAGCAGTCGGTTCTGCGGGGGAGAGGCCTGCCGCAAAGTCTGCCAGGGGCCCCTGGGCTGCCGCCATGTAGTCGGTATGGAAGGCACCGGCTACCTTCAGCGGAATCACGCGGGTCTTGGCGGGCGGGTTCTCGGCGAAAGCTGCAAGAGCGTCGATGGAACCAGCGGCTACAATCTGCCCGCCGCCGTTCGAGTTGGCGGCGGTGAGGTTTGCTTCAGCGATAGCGGCGCGGACGTCGTCCTCAACTCCGCCGAGCACGGCGGCCATGCCGGTGGGGGTAGCGGCAGCTGCCTGAGCCATGCCGTCGGCCCGTACCTTGATAAAACGCATGGCGTCCTCTTCGGTGAGCACACCGGCTAGGGCTGAAGCGGTAATTTCACCTACCGAATGACCGGCAAAAATAAGCTTCTGGCCCTCTAGAGTCTTCTGGGCTAGGCGACCGGTGACAAGACCAGCTGCCATAATCAGGGGCTGGGCAATAGCGGTGTCCTTGATGGTTTCCTCATCGGCCTCGGTGCCGTAATGAACCAGGTCGAGCTCTACAGCTTCAGAGAGACGCTCGAGGTGGGGGCGTACCCCGTCGACGTTTAACCAGTTTGTGAGGAATCCGGGCTTCTGCGACCCCTGGCCGGGGCACACCAGTGCTATCACGCGTAACCGCCTTGAAAATAGAGTTTGAGACCTAGAACTTGAAAGTTTCTAGCGCTTTGTTCAAATAACTATCCTACTCCTGTTAGCAGGCCAGCTGGGACGGCACAGCTGTTCAATCTCAAAAGCCAAGAAAACTCACAGCTAAGGGCTTCGGCCCAAGAAAACTAGAGGGTAAGACCGACTAGGCAAAAGACTGCCCAGAACAAAAACGGCCCCCACGATAATCGTGGGGGCCGTCCTCCTTACACTCAGCGCGAATCTAGGACTCGCTGTGAGCTAGGAAGTGATCAGCACAGGGTCTTAGGCGTCGCCACCGGCGGAACCTGAGGTGCCTGCGTTGATGTTGTTCAGGTCGTACTTCTCGAAGGCCTTAGCAGGTGCATCAGCGGGGACCTCGCCTCGCTTAGCCAGCATCTGCAGGGTACGGACGACGATGGACTCGGCGTCAATCTTGAAGAAGCGGCGGGCACCGGCGCGGGTGTCTGAGAAGCCGAAGCCGTCTGCACCCAGGGTCGCGAATTCGTTGGGAACGAACTGGCGGATGCCGTCCATCAGGTCGGTCTGGTAGTCAGACACAGCGACGATGGGGCCGGTTGCACCCTCAAGCTGCTGGGCAACGAAGGGGGTGCGGGGGGTGGCGGACGGGTTGGTCAGCAGCTCGCGCTCGGCGGCAAGGCCGTCGCGGCGCAGGTTGGTCCATGAGGTAACTGACCAGACGTCTGCTGAGACGCCCCAGTCCTCGGCCAGAATCTGCTGTGCCTTTTCAGCCCAGGGAACTGCAACGCCTGAGGCTAGAAGCTGGGCGCGGGGGCCGTCATTCTTTGCCTCGTGCAGGCGGTAGATACCGCCGAGCAGGCCGTCAACATCGAGGTTCTCGGGTTCAGCGGGGTGCTGAATGGGCTCGTTGTAGACGGTGATGTAGTACATGACGTTGTGGTCTTCGTCCTTGTCACCGTACATGTGCTCGATACCGCGCTTGACGATGTGGCCGATTTCGTAACCGTAGGCAGGGTCGTAGTGGATCACTGCGGGGTTGGTGCCGGCCAGGACCGGTGAGTGGCCGTCTGCGTGCTGCAAGCCTTCACCGGTAAGGGTGGTGCGGCCAGCAGTTGCGCCCATGATGAAGCCGCGAGTCATCTGGTCAGCTGCTGCCCAGAAGGCATCGCCGGTGCGCTGGAAACCGAACATCGAGTAGAAGATGTAGACGGGGATCATGGGTTCGCCGTGGGTGTCGTAGGAGGAACCTACGGCGGTGAAAGCAGCGGTGCCGCCAGCCTCATTGATGCCCACGTGAATAATCTTGCCCTCGGGGGATTCCTTGTAGGCCAGCATGAGTTCACGGTCAACTGCCAGGTAGTTCTGGCCGTTGGGGTTGTAAATCTTGGCGGTGGGGAAGTAGGAGTCCATGCCGAAGGTTCGGGCCTCATCGGGGATGATGGGCACGATGCGGTGGCCGAAGTCCTTCTCACGCATGAGGTCCTTGAGCAGACGCACGAAGGTCATGGTGGTAGCAGCCATCTGCTTACCGGTGCCCTTGAATGCACCCTTGTAGGCCTTGTCTGAGGGCAGGGTAATCTTGGGCTGAACGTTCTTGCGGGAGGGGACGAAGCCACCCAGTTCCTCACGGCGGGCCATGAGGTACTTGTACTCTTCGGAGTCCTTACCGGGGTGGTAGTAGGGCGGGTTGTAGAGGTCCTTCTCCAGCTCTTCATCGGAGATGGGGATACGCAGGTGGTCGCGGAACTGCTTCAGGTCTTCCATCGACAGCTTCTTCATCTGGTGGGTGGCGTTGCGGGCCTCGAAGGAGGCACCCAGGCCGTAACCCTTAACAGACTGAGCAAGAACGACCGTGGGCTGACCCTTGTGCTCAACAGCTGCCTTGAAGGCTGAGTAAACCTTCTGGTAGTCGTGAGCGCCGCGCTTCATAGCCCAGATTTCGTCATCGGTCATGTCCGCAACGAGTTCCTTGGTCTCAGGGGTCTGGCCAAAGAAGTGCTCGCGGATGAAGCCGCCGGACTCGGCCTTGTAGGTCTGGTAGTCGCCGTCGCGGGTTTCGTTCATGATGCGGACGAGCTCGCCGGACTTGTCCTTCTCGAGCAGGGAGTCCCATTCACGGCCCCAGAGGACCTTGATGACGTTCCAGCCTGCGCCGCGGAAGAAGGCTTCAAGTTCCTGAACGATCTTGCCGTTACCGCGAACGGGGCCGTCCAAACGCTGCAGGTTGCAGTTGACCACGAAGGTCAGGTTATCGAGCTTGTCGTTGGCAGCCAGCTGCAGGGCACCGCGTGACTCGGGCTCATCCATTTCGCCGTCACCCAGGAATGCCCAGACGTGCTGGTCTGAGGTGTCCTTGATGCCGCGGTTGTGCAGGTACTTGTTGAACTGTGCCTGGTGGATGGCGTTCAAGGGGCCAAGGCCCATTGAAACCGTGGGGAACTGCCAGAAATCAGGCAGGTTACGGGGGTGAGGGTAGGAGGGCAGGTGGGTGCCCTGCTTGGTCTTTTCCTGGCGGAAGCCGTCGAGCTGCTCTTCGGTGATGCGGCCTTCGAGGAAGGCACGTGCGTAGTTACCGGGGGATGAGTGGCCCTGGAAGAAAATCTGGTCGCCGCCACCGGGGTGGTTGCGGCCACGGAAGAAGTGGTTGAAACCTACTTCATAGAGGGTAGCTACACCCGCGTAGGATGAGATGTGACCGCCTACGCCAATGGTAGCCTTCTGGGCGCGCTGAACCATCATGGCAGCGTTCCAGCGCAGCATAGCGCGGTAGCGGCGTTCAATCTGTTCGTCGCCGGGGTATTCGGGTTCCTGATCGACAGGAATGGTGTTGACGTAGTCAGTGGTGGTCACCATGGGTACGGTGATCGACTTCTGGCCAGCGCGCTGCATGAGTGAGCGCACGATGAACTGTGCACGTTCGGTGCCGTGAGCTTCAACCAGGTCGTCGAAAGACTCAATCCACTCGCTGGTCTCTTCGGGATCAATATCGGTGAAGCTGTTGGTCAGTGCACTCAAAACGTGATCGTTCGTTTCTGAGGGTCCCACTAGTCAACCTCTCTTTGTTGTAGGGGTATGTGTTCACCAGCGGCAGCGTATGTGCCTGGTGAGCCTTGGGTGTATGTCTTGCGCGGCCGGTGGGCAGGCGCTAAGACAACTTCTCTTCTATGTTGTCACAATTTGCCGGTTTTAAGGTCGTGGTTTCAGGGATTTAAGGGTGTGAAATAGCCGTCACTTGCCCCTTCTTTTTCTGTGGGTGAAATTAGGTGACCTGTTTTGGTCGTGTTCTGTTGATTTGGAGCCTTGAAGCGTGTTCAGTAGGAACTATGAGCATGCCTGTGCTCACTCATCAAAGGAGTGGACACTGGTGCGCAGGGGTCTGCGGAATGGCAAGCCCGTTACTTTCTTTTGATTCTTGGAGGACATACGTGAGCGCCACCGGTGCTACTAAAGAGACTGTTGGTCAGAAGCTAGGACTGCCTGCTGGCAGCCTGATGCAGGAGTTTGGCTACGATGAGGACGTCGACTTCGACTTGCGCGATGCCCTGGAGGATTTTCTGGGTACAGAACTGCTCGATGAAGACGACCAAGAAGTGGTCGACGGTATCTTGCTGTGGTGGCGTGCTGAAGATGGCGATCTGGTCGACGGGCTTATGGATGTGCTGGCAACCCTGGATGAGGGGGGAGTCGTGTGGCTTCTGACTCCAAAGAACGGTCGCGAGGGGCATATCCCGCCGGTGGAGATTCAAGAAGCAGCTCCATTAGCGGGTTTGCATGTGACTACATCTGAGTCTCTGGCGCATGACTGGGCTGCTTCCCGCCTGGTGATGAAGCAAGGGAAATAGGAATGAGGGCCTTCTGTCTCGTGAGACAGGGGCCCTTTTTGGCAGATCTTGGCGCTGAAAGGGGCTGTGTAGAAAAAAGTTAATAATTTTTTTAAAAAAATATAACCCCATGTCAAGATGGGATTTTCTGACATTTGTCTGTTAAAAATGGTCAGAAAATCGGGTCTTTTTGCGCTTCGGGGGAGTATTTCGATTTGCGCAGCTGTTCTGACCTGCGTAGAGTATTACATGTCGCCGCGAGAGATAACGCGGAAGAGACAGTAAGGGTCTTTAGCTCAGCTGGTAGAGCGCCACGTTTACACCGTGGATGTCATCGGTTCGATCCCGGTAGGACCCACCGATAAGCCCCACACTTCGCTGTGGGGCTTTTTGCTGCCCAGCCCCTATTCTCATGCAAGAAATCTTTGGAAGAGGATCTGTAGGCGCATATGGGGGCGCACCTCACCCCTGTTTTTCCCTCTCGGTGCGCGAATTCTAGGTAAATTATTAATCTCATTATTACTGGCCTCTACACCGGTTACATCGCGACCTACTCAGTCGACGGCGTAGCTAGCACTACCTCGTCTACCGTTGCACCTTCAACTAAGACTTCCTAAGGGCAATTTTTACAACCCACATTAAAGAGGGGAGAGCTCCACACCGGGCTCTTCCCTTTTTCTGTCCGCTACCAGACCGTACAGTATTCTTTGAGGGATAACTGCCGAGCCAATAATCTCGATACATAAACGCCTACGAGGAGTAGCCCTTTGATGAATAGAAACTTTAAGCCTCGAAACTTTACCGCAGTCTTCTTGTCCGTAACCTGGCTACTTATCTCTATCTTCTTCATCACTCAAGGAACCATGGTGACCCTATGGTCGATTTTTGCGTGTGTGGCTCTGGTTATCGGGGCTGCGGCAGTGTGGGTGCTGTTTACCGATACCTACGATTCCTAAAAACCCATGATCCCTACTGCTCTCCCATAATGTGAGAGTTTGCTTCATCTCACCCGGCCCTGAAGCATAAATAGAGCAGACCAGCGTAGGCTTAAGACATGACTGAAAACAATACTGCTCGTAAGGCGCAAATTGGTGTAACCGGCCTGGCCGTCATGGGCGCAAACCTGGCCCGCAACCTGGCCCGTAACGGCTACACCGTAGCCCTGCACAACCGTTCCGTTGAAAAGACTGATGCCCTGCTTGAAGCTCACGGCGATGAAGGTGACTTCATCCGCACCGAGACCCTGCAGGAACTGGTCGACTCTCTCGAAGCCCCCCGCCGCATCCTGATTATGGTGAAGGCAGGCGGCCCCGTCGACGCCGTCATTGAACAGCTCGCACCCCTGCTCGATGAAGGCGACGTCATCATCGACGGCGGTAACTCCCATTTCCCCGACACCATCCGCCGCGAGCGTGCCCTGGCCGAAAAGGGCCTGCACTTCGTCGGTATCGGTGTTTCCGGTGGAGAAGAAGGCGCGCTCAACGGCCCCTCCATCATGCCCGGCGGCTCCGCTAAGTCCTACGAATCCCTCGGCCCGCTGCTCGAAAAAATTTCAGCTAAGGCCCCCAACGGCGATCCCTGCTGCGCCTGGATCTCAACCGATGGCGCTGGTCACTTCGTCAAGATGGTCCACAACGGCATTGAGTACGCCGACATGCAGGTCATTGGTGAAGCCTACGACCTGCTCCGCACCGTGGCAGGTCTAGAACCCGCTGCCCAGGCAGAAATCTTCAAGCAGTGGAACACCACCGACCTCAACTCCTACCTCATCGAAATCACCGCTGAGGTTCTTGCTCAGGTCGATGCTAAGACCGGCAAGCCCCTGGTTGACGTTATCGTCGATGAAGCTGGTCAGAAGGGCACCGGCCGCTGGACCGTCCAGGCCGCTCTTGACCTGGGTGCCCCCGTCTCCGGTATTGCAGAGTCAGTATTTGCCCGTGCCCTGTCTTCTAGCAACTCTGATGCCCGCAAGCAGGCCCAGGAAGAGCTACCCGCAGGCCTGATTGCAACCACCGCCGTTGCTAACGGCGACGAAGAGTTTATTGAGGACGTCCGCAAGGCTCTGTTTGCCTCCAAGCTGGTTTCCTACGCCCAGGGTCTCGACATGCTGGCTAAGGCCGGCGACGAGTACGGCTGGGATCTTAAGCTCGACGTCATCGCAGGTCTTTGGCGCGCAGGCTGCATTATCCGTGCAGAACTGCTGGGCGAAATCATGAACGCCTACAAGGATGAAACCCCCGCCAACATGCTGCTGGCTCCCGGCTTCAAGAAGCTCATGGAAGAACTCGTTCCTTCCTGGCGTCGCGTGGTTGCTAAGGCAACCGCCGAGGGCGTGCCCGTCCCCGTCTTTGCGTCCTCCCTGAGCTACTACGACGGTCTGCGCCGCAAGCGCCTGCCCGCTGCCCTGATTCAGGGCCAGCGTGACTTCTTTGGCGCTCACACCTACGGTCGAATCGATTCCGAGGGCATGTGGCACACCGAGTGGAGCGGCGACCGCAGCGAAATTAACGCTGAGAACTCCCACACCCACTAGTCTCTTGTGAGGTTAAGTCGCCTGTGCCCCGCCTGCTGCTGCAAGCGGGGCACAGTTCTCTACAGAACCAAATGTTATTCGAGGCGACCGGGTACACTGGTAGCTAACACATGCACCGCAGAAAGAGAGCGCTCCGTGCCAAAACTTCCGGTCTCTAAAGAACGTCTTTTAGCCCTGTTCGACAGCGACAAAGGGCAGCCTTTACGATACGTTTATGGGATTGTCGTCAATAACTATATCCGTTACCTGCGATTTGCCGCCCGCAGAAACGGACGTGGCCTGGTCCCCTACAGTGCAGAACTTAACAGGGACGTCACCATCGTGGCAAAAACCTTTTCCCGCCCCAAGGCTATGGACCGTTTGCTCTCATCGATCCGGGAGGCAACTTTTACCGGTAAAGTTCTGGTCGCCGATGACTCTGAGAAATATTGGTCAACCCGTGACCCCCAGGTAGAGGTGCTGCAGCTACCGTTTAACGTTGGTATTTCTGCAGGGCGCAACCGAGCCCTTGAACGGGTAGAGACTCCTTACGTCTTACTGACAGATGACGATTTTGTCTTCACCCGTCTGACCAACTGGCAAAAAGCCTACGATTACTTAGAATCCCACCCCGATGTTGATGGTGTTGCCGCAACTCAGGTTGAAGTTCCCACCTTCAAAACGCATATCCACGGGACCAGCGACCTCGCCCTGTACCGCGGGGCAGACAAGCCTATCTACGAGGCCGGTCATGACCTTTACGGGCTGCCCGTGCGTGTCAAAACCCCGAACATCTTTCTAGCCCGTACCGAGTCAATTCGCTCAATCGGTGGCTGGGACGAAGAGTTACGCGTAATTGAGCACAGTGATTTCTTCAGCCGTGCCAGTGGGAAGCTGGTATTTGTACAGGACCCCGAAATTCAGATTTATCACGGACGTACTCCCTGGCTCAAAACCTTCTCAAAGCACCGCAACGATATTGAATCTTCTCGCCAGGCTCTCGCCCGTAAGTGGGGCCCTCAGCGAGGTAACTTTTAAACTGTTTACATCAAAGGGCCCGGTGCTCCTTCCACGAAGGAGTACCGGGCCCTTTGGTGTATAGGTCTCTAGATCCACATGGTCGGGTCGACATATTCGACGGCATCGACCAGGGGTTTTTTGTTTTCGGGGGTTCGCGGACGCGAGCGGGCAGGAATACCGGTAATGATGGAGTCCTCGGGGTGGTCGTGTACCACCACCGAGTTACCGCCGATAGCCGAGTCAGCACCGATGAGAACCGGGCCTAACACCTTGGCTCCGGCACCGATGGTCACACGGTCGCCGATAGTGGGGTGGCGTTTCCCCTTCTCCAGGGAACGTCCGCCCAGAGTCACCCCGTGGTAAATCATGACATCGTCACCGATTTCGGTGGTTTCACCGATCACCACCCCCATGCCGTGGTCGATGAAGAAGCGGCGGCCAATGGTGGCGCCGGGGTGAATCTCAACCCCTGTCATGAAGCGGGCAAACTGGCTGAGGGTGCGGGCTAGTGTGCGGGTAGAGTCCTTCTGCCACAGTTTATGGGCTAGCCTATGAGCCCAGATGGCGTGCATACCCGAGTAATTGATCATGATTTCCACATCACCGCGGGCTGCGGGGTCGTGTGCTTTGACGGTGTCTAAGTCTTCACGCAGGCGCGCTCGGAAACTCATGGTTCTCCTCATAATCTAGGCAGGGGAGCGCGACGGGCGCTCTTGCTGAACTCTACAACAGTCACGGCTAGAACGATATTCCGTCTCACTCAAACAATGTACGTCAAGCTGAGGGCGGACGTCCGCGCAGGCTTCTGCCTGCAGAGACGCGGGCACCCCGCTGCCAACCAGCGGGGTGCCCGGCTTGTGCGACGGTAGCTTTTAGCCGCGGATGTCTTCGTAGAGCAGGGTGGAGATGTAGCGCTCACCGAAGTCGGGAACAACAGCGACAATCAGCTTGCCGGCGTTCTCGCTCTTCTTAGCTTCTTCCAGGGCGGCCCAGACGGCTGCACCGGAGGAGATGCCGCCCAGGATACCCTCTTCGGTACCCAGCTTACGGGCGGTAGCAACGGCGTCGTCGATAGCAACGTCGGTGACGGCATCGTAGATGTCGTGGTTGAGGGTATCGGGTACGAAGTTAGCGCCCAGACCCTGGATCTTGTGGGGGCCAGCCTTGCCCTCGGTCAGCAGGGGTGAGTCCTTGGGCTCGACCGCAACGACCTTGATGTTAGGGTTCTGCTCCTTGAGGTACTTGCCGGTACCAGAGACGGTACCGCCGGTGCCAACGCCAGCTACGAAGATATCAATCTTGCCTTCGGTTGCTTCCCAGACCTCGGGGCCAGTGGTGTTGTAGTGAATCTCGGGGTTAGCTTCGTTGGAGAACTGGGAGGCCAGAATAGCGTTCTCGGTGGAGGCTACGATTTCCTTGGCCTTTTCAACAGCACCGCGCATACCCTCAGAACCGGGGGTCAGCACGATTTCAGCACCGTAGGCGCGCAGCATGACGCGACGCTCGTTGCTCATGGTTTCGGGCATGGTCAGAATGACCTTGTAGCCGCGGGCAGCGCCCACCATAGCCAGGGCGATACCGGTGTTGCCTGAGGTACCTTCAACGATGCTGCCGCCGGGCTTGAGGGCGCCGGACTTCTCAGCGGCGTCGATGATAGCTACACCGATGCGGTCCTTGACGGAGTTGGCGGGGTTGTAGAATTCCAGCTTGACTGCGACGTTGCCGGGCAGGTCAGCGTCCATGCGGTTGAGGCGGACGATGGGAGTGCGGCCGACAACCTCGGTGATATTGTTGTACATCTTTGACACGAGTGTACCTTTCAGGTGGAAGCGATGAATGGTTCACCCTCTAGTTTACGAAACAAAGGGGGAGGGCTTAACTTCTAAGAAACCTGGCGTAATGTTGCCTAGTCTTAGCAAGCTTAGGGTTGATGACGGCCATGCAGTAACCCTGGTAGGGGTTAAGCGCGTAGTAGTTCTGATGGTAGTCCTCAGCCTCATAGAAGGTGCCCAGGGGTTCTACCACCGTCACGATGGGCTGGTCCCATAGCTGAGAGGCCCGCTGAATGGCGGCCTCGAAGAGGGCCTTTTGTTCCTCGTTCTCGTAGTAGAGGGCCGAGCGGTACTGGGGGCCGGCGTCCGCCCCCTGCCTATCCCAGCTGGTGGGGTCGTGCGAGGCGAAGAAGATATCGAGCACGGTTTCGGCGGGAATGACGGTCTCGTCAAACTCCACCTTGACTACCTCGACGTGGCCGGTGGTACCCGAACACACCTCGCGGTAGGTGGGGTTCTCAACGTGCCCACCGGTGTAGCCGCTGATACTGGCGGTAATTCCTTCAAATTGACGATATACGGCGTCGATGCACCAGAAGCATCCCCCGCCTACAACAAAACTTTGCATACTACGGGTAACCGTAGGCTCCCCGGTCTTATTCCCGCCCCGGCACTCATGACACAATAGGGGCATGACTGAACTTTCAACTCCCACCCTGAACGATGTAACCCGGGCCTTCCACGATATTTTCCCGCCCACTCTTGCCGAGAAGTGGGACGCCGCTGGTCTGGTGGTCGGGCGCGCTGATGCCCCCGTCACCACCGTTGGTTTCGCGGTGGACGCCACCGTGGCAACTGCCCGCGAGGCTACAGAAAAAGGCGCGGGCCTCCTCATTACCCACCACCCCCTGCTGCTGCGCGGGGCGTCCTTCCTGCCCGATACCGACTACAAGGGCGAAATCGTGCATACCCTCATTGAGGCTGGCTGCGGCCTGCTGGGCGCCCACACCAACGTGGACTCGGCCCCGCACGGCACCAACGAGGTCTTCATGAGCAAGCTGGGCATCACCGACACCGAGATTCTGGCCGAGGAAGAGACTGTACAGATTGAGGGGGCGGACGTTCGCGTCGGCATCGGGCGCGTTGGCAGTCTGCCTGCCCCCGTCACCCTCAAGGAGCTGGCCGAAAAAATTGCTGACTTCCTGCCGGCAACCGCCGGTGGCCTGCGCATCGCAGGCCGGCCCGACCAGAGCGTTCAAAAAATTGCCCTCTGCACCGGGGCAGGCGATTCCCTCTTTGGCGATGCCCGCGCATCGGGTGCGGACGTCTACATCACCGCCGACCTGCGCCACCACCCGGCTTCAGAAGCCCGCGAGCAGGCCCTCATCAGCAGCGGCACCCCGGCCCTAATCGACTGCTCCCACTACGCCAGCGAATGGCTCTGGATGGACAGGGCCGCCCGCCTTATCACCGAAAAACTGGAGGAGCGAGGCTTTACTATCGACACCTACGTCTCGATTCTCAACACCGACCCCTGGGACTTCACCGTCTCCACCGGGCAGGTAGCGGGCTCAGCCTCTACCCGCTAGGTGCCTTGCTCCCTCACCAGAAGAGTCAGGGTACCCGGCTTCTTCTCGGTGGGGGAGAGCAGCTCCACCTCAAAACCGGGGGCAAGCGCCTTGGCTAGCTCACCGGCGTCCTCAATCTCGGTCAGATTTTCCTGCACCAGGTAGCGACCCAGCAGGCCCCGGTAATGCTTGGCCATATGCGAGACCACCTTGCGGCTACCGTCAGCCGCTACCCTCTCCACCCGAACCAACAGATGGCACTGCGGGGCGGGCGTCCACGCCTTTGCGTAGGCCGCAGAGCGGCCATCTACCACTAGCTGATCCCCGGCCAACTCATCCAAGGGGCGTTTGAGCTCGCCCTTCCAAAACTTAGCCAGATCTCCGATCTCACCCAGCTTCGTGCCCATCGACAGACGGTAGGCCGGAATCATATCGGTAAGACCCACCACGCCCCACGCTGCAGATATCACCACAACAGCCCTATCAGCCCGCTTTCGTGCGTCCGCCCCCAAAGAATCGTACCCAAAAGCCTCAAACAAAACCCCCGAGTACACATCGGACGCAGGCGCCGCTGGCTCCGACCACAACCGAGTATTCCGCTCAACCTCAGCCAGCAAGGACGGACCCACCTTCAACAGCTGCCCCGCATCAGGCAAACCGCTCACCCGCATCAACTCATCCACCACAGCCTCACGAGCCCCCGTCAGCTCAGGAGCCAACAACTCACCCAACTCAACCCCCGAACCAGATGTGGCAGGAGTCTTACCCTCAGACGGCGGAAACAAAATCAACATACCCACCAGTGTAGTAAAGTAGAACCCCAGAACGGGACGCCCAGGCAATCGCGCAGCGCACAAACGCTTCGAGGAAAGTCCGGGCTCCACAGCACAGGGTGGTCGATAACGTCGACTCAGGGTAACCTGCAGGCCAGTGCCACAGAAAACAAACCGCCCCACCACGGGGTAAGGGTGAAAAGGTGAGGTAAAAGCTCACCAGTACTGCAGGCGACTGCAGTAGCTCGGTAAACCCCACCCGGAGCAAGGCCAAACAGGGCGCGCTAGTAACCAGTGCGGTGAAGCGCCCGGGTAGGCTGCTTGAACCCGCCGGCAACGACGGGTCTAGATGGATGATTGCCGCCTGCCCTCGGGTAGGTACAGAACCCGGCTTATCGGGCGTCCCGTTCTCTCAACAGACTTTGCTCTAGTTGGCGCTTTGGGCCTTCCAGACGCACCTTGCCGACAGCCGCTCTTGCTGGCTCGCAGAGCTCGCTCAGCAATTCACCGCCAGTCCCGATCCACGTCGGCATTCGGCGCGTCTTTCCAGGCCTCAGCTCGACTCCGTCCCGTTCTTTACTCCCCGTGACCAAAGGGGTCGGGGTCGACGCCCGGCATCCAGGTGTTACCTTCGGCAGTCCAGCCCTCAGCTTTAACAACCTTCTTGTACTTCTTGGTGTACTTGGCGTTCAGTCGATTCACGTAGAGCTTGCCATCCAAGTGGTCAGTCTCATGCTGCATGACGCGGGCAAACCAGCCAGTCGCCTCAAACTTCAGCGGATTACCCTCACCATCAAACCCGTTGACCGTGACCCAGTCAGCGCGCTTGAGCGGGAAAGAATAGCCGGGGAAGGACAGGCAGCCCTCAACCTCATCGTAGGGGTCGGGATCAGCCGTTGAAATCTTGCCCAGAGTCAGCACGGGGTTAACCACCACGCCCAGCGGGGGCACACCGTCCTCATTCTCAAACTTATAGGTGAACAGACGCAGGCCCACACCCACCTGGGGTGCCGCCAGTCCCACACCGTTCGAGACCTCCTGGGTCTCGTACATGTCGTCGATCAGCTTGCGCAGCTCATTATCAAAGGACGTCACCGGGGCAGCCGGGCGGTGCAAAACCGGGTTACCGTGAATAGTAATGGGCAAAACAGTCATGACATAACCTCTCACACGGGGTAAACAAAAAGAGCCGCTACGATAAAAACCGTAGCGACCCTTCTACTCGGGGTGATCGACGGGGGTTGAACCCGCGACCTCCTGGACCACAACCAGGCGCTCTGCCAACTGAGCTACGACCACCATGTTTACAAAAACTACCGTTTCTTTCACCGGCTTGTTTTGGCAACGGATACTAGCTTACACACAGTTTTGATTCCCTGCAAATCGAAAATGAGGTTATATGGGGTGACTGTGCTCACGAACTTTTGGGCTGGGGGCCGGGCGGACGCTGCCAGGCAACGGACGGCGTCCGCACCGCCTGAACCCCTAAGCAGGATTAATCTGCTGGCGGGTTGCCGCAACCTCCTGGGCAACCTTCTGGGCGGTTGCGCTATCGGGCCCGGGGGAGGGAACAAAGACTGTTCCGCGGTAGTAACGCAGCTCGTCAATGGAATCCTGGATATCGCCCAGTGCCCGGTGATTTCCGGTTTTCGCCGGGGCGTTATAGGTGGCCTTCTCAAACCAGCGGCGAGAAAGTTCCTTGATAGTAGACACGTCAATCACGCGGTAGTGCAGATAGTCCACGAGCTCGGGCATATCGCGCACCAAAAAAGTCTTATCGGTGCCCACAGAATTACCGCCCAGCACAGCCTTGCGCGGCTCGGGAACCCACTGCTTCACATATTCCAGTACCAGCTGCTGGGCCTCAGCCATAGTGATGCCCTGGTCCAGGTCATCCAGTAGACCAGAGACTGTGTGCATGTTGCGCACAAAATCATCCATCTGCTCAAGCGCCTCTGGGTCGGGCTTAATGACGACATCCACGCCGTCACCCAAAATATTGAGATCCCCGTCGGTCACCAGTGCGGCGACCTCAATCAGGGCGTCCTTCTCTAGAGAGAGGCCGGTCATCTCACAATCAATCCATACAATACGTTCATTTGAAATAGACACAGAACCAATCTACCCCTTTAGGGGCCTAACCCACAGCAGATTTTCAGAGAGCAGAAGGTCTAAGACCTGCCAGTGCCACTCAGCCGGCGGGTAAAATCAGGTGTACTCATTTGCTCGGCCAGGAGGACCATGAGCCCCAGAACAGCGCAAACCCACACCGACAGCATCCCGGTGCACCGGTATAACCCCAAGACAGCTCACTATGTTTCGGGTAGCCCCCTGCGAACCCTCATCTTTGGAACCATCGGTTCTCTGCTGGTGATGTTTGCATCCTTTGGGGTGGGGTGGCTCGCAGACGCCTCACCTTTCCGCCGCGTGGACTGGATTATCCCGCTGCGCTACACAGCACCCGGGTTAATTACCTGTATCGCCCTGCTCGTTGTGGGGTCGATGATGCTCTGCCGTGAATGGCTACGCATGGTGCAGAAGCTGCTCGTTTGGGATCAGCGTGCAAAACGCTGGGCAACCGCAGCGATTATCTGCTGGATGCTTCCCCAGCTTTTTGCTTTCCCCCTCTATAGCCGTGACGTCTTCTCCTACTTTGCTCAGGGACGCGTCATGGCCTCGGGGCTTAACCCCTATGAGTACGGGGTTTCTTCCGTCAATAACTTCTTCCAGTACGGTGCTGACCAGATGTGGTCTGAGTCGGCTCCGCCCTACGGCCCAATCTTCCTGCTCATTGAAAAATGGGTAGCCCAAATCGCCGGTGACTCTGTAGACACCGCCCTCTACCTCTTTAGGCTGGTTGCTCTTATCGGGGTGGGGCTTATTGCCTACTACGTGCCCAAGCTAGCGAAGCTCCACGGCATCAATGGCATACGCGCTAACTGGCTAGTGCTGGCCAACCCCCTCTTTATCGCCGCTTTCATCACCTCTTCCCATAATGATGCCCTGATGACCGGCCTGGTGCTGGCAGGCGTCTACCACGCGGCAGCCCGGCGCGATACGATGGGCGGCCTACTGGGAATTACCCTGGTGACCGCAGCCGTAGCCATCAAGCCCATTGCCCTGGTCGCCCTACCTTTTATCGGGCTGTTCTGGGCCGGTAAGGGAGCCAGCTGGCCCCGCCGCTTTATTTTCTGGGCTATGACACTGGCTATCTCCATGGCGGAGCTCTGGGTGCTCGGAGCTGTGACCGACCTGGGCTTTGGATGGATTGGAGCCCTAGCTACCACCGGCGGCCAGTACATCTGGTTCACCCCCATTGGCTTCCTGGGGCTACAAATCAACCAAATCCTGGTGTCGATCACCGGTGATAATGCCCTGGCGAATTCGGTGCGCGATACCTTCTTCTCTCTGGGGAAACTAGCCGGCATGCTGCTGGCCGTAGTCGTCATGTTTGTGGGAAAGGACGAAAACCTCATCCGCCGCACTGGCCTGGCCCTAGCTATGGTTGTGGTTTTTTCACCCATGTTGCAGTCTTGGTATCTGCTCTGGTTCATCCCGCTGTTTGTGGTGGCAGGTGTGCGTACCGACTGGCAGCTAGATTTCTATTTCCTGACAACCCTGTTCTTTGTCATGTACGGGGTCTCAGATCAGCTTGCCGTCTCGCCCTATCTCGATAACTTTGATCAGAACATGGGCCGTCTCATTGCGGCTGTGCTCAGCGTGGCCTATGCCTTCTGGCTAGTCTTCTTCGACCCGGCAACCCGCCGAGTACTCCGCCGCGGCCAGCGCTCGTCCCTCTACGAGGTGAGTATCTAGCCTCCAGATGAGAGCGGGAGCCTTCTAATCTCTTGGTCGGGGGGGGCGACTCCCTCCCGAGGCTGATATGACTTTTAGCCGAGGAATCGATAGTATAAACAGCGGCTAGCCTCAGTAGCTCAGTGGATAGAGCAGGAGCCTTCTAATCTCTTGGTCGGGGGTTCGACTCCCTCCTGGGGCGCACAACATATCCCTCACTTGGTGAAACAAGTGGGGGATATCTTTTATTATCAAATGTGGCTTTCGCACAGGAAAATCAAATACTTTCGGAATACACTAGAGGGCATGTCTACAGCCAACCTGCCTGAAACGCTCAGCGGCGCACCCGCGTCCGCCCCTGTCCTGCCCCGCCGAACAGTGCTGGCAGGGACCGGGCTTACTCTGGCCCTGAGCACCCTACTTGTTGCCTGTGGCCCCGCAGCAGAACAAATACAGCCCACCGCCACCGGTGATGAGCACACCAACGAGGCCCACGACGTAGACATCAACCAGGCACTCGACCAGCTTGAAGCAGACCACGGAATTACTCTCAGCCTGGCGGTCTATAACCACGCTACCGATAGTCTCTTCCTCCATAAGGGTGACCAGTGGACCCACGAAGCTTCTATCGTCAAAGTCCCTATTTCTCTCACTTTGCTCAGGCTTGCAGCCTTTGAAGAGCGCGAACTAACCGACGATGAAAAAGCCCTCGTTGAAGCGTCTATAACCTACTCCGATAACAACGCAACAATTGAGATTTATCGTAGATTTGGATCTGATGACGGAGAATCCCTGGCTAGCGCTGAATCCCTCAATAAGACCTATGAATTGCTGGGTGTAACGGAGACCCGATCTGCCGGAACCTGGGGTGATAACCAAACCTGGGCCGAGGACCAGGTGCGCATCATGCGTGCCATCGTCGATACCGTTGAATGGGTCAACGCTGCCGACGCCCAGTTCCTTCTCGAAAAAATGGTTCCGCTCGACTGGTCACAAACCTGGGGCGTAGGCTCCCAATACGGGCAGACTGTACTGGGAGAACTCGTCACCGACGTATCGGTTAAAAATGGCTGGATCCAGGAAGACACTGGCGAATGGCACATCAACTCCGTTGGTGTTGTCAGAACCGAAAGCTCTACCTACTCCATCGCCCTGTTGAGCAAGGGGCTCGAGGACCAGCTGGTAGGGTACGAGGTAGCTAGCCAGGCAGTGCAAGCCTACTTTGACCACGCCGGCTAAGAGTGTGGGTTTCTAACCTGATATAGCCAGCGGCCTGAGCCACCGCGCATGCCACCACCGGCCCTAAGCGTCGAAACCCGAGTGCCCGTAACTCGCGGGCCAGGGTATCGGTTTCAGCGGTGGTGCGGGGGAGTGCTTCGGCACACGGGAACAATAATTCCTCTGGAAATGCCTCAGCAAAGAAATCTGCTAGATTTACCCGAGACTCTTTCAACACTCTCGCATTATTGATGCAGGCCCTGAGTTTAGACTGGTTCCTAATTCCGATATCGCCCTCAAGGTAACCAGCGATATCGTCCTCAGCCATGGCAGCTAAACGCTCGGGTTGAAAATCGTGTAAGGCCCGGTTCAATTCCTCCCGTTTTGCTAATACCGTCGACCACCACAGGCCGCTTTGAAACACCAGCAGGCAGAGGTGCTCGAACAGGGCCTCGTTTGTACGCGGCACATTCTGCCATTCCTGTTCAAAGTAGGTGCGGGTACGGTCATCTCGCACCCAGGTAGGCTCATCGGGAACAAGTGTATCGGTCATTGTACTGCCTCCTTCTCGCTGGTAGCTGCGGACGCCCGCTCCGGTGCATTAGCGGGGCATGTGGTATGAGCCTAGAAGGATATGAGCGGCAAACAACAGGGGTGTGAACAAAATCTGTCATGAAAGCTCTTGCTCGCGTCACAGCTACACCAATTTTCTGACCTCCACCGTGCAATAGCAGCGTATACGTTATCCACAGCCACCATTTTTCTGGCTCATAAGACTCTGCTGATGTAACCCTTGAGGCACCCGGTTCACCCAACAACTCAAGGAGGAGTCATGACCGACACCGTCACCATCCGAGGCTTTATCGCAACGGCGCCCACCCAAAAGTTCCTACCCAACAGCAATATCCCGGTAACAAACTTCCGTATTGCCTCCACACCCCGCTGGTTCGATACCACCAGTGGCACCTGGAAAGAAGGCACAACCAACTGGTACACCGTCAACTCCTTTAGAGCCCTGGCGTATAACAGTGCCCGGAGCTTGCAAGTAGGGCACCCGGTGCTGGTTACCGGACGCCTGCGCGTCAAACAGTTTGAACGGGCAGACGGCTCACCCGGCACCAGCATCGAAGTAGACGCCACCAGCATTGGCCACGACCTCAACTACGGTCTTGCAAATTTTGCCCGTGTCACCGACCGGAAACCGGATGTCGATGAGACCGACCGTAAGTTCAACGAACAAGTAGCCGGGGAACAAAAACTCAACCACGGCTATAGCTCTCTACCGGCTGTTGAAGAAGACCCCCAAGGCAGCCATTCTCCTGAAAATGGCCATCAGGTTTCTGACCAGGGACTCACCGATAAGGCAGCAGACGATGAGGCTGTTGAGGCTCTGACCAGCTAGAGGGCGGGGCAGGGCAAACTCACACCAAGATTCTTGGCAGATGCCCTGCCCTAAACCCCCCAACAGCTTGACATCAACCGGTAGGCTTAAATGCATGGCAGAATTTATCTACACCATGACCAAAGCCCGCAAAACTGTAGGCGACAAAGTCATCCTTAACGACGTATCAATGTCGTTCTTCCCCGGTGCAAAAATCGGTATGGTCGGCCCCAACGGTGCCGGTAAGTCAACCATCCTGAAAATCATGGCGGGTCTCGATACCCCCTCCAACGGCGAAGCACGACTCTCAGAAGGCTACACCGTGGGCATCCTCATGCAGGAGCCCCCGCTGAACGAAGAAAAGACCGTCCTGGGTAACGTCCAGGAAGGCGTCGGCGAAATCTACGAAAAGATTGTTCGCTACAACGAAATCTCAGAAGAGATGGCCAACCCCGATGCTGACTTCGACGCGCTCATGGAAGAAATGGGCAAGCTGCAGGAAGCCATCGATGCCGCCAACGCCTGGGACATCGACTCCCAGCTGGAACAGGCCATGGACGCCCTGCGCTGCCCTCCCGGCGACTCACCCGTTACCCACCTCTCCGGTGGTGAACGCCGCCGCGTAGCGCTCTGCAAGCTCCTGCTCCAGAAGCCCGACCTGCTTCTACTCGACGAGCCCACCAACCACCTGGACGCAGAATCCGTCCTCTGGCTGGAACAGCACCTGCAGTCCTACGAGGGCGCAGTAATCGCCATTACCCACGACCGTTACTTCCTCGATCACGTTGCAGAATGGATCGCAGAAGTAGACCGCGGTAACCTCTACCCTTACGAGGGCAACTACTCCACTTACCTGGACAAGAAGCGCGCTCGCCTTGAAGTTCAGGGTAAGAAGGACGCCAAGCTCGCTAAGCGCCTGGAAGAAGAACTCGAGTGGGTTCGCTCCAACACCAAGGGCCGTCAGGCTAAGTCAAAGGCTCGTCTGGCCCGCTACGAAGAGATGGCTGCAGAGGCTGAAAAGACCCGCAAGCTAGACTTCGAAGAAATCCAGATTCCCCCGGGACCCCGCCTGGGTAACGTCGTCATCGAAGCAGAAAACCTGCAGAAGGGCTTCGACGGCCGCTCCCTCATCAACGGTCTCTCCTTCTCCCTGCCCCGTAACGGCATCGTCGGCGTCATCGGCCCCAACGGTGTAGGTAAGTCAACCCTCTTCAAGACCATCGTCGGCCTTGAGCCCCTCGACGGCGGCAACCTGAAGATCGGTGAAACTGTCAAAATTTCATACGTTGACCAGAACCGCGCTAACATCGACCCCGAAAAGTCGCTGTGGGAGGTTGTCTCAGACGGCCTGGATTACATCCAGGTAGGCCAGGTAGAAATGCCCTCACGCGCCTACGTCTCAGCCTTCGGCTTCAAGGGCCCCGACCAGCAGAAGAAGGCAGGTGTGCTCTCCGGTGGTGAGCGTAACCGCCTCAACCTGGCCCTGACCCTCAAGCAGGGTGGCAACCTGCTGCTGCTCGACGAACCTACCAACGACCTGGATGTCGAAACCCTCACCTCCCTCGAAAATGCCCTGCTGGAATTCCCCGGCTGTGCCGTCGTGGTCTCTCACGACCGCTGGTTCCTCGACAGAGTAGCCACCCACATCCTGGCATGGGAAGGCACCGACGAGCAGCCCGACAACTGGTACTGGTTCGAGGGTAACTTCGAGTCCTACGAGAAGAACAAGATTGAGCGTCTTGGCCCCGAGGCTGCGAAGCCGCACCGCGTGGTTCACCGTAAGTTGACTCGATAAATCGAACTAAGTCAGTTTGAGTGCGGTGAACGATTCCGCATGATTTTTGGTTCCTCGCGCGCTCGGTAAATCATGCTCCATCACCGCAAGCTGACGCGATAAGCTAGCTAATAATCCCTCCCACCTTCACCGGTGGGAGGGATTTTCTTTACCTGTTTAATGATTGCGGTACTCGGGTAACCTAATCATGGCTTCTTGGGTTACGGTGGCTACGTGCAGGCCGTCGCTGGTGTAGACCTTACCCACAGAGAGGCCGCGGGAGTCCTGGGCGCTGGGGGACTCCTGAACCAGCAGCAACCACTCATCGGCGCGGGCTGGGCGGTGGAACCATATAGCGTGATCCAGCGACGCCACCTTCATGCCGGGTTCAAGCCAGGTCTTGCCGTGCTGCCGCAGAACCGGTTCAAGCTGGGTGTAGTCCGATGCGTAGGCCAGGGCAGCCTGATGCAGGGCAGGGTCATCGGGCAAAGCCTCGAAGGTTTTGAACCAGACCATATTCACCGGCTGCTTCTCTTGGCTGGGAGTGGTATACAGCGGGGAAGTTACATGTCTCACGTCGAAGGGCCGGGAGAAGGCAACTTTCTGGGCGATGGGGACCTGTAGATGCCCCAGCAGGTCCGCTGCGGTGGGCAGACCTTCGGGTGCGGGAACGTCCTGCGGCATACTGGCGCCGTGGTCTGGCCCAGGAGCAGGCACCTGAAAAGAAGCAATACACGAAAAGATTGGTTGCCCACCCTGGTAGGCCTGTACCCTGCGGGTGGAAAATGACCTGGCGTCGTTGAGGGCCTCGGCCCCGTAGGAGAGATCGCCTTCTACGTCACCGGGGCGCAGAAAATAGCCGTGTAGGGAGTGAAGGGTTTTACCGTCGACCGTATGGGCAGCAGCCATAACAGCCTGGGCGAGCACCTGCCCGCCGAAAATACGCGGGGATTCCTTGGTGAGGGTCAGTGCGCTAAAGACATGCTCGTGGGCGGACGCGCCACCTGGAGTGAGGTTGAGCATGGCCAGTAATTTTTGGGTAGGGGAGAGGCTTTCTAGGGTTTCGTGACTCATAGTTACACTCTCTCACAGGTCGCCCCATTTTTCTCACCCCACTGGAAGTTCAAATGAGTTTCTGCGATAGGGTGGTGGGTAACTAGACCGCCCAAACTCGTCTGAAAGCTAGTGATATGACCGAGCCAAAACTCTCTGACTACACCGACTACGTTTACCTGCCCGATGCTACAACTGCGCGTGACCTGGCGACCTATCTGACCCGGGCCCGTTCTGTGGATCCCAAGGCTGCCGTCCGCCTGCAGGCTAACGGTGAGGTGCTGGGGGTATCGGTGTGCGTACTTGCACCTGAAACCCTGCTCGATTCGACGCCTACGGTGATCGGGCTGCGCGCCATCAAACTGGCCCAGCCTGCCGAGGTTGATCTTACTGTTGAAGCGTCGGCTCTTCTTGATCGGCTTGCTCGTATTGAAGAGGCCGGGTTGGCCCTGGCCCTGCCGCCGGTTACCGTGACCGCCCCCTGGGCCGGGCGTACCGCTCCGCGCAGCGGCTGGGAGAAGAAAGGGTTTTACCTCTCTGACCATGCCCGGGCTGCAGCCCAGGAAGGTATTGCCGCGGTAGACGGGGCCCTACCCGCTAACCCGGGGCACGCGGTGGTGGCAACCGTCCGCTCCCGTATCTGGTCTTCGCCCCTGCAGGCCCCAGATGCGGCGGTGAGCCTACCCACCGGGGCTGCTTTTGCCCTTGAGGTACTTGGGTTCCTGCCTCCGCGGGCTACCGAGCCTATGCCCGTTTTTGCCAGCGGACGCTGGGCCCGTATCTCGGCCCGGGCAGGGCACGTACTGGTATACTCGGCTGCCTCAGTCTAAAACTTAGCTTACTGGGCCCGGTTCTGCATGGCGTGGGCTGCCCGGTCAAAGTAGGCCCACATTTCGGCGTCGTGCAGGGGAGCTAGCTCTAGGGTGTCCATGGCCTCCCGCATGTACTTCAGCCAGGTATCGCGTTCTTTGGGGCCGATATAGAAGGGGGTGTGGCGCATACGCAGACGCGGGTGGCCGCGCTCTGCCTGGTAGGTCTTGGGCCCGCCCCAGTACTGCTCCAAGAACATAAAGAGCCGACGCTCTGCCGGCCCCAGGTCTTCCTCGGGGTACATGGCACGAAATTCTGGGTCAGCTGCTACACGGGAGTAGAACTCGCGGCAGAGCTTCTCAAAAACCGGTCGCCCGCCCACCTGGTAGTAGAAAGAACGCTCATCGACCGCTTCGGTCGCGGGTGAGGCCTGGACGCTGGCCTCGCCGGGCGCAGATAAGGGGCGGAAGGCTGGGTTGGGTAAATTCATACCCACCAGTCTACTCCCGCCCCTTATCGTCTGCAGTTACCTCATGGCTTAGAACCTAGCGGTCTGCGGCCTGAACCTTCAGCGCGCGAGCCAGGGAGTCGCGTCCTTCTGCTACCTGACGCTTGAGGGCCGCGGCGTCCTCGGGCAGGCCAGCCAGGTAGGCCTCGGCCTTGTCCAGGACCTCCTGAGTGTAGAAGCGGGGGAAGAGCCCGCCGATAATCTGGCTTGAGATCTCGTGGGAGCGCTCGCGCCAGACCCCCTCAACAGCCTCGAAGTAACGGTCGATGTAGGGCTCTGAGAACTCGGGGGCACCGCGGTAGAAGCCGAGAATAGCAGAGCGCTGCACGATGTTAGAGAGCTCGCCGGTTTCCACCACAGCCCGCCAGGTCGCTGCCTTGGCCTCAGCGGTGGGGATAGCAGCCTTAGCGGTGGCAGCAGCTTGCTGGCCGTTGGAGGTGTTGTCCTCAGCTAGGGCAGCGTCAATCTCTGCTGCGGTAACGCGTCCGCCCGCAGCAAGAGATCCCAGCAGGTTCCAGCGCAGGTCGGTATCAATCTCCAAACCTTCTAGAACGGTAGTACCATCGCGAAGGGCAGCTACAGCATCGAGCTGGTCTGAGGTGTGGGCCAGGCGGGCGAAGGTGCCTACAAGCTGGAACTGATTATCAGAACCGGCTTCAGCTGCCTGAGCCAGCTGCCAGATACGGTCAGCGGCCTCAGCCCGAACAGCCTCAGCGTGGGCGGGGTTCAGGTAGGCGCGCAGGGTGTTCTCAAGGTTGAGAAGCTGGGTGCGGACGGCGGTGGAGTTAGTCTCTGCCCCGATATTACCCAGAACCAGCTCAACAAACTGGCGGGCGGGCATTTCGGCATCGCGCACGGTATCCCAGAGCGAACCCCAGACCACGCCACGGGCAACGGATGAGTCAATGGCACCCAGGTGGGCAACGGCGGTAGCACGAGAGCGCTCATCCAGGCGAATCTTGGCGTAGGCCAAATCTTCGTCGTTCACCAGAATCAAATCGGGGCGCTTGGCGCCAACGGCCAGGGGAACCTCGGTAACCTCGCCATCCACATCGATTTCTAGGCGGTCGGTGCGGGTGAGCACCTCACCGTCGAGATTGTAGAAACCAATGACCAGACGGTGGGGGCGCAGGGTCTCAAAGCCCTCAGCGTAGGTCTGGCGCAGGGCCAGGCGGGTAATGGTGCCGTCCTCTGCCTCTTCGACCTCGGTGGTGAGGGTGTTGACCCCGGCGGTCTCCAGCCAGAGCTTAGACCAGGCGCGCACGTCGCGTCCGCTGGTCGCCTCCAGCTCATCGAGCAGGTCATCGAGCACGGTGTTGCCGTAGGCATGCTTCTCGAAGTAGACCTTGAGGGCGGCCATAAAGTTATCCTGCCCTACCCATGCCACCAGCTGACGCAGCACAGAGGCGCCCTTAGCGTAGGTGATGCCGTCGAAGTTGACCTGAACATCCTGCAGGTCACGGATCGGGGCAACAATGGGGTGGGTAGATGAGAGCTGATCCTGGTTGTAGGCCCAGGTCTTTTCTGAAGCTGCGAAGGTAGCCCAGGCCTCCGGTGCAAAGCGGGTGTTCTCAGCAGCTGCCAGAGTCGACATGAACTCAGCGAAAGACTCGTTGAGCCACAGGTCGTTCCACCACTTCATGGTCACCAGGTCGCCAAACCACATGTGAGCCAGCTCGTGCAAAATGGTGATAGCGCGGCGCTCAACAATCGCCTCGGTCACCTTAGACCGGAAAATGTAGTTCTCCAAGAAGGTCACAGCACCGGCATTCTCCATAGCACCGGCGTTAAACTCGGGCACAAAGAGCTGGTCGTACTTCTCAAAGGGGTAGGGGGTTGAGAACTGCTCTTCAAAGAACTCAAACCCCTGGCGGGTGATGTGGAAGACCTCATCGGCATCCAGATACTTCATCAGGGACTGACGGGCGTAGCAGCCCAGCTTCACCTCACGACCCTCACTGTTGGTGAGTGAGGAATGCACGCTAGCATAGGGGCCGGCAATAATTGCGGTGATGTAGGACGAGATACGCGGGGTAGGCGCAAAAGCCCACTTCTTGCCGTCCGCCACTTCTTCAACAGAAGTCTCAGGCTGGTTAGACACCACGACCCAGTGGGCAGGGGCAGTCACAATAAACTCAAACTCAGCCTTCAAATCAGGCTGCTCAAAAACCGGGTAAACACGGCGGGAATCAGGAACCTCAAACTGGGAGTAGAGGTAAACCTCGCCGTCTACCGGGTCCACAAAGCGGTGCAAACCCTCACCAGTATTGGTGTAGAGCATATCGGCATCAATCACCAGCTCATTGCTCTCAGCCAGCGCCGGCAGGGCAATACGAACACCGTCAGCAGCGGTCACCGGCACCGGCTCACCATTGAGTTCAATACTGTGCACCGTATCGGTAATCGCATCGATAAAGGTTTCACTCCCGGCAACCGCATCAAAACGCACCACCGTACGAGAACCAAAGACCCGCTCACCGCGCGTTAGATCAAGCTCAACCGTGTACGAATGCACACGCTGAACCACAGACGCTCTCTTCTCAGCTTCGGCACGGGTCAAATTCATTCCAGGCATGAGGAATCCTTGTCAATCAAATCTGAAGTTAGAGGCCAGCTAATCTGCAAACCACAGAAAACAAGCCACAGGGGAGCTGCACGTGACCTACAATCGTATATAGGGCAATACACAGCACATACCTTCCCAATTCTATGTGCTTGCCAGTGATTCACATAACTAAATTTCAGTGCGGTCAACCGGCCCCCACCCACCACGACCAAAGGAGACACCGTGCGTGTACACATCGCAACCGACCACGCAGGCCTAGAACTTAGCCACTACCTCATCGAAGCACTCACCGAGGCCGGCTACGAGATGGTCGACCACGGCCCCGCTGAATACGACGCCCTCGACGACTACCCTAGCTTCTGCATCAATGCGGCGCTCGCCGTCCGCGCAGACCGCGCAGCAGGCTTAGACTCCCTGGGCATTGTGCTGGGTGGCTCCGGCAACGGTGAGCAGATGGCCGCTAACAAGGTTGAAGGCATCCGTGCTGCTCTGGCCTGGAATCACGACACCGCAGCCCTGGCCCGCGAACACAACAACGCCCAGGTCGTTGCAGTGGGCGGACGCCAGCACACCAAGGAAGAAGCGCTCGAGATCATCAAGGTCTTCCTCACCACCGAGTGGACCAATGAAGAGCGCCACGCCCGCCGTATCAGTCAGATGGCCGAATACGAGCAGACCGGCGCAATCGCCGGTAAGCAGATCGACAGCTACGAGAACTAATGCCAGAAGGGCACTCAATCCACCGCCTGGCCCGCCAGCTCACCGACGTTTTTGCCGGTGCCCAGCTGGCGGTCACCAGCCCCCAGGGAAGATTTGCGGACGGCGCAGCCCTACTCGACGGTCATACCTTCGACTCGGCTTTCGCCCACGGTAAGCACCTCTTCGCCCGTTTCTCCAACGAGCTCTACCTCAACGTCCACCTGGGAATCTACGGTGCCTTCACCTTCGGAGGAGATGAGCACTTTACGGGGTCCTCCTCGATTGGTGCTCCCCGTAAAATTGGTGAGCAAGTGGACCACCGTACCGAACTCTCAGCTGAACCTCCTGCACCCCGGCCGACCACCCGCGTCCGCCTGGTTTCAGAGCACGGCTGGGCAGACCTGGTGGGACCCACCATCTGCCGAACCCTCACTCCTGAGGAAGTGGGGGAAGTGCGCGCAAAACTGGGCCCCGACCCCCTTAACCAGGACGCCGACCCGGCTGCCTTCTACGCTGCGGCGGTCAAGACCAGTCGGCCTATCGGTGTGGTTCTTATGGACCAGAAGGCCATCTCGGGGGTAGGAAACATCTTCCGCGCAGAATCCCTCTACCGCACCGGTATCGACCCCTTTACTCCGGCTAAAGAATGCAGCCGACAGCAACTTGAAGCTCTCTGGAACGATAACAAGCACCTACTGGAAATCGGCGTGCGCGTAGGTCGCATCATCACCACTGAGCCCGCCGACAGGCCCGGCATCCCGGAAACCGAGGCCTGGCCGGATCACGCTAACTACGTGTACCACCGCCAGGGCCAGGCATGCCCCCGCTGCGGGGCAACTATTGCGATGGAAGAAGTTGCCGGTCGTAAGCTCTACTGGTGCCCGGGCTGCCAGCACTAGATAACTAGCCTAGCTACACGGTCAAACGATACACATAAGACCCCCGGTGATTACCGGGGGCTGTTCTCGTTGATATGCGCTAGCGGTCTGTCAGGTCAGAGAGATTAAAACCGGTGGTACCGTCGTTGCACTGTACGCTCACTGGTCCGGTAGTCGTGCAGGTCATGCCCATCCAGCTGATGGACTGCCCCTCGGGCAGTACCGTGTTGGTCTTGAACCAGTCGTGGGTGGCAGCACGCCCGCGGGCCTGCACCGTGCGGGGCTGGGTATCACCTGGCCCCATTGATACCGATTGCAAGACCCAGTTCTTTGAGTCATCGGTCATGCAAAATACCCCGTAGGTCTGCATCAGGCAGGCTATCTGGGGGTCTGGGGTCTGGAAAACGACAGAGGGCTGGTCGGCAGCCGCAAAACTATAAGCTGCTACGTCAGCCACCGGGGTTCCAGTGACGAGATCGGTGGTCACCAGAGAAACCGGGTCGATGGTAAAACCGTCGTTGACCGGGGGAGTCAGAGCCGTGGCGCTAGGGGACTGCGCAGCGGTCTCAACCGCAGAAGGTTCTGCGCTGGCAGTTTCTGTTGTTGGCTCAGCGGTGGGGCTGGGGGCGCTACTTTCGGACGGGGCAGTGGTCGCACTGCTTGCGGCGCTAACGTCGGTTTCAGCGGGGGTAGCGGTGGTCTGGCTGCTCCCGCAGCCTGCAAGTGCTAGGACGCCGGTAGCGAGCAGGGCGCTCACCGGAATGAATCGAGCAGATAGGGGTGCTAAAGCCATGAAGAAATCAACCTTGTGGTCAAAAATGTGAGTGTCTATTCCAATCCTAGGGGAAGAGCAGCTGATTCAAAGGTTAGGGTAGTAGCCGACCTGTGAGTTATTTACCCGCTGAAGTCCTTGATGAAGTTGCTTAGCGCAAACCAGTGCACCCCGTTATCGCAGCGGGCGGCGCCGTCTGGCGTTGCAGTTGACGGTGGGGTGTCCCTCTAATGATAGGGGCCAACATATATGCTGGTGAAGAGTTAAACGCCATCATGACATCGAAGGGCTACTATGCGCGATACCGGACACTTGCTAGGGCAGGCTCACCTGGTGCTTTTCGACCTAGATGGCACCCTGCTCGATAGCGATACAGCAACCGCGATGGGTTTTAACCGGGCTGTTCGGGAGTTTGGATTTGAGGGGGAGATTGATGACACCCAGAGCTACTTCCAGGCGTGGGCCGATATTCAGCGTGAGGATTTTCAGCGCCATTTGGCAGGAGAGCAGGTTTTTGATGAAAATCGCCTGTTTCGCACGTCGAGTCTCTTGCACCTGATGACGGGGGAGCAGCAGAGCACTGACCGGGCTCAGAAGTTTTTGGCGACCCTACAGGAGGAAACCCGTAAGGCTTGGGCTCCTTTTGCTGAGGTTGATCGGTTTTTTGAGGAGTTCGGCTGCAGGTTTGGGCATCTGCAGGTGGCGGTGATTTCTAACGGTTCTCAACTGACTGAGCAGAAGAAGCTTGACGCTATTGGTCTGCACGATATGCCCCTGTTTTCGTCGGAGCAGGTGGGCATGAGTAAGCCCGACCCCTACCTATTCCGGTTTGTATGTGTCCAGCTGGAGGTAGACCCGACTTTTGCGGTGCACGTGGGTGATAACTATATCGCGGACGTCGCCGCCCCGGCTCGGGCGGGCCTGCAGGCTGCCTGGGTTAATCGGCATCGCCGCGGTCAGAAGTTGCCGCGGGGTACAGTGAAGGTGCGCGACCTAGTGGAGCTGTTGGACGCGCCTGCTCCTGTTGCTCGCCGTTTTTTCTAGGGAAGCAAAAACGGTCACTCCGAAGAGTGACCGTGAAGCGAGTGACTGACGGATGGAAGCACCGGGTGCGAGTGCGCGAGCACTTAAGAGGTGCTGGAATGACTTCCGCCAGTCCCGAGCGATAGCGAGCGGCTGACGGGATGGAAGCACCGGGTGCGAGTGCGCGAGCACTTAAGAGGTGCTGGAATGACTTCCGCCAGTCCCGAGCGATAGCGAGCGGCTGACGGGATGGAAGCACCGGGTGCGAGTGCGCGAGCACTTAAGAGGTGCTGGAATGACTTCCGCCAGTCCCGAGCGATAGCGAGCGGCTGACGGGAATCGAACCCGCGTATCAGGCTTGGGAAGCGTGCGCTCTACCATTGAGCTACAGCCGCGTGAGAGGGGATGACGGGAATCGAACCCGCGTAATCAGTTTGGAAGACTGAGGCTTTACCATTAAGCTACATCCCCGAATGGGGTGCCCAGTGTTGTGGACGTGTTCCAGTAAACCTGGTTGAGTGGGCCCTTGTCAAATCAAATTGATGGTCGGCGTTTCCCAACACGCCCTGGGCGTAATCGGGGAGTGAGTTAGGTTTTGGGAGCTGGAACCGCTAAACTGGGTGGTGCCTTCCGCGCAAATCGGGGTGTGGCGTAGCTTGGCTAACGCGCCTGCTTTGGGAGCAGGAGATCGCAGGTTCGAATCCTGTCACCCCGACGTGAAATAGAACGACCCGCCGGAAACGGCGGGTTTTTCTATAGAACGTTATATCTAGCCCCACTCTTTTCCGGGTGGCGGTTCCAATCAAGTTATCAGGAGATCAACGGACGTGAAGACTGCCGTCGAGAAGATCAACCCGACCCTCGCAAAGATTGAGGTCGAGGTTCCCTTCGCTGAGTTCAAGACCTACCTTGACCGTACCTACAAGTCACTGGCTAACCAGATTTCGGTTCCCGGTTTCCGTAAGGGTAAGACCCCCAAGGCTCTCATCGATCAGCGTGCAGGCTTTGACTTTGTTGTCGAGAACGCTCTGAACGATGCTCTGAACAGCTACTATTCACAGGCTCTCGCTGAGAACGAGCTGATTCCCCTGGCACAGCCCGAGCTCGACATCGTTTCTAAGCCTGAAGAGGGCAACCGTGAAGCTGACGTGAAGCTGACCATTGAGGTTACCGTCCGCCCCGAGATTGAACTGCCTGACTACTCAGGCATCAAGGTTGAGGTTGCAAGCGTAGAGGTCACCGAAGAAGACGAGCAGAAGGCACTCGATGCCCTGCGCGGCCGCTTCGGCACCCTGAAGGCTGTTGGCCGTCCCGCAGCTGACGAAGACTTCCTGACCATCAACATCGCCGCTGAGATTGACGGTGAAGAGGTTGATGCCGCTAACGACCTGTCCTACCAGGTTGGCTCCGGCACTATGCTGGACGGTCTGGACGAGGCTGTTCTCGGTCTCTCCGCTGGTGAGGACGCCACCTTTGTCACCAAGCTTGCCGGTGGCGAGCACGCAGGTGAAGAAGCAACCGTTAAGGTCGAGGTCACCGCTGTGAAGGAGCGCGAGCTGCCTGATGCTGACGATGACTTCGCTCAGCTGGCTTCAGAGTTCGATACCATTGCTGAACTGAAGGAGGACCTGAAGAAGCAGGCTGCTGATTCCAAGGTTGCCGAGCAGGGTGCAGAAGCACGCGACAAGGTTCTTGATGCTCTGGTTGAACTGGTTGAAATCCCCGTTCCCGAGAAGGTTATCGAAGACCAGCTGGCTCAGCACTTCAACGCTCCCGGCCAGGACGATGACCACGACACCGAAGAGCACCGCGCAGAGGTTCGCGAGAACACCGAGCGTGCTTTCAAGAACGAAATCATCCTCGACGCTATTGCTGAGAAGGAAGAAGTATCTGTCGAGCAGGCTGAGCTCATCGATTACATCATCACCATGAGCCAGCAGTACGGCATGGACCCCAACCAGTTCGCTCAGATGCTCGACGGCTCAGGCCAGTCCGGCATGATTGTTGGCGAGGTTCGCCGTTCAAAGGCTCTGGCAGCTGTTCTGGCTCAGGCTGAGGTTAAGGACGCCGACGGTAAGGCCGTTGACCTCTCATCCTTCCTGGGTGAAACCACAGACGCCGAATAAGTTCTTGCCTCTTGAGGCTCTAAGCTTATCTAGCGCAAGCCCCCGCAAGACCCTGATTGGGTTCTTGCGGGGGCTTTGTGCTGCCTGCGGGGAAAACCCGTGGGAAGAGGCGGACGCGGGTGCCGACGTCCGCTGTTTGAAAGAAGGTGACCTGGGTGATTAGACGTCAAATTCGGTAAATAAGTTAAAAAAATATTCTGTAATAGGGGTTTCTGGGTTGATAAGTAAGGTGGGGCTAACTAATCTTAGGTAAGTCAAGCCTTACAAGCTGTTGAGGCCTACCAAGTACACACCACGAACAGATATAGGAAAACCCGTGAAGGCAAACCGTATCTCCCTGCTCGCAGCCACCTCCGTTGTAGCACTGGCGCTCACCGCCTGTGGCGCGGGCACCACCGACGCATCCTCTGAATCCAGCGCGTCCACCTCAGCTTCTGCCAGCCAGTCAGCTGGCACCGTTACCGTCACCGATAACTATGGTGAGGTCACCGTGACCGTTCCCCCTCAGAAGGTTGCCGCAACCGATAACCGCACCTTTGAGGTTCTCGAGTCCTGGGGTATCGATCTGGTTGCAGCCCCCATCACCCTGATTCCTGCAACCGTCGAGACCTACAAGAACGACTCCTCTATCACCGATATCGGAACCCACCGCGAGCCTAACCTTGAACTGCTCGCTGCTGAAGAGCCCGACCTGATCGTCAACGGTCAGCGCTTCTCCCAGCACTACGATGCCATCAAGGAACTGAACCCCCAGGCCGCCATTCTTGAACTTGAACCCCGCGAGGGCCAGCCCCTTGATGAAGAGCTCAAGCGCCAGGTCACCGTACTGGGCGAGGTCTTCGGCAAGCAGGCTGAGGCCGACCAGCTCATCGCAGACTTCGACGCTGCTCTAGCCCGCGCTAAGGCCGCCTACGACGGCGAATCCACCGTCATGGCCGTCAATGTCTCCGGCGGAGAAATTGGCTACATTGCCCCCTCCATCGGCCGCACCTACGGCCCCGTCTTCGACATGCTGGGCCTCAAGCCCGCCCTCGAAGTTGAAGGCTCCTCTGACAACCACCAGGGTGACGATATCTCGGTTGAGGCTATCGCAGAAGCCAACCCCGACTGGCTGCTGGTTCTTGACCGCGATGCTGGCACCAGCACCGATGAAGGTTCACCCGCTGCCGCAGACGTCATCGCCGGTAGCTCAGCCCTGGCCAACGTCACCGCAATCACCAAGGATCAGATTGCCTACGCTCCGGCTGATACCTACACCAACGAATCCATCATCACCTACACCGAGATCCTCAACGATTTTGCCGATAAGTTCGAAGCCGCCAAGTAAGGCACCGGCTGAGACCCTATAACCGATGAAAAAGGAGTCATCCTGCCCTCGTGGCGGGGTGACTCCTTGAGGGCTTTTATGACGACCACCGAAAACACCCGAGTTAGCCGCACCAGGAACTCCCCGGTCAGCGGCAAATTCCTGCTAGCCAGCCTGGGAATTGTTGCCCTGCTCGTGCTCTCCTTGTTCACTGGGGAGTACGACATCTTCAACAAGGCTGATGGCGCTGCCATGTTTGCTATCACCCGCATACCTCGAACCATTGCCCTGGTGCTGGCCGGGGCAGCCATGGCCATGTGCGGGCTGGTGATGCAGATGCTGACCCAAAACAAGTTCGTGGAACCTACCACCACCGGTACCACCGAATGGGCAAGTCTGGGCCTGCTCTTTATGCTCTATTTCTTCCCGGCAGCAAACCTCTTGCAGCAGATGACGGCGGCAATCGTCTTTGCTTTTATCGGGTCGATGGTCTTTTTCCTCTTCCTGCGCAGGGTTTCACTCAGGTCATCCCTGATTGTTCCCATTGTGGGCATGATGCTCGGTGCCGTTGTCTCGGCCTTTACCACCTTCTTTGCCCTCCAGACCAACCTGCTGCAGAACCTTGGTGTGTGGTTTGCGGGCAGTTTTACGTCTGTGATTAAGGGGCAGTACGAGGTGCTCTGGCTGGTGCTTCTGGTGGTCGCCGTCATTTTCTGGTATGCCGACCGCCTGACCGTTGCCGGTCTGGGCCAGGAATTTGCCACGAACGTAGGGCTCAACTACGCCCAGATTATGCTGGTAGGTACCGCCCTGATTGCTATCGCCACCGGTGTGGTGACCGTGGTGGTCGGGGCCCTGCCCTTCTTGGGACTAATTGTTCCCAACATCGTCAGCATGTTCCGCGGCGATGACCTGCGCTCTAACCTGCCCTGGGTTGCCCTGACCGGTATCGGGGTTGTGACTGTCTGCGACCTGATCGGGCGCACTATTATCGCCCCCTTCGAAATCCCGGTGTCGGTGATTCTGGGTATCGTGGGTGCTCTTGTTTTTATTGGTCTGATTGTGAAGGGGCGGCCCCGTGTATCAGCAGGCAAGTAAAGAAAGCCGGGTGAGTGCGTCCGCTCTGCCCGAGATGAGCGCCGGTGCGGACGTCCGCCCAGCCTCCCGCAGGGCAGGCACCTCCCGTAGCGCTGGGGCTTTCAAGACCCCGGCTGCTGCCCGCACCTACTGGGTGCTCCTGGCAGTGCTCACCGCTGCCGCTGCGCTGGCAGCCTTTGGGCTCTTGGCCTACGCTAACCCCTTTGAGACCGGTACTCACAAGTGGTGGCTCATTGCTGAACGCCGCTCAAACGCCCTGATTGCGATGGCTGTAGCGGCTGTCTGCCAGGCTGTGGCAACGGTGGCTTTTCAGACGGTGACCAACAACCGCATCATTACCCCCGGTATTCTGGGCTTTCAGGCCCTCTACGCCGCGATTCACACGGCAACCATCTATTTCGCCGGGGCAGCCGGACTGATTGCTGCCCGCACCCTCGACACCTTTATTTTCCAGCTGGTCATGATGGTGGCTCTGAGCCTCTTGCTCTACTCCTGGCTGCTGACCGGTAAACGGGCCAACATGCACGTCATGCTCCTGGTCGGTGTGGTACTGGGTGGGGGACTGGGGTCTGTCTCAACCTTCATGCAGCGCATGCTGACCCCCAGCGAGTTTGATATCCTGACCGCCCGCCTCTTTGCCTCGGTCAACAACGCCGACCCCGCCTACTACCCGGTAGCCCTGCCCCTGGTCGTCCTGAGCGTTGCGGTACTCTACGCAAAATCCCGCACCCTCAACGCCCTCTCCCTGGGCGCACCCGCGGCTACCAACCTGGGAATCAACCACCGCCGCGAATCCATTATCGTGTTGGTTATCGTCGCCATCATGATGGCGGTCTCCACCGCCCTGGTCGGCCCGCTGACCTTCCTCGGCTTCTTGGTAGCGACCCTCACCTACCAGTTCGCCGACACTTACGACCACCGCTACCTCTTCCCCATGGCAACCGTGCTCTCCTTTGCCATTCTGGCGGTCTCCTACTTCATCATGAACCACATCTTCTCAGCCCAGGGCGTGGTAGGCATTATTATCGAGCTCATCGGTGGCCTCACCTTCCTGATCGTGATTCTTCGAAAGGGCAAACTATGATCACCCTCCACCAGGTTGCTAAAAGCTACTCCGGTGAAACCAACATCGGCCCAGTCGATGTTCAGCTGCCCGCAGGCGGAATCACCGCCCTGGTCGGCCCTAACGGTGCCGGCAAGTCCACCCTGCTCACGATGGTGGGCCGTCTCCTCGATATTGACGCAGGCACCATCGAAATCGGTGGCCTGAATGTGGCCACCACCAAGTCCAAAGACCTGGCCAAAGTCGTCTCGATTCTGCGGCAGGAAAACCACTTCGTCACCAAACTCACCGTGCGCCAGCTGGTGGGTTTCGGGCGCTTCCCCTACACCGGGGGCCGACTCACCGCTGAAGATGAAGAGATTATTTCTCGTTACATCGACTTCCTCAACCTCACCACCCTCGAAAACCGCTACCTTGATGAACTCTCAGGTGGCCAGCGGCAGCGGGCCTACGTAGCCATGGTGCTCTGCCAGGAAACCGACTACGTACTTCTTGATGAGCCCCTCAATAACCTCGACATCTCCCACTCCGTACAGATGATGCAGCACCTGCACAACGCCGCCCGCTCCCTGGGCCGCACCATCATCGTGGTGCTGCACGACATCAATTTCGCCGCCCGCTACGCCGACTACATCTGCGCTATCAAGGACGGCAAGCTAGCCCGCTTCGGAACCGTTGCAGAGATCATGCAAGATGACCTGCTCACCGATATCTTCAATACCCCCATCCAGGTGATTCAGGGTCCCAATGGGCCCATCGCCTGCTACCACTAGGCCCCGTGCCCGCTCGCTCTTGCTCACAGCGTAGCGGGCACATGCCAACAGCGAACTGAAGGGCAAAAGGCAATTTTTGGAACCCCAAAAGCGATAACCTAAGTGTCAAGCAAATCTTTGGCACCGGCGTCCGCGCGGGTGCTGCAACCGACACAAGGAGCGGAACACATGTCCTTCACCCCTGAAGCACACCAGGCCCCCGCCATGGAAACCCCTATGGGCGGCCAGGACGACTACGTCTACAACCGCCTGCTCAAGGAACGCATCATCTGGCTGGGCTCCGAGGTGCGCGACTCCAACGCCAACCGTATCTGCTCCCAGCTCCTGCTGCTCTCAGCTGAAGACCCCGGGGCAGATATCTACCTCTACATCAACTCACCTGGTGGCTCCGTCACCGCGGGCATGGCAATCTACGACACCATGCAGCTGATCCCCAACGACGTGGTCACCGTGGTAACCGGTATGGCAGCTTCCATGGGCCAGTTCCTGCTCACCGCAGGCGCTCCCGGTAAGCGCTACGCCACCCCCAACGCTCGCATCCTCATGCACCAGCCCTCCGGTGGCATCGGCGGCACTGCCTCCGATATCCGCACCCAGGCCCAGCTGATTCTCGACATGAAGAAGCGCCTGAGTGAAATCACCGCAGAGCGCACCGGCCAGACCGTTGAAACCATCCTGCGCGATAACGACCGCGATAACTGGTTCACCGCCGAAGAAGGCCTGGCCTACGGCTTCTTCGACAAGATTCTCGACAAGATCGGCCCGGCTACCAGCGCCACCGACAAGTAAACCGGCACAGAACTTTTTACAGGAGAAACGAATGATTCATCTTCCTTCATCAACCGCACCTGCCGGTATGCCCACCGACCGCTACGTGCTTCCTAACTTCGAAGAGCGCACCCCCTACGGCTACAAGCGCCAGGACCCCTACGCAAAGCTCTTTGAAGACCGCATCATCTTCCTGGGCGTGCAGGTCGACGACGCCTCAGCTGACGACATCATGGCCCAGCTGCTGGTGCTTGAGTCCCAGGACCCCGACCGCGACATCACCCTCTACATCAACTCACCCGGTGGCTCCTTCACCGCGATGACTGCTATCTACGACACCATGCAGTACATCCGCCCCGAAATCCAGACCGTCTGCCTGGGGCAGGCTGCCTCAGCTGCCGCCGTCCTTCTGGCAGCCGGTACCCCCGGTAAGCGCCTTGCCCTGCCCAACGCCCGCGTGCTGATTCACCAGCCCGCCCTCTCGGGTCAGCAGGGTGGCCAGGCTTCTGATATCGAGATCCACGCTAACGAGGTTATGCGTATGCGTGAGTGGACCGCACAGACCCTTGCCCTGCACTCCGGAAAGACCTTTGAAGAGGTTGATAAGTCCATCGAGCGCGATAACATCCTCACCGCCAAGGGTGCCCTTGAATACGGCATCGTTGACCAGGTGCTTGAATCCCGTAAGGCCGTCAAGCCCTCCTTCAACACCGCCGAGAAGCACGACTAAGCACGGCTCACGTTTAGACCCGGTGTGGACGCCGCCTCCCGCCCCACCTGCCCCAAGGCAGGGAAGGGCAGGGGCGGCGTCCTTCTGTCCGCCAAGCGATAGAGAAGGAATAGCCCGCCCGATTCAACTGTTAAGTCATAAAGACGTAACCTTGCTTGAACCGTCACGTGTTGGGCTAGGCAGGTTTTCACGGTAGATTAGGTAGAGGAACCCAAGGAAAGGTAGGGTCTATGGCTCGCCTAGGCGATAGCACCACTCTTCCCAAATGCTCATTTTGTGGGAAGAACCAGCGACAGGTTCGTAAACTGATCGCCGGCCCCAACATTTACATCTGCGATGAATGCATTGAACTGTGCAACGAGATTCTCGAAGAAGAGCTCGCCGATGTGAAAGATTTGGGTGCCGTTGAAGAGCTCCCCACCC
Organism: Rothia nasimurium; assembly: GCF_014217215.1. Lineage (GTDB taxonomy): Bacteria > Actinomycetota > Actinomycetes > Actinomycetales > Micrococcaceae > Rothia > Rothia avistercoris. Next base: position 1,094,394 of record NZ_CP056080.1, read on the forward strand.
CGCGTGAAATCTTTGACCACATGCAGGAGTACGTGATTGGCCAGGAGGCCGCCAAGCGTGCTCTATCTGTTGCCGTTTACAACCACTACAAGCGTATTCGGGCCCAGCAGAGCCCTGCCTTTGAGGCCAAGGAGCTTTTGGCGACCGAGGGCGAAGACGTAGAGATTGCCAAGTCTAATATTCTCTTGGTTGGCCCCACCGGCTCGGGTAAGACCTACCTGGCCCAGACCCTGGCTAAGAAACTCAACGTACCTTTTGCCGTTGCCGACGCCACCAGCCTGACCGAGGCCGGCTACGTGGGCGAGGACGTTGAAAATATCCTGCTCAAGCTCATCCAGGCTGCTGACGGCGATATTGAAAAGGCCCAGCGCGGCATTATTTATATCGACGAAATCGATAAGATTTCCCGCAAGGCCGACAACCCCTCCATCACCCGAGACGTATCGGGTGAGGGTGTGCAGCAGGCCCTGCTCAAGATTCTTGAGGGCACCGAGGCAGCTGTGCCCCCGCAGGGCGGGCGGAAGCACCCCCAGCAGGACTTCCTCAAGATCAATACCGCCAATATCCTCTTCATCGTCGCCGGTGCTTTTGCCGGTATCGAAGAGATTGTGGGCGGGCGAGTGGGCCGCAAGGGCATCGGCTTTGGCGCATCTATTGACCAGGCCGCTAAAGAGAGCGATATTCTCACCAAGCTCATGCCTGAGGACCTGCTTAAGTTCGGTCTGATTCCTGAATTTATTGGCCGCCTGCCCGTGCTGGCAACCCTGGGTAAGCTCACTGAATCTGACCTCAAGCGGATTCTGACCGAGCCTAAGAACGCCCTGGTCAAGCAGTACAAGCGCATGTTTGCCCTTGACGGGGTCGAGCTGATTTTTGAGGACGCCGCCGTGGCAGCTATTGCCCGCCAGGCTGTTGAGCGAGATACAGGCGCCCGCGGTTTGCGCTCCATTATGGAGTCGATTCTGCAGCCGGTCATGTTCGATGTACCCAGTCGCTCAGACGTCACCTCGGTCATTATTGACGAGGCTGTTGTGGCGGGGGAGAAGGACCCTATTCTGGTGCTCGAAGCCCCCGAGAAAAAATCTGCCTAAAAGTCTTTCCCGCTGTCGGTGCCTCTGCGCGCTGGCAGCGGGCTCTTGTATCCCACCCCTGTTTGAAAGGACAACCCGTGGCTGAAAATACCGTTGATTTTTGGTTTGACCCTACCTGCCCCTGGTGCTGGATGACCTCCCGCTGGATTAAAGAGGTTGAGACCCAGCGCGATGTTGCCGTCACCTGGCACCCCTTCTCACTCGCCGTCCTGAACGAGGGTCGCGACCTTGACCCGGGCTACCGCAAGCACATCGACAACACCTGGGGCCCTGCCCGCGTGGCTACCGCCGTGGCAGAACAGTACGGCCAGGAGAAACTCGATGAACTCTACACTGCCCTCGGCGAGCAGATTCATCACCAGAAGAACAAAGAGGGCACCTATTTCGAGAAGGCTATCGAAGCTGCCCTGGCTGAGGTGGGTCTTCCTGCCGAACTAGCTCAGGTTGCCTTTACCGAGGAATACGACGAGCAGATGCGGGCCTCAACCCGTGCAGGTCTAGACTCTGCCGGTGGAGATGACATCGGCGTGCCCCTGATGAGCATCAACGGTGTGACCTTCTTTGGTCCCGTGATGTCACCTGCCCCCACCGGTGAAGAAGCAGCTAAGGTCTACGACGGCGCTGTGGCTCTGGCCTCTTACCCCGGTTTCTTTGAGATTAAGCGCCCCCGCAACGTCGGCCCGATTTTTAACATCGAACAATAGTAACGAGCTGGCACTGAACGCCCAGCTGCTGAATACACGATAAGGCCCAGTTCCAGACAATCTGGAACCGGGCCTTACTTTTTAGTTCTCTTCTTCGGTAATCAGCACAACGTCAGTGACGGCTAGCTCGCCCTCTGCTTCGGTGAGAGTGAGGTTGCGGGCGTTACCTGCTGCCTTGAGGTCGCCGAGACCGCCGCGAATACGGGTGATGTCTTCGGCCGAACCGGTGATGGTTGCGGTTTCGACCTCGGTGCGCTGCTTGACCTGGGCCTCTGACTTGGCCTTGCGTAGACCACCCAGGGCAGCTGCTACGGTGGGCAGGACTGCGGGGTCGGCGTCCGCAACCGCGGCGGCAAAGCCGTCGGTGGTGGGCCAGGGTGCGCGGTGCACGGAGCCTGCTCTCCACCACGACCAGATTTCATCGGTGACGAAGGGCAGGAAGGGGGCGAAGAGACGCAGCATGGCATCGAGGGTGGTGGCCAGGGCTGCCAGGACGGAGGCCTGTTCGGCTTCACCGACGTTGCCGTAGGCGCGGTCCTTGATGAGTTCGACGAAGTCGTCGGTGAAGTGCCAGAAGAAGGTCTCTGAGATCTGCAGGGCACGGGCGTACTCGTAGTTCTCAAAGGCGGCGGTGGCTTCTTCAACCAGGGCGGCTAGGCGGGCTAGCAGGGAGCGGTCGAGCTCGTTGGTGAGGACGCCTGCCGCGGCCTGGTCGGTGATGACCGAGTTGGCGGTGGCACCCAGGCCGAGAACGAACTTGGAGGCGTTCAGCAGCTTGATGGCCAGACGGCGACCAATCTTCATCTGGGCTTCATCGTAGGCGGTATCGGCACCCAGCTTGGCGCTGGCGGCCCAGTAGCGAACAGCGTCTGAACCGTACTTTTCCAGAACCTCGTTGGGAACAACAACATTGCCCTTGGACTTGGACATCTTCTTGCGGTCCGGGTCCAGGATCCAGCCTGAAAGGGCGGTGTCGGTCCAGGGCACGGAGTTCTCCAGGGAGTTGGAGCGTACCACGGTCGAGAAGAGCCAGGTGCGGATGATGTCGTGGCCCTGGGGGCGCAGATCCATGGGGAAGGTGACCTTGTGCAGGTTCTCGTCCACGGCCCAGCCGGTGGCGATCTGCGGGGTCAGGGACGAGGTGGCCCAGGTGTCGAGGACGTCGGGGTCGGCGATGAAGCCGCCGGGCACGCCGCGCTGGTCTTCGGTGTAGCCGGGGGCGGCGTCCGAAGCGGGGTCGACGGGGAGCATCTCTTCACTGGGGATGATGGGCTCGTCGTAGTTGGGTTCGCCGTCGGCGTCGAGCTTGTACCAGATAGGGAAGGGCACGCCGAAGAAGCGCTGGCGGGAGATGAGCCAGTCACCGTTGAGGCCTTCAACCCAGTTTTCGTAGCGGGAGCGCATGAAGGCGGGGTGCCAGGTGATTTCGCGGCCGCGCTCAACCAGGGCGTCGCGACGGCCGGCGTCACGGCCACCGTTGCGGATGTACCACTGGCGGGAGGCCACGATTTCAAGGGGCTTGTCGCCCTTTTCGTAGAACTTGACAGGGTGGGTGATGGGCTTGGGGTCGCCGTCCATTTCACCGGCTTCGACCAGCATCTCAACGACGGTCTTCTGGGCGGTGAAGACGGTTGCACCTGCCATACGCTCGTAGCGTTCGCGGCCCTCGGCGGAGGTAATCCACTCGGGGGTGTCGGTGGCGAAGCGGCCGTCGCGGCCGATGAGGGCGCGGGTAGGCAGCTGCAGTTCGCGCCACCAGGTGACGTCGGTGGTATCACCAAAGGTACAAATCATGGCAATGCCGGCACCCTTATCGGGCTGAGCCAGGGGGTGAGCCTTAATCTCAACCTCAACGCCGAAGAGGGGAGAAGTGACCTTGGTGCCGAAGAGGGGCTTGTAGCGTTCATCGTCGGGGTGGGCGACCAGGGCGACACAGGAGGGCAGGAGCTCGGGACGGGTGGTCTCGATCCAGACCTTCTCGCCGTTCTCTCGGTGGAAGGAGATGCGGTGGTAGGCGCCGGGGCGTTCCTTGTCTTCAAGTTCTGCCTGGGCTACCGCGGTGCGGAAGGTGACGTCCCACATGGTGGGGGCCTCTGCCATATAGGCATCGCCGCTCTTAAGGTCGTTGAGGAAGGCCAGCTGGGAGACCTTGCGGGAGTGGGCGTCGATGGTGCGGTAGGTGTGTGACCAGTCGACGGACAGACCCAGAGTGGTGAAAAGCTCTTCGAAGACCTTTTCGTCTTCTACCGCCAGGATCTCGCACAGCTCGATGAAGTTCTGACGGGAGATGCGGGGCCAGTCGCGCTGGTTCTTAGCGGGCTTTTCGGGAGCCTTGAAATCGGGGTCGTAGGGGATAGCCGGGTCGCAGAGTACGCCGTAGTAGTTCTGCACGCGGCGTTCGGTGGGCAGGCCGTTATCGTCCCAACCCAGGGGGTAGAAGACGTTCTTGCCCTTCATACGCTGGTAGCGGGCGATAACGTCGGTCTGGGTGTAGGAGAACATGTGACCGACGTGCAGGGAGCCGGACGCGGTGGGCGGCGGGGTATCGATGGAGTAGACCTGCTCGCGGGTGGTGTTGGGGTCGAATGCGTAGGTCTTGTTGGCGGCCCAGTTCTGCGTGAACTTCTTTTCGAGGCCTTCAAGGCCGGGCTTCGCGGGGACGGTAATGTCTACTGTGGGTTCTGCGGGCGTGTCTGTGCCCTGGTTGATTTCAGCCATGTGGCCTATTCTCTCACGAATAAAAATATGTTGCAGGTTAGGCTAGTGCTATGACTACTACATCACTTTCCGCTAATCCCTTTGCCCCCGACGCCCAGGCCGGTAAGGTCGCTGTGGTAACCGGTGCCTCCTCAGGTATCGGCCGTGCTACCGCCGAACTGATGGCCGCTACCGGCTGGACGGTCTACGCCGTGGCCCGCCGCGCCGACCGCCTCGAAGAACTTGCCTCGCGCACCTCGGTGCGCCCAGTCGTCCTCGATATTACGGACGCCAACGCGGTAGCTGCCCGCGCCCAGGAGATTCTGGGGGAAACCGGCGGCCGCCTCGATGCCCTGGTTAATATCTCCGGCGGTGCTATTGGGGCTGATTCTGTAGCTAACGCTGACCCCGCTGGCTGGTTGGCCATGTTTGAGCTCAACGTGATTGGCACCCTCAATATGGTCAAAGCCTTCCTGCCAGCCCTGCGCGAGAACGGCCAGGGTACCGTGCTCAACCTGACCTCAACCGCAGCCGAAGCCGGCTATGAAGGGGGAGCGGGCTACAATGCCGCCAAGTTCGGGGAGCGGGCCCTGACCGAAACCCTGCGCCTCGAAGAGGCCGAACACAATGTGCGCGTGATTGAGGTACGCCCCGGCATGGTGCACACCGAAGAGTTCTCCCGCAACCGCCTGGGGTCGGACGAGGCTGCCGCTAAGGTCTACGCTGGCGTTGAGAAGCCCCTGCTGGCTGAGGACGTCGCCCAGACCGTCACCTTCGCTGTGAACGTCCCGCAGCACATCAACCTGGACCACATCACCATGCGTCCGGTCGCCCAGGCCGCCCAGTACAAGGTCATTCGCAAAGGTATCTAATGCACCACATCATTGCAGTCTCCCACGGCACCGACAACCCGGACGGCAGGGCCTCCATTGAGCTGGTACGCCAGCAGATGCAGGAGGTTCTGAATGAAAGAGAACCCGGTGGGTTCACGGTGCACGAGGCCTATGTTGACGTTCAAGAACCGGCGCTCACCCAAGTGGCCGCAGGTTTTGAGCCGCTCGATAGGGTAACCATTGTTCCGCTCCTGCTCTCGACCGGTTACCACACGCAGGTTGATATTGCGGAGGCCGCGGCGGCTTCTGGGGTGCAGAACATTGCCATTGCGCGGGCCTTGGGCCCGTCTGCCGCCCTGGCGAAACTCCAGCGGCAACGCCTGGAAGAAGCCGGCTGGGACGGCTACGACGATGTGGTTATGGCCGCCGCTGGCTCATCCCGCCCCGATGGTCGCGAAGCAGTGATGCTACAGTCCGAGGTATTCTCAACCTTGCTGTCCCGCTATGTGCCCTATGGCTTTGTCGCCAATATTGAACCAAAAATTGCCGACGCCCTGGAAGAGAACCAGGCGGAGTATGTCTCCAGCTACCTGCTGGGCCGGGGCTTCTTCCAAACCCTACTGGGCAGACTACCCGGCGCCGGTGAGAGCCTGACTATCTGCCAACCGCTCGTTGTACCCGGCGATAGCGCCGCCGCGCGCATCGTTGCAGAGGTGGCAATAGAGCGGGCGCTGGAGGCTTCGGCTGCACAACGTAACTCTTGAACTTGCTTTTCCGCTGTAACTTTTTGAGCCGTAACTGCACCTACCACCCGACTGTTTAATAAAAACTTGTCATAGCGTTCATATAGTGGTGTCCGGCATAAGTTATTTTCTAATCTTTCGGTAGTATCAAGAAATGCGAGTGTTTGCCCACATGGCACTGATATTTGCAATGTAAAGCAATTTATTGATGTGATGCAGGGAAGCGGAAGTAGATGAGCGACAATCTCGGAGCAATTGATGGCGATGTTGAGTTTAACTTTGGGCATGCGAGTACTCTAAAAAGCGCTTTTACGAATGCAGCCTCTCTGCTTGAGACTCAGGCTTCCTCCCGTTCTTCGCTTGTAACTACTGCTCGTGAAGAGTTCCGTGGGTACTTTGAGGAGCTTTTTGCATCCAACGCTCGTACGGCGGCGAGTGATGCCGAGGATATTGCTACGGCGTTGAGGAATGCCGCTGGCTTTGTCGAAGACCTTGCTCAAAAGGCAAGGGAGAAGAATGAGTGCCGCCGCCTTGCCCGTGAGTTTATCGCTGAACAGCAGCATCTGAAAGATAAATTTGGGGCTCTAAAGGATTTCCACGATAGTGTCATGGGTGAACCTGAGCCACCGGTGGGTCCGCCTTCTGACCCTATTAATACAAGTGCGCAGACTCCGGTTAATACACCCCGCAAGACGCCCAACCCTAGCCCCGGTAGTGGCAACGGCGGTGGAGGGACTACATCTGCTATTCCTGAGAATCTGAGGGCTTTCAGTACCGGGTTGGAGCCGCTGGATACAGAGGTCAAGGGTAAGAAAACATCGCTCGATACTGCCTACGCGGATTTTCAAGGGAGTTGCAAGTACGGTTCACTTGATGCATCAGGTGCGATTAGCGCTATTGGCACCTGGCTCGAAAAGAACGCACAAGATATTACTTGGGCTAATACACTTGCTCAAGCATTCGAAGATGCAGGGGCAAGTTCAGGTAACCCCGTTTCTATAGCCAACTCCGCTCTTTCGACTGCTTTGCAGAATGCCGGGGTTTCAGCAAACCGTGAAGATCTGACTATCATGAACCCCGCTGCGGTTGGCGGTCAGCCTACCAGCGGGTACACGCTTGACCCGGTTAATACCGGTAACGGTAACTTTATTGAACCGGAGGATGATCTTTCTTTTGTGGGTGCTTGCTCGGCTCTAGCGCTTACCCGTATGTATAACTCGCGCGGTGAGACGGGCGGGGTTTTTGGCCCCGGGTGGAGCTCTGTGCTCGATACTGCTCTTATCTTTGATGATGAGCAGGCAACCTGGGCTATGCACGATGGCAGAAAGATTTCTTTTGCGCGGTCGGGGGAAGGCTTCTTACCCTGTGCTGACGAGAACTTTTGGCTTGTACCGGTAGCAGAGGCAAGTACCGTTCTGATACCTGAGGTTCTGAGCGGTCGTGTCGCCTGGGTTGTTGCCAACAATACCGGTTCCGGGTGGTTCTTCACTGCCGCGGGTAACTGGCTTGGTTCTGCCCAGGGGCGGGGAACGGGAGTCTATGTTGACCGTGATCGCCAGGGCGAAATTACTGCCCTAAGGCATGAGCGCGGCAGGGCTATCGCTTTTGAATATGTAGATGGCAAGGTCGCTGTTGCAACCAGCTCTGACGGGCTAAGGATTGAGTATTCCTACAGCGCAGCTGGTTTGCTGACCGAGGCTAAGGGCAGTAACTACCACCACCGCCGCTACACGCACAATGAGCAGGGTCTTATTGAAGTGGTGGCTGATGCCGCTGGGGTCCAGGAAGTCGTCAATACTTATGACCAGTACGGCAGGGTTATTAGCCAGAAGACCCCGCACGGTCGTTTAGTCAGGTTCTCGTACCTGCCCGGCCGAGTTACCGTTGTGGCTGATGAAGACGGCCAACGGTCTAACTCTTGGATTTCGGATGCCAAGGGTAGGTTGGTGGGCGTCATTGATGCTCACGACCATCGGCAGTCGATGTCTTATGACCGCAAGGGCAACCTTGTCTCTGTTACTGAACGCGACGGCTCAATTACCGTGCATGCTTATGATAAGCGTGGCCGGCGAACCCGCACAGTAACCCCAGAGGGTTCTGACATTACTTTTGCCTGGGATGAGCAGGACCGCATCACCGATGTTGTGACTACTACCGGTGGTCTGATTTCCTACTCCTATGAGGGACAGGACCGTAACCCCTGCAAGATTCGCGATGCACTGGGCGGTATCACCCATTTGACCTGGGAGTCCGGTCTTTTGACTGGGGTTGTTGGGCCGACCGGGGTGCCATTGAGTTTTACGTACGATTCTTTCGATAACCTGACGAGCGTAACGAATGCCTACGGTGATACTGCGCGGATGGTCTATGACCAGGCTGGGCGTGCTGTTGAGGCTATTTCGCCGGGTGGCCATAAGACGCGTTTTACCTATGATGCCGCCGGTCAGGTGGTGGGTAAGGTTGACCCTGATGGCGCAACACACCGCTACGAGTACGATACCGCGGGCCGCCTGGTAGCAATCGTTGACCCTGCGGGTGAGCGTACTTCTATGCGCTACGGTGCGCACGGCCAGGTTGCCCAGACTATTGACCCGCTGGGCCGGTCGGTGTCACGTGAGTTTGACGATATGGGTAACGTCTCTGCGGCTATTTTGCCTGATGGGGCCTCCTGGGGCTTTGAGCATGACAGCCTTTCACGACTGGTTGCGATTACGGACCCTGCGGGTTCTGTGTGGAGCCGTGAATACGATCAGACCGGTCAGCTTGCTGCGACTGTTGACCCTTTGGGTAACCGGGTTACGGCGAGCGTTGACCGTGCTGACCAGCGGATTACGCTGAACGATATTTTTGGCACCGCTACGATTACTACCGATGCGTATGGTCGGCCGGTTAAGCGCGAAAATTTGGATGGCTCTGTTGAGCTGACTTCCTACGACCTTGCTGGCAATCCCGTTGAGCTGGTCGATGGTGAGGGCGCTCTGACTCGGTGCGAGTATGACGTTGCGGGTCGTTTGGTTGCGGTCGTTGGCCCTGACGGTGCCCGTGTGAGCTACGAGTATGATGATGCCGGTCGTGCCTACCGTTATATCGACGCAACGGGCGCTGTGACTGAGCTGGTTTACGACGCTGACTCCCGTGTGGTTGCTAAGGTGAACCCCGCTGGTGAGCGCTCAGAGTATGAGTACGATGCCTGTGGTCGCCTGGTCAGGGCTGTAATCCCGGGTAGGGGAGTAGCACGTTACGGCTACGATGTCTGTGGCCGTCTGACCTTTATACAGGATGGCTCATTCGGTATTCGCCGCTTCAAGTATGATGCTGCCGGTCAACTGGTTCAGGCTATCAATGGCTTGGGTGGGCGCACCCGGTATGAGTATGATCTGCGTGGTCGTATGGTGCGTATGGTTGACCCTGCTGGGGGTGTAACAACCCGTACTTACACGCAGTTGGATAAGGTCGATTCTGTGACCGATGCTCTGGGGCGTGTTATACAGGCTACCTACGATGCGGCTGGGCGTCAGCTTTCTCAGACCGATCCCACGGGCCGGGTTACTAGCTGGACCTATGACTCTGAGGGCCGCGAAACCTCAATGAGCGTCAATGAGCGTTTAGTTTCTTCGGTTGAGCGTGACTTTGCTCAGCGTAAGGTGCGCGTTCATGATTATTCTGGCGACAGCGAGACTGTGCACGAGTTGCAGTATGACCGTGTGGGCAGGCTTCTTTCGCGTTCGCGTGGCGAATCGACTATGCGCTGGTCCTATGATGCGGCTGGCAAGCTGCTGTCTAGGGTTGATCCTGTTGGTGGGTCTGTTGAGTATTCCTACGATGGTGCAGGGCGTCTGGAAAGTGTCGCTGACTCAGAAGGAAGAAAGACCGTTTATAGCTACGATGCTGCGTCGCGTGTAGTTTCTACAGCGACTGAGGATCTAGTATCACAGTGGACTTACGCTAACGGTGCTGTGGTTGCTCACCGTCTGGTGGACGGCCAGGGCAAGGTTGCTCAGGAAACGTCGATTTCCCGTGACGAGTTTGGGCGTGTTGCAGGCGTTGAAAGAATCGCCGTTGATGGAATGAGCACGTACGCAAACTACGGTTACGATGACGCGTCGCAGCTCGTGTCTGTTCATAGCTCGACTACCGGTAGAGAGTCTATGCTTTATGAGTATGACGAGTGTGGGCGTCTGGTTCGAACTGTGGGTGCTGATGGTGCTGAGCAGGTTCTAGCCTACGATGCGGCTTCACAACTTGTGAGTGTGACTGGCTCTGATGGTCTGGTTCGTGAGTTTGTGTATGACGGTTTGGGGCGGCGTGTTCGGGAGACTGACCCCGACGGTTCGGTGCGTGAGTTTGCCTATGGGCCTGCTGGCTATCTGGAGGGCATCCGGGTTAGTACCGGTGCTGGGGAATCGATAGCACATTCGATAGCGGTCGATGCTCTGGGTGAGATTGCTCAGATTGACGGTATTGATTTGTTCTGGGATTCTACCGCCCCGGTTCCCACGCTGGTGAGTGTTGCTGGTGAGTCTTTGGGGCTTGCACCTGCGACCGGTTGGCGTTTGGCCCGTTCGACGGATGAGGTGGATCCTTTCGCTGTTCCCGGTGCTGGCCCCGGTGCCTCTGGTGAGGGCGGGTTGCTTGCTGGTTTTGACCTCAGTGCTGACGGCGTGCCCGTTGTTGCCGGTGTGGAGCTGATGGGAGCCCGTGGTTACGATCCGCTGACCGCTTCATTCTTGAGCGTTGACCCTTTGGCTCCTGTGGCTGGTGCCGCGTGGGGTTCTAACCCGTATTCCTTTGCGGGTAATAATCCGGTGAATCAGGTGGACCCGTGGGGGCTACGCCCAGCCACCGACGCTGACCTACAGGCCTACGCGCAAGCACACCAGGGCGCGCTAGCCACCGCAAAGGACTGGGTGGCCGATAACTGGGAGTATGTGGCTGGTGGAGCTGCTATTGCACTAGGAATCGTAGGGACAGCACTCACCTTTACGGGAATTGGGGCTCCCATCGGACTAGCTTTAATGGCGGGTTCAGGCGCATTGCTTTCTGGCGGTATAAATGTCATTTCTCAGAAAATGCAGAACGGTACTGTCGACTGGAAAGAAGCTGGATTGAACGCTCTAGTCGGGGGAGCTTCAGCTCTTTTAGGCGGAGGTGCTGCATTGGGCGTTGGCAAAATACTTGCTGGACGTGTTGCAAATACGGCAGCTAGTCTGAGCGATGAATCAGCTATGTTATTCCAGAAAGCTACTAATTTTTATAAGACAGGACGACCTCGAAGCGACTTTAAGAGTTTGGTGTTGCAACGTGAAAGTGTAAGACGTTCTGAACAGGCAGCCATTTCTCAGGCTAATAATTTTGCAAGGTTGAGTAAATTCCGTCAGATGCTTCCAGGGCAAGTCGTGGAAGGCGCTACAACCGGTGGCTTCAATAGCTTAGGTGGTTCCTTTATTGATTCTAAAGGGGGCGAAAAGTACGACCCAAGTGTGGATGGAGCGCTGAGGGCTTGGGCTTCTGGTACCATCTTTGGTGGCGTTACTCCTTACTTGTGCAACTCTGCTAGAAAACTTGGAGAAAACAGCCTGAAAGCTGCAAATCCAATGGTAGATAAACTTTTTGCTTTAAATCCATTACCTTCTCTAGCTATAAATAATTCAAGTGTGCACAAGGTTGCAGGGTATGCTGCAGACAGAATCGTTGATTTCTCGACAGGTGCAGGAAACTACCTTATCGGACATGGAGGCGAATTCTCAGGTAAGGATATGTTTATCAAAGGTTTAGAGAATATGGCTGGGGGTGCATCTACCCACGCGGGGCAAGTTGGAGCCAACACTTCTATAGGGAGTGGTGGCGAAAGCTCGCACTGATTATCAGCAAATTATTATGAAGAAATATTCAACTAAAATCTCTCAGTCTAATCTTCCTGGAAGTAACCTTAAGAGCGAAATAGGATTCAAAAACTATTTAGGATGTCTAGGGTTATTGGTATTTTTTAGTGTTTGTTTAACTCTAATGGTTGGTATTCCTTGGTATTTTATTGCGGGCAATATTGAATCTATGCAAGAAGAGAAGCGCTGCACTATTGAAGATGTTTATCTTGATGGTTCAGGTGGGGGTCTGAGAAGCTCATCGACGTCATCGACGATTATGATTCGTACTGAGGAGTGTGGGGTTATTGGGTACAAAGGTGATCTTGGAACAGGCTCTACTGAAGGGGCTGTGGAGCTTTTAGACTCATATCAGGGGGAAACCGTGATATTTTGGCTACACCCATATCAGTTGCCTCGTTGGACTGGTGCTGTGCTTGATGCTCAACGTATCGAATTGCCTTCGGAAACGGGTTGAGCGCTAGAGCGCGTGATGTTTGGGTGCCACAAACTGAGCGGCATGTATTTGTTGCTTGCGATGATGTCGGGGTGTTTTGCGTGTTTGTTAGTGTTTTCTGCAGTTGCAAAAGGATGTATTTGGCTCCACTGGTGTGACTTCGTTGAATCCCGTCAAGTAAACCCCCAAGAGTGCTGAGGGAAGCCCATGCTTATCGGACTGCTCCGGAGGGCTTTACATGGGATGAACTCAACAAATTCTCATCGAAAAACCTGGACTATTGAAGGGGCGAAAGAGATAGGACATTGGAAAATCAACTAAAAAAACACATCATAGAATGTGTCGGAAAAATACATGCCCTTCTTAATTCTATGCAGTGCGAACCTTATAGTTCTTCTTTTGAAGTCATATTGCGTTCCCTTCATTCAGCCCCAAACGAAGAAATCGTAATCAGAAATATCCTCAAAATGTACCGAGGAGCTGGTAGTTTCTCAGATCTTGTTTTGTCAGCCGCGGGCAACTTCTATCCACAAGAAAATATGATGTTAGGCCGTCTGAGAACGCGGTTATATCATCTTTGTGTGGAATATTTAGAAGAACAGAGTAGGAGTGTGTAGTCTTTGCTACTTCTTGGTGTCTAGTACGCGGGGCTCTTGTGACCAGGGTTCTTTTTTTTGGGGGTTCTTGGCGCCCGCTCGGGTGTAGCCTGAAATGACTCGATGGCTCAAAATGCTTGGATAATGAACGAAGATGGCGTGGCCGTTGGTCATACGAATGCTGATAGGTTCGCGAAGGTTCTTACTGGTTCACCGGTTTGGGATGGGCCGTACCCCACACGTAGCCCCGGTCAACAGTGGGTGAGTACTTTCGATGGTTCTAGAATTCGAATCATGGAATCTAACACTGGCACAAATCCTAATCATCAGCACCATATTTTGCGTGCAGTTCATGAAAGAGAGAATCCGCAGGTCTAAATAAAAAACCTCTAAAACTACCCCTACATCGTTATGAGTAAATAATGAATAACATCAAAGAATTTATTAATGAACTGCCCTTCACTATCGAATATTTCCAACCAGATAGTTACGCACTTTCCCTGGCTGGAAAAACTTCCAGCGGCCGAGAATTTTCATTATATCTAGATTTCTACTGGGAAATATATTATGCGGGAGAGGTTTTTAGTTGGGATAATGAAGTTGAAATAATTAATAGCAATCTCCAGAGAATTATTGGCGTCAAAGTTGTTGATATCCTAGGGCCAGATAATGTTTACGATGCAACATATATTTTAGAAGACGGGGGAATGATCCGAGCCCTCACGTCCGATAATGAATTTGCCACGGAATGGAGTCTAACTGTTGTAGGCGAGGGGGAGCAGCTTTTTGCAGGAGAGATTTATCCTTACGAACTTTCTGCCCTTGGAACTGATTTTACTCAGTGGGATGCTTTATATACTCCAGTTATTTTAAGTAACAAAAAAAGTTTTCCTCATGGTTTGATTGGTACAAAAATTAGTTCATTGAATTTACTTGAAAATGACCATAGTAATCGAGTTCTTGAAATTTATCTTCAGAAAAATTCCGCAGAAAAATATAAGATTCAATTCTGGAATTCTTGGGCCTTTTATTCAGATAAAGTTTTATTAATGGATAATGCTACAAAGGCCGGAGTACTCAATTTTGCCTCTATTGCTCAGGGTGAAACTCTGCAAAGTTACACTGGAAGCGGTTTCGGATTATATGGATGTTCGCTGGTTTTTGATTCTTTGCGCTTGAGGCAGATCGGTTCAAGCGAACCCGCCTGGACCTGGCGCATCCTTGATGACAAGGGGAATCTACTCTGGCGTGCGCCCACCGATGCAGAGGCAAACCAGGGCCTGATTGATGGGGTAGAAAACCCAGTCTTGTAAATAACAACCCGCCCCCTGGTTCACAAGCAGAAACCGCTGACGTCTTCGTATGGAGTTCCTACCCCCATGTTCCCCTACAGCTTCGTGTAGATACGATTAGAGCAGGAAGCAAGGTGTAGTCTTAGTAGGACCACGACAGCTAGCCATGGACGTGGTTCCCGGTGGGATTGCGGTTCGAGCCCTTGCCGGTGGCACCTTTACCGCGTATTCGTGTATGAAACAACCAGGACCGCACACTGCTTCTGGGCTGACTGGAAATGTTGCGTTCGCTGGCTTCGTTGCTGCTTTACCAAGCCCATCAAGCGCATGGCCTCATGTTATGGGGGATGTAACTGGGGAGGCTACTTCTTGGATGCAATTGATTCTGGTCGCAGATAATTGTTTTTTCTATAGTTCAGGAAACAAAGTTTTGAAAATAACTAATAATCACCCACCAAACAAACAACACTCCCGCATTCCCCTGCGAGCAAAAATCCTTATGCCCTTGATTTTTGGAACCATTATATTCATGATGGCTAACCTCAGCCTCGTTCCATGGGTCAATAATATGACCGCTGAGCCTCGCACATGCACCGTTGAATCAGCTGTAGTTGACACATCGACTGGTGGATCCAAATCAGCCACCAAACACGAAGTTGTGCATATACAAACCTCAGAATGTGGAGAAATCAGGATCTACCGACTCTGGGGTAGCTTCAGAAGCTTTCAAGAATTAGCCGATAAACTCAATGAGAATAAAGAGGGTTATTCATAAGGGGGTCCACACACCCACCCCCACCAACTAGACAACGGCCCCACCAGGTGACAAAAATAAGAGGGTTAAATCACTACAAATAACCTCAAGCCACACCGGAAGAACCGTTGCTACACCAGCGTACAACCGGCCTCACCGCCACGCAATTCGCCACACTCCTCACAGCCCTCAACACCCACCTCACCTGGACCAAACCAGCCGAAAAACCCCGCAGACTTACCCTGGCTAAGGCCCTCAAAGTAACACTACTGAGCTACCGACACAACATCACTCAAGAAGCCCTCGCCCACCTCTTCGACGTCTCACAGCCCACCATCTCGCGGACTATCAGCACCATCGAAAAAGCCCTCACCCAGGTTCTCAAACCACTGAACAGACCCTTGCAAGAGGGGCTAAAAGCATCAGGTTCCCTCGTGATTGACGGAACCCTTATTCCCACCTGGAACTGGCGTTCACAAGGGAAAAGAAACTTCTCTGGTAAGCATAAACGAGCAGGATTTAATCACCAGGTCATCTGCACCCTCGATGGCAGGCTCCTGGCTATCACTGACCCGTTGCCTGGTGCTAGACATGATGCTCATGCTTTCAGAGCCCATAGTCTAGATCAACTACTTGATTCTTCGACTTTGGCTGATATGTACTGGCTTTAGTTCCGACCATTATACGAGGCTCAACACATCAACCACCACCTCCTCAGGCGTCCGATAACCAAGCCCCTGATGCAACCGAACCCGATTCCACCAAGCAACCCACTCAGCCGTCTCCAACTCCAAGCAAGCCACAGAATCAAACAGGCGATTCTTCACCAGCTCCGCCTTATACGCACCATTGACGGACTCAGCCAAAGCATTATCATAAGAATCCCCAGTAGAACCCACCGACAGCTGCACACCCAACGCCTTCAAATCCTGGGTGTAATCAGTAGAAACATACTGTGACCCCCGGTCAGAATGATGCACAATCTGCGTTAGATCAGAACCATCCTTCTTCGCCTGGAACAAAGCCTGCTTCAACGCCGTCAAAGGCATCCCCAGAGTATGCATGGTCGAAGAAACACCCCAACCCACAATCTTCCGGGAAAACACATCAGTAATGAAGGCCGTATAACAGAAACCTGAATACGTCCTGACGTAGGTGAAATCAGCTACCCATAACCGGTTCGGCGCGGTTGCGGTGAAGTTACGCTGAACCAAATCAGGACGGTCATCAATCACTGTGGCAGTACGAGTCGTGACAGGTTTACGACCCCGATGAGCACCAGCAACACCGGCTATTTTCATGAGTCGGTAGGTCTGATCCCGACCAATATCCCAGCCAGCACGCCTCATGGCGTGCCACATTTTCCGCACACCATAAACCCCATAATTCTGGGCATGAATCCTGGTCAGTTCCGGAATCAGCAGCTGGTCTTTCAAGGCACGGGCAGCAGGGATACGCTTCTTCGCTGCTCGGTAGCCACGAGAAGTGATGAACCCGTCTTCAAGAAAAGCAGAAAGTGCACGGCATATGGGCTCGACCCCGAAGTGATTCTTGTACTGGTCAATAAAGCGAATCATCATCGGGCCGGACGGTCGAGTTCCGCTGCGAAAAAAGCTGAAGCCGTCCGTAGAATTTCATTCGTTCGCTTGAGTTCAGCGATTTCTTTGCGCAGGCGTCGGTTTTCGGCTGCCATATCTGTGGTGATTCCAGGCTGGGTGCCGTTATCGATTTCGGCTTGTTTGTGCCATTTTCGTAAGGTTTCAGGGCCGATGCCGAGGCGTTCTCCGATGTTTCGGCAGGCGGTGTAGATGCCTGTGTCGGGGTTGTTTTCGAGGTGGTCGACCAGTAGGCGTAGGGCTCGTGTTTTGAGTTCGGCGGGGTATTTGGTGGGCATGGGTGAAGTTCCTTTGTTCTTTTGGTTGTTTCCAATTTACGGGTGCGGAACTAAACCCAGTACATATCAGTGCGGCGGGGCGTAACCTGGCTTGGTTTGTGGTCTTGTGGAACTCTTGAATGATGCTTTTACCACTATCACATTAACCCCGTTATAACCTTAACCGTCGACAGGGCTGATCCTTACGCCCTTCCAGTAAAAATCCTGAAGCCCAAGTAACTCGAGCCGTAAGAAACCCACCTCGAATTCGTAAGCCTGTCCCTCGATAAGAGTGCCCCTAACCTGCTCAAAGCTCTCATATCCTGGTGGCATATGACTAAACGCTATGGGCGGGCACTCCCTAGAGTAGATAGAAAGCAAGGGCGTCTGGAAGGGAATCCCGCCCCCATTGCTATCAATGATTTCAACGTTAGTGCCCGTCACGGTACATACCTTGGTAGTGGTTAGCAATTTATTCCCAATGTATACGCCGCAGATAGCTAAAAATACCAGCGTGGCAGTCAAGAAAGCGATAGTTCGTTTGGCCGGTAATCTAGGTGTTCTGCGCACGTTGTTAGATGGAAGTACTGTGTTCTTGTGCTGACGTTTTCGTTTGGTCATAAGGGTCCACCCGCCCATCATCGGGCTTGCTGCTATCTTTTCGTCCTGTCCTCTGTCTTTTCCTTCTAGCCTCTGGGGTGTGCGAAAGCCCCGCATCCACCGGGGGAGCGGGGCCTTGGCATAGCAGAAATTTAGCGGATTCGCACGGCCTCAAAGGAAACCTGGGGAGCCACATAGGACTCCTGCGATTCAATGAGCTGTAGCTCGCGCTGGCCAGATTCTAGGGTGTTCTTCAGAAGCTCGTAGACGCTGGCGGTTGTCAGTTCCAGGGCCTCCTTCAAAGACTTACCCGAAGCAAAGTGAGAAGCAAAAAGTGCCTGGGTCACGTCGCCGGAGCCGTTAGCCTTCAGCGGTAACCGGTCAGTGGTAATCAGCCAGGCCTCATCGCCGGAGACAGCTAGCATCTGGATGCTGTTCTCGGGAGTTTCAGGGGTCGAAACGCTCGTGACCAGAACCGTCTTCGGGCCAATTTCCTGGGCCTTCTTGACCGATTCCAGCACCTCATCGAGGGTCTGCGGGCTGGTGCGGGTGACAAAGCCCAGCTCAAACTGGTTGGGGGTAATAATATCGGCGTGCTGAATGACCCGGTCACGGATCAGCTCCTGCACCTCAGGCGAAACAAAGCAACCGCTGGTGGCGTTACCCAGTACAGGGTCGCAGGAGTAGAGCACCTTGGGGTTCTTGGCACGGGCTTTAGCTACCGCGTCCAAGATCGCATCGCCAATGGACGAGCCACCCTGGTAACCAGAAATGACCAGAGCGGTGTCATCGAGGCCGCCGCGTTCTTCGATACCGGTAACAACCTCACGCACATCGTCGCCGGAAATCAGGGGGCCGCGCCATTCGCCGTAGCCGGTGTGGTTAGAGAAAAGGACGGTGTTGACCGGCATGACCTCGTGGCCTAAGCGCTGGAGGGGGAAAACTGCTGCTGAATTGCCGACATGCCCGTAGGCAACGGCTGACTGAATAGACAAAATACGCATAAATGTATTGTGTCACATACCCAAGATGCCCTGTGAACCTATGACGTTTCACGACCCCACGCGGTTACGGGTAAGGGGGAGCGCGAGCTCGTGACGAAATGTTAAAAGAGCCTGGTTGTAGCCCGAGGGGCGGCCCAAAATCGCGCGCACCTGCGTGAATATACACCTTTATTGATAACGAAAAATGACAAGGTTAATTTTTCTGACGAAACTCTACGGGACATGACAGCCCCAAACGCCAGTCCCAGAACCCACCGGGGGCAGGTGCTTAGACTTGAGCCAATTCATCACACGGTGGGAAGGAAAAACAATGCCGCAAACAATTCCAGCGTTTACAAACTTTGGTATTGGCTCAGCGCAACGTAAGTACAAGGACCCGGGGGAGAGCCCCCAAGGTACCGTACCCGCGCAGAAGCTCACTGCCCAGGAAATTGAGCGGAACCAGGAGCTAGTCAACCGGTACGCAGCAGACCTCTATGACGCGAGCGCCCAAGAAATTTTGGAGTGGGCCCATGAGCATGTGGAGGGGGCTCTGGCTGTCACGCTCTCTATGGAGAACACTGTGCTTGCTGAGCTGGCTGCGGACTACCTACCCGGTGCGGATTTTCTGTTCCTTGATACCGGATACCACTTCGCTGAGACTTTGGATGTGTCCGAGCAGGTTCGTCAGCGCTACCCGCAGACTCTGGTGGTTGCTCAGCCTCTGCTGAATACGGTGGAGCAGGACGCCACCTACGGCAAGGATCTGTTTAGCTCCAACCCGACGGCCTGCTGCCGTATGCGTAAGGTGGAGCCACTGGCGTCCGCTATGGGGCCCTATACCGGGTGGATTACCGGGTTGCGCCGCGCTGATTCACCCTTGCGGGCACAGACACCGGCTCTCGATATTGACGCCAATGGGCGGCTTAAGATTTCACCGCTGGTGACTTGGAGCCTTGAAGAAACTCAGCGGTTTATTGAAGAAAAAGATCTGATTGTTCACCCCCTGACGCTTGCGGGCTACCCGTCGATTGGGTGCGCACCCTGCACCGCGAGAGTAGAGGAAGGCCAGGACCCCCGGAGCGGGCGATGGGCCGGGTTCACTAAGACAGAATGTGGGTTACACGCATGAGCAACACATCGGTAGCAACTACCAGCCCCCTTTCACCTCACCTTAAAAACCTTGAGAACGAATCTATCCATATCCTGCGCGAGGTGGCTGGCCAGTTCGACAAGGTTGCCCTGCTGTTTTCCGGTGGTAAGGATTCCGTGGTGGTCTATGAGCTAGCCCGCCGCGCTTTTGCACCGGCACCTGTTCCCTTTGAGCTACTCCACGTGGACACCGGCCATAACTTCCCCGAGGTGCTGGCCTTCCGCGATGAACTGGTGCAGAAGACCGGAGCCCGCCTGCGGGTAGCTCATGTGCAGGACTGGATTGATTCTGGGGCTCTCCAAGAACGGCCAGATGGCACCCGCAACCCCCTGCAAACCGTGCCCCTGGTCGAGACGATTGAAGAGCAGGGTTATGACGCAGTTCTGGGCGGTGCGCGCAGGGACGAAGAGCGCGCCCGCGCTAAGGAACGCATTTTCTCGGTCCGTGACGCTTTTGGTGGCTGGGACCCCCGCCGCCAGCGCCCCGAGCTGTGGAACCTCTATAACGGTGGCCACCTACCGGGTGAGAACATCCGGGTCTTCCCCATTTCTAACTGGACCGAAACCGATATCTGGGAGTACATCGGGGCCCGGAAGATTCAGCTACCCCCTATTTACTTTGCCCATGACCGCCAGGTGTTTGAACGTGACGGTATGTGGCTCACCGCCGGTGAGTGGGGCGGGCCCACCAAGAACGAGACGATTGTGACCCAAAGGGTTCGTTACCGGACCGTGGGGGATATGTCTTGCACCGGTGCCGTGCTCTCTGAAGCATCCACCGTTGAAGAGATCATCACCGAAATTTCCACCTCCACGCTCACCGAGCGCGGAGCCACCCGAGCCGATGACCGCCTGAGCGAATCCGCTATGGAGGACCGCAAGAAGGAAGGGTATTTCTAAAAAATGACATACTCACACGAACCTGCCACAACACCGCAGGCACTCCAAGAACGCTCAACGCTCCATCTGTGCACCGCAGGCAGTGTGGACGACGGTAAATCGACCTTTGTAGGCCGCCTGCTCCACGACGCTAAGAGCGTGCTGGCCGACCAGCTTTCGGCGGTTGAGAGGACCTCCCGTGAAAAGGGGCTTGACCACCTTGACCTGTCTCTACTGGTTGATGGGCTCAGGGCTGAACGCGAGCAGGGCATCACCATCGATGTTGCCTACCGCTACTTCTCCACCGCCCACCGCACCTTTATTTTGGCGGATACTCCCGGCCACGTGCAGTACACCCGAAATACGGTGACCGGTGTATCTACCTCCGACGTGGTGGTGCTGCTGGTCGATGCCCGCCACGGGGTGGTGTCACAGACCCGCCGCCACCTGAGCGTTGCCGGTCTGCTCGGTATTAAGCACGTTATTCTGGCGGTCAATAAAATTGACCTGGTTGATTACTCGCGGAGTGTCTTTGAAGCTATCTGCGATGAGTTCACTTCCCTTGCCCAGGACCAGGGGATTGAGGACGTCCACGTCATTCCCATTAGCGCCCTGCACGGTGATAATGTGGTGGACCCTTCGCCCCAGACCCCTTGGTACAGCGGCCCCACCGTTCTGCACCTGCTCGAGACTATTGAACCCCGGGTAGAAGAAACGCAGGGTTTCCGCTTCCCCATTCAATATGTTATTCGGGCCAGCGGGCAGGACTTTCGGGGCTATGCCGGGCAGGTGACTGCCGGTTCGGTGCAGGTGGGGCAGACCGTGCTGACCGGTGGCGGGCTCCAGAGCACAGTGACCGAAATCAGCACTCCCGACGGCCCGGTTGAGCACGCTCATGTGGACGACTCAGTGGTTATCCGGCTGGCGGACGATATTGACCTAGCCCGGGGCGATTTGCTCAGCGCCCCCGACCGCCCCAGCGATCGGCGTGAGTTAACCGCAACGATTGTGGGCCTGGGCGATAAACCGCTGACCGCCGGTACAAAAGTTAACCTGCGCTATGCTACCTCCCTGGTCCGCGCCCGTATCCGCTCTATTGACTCTGTCTATGACATTGACACCGCAACCGATGCGCCCGCTGACCGGGTAGCTCTCAACGATATTGGCCGGGTTCAGATTCAGCTTGCCCAGCCCCTGCCCCTTGAAGACTACTCAGGTCGGGGTCGGGTCGGTTCCTTCTTGCTCATTGACGCTCATGACGGTAACACGCTGGCCGCCGGGTTGGTGGGGTCGGGGCATCTAGCCCCAGAGACGGTAAGGGGCGATGCTTGAAAACCCTGATTCTTATTGCTTTAGGCGGGGCCATAGCCCAACTGGTTGACGGGAGCTTAGGCATGGGCTTCGGCGCAACCTCCACCACCATGCTCATAGCCCTGGCCGCGATGAACCCGGCAGTGGCGTCAGCTACCGTACACGTTGCTGAGCTGGGCACCACCCTGGCCTCGGGAGCAAGTCACTGGAAGTTCAAGAATGTGGACTGGGCTGTTACCCGCAAACTCGCTTTACCGGGGGCGGTAGGTGCCTTCATCGGTGCCACCCTGCTTGCTAACCTGTCACTTGCCTTTGCGAAACCGGTGACCGCTACGATCCTGACTCTGATTGGTGTAAGCCTGGTGGTACGTTTTTCGCGTGGCCGCCGCAAAATCAAGCCAGAGGGGCAGGTCAAAAACTCCACCCTCACCACGCTGGGCTTTTTCGGCGGTTTCTTTGATGCCGCAGGCGGGGGAGGCTGGGGGCCGGTCACCTCATCGACGCTCATGACCATTGGCAAAGCAGAACCCCGCCGCATCGTGGGAACCGTTAACACAGCAGAGTTCCTGGTAACCCTAGCGGCATCTGCCGGCTTTCTGTTGGCTATGCGCGAGCAAATCCTCGAGAATATCACCGCAATCGGGGCACTCCTCATCGGCGGTGTGCTGGCCGCTCCGGTGGCCGCCTGGCTGGTCAGCATCGTCAACCCCACCCTGCTCGGCGGGTTCGTAGGCACCACGCTGGTGCTCACCAATCTCGGATCCCTGCTGGCCCTGTTGCCCTACCACGAAACGTACGCCCCTTTGGTCTATGCCCTGGTTACACTGGCGGGTATAGGGCTCAGTCTCAGGGGCATGTTCCTGACCAAAAAAATACATCCTCAGACCCGCCTAAGCCATAGCTGACCAGCCCCCTCAACAGATTTCACACAACAACAAGGTGAACACCATTGGCAAAAACACTCACCCCCCGTACCGATGCGGATGGCCCGCGCAGGAAGGCACCCCGCGTCGCTAAACCCAACGGGCAATGGAAGATTGATGGGCAAGAACCCCTGAACGCCAATGAGCAGTTCAAGCTCGATGATAGCGGGCTTAACGTCCGTCAGCGCATCGAAACCATCTATGCTCAGCAGGGTTTTGACTCTATCGAAGATAACGACCTGCACGGGCGCTTCCGCTGGTGGGGCCTCTACACCCAGCGCAAGCCGGGAATTGACGGCGGAAAAACAGCGACTCTCACCAACGAAGAACTCGAAGACCGCTACTTCATGCTCCGGGTGCGAATTGATGGCGGCCAGCTCACCACCGAACAGACGCGCGTCATCGGCGAAATCTCCCGCGACTTCGCCCGCGATACAGCCGATATCACCGACCGGCAGAACATTCAGTTGCACTGGGTTCGGGTAGAAGACGTCCCCGAAATCTGGCGCCGGCTCGAAGCCGTTGGGCTCGATACCACCGAGGCCTGCGGCGACGTATCGCGCGTTATCCTGGGCTCACCGGTTGCAGGAATCAGCGCCGAAGAGCTCTTTGACCCCACCCCGATTATTCGGGATATCAAAGACAGGTTCATCGGGCTACCTGAACTCGCTAACCTACCCCGCAAGTTCAAGACCGCTATCAGTGCCCACCCCTCCCAGGACGTCGTCCACGAAATCAACGACATCTCGCTGATCGGTGTGGAGCACCCAGAACTGGGTAAGGGCTTTGACCTTTGGATAGGTGGTGGGCTCTCCACCAACCCCAAACTCGCTGAGCGGCTTGGGGTATTCGTAGCACCGGAGCAGGCCGCCGATGTATGGCTGGGAGTTATCAAAATTTTCCGCGACTACGGCTACCGGCGTCTGCGCAACCGTGCCCGCCTCAAGTTCCTGCTCGCCGACTGGGGTACCGAGAAATTCCTTGATGTGCTTGAGGCCGAGTACCTGGGCTATACCCTACCCAAGGGCCCTGCACCCGAGACCCCCACCGTATCCGGGGACCATATTGGAGTTCACGAACAGAAAGACGGCAACTACTACATCGGTGTTGCCCCTTCTGTGGGGCCTATCAGCGGTACCCAGCTGATTCAGTTAGCGGATCTTCTGGAATCGGTGGGATCCTACCGCCTGCGCACCACCGTCTACCAAAAACTTGTTCTGCTCGATATCCCGGGGGAGCAGGTCACCACCGTAGTTCAGGGCGCCCAAAAGCTGGGGCTCAAGGCTACACCCTCACTCTTCCAGCGCAACACGATTGCCTGCACAGGCATTGAATACTGCAAACTCGCAATCGTCGATACCAAAGCCACCGCCCGGCGGGTGATAGGTGAGCTAGGAGAGCGGCTGGGTACCGCCGAGCAGGACGCCCTCAAACAGCTCACCCTGCACATCAACGGGTGCCCTAACTCTTGTGCTCGTATTCAGACCGCTGATATTGGCTTGAAGGGGCAGATCATTACCGTAGACGGTAAGCAGGTGCCGGGCTACCAGGTGCACCTGGGAGGGCGGCTGGCAGACTACACCAACTCCGGTGAAGGCGGGCTGGGCCGTACAGTGCGTGGCTTAAAGGTTCCTGCTACCGGGATTTCCGATTACGTGGAGCGGCTGGTTCGGAACTACCTGGCCCACCGCCAGAGCCCCGACCAGAGCTTCGCGGCCTGGGTAGCCCAGGCTGAGGAAGAACTGCTCCAGTAGGCAGTTACAGATATAAACAATGCCGCTGGCCCCGGGTAAGGGGCCAGCGGCATTGTTGGTAAAACGCTTAAGTTAGATGTCCATTGTGGCAGGCCTTGACGCTACCTGCCCTGATATCCCATATAACAAACACCTGGGCAACTAAAAAGCCTGTGGGTAAAGAAGTCCGCCTCTCTAGTTATTGACGGGAATCCCGCCCCTCGCTCAGCGCTAGCTGCAGTAGCGCATCGCGGCGGGCCTCCGCGTCCTTACCCTCAGCGTTGCCCGCATCCACGACCTCACCGATGACGGTAATTGCCGGCGGGCGCACATCAGATAGCTCATCGACAGCCCGCTCCAGCGTTGAATAACGCACCCGCTCATTCTCGCGGTACACACTCTCAAAAGTGCCCAGCGGCATATCAGCCCGGACGCCACGCGCAAGCAAACCTGCCACAGTGTGGGGGAGTGTGCGCACACCCATCAGCAGTGAAATGGTACCGCCCGACCTCACAAAACCAGCCAGATGGTCCAGTTCGTCGTCAGACAGCTCAGCATGCCCGGATACCACCGTAAACATGTGTGAAACCTTGCGCAGAGTCATCGGCACCTTTGCGCTAGCGGGCACAGCAATCGAGGACGTCACACCAGAGATGACCTCAACATCCAGCCCCGCGCGTTCACACACGTAGAGCTCCTCGGTGCCGCGACCAAACACGTAGGGATCGCCGCCCTTCATGCGCGCCACATTCTTACCGGCCAGCGCAAAATCAATCATCATCTGATCAATCTCTCGTTGCGGAACCTTGTGCGTACCGGGCACCTTGCCCACATCAATAATCTCAGCACCGGGAGCCCACGACTCAATATCGGAGGTAGGGGCCAGATGATCAATGAGCACCACATCGGATGCCGACAACGCCTCAAACGCGCGAGCAGTCATGTAACCGGGCGTACCGGGGCCAGCACCAATCAGAAAGACCGTACCGGTCTTACCTAGGGGCGCTTCGCAGTCAACCGTGACCACAACACCTGGCAGAATCTCAGCCACAGCAGAGCGCCATTGAGTAACAGCCGCGCCGTCGTCAGCACTAGGATCCGCGCAAATAACCACCAGAGCAGGACGCAAACCAGCCGCACCTTCTAAACCAGCGGTCTCAGCACATTGAATCACGGAACCAGCAGCACCATACTTGTGCGCTACACGCGCTGTACGCTCAGGATCACCGCACAGCAAGACCAGAGCATCGGTGACATCAAGATTTACAAACACAGTTCTTCAAAACCTTTCACTGCGCAAGACAGTGTATCTATACGCATAGAGCAAAAGTCGGGCTTTACCCCAGTACACCACGGCAGGTGACAAAAGGGTAAAAGCCCGACCTTTCACTTTTCACATTTGAAATGTATGTAACAAATGTTTATGCGGGAGCGCCTACAGGAATCTTAGCACCGGTAATCAGTACCGGGGCGTCGGCTTCCTCAGCTTCGGCGGCGGCTAGTTCCTCAGGGGTGGCCGGCCTGATCTGGTCACGTTCAAGCACGTACATGCGTGAGCCCTCGTCCTGAGCCTCGGGTTCGTTCACAAAAGCCCTAAAGCGGCGCAGGCGCTGGGGGTCCTTGAGAGTTGCGGCCCACTCGTCCTCGTAGTGCTCAATGTGGTACTGCATGTCGCGGTCAAGATCCTCGCAAATACCCAGCGAATCGTCGATGATGACGGAGCGCAGGTGCTCGATCGCATCACCGAACTTTTCGTCCAGGTCCTCTGCCCAGCGTGCGGTGCGCTGGAGCTTATCGGCGGTACGAATGTAGTACATCAGGTAGCGGTCGATGTAGCGGTAGGCGGTTTCCTGGTCAAGGTCCTGGGCAAAGAGGCGACCGTGAGCGGGTGTTGCGCCACCGTTGCCAGCGAAGTAAAGGTTCCAGCCCTTAGCGGTGGCAATCAGACCGACGTCCTTACCCTGCGCCTCAGCACATTCGCGGTTACAACCGGAGACACCCATCTTAAACTTGTGGGGCGAGCGCAGGCCCTTGTAACGGTTTTCGGTGTCAATGGCCATCTGGACGGAGTCCAACATGCCAAAGCGGCACCATGCGCTACCGATACAGGACTTGACGTTACGCAGAGACTTGCCGTAGGCCTGGCCGGACTCAAAGCCTGCATCTACCAAGCGCTTCCAAATGGCGGGGAGTTGCTCTAGTCGGGCACCGTACATGCCGATACGCTGGGCACCGTTCACCTTGGTGTAGAGGCCGAAATCGCCGGCAACCTGGGCAATGACAGCAAGCTTTTCGGGGGTAATCTCACCACCGGGGATACGGGGGATCACACCGTAGGTGCCGTCCTTCTGCATGTTCGCTAGGTTACGGTCGTTGGTGTCCTGAAGGGTTCCTCGGCCACCGTCCAGCGCATAGGACTTGCGGGTTGAAGCCAGAATAGAGGCCACGGTGGGCTTACAGATAGCGCAACCATCACTGCCCTTGCCAAAGCGTTCAAGGACGGAATAGAAGTCATCGAGCTCAACCACAGAACGCACCGCCATAAAGAGCTCAGCGCGGGACATCTCGAAGTGCTCGCACAGCGCATGAGAAACTTCTAAGCCCATCTTGGCCAGAGTCTGGTTCAGAGTCTTCTGAATCATGGGCACGCAGTTACCGCACTGGGTACCTGCGGTGGTGCATTTTTTGATAGAGGGAACATCGTGGTTGCCCTCGTGGACGCACTCACGGATAGTGCCGAAGGTGACGTTATTACAGGAACAGAGAATAGCGTCGTCGGGGAGCTCGGTATCGGGTACCCCGTCACTACCCGATGCCGATAGGTAGGCAGAGGGCTCGGCGGGTAGCTCACGGCCCAGCAGAGGCTTGAGCGAATCGTAGGGGGCGGTGTCACCCACAAAGACACCACCGAGCAGGGTCTTGGCATCGGCGGATGTAACAATCTTCTGGTAGAGACCGCGCGCCGGGTCAGCATAAACGATTTCTAGACAGTTCTTGGTCGCGCCCTTGCGGTCACCAAAGCCAGCAACCTCTAAGCCAGAGAACTTGAGCTTGGTCGCAACATCGAACTCTTCGAGCGTGACGTCACCGCCGGTCAGGTTGGCGGCAACAGCCTCAGCCATCTGATTAGCCGGCGCTACCAGGCCCCAGGTGCGACCCAGTACGCAGGCAACCTCGCCAATAGCCCAAATCTTGGGGTCCTGGGACTGGCAGTTGGGGCCAACAATCAGGCCACCGCGCTCGCCGACATCGAGGCCTGCGTCGCGCGCAATCTGGTCATTGGGGCGAATACCGGCGGCCATCATCACGATATCTGCTGGGATTACCTTAACGTCGGCTTCATCGCCCATACCGTTTGCCACCGAAACAGAGACGACCCGGCCCTGGGAATCCCGGTTAATGGTGGAGATAAAAGCACCCGTTTCAATCTCAATACCGGCCTGGCGGATTGCGGCGTTCACCGCAAAGCCACCGCCCTGATCCACCTCGATAGACAGGAGCCAGGGGGCAACATCGAGAATGGTGGGTTCGCCACCCAAATCGCGGAGACCCTCAGCGGCTTCAAGGCCGAGCAGACCGCCACCTACAACAATGGCCTTGGGCGCCCGCCCAAGCTTCTGCTTAAGCCGCGCCATCTCGGAAACAACCTTTTTGACACCGTCAATAGTGCGGAAGACGTGGGCGGCTTCTGAACCCGGAATAGGAATCTTAACGGCAGATGAGCCGGTCGCAAGAACAAGTTCATCGTAGGGATAGACCTGGCCATTAGAGGCATGAACGGCCTGAGATGCACGATCAATCTTGGTCCCCGTCACCTGATTGAGTAGGGTGATATTGGGAGCGTCCCACAGAGCTGCTTCGCCCAGAGTCAGATCCTTATCGGGGTCCTGGAAAATCTTTTCCAGAGCAACCCTGTCGTAGGGAAGGTAAGGCTCTTCGTTGAGGACAGTGATATGAGAGGTCCCACCGTCTTTCTCCTGGAAGGCTCGTACAAAGCGCCAGGCTGCGGGCCCGGCACCAATAACGACAATCTGACGGGTGGACGTTTGGTTCTGCATATCGACCATGTGGCTACCTCGGGTGAGATGCGGCTGTAACAACCGCTTTATTTGCTTGTCTGGTGCTAATATTATCAGCAGGGCCACAAAAAGCCACATAAGCGGGCGTAAAACAAGAAATATGGGAGGCGGCATGGCACCTTGCCAATGGCACAAAATTTGCGACCTTGAAGACCTAGAAGTGAACTGGGGTGAAGCGGCCCTGATCGAAGGCCACCAGTACGCGGTCTTCCGTACACACGATGACAGGGTCTTCGCTAGCGATCACCGCGACCCCAACTCAGGTGCCCTGGTAATCGCCAGGGGCATCGTAGGGGAGAAGGACGGCAATCATACCGTCACCTCACCTCTCTACAAGGATGTTTTCAGCTTGGAAAACGGGCAGTGCCTGAGCGGCGCTGACTTCACTCTGCCCATTTATCCCGTAAAAGTTCAAGACGGCCAAGTATTCATGAGTACTCAAGCCAGCTAGTAAGCTGGGTGGGTAACCGCCCCTAGCTTTCAAGGACTGCCATGCTTCCCTTAGCTCTCAACTGCGCCGGGCGTAAAGTCCTCCTGGTGGGAGGCGGACCCGTGGCAACCCGAAAATACAAAAACCTCCTTGAAGCGGGTGCAGAGATTACTCTGATTACCCCTGAGGCCAGCCCCTATCTGCAAGAGCAAGCTGAGCGAGGGGAACTAACATGGCACCGCCGGGTCTTCACCGAAGAAGACCTGGACGGTGCCTGGCTTGTTTTTGCTGCTGTTGACAACCAAGCCGTGAATCAGCGTATCGCCCAGCTATGCGAAGAGCGGCGTATCTGGTTCTGGTTGGGAGGCCAGCCAGAGGATTCAGCTTTCTGGTCTATGGCTCAGGCCCACCAGCAGGGGGTTACCGTGGCTGTCTCTGCTAGCCGGCGGCCCCGTTTAGCTAAAGAGCTTGCGGCTAAGCTCTCCGATTGGTTACGGGAGAACCTTCCTGACCTTTAGTTTTCACAACGCAGGGTCATGTCGTGCCAACGGGCTCCGCCGTGAGTTGACGCGGAAAGCCCGTCAAGCTCAAAACCAAGGTTCTGGTAAAAGCTAATCAGTTCCTCTTTGCAGGTGAGGATGACGCCTTGCCGCCCCTGGGACCGGGCCTGCTCAGTGAGGGTGGCGATGAGCTGGCTGGCGTAGCCCTTACCTCGATGCTCAGGCAGGGTGTTAATGCCAAAAATGGTTTGGTAGGCCCCGTGGCGGGTGTGGGCTAGGGGATTTTCATAGAGTTCGTCGAAGATAACGGGGGAGTCTGTAACAAGCCCGTCGATAAAAGCCACAAGTTCGTTATCGGCTTCTAAGACCCAAAAATGTTCACCAAAGGCCTTAAAGCGTTCTGTCAGAGCCTGTTCACTGGCGGCTTCGGCAGCTGGGAAGCAGCGTGCCTCAATAGCAGCTAGGGTAGGGATATCTTCAGCGCGGGCCTGGCGGATGGTAACGGTAGCCCTGGGTGTCTCTGATGCTTTCGCGGCCAAGTCCATCGCGGAAAGGGACTGGCCCCCAACACCCCAATCTGTGCGGGGAACCTCGTTCAGCATGACCCAGACGGAAGACTCCTTGGCGCCCATTACCCGGGCGTAGGTTTTGGTGAGCTCAGCAATTAGCTCGGCCTTTTTAGCATTGGACTGGATGGACGCGTAGGAAACATTGATAAGGGGCACGGGACCTCCTGGGATGGTGGGTGAGACTTTAGGGTAACGCTTTGCAAAAAGCAATAGGTAGGAGAACTATCATCACTTACAACTAAATGTTAGTGAGTAGTTCATCAGGTATCGGTTGGTTGGCTACATATCGGTATCATCGAAGAACTCGTCGTCCAATTCAACCACTTCGTAAATCTGCTTTGTTTGGATGCCTACTTTGTACTTGACCATGAGGGATGTAAGACGTTCGCCATCGATAAGGGCAATGTTATGAGAAGGCGACTCAGCAGTTCGTCGGGCGGACTCAGTGAAATTGCTGGTTGTGATAAAAACTCCGGAACTTACCCCTTTGATAGCTAGAGCTCCGATAAACTCACGTATGGTCGCGCGAGTAATAGCTTGATAACAGCTTTTTCGAAAAAAGACGGGTCTGAGGCACGTAGGCGCGCCAATAACTCGTCTTCCGTTTGTGAAGTGAGGAGAGCGATACCTTTACTTTCCAGCCAATTTTTACCGGCTTCGGTTATGGTATAGAAGCCTTTTGAGGGGCGGACTGCCCATCCTGCTTTTGTGATATGGCTGAGAGTCCACCCAAATTGTGCTCTTCAAGCACTTCCAGGGCTGGACGTACGAAGAAAGGCCAAGGGGGAACAGCTGCGGATTTATCGTTGGTCATGGTGGTAATCCTAGTTGTGTGAGTGTTTCAAGGAACAGAATACCCAAAACCCAAAATTGTAATTTGGGTCAGGCTCCTCACCCTGAATCGGTCGCCCTGTCCGCTATCTTGGGGGTATTTTTGGGTGCCACCCCTATATCTTGTACTCACATCTC
The DNA here is from genome assembly GCF_014217215.1 of Rothia nasimurium. Classification (GTDB taxonomy): domain Bacteria; phylum Actinomycetota; class Actinomycetes; order Actinomycetales; family Micrococcaceae; genus Rothia; species Rothia avistercoris. The sequence continues at coordinate 1,125,423 of NZ_CP056080.1, forward strand.
TGTAATTTGAGGTGCCGATGAAAAACAGGTGAAAAATGGGTCAAAAACAGGTTAGACAGAGGCAGAATCAGCGCATAAACTAAGTATCAGTTGCAAAGACCCGGCCATCACCGGCGAGCAATCCGGAAGAACAGGCTATACCTGCACACCCCCGTAATTCGTTGCGACGAGGGGAGTGCGCGGAATAGATATAGCCCCAGTAGACCCGGACGGGTAAGCCCGAAACAGCTGTCATGAAGCGACTGATAACCGGTTCGACCCTGCGCTGGGCGCAACCTACCTCATCTCACGAGACGGTAGGCTGCCCCGGCGCAGACCCATACCCGCCCGCACTTTTCGGTGCGGCCCGGGGTGGGGTCGGGCCGGTTGACGTAAGCAAGGTGGTACCGCGCAGGTTCCTCACCCGTCGAGCGGACGGGGGAGGGCAGGCGTCCTTGCACCCCAAGTACTAGGCAGACAAGAACCTAAGGGCGCAACCATGACCAACAAGCCTGTTTACCCCAAGGCAAGCGCAAGCGGAGCCAGTTTTGTGGCCGCTTCCCCCTCTTTCCCCGCACTCGAAGAAGCAGTGCTGGACTACTGGAAGAATGATGGCACCTTCCAGGCCTCCATTGATAACCGCGACGCCGGCGAGAACGGCGCTAACGAGTTCGTCTTCAACGACGGCCCTCCCTTCGCTAACGGCCTGCCCCACTACGGCCACCTGCTGACCGGCTACGTCAAGGACCTGGTTGCTCGCTACCAGACCCAGCGCGGCCATAAGGTTGAGCGTCGTTTCGGCTGGGACACCCACGGCCTGCCCGCTGAGCTTGAAGCCATGAAACAGCTGGGCATGACCGATAAGCAGCAGATCATCGAGATGGGCATCGACAACTTCAACGACGCTGCCCGCGCCTCAGTGCTCAAGTACACCAAGGAATGGGAAGAGTACGTTACCCGCCAGGCCCGCTGGGTGGACTTCGAGAATGACTACAAGACCCTGAACGTGGAGTACATGGAGTCCGTCATCTGGGCCTTCAAGCAGCTGCACGATAAGGGTCTGACCTACGAGGGCTTCCGCGTGCTGCCCTACTGCTGGAAGGACGAAACCCCGCTCTCGAACCACGAGCTGCGTATGGACGATGACGTCTACAAGGAGCGTCAGGACCCGTCCGTCACCGTGGCTTTCCGCATTACCGACGACGCCACCCTGGCCAAGCACCCCGAGATTGCCGCCGAACTGGCCGGTGTTGAAGCCCTGGCCTGGACCACCACCCCCTGGACCCTGCCCACCAACCAGGCTCTGGCCGCTGGCCCCGAAATCAGCTACGTTGTCGTGCCCGGCGCCGGTGAACTAGAAGGACGCCGCTTCCTGCTGGCTGCCGACCTGCTGGGCGAGTACGCCAAGGACCTGGGTTACGGGGAGGCTGAAAAGCCCGCGGACGCCGCCCGCGAGGCCGTCCTTGCTACCTACACCGGCACCCAGCTCGAAGGCGTGCGCTACGCACCCCTGTGGGACTACTTCACCGACGCAGAAAAGTTCGGCACCGAGAAGGCCTGGCAGATTCTGGTCGCCGACTACGTGACCACCACCGACGGTACCGGCCTGGTCCACCAGGCACCCGCCTACGGTGAGGACGACCAGAAGGTCTGTGAGGGTTACGGTATCCCCGTGATTCTGTCTATCGACGAGGGCGCCAAGTTCCTGGACCTCTTCGCCGACTCTTCTCTGGCCGACGGTGCCCCCTTGGCTGACATTGCTGGCGTCCAGATTTTCGAGGCTAACCGCACTATCATCAACACCCTCAAGGCTGACGGTGTGCTGATTCGCGAGAAGTCCTATGTTCACTCCTACCCCCACTGCTGGCGCTGCCGCACCCCCCTGGTCTACCGTGCCATCACCTCCTGGTACGTGCGCGTGACCGACTTCAAGGGCCGCATGAGCGAGCTGAATGAGGACATCAACTGGATTCCCGAGAACGTCAAGCACGGCCAGTTCGGTAAGTGGGTTGAGAACGCCCGTGACTGGTCCATCTCGCGTAACCGCTTCTGGGGCTCCCCGATTCCGGTCTGGGTATCTGATGACCCCAACTACCCCCGCACCGACGTCTACGGCTCCCTGGCTGAGCTCGAAGCCGACTTCGGCCGCCTGCCCCTGAACAAGGACGGCGAAGTCGACCTGCACCGCCCCTACATCGACGAGCTGACCCGCCCCAACCCGGACGACCCCACCGGCAAGTCCACCATGCGCCGTGTGGAGGACGTACTGGACGTCTGGTTCGACTCCGGTTCTATGCCCTTCGCCCAGTTCCACTACCCCTTCGAAAACAAGGAGTGGTTCGAGGCCCACTACCCGGCAGACTTCATCGTTGAGTACATTGGCCAGACCCGCGGCTGGTTCTACACCATGCACATTCTGGCTACCGCCCTCTTCGACCGTACCGCCTTTGAGAACGTCATTGCCCACGGCATCGTGCTGGGCTCAGACGGTCAGAAGATGTCTAAGTCCCTGCGTAACTACCCGGACGTCTCCGAGGTTCTGGATCGCGACGGTTCGGACGCCATGCGCTGGTTCCTGATGTCGTCCCCGATTCTGCGCGGCGGCAACCTGATTGTGACCGAGCAGGGCATCCGCGAGGGCGTCCGCCAGGTCATGCTGCCCCTGTGGAACGTTTACCACTTCTTCGCCCTCTACACCAACGCTGCCAACGGCGGAGCAGGCTACGAGGCCAAGCTGGTTACCGAGGCCGAACATGTGATGGACCGCTTTATCCTGGGTAAGACCCGTCAGCTGGTTGCAGAGGTTACCGAGGCCATGGACGCCTACGATGTATCTGCCGCCTGCGAGGCCCTGCGCACCTACACCGACGCCCTGACCAACTGGTATGTGCGCCGCTCCCGCGAGCGCTTCTTCAACGAAGACGCCGCGGCCTTCGACGTGCTCTACACCGCCCTGGTGACCTTCGTGAAGATGGCGGCCCCCCTGCTGCCTTTGACCACCGAAGAAATCTACCGTGGCCTGACCGGGGAGCGTTCGGTTCACCTGACCGACCTGCCCTCACCTGCGGATTTCAAGGACGAGGCTGAGCTGCTGGCCCTGATGGAGACCACCCGCGCTGTCGCTTCTGCCGGTTCTGCCCTGCGTAAGGCCCACAAGCTGCGCGTGCGTCAGCCCCTGGCTGCCCTGACCGTGGCGGTTGCCGGTGGCAAGGACCTGGCCGGTACCTTCGAATCGATCATCGCTGATGAGCTCAACATCAAGGCGGTTGAGCTTCTGGACGCTGCCGAGGTGGCTCCTGCCAACTTCGGCATCTCCCAGCAGCTCAAGGTCAATGCCCGCGCCGCAGGCCCCCGTCTGGGTAAGCAGGTGCAGGTTGCCATTAAGGCCTCTAAGAGCGGGGACTGGAAGGTCACCGAGGACGGCACCGTTGTGGTTGGTGCCGACAACATGGCTCTGGAGCCGGGCGAGTACGAGCTTGAAACCGTGGTCGCAGAAACCGACGGCGCCGCAGAGCGCGCCGTCTCGGTTCTGCCCGGTGGTGGCTTCCTGGTACTCGACACCACCCTCACCGACGAGCTGCGCGCCGAGGGTACTGCCCGCGACGCCGTCCGCGCCATCCAGTCCGAGCGTAAGGACGCCGGCCTGAACGTCTCAGACCGCATCGAGCTGACCATCACCGCTCCCGCAGCCGAGCTCGAAGCTATCAAGAAGCACGAGGAACTGGTGACCGGCGAGACCCTGGCTGTGGCCGTGACCTACCTCGAGGGCGCTGAATTCTCAGCGACCGTGAAGAAGGCATAAATGACCAAGGACAACATGGAGCTTGACCCCGTGTTTGCCGAGATTGCTGCCGAGGGCGCTCGCGCTGACGACGCCCTCGGCGTAGCCTCGGTCTACGCTGACCTGCTGGCTCGTGCCCCCGAGCACAAGATGGCCCCCCGCCTCGACGCGATGACCCGCGCCGTGGAAATTCTGGGCGATCCCAACAAGGTGGCCCCGGTCATCCACATCACCGGCACCAACGGCAAAACCTCAACCGCACGCATGATTGAGCGCCTGCTCATGGCACACGACATCCGTGTGGGCCGCTACACCAGCCCCCATATTTCCAAGGTCACCGAGCGGATCTCGATTGACGGGGCTCCCGTGGCAGATTCCACCTTTGTGCGTATCTGGGGCGAGATTCAGCCCTACCTGCAGATCGTGGACGCTGAACTTGAGGCCGCCGGTGCCCCCCGCATCACCTACTTTGAAGCCCTCACCATCCTGGCTTTTGCGATTTTCGCCGATGAGCCGGTGGACGTGATGGTACTCGAGGTGGGCATTGGGGGCTCCTGGGACGCCACCAACGTCGCCGACGCTACCGTATCGGTGGTTACCCCCATCGGCCTGGACCACACCGACATGCTGGGGGAGACACTCGCCGAGATTGCCGGTGAGAAGGCCGGGATTATTAAGGATGGCGGCTTCCTCATCTCCGCTGCCCAGGACCCGTCCGCCGCCCAGGTCCTGCTCGAAGCCGCCCGCGCCCACAACGCCGACTACCGCTTTGAAGGCGTAGAGTTCGGCGCTGTCGACCGCACCGCCGGTGTGGGCGGGCAGCTTCTCACGATTCAGGGCCTAGCTGGCCACTACGAGGATCTAGCCCTACCCCTCTTCGGCGCCCACCAGGCCCAGAACGCCGCCGTGGCCCTGGCCGCGGTTGAGGCCTTCTTGGGCGGGGGAGAGAAGGAACTGAGCCTCGACCTCATCAAGCTGGCCTTTGGCGAGGTGCGCTCGCCAGGCCGTCTAGAGGTAGCCCGCACCGAGCCGCCCGTGGTGCTCGATGCCGCCCACAACCCCCACGGTGTCGCTGCTTCGGCAGCCGCCTTCAAAGAGTCCTTCAGTTTCGAAGAACTGCACCTGGTGGTGGGTATCTTGGGTGAAAAGGACGCCGCGACCATGCTGAACCTGCTCTTTGACGAGTACGTTGATCGGGCAGATTGGCGCACGGTACTGCACCTGACCAAGTCAGACTCTCCGCGTGCCATTGCCCCGGTAGAGCTAGCTGAATTGGCCCTCGACGCTGGTTTTGATGAAGACGCCATCGAGACCTACGAGAATATTCCCGATGCTCTGTCCGCAGCGGCGACGGCAGCAGCCGATGTGCCCAACCTGAACTCCGCAGTACTGGTCACCGGCTCCATCACCGTGGTGGGCGAAGCTAGCACCCTGCTCGGACTGTAAAGGAGAGATGATGGCGAGAATGACGCGCGCCCAGCGCGAATGGCGCCCGGGCCAGCCGAAAAAGCAGCGCTCTATCAAGGTCATGTTTACCTCGATGGTGCTCTCGCTCGAAGCCCTGGTTGCCTTCTTTGCAACCCTGGCCATCTTTGGCCACCACTTCAACGATCCCACCTGGGTCAAGGTGGTTATTTGGGTGATGGGTCTAGCCCTGGCAGCAGCCCTGCTGGTCACCCCGGCCTTCTTGAAGAAGCCCTGGGGCTACCACCTGGGCTACGGTTTGCAGGTTGCTCTGATTCTGGTGGGCTTTGCCCTGCCCTCCATGTTCTTTGTGGGAGCGGCTTTTGCTGTGGCCTACTGGTACGGGGTGACGCGCGGTGCCCGCCTGGATGCCGAGAACGCCGTCCGCGCCAAAGAGCAGGAGGAATGGGAGAAGGCTAACCCCGCCTAGCGGGGTGTCTGGTAGGGTAAGGGTGAAAACTCACCCTGACCTATCAAAGGAGATTGTCATGACCGAGCGTACCCTGATTCTGGTCAAGCCCGACGGTGTGGAGCGTAACCTCACCGGCCAAGTGCTGGCCCGTTTTGAGCGTAAGGGCTACCGCATTGCTGAGCTGAAAATGCTGGTTCCCTCCCGTGAGCTCCTTGAGCAGCACTATGCGGAACACGAGGGCAAGCCCTTCTATGAGCCCCTGGTGTCTTACATGGGCTCAGGCCCCGTGGTTGCTCTCGTGCTTGAGGGCAACGGCGTGCTTGAGGGCACCCGTACTCTCATGGGATCTTCTAACCCCACCACCGCTGCCCCCGGCACCATCCGCGGCGACTTTGGCCGTGACTGGGGCGAGAGCGTGCAGAAGAACCTGGTGCACGGTTCAGATTCAGCAGAGTCAGCAGACCGCGAAATCGCGCTCTGGTTCGGTGCCTAAAAGACCTGCCGCTCAGCAGAGTAAAAAGGCCGGGGCCCTCGTACTGAGGGCCCCGGCCTTTTGCTGTGGGGGAGAGGTTTAGAACATTCCCATAATCACGTCGAAGAAGCGGATGAAGATAATGCCGAAGATCAAGATGTAGACCAGGATGATAGAGAACCAGGTCCAGTTGGGGGCTGCCTGGCGGATGCTCTCAGAAGCTGGAATGACTCCGGCGTGGATATTGCGGGTGGTGACCTTCACGAAAATTGCGGTCTGCATAATCCACACAATCATGCAGAAGAGGCAGAGGGCGTTGATATCGAAGGTGGTGTTGTACCAGAGCCAGAGCACAAAGGCCATGGCCAGGGTGTGGCCCACCTGCATGGCTACCCAGTACCAGCGGGCGAAGGACGCCCCGGCAATCAGGGCGGTGGCGATAGCCAGCACGATAGCGTAACCGGCGATACCGATAAAGGGGTTGGGGAAGCCAAAGGCTTCTGCCTGCCAGGTACGCATGACGGTGCCGCAGTTGAGAAGGGCATTGATATCGCAAACCGACCGGTGGGCGCCGTCCATGTAAATCTGTAGGCGCTCGTAGACCAGCATGGCGGCGGCTCCGAAGGCCAGCAGGCCGGGAATCAGGGTGAACCAGCCGAGCTTGCGATCGAGCTGGGCCTGGCTGATACCGCTCTCAGTATCGGGAGTGTTCACGGGGGTAGACACAGTGAATCCTTAGGCTGTATAAAACTTTCTTTCCCCATACTACGGGGCAGGCCCTTAGCCCGCCCGGTTTTGCGGGGTTGGGGCAGGTTTTCTTTACTAAGTTCCCAGGTAAGGACGCCCGGGGCGAGCTGGCTTGGGCAGGGCGGCCTGGTGCGTGGTGAGTTCGGTTCTAGATGGGGTGAAAAGAGCCCGGGTGTGAGAGAATGGGTGTGGTAGTGTGCCGCCCGCACACGGTGGCACTACCCAGCAGGCACCCCGAAACGACCGGTGACGCACTGCCTACCCGCAGACGTCCTTACCGTCACGCCCCAGCAAGTGCAGCCCTCGCGCTGCCTCGGGTTGTTGCCGCTGGCCCGGTTCCCCTCGGCATGGAGCACAGAAGCCTTGACCTGCCGAGTACGCCAAGGAGCTCACGGTTGAGCCGGGTAGCCAAGGATTTCGGCGGACCACCCCTTAGGGTAGGGACCGCCGACTACAGGCAAGACCACTGGTGCGGCAGGGGCATACGAACACAAGGAGAGTGAACGCTGATGAGCAGCGAACAGTCCGAGGTTGTAGAAAACCTCGAAGAAACCCAGGCTGCAGAAGCTTCCGCAGCCGCTGAACAGGTTGCCGAAGTGAGCACCGAGGTGGAAGAGACCCAGGCTAAAGGCCCCGAAGCGAAGGCCGTTGCACAGGCTGAAGAAATTACCGAAGCCCAGCCCGACGAGACAGAAGAGGGCAAGCAGGCCGCTGAGGCTCCCGCCGCAGAAACCGAGCCTGCCGAAGAAACCACAGAAGAGGCAGCAGAAACTGAGGCAGAGTCTGCAGAAGCAGAAGAAGCCCCCGCGGAAACCGCTGAAGAGCCTGCCGCTCCTCAGAAGAGCCTGCGCGAGCTGAAGGAAGAAGAGCTAGCCCAGGTCAACGCCGCTGTGAGCTCAAACAATCTGCTCTTCTACTCGCCCAACATGGATGAAATCATGGAGCAGCTGCGGGCCGAAAAGGAAGCCCGCCGTGAGGCCGAAGAAGCTGAGCGCCGTGAGCGCCGCCTGGCTGACCTTGACCCCGAAATCACCTCCCACCGCCGCCGTCGCCGCCGCCGTGGGGACGCCGACCTGGAATTTGAAGGCGGTACCGAGGGCGACCCCGAGGACACCATTGTTAAGGTGCGCGCCCCCCGTCTGTCTGACTCTCACAGCACCAACCGGGTTACCGGCGTCCGCGGCTCAACCCGTCTGGAAGCCAAGCGCATCCGCCGCCGCGAAACCCGCGCCACCGGCCGCCGCCGCCAAATCATTACCGAAGCTGAGTTCCTGGCCCGCCGCGAGTCCGTCGACCGCCAGATGCTGGTCCGCCAGAAGGACGACCGCATCCAGATTGGCGTGCTCGAAGACGGCGTTTTGGCCGAGCACTTTGTGTCCAAGACCCAGCAGGACTCCCTGATTGGCAATGTCTACCTGGGCAAGGTGCAGAATGTTCTGCCCTCCATGGAAGCTGCCTTCGTCGATATTGGCCGCGGCCGCAACGCCGTGCTCTACGCCGGCGAAGTGAACTGGGATGTCACCGGCCTCGACGGTGCCCCCCGCAAGATCGAAAACGCCCTCAAAGCAGGTGACTCGGTCCTGGTGCAGGTCACCAAAGACCCCGTCGGCCACAAGGGCGCCCGCCTGACCAGCCAGGTCTCCCTGCCCGGCCGTTACCTGGTCTACGTGCCCGGTGGCTCCATGACCGGTATCTCCCGCAAGCTGCCCGACGTTGAGCGTCAGCGCCTGAAGAAGATCCTCAAGGACCGCCTGCCCGAGGATGCCGGCGTCATCGTCCGCACCGCTGCAGAAGGCGCCAGCGAAGAAGAACTGAGCAACGACATCAACCGCCTGCGCGTGCAGTGGGAAGAAATCAAGGCCAAGAGCGAATCCCGCAAGGTGCTGGCCCCCGAACTGCTCTACCAGGAACCCGACCTGACGATCAAGACCGTGCGCGATGTCTTCAACGAAGACTTCACCTCCATGATGGTGCAGGGCACCGATGCCTGGGACTCCATCGAAGCCTACGTCACCTACGTTGCCCCCGACCTGCTGGACCGCCTGAAGAAGTGGGAAGAGGACGACGATCTCTTTGACCACTACCGCATCGAAGAGCAGCTGGCCAAGGCCCTGGACCGCAAGGTCTACCTGCCCTCCGGCGGCTCCCTGGTCATCGACCGCACCGAAGCCATGACCGTGGTGGACGTGAACACCGGCAAGTTCACCGGCTCCGGCGGCAACCTCGAAGAAACCGTCACCAAGAACAACCTCGAGGCAGCCGAAGAAATCGTGCGCCAGCTGCGCCTGCGTGACATCGGCGGCATCGTGGTCATCGACTTCATCGATATGGTGCTCGAATCTAACCGAGACCTGGTACTCCGCCGCCTGGTAGAGTGCCTGGGCCGTGACCGCACCAAGCACCAGGTTGCCGAAGTAACCTCCCTGGGCCTGGTGCAGATGACCCGCAAGCGCATGGGCACCGGCCTGCTCGAAGTCTTCTCAGAACCCTGTGAAGCCTGCGCCGGCCGCGGCATTCTCGTGCACGACCAGCCCCTCAAGGGCTGCTCCGGTGGTGCTAGCGACTTCATCCACCGCGCCGAACGCGATGACCGCAAGCGCTACCGCAACCAGAAGACCCAGAACCGCCGCGACTTCACCGAGGTAGACGAAGAGACCGAGCAGAAGACCGAAGCCCGCAAGGCTGCCCTGGCCAACATCGTTGCCGCCAGTGCCCACCACGAGGACGAGCAGGGCGAAACCGAGTCCAAGTCAGCCCGCAAGCGTAAGCGCCGCAAGCGCAACCGCCGCGCCGAGGCCGGCCTGGAGCTGGAAAACCAGCAGAATCAGGACGCCCGCGGCGAGCAGGTGCTCACCATCGGCGACGAGGTCATTGAGCTGCCCACCGGGGCGGACACCGACACCGAAGAGAGCATGGGGGAGCAGGGCTCCTTCACCCTCGAATCCCTGGCTGCCGTCTTTGACTCCGATGCTGAGAACGAGACCGAAGGGTCTTCCGAGGAACGCTCAAAGGGACGTGGCCAGTCCAAGCGCCGGGGCGGTAAGAAGCGCGAAGAGATTTCAGCAGATGACTTCTCAGCCAACTCTGATGCGTCTATGGACGTAGACCCCGAAGTTGACTCCCGCTTCACCCAGAACTCATCCCGACTCGATGCCATCCGCGCAGGCGAAGCCCGCGCCCGAGCCTCCCAGAAGGCCGGACGCGACTACGAAACCCGCGACGGCGAAGAATCAGCAAACTCAGGTGAGCGCTCTGGCCGTAACGACCGAACCGGCCGTGCAGACCGCACCGACCGCCGCGGCACCCGCAACCAGGACGAGTCAGGCAAGGGCCGCATCCGCAAGCCCCGCCGCGCCTCAAGCTCCGACGTCAAGTACGTCGCCCCCATCGAGGTCGCAGCAGACCCGGCCGTCACCGGTGTCGCCACCCCCGGCAAGAAGGTCGAAGTGCCCAGCGAAACCCCCGCCGAGGCATCCGCACCCTCAGCTGCCGCAAGCGAAGCGCCCCGCAAGAAGCGCCGCTCCCGCCGCGCCGTCAGCTCAGGTGCCGGCTCCACCGAGGTACGCACCGAAGAGGTCAAGGCCGCAACCGGTAGCTCCGTGGTAGCTAGCATCGACCAGGCTACTAAGCCCGCCGTATCCAGCGATGATGCCCCCCTCATGCTCGGCGTCGGCGTCTCAGCTGCAGATATCAAGCGTGTAGGTAACTAAAGATCCGGGGCCTTCATCTCCCCGGATCCTGAGTGGTTCACCACATATCTTGCTCAGTACCGACTCACCACGTAAACTGGTGAGTCGGTGCTGTTTCCACAAGCAAGCGTTAGCGTGGACTCAGCTAGGCATATTCCACCAGGGATAAGGCCACACCATCTCAAAACGACAGAACCTGAAACCGCCCGGTACGTACTGAGCAAACCGGGTCACCACCTTGCTGTTGAGCCCGAGTTCCTTTCAGGAAGACCCGTTTTGAACCATTAAAATGACGTCAAGAAGAAGTGAGTTCCCAAGTGGCATACGCAATTGTCCGCGCTGGCGGCCGCCAGGAAAAGGTCTCAGTTGGAGACCTGGTTACCCTTGACCGCGTCGCTGGCGAGCCCGGTAGCACCATTGAGCTGCCCGTGCTGATGCTGGTTGACGGCGACAAGGTCACCGTTGATGCAAAGTCCCTGGCTTCAGCCAAGGTCACCGCAGAAAAGATTGAAGACCTCCGCGGTCCCAAGATCGTTATTCAGAAGTACAAGAACAAGACCGGTTACAAGAAGCGTCAGGGCTTCCGCGCCGAACTGACCACCGTTAAGATCACCGCGATCAACGCATAAGTTCAGCTTAGACTGGTTTTATCCCAACATTCTTTGACCTAAGGTAGGCATCAATGGCACATAAGAAGGGCGCAAGCTCCACCCGTAACGGCCGTGACTCAAACCCCCAGTACCTCGGTGTTAAGCGCTACGGCGGCGAGACCGTCAACGCAGGCGAAATCCTCGTTCGTCAGCGCGGCACCCACTTCCACCCCGGCAACAACGTAGGCCGCGGTGGCGACGACACCCTGTTCGCTCTGGCAGCAGGCAAGGTCGAATTCGGTACCCGCAAGGGCCGCAAGGTAGTCAACATCCTTGCAGCCGCTGAGTAAGGTCTAAACACCTCACCTCAGTAGAAGGGCGATTACGGGGCAACTCGTAATCGCCCTTTTGCGTACCTCACCTCCGCAAAGCCGCCCAAGGAGCGTCCGGCCACAGACCGGCACCGGGGCGACCCTGTAGACTAGATAACCAAACCAAACTTTTTTGAAGGAGCTTGCACTCGTGGCAGAATTTGTAGATCGCGTGGTCCTACACGTAACCGGTGGGCACGGTGGGCACGGCTGTGTCTCGGTTCGCCGTGAGAAGTTTAAGCCCCTCGGCGGCCCCAACGGCGGTAACGGTGGCAAGGGTGGCGACGTCATCCTGCGCGTAGACGCCCAGACCACCACCCTGCTCGAATACCACCACAGCCCCCACCAGAGCGCCCCCAACGGCGACATCGGTCGTGGCGACATGTCCCACGGCTTCAACGGCCAAGACCTGATTCTGCCCGTACCCCAGGGCACCGTGGTTAAGGACCGCGACGGCAACGTACTGGCCGACCTGGTGCGCATCGGCGATGAATTCGTTGCAGCTGAAGGCGGTATCGGCGGTAAGGGCAACGCTGCCCTGGCCTCCACCAAGCGTAAGGCTCCCGGCTTTGCCCTGCTCGGTATCCCCGGTTCAACCCGCGATATCGTCCTAGAACTCAAGTCCATCGCAGATATTGCCCTGGTAGGCTACCCCTCAGCCGGTAAGTCCTCCCTCATTGCAGCAATTTCTGCGGCCCGCCCCAAGATCGCTGACTACCCCTTCACCACTCTGATTCCCAATCTGGGTGTGGTGCAGGCTGGCGACACCCGCTACACCGTAGCCGATGTTCCCGGCCTGATTGAAGGTGCCTCCGAAGGTAAGGGCCTGGGTCACCGCTTCCTGCGCCACGTGGAGCGCTCCAGCGCCCTGGTGCACGTGATTGACTGCGCCACCCTAGAGCCCAACCGCGACCCCATCAGCGACTTCGACGTGATTCGTGGGGAACTTGAAAACTACGAGGTTGACCCCACCGCCGGTGTCACCGTGCCCCTCAACGAGCGCCCCCAGATTATCGTGCTCAACAAGATTGACGTGCCCGAAGCGCGCGAGTTGGCTGAGTTCGTCCGCCCCATGTTTGAAGAGCGCGGCTACCGGGTCTTTGAAATCTCAACCGCCTCTCACGAGGGTCTCAAGCAGCTGACCTTCGCCATGGCAGAGCTCGTTGAAGCAGACCGTAAGGCCCGCAAGAAGAGCAAGAGCGCCCCCGCAGAAGACGTTGCAGTGGTCAAGCCCAAGGGCTTCCGCTCCAAGAAGCGCCAGGAATTCATCATCCGCAAGGAAGAGCGAAACCTTGAGCCCCTCTTCCGCGTCATTGGTGAGAAGCCTGAGCGCTGGATTAAGCAGACCGACTTCAACAACGACGAAGCCGTGGGCTACCTGGCTGACCGCCTCAACCGCCTGGGCGTTGAAGACGAGCTCTTCAAGGCCGGTGCAGTTGCCGGTGACGCCGTAGTAATCGGTGAAGAAGTGGACGCCGTGGTCTTTGACTGGGAGCCCACCATGGTCGGCGGCGCCGAGCTGCTCTCATCCCCGCGCGGTACCGATGCCCGTCTTGAGGAAATCATTCGCCCCACCCGTGCCCAGCGCAAGGCTGAGTTCCACGAGCGTATGGACGCCAAGGCTGAGGCCCGTGCCGAGCTTGAGGCTGAGCGCGTGGCGGGTATCTGGACCGAGTCTGTCGACGAGGCCCGCGCCGCTAAGGCCAAGGCAGCTAAGGCTGAAAAGCGGGCTGCCAAGCGCGCGGCAGAAGAAGAGTAAGAGGGGATAGGGCGGTTTTCTTCGCCCTGCTCTTATTTCACTATGTGTAAGGAGTCGCCCCGGGTAGTGTGCCCGGGGCGACTCTGCTCTATATTCATAGAAGCTAAAGTTAACACTTTAAGGGAGCTAATCAATTGGATTTGAAGGATGCCTTCCAGGCCAGCGCCGAGTCACGCGGCAAGCACCGCCGCAGCCCCATCATCGAACGCTCCGACATGCCACGGGCTAAGCGGATCGTGGTGAAGGTGGGTTCTTCGTCCCTGACCTCCATCGAAAACTCCCTGGACGAGCTGGCTATCGCCACTATCTCCGATGTGCTGGCTAAGAAGAAAAAAGAGCACCCCTCTATTGAGCTGGTCTTTGTGTCCTCGGGCGCTATCGCTGCCGGCCTGGCTCCGCTGGGCCTGTCGCGCCGTCCTAAAGATCTGGCAACCCAGCAGGCGGCGGCGTCCGTCGGCCAGTCCCTGCTGATGAGCCGCTACACCGATATCTTTACCCGCTACGGTGTCACCGTTTCCCAGGTACTGCTGACCGCCGAAGACCTCATGGCCCGGGACCGCTACCAGAACGCCCACCGCCAGTTAGAGCGCCTGCTCGATTTGGGGGTCATGCCCATTATCAACGAGAACGATGCGGTAGCCACCCGCGAAATCCGCTTCGGCGATAACGACCGTATCGCGGCGCTCGTGGCCCACACCGTCAAAGCCGACGCCCTGCTTCTGCTCTCTGATGTGGATGCCCTCTATACCCGCCACCCCGACCAGGGCGGCGAACGTGTGAGCAGCGTGCGCAACGAAGCTGACCTGGCTGGCCTGTCGATTGGGTCGGTGGGGTCTGCCGGTGTGGGCTCCGGTGGCATGGTGACGAAGGTGAAGGCTGCCCAGGTGGCGGCGGCGTCCGGAATTCCTGCCCTGGTGACCAGCGCGGCTCACGCCCGCGCCGCTTTTGCCGGTGAGGACGTTGGCACCTGGTTCTACGCCACCGGCGAGCGCCGCCCGGTGCAGACCCTCTGGCTGGAGCATCTGGCCGATATAGAAGGCTCAATTACCGTGGATGCGGGCGCTGCTGCCGCCCTGCGCCGCCGTCGTTCTCTGCTAGCCGCCGGTGTGCTGGGGGTTCAGGGCTCCTTTGAGGGCGGTAGCCCCGTGGCGATTGTTGATGAGGGTGGCGAGGTGCTGGCTCATGCCCTGAGTTCTTATACTGCCGGTGAGACCGCCCAGATGGTGGGTCTGCACACCGAGCAGATTCAGCGGACCATGGGGGAGACCTACGACGGTACGGTAGCGCACGCCGATAATATTGCGCTGGTGGCCCCCTTCCAGTAGTAATCACCGGCCCCCAGTAATACTGGGCCCTTGCGCGGGTACGCCGGTAGGATAGTTTCAAGGTTGTTCAACCCCCTATACATAAGGAGATGCTCATGGGCGAGCAGGTAAACGTGAGTGACGATGTGATGCGGCAGGTCACCGATATGGCAGTGGACGCCCGTATCGCCTCCCGACGTCTGGCCAAGGCCGATACCCGATGGAAGAACCGGGCTTTGCTGGCTGTTGCTGATTCACTTGAAAAGCATTCGGCGGTGATTATCGAGCAGAACGCCCAGGATCTTGAACGGGAGCGGGAAGCCGGTATGAGCGAGGCCATGCTGGACCGCCTGCGTTTGACCGAGCACCGGGTGGTTGAGCTTGCGGACGCCCTGCGTGAGCTGGTTGCCCTACCCGACCCGGTGGGGGAGCTGGTGCGCGGTTCAACCCTGCCGAACGGCCTGCGGATGCAGCAGGTGCGGGTGCCCCTGGGCGTGGTGGGCGCTATTTATGAGGCCCGCCCCAACGTAACGGTTGATATCGCTGGCTTAGCTATTAAGGCAGGTAACGCGGTGATGCTGCGCGGCGGTTCAGCTGCTGCCAAGAGCAACCAGGTGATTGTTCGTATTATCCGTGATGCCCTGCACGCTACCGGCCTGCCGATTGACTCGGTGCAGTCGGTGGACGAGTTTGGCCGTGAGGGCGCTGCAGCCCTCATGCTGGCTCGCGGGCATATCGATGTGCTGATTCCGCGGGGTGGTCGCAGCCTGATTCAGTCGGTGGTAAAGAACGCTAAGGTGCCGGTGATTGAGACCGGTGAGGGCAACTGCCACATCTTCCTCGACGTCACCGCTGATCCGGAAAAGTCCGCTGAGATTCTGGTGAACGCCAAGACCCAGCGGCCCGGTACCTGCAATACTGTAGAAACCCTACTCCTTGCCGAGGGGGCGAAAGCCGCCCCGGGCGTCCTTGCGGCCCTGGCCAAGGCGGGGGTTACCCTGCATGCGGACGCCTCCACCCGCGCCATCCTGCCCGAGGGCGTAGATGCGGTAGAGGCAACCGACGAGGACTGGGCCACCGAGTACGGCTCCCTGGACCTAGCGGTTAAGACTGTGCCCGATGTGCGCGCCGCTATTGCCCATATCCGTGAATACTCCACCGGCCACTCCGAGGCGATTCTGACCAACGACATCGCCAACGCCGAGAAGTTTATTCGCGACGTTGACTCCGCGGCAGTGTATGTGAACGCCTCGACCCGGTTTACGGACGGCGGCCAGTTCGGCCTGGGTGCGGAGGTTGGTATCTCGACCCAGAAACTGCACGCCCGCGGCCCCATGGGCCTAGAGCAGCTGACCACCACCAAGTGGATCGTGCGCGGCGACTGGCACAGCCGCGACTAAAAGCAGAAAAATCGCACCTGCTACCGGGTAAAGTCCCGCTCATAGAGCGCGAAACCCGGTAGCATGGTAATAAACCCATACTTTGACCGCACTGGCGCGGCCACACACCGCCCAGCCTCGAAAGGTACACACACATGTTTTCATCTGTACTTGCATCAGGCGCCACCGTACTTGCCTCAGAAGAAGGTAGCCACCAGCTCGAACTGCTCGGTATGCCCACCTACTGGTTCGCCATCATCGGCTTCATTGTCTTCGGCATTCTCTTCCTGATTACCATCTCATTCTCAGGCCGCGGCGTTGTACGCCCCGACCACGCAGCAGACCACCTCTCCCACGAAGAGACCGAGGCCCTGCGCGACTACCAGAGCAAGCACAAGCGCTAAACTTTTCTCCACCACACTTCGGCGCGGTGCCCGCACCACCCCGGTAACCGGGGGAGCGGGCCCGCGCCGAAGCCGTACATACAAAAGCGAGCAGGAGGCCCGTGATTCGTCCCGCCCATGAAATCCGACGTGAGCTCGGTATCCCCGAACCCGACCCCGCCACCACCCGCGTGGGGGTCATGGGTGGCACCTTCGACCCCATTCACCACGGGCACCTGGTTGCAGCTAGCGAAGTCGCTGCCGTGCTCAGCCTCGACGAAGTAATTTTCGTGCCCACCGGCAACCCCTGGCAGAAGGCCAACAAACAGGTCACCGCCCCCGAACACCGCTACCTGATGACGGTGATTGCCACCGCTTCCAACCCCCGCTTCACCGTGAGCCGGGTCGATATTGATCGTCAGGGCCCCACCTTCACCATCGACACCCTCACCGACCTGCGCGCCGAGCGCCCCAACGACGAGCTCTTCTTTATCACCGGTGCCGATGCCATGAGCCAAATTACCACCTGGAAAGACGCCCACAAGATGTGGGACCTCGCCACCTTCGTGGCGGTCACCCGCCCCGGCCACGAACTGACCGTGCCCGAAGAAGCGCAGGGGCGCGTCCGCGTCATTGAGATTCCGGCCATGGCCATTTCTTCGACCGATATCCGCGACCGGGCCCGCAACGACCTGCCTGTCTGGTACCTGGTGCCCGACGGGGTAGTGCAGTACATCAATAAGTACAGTCTCTACACCGGCGACGACACCGGCACCCCGGGCGGCGGCTACGTAGCTGGCCTGCCCCGGTTGAAATAAAACCAAAGACCACCTCAGCTAAGAACCTTCACCACCTGTCTGGCTTGGTAGCATTAACCACAAGAACCAGGCATCCCACTCAAGGAAACACTGTGAGCACACGACCCGATCAGGCCGCGGACGGCCAGAACGATGAGACACCCGCCTACCTCACCGAAAGCTACACCACTGAGGACGGGCTAGAAATCCCGCCCCCGACCCGCCCCATGGGCCCGCGCCGTCTGAGCCGCTACTACGAAGAGGTTGCTGAATACCTGCGTGCCCTGCAGCGGGGGGATGAAGAGCTGCCAGAGGTGCCCATGTTTATGGGCGCCATCGAGGGTGCAGAGGTAGAGCAGGACGCCGCCCGCTCCCTGGTTGACCTGTCGCAGATGGGCAGCATCAGCACCGGTGAGGGCGAGAAGCTCGACGTAGATTTCGATAACACCCGCGCCACCGTGGTCGAAGACCCCCTGGCCCACATTGACCAGCAGGTTCTCGGCGCCGACTACTCCGAGCAGGCTGAAGCTACCGAGCAGGTAGACTTCGCCGCTGCCGCTGGAGAAATCACCGGTGAAAGTGATTTCATGAGCGTTGATGAGCTACAGGCAGAAGAGGCCCAGGGCGGGCCCGTCACCGAACTCTTCACCGCCGGCCAGCACACCCCTAACCTGCCCGCCCCCGTCCGCGCAGTTGATGCCCAGGGCCTTGACCTCACCGAAATCGACAGCGCCGATGTGACTGACCCAGCCGCCAGCACCCTAGCCAGTGACAGCACCGGTGGGGTAGACTCTGATAGTTCTGAAGAAACTGCCGAGTCTGCACCTGAGACCCCAGCGGCGGCCCCCGGCCCCGACCAGGAAGAAGACGCTCAGCGCTTCAACTTCGCAGGCACCGTCAAACAGACGGACGAAGCCCCCTCCGGCGACCTTGCCGAAGTGGAACAAGAAGCAGCAGCAACCTACCGCCCAGAAACATCAGAGGGGCGATCCACCGGCGCAATCGTAGCCGTCGTGGGCCTCCTGCTTCTCGTGCTAGTGCTGGCCACCGTGTGGTTCCTTTTCTTCAGTTAAAGATTTAGTTGAATGAGGCCCCAAAAGGTTTGGGGAATGATTTGCTCGGAAAGGGCGAAATGACTGCAGCTGCAGAGTCTATTGAAGCGTTGAAGGTAGCCGCACGCGCGGCCGACGACATGCAGGGAACCAACCTGCTGGCCGTCGACGCTTCTGACATTATGGGTTTGATCGACGGCTTCCTGGTCGTCTCAGCCCACAACGAACGCCTGGTCAACGCAATTGTTGACGAGGTTGAAGATAAGCTCCGTGAAGAACTGGGCCTCAAGCCCCTGCGCCGCGAAGGCCGCGCAGAAGGCCGCTGGGTACTCCTGGACTTCGGCGACATCGTAGTGCACGTACAGCACGAAGAAGACCGCGCCTTCTACGCCCTCGACCGCCTCTGGGGCGACGCCCCCCGCATCGACCTGGGCCTAGACAGCGAAGCCGGTGACGTCGACACCGAAGGCGCCGAAGCTGACTTCGAGATCATCACTCCCGAAGCGGACCTGATGAACCAGCGCGAAGACTAGATTCTTCTGTGAGGACGCCTCACCCACCTTCCCGATATCGGGGGAGTGGGGTGGGGCGTCCTTTTGTTGGCAGAGGGTCAATAGCTCATGAATATTATGTGATGCAGTTCATAGGTGCTGGTGGGTTCTCGATTTGCATGAGCCCTTGTGGGTGCCATAAGATAGAACAGTCGCCGCGAGAGCGGGGAATAAATGCATAAGGGGCTATGGCGCAGTTGGTAGCGCGTCTGCATGGCATGCAGAAGGTCAGGGGTTCGAATCCCCTTAGCTCCACGGGGGTATGGCGCAGTTGGTAGCGCGTCTGCATGGCATGCAGAAGGTCAGGGGTTCGAATCCCCTTACCTCCACCACTAAGGTCTCGGCAATCAAGAATTGTCGAGACCATTTTTATGCCCTCAATGGGGTGAGGCAATGAGCCTGAGGTGCTAAAGAGAGTAGATCCGCCTCTGGTTCTCTAACAGAATCGGTGCACAGTCCTCGCCGCGCTCAGCCGAAATGCACTCGACAAGGCGGCGCAGGCGTCCGCCCACTTCCTGCGCAAAAAGCTGGACGTCAAGCGCATCGGTAGGCTGCTCGGGCAGGTCCGTCTCCAAAAGCAGGCGGTCTGCGGGCACCTGGCGGACGTAAGACCGTCCGCGCTTGCTCTCAACCATCTGCGGATGAACCGAAATGCACCCACCTGCCCTCACCAGCCGGGTCAACTCGTCACTCGTACCCCCAAACCTGTGAACCACCGGAACAAGAGGGGAGCCGGGGACATCAAGCTCCTCAAAAAGGTCAAGCATCGCCGTTGTTGCGCGGACGGCGTGCAAAGAGAGCACATAGGGCTTCTCAGCAGGTTGCCGGGCAGCAGCCTGGAGAACCGCATTCAAAATGCGGTGCAGGACCTCTAGCTGTAGGTCGGTAGGGGAGGCCTCCAGGCGGCGGGGCAGAAAATCTAAACCAATCTCACCAATCAACCGGGTGCTTCTCACCTCAGCCTCAAAAATCTCAAGCTCAGCCTCAACCTGGGCAGGTGAGGCTACCTGCCAGGGGTGAAAACCAAGTGACAGCAGGGGGCCAGCTGGGGGAGTAGTTTCCCGAAGCTGCCGGTAGGCTGAGGGCTTGAGGGTCTGGGCAACCACCTGGGCGCCCTGGGCCCGCAGTGCCTCGTCAAACGCTGAACGAAGCGCTGGGGCCAGGAAGTCATAGTGAAAGTGGGTATCAAGCAGCATGTTAGCGGGACTGAGGCAGGTGCTGACCTGCGGCGTCCTTCTCTCCCGCCTGGGAACCAAGATAGGGAGGGGCCGGAATCTCTTCCATACCGACCAGCTGGCGAATCACCTTACCGGCCAACATCTGCCCCATAATCGGGGGCATGTAGCTCATCGACCCCAGAGTCTCACCCTTAGCCTTTGCCCCGGGAGCCTTCTCCACCTTGAAGGGCAGCTCGGTGGAAAAGAGTACCTCAAGCCCGTAAATCTGGCGCTTGCGGCACTCGGCACGAACCACCTTCGACATAGAACGGTTGTAGGTGCGGCGGATATTAGCGAACTGCAGCATGGTCGGGTCAAGGCGGTTCGCCGCGCCCATGGAGGCAACCAGGTTCAGGCCCCGCTCAGCAGCCCACTGGTAGACAGCCAGCTTCTGGGTGATGGTGTCGATGCAGTCAATGACGTAGTCAGGGCGGGGGAACTTATCCAGGGTCTCAGCCAGGTTATCGGGGGTGAGGAAGACCCGCTCGGCGGTGACAGTGCAGTCGGGCTGGATCTCCTTAATCATGCCCTCCATGACCTCGGCCTTAACCTTGCCCAGGGTGGAGGTAAAAGCCAGGGCCTGCCGGTTGATGTTACTTTCTTCCACAACATCGCGGTCCAACACAATCAGGTTGCCCACACCGCCGCGGGACAGAGCCTCAGCGCAGGCAGAACCAACGCCGCCAAGACCCAGCACCATGACGGTGGCGTCCTGAAGTTTCTGCAGGCCCTCGTCCTTAAAAAGTAGCCTCAACCGGGCAAAACGTTCGCTCTCAACACCCACGGGGTCTCCTCGAAAAGTCAGTGTGTCTAACCTGGTCATTATGCCATATGGGTGGGGGTAAGGCATGGGCCTGATGGGTTGAGGTCTTGAGCTGCAGATAACCCAGTCGGTAGGATTGAGGTATGACCACCAAAATTAGTATCAGCTTAGCGGACGAAACGGTTGAGGCTCTCGACCGTTTTATCGTACAAAGGAAATTTGCTTCTCGCTCATCTGCCATTAAAGCAGCCATTGATCAGATGACATCCGTAGACCTCACTGATGAATACGCTAGAGCACATCGGGAATGGGCAGAGTCTGGTGAAGAAGATGTGTGGGGTCAGACTTCAGGAGACGGTCTAGTATGAGACGGGGTGACGTCTACTGGGTAGATTTTGAGCCTGCCCGAGGGAGTGAGCCCAACAAGAAAAGGCCTGCCATCATCGTGAGTAGGGATGAATCGAATACTTATGTAGCCCATCACGGTATAGGGACGCTGACGGTTGTTCCATTGACCTCTAATACTAGATTTATTGCTTCGTTTCAGGTGCTCTTGGCCCAGGACGAAACCGGCCTATCTACCGACTCAAAAGCCCAAACAGAACTTATAAGAACAGTATCTGTGGATCGTATCGGCGACTATATAGGTACCTTATCGAGAAATAAAGTTTGGGAGCTAGATGAGGCTTTGAAAGTTCATTTGAATCTGTAAGTGGTCAGCTCAGGGCAGAGGTGCTGGTATTTGAAAACAGTTAGTGCACGTTTCTCGGAGGAACTTTAGTGACGATTTATCACATAGCTTTGCCCGAAGAATGGGAACAAGCGCAGAAACTTAAGGTGTGGGTTCATTCGACACGTGGAGTGAGTATCAACGATCAGGGATTCTTGCACGCTTGCGCGGATATGGATCAGGTAAAGCGAGTTGCAGACTTAATCTATAGTGACAGGACAGATATTCTCATCCTTGAAATCGACCCCCGTGAATTAGAGCCTGCTGGGTTCACTGTCCGATGGGAACCAGCAGACCCTTCTGATCCTAGTTCCGAGTTGTTTCCGCATGTTTATGGAGGACACCTACCCCTGTGTCTGTTCAAAGTTCTACATCGCAAGTAGGTAATACAAGCACATCCAAAGACTGTGATAGACGAAAGTGCGTCATATCGCTGAGCGTGCACCTGCC
Organism: Rothia nasimurium; assembly: GCF_014217215.1. GTDB lineage: Bacteria > Actinomycetota > Actinomycetes > Actinomycetales > Micrococcaceae > Rothia > Rothia avistercoris. Next base: position 1,147,313 of record NZ_CP056080.1, read on the forward strand.
AGGTGCACGCTCAGCGATATGACGCACGGTCGTTGAGTTACTGCCTCAGTTATGCCGGGTTAATTCTTGGGCACGGGCGGGCCCGCCAGCAGGAGCACCACAAAGAGCAGAACCACGAAAGCAAGCAACAGGGCGCTGGCCAGGGCCGGTTTGGCCAGGACCCAGGCCTGGGCTTTCTCGAGAAGGCCGGACGGCGCCGCCCCACCAGGTGCCAGACGCCAGCCCCCGCGCAGTAGGCCCCGCTTATCGAGGAAAAGCTCAAAGGGAACCGTCGCAAAGGGAATCACGGACAGAAGCAGACCGGCGATGCCCACGGGAGCCTTCCACTGCTGGTTCACCCAGGTAAAGACAGTCACAACGCAGTAGCTCAGAAAAACAAACCCGTGAATACCACCGGCAATCGGCACAATATTGGTCACGCCGGTACCCCGCAGAATCAGGGCCGTAATGAGCAGAGCCCAGGTGATCATTTCAGCGGTGGCAAACGTACGGAAGAGCACCCGAGGGGTGGGCTTAGAATCTGGTCGCATAGGGTCCTCAGCACAAGAGAATAGGGGGAAAGTACACTGATTATTCAGCACCCTACTTTACAGGGTCAGCCCCGGCGGGGCAGAACCTAACCGCGCTCCCAGCCCTAGCGCAGTTCAAGCCACCCGGAGCCGTCCGCGTCCTGCCCGTACCGGTAGGCATGCCCCTCATCGATGGAGTGCTCGATGGTTGCGCGGGAAATAATCTGGCCCTCGCGGGTGGTCACGGGGCTTCCTTTCACAGTAGGTTGGGTGCGGCCCCGGTTCTAGCCCACAAAAATGGGTGAGCTTCGGGGTCGCTTGTGAGCGACGCCCGGGCTCACCCGGCACCTTCATCTAACAGGCGGTATGTTCGGCAGGTAATCCTGACCGATGATCCCCTAGGCTGCGGCCTACTGTCCCCCGGTGAATGTCTACACCCCATCATAGCGAACTAGACTAGGGAACATGACCCACAAAATCTTTGACATGCCCGTCGCCGAGGTCTGGCCCCACTACCTGGCCAAGGTGGAACGCAAGGGGCAGGACACCGCCCTGGTTGAGACCGTCACCTGCTGGCTCACCGGCTACAGCCGGCCCGACCTGTCCCGCCACCTTGAGGGGCGGACGTCCTTCCGCGACTTCTTCGCCTCCGCCCGGCTCAACCCCGCCGCGCGCCTGATTACCGGCTCCATCTGCGGGTACAAGGTGCAGGAGATCGAAGACCCCCTCATGCAGCAGATCCGCTACCTCGATAAACTCGTTGACGAGGTAGCTAAGGGGCGTCCGCTCGAAAAAATCCTGCGAACCCTGCCCTAATCCAGCTGAACTGGCTTACGCCAGCGCCTCGCCCAGCGCCTCATCTAAGAGGGGCAGGGCCTGCTCGTACTCGGCAAAGGCAGTAGCGGCGTCCGCAATCTGCCCCTCAGCGTTATACATATCGCGGCCCAACTTGATATTCACCGCCGCGGGCACTAGCACCAGGCCGTAGTTCGGGCAGATCAGCTCAAACTGCGCAGCTGACTTGAGCCCCGCCCCAAAACCATAGGACACCACCGCAACCGGCTTGCCCTTCCACTCAGCAAACAGGTAGTCCATGGCATTCTTCAACACCGCCGGCAGACCACCGTTGTATTCAGGCAGAGCCACCGCAAAACCGTCAAACCCAGAAACCAGCTCAGACCAGTCACGAGTGTGCTGGTGCTGGTAGGGAACCCCCGACTTGGGTGAGGCAGGCTCGTCGAAGAAGGGCAGATTCTGCTCCGCCAAATCAATCATCTCGTAGGTGTGATTGCCAAGAGCCGCCAGACGCTCCTGCGCCCAAGCACCGACCATAGGGCTGATGCGGGTAGGGCGGGTAGAACCAAGAATAATGCCGATGCGAGCCACGAAAACTCCTCAAACTAGATAGGACGGTCTACCCCAGTCTACGGCGCGCAGGCATGAGAGGGCTTTATCTTGCCCGCAACAGATACGGTAGGGGAGTGAGGGAACCCTAGTGCCCTGCAAAGACCATGAGAGCAGCGACCAGAATAAAGAGGGAGCCAAAGACCCGGTTCAGGATTGTCTGCCCGCGCTCTGAATGTGACAGTCTGGTCAGAGTTTTTGCCACCAGGGCAAACCCACCCCACATGACCACAATATCGATGGCCACCATAGTGCCCGCTAGCACCAGGTACTGGGGCAGCTGCGGGGTTCGAGGGCGGGCAAGAATCATGCGTAACCCGAGGTAAACCAGGTAGGCAGCCCCACCGTAGCGAATCACATCGAAAAGTACCGGCGAATTAGCGACCACTACGCCCAGGCCAGCGGCCACAATAGCGATCTGAACCACCAGGGCTAGTTGCTGCCCCATGACCGTGAAAAAGGCCTTCTTCCAGCCGTGCAGCAGGGAGGTCGTCATGGTGTTCACCGCACCTGCCCCCGGGGTTAAAGAAATCACCAGGCAGGCAGCGACGAGGGAAAGCCAAAGGGCAAGGGTCATAGCTCCTCATAGTAGCGAAAAACCTACAGCACAGAGAAGGCTGCTTCACACAGTGAATTCCGGGGGCAAGGACTCTGAACCCTGCCGCACCTCAGTAAACTAAAACTCATGAACACCCACCAGCAGCGCCGCGTCCTCTGGGCCCTGGCCCTCACCCAGGTCTTTGGCACCATCGGCGTAGGAGCAGCCCCCTCCATCGGCGTTCTCCTGGCCAGCGAGGTCACCCAGAACGAGGCACTGGCAGGGATTGCCCGCACCGCCTCCACCTTCGGGGCTGCCCTCTTCGGCATACCGCTAGCCAACCTCGCAGCCCGCACCAGCCGCCGTACCGCCCTCACCACCGGCTGGGCCACCGCAAGCCTCGGCGCCACCCTGCTGGCCTTCGCCGCCTCCACCACCAGTATCACCCTGGTAGCCCTGGGCCTTCTCCTCATGGGAGCAGGCTCTGCCGCCGCCCTCCAAGCCCGCTTCGCGGCAACCGACCACGCCACCGACACCAACCGCGGCTCAGCCCTCAGCTTCATCGTCTGGGTAGGTACCATCGGTTCCGTCCTCGGCCCTAACATTGGCACCCCGGCAGCCGCGCTCGCGCCATCCCTGGGTACCAACCTCTACAGTGCAGCCTTTGCCCTGGCGGCGATCGCTATGGCCGCCGCGACCCTGCTGGTCTTCACACTCCTCCCGGGTACAGGCAAGGCCGCCACACCCGGCCTACCCGGGGCAGGGCAGGGGGAGCAGGCGTCCGCCCCAAAGAAGCCCACCCTAGGCGCAAAAATCGGGGCCTTTACCCGCGAAATTGCGGGCAACCGGCAGGCTCGGGCTGCCGCCATCAGCCTGCTGTGCGCACACATAGTGATGGTGTCGGTGATGACCATGACCCCGGTGCACATGAACCACCAGGGTGCCGGTATCGAAATCATCGGTCTGACTATCAGCCTGCACGTGCTGGGCATGTACGGGCTCTCACCCCTGATGGGGCTGGGGTCAGATCGGCTGGGGGAGCGCACCATGATACTCATCGGCACCGTCCTGCTCTTAGCAGCGGTAGCCCTTGGCGTCTTTGCCCCGCACCGGGCAACTGCCATGGTGGTTAGCCTAATCCTGCTCGGGGTGGGCTGGTCGGCAACTTTTGTTGCGGCCTCCGCTCTCTTTGCGGCGTCCTTGCCGGCTGAAAGCCGCATCCGGGCAGCAGGTGGCCTGGACTCTCTCACCAACCTGGGCGCGGCAATCGCTGCCCTAGCTTCGGGATTTATTATGGCAGCGACCTCTTTCCCGGCTTTGGCCTGTATTTCGGCCCTGGCCCTGCTGCCCTCATTCGTTCTCAACCGGTCGGCCTCTGGGCGGGGTCGGTAGTAGCGAGGGGCGGGTGATGAGCCCGCTAGCGGGTCAGTAGCTTGTGGAGCTTACGCACCGCGATTCGACCAGCCCGGTTAGCCCCCACCGTCGATTGGCTGGGGCCGTAACCGATGAGGTGTAGACGGGGCTGGGTGGCTACCTGTGTACCGTCCATCTGAATGGCGCCCAGCTCGTTGCGCAGACCCAACGGGTCAAGGTGGGCGAGCGCCGGTTTAAACCCGGTAGCCCACAGGATAGTGTTAACGTCGGTGTGGCTGCCGTCGGCCTCAATCACGCCGGTTGCGTCGATGCTGCTGAACATGGGGCGGCGGTTTAGTGCGCCGCGGGCTTTGGTGGCCCTGGCGTAGGGCGTCCACCCCAGGCCGGTATAGCTGACGACCGACCCTGTGGGGATCCCGGCCTCAGCGTCGGCGGTGACGCGGGCTACCACATCGCGCCCGTACTCGGTGTTGAACTCGGTGTTGCGGAAGACCGGTTCGCGCCGGGTGTACCAGAAGGTGGTGGCAACCCGCGAGATTTCCTCAAGCTGTTGCACCGCTGATATACCGCCGCCCACAATCGCAACCCGCTGGCCAGCGAAGTCCTCGAGCCGCAGGTAGTCGCGGGTGTGAAGTTGCCGCCCCTGAAAGGACGCCTGCCCCGGGTAGGCGGGCAAGATGGGGTTATTCCAGGTGCCGGTGGCATTGATGATTGCTGCTGCCTGCCAGGTGCCGTTGGTGGTGGCGAGTTCGAAGGGGAGGTCGGGGTTGCCGGTTGCGGTAACGGCAAGGACGGCGACCGGCCGGGTGATAGCCAGTTCTTCGGTTGCTTCGAAGTCGGCGAAATAGGAGGGGATAGCCTGTTTGCTGGGCTCTGTCAGCTCTACCCGGAGCCGGGGAAAGTTAGGGAGATCAAAGATGTTGTTGACGGTGGCCATGGTCAGGGAGTCCCAGCGGTGGCGCCAGGCGCCGCCGGGCCCTTCAGCCGCATCGAAGGTGATGTAGGTGAGTGGGGCTGTGGGGTGGGTCAGAGCATTGGCGTAGCCGCGCTGGGCTAGGTGGTAGCTGGCTGATAGGCCGGCCTGCCCGCCGCCGATGACGATAACGGTGGCCTGGCGGATCATGCTTTCCATGGGCGTCCTTAGGAAGTGGGAGCGGAGCGTGTAGCGGCAGCGCGAAGCTGCTCGGCAAGGGTGCTGGCCTGGATGGTTGTGGTCCAGCGGGTTACGGGCCGTATGACGGCACCGAGCGGACGGCGCAGTAATCGCAAAGAGCGGGGTAGGTTTGCCTCGGGCGCGCGGAGCCAGCTGCTGGTCACCTGAGCGAGGGTCCCAGAATCCTGGGGGAGCAGGGTAACCTCAATGAGCTGTGTGTTGAACCGTGGCTGCTGCGGGAAACCTAACTCATAGGTTACCCGGTAGTCGGCCGGGGTGTGGGAGAGCTGAATCTGCCGGGTTGCTCCTAGCCGCGTGCCGTCCGCACTGGATGCCCCGGCATGCCCCTCTCCTGCTGAATCATTCGCACCCTCGGCATTGAGGGTGAGGTTTTCGCGGACCTGCTCGGGGCTTACCCCGCAACGCTCAAGGGCTTCTGTGAGGACGCCGGTGGGTTCGGTCAAGAGTGCTAGGGCAAGAGCCTGCGGGGTGATGGCCTGCTGCTGCGGTACGGGCTGCGGTCATTATGGCTAGGTAGTCGGCCCATTTTGAAGCGGTGCTCATGGTAGCTAGGGCGCCTTTCTGCGCGGTAGGGGAATAGCGGGGTCGATGCGTTTGGCGTATTTCTTGTGGACGGCCTGTCTGCTCACCCCTAGGCAGTCGGCTATAGCCTGCCAACTCATGCCGGTGCGTAGGGCTGCTTCGACCTGCTGGTGTTCAAGGTTGTCGGTTAGTGAGCGCAGGGCAGCAATGGCGAGGAGTCCTCGCCGGGGGTTTGTGGTATCTGCTGCCTGCTGGGTTGTTTGGGGGAGCTCCATGTTGTCAACTTTAGTTGCTAAATGAGAAAGGTGTCAACCAAGGTTGACACCTTTCTCAGGGTGAGACACAGCTCGGTACAAAGCAGCGTATGTCGTACGATATAACAATCACGTAGCACCAGAAAGAAATCCGCCATGGCCCAGCTTGCCCCGCAGCCCTCCATCACCCTACGTTTTCTCGCAGCACCCACCGACGTCATCATCGCAGGCTCAGCCGGCGTGCACGGCGGACGTGTGCTCGAATGGATCGATAAGGCCGCTTACGCCTGCGCCGCCGGCTGGTCGGGCACCTACTGTGTCACCGCCTATGTGGGGCATATTCACTTCACCCGTCCCATCCCCTCGGGGCACATGGTTGAGGTGCGCTCCCGCATCGTCTACACCGGCCGCTCCACTATGCATATCGTCAACGAAGTGCTCTCCGCTGACCCCAGGGACGGCAACTTCACCCGTGCCTGCGACTGCCTGGTCATCTTCGTTGCCATGGGCGAAGACCGCAAACCTACCCCTGTTACTCCTTACGTGCCCGTGACCGACGAGGAGAAGCGGGTGCAGCAGGCGGCGCTCTCGCGCGTGGAACTCCGCAAGGCCATTGAAGCTGAAATGACTTCTCAGACCTACACGAGCGCGTCCACCGCCCCCGAAGTCACCCACCGTTTCCTGGCTAAGCCCACCGATGTGAACTGGGGCGGGAATGTGCACGGCGGCACCGCCATGGAATGGATTGACGAAGCAGCCACCAGCGTCACCATGGCCTGGAGCGGCGAGCGCACCGTCGCTGTTTACGCGGGTGGAATTCGCTTCTACCAGCCGGTGCATATCGGGGACCTGGTGGAAGTAACCGCCCGCCTGGTACGCACCGATGCGCGTTCCATGGGTGTGATGGTGCACCTGCGCGCAGGCAACCCGAGGGAACGCCACGACCAGCTACCCCTAGCTATCCATGCCTCTATGACCTACATGGCAACCGACCTCGATGGGCAGCCCCTACCGGCCCGCCCCTTCACGCCCACTACCGATGAAGATAAGGCCCTTCACGCCCACGTGGCCCGCCTGCGAGCCCTGCGCGCTGAATACGAGCCCATACCCCTGGTAGCACCCCAGCAGACAACCGTTAAGATGACCGACTAAAACACAAAGGAGCCCCGCACCGTGACGGTGCGGGGCCCTTGTTGTTGTGGGGGGGGGAGTTGGGGTTTATTCGATGCCGCAGTTGACGGCGTCCAGGCCCAGGTCGAACACAACCTCGTTCAGGGCAGACTCAAAGGTAGCTGCATCAGAGGCATTGACAGCATCGATAGCGGTGGTCAGCGAGGCTCGCATCTCTTCGGTGGGAGCGTTGTCACGAAGCTTGGTCAGCGAGGCCAGGTAACCATCTAAGGTGGTGGCATCCTGCTGGATACCATCAGAGGTGACCAGGAACTCATCGAGAGCAACACAGTAGGGGGAGGCGGGGTCAAGGGCAGCGGTGGTCGCTGCATCGGAGGCCAGGGCGGACGCCTCGTCGGCAGCTGCCGAGGCCTCTTCACTTACCTCTTCGGTAGCCAGGGAGCTAGCGGAGGACGAGCTTGCAGTGGCAGCCGATGACTCGTAGGCAGCTGTGGACTTGGCATACTCGTTGAGCCCAGCAAGTATGAGAATCGCGAAGATGATGCCGCTGATCAGGATGATGAAGCCCACGACGATACCGGCAATGGCCAGGCCTCGGCCCTTCTCGCCGGTGCGCTTGATCTGGTTGAGGGCAACAAAGCCGAGCACGATACCGACGATGTTCGCCAGGAAACCAAAAACGAGGCTGAGAATCGCTAGGGTGTTGGTCTTCTCGGTCTGGGGTGCCTGCTGCTGGTAGGGGTTGGTGTTGTAGTTGGGTTCGGGGTGGGAGGAAGGCGTCTGTTCGCTCATGTCAATCTACTCGTTTCAGGTATGTGGAGTGGGCAGGGCCAGGGTGCCCTACTCTCAGTATTTTATCAGCGGTCTGGTAGAGAATCCGGGAGTGAGGCCCCTGTCGCCGCTCGTCGGCCCGGCATCTCACTCGGTGGACGTACCGCCCCATCTAGGGCCCTTATCGCCCGTGAGATACTAGAGGGGTGCCCACATCTAGTACCCACCACCTCACCCAGCTCGTGCCCCTCGACTCATTGAGCGCAGGCGCGGCAAGCGCCCTTGACCGGCTTATCATCGCAGACGCCGCCGCATCCGTCCCCGACGGCGCTACTGCCGGGGACGTGCTTGTCCTTGATGACCCCACCGGCGCCCTGACCCTCTGGGCCCTAGCACACACCGCCCCCGGCAACCACCGGGTGATCAGCCGCCAACGCTCCTACGCAGATGCCCTGACCCTGCACCGCGTCCTTAGAGAAAAAGCTCCGGACACCGCCGCCCGCCTGACCCTGGCCGGGCTAGATGCCCAGGGGCAGGTAACACCAGACACCTATAGCCTCTACCGTGCCCTAACCCACCACGACTTTAAGGGCAGTCTGGTGTTGGGCCACCTACCCAAGAGTCACGCCGCGCTCGCTGACCTTGCCCACGATGTGGCAAGGTATCAGGCTGAGCAGGGGAGTGAGACTACCCTGATTCTGGGTGGTAACACCAAGCACATGAGCACCAGCTTCAATCAGACTCTGGGCCGCAGCTTCGGGCAGGTGCGAGGTCTGCGGGGTAAGGGCAAGCACCGCTGCCTGTTCGCTTCAGCACCGGTCCCAGCATCTGAGTCCCCTCGCCCCGCCGGGCCCCTACAGGCTGTCGGTGGCGTGTTCTCAGGTGGCAAGCCCGACCGGGGCGGCCAATTGCTGGCCACCAACGTCCTCACTGCCCTGGCGAAGCATGCCCCTGCCCGCCCGCTGACCCTGGTAGATATGGGGTGCGGCAACGGGTCGGTGACACTCGAGGTTCTAGAGCACCTGCCTGCCGGGGTGGAGGTTGCCCGGGTCTGGGCCACCGACCTCGATGTGGACGCCGCCCGGTCGGCAGCCCTTAACCTGGGGCAGGACGCCCGGGTTCAGGTGAGCTGGGACGACGCCGGTTCCCGCCTGCCGCAGGGCTCAGCCGACATCGTGATGCTTAATCCGCCCTTCCACACTGGAACCGCGGTTGACCTGAGCTTGGTGGGCCCCCTGCTCGATGCGTCCTTGCGTCTGCTAGCCCCCGGTGGGCAGCTCTATCTGGTGCATAACTCGCACGCCCGCTACAGGCAGCAGGTTGAAGAGCGCTTTGAACGGGTACGGCAACTAGAACGCACCCCCACCTTCACCGTTCTTACAGCCCGCGCACCCCTGACCGAGGAGAACCAATGACCATCAAAATTATTGCTATCGGCAAGAAACACGAAAAGTGGGTCAAGGACGGCATCGACCGCTACGAAACCCGCCTCCGCAAGCCCTGGGATATTACTTGGCAGTACCTGCCCCACTCGTCCCTGGCAGAAGAAGCTGCCCGGGCTGAGGAGTCCCGCCGTATTCTTGAAAAGGTTGATCGTGATGACTACCTGGTGCTGCTCGATGAGCGCGGTAAGATGCTGAGCTCTCCTGCCCTGGCTCGCCTGCTGGAAGCCCAGCTGGGCTATAAGAAGGTGGTGCTGGTGATTGGTGGGGCCTACGGGGTGGACGATTCGGTGCGGGCCCGCGCCAATACCGTCTGGAGCCTCTCGGACCTGGTCTTCCCCCACCAGCTGGTGCGCCTCATTATTACTGAGCAGATTTACCGGGCCGGTGAAATTGCTGCCGGCCGCCCCTACCACCACGTGTAGGTCGAAGGGATACCTCTCTTAAGACAGCCTTGCCTCATCTGCCCAGCAGGTGAGGCAAAGCTTTCTTCTGAAACTTTCACAGGTTGCTCATAGGTTGGATAAAACTCCCGCACATACCTGCTCCTTAGGCTAAGACTCAAGAGAAAAATCTAAGGAGTCCAACCCTATGCAAACACGTACCCGCGGCAAGCTTGTAGCCCACCTGGCAGGTGCCGGCCTGGTCGCCGCCTCTACTCTGGGGGCTGCCGCAGTAGCTGTAGAAACCTATGCAGATGTGCAGAGCACCGAAACAGCTACTGCCACCAGCCCTGAAACTGAGCAGACCTCACCCAGCACAACGGCAACCGCAAGCCAGAACGCCACCACCGGTTCAAGTTCTTCAAGCTCAACCACCTATGTGCAGCAGGCCCCTGCCGGTTCCACCTCCCACACCACCAGTAGCGGCTCCTAGTCATGCTGGCAGAGAACTGGCAGGTCTGGACGTCCGCGGCCGAGCTTCTGGTCGATAGCAGCCGTGAGGCAGACCTGGCTGCGGCGAGCGCCGCCGTGCGGGGCGTCCTTGCCGAAACTAACGCAGCTATCAACACCTTCGAGCCCACCAGTGAGCTGGCAACCATCAATGCCGCCGGTGGGGGAACTTACATGCTCAGCGCCACCCTGGCACAGGTTCTTGCCCAGGCAATTACCGCCTACGAGCGAACCGGCGGGGCTTTTGACCCCCGCGTCCAGGCCCTGGGCGGAACTGCCGGTCAGGCGCTGACCTTCCAGCTCGTCACCGGCGAAGACGGCAGCCTTTCAGTAGCATCGACTGAGCCTGCGAGCTTGCACGAGCAGGTGCAGCTGACCGGTAGGCAGCTTACCCTGGCTGAGGGGGTGCAGCTTAACCTTATCGGCATCGGCAAAGCCTGGGCCGTGGACCGCGGTGCGGACGCCGCAGCCCAAGCCTGCGGGGCACCCGTCCTTCTCAACATCGGCGGGGATATCGCCACGGCAGGGCCCACCCGCCCCTGGACGGTAACCGTCCAAGACCTAGAAAATGACCCTGCCAGCACCATTGAGCTCATCAACGGGGGAGCGATCGCCACCTCGTCCACCCAAAAGCGCCGCTGGGCACGAGACGGCCAGGGCTGGCACCACATCATCAACCCCGCCACCGGCCTCTCCGCTACACCGGATCTTGCAACCGCCAGCGTCATCGCAGGCAGCGCAACAGAGGCCAACACCTACTCCACCGCAGCCATCGTCTGGGGAAGTGGTGCCCACCAGAAGCTCGCCCCCACCGGCCTGCCCACTCGCCTCGTGACAGTTACCGGCACAGAACTCACCCACCACTGGCCAGCAACCCCAACACCCCAGCCCTAAACCCCACCCCAAGACCGGAACCCCGAAAGACCAGATACCCATGACCAACGAAATCTACTGGGCCATCGCCCGCTCCACAGGAGCCACAGCCCTCATCCTGCTCTCTGTCTCCCTGGCCCTAGGTATCCTGGCCCGCTCCGGCAAAACCTACATCGGCATACCCCGATTTGCCACCACCTCCATCCACCGCACAGCCTCCCTCCTCGCCCTGATCTTCACCCTCATCCACATCATCACCCTCTACCTCGACACCTACACCGGAATCACCCTCACCCAGTTCTTCATCCCCTTCACCACGGCAAGCGAAACCCTCGCCTACGGTCTAGGAACCCTGGCCTTCGACCTGATTCTGGCGCTCGCCGTCACCGGTCTGCTGCGCCACCGCCTACCCGAGAAGCTCTTTCACCTGGTGCACTGGGGTGCCTACGCCTGCTGGCCCGCAGCCCTTGCCCACGGGCTCAGCTCCGGCACCGACCGCGGGCAGATCTGGTTCCTCGCCCTCGCCCTGGTCTCCATCGCCCTTGTTGGTACCGCCACTGTCTACCGTCTGCTCCCTTTCTTTGGCACTACCCGTCAGGTAGCCTCCGTCCGGTCCGCAAGCCGCTAGGAAACCCGTCATGACAACACCCCTACTCCACGCCACCACCCGCCCCACCGCGTCCGCCCCGCTCACCCCGGCACACAACGTCCGCCTGGACCTAGCTGTCGGCAGCCCCCGGCTCTTTGCCGCCGGCCACCAGGCGGACGCCGCAGCTCACCTAGCTACCTTCGGCACAGTACCTGCCCTCAACCCCCAGCAGGTACTCGAACACATCTTCGAATCAAATCTGGACGGACGCGGCGGTGCTAGCTTCTCCACCTACTGCAAACTCACCACCACCGACCAAGGCCCCAAAACCACCATCATCGCCAACGGAGCAGAAGGCGAATACCTCTCCCACAAAGACCGCACCCTCCTGCTCCACGCCCCCCCACCTCGTCCTTGACGGCCTACAAATCGCCGGAGAACTCATCGGCACCCGCAACCTCGCCCTCTACGCCCGAGAAGAATCCCTCGCCACCATCGCCCCGCTCGCCGCAGCCCGCGGCATCACCTGCTCCCCGGACGAGGCATCTGCAAACACCCCGATGCCACCGTCCGCTTCATCACCAACACCCTCACCACCTACCACCACGAAATCACAGCCCACACCCACGGCACCTGCACCGCTCACTCCTAACCCACGAAAGACCCACCCCCCCCATGACCACCCTCCACATCAACTGGGGCAGCTGTGCCGCCCGCGGCCTCTGCATCGAACTCCTCGAAGAAAAACTCACCCCCGACCCCTGGGGCTACCCCTACTCACCCGAAGGCAGCACCATCACCATCCCACCAAACCTTCACCAAGCCGCCCAAGAAGCCGCCAAAGCCTGCCCCCTACGAGCCCTCACCCTCCACACCCAACCCACCACCTAAGAACACACGGGTACACTAAACCCATGCACCCCAACCACCTCCTCGCCCGACGACTCATCGCCCAAGCCCTCGCACCAGCGTCCGCCCGCCCCACCACACCCACCACCATCACCGACGCCGCCCACTACATGATCGCCACCCAAGGCCAAAACTACGCAGGCGGCCTCACCGCCCTCGCCATCCGCGCAGGGCACCCCGAAAAACCCCTCACCACCAACACCAGCCACCTAGATACCGCGCTCGCCGACTATGAACTGGTGCGCACCTGGTCCCAGCGCGGCACCCTGCACTACCTCCACCGCAGCGACCACTGGGTGACCACCCTCTTAGGGCCTCGTTCGGTCACCGGTAAGCCCGAGCGCCTAGCTGAGCAGTTCGGCCTGAGCGTTGAGGGCTACGAGGCAGCCCGGGTGCTGGCTGAAAGTGCTATTAGTGAACCGGTGAGCCGCGATCAGCTGCGGGCCCTCTTCGCTGAGGCAGGCTACCCCCGCGAGCTGCTGGGCCACCACCTGCGCCGGGCAGGCTCCGACGGCCGCATTATCCAGACCCGCCGCACCGGCCAACACGACACCTTCGTAGCCGCAGAAGTTGCCATTCCTCGGCAGGTGACTGACGCCGCCTCCCGCACCCCTGCCGAGAAAACCCGGGAACTGACCGCCCGCTACTTCTCCACCCGAGGCCCTGCCAGTATCGAAGACTTTTGCTGGTGGTCCACCCTGCCCAAGATGGTAGCGACTCGCACGGCAGAAGCCCTGGTGGCTGCCGGTGGGCTAACCAGCTTCACCCTGGAGGGCACTACCTACTACATGGGCAGCTGGCAGAAGGATGTTACACCTCAAGAGCTCGACCATGCCCTGAGCCTCGCCTACCACCTACCGGCCTTCGATGAATACTTCATCGCCTACAAAAACCGCACCCATCTCTTCGCCCCGGGAGTAGACCCCCACACCGTCATGACCAAGAACGGCATCGGTTGGCCTTTTACCGTTGAGGGTGGCCTGATTACGGGTAGAGCCTAAGGGGCGGCTATACCCGCAACCTGCCGAAACATAGCGTAACCGGCGCCACAAGCAGGTGCTGCGGAGATAGGATGAAAGAGGTCATAGACGACCAAACCCCACTACCAGCTCAACCAGGTAGCGGGGGAGACCTCTTATCGAAACAGGTGATGACTCCCATGAAGGCAGCCCGCTTTTACGACAACAAAGACATCCGCATCGAAGACATCGACGAACCCACCGCAGGCGCTGGTGAAGTCCTCATCAAGGTAGCCTGGTGCGGCATCTGCGGCACCGATCTTCACGAATACCTCGACGGCCCCATCTTCTGCCCCACCCACAGCACCCCTCACCCCATCTCCGGCGAAACCGCCCCCGTCACCATGGGCCACGAATTCTCCGGCGTTGTAGAAGCCCTCGGTGAAGGCATCACCGACCTAGAGGTAGGCGACCACGTCGTCGTTGAACCCTACATCGTACGCGACGACGTAGAAACCGGCCCCGGTAACAAGGACTACCACCTCTCCAAGGACATGAACTTCATCGGCCTCGCCGGGCACGGCGGCGGCCTTGCCGAAAAGATCGCCGTCAAGCGCCGCTGGGTCCACAAAATCTCCAAAGACATCCCCCTCGATGAAGCAGCCCTCATCGAACCCCTTACCGTGGGCTACCACGCCGTTGAACGAGCCGGGGGAGTCAAGGACGGGGACGTCGCCCTCATCGGCGGTGCAGGCCCCATCGGCCTGCTCACCGCAGCCGTCCTCAAAGCCCAGGGCGCAACCGTCATCATGAGCGAACTCTCCAGCCTCCGCCGCCAAAAGGCCCTCGATGCAGGAGTAGCCGACTACGCCCTATCACCCGCCGAGGTAGATGTCGTTGAAGAAGTCAAAAAACTCACCAACGGCCGCGGCGCCGACGTCGCCTTCGAATGCACCTCGGTCAACGCCGTCCTCGATACCCTCTTCGACGCCATCAAACCCCAGGGCGTCATCGTCGTGGTCTCCATCTGGGGCAAGCCCGCCCAGCTCGACATGCAAAAACTCGTGCTCAAGGAAGTTGACCTCCGCGGCACCATCGCCTACGTCAACAACCACCCCGACACCATCAAGCTCGTTGAATCAGGCAAAATCAACCTCAAACCCTTCATCACCGGCAAAATCGCCCTCGAAAACCTCATCGACGAAGGCTTCGACACCCTCATCAACCGCAACGAAACCGCCGTCAAAATCCTAGTCACCACCGACCCCCAGCGCCTAGACAACGCTCACTAGTCCACAACCACCAGGACGCCACACCCCGGGCGGGCACCCTCACACCAGAGAGTGCCCGCCCCCACTACGCCCCCAACCTCTCATCAAGACTTTTAGCCACAAACTGTCGCCCACCGGCGCGTAGCATTACCCTAAGAGTCTGTGAAGACGCTATATTTTTATATATGGCAAAGAAAAAAGTTACCGTAGTATCCGCGCTTGCGGCGACCGCCCTGCTCGCAGGCTGCGCGCAAACCATCGTACCCGGCATGGGCATCGAAGCAACTGACGGCTGGGGCGGCCGCGACGATATCACCATCGAGGTAACTGCCGAACACAACGGCGCAGAGGCTCCCGCAACCATCACCGTCTACCAAGACCAGATGAACTTCGACGGCAACCAGGCTGAATTCGAAGGTGAAGCCTTCTACAAGCTCACCTACGACAACCTCGCAGACCTCTCAGACTCACAAATCCGCGTCTCCGTCACCGCCGAAGACCCCGAAGCAGAGGTCTTCTGCGCCATCAAGGGCACCGGCTACTCCCTCGAAGAAGGCGACCACGTCAACCACGCCAACGAAGCAGACGGCACCGGCAGTGCCACCTGCGTCCTCAACATCGACTAACACCACCACCACACACCACACACAGGTGGGCACCAAAGACGGTGCCCACCTCTTCCTTTAACAACACACCCACACCCACCCATAACATGCACCAACCACCCAAATATGAAAAACTAGGGCTATGACCACAGGGGCACACGAAATCCGCACCATCGTCGCAGAAGCAGCCGACGAAGCCGTCAACATCGGCTACCGCATAGGCGACAACATCCACTCCTACCGCGAACGCAAAGCACAAAAAAACGGCCTAGAACCCGTCATCGTACCCAGCGTCGGATACGGCACCAAAAACTGGGTACGCATCCTCGGCCGCGCCCTCTACAAAACCGACCTCTTCGAAGAATTCTTCGACTCCGTCGAAAAAGGCGACCCCACCATCGAACCCGTCCGCGGCTGGCGCTCCTTCACCTCAGTCGCCATCTCCCACGCCCCCATCGACATCCACATCAACGGCCAACACCACCGCGTCCACGCCGACCGCGGAGGAGTCGTAGACGTCAAACTCAACATCACCCTAGAACCCGGCACCCACCAAGTCACCATCACCACCCCCGGCAGCCAACCCGCCATCACCAGCGTCTACATCGTCCCCGAAGACCAAACCATCGGAATCATCTGCGACGTCGACGACACCGTCATGAACACCGCCCTACCCCGCCCCTTCGTCGCCGCCTGGAACAGCTTCGTCCTCAACGAACACGCCCGCTCCGCCACCCCCGGCATGGCCGTCATGATGGACCGCCTCCACCGCGCCCACCCCACAGCACCCTTCATGTACCTCTCCACCGGCGCCTGGAACGTCACCCCCACCCTCCGCCGCTTCCTCCACCGCAACGGCTACCCCAAAGGCACCTTCCTCCTCACCGACTGGGGCCCCACCCCCGACCGCTGGTTCCGCTCCGGCTCCCAACACAAAGTCAACACCCTCAAACGCCTCGCCACCGAATTCCCCAACATCCGCTGGATCCTCATCGGCGACGACGGCCAACGCGACCCCGAAATCTACAACGGCTTCGCCGTCCGCTACCCCCACAACGTCGAAGCCATCCTCATCCGCAACCTCACCTTCGGCGAATCCGTCCTCTCATCAGGCCGCGTCTGGGGCGACAACCGCGCTCGCGATATCACCAAGGGCGACCTCTGGCTTGAAGGCAATGACGGCACCGCCCTCTACGA
This sequence comes from Rothia nasimurium, assembly GCF_014217215.1. GTDB lineage: Bacteria > Actinomycetota > Actinomycetes > Actinomycetales > Micrococcaceae > Rothia > Rothia avistercoris. The sequence continues at coordinate 1,163,728 of NZ_CP056080.1, forward strand.
GCAGCTCAAAGACCGCGGGCTCGTCTAAACAACCGCGCTTAAACACCTTAAGGGGCACCCTTGTCAAGCCTGACGGGGTGCCCCTTTGCGCGACACGCCCCCGGCAAAAAACCTTAAAAAACAGGCCCGCGCAGCCCCCAAGACTCAAGGCTCAATTTAGGGTTGAAAGCCCCCGCCCTGATATCACGCGGGACGTCCGGTCTTAAGCCCCAGGGGGCTCAGCGGCCCCTGAACTTAAGGTCACACACCGACCTTCAATCCCGCCCCAAGAAGCCCTTAATGTGGATAACTCCCTTAAAGCCCGCAAACGCGCGGAAGGGCTGTGGATAGCGCACCGATTTAAAAAATTTCGTAACAGACCACACTATGTAGGGTTAGGTGCGCTCCCCAAACACTAGATGTAGTATTAAGTCTCGGTTCGGGCGACTAGAGAGAAAAGGCCGCCAGACCCCACACCAGCTCTTTCGAGAGCCCCTATGCCAGAAACCTCCCGCAACGCGCGGGACACCAAGGAGATACCCCAATGACCGTTACGGTGTACACCAAGCCTGCCTGCGTCCAGTGCAACATGACCTACCGCGCTCTCGATAAGCTCGGCGTCCAGTACAACACCGTTGACATCACCGAGGACCCCGCAGCCCTCGAACTCATCAAGGGCATGGGCTACCTGCAGGCCCCCGTTGTAATCGCCGGTGAGGATCACTGGTCAGGCTTCCAGCCCGACAAGATCAACGCCCTGGCCAGCGCCGCAGCCTAACCGCTGACCACCTGCCCGGGCAGCACCCGCCGCTACAGGCGTCCGCACCCGGGCCTTTTCTTACCCGCGCCACGCGCACACCCACCACGACCAGATCCAGGCACCAGCCCCCATGGACACCACAGATACCACCGGACAGCCCACCATCGTCTACTTTTCATCGGTCTCAGAGAACACTCACAAGTTCGTTCAGAAGACCGGAATAAAAAACATACGGCTACCGCTTAAGACCAGCGAAGACCCCCCACAGGTCACCGGGCCCTACGTGCTGTGTGTCCCCAGCTACGGGCGACCCGGGGGAGCGGGCTCTATACCGCCCCAGGCCGTGAAGTTCCTCAACAACCCCCACAACCGGGAACTCCTGCAAGGAGTCATCGGCGCGGGAAACACCAACTTCGGTGACCTCTTCTGCGTAGCAGCAGACAAAGTCGCCGCCAAATGCCACGTGCCCGTACTCTACAAGTTTGAGCTCATGGGCACCGAAGAAGATGTAGAAACCGTTCAAGAAGGATTGGAAAAATTTTGGATTCAAAACTCCCTGTACCCGGCCTCAGCGTAGAACCCGGTCACGAGGATCCGAGCACCCCCGAGAAATACCGTGGCATGGGGTACCACGAACTGAACGCCCTTCTGAACCTCTACGATGAGAACGGCCAGATTCAGTTCGAAGCAGACCGTCAGGCAGCCCGCCAGTACTTCCTGCAGCACGTCAACAACAACACCGTCTTCTTCCACGACCTGGAAGAAAAGATTGACTACCTGGTCAAGCACCAGTACTACGAGCCCGAGGTTTTCGAGAAGTACTCCTTTGACTTCGTCAAGTCCCTCTCCAAGCTGGCCTACTCCAAGAAGTTCCGCTTCCCCACCTTCCTGGGCGCCTTCAAGTTCTACACCTCCTACGCGCTGAAGACCTTCGACGGCCAGCGCTACCTGGAACGCTTCGAGGACCGCGTGGTCATGGTTGCCCTGCTGTTGGCAGAAGGCGACGAGGCTCTGGCAACCAAGATTGTCGAAGAGGTCATCTCCGGCCGCTTCCAGCCCGCCACCCCCACCTTCCTCAACGCAGGTAAGAAGCAGCGCGGCGAACTGGTCTCCTGCTTCCTGCTGCGTATCGAAGACAACATGGAGTCCATCGGCCGCTCCATCAACTCAGCCCTACAGCTGTCCAAGCGCGGCGGCGGCGTAGCCTTCGCCCTGACCAACCTGCGCGAAGCTGGCGCCCCCATCAAGAAGATCGAGAACCAGTCCTCAGGCGTCATCCCCGTGATGAAGCTGCTGGAAGACTCCTTCTCCTACGCCAACCAGCTCGGTGCCCGCCAGGGGGCAGGCGCAGTTTACCTGCACGCCCACCACCCCGATATCTACTCCTTCCTCGACACCAAGCGCGAGAACGCCGACGAGAAGATTCGCATTAAGACCCTCTCACTGGGCGTTGTGATTCCCGATATCACCTTTGAACTGGCCAAGAAGAACGAGGACATGTACCTCTTCTCGCCCTACGACGTTGAGCGTATCTACGGTGTGCCCTTCTCAGATATCAACGTCACCGAGAAGTACTACGAGATGGTCGACGATGCCCGCATCAAGAAGACCAAGATCAACGCCCGCGAGTTCTTCCAGACCCTGGCCGAGATTCAGTTCGAATCGGGCTACCCCTACGTCATGTTCGAAGACACCGTCAACAAGGCCAACCCCATTGACGGCAAGATCATCATGTCTAACCTCTGCTCCGAGATCCTGCAGGTTTCAGAGCCCTCCGTCTACAACGCTGACCTGGGCTACGAGACCATCGGTAAGGACATCTCCTGCAACCTGGGCTCCCTGAACATCGCCCTGGCGATGGACGGCGGTGATCTGGGCCAGACCGTCGGCACCGCTATTCGCGCCCTGACCGCTGTGTCTGACCAGTCCGACATCGCTTCTGTTCCCTCCATCGAGCGCGGTAACTCCATGAGCCACGCCGTTGGCCTGGGGCAGATGAACCTGCACGGCTACCTGGCTCGCGAGCACGTCTACTACGGTTCTGAAGAAGCCCTGGACTTCACCAACATCTACTTCTACACCGTCACCTACCACGCGATTCGTGCCTCTATGGAGATTGCCCGCGAACGCAAGGAGACCTTCGTAGGCTTTGAGAAGTCCAAGTACGCTTCGGGGGAGTACTTCGAGAAGTACATCAACGGCACCTGGGACTTTGAGACCGAGCGCGCCCGCGAGCTCTTCGCCGGTCACTTTGTGCCCACCGCTGAGGACTGGAAGCAGCTGGCAGCTGAGGTTGCTGAGCACGGTATGTACAACCAGAACCTGCAGGCTGTTCCGCCCACCGGTTCTATCTCCTACATCAACGGCTCTACCTCGTCGATTCACCCCATCGCCTCGAAGATTGAGATCCGTAAGGAAGGCAAGCTGGGTCGTGTCTACTACCCGGCTCCCTACATGGACAACGAGAACCTGGACTACTACCAGGACTCCTACGAAATCGGCTACGAGAAGATTATCGACACCTACGCCGTTGCTACCCAGCACGTTGATCAGGGTCTGTCGCTGACCCTCTTCTTCAAGGACACCGCCACCACCCGCGACGTCAACAAGGCCCAGATTTACGCCTGGCGTAAGGGCATCAAGACCATCTACTACTCACGTATTCGTCAGATGGCTCTTGAAGGTACCGAGGTTGAGGGCTGCGTTAGCTGCATGCTCTAAGACCTGAGACGGGGTAGGGCGTTGCGCTGATAGGGCGCGGACGCCCGCCCCGGCCGGGCGGGGCCCGTCATCTTGCGTGGGTGGCGGGCTTTCTTTATTGCGGTATATAATCTATATAACTGATAAGTTAAACTGATTATTTTAGGCTGGCGCCCTTGGAAAATTTTTCGTATGAGCAGGCGAGTACCTTACGTTACTCGGTGTTTAGAATGCACCGACGACTGAGGAACGAGACCGACTCCCACTCACCCCTCTCGTTTGCTGAAGAAACCGTGCTCGCCCAGCTCCAGGCCGCCCCGCGGCAAACCGGTGCTGAACTGGCCCGCTTTCAGCGCATGACCCCGCAGTCCATGAACAAAATCGTGGCCTCACTCCTGCGCCGCGGCTATATCGCCTCCGGTAAAAACCTGCACGACAAGCGCCGCAAGGAGCTCTACCTGACAGAGCAGGGGAGTGCCACCATCGACTCCATCATCAGTCGCCGCGACCACTGGATCGTAGAACGAGCCGACGAAATACTCACCGCGGACGAGGCCGCGCAACTAGCTGCGGCCCTGCCACTGCTGCGCCGCCTCGTCGACAGGGAAACCAAAGCCGAACGCCTAGCTGCCCTACAAGAAGAAGCGGGCGACGGCGTCCGCCCCTGAGATATTAAGCAAACCGAGCCGCTGGTGCGAAAACCGCCCAACGGTGAAAGAATAGAACCAAGCCTATTTCAGGCACTCCAACACCCCGACATGAGGAGAACCCATCACCATGAGTGAGAAGGTTGAACTGGTCAACCACGTTGAAGCCATCAACTGGAACCGCATCGAAGACGAAAAAGACCTTGAGGTCTGGGATCGTCTGACCGCTAACTTCTGGCTACCCGAAAAGGTGCCGCTCTCAAACGATGTGCAGTCCTGGAAGACCCTGACCGAAGAAGAAAAGCAGCTGACCATGCGCGTCTTCACCGGCCTGACCCTGCTCGACACCATCCAGGGCACCGTCGGCGCTGTCTCCCTGCTGCCCGACGCCGTCACCGCCCACGAAGAGGCCGTGTACACCAACATCGCCTTCATGGAGTCGGTACACGCTAAGTCTTACTCATCGATCTTCTCAACACTGGCGTCCACCAAGGAAATTGACGAGGTCTTCCGCTGGTCCACCGAAAACGAGCACCTGCAGAAGAAGGCTCGCATCGTCATGGACTACTACCAGGGCGATGACCCCCTCAAGAAGAAGGTTGCCTCAACCCTGCTCGAGAGCTTCCTCTTCTACTCAGGTTTCTACCTGCCCATGTACTGGTCATCCCGCGCCAAGCTCACCAACACCGCAGACCTGATCCGCCTGATCATTCGCGATGAGGCTGTGCACGGCTACTACATCGGCTACAAGTACCAGCGCGGCCTCGAAAAGGAGACCGCGGAGCGCCAGGCAGAGCTCAAGGACTACACCTTTGACCTGCTCTACGAACTGTACGAGAACGAAGTGGCCTACACCCACTCCCTCTACGACGGCGTGGGCCTGAGCGAGGACGTCAAGAAGTTCCTGCACTACAACGCCAACAAGGCACTCATGAACCTTGGCTACGAGGCAATGTTCCCCGCCTCGGTCACCAACGTGTCGCCCGCGATTCTCTCGGCCCTCTCACCCAACGCCGACGAGAACCACGACTTCTTCTCAGGCTCCGGCTCCTCCTACGTGATCGGCAAGGCCGTAAACACGGAAGATGAGGACTGGGACTTCTAAACACCCTAGTCAGAGCTAGAAAATGGCCCCTTGTTGAACCCCTTTCTGCGGGAACATCGAGGGGCCGCTTTCATACAAGGAGTGGCAGTGGACTTAGCTCCACCACCTTCTCCACACCGTTTTCTCGGGGTAGGTGCGGCGGACGTCAGCCAGGGCCCTCATGCGGGCGCGGCTGGGGCCGTCCCACAGAATCCACTTGATAAATTCAAGGTCGAGTTTCTCGGGGCAGCCCTCGGTCATATCAGGCCGGTTGGTACTGCGGTAGGTGAGCCAGCGGCGTCCTACCCTCCACAGACGCACCAGACGCGGCGCTAACAGAATATAGATACGGTCAGCCTCAGCCAGCCGCCGTTCAAAGTGCACGTCGGAATAGCCGCCCTCAATCACCCAGGCTCCATTCTTATCCAGAAACTCGCCCACCAGAGCGCGTTCGTCCGTAAGGTCCCGCTCGACCCATCCCGGCAACCAGTGAACGGTATCAAGGTGCAGCAGCGGCACCCCGTACCCGGCAGCCAACCTTCGCGCCCAGGTGGACTTACCGGCACCACTCAAACCCAGAACAAGAATCTTCATACTTCCAGCATAAACACTGGCACCCCGCATTTATTCTGAAAAAGCCGCAACTAGTTGCGGGTAAAACAGAATAAATGCGGGGCGAAACCCCCAGCCTCACCAGCCTGCCCCGAAAGGTAAAGGGGCCACCGGCGTCCGCGCCCCTGCTAAAGCGAGTACCCTAGATACAGACCCCACCGAGCAGAAAGAGAGCCATGCCCGCGCCTATCACCAGCTACCAGCAGGCCGAGAAGATTCTGGCTGCGCAGCTGTCCATCGACCTGTGCCTACCCGAGCAGGCCATTGATATAGCGCAGCAGCACGGCTCAACCCACCTTTCGGCGCGGCGAATACCCCTCGACGAGATGCACCCGGCCCGCCGCCGCTACCGCGACCACTGGGAGCTACGCCTGATTAATTACCGGGGGCTCACCGTCATCTGTGCCCAGCACCCGCGCGTGCGCGAGGCTGCCGACAACCTACTAGCTGGCGATAACGGGAACTGGGTGGGGGACTACTCCGAGCTGCGCAAACTCAATGACTACCTCACCCCTTACGCCCTGCAGATGAGCGGTACATCCCTCTTTTTCACCCCCGGTAGGGATTTCTTTACCCGGGGTGCGGACGCCCGCCCCGGCTTACCCGCCGAGGGCTACACGGTGCGGTGGCTAGAATCTTCGGAGCTAGAGACGTATCGCGGAAACCCCGATTTTGAGAACGCGCTCGGTTTCAAAGAGCTGCGCCCCGATGTGCAGGTGCTCGGCGCCTACGCCGAGGGGGAGCTGGTGGCTCTGGCCGGTGCTAGTGAAGACTCCGACTGGTGCCGCCAGATTGGTATTGATGTACTGCCCGGCCATCGCGGCAGGGGGCTGGCGTCTTACCTGGTCAGGGAGCTGTCGCAGGCTATTCTCGTCGAGGGGTTCGTGCCTTTCTACGGCACCAGTCCCTCGCACATCATCAGCCAGCAGGTTGCGCTAAATGCGGGCCTGCGCCCGGCCTGGTGGGAGTTCGTCTCTACCAGCTTGAACGAAATTTCGGTGGACTAATGCTGCACCTTGACCGCGTTGACCCCGCTACCGGCGGAACTATGGCCGAGATGGTTGATTCAGCCATGGTGACCGTCCGCGCAGTGGGTAGGGGAGAGGCCCCCAGTACCCTGCGTCTCTATCGGCCCAAGCCAACGGTGGCTTTTGGACGCAGGGATGAGCTCAACCCCCGGTTCGCTCAGGCCCGCGCGGCTGCGGTGGGTCGCGGGTTTGAACCCCTGGTGCGTACCGTGGGCGGGCACGCCGCCGCCTATCACTCGGGCTGCCTGGTGGTGGATCATTTTCAGAAGGCGTCAGACGCTGTCAGCGGCAACCACGAGCGCTACGGCATCTTCGGGGCCATGTTCGCAGAGGCCCTCACCAGCCTGGGCATTCCTGCCGGGGTGGGGGAGTTACCCGGCGAGTACTGCCCCGGTGAGTATTCGGTCTGGGGCCAGTTACCTGGAAGTCAGCGGGTCAAGCTTATTGGCACCGCCCAGCGGGTCGTTGCCGGAGCCTGGTGGTTCTCATCGGGCATCGTGGTGACAGGGGCCGATAGTCTGCGCGAGGTAACAACAGACGTTTACCAGGCCCTCGGCCTACCCCTTGACCCCGCGACAGTGGGCGCGGCAGCTGACATCGAACCCCTCATCACCGTCGACGACCTTGAAGACGCCGTCATCGAAGCCTACGAAAGCGAGGGGTTCTAGTGTGCGGACGCTACGCCCTTGAACTAGCCCAAGAACACCCCCAGTACATGGCTGGGGTTGAACTCACCGACCCCATCACCAACTACAACGTGGCGCCCACTAGCACGGTCCCCATCCTGGTTGACCGGCTAGTGGCACCCATCGAGCAGGTTACCGGGGCGGACGCGCCCGCGCGGGCGGGTGCGTCCGCCCCCTCTGACGGCGGGCAGGGGAACTCCCCGGTCTTTACCCGCGAATTGCACTCGGCCCGCTGGGGCCTGCTGCCGGGCTGGGCGAAGGACCCCGCCTTTTCGTCGCGGGCCTTCAACGCCCGCAGTGAGACTATCTTTGAAAAGCCCACCTTCCGCGAAGCTGCAGTTTCGGGGCACTGCGCCGTGCCCGTGAGCGGCTACTACGAGTGGAAAACCGAAACCACCGCCGCGGGTAAGCAGGTCAAAACCCCCTATTTTGTGCACCGTACCGATGGGCGCCCCATCTACTTCGCGGGCCTGTACGAGTGGTGGAAGATTCCCGCAGAATTTGCCGGGCCCGATGGGCCTTTCGCGGGTAAGCAGGGGGAGTGGCTGCTCTCCTGTTCGATTGTGACCATGGATTCGCCCGGCAACGGCGAGTTCGACCCCGGAATTATGGCTGACCTGGGCGGCGACCTCGGCTATACAAATGAGATTGAGCGGCAACTGGGTCAGCTGCACAACCGCCTGCCCATCCCTCTTCACGTAGCCAACGAGGCTGATATCAGCGAGAATGATAGCCTCACCACCTGGCTGCGGTCAGGCCGACCAGCCGGTTCCCCTAAACCCAGCACCGAGCAGAAAAGGGCCTACCGCACCCAGGCGCAGGCGTCCTTGCAGCTCATCCGCGAGCAGGCATTCGCTGAAACCGCAGGCTGGGCTCTGCGCGAGGTGAGTAAGGACGTCGGCAACGTCCGCAACAACGCCCCCTACCTGCTGGAGCCGGTCGAAGATTTGCTCAGTGGGCTGTAAAGAATTTGATGAATTGAGTAGGCGTAGCAGGCTCACGCTCGCTGCCGAGTTAAAACAGCCGAGCCCCACCCCCGCTGCTGGTGAGGGGTGGGGCTCAACTATTACCTAGTTTACTGCTTGTCTAGAGAATGTCGTCGTCTTCGGGGAACCAGCGGTTGAAATCCAGGGTCAGGTAGAGGGCTAGCGCGGCGGCGTTGTTCTCGCTGATGCGTACTGAAACCTGCTCGTAGCCGTCCTCGAACATCTGGTCGATGCTGCGGCGAATCAGCTGTTCTGCCAGGCCTTCGCGGCGGCGGGAGGCAGCGGTGAAGAGCTCGTAGATGGTGGGGATGTCCTTGGGGTCGGTGACCACGCGGTGCTTGAGACAGAGGGACGCGGCAATAATGCGGTCGTGCTCATCAACTACCACGGGGGACGCCTCGGCGTAGAACTCGCCGTGCTCACCCTTGAGAATGCGCTCCATCTCGGCGGTGGCGTCGGCCTGGGAGGCGAAGCGTTCGTCGTCGTAGGAGGCGAAGTAGAGCCGTGCCAGCGCTTCGGCGTCGTTGAGCTGGGCGGGGCGAGTGCTGACGGTCACGGGCTGACGCGCCTTTGAAGTGTGCGAAATCAGAGTAATCAAGCCGCTCATGGTTGGCCTCCTTGTGGGTCGGGTATTGATTTACACTGTGATGTATAGAATACTCTGTTGGCTGATGATTACCTACGGTTTTACCGTTTATTCACCTTGTCAACGGAATATTGCGTCATAGAAAGTCTAGTTGACCGACCCCGCGGGGTGAAACTAGGTGCTGTAACAGAAAGGACGGCCGGGGTGAAGTTTGCGCAGGTCAGACGGGCTGGTAAGGCCCGTGCGGTGGTTGAAAGCGGCGGATGCTGGTACGAGCTGGGCCGGCCCCTGCACAAGTTCGTGGGGTCGAGTGATTTAGGGTCGGTGAGCCCTGCCGAACTGGGGGCTAAGCCGGTTGAGGTGAGCCCTGAAGAGTTCATTACTCCGCTGAACAAGGTGCAACGAGTGCTGTGCGTGGGGCTGAACTTCACGGATCACGCCGCAGAAGTGGGGGCTGAGCTGCCCACCTATCCCACCATCTTCACCAAGTTCGGAAACGCCCTCATCGGGCCGGGTGAGCCTATTGAGCTGCCCGCTGAGAGCACCAAAATTGACTGGGAAGTCGAGCTCTGCGCGGTGGTAGGACGCCGCGGCCGCCGCATCGCCGAAGATCAGGTGGACGACTACCTGCTGGGCTACACCGTGCTCAACGACGTGTCGGTGCGCGATTGGCAGGGGCGCACGTCCGAATGGTTCCAGGGCAAAAACTGGGACCGCATGACGCCCTTCGGCCCGGTCATCGTCAGCCCTGATGAACTCGACATTGCGGGTGGCCTAGCCATGACCTGCACTGTTGACGGTGAAGTACGCCAGCAGGGTACCACCGCCAACATGGTCTTCACCCCGGCCCAGGTGGTCAGCTACATCTCTACCTTTATGACGCTCGAACCCGGCGACCTCATCGCCCTGGGAACCCCCGCCGGGGTCGGGCTCTCACTGCGCCCACGCAAGTGGCTGGGCGCCGGGCAGACCGTGGTGACCTCAATCGAGGGTATCGGCACACTGACCAACCGGTGCGAGCAGATGTGAGTGCACCCTTGCGTGGCTTAACCCTCACCCGCCGCGCGGGCAGGTGGAGGTGACCTTGGGGTATTCTGTACCTTGTGTCAAAACGTTCTTTGTGGTCAGCAGATAGCACCAGCATGGTGATTCACGGCGATAATCTTGCCGTGCTCAAAAACCTGCCCGCAGAGAGCTTCCAGCTCATTTATATTGACCCGCCGTTCAATACGGGTAAGGTGCAGAAACGCCAGAGCATCAAGACTGTGCGTACCGAGGGCGGTAGCCGGGTCGGCTACAAGGGGCATACCTACGAAACTATCAAGGGCGATATCTACGGGTATTCTGACTCTTTTGAGAACTACTGGGAGTTCTTGGAGCCCCGTCTCATGCAGGCCTGGCGCCTGCTCAAGCCCACCGGCACCCTCTACCTGCACCTGGACTACCGCGAGGTCCACTACGCCAAGGTGGTGCTCGATGCCCTCTTTGGCCGGGAATCTTTCTTAAACGAAATTATCTGGGCCTATGATTACGGGGCTAAGTCTAAGAAGAAGTGGCCAGCTAAGCACGATAACATCCTGGTCTATGTGAAAGACCCCGAGAACTATTACTTCAATTCTGAGGCGGTTGACCGCGAGCCCTACATGGCGCCCGGGCTGGTGACCCCCGAGAAGGCTGAGATTGGCAAGTTGCCGACGGACGTCTGGTGGCACACCATTGTTTCGCCCAGCGGCAAGGAGAAAACCGGCTATGCCACGCAGAAGCCCCTGGGGATATTGCGCCGTATTGTGCAGGCCTCGAGTGCGCCCGGCGACTGGGTGCTGGACTTCTTCGGTGGCTCCGGCACCACCGGCCACGCCTGCGCCCAGCTTGACCGCAACTTCCTGATGATTGACCAGAACCCCGAGGCTATTAAAATTATGCGTAAGCGACTGAAGGCCGTGGACGGGCTAGACGTGACTTTCAAGAAGTCCCGCGCTAAGGCGTCGCTAGCGGGGGCCAAGGTCACGCCCAAGACGGCTGCTATCAAGAAAACGAAAAAGTAACCCATGACATCCGCCTACCCGCCGATCAAACCCAATCGCACCTGGTTTATTTTTGCCCTGGGGCTGGTAGTTGCTGAGCTTATTTACCTGGCCCTGATGTACCCTTCTTTGCCCCAGCAGATTCCGGTGCACTTTGACCTTTTGGGCCAGGCTACCGGCTTGGTTGAGAAGAGGGCCTGGCTGGTCTTTGGCCCCACCCTTCTTCTGCCTGCCCTGCTTACCCTGGTCTGGTTTTCTGGGGTGGCCATGGGGCGTATGGCAAGTAAGGACGCCCGCACCCAGGTTCACGACGCCTTTTCGGCTCATGCAGGCAAGCAGGGGAGACGCCAGCTGGAAGCTGCCCAGGCCCTGGGGCTGGAGGCCCCGGTTTACTCTGCCCGCCGTCTTTACGCTCAGACGCAGGCTGTGGTTCCCTTCTTTACTGGCCTGGCCCTTGCCCTGGTGCTAGCCGTGAAAGTCATTAACCTGACCATGGTCGGGGTGTTGGGGGAGGCGTCCGTCCTTTTCTCTGCCCTGCCCCCGGTGGGCTACTGCCTCTTCCTGACCGCCCGCTCCTACCTCGCTGGTAAAAACTTCGATTCCCGCGCCCTAGCAGAGGGCGCAAAGTAGCCAGCTAGCGGTAAAATTAGGTTTGTTCTGCACCCTCGTACCGTGCAGATGTAACGATAGCTCACCCGTTGTAGGGGTGGGCACAAACCTAGGAGACAAATTTGTCCGCTCTTTCCATTACCGTCGCAGGTGCCGCCCAGCAGGTTGAGGCCGGTACCACCGCAGCCGACCTGTTCGCTGAGGACCGTGAAATCGTCGTTGCCCGTATCAACGGCAAACTGGTTGACCTCTCTACCGAACTGACCGATGGCGATACCGTTGAGCCCGTTTCTATCCACGAGGAAGACGGCCTGAACGTGCTGCGCCACTCAGCTGCCCACGTGATGGCCCAGGCCGTGCAGGAATACCGCAAGGACGCCAAGCTCGGCATCGGCCCCTACATCACCGACGGTTTCTACTTCGACTTCGACGTCGAGGAGCCCTTCACCCCCGAAGATCTCAAGAAGATTGAGAAGAACATGGTGAAGATTATCAAGAGCGGTCAGACCTTCCGCCGCCGCGTGGTCACCCAGGCAGAGGCCGAGGCCGAGATGGCGAATGAGCCCTACAAGCTGGAACTGCTGGCGCTCTCCCAGGGCCCCGGTTCCGGTGCGGACGCTGCCGACGGCGCCTCTGTTGAGGTAGGCGAAGGCGAAATCACCATCTACGACAACGTGAACAAGAAGGGCGAGACCGTCTGGAAGGACCTCTGCCGCGGCCCTCACCTGCCCGACACCAAGCTGATTGCTAACGGCTACGCGCTGATGCGTTCCGGTGGCGCCTACTGGCGCGGGTCTGAGAAGAACCCCATGCTACAGCGTATCTACGGCACCGCCTGGCCTTCCAAGGAAGAGCTGGTTGCCTACAAGGACCGCATTGCTGAGGCTGAGCGCCGCGACCACCGCCGCCTGGGTGAAGAGCTTGACCTCTTCTCCTTCCCCAAGACCGTCGGCCCCGGCCTGCCCGTAATCCACCCCAAGGGCGGCGTCATTCTGCGCGCCATGGAAGACTACGTGCGTGCCCGCCACATTGAAGAGGGCTTCGAGTACGTTAAGACCCCCCATATCTCGAAGGAAGATCTCTTCTACACCTCTGGCCACCTGCCCTACTACGCGGACGGCATGTTCCCGGCAATGGAGGATGAGGGCCAGGCCTACCGTCTCAAGGCAATGAACTGCCCCATGCACAACGAGATTTTCCGTTCTCGTGGCCGCTCCTACCGTGAGCTGCCCCTGCGTCTGTTCGAGTTCGGTTCGGTCTACCGCGATGAGAAGTCCGGCGTGCTTTCTGGTCTGACCCGAGTGCGTATGATTACCCAGGACGACTCCCACTCCTACGTCACTAAGGAGCAGGCACCTGCTGAAGTTGCCCACCTGCTCAAGTTCATGCTGTCCCTGCTAGAGGACTTCGGCATGACCGACTTCTACCTGGAACTTTCAACCCGCGACACCGAGGGCGATAAGAAGGATAAGTTCATCGGTACGGACGAGCAGTGGGAAGAAGCAACCGCTGTGCTGGAAAAGGTTGCTGCTGAGACCGGTCTGGAACTGGTGGCTGACCCGGGTGGTGCTGCCTTCTACGGTCCCAAGATTTCTGTTCAGGCTAAGGACGCGATTGGCCGAACCTGGCAGATGTCGACTGTGCAGTATGACTTCAACCAGCCTGCCCGCTTCGGCCTGGAGTACCAGGCGTCTGACGGTAGCCGCCAGGAGCCGGTCATGATTCACTCGGCTAAGTTTGGTTCCTTTGAGCGTTTCATGGGTGTGCTGATTGAGCACTATGCCGGTGCTTTCCCTGCCTGGCTGGCTCCCGTTCAGGTGATTGGTGTGCCTGTTGCTGAGGCGTTCAACGATTACATGGGTGAGGTTGCTGCTAAGCTCAAGGCCCGCGGCGTGCGCGTTGAGGTGGATTACGGTACCGACCGCTTCCCCAAGAAGATTCGTACCGCGTCTAAGGAGAAGGTACCCTTCATCCTGATTGCCGGTGGCGAGGACGCCGAGAACGGCGCCGTGTCATTCCGCTTCCGCGACGGCTCCCAGGAAAACGGCGTGCCCGTGGACGAAGCTGTGGAGCGGATTGTGAAGCATATTGAAGAGCGGGTGAATGAGGATCCGAAGGGAACTGCTGCTGAGTAGGGAGGCATTTCTAATTTGGTGCTGATTAGCAATAAGTATTTTATTATAAGTTAAACAACAGTGGGGGTTGCATCATGACGTATGTGGCCCCCATTGTTGTCATATATATAAGTCTATCTGCTAATAGGATAAATAATGTTTGATTGGTTTTTTGCCGAAGAAACATTAAGGGTTCTTCTTACAACTTTACTAGGGTCGGCCGCTGCAATATTCTCAGCATTTATTGCTTCACGCAATGTGTCAAAGACAATTAGGAACCAAAATAAGGGGCTTCCGCCTGAGCTTTTGCGTTTAGAGAAAATTCAAGAGATAATAACAAACCACGATTCTGCTCCAATTTTGAAAGATGTTGACGCAACTGGCCTCAAGGCTGAGTATAAAAAAGCGATGCATAGGTCAATTCTGGAGTCGCAGCTAGGCAGTCTAGGGATACAGGATGAGTATTCTAGGAGGAAACTGATCTTTATTCCTGAAAAAATCAAGGATATTTATTCATTTCCTGATTTAAATACGCTTCATGGAACAAAGATGGACAAAATTAGTAGGATAATTGGACAATTTCTGGCGATCGTGGCGATAATTCCACTTCTCATTACAATAATTATCACAGTATTTGTTCTAGGGTATATTTCGTATTTACTAGTAAACTATAACCCTGTTCCGCTTTTAGAAATTTTAGTAAGACTTCAAATATTGCCATTTTTTGTTGCTTGCAGCTTATTCCTATGTTTCTTGGCTCGGTCAATAATTAATCGAACCGCTTCTTTGATTGATATTGAGACAGATTTGATAGTTAGAAATGTTTATCAGCACTATTCCGAATACTTCACTGGTGCAGATTTGGTGGTTAAAGAAAACGAGTCTGAGCTTAAGAAGCGAGTCATCTTTGAAAACTCAAAGAAGTTTAAAAAATGGCAGGAAAATAACCCTGATAAATCTTCCTGGGACTATGGCTTCAATCCTGACTCACCTCTTGCACCTCATAAGATCGAAGATGCAGTTCCTGTGGGTTGTAAGGTTGCTGCTAATAAGATTGTTTTCATACCATTGCATTTCATCTTTACAACCAGAGGTAGGAAAATTGTGAAATCTAAACCTGGGAAACATCTATCGGTAGAGCAAATTGAATATTATATTTAAAATATTTCATCTTACTTAAGCTTGTGAAGCTCCCACCCGGTATGACCTATGAAGGATTAGCGGAAATAATGAGAGGATAGCGCGATGGACATGGAAACTAAGTGCGAAGCTGAAACAGCTACCCCGAGTCCTAACACTAAGTCTCTGGAAGCGGTCCGAGAAGCAGAAGAATTCTTCGCCAGCGGCAGCAAGGGAAGGTTTGCTAACACAGAAGAGCTCTTTGATGATCTAAATATATAGAGAAAAGGAAGGGTGCCCCGTACATACCTGCGGGGCATCCTTCCTTAGCTTTTAGATCAGAGATTTACTCTTGGCAAGCGTTTAGCCGTTAGTTGGCGGGGCCGGGGGAGTTCCCATATCACCGGCAGGGGGCTGGCCGTCCGGAACACCCGCAACAGTGCCAGCAGTAGGCTCAGTGGTCGTATCAATCGGAATAGGCAGCACCTCCGAGGTGTAACCAGCGTCCATAGAACCGTCCAGAGTGATGAGCTGCTGGTCGTAGCCGTCCGAGAAAATATTGTCAGTATCCAAGGTCAGCTGGGCCAGGTTCTCAGCCGAACCCGCATAATCATCCAGCGCATACACCGCATCACACACAGCCTGCGGAATCGCAATCTGCGAGGTCAAAATAGCATTCGTCGAATCAGTAATATCATCAATCGACGAGAACACCTCAAAGTGCAAGTGCGGCCAGCGGCCAGTGTAGCAGCCGGGAACAATGGTCTTGAAAGTTACCTTACCCTCGGTGTCCGTCACCTGAACACCGCGCAGCCAGGTTTCCTCGGTGTAGCCGTCAGAGTACATGGAGTAGTTACCCTGCGCGTCGCAGTGCCACAGGTAGACAGCGGCATTGGCCATGGGCTGATTGTTATTCACCATGTCAATCACCTGCAGGGTAACGATCATGGGCACACCCGCAACAGCTTCGGTTGACCCGATACTGGTGGTGATGTCCTGGCGTTCAACGCCCGAATTCTCAAGCACGTTTTGGCCGTTAGAGCCGTCGCCGGGGTAGGGGCCAGCAACCTCATCCGGCATTTCGGTATAGCTCGTAGCAGTAGCACTTGTGGACGCAGTGGCGCTAGCTGATGAGGTCGAGGGCGAGCTGGTAGCGGTATTGCTCTCAGAGGTGCAAGCGGCCAGCACAAAAGCGGACGCACCCAGGCCTGCCACGCTCAAAGCCTTGCGGCGGTCCAAGATGGTACCCAGATCGAAGGCCAGGCCCTGGTCCTCGACGTCCTCACCCTGGCGGTCGAGCACACGCCCCTCAAAAGTCTTGACTTCACCGGGCTGAGGCTCAGTACCCTCCGATGCCGCCGGGTAAGCCTTCGTGTTCTTGCGGAATAAAGGAGTCATGCTCTTCTCTCAAGTAGGTGATAAGCTGCGGACGCCGCCAAGGTGGGGTGCGGCGTCCTTGTATCTACCACTATCGAGCATCAAGATAGCTTGGGCATATACAGAGCCTGTGAGGCAACTGTGAATGAATTCCCCCTACAATAAAACTGTGGACACCCCAGAAAACTCAACGATGAGAATCCCCAAGAAGCTCGGCATGAGCTTTCTGATTGGCGTGGGCTGGATAGCGGTGGGCGTGTGGTTCCTCCACAACCCACCGGACTGGAGATACCACCGCGCCCTGGCAACTGGTGTGGGATGTATAGCCGCTGGAATCTTCACCTTTATCAATTACTACCGGCGCAGATACGCCCTCATTCTTACGCCCGAAGGGTTCTATAACCACTCAACAGTCCTCGACCACGGCAACCACCTGATTCTGTGGAGCGTCATCGGAGACATCACCACCGATCAGCAGGGCAAGGAAATCAGGGCAGTCATCGCCGATACCCACGCCTATAATTGGACCCTAACCGGTATCCGCGCATTCACCCGGGTCACGCATGAAGGCGCCGCGAACTCAACCATCATCATCTCAACCATGGCCATGAAACTACCAGAAGGTATGAACATAGAAGATCTGGTGGCGGTGATGAGAGACTACCGCGACAGAGCTTCTAACCCACCCACGGTAGAAGATTCTTAAAATCAAAGGAGCAGTCCTTAGTGCTAGGTTGGGTATAACCACCTTCCTACCAGCCAAGGACTCCCATGAACATCGCTAGTCTCGGTGAAAGAGTCGGTGCAGCCCACTACTATCGCGGTATCCCCTACGCGCGGGCAGCCAGGTTTGCCGCGCCGCGTCCGCTCAGCCTCGACGACCTACCCGCCAGCTTCACCGCCACCGACCCCGCACCCGCTGCACCCCAGCATGTGCGCCCCGGCAAAAAAGGAATGCGGCAGGCCCCGCTCATGAGCGAAGACTGCCAAAACCTCACCATCGTCACCCCGGCAGACGCGCACCCCGGCGAGCGCCTGCCGGTCATGGTCTACTTCCACGGCGGCTCCTACGTCTACGGTTCCGGGGACGGGCAACGCTACGACCCCTACCTGCTGGTCACCGAGCACCGCCTCATCGTGGTCAAGGTGACGCATCGACTGGGCTACCTGGGCTTTATGGGCGGGGTGTCCGGGCGTCCTGCCAATCTCGGGCTGCTCGATGCCCGTCAGTCCCTGCGCTGGGTCCGCCACCATATCGCGGACTTCGGGGGAGACCCCGACCGTGTCACCGCCTTTGGGCAGTCGGCGGGTGGCGATCTGGTTGCCCGCCTCATGGTTACGGACGGCGTTGCCAAGGAAAATCTCTTCCAGCAGGCCATCATTCAAAGCGCCCCCTTGCATCTGATTCACGGCAAGGACGCCATGACCCGCCACCTGCTGGCCGTCACCTCCCAGATACCTCTGGATGCACCCGCCGAAGTGTGGGCGCGGGCGTCCCACCGGCACGTCATGGCTAACCCTTTCCGGTTTGGGCTTGACCGCGCCATGATGCCCTTTGGCTGCCACTACGGGCATTACCCCCTGCCTGCCGAAGAGAATGAGGACGCCGCCTACCGGACGGTTGCGCCCCATTTCAAGGTTCTCGTGGGGTCCCTGGAACGGGAGTCGGGCTACTTCACCCCGCCGCTAACCGGTAGGGCCGGGCGAGCGCAGCGGGCCCTGCTGGAGAGGCAGATTCGTTCATTTTCCCAGCGGCTGTACGCCGACCCGGCGCAGGTCTTTGCTCAGCGACATCAGGACGCCGGTGGGCAGGCCCTTGCCTACCGGCTGGCAACGGGCGTGGCGGGAGACCCTTTCGAGTCTGTCCACTGCACCGACCTTGCCCTGCTCTTTGATAACCCTATTTGGGAAGATAGCCGGCTGTGGGCGGGGGCAAGCAGGCAGAACCAGCAGAAGCAGGGCGTGGCCCTTCGGTCAATCTGGGCTGGCTTCGCCCACACGGGGGAGTATGCCCGGGAGTGTTTTGAGGAAGCTAGGCTTCGGGAGGTGTAGAAGGTACGGGGTGTAAATATGGGGGAGACCTACCGCGACAAAGCCCTGACCAACTAAACTAGTACTTGTGAAAGCCACACCCGAAACCCTCAAACTGCGGAGCCTCGTTGAAGAGCACCGAGCTGAAATAGAACGAGTATTTGAACAGTACGGTGCAAGTAACCCGCGACTTTTTGGGTCAGTGGCACGTGGGGATGCAGACGAAACGAGCGATATCGATATCATGGTGGACCTGCACGAACCGGACCGTAGAAGACTCATGCGATTGGCGGGAATGTCGCAGACGCTCCGTGAAATTCTCAACGTTTCTGTTGATGTAGTAACACCCGGTATTCTCAAGAACAATGTGTCTGACTTCGCTCTCAAAGAGGCGGTTGCGCTATGAGCCGTCCGATAGAACTTAGACTGATGGACATCCAAGAGGCCATCGACAGCTGTTTCAGATACCAAAAATACCTCGAGGTTTCCGATACCCAAGAAATGGCCCTAGATGCAATATTGCGGAACCTGGCTATTATCGGGGAAGCGGTAAACCATCTTCCGAAAGCCTTAAAAGACCAGGCTCCAGAGGTAGAGTGGCGGGCAATCGTAGGGTTAAGAAACTTCCTAGTACATCAATACTTCTCAGTATCTGCTGAAGAAATCCACGACATTCTCAATGAGGATTTGAAATCTCTTCGCGCTACAGTTGAAGACTTCATCAAAATCGGTGGTCGAGTTGAACCAGATGGGGCACGGTTTCTCCGGGAGCTGTCTATGCAAGAAGACATCACCCTAGAGTAGACGTGAGTATCTCAATCTGAATCATGCGGCTCCCGCCACCAGTCGCTCTATAAACCTGACCGCATTATCACGGGTGCGAGCCATGCGCTCTTCGAGGGATAGGGTCTCGTCCATCTGGCGGATACCCGCCGGCTTTTTCTTGCCCCGCACATAGTCGGTGCAGGCCAGGTTGGAGCAAAGGTAGGTGCCGATGGTGTTACCGCGTCGCCCCGACTCACCCGGCCGGGCCGCCGTATACAGCGAAATCCCCGACCCCGGGTGCAGGGTCAGGCAGAACTGGCACATCTGAGCGGCCTTACTTTGCGCCTTAGACTTCTGCAGCAGCACGCCCTGTACCTGCCCCTCGTGTTCCACGACCAGGCAACCCTTGAGCGGGCTTTTCGGGTCTAGCCAGGAGAGGAAAATCAGGTCGTCCCAGTTCTGCTCCTTGAGGCTGGGTAGGTTGAGGCGTTTAGCCTCGCCCTTAGAGCAGTTAATAAAGGATGAGCGGATGGTAGCTTCGGCCAGTTCTTGCATACCTGCAAGTTTACTCCTCATCGCTTGAGCGCCACGGGAATATCTCGGCCCCGTAACAGGTTGAAATAGGTGAATAACACCACCTGAAAGGCCGAATTAACATGACTTCGCCCCTCTTCGAACCCTTTACCCTGCGTTCCATGACCACCCGTAACCGTCTTTGGGTTCCGCCCATGTGCCAGTACTCGGTTGAACAGCAGGACGGTAAACCCACTGCCTACCACGTTTCCCACTACGGGGCGCTGGCCCGGGGTGGGGTCGGGGCTGTCATTGTCGAAATGACCGGCGTTGAGCCCGCCGCCCGCATCAGCCCCTACTGCCTGGGCCTTTGGAGCGATGATCACGTCGAGGCTTTCAAACCGGTCGTTGACGCTATTCACGCCGGGGGAGCCAAGGCAGGTATCCAGATCGCTCACGCCGGCCGCAAGGCCTCGACTCCCGGCGAGCTGGTGCCGCACGATGGTGGTTCCCTGGGTGAGGACGAGGGTGGCTGGGTTACGCTGGCCCCGTCCGCTCTTGCCTACCCCGGCTTGAAAGAACCTGAGGAACTGACCGAAGAAAAAATTGACGACCTAGTTCAGGCCTTCGCTGCGGCTGCCACCCGCGCGGTGGCTGCTGGCTTTGACTTCATTGAGATTCACGGGGCCCACGGCTACCTGATTACCCAGTTCCTCTCGCCCCTCTCGAATCAGCGTGAAGACTCCTACGGTGGTTCCCTGGAAAACCGGGCCCGCTTCGCGCGCAGGGTTGCCCGTGCCATGCGCGATGTCATGCCCGCTGAGATGCCCCTGATTGTACGCCTGTCGGCTACCGAGTTCCTTGACGGCGGTATTACTGTTGAGGAAACCTCACAGGTGGTGCGCTTGCTCGCCGAGGACGGCGTGGACTTCGCCGATATCTCCACCAGCGGTAACTACCCGGCAAAGATTAATGTTTATGCGGGTTACCAGGTTCCTATGGCTGCTCAGGTCAAGCGCGAGAGCGGTCTGCCGGTAGGGGCTGTTGGCATGATTAACTCACCGCGTCTGGCAGAGTTCATTGTGGGGTCGGGGCAGGCTGATGTGGTGCTGGTGGGCCGGGAGGCTCTGCGTAACCCCGCCTTCGCTCTACGCTGGGCTGATGAGCTCAAGGTCGATATCGACTATGTGCCTGCCCAGTACCACCGGGCCTGGCGTACCCGGCGCTAGGCGGCGTCCTACCTGCCCCTCGGGATAAACTGAGGGGTATGGTAGAAATTCCCCACTACACCACCGATGATTTTGAGCTGCCGGGGGTTCCGGACGCCTTCCAGCGGCTCTGGACGCCCCACCGCCGCGCCTACGTAAAGGGCGGGCAAAAGGACTACACCGAAAACACCTGCCCCTTCTGCGATGCTCCCGCTCACGATGATGCCGAGTCGCTTATCGTG
The DNA here is from genome assembly GCF_014217215.1 of Rothia nasimurium. Taxonomy (GTDB): domain Bacteria; phylum Actinomycetota; class Actinomycetes; order Actinomycetales; family Micrococcaceae; genus Rothia; species Rothia avistercoris. The sequence continues at coordinate 1,184,798 of NZ_CP056080.1, forward strand.
CACCGTGGCAAGCACGCCTACGTCATTCTCAACCTCTACCCCTACAACCCCGGGCACCTGCTGGTCTGCCCCTACCGGCACATCCCCAACTACGACGACGCGACGCTCGAAGAAACCGCCGAAATTGCTGCCCTCACCCAGAAAGCTATGGGAATTTTGCGGGAGGTCAGCCGAGCAGCCGGCTTCAATATCGGCATGAACCAGGGCAAGGTCGGCGGGGCAGGGGTTGCCGCCCATCTGCACCAGCACATCGTGCCCCGCTGGAGCGGCGACACCAACTTCCTTCCCATCGTCGCCGGCACCAAGACGGTCACACAGACCCTGGATGAGATCCGAGACCTGCTCAGTACTGCATGGGATAGTCGAGGGCAGTAGGTAAGCCAGCCCCGTGCCAGCGGGCTTATTGGCTTACCCACTGCCCTGCTAGAACAGCGATTCCTGCACGGACGCCGGGGGAGTGAGTTCCCCGTGCTGTCGGCAGGCCCTGTTGGAGAGTTCTGCGGTGTTGATGAGGAAGGTCTGGTCGGGGTCGCCGAAGTGGGCGGTGAGGAACTTCCCTGTTCCACCGGTGATGTAGAAGCCGTGGGTGCCTTCGGTGAGGGTGGGGTAGGCTGTGAGCGGCTCGGGGTTTTCTGCCCGTAAGGACGCGTAGGCCCGGCTCATCGCGACGGACGGCACCCAGCGGTCTGCGGTGATATCGAAACCGTCGATGGTGTCTAGGGCGTCTTCGAGCGCCCAGGTGGCGTTTTCTACGGCCATGTAGTGTTCAGATTTGAGGCGCTCTGTGCTGGCGGGATCGACCCAGGCCTTGTATTTGGTGGAGGCTCGTTTGAACTGGGTGAGGTTGGCTTCTTGCGAGACCAGGTCTTCGAGCTGGCGCACGATGATGCCGGTGTCTGCCCGGGCAACGAAAGTAGCTGCGGCGACGGCCTGGTCGTCGAGACGGCGGGGGTTGGAGTGCAGGGAGGCGGTACCGACCTTGGAAGTGCCGTCGGGGAAGGTTGCGATGTAGAGGTAGTGTTCGAGATTGACGTAGGCCAGGGCTGCCTCGTTCATTCGAGAACCCAGGTGGATGCGGTGAATAGGCGCGAATTCGTCGCGGGCGAAACAGGAGTCGCACTGCTTGCCCTTGGTGATGATGGTGTGGGTGGGACAGGGCTCCAGATGAAAGCCAACGCTATCGAGGTTGGCTCGTGAATAACCGCTGCAGTAGGTGCCGGCGCCACGGATGTCCGCCGGGATGGCGCTAAGGCCGAGGAGGCTACCCGGGGTGATGGCGATAGTTTTAATCTCACCGCTAGGTTGACCGTCAAGAAGAGGCTCAACTTTAAGGTAGGGAGCCCTGTCGCGCCAGGTGATGTCACGCCAGATAAATTCGTGGAAAGGTACAAGCTGGTTCATGGAAGTAGTCATTACAGGTTCGAAGCATACACAAACCCGGTAAGATAGTCACCATGTCACGACCTGTTGTTCGCCTTGTTGGCCAAGGCATTCGTTATGCGACCAAGCTGCGCGGGGGCGGCTCTGCCTTCCCGGGCTTGGTCATGGAGAAGTTGCACCCTAATTTTGTGGCGGAGGAGCTAGCTAAGCTGCCGCGCGGTGTTGTCGTTGTTTCGGGTACAAACGGTAAGACGACCACTACCAAGATGGTGGTGCAGCTGCTGGAAGCCCAGGGCCTGAAGGTCTTTACCAACCGCACCGGGTCGAACTTCGTGCGGGGTGTAGCTGCTGCTCTGCTGGGTGAGATGAATCTGGCGGGTAAGCTGGACGCTGACATCGCGGTACTTGAGCTGGACGAGGCTCACGCTGTGCACTTTGTACGCAAGGTCAAGCCCAACTACGCGTTGCTGCTCAACGTCCTGCGTGATCAGCTAGACCGATTTGGTGAAATCGATACGACCCGCCGTATGCTGGCTACGGTTGCCGGTGCCGCGACGGGCACCGTGGTGCTCAACCGAGAAGACCCGCGTATTCGTTCTCTGGCTGAGAATATTCAGCCCGGCACTCGGGTGAGTTACTTCGGCCTGTCTGAGAAGCTCCGTGCCCTGTTCCCGTCCGATGATGATCTGCGCACCAGCCCCGAGGGGGCCGAGCGCGCGGACGCCGCTTTTCTGGCACCGGAGCTACCGGCGGCGTCCGTCCTGCTCAAGGACTTCAAGGGAACCGCCGCCACATTCGATGTTGCCGGTAAGGAGCTGGCGGGCACCATTAACCTCTACGGGGTCTACAACATCTTTAACGCCGCTGCGGCAATGGCCCTGACGCGCGAAGTCATGCGGGATTCCCTCAACGAGACTAAACTTCTGGCTGAACTCGAACATATTGCCCCGGCTTTTGGTCGCGGTGAAACCCTCAACGTTAACGGCCAGACCCTGCAGCTACTTCTGGTGAAGAACCCCAGCGGGTTCCGCCTGTCGCTGGCGTCCGCCGATGCCAAGGACTACGCCACCATGATCACCATCAACGACGCCTACGCCGACGGCCGCGACGTTTCCTGGCTCTGGGACGTCGACTTCCACTCCCTGACCCAGGGTGGCGTCACCATGGTGTCGGGTGTGCGCGCCTACGACATGGCCCTGCGCCTGCAGCACGACGATGTTTATGTAGAAAACATCAACGAGGACCTCGAAGAAGCCCTCGCCACCTTTATTGCCAAGTCAGAGGGGCGCCCCATGCGCATCTTCTGCACCTACACCGCCATGCTGGCCATCCGTAAGGAACTGGCAAAAATCACCGATGTGGAGGAAATCTAATGAGCGATTTTGAGAACGCACCGGTCGAAGCGGGCGAGCAGATTATCACCCAGACCGGCAACAACAAGAGCCTCAAAATTGTGCAGCTCTACCCCAAAGACATGAACATCTACGGGGACTGGGGCAACACCCTGTCGCTCTCCCGCCGGGCCCAGGCCCACGGTTTCACCACCGAAATCGTTGACTACAACCCCGGTGATGAGTTCCCGCTCGATGGCGATATCTTTGTGGGCGGCGGTGGCCAGGATTCAGGCCAGTCTGTAATTCAGGACGACCTGCTTGCCAACGCTGAAACCCTGCGCATGCTGGCAGAAGACGGAACCCCCATGCTGGTCATCTGCGGTCTTTACCAGCTCTTCGGTAGAGAGTTCAAAACCGTTGGCGGCGTCACCCTCAACGGTATTCGCGTCTTTGACGCTAAAACCGTAGGCGGCGAAGAACGCCTGATCGGCAACATCGTTGAGGAATCTGAAGAGTTCGGCACCATCATCGGTTTCGAAAACCACTCGGGTCTTACCTATCTCTCCGGCGACACCAAGCCCCTGGCCACCGTCACCAAGGGCGAGGGCAACAACAAGGAAGATTCCGGCGAGGGCGCCCGCGTCCACAACGTCATCGGAACCTACCTGCACGGCTCCCTGCTGCCCAAGAACCCCGCCATCTCGGACTTCCTCATCAAGCAGGCAGCAATCAAGAAGTACGGTGAGTTCGCCCCCGTCGTTATTGACGACACCCTCGTGGAAAAGGCGCGCGCCTCAGCGTCCGCCCGTCCACGCTAGAATAGTACGAGGTACATTGCGCCCGCCCGCGTGCTGGCGCACCAGACGAACAAGGAGAATCATGGCAGGTCACTCCAAATGGGCCACTACCAAGCACAAGAAGGCTGCCATCGACGCCAAGCGCGCCAAGGCCTTCGCTAAGTACATCAAGGCAATTGAAGTTGCAGCTCGCATGGGTGGCACCGACCCGGCAGGTAACCCCGCCCTCGACCTCGCAGTCTCAAAAGCCAAGAAGAACTCGGTTCCCAACGACAACGTTGAGCGCGCAATCAAGCGCGGCGCCGGCCTGACCGGTGAAGCCGTTGACTACACCGAAATCATGTACGAGGCCCGCGGCCCCCAGGGTACCGCCCTCTACATCGAGTGTCTGACCGACAACCGCAACCGCGCAGCCGCCGAGGTTCGCACCGCCGTCACCCGCAACGGCGGCACCATGGCAGACTCCGGCTCCGTAGCCTTCCTCTTCGAGCGCAAGGGCGTTGCCGAAGTTGCTAAGACCGAGGGCCTGACCGAGGACGACGTCCTCATGGCAGTGCTCGACGCCGGCGCAGAGGAAGTCATCGACGAAGGCGAGATCTTCACCGTTGTCTCAGAGGCAACCGACCTGCCCGCCATCCGCAAGGCTCTGGAAGAGGCCGAGCTCGAGTACAACAACGACGACCCGGTCTTCCGCCCCACCATGCAGGTAGACCTCGACGCCGAAGGTGCTAAGAAGTTCCTCAAGCTCGCAGACGCCATCGAAGAACTGGACGACGTACAGAACGTCTACTCCAACGCAGACATCAGCGAAGCCGTCATGGCCGAGCTCGAAGCTGAGTAACCAGCAGGGAAAGGAGGAGCGCGTGGCCCCGGCTCACGGCACCTCACACCAGCGCCCGGAACCCGCCCCGCGAGTTCCGGGCGCTGCCCGCATTCTGGGGGTTGACCCGGGCCTCACCAGGTGCGGTTTCGGTTTGGTCGATATGACGGCCAACCGCAAGGCCCACTTCGTCAACGTGGGAGTGGCGGGTACCGCCGCATCGGAGAGCCTGGACGCCCGCATCCTCAAGATTCTGCGCGCTGCCGAGACCTGGCTCGACACCTACCAGCCCGACGCCCTGGCGATTGAGCGAGTTTTTGCCCAGGAGCAGGTCAACACCGTGATTGGTACTGCTCACGCCTCCGGCGTGGTGATTGCGGCTGCCGCTGCACGCGGCGTGCCGGTATACTTCCACACGCCCTCAGAGGTGAAGGCAGCTGTGACAGGTTCAGGACGCGCCGACAAAGCATCGGTGGGGCGCATGGTCACCCGCATTTTGGGGCTTGACGCCATGCCCAAACCGGCGGACGCAGCGGACGCTCTCGCCCTGGCTATCTGCCACGGCTGGCGCGGAGGTGGCATCGGCTCCGGCATCAACATGGCAGCCACTACCCAGACCCACCAGGGGTCAAACCCGGCGGCAGCGCGCCGCAATGCCCAGCTCACCCCAGCCCAGCGGGCCTGGGTTGAGGCAGAGGCAAGGGCCCGAAGATAGGGCAGGGCTGTTGGGTAAGCGGCGGACTCACAGTGAAGCTGCTGGCTCGGGGCTGGCGTGAATCGCGTAACGAGCGCAGCGAGTCGCGCGAGAGGGTCGGCAGCGAGCGTGAGTCCGCTGCTTGCCCGCAACATACAAGACACATATTTCTTGTATTAGTACATATATTCGAATAGAATTGGTTTCATGATTAGCTCACTGACAGGTACCGTGACCCACCTGGGGTTGGAGACCGCTGTTATCGACGTTAACGGTTTTGGCATGCTGGTGCATCTCAATGCCCGTACAGCTTCGCAGCTGCGCCTGGGGGAGAAGGCTACGGTTCTGACCACCATGATTGTGCGTGAGGACTCCATGACCCTCTATGGCTTCGCTGAGCCTGCCGAGCGTGAGGTCTTTGACATGATGCTGTCGGTGTCGGGTATCGGCCCGCGCATTGCCCTAGCCGTGTTGAGTGTGCATACCCCGGCTGAGGTTGAGCGTGCTGTGGCAACCGGTGATGACAAGGCTTTCACTAAGGTTCCCGGTATTGGCCCTAAGGGGGCGCGCCGCATCGTCCTGGAGCTTGCTGGCAAGCTGATTTTGGCGGACGGAGCCACCGACCAGCTGCCTATCGACCAGGGCGTGAGTTGGAAGCCCCAGGTCCAGGACGCCTTGACCAGCCTGGGCTGGAACGAGCGGGACGCCGTGAGCGCTATTGAGTCCTTCATTGAGCACAACCCGAAGGCTGAAACCATGGGCGTTGCCGAAGCTCTGCGGGCCGTACTAGCTTCGCTGGGCAGCCAGAATACGGTAGGTCGATAGGTAGAGTATGAGCCAGTTCCCTCACGCTGATGGCCAGATTCCCGGCCAGCGCCTGGTTTCGATGGATGAAGAGCCAGAAGAAAAAATGATTGAGGCGGCCCTGCGCCCCAAGTCCCTTGATGACTTTGTGGGGCAGCAGCGCGTGCGTCAGCAGCTGTCGCTAGTGCTTGAGGCATCGAAGATGCGCGGACGCTCAGCCGACCACGTGCTCCTGTCGGGCCCTCCCGGTCTGGGTAAGACCACCCTGGCGATGATTATTGCTGCCGAGATGGATGCCCCCCTGCGTATTACCTCCGGCCCGGCTATTCAGCATTCGGGTGATCTGGCTGCGATTCTTTCGTCGCTCACCCCCGGCGAAGTGCTCTTTCTCGATGAAATTCACCGTATGAGCCGCCCGGCTGAAGAGATGCTCTACATGGCCATGGAAGACTTCCGTGTGGATATCGTGGTGGGTAAAGGGGCCGGGGCAACCTCTATTCCCCTGGAGCTGCCGCCCTTCACCCTGGTGGGGGCAACTACCCGTGCGGGTCTGCTACCCGGGCCCCTGCGTGACCGCTTTGGCTTTACCGGTCACCTGGAGTTCTACTCGGTCACCGAGCTAGAGAGCGTGATCCGCCGGTCTGCTGGCCTAATGGAACTCAACATTAGCCCCGAGGGTTTTGCAGAGATTGCGGGTCGGTCCCGGGGCACGCCTCGTATCGCCAACCGCCTGTTGCGTCGTGTGCGCGACTGGGCCCTGGTCAACGGCATCGACCGCATCGAGGCCTCAGCGGCAGCAACAGCCCTCAATATGTACGAGGTCGATGAGCGTGGCTTGGACCGCCTAGACCGTGCGGTGCTTGAAGCTCTGATTACCAAGTTTGGCGGGGGGCCGGTGGGCCTCTCCACCCTAGCTATTGCGGTGGGCGAAGAGACTGAAACCGTCGAGACTGTTGCCGAGCCCTACCTGGTGCGCGAGGGCCTGATTGGGCGAACCCCCCGCGGGCGAGTTGCTCTGCCAGCTGCCTGGGAGCACCTGGGGCTAGAGGCCCCCGAGCTGCCCTAGCCGTCCGCCCCTGTAATATCAGGGGGTAACCAGCCAACTGCAAGGAACTTGGCATAGAATGGGGACTTAGTTTGTTCACCCCCACCAACTACGTTAAGAGGGATTCTCGTGCAGTCAGGCTCACCCCTGTTTATGCTCCTACTTCTGGGCATCATGATGCTGGTGCTCATCGTGCTACCGGCACGCCGCGCCAAGAAGGCCCAGCAGCAGATTAAGGAACGTCAGGACGCCATGGTGCCCGGCACCCAGGTCATGACTAACTTTGGTCTCTACGGCTCTGTTGTCTCCATCGACAAGGAAGCCAACACCGCCCACCTGGAAATCGCTCCGGGCACCGTGGCTAAGGTTCACCTCATGACCGTCACCAGCATCGAGGAAGACGCCGCTGCCGCGCCGGTAGCCGACGCCGAGCGCCCTGTCATCCAGGGTGAAGTCGCCGACGATCCCAAAAACTAAACCACAGCTTAGGGTGCGCTACCTCTAGATTGAGAGGTGGCGCGCTTTTTCACGTCTCACGAACCCACTCACCTGAAGGGGCACCGATGGCTCAACCATCCAACGTCACCAAAGCCAGAGGGGCACTCGCCTCGATGGCCCTGGTGCTGCTCTTACTCGCCGGAGGAATCTTCGGCACCACCTTTTCTGGGGGCAGCTGGCTGCCCAAGCTGGCCCTAGACCTCTCTGGCGGTACCCAGCTCATCCTGTCACCCGAGGTCAACGACTCCTCGGGCGAGGCTATTACCGCTGAGCAGCTCGACCAGGCTGTTGAAATTATCCGCCAGCGCGTTGACGGCGCGGGTGTGGCGGAAGCAGAAATAACCACCCAGTCGGGCCAGAACGTCGTGGTTTCTGTGCCCGGCACTTTGAGCTCCGAAACCCGTAACCTGATTCAGACCTCGGCGCAGATGAGTTTCCGCGCCGTCATTAACGCCGGTGCCCCCCAAGCTGTTGCAGCGGACGCGACAGCAGCTGAGGACGCCCTGCCCTCACCGACCGCTGAACCCGCCGACGGGTCGGACTACAACTGGGTTACCGGTGATCTCTGGCGCCAGTACGAGCAGCTGGACTGCACCGTACCCGCCAACGTCGATACCTCTAACCAGGACCCCAACTCCGCCATTGTCGCTTGTGCCTCAGACGGAAGTGAAAAGTACATCCTGGGCCCCATCGAAATTGAGGGTACCGATATCGATACAGCCTCCTACTCCCCGGTGGCTAGCTCAACCGGTTACGCGACCGGCCAGTGGGGCGTGAACATCGTCTTCAACGAGGCTGCTACCCAGACCTTTAAGGACGTCACCACCCGCCTGAACGCTATTCGCGGCACCAGTGCGTCCGACCCCCGCGCCCGTTTCGCCATTATGCTGGATGGTCAGGTGCTCTCTTCCCCTGTTACCCAGGCAGTGATTACCAATGGCCAGCCCCAGATCACCGGTAACTTTACCGAAGAAGAGGCAGCCAACCTGGCTGAGCAGCTCAAGTACGGTGCCCTGCCCATTAGTTTCACTATCCAGTCGGAGCAGCAGATTTCTGCAACCCTGGGTGCTGACCAGCTAAAGATGGGTTTGATTGCTGGTCTAATCGGCTTGCTGCTGGTGTTTATCTACTCCCTCTTCCAGTACCGTCTGGTGGGCCTGGTCAATATCACCTCGATTATCGTGGCTGGCCTGCTCTCCTACGGGGTAATCGTATTGCTAGGCCACCTGATGAACTACCGCCTGTCACTGGCAGGCGTGGCCGGTCTGATTGTGTCAATCGGCCTGATGGCAGACTCCTTCATCGTCTACTTTGAGCGTATTCGCGATGAGATTCGTGCCGGCCGCACCGTCCCTGCCGCTATCGACCACGGTTGGCTGCGCGCCAAGCGCACCATCATGGCCTCCAAGGCCGTGAACCTGCTGGCCGCTGTAGTGCTCTACTTCGCCTCTGTTGGTAACGTGCGGGGCTTTGCCTTCACCCTGGGTCTTACCGCTGTTTCAGACCTGATTATCACCTTCCTCTTCATCCACCCGCTTATGGTTCTGCTGGGCCGCAAGGACTACTTCCGTAACGGCGGCCGCTTCTCGGGCATGGACCCGGTAGCCCTCGGCTCCACCCCGCTCTACCGGGGTGCGGGGCGCGTCCGCACCCCTGAGGAAACCGAAGGTTCCCTCTCCCTGGCTGAGCGTAAGCGCCGCGAGCGCCTAGCTGCTGAGGCGGCTGAAGCCGAAGCGGCGCAGGGGAGTGCTGATGGGGAGCCCCTGCCTGCCGCAGATTCCACCACTACCGAGGAGGCCCGCCGTGGCTAATAAACTTGCTCAGTTCGGTAATGAACTGCATTCTGGTCAGCGGTCGTTTGGGTTTGTGCCTAAGCGTCGTTTGTGGCTGACGATTGCCCTGGCTCTGGTTGTGCTGGCGGCCCTGGTGCCGGTGGTACGCGGTGGCTTCAATCTGGGTATTGAGTTCCGCGGTGGTTCTGAGTTCACTGTCTCGCAGGTGGCCGATACCGATATTTCTATCGGCCAGCAGGCGATTGCGGACGCCGCCCCCGAGGCGACCGACGTGCGCGTCACTAATATCGCTGCGGGTACCGTACGCGCTCAGATGAGTGAGCTGACCGACGATGAGACTCTGGCAGTAGGTCAGGCCCTGCAGTCGGCCTACGGTGTGAGCGCTGATCAGGTGACCTCGTCCTTCGTGGGCCCCACCTGGGGTGCCGGGGTGACCCAGCAGGCTCTGGTGGGTCTGGTCTGGTTTATTCTGCTGGTGATGATCGGTATGGCTCTGTACTTCCGTACCTGGAAGATGTCGGTCTCGGCAATTGCTGGCCTGATTTTTACCATCGTGACTACCGTGGGCCTGTACGCTCTTATCGGTTTTGAGATTACCCCCAGTGCGATTATCGGCTTCCTGACCGTGTTGAGCTACTCTCTTTACGATACCGTGGTGGTTTTCGATAAGATTCGTGAGAACACCGAGGGGCTTGAGAAGCACCGCGACACCACTTTCGCTGAGCAAGTGAATTTGGCGGTTAACCAGACCCTGGTGCGTTCTATCAACACCTCGATTGTGGGTATTTTGCCGGTGGGCTCGATTCTCTTTATCGGCGCCCTGCTCTTGGGGGCGGGTACCCTCAAGGATCTCTCCCTGGCCCTCTTCGTCGGTATCATCATCGGTACCCTGGGCACCCTCTTTGTAGCGGCTCCTACCTACGCTGCCCTGCGCCTGGGTGAGAAGGGCGTACGTGAGCATACCGAGCTCGTCCGCCGTGCCCGCCAGGGGCAGGTAGAAGAGGGCGAAGAGCGCGAGGACGCCAGCGGGCAGCAGGATGCCCCGGTGATGGTCACCGTACATTCGGTTAACCTCGATAGCAAGTAGACCAAACAGCTAGGCGTTTTACCCTAGAAACGGGAGTGGATGACAGTCCGCTCCCGTTTTTGTTACACACAGTGTGGAATTAATCTAAGATAGTCCCACACGAATATTTCAATTTGAGGGGAATTGGGCATGAGCCGGTTAGAAGAGAGCAGCCAGAAGGATTCTCGCGCAGAGGGTAAGCGGCCGGTTCGCGGGTCGCACCGGGTCATGTCTGCTTCGGGGCGTGTGCCAACCCGTTTGGTATTTGGGCGGGAGCAGCAGGAGGGCCCCGCCCCGCGTTTTTCCCCGGTGCTGGCGCCGGTGATTCGCACCGTCAAGAAGTACCACCCCGATGAAGACCTTGAGGTGCTGCAGCGGGCTTTCCAGGTCGCTAACCACTACCACCGGGGGCAGAAGCGCAAGAGCGGCGACCCCTACATCACCCACCCGGTAGCCGTAACGACCATCCTGGCTGAGATAGGTGCTACCGGCCCCGTGCTGGTTGCTGGTCTGCTGCACGATACGGTCGAAGATACCGAGTACACTCAGGAGCAGCTCACCGCTGATTTCGGTACCGAGGTCGCCTATCTGGTTGACGGCGTGACCAAGCTCGATAAGGTCAGCTACGGCGATAACGCCCCCATTGAGACAATTCGCAAGCTGGTTGTCTCTATGTCGCAGGACGTGCGCGTGCTGCTCATCAAACTGGCTGACCGCCTGCACAATGCCCGTACCTGGCGGTTTGTCTCCGGTGCCTCTGCTGCGCGTAAGGCCGAAGAGACCCTGCAGATTTATGCTCCGCTGGCTCATCGCCTGGGCTTGAACACTATCAAGTGGGAGCTGGAAGATCTCTCCTTTGCCGCTATGAGCCCCGATATTTACGCCGAGATTGTGCGGATGGTGGGTGAGCGTACCCCTAAGCTCGAAAAGTATCTGGCCGAGGCCCGCGTGACGATTGAGGATCGCCTGGCCCAGGTGGGTCTTGAAGCTACAGTAACTGGCCGCCCCAAGCACTATTACTCCATTCATCAGAAGATGAAGACAAAGGGTAAGAGCTTCGACGACATTAACGACATTCTAGCCGTGCGTATCATGGTGGAGGAGGAAGCAGACTGCTACACCGCCCTGGGGCACGTGATGTCGCTGTGGATGGCGGTTCCTGGGCGCTTCAAGGACTATATCAAGCAGCCTAAACACAACCACTACCAGTCACTGCATATGACGGTGCATGGGCCCGGCGGCCTACCCCTGGAAATCCAGATCCGCACTTACAAGATGCACGAAGAGGCTGAGTACGGTGTGGCTGCCCACTGGCGGTACAAGGCTGCCTCCCGCGGTGAGAAGGTCGATTTTTCACCCAAGGAACCCGGTACCCACACCGCCGCCTTCAACATCGGCATCTTGCAGTCGATTTCTGAGATTTCGAACTCTAACCCCGAGTCGGAGCAGTTCTACCAGCAGCTCTCTGAGCGACTTGAGACCGACGAGATTGTGGTGCTCACTCCGCAGGGCAAGCCCATTAGCCTGCCGGTAGGCTCAACCCCCGTCGACTTTGCCTACGCTATCCACACCGAGGTGGGGGACCGCACCATTGGTGCTAAAGTCAACGGCAAGCTGGTTCCCCTACACACCGAGCTCGAAACCGCCTCAACGGTTGAGATTCAGACAACCAAGGACGAGAACCACGCCCCGAGCGAGGACTGGCTCAAGTTCGTACGCACTAGTAAAGCACGCACCAAGATCCGCCAGCACTACGCCAAGGGCCGCCGTATCGAGGCTATGAACCGAGGCAAGGAGCGTGTGGTCAAGGCTATGCGCCAGCACGAGCTACCCCTGACCAAGATAATGACCCCTGAACTCATGCTGCAGGTAGCCCAGGACCTTCACAAGCACGACGTTGCTGCTCTCTACCACGCTGTGGGTGAGAACGAGGTGGAGACCCAGGCCGTCATTACCTCCCTGGTGAACCTCTACTACGGTGAGGACGATGTCGATCAGACCGTTGAAATCGATAGCTTCGACGCTTCCCTGGTGTCTAACCGTCGCACGGTGGGCGATGACAACGGCGTTGTGGTACCCGGCGCTGAGGGTATCTTGACCAAGATAGCCCGCTGTTGCACCCCCGTACCGCCCGACGAAATCGTCGGTATCGTCACCCGCTTGCAGGGTATTTCGGTGCACCGTACTGACTGCCCCAACGTGCTGAGTCAGGCCGATGACCCCCGACAGACCACGGTGGAATGGGCTTCTCACGGTAACTCCGTCTATCGGGTGTCGATTCAGGTGGAGGGTATTGACCGTAAGTCCTTGCTGTCCGACACTATCCGAGTCATTTCCGAGGCCGGCTGCAACATCGTGGACGCCAAGGTTCACACCAGCGACGAACGTTTTGTGGTCAACCGCTACACCGTAGAGCTCTCTGACCGCTTTATGATGGAGCACCTACTGAACCAGATTCGCAACGTCCCCGGCATCTATAACGCCTACCGACTGACCGGCTCTCGTCCGCTCATGGACAAAAAAGCTAAACCTTAGCTGCCGTTGCTGCCAGCACCTGGTTCGCCAGGTGCTGGGCTCTAAGTAGCGCTGATGCTCTTAGTGTGGCTTGTTCCCGGGCACTGTGGAGCAGGAGTTCGGGTGTTACCTTGTTGTGGCTATCGAGCAGGATTTCCTTGACGATATCCATCTCACTCGCGTCAACGGAATGGGTAATGATATCTAGGGCTGTTTTGAGGGGGCTCGTCAGCCTGATAGGCCCAATCGTGATGGTGTCGTAGGCCCGCATCTGAGTCTGGTGGGTAGCAAAGGACGCCCGGTAGGGGCGCGGTACATTGCACCTGTTGTCGCGGTCGTAGTCTACGTGCAAGCGGCCCTCGGGTAGCTCGGCAAGATACCCCAGCACCCAGGCAGCGGTGGTGCGGCTATAGCGAATCCGATGGTGGTAGCCTGCTGGGGTGAGCAAGCCCAGACTGGCTGCCCGCATCAGGGGAGTGGGTTCGTCGTCAGCCTGCCTGTAGATACCCCGGTGAAAATGCACTAGTTCGCGTTCTTTGATGAACTCACGCCACTGCTGAGCGGGTAGCCCCGTGGTCTGCTGTGAGTAGAGGTGGACGAGCGTGTACGGCTCCTGCGTCGTATCGGCTTCATCCTGTGTGAGATGAGCCGGGGTGTAGGAGGTGCTATCGCAGGCAACGACGTTGAGGGAGTGGGGTGCGGCCCCGGGCGTGGATGCTGGGGCTAGAGGGAAGGGGAGCTCAGAGAGGGCACCGAGTGAGTTGAGATGTTCCATGACTACGTTTTAGCACATCAGATGCAGGTGCACGATAAAAAGTTGTCAGGCTGTGGATAACTTTCTCACCCAAGATGACTTATCCACAAAAATCCCCCGCCGACCGGCCGGTAGACGGGGGATTCTGCGTCACAAAGACGTCACAGATAAGGCTGGGGTTTAGGCGCCAAACTCAGCAGAAGAAGCCTTGAGGGTCTCAAGCCACTGCTTGCGGGCGTCCAGAGCTTCCTGGGCCTTCTTGATCTTCTGGGCGTTGCCGCTGGCCTCAGCCTTGGCCAGGTCTGCTTCAAGACCGGCGATGGCGTCCTCTAGCTGGGTCAGCATGGAGTTAGCGCGAGCCTGCTTAGCCGGGTCGGTCTTCTGCCACTTGGCGTTCTCGGCGCGGTGGATTTCGTCCTGAACCTTACGCAGCTCCTGCTCAACGCGGCGCACCGAGTTGCGGGGTACGCGTCCGATAGCTTCCCAGCGGTCCAGAATACCCTCAAGGGTCTTCTTAGCCGCAGCGATGTCGGTAACGGGCAGAATGCCGCGGGCCTCTTCCAGCAGGGCTTCCTTAGCCTTCAGGTTCGCCTCAAATTCCTTATCCAGCTCAGCGTTCACCGCGGTGCGGGCGTCGAAGAAGACGTCCTGGGCTGCACGGAAGCGGGCCCACAGGGCGTCATCTTCCTTGCGGGTGCCGCGGGGGGCTGCCTTCCACTGGTCCATCAGATCGCGGTACTTAGCGGCGGTAGCGGCCCAGTCGGTGGAGTTCTGCAGAGCCTCAGCCTCAGCGATGAGGGCTTCCTTCACGCGCTTAGCCTTGGCATTAGCCTCATCGAGCTGGGAGAAGTGGGCCCGTCGGCGGCGGTCAAAGCTGGTGCGGGCAGCGCGGAAACGCTTCCACAGCTCGTCCTCGATGCTCTTAGCCAGGTGGTGTTCCTTCTGGGTCTTCTTCCACTCTTCGAAAAGCTCGTTCATGCGGGCGTGGGAGTTCTTCCAGTGAATAGCGGAGTCGTCCTTAGCCACGATAGCCTCAGCCTCAGACACAATGGCCTCGCGGGCTTCGAGGGCCGCCTGGCGAGCTTCGGCGCTCTCGGTCTTCTCTGCTTCCTCACGCTCATTGATCTTGCCAACCAGGGCAACAAGGCGTTCCTGCAGGGCGGCGTAGTCGCCCACCATGTTGCGCACAGCAACCTGCTGACCTAGGTGGGCAGCTGCCTTCTGCAGGTCAGCAGCCTTAGCCTTGCGCTCTACGCGCTCTTCGAGCAGGGCAACCTGGGCTTCAAAGTTCTCAAACTTGCGGGCAAAGTAGCCGAGGGCTTCATCGGCAGATGCGCCGGGTACCTGGCCTACTGCGTATTCTTCACCGTCAACGATAACGAAAACGTGACCGTCCTCGTCCACGCGGCCGAACTTACGGGCCTTGTCGAGATCTACGTTGAGGGTGGTGTCGTCGGATTGGGTAGTCACCGCTATAACTCTTTTCGCATCAGTAGTGGGGGAGGAACCCCGTTTAAGTAATGAAAAGTGCACCAGACCGAGCCGTATCGATAGGGCTGGTTACCGCTTCGCGAAGAGGCGGCAATAATCTATCGGGCGCAGGTGGCGCAGTTACCAGCATAGCGTGTTTAGGGCGAAAGCGGGTGCAATTACCCGGCAGGTGCGCCTTCGGTCTAGTATTAAAGGGACTGTGCTCTGCTGTGAGACCGCTTGTTTCGCGAGGGCACGTTACCTACTTCGACCGTTTTCAACCGATAAAAGGGGAGCACATGGCTCGCAAACAATCGCTTTCTGGTTTTCCGGAGCACCTGCCCGAGGAACGCCTGGTAGAGAATTTTGTTCTCGATACTTTGCGAGAGACCTTTGAGCTTCACGGTTTTTCGTCGATTGAGACCCGTTCGGTAGAGACCATTGAGCAGCTGCTGCGCAAGGGCGATATCGATAAAGAGGTCTACGCGGTCTCCCGTCTGCTTGATGATGCGGACGAAGCCCGGGGCGGTAAGAAGGAAAAGCTAGCCCTGCACTTTGACCTGACCGTACCCTTTGCCCGCTACGTGGTAGAGAACGCCGGCTACCTTTCCTTCCCCTTCATGCGCTACCAGATTCAGAAGGTCTGGCGCGGTGAGCGCCCCCAGGAGGGTCGTGCCCGCGAGTTCACCCAGGCCGATGTGGACGTCGTTGGTGACGGTGCCCTGCCCTTCCGCTACGACGTGGAACTGGCCCTGGTCATCGTCGATGCGCTCTCTAAGCTACCGATTCCCGACTTCAAGCTGCGCGTCAACAACCGCAAGCTCTCCGAGGGCTTCTACCTGGGCCTGGGTCTCACTGATACCGCCGGGGTGCTGCGCAATATCGATAAGCTTGAAAAGATCGGTGCGGACGCCGTCGCCCAGCTTCTTAAGGACGAGGTCGGCGCTTCCGACGAGCAGGCCGCTGCCGCCCTGAAGCTTGCCAGCATCCGTGCTGAAGATACCTCCTTTGCTGACCAAGTACGTTCCCTGGGTGTCACCCACGACCTGCTCGAAGAGGGCCTAGCTGAACTGACTGAGGTTATCGGCGAGGCAGCTAAGCGTGCCCCCGGCAAGGTAGTAGCTGACCTTTCCATCGCCCGCGGTCTGGACTATTACACCGGCACCGTCTACGAAACCGTGCTGGTAGGCCACGAACAGCTGGGTTCTATCTGCTCCGGTGGCCGTTACGAGTCCCTGGCCTCAAACGGCAAGAAGACCTACCCCGGTGTGGGCCTGTCCATTGGCGTGACCCGCCTGGTAGCCCGCATCCTGTCCCAGGGCTTTGCCGAAGCAACCCGCAAGGTGCCCACCGCCGTCCTCATCGCCCTCACCAACGATGATATGTGGTCAGGTGCCCAGGACGTCGCCGATGCCCTGCGCGCCCGCGGTATCGCCTGCGAGGTCTCAGCCACCGCCGCAAAGTTTGGTAAGCAGATTAAGTACGCTGAGAAGCGGGGCATCCCCTTCGTCTGGTTCACCTCAGTGGGGGAGAACGGCGAACTCACCCACGAGGTAAAAGACATCCGCACCGGAGAGCAGGTAGCTGCTGACCCCGGCATCTGGGCCCCACCCGCCGACGACCTGCACGTGCGTGTGCTCCCTACCGCCTAATTCACACCCGTCCAACCGGTGCCAGGCGCACCACAACACGGTAAAATCGGGAGCAAACTGAACTTTAGACAGTGCCACCCGGTACCGTGCCCCATCGAAAGGAACTCAGTGCTACGCACTCACACCCTCGGC
This sequence comes from Rothia nasimurium, assembly GCF_014217215.1. GTDB lineage: Bacteria > Actinomycetota > Actinomycetes > Actinomycetales > Micrococcaceae > Rothia > Rothia avistercoris. Next base: position 1,201,551 of record NZ_CP056080.1, read on the forward strand.
GAGCTAACCGCCGAGAACATCGGAGAAACCGTTACCCTCTCTGGCTGGGTAGCCCGCCGCCGCGACCACGGTGGCGTGGCCTTCGTTGACCTGCGTGACCGCGAAGGTGTCACCCAGGTTGTCTTCCACAACGAAGCCGATTTCGAGCACCTGCGCAACGAGTACGTCCTCAAGGTCGTGGGCGAAGTAACCCGCCGCCCCGAGGGCAATGAAAACCCCAACCTCACCACCGGTGAAATCGAGGTTATGGTCAAGGAGACCGAGGTTCTCAACACCTCAGCCCCCCTGCCCTTCCAGATTGATGAGCACGTTGAAGTGGGCGAAGAGGCCCGCCTCAAGTACCGCTACCTCGACCTGCGCCGCCCCGAGCCTGCCCGTCTGATGCGCCTGCGCTCAGAAGCGAACCGCGCCGCCCGCGAGGTGCTGCACGGCCAGAACTTCACCGAGGTCGAGACCCCCACCCTGACCCGCTCCACCCCCGAAGGTGCCCGCGACTTCCTGGTGCCCGCACGCCTGGCACCCGGCTCCTGGTACGCCCTGCCCCAGTCACCCCAGCTCTTCAAGCAGCTGCTGCAGGTGGGCGGTATCGAGAAGTACTACCAGATTGCCCGCTGCTACCGCGACGAGGACTTCCGCGCCGACCGCCAGCCCGAATTCACCCAGCTGGATATCGAGGCTTCCTTCGTTGACCAGGAAGACATCATCGACCTGGGCGAGCGTATCGTTGAGGCCGTCTGGAACCTGATTGACGTCAAGGTACCCCGCCCCATCGAGCGTATTACCTACAAGGACGCCATGGAGAAGTACGGTTCGGATAAGCCCGACCTGCGCTTCGGCCTGGAACTCACCGAGCTGACCGACTACTTCAAGGACACCACCTTCCGCGTCTTCAAGGCACCCTACGTCGGTGCCGTTGTGATGCCCGGTGGCGCCTCCCAGGCCCGCCGCACCCTGGATGCCTGGCAGGAATGGGCAAAGCAGCGCGGTGCTAAGGGTCTTGCCTACGTGCTGATCCAGGAGGACGGCGAGCTGACTGGCCCCGTTGCTAAGAACATCACCGACGCTGAGCGCGAGGGCCTGGCTGAGGCTACCGGCGCCAAGCCCGGCGACTGCATCTTCTTCGCAGCCGGTGAAGCCAAGGCCTCTCGCGCCCTGCTGGGTGCAGCCCGCGTTGAGATTGGTCACCGCACCGGCCTGATTAAGGACGGCGACTGGTCCTTCGTCTGGGTGGTGGATGCCCCCATGTTCGAGTCAGCAGCTGATGCAACCGCGTCCGGCGACGTCGCCCTGGGTCACTCAGCCTGGACCGCTGTGCACCACGCCTTCACCTCGCCCAAGCCTGAGTACCTGGACTCCTTCGACGAGAACCCCGGCGAGGCCCTGGCTTACGCCTACGACATCGTCTGCAACGGTAACGAAATCGGTGGCGGTTCAATCCGTATCCACCAGCGTGATGTGCAGGAGCGTGTCTTCAAGGTCATGGGTATTACCGAGGAAGAGGCTGCCGAGAAGTTCGGCTTCCTGCTGGAGGCCTTCAGCTTCGGTGCGCCCCCCATGGGTGGTATCGCCTTTGGTTGGGACCGCGTGCTGCAGCTGATCGGTGGCACCGACTCTATCCGCGACGTCATTGCCTTCCCCAAGACCGGTGGCGGCTACGACCCGCTGACCGCAGCTCCTGCACCTATCACTGCCCAGCAGCGTAAGGAAGCCGGCGTTGACTTCAAGCCCAAGAAGGACGGCGAGAAGTAACCGCTCCTTCCCCGGTAGGTACCATTTAAACCAGAAATACCCACGAACTAGGTGGGTATTTCTGGTTTTTCTGGTCTTTTCTAGGGCAGTTGATAGGCTAGAATCGTCAGCCATCCTCCATACTAAGGAGCACCCATGCGCGCAGTTCTTCAACGGGTTACCTCAGCAGCCGTCACTGTTGGCGGTGAAACGGTGGGCGCAATCGACCGGCCCGGCCTGCTGGTTCTGGTGGGTATTACGCATACGGACGGACCCGCCCAGGTTGTCAAGCTCGCAGAAAAGACCGCCAACCTGCGGCTACTAGCGGGGGAGCGGTCTGTGCTTGATGAGGATGCCCCGGTGCTGGCGGTGAGCCAGTTTACCCTCTACGGGGACGCGAAGAAGGGGCGGCGTCCGTCCTGGTCTACGGCAGCGCCCGGCCCCGTAAGCGAGCCCCTCTTTAATGACTATGTTCAGGCCCTGCGCGACCTGGGGGTAACCGTTGAGACCGGCAGGTTCGGCGCCGATATGCGGGTGAGCCTGACCAATGACGGCCCCATTACCCTGATTCTCGACACCGATTCTCTCTAAGGTAAGTTCACCGTGGAACCCTCCCTCTTCTTTTTTGACGATTCTCAGCCCGACACCGACACCGACAGCGAGAAAATGACGCACAGCCGGGAGCGGGCTCCGCTGGCGGTGCGTATGCGCCCCCGAAATCTCGATGAGGTGGTGGGCCAGAAGCATCTGCTGGGGTCGGGTTCACCCCTGCGGGTGCTGGCTGGTGAGGGCGGTGGGCCGGCAGGTCCTAGTTCGGTGATTCTGTGGGGCCCGCCCGGTACGGGTAAGACCACCCTGGCGAATGTGATTGCCGGGGGAGCCGGGCGTAAGTTTGTGGAGCTCTCTGCTATTACGGCCGGGGTGAAGGACGTTCGCGCCGTCATGGACCAGGCTCTTGAGGACCGCGATTTTCGCGGGCTCACCACCGTGCTTTTTCTGGACGAGATTCACCGTTTTACGAAGGCCCAGCAGGACGCCCTGCTGCCAGGGGTAGAGAACCGCTGGGTGGTTCTGGTGGCAGCAACCACCGAGAACCCCTCATTTTCGGTGATTTCGCCCCTGCTGTCGCGCTCTATTCTGTTAACCTTGCAGGGGCTGACCGACACCGATATAGCTGAGCTGCTCCAGCGCGCGGTCACAGACCCCCGCGGTTTCGCCGGAGTGATCGACCTCGATGACGAGGCCTCCGAACACCTGGTCAAGATGGCCAACGGGGATGCCCGTAAGGCCTTGACCTCTTTAGAGGCGGCTGCCGCGGTGGCCTTTGGTGAGGCGGCGGACGCCGGGGTTGAGTATTCGGTCAACCAGCCCCTGCCGGTGACGGCTGAGCACGCGAGTTTGGCGGTCAACCGGTCGGTGGTGCGCTATGACAAGCAGGGGGACCAGCACTACGACGTTACCAGTGCCTTTATTAAGTCGATTCGTGGCTCAGATGTTGATGCCGCCCTTCACTATCTGGCGCGCATGATTGAGGCGGGGGAGGACCCTCGGTTTATTGCCCGCCGCCTGATCGTTCATGCCAGTGAGGATATCGGAATGGCTGACCCCACAGCCCTGACCGCTGCGGTGAATGCTGCCCAGGCTGTTCAGCTGGTGGGGCTGCCCGAGGCTCGTTTGAATCTGGCGCAGGCGACGATTCATTTGGCCTCTGCCCCTAAGTCCAACGCTGTGTATAGGGCTATTGATGGGGCATTGGCGGACGTCCGCGCCGGCCTGGCAGGGCCGGTTCCGCTACACCTGCGTGATGGGCACTACCCGGGGGCTGCTGCGCTCGGGCACGGCAAGGGCTATATCTACCCCCACGACCAAAAGAACGGGGTAGCCCGCCAGCAGTATGCCCCCGACGCTCTGATAGGGAGGGCTTATTACAGCCCGACTGTCTTTGGCGCAGAGAAGGAACTGGGGGAGAGACTTCGAAGAGTGGAGCTTCTACGCGATCCTGAAAATAATCGGTAGACAGGCAGGTGTTTTGAGCTAAGTGTTGATTAAATTTACGGGTGACTGTAGGTGAATTGCCGCATACAAATTGGGTTTTGTGGGCTAAAAGGGGGAAAACAACTTAAAGCGAAAAGGGATGCGGAGTAAAAATTCTTCGCTTTGGCTAGTAGAAATATATGCAATCTGGGTCTATCTAATGAACTGTTCGGCAAACTTCTCTGTAATAAATTTAGTTTCCATTGCGAACGGCGGTTCGCACTAGGCTGCTGCAGTGGTAACACGTCTTTTTTACCCCCTTATATTATGCATTCCGTGTAGTTCCCATTGCAGCTCCCACCATGGATGAAGCTCGCGCACTTATTTCCGTTACCGTTGATGAAGCCTGCTTTGTCGAGGCTTACAACTCCGCGACGGTATTTACAAAGCCATATCGCTGTTCTTAGCTTTATGCTAGATTGATATAGCTACGAGCCGCCCCCAGGGATAACATCTGGGGGCGGTTTGTTGTGCACAAAACCACATCATTTACTGAGCCAATACTGGTGTTGCCAAACCATTGAGCGCGGTAAGCTTAAACCTTGGCTGGCAGACTACCCAAAACGCAGCGTCCGCCCCGGTAGCGGGGCAGAAACTGATCACCGGGTAGCTCGTAGTACCGAGAGTGCGGCTGCTCTCTACTCTCCACCGCCCAAACCGTGGGCGGCCCACCGGAGGCCAGACCACCAGAACAATGGCACACCCACACCCGTGGGAACCGCTCAGCACACCACCGTATATGCGTTACGAGCCGTGCCAACCGCTAAAGAAAAGGAATACGAACTGTGGCAAACCACAACCGTACCCGCCGTACCGTGCGTCAGTCACGTGCCCTCGGCATCGCACTGACCCCCAAGGCAGAAAAGTACCTCGAGCGTCGCCCCTACGGCCCCGGCCAGCACGGCCGCAGCCGCAAGAAGGCTGACTCAAACTACGCCGTACAGCTGCGCGAGAAGCAGCGTCTGCGCGCACAGTACAACATTCGTGAAGCACAGATGCGCCGCGCCTACCTCGAAGCAAAGCGCATCGAAGGCCAGACCGGTAAGAACCTGGTCGAGATCCTCGAAACCCGCCTCGACGCCCTCGTCCTGCGCTCAGGTTTCGCTCGCACCATCGCACAGGCACGTCAGCTCGTTGTACACCGTCACATCATGGTAGACGGCATCCGCGTTGACCGCCCCTCCTTCCGCGTCAAGCCCGGCCAGCTCATCCACGTTCACCCCAAGTCAGAGAAGATGGCACCCTTCCAGGTTGCAGCCACCGGCGCACACCAGGACGTCCTGCCCGACACCCCTGCTTACCTGAACGTAGAGATCGAGAAGCTCCACGCAAAGCTCGAGCGCGCACCCAAGCGTGAAGAGATCCCCGTGACCTGCGAAGAGCAGCTCGTGGTTGAATACTACTCACGCCTGGCCTAATCCCGCCAAGCTTAACCAGCCCGCCCACCTGCCCCGCACGGGAACAGGGGAGCGGGCTGGCTCCTTAATGCCGTGTAAAGTAAGATTGTTATCAAATCGTGTCCTTTAACAGCCGGGTGACTCGGCAGAAAGCAGGAAAGCCATGAGCGGAGCAGATATCGCAGGCCTCATAGCTGCAGGCGTATTCGCAATCCTCGTAGCCCTGCTAGCCCTGCCCATCATCAAACTCGGCAAGGTCTTCGACGAACTCACCGCAACCATCCGGTCCCTCAATAACGAAACCACCCCTCTGATAGGTGAAGTCACTAAAACCGTCGCCAGCACCAACGCCCAGATCGAAAAGGTCGATAACATCACCAGCAACGTTTCTGACGCCTCAGCAAACGTTTCTGCTCTCTCATCACTGGTCACCTCAACCGTAGGCCAGCCCCTCATCAAGGTTGCAGCCTTCTCTCACGGTATCCGCAAGGCAGTCAAGGGGGACGGCGCCGCTGCAACCGGTTCACGCCCGGCACCCTCAACCACCGCAGGGCAGGAGCGCCCCGGAACCTCACCCGAAGGCCACTAAATGGGACTGCTCAAAAACGTACTCCTCATAGCGGGCGGAGCCGCCGCAGGCTACCTTGCCTCACGCTCCCGCACCTCAGCACCGGCGTCCACCGACCTTGAAGTCTCAGCGAATCATCCCCTGCAGCGCTTCACAGAAGAAGGTAGCACCATGGCTCAATTCTTTGACTCAAAATACGGCGCCCCCTTCAAGGGCGCAGCCCTCAAGGCCATCGGCTTCGCCGCGACCGTCAAAGCGGGCATGGACGAAAAAGAGGCAGAACTCAAAGACCGCTTCGACGCCCAGACCAAGGACGACCGCCCCGGCTCCCTCGACACCTGGCAGCAGGACAGCGAGCCCCAGCATCTAGAGGGCGACCAGCTCATCGAATCTGTTGCCCTGCCCCCGGCCGGAAACCTGGCAGAACAAGAAGCCGATATCAGGCGCCGCCTAGAGCGCGATGCCGAACTCGGCAAAGACTTCTTCGCCTAAGCGAACCACCCCAAGATTTACTACCAACCGAAGGAAGAAAGCCTCGATGCTCTCACAGGAAATCTCAAAGCGCTGGATCGAATTCTTCGAAAAGCGCGGGCACACCGTAGTACCCTCTGCATCACTGGTCTCACACGAACCCGGTGCAATGTTCACCATCGCGGGCATGGTGCCCTTCATTCCCTACTTCCTGGGCCGTGAAACCCCCAAGTTCTCCCGTGCAGTGAGCGTGCAGAAGTGCATCCGCACCCTCGATATTGAAGAGGTGGGTAAGACCGCCCGTCACGGTACCTTCTTCCAGATGGCCGGTAACTTCTCCTTCGGTGACTACTTCAAGAAAGAAGTCATCCCCTGGGCCTACGAGCTGTTGACCTCATCCATCGAAGACGGCGGTTACGGCCTTGACCCCGAGCGCCTCTGGGTTACCGTCTACGAGGGCGACGACGAAGCCTACGATATCTGGGTCAATGACGTAAAGTTCCCCGCTGAGCGCATCCAGAAGATGGGCATGGCAGAGAACTACTGGTCCACCGGCCAGCCCGGCCCCGCTGGCCCCGACTCCGAAATCTTCTACGACCGCGGCCCCGAGTACGGTAAAGAAGGCGGCCCCGCAGCAGATGACGACCGCTACATCGAAATCTGGAACCTGGTCTTCATGCAGTACCAGCGCGGTGAAGGCACCGGCAAGGACAGCTTCGAAATCCTCGGCGACCTGCCCAAGAAGAATATCGACACCGGCCTGGGCGTAGAGCGCCTGGCCATGCTGCTGCAGGGCGTTGAGAACTTCTACGAAACCGATCAGGTTCGCCCCGTCCTCGATGCCGCAGCTAAGCTCTCCGGTAAAAAGTACCACGGCTCTGAAAACGCTAACGACGAAGGCTACGAAGACGACGTGCGTATGCGCGTGGTAGCCGACCACATCCGCTCTTCCCTCATGCTCATCGCAGACGGTGTAACCCCCTCCAACGAGGGCCGCGGCTACATCCTACGCCGCCTCATGCGCCGCGCTATCCGCGCCATGCGCCTGCTGGGCGTGACCGAGCCCTGCCTGCCCGTCCTTTTCCCCGCGTCTAAGGACGCCATGGCCGGCGCCTACCCCTACGTAGCCGAAGACTTCGAGCGCATCTCCCGTATCGCCTACGCTGAAGAGAAGGCCTTTCTCAAGACCATCGAGTCAGGCACCACCCGCCTGGAAGAAGCTGTTGCTTCAGCGAAGGCAACCGGCAAGGGCGAGGTATCTGGCGCAGACGCCTTTGCCCTGCACGACACCTACGGTTTCCCCATCGACCTGACCCTCGAAATGGCCGAAGAAGCCGGCGTGAAGGTCGACGAAGCCCAGTTCCGTGCCCTCATGGAAGAACAGCGCCACCGCGCCCAGGCCGACGCTAAGGCCAAGAAGGGCGGCATGGCCGACCTCTCCGTCTTCCGCGAACTGGCCGACGAACGAGGCTCCATCTTCACCGGTTACGATGAGCTGCGCACCGAAACCACCCTGCGCGCCATCCTGGTTGACGGCGTTTCAGTCCCTGCGGCGTCCACTGGTCAGAAGATCGAAGTTGTACTCGATGAAACCCCCTTCTACGCTGAGGCTGGTGGCCAGGCAGCAGATACCGGCGTCATCACCGGTAACGGCTTTACCATTGACGTTTCAGATGTCCAGCAGCCCGTCAAGGGTCTCTCTGTGCACCGCGCGGTTGTGCGCGAGGGCGAGGTTGTCGCAGGTACCCCCGTTGTTGCTCAGGTGGACGTACAGCGCCGCCAGGACGGCGAAAAGGCCCACTCCGGTACCCACATCATCCACGCAGCCCTGCACCAGGTACTCGGTAACGAAGCAACCCAGCGCGGCTCCTTCAATAAGGAAGGCTACCTGCGCTTCGACTTCGCTTGGGGCGAGGGTCTCTCCGACGCCGCCAAGCAGGAAGTCGAAGAGGTAGCTAACACCGCTATCCGCGACAACTTCCAGACCATTACCCGCGAAATGCCGCTGGACGAAGCCAAGAAGCTCGGCGCTATGAGTCTCTTCGGCGAAAAGTACGGCGACACCGTGCGCGTAGTCGAGATGGGCGGAGACTTCTCCCGCGAACTCTGCGGCGGTACCCACGTCGGTTCAACCGCTCAGATTGGCTCCTTGACCCTGCTCACCGAGCAGTCTGTCGGTTCAGGTAACCGTCGCGTTGAAGCTCTGGTCGGCCTAGACTCCTTCAACCACCTGGCTGCTGAGCGTACCCTGGTCAACCAGCTGACCGGTCTGATGAAGGTACAGTCCTCCACCGAACTGCCCGAGAAGATCAACCAGACCCTGACCAAGCTCAAGGAAGCCGAGAAGGAACTGGCTAAGCTTCGCAAGGAAAAGCTGCAGGCTGAGGCCGGTAAGCTGACCGAAACCGCCCAGATGGTGGGCTCCGTCCGCACCCTTCTGCACAACGCAGGGGAGCTTGACGCCAGCGCCGTGCGCGAGCTCGCTCTTGACCTGCGCTCACGCCTGGGTGAGGACGCTGCTACCGTAGCAGTTGCCGGTGTTAACAACGGCCGTCCGGTTATTCTGGTTGCCACCAACCAGGCTGCCCGCGACGCAGGTGTTAAGGCAGGTGCTCTCGTCCGCGTCGCTGCCGGTGTGCTCGGCGGCGGTGGCGGTGGTAAGGACGACGTCGCCCAGGGTGGCGGTCAAGACGCCTCCAAGATCGACGAAGCTTTCACCGCTATCCGATCCACCATTTCAGAGCTGGGGGCCTAACCCAGTGACCTTCACCAGAGGCCGCCGCATGGGAGTCGACGTGGGCAATGCCCGCGTCGGCCTTGCCTTGTGCGACCCCGACGGCATACTCGCTACGCCCCTCAAAACCCTACGCCGTGACCTGAAAAAGAACTCAGACCGGCGGGTGCTTCGTAAACTCATCGAGGTTAACGAAGTTACCGAAGTCTTTGTGGGGCTTCCCAAGACCATGCGCGGGGGAGAGAGCCCCTCAACCCTCATGGCCCGCGAGTATGCCGAGGCTCTGGTGCAGGAACTTGCTGCTGACGATGCCTCCGTGCCCGTGTGGCTGGTCGATGAGCGACTCACCACGGTGAGCGCCCACCGCTCGCTCCACGAGGCCGGAGTATCGAGCAGAGAATTCAAGACTATGGTCGACCAGGTTGCTGCCGTCAACATCCTGCAGCATGCCGTCGATACCCTAAAAGCCGGCCAACACCTGGCTGGCTACCGCGTTGAGCTTACGCCCCCTCACGATGAGCCTGCCCCCAGAACCTCCAACGACGAAACGGAGAACCCGAATGTCTGAGAACTCGAGTTCTAGCCGCCCGCCGCATCGCCCTACCAAGAACCAGCAGACCGACCTTGATGGCCTGCTGGGCTCAACCGAAGACGGGGCCAACGGTGGGTTCTTCACCGCCGTTGAAGAAGACGAATACTCGCGTGACGAGCGCGACCGCACCCGCCGCCGCTCGCGCAACTTCGTGATATCAGCTGGCCTGGTATTTGCGGTAGCTCTGGTGCTGGTCGTGTCTATTCTGGCTCCCCAGTTTGGCTGGTTTGAGCGTAAGGATTACTCTGGTGAGGGTAACGGTACCGAAGTGACCTTTACTATCCCTGAGGGTGCCTCGGCTATTAGCATTGCTAACTCACTGGAAGAACAGGGAATCATCGCCAACGCCGACCGTTTCTTGCAGGAGTACTCCGATAAAGGCCAGGACCGGTTCTTCCAGCCCGGTGAGTACACCATGCAAGAAGAAATGAGCAGCGCTGCTGCTCTGGGTGAGCTCCTGCGTTTTGACGAAGCCAACACCAACTACGTGGCGGTTGCCCGTACCTGGCGTATGGATAAGACCTTTGAAGCTCTGGCTACGGGCACCGGTATTAGCGCCCAAGAGTTCAAGGCATTATCAACCGACCCCACACGCTTCGGTATTCCTTCACAGTTCCCCACCATTGAGGGCTTCCTCTTCCCGGGCGAATACCGCTTCCCCAAGGACGCCGGTGCTGAAGAAATCCTGCAAATGATGGTTGATAACACTTTCAACGCTCTAGAAGAGGCCGGTGTTTCTGGCGATGACCGAATCTTCCACGTGATTACCGTTGCCTCAATCCTGGAGTTCGAAGGTCGCGAGGCTGACTACTACCCAATTGCCGGTGCTATCGAGAACCGCCTGAATAACCCAGACGGTGAGACTAGCGGCTACCTACAGTCAGACGCAACCGTAGCCTACGGTCTGGGCATTCAGAGCTACCATATCTCGAATGAGCAGAAGCAGGACGCCAGCAACAAGTACAACACTTTCTACTACAAGGGCCTACCCGAAGGTCCTATCGGTTCACCCGGTCTAGCGGCTATTAAGGCAGCTGCCAACCCTGAGAAGAACGATTACTACTTCTGGGTCACCGTTGACCTCTTCACTGGTGAGACCCTCTTCGCTAAGACCTACGAAGAGCACCTGAAGAATGTTGAAGTATACGATGAATTCTGTAAAGCTCACGAGGGTGTCTGCTCCTAATGAGTCAGCAGATTACCGAGTGCCCCAAGGCTTATGTCTTGGGGCACCCCATTAAGCACAGTAAATCACCCCTGCTGCATCTGGCCGCCTACCGGGCTATGGGGCTTGAGATGGGCTACGACCGGCTAGATACTCGCGAGGACCAGCTGGCCGACGTTTTTGCCCGCTACACTCCTGAGCGGGGCACCCGCGGCTTTTCTGTCACCATGCCGCTGAAATCAGCGGTCAAAGAGCAGCTGGACTATCTGACCCCGTTTGCCCACGCGGTCGGTGTGGTCAATACCGTCTACTGGAAGCACGAAACTGATGGCCGGCTGGTCTCCTGGGGCGATAACACCGATGTGTCGGGTATCGTCAATGCCCTGCGCCAGGCCGGTTTCGTCGGCAAGCCCGCGCGTGCTGCGATTATTGGTGGCGGTGGTACCGCTACCGCAGCCCTTGCCGCCCTGCGCGCGATGGGGGCGGACGGCGTCCGCGTCTTTGTGCGCGATGCTCGCCGGGCTCAGGGGGCTGCGGACGCTGCTAACCGCCTGGGTCTGCACCTTGACTTCCTGCCCATCGATAGCTTCGCAAAAAGCTATGCGGAGTTTGATGTAACCATTTGTACCCTGCCTGCGGGAGCAGCCGACGAGCTGTTGGCTACCGCAGAACAGGGTGAATCTGCGGGCTACCTGCTCGATGTATCCTACGACCCCTGGCCCTCGGTTCTAGCGGGGGAGTGGGAAGCCCGCGGCGGTACCGTGACCAGCGGCCTTGAGATGCTGATGTACCAGGCGGTAGACCAGGTCAAGCTCTTTACCGGCCACGACAGGAGCCACCCCTTACCCCGGCAGGAAGAAGTGCTCACCGCCATGCGTCAGGCAGTAGGGCTACCGGTTACAGGCTTTGAACCCGAATCGGTGAACGAGTCAGCCTGGCTCACTCGCTGAGACTATTCGTACCGAATCGTGAAGTAGCGGTTTGCTATCGACCGCTATTTTTGGAAATCTTAGAACACAAGACCCACAGGTAAACGTAAAGAAGGTTAGAGATGCTGCGTTGGCTCACAGCCGGTGAATCCCACGGCGAAGCCCTGGTAGGAATTATTGAAGGCGTACCGGCAGGTGTTGAACTCACCAGCGAGATGGTGCGCGACGCTCTAGCCCGCCGCCGCCTCGGCTACGGCCGTGGTGCCCGTATGAAGTTTGAAGAGGATCGTGTGCGCATCCTTGGCGGTGTGCGCCATGGCAAGACCCAGGGTGGCCCCGTAGCCATCGAAATCGCCAACACCGAATGGCCCAAGTGGGTTGATGTAATGTCGTCAGACCCCGTTGACCCCGCCCTGATTGAGGGGCGCGCCCGCAACGCGGCCCTCACCCGTCCCCGCCCCGGCCACGCAGACTTCGCCGGTATGCAGAAGTACGGCTTCGACGAGTCCCGCCCCGTCCTTGAACGGGCCAGCGCCCGCGAAACCGCAACCCGCGTAGCCCTGGGCGTCGTTGCAGCTCAGATTCTTAAGACTCTCGGCGTAGAACTGGTCAGCCACACCACCGCTATCGCCGAGGTAGCAGCCCCCGCCGACGCCCCGCGTCCTGCCCCTCGCGATGTTGCTGCCCTCGACGCCGACCCCCTGCGCTGCTTCGACACCGCAACCTCCGAAGCCATGGTCGCTACCGTCGATAAGGCCCACAAGGACGGTGAGACCCTGGGCGGTGTGGTAGAAGTTCTGGCCTACGGTCTTCCCCCGGGACTCGGCTCCTACGTGCACTGGGACCGCCGCCTCGACGCCCGCCTGGCTGCAGCCCTCATGGGTATTCAGGCCATCAAGGGCGTAGAAGTAGGCGATGGCTTCGAAACCGCAAAGCGCCCCGGCACCCGCGCCCACGACGAAATCGTACCCGGTGAGCATGGCGTCCAGCGCGTCTCAAACCGCGCAGGCGGTATCGAAGGTGGCATGACCATCGGTGACCTGCTTCGTGTACGCGCCGCCATGAAGCCCATCGCCACCGTGCCCAAGGCCCTGGCCACCATCGACACCTCCACCGGTGAAGTTGCCCGCGCCCACCACCAGCGCTCAGACGTCTGTGCTGTGCCCGCAGCCGGTGTCGTAGCAGAAGCCATGGTCGCCCTAGTGCTGGCAGAGGCAGCCCTTGAAAAGTTCGGCGGCGACTCCATCACAGAAACCCGCCGCAACATGGACTCCTACCTGGCAGCCATACCCGAATCCCTGGCCTGGGAATCCAACGTAGCAGGGTGGGACGCCTAACCATGACCCCCCGATCACGTGACCACGCGATCGACATGACCGAGGTGCTCGCACCCAACCAGCTGCGCGAGGTGCAAGAAACCTATATCGAAAAATCCCGCCCGGTCGTGATCATCGGCCCTATGGCGGCGGGCAAGTCCTATATAGGCACGCACCTCGCGCGCTTCTACGGCTACGAGTTCCTCGACTCTGACCACCTCATCGTCGAAAAATACGGTGAGGTGTCACAAATCTTTGCCGACTACGGCGAAGCTGAGTTCCGCCGTATCGAGGCTGAAGTAATCCGTGAGGTGCTCACTTCACCTGCCCGGCGCAACACCATCTTCTCCCTGGGCGGGGGAGCACCCATGACGCCGGAGGTAGCCGACGTCCTCAAAGACGAAACCGTTATCTACATCAAGGTTGACGCCGAAACCGTAGCCCCGCGCATCCAAAACAGCAAAACCCGGCCCCTGCTCCAGCCCAACCCGGTGCAAAAATGGATCGAAATATTTGAGGCCCGGCGGGACCGCTACGAAGAGCTCGCCAGCTACACACTGGACGCCTGCGGAGGCCGGGGAATAGCCGACATGGCAGCCGAAATTCAGAACTTCATCATCAAGAACCGAAAGGGTCAAGCGTGAGCGACCAGGCCACCACCGTCATACCCGTCACCGGCACCCAGCCTTCAGAAAACTACGACGTTTACGTAGGCCACAACCTGCTCGGTACCATCCCCGAAATCCTGGGCAACCGAACCCAGCGCATTCTCGTTATCCACCCCCGAGCCCTGCGCTCCACCGGTGAGCTGGTGATGGAGCAGATGCGCACAGCGGGTTTTGAGGCCTACTCGGCTGAAATTCCGGACGCCGAAGAAGGCAAGCACATCCAGGTCGCCGCTTTCTGCTGGCAGGTACTGGGCCAAAACGACTTCACCCGCACCGACGCAATTATTTCCGTAGGTGGCGGCGCCGTCACCGACCTTGCTGGCTTTGTGGCAGCGACCTGGCTGCGCGGCGTCCGCGTTATCCACATCCCCACCACCCTGCTGGGCATGGTGGACGCCGCAGTTGGCGGCAAGACCGGCATCAACACCGCAGAGGGCAAGAACCTGGTCGGGGCCTTCCACCCGCCCGCAGCCGTCCTCTGCGAACTGGGCGTGCTACGCACCCTACCGCAGCACGAGCTGCTCACCGGTATGGCTGAAGTGATTAAGTGCGGCTTCATCGCAGACCCGACGATTCTCGACCTGATTGAAGCGAACCCCGGCAAGATTCGGGACTCCCAGTCTGAGGTAGTGCGAGAGCTCATCGAGCGCTCCATTCGGGTTAAGGCTGAGGTGGTGTCTGAAGACCTGAAGGAGTCAGGCCGCCGCGAATTCCTGAACTACGGTCATACCCTGGGCCACGCCATCGAACACGCAGAACGCTACCAGTGGCGCCACGGTGCTGCCGTAGCAGTAGGTATGGTCTTCGCCGCAGAACTGTCCCTCGCCGCTGGCTACCTTGATGAGGCAACCGTTGAGCGAACCCGCGCCATCTGCACCGCCCTCGACCTACCCACCACCTACCCGGCAGACCGCTGGCCCAAGCTGCTTGAAACCATGCGCCGCGACAAGAAGGCCCGCGGCAACATGCTTCGCTTCGTCGTTCTGGAGAGCCTGGGCAAGCCCCGTATTTACGAGGTACCCGACGACTCGATCCTGTTTATGACCTACCAGGAAATTGCCAGCTAGGTGTGAAACTCGCTAACTAATAGCGCAAAGCGGCGGGGGAGCCGGTAGACTGGTCTACGGTTTACCCCGCAACGCTTATTGAAAATTTCAGTTTAGAGGAGAGTCTGTTGGCTACTACCGCAGATATCAAGAACGGTGTCGTTCTCAAGATTGACGGCAACCTCTGGTCCGTCATCGAATTCCAGCACGTCAAGCCCGGTAAGGGCGGCGCTTTCGTCCGTACCAAGCTGCGCAACGTCACCTCAGGCAAGGTAGTTGATAAGACCTTCAACGCCGGCGCCAAGGTTGAGACCGCAACCGTCGACCGCTCCGACTACCAGTACCTCTACCAGGACGGCACCGACTACGTCTTCATGGACCTGAAGACCTACGACCAGATCAACGTCTCTGAGGTCACCGTTGGCGACGCCGCCAAGTTCATGCTCGAAAACCAGACCGCAACCATCGCCATGCATGAAGGTTCACCCCTCTACATCGAGCTTCCCGCCTCAGTCGTCCTCGAAATCACCTACACCGAGCCCGGCCTGCAGGGTGACCGCTCCACCGGCGGCACCAAGCCCGCAACCGTTGAGACCGGCGCCGAGATTCAGGTGCCCCTCTTCCTCGAAACCGGCACCAAGGTCAAGGTCGACACCCGCACCGGTGACTACCTCGGCCGCGTCAACGACTAAGTACCGTGAATTCAAGAACCAAAGCTAGACTTCGCGCCCTCGAAGTCCTGTTTGAGGCCGATCAGCGCGGCGATGACGTCATTGACGTCCTGATTCGCCGCCGCACCTACACCTCAGCGCAGATTTCGCTCTACTCCGAGCAGATTGTTCGTGGCGTACGCGACCATGACGAAGAGATTCGCGAGTACATCGAAACCTACGCCCAGGACTGGACCATGGACCGCATGCCCAGCGTGGACCGCGTGGCCCTGCGGCTCGGCGCTTGGGAGCTCCTCTTTAACGATGAGATTCCCGATGCCGTAGCTATCTCAGAGGCTACCGGCCTGGTTCGCCTGCTGTCGACCGACGATTCACCCAAGTTTGTGAATGGCTTGCTCGACCGCCTGCGCCAGGTGAAGCCCACCCTGCTGGCTTAGGCCTATAGGTATCAGAAAATCAGAAAAACCCACCAACGAGGTGGGTTTTTCTGATTTTCTGGTACCTACTGAAAACTGTCTCAAATTCAGCCGCGGTGAGGTGTGGACGTGATACATTGAGGTGTGACAGCAACCTTTAAGTCCGTCCTGTGAGGCGGGGAAGGAGGCCGGCACATGACCGATACCACCGGTGTACCCACCGACGTATCTGCAGGAGCCCACCGGGTCATCCTGGAGTCAGCCGACATTGAGCGAGCTCTTACTCGCATTGCCCACGAAATTCTTGAAGCCAACAAGGGTAGCGAGAACCTGGTTCTCCTGGGTATTCCGCGCCGAGGCTTCCCCTTAGCCCAGCGTCTGGCCGATAAAATTGCCCAGACCGATTCCGACTTTAATCCCACTTTTTCTCTGGGGCAGCTGGACATCACCATGTACCGTGATGACCTGCTTTCGAAACCGGGGCGGACGCCTGAGCCCACCCGCCTGCCCGCAGCGGGGATTGAGGGGCGCACCGTCGTCCTCGTTGACGATGTACTTTTTTCAGGGCGCACTATCCGTGCCGCCCTCGATGCCCTCAAGGACTACGGCCGCCCCGACGCCGTCCGCCTCGCTGTGCTGGTTGACCGCGGCCACCGACAGCTCCCCATCCGCGCAGATCACGTGGGAAAGAACCTGCCCACCAGCACCCATGAATCGGTTAAGGTGCTGCTCTCATCCATCGACGGTGGGGACGACAAGGTAATTATTTCCCAGCCCGCCCACTCCACCACCTCAGCCCAGGAAGGAGGGGAGTAGCCGTGCGTCACCTGCTCGATACCAAGGATCTCTCCCTGGACGACGCCCTTAACATTCTCGATACCGCCGACTACATGGGCGAGGTCGGCCAGCGCGAAGTCAAGAAACTCCCCGTGCTCCAGGGGCGCACCGTGGTCAACCTCTTCTTTGAAGACTCGACCCGCACCCGCCTGTCCTTCGAAGCTGCCGAAAAGCGCCTGTCTGCCGATATCATCAACTTCTCAGCCAAGGGTTCATCTGTCTCTAAGGGGGAGTCGCTCAAAGACACCGCCCAGACCCTGGCAGCTATCAACGCCGACGCCGTGGTGATTCGCCACAGCGCATCGGGCGCCCCCCAGCGTCTAGCTGAAGCCGGCTGGATTGACGTGCCCGTGCTCAACGCCGGTGACGGCACCCACGCCCACCCCACCCAGGCCCTGCTGGATGCCATGACCCTGCGCCAGTTCAAGGCCCAGGTTGAGGGGGTTGCAACCCGCGGCCTTACCCTAGAGGGTCTGCGGGTAGCGATTGTGGGTGATATCCTGCACTCCCGCGTGGCCCGCTCCAACCTCTGGCTGCTCCACACCCTGGGGGCAACTGTCAAGTTCGTTGCCCCGCCCACCCTGCTCCCGGTAGATATCGAAAACTGGCCGGCAGAGATTTACTACAACCTCGACGACGCCATCGAGTCGGGAGTTGACGCGGTGATGATGCTGCGTATCCAGAAAGAACGCATGAACGCGTCTTTCTTCCCCTCGTCCGAGGAATACTCCCGCCTGTGGGGGCTTACCCCTGAGCGCTTTGCCCGCCTCGACGCGTCCGCCCACGAAACCGCTATTCTGCACCCCGGGCCCATGAACCGCGGCCTCGAAATCTGCGCCGAAGCAGCAGACTCACCCCGCTCCTGGGTGCTGCGCCAGGTGACTAACGGCGTGTCTGTACGTATGGCGGTGCTCTACCTGCTTATGACCGGCGGCTCCGCTAACGACTTCTACCCCGGCTCCTAAGCCCTGGACGAAAGAGAAACAATGACTGAATCTGTTTACCTCATCAAGGGCGCCTCACTGCTAGGTGAGAAAACCGCCGATATTTTGATCAAGGACGGCCTCATCGCTGAAATTGGCGAGAACCTTGCGGACGCCGACGCCCAGGTCGTCGAGGCCCAGGGGCTTATCGCCCTGCCCGGCCTGGTCGACCTGCACACCCACCTGCGTGAACCCGGCCAGGAAGACGCCGAAACCGTCGAAACCGGCACCCGTGCCGCAGCCCTGGGTGGCTACACCGCCGTCTTCGCCATGGCGAACTCCAACCCCGTTGCCGACACCGCCGGCGTGGTGGAGCAGGTCTACGAGCTGGGTAAAAACTCCGGCTGGGTCAAGGTTCAGCCCATCGGTGCTGTAACTGTGGGCCTGGCAGGGGAGCGCCTCTCAGATATCGGGGCTATGGCTGAATCCCGTGCCCAGGTGCGCGTCTTCTCAGACGACGGCATGTGCGTCTGGGACCCGGCCCTCATGCGTCGAGCCCTGGAATACGTCAAGACCTTCAACGGCGTTATCGCCCAGCACGCCCAGGAGCCCCGCCTGACCGAAGGCGCCCAGATGAACGAAGGTAAGGTGTCAGCAGAGCTGGGTCTGGCAGGCTGGCCCGCTGTTGCTGAAGAATCCATCATCGCCCGCGACGTGCTGCTGGCTGAACACGTTGGCTCCCGCCTGCACATCTGTCACCTGTCAACCAAGGGTTCCGTTGAAATCGTGCGCTGGGCTAAGGAACGCGGCATCAAGGTAACCGCCGAGGTCACCCCCCACCACCTGCTGCTGACCGATGAGCTGGTGCGCACCTACGACCCCGTTTACAAGGTCAACCCACCCCTGCGCACCGAAGAGGACGTACTGGCTCTGCGTCAGGCAGTTGCCGACGGCATCATCGATATCATTGGCACCGACCACGCACCCCATCCCGCCGAATCCAAGGACTGCGAATGGGCCTGCGCCGCCAACGGTATGACCGGCCTGGAACAGGCCCTTTCTATCATCCAGAAGACCCTGGTTGATACCGGCTACATCACCTGGGCCGATGTTGCCCGTATCATGAGCACCAAGCCCGCCGAAATCGGCCTCGCAGCCGACCAGGGGCGTCCGCTCGAAGCGGGGGAGCCCGCCCACCTGGTGCTGGTCGACCCTGCCGCAACCCGCGTCATCGACCCCGCCGCCCAGGCCACCAAGGGCAAGAACAACCCCTACCGGGGCCTGGAAGTGCCCGGCGCGGTCGTAGCCACCTTCTTCGGCGGTCACCCCACCGTTCTCGACGGTGCACTGAACACCCCGTCCGCTAAGTAACCCGCTAGGAGAGTGCCCGTGTCTGACAAGCTAATTCCCACCCTGATTCTGGCCCTTGTTGCCGCCCTCACCTTCTGGGCTATGTGGCAGGGCTGGAAGAGTCGGAAGCAGCGTCAGGTTCACACCGGCACCCTGCTCGATGTGCCTGAGCGCTACGACGACGCCGAATCCCTACTTGCTGTACCCGGCACCTACGTTGCCACTACCGTCATGGGGGACTGGCTCGACCGTATCGCCACCAACACCCTGGGCGTGAAATCAACCGGTGTCTTCTTCGTCTACGAGGACGCCGTCATCATCATGCGCAACGGCTCCCAAGATATCTGGATTCCCGCCAGCGACATTATCGGTGTGCGCACCGAAGCCGGTATGAACGGTAAGTTCGTCGAGAAGGACGGCCTGGCCGTCCTCTCCTGGTCACTCAACGGCAACCCCGTCGATACCGGCTTCCGCACCCGCTATGCGGCTGACAAAAAATCAATCCTCGATGCCGTTGCAGCTATCGCACCCCAGGCAACCGTCGGCCATTACACCCTGGCCCGACCCTAAGTTTCCACCTGCTGATTGCAGGTGACTACACCAACCAACAGGAAGTGTGTGAATGTCCCACCCAGCACCCACCCCACGTGCAGCAGTACTCGTCCTTGAAGACGGTACCTTCTACCGCGGCGAAAGCTACGGCGCCACCGGCAAGACCCTTGGCGAAGCGGTCTTCTCAACCGGCATGACCGGCTACCAGGAAACCCTGACCGACCCCTCCTACGCGGGGCAGATTGTGGTTCAGACCGCACCCCATATCGGCAACACCGGCGTTAACACCGAGGACGCCGAATCCCGCAAAATCTGGGTTGCAGGCTACGCCGTGCGCGACGCCGCCCGCCGCCCCTCCAACTGGCGCTCAGAGCGTTCCCTCGACGAGGAACTGGTAGAGCAGGGAATCGTCGGCATCCAGGGCATCGACACCCGCGCCCTGACCCGTCACCTGCGTAGTGCTGGTTCCATGCGTGCCGGTATCTTCACCGGTACAGACGCCGAGCTGCCCCTGGCAGACCTGGTTGCCCAGGTACAGGCAGCAGCCGAAATGAAGGGCCAGAAACTGGCTGACTCCGTTTCTATCGAAGAAGCCTACACTGTAGAACCCGCTGACCAGGGCTGGGAGGGCGACATCAAGGCCACCCTGGTTGCCGTCGACCTGGGTATCAAGGCTATGACCCCGAAACGCTTTGCCGAGCGCGGCGTCCGCGTGCACGTACTGCCCGCAACCGCCACCCTCGAAGACATCACCGCCCTCAATCCCGACGGTGTCTTCTTCTCCAATGGCCCCGGCGACCCTGCCACCGCGGACGACCAGGTTCAGCTCCTGCAGTCCGTCCTGCGCACCGGCACCCCCTTCTTCGGTATCTGCTTCGGCAACCAGCTACTGGGCCGCGCCCTGGGCTTTGGCACCTACAAGCTGCCCTTCGGCCACCGCGGTATCAACCAGCCCGTCATGGACCGCACCACCGGCAAGGTAGAAATCACCGCCCAGAACCACGGCTTCGCTGTAGACGCACCGCTGGACGGCGCCGTCACTGCCCCCAACGAAGAATTCGGCCGAGTCGAGGTCTCCCACGTGGGCCTCAACGACCAGGTGGTCGAAGGCCTCCGCTGCCTCGACATCCCCGCCTTCTCGGTGCAGTACCACCCCGAAGCAGCCGCAGGCCCCCACGACGCTGCCTACCTCTTTGACCGTTTCATCGATCTCATGCTCGAGAAGAAGAACTAAGGACACCGAACCATGCCGAAGCGTAACGATCTCAACTCAATCCTCGTC
Source organism: Rothia nasimurium (assembly GCF_014217215.1). Lineage (GTDB taxonomy): Bacteria > Actinomycetota > Actinomycetes > Actinomycetales > Micrococcaceae > Rothia > Rothia avistercoris. Next base: position 1,222,230 of record NZ_CP056080.1, read on the forward strand.
ATCGGTTCTGGCCCGATCGTCATTGGTCAGGCCGCCGAATTCGACTACTCGGGCACCCAGGCCCTGCGCGTTCTCAAAGAAGAAGGCGTGCGCGTCATTCTGGTCAACTCCAACCCGGCCACCATCATGACCGACCCCGAGTTCGCCGACGCAACCTACATCGAACCGATTACCCCCGAGGTTATCGAAAAGATTATTGCCAAGGAAAAGCCCGACGCCATTCTGCCCACCCTCGGTGGCCAGACCGCCCTCAACGCGGCTATCTCCCTCGATGAGCAGGGCATTCTCGACAAGTACGGCGTAGAGCTCATCGGCGCCAACATCGAAGCTATCAACCTGGGCGAAGACCGCGAAGCTTTCAAGGGCGTCGTTGAGCGCGCAGGCGGCGAATCTGCCCGCTCCGTCATCGTGCACACCATGGAAGAAGCCCTCGAAGCCGCCAAGGAACTGGGCTACCCCATGGTCGTGCGCCCCTCCTTCACCATGGGCGGCCTGGGCTCGGGCATGGCCTACAACGAAGAAGACCTACACCGCATCGCCGGTGCCGGCATCCAGTACAGTCCCACTAGCGAGGTCCTGCTCGAAGAATCCATCCTGGGCTGGAAGGAATACGAGCTGGAAATGATGCGAGATAAGAACGATAACGTGGTTGTAGTCTGCTCCATCGAAAACTTCGACCCCGTGGGCGTACACACCGGTGACTCCATCACCGTAGCCCCCGCCCTCACCCTCACCGACTGCGAGTACCAGAAGCTTCGCGACATCGCCATCAACGTGATTCGCGAGGTCGGCGTAGACACCGGCGGCTGTAACATCCAGTTCGCCATCGACCCGGCAACCGGCCGCGTCATCGTTATCGAAATGAACCCCCGCGTGTCCCGCTCGTCCGCCCTGGCGTCTAAGGCAACCGGCTTCCCGATTGCAAAGATCGCCACCAAGCTCTCCCTGGGCTATACCCTAGACGAGATCCCCAACGACATCACCCAGAAGACCCCTGCCTCCTTCGAGCCCACCCTCGACTACGTCGTGGTCAAGGTTCCCCGCTTTGCCTTCGAGAAGTTCCCGGCAGCAGACCCCACCCTGACCACCACCATGAAATCAGTGGGCGAGGCCATGGCCCTGGGCCGCAACTTCACCGAAGCCCTGCAGAAGGCCATGCGCTCCATGGAGCAGAAGGGCTCAACCTTCCGCTTCGACAACCCCGAACTCGGTGTGGACGAGCTGGCCGCCCTGATTGAGCAGAGCAAGACCGCTACCACCGACCGTATTTTCCAGGTCCAGCGAGCCCTGCTGGCTGGTGCTACCGTCGAGCAGATGTACGAGGCAACCGCCATTGACCCCTGGTTCCTCGACCAGCTGGTGCTCCTCAACGAGGTTGCCACAGAAATCGCCGCCTCTAAGACCCTGGACGAGCGCACCCTGCGCCTGGCTAAGCGACACGGTTTCTCCGACGCTCAGATCGGTGAGATCCTCGGCATGAGCGAGGCAGTAGTGCGCGGTATCCGGCATGCCCTGAACATCCGCCCCGTCTTCAAGACCGTCGACACCTGCGCCGCCGAGTTTGAGGCCTTCACCCCCTACCACTACTCTTCCTACGACCAGGAGGACGAAGTAGCCCACCACGAGAAGCCCTCAATCATGATTCTGGGCTCCGGCCCCAACCGTATCGGCCAGGGTATCGAGTTTGACTACTCCTGCGTCCACGCCTCCATGGTGCTGCGCGAGGCCGGCTACGAGACCGTCATGGTCAACTGCAACCCCGAGACCGTATCAACCGACTACGACATCTCTACCCGCCTCTACTTCGAGCCCCTCACCCTGGAAGACGTGCTCGAAATCGTTGAGGCTGAGCGTCGTACAGGTGGCCTGCTAGGTGTCTTCGTGCAGCTCGGTGGCCAGACCCCGCTCAAGCTGGCCCAGGAACTCAAGGCCGCTGGCATCCCGATTCTGGGCACCTCACCCGAGGCTATCGACCTGGCTGAAGACCGCGGCGAATTCTCCCGCGTACTGGAAGAAGCCGGCCTGATTTCCCCCAAGAACGGCACCGCCTACACCTTCGAGAACGCCAAGAAGATTGCAGACGAAATCGGCTACCCCGTGCTGGTGCGCCCCTCCTACGTTCTGGGCGGACGCGGTATGGAGATTGTCTACTCTGAAGCTCAGCTGGCCCGCTACCTGGAAAACGCTACCGAGGTTTCACCCTCCCAGCCCGCTCTGATCGATAAGTTCCTTGAGGACGCCGTCGAAATCGACGTCGACGCCCTCTTTGACGGTGAAGAGCTTTACCTGGGCGGCGTCATGGAGCACATCGAAGAGGCCGGTATTCACTCGGGCGACTCTGCCTGCACCCTACCCCCGATCACCCTGGGTCCGGACGTCATCGAGCAGGTCAAGGAGGCAACCTACAAGATTGCCGCCGGCGTGGGCGTACGCGGTCTGATCAACATTCAGTTCGCTGTAGCTTCTGAAATTCTCTACGTGATTGAAGCTAACCCCCGCGCCTCTCGTACCGTTCCCTTTGTTTCGAAGGCAACCGGTGTGCAGATGGCTAAGGCTGCGGCCCTGATTGGTACCGGCAAGACCATTGCAGATCTCAAGGCCGAAGGCTACCTGCCTGCCACCATGGACGGCGCCACCCTGCCCGCCGAAACCGCCATCGCAGTCAAGGAAGCTGTGCTGCCCTTCAGCCGCTTCCGCACCCCCGAGGGCATCGTGGTTGACTCCCTGCTCGGCCCCGAAATGCGCTCAACCGGTGAGGTTATGGGCCTGGACCGCCACTTCGATACCGCTTTCGCTAAGGCTGAAGCATCTGCAGGTTCTAAGCTGCCGACCGAGGGTAAGGTCTTCGTTTCTGTAGCTAACCGCGACAAGCGCAACTCCATCATCTATGTGAAGATGCTGCAGCAGCTGGGCTTCGAGATTGTCTCCACCGGCGGTACCGCAGACGTTCTGCGCCGCAACGGGGTGGAGTCCCTGGTCGTCCCCAAGATTGCAGAAACCAAGGACGGGGAGCGCTCCATCGTTGATATGGTACGCGATGGCGACATCGACCTGATTTTCAACACCCCCTCCGGCGGTCAGGCTCGTGGCGATGGCTACGAGATCCGCGCTGCAGCCACCTCGGTAGGTTGCCCCGTGATGACTACCGTCTCTGAGTTTGGTGCAGCCGTTCAGGGTATTAACGCCCTGCGCGAATACAGCTGGGACGTCATGAGCCTGCAGGAACACGGCGCCTCCATTGAGGCTGCCCTGAAAGCTCGGGAGGCCTAATGTCGCGCGGTTTTGGTGATCGCCTGGCTGCGGCCATGGGGGAGAAGGGCCCCCTCTGCGTGGGCATTGACCCCCACCCCGCCCTGCTCGATGCCTGGGGGCTGCCCGACACCGCGTCGTCCTTAACCACCTTTGCCTCGACCGTGCTTGAGGCCTGCGGTCGGGTAGCCGCAGCCCTTAAGCCCCAGGTGGCGCTCTTTGAGCGCCACGGTTCGGCGGGTCTTGCTGCCCTCGAGCAGCTGCAGCGGGATGCTGCGGACGCCGGTGTTCTGGTTGTTGCCGACGCCAAGCGCGGCGATATCGGCTCGACCATGGCAGCTTATGCAGACGCCTGGCTGGGGGAGACCTCAGCCTTGGGCACCGATTCAGTGACCCTGAGCCCCTACCTGGGATTTGAGTCTCTGCGCCCGGCCCTTGACCTTGCTGACCGCAATGACCGGGGCACCTTCGTGCTGGCGCTGACCTCGAACCCCGAGGGGCAGACCGTGCAGCATGTCGGCGGTACCTCATCTGTTGCCGCATCGATCATCGCCTCAGCCCGTGCCGAGAACGACCAGCGTCAGTGGGAGGCCATGGGGCCCTGCGGGCTGGTTGTAGGCGCAACCGTCGCTGATGCCCTGCAGAAGCTAGAGATTGACCTCTCGACCTTCAACGGGCCCATTCTGGCACCGGGTTTCGGCGCCCAAGGAGCTACGGCACACGACCTCTATACCGTTTTTGCCGGTATCGAGAACCAGGTGCTGGTGAACTCGAGTCGAGGCGTGCTGGCAGCGGGGCCGTCGACTCAAGGGCTACGTCAGGCGGCTGAAAAGGCTCGTGACGAGCTTCTAAACGCCCGGTAGAGTCTAGACCAACAAAAATGGTGGGAGTTTGAAACAAATTCCCACCATTTTTGTTTAAAACAAGGTTACCGACGGGTAACTATCTTCCATAACCGTTTCTGACATGCTATTTTGTAATTGTTGGTTCGCAAATAGATAAGCAAGAACCCCCAAGAATGAGCAAAGCTGCTCGGTTGCTTGTTTATTCCAACACACCCCACCCCTGCCCTATAGGCATCTCGCACAGAAGGACAACGATTATGCCTCTTCAGCCCCTCACCGAAGAACAGCGCGCCGCCGCCCGCGAAAAGGCCAAGAAGGCCCGCGTCACCCGCGCCGAAATCAAGGACGCTGTAAAGAACAAGCAGATTACTATTGCAGAAGTTCTTAAGCGCGCCGAAACCGACGAAGCAGTCGCTAGACTGAAGGTAACCGACCTGCTCACCTCCCTGCCGGGTGTGGGTGAGGTTCGTACCGAGAACATTTTGAAGGAACTGAACATTGCTGCGTCCCGCCGTCTGCGTGGTCTTGGTATCCACCAGCGCAAGGCACTCATCAATCTTCTCGACCGATAAGGGAAACCATGGCTGAACAGACCGCCGCACCTAAACTGACCGTGCTAGCTGGCCCCACCGCCGTTGGCAAGGGAACCGTTTCTGCTTACATTCGTGAGCACTACCCAGAGGTGTGGTTCTCTGTCTCCGCCACCACCCGCGACCCTCGCCCGGGCGAAGAGGACGGCGTGCATTATTACTTCGTCTCAGACGAAGAGTTTGAGTCGATGGTAGAGAACCGCCAGATGCTGGAATGGGCCACCGTGCACAACTCCTACAAGTACGGCACGATTCGCTCCATGGTGCAGAAGCAGCTAGACGCCGGTAAGCACGTGCTACTTGAAATCGACCTGCAGGGCGCCCGCCAAGTGCGCAACGCAATGCCCGAAGCGCAGCTCATTTTCTTGGCTCCTCCCAGCTGGGACGAACTGGTTTCCCGCCTTATTGGTCGAGGAACTGAGTCACCGCAGGAGCAGGAGGCCCGCCTCGACACCGCCAAGATTGAGCTGGCTGCTGAGCCCGAGTTTGATTACACCGTCATCAACGAAACCGTGGCAGAAGCGGCGGAAGAAATCGTGCGCCTCATGGGTGCCCACCGCAAGTAAGCCAGGGAGTCGCTAGGGCGGCGGTTTAGGGGAATATCACCCCTGCACCGCCGCCCTTTTGCGTGACAAAAAAACGGTTGACCGATAGTATAGGTAGAGTTTTATGCCACCGGTAGACCCGGTGGTGAGCAAGCACAGTCAAGATGGAGTCTTACGTGGCAAACGCACACAACGATGAAGGTATCATCAATCCCAGCGCAGACGCTCTGATCCAAAAAGCTGAGTCGAAGTACGGTCTGGTGATTTTTGGTGCTCGCCGTGCTCGCCAGATTAACGCCTACTACTCACAGCTTCACGAGAACCTGTACGATCACGTAGGCCCCCTGGTAGATTCTGAGCCCAACGAGAAGTCGCTCTCTGTGGCTATGCGTGAAATCAACGAAGGCCTGATTGAGGCCCGCCATATTACTGATGGCCAGTTCGATGAAAATGGCACCCTGCTGCACGAGGATGAGCCCAGCGCCTTCCTGGCCGGTGGCGACTTCTACATCGACGAGCCCTTCGTCGAATACGTCGACGCTGAAGATGCAGATCAGGCCTAATCTGCAGTAGCTCATGCGAGTTGTTATTGGCATTGGAGGGGGCATTGCTGCCTATAAGGCGGCAATGCTCCTTCGTCTTTTTGGTAAGGCCGGGCACGAGGTTATTGCGGTGCCCACCGAGGCTGCCCTCAAGTTTGTGGGGCAGCCTACTCTTGAAGCCCTGAGCGGTAACCCGGTGTCGGTGGACGTCTTTGAGCGGGTTCCCGAGGTCAATCACGTGCGGCAGGCTGAGCAGGCTGACGCTGTAATCGTTGCCCCGGCGACAGCCGACCTCATGGCCCGTTTAGCGGCTGGGCGGGCTAACGACCTGCTGACCGCAACCGTGCTGACCACTCACGCCCCGGTCATTTTAGCGCCGGCGATGCACACCCAGATGTGGGAGCACCCGGCTACCCAGGCCAACGTAGCGACCCTGAAATCATACGGCTACCACGTCATCGAGCCTGCCGTGGGCCGTCTGACCGGCCCCGACTCCGGTGTGGGGCGCCTGCCTGAACCCGAGGATATCTATGCCCAGGCCCTAGCCCTTTTGGGCTGGAATCAGGACGCCGCGGGGGAGGGTCAGTCGGTTGAGGCAGGTGGGCTGCCCCTAGCTGGGCAGCGACTGCTCATTACAGCCGGCGGTACCCGCGAAGCCCTTGATCCGGTGCGCTTCTTGGGCAACCGGTCCTCGGGCAAGCAGGGCATCGCCCTTGCTACTGCTGCTACCGAGCTCGGCGCCCAGGTACACCTCATTGCAGCTCATGTGGAGGTTGAGATACCGGGTAACTTCCACCGGGTCACCCGGGTATCGAGTGCCCTGCAGCTACGCGAAGCCGTGTTTGAGCACCTGGCAGCCACCGACGTCCTGATTATGACCGCGGCGGTGGCCGACTTCAGGCCGGCAGAGTACGCGGAGGCCAAGATTAAAAAGACGGACGACCCCGGACAGGACCCCGTGATTAGGCTGGTACGCAACCCCGACGTCCTCAAAGAAGCCGTGCTCTACCGCGAGGAAAACCCGCAGCGAGCACCCCACACCATCGTTGGTTTTGCCGCCGAGACCGGGGATGCCACCACCAGCACACTCGACTACGGCCGCGCCAAGCTGGCGCGCAAGGGCTGCGACTACCTGGCGGTGAACACCGTGAGCGAAACACAGGGATTTGGGGCAGATAGCAACACTATTACCCTGCTCTCGGGCCACAATGACCGCGAGGTAACTCTCCAGGGCAGCAAGCTCGACGTCTCCCGCGCAATACTTCGTCATATAGCGCAAGAATTCAACAATCATTCACCAAGTAGCCCTACCGGGCCGAGAGAAGTACAGTAAAAACCGTGACTGAAAATAATCATCTTCGTTTATTCACCAGTGAGTCCGTGACCGAGGGCCACCCCGACAAGATTTGTGACCAGATTTCTGACTCAATCCTGGACGCTCTGCTGACCGTTGACCCGCTCTCAAACGTAGCGGTTGAAACCCTGGTCACCACCGGCCAGGTGCACGTAGCGGGTGAGGTGACCACCAACGGTTACGTCGACATCCCCAGCATTGTGCGCAAGACTATCCTCAACATCGGCTACAACTCATCTACCCACGGCTTCGACGGCGAATTCTGTGGCGTGTCTGTATCGATTGGCGAGCAGTCACCCGACATTAACTCGGGTGTTTACAACTCCCTCGAAGCCCGCCAGGGCACCGCAGCCGACGATCTGGACCGCCAGGGTGCAGGCGACCAGGGCATCATGTTCGGTTACGCCACCAATGAGACCGAAGTGCTCATGCCCGCCCCCATTTACGTTGCCCACCGCCTGGCTGAGCAGCTGACCAAGGTACGTAAGGACGGCACCCTGCCCAACTTGCGCCCCGACGGTAAGACCCAGGTCACCTTGGGCTACGACGAGAACTTCAAGCCTGTCATGATTGATACCGTTGTGGTCTCAACCCAGCACACCGCAGACTACGATCTCGACCAGCTTGCAGCCGATATTCAGCAGCACGTGATTGAGCCGGTTCTGGCCAGCTTCGACTTTGACTCGTCTCAGGCCAAGTTCATCATCAACCCCGCAGGTCGCTTCGTTCAGGGTGGCCCCGTGGGCGATGCCGGTCTGACCGGCCGCAAGATTATTGTGGATACCTACGGTGGCATGGCCCGCCACGGTGGCGGTGCCTTCTCGGGTAAGGACCCCTCTAAGGTTGACCGTTCTGCCGCCTACGCCATGCGCTGGGTTGCCAAGAACATCGTTGCTGCCGGTCTCGCCGACCGTGCCGAGGTTCAGGTCGCCTATGCTATTGGTCAGGCTGCACCTGTCGGTATCTACGTTGAAACCTTCGGCACCGAAAAGGTCGAAATCTTCAAGATTGAACAGGCTATCCGCGAGGTCTTCGACCTGCGCCCGCTGGCCATCATTCGCGACCTGGAGCTGCGCCGTCCTATCTACGCCAAGACCGCAGCCAACGGCCACTTCGGCCGCGAAGAGCGCGAGTTCACCTGGGAACGCACCAACCGCGTCAGCGAGCTTAAGGCGGCTGTAGGCCTCTAAGCTAAAATGTCTGTATGACAACGGCACCCACCCCCGAATCCCTGCAACCTGATTTGTTGCAGGGATTCGATATACCCGATGCGCACCTGGTCGGCTCCACAGCAGCCGAGGACGCTGCGGTGCAGCTGCCGATTGCCCGCGTGCACATCGATACCCACGTGCCCCACCTCGATAGGCTCTTTGACTACCGGGTGCCAGCAGCTCTTGATGAAGAGGCCCAGCCCGGGGTACGGGTGAGGGTTAAGTTCGGGGGAAGAGAGGTCACCGGCTGGCTGCGGGAGCGGGTAGAACATTCGGACGCCCCCGCCCGCCTGGTACCCCTGCACAAGGTGATTTCGCCCCTGCCTGTTGTTACCCCTGAAGTCTTCGAGTTAGCTGACGCCCTAGCGGAGCGCTACGCGGGGCTGGTGCCCGATGTGCTCCGCCTGGCTGTACCCCCACGGGTCGCTAGCGTTGAGAAAGCTTTTATAGAGGCCGAAGACCCGGCTGAAGCGCCCACTCCAGATTGCCCCGACCTCACCGGCTTTACCGACTACGCCCAGGGGGCTGAGTTCTGTGAGGACCTGCTTGCCGGGCATCAGGCCCGGGCGGTGTTGGCCGTGCTGCCCTCCCACCCTGAACGGAGCTGGGAGCAGCTGCTGGCGTCCGCCTTGGTAGCTACCGCCTCCACCGGCAGGGGAGCCCTAGCCGTGGTGCCAGACCATAAGAGCCTTGACCGGCTCACAGCCGCCCTCGAAGAGCTTGTAGACGAGAGCGCCTTCGTGCGGTTGACCGCCAACGATAAGCCCACCCCCCGCTACCGCAGTTATCTGAAAGCCCAAAGCGGCCAGGTGCGTATTGTGATCGGTACTCGTTCAGCCGCCTACGCTCCCGTAGCCAACCTGGGTCTGGTGGCCTGCTGGGACGACGGGGACTCTTCCCTGGTTGAGCAGCGGGCCCCCTACTGCCAGGCCCGTGACGTGCTTCTACTGCGGGCCACCCACGAAAAGACAGCGGCCCTCTTCATGGGCTATGCGGTCTCTAGCGAGGCTGCCCGCCTGGTCCGCACCCGCTGGGCTAGCTTCCTGGGGGCGGATAGAGCCCTGGTCAGGTCTTTTACTCCCCGGGTCATGCCCACCGGCGATGACTATCAGCTTGCCCGCGACCCCCTGGCAGCTATTGCCCGCATACCCCACCAGGCTTTCGCCGTAGCCAAGGACGCCCTCGCTACGGGGCCCGTGCTGATCCAGGTGGCCCGTGCCGGCTACATCCCCGCCCTGGCCTGCCAGCGCTGCCGCATGCCCGCCCGCTGCGATAACTGTCGCGGCCCCCTGACCCAGCCCGCCGGGGGAAGTGCCCCCCAGTGCGGCTGGTGCGGCCACCTGGCCCACCACTGGCACTGTCTCGACTGCGGGTATAACCGCTGGCGTACCGGTATCGCAGGCGCCCTCCGAACCGCAGAAGAACTGGGTCGGGCATTCCCAGGCGTCCCGGTGATCACCTCCAGCGGCGAGAACATCAAAACCAGTATCGGCCCAGAACCGGCCCTGGTCATCGCCACCCCCGGTGGCGAACCGGTAGCTGAGGGCGGTTATGCCGCCGCCCTGCTGCTTGATGCCGACCGGATGCTTCAGTTCGATTCCCTGCGCGCCCCTGAAACCGCCCTTCGGCGCTGGTTGAACGCGGCAGCCCTGGTGCGCTCCTTTGCCGTGGGCGGCCGTGTCGTCACCACGGCCAGTCCCTCCGCGGCTCTCGAAGCTCTGGTGCGCTGGGACCCCATGGGCTTTGCCCTCTGGGAAATGGATGAGCGTGCCGAGATTGGCCTGCCCCCGGCCGTCCGCACCGCCGCCATTACCGGTAGTGAGCGTGCAGTGCAGGTCTTTTTGGAGGCTATTACCCTGCCCGATGAGGCCCGCGTCAACGGCCCCATGCCCCTGGCCGATTCAACCGGCTACTACGAGGGGGAGGCCGACAGCGACCTCTATCGAGCCATTATCTTCTTCCCCTACGCAGTGGGAGCCAAGCTCACCCATCACCTGCGCTCCATCAAGGCCTCGCTAGCTGCCCTGAAAAAGAGCGAGCCCGTGCAGATACGCTGCGACGGGCTCGATATTCTCTAGGTCTGCCCAGTGCCTGGGTAGCGGGGGCAAGTGCCCGGGGTGGCTAGACTTCTACTGACGATGCAGGGAAGAGGCCAGCTCCAGCAGGGTGAGGGCGCTCTGTTCCCAGGTGTAGCGGGCGGCGTCCGCAAGACCGTTCACAATGCTGGTCTGTTGAACTTGCCGGTCTTCTAAGTCGCGTACCGCCTGCGCAAAGGCGAAGGGGGAGCTGGTCTCAGCAAAGCGGGCTGAGGGGGCAATTTCCCGGAAAATCGGGGTATCCGACAGTACCACGGGGCAGCCCGCCGACTGGGCCTCCACCACAGGCAGACCGTAACCTTCTTCCCGCGAGGCGGTAAGCAGGGCGGCGGCGGTGTGGAGCAGCTGGCGGTAGTCTTCATCGCTGGTTCCCCCGTGGAACACCACGTTTTCTCCCGCGAGAGGTGCAAGTTCTTCTAGGCGCGCCGGGGCTGCCTTGGAGAGTAGGTGCAGGCGGTAGTCCGGCAGAAACTTCATGGCCTGCAGCAGGGTTTCAACATTTTTGTAGGGCATGAAGGAGCCCATGTAGATCAGGTCTTTAGTGCGTGCCGGGGCCAATTCGAGAGCCTGCTCCTGGGCCACAAAATTCTTGGCCTGGGGAGCATTGGGAATCACCGTGATGGGATTGGTCGTCAGCTCGTGCTCCCGCATCAAAGCCGCCGTGGTCTGCGAGACCGTAGCGACGGCGTCCGCCCGGTTCAGCAGGTAGCGCTGGGGCGCGTAGGTGGTGTGGAAAGCCCGCCAGCCCAGCCGAACCGGCAGAGGGAGGAAGCCCGGCGGCGTGGGGTGGGAGTAGTAAATCAAATCGTGCAGGGTCAGGATCAGCTTGAACTGCCTGCCCAGCCCACCCAGCCCGATGGTTTGCATGGGTGAGAAGACCACATCGGGGGAGTAGCGGTTGAGCTGCAGGGCGGCGGTGGGTTCCAGGGCGGACGTCGGCGCACAGATCTGCACGGACGGCAGGTCGGGGAGCATCTCGAGCTGACGTTCATCACTCACCACCATGGTGAGCTCCAGGCCTTCGGGCAGACGCCGGTCGCCGGCGTCCTCTAGCTCCTTGAGGGCAAAGAGTAAGGACGCGGTGTAGCGGCTAATGCCGTCGTGAAAACCGATGCGGGTATAGCGGGCATCAATAAAGAGTTTCATGCTACTTGCCCTCCTCTAGGCCTTGGGAATGAAAGTCGACAATCAGGGAAGCAGCCCGTAAGGGGGTCTCGTAGTGAATCAGGTGGCCGACCTCGGGAATGATATCGAACCGTCCCCGCTGGAGTTTACGTGCCATGGCCTGCTGGAGTTCTAGGGTACCCAGGTCGTCCTTTTCTGCCACAATGAGCTGGACCGGCATCGGCAGGGCCGGGGTGAAATCAGCTGCGGTGGAACTGATGGAGGCCCGGTAGGCCTGTAGAACCGCCTCGCGGGAGGCAAAGGCACCGAAGTAGGCATCGTGCTGGCCGTTGATGAACCGGCGCAGGGCGGGGTCGTGATTTTTCATCATGAACTCACTGCTCAATCTGGTGACCAGGCGGGAGCGCAGCAGGGCAAACCCCGGGGAAGCAGGTAGGGCAGCTCCCGCACCATAATAGAGCTCAGCCAGGCGGCTCATCACCTTTTGGTCCCCCTCAAGGGCAGGCTGGCAGATGGGGTTAATCAAGGTCAAACGCTCTACCAGATGGGGGCGCACCAGGGCAGTATAAGAGCTCACGATCGACCCAAAAGAGTGACCCACCAGGTGCACCGGGCTGCCCACAGCAGTCTCAATGAAATCAACCAACCAGGCAGCATAGGTGCTCACCGCATGCTCAGCCCCCTCAATCGGGGCAGTTTTACCAAAGCCCGGCAGATCAGGGATATACACGCAAAAATCTCTCAAGCCGGTGGCAATGATTTCGAGGCCGTGGTGATCGCCCCTAAAGCCGTGCACCAAAACCAGGGGAGCGGCGTCCGCGTTTCCATACACCCACCAGCGGCTGTAGGTGCCGCCAACCCAGCCCTCGTAGCGCGTCCCGGCAGGAACCTGCTGAGGTACCGGCTCAAAAACACCGGCCGAGCGGGGGCTTGCAGACATAGTGACTCCTTCTCTCTACCCCCACCACTGTACCGCCTCCCCCCACTTCTCAGTGGGCAAACTGCCACCGGACAAAGCAAGCCCAAGCGCGGTACACTAGGAAGCAAACTATTGACAGCTCAGACTCGTGCGCGCCCAAAAAGCGCAAGCACCACTCGACAGACAGGAAACACGGTGACTGCTGAGGTAGAACCTACCGAACAGAACGAAACCACCTGGGACTTCCGCTCCATGGAAGCCAAGTGGCAGCCCTACTGGGAAGAAACCAAGGTTTTTGAACCCACTAACGAAGAAGGCAAGGAAGCCCGCTATGTAGCGGACATGTTCCCCTACCCCTCCGGCGACCTCCATATGGGCCATGCCGAAGCCTTCGCCATTGGCGACGTCACCGCCCGCTTCTGGAAGCAAAAGGGCTACGATGTGCTGCACCCTATCGGCTGGGACTCTTTCGGCCTGCCCGCAGAAAACGCAGCCATCAAGAACAACACCCACCCCAAAGAGTGGACCTACAAGAACATCGAGACCCAGGCCGGCTCTTTCAAGCGCTACGGCATTATGACCGACTGGTCCCGCCGACTGCACACCTCTGACCCCGAATACTACAAGTGGACCCAGTGGCTCTTTCAGCAGTTCTACAAGAAGGGGCTGGCCTACCGTAAGTACTCCCAGGTCAACTGGTGCCCCAAGGACCAGACCGTGCTGGCCAACGAGCAGGTTGTCAACGGCGAGTGCGAACGCTGCCACACCCCCGTGACCAAAAAGTCTCTGAACCAGTGGTACTTCAAGATCACCGACTACGCCCAGGAACTGCTGGACGACATGAAGGAGCTGGAGGGCCACTGGCCCGACCGCGTGCTGGCTATGCAGCGTAACTGGATCGGCCGCTCCGAGGGTGCCGAGGTTACTTTTGAGGTTGAGGCTGCCGGCAACAAACCCGCCACCACCGTAGACGTCTTCACCACCCGCCCCGATACCCTCTACGGCGCAACCTTCTTCATCGTGGCAGCCGACGCCGATCTGGCCCTCGACCTGGTAACCGACGACCAGCGGGAAGCCCTGGAAGCCTACCGCGAAGAGATCAAGGTTCTGTCGGATATCGACCGTCAGTCCACCGACCGCGAGAAGACCGGTGTTTTCCTGGGCCGTTACGCCATCAACCCCCTGACCGGCGATAAGCTGCCCCTGTGGGCCTCAGATTACGCCCTGGCTGACTACGGCACCGGCGCACTGATGGCGGTTCCCGCCCACGACCAGCGTGACCTGGACTTCGCCCGTAAGTTCGATATCCCCGTCATCACTGTTCTCGACACCGGTGAGGACGACCCGGCAGAAACCGGCGTTGCTACCACCGGCGATGGCGTGCACATCAACTCCGGCCCGCTGGATGGCCTGAACAAGGCTGACGGTATCTCAAAGGCCATCGAGATTCTTGAAGAGAAGGGTGTAGGCACCGGCAAGGTCAACTTCCGCCTGCGTGACTGGCTGCTCTCCCGCCAGCGCTTCTGGGGTTGCCCCATCCCCGTCATCCACTGTGAAGAGCACGGTGAACAGCTGGTTCCGGAAGAGCAGCTGCCCGTCCTGCTCCCCGACAACCTGGCCGGTGAAGACCTGGCGCCCAAGGGCCAATCACCCCTGGCAGCTGCTACCGACTGGAACACTGTTGCCTGCCCCGTCTGCGGTAAGGACGCCAAGCGCGACTCAGACACCATGGACACCTTCGTGGATTCCTCCTGGTACTTCCTGCGCTACGTCTCACCGAATTACGACCAGGCTATCTTCGACCCCGAGCAGATGAAGAAGTGGAACCAGGTCGACATGTACGTCGGCGGTGTTGAGCACGCGATTCTGCACCTACTCTACGCTCGCTTCTTCACCAAGGTCATCCGCGACCTGGGTCTGATTGAACACTCTGAGCCTTTTAAGGCCCTGATGAACCAGGGCCAGGTGCTCAACCAGGGTAAGGCTATGTCTAAGTCACTGGGTAACGGTGTTGACCTGGGCCAGCAGCTCGATAAGTTCGGCGTCGATGCCGTCCGTACCGTCATGGTATTCGCATCGCCGCCCGAGGACGATGTCGACTGGGCCGACGTTTCCCCCGCAGGTATGCAGAAGTTTCTGGCCCGCGCCTGGCGCGTTGCCCAGGACGTCACCAGCGAGGTCGGGGCGGACGGCGCAAGCGGCGACGCCGCCCTGCACAAGCTGGTGCACCGCACCGTCCACGACGTCGATGCCCTGGTAGAGAACGGCAAGTTCAACGTTGCCGTGGCCAAGACCATGGAGCTGGTCAACGCTACCCGCAAGGTCATTGACTCCGGTGCAGGTGCTGCTGACCCGGCCGTCCGCGAAGCTGCTGAGACCATCGCCATCCTGCTCTCCCTCTACGCCCCCTACACCGCAGAGGACGCCTGGCATCTGCTCGGCCACGATACCCCGGTACTGACTGCGGGCTGGCCCGAGGTCGACCCGGCCCAGCTGGTAGATGATACCGTCACTGCAATCGTGCAGGTCAAGGGCAAGGTCAAGGACCGCCTGGAGGTCGCCAAGGATATTTCTGAAGCCGACCTTGAAGCCCTGGCTCTGGGGTCAGAGGCCGTTCAGCGAGCCCTGGGCGACGCTGAAGTACGCAAGATCATTGTGCGTGCCCCCAAGCTGGTCAATATCGTGATCTAGCGAGATCTAGATAGATATCATCGGGTGCTCCTTCCGTAGCGAGGGGGTACCCGATTTTTCTATCTTTTGGGTGATTGCTATGGACTGAGTCACTCCAAGGGCTTGGCTAGGCGGTAGAGTAGTGAGGTGCGTTCTATAGCCCTGGTCACCGATTCATCTGCTGCCCTGCCCGCCGCTACCCTTGAACAGCTCAAGGCCGAAGGCGGGTTTAGTCTGGTTGAGCTACCGGTTACCGTGGGCGACCGTGCTTTGAATGATCTACCGACCGATCAGATAGATGCCGCTATCGCTTTAGCTCACGTTCAGGGGGAGCAGGTGCTGACCTCCGGTGTTGCGCCGGGTACCCTGGTGGACGCCTACGAACATCTGGCAGCCCAGGGCTACACTGCGATTATTTCGGTTCATTTATCCGGGGAACTATCGGGTACCTGCGATGCGGCCCGTTTAGCGGCGCAACTGGTCGATGTGCCAGTGGTGGTGGTTGATTCGCTGAACCTGGCGATGGGACTGGGGGAGCCGGTGCTCCGCCTTCACCGCCTCCTTGCCCGAGAGCAGGACTTAGAGCAGGCCACCGCTGTAGCCGAGGAGCTCTGTGCTTCTGTCGAGCTCTTTTTCTTCATCCCTACCCTGGACGCTCTTAAGCGGGGCGGACGCGTCAGCCCCGCTTTAGCTATGGTGGGCCAGATGTTTCAGATTCGGCCTGTAGCTACCGTGCTTGATGGCAAACTGCACTACGTTGAGCGCCCCCGTACTACATCTAAGGCGATTGAACGGCTTGCAGCTTTGACCGAACAGGCCAGCTCCGAGCGGGCCGGTGAATTACCCCTGGACGTGCCACTGAAGGATAGGGAAGCAGCCAACCTACTCAGGCGCCAGGGGCAGGTGGTTGCCATCCATTACAGCGGTAATGAGGAGCAGGCACGGGAGTTTCAGAAGACCCTGGGGTCTATCGCCTCTGGGGCCGTGCTGACGCCCCTGCCCCCGGTGCTCTCTGCCCATGCGGGCTTAGGGGCCCTGGCAGCCGTTATTTTCTAGAGTTATGTTCAAGATGGTGCAGAGACCCTGTGGATAGGGGCCTGAGTCGCGTCATCTTGTGACTCGGCTGCACCACCTGTGAGGTTTTTGGGGCTAATTTCCGCAGGCTGGTGGGAGGGACTTTATCCACAGGCGCCTTTGGCCTTGGCCTAGATTGTCGGAAGCTCTTAGCCTGGGGCCATGTCTCAGAACTCTAGGTACCCCGCTGATACCCTACCGTCTGTTTCGGTTGAACCTGCCGACGTCGATACAGGTCAGCCGAGTCAGACCGACTACCTCCTGCGCAGCAGGCGCCACGGCCCTGCTCCTGCGAGCACCTCCCGGAGCTCCCGCCATCGGGCGCTTCTTGAGCGTGCTTTGGCGTCTTCCGGTTCGGAGTCTCCCGGTCTTGGTCCGCAGACTTCGGTGACCCGGTGGCGGGTGCCTACGGGTGCTCTGGTGATTCTTGCTCTTGTCTTGGGTCTTGTTGCTCTGTGGCCTGTGGTGTTTTCTGGTGGCGGCTCGTCTGTGTCGGCGGTTCCTGTGGCTCCTTCTGGGGAAGCCACGGTGCAGGCTGATGGGGGTAGCCCGGTGCCGGGTGATGAGGCTGGTCAGGGGCTGAGCACCGGGGCGGCCGCTACTTCAGTTGCCGCTCATGGGGGAGGTGCGCCTGTGGTGGTTCATGTTGCCGGCGCGGTGCAGACTCCGGGAGTCTACGAGCTGGATTCTGGAAGCCGGGTGAACGATGCGGTCACAGCTGCCGGTGGGCTCAGGGACGATGCTGATACATCGGCGATTAACCTGGCAGCCCCTGCCAGTGACGGTAGCCAGATCTATATTCCGGTGCAGGGCGAGGCACCACCTAGTTCGGCGGGTGGCGCCGAGGCCGCTCATAGTTTAGCGGGTACGGGTCTCGGTACAAATCGGGGTACGGACGCCGCCGGGCTAGTGAATATCAATACGGCAAGCGCCGAAGAGCTTCAGACCCTCCCGAAGGTCGGCCCGGTGCTAGCTGCATCGATTATTAGCTGGCGGGAGCAGTACGGGGGGTTCAGCTCGGTGGATGAGCTGGACCAGGTTTCGGGCATTGGGCCAGCCACTCTTGAAGCTCTCCGCCCGCTGGTGACGGTATGAAAAGGGTTCTGGCTGTTGGTCGGAGCTGGCAGCAGGTGCAAGCTGAACGGGCCGAACATCGGCGGGTGCAACCACGTCTGACCGATGCCCGTCTTGTGGCACCTGCTGTGGGGCTCTGGTGTTTTACCGCCCTGTGGATTCTTGTCGGGGCCCGGTGGGCGCTCTGGGCCGGGGCCCTGCTCGCTTGCCTTGCTCTGGGCTCCTGGTGCGGCGCCCAGCTTTTAGTTCGGAAGAGTATTGCGAAGGTGAAAGGTTCACTGGCCCCACTGGTCCCTGTGTCATATACTCTGGCGCTAACCTGCCTGCTCGCTGCATTACAGACGGTTGCCCTTCAGGCCAGGGGCTACCCTCAACAGTGGGAGCTGATGCAGGCTCTGAACGGGCAGGGAATACGAGTGACGGCTGAAGTAACTGAGGCCCGGCCTGCTCCAACGGGTGGGTATAGGTTGCAGGTAGAAACCGTGGAGATAAGGCAGGCTTCAAGGACCTGGGCCCAGCGGGTACCGCTCAGCGTCTATACAGATAAACTTTTTATTCCGGGGAGCACTGTCAGCGCGGTGGGGGAGTTGAAGGTCAGCGGAACCTACTACCGGTTGCAGGGAGCTGTGAGCCTGCTGGAGCAACCGGCTTCTGTAGCCCCTCTCTTCGAACTTAAGAGCGGGTTGCGCGATAGGGCAGTGGACCACCTGGGCGCCGAACGGGCTGGCCTGCTCCTGGGTATGGCCTACGGCGATGATTCTTCACTGCCTGCACCGGCTCTTTCATCTTTGCGGGTGGCCGGTCTAACGCACCTGACAGCTGTTTCGGGGGCCAACATTACCCTGATATTTGTCGTCGCCTACCGTCTGCTCTACCCGCTGTGGCCCCGGCGTCCTGCCCTTATAGCAGTCGGAGTAGCCGCGTCATCGGCCTACGTCGTGCTGGTAGGGCTTGACGGTTCTGTACTCAGAGCCTGGGTAATGGGGCTGCTGGGAGCTCTAGGTCTGATTCTTGGCCACGGAGCCTATCGTCTGGCTTTCCTCTCGACCTGCGTGATGGCTCTTCTTCTGGCAGCGCCACCCCTTGCCACCCACTACGGCTTTATTCTCTCGGTCGTGGCTACAGCTTCCCTCCTGATACTGGCACCGGCTATCTCGCGTCTCATCAGTAGAGCGCTGCCCCTTCTGCTTGCTGATCTGGTAGCCCTACCCTGTGCAGCTAGCCTCTGGTGCGCGCCGGTTATCCTGATACTTTCTGAGTCCATCTACCCCTATACAGTCCTAGCTAACCTTCTGGTCGCCCCTTTGGTAGCGCCCATTACCGTACTGGGGTTGCTAGCCCTCATCGGCTACGCCCTGGGGCTAGCCCAACCCCTGCTCGATGCCCTCATGAACCTCGGTGGCTTTCTTACCCAGGGGCTGCTAGCGGTTGCTACCTGGTGCTACAAGCTACCTGCAAGCCAGCTACCTCTTGCGCTTTCACCTCTCACTCTGGGGTTGACCCTGCTGGCCGTTGTGGGTATCAGCTGGCTGGTTCTCTCAGCGGACAAGTCACTCAACTCGCTGCCCGCAGCTCGCTTGCCTCGACTGCTAGGGGGCAGACCGTGAACCGCAGGAGAAACAAAAGCCTGGTTGATCTTGCCCTCATAGTGCTCGTGATAGGTCTAGCGGTATTCCTGCTGCACGACCGTTGGCCGGCTGCACACCGGGCCCCTGCCCACTGGCAGTGGATTACCTGCGATGTAGGCCAAGGAGATGCTCATCTGATCCGTACCGGCCAGCGATCGGCCTACCTTCTTGATACCGGCGACGATTACTCGGCCCTCAAGTCCTGCCTCGACTGGGCCGGGGTAGACCAGCTGGAAGCTGTGCTCATAACCCACGCCCATAGCGACCATGATGGGGTACTACAACAGGTTCAAAGTGACTTCGCCCAGCCGACGCTGGTGACGTCACCCCATTACAGCAGACAGGGGGAGCAGACCCCGGTCACGCAAGGAACAGCTGCCTATCGGCTTGCTGCGGGCTCGGCTTTCCCCGCAGAGTCCATTACCGCAGGGCAGCACGAGGTAGCCGGTCAGCCCCTGGGCCTGGTGCTCTGGCCCCCGGAGCAGGCCCAACGAATTCCCGGCACAACCAGCTCCTCTAGCTGGATCAACAATTCCTCCCTCGTCATCCACTGGTCATTACCGGCCAGGGAGACCGGCCAGAGGCCGCTGACCGTGCTCACCACGGGAGATCTTGAAGCGGACGCCGCCCACCGGCTTCTTACCGAATCGGCGGGGCAGGTGCCGGCCGACGTCCTTAAAATAGCCCACCACGGCTCGGCGGGCAGCGGAACCGACCTGATCATCGCAGCCAGCCCCTCCCTAGCGCTCATCCCTGTGGGAGCAGACAACAGTTATGGGCACCCGCATGAGAGTATTCTCAGCTTCCTGAACCGGCGTTCTATCCCCGCTGCCCGCACTGACCTTTCGGGGCATCTGGCTCTGACCACCAGTGACCAGGGGATTGAGGTGACCGCCTCGGGCTAAACCTGCACAAAAGCGCTTTATCTGACAAGATAGAAAGGCACCCAAGGAGGATACATGGCACGCACACCCCGCACCCGCTCAGCTGGTCCAGATAACGGCTGGCGATCGGTTCCGCTTGCTCCGCTCGTTTTGCTCTACGGCCCCGAAGAATACTTTGCCTCCCGGGCCACCCAGCGGCTCCGCCAGCTCTTTGAAGAGGCCCACGGCAGCTACGAACTCACCAGTCTCTCGGCCAAAGATTACCGGGCCGGGCAGCTAGACGTCCTTGCCAGCCCCTCCCTTTTCGACGAACCCAAAATCATTGAGGTCACCCAGGTCGCCTCCATGAGCGACGCCTTCCTGCAGGACGCCCTTGCCTATGCCGCTGCACCCCACGACTCCACCCTAGTGGTACTGCACCACGCAGGAGGTAACAGAGGCAAAAAGCTCATTGATACCATCAAGGCCAACAAGTCCTACCCGGTGGTTGAGTGTAAAGCCCTTAAAAATGAACGCGACCGGCTGGACTTCGTCATTTACGAGTTCCGCTCAGCCCAGCGCTCTATTGACCCGCCCGCAGCGGCAGCCCTCGCGGCAGCAACCAGTGATATTTCAGAACTAGCCTCGGCTACCCGCCAGCTCATTGCAGATGAGCCGGGTACCATCACTGTAGATACCATCGACCGCTACTTTGGCGGCCGTACCGAGGTCACCGCCTTTAAGGTGGGTGATGCTGCGGTAGCGGGCAACAGCAGGGAAGCTATTAAACTGCTCCGCCAGGCGATCGATACCGGAAGCGACCCTATCCCCATCCTGGGTGCCCTGGCTGCCCGCATGCGCAACATTGCCAAAGTACACGGGGTGCGTGGTAACTCCAACCAACTGGCGGGTGACCTTAAGATAGCTCCCTGGCAGGTAGAAGCTGCCCAGCGGGATTCCCGCAGGTATGCGCCTGCCGACCTGGCCCGCGTCCTTGCCCTGCTGGCCGATACTGATGCCCAGCTCAAGGGCGAGAACCTTGACTCTTTCTACCCCCTAGAAAAAGCCGTCCTGGCTATTTCCCAGGCCTCCCGCACCCACTAGCGACAGGGCAAGAAAGCACAAGGCCCCGCTCCCATAAAAGGGAGCGGGGCCTTGTGTCACTTCGCTCTTAGACGCCGGCTAGAGGGGCCGGAATATAGAACTTAGGAAAGCTTGTTGACGAGAACGGTCAGACCGGACTTCTTGTTAGCTGCGTTCTTCTTGTGCAGAACACCCTTAGAAACAGCCTTGTCCAGCTTGCGGTTCGCAACACGAAGAGCTTCAGTTGCTGCTTCAACGTTCTGAGCTTCAACTGCCTCGTTGACCTTACGGATGGAGGTCTTGAGATCTGACTTGATTGCGTTGTTGCGCAGACGAGCCTTCTCGTTGGTGAGGATGCGCTTCTTCTGGGACTTGATGTTAGCCACGATTAAAAACTTTCTGTTTTTGTCTAATTGGTCGGTGAGGGCTGCGCTGACCGGTCATCGACTGAGCGGCGTGGGGATGCCTATGGCAACCAGTCAGCAGTGCCCGATGACCATCGGACACACAAGGGTTAACTTTATCAGCTCCGCCCCAGCTTAGGGCAGAGATATAAGCAACAATTTTTCTTAGACCCTGCCAGGTTGGGGGGAGCAGGCTTGCAGCGAAGCTGCTGGCTTCGGGGCTGGCGTGAATCGCTTGTGAGCGAAGCGAACCGGCGAGAGGGTCGGCAGCGAGCGCGAGCCTGTGTAACCCCTTTGAGTTAAGTCTCTTAGCGACGGCGGTAGGCCTCGGCGATGAAGTCGAAGGTTGCCCGGTCCATGATGGCCCCCTCACGGCGGATACCGTTCGGGTTGAGCTGGATGACCCGGTTGAGCTTGACCTCAGAGTCACGCCCTTCCTTGTCCCATACGCCTGCACCGATGTCCAGGTAGTTGGGGTCGGCGGTGCGGGAGTTGGAGTGGTCCTTGCTGGTGAGCATCAGCCCTAGAAGGTAGGAACCGGAGCGTCCGATGACTAGGACTGGGCGGTCCTTGCCCTGGCTGTAGTCCTCTTCGAAGGGGACCCAGGCCCAGACGACTTCACCGGGATCGGCGTCGCCGTCGAGAGCGGGGGAGTAGTCAAAGGCTACCGAGCCGAAGTAATCGCCGGGGTAGCCGCCCTGTTCCCAGCTTCCGGTGGAGGGGGCGGACGCTGCTGTCCCGTTTCCTGCCGGGTAGCCGGTGGCGTAGGGGTTAGAGGGGGCTGAGGGGCGGGAGTCTGTGCCCTGCTGCTTATTCTTCTGGTTCTGGTACTTGTTCCATTCCCGGTAGATGCGCTGGCCGATGTTCAGTGCCTGCTGGACGGTTCGCATGTTGATCTTCATGGTCACTACAATAATCGCTCCTCATCGGCGCGCGAGCAGACACGCACCGGCTAAATGTGAGAAACTGGTTAACTGATTTCTACCGTCAGAGACCCGGTAGGCTCCCATGAGCTTTCTGAGAGTCGTGAAAGGACCCAACACACGTGTCACCCTTGGCGACCAACCCGCCCAAACCGGCGGCCACTGACCCTTCCGTTATCCGTAACTTCTGCATCATTGCGCATATTGACCACGGTAAGTCCACCCTGGCTGACCGCATGCTGCAGGCCACCGGCGTGGTTACTCCGCGCGAGATGAAGGCCCAGTACCTTGACCGCATGGATATCGAGCGTGAGCGCGGTATCACTATTAAGTCCCAGGCTGTTCGTATGCCCTGGGAGGTTGACGGTGTCAACTATGCCCTGAACATGATTGACACCCCCGGTCACGTGGACTTCACCTACGAGGTCTCCCGTTCTCTGGCTGCGTGTGAGGGTGCCTTGCTACTGGTAGATGCTGCTCAGGGTATTGAGGCTCAGACCCTGGCCAACCTCTACCTGGCTATGGAAAATGACCTGACCATTATTCCGGTGCTCAATAAGATTGACCTTCCGGCAGCCCAGCCCGATAAGTATGCCGAGGAACTGGCTAACCTAATTGGCGTTGAGCCTGAGGATGTGCTGCGGGTTTCGGGTAAGACCGGTGAGGGCGTACCCGAGCTGCTGGACCGTATCGTTGAGCTGCTGCCCGCGCCCGAGGGTCAGGCTGATGCCCCCGCTCGCGCCATGATTTTTGACTCTGTCTACGACTCCTACCGCGGTGTGGTCACCTATGTTCGTGTGGTGGACGGCAAGCTGGAACCCCGCCAGAAGATTAAGATGATGTCTACCGGCGCAGAGCATGACCTGCTGGAAATCGGTGTGATTTCTCCCGAGCCCAAGCCGACCGAGGGCCTGGGCATGGGCGAGGTAGGCTACCTGATTACCGGTGTGAAGGACGTCCGCCTGTCCCGCGTGGGTGATACCGTCACCGGTGCCCACAAGCCTGCCGCAGAAGAGCTGGGTGGCTACGAGGACCCCAAGCCCATGGTTTTCTCGGGCCTCTTCCCGATTGACGGCTCTGACTACCCGGCCCTGCGTGACGCCCTCGATAAGCTGCAGCTCAACGACGCCGCCCTGATTTTCGAGCCTGAGACCTCTGCGGCTCTGGGCTTTGGTTTCCGCTGTGGCTTCTTGGGGTTGCTCCACCTTGAAATTGTGCGTGAACGCCTGGAACGCGAGTTCAACCTCGACCTGATTTCTACTGCCCCCAACGTTATCTACGATGTGGTGGCTGAGGACGGCACCGCTCAGCGCGTGACCAACCCCTCCGAGTTCCCCGAGGGTAAGGTCGCAACCATTCGCGAACCTATGGTGGCCTGCACCATCATTGCCCCGAACGAGTTTGTGGGTGCGATTATGGAGCTGTGCCAGTCCCGTCGCGGCACCATGGGCGGCATGGACTACCTTTCCCAGGATCGTGTGGAACTGCGCTACCGCCTACCCCTGGCCGAAATTGTTTTTGACTTCTTCGACCAGCTCAAATCTAAGACCCGCGGTTATGCTTCTCTGGACTGGAAGTTTGACGGTGAGGAAGAAGCCGATCTGGTCAAGGTCGATATTCTGCTGCAGGGCGAGAAGGTTGACGCTTTCTCGGCCATTACCCACCGCGATAAGGCCTACTCCTACGGCGTGATGATGACCGGCAAGCTGCGTGAGCTGATTCCTCGTCAGCAGTTCGAGGTGCCGATTCAGGCTGCTATTGGCTCTCGCATTATTGCCCGTGAGAATATTCGCGCTATGCGTAAGGACGTTCTCTCTAAGTGCTACGGTGGCGATATTTCGCGTAAGCGTAAGCTGCTGGAGAAGCAGAAGGAAGGTAAGAAGCGTATGAAGATGGTGGGCCGTGTTGAGGTTCCCCAGGAAGCCTTCATCGCTGCCCTGTCTTCCGGTGAAGAAGGTAAGGACAAGGGCAAGAAGTAATGCCAGCCCAGCCTCTGGGCGCTCCGGCCCCTTTGGACGGCAGAATCCCCGTTGATTCTGCCGTCCACGGCGTTGAGCGCGATTTTTCTCTCTACGTACACGTGCCGTTTTGCTCGGTACGGTGCGGCTACTGTGACTTCAATACCTACGCCACCGAGGATTTCGGTAACGGGGTGGGTTTGGGTACCTATGCCGAGGACGCCATCGCTGAGTTGCGCTTTGCCCGGCAGGTTTTGCGCGAGTCGGGTGTTGCTGACCGTCCGCTTTACTCTGTCTTTTTTGGCGGGGGCACCCCCACCAAGCTGCCTGCAGCTGATCTTGTGAAGATTCTGCGCGAAGCGGTTGAGCTGTTTGGTGTAGAAGAGGGTGCTGAGGTAACGACCGAGGCTAACCCCGACTCGGTGACCCGCGAGGATCTTGAGACGCTGAAGGCCGGTGGCTTTACCCGGGTCTCCTTCGGTATGCAGTCGGTGGTACCTGAGGTGCTTGAGGTGCTTGATCGTACCCACACTCCGGCGAATGTTCCCAAGGTGGTCGCCTGGGCCAAAGAGGTTGGGCTTCAGGTGTCGGTTGACCTGATTTACGGGTCGCCGGGGGAGAGCCTGGCCCAGTGGGAGCAGTCGGTGCGGGCAGCGGTATCGTATGCCCCTGACCATATTTCTGCCTATTCACTTATCGTTGAAGAGGGTACCAAGCTGGCTGCCCAGATTCGGCGGGGCGATTACACCATGCCCGATGAAGACCTCATGGCGGACATGTACCTGCTGGCTGAGCAGATCTTCAATGAGGCCGGCTACCACTGGTATGAGGTGTCGAACTACGCCAAGTCACCGGATCATCGCTCCCGCCATAACTATGCCTACTGGCGAAACCAGGACTGGTGGGGCATTGGCCCCGGCGCCCACTCACACGTGAACGGCACCCGCTGGTGGAATCTCAAACACCCGGTACCCTATGCCAACCGAGTCCGGGCTGGCCAGAGCCCGGCTGCTGCCCGCGAGGTTTTGGGGGAGCAGACCCGCAGGTTTGAGGACATCATGCTGCAGGTCAGGGTTATTGACGGCTTAGACATTTCCCGCCTGATGGAGGGTGGCGATGCTGCCCGAATCGAGGCGTCCCTGAACTGGCTTCAGGGGCAGGGTTTGATTGATCCCGAGGCGAGAGCGGGCGGACGCGTGCAGCTCACCCTCCAGGGGCGCCTGCTGGGCGACGCGGTGACCAGGGAGCTCCTCCCCGATATCGACAGCTAGCTACTTTGCCCCACCAGGGGGAAACGAAAGGGGGCGGTCTGACTCAGCTGAGTCAGACCGCCCCCTTCATGTTCTAGAAGCCCGGGTGCCTACTTACCGCGGCGAGTGAGCTTGCTGAAAAGACGGGTATTGCCCTTGTACTGGTAGGGGTTGCCACGGGTTACCTTTACACCGGCAATCAGAGCTGAGATAGCCAGGTAGGTCCAGGCCAGGGCAGCGATGAGGCCGAAGAGCCAGCCGATAGCCGGAATGTTGCTGAGCATAATAGAGACAGCCAGAACCAGGGTGGGCAGCAGGGTGAAGTCGAGAGCTTCACGGGATTCCTGCTCGGTGAAGGGGCCGCGGCCTCGGTAGAGGTAGTAGATGACGGCCGCGGGAATACAACCTAGCACGCCCCCAAAGTGTGCAGCGGTTGCGATATTTCGGTCTGCGCTAACAGACAGGTGTGCAGCGGTTGCAGGTGACCCCTTGTAGGGAGTCGAGGAAGGTGCTGATGCGGTCTTCAAGAATTCTTCTCTTTGAGGTTGAAAGGGCGAATGAGTGATGTGCGGGCTGTAAGCCCATCAAACACAATTTTAGTCAAAGCTAGGGGAGGACGGTATATGTGAAGCCTACGAATTTATGGGGGAGCAGGACGATATTTGTCACACCGCCTGTACCCGCTTTAGCCTGCGGGCCCGTCAAGGGTGACGAAGTCAATGAGGTGTTCTACCGGCCCTAAGAGACTTGGCTCAAGATCGGTGTAGGAATTAACCCTCTTGAGAATGGAATCCCAGCCGGCACGGACGTCCTCTGGGGTCTCTGCCGCTCGGCCGAAACGCCGCAGTATGCCGGTCTTCCAGTCTTCCCCGCGGGGAACTTCGGGCCAGGCCTGTAAGCCCAATACCTGGGGCTTGACGGCCTGCCAGATATCCACAAAGGGGTGGCCCACAATCAGCACGTTTTCGCGGGCACCGGCCACTGCCATGGCCTCTTGCGCGATGCGCTCTTCCTTACTTCCTGCCACCAGGTGGTCTACCAGAATTCCGAGTTTGCGGTGGGAGGCCGGGCCAAAACTTGCAACTGCTGCGGCGAGATCGTCGACCCCGTGCAGGGGTTCCACCACGATACCCTCAACCCGTAGATCGTGGCCCCAGACCTTTTCAATGAGCTCGGCATCGTGTACGCCCTCCACCCAGATACGGCTGGCCCTGGCCGTCCGTGCCGGAGCGTTCTCCACCGCAACCGACCCCGACCGAGAAACCTGTCGTGTAGCGGTCTTAGGTTTCTGTTGAGGCTTGGTTAGATCAATACTGCGGCCCTCAAGCAAAAAACCCGGGCCCAGGGGGAAGAACTTGATACGGCCTCGCCGGTCTTCGAGGCCCACTTGAGGGCCGGACGCCGTAGCCCGCAGGGTCACTGCCGCCCCCACAAAGCCGGTGGCGGTGTCCTCTAGCACCATGCCGGGGGCAAGAGGTACCTTGGGCAGGGTAGGACGGTGGGAGATGAGGTCAGCCTGACCCCAGGTATCGCGGTAGTCCATCGGTGTGTCTCTCACTCTCTCATCCAGGGGCATTAGCCATCAGCGTACCGAGTTCTGATTCTAGTTCAGTGGTATTAGAGTTAACGGGTAACTTAGCACTCAAGGTCATCAAGTGCTAACCTAGCCCCGCAGACCTCTTCGCCCACCAGGCGAAGACCTATGAGCCCAGGAGGTGCCGTGAACCACCCGAGACGCTTGCAAGTTCTGCAAGCCATCGTCGAAGAATACGTGCACACCCGTGAGCCCGTGGGGTCCAAAACCCTGCTCGAGCGGTATCAGCTGGGGGTTTCCAGCGCCACCGTGCGCAACGACATGGCGGCTCTCGAAGAGCAGGGCCTGATCCAGGCCCCCCACGCCAGTGCCGGGCGGGTGCCCACCGACCGGGGCTACCGCCTTTTCGTTGACCAGATATCGTCCCTACAGCCCCTCTCTGACGCTGAAAAACGGGCGATTCGAACCCTTCTCGATAGCGCCGAAAGCGTTGATGAAATGATGAAGACCAGCGTGCGTCTACTCTCATCGCTCACCCACCAGGTAGCTATGGTGCAGTACCCTACCGGCCCGGCTACCAGCGTGCGCCATATCGAGCTGGTCTCCCTCTCCAGCACCACGGTGCTGCTGATCCTTATCACCGACTCCGGCCAGGTAAACCAGCGTACCCTCACCCTTGCCCACAGCCCCGAAGAGCTTACAGTGGCCCGCCAGCAGCTCCTTGACCTCTACGCCAACCGTACGCTCGACAGCATAGCCGCAGCACCGGCGTCCACCCCCGGCAATAACCTACTCAGCCCCCTCACCGAGGCCCTGCACCTACTCGCCGCCCAGGGTGCCTCTTCTCAGGTGCTGATTGCGGGCACCTCCTACCTTGCCGCCTCGACCGTAGATTTTAGAGGCAGCATCGCCCCGGTGCTCGATGCCCTAGAAGAGCAGGTTGTGCTGCTCAAGTTACTCACCGACCTAGACCACGATGAACGCGGATTTGCCGTGAGTATCGGCTCTGAGAACCGCAGCGAATCCCTGGCCGAAACCTCGGTCGTCGCCAGTAGCTACGGGCCCGGGGGAGCTGCCCACGTGGGAGTCGTTGGCCCCACCCGCATGGACTACACCAGCACCGTATCCAAGGTCAACGCCGTAGCCCGCTACCTATCCAAGATTTTGGGCCAGGCCTAGCCCTGCGCCTACCCCCTTTAAACCAGCCCATCGAAAGAGAGAACCAGTGAGCAGTCACTACGAAACCCTCGGCGTCTCACGCGATGCCAGCCCCGAAGAAATCAAGAAGGCTTACCGCAAGAAGGCCCGCCAGTTGCACCCCGACATCAACCCTTCGGAAGAAGCTGCCGAGGAGTTCAAGCGCGTCTCCCTCGCCCACGATGTGCTCTCTGACCCCGAAAAGCGCCGCATCTACGACCAGACCGGCAACGAAAACGGCACCGCCGGTGGCTTCGGTGCAGGAGCAGGCGGCTTCGGCGGGGGCTTTGGCGGCTTCCAAGATATCTTCGATACCTTCTTCAACTCTGGCCCGCGCGGCCCCCAGAGCCGCGTCCGTCAGGGCCAGGACGCCCTCATCAACGTCAAGATCGACCTCAAAGATGCCGTCTTCGGCACCCACAAGCCCATCACCGTTGATACCGCCGTTACCTGTGACCTCTGCAAGGGCGAAGGAACCGCTGAGGGCACCCACCCCGAAACCTGCGACACCTGCCACGGCCAGGGCTACATGCAGCGCCAGGTCCAGTCGATTCTGGGCACCGTCGTGCAGCCCGTTGAGTGCCCCACCTGCCGCGGGTTCGGCACCGTCATCAAGCACCCCTGCGCTGAATGCTACGGCGAAGGCCGCGTGCGGGAACGCAAGCCCCTCACCATCAAAATTCCCGCCGGCGTCACCAATGGCGCCCGCATCCGCCTGGCAGGCCAGGGTGAAGCCGGTACCGCAGGCGGCCCCAACGGCGACCTCTACGTTGAGCTGCGCGTCAACCCCGACCCCACCTTCAGCCGGGACGGCGATGACCTGGTAGCTACCGTAGGTGTGCCCATGACCGCAGCGGCCCTGGGCACCACCATCACCCTCGACACCTTCGACGGCCCCCAGCAGGTACAGATTCCCACCGGAACCCAGTCAGGTGACGTGGTCACCCTCAAGGACCTGGGCGTCACCCACCTGCGCGGCGGGGGCCGCGGCGACATCCGTGTGCAGATTGAGGTACGTACCCCCACCGACCTCACCGAGGAGCAGAAGAACCTGCTCAAGCAGTTCTCCGAGCTTCGCAGTGAAGACCTGCAGGTCAGCGAAACCGTCACCCATAAGCAGGGCGGCTTCTTCTCCCGCCTCAAAGACCACCTCAAATAGGATGACCCCATGAGCAACGCTGTCTACTACATCGAACCTGACGAGCTGGCTGCCCTGACGCCAGGTGCCACCCTGCACCTGACCGGCGACGAGGGGCACCACGCCCTCGTTAAACGTCCGGTGCTCGGGGAAGGGCTCGATGTGGTAGACGGTGAGGGCAACCGCGCTATCACCCGGGTTACTGAGCTGGGTCAGGACGGCCCCGTGCTTGAGGTCCTCGAACTCACCGAAGATACGGTGGGGGTAGAGATATACCTTGTGCAGGCCCTGGCTAAGGGGGATAGGGATATCCAGGCCATTGAGATGGCCACCGAGCTGGGCGCCCACGGTATTGTGCCCTGGAGCGCCGACCGGTCGATTGTGCGCTGGAAGATGGAGCGGGCCGTCAAAGCACGGGCAAAGTGGCAGAATACGGTGCGGGCAGCAGCTAAGCAGTCCCGCCGGGCCCTGCTGCCCCCGGTCTACGAGCAGCACTCAACTACAGATTTAGCCGACCTTGCCCACGAGCTGGGGGAGGACGGCCTCTTCCTGGTTCTCCACGAGCAGGCAGATTACCGTCTCACCCAAGCTCTTGAGCGGCACCTGACCGATCGGGTGAAAGAGGTCTACTTCATCGTAGGCCCCGAAGGCGGTATCAGCCCCCGAGAACTCGACCTGCTCGCAGAAGCCGGGGCACACACGGTACTGCTTGGCCCAGAAATCCTCCGCAGTTCTACCGCCGGTGCAGCCGCTATTTCTGCCCTCAACGTTGCGCTAGGACGCTGGTAAACCCCGTTCTGCTACAGGTAAAGTAAGAACTACCGCGTACGCTTTGTATTTCAAGGAGCTCTGACAGCCCGCACGGGCATCTATGACTACCTCATCTACGGCTAGCAGCCGCCCCCTCTCTGTTGCCCGCACCTTCTCCTTCCGGTCAACCGAAGAGATGGTCGCGGTGCTTGGTCCCCACGACGGAAATATCACCCTGATTGAGCAGGCCTTCCCCAGTCTTACTATTCGCCCCAAGGGGCTAGACGTCATCGTTACCGGCCCCTCAGAAACTGTAGCCACCACCGTCCGTCTGCTGGCTGAACTCACCATTTTGGTAGAGAACGACACCCAGGTCACCAGCGAAGTGGTCAAGCGCATCATGGGCATGATGACCGCCAGCCTCTCCCACCCAGCTACCGCGATCAGCCAGAATATTCTGAGCTCCCGGGGCAAGAATATTCGCCCGAAGACCATTAATCAGAAGTCCTATGTCGATGCTATCGATGCTAATACCGTGGTCTTTGGCATCGGCCCGGCAGGTACCGGTAAGACCTACCTGGCCATGGCCAAGGCGGTACAGGCCCTCCAGTCAAAGGAAGTCAACCGCATCATTCTGACCCGCCCCGCTGTTGAAGCTGGCGAGCGCCTAGGCTTCCTACCCGGGTCGTTGAACGAGAAGATTGACCCCTATCTGCGCCCGCTCTACGATGCGCTGCACGACATGATGGACCCCGAGACCATTCCCCGCTTGATGGAGGCCGGGACCATTGAAGTGGCGCCCCTGGCCTATATGCGCGGTCGTACCCTGAACGACGCTTTTATTATTTTGGACGAAGCGCAGAACACTACGGTGGAGCAGATGAAGATGTTCCTGACCCGTTTGGGCTTTGGGTCGAAGATGGTGATTACCGGTGACGTCACCCAGGTGGACCTGCCCGGTGGTCAGGCCTCAGGTCTGAAGCAGATTCGTCAGATTCTTGAAGGTATTGACGATATCCATTTCGCGGTTCTGCAGGCCGAGGACGTAGTACGCCACTCCTTGGTCTCGGATATTGTAAGTGCCTACGATAAGTGGGACGATGCCAAGACCTCGATGGAGCGCCGCCGCAATCGCAAGGTCAAGCGCCAGACCATTGAGGCCGCGGCCGAAAAGCTGCTGCAGCAGTCAGGTATCGATGTAACCCCCGAAGAGAAGGCCTAGCCCTGTGAATATTGAGTTTGATATTGAAGAGCCCGGCGCAGAGGCGAGCGACTTTGTGCGTGAGTCTTTTGAGGCTGTTGATACCGGTGTGCTGGAGAAGCTTGTAGCCCATGCCTTTGCCCATATGAAGGTCTCACCTGAGACCGAGCTGTCTATCGCCATTGTGGGCGAAAGCGAAATGGAGCGCATCCACATCGATTGGATGGATTTGCCCGGCCCCACCGACGTGATGAGCTTCCCCATGGACGAGCTCACCCCCGGCACCGACGATCAGCCAGCCACCGGCGTCCTCGGTGATATTGTCCTGTGCCCGCCTGTTGCCGCCCGTCAGGGGGCGGATGCCGGCCACAGCACCCTCGATGAGCTCTGCCTGCTCACCACCCACGGCATCCTGCACTGCCTGGGCTATGACCATGCCACGGCGGAAGAAGAGGCTGAAATGTTCGGTATTCAGCGCACCATTCTTGAAGAGTTTCTGGGGCGCCCGTCACCTGTAGAGACGAGGCACTAACCGATGCTTTCTTCTGTTTTGCTGGCCTGTGCCGTACTGCTCTTAGTCTTGGTGGGCTACCTGCTCACCGCCGTTGAGTCGTCCTACACCTACCTGCCCCGCTCTGAGGCCCAGCGTCTGGGGGAGGAGCCTGAGAACAAGAGCATTCGGGCTATTCTCACTGACCCCGAGCCCTACTTCCGGTCCCTGCGTATCTGGCGGGTTCTGGCTGAGGTGTCTTCGGTCGTCTGTTTCTTCCTGCTGGTCCACGACCTTTTCAGCCGCACCTGGGTGAGCGTCCTGGTCACCCTACTGGTCATGACCGTTGTGGTCTTTGCCTTCTTCGGGGTCGCCCCCCGCCTGGTGGGCCGCACCAAGCACACCCAGGTCTTCTCGGCGATGGCCGGGGTGGTCTACGGGCTGGGCGTGCTGACCCGCCCCTTCTCGTCCGCTCTCACCTCCCTGTCCCGCAAGGTCAGCCCCAAGGACTCCGAGCAGGTGACCGGTATTTTCACTGAAGATGAGATTCTTGAGTTCGTTGACCGCGCAAGTTCTTCTGAGGCTATCGAAGACGACGAGGCAGAGATGGTTCAGTCCATCTTTGAACTCGATGAGACCCGCATCCGCTCAATTATGGTGCCGCGTGCCGATATGGTGACGGTTGACGTGACCGAAAGCCTGGACGACGCTATCTCCCTCTTCCTGCGGTCGGGCTACTCCCGCGTGCCGGTGCTGGGCGAGTCCTTTGACGATGTGCGCGGCATGCTCTACCTCAAGGACGCCCTGGCAGCCTCACGCGAGGCAGGGGCAGACCTTACAAGCCTGGGTATTACCTCTTTGATGCGCCCGGTCCGCTATGAGCCAGAATCCAAGCGCGTGATGGATCTGCTCAAGGAAATGCAGCGTGAATCTACCCACGTCGCTGTGGTCGTTGATGAGTACGGCGGAACCGCCGGTCTTGTAACCCTAGAAGATCTCATTGAAGAACTGGTCGGCGACATCTCTGACGAGTACGACAACGAGAAGCCTGAAATTACCCTGCAAGAGGACGGCACCTTCAAGATTAGTTCCCGCCTGAGCATCTGGGAGCTGGGCGAGCTCTTCGGCCTAGAACTTGATGATGAGGACGTCGATACGGTCGGCGGTCTGCTAGCTAAACACCTGGGTCGGGTACCGATTATCGGCAGCGAAGTTGTTGTTGAGGGTATTCACATTAAGGCTATTGGTTCTCGTGGGCGCCGCAATAAGATTGGCACGCTCTCTGTTTGGGCGGACCCTGCGCCGCAACACCCTGTAAAGTAAAGCCAAGACATTACTTAATCCCATCATTGGAGTATCTGCATGGAGTTTGCTTCCTTCCCCGACGACTACACTGCGGGCTTTGCCGTTCTAGTAGGCCGCCCCAACGCCGGTAAGTCAACCCTCACCAATGCGCTGGTCGGGCAGAAGGTCGCTATTACCTCCAACCGCCCGCAGACTACCCGCCACACCATCCGCGGTATTGTGCACCGTGAGGACTTCCAGCTGGTGCTGGTTGATACTCCCGGTCTGCACCGCCCCCGTACCCTGCTGGGTGAGCGTCTGAACGACATGGTGGCGCAGACCCTCTCTGAGGTCGACGTGATTGGTTTCTGCATTCCTGCTGACGAAAAAATCGGACCCGGTGACCGCTATATTGCGCAGCAGCTGGCTGCCTCGGGCAACAAGCCCATCGTCGCTATCGTCACCAAGGCCGATAAGGTGGGGCACGAGCAGCTGACCGAGCAGCTCCTTGCCGTTTCGGCGCTGGGCGATGAGATTATGAGCGCTGAGCGGGCAGCCCGCCAGCAGCGCCGCGAACGCCAGGAGCGCAAGAAGAAGGGGGAGGAGCTTCCCTTCCGTAAGGGCAGCGGCCCGGCAGCTACCCGCGATAAGGGCCAGGCTGTGCCTGCTCCTGTTAATGACGGCCGTGGCGGCTGGGCAGATATCATCCCGGTTTCTGCGGTCAAGGACTACCAGGTAGAAGAGGTTGCGAAGCTCCTTTCCTCCTACCTGCCTGACTCACCCCCGCTGTACCCCACCGGCGAGCTGACCGACGAGCCTGAGGCCACCCTGGTAGCTGAGCTGGTGCGGGAAGCGGCTCTGGAAGGCGTGCAGGACGAACTGCCCCACTCAGTAGCCGTCACTGTTGAAGAAATGGAACTGCGCGAGGGTCGCAGCGAGAATAACCCCCTGCTCGACATTCACGTAAACCTCTTTGTGGAGCGAGACTCCCAAAAAGGAATTATTATCGGTAAGCAGGGGTCTCGCCTGAAAGAAATTGGTCAAACTGCCCGTAAGAACATCGAGGCCCTGCTCGGCACCAAGGTCTTCCTCTCCATTCACGTGAAGGTAGCCAAGGACTGGCAGCGTGACCCCCGTGCCCTGGGCAAGCTGGGCTTCTAAATTTTCCCCACTTATCAGGAGTTTCCTCCCAGTCTTACCCCCTAAGCTGGGCTGAAGAAAATCGGTCACCCCCGTACCGTAGACGAATCGGAGATACCTTTTATGGCGCCACAGGGTCAGCCCCCGCAGCGAGTTGTTACGCCCCTGGGGCGTCACATGAGCAACCAGCCTCTTAAGTCTCAGCGGATTAAGTGGATAGCGCTCTCGTGCGTTGCCCTTCTCGCTATGGTGGTTGCTTTTAGCGGTTTTGCTCTGGTGCGTTTGGGCAGCAACGTGCAGACCGCCGAGATGAACATTGGTGAGCTATCATCGAATCTTGCCAGCGGCCCTCTCGACATTCTTGTGATTGGCTCCGATACCCGTGCCGGTAACAACGGGGCCTACGGCACTGCTGAGGACGCCGCATCCGGGGCACGCTCCGATGTGATGATGCTGGTTCAGGTAAGCGAAGACCGTTCAAACGTCAACGTCATATCCTTCCCCCGCGACCTGATGGTCGATATTCCCAAGTGCACGGATGCAGAAACCGGTGAGGTCTACCCGGCTACCACCGAAACCCAGATTAATGAATCCCTCGATCGCGGTGGCCCCGGCTGTACCGTAGCCACGATTAGCAACCTCACCGGCATAGCTATTGACCACTTTATGCTGGTAGATTTCAACGCCGTTAAGGCTCTATCGAGTGTCGTGGGTGGCGTTGAGGTCTGTGTAACCGAGCCGATTGACGACACCTACAGCGGGCTCAAGCTTCCTGCCGGTACCTCAAGCGTTGAGGGCGAACAGGCCCTGGCCTTCCTACGTTCTCGTCACGGCTTTGGCGACGGTAGCGACACCGCCCGTATCCAGGCCCAGCAGAGCTTCCTCGCCTCCCTGCTGCGGAAGGTCCAGGCTGAGGGCACTCTGACCAACCCCGCTATGCTGCTCAACATCGCTGAGGCTATTACCCAGAACGTCACCATCGATAAGGAATTGACTAACCTGGGTAACCTGGTGAGCATCGGAACTATCTTTGCCAAGGTTGATCTGAGCAAGGTGGTCTTTGCGACTGTCCCCAACGAGCCCTACACCTACGATGCAAACAAGCTCCAGCTATCCGCCGATTCAGAAGCTTTCTTTACGAAGCTTCAAAATGATGAATCCCTCGTCAAGCCTGCTGCCACTGCCTCTGCTAGCGCGAGTGAATCGTCCGCCCCGGCTGCTGAACTGACCTATTCGCTGGGTGTGAGCGTTACCGATGCCACCGGTGTTGAGGACCGTGCTGAAGAACTGGCTCCAAAGATTGAGCAGGCTGGCTTCACCTCGGTGACAACCTCCAGATCCGATGCGGTCTACACCGAGTCGGCAATTTACTACCCCTACGGTTATGAGGCCGAAGCTCAGGCTATTGCCAATCTCTTCGGTATTACCTCCCTGACCCCCTCGGACCAGTACGTGGGAATTGCCGTTATTCTGGGATCAGACCTGGCTGAGAGCGACACCATTGAAGCCCCCCAATCTGAGATTGCAGCGGGTGCTACCGGCCAGACCGCCGATCAGGTAACCTGCCAGCAGTCTTTCATCTACTAAGCACCCACCCAGCGGTTCCATATAGTGGACGGGCGGTGGCAGCTTCTGCCGCCGCCCGTCTCTGCGTGGTACCGTGACAGTATGAGTGAGATGACACTGGTACTCCTTATCTGCCGTATCGAAGCGCCCCGGGTGTAGCTTCGATACGGGTCAGTGCTACCCGGGACGATACCCCTTCCTCACCGATCTCAACATCTAAGGTCATCACGATGAAAAACTTTCAGAAGCCCTCACCCATGCCCGTGCACAAGTACGTGCCATTTGACCAGCAGATTCAGGTTTCCCTGCCCGACCGCACCTGGCCTAACAAGACCATGACCAAGGCCCCCCGCTGGTGCGCTGTTGACCTGCGTGACGGCAACCAGGCCCTGATTGACCCCATGGACACCGAACGCAAACTGGCCATGTTCAAGCTCTTGGTCAAGATGGGCTACAAGGAAATCGAGGTCGGCTTCCCCTCAGCTTCGGCCACCGACTTTAACTTTGTGCGGACCCTCATCGAAGAGGGCCACATTCCCAATGATGTCACCATCCAGGTGCTGGTACAGTGCCGTGAGCACCTGATTCAGAAGACCTTTGAGGCTATCGACGGGGCTCCCAAGGCTATCGTCCACTTCTACAACTCCACCTCTGTACTGCAGCGCCGCGTGGTTTTCAACCAGGACCAGGACGGCATCTTGGATATCGCCCTCACCGGAGCCCGTCTCTGCAAGAAATACGAAGAACAGCTGGCTGGTGCCACCAAGATTACCTACGAGTACTCACCGGAGTCCTTCACCGGTACCGAGCTGGAATATGCGGTGCGGGTCTGCAATGCTGTCACCGATGAGCTGGGTATTGGCGAGGGCAACGAGGTTATTATCAATCTCCCTGCCACCGTTGAGATGGCTACCCCGAACGTGTATGCCGACTCTGTAGAGTGGGTCAGCCGCAACCTGACCAACCGTGAACACGTCGTCCTCTCCCTACACCCCCACAATGACCGGGGCACCGGTGTAGCTGCAGCTGAGCTGGGCTACCTGGCCGGTGCAGACCGTATCGAGGGCTGTCTCTTTGGCAACGGTGAGCGCACCGGTAACGTTGACCTGATCACCCTGGGCCTGAACATGTACACCCAGGGCATCGACCCCGAAATTGACTTCTCCGACATCGACGAGATTCGCAGAACCGTTGAGTACTGCAACCAGTTGCCCGTTCACGAGCGTTCCCCCTACGGTGGCGACCTGGTCTTTACCGCCTTCTCAGGCTCACACCAGGACGCCATCAAGAAGGGCTTCGAGCGCATGGAGAAGGACGCTGCTGAGCAGGGTAAGAGCGTCGATGATCTGGTATGGGCTGTTCCCTACCTGCCAATTGATCCCAAGGATCTGGGCCGTACCTACGAGGCTGTGATTCGTGTGAACTCCCAGTCGGGCAAGGGTGGTGTGGCCTACCTGCTCAAGAAGGACTTTGGGCTCGATTTGCCCAAGCGCGCCCAGCAGGAATTCTCTGCTATTGTGCAGGCTCAGACCGATGCCCAAGGTGGCGAGGTTGAGAGCAAGGCCCTGTGGGATATTTTTGCCGATGAGTACCTGCCGAGCAGGGAGGCGGACGCCCGCTGGGGTAAGTACCGCATTGAATCGCTTTCTATTGACTCTGAGGAGCACGGCGAGACCACTATGCGGGTTGGCCTGAATATTGCTGGTCATACCTACAACCGAGTGGGTCAGGGTAGCGGCCCTATCGAGGCCCTGCAGTCAATTTTGGCCAAGGAGGGCGTGGACGTCCGCGTGCTCGACTACTCGGAGCATACCCTGGCTTCTGCGGCGAGCGCCCAGGCGGCCTCATACATTGAGGCAGCGGTGGGGAGCCGGGTGCTGTGGGGTATCGGTATCGACAGCTCGACCACTCGTGCCTCACTCAAGGCTATGATTTCAGCGGTGAACCGCGCACTGCGTGACTCTGCTGAGTAGAGCATAAGTGTGGGCCGTACCGGGACTTCCGGTACGGCCCACCTTTTGACAGTGCCCTGCATAACAGGTCAGGGTAGAGACCTGGCACACTGAATGTGGGAGAATAAAGACGTGACTTCAGCGCTATCTACGACTAAGACCATTCGTGATAGCGCTATTGTTTTACGCACTCAGGATCTGGGGGAGCACGATCGCATTATCATCCTTGCTACCCGGCAGCGGGGGATTGTGCACGCAGTAGCCAGGGGAGTGCGCAAGAGCAGCTCCAAAATTGGTGCCCGGCTCGAGCCCTTCATGCTGGTCGACATTTCGGCTGCCCTCGGTAAAAAACTCGCTACGATTTCGCAGGTTGTTACCCGCCGCGCCTATTTGGGGCCGATTATCAACGACTACACCCGTTACACGGTCGCAGCTGTCTTAGCCGAGGTGGCAGAACAACTGCTCAACCACGAACAAGAGCGCCTAGAGGAGCAGTTCACGCTATTAGCCGGCGCCCTCTCAGCCCTAGCGCGAGGCACCTACCCGCCCCACCGCGTCCTTGACTCCTACCTGCTACGAGCCCTGCACAGGGCAGGCTGGAGCATGGCCATTGGCGCCTGTGCCGCCTGCGGTAGCCTTGATGACCTCACCTATTTTTCTCCGTCCCTGGGGGTGCTGTGTACCGGGTGTGTGCGCACCAGTCATTTCCCTCAGCTCAGCCCGTTGGCTCCTGAAGAACCTGCCTATTTAGCGGCTCTGGCCACCGGCGACTGGCCCGGCATTTTGAGCGAGCACCCGCCCGCGCTCCGGCAGAGGGCTGAACAGCATATCATGGACTATGTGCAGTGGCAGCTTGAGCGGCCGCTCAAAACTCTGACCACCCTAGAGAAGGAAATCTAGTAGATGACACCGGTGAAGCCCTACAGCCACCCCAGCGGCGCTGTAGCTCCTGCGATTCCAAGCAAGTTCGTGCCCCAGCACGTGGCCGTGGTGATGGACGGCAATGGACGCTGGGCGAATGAACGCGGCCTACCCCGCAATGAGGGCCACCGAGCCGGTGAAGCAGCCCTACTCGATGTGGTGGCTGGTGCTATCGAAATGGGTATTCCCTATGTTTCTGCCTACGCGTTTTCAACCGAGAACTGGCGTCGCAGTCCCGACGAGGTCGCCTTCCTCATGCGTTTCTCCTCTGAGGTTCTAGAACGTCAGCTAGAGACCCTCCAAAGCTGGGGGGTTCGCATCCGCTGGGCGGGTCGTCGGCCCAAGCTCTGGAAGTCGGTTATCAAGCTGCTCGAAAAGTGCGAAGAAGAAACCAAGCACAACACCCTGTGTACCCTGACCATGTGCGTCAACTACGGGGGTAGGGCAGAAATTGCGGACGCCGCCGCCCTGATTGCCGAGGACGTCGCAGCCGGCCGTCTCAAGCCCAAGCACGTCAACGAAAAAATCTTTCAGAACTATCTCGACGAGCCTGACCTGCCCGACGTTGATCTTTTCCTCCGAACCTCGGGTGAACAGCGTTTCTCTAACTTCCTTCTCTGGCAGAGTGCCTATGCCGAGATGGTCTTTATGAACGTGCTCTGGCCCGATGTTGACCGTACGGTACTGTGGCAGGCGGTAGAAGAATATGCCCGCCGTGACCGCCGCTACGGCGGGGCCGTTGATAAGGTGACCCAATCTTAAGTTTCCTCCTACACTAGGCGAAAGCCGCGGCTGAAAGGGGTCCGATATGCGGATCTACCCAACCCTGTTCAAACTCTTCTTCAAACCCATGGACGCCGAGATGGCTCACCATGTGGGCATGTGGGGGGTAAAGACCCTTCGCCACACCGGTATTTCTCGCCTGGGGGGCCGCTACTTTGCGCCTCACCCGTCACTGGCTACCGAGGTCATGGGCCTTACTTTCCCCTCGCCTTTCGGCGTTGCCGCTGGTTTTGATAAGGGCGGTAATGCAATTCCGGCGCTGGGTAACCTGGGTTTTGGACACATTGAAATCGGCACTATTACCGGTCAGGCTCAGCCGGGCAACCCCCAGCCCCGCCTTTTCCGTCTGGTAGATGATAAGGCCATTATTAACCGCATGGGTTTCAATAACGATGGTGCGGCAGCAGCTGGGCCCCGTGTTGCTGCCGCCCGCGCGGACCTTGAAGCCGAATATCGGGGTAAGGTACGCCCCGTCATTGGTGTCAATATCGGTAAAACCAAGGTGGTAGCCCTTAAGGACGCCATCGAGGACTACTTGGTGAGCACTCGGGTGCTTGCGCCCCAGGCTGACTATCTCGCTGTGAATGTCAGCTCACCGAATACTCCGGGACTGCGTGACCTTCAGGCGATTGAGACCCTTGAGCCTCTACTTGAGGCTGTACGTGCTGAAGCCGACCGCGTTGTGCAGGGACGCCGGGTACCCCTGGTCGTGAAGATTGCTCCTGATCTGGCCAATGAAGATATTAAGGACGTTGCCGCAATGGCTCTGCGTCTGGGGCTAGATGGCATTATTGCCACGAACACCACGATTGCTCGTGAAGGGCTGGGGCTGGTTAGCCCTCGAGCTAAGGTTGAGGAAATTGGCGCGGGTGGACTCTCAGGCGAGCCCCTCAAGAAGCGTTCACTTGAGGTTCTCCGTCTGCTGAAAGCTGAGGTGGGCGACCAACTGGCTCTTATTTCGGTAGGTGGCGTTACCACTGCTCAGGACGTCGCCGACCGTCTGGATGCAGGCGCCAATCTAGTGCAGGGTTATTCTGCATTTATCTACGAAGGCCCACTCTGGGCAGCTCATATCAATCGGGGACTGTTGAAATTGCGGAAAACCCGCTAGACTAGACACGTGAGATTATGACACAAAGGGGCGTTACCTCTCTAGAGAGGTAACGCCCCTTTGTATTTAAAGGTTCAAGCAAGCGGATTTTTACTCCGTTGTGGCTTTACTTGGGGTATTCACCGCGCTTTACCTGAGGCTTGGGTAGGCGGAAGCGACGAAGCATCATGATGCGGTTGAAGGCGTAGAAGCCGGAGCGGGGCTCGATGGAGCCAAACTTTTCAGTCAACTTCTTTTTAAGACCGCGCCACATAATCATATAGTCGATGACCCAGAGCAGAATTATGCCCCACATCAGCAAGATAGTGTACTGCTGCATGCTGGGGGAGAAAAGGCCCACGATAAAGACAGCCAGAATAACGATGATCATGATGTCACCTACGTTGAAACGGGCATCAACATAATCACGGATGTAGCGGCGCTGGGGGCCACGATCGTTGGCGGGCAGGTAGCGCTCATCGCCGGTTTGCAGGGCCTGCTGCTGCTTTGCCCGGAACTCGCGGTCAGCTTCACGCTGGGCGTCCTTTGCAGCTTTGCGGTCTGCGGGAACCAGGGGAGTGCGGCGGGCAGCTTCACGTTCTTTTCGAGAGGGGGTAGGACGCCCCTTAGGCGCGGTGTACCCCGGCTGGGTAGTTTCAGGGGTTTCGTTTGCTACCGGAGTAGCCTCGGCAACCACAGAACCAGCATTTTCTGATGATTTCTTATTACGACCAAACACTCCTTAAGAATAACCAAGTTCGTGCGTAGATATACAGTCAGAGCGTATTCTGAGATGTATGACAACACACGATTTTGATTTTTCTGCCCGCCCGGCTCTAGCAACCTACATCGAAGAGAACTTTGAAGCTCAGCTTGAACATCTAGCTGAGCTTGTGGCCATCCCTTCTGTTGCCTGGGAGTCTTTTGACCTCACCGAAGTACAGCGCAGTGCTGAAAAGGTGAAGAGCCTGGCGGAGGACGCCGGTTTTGAAAGCGTTGAGATTCTCTCAGCGTCCTATGGGGAAGGCCAGCAGGGTATGCCTGCGGTCGTAGCCCATTCACCGGCTGCACCTGGTTTTCCCACCTTCTTGCTGTACGCCCACCACGATGTGCAGCCAGCTGGCGACCGCTCCCTCTGGGAGACCGAGCCTTTTGTCGCCACTCGTAAGGGCGATCGTCTCTACGGCCGCGGAGCTGCGGACGACAAGGCTGGCGTCGTTGCCCATCTGGCCGCTTTTAAGGCTGCGCGTGAAGTATTGGGCGACGACTTTAAGGTTGGTGTTACCCTCTTTATCGAGGGCGAGGAAGAGGCTGGTTCGCCCAGCTTTGATAGCTTCCTGCATACCTACCGCGACAAGCTTGCTGGCAACTACATCGTTGTAGCAGACTCGGCTAACTGGAAAACCGGCGTACCTGCCCTGACCGCAGGTCTGCGGGGTGTGGCGAGCGGTGATATTTCTGTACGCGTGAGCAGCCACTCGGTTCACTCCGGCATGTTTGGCGGCCCCCTGCTGGACGCCAACACCGTCCTTATCCAGCTACTCGCCACCCTACACGATACTCAAGGTTCAGTTGCAGTTGAAGGTTTAGTTACTGCACCTGAACCTGACGTTGAATACCCTGAGGCCGATTTCCGCACCGATTCTGGCATTCTCGACAGCGTGAAGCTGGCAGGTCAGGGGTCCATCTCCTCCCGCCTCTGGTCCCAGCCCGCTATCTCCGTCATCGGTATGGACATCACCTCGGTTGCCGAGTCCTCAAACACTATTGCTGCCACAGCCAAGGCGCGCATCAGTGTCCGCCTGGCTCCCGGCCAGGATCCCGCTGCAGCCCACCGGGCACTTGCCGAGCACTTCGCCCGCCACAACCATCACGGGGCAGAGGTGACCTACCATGCAGAAGACTCCGGCCAGCCCTACCAGGCCGACCTTTCTGGCAGTGGCGCCCAGCTAGCCCTGGCAGCGCTGGGGGAGGCCTGGGGAGTTGAGCCTGTCACCACCGGCATGGGCGGGTCCATTCCCTTCATTGCGACCCTCACCGAGGTCTACCCCGAGGCCCACATTCTGATTACCGGCATCGAAGACCCGGACACCCGCGCCCACAGCGCCAACGAGTCCCTCTTCATCCCCGACTTCCAGAAGGCAATCCTTGCTGAAGCCCTCATGCTGGCGGCAGCTCACACCGCCAACTAGGAATTCACTTGACTGCGAACATCTCGCGCCCCGTACCCAAGAGGCGTAAGATTGACATCAAAACACCCCACGAAAGGATTGCTCATGTCTGAGACAGTACTCGAAGATCTCCCCACCCACGGCGTTAACCTCACCGAGGTTGCAGCCGGTAAGGTTCGTTCCCTGCTTGAGCAGGAAGGACGTACCGACCTGCGCCTGCGCATCGCCGTGCAGCCCGGCGGTTGTTCAGGCCTGATTTACCAGCTCTACTTTGACGAGCGCGTGCTCGACGGTGACGCCGTCCGCGACTTCGACGGCGTTGAAGTCATCGTTGATCGTATGAGTGTTCCTTATCTCGAAGGTTCAACCATCGACTTCGAAGACACCATTCAGAAGCAGGGATTCTCCATCGATAACCCCAACGCCCAGGGCTCCTGCGCCTGTGGAGATTCCTTCCACTAAGCGTCCGCCCAGCCCGCTTCACAGGTGGGGGTATGCTCCGGCATACCCCCACTTTTCTGTTTCAGCCCGCCCAAACATGAAATACTTATGTAATGACACGTCAGTTCATTGACAGGTTGTCACCAGAAACGCCCGTTTGAGGGTAAGCTCGTATTGAAAGAATTAACACCTGGGTTAATGCTGTCCACACACAGCACCAGGTGACACGCACATCGCTACAGGAAGGGCCGTCTGTGAGTTCGCAGCATCGAACCAGCAGCAAGGGGCTTAAGGGCAAGGCAGTAGCCGCTGCCACAGCCGTTTCAGCGCTGCTCTTGACCGGTTGTTCAGAACAGGCATCAGTGGGCTGGCTGCCCACTCAGCGTGGTGTAACCGATAACGCCGATACCATCATGGACCTCTGGATTGGTACATGGATCGCTGCGTTGGCTGTAGGTCTTGTGACCTGGGGCCTCATGCTTTGGTGCATCATCGCCTACCGCCGTCGCAAGTACGAAACCGGCTACCCCCGCCAGGTGAGCTACCACGCTCCGCTGGAAATTTTCTACACCGCTATCCCGATCATCCTGATCGTCAGCTTCTTCACCTTCTCAGACCGTGCCGAGCGCGAAATCACCGCTCCCAAGTCTGAAACCGCCGATGTCACCATCGAGGTTTACGGTAAGCAGTGGGCATGGGACTTCAACTACCTCGACGAAAACGTCTACTTCGCCGGCGT
This sequence comes from Rothia nasimurium, assembly GCF_014217215.1. Lineage (GTDB taxonomy): Bacteria > Actinomycetota > Actinomycetes > Actinomycetales > Micrococcaceae > Rothia > Rothia avistercoris. Next base: position 1,266,030 of record NZ_CP056080.1, read on the forward strand.
TCAGGCTCGCCTCGACAAGGAAGGCAAGGAAGGTGTTGAGGAAACCCTCCCCACCCTCTACCTGCCGGTCAACTCAACCGTAGACCTGCAGCTCAAATCCCGTGACGTCATCCACTCCTTCTGGGTTCCCGCCTTCCTTGAGAAGCGCGACACCATTCCCGGCATGACCAACCACATGTACTTCACCACAGGTTCCGAGCCCGCTCGCTACCAGGGTAAGTGCGCCGAACTCTGCGGTGAGTACCACTCAGAGATGCTCTTCAACGTTGAAGTTGTCAGCCAGGAAGACTACGATGCCTACATCCAGTCACTGGAAGATGAAGGCAACATTGGCCGTCTGGGTGACGAGTACAACCGTAACCCCAACATGAACACCAACAACTAAGAGGTAACCCGTGACTACTCTTGAGTATTCAGCTGAGACAACCGGTAGCGTTGTCCCGCGGGTGGTTCCTAAGTCCAAGGGACGAATCATCGTCAACTGGCTGACTTCCACCGACCACAAGACCATCGGGTACATGTACCTGATCGCCGCGTTTATTTTCTTCTGCTTTGCCGGTGTCATGGCTCTGCTTATGCGCCTGGAGCTCTTCACCCCCGGTATGCAGTTCCTCGAAACCAAGGAACAGTTCAACCAGCTCTTCACCATGCACGGCACCCTGATGCTGCTCATGTTTGGTACCCCGCTGTTCACCGGTTTTGCTAACGTCCTGGTACCCCTGCAGATTGGTGCACCCGACGTTGCCTTCCCCCGCCTGAACTCGCTGGCCTTCTGGTTCTTCCTGTTCGGCTCACTGGTAGCCATCGCTGGCTTCCTTACCCCCCAGGGTGCAGCTTCCTTCGGCTGGTTCGCTTACGCTCCGCTGAACAGCACCACCTACAGCCCCTCTGTCGGCGGTGACCTCTGGATCTTCGGTCTAGCTCTGCAGGGCTTCGGCACCATCATGGGTGGCGTCAACTTCCTGACCACCATCCTCTGCATGCGTGCCCCCGGCATGACCATGTGGCGCATGTCGGTCTTCACCTGGACCACCCTGATCACCGCAATCTTGATCATCATGATCTTCCCGCCGCTGGCGTCCGCCCTGTTCGCCCTCGGTATGGATCGTCGCCTCGGTGGCCACATCTTCGACCCCGAAAACGGTGGCGCCGTCCTCTGGCAGCACCTCTTCTGGTTCTTCGGTCACCCCGAGGTTTACGTTCTGGCTCTGCCCTTCTTCGGCATCGTTTCAGAAATCATCCCCGTCTTCTCACGTAAGCCGATTTTCGGTTACAAGGGTCTGATTTTTGCAACCATCGCTATTGCGGCTCTGTCAGTTACCGTGTGGGCACACCACATGTACGTCACCGGCGCGGTCATGCTGCCCTTCTTCTCCTTCATGACCATGCTGATCGGTATTCCTACCGGCGTGAAGTTCTTCAACTGGATCGGCACAATGTGGCAGGGCTCCATCACCTTTGAGACCCCCATGCTCTGGGTCATCGGCTTCCTGATCACCTTCCTCTTCGGTGGTATCACCGGTATTATCCTGGCAACCCCGCCGCTGGACTTCCACCTATCTGACTCCTACTTCGTGGTCGCGCACTTCCACTACGTCATCTTCGGCACCCTCGTCTTCGGTATGTTCGCAGCACTCTACTTCTGGTGGCCCAAGTTCACCGGCAAGATGCTGAACGAGCGCCTGGGCAAGATTCACTTCTGGCTGCTGTTCATCGGCTTCCACATGACCTTCCTCATCCAGCACTGGCTCGGTGTCGACGGCATGCCCCGCCGCTACGCAGACTACATGCCTGAAGATGGCTTCACCTGGATGAACCAGCTCTCAACCGTAGGCTCCATGATTCTGGCAATCTCCATGATTCCCTGGTTCTGGAACGTCTACACCACCGCCCGCAACGGCAAGCGTGTTGAGGTTGATGACCCCTGGGGCTTCGGTGGCTCACTGGAATGGGCAACTTCTTGCCCGCCCCCGCGCCACAACTTCACCGCCCTGCCCCGTATCCGTTCAGAGCGTCCTGCACTCGACCTGCACCACCCTGAACTATCCACCAACAACGACGTCGCTGCAGCAGCCCGCCAGGCAACTGCACGATAGGAGGCCACTGTGAAACTTCTTGCTAAGATTTTCGGTTTCATCGGCGTCTTCCTGATTCCCGTTGGCATCGTCTACGGTCTGATGACTGACTTCACCGAGTGGGCCGGTTTCCCCGCGATTCTGGCTACCGCCGTGATGTGTCTCTTCCTCTGGTACTTCCTGAACTTCACCGACAAGAAGCACCCCGACATGCCTTACGAGAACCTCGAAGGTGAAATCGCTGATGGAGCTGGCGACTACGGCTTCTACTCACCGTGGTCATGGTGGCCCCTCTTCATCGGTGTTGCTTGCACCATCGTTGTTGTAGGTCTGGCTATCGACTGGTGGATCGTACTCGTTGCCATCCCCTTCGCAGCAGCAGCTGTTCTGGGTTGGGTTTACGAATACAACCGCGGCGACCACGCCCACTAAGAGTCTTACCTGGCTCAAGGGGTGGGGCCCCTATCCGAAAGGATAGGGACCCCACCCTTTTTGTGTCGTTTTTAGATTGCTCAGGGGAGAGTGGCAGGACGGCACAGGAAGGCACAGGAAGGCACAGGAAGGCACAGGAAGGCACAGGAAGGCACAGGAAGGCACAGGAAGGCACAGGAAGGCACAGGAAGGCACAGGAAGGCACAGGAAGGCACAGGAAGGCACAGGAAGGCACAGGAAGGCACAGGAAGGCACAGGAAGGCACAGGAAGGCACAGGAAGGCACAGGAAGGCACAGGAAGGCACAGGAGCCAGCCTGACCCAGCCAGTCCACCCTAGGGGTACGACACGCCGAACCACTTAGAGAATATTTAACTGATGTGCTTATCAGCCAAGAGCGCCCGCCATTATAGCTCCCTGAGCTGGGAGATCACTCTCTATAGCAGGATCTCAGCGTCATAGCCCCGGTTGAAAGGAGATACGCTGTGCCCCGTATCCTCAATGCACAGCACAGCGGTTCAAAGGTTATAAGTCCCCCTGTGAGCTGGGGGAGAGCCACCTCATTTACCCTGCATCTTGCGCAGAACTGGCCCAGTACACGCGGCCTCGGGAGTGCGCTACTCTTTCAGAACTGTCAGCCATGTAGGGCAACAGCCCCAAACCCGCCCATCGACTAGTATTTGGCGCTTGCAAGGCGCAGAAAGCCCGAAGAGGCGATGATTGGCTCGGTCATTGGTAACTTCACGCAGGACCAGCGAAAGCCTGTTAAAACACGTGTGGGGCACCCCGTCAGGGGTGCCCCACACTGTTACTACAACCGTATGTTATTTTTCGATTGAGTCAGCCTTGTGGCCGTCAACCTCATGTGCACCATGGTGCTCATGGTGAGCTGCTTCGAGCTCAGCAGGAGTTACGGCAACTACGCGGTCTTCGAACCAGATCTTTGAGAGACCTGCGCGGGTCTTCTCGATCAGGCCAACCTTGCCCTTCTTGTTGGGCTGAGCCGGGATAGGCTCGGGTGACTCGAAGGAGACCAGTTCGTAGCGGCGGTATTCGTCGAGAGGCTTGTGAACCTCGATGAACTCACCGTGGGGGAGCTGGACGACCTTACCGGTTTCGATACCGTGCAGTACAAGCTCACGGTCCTTACGCTGCAGAGCCAGGCAGATGCGCTGGGTGATGAAGAAGCCGATGAGGGGACCGAATACGAAGGTAAAGCGGAGCCAGTAGGCAACGTCGTTCAGCGATACATGGAAGTGAGTTGCAATCAGGTCGGAGCTTGCCGCGATCATCAGGGATGCGTAACCAATGATGCCTGCTACACCCACACCGGTACGGAAGGGGGCGTTGCGGGGGCGATCCAGGATGTTGTGGACGCGGTTATCCTTGGTAACCCACTGCTCGATCCAGGGCCAGAAGACCATGGCCATCATGACTGAGCCAGCCATCAGAGCGAAGGGGAGAAGGACGCTCAGAACCCAGGTGCCACCAAGGAATTCGAATTCCCAGGGCCAGGGCCAGACGCCAGGCCACAGACGCAGGGCGCCGTCACCGAAGCCTACGTACCAGTCAGGCTGGGTACCGGCCTGTACCGGTGAGGGGTCGTAGGGGCCGTAGTTCCAAACCGCGTTGATAGTAAAGGTTGCGCCGAGGAAGGCGATGATACCGAACACGATGAAGAAGAAACCGCCAGCCTTGGCTGCGTAGACGGGGCCTACGGGGAAGCCAACGACGTTGTTCTCGGTGCGGCCGGGGCCGGGGTACTGGGTGTGCTTGTGCAGTACAACCATAAACATGTGAATAGCCACGAGCAGCAGAAGCATCGCGGGGATAATCATGATGTGCAGGGTGTAGAGGCGACCAATCACAGCCGTACCGGGGAACTCGCCGCCGAAGAAGAAGAGCGAGATGTAGGTACCAACCAGCGGGATTGACTTGAAAATACCGTCAATAATACGCAGACCGTTACCTGAGAGTACGTCATCGGGCAGTGAGTAGCCGGTGAATCCAGCCAGAATACCGATGATGAGCAGGGTACAACCAACAACCCAGTTCAGTTCACGAGGACGGCGGAAAGCGCCGGTGAAGAAGACGCGCAGCATGTGCACGGTCATCGCCATCATGAACATCAGAGCTGCCCAGTGGTGAATCTGACGCATCAGCAGACCACCGCGGACGTCAAAGGAGATGTCCAGGGTAGAGGCGTAGGCAGCAGACATGTGGGTGCCCTTCATGGGAACGTAGGAACCATCGTAGGTTACCGACACCATGGTGGGGTTGAAGAAGAAGGTGAGGAAGGTACCTGAGATGATCAGAATAACCAGGCTATAGAGCGCAACTTCACCGAACATGAATGACCAGTGGTCGGGGAAGATTTTGCGACCGAATTCCTTGATGATGCCTGAAGCACCAACACGCTGATCTACGTAGTGGGCGATACGACCGGTTGAGGTCTTTGCCTTGTAATCAGACTGCATTGAAGTCGACATTATGCTTCACCTGCCATTTCCTTGATGTGCTTTGCACGCTCCCAGTAGCCGGGGCCAACGGGCTCGTGGAAGTCGCTCTGGGCGACCAGGTAGCCTTCGGAGTCAACTGCGATGGGCAGCTGGGGCAGGGCGTGGCCTGCGGGGCCGAAGATAACCTTGCACTCTTCTGCCGCGTCAAAAGTTGACTGGTGGCAGGGGCAGAGCAGATGGTGGGTGCGCTGCTCGTACAGAGCGATGGGGCAGCCTACGTGGGTGCAAACCTTGGAGTAGGCGTAGATGCCGTCAACGTTCCAGTTTTCGCGACCGGGGGTAACCTTCTTGATGTCAGCGGGATCCAGACGCATGAGCAGTACAACTGCCTTGGCCTTTTCCTCGAGGTAGCCGTTCTCGTGGGTCAGGCTAGAGAGGGTTTCGGGCAGGACGTGGTAGGCAGAGCCCAGAGTAACGTCGGCAGCCTTAATGGGGGTGCCGGAGGGGTCGCGCACGAGGCGGACGCCTTCGTCCCACAGGGTGTACTTGAGTACTGAGGGGTCTGCGGGGCCCAGGTCACGGAACAGGGTGACGAAGGTCAGGGGAGCGAGGATGACGGAACCGATGAGGGTGTTACGAAGAAGCGGGCGACGCTTGATGCCTGATTCTTCGATGATGGTTTCAACGATTTCCTGAGCCTCTGCACGGTCCTCTTCAGAGGTAACCGCGTGACGCTCTTCGACCATTTCGTGGTCGGGCATGAGTGAGCGTGCCCAGTGGACGATACCGATACCGATACCGAACATGGCAAAAGCGATGCCGAGACCCAGCAGAAGGTTCTGCAGACGAAGCATGTTGTTTGCTTCGGGGTTCATGACATCGTAGAAGTTGCCGCTTACCTCTACACCGAAGTAGCCAATCCAGAAAAGCAGGGAGCCCAGCATGGAGATGACGAATAGCAGAACTACCTGTCGCTCGGCACCCTTAGCTTTTTTGGAATCGACGTCGGTGAGTCGGGGAGCATGCGGGGGAAGTCCGGGGTTAGCGAACTTCTCCTGACTTGCCTCTTGAGAGGTAACTACGGCAGCCTTTTCATGTGCGCCGTCACTATGGTTTCCCATGTGTTGCCTCAAATCTTCCTTGGTACGAAATTTATGTGTGTGCGTGAGCTTATGCAGCTCGTGAAGTCAGCCAGAGGGTGAATGCAATGACGATAACCAGGCCGAGGGTCCAGATCAGAAGACCTTCAGACACGGGGCCGAGTGAGCCAAGCTTGAAACCACCAACAGATGCGTTAACTTCCTGTGACTTCAGGTAAGTAATGACATCGCGCTTTTCTTCGGGGGTGATGTTTGCGTCATTAAAGACGGGCATGTTCTGCGGGCCAGTTTCCATAGCCTCGTAGATGTGCTTCTCTGAAACACCCATCAGGGTAGGAGCAAACTTACCGCGGGTAAGAGCACCACCAACGCCAGCAGCGTTGTGGCACATAGCGCAGTTTGCGAGGAATACCTTTGCGCCGTTGGCTGCATCGCCCTTGGAAACATCGAGGTACTCTTCTTCGGGGATGGTGGGGCCTGCACCGAGTGATGCAACGTAGGCTGCGAGCTGCTTAGTCTGCTCATCGTTGAACTGGCCGGGCTTCAGCTGAGCCTGAACGCCCTGCATCTGCATGGGCATGCGGCCGGTGCCTACCTGGAAGTCAACAGCAGCAGCGCCAACACCAATGAGTGCGGGGCCGTCTACTGAGCCTTCTGCGTTAGTACCGTGGCAGGTTGCACAGTTGGCCAGAAAGAGTTTCTGGCCTTCTGAGATGTCTTCTGCAGTGTAGGTGGTGCTTGTAGCGGCTTGAGCCTCGTTAGTAGCCGTGGCAACTGCGTAGAGGCCACCAGATAGGAGGAGGGCAAGGGCAAGCAACACGAGAGCTGCGAGCGGATGACGTCGCTTTTGAGAAAGTGCTTTCACGTCGTTGTTCCTTTGTGTGTGTGCTAGTTGGTTTACTTTTAGCGGTTACCGGTTACTTGAGGAAGTAGACGATAAGGAACAGGGCGATCCAGACGACGTCTACGAAGTGCCAGTAGTAAGAAACAACGATTGCTGAGGTTGCTTCGTAGTGACCGAAACGCTTAGCAACATAGGCACGGCCGATGATCAGCAGGAAGGCGATCAGGCCGCCGGTTACGTGGAGTGCGTGGAAACCGGTGGTGATGTAGAAAGCTGAGCCGTAAGCACTTGACGCGATAGTCATACCTTCAGCTACAAGGTTTGCGTATTCGTAAGCCTGGACGGAAACGAAGAACGCACCCATGATGAAGGTGAGCAGGAACCACTCAACCATGCCCCATTCACGGACATTGAAGAGGGAACCGGTGCGGCGGGGCTTGAGCTGCTCAGCCTTGAAAACACCAAACTGGCAGGTAACGGAGCTCAGCACCAGCACGATGGTGTTGGCGAGAGCGAGAGGGACTTCAAGCAGCGGGGTGTTCTCAGCCCAAATGTCGGGGCGAGAAGCGCGCAGAGTGAAGTACATTGCGAACAGGCCGGCGAAGAACATGAGCTCTGAGGCAAGCCAAACGACGGTGCCAACAGACACCTGGTTGGGTCGATTCAGAGCGGCATGTGCCGACTTACTTGGGGTATGGGTTGCAGTTGTCACATAGACATTATGTCTGTAAAAGTGCCCGTGAACCAATAGGTAAGGGGGTTTGCTAGGAGGTGTGTTGTAAATCCTGCATATCTTCCCCCTAATCTAGGGGTTTTTACTGCAGGCTTGGCGACACGTTGTGTGTAAAACTTGCGTAACCCAAATATCAATTGCCCTGATGCGAAAAGTCTCTCCGGCGTCCGTCTCATGAGCTCGCCCGGGAACTAAAAGAACCGTAGAATGTGAGCCATGACAGGCACCATCACGTGGAAACTCATTCTCAATCAACTCGTAGCCCAGCATGACCTCTCGTCAGACCAGATTAACTGGGCCATGCAAGACATCATGGCAGGATCAACCCCGGAAGCTATTATCGGAGCTTTCCTGGTTGGACTTCATGTTAAAGGTGAAACTCCTGAAGAACTTGCCGCACTAGCGCAAGGCATGCTTGACAAGGCGGAACACATAGAGGTCACCCGAGATGCTGTAGACATTGTGGGTACCGGGGGAGACCAGCAGAATACCGTCAATATTTCCACTATGGCCTCACTGGTGATTGCGGGTGCGGGTGTGCCCGTCATTAAGCACGGCAACAGGGCCTCTTCATCATCAAGTGGAAGTGCAGATGTACTGGCTGAGCTAGGTATAAATCTAAACCTAAACATTAAAGATGTAGCAGGTGCGGTGGATGCTGCGGGCATCACCTTCCTGTTTGCCCAGGTGTTCCACCCCTCCATGCGACACGTAGCACCTGCCCGCCGCTCCATCGGCGTACCTACAGCCTTCAACTACCTCGGCCCCATGACCAACCCTGCTCGGGTCCGGGCTTCAGCCATCGGTGTAGCAGACCCCGAGATGGCCGAGAAAATCGCCGCCGTTTTCGCTTCCCGCGGCGACCACGCCCTAATTTTCCGCGGGAATGACGGCCTAGACGAAATTACCATCACCGGTGAGTCGCAAGTTTGGGAAACCTTCAATGGGGGAGTTGAGCACCATTCACTAACCCCCACCGATTTTGGTATTGAATGCGCCAGCCTGGACGATCTACGCGGGGGAGATCCCCAGCATAACGCCCAGGTTGTTCACCAGGTTCTCGACGGCACTCCCGGTCCAATCCTCAACGCGGTTTTGCTGAATGCTGCAGCAGGCTTGACTGCTTACCGCCCGGTTAACAACAGGCCTTTCGCAGAGCGCTTTGAGGAAGCCCTGCAGGACGCTCGCCAATCAGTAGAATCAGGTAAAGCTAAGGCTGTGCTTGAACGTTGGATTGCTTACAGCAACAGTAAATAACAGTAAAAAGGTGTGGCCCCAGAAAGTCTGGGGCCACACCTTTTTAGAGTCTGTCTACATCAAGAAATTTAGGCCTTGCGGCGTACCAGGACAAGGATAAGACGCCAACCCACCAGGAAAACAAGGAGGGTAAGAGCTGAGACAAGAACAAAAGCAGTTGCGGCAGTATCACCAAAGGAGAGGCGCAGGCCAAGCCCAAGCACCAGGGTGCTGACCCACATCATAAAACCTTCGAGCAAAAGGGGAAGCTGCCGCCTGGAGCTCACGGCCCACACACCAAGATGGCCAGCACAGGCGGCCAGCAAGAAAGGTGCGGCGGTGGCTAATAGCTGGGATAGCGGTTCCTGGTGGCTGGTGAGCCCGATGGTAATAAAAAGAAGGACGAGGGTCAGGTCAACCAGGGCACGGATGGGCTGGGAAAAATATTTACCTGAATCAACTGAACTGAGCATAGTTTTACTCTAACGCAGGAGCGCTAAGCTCAGCAGCTGCGGGGGTACCCGAGCGAGTGTAGGGGAGTATTTTTAGCTTAACTTTACATAATGTATATTATCGGCTTTATAGAATACATTGCTGAGATGGTCAAATCTCCTTATATCTCACGTAATGACTAGCACAGCGAAACAGCATCAGGAAGAATAGATAAGTACTAACACACACCGACCTGTGGGAGGTACACATGATTGATTGGTTCGCTCAGAACCTCTGGGCTTTCTGGCTCACCGCTGGTATTGTTCTAGCCATTATCGAGATTTTGATGCTCGACTTCGTCTTTCTGATGATGGCCCTAGCTGCCCTGTCGGCAACACTGAGCACCACTTTCCTCGATTCTTTTGCTGCGCAGGTTGTTCTCTTTGCGATTGTTAGTATCGCCCTTCTCTTGGGGCTCCGCCCGCCGCTTATCAAGCGTTTCCATCAAAGCTCACCCAATATCGCAATGAACTCCGACGGTCTGGTTGGCCAGGATGCCCTTGTAACCCAAACCGTCACCGATCAGACCGGTCTTGCCCGTATCGCCGGTGATACCTGGACGGCCCGCCCTGAAAGCAGCCAGTTGGTTCTCCCTGAAGGGTCAACAGCAACCGTCGTGGCTATCCGTGGCGCAACCGCCTACCTAGCTCCTCACACTGCAAAATAACCTTTAACTTAAAGATTAAGGTCGTAACCAATGACAGCTTCAACCATCACCACAACCATCCTGCTTACAGCCCTCGTCCTTTTGGTGCTCATCACCCTGCTCAAGGCTGTGCGCATTATTCCTCAGGCCCGCGCTGGCATTGTCGAGCGTCTGGGTAAGTACCACACCACCCTCAACCCCGGCTTCCACGTCACCGTTCCCTTTATCGACCGCGTCCTGCCCCTCATTGACCTGCGTGAACAGGTCGTGTCCTTCCCCGCCCAGTCTGTCATCACCGAAGATAACCTGGTCGTCGGTATCGATACCGTGGTCTACTTCCAGGTGACCGACCCCAAAGCAGCGACCTACGAAATCACCAACTACATCCAGGCTGTAGATGAACTTACCAGCGCTACCCTGCGCAACGTCGTCGGTGGTCTCAACCTAGAAGAAACCCTGATCTCCCGCGATCAGATTAACAGCGAGCTGCGAGGGGTTCTCGACAGCACCACCGGCCGCTGGGGTATCCGCGTCTCCCGCGTCGATATCAAGGAAATTCAGCCTCCGCACTCCATCCAGGACTCCATGGAAAAGCAGATGCGAGCCGAGCGGGACCGCCGAGCCGCTATTCTAACCGCTGAAGGCCAGAAGCAGTCCCAGATTCTAACCGCCGAAGGTGACTCTCGCGCTGCGATTCTACGAGCTGAAGGTGAAAAGCAGTCCCAGATTCTAACCGCTGAGGGCGACGCTAAGGCAGCTATCCTGCGTGCTGACGGTGAAGCCCAGGCTATCCAGAAGGTCTTCCACGCAATCCACGCCTCGAACCCCAGCCAGAAGCTACTGACCTACCAGTACCTGCAGACCCTGCCCAAGCTGGCCGAGGGCGATGCCAACAAACTCTGGTTCATTCCCACCGAGCTCGGTGATGCCCTGCGCGGTATCGGTAACGCTTTCTCACCCCTGGGTAACGAGGGCGCACCTGAGACCGAGGAAGAGTCTGCCCCTGCGACTCCCCCGTCCTCGCCCCTGGTCGACACCCCGGTGATCCGCGTGACCCCTGAAGACCTCAACCCCAACCTCGACAAGCTCGATAGCGGCGTTGAAATCCCTCAGGAGGGCGAGCTCCCTACCGGCGAATCAGCTGAGGGCACAGCCGCTCACGCCCCCGGCGCCTAAAGGTTATAATAGGTATTTGGTCTGCACGGTACTTTCACCTTTGAGGGCCAATACCCTGCAACCATTTCAGTCACCGTTTATGGAGGAAGAAAATGAGCGATCGCAGCCTGCGCGGTATGCGCCTGGGTTCACAGTCAATGGAAACCGAATCAGGCGTGGAGCCGGCTCCCCGGCAGCGTGTGGAGTACCGCACCGAAGACGGTGAACGAGTCTTCGTTACCTTCGCGCAGGAAGCTGAGATTCCCGCAACCTGGACTGCTAAGTCCGGTAAGGAAGCCTTCTTGGTTTCTGGCGACGGCAAGGTTGAAGAGAATGCTGAAAAGCCTGTTCGTACCCACTGGGACATGCTCCTGGAGCGCCGCAGCGTTGAAGAACTCGAAGAGACCCTGCAGCAGCGTCTTGAGATTTACCGGGAGCGTCACGCCCTCTAGGCTAGCCCCGGAAGTAAAGGGCCCCGCCAGTTATCTGGCGGGGCCCTTTGTGTATCAGCTGGTATTACTTCTTGATGAGGGAGCGGACGCGTTCTGCTCGGGCGGTCAGGCCCCAGCGGGTTACCTTGGTCATGGAGTCAACGATGATGTTGCCATTCATCTTGGAGCTGCCGATTTCACGCTCTACAAAGGTGATGGGTACTTCTACAATTTTCAGGCCGGCCTGCTCGGATCGCCAGGCCAAATCGACCTGGAAGACATAGCCCTTGGAGTCAATGCCTTCGAGGTTAAGCTTCTGCAGGGCTTCGCGGCGGTAGGCGCGGTAGCCCGCGGTGATGTCTTTGACCTTGGTGCCCAGAATCAGGCGGGTATAAAGGTTGGCGCCGCGGGAAAGGATCTGGCGGTGCAGGGGCCAGTTTTTGGTTTTGCCGCCGGGTACGTAGCGGGAACCGATAGCCAGGTCGGCTCCACCTTCGATAGCCTGCAGGAGCAGGGGCAGCTGTTCGGGTTGGTGGGAGCAGTCGGCGTCCATCTCGACAAGTACGTCGTAGCCAGCTTCTAGGCCCCAGTCGAAGCCTGCCAGGTAGGCACCGCCCAGGCCGTCCTTGACGGTGCGGTGGAGGACGTTGATGTGGCTGTCTTCTGCTGCCATGGAGTCGGCGAGCTGGCCGGTGCCGTCGGGGCTGTTGTCGTCGACGACGAGGATGTCGCAGTCGGGCACGGCTGCGCGCAGGCGCTCTACTACGACGGGAAGGTTTTCCTTCTCATTGTAGGTAGGAATCACGGTTAGTACTCGCATGCGGTCTCCTTGTCATGGCCCATCCGAATCGTGGGACGGCGTGTAAACCAGTTTTTCATTATATAGGGTGCAGGTGCCCGAGTGTGTATCGCGGGCCTGGGTCTGAGGTGACGCCTAGCCCACTTTGTGGCCGTTGCGGTACAGGCTGACCAGCTTGGGGCGGGGTACGTCGGGGGCCAGGACGGGAAGCAGCGGGGTTCGGGCGCGTGGGTCGGTGCTCCAGGCGGCAATGCGGCTGTCGGGGGTCTGCACGATGAGTTCGGTGATGGTCCAGAGGGCGCAGTGGGCGGGGGCTCCGGGCACGAGCTGGCCGGTGAAGGGGTTGGGGGCGGTCGCGGCGCGGTAGACAGCGCGGGTGCAGGCGGCAAAGGCTGCGCGAGCCGATACTGCTTGTTCTGTCTGTGCCGGATTGACGGCCGCGTTTACCAGTTCCCAGCCCAATAGTGAGGGCCGGATACCGGGGTCTGACCCTAGGGTAACTGCTGCCCCCGCCGCCAGGGCCCGGCCAAAGGCTTCACCCGCGCGGTCGAAGTCGCCTGAGAAACCGAGGGTGACCTGTAGGTTTTTGGCTTGGTCGAGGTCGCCTTCGGCTAGCTCGGTGATCCCTTCCAGGCTGGGGCTGATCCGCAGACGGGTGAGCCCATCAAGAGGTGCCAGGTGAGCCAGGTACTCCCCTACCTGAGACTCATCGGTGACCACCAGCATCAGTTGCAGACGCTTTTCTGCCAGCGAAGCCAGTAACTGTGAGCTAAGCTCTCCCGGGGATGAGACAAAGATACCGCGGACGCCGGCGGGTAGCTCTCTGCCTCCACCAAGGCTGCCTGCGGGGAGATAGTAGTCAGCAGCTACCGCAGGGTGCACTGCCGGGAGCTCCTGCGCGAAATCGGTGAGTAGCAGGCGGGCATAACCGTAGCCAGCTGCCGCTAGCTCATCGAGCAGGGCGGGAGCGTCCGCCCCCGTCGTAGAAGCCGCCGCCAGGGCAAAGCTGGGGGTGACCAGGCGTCCGCCCAGCTCCTGCACGGTCATGGAGGAATCCGCAATGGAGCGGGCACCGGCGTCCTGCCCCACCCATTCCACCTGACCCTCGTTCATAACCAGGGCGGTAGCAAAGGGGTCAGCGGAGCTGTAGACAGAGCCATCGAGCATGACAGTTGCGGGCATCATTGCCGTCCTTTCAAAATACTGACAGTAAAACAGACTAAAGCTGGGTTGCTACCACGCCGCGGCGCAGCAGGTTGATAGCGGCCTCGCACTGGGTGCGTAGCTGGGGGTCAGACGATGCCACGTGGGCAATCTGGTCAAGGCTGTCGATGACCTGTTTGGTCCAGCGCACGAAGTCGCCAGCGGCCAGGTCGGTACTATCGATTGCCTGGGCAAGGCTCTTGCCCCGCGCCCACTTATAGACGGGCCAGACCATACCGAAGTCAGGCGAGGCAGTCTGCGGTAGCCGGTGGAGTTTTTCGGCGTCGTTGAGCTTATTCCAGTGCTTCAGCACGGTCATCAGCGCCCCCTCAACCCCGTGACCGGGGTAGCGAGATAGCAGACCCAACTCATCGCGCTTAGCCTCATAGACCAGGGCTGAGACCACCGCAGCGGTAGAAGCCGGGTCAAGGCCCTGCAAGAAGCCGTCCTCAAGGCAGAGGGAGGTCAGCAGGTCCTTCTCACCGTAAACCCGACGCAGGGAGGCACCCCGGGCGGTGAGCACGCGACGCCCCTCCACCGTCTCAACGTAACCGTAGCTAGCCAGCAGCTGGGTAATACGCTCAAAGACCTGGGCGATAGTGTTGGTACGGCGCTCAATCTGACGGCGCAAACCGTCGGTATCGCGCGACAGGCGGTACCAGCGCTCAGCCCACCGGGCATGATTCTCGCGGTCAGAGCACCCGTGGCAGGGGTGGTTACGCAGGGCCCGGCGTAGCTCTTCAATCTTCTGTTCGTCCCCGCGCTCGCGCTCGTTGAAGTACTTCTTCTGAGACCCCGAGCGGGCAGGAAGCCCCTGATAGAGGGCCTCACGCATACGAGAGGCCATATCCCGGCGGTCCTTGGAGGTCTTACCTGTGAACTTCTTCGACACCTTAATCTTCGAAACCGGCAGAACCGGCCCATCGAAGTCGCGGGGGTCAAGGCGGCGCAGCTGCGCCGCCATCGTCAGAATGGACGGGCGCGGGTCGTCCAGAGACTCGGCCCTGGCCAGCACCACGGCGGGGCCCGCATTACGGCCCCGGGGGATTTCGATGATATCGCCGGGCAGCAGGTCAAGGACGGACGCCACCGCCTGGGACTGCCGCAGACGACTACGGCCCTTCTCGGCCTTTTTCTCAAGATCAGAAAGGTCACGGCGGATGCGGGCGTACTCGGTAAAATCACCCAGATGGCAGGTCATCGCCTCTTCAAAACCTGCCAGAGCCTTTTCGTTCTTCCTCACCCGAGAAGCTACCCCCACCACCGACCTATCGGCCTGGAACTGGGCAAAGGAGCTTTCCAGAATCTTCTTGGTGCGTTCAGTGCCAAACTGGGCAATCAGGTTGGCGCTCATATTGTAGGTGGGTTTGAAGGAAGAATTGAGAGGGTAGGTACGCTTCGAGGCCAGGCCAGCTACCTGCTGGGGCTCTAGACCGGGGCGCCACATGACCACAGCGTGCCCCTCAACGTCGATACCGCGGCGGCCCGCGCGTCCGGTCAGCTGGGTGTACTCCCCCGGCGTGATATCCACGTGGGTCTCACCGTTGAACTTGGTGAGCTTCTCTAGCACCACCGACCGGGCCGGCATATTGATGCCCAGCGCCAAGGTCTCGGTCGCAAAGACCATGCGAATCAGCCCCTCAGAGAAGAGGGTCTCAACAACCTCTTTGAAGACCGGCAGCAGACCCGCATGGTGGGCCGCTACACCCCGCATCAGGCCTTCACGCCACTCGTAAAAACCGAGTACCGCCAGATCACTGGTCTCGAGGCTAGCGGTAGCCTCAGCGATATAGGACCGAATAGCCTGGGCCTCAGCCTCGGTCGTCAGGCGAATGTCGGCATCGATACACTGCGACACCGCAGCATCGCAGCCCACCCGCGAGAAAATAAAACAGATACCGGGCAGCAGACCCGCCTTATCGAGGGATCGAATCATCTCTGGGCGGCTAATGCGCTGGGGGCGGACGGGCGCGCTCGCCTCGTCCGCGCTGCTGCGGCGCTCGCGGTCATAGCCCTGGGACTGGTAGCCCTGGTTGCGACTACGTTTGCCTTTGCCCAGCCGGGAGAAGGACTTACCGCCAGGGCCCCGCGAGGGGCGGGGGCGGCGTCCGACCCGCACCAGCTCTGGATTGACCTCAGGCAGGTCGGTGGCGGCTGCGGCGTCCTCGACAGTGGTATCACCAGCGAAGAGGTCCATAAGGTGGTGGCCCACCATCACGTGTTGCCAGAGGGGAACTGGGCGGTGTTCAGAAACGATAATGTCGGTCTGCCCGCGCACGGTATCGAGCCAGGCACCGAACTCCTCAGCGTTAGAGATAGTGGCCGATAGGGCGATGACAGAGATCGATTCGGGCAGGTGAATAATGCACTCTTCCCACACCGCGCCGCGGGAGCGGTCAGCCAGGTAGTGCACCTCGTCCATCACTACATAGCCCAGGTTGGTCAGAGTGGCGGAATCTGCATAGAGCATGTTGCGAAGCACCTCGGTGGTCATCACGACCACGGGGGCTTCGGAGTTGATGGAGGTGTCGCCGGTCAGCAACCCCACGGCGTCCTCACCGTAGGCTGCCACCAGGTCGTTGTACTTCTGGTTACTCAGGGCCTTGATCGGGGTGGTGTAGAACGCCTTTTTGCCCTGCGATAGGGCCAGGTAGATAGCGAACTCCCCCACGATTGTCTTGCCCGCCCCGGTGGGGGCAGCAACCAGCACACCCCGTCCGTCCTCAACCGAGGTGCAGGCCCGGCGCTGGAAGTCATCCAGGTCAAAGCTCAGGGTCTGCTCAAAGCGGTAGAGGGCGGTCTTTGAGAAGGTGGCGCGTTCTTTGGCGCGCAGGTACTGTTCAGCGTAGCTAGCCATATGTCTAATCTTAGGCGGTAGATTTCGGCCAGAGGCACCCCGCAGTCAGCTTTCGTTCCAGCGCGAACAAAAAACCGCCCCGGCACGGTCTGCCGGGGCGGGAAAGTTTTAGGAGCGACCAAGCTGGTCGAGTTCTTCTAGGCTGGTGGCTCGGTTGAGTTCGTCGTCGGTGAGTCCCTCTGCGAGCTTGGCGTTGCGGCGGTCGCGACGCTTATCGTTGAGCATGGCAATACCGATAGCAACGAAGAAGAAGAAAATCAGGGGCAGCATGAGGTAAAGCATGGACATGATGTCGTTACCGGGTGCAGCCATAGCTGCGAGCAGGGCTACGAGCACGACTACCCAGCGCCAGGACTTGAGAATGGTTTTGCCGCGAATTAGGCCGATGAAGTTAAGGCCAACCAAGATAACGGGCAGTACGAAGGCGATACCGAAGACCAGCAGGAATTTAACCACGAAGCTGACGTAGACGTCGGCGGTGAAGAGGTTGGTTGCCCCGTCAGGGCTGAACATGGTCAGGGTACGGACGGCGGTGGGTAGTACCCACCAGGCCAGGACAGTTCCGAAAAGGAACATGGGGATAGCCGTAAAGGTGAAGCCCAAGGTGTAGAGCTTCTCCTTGCGGTACAGGGCTGGGGTGATGAAGGCCCAGAGCTGGTAGAGCCAGACAGGGCTTGCAATGACCAGACCGATGTAGAGGGAGATGCGCACCATCTGGTCGAAGGGAGATGTTGCGGTGGAATAGTTCAGGGCAGCGGTGCGGCCAGCTTCGGTGTTGATAGCGTAGACCGGAGCACTGATGGCATTCATAAAAGGCTCATAGAGAAAAAACCCACCAATAGCGCAGATAAAGGTAGCAACAGCCGCTTTAATCAGGCGGTTGCGGAATTCGCGAAAGTGCTCGCCGAGGGCCATGGTGGCCTGGGGGTTATTCTTTCGGCTGGTTGATTTAGCCATGGGTGCCTTCTACTGAAACTCTGGGAGCCCATAAACCCGCGCCCTGGGTGGCCAGGGCACGGGTCGGGCGGTTAACTCACGAACGCTCTGGGGGGGTGAGAACTTAGTTCTGTGAGCCCTTGTTCTGATCGGTGGTGGTGGGGTTGTTGATGACCTCACCGGAAACGACGGAGCCGTTGGTGTCGCCGTTTGCTTCGTTGTTCTTCTTAGAGTCGTTCTTCAGGCCGTCAACTTCTGACTTGAAGATACGCATGGACTGGCCGAGGCTGCGGGCCATGCCGGGGAGCTTGGGGGCACCGAAGAGCAGGATGATGATGATAAGGAGGATGATGAGATGGACGGGGCCGAGGTTACCGAGCACGAGCGTCACCTTTCTTGAAGACGTTTAAGGTCTCCGACGAGTTGGGGCTGTCCGAGTTCGTCGCGGCGCTGAGAGCGACGGCGAGCTCGGTCGAGCGTTCGAGTGTTCTTGCCCTGGATGTAGTCTGCGTACGCGGTTCCTACCGGGGTGAAAAGAGCCGGTTGCGGTTCTTCTCTGAGGGGCTGGGCGTGGTTGGCCTGCCCCAGTGCATCTGTAATGCTGGACTCCCAGTCTTGAGCGGCATCGAGTGCCCCTAAGGCTTTGCGGAAGACGCGGTATAGCAGCCAGGCTAGAAGGCAGAGCGAGCTCACTACGAGCACGGTCCACAAAACGATCCAAAACCACCAAGGCATAGTGACAATTATATATCCCAAGCGGCTTTAGTTTTGAGAATATTTTGCTGTGGGCTTGCACCGATTCTGCTGGGATATGGGTGGGTAATGTGCTGGGGCAGTTGTTCGTGGCCGCTAGTCACCCACTAGCTCTAGTAGGTCTTGCCGCAGGTGGGTGGGGGTGAGCAGGTGGGCGGTCGGGCCCAGGTCTATCAGCAAGTTGAGGGCCCAGGCGGTGTGGGCGACCGGTATTTTGTAGAAGGTCACACCGTTTTCTTCGGCTGTTTCAAGGGCGTAGCGGCAGAGGGTGCTGTGGGTTTTTTCGCGCTGGGCTACTGGCAGGCTTTTAGCGACTGCCAGAATCATGGTTTCGGCAGCAACCTTGCCGCTGGTCAGCTGGGTAAGCCAGTTGCGAGGGCTCACGGGGGCGGACGCTCCCTCCCCCGCTTCGGTTCCGGGCGGCGTCAGTCGGGTGAATCTATCGCCCTCTACCGCGGCCATACTCAATATCTGGTCGAGCCTAAAGTGCCGCACCTGCCTGCTCAACCGGCACCAGGCTTGCAGGTAGCGAGGCCCATTATCAACGATGAGGGCAAGCGGTTCAATAACGCGGCGGGAGACAGACCGGTGGGAGCTGTAGGTGATATCGAGGGGAATCTGCTGATCAAGAGCCCGCTGTACTAGGGGGTCAAGGTCGGCCCGATAGACTCCCACCCGTTCAGGCATGGGCGCAACCTCGGGTAGGTTCCCGGTAGCGACCGAGGCCCATACCTTCTGGCGCAGGTGGCTGTAAAAGGACTCTGTATCGAGGCTGGCCGACAGGTCGAGAGCCAGGCTCAGCGCCAGGGCTTCTGTTTCAGTCAGAGACACGCCGCGGGTCAGCACCTGCTGCCCCCGCAGGGTCACAAACCCTGCCGAGTTAATGTCTAGATCTAAGGACTCAAACCCAACGCTGCTGGCTAAGCCTTCTAGCTGGGTACGGGCCTTCTGCTCCGTCGTTGAAAAGAAATCTGCCAGGGTGGCAAGGGGTAGGCCCCCGGTACTCTCGATCAGGGACACCATGAGTAGAAGCCTCATGAGCTGGTCTGAAGCACTTTCACGGGCCCGCTGAGCTACCACGGGTTTCCAGGCTTTAGTCCGGGTAGGAGCAGCGATATTGGGCGCCGGGGCGTGCCAGGCCCGCAGCTCCTGCCGTAGTCTTTCCTCTTCATCAGCGACCTTCTGTTGGTAAGCCCCCACCACGCCAGGAACTGATGTGCCCTCCGGGAGCCGGTGGGTGCGTCCGCCCCTCATCGCCTGCAGGGCAGACTCCACCACCCCGTAGGACGGAGCCAGCTGCACCCTATCCTCCCCCTTCCCGGGCAACAGGGGTACAGTGGCTACCTGCGGAACCTGGTCTGGTTCAAGGGCAGCTAGCTCCCGCACCATCGAAAAAGAGGCGGGAGGCTGCTGCCCCTCCACAGCCAGAACAGACAAACCCGCCGCCCGATCAAGCCTAAAAATACGCTGCCCCTGACGGGCCCTATCCCAGCCAACCAGGTACCAGTGACCAAACCGCAGCCCCAGGCCCCAGCAGGCAACCGTGCGCACCTCGTCCCTACCGGCATAGCGAAAACTCACGCCCTTACCCTCAGCCACCGCTGCCAGGCACTCGGCAACCCCGGGAACCGTAGTAAATCGGGCAGGCTCCCCCAGCTCACCACCAAGACGCTGGCCCACGCTCGCCCCCACCTTGAGCAGGGCAGCACGAGCCAGCCGCTCCACCTCGGCACCCTCCCAGGCCCGCGCACAGTGGCTCAGCACCACCACATCCAGGGCAGAAAAATCAGCCACCGCCTGCGACCTAGTCTCCAGCCGATACACAAAACCCAGCCGAGAACGATCAGCCCGCTCAGCCACCAGCTCAACACCCAGGGCCCGCAAGACCTGCTTATCGCGCTCAAACATACGCTCAAAAGCAACGTCGGTAGCTGCCTGATCATAACCCGGCACCCGCTGGCGCACAGCATCCCGATCCAGCCCCCAAGGGGCAGACGAGAGCACATCAAGTAAGGCAGCAGCACGTTCAACAGCTTTAGAAGTCACATACATAAAGATAGCCCCCGGCTCTTTCGAACCGGGGGCCAAACACGCGCAGGCACAAGCCCGCAGCGAGAATTAACGCTTAATGACGTCTACCAGATCAACCACGAAAATCAGTGATTCGTTAGGGCCAATAGCAGAACCGGCACCGCGGGAACCGTAAGCCATCTCGCTGGGAATCTCCAGGCGACGGCGGCCGCCCACCTTCATACCCAGCAGGCCCTCGTCCCAGCCACGAATAACCATACCGACACCAACCTGGAAACGCAGGGGCTCACCGCGACCCCAGGAAGAATCAAACTCTTCACCGGTGGAGAAAGCTACACCCACGTAGTGGGCTGACACGGTATCGCCAGCCCCAACGACCTCGCCAGCACCCTCAATCTCATCAATGATGATGAGCTCTTCGGGGGTGCCGCCTTCGGGAAAATCAATTTCAGGCTTGCTACGGTCGAGATTACGCTGACCAAATGACATGAGGTTTTACCTTTTCTAATCGAGTGATAACAGAGGGCTTATTCGCTGGCTGAGGCGGTAGCTTCAGCGCTCGCAGACTCAGAAGCAGATTCGGTAGCGGTTGCGCTGGCATCTGCGGTTGCAGTTGCGGACGCGTCGGCTGAAGCGCTAGGAGAAGTAGCTGCGGTGCGGGTGGGTGAGGAGCCCAGGATGTCTACCACGAAGACCAGGGCGCCTTCGGGAGCACCGCTGGTGGCGGCATCTTCACCGTAGGCTAGCTCGCTGGGGATTACCAGCAGGACGCGGGAACCGACGGTCTTGCCTTCCAGGCCCTGCTTCCAGCCCTCGATGACGCCGTTCAGGGAAAGAGCGGTGGGGGTAGCACCAAAGTTGCTATCGAACTGGGTACCGTCTGACCAGGTCACACCAACGTAGTTAACATAGACGGTATCGTCTGCCTTAACAGCAGCACCGCTGCCAGTAATCAGGTCTTCGGTGTAGAGCTCAGTGGGGGCATCGCCGCGGTCAGCTGACAGGGTCAGGGTAGCAGTGCCGTCATCCGCTACGGAGAAGCTTTCCAGGGCGGATGACTTCTTCTCATTTTCGGTGCCCTCAGCACTCTTGAGCAGCTTACCTGAGACGGTGTAGACCTCAACATTGGTAGCGGTACCCGCTGAAACGGTGGGGGTTGCTTCAGCAGTTGAAGTGGATTCGGTGTCAATGTTGGTGGAGTAAGAGAAAGACATGCCGACCTTTGAGCCGACCAGAATGTCATAGAGTTCAGGAGCAGCATTCTTGAGGTCCTCACCCACAGGGATAATCATGGGTGCATCGGTGTAGGTGGTGCCCAGTGATGAGCCATCTGCGCCGTTGAAAACGGTGGCATCAACGAGTAGGCTGTCGCCGTCCTCGATGGTGGCGCCGTCGCCGTCCTCAATCTTGTGGGCTTCGGTGCCGTTAGCTGCGAAGGGGGTTGCAAAGGAAAGCGAGGGCTCGGCGGTTGCCCCGTTCATGGAGTACTCAACGTCAGCGAGGCTACTACCGTCGCCGCTACCACCGCAGGCGGAAAGAAGGAGGGCGAGCACTGCGCTGCTGGATGCGAAAAGGGCTGATTTTTTCTTCACTGGTTTCACTTTCGTTGATGTTACGTTCGGCTGAGGAACGCTTTTCTTCACCGCGTACATACTAGCGGATAGAGCTGGGTTGGTACTGGGCAATTCGCCCTATAGCCTAAATGAAGGGCGGCGACCAGGTGTCTGATGGAGCAGGGCTGAGAGTAGCCAGGAGGTCTTCCATCGCCGCGTTTTCTGTGGCGAAGGGATCCTTGCACATGACGGTTAGGTGGGGCTTGTTGTTGAGTTTCAGGTGCACCCAGTCCACGGTGAAGGGCTCCCCGGCGTTGCGGGCGGCACTGATGAAGCGGCCGCGCAGGGAGGCTCGGGTGGCAGGCGGGTGTACGGTGGCGTGGGCAATATCATCGTGGCTGACCAGGTTCTTGGCCAGACCCTTGCGGGTGAGCAGGCCAAAGACACCGCGGGTGGGGTCTATATCGTGGTAGGCCAGATCAAGCTGCTGGATTTTGGGGTCGTCGTAGCCGCTGGCTCCGCGGGCGATGTAGGTATCGAGCAGCTTCTTTTTGATGGCCCAGTCGATTTCGGTATCGATCTGGGAGGTATCGCCGCTTTCCACCGCGTCCAGGGCCCGGCCCCAGAGATCCAGGATGTAGGGCACGTCCTCGTGGTGGGCCCCCTTCTCTTCGATGTAGCGGGTGGCGGCCACCTGGTAGTGACGTTGCAGGGTTAGGGCGTTGGCTTCACGGCCGTCCGCCAAGGGGAAGGTGGCTGTGCCGGTCAGGTCGTGGGAGATGACGCGCAGGGCGGTGGCGGTGTCTTTGATTTCGAAGTTCTCGAGGGGGTAGTAGTCCTCAAGCATGCGAAGCACCAGGTCGGTGGCTCCGAGTTTGAGCAGGGTGGTGGCTTGCGACATGTTGGAGTCCCCGTTAATCACGTGCATACGACGGTAGAGCGAGGCGTCGGCGTGGGGCTCATCGCGGGTGTTGATGATGGGGCGGGCCCGGGTGGTGGCTGTTGATGAGCCCTCCCAGATGTAGTCGGCGCGCTGGGAGAAGGAGAAGCTGGGCTGCCCCTCTGGCCCGAGCGGACGTCCGCCCCACTGCGGGGGCCCTGCAGGGTGTACCTTACCCGCCCCCACCACAATCTGGCGGGTAATCAGGAAGGGAATTAGGGAGCGGACCAGGCGGGAGAACTCCACCTTGCGCTCAAGCATGTAGTTCTCGTGGGACCCGAAAGAGTTGCCCGCCGAGTCAACATTGTTTTTGAAGAGGAAAATCTGCCCCTGATAGCCCTCTGCTTCGAGGGAATCTTCTGCCTGGTTGACCAGGTCATTGAGCAGGTACTCCCCCGCCTTGTCCTGGATCAAGGCATCGCGGACCGAGGCGGTCTCGGCGGTGGCGTATTCGGGGTGGGATCCCACATCGAGGTAGAGTCGCCCGCCGTTGGGCAGGAAGACGTTGGAGGAACGCCAGGTGTCTACCACCGGCTTAAAGAGCTTGCGGGCGGCCTCTTCTGGGGCCAGGGGGCCAAGCCCTTTCGGGATGTATCTGATGCCGAACTCGGTTTCGATGCCGAATATTCTGCGTTCCACGGGTCTTCCTTAGGCGTTGGGGCGAATGCTGGCTGCTTGTGAGGGGCTGGTCCTACTGGCCGCCCTTTTGGACGAAGCCCTTGACGAAGTCTTCGGCGTTTTCTTCGAGCACGCCGTCGATTTCTGCCAGCAGGTCATCGATGTCTGATACTGCCTGCTCGTTCACCTCGGTGTTCTGGTGGGTGATGGCTACTTCTTCTACCTGCTGGGAGGTGGTTGAGGTGGTGTTCTGGCGCTGGATGCGGTCCATGATGTCTCTCTTTCTGTGGGGTATGAGGGCTAGCTGTTCTGCTGGCCGGCCAGTAGGGCAAAAAGCTGGTCTGCGTGCTCTAGCCCCAGATGGGGTTCAACGATTTCGGCGGTAAAGTGCTCGGGGTCATCCATGGTCAGGCGGTGCAGGTCGATGGAGAGCGGGTTGCGTACCGAGAGGGTGTCCCAGTTGGCCCCCACGACCTCGTCGGGCCAGGTGGTGATGAGCTTACCGCGCAAGTAGGCACGGGTATCGCGCGGTGGCTCGTCCGCAGCCCGGGCAATGTCTTCGGGGCTGAAGAGGGTCTTCATGCGGCCTAGGGCTACCAGCTTGTGGTACAGGCCCTTGCCGGGACGGACGTCCGAATACTGCAGGTCGATGGCGGCCAGCTTGGGGTTATCCCAGCTCAGGCCCCGGTCAACGTAACCCTTCAGTAGGGCGTACTTGGCAACCCAGTCCAGGCGGTCGGCAAGGGACAGGGGGTTATCTGCCAGAGCTTCCAGTACTTCTTCCCAAAGCTGCAGGATCTCAGCGGTCGCCTCGTCGGGATTGGTCTCTAGCGCGATGGCAGCATCGAGGTAGGCCCGCTGAATCTGCAGGGCGCTCATGCTACCCCCGCCCGCCAGGGGTAGCTGGGCGGTCAGAGTCAGGTCGTGGCTGACCGTGTGCATGGCAGCAACCGGGTCAGCCAGTTTGATGGCGGGAGCAGTTTTCGCCTCGATGAGGTTTAGCACCAGGGACATGGTGCCAAACTTGAGCAGGTTGGAGGTGTGCGATAGGTTAGCGTCACCGGTAATCACGTGCAGGCGGCGATAGCGGTTGCTGTCGGCGTGGGGCTCGTCGCGGGTGTTAATCAGCGGGCGGCGGACGGTGGTTTCCAGACCGACGGTACGCTCAAAGAAGTCAGCGCGCTGGGAAATCTGAAAACCTGCCTGCTCCCCCGTTGTACCCAAGCCCAGCCGTCCTGCCCCCACCATGACCTGGCGGGTGGCAAAGAAGGGCAGAAGGCTAGCTGCCAGGTACTCAAAATCGACGGTGCGGGGCACCAGATAGTTCTCGTGGGAACCGTAGGACTGGCCCTTGCCGTCCGTATTGTTCTTGTAGAGGTTAACCGCGGGCATAGCCGATCTCTGGCTAGCGGTCACCTGTTCAATGGTTGCTACGGTTTGTGCGGCGATGTGATCACCTGCCGCATCCCAGAGGACGGCGTCGCGCGGGTTAGTCACCTCGGGCGAGGAGTACTCGGGGTGGGCATGGTCCACGTAAAAACGGGCTCCGTTAGGCAGAATCGAGTTCATGGTGACCGCGTCCCAATCGATACGCTCGGCAAAATGCCCGGCCTCGCTCAGGGCTTCTGCTGCGATGTCTTCGCTGGTGAGCACATGGGCGGTATCGGTTAGCTGGGTGGGGTGGGCCTGCTCGCGCGGCATGTCGAAACCGCGAGCATCGGCTAACGGTGCTTCTGACCCGTACTCCCAGCGGGTTTCAAGGGCCGCTGAGAGCTCCTGCTTGAAAAGGGTGTCGTAGGTGTTGACCACAAAAGCAGAAAGCACCGTGGGGTTGGCGTGGGGCTTTGCCGGGGCGTGCACCCCGTACTCGGTCTCGGCCCCCATGATACGGCGAACAGTCATCGCTAGACCCCCGCTCCGGTATCGACGGCACGAGCCGGGGCTGCGTTGAGCACGCGTAGACGAATGTTGAGGGTAGAGAGGACGTCCTCAATTTCGCTGGCCTGGGGCACCTCGACCTGGTCCTCGAATTCTGCGCGCACGGCCTCAAGCAGGTGCTCGGTGCTGATACCCTCAGCCCCGGTAGACAGGTAAGACTTAATCGCCAGCTTCTTAGCCTGATCGACGATATTGCGGATCACAGCACCCGAGAGGAAGTCGCCCCTGAAGAGCCAGCGGCTCACGCCGTTCTCTAGATCAACGCTGATGTAGCGGTTTGCCGGCTCAGCGGAGAAGAGGTTCTCGATGACCGTCTCAATCATGCTGGCAACCGCCTGCTGCTGGGACCCAGCCCGTGCAACCTCAGCCTGACTAATCGGCAGGTCATCTGTCAGGTAAAGCCCAAAGATTTCGGCAGCGCCGGCACGGTTGGGGCGGTTAATGCGGATTTTCACGTCTAAACGCCCCGGTCGCAACACGGCCGGGTCAATCATGTCTTCTCGGTTGGTCGCACCAATCACAATGACGTTATCCAGGCTCTCAACCCCGTCGATCTCAGCCAGAAGCTGGGGCACGATGGTGGTTTCTACGTCCGAAGACCGGCCCGAACCGCGGGTGCGGAAGAGCGACTCCATCTCATCAAAGAAAACCACCACGGGGTGGCCCGCGCGTGCCTTGTCGCGGGCAGCAGAGAAGATATCGCGAATCTGTCGCTCGGTCTCACCCACATACTTATCCAGCAGCTCCGGGCCCTTGATGTTCAAGAAGTAGCCGGTCTTTTTACCATTCTCAGACCGCTCAGCAGCCCGTGCAGCCAGAGAGTTAGCCACAGCCTTAGCAATCAGGGTCTTACCGTTGCCGGGAGGGCCGTAGAGCAAGATACCCTTGGGCGGGGTGAGTCGGTACTGGCGGTAAATATCGGGGTGCAAGAAAGGTAGTTCAACGGCGTCCCTAATCAAATCAATCTGGTCACCCAGGCCACCGATATTGTCATAGGTAACATCGGGCACCTCTTCCAGTACCAGCTCCTGGGCATCGGTGTGGGGGACCAGGGATGTCACCATCTGAATACGCGAATCGTAGGTGACGGTATCTCCCACCCGCAGCTCGTCCGGGTCCAGTGCACCCGAAATACGGGCCACAGCCTTAGACTGATTGGGCAGGTCAACCACCAGGTGATCGTGATCGAGCACCTCCCGCACCGTCACCACATCACCGTAGCCCTCAAACCCCAGCGACACCACGGCCTGGGTCTGCTCGTTGAGCAGGACGGTCATACCCGGCTTCACCTGCGCAATCGGCAACAGGGGTGAGCAGGTGATACGCACCAGACGGCCGCCCAAGAGCACATCAAGATGCTCCTCAATCTCAGCCGGAGTCTTACCCTCGGCAAGATCCTGGTAGGTCATCGTCGCTCCGTGCACCCCCAGCACCAGGGCAGAATTCAGCGGCGGAGCCACCTCCTGAGCCAGCGCCATGCGTAAATGCTCAATCTCGTTCTTCGTCTTGGTCAGAGCCGTCACCAGCTTCTGGTTACGCTCGCCAGCCGCCCGCAACTGCCGATCCAGATTGCGGCGGTTATCGTTAGCAATATTGAGCTGCCGCAGAATACGCTCGTAATCTACCGACGAAACGGTTAAACGTTCACTCATGCTGGGGCACTTCTTTCTGGTGACGACTCACCGGGGAGTCAGAACCCCGCCACCCCAATCATCGGGTGGCGGGGCCATCATGGGGTTTTAGTTTTCGGAATCCTGGTCAGCCTGCGCTGCCTCAGCCTTCTGGGCGGCGGATGCGGCCTTTTCAGCCAGGTTCAGGGCATCGCGACCGGCCCGGCGGAGCTTACGGTCAGAGACATTGCGCTCGCCCAGGGCTGCAGGAGTCCAGGCGTTCATATCCTCTTCTGAGAAATTGGTCTTTGAGGCACGGCGCTTGGGGGCCAGACGCTCTGCCCCGTCAGCTAGACGGCGGGCGGTAATGAGGAAGCCGGTGTGGGCTACCATGCGGTGGTCGGGGCGCACTGCCAGGCCCTCAACGTGCCAGCCGCGCACCATGGTTTCGTGGGATTCGGGCTCGGTGAAACGGCCATCGGCGCGCAGGGCCTCAGCCACACGTGAGAGCTGGGTTACGGTTGCAACGTAGCAGATAATGACGCCGCCGGGTGCCAGGGCGGTGGCTACGGCATCCAGGCACTCCCAGGGGGCCAGCATGTCGAGCACGGCGCGGTCTACGCTACCGGGTTCTTCAACCTCACCCAGAGCTTCAGCCAAATCGCCCAGGGTCAGCGACCAGGCGGGGTGCTCCCCACCGAAGAAGGTCTCGATGTTGCCGCGGGCGATATCGGCAAATTCTTCTCGGCGTTCGAAAGAGCGCAGGTGGCCGCCGTCACCAACAGCCCGCAGAAGGGCGATAGAGAGGGCACCGGAACCGACGCCAGCTTCAATCACGCGGGCACCGGGGAAGATATCGGCCATGGCCACAATCTGGCCGGCGTCCTTGGGATAGACCACGGCAGCGCCGCGGGGCATAGAGAGCACAAAGTCCTTGTAGAGCGGGCGCAGGGCCTGGAACTTGAATCCCTCGGAGTTTTCAATCACGGTGCCCTCAACGTTGCCGATGAGCTCGCTGTGCTTAAAGAAACCGCGGTGAGAGTGGTATTCCCCGCCTTCAGCCAGGGTAATGGTGGTCATGCGTCCGCGCTCGTCGGTTAGCTGGACGCGTTCTCCCGGGCGGAAGGGGCCACGGCGGTTGACGCTACCGGTAGGGGTGCTCATAAGGTCAGATTTCTCTTTCGTTTTTGGTCTGGTTTCTTCTATTGTCTCAGAAAAGCGCGGTGGGGTCATTTAGATGAAGACGTGCCAGCGCCCACGGTGGCCAGCACCGCCTGGGTCATGGCCTGGGAGGTTACCAGACCTACGGGGGTGGCGGCGTCCATCACCACCCAGGTCAGGTTCTGCCCCCGCTGCTCTTCGGGCAGGCGGTAGTGGGCAAAGCCGCTGTACTCATCGAGGGTGTCGATGTAACCGGTCTGAATGCCCAGAGTGCGAGCTGCAAGGGGCTGGGCGATAGCGGCC
Source organism: Rothia nasimurium (assembly GCF_014217215.1). Lineage (GTDB taxonomy): Bacteria > Actinomycetota > Actinomycetes > Actinomycetales > Micrococcaceae > Rothia > Rothia avistercoris. The sequence goes on from NZ_CP056080.1 coordinate 1,294,334, forward strand.
AGGGGCTGCTGGTCAAGAGTGCCCTGCGAGGCAGCGAGCGTTGTAGGGTCAACAAGGGCAAGGGGACGCACGGACGATCCCTGCTGCTCTACCAGGAGAAGGTGGGATACGCCGTCCCAGCGCTGATGAGCGCCACCGATGCTGCTGTGCGGGTCAGCAAGCTGGGCGGGAACCATCAGGGCGGACGCCCGTAGGGGGTGGCGAGGGTCAGAATCCTGCGCGAGTTGTTTGAGGGAGTGGTTGGTACCGCTCCACAGATAAAAGGCCAGGGCAGCGGCCACCAGTAACACCCAGGGGGACCGCCACAGGCCGGTGAAGAGCAGGGTGCTAGCTAAGAGGGCAAGGAGCAGCAGGCCCGTATAGGCCGTCACCCGGGTTGCCACTGACCGGCGTCCTACCAGGATAAAGACGAGGGCTTCGAGGGCATAACCGCCGTCGAGGGGGAAGCCCGGTATCAGATTAAAAATACCGATAGCAAGGTTGACCTGGGCGGCCAGGGCGAAGCCAAAGAAGTCGGCAGAACCCGTCACCAGCCAGATAAGCTGGCACAGGGCCGCTACCGCAAAGTTCACCAGCGGGCCAGCCACCGACACCAGTAGCGAGGTAGCCGCCGAAGCGGTCTGCATCTTAGTCTGCCCGCCCCACATGTTCAGAGAGATGGACGAAATCCGCACCCCCCGGCCCCGGCCCACCGCAGCGTGCGCCAGTTCGTGGGCGAAGACTCCCAGCGCCAGGGCACCGGCAACCACACCGGCAGCAAGATAGCCCTGCACATCCGTTAAAGACCGCAATGATGCCAGGTTCATACCGTAACCCACCACGACCAAAGCCATGAGGGGGAACCAGGAGAGGCGCAGATATATTGGCGCCCCCGCGAAAGAACCAATCCGAAGACCCGGATGGGACGTCATACCTTTACCTCCTGAGCGCTACATCACCGGAGCTGCCGCCCCGGAACTCTCTAGTCTATTGCCTATAGAGGTTACGGCCTATCAGGAGTAGGATATGGGGGTGATTAATCAGCCCCTCCCCCTCAACGCTCTGAACCATTTTGCAAGCACCTCCACCCTACCGGCTCACGCCCCCACCGTGCTCCTGGTCGGTTTCACAGGGTGGAATGACGCCGGCGATGCCGTCATCGATGCCTTCCGCGCGCTGTGGGAGCACTACCCCGCCACACAGGCACCCGGCTTTGACGTGAGCGGCTGCTACAACTACACCGAAACCCGGCCTCTTCTGAGTATCGACGAGGACGGCACCCAGCGCATTACCTGGCCCGATACCGTCTTTAGTGAAGCGCACACCACCGCCGGCGTCCGCCTGCTCACCCTCTCGGGCCCCGAACCCTCCATGAACTGGCAGGCCTATATCGAGCGTTTTAAAGACCTGGTGCAGCGGGAACAGGTTGACCTGGTTGTTTTCTGCGGTGCCCTGCTCGATGAGGTCCCCCATACCCGCCCCCTGCCGCTGAGCGTTACCAGCTATACCAGCAGTGTCCTCGCCTTAGAGGGCGTAGAAGCCAATACCTACCAGGGCCCAACCGGCCTGATTGGCGTGCTGGCGTTCGAAGCCGGGCAGGCTCACATACCGGCGCTTTCCCTTTGGGTCTCGGTTCCCCACTACCTGCCAGAGCCACCCCACCCCAAGGCAACCTTCACCCTGCTCTCTGCCCTCGAAGCGATTCTGGGCTTCCCCATGCCCCTAGAGCGCAGCGCAGACGACATTGCCAGCTGGAACCACCAGGCCGACGCCCTCATCGAGGACGAGCCCGAGCTGGCCAGCTACATACGAACCCTAGAATCAATAGCTGAGGCCAACGACGAAATCGCTGACCTCAGCCAAATAGATATTGCGGCCCAGTTCGAGAAATTCCTCAAGGACCAGGACGACAACTAGGCAACAGGTGCCAGATCAACACCCAGGCGGGCCATGAGCAGGTCGGCTACCAGCTGACCGCCGGCACCACCGTTCTCAAGGGTAGAGAGGGCCCACTGGTCAAGGGCAACCAGGGCGGCGGGGGTGTTGAGGTCGTCGGCAAGATGCTGGCGGACGCTCTCAAGCAGGGAAAGCGCGGCCTCATCGGCCTGCCCCTCGGCAGCTGCCGCAGCCGAACGGTAGAGTTCCAGACGCCCCTGGGCCTTGGTCAGCAAATCTTCCTGCCAGAACCAGTCGGTGCGGTAGTGGTTATCCATAATCGCCAGGCGGATAGCAGCAGGTTCTACACCGGCAGCCCGCAGCTTCGACACCAGCACCAGGTTACCCAGGGACTTGCTCATCTTCTCCCCGTCAAGGCCCACCATGCCGGTGTGCATGTAGTGGCGGGCCATAGGCTCACCGTTCAGGGCAAAGGAATGGCTCGAACCCAGATCGTGGTGCGGGAAAATCAGGTCAGAGCCACCGCCCTGAACAGAGAAGGGTGCTCCCAGGAACTCACTCGAGATCACGCTGCACTCGATATGCCAGCCGGGGCGGCCGCGTCCTAACTCCCCCGCCTCCCAGGCAGGCTCCCCCGCCCGCTCAACGCGCCACAGCAGGGGGTCAAGGGCGTTACGCTTACCGGGGCGATCAGGGTCGCCGCCGCGCTCGCCAAAAATAATCAGCATCTCTTCCATGCTGTAGTGGGCCACCTGACCCAGCGACCAGCCGCCTTCGCGGCCTTCACCCAGTTTCTGGGCGGCCTCAATATCGAAGTAGATATCACCATCGGGCTGGGTAACACCCTGCTCATCGGTGAAACCGGGCACGCGGTAGGCCACACCCTCGTGCAGCAGTTTCTGCACAGCAGCCGCCACAGAGGGCACCGAGTCAACAACGCTCACGTAGTGGTCGGGGGCAATGACGTTCAGGGCCACCATATCGGTACGGAACAGCTCGGTCTGTTCCTCAGCAAGCTGCCGCCAGTCAACGCCGGTCGCTTCAGCGCGTTCAAGCAGGGGATCATCAACGTCGGTGACGTTCTGTACGAAAGTTACCTCTACCCCGGCATCGCGCCAGGCCCGGTTCAGCACGTCAAAAGCAACATAGGTAGAAGCGTGCCCCATGTGGGTAGCGTCGTAGGGGGTAATGCCGCAGACGTAGAGCCCGGCGCGGCTCTCACGCTCAAGGGTCTGCCTGCCTCCGGCCGCAGTATCAAAGACGGTGGGAAGGGGCGCCTGCCCCGGTAGTGACGGAATGGTGGGCTGGTCCCAAGCTCGCATGAAAACCTCACGATAGTTGATGTGCGCCTACCCCAGATAGCCTCAGGTGGCACTTTTTCTCTTCCTAAAACAATACCCGCCCGGAAAGGTATTTCCGGGCGGGTAAAAAGTGAGACAGGTCTACGCGGCGAGGACGCCGGTGCCCAGCAGGATGTACAGGGCAAGACCCAGGGCGATACGGTACCAGACGAAGATGCTGTAGCTCTTCTTGGAAACGTACTTGAGGAACCAACCAATAATCAGGTAGCCGACCACGAAAGCAACCAGGGTTGCAACCATGGTAGAACCGAAACCGTAGTAGCCGGTGAAGCCCTCAGAGATACTGCCTGCCAGCTTGTAGAGACCCGATGCGAAAACTGCGGGGATTGCCAGCAGGAAGGAGTAACGGGCGGCAGCCTCACGGGTGTAGCCCATGAGCAGACCAGCCATGATGGTACCGCCGGAGCGTGAAACACCTGGAACCAGGGCCAGCGCCTGCGCGAAGCCGTACAGAATACCGTGCTTGATGGTGAGGTCTTTCAGCTCGCGCTGTTCGCGACCGATACGGTCTGCAATACCCAGGAAGATTGCGAACACAATCAGCATGGTTGCGGTAATCCAGAGGCTGCGGAAGGTTGAATCGATGTAGTCCTCCAGCAGGATGCCCAGAATGCCAATCGGCAGGGAGCCGATGATAATGAACCAGCCCATGCGGGCGTCCGGATCCTTCTTATCAACCTTGCCCACCAAAGAACCGAACCAGTTCTTGATGATGCGAACGATGTCCTTCCAGAAGAAGACCAAAACAGCCGCTTCAGTACCCAGCTGGGTGATAGCGGTAAAAGCCGCACCGGGGTCCTCGCTGTTGGGCAAGAACTGACCCACGATACGAATATGACCCGATGACGAGATCGGCAAAAACTCAGTTAGACCCTGGACGAGACCCAGGATGATTGCTTGTATCCATTCCACAGCAGAAAACTCTACGCGAGTCAAAGAAAAAGCACAGCACCGCTCGCGATGCTGTGCTTGGAATAACAGGTAGAACCTAGCTAACCGGTCTACTTCTGCTCTTCATCGAGGTAGTACTCTACCTCGTCATCGTCTTCGTCGTCTTCTTCATCGAAGTCGTAGTCAAAGTCATCGTCATCGTCATCGTCTTCGATGAAAACTTCGAGCGGGGTGACCTCTTCGTAGGCGTCGAACAGGGCTTCTTCGTAGCGTTCAAAGGCGTTTGCGATGGCTACGTAGGTGTTGTCGACGGCGGCGTCGTGTTCACCGCGGCTATTGATAATAGCGTTGAGGTGCTCTTCGAGGGCGGCGGTCAGGTGAGCCAGTTCGGCACGAGGGTTATTACTCATACAGTAGACGTTACCCCCTTTCTCGGTAGGTGGGAAATACCGGGCGGTGAAAATTTGGTGAATCACACATAACAGTGCCGCCCCGCTCGGGTGGGAGCGGGGCGGCACTGTCTATAGGGCTAGGCTTCAGATACGCTAGTGGCTTATCCGGTTTTAGAAGCCCAGGGTTGCCAGTGAGGAGTTGATGGCGTTGGCTGAGGCGCGTAGACGCTCGATTTCCTCGTCGGTCATGGGGACGTCAAGTACGCGCTTGACGCCGTCGCGGGAGACAACGGAGGGCAGTGAGAGCGCGGCTTCGCCCTCGATACCGTAGCGGCCGCGTACCTGGGTTGCGACGTTGAGTACGGCGTCCTGGCCGTGCAGGATGGCTTCGGCGATGCGGGTAGCTGAGATACCGATGGCGTAGTTGGTGGAACCCTTACCTTCGATGACCTTGTAGGCTGCACGCATGGCTTCTTCTGCCAGTTCTGCCTTGACCTCTTCGGTGAAGACCTTTTCGCCGTCTTCGTTGGTCCACTCGTCAAGGGGAACCATACCGATGTTGGCTGCTGACCAGACGGGGAATTCTGAGTCGCCGTGCTCACCAACGATGTTGGCATGAACTGACTTGATGGAGACACCGGCCTTTTCAGCGATTAGCCAGCGCAGGCGGGATGAGTCGAGCACGGTACCTGATGCGAAGCAGCGCTCGGTGGGCAGGCCGGTGATCTTCTGAGCAACAACGGCGAGGACGTCGCAGGGGTTGGTGACGATCATGAGGATAGCGTTGGGGGCTACCTCCATGACCTTGGGAAGCATGGACTTGAAGATGTTGACGTTTGCTTCTGCCAGTTCGAGGCGGGGCTGGCCGGGCTTCTGGCGGGCGCCTGCGGTAACGATGATGAGGTCTGAGTCGCGCAGGATTTCTACGTCGCCGCTGCCTGCAACTTCAGCTTCGTGGGCGAACATGGTGCCGTGGGCGATATCGAGGCCTTCTGCCTCAGCGCGCTCACCGGCGATGTCATAGATAACGATTTCATCAGCTGCGCCGCGCAGGGTTGCTGCGTAGGCGGTTGCTGAACCAACACCACCTGCGCCGATAACGCCGAGCTTGGTGTTCTTCTTTTCGAGAGCCATGGGAGGTTCCTTTCAGCAGATGCTGTGGGGTTGTTTTGTGTTCGTTACATCTCAAGTATGCCAGAAAATACACGCTTTTGTGTGGGTTTATGTGCTTTTTATTTGGGGTTTTACTGACTTTTACTCAGAAAAGCCCACAAACCCAAATATGTGCAGGTTGACCCTTTGTGAAAACTCACACCCAGCCTTATGTAGATAATTTCAAGCCACCCTACCCACTGTGGCACACGAGACGCTTTCAGAAAGAAGTATTTTTGCAGAACTGCATTTATGCTTGTTAGGTTCGCGAACCCAAGACTACGCAACCGCCCGCCACAAGCGTCCGCGCACCGTAGACCAAGCAAAACCGCGCGAACCCACAATTCACTCCAGACCTAAAGGTTCGTCATGTCTACAGCACCAGCTACACCAGAGCAGACAACCGCCCAAGACCAACCCCTCATGACCCATCGGCAAATCATGCTGGTCATCGTCGGTCTTATGGCGGGCATGTTCCTCTCATCCCTCGATCAAACCATCGTCTCTACAGCTATCAGGACGATCGGTGATGACCTCCACGGCCTAGAACAGCAGGCATGGGTCACCACCGCCTACATGATCACCTCCACGATCACCACCCCCATCTACGGCAAACTCTCCGACCTCTTTGGCCGCCGCCCCCTCTACCTCTTCGGTATCGTCGTCTTCATTCTGGGTTCGCTTCTTTCCAGCTTCTCCACCTCAATGATCATGCTGGCAGCCTTCCGCGCCTTCCAGGGCATCGGCGCGGGCGCCCTCATGTCTCTACCCATGGCGATTATGGGCGATATGCTGGCTCCCCGTGAGCGCGCCAAGTACCAGGGCTACTTCCTGGCCATCTTTGGCATCTCCTCCGTGCTCGGCCCCCTCACCGGTGGCCTCTTTGCCGGTAGCGACGAAATTCTGTGGATTACCGGCTGGCGCTGGGTCTTCCTCATTAACGTCCCCATCGGCATCATTGCCCTGGCCATGGTCTGGAAGTTCCTACACCTACCACGCATCACCGATGCTGCTCTCAAGCCCCGCGTTGACTGGTGGGGTGCAACCAGCGTTGTCGTAGCTCTAGTTCCCCTCCTGCTCGTTGCTGAACAGGGTCGCGAATGGGGCTGGACCTCCGCAGCGTCCATCACCTGCTTCGTCATCTCCGCCCTGGGTCTAGCAGCCTTCCTCATCATCGAATCCAAGATGGGCCAGGACGCCATTCTGCCGCTGGCTCTCTTCCGCTCCGGTGCCTTCTCCATGTCGTCCATTCTGGGCTTCCTGGTTGGCTTCGGCATGTTCGGCGCCATGATGACCATCCCCCTCTACCTGCAGATTGTCACCGGGCTAACCCCCACCGAATCGGGCTTCGCAACCCTACCCATGATGGCCGGTATTATGACCGCCTCCATCGTGTCGGGTCGCATGGTCGCTAGCACCGGTAAGTACCGCATCTTCCCCATTCTGGGCACCGCCCTCATGGTAGTTGCCTACTACTACCTGACCTTCATGACAGCGGACCGTCCCCTCTGGTTCCTCATGCTGGGCATGTTCATCATGGGTCTTGGTCTGGGTCAGCTCATGCAGTCCCTGACCCTGGCGGCCCAGAATGCCGTTGCTCCCTCCTACATGGGTGTGGCGTCCTCCGCCGCTACCTTCTTCCGTCAGATCGGTGGCACCATGGGTACCGCCGTCCTGCTGTCGATTCTCTTCTCGGCTATGCCCGGCAACATCACGAAGGCCATGGGCAACGAGGACGACCTGCGTTCAGGTCTTGACGCCGCGCTGACTCCCGCCGTGGCCTCTGCCCCTGAGAACCAGGGCGTCATGGAGCAGATGTGGAATCAGATTGTGGAGCCCGCCCAGAGCTCTATCGCCTCTCAGCTCTCAACAGCCTCTGATCAGGCTCGCACCGCCGCCGACGATGCGGTCTACCAGCAGGTTTCTGCTGCGGTTCAAGCTCAGGTTGACGCTGGCGCCCTACCTGCCGACCAGGCTCAGACCTTCATTGATGCCCAGGTAGCTGAAGCCACCCCGGTCGCTGAAGAGGCTGCCCTGGCATCTGCCGCCGAGCAGGCTCACGCGTCGGTTCAGGACGGCACCCTGGTTGTCGATTGGTCTGATGAAGCCCAGCGCTCCTACTGGGTAGACCATCTCACCCCCACCCTGGCAGAGCAGATCTCTTCTACCTCCACCGATAGTGAGGGCTCAGGCGTTTCAACCTCTGATACCTCTTACCTCACCGGTGCGGACGCCCGCCTCACCCGCCCCTTCATGGTTGGTTTCAACGCTTCAACCCTGTCGGTCTACTGGGTTGGCTTCTTTGCCACCATTCTGGCCTTTGTTCTGGCTCTCTTCTTCAAGGCTCCCCCGCTGCGTGCAGTTTCGGGCCTACAGGAGAACGCTCAGGGCAACAAAGTGGTGGAGGCTGTTCCCGCAACTGCCGCACCCCAGGCTTCCCTAGCGTCTGACAAGAAGCCGCGGGCTGGCGTCCTTGCCGCTGCTGCCGCAGGAACCCTGGCTCTAGCTGCCGCCCTGTTGAGCTGGCTGCGCCACCGCTCCCGCTAGGCGCTCTCGATAGTAGAAGGCCGGGGCCTGTCACCGACGAGTTCGGTGCCAGGCCCCGGCCTTTTTAAACCAAATTCTAGATAAGAGAAGTTACTCTATGTTCCGCAAAAGCTCGTGAAGAAGCGGGACTCGACAGGAGCGCCTTCCAGGTAGTCCAGGCCGGCACGGCGCTCAAAGGGGTTACTGACCGCTTCCAACAGCTCCTCAAGCGGTTGCCGATTTCCGCGTTCCATCTGCCGCAGGGCAGCATCGAGGGCTAAATTTCTGGGAATGTAGACCGGGTTATGTACCAGCATGAGTTCCGTGGCCCGTTCAGGGGTAGTACCTGTAGCACCCTTCAGTTCTTCCCACCGAGCCAACCAACCCTGCCGGTCTTCTTCCGGCAGCAGGCAGGTTCCTTCAGCCAAAGACCTAAAGAACCCTGTAAAGTCCAGCACGTGGCGCTCGAGTAGCCCCAGAGTTGCCTGCCCGAATCTACCCACCTGAGTGCGGACGTCCTCACCAACCCCACCCAGGTCAAGCCCCAGCTTGGCAGCAAAAGCAGCTATTTGCTGCTCCACCACTTCATCTTCGAACTCCGAGATCACCTCGGTGGCTAGGTGGATTGCCCGGTTCGGGTTTTCAGGGTCGATGATATCGAGCAGGGTTTCGGCAAAACGGGAAAGGTTCCAGGCGGTAATGCCGGGCTGGTGGTTGTAGGCGTAACGGCCCTGGCGGTCGATAGAACTAAAAACCTTGCCACGCTCAAAAGTATCGATGAAAGCGCAGGGGCCAAAGTCGATAGCCTGGCCGGAAATAGTCACGTTATCGGTGTTGAGTACCCCGTGCACGAACCCCAGTGCCTGCCAGCTAGCTACCAGGTGAGCTTGCCGCTGGGCCACAGCACGAAGCAGGGCGAGGGCCCGCTCACTGCGATTTTCTCCCGGGGTGAGGTCGGAGTAGTGACGGGCCAGGGCATAATCGACCAGCTGCCCCCGCACCTGAGGGTCGCAGTGGTACTGGGCAAACTGGAAGGTACCTACCCGCAGGTGGCTGGCGGCAACACGCAGAACCAGCCCCGCCGGTTCCGGTCCAGGTGCGCGGCGCTGCACCTTCTCTCCGGTCTCGAACACAGCCAGGGCCCTGGTGGTCGGCAGACCGAGCGCATGCAGGGACTCCCCGATGACAGCCTCGCGCCAGGCCGCCGACAGTGGAGCCTTGCCGTCCGAACCGGGGTGAGAGAAGGGCGTCTGACCACTGCCTTTGATGTGTAAATCGCAGCGGACAGCCCTACCGTCTTCTTCCCGCGCGGGGATAGCCAGTTCACCAATGAGGTGGGCCCGCCCGTCACCCAGCACCGGTGAGAGCTGCCCGAACTGGTAACCAGAGTAGGCCAGGGCGACCGTGGGGGCTTCTCCCCTGCCCGTCATCCAGGCTAGCCCGGCGTCAGTACGCAGCCAGGTCGGGTCCAGCCCCAGGTCGCGGGCAAGATTCTCGTTAAGCCAGGCCAGGCGGGTACCCTGCGGGATATCCGGCTGGGCACGGCGGGTGAGGTCAGGGAAGGTCTCACTGTAGGTATGGTCAAGGAGCGGGGCGGACGCACGGGGTTCAGTAGGCTGCATAGGGCTAGTTTATCGTCCGGTCGAAGGCTAGAGAGACTGGGCTGGAGGCTGGGAGCTGCCACCGGTTTCAAAATTTTTTAAGGGCGCCAGCCAAAAATAATCAGTTTAACTGATGAGTAAAGTTGATAATCTATCAGAGTATAAAAATTCCACCAGAGCCTGATTCGCAGCGGCAGGGCTTAAAACAACAAAAAACCGGCTCCTGTTGACAGGAGCCGGTTTTTTCTATGTCCCACATGGGGTTTTCTTGTGCGCGAGGGGGGACTTGAACCCCCACCCTCTAATACGAGGACTAGCACCTCAAGCTAGCGCGTCTGCCTATTCCGCCACCCGCGCAAGGTGTCTTTGCTTGGCCTTTCGGCTTTGCTGGCAACGAGTAATAACTATACGCAGAAGAATCGAGGTCTGCAAGTTTTCAGCCCCGAAAAGCGGGTGACGTGCCACACTCAAGTGATGGGGTGTTGAAAAATCCCAGGCACCGAAGAACCGGGGATTTTTCTGTGGTTCGGTTATACGGTAAAAAATACCACCTATGACCAATATTTTTGGATCCCGCCTGCATCAGCTCCCCGGACTCCCCACTGCTCCCTGGCTACCCCTGACAGGGCCAGGGAGCTGGTGGGGCGTGTCCTTATGAAATGCACTTGGGTCGGGGTCAAAAGGTACAGCATTCTAACGAGAGCCGTGACCAAACTCGCCGAGAGGGTCAAACTCACTCCACTCTTCAAGAGAATCCATATCGACACTCAAATCTGCAGGTGGAGCAGTACCCACAGGAGCGGTATAAACTTTGCCTACCCCTGGCCGAGTCCACTCAGAAACAGTAACTGTCACAGCATCAGACCACAGCTCTGACGGGACATCCAATAGCCCCCGAGTTTGCAGATGCTCAATAAAATGTAGAATCTGCACAACGCAGAGCATCATCGAAGCGACTGTGACAGTCGCGTTGAAGTAGACCTCTTCTAGGTAAAACTGCTCAGAAAAGGAGCGCCGACGCTGATCTTCATGCAACAATGAACCATAAAGCCACGCGCCGGCAAGTTCTTTGTTGTTGACACCGCTACCGGGTTCGTAAGTTTTGCCCTTGGTGCTGATTGGGTGGTCAGGATCAGCTGATTGGCACTCTTTCAGAAGTCGGAGGGCCTTCTCTCTGGTTTCTGTATCATCAACATTTTCGTAAATGTAGGCAAGGACGTCGGCGTAGTAAATACCATCGCTGAAAAGAAAGACAGGACGCACACGAGCCGCCGCACTTTCAACCTGCTCTGTAGGAAGCAAATCGACGGGCCGAAACCTTACTGTCGTTTCACCCGTTCTCAAATCTTTTTGAAAATCCATGTTAAACCTGTAGGTACTCAGATTCCGCAACTTACCAAAGTCACGCGCTAAAGAATGATCTTGGACAATACGAGCCCTGATTATGAAGTGTTGTAGCTGCTCGATGGTGAAGTTTTTATAGGCTTTTGATGTATTGAAGTCGTCAACGGACATGACTTACTTGCTCTCTTGCATGGGTTCAGGGTTCGACAAGTTATTTTCATGATACTTAGCCATTACATCTGCTACCCCATTACGGATTGATTCTGGCAAATTTTCATACATTTCATCAACTAGATTCCGATTGGTGATGAACTCATTTACCAGAGCGTTCAAAGAGTTTGCCAAAACTCCGGGTATGCCCTCAGAGTCCTCATTGAGAAAGATCGTCACGGCAAGGGCTTCTTCGTCCCCTGAGTGCAGTACCTTATTCCCGATGACTCTAATAGTGGTAAGCGCTTGGAAAATATGTTTAGGCACTGACTGACTTAAGTAATTGATTCTGCCGTTTAGATTAACTTTAGGTAAGGCTTCTTTGGTGAGCTCATAGACAAGCTGCTCTGTTGCTGCCCGCATGAGCGCCGCCGACGCTCTTTTGGAGATAGGGAAAACCGCCGAAGCCTCTTTGTAGAGTTCTGCTACTTTCGGAGGCATATCTTCGCTGGGCTCTGGAAATCCCGCACTTTGAGGAAGAGGGTAGACGAGCTTATACCCCTCCCAGAAACTTGATTTTTTGCAGCTGTGACAGATTGATACGTGCCAAATATCCCCTGCAGTTGGAGGCACCGGTTCCCCGGTGTAAAAGTGGTTCCCTGCATGATATGGGTATTCTATTGTCAGAAAAGGCGGCATTTGATCTAGGTAGAATTTGCCATTTTCGATGAGATATAAGTCTTCAAAATTTTGTCCAGCGAAAGCCCCGCAGTTGGGGCAGACGAAAGATTCTGCGCTGTAACGGGGGCTTCGGTCCTTAGTCATAATTCCTCACATTCACCCTGTCTGGTTGTTCGCCTGAACCACAATTACTGTGGTTCAAGTTGCTACTTCTATACTGTATCTACACAGTCAATATGAGTGATTTACTCATTACTTGCCAGTAGAAGACACCCGCACCAAGGACGCCCATGACCCACCACGACTACAACGACCGCACCACAACCAAGCGGGAACTCAATAAGTTTGCTCACTACTGGTCACAGGTCGTCCAAGAACGCAAAGACGAAGGCACCCACAACAGCCTCGAAAAACAGCGTGCACAACAATACTGGTCGCACCTGCTCCGGTGCTTCGGGATTATCCCCGAAATGATTGACCTCTACGAGAAAAATGCTCAACGAGCCACCACCGGCAATACCGGGTGGATTGACCTCTTTATCTCGGGCACCGTTATCGGTGAAGCCAAGTCACCGGGCAAGGACCTTGACGAAGCGCAGAACCAGATTCGTGACTACCTCAACGGTGGAACCATCAAAAGCACTGAGTTCCCCAAATACTCGATTGTCACGGACTTCGAGAATATCCGTATCACCCGTCTGGACGGCACCGAACCCGATGTTCAGTTCCATGTCAGCGACATTGCCAATCACTACGACCAGATGCTGTTCTTCATCGCTCAGGAACCTATCAGCCGTGAAGAACAGGAACAGGCTTCCGTCAAAGCGGCAAAGCTCATGGCTGACCTTTACACCGCCGTCTTAGGCGATGAGGCAGATACCCCTGTTGGTGATGAAGCGCCCCGCACGCCGGAGGAAGAAGACGAGAAAACTGAGCAAGTCTCTATCCTGATGACTCGCCTGTTGTTTCTCATGTACGGCGATGATGCAGGGCTTTGGGAGCACAACCTCTTTCACCGTTGGGTTGAATACGAAACCACCCCGGACAGTCTTGGCGGGCAGTTGGCGGTTCTCTTTGGGGTCCTGAATAAGCCGCAGAATAAGCGTAATAAAAATATCCCGGAACTTATGGCCAAGTTCCCTTACGTCAACGGCGGAATTTTCTCGCAGACCATTGAGCCTGAGTTCTTTACGCCTGAAACCCGTGAGGCTCTGCTGGATGCCTGCCGCTTCCGCTGGGATCACATTGATGTGTCTGTATTTGGTGCCATGTTCCAGCTGGTCAAGTCTAAGGAAGCACGCCGAGCCGCTGGCGAGCACTACACCAGTGAGAAAGATATTCTAAAAACTATTGGCCCGCTGTTCTACGACGAGTACCGGGCTGAGGCTGACCGTCTTATCGCTAATAAGTCCACCCGGCCCAAGGACTTTGATGCCTTCCTCACTAAGTTGGCCTCCAACGTCTACTGTGACCCTGCCTGCGGCGGCGGTAACTTCCTTAACGTTGCCTACGCCCGTCTGCGTGAGATTGAAACCGACATTCTGGTGGAGAAGAAGAAACGCGGCGGGGACTTCAATATGTCCTTGGACATCTCCCTTGACCAGAAACTTTCCATTGACCAGTTCTACGGTTTTGAAATCAACTGGTGGGCGGCAAAAATTGCCGAGACAGCAATGTTCCTGGTAGACCACCAAGCTAACCAGTACCTGGCTAAAGAATTGGGTGATGCGCCTGATCGCCTGCCGATTCAGATTGCGGCGCACATTATTCACAGCGATGCTCTGGCCTTGGACTGGCGTGAGACTATCCCCAACCCTGCTGGCGAGACATTTATTTTCGGTAACCCACCATTTATTGGTCAGTGGACAAAGACCAAGGAGCAGACCGCTGCCATGAAAGCTGTCTGGGGTAAGGACTATGACGGCTACCTGGACTTTGTGACCGCCTGGTTTAAGAAAGCCGCGGACTACTACAAGCACGGCGAAGACCGCTCACAAGACCGTGAGGGCGAGTTCGCTTTTGTGTCCACTAATTCTATTGCCCAGGGTCAGGCAGTACCCTCACTCTATGGCCCACTATTCCGAGATGGCTGGCATATCAAGTTCGCTTACCAGACTTTCCCGTGGAACTCAGAAGCTCCTGGCAAGGCGGCGGTACATTGTGTCATTACTGGGTACACCCGCAATTCAGCAGCAAAGCAACGCCTTTTCATTTTCGATTGGAAAGATAAACAGCATAACGAAGCTAAGGTCAAAACTGGCATCAATGCCTATCTCCTGGACGCTGAAAATATACTCATCACTAAAAGAACAAAACCTATATCTGCAAGCATTGCTCCTGTTTTGCGTGGTAGCCAGCCGACTGATGGAGGCAACCTGATTGTCGAGCCAGCAGATTACCAACTCATTACACAAGACCCAGTTGCATCAAAATATCTACGCCCATTCAGAATGGGACGTGAACTTGTTAGAGGGCTGGATAGATGGTGTCTTTGGATGGTTAATTTTGACCCGAACGATCTCGCAAAAAGCATAGAGCTAAAAAAGAGAATCGTAGCAACCCAAGAAATGCGACTCAATAGCTCTAAAAAAGCAACTCAAGAAAAGGCTAAAACCCCTTACCTTTTCGATGAAATCCGACAGCCTGAAACCGATTATGTCGGTATTCCAGCTGTAGTTTCAGAGTCGCGCGTATTCTATACTGCCGCTCATTTATCGGCAGATGTCATTGCCGGTAACAAGCTGTATACCGCAACCGATCCGGACGGGTTCTTATTTGCGATTATTAGCTCTTCAATGTTCATTACATGGCAGAAAGCTGTTGGCGGGCGCCTGAAATCTGACCTCAACTTCTCCAACACAATTGTCTGGAATAACCTGCCGCTACCAGAGGTAGACCCGAAACTGCGCGCCCAAATTATCGGGGCTGGACAGGAAGTCCTTGCCACTCGTGAAAGTATCGCAGAACGAGCAGGCGGCACTCGCTCCCTAGCGGATATGTACGACCCACTTGCAATGGATAAGGGGTTGCTTGATGCTCATAAAAAACTTGACCGTGTAGTAGATAAGGCGTTTGGTGCGCCGAAGCTCTGCACGTCAGAGAATCAGCGTTTGGAAATCCTATTCGATTCCTACGCCAAAATGACCGCTCAATAGTCAAGAGCGCATGCTGGTACAAAAGCCGGTGGCCTTAGAAAACCCCTCTAGGGCCACTGGGTGCACGTTCCGGGGCATGGTGTCAGCCGGAATCGCCACTAATCCCGTTAGGGAATACACAAAAAGCCCGATTCACTGTTTCCAGTGAATCGGGCTTTGCCGTTCGGTTATCAGATAACCAGTTGTGCGCGAGGGGGGACTTGAACCCCCACCCTCTAATACGAGGACTAGCACCTCAAGCTAGCGCGTCTGCCTATTCCGCCACCCGCGCAAGGTGTCTTGCAGACTTCAGCTGAAGCCGTGCTGGCAACGAGTTATTACTATACACAATGTTGAGTGAACGTGCAAAATCCACCCTCCTCTACCCCACTAGCACTTCCAAACTCGACCTTGTACATACAGGGACTTACTATAGTGATGTGAATAACGAAAACTTGACTCAAGAAGAGGCCGCTCTGCGCGCCCGTACTATCAGCGTTGATACCTATGATGTGCATGTTGATCTCACTCATGCCAGCTCTGATTTTGAAACCTACCCGGTAGCCACCACTGTCCGTTTTACGGCATCTGAGGGTGCTAGCACCTTTATTGACTACATTCATCAGTCGGTGGAATCGGTGAAGCTCAACGGAGTGTCGCTGCCTGTTGATGAGGTGGTTGAGGGCTCCCGTATTACCCTGCCGGGTTTGCTGGCGGAGAATACCCTCACTATCAAGGGACGGTCGTACTTTAGCCGCTCGGGTGAGGGTCTGCACCGCTATATTGACCCGGCTGATGGCAAGGTTTACCTCTACACCCAGTATGAGCCGGCGGATTGTCGTCGGGTTTTCCCAAATTTTGAGCAACCCGACCTCAAGGCTGTGTTTAACTTCCGTATTACGGCCCCTAAGAGCTGGGTGGTGAGCTCGAATGCTGAGTTGGATCGCGAAATTGATGATCCGTCAGATTCATCGATTTCTAAGCGTGTTTTCAAGTCGACTGCCCGTATTTCTACCTATATCACCGCTATTGTGGCGGGCGAATACTTTACCGCTTTCGATACCTATACCCCGGCGTCCGCTGTTAATTCTGGGCCTATCCCCTTGGTTGCCTACTGCCGTCAGTCGCTCAAAGAGCATTTTGACTACCAGAACATTTTTGCCGTGACCAAGCAGGGCCTGGATTTCTTCCAGGACCTCTTTGACTATGCCTACCCCTACCCTAAGTACGAGCAGGCTTTTGTGCCGGAGTACAACCTGGGGGCGATGGAGAACCCCGGTTTGGTGACGTTTACCGAGGGGTATATTTTTGTCTCCGGTGCTGATGAGTCTCAGCTTGAGGGCCGTGCTAATGTGATTTGCCACGAGATGAGCCATATGTGGTTTGGTGACCTGGTCACCATGAAGTGGTGGAATGATCTGTGGCTCAAGGAGTCTTTTGCAGACTTTATGGGGCATCTGGGCGCTGCTGAGGCCAACGGCTATAAGGACGCCTGGGTCACCTTTGCGAATTCCCGTAAGGCCTGGGCTTACCGTCAGGATCAGCTGCCGACTACTCACCCAATTGTGGCCGATATCCCCCACCTTGAAGCTGCCCGTCAAAACTTTGACGGTATTACCTACGCCAAGGGTGCGAGCGCCCTGAAGCAGCTGGTTGCTTATGTTGGGTTTGATCAGTTTATTGAGGCTGCGCGGGTTTACTTTAAGCGGTTTGAGTGGGGTAATACGACTCTTGATGATTTCTTGGGTGTGCTTGATGAGGTCTCTGATCGTGATGTTCGTACCTGGGCTGAGGCGTGGTTGCAGACGAGTGGTTTGTCTGAGCTGTCGTGTAAGCGTGTGACCGGTGCTGATGGTTCGGTGCAGTTGGTGGTGCGTCAGCAGTTGCCTGTGGGTGTTCCCGCTGGGTTGGGGCGTCCGCATCTGTTGAAGATTGCCCTGTTCGTGTCTGAGGGCGGGCGTCTGGTGCCTACGGGTGTAGTGTCGGCTGATATTCCTGTGGGTCAGTGTGAGGTGCTGGTTGGGTTGACTGAGCACGAGCAGGCTCTTGTGGCTGCTGCTGATGTGGTTTTGCTCAATGCTGAGGATTTGACCTATGCGAAGGTTGCTCTGGCTGAGGCTGATGGGCTTGAGTTTGCTTTGAGTCAGGTATCGTCGGTGGAGGATGCTCTGTCGCGGGGTCTGCTGTGGGGTAGTTTGTGGAATATGGTGCGTGATGGCAAGCTTGCTAGCCGCCGGTTTGTGCTGGCTGTGGGGCAGGCTGCCGCTGCTGAGCCGTCCGCTACCCTACTGTCGAATATTGTGGATCAGGCGCAGGCTGCGATTTCTTTGTACACCCCGGCGGGTGCTCGTGGTGAGCTGTGGGATGCTCTGTATGCTGCACTGTCTGAGGCTCTTGCCGGTGCGAAGGAGGGTAGCGATGAGCAGCTGATTCTGGTGCGGGCGCTACTGTCTGTGTCGGCGCATTCGCAGTTGGGTCTTGAGTTCGCTCAGGATCTGGCGCGGGGTGCGAGCGGGCAGGTTGAGGGCTTTATTTCTGATGCTCCTGGTATGAGCTATAACCAGACTCTGGGTTGGAAGGCTCTGGGGGCGCTTGCGGTTCAGGACGCGGTGACCCGGCAGGAGCTGGATGAGGCGCGGTCTTTCCGTCCTTCTGCCACGGCTGAGCGTGGCTATGCTTTTGCGACCGCTGCTCTGCCGGTGGCGGCTGCGAAGCAGGCTGCCTGGGACCTGGTTACTGAAGACATGGGCCTTTCGAATGAGTTGCTGTCGGCGACCGCTGCTGGTTTCCAGCACGGGCCGGAGGAGCTGCGCACCGGTTACCGGGATGCTTTCTTTGAGCTTCTCGCCCCCACCTGGGCTGCCCGTACCGGCGGTATGGCTACCCGCGTTATTCGTGGCCTCTACCCGGCGGTAGAGCTGGCAGAGGGTACAGCGGGAACCCACCCGGTCGTCCGCGCCACCGAGCGCTGGCTAGCCGAGCATACGGACGCCCCCACCGCCCTGGTGCGACTGGTGAGGGAGTTACTTGATGATGCCGTCCGCATCCTCAACGCCCAGGCCTATAACGCATCTGCCGCCGAAGAGGGGGCAGGTAACTAGGTCTTTACCTGGGAATCTACGCAGAAAGCCGGTTTTGGGGCGTAGCATTGCAAACCAAAATCGGCTTTTTCGTGAGAAGCTATAGAGAGTAACTTTTTGGGATAAGGAGCCTACTGTGACCGACTACGTACTGGGCGATCGCGGCACCGTTCAGGTCATCACCGATGACTACTACGATGCAGAAATTCTTCAGGTTTTTGAAGAACTCTTGATTGACCGTGAGCGGGTCTGGAACGGTGAGGTTCGCCTTGTGCCAGAACCCGATAACCCCTACCAGCCCCAGGCCATTGCGGTCTACGCTGATGACCTCAAGCTGGGGCGTCTTTCTCCCGAGGACTCCGCTGCCTACTGGGGTCCGATTACCCGCGTTGTGGCCTCGGGCTACGACGCTGTGACTCGCATGCAGCTCTCTGCTGTTCTGCGCGGGGTCACCGGTGAAACCCACATCGAAAGCAGCGGACAACTCTCCCTGAGCGCCCCTGGCTCCCTTTTTCCCCTCAACAATGCCCCCACCCAGGCGACCCTGCTACCCCAGGGGGCCTCTATGAAGGTGCTCGATGAGAAGGACCATTCCGAGTACCTACACTCCATCCTGCCTCCCTCCGGTGAGGGCCGAGTGATTCTCTCCCTGGAAAATAACCAGATTAAGCACGCGGACGGGCGTGTGGTTGACTCGGTCGACATCCTGCACGACCGCAAGGTGGTAGGCCGCCTCTCCACCCAGATCTCCGAGCAGCTAGCCCCCGTCATCCGCTACGCCTACGAGCACGATAAGCTCACCAGCGCCTGGGGCACGATTCGTGGCAACTCCTTTGAGCTGTCCCTGACGGTTCAGGCCGTCCGCCCCTCTGAAATTCCTGCCGAGTGGTACCAGGAGCTCCCGAACTACCTGCCCGAGCTTCTACCGGCCGCACCCTCCTACGAGGTGCCCCCCGCCTACGTACCGACCGAGGGTGAAGCGATCCGCAGCAACGCCCCCAAGAAAAAACGCTCACTCATGCCCAGCCGTCCGGCCACAGCAGACCAAGCTCTCACAGAAACCGGTGCCTACGAAATAGCAGACACGGACAATTCCAATTCTTTGGGCCTACAGCGCATCTCTGTGCTCCTTGGTCTTGTAGGCGGGCTCATCCTGGTCACAGGTCTAGTTCTTGTCTTCTTCAAACCCCTGCTCGGCATTTTAGGTATAGTGCTCGGCGCCTCCGTAGCCTTCCTAGCTCTCTTCGTCGGTCGCGATAACAGCTATACCGAAGAAGAAGTATCTGCCGACCCGCTCGAACACTAGCCTCAAGGTAAAAAGAAAATATGAGGGGAGCCCCACCAAACTGGTGGGGCTCCCTGATATGTACTGGCTTTAGTTCCTACCATCATACGAGACTCACAACACCATCCACCACCTCCTGCGGAGTCCGATAACCAAGGGACGAATGCAACCGCTGCTCATTCCACCAACACACCCAACCCGCCGTCTCAACCTCCAACTGAGCAACAGACTCAAAGAACCGGCCACGCACAAGCTCTGCCTTATACGCACCGTTAACCGACTCAGCCAAAGCATTATCGTACGAATCGCCCCTTGACCCAACTGACAGTTGCACACCCAGGCCCCGAAGCTCACGCGTGTAATCCTCAGCCACGTACTGGGCCCCACGGTCAGAATGATGCACAATCTCAGTCAAAACAGACCCACACTTACGAGCATCGAAAAGAGCCTGCTTCAAAGCCGTCAAAGGCATCCCGAGTGTATGCATGGTTGAGGAAACACCCCAACCGACAATCTTCCGGCTGAAGACATCAGTGATGAAAGCGGTATAGCAGAAGCCGCTGGTGGTACGAACATAGGTGAAATCTGCTACCCACAGGCGATGTGGGGCATCAGAGGTGAACTGGCGGTTGACGAGGTCAGGGCGGTTATCAGGAGCCTTGGTAGCCCTGGTAGTCACCGGTTTACGACCCCGGTGTACCCCCTGGATACCAGCAGCACGCATGAGCCGGTAGGTCTGATCCCGGCCGATAGCCCAGCCTGCTCGTCTCATGGCTTGCCACATCTTGCGCACCCCGTAGACTCCGTAGTTTTCCTGGTGGATTCTCAGAAGCTCGGGGATCAGCAACTGGTCACTGAGTGTTCTAGCTGCTGGCACGCGGGCTTTTGCTGCTCGGTAGCCACGTGAGGTGATGAATCCACCGTCTAGATGCTCAGCGAGAGTCCGGCAAATCGGCTCGACCCCGAAGAGATCCTTATGGGTATCAATGAAACGGATCATCATCGGGCCGGACGGTCGAGCTCGGCTGCGAAAAAAGCCGAAGCGGCTTTCAGGATTTCGTTGGCTCTGCGTAGTTCAGCAATTTCTTTGCGAAGTCTTCGGTTTTCTGCTGCCATATCGCTGGTGGGCCCGGGGGTTTCTCCTTGGTCGATGGCGGCTTGTTTGTGCCATTTTCGTAGGGTTTCGGGGCCGATGCCGAGGCGTTCTCCAATGTTTCGGCAGGCGGTGTAGATGCCTGTGTTGGGGTTGTTTTCCAGGTGGTCGGTCAGTAGGCGTAGGGCTCGTGTTTTGAGTTCGGCGGGGTATTTGGTGGGCATGGGTGAAGGTTCCTTTGCTCTTTTTGTTTGTTTCTAAATTTACGGGAGCGGAACTAAACCCAGTACATATCACCCCTCATATCCTCTGGCGAGGGACTACCTGGATTTAGTCAGAACCGTAGGTAGCAATGTAACTAGGCATGGTATCGGTCTTCAGAGCGTTCGACAGAGCGCTGGTTGCAGCGGCATCGAGCACCACGATTGACTGGCCGTCCCAGGACCAGCCGGTACCGGCATTCGGCAGGGTCATGGAGACCAGCTGAGTGTTACCGTTAGCCAGAACAGGCTGGGCAATACCCACGATGGCTGAAGGGGATAGACCCTGATCTACGCTCATGTAGGGAGATACAGACTCGATGACCTGCAGCAGCTTGCTAGCAGAAGACAGGGCGCCATCGGCTTTTAGCTCGTTATAGACACCGCGCAGGAAGGCACGCTGGTTACGGACGCGCTGGTAGTCACCGTCAGAGAAAACGTAGCGTTCGCGCACGAAGACCAGCGCCTCACCACCGGTCATGGTTTGAGGACCAGCAGCAAAGGAATATCCAGCGGGAGTTGCGTTAAAAGCGAAGGGAACATCAACAGTTACACCGCCCAGGGTATCAACCAGAGCCTTAAAACCCTGGAAGTCAATTTCAGCGACGTGATCCATCTGGATGCCGAGAAGCTGCTCAATGGTAGCAACCTGCAGGTCAACACCGCCATAGTTCAGAGCGGCATTAACCTTGTGGGAGCCGTAACCGGGGATATTAACCCAGGTATCACGCATCACTGAAATCAGGTAGGCAGCGGAGCCGTCCTCAGGGATGTGTAGCACCATGATGGTATCTGCACGGGCACCGGTCACGACCTGCGCTTCGGCACCGGAACGCTGGTCAGAGCCCAGCAGCAGGATATCGGTGGAAGCGGCGTTAACCGGACGGTCGGTGACGGCACCACCTTCATAGATATCAAGGATGCCGTTACCGTTAGCATCGCCCTCAGTGACGTTACTTTCTAAGGTAGCGCCGCTCTCTTCGTTAACGATTTGAGTATCTGCGTTAGCTGCCTCATCTACTATTTTCTGCAGCTCGTCATTATGGGGGGTAGTGACGGAGCCGTCCTCATTCGGCATGGCGCTATCAAAAGTCTCGGACTTATTCCATGCCTTATTGATCATGAACAGGTACCCGCCCACAGCGATGACCGGAATCAGCAGCAGAATGAGCAGAGTAATCCAGAGAGCTTTTTTACTTTTCTTCTTTTTAGGTTCTTCGTGAGCCGCGACGGACACGGTACCTCCCTAACTTGTCTCAAAAGGGCGCATGCACCCGGCAAAGGGTGTAATACGCGGAGTAAATCGAACCCAATTCTACGCAGTGAACCTACAAAAACACCCCGTAACGCGTGATAAATCACGGTCACGGGGTGTGATATTAAGCCTGAATAGACTGGCTGTAAACTTAGGCCTTCTTGCCGAAGTTTGCGAAGCGAGCGTTGAAGCGCTCAACACGACCAGCGGCGTCCATGATGCGCTGCTTACCGGTGTAGAAGGGGTGTGAAGCTGATGAGATTTCAACTTCTACGAGGGGGTACTCGTTGCCGTCTTCCCACTTTTCGGTCTTCTGAGAAGTCATGGTTGACTTGGTCAGGAAGGTCTCGCCTGATGCGAGGTCGCGGAAGAGAACGTAGTTGTATTCAGGGTGGATGCCAGCCTGCATGATATTTACCTTCTTCGTGCCCTGGATTTTGCCAGTGCATATCTTGTTGCTACCGGGGCGGGTGCCTACCGGTGGTTGCGGTTTACAACCGAGGAACTACTCTACCATCTTTGGGCGAGTTTCCCAGAAGGCAACAGCTGAGGCGGCCGCTACATTGAGGGAATCGACCCCGTGGCTCATGGGAATCATGACGGTGTGCTGGGTGGTAGCCAGGGTTGATGTGGCCAGCCCGTGCCCCTCGGTTCCCAAAATCAGAGCTAGCTTTTCGTCGTTGCGGTTAGCCAGTTCGGTCAGACTCAAAGAATCTTCTTCTAAGGCGAGCGCGGCGGTGGTGAAGCCCGCTGCGTGCAGGATCTCGAGGGCGCCGGGCCAGGAGTCCAGTCGGGCCCAGGGTACCTGGAAGACAGTTCCCATGGAGACGCGGATTGAGCGCCGGTAGAGCGGGTCAGCGCAGCGCGGGGTCACCAGCACTAGGTCGATGTCGAGGGCGGCTGCCGAGCGGAATATGGCACCCACGTTGGTGTGGTCCACGATGTCTTCTAGGATCGCGACGCGCCGCACCCCCTCAAGCAGGGTTTGTAAGGGAACAGGTTCGGGCCTAGCCATGGCGGCAAGGGCCCCGCGGTGCAGGGCGAAGCCGGTAACCTGCTCCAGCTCGTCCTCGCTTCCCACAAAGGCGGGCACATCGGGGTGCTCTTGCAACACGTCAATGAGGTCGTCAGCCCATTTTTCGTTCATGAGAAAGGAGAGAGGCCGGTGCCCGGCGGCGAGCGCCCGCCGGATTACCTTGGAGGACTCTGCGATGTAGATTCCCCATTCGGGTTCTTTGATGGAGCGCAGTTTGACGTCGGTGAGGTGGGTGTAGAAGCGGGTGGCCTCGCTCGGGGCTGTGCTGAGCGGACGCGTGTTGGGCAGGGCGGTGACGCGGGCTGAGCGTTCTGCCAGCTGCTCGGGGGTGAGTTGTTTGGGTTTCATGCTTGGGAGCTAGCGGGCGAAGGCTGAGTAGCGGCCGGACTCGTGAACGGTCAGGTCGAGGTCGAGGCCGTAGGTGGCTGAGACGTTGGCCTGGGTGAGGGTTTCTTCGATGGGGCCTGCTGCTACGATTTGGCCTTCGCGTAGGAGCAGGGCGTGGGTGAATCCTGCGGGGATTTCTTCGAGGTGGTGGGTGACCAGGATGGTGGCGGGGGCGTAGGGGTCGAGGGCCAGGTGGGTGAGGCGCTTGACCAGGTCTTCGCGGCCTGCGATGTCCATGCCGGCGCCGGGTTCATCGAGAATCAGCATTTCGGGGTCGGTCATGAGGGCGCGGGCGATGAGCACTCGCTTTTTTTCGCCCTCAGACAGGGTACCGAAGGGGCGGTCAGCTAGGTGGGCTACCCCCCAGTCGTCGAGCAGGGCCTTGCCCTGGTTGTCGTCGAAGGAGTCGTATTCTTCGTTCCAGCGGCCTGCTACGCCGTAGGCTGCGGTGATGACGACATCGAGCACGGTTTCGTTGCCGGGGATTTGGGCTGCCATGGGGGCTGAGGAGAGGCCGATGCGGGGGCGTAGTTCAAAAACGTCGACGGCGCCGAGGATTTCGTCAAGGATGTCGACTTCGCCGCGGGTGGGGTGCAGGCGGGCTGCCGCAATGGAGAGCAGGGTGGTTTTACCCGCGCCGTTGGGGCCAAGGACGACCCAGCGTTCGCCTTCTTCGACAGACCAGGTGATGTTGTGGATGAGGTTCTTACCGCTTCGTGAGACAGTAACCTTATTAAGTTCAAGAACTGATGCCATGGTTCACAACTTTAGTAGATAATGGTGCCTATGAGTACTTCTGTGAATATTGTTGCTATTTCTCGTGCGGACGCTCCCCTGATTGCTACCGAGGAGCAGCTGGTTGCTGCGCTCCAGGCGGTTGAGGGCCTGGAGCTTGAATCGGGTCTTTTGATGGAGGTTCCTGCCTCTCGCGTGGAGCGCGAGGCAGAGGGCCCGGCCTACTCGGTTTATATTGCTGCGGCTTCGTGGGAGCGCGGTGGTGTTGAGGACGCCCGCGGCGCCCTGGGGCTGCTGGATGGGGCGCGCTCGCTGGGCTTTGACCTGAATGTGGTGCCCGCTGAGTTGGCCAATGATGAGAAGAAGCTGCTCATTATGGATGTTGACTCTACCCTGATCCGCCAGGAGGTCATTGATGAGCTGGCAGCTGCGGCAGGACGCGGCGCTGAGGTTGCTGAGGTAACTGAGCGGGCGATGCGCGGTGAGCTCGATTTTGAGGCGTCCTTGCGTGAGCGGGTTGCCACCCTAGCCGGTCTCGAGGAGTCGGTGATTGATGAGGTGGCTTCCAAGGTGCTGTACTCCCCCGGTGCTACCAAGCTGGTTGAGGTTTTCCTGGCAGCCGGCCACGAGGTCTGCGTGGTCTCGGGCGGATTTGTGCAGGTTCTCTCACCGCTGGCGGGCTACCTGAACCTTTCCAAGGCGCGCGCCAACGTCCTTGACATCATCGAGGGTAAGCTGACCGGCAAGGTCACCGGCGAGGTTATTACTGGTGAGGTCAAGAAGGAGTCGCTGAAGGAATGGGCTAAGGAGTTCGATATTAAGTCCTCCCAGACCATTGCTGTGGGCGACGGTGCCAACGATGTGCTCATGATCCTTGAGGCAGAGCTGGGTGTTGCTTTCAATGCCAAGACTGCCCTACTGGAGGTCGCCGACGCCCAGATCAACACCCTGCGCCTGGACGCGGTGCGCCACTTCGCTGGGCTCTAAAGATTTGCAAGGCTCTGCCCTCACGCAATAGGAAAAGGACGCTGGTAGGTGGCTACCAGCGTCCTTTTACGTGCTGAAATCAGCGGGTTTGTACCATGCCCTGCCCACTTTTGACCTTAAAAACGGGCAGGGTGCGGTACAAAGTTCGACAGGAAACTACTTGATGAAGCCGCCTGCGCCGCCGACCAGCTCGATGTGGCCGGTTTCAACATCGGCAGTTACCATCTTGGCGACTTCCTGGGCGAACTCGTTGACGGTGTAAAGTTTGCCGGCTTCTTCGCGGCGGGCCTCAATGGCCCCGGGGTGCAGGCGGTTGAGTAGGGCCGCGGTGACGGTACCTTCAATCATGTCGGCGGAGACAACCACCAGGGAGATGCCCTTTTCGGTGAGGGCGGGGATTTCTGCTAGCAGGGCGTCCTCGCCGGCACGCTTGGACTCAGCAACCGGCTTGTACTCAGGCATGGTCTCTACTTCGCGGATGAAGTGGGCCTGGTGGCTGGTCACAAAGACGATGCGGCCGCCCTCAGGCATTTTTTCGGCTGCCAGGCGGGCCAGGCGCAGCTGGGAGTCGCGGTTGAGCACCATGGCGTAATCATCGGGCATGCCGGCCTCCATGCCGCCAGAGGCGTTGAGAATGAGGTAGTCCAGGGAGCCGAAGTTCTCGATGGCAGCTTCTACCAGGGCGGCGGCGTCCTCAGCCTTGGTCACGTCGCCCTGTACAGCAACGGCCTTGCCGCCGGCTTCTTCAATGGCGGCAACAACCTTGGTGGCACGGGGTGCCTTGGAGCGGTAGTTGACGATGATGTTGGCTCCCTGGGCGGCAAGAATCTGGGCGGTATCTGCGCCCACGCCGCGGGAGGAACCGGTAATGATAATGGTCTTGTTCTGAAGTGACATTCTTAGTCCTTATAAGCGTTGTACAAATGATTTGTTTAAGTAGCGATAGGCGGTAGCCCCCCCTCTGCCGACTAACCTTCTCGCCGGTTCGCTAGCGCTCACATGCGATTCATGCCAGCCCCAGCCAGTCGGCTGCCGGGGAGCTACCGCCCCCGCTCTGGCATACACAGCAGCCTGGGAAGGTGTGTGGCCCGTCCGCTGGCTCGGGGCTGGCGTGAATCACGACGAGCCCCCGGGCGAGGAGTGAGAGGGTCGCGGACGGGCACACACCGGCCAGGCTGTATTAGTGCCCCATACCCAGGCCACCGTCAACGGGAATCACGGCACCTGAGATGTACCCTGCGGCGTCGGAGGCGAGGAAGAGGGCTACGTCGGCGATTTCTTTGGGTTCGGCAAAGCGGCGGGCGGGGATGGAGTCGGTGTACTGCTTTTTGAGGTCGTCGGAGAGTTCCTCGGTCATGTCAGTTTTGATGAAGCCGGGGGCGATGACGTTGGCGGTGATGTTGCGGGCGCCGAGTTCGCGGGTGATGGAGCGGGCCATGCCGACGAGGCCTGCCTTGGATGCGGAGTAGTTGACCTGGCCGGGGTTGCCGTAGAGGCCGACGACGGAGGAGATGAAGATGATGCGGCCGCCCTTGTTTTTGAGTAGGCCCTTGGTGGCGCGCTGGGCAACGCGGAAGGCGCCGGTAAGGTTGGTGTCGATGACGGAGGTGAAGTCGTCTTCTTTCATGCGCATGAGCAGGGTGTCTTTGGTGATGCCTGCGTTGGCGATGACGACGCCGACGGGGCCAAATTCTGCTTCGACGGCAGTGAAGGCTGCGTCGATGGAGGCTGAGTCGGTAACGTCTGCTTTGACGGCGAAGAAGTCGGCGGGGGGTTCGCCGCTGCGGTAGGTGATGGCGACGTTGTAGCCGGCTTTTTTGAATTCGGTGGCGATGGCGTGGCCGATGCCGCGGTTGCCGCCGGTGATGAGTACGGTGGGGTTGGTCATTGTTTCACCTTGTTGTGGGGTTTTGTTTCTGCCCCTATCTTACGCTCTTGAGAAAAAAGTGGTGGTTTGTTCAAGTAGGCGCGTGTTATTTGGCCTGGCGGGTTTGGTTAAGGGGTCGGGCGGGGTGTGCCTGCGAGGGGTAGACTGGTGGGGTGAGTTTGAGCCTGTGTGAGGAGGGTACCGGTGGCGCAGAAGTATTGGACTGCTGAGGATTTGGAGGCTGCCGGCTATTCTTCGGGCGATTCTGAGGTTTTTGAGATTACTGACGCTGCTGAGCGGCAGTCGGTGGGGGTTAGTTCGCGGGCTAAGGTGTATGCCTTCAAGATGTTTTTGCGCATTGTTTTTATTATTGCTGCGGTGATGGTGGACGGTGTGTGGCAGTGGGTGTGCCTGGCGGCGGCTGCGATTATTCCCTGGACGGCTGTGGTAGTGGCTAACGGTGAGGCTAAGCAGGGTGGTGGCGGTTTTTCTGCCATGTTGCCGCCGGAGCAGCAGGCTGCTATTGAGGCGGCTCAGGCTGATCGGGCAGCTCGTGCCGCTGCGGCTGAGGGGGCGGACGCCGGTGGGCCAGCTGATAGCCGCACCCAGGCGAGCGCTCACCCAGCAGATTCTGCGGCTGAGGGTTCTGGTGAGCCGGTGATTATTGATGGTGAAGTGGTTTTTGATGAGGACGGTAAGGAGTAGCGGGTGGATATTTTAGGTTCTTTGAATCAGGATCAGGCAGATGGCAGTGGCCAGGGGCCTGAGTTTGTGAAGTGTAGCCGTAAGGGCTGCCAGGAGCAGGCTCGTTTTGAGGTGCTGTGGAACAACCCGAAGGTGCATGCCCCGGAGCGGCTCAAGAGCTGGGCGGCCTGTGAGGAGCACGTGCAGTATTTGCAGGATTTTTTGGTGGCGCGTAGTTTTTGGAAGCAGACTGTCCCTCTGGGATAGGGTGGTTGCTTGTGAAGAAATACGGTTTTTTGCTCTCTGGTAAGTGGGTTGGCCTGTTTGTGCTGACGGTGGTCGCCTCGCTGGTGTGCCTGTATTTGGCGAGCTGGCAGATGAGCCGCAAGGAGGCGCTTGATTTTTCAAATGAGCGTATTTCGCAGAACTATGATGCCGCTCCCCTGGATTTTGCGGATGATTCTAGCCTGTTTGCGTCCGCTCATTCTGAGCTGCGCTGGCAGCCGGTGACCATGACCGGCCAGTACCTGAGTGAGCACCAGTTGCTGGTGCGTAATCGGCCCTATAACGGGCTGAACGGGTATGAGGTGCTGGTGCCTTTCCAGACCGACCAGGGCCATATTGTGGTGGTTAACCGCGGCTGGATGGAGGCTGCGTTTGGGGATGCCGGTTCGACGGCGTCCCCGGTGCCTGCTCCCCCGGCTGGGCAGGTGACGATTACGGTTCGCCTGGTGGAGGGTGAGATCGATACGGGTGCTTCATCGGTGGATGGGCAGATTACCAGTATTGACCTTCCCGAGGTTGCTGAGGTGACCGGTCTTGATGTCGATACGGTCAATTACGGTGTGATGGCTTCTGAGAGCCCGGCTCCAGCAAGCGCCCCGGTTGCTAAGGATAAGCCGGAGGAAGATTACGGGCCGAACCTGTCGTATTCGGTGCAGTGGTACTGTTTTGCGGTCATGTTCTATATTGCTTATTTCTGGTCTGCCCGCCAGAAGGTGCGCAATGATGAGCTCGATGCGCAGGTTGCCGCTGAGCTTGAGGCCTATTTTGGTCAGTTCTACGATGCTGATGGCACGTATATCGGCGATGAGGACGAAGAGGTGGTGCGCCGCCGCATGGAGTTTGTGGATGATATGCCCGCGCATATGAAGTCTATTGTGCGCCCTAAGGCCCCTAAGCGCAGTAAGAAGATTACCGATGAAGAGGTGGAGGACGCCCTGCTCGATGAGCAGCTCTACCGCTAGGCTTTGTGGGTGATTGAGAAAAGAAAATGCTCCCCTCCACCGGTTCAGGTGGAGGGGAGCATTGCTTGAGCTGGTTGCTGTGCTACTGGGTTTTTTCTACCTCGTGGGTAAAGACCACTCCGTCGTCGGTGAAGTGGTCGATCATGGCCAGGGAGTAGACGTCGTAGCCGCGGTCACGGAATTCTTTGCCGCCGCCCTGGAAGACCTTTTCGATGGCGATACCGATGCCGGCTACCTGGGCCCCGCCCTGTTCGCAGAGGTGGGTTAGGCCGTGCAGGGCCTGGCCGTTGGCGAGGAAGTCATCGATAATCAGGATGCGGTCTTCGGGGGTGACAAAGCGCTTGTCGATGCGGATGTCGTACTCGATTTTCTTGGTGTACGAGAAGACCTTGGAGTGGTAGGTGTCGGTGGAGAGGGTTTTGGAGGAAATCTTCTTGGCAAAGACCATGGGCACGCCCAGGTGCAGAGCGGCGGTCATGGCCATAGAGATACCGGAGACTTCGAGGGTGAGGACGCGGGTGATTCCGGCGTCCTTGAAGTGCTCGGCGAAGTCGCGGCCCATGTCCATCATGAGCTGGGGGTCGACCTGGTGGTTGATGAACTGGTCGACTTTGAGGATGTTGCCGGGCAGGATGCGGCCGTCGCGGCGGATGCGGTCTTCGAGGAGTTTCATGCTGTTTTCTTCTTTCGGTCTACCAGGATGATGTTGAGTAGCAGGGCTGCCAGGGTTCCGGTGGAGATGCCGGAGGAGAGAATCATCTGCAGGGCGGTGGGCAGGTTGGCGAGCATGTCGGGGCGCACAGTCACGCCAATACCCAGGGCGAAGGCCACCGAGACGATGAGCAGTTCGCGGTCGCCCAGTTCGATGGTGGTGAGGGTTTTGATGCCCTGGGCTGCGACCAGACCGAACATGATGACGCCTGCACCACCGAGGACGGGCTGGGGCATCACGGAAATCAGGGCTGAGAGCTTGGGGAAGACGCCAAGGATAGCCAGGATAATGCCTGCGGTAATCATGACGCGGCGGGAGGCTACCTTGGTGAGGGTAATAAGGCCGACGTTCTGGGAGAAGGCGGTGTTGGGGCCCGCGCCGAAAGCGCCTGCTAAAGCTGAGCCAACGCCGTCCGCAAGTACGCCGTTAGAGACGCGCTTGCTGTCGAGGGTGGCGCCGGAGGCCTGGCCGATAGCCATCATGATGCCGACCGTTCCGATGGTGGAGACGATATAGGCGGGGACGAAGGCCAGGGTGGAGGCCAGATCAAAGTGCAGGCCGTAGGCGAAGATGTTGGGCAGGGCGAACCAGGCGGCGTCTGAGACGACAGAAAGGTCAACTAGACCCAGGGGAATACAGACCAGGTAGCCGACAACCATGCCGATAAAGACGGCAGCAGCGCGCAGAATACCGCGGCCAAAGTGGGCGATCGCGAGGGTGAGGGCCATAACGCCGAAGGCGATGGTGAGGTTCTGCAGGGAGCCGTAGTCTTCGGAGCCCGCACCGCCTGCTGCCCAGTCCATGGAGACCGGTAGCAGGGTAATGCCGATGAGGGCCACCACGGTACCGGTAATCAACGGCGGGAAGAAACGCATCAGGGGCTTAATGAAGCGGGAGAGCACAATCTCAACCAGTGAGGCGCTGATGGTGGCGGCTACGATTCCGGCCATGCCGAACTGGGAGCCAACCGCGATGGTGGGGTTGACGAAGGTGAAGTCGGTGCCCATCATGCCGGGCACGCGAGCGCCCACGGGGCCGATGCCGCGGGACTGGATGAAGGTGGTGAGGCCCGCGACGAAGATGGAGGCGCTGACCATCAGTGAGGTTTGGGCGACGTTAAAGCCGAGGGCGGTGCAGACGACCAGGGGTACTGCGATGATTCCGGCGAAGGCTGCCAGGATGTGTTGGAGCGCTAGCAGGATAGAGACGCCAAGGGGTGGGGTATCGTCGATCTGGTAGAGCATGTCGGTTGAAGTTTCAGCAGGGGTCTGGGGTTCTGACCCTTGGGTATGTTGGTTCAACGAAGGACTTTCGGTATGTAGTTGTGGTGGGTGTAAGGACGCTCGCCCCCGGCAGGGCTGCCGGTGCGGGGTCGTCCTAGTTTTAGTCTACGCTTCTTGCTCGCTCTGGGCGAACGTTCTCCCCGACCGTGCCTACTCCGTGACCACCGGCGTCTTTTTAGAACAAATATTCGAAATTATGTTAAAGTGGTGCTTTCACTTCCAGAGGATTATTCATAAGGATCGCACCATCATGATGGGTTATTCCCACTCCATTAGCGCAGCAGCAGCCTGGCTAGCCCTCAACGAGGCGGGAGTCTTGGGCATTGACGACCCCACCACCCTGGCCGTCACTACCCTAGCAGCTGCCGGTGCGGGCATGCTTCCCGATATTGATCACCATAACGGCACCATCGCCCACTCGATTCCGCCGGTCAGTCGCTGGGTTGCCCTGTTGGTGGGCCGACTTTCAGGCGGCCACCGCAAGGGAACCCATTCTCTGGTTGGCCTAGCAGCCTTTTGGGCCCTGGCATTTTTTGCCGACCGCCTGACCTACGCGGGTATCCCCGTTCTAGCTCTAGCCCTAGCCGGTTTTGCTGGCGGCCTGGCCCTGCGCACCTTCAAGGCACCGGGGGGCTGGCTGGGGGCGCTTGCGGTCATTGCAGGAACCATCTATACCGATTCGCTGGCCCTAATGCCCTGGGTGGTTCTCACCGGGGCGACCGCCCACATTCTGGGCGATGCCCTGACCACCCGCGGGGTTAACCCCTTCTGGCCAGCCACCATCAAGCCCGTAGTGCCCAGCAAGCTCTGGCGTAAGAGCGGCTACATGGCCCTACCTATCCTGGGCGATGCTGGCTCAGCCCGCGAGAACTTCCTCACCGCCGTCCTAACCGTCTATATCGGGGCCTACACCCTGGCCTTTTTCGGTTTCCTCACCAGCTTTCCAGCCCAGCTGATCAGCGGCTTCTTCACAGGAGCCTAAGACTTCAGGCAAAGACAGGGGCCCGGCACCGTGTGGTGCCGGGCCCCTGTCTTTCACCCGTGTATCACTTCTATGTAGTCACTCATTGAGGTGGGGTGGGAAGGAAAACAAAAATATATCCGTGCCACCGAGGCGAACGATGTTTAGTCTTCGGTCCAGAAAACGTCGACCTCTACGCCCTCTTCAGCGATTTCGGGGTAACGTACGTCGTGTGATTCCAGCATTGAATCATCCTTTCAAGGTTCGGCCCAACGTCGGTGTTGGATTTGTGTGCCGCCTCATCGGTGAGGCGGTATTCTTGAGGTGCAGCTGGGGAAGATTGGCTTCCGAAGCTGGTATTTACTCTACGCCGACTGGTCCACCCTGCACTAGCAAAATAGGCCCGTTATCATTTCGTGACCTTTGTTTGGTGAAGAAAAACCCACGAAACACACAGGTCTTTTTCGTAGAGTGTGGTGGCCCCAACAGTGGGCTTGTGTAAGAAACAGACACACAAGCCTATTTGTACGTACCAAAGAAGAGGGGCTGATACAAGACCGCCCCGTCCGGTCAGCTACCGGGCGGGGCGGGCGTCCGCTCATTCCTGCCTAAGCCAGGGAGATGAGGTCCTGGTATTCCTTGCTCCACAAATCTTCTACCGCATCGGGCAGCAGTAGCACGCGCTCGGGGTCAAGGGCCTCAACTGCCCCCTCATCGTGGGAAACCATCACAATGGCCCCCTGGTAGTTCTTCAGGGCGTTCAAAATCTCTTCGCGCGAGGCCGGGTCGAGGTTATTGGTGGGCTCATCGAGTAGCAGAACATTGGCGGACGAGGCCACCAGAGTTGCCAGCGACAGGCGGGTTTTCTCACCACCGGAGAGCACGCCGGCGGGCTTATCGACGTCGTCTCCCGAGAAGAGGAAGGAGCCGAGAATGGTGCGGACGCGGGTGTCATCGAGGTCGGGGGCCGCTGACTTCATGTTCTCAAAGACGGTGCGGTCGTGGTCCAGAATCTCATGTTCCTGGGCGAAATAACCCACCTTGGCCCCGTGGCCGTAGATGACCTCGCCGGTATCGGGCTGGGTGCTCTTAGCTAGCATGCGCAGCAGGGTGGTCTTACCGGCTCCGTTAAAGCCCAGTACCACCACGCGCGAGCCTCGGTCAATGGCCAAGTCGACATCGGTGAAAATTTCGAGGGAGCCGTAGCTCTTGGACAGCCCCGTCGCTGACAGGGGTGTCTTGCCGCAGGGGGCAGGGTCGGGGAAGCGAATCGCGGCCACCTTATCAACCTGGCGCTCTTCTTCCAGCCCGCGCATGAGCTTTTCGGCCCGCTTGATCATCTGCTGGGCTGCGACCGCCTTGGTTGCCTTGTAGCGCATCTTGTTGGCCTGCTCCATCAGGGCTGAGGCTTTTTTCTGGGCGTTGGCGCGCTCGCGCTTGCGGCGGGCCTCGTCCTGTTCGCGCTGCAGCAGGTAGTTCTTCCAGCCCATGTTGTAGATATCGATGACGCAGCGGTTGGCGTCCAGGTAGAAGACCTTGTTGACGACCAGTTCCATCAGTTCCACGTCGTGGGAGATGACCAGGATGCCGCCCTGGTAGTTCTTCAAAAACTCGCGCAGCCAGACTACCGAGTCGGCGTCCAGGTGGTTGGTGGGCTCATCGAGCAGCATGGTGTCTGCGTTGGCAAAGAGAATGCGGGCCAGTTCGACGCGGCGGCGCTGACCACCGGAGAGGGTGGACAGGGGCTGGTTGAGGACGCGCTCGGGCAGGTCAAGGTTGGCGGTGATGGTAGCTGCCTCAGACTCGGCCGCATAGCCGCCACCGGCAATGAACTCAGCTTCGAGCCGGTCGTAGCGGCGCATACCCTTGGCGTGCTCTGCGGGGTCTTCGCTGGCCATCATTTCCTGGGCCTGACGCATTTTGCGGGCAACCCCGTCTAGGCCGCGGGCCGAGAAAATGCGGTCTTTGGCGAGCTGGGTCATGTCATCGTCCTTGGGGTCCTGGGGCAGGTAGCCGATGGTGCCTCCGCGGGTGACGGTGCCGTCTGCGGGCAGGGTGAGCCCGGCCAGCACCTTGGTCATGGTGGTTTTACCGGCGCCGTTTCGACCCACGAGACCGACCTTATCGCCTTTGTCGATGCGGAAGGTGACGTCCTCCATGAGCAGGCGAGCGCCAGCTCGCAGTTCGAGGTTGTTGACTGACAGCACGGGTCTGCTCCTTGGGTGGGGGTGGGTTGGTCAGCTATCTATCTTACCACCCCAGTGTGGTGCTGGTCGATGTTGGAGGGGCCACCGGGGCGTTGGTTCGGGCCGGCGTCACAGAGGTGAAAGAAAGGCAGACTTTTTGAACGGTGTTCAAAACCTGTTTATAGTAGTGGGCATGACATCATCACAGACTTCACCGCGCCGGGCGCGCGCCGCTGCCAATCCCGGTCGTGATCTGGCTCTTATCGCTGTTTTTGCCGCTTTTATTGCCGTATGCGCCCTGCTGCCCGCTATTCCGGTGGGTCCGGCTGCCGTTCCAATTACTCTCCAAACCCTGGCGATTTACATCGCAGCCCTAACCCTGGGGGGCACCCGCGCTGCCCTTGCCGTTACCCTGTATGTCGTCGCTGGCCTGATTGGCCTTCCGGTTTTCTCTGGGGGTAAGGGCGGCTTCGGCACCATCGTCTCCCCCTCCTTTGGCTACCTGCTGGGCTTTATTCCCGGTGCCCTGGTTATCGGCGGGCTTGCCTACGCAGCCCTGCGCCGCCGTATGAGCGGGGCCGGCTTATTTGGCGCTTTTGTGGTGGCCGTATTGGCAGGTTTTGCCATCATTCAGGTCTTTGGTATTGCCGGCATGATGGTCAATGCCGACCTTGAACTGGGTGCTGCGGTTGCCGCTGCCCTGATTTACATCCCCGGCGATCTCATTAAGTGCCTGGTAGCTGTGCTGGTTGCCCTGGCCGTGCACCGGGCCTTCCCCGCCCTGGCCCGCCGCTAGGTACGATAGAGCCCGTGTTGTTTTCTCGCTCTTCACGCGCAAGCGCTGCAAGCCCGTCGGCTCGGTTTTCGGACGACGGGCTGCTTGCCACTTACTCAGCCACCGTAACCGTTGACACCGGCACCAGCGACCGCACTCTCTTACACAACATCACCGTGGAGCTCTCTGCCCCGCGTACCGCAGTGCTGGGCCTCAACGGCTCGGGCAAGTCAACCTTCTTACGACTCTTCAACGGGCTCTCCCCGCTGACCTCGGGCGAGGTCACCGTACACGGGGTGAGCGTAAGTGAGCATCTACCTGCGGTGCGCTCGCGGGTGGGCATGCTCTTTTCAGACCCCGGCGCCCAGCTGGTGATGCCGACGGGGGTTGAGGATGTCGAGCTCTCCCTTCAGCACATCAAGGGCAAGGACGCCCGCCGCGCCGCCGCCCTGGAGGCTCTTGCTGAGCGCGGGGTTGAGCACCGCGCTTTTGACTCTGTCTATAACCTCTCAGGCGGTGAAAAGCAGTTGACCGCCCTAGCTGCTGTGCTTGCAGTAAATCCTAAGGTTCTACTTTTAGATGAACCCACAACTCTTTTAGACCTCAAGAATAGGTTGAGGCTATTTGACCTGCTCGATTCCCTTCCCCAGCAGCAGGTCATCTCCACCCACGACCTTGACCTGGCAGCAACTTGCGATGAGGCAATCGTTATCCACGAGGGCCGCCTGCTGGCGCAGGGGCCGGCGGTAGACGTCCTGGCAGATTACCAGCGTTGGTGCGCCACGGACTTCCCTGCCCCACCTAAACCTGCTAAGCCCCAACGTCCCGGGGGGCAGGTGTGAACATCGCCAACCAGCTCTTTGGCACCTACCAGCCCCTCAACACTCCGGTGCACCGGGCACCCCTGTGGGCTAAAGGCGTCTTCATTCTTCTGCTGGGCATCTACCTGGCAGCTACCAGCCACTGGGGGTTTGGCCTTGCGGCCCTCGCCCTGGTGCTGGTTCTTGGGGCTCTAGCAAAAATTCCCTGGCGCACCTGGGTGCAGTCCCTGGTTTCCCTTTCCTGGTTGCTGGCAATTCTGTTGGTCTATTACCTGGTGAGCGGCAAGATTGAGTCGGGGGCGGACGTCCTGCTGACCCTACTCACCATGATTGCAGCTTCAAAGGTGCTACTATGGTCAACCCCTATGCCGGTCTTGATTGACGGGTTTATCTGGCTGTGTACCCCCCTGAAGTGGGTGGATGGCTCCCCTGAGCGGGTGGGGCTGGCTCTGGCCCTGATGGTGCGCTCTATCCCGGTGATTATGGATAGCTGGCAGCTGATTCTGGCGGCGGTGGCCGCCCGCGGGATCAAGGTCGCCCAGTTCCGGCTTTTCATCTCCCTGGTGATTGCCACGGTGGCCTACGCCCACGAAACCGGCGACGCCCTGGCCGCCCGGGGCCTTGACCGATAAGGAATCTAGGAAAGCTCAGCCAAGAGGGGCATAATAGAAAGGACGAGGGTGCAGAGATGCACCTTTTTTCTTTGACGAAAACGCCTTAGGATTCCATGAAAATCAACCAATTCATTCACCGGCGAGAATGGTTACTCGTCCTGGTGGCGGTGCTGTCCATCGTGGCTCAGGTCTACCTTGACCTCAAGGTACCCGAGTACATGGAGAACATCACCCTCACCATCTCAACGCCCGGGTCCGAACTGAGGGACGTCACCTCTGACGGCACTCTCATGCTGGCAGCAGCCTTGGCCTCTATGGTCTGCGCCATTATCACCGGCTTCTGCACCGCAATTTTCGGTACCACCCTAGCCCGGCGCATGCGGGCCGGGGTCTACAACAAGACCTTTGACCTCTCCAGTGCCGAGGTGAACCACATCGGCACCGACAGCCTCATCACCCGCTCCACCAACGATGTCACCCAGGTGCAGATGTTTGTGGTCATGGGCCTGCAGATGAGCATTAAGGCCCCCATCATGGCGGTCTGGGCTAGCTCCAAAATCGCTACCCAGTCACTGACCTGGACCATCCCCACCGGGATCACCGTCCTCGCCACCCTGCTGGTGCTGGGTGTCGCCATGGGCCTGGCAATCCCCCGCATGATGCGCATGCAGAAAATCACCGAC
This sequence comes from Rothia nasimurium, assembly GCF_014217215.1. Lineage (GTDB taxonomy): Bacteria > Actinomycetota > Actinomycetes > Actinomycetales > Micrococcaceae > Rothia > Rothia avistercoris. Next base: position 1,331,392 of record NZ_CP056080.1, read on the forward strand.
CGTCTCAACCGTGTGACCCGCGAGCATCTGACCGGTCTGCGCGTCATTCGGGCCTACACCACCGGGGACTTCCACGAAGAGCGCTTTGAAGAGGTCAACACCGACCTGCGCAACACCACCCTCTTCGTCAACTCCACCATGGCCTTCATCATGCCCCTGCTGACCGCCATCATGACGGGCCTGTCCCTCTCCATCTATGTGCTGGGTGCTGTGCTGATAGACGGCACCGCCGACCTGACCGAGCGCGTCACCCTCTTTGGGCAGATGGTGGTCTTCTCCACCTACGCCCTGCAGGTGGTGACCAGCTTCATGATGATGACCGTGATCTTCGTGATGGGCCCGCGAGCCCTGGTTGCCTGGCGTCGTATCCGCGAGGTGCTCTCAACCAAGCCTGCAATTGTGGACGGCGGGGCGAGCGCTGGGGTTGCCCCGGCAGGTTCCCTGGAGTTTAGGGACGTGTCCTTCCGCTACCCCGAGGCTGACGGGGACGCCCTGCATTCGATTTCCTTTACTGCTGCCCCGGGTGAGATGGTGGCAATTATTGGCTCGACCGGCTCGGGTAAGTCGACCCTGGTGAATCTGATTCCGCGTTTTGCTGATGTGCGTGAGGGGTCGGTGCTGGTGGACGGCGTTGATGTGCGCGACTGGAACCAAAAGGACCTGCGCAACCGCCTGGCCTACGTACCCCAAAAGAGTGTGCTCTTCTCAGGCTCGGTAGCCTCGAACCTGGCCCTGGGTGAGGGCCTGCGCCCGGTGACCCCCGAGGACGTGGTGGCGGCGGCTCACGCTGCTGCGGCAGCTGAATTCGTGGGGAAGAAAGAGGACGGCTACGCCTCGGCGGTTGCCCAGAACGGCAAGAACTTCTCGGGCGGCCAGCGGCAACGCCTGTCGATGGCCCGGGCCTTTGCCCGCGGCGGGGAGATCATGATTTTCGATGATTCCTTCTCAGCCCTGGATTATAAGACCGAGCGGGATATCCGCAGCCAGCTCAAGAACTCCGCCAAGGGGGCAACCATTGTGGTGGTGGCCCAGCGTATCGGTACGGTACGGGAAGCCGACAAGATTCTGGTGCTTGATAAGGGCCGGCTGGTTGGCTCTGGCACCCACGAGGAGCTTCTAGCTACCAACGAGGTCTACCAGGATATTGCCCTGTCCCAGCTCTCTGAGGAGGAACTTCGCTCATGAGCCAGTCACCAGTATTTACCCCCGAAGAGCTAGAGTCAGCCCGCCGGGGCCTCGAATCTGCTGAGCAGCTGCGCGATAGCCAGCTTAAAAGCGAGAAAGCAGGGCGCCCCGGAGGTCACGGTGGGCCCGGCGGCCCGCCGCGCGCACCCATGCCGGGGCAGGCGTCCGCCCCCTTCAAGCAGACTATGGGCAAGCTCCTTGCCTACCTGCGCCCGGTGCTGCCGGGCATGGTGGTCGCTATTGTCGCTGCCGTCATCGGGGTTATTCTCACCATTGTTGCCCCGCAGTTCCTCTCGGCTATTACGGACGAGATTCAAAAGGGCTTCACCGGCCAGCTTGATATGGGCGAAATCTACCGTCTCATGTGGATCTCCATCGGCATGCTGGTGGCCTCCCTGATCCTGAGCCTGGTGGAGGGGCAGATCATGGCCCGCTCAACCGTCTGGGTATCGCGCTCCATGCGCCACGACCTAGACCGCAAAATCGACCGCCTTCCCCTGGCCTACATGGACAAGGGTTCCACCGGCGACACCCTCTCGCGCGTGACCAACGACGTCGACACCCTGCAGCAGACCCTCAACAACTCCCTGGCAACCACCATCACCGGCGTGGTCACCCTGGTGGGCTCAGCCGTCATGATGTTTGTGACCGACTGGCGCATGGCCCTGGCCGCTATTGCCGCCTCCCTGCTCGGCATCGTGGCCTCCGGCTTCGTGCTGGCCCGCAGCCAGAAGTACTTCGTGGCCCAGCAGCAGCTCCTCGGTAAGCTCAACGGCCATATCGAAGAAACCCTGAGCGGCCACTCCATGATTCGCGCCTACAACGGTGAAACCGCCGCCCGCGCCGAATTCGCCGACCGCAACACCGACCTCTATCGGGTAGCCTGGAAATCCATGTTCTTCTCGGGCCTCATGTTCCCCCTCATGAGCTTCATCGGCAACCTGGGCTACGTGGTGGTCTGCGTGGTCGGCGCAGCCCTGGTGCTGAACAACACCATCACCTTCGGCGTCATCGTCGCCTTCATCGTCTACGTCCGCCTCTTCACCAACCCCCTGGGCCAGCTAGCCCAGTCGGCTACCTCCCTGCAGTCGGCGGCGGCTGCGGGTGCTCGCGTCTTTGAGTTCTTGGAGGCCGAGGAGCTGGCGGACGAGTCCGCCAAGAGCACTCCCCTGCCCCAGCCCGTGCGCGGTGCTGTGGACTTTGAGAACGTGCGGTTCAGCTACGAGCCGGGCAAGGAGATTATCCACGGCTTTACCGCCTCTGTGGCCCCCGGCCAGAAGGTGGCGATTGTGGGCCCGACGGGGGCCGGTAAGACTACCCTGGTCAACCTGCTTATGCGCTTCTACGAGCTCGATTCGGGGCAGATTCGCATTGACGGGGTGCCCACCACCGACCTGACCCGCGAGCAGGTTGATTCCCTCTTTGCCATGGTGCTGCAAGATACCTGGCTCTTTGAGGGCACCCTGCGTGAGAACGTGGTTTACGGGGCTGGGCAGGTCAGCCAGGAGCGCCTGGATGAGGTCATGGCTTCGGTTGGCCTAGACGAGCTGGTGTCGCAGCTGCACGACGGGTACGACACGGTACTGACCGACCAGACCCAGCTTTCTGCCGGGCAGAAGCAGCTGGTGACGATTGCCCGCGCCATGGTGGCCCAAAAGCCCCTGCTGATTCTGGATGAGGCGACCTCGTCGGTCGATACCCGCACCGAGCTGCTGATTGCCCGGGCCCTAGGCCAGCTGGCAGTGGGCAAGACCTCCTTCGTGATTGCCCACCGCCTCTCTACCATCCGGGACGCCGACGTCATCTTCGCTATGCGCGACGGCGACATCGTCGAATCCGGCTCCCACGCTGAGCTGCTGGAGCGCGGCGGCTTCTACGCCGAGCTCTACAACTCGCAGTTCGCGGGGGCGGACGAGTAGGGAGGGCGGAGCAGGCTAAAATATGTGTGATTGCACCTACACCTTCTCGCACAGTCACGAGGCGCTATGTCTAACTTTGCTTTTGTACACCAGGCCCTGCCGGAGCTCTACCGGGATTGCGCCAAGGCTGAGGGGTATTTGGTGACGGATGCGCCCACCGCCTGCTTCTACGCCCGACGGGCTATCGAGGGTTTGGTTGAGCATATCTACCGGGTGCGGGGTATCTATCGCCCGGAGCAGGCCACGCTGGCGACCTTGACCAGCAATGAGGCTTTCTCGGTATATCTCGACAATGATAAGCGCCTGAAGTTCAAGACTATCCGCCACCTGGGAAACGATGCGGCCCATAACTCCCGGAGGGTCCTTTCTGACCGGGACGCCGAGCAGGCGGTGACCGATCTGTATCACCTGATGGTCTGGGGTGTGTATAACCATTCGGCGACCCCGGCTTTAGCTCCTATGGGCAAGGCTTTTGACCGCCAGCTGATTCCCACGCTGCGCCGTCAGGCGGAGCAGCGAGCTCTGACCCAGCAGCGCATGGCTGAGGCTGAGGCCGAGCGCACGGCTGAGCTGGAGAGACTTGCTGCTGAGCACCAGGCACGGGTTGACGCTATGGACGCCGAGCTTGAGCGTCTTCGCGCCCAGTTAGCTGAAGCCCAGGCGGCTAGGCCCCTGCCCGACACCCATGACTATAACGAGGCTGAAACCCGCGACTACTTCATCGACCTGCTCCTGGGTGAGGCTGGCTGGCCCCTTGCCAATACGCGGGACCGTGAGTACCCGGTGACGGGCCTGCCCACCCCCAGTGGGTCGGGTCGGGTTGATTACGTGCTGTGGGGTAGGGACGGCCGCCCCCTCGGCTTGGTTGAGGCCAAGCGGGCCCGGGAGTCGGTGGATGTTGGTCGCGACCAGGCAAAGGCCTATGCGGACGCGCTGCAGGCGGCGACCGGCGTCCGCCCGGTTATTTTCTATACCAACGGCTATACCCACTACCTGTGGGATGACGCTGCCGGTTACCCGCCGCGTGAGGTGCAGGGTTTCCTCACCGAAGATGAGCTGGCCCTCTTGATTGAGCGCAGGACCAGCCGCCAGCAGTTGAGCGGGCAGCAGGTGAATACTGAGATTGCTGGGCGCGATTATCAGCTGCGGGCTGTTGCTTCGGTGGCTGAGGCTTTTGATGCCCGGCGTCGTAAGGTCCTGCTGGTGATGGCGACCGGTTCGGGTAAGACCCGCACGACCATCGCCCTGGTGGATCTGCTTTCGCGTGCCGGGTGGGTCAAGCGCGTCCTGTTCCTGGCTGACCGCACTGCCCTGGTGAATCAGGCGGTCAAGGCTTTCAAGGCCCATCTGCCGAATCTGGCTACGGTGAACCTGGTGGAGGATAAGCAGGCTAATGGCCGGGTTTATGCCAGCACCTACCCCACCATGCTGAACATCATTAACCGCACCCGGGCTGAGGGCGAAGCCACCCTACGCGAATTCGGCCCTGGCTATTTTGACCTGATTGTGGTCGATGAGGCCCACCGGTCGGTTTATGCCAAGTACAAGGCGATTTTTGAGTATTTTGATGCCCTGCTGGTGGGGCTCACTGCTACCCCTAAAGACGAGGTTGATTTCAACACCTATGCCCTCTTTGACCTAGAGGCCGGTGTGCCGACCGACGCCTACACCCTCGATCAGGCGGTGAGTGATGGTTACCTGGTTCCTGCCCGGGGCTTTAGTGTGGGTACCCGTTTCTTGCGCGAGGGTATCCGCTATGACCAGCTCAGTGAGGCTGAGCAGGAGCAGTGGGAGTCTGCTGACTGGGGCGATGCTGTGCCCGATGAGATTACCAGTGAGGCCCTGAACCGTTTTCTTTTCAACGCCGATACGGTCGATAAGGTGCTGACCACGCTCATGGAGCACGGCTACCGGGTAGCTGACGGTGAGTTGCTGGGCAAGACCATCATTTTCGCCAAGAACCAGGCCCACGCTGATTTTATCTATGAGCGGTTTAACGTGCTCTTCCCCGGTTACGGCGGCTCCTACGCCCAGGTGATTACTAACCGCACGTATGCGGCGGAGTCAGCGATTGAGAAGTTCTCCGAGCCGGAGTCTCTGCCGCGCATTGCTATTAGCGTGGATATGCTCGATACCGGAATTGATGTGCCCGAGATTCTGAACCTGGTCTTTTTCAAGCTGGTACGGGCGAAGACCAAGTTCTGGCAGATGTTGGGGCGCGGTACCCGCCTGGCTCCCGATGTTTTTGGCCCCGGGGCCGATAAGACGGACTTTTTGGTCTTCGACTTCTGCCAGAACCTGGAGTATTTCAGCCAGGATCTGCCCGGCTCTGAGGGGCAGCTGGCTAAGCCTGTCTCCCAGCGGGTGTTTGAAACTCGTGTGAGGCTGGCCCGGGCCCTGGTGGGCTCTGGCACCGTGGCTGCTGGGGACGATTACGCGGTGGCGGTGCGCTCTGACCTGGCTGCCTTTGTGGGCAGGTTGGATATGGGCAATGTGCTGGTGCGCCCGCACCGGGCAGCGGTGGAGCGCTTTGCATGCGCGGACGCCTGGGCGCAGCTTTCTGAGGCGGAGGCCGAGTTGGCGCTGAGTTTGGGGGCTGTTGCCTCAACTGTGCCGGTTGAAGGAACCCTGGAGGCCAAGCAGTTTGACCTGCTCATGCTCGGGGCCCAGCTGTCTGCCCTCACCGGTGATTCTGCCGCACTGGCTCGTGCCAAAGAGGTGGCCCAGACCCTTGCTGAGGACCTACTGACCAAGGCAGCGGTTCCTGCCATCGCGGCCGTCCTGCCCCACCTGGAGCAGCTGGCAGCAGATGACTGGTGGGTGGATGTCTCCCCTGCCCTGCTGGAGTTCATGCGCAAGAAGCTGCGCGGTGTCACCCACCTGCTCGATAGGGGCCAGAAGAAGATTGTCTACACCAATTTTCAGGACGAGCTCATTGACCCGGTTGAGGTCGAGGTGGTGCATACCCAGGTGGGTATGAACCAGGAGCGGTTTGAGCAGAAAATGCAGGAGTACCTGCGCGAACACCTGGATGCGGTTGCTGTGCAGAAGGTTCTTCGCGGCAAGCAGCTGACGGACGAGGATTTTGCGGCTCTGGCTGATTTGATTGATGCTTCGGGTATTGGCGGGCCTGCAAATGTGCAGGTGGCGCGTGAGTCCGGGGGTCTGGGTGTGTTTGTGCGCTCGCTGGTGGGTTTGAGCAGGGACGAGGCCCGGGCGGCTTTTGCGGTCTTTTTGGATGAGTCGCGGTATTCTGCGACGCAGATTCGGTTTGTGCAGCGCATTGTGGATGAGCTGAGTGAGAATGGCACGGTTGACCCGTCGCGTCTCTATGAGGACCCCTACGTGAGCTTGGGCGACCCCCTTGAGATGTTTGGGGACGATGACGCCTTTGAGATTGTCTCGATTCTTAACCGAATCAGGGCTACGGCGGAGGTGGCTTAGCAGGGTGTAGGGGCTTGTGCCCCCATATACTTAGAGCTATGGCTATTGCAATCTCGGGCGAGACTAAATCGCGTATTGATCGTATTTGGAACGATTTTTGGTCGGGTGGTATTTCTAACCCGCTAGAGGTTATCGAGCAGATGACTTATCTGCTGTTTATTCGCCGTTTGGATGATGTGCAGACTCGTGCTGAGAAGAAGGCTCGGTTGACTGGCCGCCCGGTGGAGAACACGGTGTTTGGTGAGGGTCAGGAGCTGTTGCGGTGGCAGAATTTTAAGAATCAGGATCCGCAGGTCATGTTTGATCTGATGAATTCTGGGATTTTCCCCTTTTTACGGAACTTGGGGAGCCAGGTGGGTGGCGAGGCGTCCACTTATTCGCAGCATATGAAGGACGCTACTTTCCGTATTCCCTCCCCTGCCTTGCTGGCTAAGGTTGTTGACCAGTTAGACACGATTGCTCTCGATAATCTTGATACGAGTGGTGACTTGTATGAGTACATGCTGTCGAAGTTGGCCACGTCGGGTACAAATGGTCAGTTCCGCACTCCGCGCCACATTATTGAGTTGATGGTGGCGATGATGGCCCCTGATGTTGAGGACGTCATTGTGGACCCTGCCTGCGGTACGGCTGGTTTTTTGGTGGCGGCTGCTGAGTGGGTGCGTGAGAATCGTGATCCGTTTACGAGTGCGAAGCATCGGGAGCATTTCCATGGGGGTATGTTCCACGGGTATGACTTTGATTCGACCATGTTGCGTATTGGGTCGATGAATATGATGCTGCACGGGGTGAATAACCCTGATATTCGTTACCGGGATTCTTTGAGTGAGGGTGCCAGTGAGGACGCCGAGAAGTACTCTTTGATTCTGGCGAATCCGCCGTTTGCGGGGAGCTTGGATTATGAGGCGACGAGTCAGGATTTGTTGAAGGTCGCTAAGACCAAGAAGACTGAGCTGTTGTTTTTGGCTCTGTTTTTGAAGTTGTTGAAGCCCGGTGGGCGGGCTGCGGTGATTGTGCCCGATGGTGTTTTGTTTGGGTCGTCGAAGGCGCATAAGGACGTTCGCCGCGCCTTGGTTGAGGACCAGAAGCTGGACGCTGTGGTGAAGTTGCCTTCGGGTGTCTTTAAGCCCTATGCGGGCGTGTCGACCGCGATTTTGTTCTTTACGAAGACGAATTCGGGTGGCACTGATGAGGTGTGGTTCTTTGATGTTGAGGCTGATGGGTTCAGCTTAGATGATAAGCGCAACCCGGTTGAGGCTAATGACCTGCCGGAGGTTTTGAAGCGCTGGGCTGATCGTGATGGGACTGAGCGTGAGCGGGCCCGCACGGAGAAGTCTTTTACTGTTCCTAAGAGTGAGATTGTGGAGCAGGGCTATGACCTCTCTATTAACCGCTATAAGGAGCTGGTTTTTGAAGAGGTGGTCTACCGTTCCCCGGAGGAGATTATTGCGGAGCTGGAGCAGACCCAGCGCGAAATTGGCGAGCACATCGAGCAACTGAAGAAGGTGATGGGGCTGTGAAGTCAAACAAAGATGTCCCACTTGGATCACTCATAAAGCCTGCAAAAGTAATCAAGGCGGGGAATGGCTCGTATCCAATTTTGTCTATGACCATGCATAAAGGATTGATGGATCAGAACCAGAAGTTCAAGAAATCAATCGCAAGTAAAGATTTATCGGGATATAAAGTAGTCAAACGTGGACAACTTGTAGTGAGCTTTCCGATTGATGAAGGGGTTCTTGATTTCCAGCAACTATACGATGAAGCTATCGTTAGTCCTGCATATGGGATTTGGGATCTCGTCGACATTGAAGGTGTTGATATTAATTACTTAGGACTTGCCCTAAAATCTGATCGCTCTTTAGCCTACTATAAGGCAAAACTGCAAGGAAGCACAGCTCGACGGAGGTCGCTACCGAAAGATGTTTTTCTTGCTCTCCCCGTTCAACTACCAAACATAAATGAGCAGAAAAGAATTGTTGAGCAACATCAGCTAAAGAAACTTATTGAACAAAAACGTGAGCGCCAGCAGGAGCTTTTCGAAGAGCTTGAACGGTCACTTTTTATTTCAATTTTTGGCAATCCAGAAACTTGGGAAAATAAATTTGAAATGACAACAATCGGCGATTTAGCGGAGTCTACTCAATATGGCACCTCAGCTAAGGCAGGTGCTACGGGAGAATATCCTGTGCTTCGCATGGGAAATATTACCGATGATGGAAAGTTAGACCTTTCTGATCTCAAATATATGGACTTGTCTCCTAAAGAGGTTGAGAAGTATACAGTTCGCAAGGGCGACCTCTTATTCAACCGCACCAATTCAAAGGAAAAAGTTGGTAAAGCTGCTGTTGTGCTGACGGACGAGAAACTAGCCTATGCTGGTTACTTGGTGCGGGTTCGGTTTAAGAATCCTGACCACGCTCATTTTGTTGCAGCTTTCCTTAACAGTGATTACGGTCGTAAGCTCCGGCGGAAACTAGCAAAAACTGCTGTCAACCAAGCCAACATCAATGCAAAAGAACTAACAAAAATACCCATCATCGAACCGGAAAATGCAAAAATAATCAATTTTAATAATTTTTTCACTTTGTAATAAAATACAAAAAATAAATCCCCTATTTTAGTTGAAATAAAAAATAATGACAGCTGTATATCTAACAATATTTGTAATTTTTGGATTTTTTCTAATACAAATGCTGTTTTCGTTACTGGAGTCAAAATCAAGACAGCAGCCTCCTACATTTATAGGATACCTTCCACTGTCACTCATCGGGAATAATCCAAAAATTCTAGTCAAAACATTTCTATCAAGATTTTTGATTTATTGTATTGTTTTCACATTTCAAATAGGAACACTATACAAAATCGCAGGTAAAGACTTAAATATATCAAATTACTACTACCTGCTGGTAGCAATTTTAGCAAGCGGCACGCACTGGATTCACAGAAACTACAGGCCATTCCTGATAGAATGTAGAAAGTTTAAGTATTTTCTATTCCACCTAGTAGCGCTTTCAATCCCAATTGCGGCATCGATATTTATTTGGTTTTTATTTATCAAAACTGATTTAATTATTCGCCTCTCACCCTCTTGGAATTCACTAATAGACAACGCATGGGGATCACTGTTTGTTGCCTTAGTTCTAATCTGGTACTTTAACTTCTTTCAGCAACCAGAGCCAGCAATCACCAGGGAAGAAAAAGTGAGGATTGAAAAAGAAGATAGAAAGCATCAAATTATCAATACCGAACTTTTAAACATATCCAAGAAATATAATGAGGTTCTGCGCCGAGCCTCGCTAGAGTCAAGTAATTATCTATACTCACTGCTTATTTCAATTCTTATATTTGAAAACTTAAATCGACCTTCGATTATTAGATACTTTGAAAATTTATTTGTCCGATTAACCGGCATTGAATCCACAGTTGGTATAGGCCAAGTGCACTCAAGGCAACCCCTGTCAGATTCAGAGTCGATTGAGATTCTACTCAATAATATAGCAAACCTTCATCGGGAACATTTGGGAATTGATGAAATTTTAATAGAAATCAATAATTGCAAAACTTTTAGAACTGAGGTTAAATATATTTTTGAATATATATCAAGTGATAATCTCGCCAATCTAGCTATAGAAAAATTCTCGTAGAACCCCAGAAAAATAACAAAGTCAGTATTGAGCAGCAAGCCACTCTGTCTCTACCTGATCCAGCCCAGCAGCAAGCGCAGTCGCGGACTCAAACCAGCTCGTTACCTCTACCAGCAAAGTCTTTGGCTGGTTGGTAGCAAAAGCAGCTCGGGCCGTGTCTATTAGTTCACGGGCACATAGCTCACGGTCCTCAGCATTGAGCGCTAGCATCCAGGGGAAAACAGTGGCCATGCAATCAGCCAGTGAAGCACCCCCAGGTGTTGTAACAGAAATAATCTAAAACAGGTTCGGGGCGTGGCTCATCGCACTACACGCAGGGCCGGGCGTCCGCTCTCACCATGCTTTTCGCTCTTGCCCTCCCCCTGCACCAAGCGCAGACGAGTACTAAACGTCAAGGTCAGCACATCATCAACCGGCACCGCAAGGTCAGCAGCAATACGCTCAGCCGTCACAGCACCGCCCTTATCAGCTGCGAACACCTGCGGGAAGAGCCTGGACTGCTCAAACACTCCCATACCCTCAGGCTCGCCGTCCCTATACCCCCGGCGCGTCAGCTCAATACACACCTTCCGGTAAATCCAATCAGTCATCCGCCCAACCTTATGCAAAGTAGTTGCCAAAGCAAAGGCAGATACCTGAAAAATATATTTAGCCTCTACAAGATCTTCCGCCGAAGCATTCTGAGGGAGATACTCGGCCAGCAGCGAATCAGGCATTAACAGGGCAGACGCGAACTCATCCGCCTCGCGTTCCTGCACAGCCGAAGAATCATCAACCGGAGCATACCGGTGCAGCACAAGATGGCCCAGCTCATGAGCAATATCGAACCTGGCACGCTCGGGTGTCTTCTGCCGAGCAATAAAAATATAGGGCTTACCCTCATACCAGAGCGAGAAAGCATCAACCTGCATAGCAGCGCCTGGAAGCACCATCACACTAATACCCCGCGACTCGCACAACTGCACCAAATTCGGTAGGGGCTTAGTACCTAGCCCCCACTCTTCACGAAGCAACTGAGCAGCTACCCTTGGGGCTATTCCCTCGAATGAGGGCACGACAATTGAAGGTAGGGTGAACTTATCCTCCACCCACTGCATGACCTCAATACCGGTAACGCCAGCTGCAACGGCAGAATCACGCGCACTGCGAGTAGCCGCACGACCAGCCCTAAAATTAACACCGTCAACCTCAACCACCACCTGCGGCTGGCGTGAAAAATACTCAACCGGGTAACCAAGAACATGAGCTAACTGACTGACTGCCGAATCAGGGGCGCCCTCTTTTTCATATTTTTGAGTAGTACGGTCAGTCACTCCTAGCTCCTGTGCCAAAGACACACGGGTATGCCCCCGCCGTTTACGGGCGAGGGCAACACGCTCAGGGTAACTACTATGCAATCTGGAACTCAACGTCTCCGCCACCAATATCAGGAATTTTGCTACGGTCAATATCTAACTTAGTTCGCGTTTGACCCTCACGCCACGTTAGACCCCACAATGGAAACATGAAGGATCAAGAAACCCTCTACACGGTAGGGGAAGTAGCGCAGGCTCTTGGTGTCACGGTGCGCACCCTGCACCACTGGGAATCCCTCGGGCTGGTTGCCCCTGCTGAGCGTACCTGGTCGAATTATCGGCTGTACACTCCCGATGATATTGAGACCCTGCAGCGGATTCTCATCTACCGGGCAACCGGCATGAAACTCACCAATATAAAAGAAGCCCTGGCCAGTAGCTCAACCAGCCTGGAGCACCTCCGCAGGCAACGCCAGGCTCTCATGGACCAGCAACAGCAGCTTTCGGCTATGGTCGCTGCTATCGACACCCTCATGGAGAACGAAATGACAAACAAGAAACTCACCCTCACTGAAATCGGCGAAGTTCTCGGCGACGCCAATTTTGCCGACTACCAGGCCGAAGCTGAGGAACGCTACACCGGCACAGATGACTGGGCTATCAGCCAGCAGCGCACCGCCACCTGGAGTAAGGAGGACTGGGCGGGTTACAAGAATCGCGCTGCTGAGATGGACGGAAAATTAGGGGACGCCGTGCGCCGCAACCTGCCGACAGACAGCGCCGAGGCGGGCGAGCTCGTCCGCGCCCACCGTCAGCTGCTGAGCGAGTTCTTCCCCGTCACCCCCGCCAAGCACTACCTAATCTCACGCGGTTATATTACCGATGAGCGGTTCACCAGCTACTACGAGTCCCAGCAGCCGGGCCTGGCTCAGTGGTTGGCCGACGCCATCGAAGCTGAGTCCCAACGGGTCGGGGTGGACCTGGCTAACCCCACCTGGGACTAGCAACCGCCTCTTCCCTTACCGAGCGTGCGTCATATCGCTGAGCGTGCACCGACCGTGCGCACGCTCAGCGATTTGGTGCACGCTCGCTCACTCGTACAGATAAAACTCCCCGCCCCTAGATTCAAAAAATCTAGGCACGGGGAGTTTTCAGAGGCTGGCGCAGTTTTAAACCTGCGCTATCGCACCCCACCAATCATGTCGAAGGTGGTTGCTGCACCCTTGGTGGTGGAGTTGACCAGCACCGCAATGGAGTTCTTACCCTGCTTGAGGTCAGAGGCCGGAATCTCAATGACCAGCGGGGTGGTGCGGGCAGCGCCGAAGTCCACAGCGCCGGCTCAGAGTTTTCTGCCGGAGCCGCAAACGGCTCAATGGGAGCAGCCTTGTTAATGACGGTACCGTTGGCAGGAGCCTCAGCAATGCGCTTGGGCTCAGCGGGAGTGGGCTCTTCAGCGACCTTTAACCGGATACAACAAGGACGCCGCCCCGCACTCCCCTGCCCGAAGGCAGGAAGGGTGCGGGGCGGCGTCCTCACATGTTAACCGCCTTGGTTAGATGTTGAAGCCGAGGGCGCGCATCTGGTCGCGGCCGTCCTCGGTGATGCGCTCGGGGCCCCACGGGGGCATCCAAACCCAGTTCACGTGCCACTCATCAATCATGGTTTCCAGGTTCTGCTGAACCTGTTCCTCAATGACGTCCTGCAGGGGGCAGGCAGCGGTGGTCAGGGTCATGTCGAGCACGAGGGCGCCTTCATCGTTCCAGCGCATACCGTAGAGCAGACCCAGGTCAACGATGTTGACGCCCAGTTCGGGGTCAATCACGTTCATGAGGGCTTCTTCGATAACCTCTTGGCTGGGGGCACCAGCGGGGGCTTCTGACATAGCAGTCACCTTTCAGTTCAGCCGCTACTACTTAGCAGCCAGGTAGCGCTCGTAGCCCTCTTCTTCAAGACGGTCAGCGAGCTCGGGGCCGCCCTGGTCTACCATCTTGCCGTCCACGAAAACGTGAACGAACTGGGGCTTGATGTAACGCAGGATGCGGGTGTAGTGGGTAATCAGCATAACGCCCATGTCGTTGGCCTGGTGAGCGCGGTTAACACCCTCAGAAACGACCTTGAGAGCGTCGACGTCCAGGCCGGAGTCGGTCTCATCGAGAATACCGAACTTGGGCTTGAGCAGTTCCAGCTGCAGAATCTCGTGGCGCTTCTTTTCGCCGCCGGAGAAGCCTTCGTTGACGTTACGGGAGATGAAGGCGGGGTCGATGGATAGGTTCTCCATGGCTGCCTTAACGTCCTTGGTCCAGGTGCGCAGGGCGGGAGCTTCACCGTCAACAGCGGTCTTGGCTGAACGCAGGAAGTTGCTCATGGTGACGCCGGGGATTTCGACGGGGTACTGCATAGCCAGGAAGAGACCGGCGCGGGCACGCTCATCGACGGACATCTCGGTGACGTCTTCACCGTCGAGCAGGATCTCACCGGAATCAATCTGGTACTTGGGGTGGCCAGCGATGGTAGAAGCCAGGGTGGACTTACCGGAGCCGTTGGGGCCCATGATGGCGTGGATTTCACCGGAGTTGATGGTGAGGTTGACGCCCTTGAGGATGGGCTTAGTGTTTTCGTCGTCCAGAATAACGGAGACGTGGAGGTCCTTGATTTCAAGGGTTGCCATAGTTTGTTTCTCCTGTAAAAGGTAAAGCTTTAGTTGTTGGAAATCGCGAGTTCAGCTTCGAGGGCATCGGTGAGCTGTTCTTCGAGCTCGGGGATGCGGATCTGCTGAATAATCTCGTTGAGGAAGCCGCGGACGACCAGGCGGCGGGCTTCAGCCTCGGGAATACCGCGGGCCTGCAGGTACCAGAGGTGCTGCTCGTCGAGCTGACCGGTGGTGGATGCGTGGCCGGCGCCTTCGATGAGGCCGGTTTCGATTTCCAGGTTGGGTACGGAGTCAGCGCGGGGGCCGTCTTCGAGAATCAGGTTGCGGTTGAGCTCGTAGGTGTCGGTGCCTTCTGCGTCCTTACCGATGAGCACATCGCCTACCCATACCGAGTGTGCACCCTTGCCCTGCAGGGCACCCTTGTAGGTGACGCGGGACTTGCAGTTGGGCTCGGTGTGGGCTACGAAGAGACGGTTCTCAATGTGCTGGCCGGCATCGACGAAGTAGAGGCCGTACATCTCGGTTTCAGCGCCGGGGGCGGTGAACTTGGTGGAGGGGGTGACGCGCACCAGGTCGCCACCAAGGGAGATGTTGACGTGCTTGAACTTGGCGTCACGACCCAGAGCAGCGTACTGGGCTGAGGCGTGAATCGCGTCGTCCTCCCACTGCTGAACGGTGATGACGGTCAGTGAGGACGAGTCACCCACCTTGAATTCAACGTTCTGGGAAAGCACGGCTGAGCCGGTGTGGCGCAGTACGACAACGGCCTTGGAGAAAGGCTTGGTCTCGATGAAGAGGTGCTGGGCTGCGGCGTCCTTGTGGGTGCCGTTGATAGCAACCTCAATCTGGCCTTCCAGTTCAGCTTCTGCGGGAACGGTAATGGCGGTTGCCTCGGAGAAGGTGCTCCAGGCGTTGGCCGCTACGCGGTCCTCGGGAATACCGGCTGAGCCGATGCGGGCGTCGTCGCGGGCAATAGCCTCGACCTGGACGCCGGCGGGGGCCTTGACCTCTACGGCGGGGGCAGCACCGGTGAGTTCATCGGTTTGCAGGCCGCCCAGACGCTTGAGCGGGGTGAAACGCCAGTCTTCTTCGCGGCCGGTGAGGGCTGCAAAGTCTTCAACCTTGTAGGAGGTCTTGCGCTCGGCGCGGGAGCCGTCAATCTCGACCTTGTCGGTGTTGTGCTTTGAGACGCGGATGGTGTCATCGGTGGCCAGCTCGGTTGCGAGCTTCTCACCTTCCTGGTCCATACCGGGAATCGCGGGGTTGTTGTGACCCTGGTTTTCTGCGTTAGCCATAATTTAGCCTACGGATCCTTCCATCTGGAGTTCGATCAGGCGGTTGAGTTCAAGCGCGTATTCCATGGGCAGCTCGCGGGCGATGGGCTCCACGAAGCCGCGCACGATCATGGCCATGGCTTCGTCTTCGGGCAGGCCGCGCTGCTGCAGGTAGAAGAGCTGTTCTTCTGAGACGCGGGAGACGGTTGCCTCGTGGCCCATGGTGACGTCGTCCTCGCGGATATCTACGTAGGGGTAGGTATCTGAGCGGGAGATGGTGTCGACCAGCAGGGCGTCACAGACCACCGAGCTCTTAGCGTGGGAGGCACCTTCGCGCACCTGCACCAGGCCGCGGTAGGCGGCACGGCCACCGTTACGAGCCACAGACTTGGACACGATGGTGGATGAGGTGTTGGGGGCGATGTGGACCATCTTGGAACCGGTGTCCTGGTGCTGGCCCTCGCCTGCGAAAGCGATGGAGAGGGTCTCGCCCTTGGCGTGCTCACCGACCATGTAGACAGCCGGGTACTTCTGGGTGACCTTGGAGCCGATGTTGCCGTCGATCCATTCCATGGTGGCACCCTCGTGGGCGATGGCGCGCTTGGTCACCAGGTTGTACACGTTGTTCGACCAGTTCTGAATGGTGGTGTAGCGAACGCGGGCGTTCTTCTTGACCACGATTTCAACCACTGCTGAGTGCAGTGAGTCAGTCTTGTAGATGGGGGCGGTGCAGCCTTCGATGTAGTGAACGTAGGAGCCCTCATCAGCGATGATGAGAGTACGCTCGAACTGGCCCATGTTCTCGGTGTTAATGCGGAAGTAGGCCTGCAGGGGGATCTCTACGTGAACTCCCGGGGGCACGTAGACGAAGGAGCCACCTGACCATACGGCGGTGTTCAGGGCTGCGAACTTGTTGTCACCGGCGGGGATGACGGAGCCGAAGTATTCTTCGAAGAATTCGGGGTGTTCCTTGAGGGCGGTGTCGGTGTCCAGGAAGATAACGCCCTGGGCTTCGAGGTCCTCGCGGATCTGGTGGTAGACAACCTCTGACTCGTACTGGGCAGCTACGCCGGCGACCAGGCGGTTACGCTCTGCTTCGGGGATGCCGAGCTTCTCGTAGGTGTTGCGGATGTCTTCGGGCAGTTCTTCCCAGGTTTCAGCCTGGCGCTCGGTGGAGCGGACGAAGTACTTGATGTTGTCGAAGTCGATGTCCGAGAGGTCTGCACCCCAGGTGGGCATGGGCTTGCGGTCGAAGAACTTGAGGGCCTTCAGGCGAAGGTCCAGCATCCATTCGGGTTCGTTCTTCTTGGCAGAAATGTCGCGCACGACATCTTCGTCAAGACCACGCTTTGCAGCCTGGCCTGCTTCATCGGAGTCAGCCCAGCCGTACTCGTAGGTACCGATACCTTCGAGTTCGGGGTTTGCCTCCAGAATTTCTGAAATGACGGTGTTGTTGGCGGTGCGCTCAACCTGTTCAGTCATTACGGCCTTTCTTGGTGGGTTGGTTTTCACCGAGGTAAGTCGGTGAAATCTTCTTCTCAGTGGTAGGGCCTGCCGGGCATGCCCTACCGGTGGAAAGTTTTAGGGGGCGGTGTCGCCTGGGGTTTCTTCGGGGTTTGGTGGGGCGGACGCCGGTGGGCGGCCGAGCGGGATGTGGGTGGTGCAGACGTGGGCGCCACCTGCCATGGTGGAGAGTCTGCGCACATCGACCCCGAGAAGTTCGGAGATGATTTCGGTTTCCTGGTCGCAGAAGACGGAGAAGTCTTCGGCGAGGTCTCGCACGGGGCAGTGGCCCTGGCAGAGCTGGATGGAGGCCAGCAGGTTATCGGGCAGCTTAGACCGCATGCCAACAGCCGGGGCCATTTCGTTAGCGGTAGCGACGAAGCCGTCGTGGGTCATTGCTTCTGCGAGCGCTTCGGCGCGGGCTGAGACGTCATCGCCTGCCGCTTCGACGATGGGGCGGTAGCGCTCTGCCATGTCGTTGGCGCGGGCTGAGGCGAACTGGCGCAGAGCGTCTTCCCCGACGGCGTCCTTCAGCATAGTGAGGGCATCTCGGGCGATGTCGAGGTAGTCGTTGCCCAGTTCACTGTGCCCCTGCGGGGCGATGACGTAGCGGCGGGCGGGACGGCCTGCTCCGGCACCGTGCTGGCGGTGGGAGGCAACCTCGATGAGGTTGTTCTTTTCAAGCGCGTCGAGGTGGCGGCGGACGGCTGCCGGGGTGAGGTTGAGCAATTCACCCAGTTTGGCCGCAGAAACAGGGCCGTGAGTGAGAACTCCCTGGAGCACGCGGTCGCGCGTGCGTTCCTCTGTTTCTGCAGGGCGGGCAGTTTTAGTGGACACAGTTCTGCCTTTCTCTGCGGAATACACAAATAAAGTATGTCGTAATTGGGGTCCTTTAAGCTAGTAAGGACTACCTATTTAAGGCAGTACAGTGGCAGGTGTCCGCCCAGAGCCGAAACGAAAGGGCTAGAATAGACGGGTGATGACACACCACCTGCCCCCCAGCCTTAGCCCACGTGAGAGCGCATCTGATGCACCCGCGTCCGCCGCTCTCATCATTGACAACCTGGTCAAGGACTTCACCCCCTCCAAGGACTTCGCGCGCAAGCACCCCGACGCCCTCACCAGCGAGGGGCTCAAACGAGCGGTAGACCACCTCTCCCTCACCATTGAACCGGGCCAGGTAACGGTTCTGCTGGGAGCTAACGGGGCCGGGAAAACCACCACCCTAGCCTGCGCCCAGGGCCTGCTCAAACCCACCGGCGGCAGCATCTCCCTGCTCGGTCACACCCCCTGGGGGGCCTCCCCTGAACTGCGTGCCCGCGTCGGCATCATGCTGCAGGACGGCGGTCTACCCCCGTCCGTCCGTCCGCTTCCCCTGCTGCGGCACATCGCCAGCATGTACACCAACCCCCTCGACGTTGACGCCCTGGCAGCCCGACTCGGTATCGATGCTTTTAACGGCACCACCATCCGCAGACTCTCGGGCGGGCAAAAGCAGCGGGTCTCCCTGGCCGCTGCCATCATCGGTCGGCCCGACATTCTCTTTCTCGACGAGCCCACCGCCGGCCTTGACCCCCAATCGCGCAGCGTCGTTTTCGACATCATCCGCGAACAGCGCGACGCAGGTGTAGCCGTTGTGCTCACCACCCACCTGCTCGATGACGCCCAGCGCATCGCCGACTACGTCTACATGGTTGAGCACGGCAGGGTCGTACTGGCCGGAACCATGGCCCAGGTGCTAGCCAGCGGGCAGGACGACGCCCGCTGCCTCACCTTTACCGCACCGCCCGGCATCACCCTTTCAGCCATCTGGCCCGCAGGCGACTCCCCCCTGCACCTGGTCGAAGAACCCCAAGGTCACTACCAGCTCACCGGCCCGCTCACGGCCCAGCATCTAGCCGACCTCACCGCCTACTGGGCAGCCCAGGGCTACATGCCCGGCGAATTCTCCCTGGCCAGCCGAACACTAGAAGACGTCTTCCTCGAACTATCAGGCAGTGATATCCGATGAGCACCACCTCAACAGCAGCACCAACTCTCACCCGCGTGCTAGCCCAGGGCAAGTTCGAAACCATCGCCATGCTCAAAAACGGTGAGCAGCTCATGCTGAACATCGCCTTCCCCATCATGGGCCTACTGGCTCTTGCCTACACCGGCTTTCTCGACCCCTGGGCGAACCGCTACGGGGTAAGCCGCGTCGACATTGCCGTGCCCGGCGTGCTAGCCCTGTGCGTGCTCTCCACAGCGCTCTCAGGTCAGGGTATTGCCACCGGCTTCGACCGCCGCTACGGGGTGCTGCGCTTTATTTCCACCACCCCGCTGGGCAAGGGCGGCCTGATCGCGGGCAAGGTGCTGGCGGTGCTCGCGGTCCTCCTGATTCAGTACCTGCTGGTGGGGGCACTCGGCCAGCTACTGGGCTGGACGGCCACCGTACCCGGCGTCCTCATGTCCCTGCCGACCCTCTTACTGGGGGCAGCCTGCTTCACCTCCCTGGGGCTACTTATCGCCGGGACCGTGCGCGCCGAAGCAACCCTGGCCATCGTCAACATGGCCTGGGTGCTGCTGGCTGCAGCCGGGGGAATCCTCATCCCCACCGACCGTTACCCCACCTGGCTGGGCTCCATCATCGACCTGCTGCCCTCAGCCGCCTTAGGCAACGCCCTGCGCGGGGATTACATCTACCACAGCTTCCTGTTGCTCCCCCACCTCATCCTGGTAATAGCAACCGTTGTTTTTGCTACCCTGGCCGCCCGATTCTTCAAATGGTCAGCCTAAGCTGACCCATACCGTCCGCAACCATCGTGAAGGAAAGCTCCATGCCGACCACGCACACACCCACCGCAGGCACCTACCGGCCTGCCAGCCTGGGTGAAAAACTTATCCCCCGCAGCTACACCCGCTGGGTCAAGCAAACTGCCTGGGCAGTAGCCATCGCCAACATCGTGCTCATTATCTCCGGCGGCGTCGTCCGCCTGACCGGCTCCGGTCTAGGCTGCGACGCCTGGCCCCGCTGCACCTCAGACGGCTCCTGGACCACCACCCCCGAGATGGGCATCCACGGCATGGTCGAATTCGGCAACCGCCTACTGACCTTTGTGCTGGTCGCCGTTACCGTGATTGCCTTCCTGGCGGTGCTGCGGGTGGTATTCCCTGAGCGGGTCACTTTGGGTCGCTTCATCTGGGGCCTCCTCGTGGGCAGTCGATCCGAGAGCTTCCGCGCTCAAGGGTTAGGCGCCTGGCTGGAGTCGCGCGGCTTTGTCGCCCCCCGCTCCCGCTATTCTGACCTCTTCAACCTTACTCTGCTGTTGCTCTGGGGTATTCCGGTGCAGGCTGTGGTCGGTGGTATTTCGGTCTGGCTGCGCCTCAACCCCTGGATGATTACCGCCCACTACATGCTTTCAGCCCTGATGATCATGATTGCCGGTATCTACCTCAACCGCGTCTACCGCTACTTTGAGGGCACCGCTGCCCGCGAGGGTATCGTCCCCGCCACCGACCCGGCTCATGCCCCAACTCAGGGTGCGGACGCCGGCGCCCCCGCGTCCGCCCACCTCATGCGGGTGCTCGGTTGGGTCGGCGTGGTGCTGGTTGTTGCGCTGATGTTCATGGGCACCGTTACGACGGGCACCGGCCCGC
This sequence comes from Rothia nasimurium, assembly GCF_014217215.1. Classification (GTDB taxonomy): domain Bacteria; phylum Actinomycetota; class Actinomycetes; order Actinomycetales; family Micrococcaceae; genus Rothia; species Rothia avistercoris. The sequence continues at coordinate 1,351,945 of NZ_CP056080.1, forward strand.
ACGCGGGTGACGCCGAGACCCACCGACACGCTTTTAACCCGGTGTGGGTGACCCGCCTGCACGGTTCTCTCGTGTGGATTTACTGCGCTTCGGTGCTGGGCTTCTTTGCGCTGTGGCGGTCAAAGGGATGGGCCCCTATCTTTGGGAAGTCTCTGGTCTTTGTGCTGGCGGTGCTGGGCTACCAGGCTATCGTGGGTTACACCCAGTACTTCAACGGGCTGCCGATTTGGCTGGTGGAGATGCACCTGATCGGGTCGGGTGTGTTCGCCCTGGCGGCGTCTTCGCTGTTTGAGCGGCAGCTGGTGCTCTCATCCCCCGCTGCGCGCGAGAAGGCGGCCGGACGCGTCCGGACGTCGTAGCCTTCCTCCTCCCACCCCCACTCCAAGGGGACCTCAAAACCTAAAAGGGACCGCGTATTATGCGGTCCCTTTTAGGTTTTGCGGTCCCCTTGCAGGGAAGCGTTTAGAGTTAGAGGGGGAGCACCGGGCCGCCCACGAAGGGGTCGACTGCGAGGGCAATGAACAGCACGGTCAGGTAGGTAATCGACCCGTGGAAGACCACCATAGCGGTTCGGCTGGTTGCCTGCTCTGCCAGGGCCAGGCGGTGCAGCTTGTGGCAGTGGTAGAGGAACCAGGCCCCAATCAGCACAGCGGTCGCCGTGTACACCCAGCCAGCGCCGCCTAGGGGCACCAGCAGTAGGGAGCACATCACCATGGCCCAGCCGTAGAGCACCACCTGCACCGAAACACTCTTGGCCGAGTCGGTCGCACCCAGCATGGGAATGCCGGCGGCCCGGTAGTCCTCGGCGTACTTCATCGACAAAGGCCAGTAGTGCGGGGGTGTCCAGAGGAAAATCACCATAAAGAGCACCACAGCTGCCCAAGAAATGGTGTTCTCTACAGCCGCCCAGGCGATAAAGACCGGCATGCAGCCCGCAAGGCCGCCCCAGACGATGTTCTGTTTGGTGCGCTTCTTCAGCCACAGGGAGTAGAAGACAACGTAGAGGAAAATCGCGACGACGCCGAGACCCGCAGCCAGCGGGTTCACCAGGAAGTAGAGGTACACGATTGAAACAACCGACAACACCCAGGCAAAGACGAGGGCTTCCCGGTCAGTCAGCTCTCCGGTGACCAGCGGACGCTTCTCGGTGCGCTTCATCAGTCGATCAGCTTCGCGGTCGATATAGCAGTTGAAGGCACAGGACGCGCCGGCAGCAAGTGAGCCGCCAATCATGGTGTGAAGTACCAGCCAGAGGTTGGGGAAGCCACCGGCGGCAAAAATCATGGTGGGCGCGGTGGTTACCAGAAGCAGCTCAATAATTTGAGGCTTCGTGAGGTGAATGTAGGCCCTAATTTTGCGGCCCAGGGAGACGCGGCCAGGTGCAGGCGCAGCGGGGGTTTGCTGGCCTTCTTCGGTACGGTCGATCACGGTGTTGATGCCATGGCCCTTCACGTATGCTGACTTCCCTTGACTGTTGTGTGTGCAGCTCTTTGGTTCCCCCGCCGGGTGATTCACTATGTGAAACAGGTTGCGGTTTTCGGCGTGTTGAGGTGCGGACGCCGTCTGCGCGTCCGGGTGCCCCTCGCACCGATTTTTTGGGTGGCGCCCATCACTTTTAGCCGACCTTGGCCGGTTTGTGAGCACGCCAAAAAAGCTTTTGGTCAAATTACATCGTATAACGCCCACCTACCCCCTGGCTAATAGATTAAGCGCACCCTCAAGCGGGGGCGTCCGCTGAGAGGCAAACCAAGCCCACATATGCGCAGGTGAACTATCCTGGAAGTAGCGTCTTTTGCCGGTTTTATCGTGTGCTTGTGTGGGCTTGTCCCGCTGGGCGTCGGTGGGCGGGTAGAAGAATAAGTTTGATGAATATTTCTGGGTAGCCAGATTGAGAGAGGACGGCTGATGCCTAACCTGAATCAGAAGCTTGAATGGACCGAGAAAGACCAGCGCGCGGTTGATACCGCTCGCGTGCTTGCTGCGGACGCCGTCGAGAAGGTTGGCTCGGGCCACCCCGGTACCGCGATGAGCCTGGCTCCTGTGGCCTACCTGCTCTTCCAGAAGGTCATGCGTCAGGATCCCCGCGATGACCGTTGGGAGGGTCGTGACCGCTTCATTCTCTCCCCCGGCCACACCTCGTTGACCCTGTACAGCCAGCTGTTCCTGGGTGGTTTTGGTCTGGAACTTGACGACATTAAGGCCCTGCGCACCGCGGGTGCCCTGACTCCCGGCCACCCCGAATTTGGCCACACCAAGGGCGTCGAAATCACCACCGGTCCCCTGGGTCAGGGCCTGGCGTCCGCTGTGGGCTTTGCCTACGCCCAGCGTCGCATGCGCGGCCTCTTCGACCCCGAAGCTGCCCCCGGCACCTCCCCCTTTGACCACACCGTCTTCACCATTGCTTCTGAGGGCGATGTGCAGGAGGGCGTAACCGCCGAGGCGTCCGCTCTGGCCGGCCACCAGCAGCTGGGCAACCTGGTCGTGATCTACGACCGCAACCACATCTCCATTGAAGATGACACCGACGTCGCCTTCACCGAGGACGTCGCAGCCCGCTACGAGGCCTACGGCTGGGACGTTGCCAAGGTCGATTGGACCGCTGGCGGCGACTACAAGGAAGACGTCGAGGCCCTCTACGACGCTATCGTCGCAGCAACCAAGGTCACCGACAAGCCCTCCTTCATCGAGCTGCGCACCATTATCGGCTACCCCGCCCCCACCAAGCAGAACACCGGTGGTATCCACGGCTCCAAGCTGGGTGCCGACGAAGTTGCAGCCACCAAGAAGGTACTGGGCTTCGACCCCGAACAGCACTTCGTGGTGGAGCCCGAGATTCTTGAGCACACCCGCGCCCTGGTTGAGCGCAGCGCAGCTGAGCGCGACGAGTGGCAGAAGTCCCTTCGATGCCTGGGCTGCTGCCAACCCCGAGCAGGCCAAGCTCTACGAGCGCCTGGTTGCTGGCGAGCTGCCCGCCGAACTTGATGAGGCTCTTCCCATCTTTGAGGCTGGCACCTCCATCGCTACCCGCGCGGCATCGGGCAAGGTCATCAACGCAATCGCTCCGGTTCTGCCCGAGCTCTGGGGCGGTTCAGCTGACCTGGCCGGTTCGAACAACACCACCATCGATACCGAGAAAATCCTTCAACCCGAGTCCCGCTCCACCAAGAGCTGGACCGGCCACCCTTACGGTCGTGTGCTGCACTTCGGTATTCGCGAGCACGCCGCCGCAGGCTATCACCAACGGTATCGCGCTGTCTTCGCCCACCCGTCCTTTTCTCTGGCACCTTCTTTGTCTTTACCGACTACCAGCGTCCGGCCGTCCGCCTGGGCAGCGCTCATGGGTGTGCCCAACATCTTCGTCTGGACCCACGACTCTATCGGCCTGGGTGAGGACGGCCCCACCCACCAGCCCGTTGAGCACCTGACCGCTATGCGCGCAATCCCCAACCTCGATGTTGTGCGCCCCGCTGACGGTAACGAAACCGCTGTAGCCTGGCGCACAAGATCCTGGACATCAAGGACCACCCCGCCGGCCTGGTGCTCTCCCGCCAGAACCTGACCAACGTGGCTCGTGAAGACCTGCACGCGGACGCCGGGGGTGAGAAGTTCGCTTCCGCTAACGGCGCGGCCCGCGGCGGCTACATCCTGGCTGATACCGAAGGCACCCCCGACGTCATCCTCATTGCCACCGGTTCTGAGGTCGAGGTTGCCCTAGCTGCCCGCACCCAGCTGGCAGAAGAGGGTATCGCCGCCCGCGTTGTCTCCATGCCCTGCCGCGAATGGTTCGCAGCTGAGTCTGCCGAGTACCGCGAGTCAGTCATCCCCTCCGCAGTTAAGGCCCGCGTGACCGTTGAAGCCGGCCTGGCCATGCCCTGGATGGACATTCTGGGCGAAGCAGGCCGCGCCGTTTCCCTGGAACACTACGGCGCCTCAGCCTCAGCCGAGGAACTCTTCGCCGACTACGGCTTCACCGCCGAGAACGTCGCCGCCAAGGCTCGCGAGTCCATCTCCGCTGCCCGCTAACCGAACGTCAAGTTAAGGAAAACATTATGACTACCCCACCCAGAAGCTTTCAGACGCAAGCGTATCCATCTGGCTCGATGACCTCTCCCGCGAGCGTCTCACCAGCGGTAACCTGCAGGAGCTCATCGACACCAAGAACGTGGTCGGTGTAACACCAACCCCTCCATCTTCGCTGCCGCTCTGTCGAACGGCGCAGCCTACGCCGAGCAGATGAAGAAGCTGGCAGCAGAGGGCACCGAAGCAGAGGCAGCTGGCTTTGCTGCCATGATTGACGACGTACGTGACGCCTGCGACGTGTTTGCCCCCATCTACGAGGCAACCCAGGGCTTTGACGGCCGTGTCTCCATCGAGGTCTCTCCCCTGCTGGCCCGCGAATCAGCTGCAACCCTGGCCCAGGCTAAGGAGCTCTACTCAGCAGTTGGTCGCGACAACGTCATGATTAAGATTCCCGCCACCGAAGAGGGCCTAGAGCCCATCGCTGAGGCCCTGGCTGAAGGTATCTCGGTCAACGTCACCCTGATTTTCTCCCTGGAGCGTTACCGCGCCGTCATCAACGCCTACCTGCTGGGCCTCGAAAAGGCACTGGAAAACGGTAAAGACCTCTCAAAGATTCACTCCGTTGCCTCCTTCTTCGTCTCCCGCGTCGACACTGAGATCGATGCCCGCCTTGAGGCCATCGGCACCGACGAAGCCCTCGCCCTGCGCGGCAAGGCCGGTGTAGCTAACGCCCGCCTGGCCTTCGAGGTCTACGAGCAGGCCTTCTCCTCAGAGCGCTGGGCCCGCCTGGAAGCCGCAGGTGCCAACCGCCAGCGTCCGCTCTGGGCATCCACCGGCGTGAAGAACCCCGCCTACCCCGACACCCTCTACGTCACCGAGATCGCAGCCCCCGGCACCGTCAACACCATGCCCGAGGCAACCCTCAACGCAACCTTCGACCACGCAGAGGTTGCGGGTAACGCTATCGAGGGCACCTACGAGGAATCCACCGAGATCCTCAACCAGCTCGAAGCTGTAGGTATCTCCTACAACGACGTGGTAGAAAAGCTGGAAACTGAAGGCGTTGAGAAGTTCGAGGTCTCCTGGAAGGAACTGCTCGACACCGTCACCACCGCACTGGCTGACAGCAAGTAGTACCGTTTCACGCTGAGGGTGGGGGTCGTATCCCCCACCCTCACTGCACCCGCTCACCATCACCCCAGCCCGGCGGCGAGCACCTGCCGGCCCGGTGGGCACTAGTACACTAGAACAAGAGAACCGCGGCAGCCCCCACGCCTTTCGCAGCTGCCGCCCCAACCAACCTGTGAAGGATTCACGGCGGTGGCCAACACTCACGATTCAAACCCCCTGCGCGACCCGCGCGACCGCAGACTAACACGCGTGGCAGGCCCGTCCTCCCTGGTCTTCTTCGGCGTCACCGGCGACCTTGCGCGCAAGAAACTACTCCCCGCGGTCTACGACCTGGTTAACCGCGGCCTGCTCCCGCCCAGCTTTGGCCTGGTCGGTTTCGGACGCCGCGAGTGGAGCCATGAGGACTTCCAGCAGGAGGTGCGCGGGCACGTTGAAGCCCACGCCCGCACCCCCTTCCGAGAGGACGTCTGGAACCAGTTCGCTGCCGGCATTCGCTTTGTCACCGGCACCTTCGACTCCGATGAATCCTTTGAAAAGCTCAAGGCGACCCTGGCAGAGCTCGACGAAACCCGAGGCACCCGCGGCAACCACGCCTTCTATCTGTCGATTCCGCCCAAGGACTTTGACCAGGTACTGCAGAAGCTAGCCGATCACGACCTGGCCAATCACAACCAGCACGAGGGTTGGCGCCGTGTGGTTATCGAAAAGCCTTTCGGCCACAATCTCGAAACCGCCCGCGAGCTCAACGCCATTGTTGAGCGGGTCTTCCCCGCCGATTCGGTCTTCCGTATCGACCACTATCTGGGCAAAGAAACCGTGCAGAATATTCTGGCCATGCGCTTTGCCAACCAGATGTTCGAGCCCCTGTGGAACGCCACCAACGTCGACCACGTGCAGATCACTATGGCCGAAGACATAGGCATCGGTACCCGTGCTGGCTACTACGACGGCGTGGGCGCTGCCCGCGACGTCATTCAGAACCACCTGCTGCAGCTGCTGGCACTCACTGCCATGGAAGAGCCCGTCAGCTTCAACGCCGAGCACCTGCGCGCTGAGAAGGCCAAGGTGCTTGAGGCAGTCCAGATTCCCGATGATATTGCCTCAGCCTTTGCCATCGGCCAGTACGCTGCCGGCAACCAGGGCGGTGAAGAGGTCAACGGCTTCTTTGACGAGAACGACATTCCCGCCGACTCCCGCACCGAAACTTTCGCCGCCCTCAAGCTGAACATCAACACCCGCCGCTGGGCGGGCGTGCCTTTCTACCTGCGCGCGGGTAAGCGTCTGGGCCGCCGCGTCACCGAAATTGCCGTGGTCTTCAAGAAGGCTCCCAACCTGCTCTTTGGCGGTAGTGCCGATAGCTCCGGCCAGAACGCGATTGTGATTCGAGTGCAGCCCGATGAGGGCATGACCCTGCGCTTTGCTTCCAAGGTGCCCGGCACCCAGATGGAAATCCGCGACGTCAACATGGACTTTGGCTACTCCCACTCCTTCACCGAAGAGTCTCCCGAGGCCTACGAGCGTCTGATTCTTGATGTGCTGCTCGGTGAGCCCCCGCTCTTCCCCCGGCATGAAGAGGTTGAGCTCTCCTGGAAGATTCTTGACCCCTTCGAAGAGTACTGGGAAGAGAACAAGATTAAACCTGAAGCCTACGCCCCCGGTTCGTGGGGCCCGGCTTCTGCCCACGAAATGCTGGAACGCGACGGCCGTGCTTGGAGGCGCCCATGATGAAGAAACTCAAAGACACCACTGTGGGCGAGGTTGCCAAGGAGCTCTCCCGCCTGCGCAGTGAGGAGGGGGCGACCACGTCCTCTCGTGTGTTGACCCTGGTCATTCTGGCCGAGAAAGGCCACTCAAAGACCGCGGTTGAGGCGGCCCTGAAAGCCTCCTACGAACACCCTTCCCGCATTATCGTCCATATTGATTACGGTCAGGACGCCGACGATCGGCTCGATGCCCGCATTTACGTGGGCGGCGACGCGGGTGCTTCAGAGCTCATCATTCTCCGCGGGTACGGTTCAGCGGCTGTTGCTACCGAGTCCCTGATTTCGGGGCTGCTACTGCCTGACTCCCCCATCGTTGCCTGGTGGCCCCACTCGGTTCCCGAGAACCCGGCAGAGCACTCTATCGGCAAGATTGCCCAGCGCCGTATCACCGATTCAGCCCGCGCCTACGCCCCCCTGGGTGTGCTAGAGAAGCTGGCTGCCAGCTACAAGGACGGTGACACCGACCTGGCGTGGATCCGCCTGACCCTCTGGCGTATTCAGATTGCTGCTGTCTTCGACCAGATCGAGCCCTCCCCCGTCAAGCGCGTGGTGGTCTCCGGTTCGTCCATGAGCCCCTCGGTCGTTCTGCTCGGGGCCTGGCTGGGTGACCGTCTGGGCGCTGAGGTGCACCTGCGCACCACCGATGTGCAGCGCGGCCTCTACAAGGTAGAACTTGAACGCGAAGATGGCTCCATCATCATCCACCGCCCCGGTCGCAACATTGCTACCATTTCTTCCCCCGGTGTGCCCGACCAGCAGATTTCCCTGCCGGCCCGCTCCCTGGCCGACTGCCTGGCAGAAGAGCTGCGTCGCCTTGACCCCGATGAGGTCTACGGCGAGGTGCTCAAGTCTGTTGTCGCCAGTGGCAACATCGTGGTCGATGTGAACGTAGACGATGTGCACGATGAGGGCGCCGACTATACGGAGGTCTACGATGCCTAATCCTATCGTCGTTTCCCATCTCGATAAGGCCCAGCTGCAGCTGGCCGGTGCCACCCGCATCATCAATGTAGCTGCAACCGCTGTGGCTGCCCGCGGTATTGCCCACCTGTCGCTGACCGGTGGCTCTATGGGCATTGCGGTACTTGCGGGTATTGCAGAAAGCCCGCTGAGCGCTACCGTGGACTGGTCTAAGGTTCATTTCTGGTGGTCAGACGAGCGTTTTGTGCCGCGCGGCCACGCTGATCGCAACGAACAGCAGGCCAAGGACGCCTGGCTCACCTCCCTGGGGCTGCCGGAAGAGAACCTGCACGTCATGGGTGCCTCAGATGTTTTTGATACCCCGGAGGAAGCGGCCGAATCCTACACTGCTGAGCTAGCCCGCTACGCCCCCGAGGGTGAGGCGTCTCCCCTGTTTGACCTGACCCTGCTGGGTATGGGGCCCGATGGCCATATCGCCTCCCTCTTCCCCGACCGGGCCGAAATTCTAGAGGCTGACGCCACCGCCCTTGCGGTGCACAACTCCCCCAAGCCCCCACCCACCCGCGTGAGCCTGACCCTGCCGGTAATCAACTACTCAGAGCGCATCTGGTTCCTGGTTGCCGGGAGCGACAAGGCCGAGGCAACTGCCCGCCTGCGGGCGGCGTCCGCTCTGCCTGAAACCCAGCTAACCGCCGAGATCCTCACCCAGACCCCGGCTGCTGGGGCCCGCGGCCTGCTCGAAACCCTAATTCTGGTAACCGAGGACGCCCTCGGCTCAGCTTCCTAGAGTTCAGGGATTCAGAGACAAAAAATTCCCGCCTACCGGTGAACCGGTAGGCGGGAATTTTTGATGTAAGCCTAGATAACAGCAACCTCAGAGAAACGCATGACCAGGGCGTAACCGATAATCGCAAAGACCCACAGCAGAATCACTGTAACGGTCAGACGGATTAGGTTTTTAGATGCCATGCCCGAAGAGTTCAGCGAGGTGGTCATGCCACCACCGAACATATCTGAGAGGCCGCCGCCCTTACCGCGGTTCAGTAGAACCAGCAGGATGGTAAGAATGCTCGCGATAGCGATCAGGACCATCAGGATACTCTTGAGGGTTTCCACGCAGAACCTTTCAGTCGGGTTGAAGGGCGTTTCGAAGCGCCATCAAACTACTATACCCCTAGTTAGGGTATTTTTTAGGCCTTGTATCGTGCGATGTTAGCGAATTCGGTGGCGTCGAGGGATGCACCGCCAACCAGTACGCCGTCGACGTCTGCCTCTGCCATAATCTCGGGGGCTGATGCTGCCTTGACGGAACCGCCGTAGAGTACGCGAACCTTATCGGCAACCTCTGCGGAGTAGAGCTTGGTCAGTTCCTCGCGGATAGCCTTGCTCATTTCCTGGGCGTCAGCTGCGGTTGCAACCTTGCCGGTACCGATAGCCCAGACGGGTTCGTAGGCTACGACCAGGGTCTCAGCCTGTTCTGCGGTCAGACCCTCGATGGAGCCGCGCAGCTGGTCCAGGGTGAAGTCGACGTGCTCGCCGGCTTCGCGCTTGTCGAGGCCTTCACCAACGCAGAGTACGGGGGTGAGCTCGTTGCGGTAGGCAGCCTGTACCTTAGCGGCGCAGACGGCGTCGGTTTCACCGTGGATGGTGCGGCGTTCTGAGTGGCCGACCAGCACGTAGGTTGCGCCGAGCTTCTTGAGGAAGACACCGGAGATGTCGCCGGTGTAGGCGCCGGAGTCCTGGTCTGAGAGGTCCTGGCCGCCGTAGACGATGTTGAGCTTGTCGCCGTCAACGAGGGTCTGTACGGAGCGGATGTCGGTGAAGGGAGGGAAAACTGCAACTTCGGCGGTGTCGTAGTCGAAGTTGGTGTCGTCCAGGGTCCAGGCCAATTTCTGGAGCAGGGTCACACCTTCGGTGTGGTCCATGTTCATCTTCCAGTTGCCTGCGATGAGGGGCTTGCGAGTCATGGGCTCGTTCCTTTCGCGAAATCTTGAGGTAGGTGGGCAGGACGCGGCGGGTGCGCCCGTCCTGCCCGCTGGTGGTTTAACCGCCGGGTGGCTTACTGCCACGTGGTGTTGTTTTAGGCGCCGAGTGCTTCAAGGCCAGGCAGGGTCTTACCTTCGATGTATTCGAGGGAAGCGCCGCCGCCGGTGGAGATGTGGCCGAACTGGTCGTCGGAGAAGCCCAGGTTGCGCACTGCTGATGCTGAGTCGCCGCCACCGATGATGGAGAATGCCTCTGACTCGACGAGAGCGTCGGCTACTGCCTTGGTGCCGCTTGCGAAGGCTTCAATTTCGAAGACGCCTACGGGGCCGTTCCAGAAGACCAGCTTGGCTTCCTTGATCTTCTGGGCGAAGAGTTCGCGGGTGGCGGGGCCGATGTCGAGACCCTCTGCCTTGGCGCCCAGCTTGCCGCCGGTGAGGTCTTCGATGGGGCGGATTTCGGTATTAGCGTCGTTGGAGAAGTCATCTGACCAGACGATGTCTGAGGCGATGATGAGTTCGGTACCCTTCTTAGGGGCTTCTTCCATGTAGCGCTTGCAGTTTTCGATCTGGTCTTCTTCCAGCAGGGACTGGCCGATCTCGTAGCCCATGGCCTTGGCGAAGGTATAGCCCATGCCGCCGCCGATCAGCAGGGTGTCTGCCTTGCCGATGAGGTTGTCGATAACTGCCAGTTTGTCTGAGACCTTAGCGCCACCCATGACAACGACGAAGGGGCGGTCGGGGTTCTTGATGACCTTCTGCAGAACGTCAACTTCGGTCTTGACCAGGTCGCCCAGGTAGGCGGGCAGTTCCTTAGCGATGTCGTATACCGAAGCGTGCTTGCGGTGCACAGCACCGAAGGCGTCATTCACGTAGGCGCCGTTCTCGCCGGTCAGGGCTGCCAGCTCTGCTGCGAATTCGGCGCGCTCGGCGTCGTCCTTGGAGGTTTCGCGGGCGTCGTAGCGTACGTTTTCAACGACGAGCAGTTCGCCGTCCTTCAGAGCCTCGGCCTTAGCCTTGGCGTCCTCGCCCACCAGGTCGGTTGCGATGATGACGGGGAAGTCTGCCAGTTCTGCCAGACGCTCTGCAGCGGGCTTGATGGAGTACTGGGGGTCTACCTGACCCTTGGGGCGACCCAGGTGGGCGGTCACGATGACGCGGGCACCGGCGTCGGTGAGCTTCTTGAGTACGGGCAGTGAGGCGCGGACGCGGCCGTCATCGGTGACAACGCCGTCCTTGAGGGGTACGTTCAGGTCGGAGCGGACGAGAACGCGACGGCCTGCTACGCCACCGTCAATGAGCTCTGCGAGAGTCTTTGCCATGGGAGTTTTCATCTCCATTGTTTGTGAGGGTAAATGGGGTGGGCACCAGGGCGGTGCCGGGTATAGGTAAGGGTTAGCGAACCGCGCGTGTGCGCGTCGATTCGCTAACCCTATCCTATTGCTGTCTCATGAAAGACCGGTGGATAACAGCTTAGAGAGCTGCAACTACCTTGTTGGTGAACATGACCAGGCGTGAAACGTAGCCGTATTCGTTGTCGTACCAGGCGATAACCTTGACCTGGTTGCCGATGACCTTGGTCAGGGGTGCGTCAAAGACGGTTGAAACGGGCTCACCTTCGATGTCCTTGGAGACGATGGGCTCCTCGGAGTAGGTGATGATGCCCTTCATGGCACCCTCTGCTGCTTCCTTGACGGCTGCGTTGACCTCTTCAACGGTAACTTCGCGTGAAGCGGTGAAGGTCAGGTCGGTGATGGAGCCGGTGGGGGTGGGGACGCGAACTGCGAAGCCGTCCAGCTTGCCCTTGAGTTCGGGCAGAACCAGACCAACAGCTGCTGCTGCACCGGTTGAGGTGGGAACCATGTTCAGGGCTGCGGCGCGGGCGCGGCGCAGGTCTGAGTGGGGGGCGTCCTGTAGGCGCTGGTCAGCGGTGTAGGCATGGATGGTGGTCATCAGGCCCTTTTCGATACCGAACTTGTCGTTCAGTACCTTGGCCATGGGTGCCAGGCAGTTGGTGGTGCAGGATGCGTTTGAAACGATGTTCATGGTGGCTGAATCGTACTGGTCGTCGTTGACGCCCATGACGAAGGTGCCGTCGATGTTCTTGCCGGGTGCAGAAAGGATAACCTTCTTGGCGCCAGCTTCGAGGTGTGCCTTTGCCTTTTCACCGTCGGTGAAGAAGCCGGTGGATTCGAGAACAACGTCTACGCCGAGGTCTGCCCAGGGCAGGTCTGCGGGGTTGCGCTCAGCCAGAACCTTGATTTCCTTGCCGTTGACGGTCAGGCCGTTTTCGGAAACAGCAACTTCGCCGTCGAAGCGACCCATGATGGAGTCGTACTTGAGCAGGTGTGCGAGGGTCTTGACGTCGGTCAGGTCGTTGATAGCAACGATCTCGAAGCCTTCGCCGTGCTGCTGTGCTGCGCGGAAGAAGGTACGACCGATGCGGCCAAAGCCGTTAATAGCTACGCGTACAGTCACTGAAATCAAACTCCTAGATACAGTTAGTGACGTTGGTGGACGAGACGCCGGTTCTGGCGTTTCATCGCCGAACTTGGGAAAACGTGGTTCCTTCAGCTCAAGCGGGTGAGCTCTCGTCCGGTTCGTTAACCATCATACCCTGTTTATGTGAGTTTTGGTGTGTTTCTGTCGGTTTTTTAAGTGGACTTACGTGCGTTTATGGACGCTTGACCCCAGTTTTGACCTGCAAATATGGGTTTTGCTGGGTGAGAGCATGAGCAAGACCACCCAGTAAAGGGCAAACCAACAAAAACCCACACAGCCTAGTTGAGGTGGTTTGTGCCGTTTACGCCCGCTTCAGTACCGGGGATTCCACGCTCGGCGGCTCGCTTATCGGCCATGGCAATCAGGCGGCGGATACGGCCGGCGATAGCATCTTTGGTCATGGGTGGTTCAGCCAGGCGGCCCAGTTCGTCTAAGGAAGCCTGCTTGTGGGCAACACGCAGTTCACCGGCGTAGCGCAGGTGCTCGGGCACCTTATCGCCCAGGATTTCCAGAGCCCGTTCAACGCGGGCACCGGCGGCGACAGCGGCCTGGGCTGAACGGCGCAGGTTGGCGTCGTCGAAGTTAGCCAGGCGGTTAGCGGTCGCGCGAACCTCTTTACGGGCGCGGCGTTCCCGCCAGTTGTCGAGGGCGTCAACAGCACCCATGCGCTCTAGCAGCAGGGAGATGGTCTCACCGTCGCGCACGACCACCCGGTCTACTCCGCGTACTTCGCGGGCCTTGGCAATCACGTCGAGTCGGCGTGCGGCACCGACCAGGGCCAGGGCAGCCTCGGGGCCGGGGCAGGTAAATTCCAGGGCGGACGAACGCCCGGGCTCGGTCAGCGAACCGTGAGCCAGGAAGGCCCCGCGCATGACAGCTTCAGCATCGGCCAGGGAGCCGTTAACCACGGCAGGGGGTAGACCGCGGACGGGGCGACCGCGTCCGTCCAGCAAACCGGTCTGACGGGCTAGCGCTTCGCCACCCTGATCAACGCGAACAACGTAGCGTCCGCCCCGGCGCAGCCCGCCACCCGAGATAGCGGTAATGGAAGCCTCATGGCCGTACATTTCGGCGATGTTATAGCGCAGGCGCTCTGCTGTAGTTTCAAGGTCAACTTCAGCCTCGACCACGATTTTTCCTTGCACAAGGTGCAGACCGTTCGTGAAGCGCAAGATTGTGGCCACCTCAGCTTTGCGCACGGATGAGCGCGTGGCTTCGTAGTGTGCCAGCTCTTCTTTGACCGATGCCGTCAGGGCCATGCGGGTCTTCCTCCAAAATAGTGTCTGCTCTTGTAAGCGAGGGTGCCGGTGTGTGGTCGGCGTTAGTGTTTGAAGACGTGCTTGTAGGCAGCTGCTAGTTTAAGGGGGTCGTGGACGCCGGGTTGGTCGGCTTCCGCTACATCAGCCCAGAGCACCTTCGCCCCTAGCTGGGCCGCTACGTCTTCAAATGTGGTGCGCTCTCCTGCGGTCGCAGGATCAGCGATAACTGTATTAACCCTAATTTCTGGAACGTATTCACGCAAAACGAGCAGGTGGTCTGCGGCACTCATACCGCGGGTTTCTTTACCGTCAAGCTCCAGGTTCATGACCAGGCAAATCTGGGCGCTGGTGTTGAGTATGGCGTCGCGTAGGCCGGGCAGGAGCAGGTGCGGGAGCAGGGAGGTGTAAAAAGAACCCGGCCCTAGCACTACCCAATCGGCCTCATGCACCGCGCGGACGGCGTCCGGGCAGGCTTCGGTGTTCTCGGGGAGCAGGCGGACCTTGTCCACACGCCCTGCCTTGGCGAGGGTTGCCTGGCCCTGGACGGTATCGCGGAAGGTCACCCCGTGGTCGTTGGTGGTGACGATATCGCCTTCAATAATCAGGGGCGAGGTAGCCATGGGCAGCACTCGCCCGCGGGCATTGAGTAGGGCCCCGGCCCAGTCCAGCCCGGCGATGGTATCATCCAGAAGCTCCCAGAGGGTGACAATCAGCAGGTTACCCAGGGCGTGGTTATCGAGGGAGGTGGGGCGATCTGGGCTTCGAGGAGTGAAGCGGTGCTGCATGACGTCGCGCCAGGTGTGCCCCCAGTCGGTATCGTCGCACAGGGCCGAAAGAGCCATGCGCAGATCGCCAGGTGGCAGCACATCCAGCTCTTCGCGGAGCTTACCCGAGGAACCCCCGTCGTCCGCCACGGTTACCACGGCGGTGAGGGCGGTGGTGATGAGCTTGAGAGCAGAAAGGGAGCCGTAGAGCCCGTGGCCGCCGCCCAGGGCAGTGACACGCACGGGCAGGTCGTGCCCCTGGGTGGTGATGGGTAGCAGACCGGTTTCGGGGAACCGGCTCATACGAGTTGCCTCAGACATTATTCACGCCCCATATCGCGGTGGTGCACGGAGATGTTTACATCTTCCATTTCGCTCAGGCGGCGGGCGACCTCTTCGCTCACGGCAACCGAGCGGTGTTTACCCCCGGTGCAGCCGATGGCAAAGGTAGCGTACAGCTTTCCTTCGCGGCGGTAGCCGGCGATAACGGGCTGTAGAGCAGCGATGTAGTTGCTGATGAACTCTTCGGTGCCGTCCTGGGCAAAAACAAAGTCGCGGACGGCGGCGTCCTGCCCGGTCTGGGCGCGCAGGCCGGGCACCCAGTGAGGGTTAGGAATAAAGCGCATATCGGCCATGTAGTGCACATCGGAGGGGGTACCGTACTTAAAGCCGAAACTCATGACGGTGACGTTGACCAGACGCTCCTTGCCCGGCGCATAGGTTTCACGCACCTTTTTTGCCAGCTGGTGGATGTTCATACCGGAGGTGTCGATAACGTAGTCGGCTTCCTCCTGCAAGCCAGCGAAGATGCGGCGTTCTTCGGCAATTGCCTCAGCTACAAGCCCACCCTGCTGAAGAGGGTGAGGGCGGCGCTGGGCCTCGTAGCGGGCGATGATGTCCTTATCGGCAGCATCCATGAAGAGCATGGAGAAGTCGACATCTGAGGCACGGAGCTTATTGATAGCTTCAGGCAGGTCGGCCAGCTGGCGACGTGCACGAATATCGATACCCACAGCTACTTTGGGGAGTTTGCCCGGTGAGTCTTTGACCAGCTGGGCCAGGGAACCGAGCATCTGAGGGGGGATATTATCAACCACGTACCAGCCCTCGTCTTCGAGGGCGTTAGCTGCTGTGGATCGGCCGGCTCCCGAGATACCGGTAATCACGAGAATCTGCGGCTTGACGGTCTGCTCGCTGGAGGTGGGTGACATGGGTGGGATCTCTCGCTTCCACAAATCATTGGGGTGGTAGTTCTAGCTTAGTGCACGGCTTCATTCTTGGGGTCGCTCTCAGCACCCGGTGTGAAACGCTCCAGAATTTTCTGTGCCATGGCCGGGCCGATGCCGGGCACGGCCTGCAGCTCCTCAGCGCTCGCTTCTGAAAGCTGTTTGAGAGAGCCAAAGTGTTTGATGAGGGCTTCGCGTTTGGCAGGGCCCAGCCCGGGGACGGTGTCGAGGGCTGATTTGACCATTTCTTTACCCCGCTTAGAGCGGTGGAAGGTGATAGCGAAGCGGTGGGCCTCATCGCGAATACGCTGAATCAGGTACAGGGCATTAGAGGTTCTGGGCAGGATAACGGGGAAGTCGTCGCCCGGCAGCCAGAGCTCTTCGAGTCGCTTGGCGATACCGACCACATAGATATCGGTAATTCCCAGGTCTTCGAGGGCCCGAGTGGCGGCGGCAACCTGGGGCTGGCCACCATCCACCACGACCAGGTTGGGCGGGTAGGCGAACTTGGTCGGTTCCTTGGTGTGCAGGTCCTCGTCGCTGATTTGACCGGACGCCCGCACCCGGGCTCCTGGGGCCTCGTCAGTGAGATAGCGGCGGAAGCGTCGGTAGATGACGTCGTACATGCTGGCGGTATCGTCGCGGGCGGCGTCCCCGGTAATGGAGAACTTGCGGTAGTCGCTCTTCTTGGGCAGGCCGTCCTCAAAAACCACCATGGAGGCCACCACGTTAGTACCCTGTACGTGGGAGATGTCGTAGCACTCGATGCGCATGAGGGCTTCGGGCAGTTCCAGGGTCTCTTGGAGCTCTACCAGGGAGGCCGAGCGAGTGGTGAGGTCCCCTGCCCGGCGGGTCTTGTGCAGGGTCAGGGCCTGTTTGGCATTCTCGGCAACGGTTGCCATTAGCTCAACCCGGTCGCCGCGCTGGGGCACACTAATGGTCACCTTGGCTCCGCACACACCCGAGAGCCATTCTTCGAGCTTCTCATGGTTTTCGGGCAGAACCGGCACGTTGATGTGGCGGGGTATCTCGTTGAGGTTGTGGTTGATCTCTTCCTCGGTTGACCCAGCAGCCAGGGCGGCAGCAGCCTCACCATAGACCTGAACCAGTAGGTGGTCGACCAGGGCTTCGGGGGTGGAGTCTTCGACCTTCTCAACAATCCAGCCCCGCTGGCCGCGGATGCGCCCCGCCCGCACGTAGAACACCTGCACCGCAGCTTCTAAGTCATCTTCAACAAAGTTGAACAGGTCGGCATTCACCGAATCGGGCAGCACCACAGCGTTGCGTTCAAAGGCCTTGGTTAAGGCTTCGATGTCATCGCGCAGGCGGGCCGCCTTTTCAAAATCAAAGTCGGCGGCGGCGTCCTTCATCTGCCGGGTCAGGTCGGCAATGAACTTCTCAGCTCCCCCGGCCATGAAGGAGCACAGGTCCTCAGCGATTTTCTGGTGGTCTTCGCGGCTCACCCTACCCACGCAGGGGGCGGCGCACTTGTCGATGTAGCCCAGCAGGCAGGGCCGGTCGGACGCCTGCGCCCGGTTGAAAACGCCGGCTGAGCAGGTGCGCACCGGGAAGACCCGCAAGAGGGCGTCAAGGGTTTCGCGGATAGCCCAGGCCTGGGAGTAGGGGCCGAAATAGCGCACCCCCTTCTTCTTTTCCCCGCGCATGACCTGGGCGCGCGGGAAACGGTCTTTCAGGGTGACAGCCAGGTAGGGGTAAGACTTATCATCGCGGAAGGCGATGTTAAAACGGGGCTTGTATTCCTTGATCCAGGTGTACTCCAGCTGCAGCGATTCGAGCTCGCTGCCCACCACCGTCCACTCCACCGAGGCGGCCGTGTGCACCATAGCGTAGGTTTTGGGACTCAGGGAATCTACGCGGGCAAAATAGGAGTTCAGGCGGTTACGCAGGTTCTTGGCCTTACCCACGTAGATAATACGACCCACCTCATCGCGGAAGCGGTAGACCCCGGGGTTGGTGGGGATTTCGCCGGACGCCGGGCGGTAGGAGGCAGGATCGGCCACGTGTATCAGGTCCTTTGAGCTAGGTCAGGAGCGGCAGGAGCCTCTAGCCCGCGCTGGGTGCTGGGCTAGATTCCCCCGTCGCGTTCTGCTGACGGTGAGACGTTGTATTCGTTTTTGCGGGGCTGGCCAGAGAGCTGGGCGATAGCATCCATAATCTGGTCGGTGGTCTGGCGGCGCTGCTTGCCGCTCATACGATCCCCCAATTTTTCGAAGGTCATGGGCTCCCCCACCCGCACCGTAAAACGGTGGGGGTAGACCATGTTGGAGCCAGGCTTTTGAATCTTATCGGTACCGATCAGGCCGATGGGCACCACGGTGGCCCCGGTCATGTGGGCCAGCCAGGCCACCCCGATTTTTCCCTTATAGAGGTAGCCGTCGCGGGAGCGGGTACCCTCGGGGTAGATACCGAAAACCTTGCCCTCGTTGAGGCGGTCGAGGGCGGTTTCGAGGGCCTTCATGGACTCTTTTTTGTCGGTGCGATTGACCGGAATAATATCAATGACCTGGAAAAGGGTCTTCATGGCCTTGCCCTTGAGACCCGGTGAGTTGACGTACTCAGACTTGGCGAGGAAGGCAACTCGACGGGGCATGAGGGCTGAGATTATCACCGAGTCGAGGAAGGCCAGGTGGTTGGAGGCCACGATGACGGGGCCCTCAGCGGGGAAGTTCTCAAGGCCGGTCACTCGGGCGCGGAAGACGGTACGGAGCAGGGCTTCGACGGTCTTTTGAGTTGCCTTGTATTTGAGGGACATGAGAACTCCTTGGTGCACAGCTGGCGGGGCCTACCGTGGCAGGCACCCCACCCGGGGTATGCTTTTTGAAATTTTAGGGCTGTTTTGACCTATTTAGCATACCCCGGTGGGGTGCTGCTGCCCTAGAGCATCTCAGCTAGGAAACGGCCGGTGTGGGATTCGGGAACGGTTGCCAGCTGCTCGGGGGTACCGGTTGCCAGCACGGTGCCACCGCCGTCGCCGCCTTCGGGGCCCATGTCGATGAGCCAGTCGGCGCTCTTGATGACGTCCAGGTTGTGCTCGATGGTAATGACGGTGTTGCCCTTATCGACCAGGCCCTGCACCACCCCAAGGAGCTTGCGGATATCTTCAAAGTGCAGGCCGGTGGTGGGCTCATCGAGCACGTAGATGGAACGTCCGTTAGAGCGCTTTTGGAGCTCGGTAGCCAGCTTGACGCGCTGGGCTTCGCCGCCGGAGAGGGTGGTCGCTGACTGGCCCAAACGCACATAGCCCAGGCCCACGTCCACCAGGGTGTCGAGATAGCGCGAAATCTTGGTGAAAGCGGCGAAGAATTCGGCAGCTTCAGAGACCGGCATTTCAAGGACGTCGGCAATGGTCTTGCCCTTGTAGTGCACTTCGAGGGTCTCGCGGTTGTAACGCTTGCCCTTGCAGACCTCACAGGGCACGTAGACATCGGGCAGGAAGTTCATCTCAATCTTGAGGGTGCCATCGCCCGAGCAGGCTTCGCAGCGTCCACCCTTGACGTTGAAGGAGAAACGACCGGGCTGGTAGCCGCGCATCTTGGCTTCGGTGGTTTCTGCAAAGAGCTTGCGGATGTGGTCGAAGACGCCGGTATAGGTCGCCGGGTTTGAACGCGGGGTGCGGCCGATGGGTGACTGGTCCACGTGGATAATCTTGTCGAGGTGTTCCAGGCCGGTGATGGTCTTGTGACGGCCCGGCACCTGCTTGGCCCCGTTGAGCTTATTTGCCAAGGAGGTGTAGAGAATATCGTTGACCAGGGTGGACTTGCCCGAACCTGAGACGCCGGTGACGGCGGTGAGCACGCCCAGGGGGAACTCGACGTCCACGTTCTTGAGGTTGTTTTCGCGGGCACCAATGACCTTGATGGTGCGCTTGGGGTCAACCGGACGGCGGGTGGCGGGCACCGTGATGGTGCGGCGTCCGGCCATGAAGTCACCGGTCACGGAGTTTTTATTCTCAAGGAGCTCGGCAAAGGTACCCGAGTGCACGATCTGCCCGCCGTGCTCGCCAGCACCGGGGCCGACGTCCACGATCCAGTCGGCTTCCTTCATGGTGTCTTCGTCGTGCTCCACCACGATTAGGGTGTTGCCCATATCACGCAGCTTAGTGAGGGTTTCAATCAGGCGGCGGTTATCGCGCTGGTGCAGGCCGATGGAGGGTTCGTCCAGCACGTAGAGCACGCCCACCAGGCCGGAGCCAATCTGGGTTGCCAGGCGGATACGCTGGGCCTCACCGCCCGAGAGGGTACCCGCTGAGCGAGCCAGGTTCAGGTAGTCCAGGCCCACATCGAGCAGGAACTGCAGGCGGGCATCAATTTCTTTGAGCACCAACTCAGCGATCTTAGCCTCACGCTCACTCAGGGTCAGCGAGCGCATGAAGGTGAGGGCTTCGCGCATGGGCATGTCGGTGACGTCGGCAATCGATTTGCCGCCGACTGTGACGGCCAGGATGGTGGGGTTGAGGCGGGCGCCGTTGCAGGAGGTGCAGGCGACCTTACGCATGTACTGTTCGTAGCGGTCTTTTGACCAGTCTGATTCGGTTTCTTCGTACTTGCGTTTGATGTAGGCGCTGGCGCCCTCGAAGCCGGAGGTGTAGCGGCGTTCGCGGCCGAAGCGGTTTTTGTAGGCGACGGTGACCTTGTAGTCCTTGCCGTTCAGAATAGCTTTTTTGACCTTGGCGGGAAGGTCTTTGAAGGGAGTGGCGAGGTCGAAGTCGAGTTCTTCGGCAAGACCGGCGAGCAGGCGCAGCCAGTATTCGCTGGTTGCCTTGCCGGTAGCCCAGGGGGCGACGGCTCCCTCGGCCAGGGAGAGGTCGGGGTTGGGCACGATCAGGTCGGTGTCTACTTCAAGGGTGGAGCCGATACCGTCGCAGGCGGCGCAGGCACCGAAGGGCGAGTTGAAGGAGAAAGCGCGGGGTTCTACCTCGGTGACGGCCAGGGGGTGGCCGTTGGGGCAGGCCAGGTTTTCGCTGAAGGAGCGGGTGCGGCCCGGGGCGTCGGCGTCCTCGTCCACGAAGTCGATGAGCACCTTGCCGTCGGCGAGCCCCAGCGCGGTTTCGACGGAGTCGGTTAAGCGCTGGTGGACGCTCTCCTTGATGGCGATACGGTCAACGACAACCTCGATGGTGTGCTTATACTGCTTTTCAAGCTTGGGCGGGTCGGTGAGCTGGATGACCTCGCCGTCCACGCGGGCGCGGGCGTACCCGGCGGTGGAGAGTTCTTTGAAGAGGTCAACGAACTCGCCCTTGCGGGCTGAGACGACGGGGGCGAGCACCTGAAGGCGGGTTTTCTCGGGGTAGTCCATGAGGGTATCAACGATTTGTTGGGGGGACTGCTTGGAGATTTCCTCGCCGCATTCGGGGCAGTGGGGGTGTCCTACGCGCGCCCAGAGTAGGCGCATGTAGTCGTAGATTTCGGTGATGGTGCCGACGGTTGAACGCGGGTTCTTAGAGGTAGATTTCTGGTCGATGGAGACGGCCGGTGAAAGGCCCTCGATGAAGTCGACGTCGGGTTTGTCGACCTGGCCCAGGAACATGCGGGCGTAGGAGGAGAGGGATTCGACGTAGCGGCGCTGGCCTTCGGCGAAGATGGTGTCGAAGGCAAGGGAGGATTTGCCTGAGCCGGAGAGGCCGGTGAATACGACCATGGCGTCACGGGGGATATCGAGGTCGACGTTTTTGAGGTTATTTTCGCGGGCGCCCTGCACACGGATATGGGTGAGGTCGTTGCCGGTGGGTTGTGTGGCTGAGCCTGCCATGAGTCACCTATCTAAGAGAATGTTTCGAAGATATATTCTATAGGGTTTGCATGAGCGATGAAAGCGTCTCCCCCTCCCGGTTTGTACCGTACCCTGCTCATTCTGGGGTCCTAAAATGGGCAGGGCATGGTACAAAGGCGGGGTGAGAGCCTAGAATGGGGCCATGAGTGACCTAGCCAATACCCTGATTTTTGAGTCCAATGCCCTGACCGTGCGGTCCATTGCGGTATCGGAGATGGAAAACAACGTCTACCTGCTGACCCACCGGGCAAGCGGTGGGCAGGTGCTGATTGACGCCGCGGACGATTTTCCCGCCATCAGCACCTTCGCCCAGCAGGCTGCCGCCGCTGACTCCCCCGCTACCCACGACCAGGCGGGAGGCGGCGTCCGCGCCCTGGTAACCACCCATTCCCACTGGGACCATATCCGTGCCCTGCCCGATGCTGTTGAGGCCTGGGACCCGGTAACCTACTGCGGCGCCCCCGATGCTCAGGCTATCGCCGAGCAGGAAGGCGTAGAGGTTGAAGAGCGTCTGGTAGGCGGCGAGTGCCTGACTTTAGCCGGCATTGAGCTTGAGGCGATTGCCCTGCGCGGGCATACCCCGGGTTCAATTGCCCTGGCACTGCGGGAATCTGAGGGGGCGGACGCCGGTGAGCGGGTTCTGCTGTTCACCGGAGATTCGCTCTTCCCGGGCGGGGTGGGTAAGACCAACTCTCCCCAGGATTTTGAGCAGCTCTTTGCCGATGTTTCAGAGCGCATCTTCGGCCGCTTTGACGATAGCACCCTGGTGCTGCCGGGCCATGGCGACTCCACCACTCTGGGCAGGGAACGCCCCCAGCTGCCTGCGTGGAAGGAGCGGGGCTGGTAGTAGAATCAACGTAAAAGCACTAACCCTCAACAGAAAGATGTGAGATGACCTCCCCAGCAAACTCAGGAGCCCATCAGCAGGCCCTCGCGGCATTCAAGGACATTGTGGGCTCTGACCACGTGCTCACCGCAGAGCACGCGACCATGCCCTACAGCAAGGGCTACCGCTTCGGCGGCGGCCCTCTGCTTGCCGTCCTCCGCCCCACCACCCTGGTGCAGATGTGGAAGGCGCTCCAGGTCTGCGTCGACCACAACCTCATGGTAATTCCCCAGGCCTCTAACACCGGTCTGACTGGCGGTTCCGGCCCGGGCTTCCAGGACTACGACCGCCCCATCGTGCTCATCTCAACCCACCTCATCAATCAGGTGCACCTGATCAACGACGCCCACGAGGCCATCTCCCTGGCGGGCGCCACCCTCACCCACCTGACCGAAGAACTGGCACCGCACGGCCGCGAACCCCACTCGGTGATTGGGTCCACCTCCATCGGTGCCTCGGTCATCGGCGGTATCGCCAATAACTCCGGCGGCAGCCAGATTCGCAAGGGCCCGGCCTTCACCCGCGAAGCCATCTATGCCCGCGTCACCGAAGAAGGCAAGGTCGAGCTGGTCAACCACCTGGGTATCTCCCTGGGCGACGACCCCGAGGTCGCCCTCGACCGCCTGCAGCGCGGCGCCTGGTCGGCGGACGACGTCACCCCCGCCCCTGCCGACAGCAGCGAGACCGAGTACGCCGCCCACCTGCGCAAGATGGAGCCGACCCCCGCCCGCTACAACTCCAACCCCGAGTACCTGTTTGAGGCGTCCGGATCTGCTGGCAAAATCATGGTCTTTGCCGTGCGAACCCGCACCTTCCCGCTCGAGAAGAACCCCGCCATGTTCTACATCGGCACCCACAACCCTCGTGAGCTCGAAGAAATCCGCCGCATCTTCCTCGAAGCCGACATGCCCCTGCCCATCTCGGGTGAGTACATGGGCCGTAGTGCCTTCGACCTGGCAGAAAAGTACGGCAAAGACACCTTCGTCTTCCTCAAGTACATGAGCTCTGCACTGCAGACCCGCATGTTTGCCTTCAAAACCTGGGCTAACGGGGTCTTCGGTAAGGTTCCGGGCATTGGCCCCACCTTCGCAGACACCGTCTCCCAGCGTATCTTTGACCTGGTCCCCAGCCAGCTACCCAAGCGCATGCTGGACTACCGCGACCGCTTCGAACACCATCTGCTGCTCACCGTCAGCGAGGCCCAGAAGCAGGCGACCGAAACTATGCTTAGGGACTTCTTCGCGGCTCCCGAGCACGAGGGCGACTTCTTCATCTGCACAGCGGACGAGGCACAGAGCGCCAACCTTCACCGCTTCGGCGCTGCCAGCGCCGCCACCCGCTACGCCAGTATGAAGCGCAAGGAGCTGGGTGAGCTCATTCCCATCGATGTTGCCCTGCGCCGCGATGACTGGGACTGGCTAGAGGTACTGCCCCCTGAAATTGCTAGCCAGCTGGATGTTACCGCCTACTACGGCCACTTCTTCTGCCACGTCATGCACCAGGACTACGTCGCTAAGAAGGGCGTTGACCCCCATAAGCTGCACGATGATATTCAGGAGCTGCTCGAGGCCCGTGGCGCTAAACTGCCGGCTGAGCACAACTATGGGCGTCTCTACCACATGCCCGAAGCTATGGTGGAGCACTTTAAGCAGCTTGACCCCACGAACACCTTCAACGCCGGCATCGGTGGCACCTCCCCCAAGAAGGACTGGGCATAAACCCCCTACAAAGGAAGAACGCCGCCGCCCCTCCCCTGACCGGGTAAGACGGGCGGCGGCGTCCTTTCGTGGGTAAACCCTGGATGGGGTTTAGAAGAGGCCGACCATGGTGCCGTTCTCGTCAAAGCCAATTCGCTCGGCAGCCGGGGACTTGGCCAGGCCCGGCATGGTACGCATGGTACCGCAGATAGCGTAAACATAACCGGCACCGGCAGCTAGGCGCACCTCGCGCACAGGCAGGGTCCAACCGGTCGGGGCCCCCTTCAGCGAGGCGTCAGCCGAGATGGACAGGTGGGTCTTGGCAATGACAACCGGCAGCTTGCCGTAGCCCAGCTCCTCGTAGCGGGCCAGCTGCTTGGCCGCAGCGGGGGCGACCTCAATGCCCTCCGCGCCGTAGACCTTGGTGGCGACCTTCTCAATCTTGGTGGTCAGGCTGTCTTCGTCCTCGTAGGTGTAGGTCAGCTCGCTCACGTCATCACAGGCTGCGGCGACGGCGTCCGCCAGCTCAGTCACGCCCTTACCGCCCTCGGCAACGCCGCGGTGAATCGCCACGCGAGCGCCGGCCTCCTCGGCAATGCGGCGGATCGTCTCGTGTTCTGACTCGAAATCGGTGGGGAAGGCGTTGATAGCAACCACCGGCTGCACGCCGAAGGATCGCACAATCTCGATGTGCTTGAGCAGGTTAGCGGCGCCTGCCTCGACGTCCTCAGTGTTCTCTGCCAGCAGGCCCTCGGGCAGGGGCTTGCCGGGCACAATCTTGTAGCGGCCCGAGTGAGACTTGAGGGAGCGGACAGTGACCACCAGGACGGCGGCGTCCGGCTTGAGACCGGAGATGCGGCACTTGACGTTAAAGAAGCGCTCCGCACCCATGTCTGCGCCGAAGCCGGCCTCGGTAATCACATAGTCGGCGTGCTCAAGACCAACGTAGTCAGCGACAACCGAGGAGTTGCCAGTGGCAATATTTCCGAAGGGGCCTGCGTGAATCAGGGCGGGGGTCTTCTCGAGGGTCTGGAGCAGGTTGGGGTTGATAGCGTCAGCCAGGATGACGGCCATAGCGCCGTCGGCCTTGAGGTCGGCTGCGGTGACGGGGTCCCCGTCCACATTGAGGCCAATCACGATCTTGGCAAGACGTTCCTGCAGGTCGGCGAAGCTGGTGGAAAGCGAAAGAATCACCATGATTTCGCTGGCTGAGGTGATGTCGAAGCCGGTTTCGCGGGGCACGCCGTCCATGCGCTCACCCAGACCGATAACGATGTTGCGCAGGGCGCGATCGTTCATGTCGATGACGCGGCGCCAGGTGATGGCGCGGGTGTCGATGCGCAGTTCGTTGCCGTGGTGCAGGTGGTTGTCGATCATGGCAGCAAGCAGGTTGTGGGCTGCGGTGACGGCGTGGAAGTCACCGGTCAGGTGCAGGTTGAGCTTCTCCATAGGG
Source organism: Rothia nasimurium (assembly GCF_014217215.1). Classification (GTDB taxonomy): domain Bacteria; phylum Actinomycetota; class Actinomycetes; order Actinomycetales; family Micrococcaceae; genus Rothia; species Rothia avistercoris. Next base: position 1,377,339 of record NZ_CP056080.1, read on the forward strand.
ACGATCTGGGAGTAGCCGCCGCCTGCTGCGCCGCCCTTGATGCCGAAGGTGGGGCCCATGGAGGGCTGACGTAGGGTCAGCATGGCCTTACGGCCGGTTGCTGCCATACCCTGGGCCAGGGAGACCGAGGTTGCGGTCTTACCTTCGCCAAGAGGGGTGGGGGTAACGGCGGTGACCACGATGTACTTGGAGCCGCGGGCCAGGGCCTTTTCTGCGGTGGTGTCGTCGGTCAGCTGCACCTTGGCAACGTACTTGCCGTAGGGCTCTAGGCGATCTTCATTGATGCCTGATGCCGCGGCAATCTCGGTAATCGGCTGCAGGGTCGCTGCCTGGGCGATTTCAAGATCAGAGGGGAAGGGCTTGCTCATAATGTGAACTTCCTTGTTAACTAGCTTATCTGCCACCACCCAGTTTAGTGCCCTGAGTCATGTTGTGCAGACCCAGCACACTCAACACACCTCAAGGAATACTCAAATTTTTAGAAGAGCTACCAGGCCCGCCACCCCTAGGACAGGTAGCATACGCCAGCCGTCGGCATGAGGTAATGTTGAGCGCATCACTACACATTGAATTTCGCCAGCAGACATACATCTCAGAGGAAAGCTTCATGTCAGTTCTTGATAGGTCAGCCATCATTGCGCCCGTCACTTTTAACCGCTGGTTCATGGCGCCAGCGGCACTTGCCATTCATCTCTGTATCGGGCAGGTCTACGCCTGGTCAGTTTTCAAGACCCAGCTAGTCACCCACTTTAGCTCAACCGAAACCGCGGTGGGCTGGGTCTTCTCTCTTGCCATCGCTATGCTGGGCATCTCAGCGGCCATCGGCGGTACCTGGGTGGAACGAGTTGGCCCTCGCAAGTCGATGCTAACGGCGGGAACCTGCTGGGTTCTAGGCTTTCTCATTGCGTCTCTGGGTGTGACCACCAACCAGCTGTGGTTAGTTTTCCTGGGTTACGGTGCGCTCGGCGGCGTTGGTCTGGGTCTGGGCTACATTTCCCCGGTATCTACTCTCATGAAGTGGTTCCCTGACCGCCCGGGCATGGCCACCGGGCTTGCCATCATGGGTTTTGGCGGCGGTGCGCTCATCGCTTCTCCCGTATCAGCCCAGCTCATGGAACTCTTTTCAGGCTCAGCCGAAAAGACAGAACAGGCATCAGCGCTCGTCCCCTCATTCTTGGTTCTCGCTGCCTCCTACGCTCTTATTATTCTGCTGGGCGCTTTCGTCATCAGGGTCCCCCACCCCGACTGGAAGCCCGCCGGTTTCGACCCGTCCCAGCAGAAGCCCAACACCATGCGCACCAATAAGAACGTCACCGCAGCCCAGGCTATCCGCACTCCCCAGTTCTGGCTGCTCTGGACGGTACTGTTCACCAACGTCACCGCCGGTATCGGTCTGCTGGAATCAGCCTCCCCCATGATTCAGTCCTACTTCCCCATCTCCGCTGCAGCGGCAGCCGGCTTCGTCGGTCTGCTGTCCCTGGGTAACATGGGTGGCCGCTTCATCTGGTCATCGACCTCAGATATCATCGGCCGCAAAAACATCTACATGATGTACCTGGGTGTGGGGCTGGCTCTGTACATCATCTGGGCGCTCTTCGGCAACGTCAGTCTGGTGCTCTTCATCGCTACCGCTTTTATCATCATTTCCTTCTACGGCGGTGGCTTTGCCACTATCCCGGCCTATCTGCGCGATATATTTGGCACCCTACAGGTAGGGGCCATCCACGGCCGTCTGCTAACCGCCTGGTCAGCTGCGGGCATTGCTGGGCCGCTCATCGTCAACCTGGTTCAGGACACCGTACGCGGCGGCAACCCCGATGCCTCGGGTGCCGAACTCTACCAGCCCTCCCTCTTCATCATGGTGGGTGTGCTGGCAGTTGGGTTCATCGCCAACCTGCTGGTCAAGCCGGTGAACGAGAAGCACCATGCCTCAGAGAAAGACATAGCCAAGCTGGCGGGCCACGGGAAGCTAGGTACCTCCGACCAGCAAATTAGGGTCAACGCCGGTGGCCCGCTGCATACCCTGGCAGCCTGGGCCCTGACCCTGCTCGTCACAAGCGGCTTGGTCTATGGCCTGGCCCAGACCGTGATTCGCTCACTGGCGCTTTTTAGCTAAAGACCAGAGGCCCTGCCCTGACGGCTCCCCTTAGTCAGGGCGAATAAAGCCCAGACATCTTAGACCTGTGAGGTTTCTTAGGCGCGGGCAAAGATTTCTGCCGGGGTCCCCTCTGCAACCAGTTCACCGTTTTCCAGGAGCACGGCCCGGTCAGCCAGTGAGGCGATGCGGGCATCGTGGGAGATGATAATAACGGCCCGCCCCTGCATCACCGCGGCCAGGGACTGGCGGGCATCCGCCAGTTCCAGCTGGGTGGTTGATTCATCCAGAATCACCGCGTGGGGGTTGGCAGCCACGATGCGGGCTAGACCCAGCTGCTGAATCTGGTCGCGGGTGAGCTCTGTGCTGCCGCCATCGACCCGGCCCTCCAGCCCCTCGGGCAGGTCATCGACCCAGGTGGCGCCGACCGCCCGCAGGGCGGTGAGCATCTGCTCGGCGCTAGCGTCGGGGGCTGCCACGGTCATGTTCTCGGCCAGGGAGCCGACAAAGACGTGGGCCTCCTGGGTGCAAATCAGCAGGGCGGGGCGTCCGCTGGCATCGGGCTGGGTGGGGTACAAACCGTTGCCCACTAGCTGACTACCGACCTGCACGGTGCCGCTGTCTGCGGTGAGCGACCCGGCAATCAGGCGGGCAAGGGTGGTCTTACCCGAGCCGGAGCGTCCTACCAGGGCAAGGCTCTCCCCCGCCGCCAGCTGCAGGTCCACCCCCTTAATCACGGGGGCGTCCGGGTCGTACCCGTAGGTTACGCCCTGCAGACTAATGACCGGGGCGGACGCGCCCTGCCCGGGCAGGTGCGCCGGGGCAGGTACCTGCCCGGCGGCACGGCGGGCCTGCTGCTGGTTCGACAGGTCGATAACGCCAAAGACGCGCCCCATGGTGACGGTCATTTCGCGCAGGCGGTCGAGCCAGAAGGTGAAGATATCCGAGTTGTCGCGCATAGTGAAGAGCATGATGGAGGCAGTTGCAACGTCGCCCCAGGTCGCCCAGCCCTGCTCCACGCAGTAGGCGCCCCAGACCATGGAGAGCACCAGGGGCAGGAAGGAGTTGAAGGCGTCCACGGCCCAGAAGATGGAGCGCACCACGACCATGCGGTCGCTGATCTCAAAGGTTTTCCAGATGCGCTCATCCTGCACCCGGGCACGGGCCTCAGTGATCCCCAGCTCTTCAACGGTCCCAGCACCGCGAATATTTTCGGTTGCTACCACGGTCAGATCGCTGACCGCCTCGGTCTTTTCCCGGGTGAGCTTGGCGATCCGGGGTAGGAAGATCGAGAGCACGATGGTCATCACGATAAACATGGGCACGGTCACCAGGCCGATGGCCGGGTTGACGGTGAAGATGGTAGCTGCGGTAATCAGCATGTAGATGCTGATATGGGCGAATTCCGGCAGGCCGGTGGCCAGCACCTGGCGCACGCTGTCGACGTCGTCGGTCAGGCGAGCTACCAGGTCGCCGGAGCCGGCGTCCTCAACGGTTTGGGCGTCCAGCTGCAGGGAGGCCCCAACCAGGTCAATGCCCAGGTCGCGGTTGAGGCGCACACCCATTTTCTGTCCCTGGAAGGTCCAGGCACGGGCCAGCAGGGCACCGGCGACCACAGCAAGGCCAATAACCGCTAGCTCTGCCCAGGGGTAGCCGGTCAGCTGCCCGGTGGTAGCCCGGTCAATCAGCTGCCCCACCATAATAGGGGTCACCAGGGTAGCCACGGAGCTAGCCACAAACAAAACCACCAGCCAAATCAGCTGCCAGGGGGTTTTGAGAATCGAGCGGGCCAGCAGCCTCCAGGTAGTCTTACCGTCGGTAATGGGGAGGAGGTTAGCCACGGGCCTCACCTGCTTTCAGTCGTCGCTCAACCTCCATGGTGGTTGAGACCAGGTAAATCTGGCGGATGTGTTCGAGGGGGCCGGGCTGGCCCGTATGGGTTTCGAGCTGGTCCAAGATGAACTTCTGGCTGGGTTCGTCCACCGAGTTCAGCGGTTCGGTGAGCACCAGCACGGACGCCGGTTGGGACAGTGCCCGGGCCAGGGCCAGCCGCTGCCGCTGGCCACCAGAGAGGTTAGTGCCTTCTGAGGCCAGGGTGCTGGCCAGGTACTTTTCGGGGTCGCGGCCACCGAGTCGGAAGGCGATTTCTTCGGAGTCGGTGAGCTTCAGCAGCTCAATCATGCGCTCCCGGTTCAGCCCCTCGGTGCCCATCTGCAGGTGGTCAGACAGGGAGCCGGCAAAAATCATGGGGTTGGGTTCCGAAAGAAGCACGCGCTCGCCCCCGGTGAGGACGCCCGCCGCCTGTTCCCTGCCCGGGGCAGGTTGAGTTTGGCGTAGGGCTTCGGTCAGAGCTTCGGCGTAGTCCTGGGCTGGCAACCCGGCTTCGCGCGGGTTGATGTAGTGAACCGGGGTGCTGGCCCGGGGAACCTCAACCAGCGCCTGCCCTGCTGCGGCGCTGGTCGCCGGGGCGGGGGCGTCCTTACCCTCTACCTGAGAGTTACCCTCAACCTCAGCCGCAAGTCTATCTACACGCTTGAGGGCAACACGGGCATTGCGCCAGTTAAAGAGCAGCATCTCCACCGACCAGATGGGGCCGGTTAGGGTGTTAATCAGACCAACCACTGTGACCAGCTGACCCGCGGGTACCTCTGTTATCCAGGTGCCCTCAGGGGCAGCCCCACGCAGGGCCAGGGCGATTACTACCCAGGTTACGGTACCTACCAGAAAATTACGCACTGCATAAGACCAGGTCTGCACGCTCTCCAGGCGGATCTGGGAGGTGTAGACATCCTGGGCCGTTGCCCCGTAGCGGTCCATCATGCGGCGCTGGGCGCCCAGGCCCAAAATAGTGCGAATCGAAGAGGCAATATCTGAAGCCCGGGAGGTAGACACCCCCACCTTGTCACGGAAAATATCCGCGTGCTTTTCCAAGAGTTTGGAAATCCAGGTGAGGGTCAGCATGGTGAGAATCAGCCCGCCCAGAGCCACCACCGCAATCGCCGGGCTAATGCGCCAGAGCTGCCAGGTGCCCAGGGCGGTCACGCCCACCGCAGAAAAAGCCATAATCATGGGCTCCCACATCTCGGCCATTGCCCGGGCGTCCTTATTCAAAATCGCAATGAGGGCACCGGTATCGCGGTTGGGGCTGCGGGAGATTAGGTGGGCGATGTAGAGCCGCCAGTCCCTCTCGATGCGGGCTACTACCCTAAAGGTGATGCCCCAGCCCACGAACTCAACGACCGACAGGTAGACCACCACGCCCACCAGCAACCAGACCAGTCGCCAGGCGCCTGCCTCATCGCCTGAGGTGTGCAGGTCGATAATCGTGCCTACCAGAACCGGCAGAAAGACCAGGGCGAGGGAGGTCAGAATATCGAGTGGGAAGGGCAGAAAGAAGAGGGGCCGCCAGCGGAAGCCCGGCGGGGCGATACGGAACTTAACTTTTTCTTTGGGCGTCTTTATCTCGTCAGTCATCTCAGCCATCAGGCTACTCTTTCAGCGTGTGCGTGCGGGTGTGCAGGTCGTGTGTGAGGGAAAAACCCGCAGGGCATAAAATACCTACCGGGTTCGCTTGCCCCGATAGGTGTGTCTACGTCAGGTTATCGTACTCGTCTAACCGGCAGTCGGGCTAGAAGCGAGCGCACCATCGATGTGTCTACCCACGGGGAGGCTGTTGAAGGGAATAGGTCGATTATTCATTTCGCGGGCCTCCTTTCGTGAGCTAGATATGCGGTTAAGTTCTGCCCTTTACCTTAGAACACTCTAGGCAGGTTTGACAAGCGTCATACCCGCCTTTATCTTGACCGGTCTATTAAACTAGAAGAACCATGAAGATTCTTCCCTTTCTCTCCCCCTCTTTAGCCGATAACAGCAAGCCCTATTTCCGTGGCGATTTTGCCTCTAACCCGCTCACGGGCGATGAAGCCTACGAGGCCTTTCTGGCTTGGATTGAGGCTCGCGGCATGCAGCTCTACCCGGCCCAGGACGAAGCTGTGCTTGATTTGGCTGCGGGCAACAACGTCATTTTGGCGACCCCCACGGGGTCGGGTAAGTCGACGGTGGCGGTTGCGGCTCATTTTATGGGTTTGGCGACCGGCCAGCGCTCCTACTACACCGCCCCTATTAAGGCCCTGGTGTCTGAGAAGTTCTTTGATCTCTGCGAGATTTTTGGGGCTGAGAACGTGGGTATGGTGACCGGCGATTCTTCTATTAACGCCGATGCCCCCATCGTCTGTTGCACCGCCGAGATTCTTGCCAATATTGTGCTGCGTGAGGGTGAAGGGGCTGATCTGACCCAGGTGGTCATGGATGAGTTCCATTTCTACTCTGACCCCCAGCGCGGTTGGGCTTGGCAGGCTCCCCTGCTTGACCTGCCCCAGGCCCAGTTCCTGCTTATGAGCGCAACCCTGGGCGATACCAGCCGTTTTGAGCGTGAGCTGACGGAGCTCACCGGGCGGCAGACCTCCCTGGTCACCAGCGAGACCCGCCCCATTCCGCTCAACTACACCTACTCCCGGGAGCCCCTGGTTGAGAAGGTAGACGAGCTAGTGAGCACCCACCAGGCTCCGGTCTACATTGTGCATTTCTCCCAGCTCCAGGCCATCGATACAGCCGCTTCGCTCATGAGCCTGGCTATTGCCTCTAAGGAAGACAAGGAGCGTATCAACGAGCTGACCGCCGGCTTCCGCTACTCGGCGGGCTTCGGTAAGCAGCTACAGAAGTACATCAAGAACGGTATCGGCATTCACCATGCCGGCATGCTGCCCAAGTACCGTCGCCTGGTGGAACAGCTAGCCCAGGCGGGCCTGCTCAAGGTCATTTGCGGTACCGATACGCTGGGTGTGGGTATTAACGTCCCCATCCGCACGGTGCTCGTAACCGCCCTTTCCAAGTTTGACGGGCAGCGCACCCGCCGCCTGAAGTCCCGCGAGTTCCACCAGATTGCAGGACGCGCGGGCCGGGCTGGCTTTGACACGGCCGGTTACGTGGTGGTTCAGGCCCCCGAACACGAGATTGAGAACGACCGGCTTGAGGCCAAGGCCCGGGAGAAGTTCAACGGGGATGAGAAGAAGATGGCCCAGTCGCTGCGGGGTAAAAAGAAGAAGCCCCCGCAGGGCTTTGTGGCATGGAGCGACAAGACTTTCGAGCAGATTATTGCCGCAGAACCCGAACCGCTGACCTCGTCCTTCCAGATGACCCACTCCATGATGCTCAATATGCTGCAGCGTGAGGCTGACCCCTTTGAGACCGTCATGCTCTTCCTCACCGCCAACCACGAGCCGCCGATTAAGCAGCGTGCCCTCAAGCGCAAGGCGATTGGCATCTACCGGGAGCTGCTCAACGGGGGCGTGGTGGAGCGCCTGCCGGAGCCCGACGAGTTTGGCCGCACCGTGCGCCTGACCGTCTCGCTGCAGGAGAACTTCGCCCTGAACCAGCCGCTCTCCCCCTTCGCGCTGGCTTCGCTGTCTCTGCTCGATAAGGAGTCGGAGTCCTACGCTCTCGATGCTGTCTCGGTGATTGAGTCCACCCTGGAAAAGCCCCGCCAGGTGCTGATTGGTCAGGAGAAGAAGGCTAAGAGTGAGGCCCTGGCCGAGATGAAGGCTGAGGGGCTGGACTACAACGAGCGTATGGCTGAGCTCGACAAAATCACCTACCCGCAGCCCCTGGCTGACCTGCTAGAACAGGCCTTTGAGACCTACTCGGCGGGCGCTCCCTTTATGAAGGAGTTTGAGGTAGAGCCCAAGAGCGTGGTGCGCGATATGTATGAGCGGGCCATGGGCTTTGGCGACTACATCCAGTTCTACGGGCTTGAGCGTTCCGAGGGTATTCTGCTGCGCTACCTGTCGGACGCCTACAAGGCCCTGCGCCAGACCGTGCCCCTATCTGCCCTGACCGATGAGCTCACCGACGTGATCGAGTGGCTGGGCGAGGTTATCCGCCAGACCGACTCATCCCTGGTGGACGAGTGGGAGCGCCTGGCCGCCGGCGAAGAAGGCATCCCCGTACAGGACTCTCTCGAAGAGCTCGTTGCCGAGTCTACCCCCAAGGTGACGAGCAACGTCCGCGCCTTTAAGGTGATGGTGCGCAACGCGATGTTCCGCCGGGTGGAGCTCTTTGCGGACGAGCGCGACCACCTCCTGGGCGAGCTGGACGGCGAACGCTCGGGTTGGGACGCCGACCGCTGGGCTGAGGCGATGGACGACTATTTTGAGGAGTACGAGGATATCTATACGGACGCCGAGGCCCGCTCCCCGCGCCTGATTGAGATTGATGACAACACGGCTGAGCACCCCGGAGTGTGGAAGGTTCGTCAGGTTTTTGCCGACCCCGACGACAACCACGATTTCGGGATTGTCGCCAGGGTCGACCTGGACGCCTCAGACAAGGAAGGCGCGCCCGTGGTGCTGATTGAGAGCGTGGGGGCTTTCTAGGCCAGCCCCCGCCGCTTCAACAACGGGGCCGTGTCGGCCTCGCGTCCGGTCATTGCTTTGAAGGCCTCGGGGATGGGCTGGGTTCCGCCGACCGCCAGAATATGGCGGCGGAAGGCGTCCCCATTCTCACGGGTTAGCCCACCGTTAGCCTCATACCAGGCGACCGTATCCGCATCGAACACCTCAGCCCACAGGTAGGAGTAGTAGCCCGCCGCGTACCCGCCACTGAAAGTGTGGTTGAGGTAGCTGGTGCGGTAACGGGATTCCACCAGCTCGTGCCACAGCCCTAACTCGGTCAGGGCCTGCTGCTCAAAAGCCCTGGGGTCTTCTACCGGGGTGGCATTCCTCTGGGCGGGTAGCTTATGCCAGGACCAGTCCAGGGCAGCGGCACGCAGGTACTCCACCGTGGCCTGACCCTGGCCCCAGGTTTCAGCCGCGAGTACGGCCTCAATCAGATGGGCAGGCACCGGCTCCCCGGTCTGGTAATGCACAGCGTAGTTAGGCAGAATCTCCGGGTGGAGCATCCACATCTCATTGACCTGGCTGGGGTACTCCACGATGTCCCGCTCAACGCTGGCACCCGACAGGGAGCGGTACTCCGTATCAGAGAGCAGGCCGTGCAGGGCATGCCCGAACTCGTGAAAGAGGGTATTGACCTCGTCAAAGGTAACGAAAGCCGGCTGCCCTTCAGCCGGGGCCGGAATGTTGAGGTTATTGACCACCACCGGGCGGGTACCCTCAGCCCGGGACTGGTCAACAAAGGTGTTCATCCAGGCCCCACCGCGCTTAGTATCACGGGTAAAGAAATCCCCCAGGAAGAGCCCCAGGGGGCTGTCATCGGCATCAAATACCTCCCAGATACGCACCTGCTCGTGGTAGCCAGCAAGATCAGTGCGTTCGGTAAAACTCAGCCCATAGACCCGACTGGCAGCATAGAAGACCCCGTCCTCAAGCACCCGGTTGAGCTCAAAGTAGGGTTGCAGGGATTCAGGGTCAACAGCGTATTCCCGGGCTTTGACCTTCTCTGAGTAATAGGTCATGTCCCAGGGTTCGAGCTTGTCTATACCGTCCTCAACTGCCAGCGCCGCAATCGCACGGGCCTCCCGGTCAGCATTCCGCATAGCCGGTTCAATGGTCTGAGCAAACAGTCTCTCAACGGCTTCGGGAGTTCCTGCCGTGCGATCAGCAACCGCCAGTGCCGCAAAAGAGTCAAAACCGAGCAGGGCAGCTTTTTGCGCTCGCAGGGCTGCAATCTCAGCAGCCATAGCCCAGGTCTCATTGCCTCGTTCTACGCTGGCGGTATAGACGCGCTGGCGCACCGCCCGGTCTGAGAGGTGAGCCAGGGCAGGCTGCTGGGTATAGAGCTCAAAAGTAAGAAGCCAGCCGTCCTCATGCCCGGCGGCAACAGCTGCCGCGCGGGCAGCATCCTTATTTGATGCGGGCATACCGGCCATATCAGCTTCATCGGTGATCAGGACGGCCGCCGCATTCAGGTCCCGAGTAACCTGCTGGCCGTAGGCGGTTTGGGCCTGGGCAATAGCAAGGTTCAAGCTAGCGAGTTCCTCACGGTCAGCATCGCTCAGGGCAGCTCCGGCTAGGGTGAAGCTCTGGTGAAGTTTCTCGGTCAGGCGCACCTGTTCGTCCGTCAGCCCTGCCTCATGACGGCCCCGGTAGACGGCATCGAGCTTAGAGTAGATAGCGGGGTTGAGGTAGAGGTCATTCTCAAGCTGGGTGAGTTTTTCGGTGATATCCCCTTCGAGGGCTAGCAGTTCGGGGGTGCCGTCCGCCGATACCAGGTTGTAAAAGACCTTGGTGGTTCGTTCGAGGGTATCGCTGGGGCGTTCCAGCGGGGCAACCACATTATCGAAGGTGGGCTCATCGGTGAGCTCTGCGATTGCGGTATAGGTTGAGCGGGCTTCAGCCAGACCAATCTCTAGTGCGGGCAGGTAGTGTTCTGCACGGATTGCAGCGAAATTGGGCAGACGGTAGGGCAGGGAAGATTCTGTGAGCAGGGGATTCTGTGTCATGCAGATAGGTTACTGCATTTGCACCCTGAATCGGTAACCTCAGTCACATTCTAGGGGTGCTCTCGCCTAAAGCGGTCACATTAGAACTTCTTACGCACCACCTCTGAGCCCGTGCCGGGAAGCTAGGGTAGCCTATCGGTAGAAGAAAGACCTTACTTGTGTGCAAAGGAGCCCCATGCCTACCCACCCCCGCCTGCCCCAGCCGACCCACCGCGTCGGCGCCACCCACACCATCGACTCCCTCAAACTGGTAGACCACTGGTTCACCGTACCCCTAACCCACGGGCTCATCTACGGCAAGGGTGAAGCGGCAGCCCTGGAATCCCGCTTTGCCGACCAGACCATCACTGTCTTCGCCCGCGAAGTTATCGACACCTCTGATGCCCTCACCACCCCCGTCGAGGAGCGCCCCTACATGGTCTACCTGCAGGGCGGCCCCGGCGGCAAGAGCCCCCGCCCTATCTCTGAAGGCGGCTGGGTACAGGAACTTGCCAAGACCCACCGCCTGATTCTGCTGGATCAGCGCGGCACCGGCAATTCCACCCCGCTCTCTGCCCGCATCATCACCGCCCAGGGCAGCCCCGAGGTACAGGCTGAGTTCTGCGAGCTCTTCCGCGCCGACTCCATCATTGCCGACGCCGAGGTCGTCCGCGAAATCCTGCTGGCCGACCGCACAGACAAGCGCTGGTCGACCATGGGCCAGAGCTTCGGTGGCTTCTTGACCCTCTCCTACCTTTCCTTTGCGCCCGAGTCCGTCAAGGATTCCCGCATGACCGCCGGGCTTGCCCCCATCCGTTCCCACGTGGATGACGTTTACCGCTCCACCCTCGACCGTATGAAGGAGCGCACCGAGGAATACTACGGCTGGTACCCCGAAGATAAGGACCTGGCCGTCCGTATCTGCGAGCACCTGGCTAAGAACGAGGAATACCTGCCCACCGGCGAGCGCCTGACCCCGCACCGCTTCCAGATGCTAGGCAATATTCTGGGGGGTAACGGCCGGGCTAGGGGCCTGCACTATGTACTGGAGTCGGCTTTTGCTGAGTCTGATAAGTGGCTCTCTGACCAGTTCCTGACAGAGGTTAGCGCCCAGGTCAGCTTCCAGGCTGGCCCCCTCTACGGCCTGCTACATGAGACGATTTATGCGGACGGCCCCGCCCAGGAGCTGGGGGGAACCTCGCCCTCTGCTTCACCGACGAACTGGTCTGCAGCCCGCATGTACGCGGAGCGCCCGGACTTTGCCGAGGACGCCTCTCCCCTGCTGCTGACCGGTGAGCATATCTTCCCCTGGTATTACGAGGAGGACCCGGCTCTGCGTCCGCTGGCTGGGGTTGCCCAGCTGCTGGCTGAGAAGAAGGACTGGGGCCGCCTCTACGACCACGACCAGCTGGCCCGCAACGAGGTGCCCCTGGTTGCAGCGGCCTACGTGCCCGATGTGTACGTGGATTACGCCCATTCGATGAAGACCGCCGAGTTTGTGGGTAACACCCGTGTGTGGACGTCTAAGACCCACCACCATGACGGTCTGGGTGCTGACGGCCCCCTGATTCTGGGCCACCTGAAGAACCTGCTGGCTGATATGCGCTAAGGGAGTTTAGCTATAACAAGAAGGCCGAGGGGTGCAGCTGCACCTCTCGGCCTTTTTATTCAGTGATGGGTTGGGGAGGCCTGCTGGTCTTGTTCCCAGGCCCGGTGGGCGTCGTTGGCGGCAGACGTTCCTCTTGTCATGGCAGCTACCACCATGGCGATGGTGGGAAGAGTCAGAAAGGTGAGGCCAACCGGAATAACTGAGGAATTGTGGGACATCAACCCCAGGGTCAGGACGACGGCTGCCCCGGCGATCTGAGCCCAGGCGCAGATTCGCAGCGCAGGGGCAATCGCCCTATGGGCCGCGTACCAGGCGGCATCCGACTGCATGGTTGCTGCGGTGCGGACGCCCACCAGTCCGTTACGGCGCAGGGTGCCGGCTGCACCCATGCGGGCTATGGCCAGAAAGAGCCCACCCAGCAAGAGCAGACAAAAGACCAGGGGTAGATACTCGGTTGCAGACATGGACACTCCCTTCTTGGGCAAAAACAGGGGTTAAGGTCAATTCTACTCAAACCTGAAATCTAGTTCTAGAGCTCCAATCCTTATGACACCGCCACATGCAAAGACCGCTGGCCCCTTCCCTCTCGGGATGGGGCCAGCGGTTGTGAAGCCGGGGAGGGCGTCCGCACCCCTGGTTATTGGGGCGGACGCCTACCGCCGGTTAGGCGCTGCGCTCGGCGTGAGCGGTGCGGGCACGACGTACCAGGTCCTGGTACTCGTTCTCAGACTCAATCAGCTCGTCGCGGTACTTCTGCGGAATCTCGCGGGACTTAGCCACCTCAGCATCAAGCTTGCTCTGAATCTCAGCACGCTCAGCCTCAGGGGCATCGGCGGGCAGGTTCAGGTACTTCTCAGACAGGGTCTGAACACGCTGGATGGTTGCCAGGGCCTTGCCCTTGGGTGAGAGCAGGGAGGCCAGGACGGTCACAATCAGCACGCCCACGATAACGGCCAGTGAGAAGCCGATGGTCACTTCAACAACGTGAACCGGCTGGCCGTCGTTGATGAAGGGCAGGGTGTTCTCGTGCAGAGCGTGCAGCAGCAGCTTCACACCGATGAAGGCCAGGATGATGGACAGGCCCCATGAGAGGTAGATGAGGCGGTCCAGCAGGCCGTCAATCAGGAAGTAGAGCTGGCGCAGACCCATCAGTGAGAAGGCGGTCGCGGTGAAGACGATGTAAGCTTCCTGGGTCAGACCGAAGATTGCGGGGATGGAGTCCAGGGCGAAGAGGATGTCGGTACCACCGATAGCTACCATGACCAGCAGCATGGGGGTCATGACCTTCTTGCCGTTTTCTACGGTGAAGAGCTTGTCACCGTCGTAGTAGTCAACGGTGTTGAACATCTTCTTAGCCAGGCGAACGACGAAGTTGTTGGCTTCGTCCTCTTCTTCCTTGTCGGTGACTTCACCCTTGATGAGGTTACCGGCGGTGTAAATCAGGATCAGGCCGAAGAGGTAGAAGACCCAGCTCCAGCGCTCAATAGCGGCAGCACCAATCAGGATGAAGATGGTGCGGGCGATCATGGCGAAGATAATACCGAAGAGCAGCACCTTTTGCTGGTCTTCGCGCGGCACCTTGAAGGAGGCCATGATAATCAGGAAGACAAAGAGGTTATCGACACTCAAAGCCTTCTCGGTGATGTAGCCGCCATAGTATTCAGCGGCGAACTGGGTGCCGTCCCAGAAGAGGATGACCAGACCAAAGAGCAGGGCGATACCCACGTAGACGGCCGACCAAATCGCGGCTTCCTTGATGGTGGGTTCGTGCGCTTTACGCACGTGGAAGAAGAAGTCGTAAGCAAGCAGTGCCAGGATGAACGCAATCGTTACACCCCACTGCAACCCAGTGATATGCATTGGGAGCCTTTCTTGTGGTTGGGGTTTGCCAAAATCCACAAGTCTCTCCCACCACCGTTGAGGGTGGTTTCCTGCTCCGGTTGGGCGCCTTCGATCAACGTGCTGACGATGCAGGAATTAGTGGGATACTCCCTTGCTCGGTCTACAACTATAACCCATCTTCTTACTTTTGAACAGACGCGCGGGCGTCCTTAAGGCCGAGCACGATGGCACAGACCAGGAGCAGGACGGCCGCGCCCGCCCAGGCTGCGGCAAAGCTGGTCGCCTGCGCGGCGGCACCGATGGCAAGAGAGCCGAGGCCGGTGCCGATGTCGAAGTGGGAGTTCCAAGCGACGGACGCCCGCTGGGTGGCGTCCGCCCCACCGGCGTCCGACAGGGCACGCACCATGGTGACCGACTGTAGGAAGCCGTAGCCGAACCCGATCAGGGTTGCACCAGCCAGGAGGAAGATGACTGAAGGCAGGCTCGCGCCATTGACCCAGCCGACAAAGGCGACGCCCAAGGCCGTGAGGGCCAGCACCGGGGTCATGAGTAGGCGGGTGCCGAACCGGTCGGTGAGGGAACCGCCATAGAGACGGGTGGGGGTTGCCAGGGCACAGAGCAGGAGCAGGGCACCGGTCGCCAAGGTGGCAGTGGGGGCGATTTCGGTGGAGAAGGTCATGAAAGCACCGCCGACGCTGGTGACGAGTGTAAGGGTCAGCAGCGCGGGCCAGATGCGGGCGATGATGGTTGCGGTGGAAGTTGCAGGGGTGGCGTCGTTCCCCTGTTCACCGGCCCTTTGCTCTTCCATGAAGTGGTCAACCAGTCGGCCTAGCTGCAGGGCGAAGGGAGCTGCTATTGCTGCGATTACCCCGGCTGAGATTACCGAGCGGTAGCCGAAGGTGTCGAGAGCCCAGGGGGCGACGGGGGTGAAGAACATCTGGGCACCTGCAGCTGCCAGCCCGTAGAGCCCGACGGCCCGCCCGCGGTACTCGACAGGAATGAGGTAGGACATAGCCGATGAGCAACAGACGGTGACAATACCGAAGCCGATACCGCGCAGACCCGAGGTAACAAGGACGTTGAGCAGATCGGGGCTCAGAGCCTGAATGAGGGAGGGCAACCCCATAAAGAGGGTACCCACCGGCAGCACGAGCGCCCAGGAGAAGCGGCGGGTGAGAGCGGGGACGCTGAACTGGGTAGCTACGGTGACAGCCATGAGCACCGCGTTGGTGGCACCCGCACCCAGGGAACCTGCCCCACCTACCAGCGCCCAAGCCGGCGAGGCAGGAAGCAGGATAGATAGACTGCAAATGGTCAGCCCGAAGGTAAGCAGAATCTGGGGCATACCCGGCATGCGGGCAACGCTGGGACGCGCGGTTTTCTGGCTCATCGAACCTCCCGAGGTGGTGTTGACACAAACTGCACCAGTCTACACTAAACCCACGAGCTTCTAAAGACCCCCGGGTGCTTAGGCGTGCCCGGCTTCCTGCATAGCGCGTAGCTCCTTCTTCAGGTCGGCAATTTCATCGCGCAAGCGACCCGCCAGCTCAAACTTGAGCTCTTCGGCGGCCTGCATCATCTGGGCGTGCATCTCTTCGATCAGACCCAGCAAATCTTCGGCGGGAGCTGCCGCAAGGCCGTCCTGACGCACCCGGGCTTCTGCCTTCTTGAAGAGCTCTTCGGCTTCGGGGCTGGTCGCCGCGTACTTGGTGCCCTTCTTGACCGGAGCCAGCTTGCCCGATGCCCCCTTGCGGGCGGCAAGGAGCTCTGCGGTGTCTTCTGACTCGCGAGCCAGGACGTCGGTGATGTCGGCAATTTTCTTGCGCAGGGGCTGGGGGTCGATGCCGTGCTCGCGGTTGTAGGCCTGCTGAATCTCGCGGCGACGGTTGGTTTCGTCGATAGCGGTGCGCATGGAGTCGGTGATTTTATCGGCGTACATGTGCACCTGACCGCCCACATTACGGGCGGCTCGGCCGATGGTCTGAATCAGGGAGGTGGTGGAGCGCAAGAAGCCCTGCTTGTCAGCGTCCAAAATAGCAACCAGGGAAACCTCGGGCAGGTCTAGGCCCTCACGCAGCAGGTTGATACCCACCAGCACATCGAAGACGCCCTGGCGCAGCTCGCTGAGCAGCTCCACACGGCGCAGGGTATCAACATCGGAGTGCAGGTACTGCACCTTAACCCCGTGCTCCAGCAGGTAGTCGGTGAGGTCCTCAGCCATACGCTTAGTCAGGGTCGTGACCAGCACGCGCTCGTCGCGCTCCACCCGCACACGGATCTCTTCGAGCAGGTCGTCAATCTGCCCCTCGGTCGGCTTGACCACGATTTCGGGGTCGACCAGGCCGGTGGGTCGAATAATCTGTTCCACTACCCCGTCAGCCTGGGCCAGCTCGTACTTACCGGGGGTAGCTGAGAGGTAGACGGTCTGGCCGATGCGGTCGAGGAATTCCTCCCACTTGAGGGGGCGGTTGTCCATGGCTGAGGGCAGGCGGAAGCCGTGTTCAACCAGGGTGCGCTTACGGCTCATATCGCCCTCAAACATGGCACCGATCTGGGGAATGGTCACGTGGGATTCGTCGACGATGAGCAGGAAGTCATCGGGGAAGTAGTCCAGCAGGCAGTGCGGGGCTGTGCCGCGAGCGCGCCCGTCGATGTGGCTGGAGTAGTTTTCGATGCCGTTGCAGAAGCCCATCTGCTCCATCATCTCAAGGTCATACTGGGTGCGCATGCGCAGGCGCTGGGCTTCCACCAGTTTGTTCTGGGACTCCAGCTCCTGCAGGCGGTCGCGCAGCTCATCCTCGATGGACGCAATGGCTCGGGCCATGCGTTCGGCGCCGGCTACGTAGTGGGAGGCCGGGAAGACGTACATTTCGGTTTCTTCGCGGATGACCTCGCCGGTGAGCGGGTGCAGGGTGTAGATAGCTTCAATTTCGTCGCCAAAGAACTCGATACGGATCGCATTTTCTTCGTACATGGGGATGATTTCGACGGTATCGCCGCGGACGCGGAAGGTGCCGCGGTGGAAGTCTAGGTCGTTGCGGGCATACTGCATGGAGACGAACCGGCGCAGCAGCTCGTCCCGGTCGATTTCTTCGCCCTGGCGCAGGGTCACCATCTGGGCAACGTATTCTTCGGGGGTACCCAGGCCGTAGATGCAGGAGACGGTAGCAACCACCACAACATCGCGGCGGGTCAGCAGGGAGTTGGTAGCGGAGTGGCGCAGGCGTTCGACTTCTTCGTTGATGGATGAGTCTTTTTCGATGAAGGTGTCGGTCTGCGGCACGTAGGCTTCGGGCTGGTAGTAGTCGTAGTAGGAAACGAAGTACTCAACAGCGTTGTTGGGCAGCAGCTCGCGCAGTTCGTTGGCCAGCTGGGCAGCCAGGGTCTTGTTTTGCACCATGACCAGGGTAGGGCGCTGGACGGCCTCAATGAGCCAGGCAGACGTTGCAGATTTACCAGTGCCGGTGGCACCCATGAGCACGATGTCTTTTTCACCGTTCTGGACGCGCTCAGTCAGCTCCGCGATTGCCTTGGGCTGGTCACCAGCCGGCTGATACTCAGAGACAACTTCAAAAGGTGCAACGACGCGGTTAATTTCTTGGGCAAGGCTCATGCCCTCTACCCTACCGAAAAACCCCCGACAAAACTAGAACATATGTACTAGTTTCATCGGGGGCTAACAAGCGGTCGCTCAGACCTTACTTCTTCGGGTCAATGTCGGTAGCGGGCAGGTCACCGGTTACCACAGCGGTATGGGTGCCCTGCTCTTCAGCCGGCTTGGAGGCAGCCTTCTTCGCGGCGGCGTCCTCTGCAATATCTTCGGCCGTTACCACAGGAATCTGACCGGTGTTGGGAACCAGACCCTCAAACTCGGGTTCGGTACCCAGCTCGTACTCGGGGCGAATAGTGACCTCTTCAATCGACGAGAAGTCTTCCTGAGCACGGCGGTGGTATTCCTCGATGGGGATAACCTGCTTCCACTGGCGGGTGCGCATGGGAGGCAGCTCACCGGCGTCCTCGCGTAGGGCGCGCACCAGCATCCACATCTGCATGAAGCCGATAAGCCAGACAGGGAAGCCGATCACAATAATGACGTTCTGCAGGGCGGTCAGACCGTTATCACCTGCCGCTACCAGGATGGAAGCCGATACAAGGCCGATGGAGGCAGCCCAGAAAATACCCTGTTTCTTGGGGGCCGGGTCCTCATGGCCGTTAGCAATCGCGTCCATGACCAGGGCTGCTGAGTCAATGGAGGTGATGAAGAAGATGGTAATCACCACGAGAGTCACCGCAGCGACCAGCTGGTATAGCGGGAAGTGGCCCAGGAACTCGAAGAGGGCAGCGGGAATGTCGCCCTCTTCCACCATGGTCTGCACCAGGGTGCCGTTTTCATTGCGCTCGATATTGAAAGCGCTCAGGCCAAAGACACCAACCCACATCAGGGTAAAGGTGGTGGGGGCAGCCAGCACGCCGACAACAAACTGACGGATGGTGCGGCCCTGGGAAATCTTGGCGATAAAGAGGCCAACAAAGGGCGCCCAGGTCACAGTCCAGGCCCAGTAGAAGACCGTCCAGGAGCCAATCCAACCGGTATCTGCAAAGGCGTCGTTGAAGAGCATCATCACGGGCAGCTTCTGCAGGAAGTAGCCGGCTGACTCGATGGTGCCCAGGGTGACGAAGCGGGTTGCGCCGGTCATCAGTATGAAGATCATCAGGGAAATAGCCAGCAGAATGTTGATGTAGGACAGGCGCTTAACGCCCTTATCCATACCCATCAGCACCGAGGTAATACCGGCGGCAGTAATCACAGCAACGATAGCGGCCTGAATCCAGCCACCCAGGGGCACACCGTACATGATGCCCATACCCGAGTTAATCTGCAGGGCGCCTAGACCCACCGAAACCGCAATACCGAAAACGGTAGAAACGATGGCAACCGAGTCAATGGTCTTACCGATAGGGCCGTGGATACGATCGCCCAGCAGGGGCTGGAAGATGGATGAGACGCGCGGGGGCAGTTTGCGCTTGTAGGTAAAGTAGCCGAAAGCCAGGGCGGGAATAGTAAGAATAATCCAGACGCCCAGACCGATGTGCCAGTTAGCGATGGCGAGCGCTTCGAGCGCTGCATGATCCGACTGGGGCTCTACCCCGTCGTAGGGCGGGTTGGCGTAGTGGGTGATGGGTTCTGCCGCACCCCAGAAGAGCAAGACGGCACCAACACCAGCTGCGAAGAGCATACCGAACCAGGCAATACCGGAGTACTCGGGTTCAGCATCGTCGTCACCGATTTTGATGCGGCCGAAGCGGCTCATCGCCATGTAAATCAGGAAGAAAAAGAAGATGGCGATACCCAGGGTGTAGACCCAGCCCAGGTAGGTGATGATGAAGTCGGAGATGACGCCAATGCCGTCTGACATGGCCGTTGGGAAGATCATCATCAGCAGGGTGAAGACGATGATAAAGAGTGCAGATGAGAAGAAAATGACGGGGTTGGTTCGCAGCCCCAGTCTGTCGTGTAGCTTGTTCAGCACAGGATTATCCCGGTGGAAGTATGCGTGTGACCGTGCGGGCCCCTTGCATCCACCGCCCGCACAGCGGTTGCCCGGTCTCTGGGCAACATATCAATAATAAGAGGGCTTGGGGTTGTTTTCCAGGGGAGATAAGCCTACTTGATTTTTACACTTTCCCCTGTTCTCACCTGTTTTCACTGGTCACAACCAGCTTTTTTAGACCAAAGGTTCAAATACTCCTTGCTAAAAATTTATTCATGGAACGAACCGGCTGTGATTTTGGTAAAGACCTCGCGCACCTGCGCAGCGGTGCGCTCAAGACTTCCCGAATTATCAATGACCCAGGTGGCAATAGCCCGGCGCTGCTCGTCACTGGCCTGCGCAGCAATGCGGGCGCGGGCGTCCGCCTCACTCATGCCGCGCACCTCAACCAGGCGGCGCAGCCGCTCCCCGTGCTGCGCCTCAACCACAATCACCGCATCAAAGTCTGCCGCCTGGCCAGTCTCGGCCAGCAGGGGGATATCCTCAACAATGACGGTGCCCTCCCCCAGCTTCTGCACCGCCGCCTCACGCTGCCGCGCGGCTTCAGCCCGCACCGCCGGGTGCACGATGGCATTCAGACGGGCACGGGCAGACTCGTCTGCAAAGACCAACGACGCCAGGGCAGCCCGGTCAAGCTCCCCCGTAGGGGTCAAGATACCCTCACCAAAGGCGCGGACGGTCTCAGCCAACACCGCCCGACCCGGCTCCATCAACTGACGGGAGATAGCATCGGCGTCAATCAGCACAGCCCCGCACTCCACCAGCATCTTCGCCACCGTTGACTTACCCGACCCGATACCGCCGGTCAGACCGATTCTCGCAACCACAGGCGTCCTTTCGTCTCTAAACATCGGGCAGGTGCCCGCTCCCACCAGCCTACGCGCCCCACCGACTGCACACTAGAATAGACACCATGACTGATGAAACCCGCGCCAACCGCTACACCGTGCTCGCCACCCACACCGAGACCCGGCACCTGCTAGAAATCAAGCGCAGTGAGTTCATCGGCTATGTTCAGCGCGTGGAAACTGAAGAAGAGGCCCGCGCTTTTATTGAGTCCAAGCGCAAGACCTACCACGATGCCCGCCATGTCTGCTCTGCTTTTATCATCGGGGCAGACCGGCAGACCCAGCGCTCCAACGACGACGGCGAGCCCGCCGGCACCGCAGGAATTCCCATGCTCCAGGCCCTGCTGGCCCGCCGCACCGAAGGGCGCACCGGCGAAACCACCGACCTCTCCGATATCTGCGCTGTGGTGGTGCGCTATTTCGGTGGCATCAAGCTGGGTGCCGGTGGGCTGGTACGCGCCTATACGGACGCGGTGGTCGCCACCCTAGACGCCGCTCCCCTGGTGCCCCGCGAACGCCTGCGACTGGGAACAGTTACCGCCTCCCACGCCGAGGCAGGACGCTTCGAGAACGACCTCCGCGCGCTGGGCTACACGGTGCTGGGTACAGATTACACAGCCAGCGGCGCCCACATCACCCTGGGTGTTTTTGATGACGCGGCAACCCGTGCCCAAACAGAAACGGCCCTGGCCGAGCTGACAGCCGGCGCAGGGCACATTTCGTGGGGTGAAACCCAGTGGGTTGATTTAGCCTAGAAGATTGCTGAAATAGCCAGCACACCTACCGAGCCGATAGCGGCTGAGATGGGCAGGGTGATGATCCAGGCAAGGGCGATGGGGCGCATGAGCTTCCAGTTAGCTGAGCGATTGACGATACCGACGCCCAGCACCGCACCGATCAGGATGTGGGTGGATGAAACAGGCAGACCCAGAACAGACGCAGACATAACCACGCCGGCAGCGGCCAGCTCAGCGGCAAATCCCGATGAGGGGTGCATCTTGGTCAGGCCGTGACCGACGGTAGCAATTACGTTACGGCCTACGAACCAAAGACCCACGATCAGGGCGATACCGAAGGTTACCAGCGCGGGTATAGGCACGACGGCCTCGTCGCCAATGGCACCGGTCTTGAGAACATCGAGAATTGCCACAAAGGGGCCGATAGCGTTGGCGATGTCGTTGGCACCGTGGCTAAAGGCGAAGGCAGCTGCGGTGAAGACCTGCAACCAGGCAAAGATGGTAAAGGTGGCGCGGGAGAGTTCCTGCTTCTGCAGGCTGCGGGCGAAGACTGAAACACTCACCCAGGCGATAGCCGCAACCATCACCATAATCATGACGTTACCCATGGTTGAGATACCCAGCTCCAGGTTATCCAGGCCCTTGAAGAGCAGCATGGCTGCAATCAGAGCTGCACCAAAGGCAGCCAGGATAGGCACATAAACCTCAAGTGCCCGGTGGGAGTCAGCGCGCTTAGCCTTCTGATCGAGCTTGTAGACCTGACGGTAGTACTCGCTCTCGGGGGCCTCGGGGTCAAGCTTCTTGAGCTTGAACTTCTTCTTGCGCAGCATGGCGTTGGCGTATGCGTCAGCCTGCAGGTCGGTGATGCGCTGGAAGCCGTCGTGCGGGGTGTGGGCTGCGCGCTCTTCTTCCTGGTGCTTCTTGATTTCGAGCATGGCCGCATCGACTTTCTCGTTGTAGCCCAGGATGTACTTCTTGATGAAGCCAAAGAGAACCCAGGCGAAGAGACCGCCGAGGACGGGTGAAAGAACCCAAGAAATGGCAATCTGGCCGATTTTGTTCCACTGCACCATGTCCATGCCGCCGGTGCCGGTGGTGAAGCCGATGGTCAGGGACGCACCCACGATACCGCCGATGATGGAGTGGGTGGTAGAGACGGGCCAGCCCATCTTGGTGGCGACCAGCAGCCAGATAGCTGCGCCCAGAAGGGCTGCCATCATGATGTAGACGAACTGCATGGGGTCCAGGTCGATAGCGCCCAGATCGACGATGCCTGAACGCACGGTATCGGTGACCGAACCGCCAGCGATCACAGCGCCCGATACCTCGAAGACAGCCGCGATGAGCAGGGCCTGCTTGATGGTCAGGGTACCCGCGCCCACGGAGGTTCCGAAGGAATTCGCTACGTCGTTACCTCCGATGTTGAAGGCCATGAAGAGACCTAGGAGGACGGCTGCGATAAGGACGAGGGTGCGAGCTGACTGGTCAACGTAGTTGAGGGACCAGAGTGTAAAGAGTGTCAGTGAGACAGCCATGAGGCCGCCGAAGGCGAGGTGCCACCATTTGTCGGTGGTGTCTCGTTGCAACGCGGGGGTTGCGAGATGTGAACCCGAATTCGCGCTGGAATCCACGAGTCCCCCTTTGAGGTTGTGTTCATACGGTCTTAAGGCAAAATTTGAGCCCTGTTAATAGTCTGGGGAAAAGGTTAACGCAAGGTTAACTAACCCTAGCCTGAGCATGAACTATAGGCATGACGCCCGCCTCTACGCCCTCGCACGCTCGTTACACCCTACAAACAAGGGCCCCTCCCACCCGAAGATGGAAGAGGCCCTTGATTGCTGTGACTAATTCAGAGAATTAGTTGCCAGTCAGCTTCTTACGGGGATGGAAGCGAAGATTCCGAGCGCGCGAGGAAATAAATCTTCGCTGGAATCGGAACTCCGCTTCCTTCACCTACTAGTTGCCAGTCAGCTTCTTACGGGGATGGAAGCGAAGATTCCGAGCGCGCGAGGAAATAAATCTTCGCTGGAATCGGAACTCCGCTTCCTTCACCTACTAGTTGCCAGTCAGCTTCTTACGGGGATGGAAGCGAAGATTCCGAGCGCGCGAGGAAATAAATCTTCGCTGGAATCGGAACTCCGCTTCCTTCACCTACTAGTTGCCAGTCAGCTTCTTACGGAGTTCCGCAAGTGCCTCATCGGAAGCCAGGGTGCCGGTTTCGGCAGGCTTCTCGGATGAGTATGAGGTGGGTGCAGCTTCAGCGGGAGCGGACGCGGGGGCAGCAGCTGCTGCTTCTGCGTCGGCTTCGAGAGCCTTAGCAACCTGTACCTTGTGAGCTTCCCAGCGAGCCTGGGCGTCAGCGTACTGCTGCTCCCATGCTGCACGCTGGGTTTCGAAGCCTTCGAGCCATTCGTTGGTCTCGGGGTCGAAGCCCTCGGGGTACTTGTAGTTGCCTTCTTCGTCGTACTCTGCAGCCATGCCGTAGAGAGCGGGGTCGAACTCGGTGGACTCGGGGTCTACACCTTCGTTGGCCTGCTTCAGTGACAGGGAGATGCGGCGACGGTCGAGGTCGATGTCGATAACCTTGACGAACAGTTCGTCACCGACGGAGACAACCTGCTCTGCCAGGTCCACGTGGCGAACGGCGAGTTCGGAGATGTGGACGAGGCCTTCGATGCCGTCTTCAACGCGAACGAATGCGCCGAAAGGTACGAGCTTGGTGACCTTACCGGGTACAACCTGACCCAGTGCGTGGGTGCGAGCGAATGCCTGCCAGGGATCTTCCTGGGTAGCCTTCAGTGACAGGGAGACACGCTCACGGTCGTGCTCAACGAGGAGGACCTCAACGGTGACTTCGTCGCCAACTTCGACAACCTCTGAGGGGTGGTCGATGTGCTTCCAGGAGAGCTCGGATACGTGGACGAGACCGTCAACGCCGCCGAGGTCAACGAAGGCACCGAAGTTAACGATGGAGGAGACAACGCCGGTACGAACCTGGCCCTTTTCGAGCTGGTTGAGGAAGGTTGAGCGGACCTCTGACTGGGTCTGCTCGAGCCATGCACGGCGTGACAGAACAACGTTGTTGCGGTTCTTGTCGAGCTCGATGATCTTGGCTTCGATTTCCTGGCCGATGTAGGGTGCCAGGTCGCGGACGCGACGCATTTCGACGAGTGAAGCGGGGAGGAAGCCACGCAGGCCGATGTCGAGGATAAGACCACCCTTGACGACCTCGATGACGGTACCGGTAACGACGCCGTCTTCTTCCTTGACCTTCTCGATGTCGCCCCAGGCGCGCTCGTACTGTGCGCGCTTCTTGGAGAGAATCAGGCGGCCTTCCTTGTCTTCCTTGGTGAGGACAAGAGCTTCAACGGTGTCACCAACAGAAACAACTTCGTCGGGATCTACGTCGTGCTTGATGGAAAGTTCACGTGAGGGGATGACGCCTTCGGTCTTGTAACCGATGTCGAGCAGTACCTCGTCGTGGTCAACCTTGACAACTTCGCCTGAAACGAGATCGCCGTCGTTGAAGTACTTGATGGTTGCGTCGACTGCTGCGAGGAATTCTTCTTCGTTGCCGATGTCGTTGATTGCAACCTGGGGAACGTTGGTGCTCATAGAGAGTAGGGCTCCAATATGGATAGTTTTCTAGGTCAATACAGGCAGGGCCTTACTGGGTCCCGCGGTGTAGCTTGTGGCTGTGGGCGGGGTAAGGTCCGCATGGTTCTCTGTATTGAGCGTTGATACGGACAATATGATGTGCGGGTGCGGCGCACGCCAAAGCGGGCACTGTACACGCACAGATTCAAGTCTAGGGCGCGTGCGGGTGCCGGTCAATGGTTTGGTGGGCGTTTTCACCGCGTGTTCACGGGAAAGTGGGGTGATGTTGGTCTTAACCCGCGCCCGGGTGTGTTGCACCGGCGTCCGCACGCCTTATGCCCGCCCTGCTAGTGCCCTGCCTCGTGCCAGGAGCGGCCCCAGCCGACCTGGACGTCCAGGGGGACGCGCAGGGAGGCTGCCCCGCTCATTTCTTCAACCAGGATTGCCTCGGCGAGCTTTTCTTCACCCGCGGCAACTTCGAGGATCAGTTCGTCGTGCACCTGCAGGAGCATACGGCTGGCGAGGTTTTCGCGGCGAAGGCGCTCGTCGATGTTGATCATGGCGATTTTAATGATGTCGGCGGCCGTGCCCTGAATGGGTGAGTTGAGGGCTGCGCGTTCGGCGGCTTCGCGGCGCTGACGGTTGGACGAGGCCAAGTCGGGCAGGGCGCGGCGGCGGCCAAACATGGTCTCGGTGTAGCCGGTCTTGTGGGCCTCGCGCACGATGGAGCGCAGGAACCTGCCGACCTTACCGAAGCGCTTGAAGTAGTTGGTGCGCAGGCTAGTCGCTTCGTCCACGCTAATGCCCAGCTGCTTTGACAGGCCGAAGGGTGAGAGGCCGTAGGCAAGGCCGTAGCTCATGGCCTTGACCTTAGAGCGCATCTCGGGGGTCACATCTTCTGGCGCTACCCCAAACACCTCTGAGCCGACGAAGCGGTGCAGGTCCTCCCCCGCCTGGTAAGCGGCGATGAGGTCTTCGTCGTCCGACAGGTGCACCATGATGCGCATTTCGATCTGGGAGTAGTCGGCGGTCAGCAGGGTGGTGTAGTCGGTTCCGTCGACCGGTTCGGGGGCCACAACAAAAGCGTCACGGATCTTGCGGCCTTCTTCGGTGCGAATGGGGATGTTCTGCAGGTTGGGGTCGGTTGATGAGAGGCGACCGGTAGCCGCGACGTTCTGCTGGTAGGTGGTGTGGATGCGGCCGTCCGCGGCGGTTGCCTTACCCAGCCCCTCAACGGTCTGCTTGAGCTTGGTGTAGTCGCGGTAGGTTTGCAGCTCGCCCAGGAATGAGGCCCCCTGGCTGTCGGGGTCTACCTGGCCGAGGATTCCCGCGAGCGAGTCGGCGTCGGTGGAGTAGCCGCTCTTGAGTTTGCGGGTGGTCGGTAGGCCTAGCTTGTCGAAGAGGACGCCCTGCAGCTGCTTGGGGGACGAAAGGTTGACCTCGTGGCCCAGAATTTCGTAGGCCGCTTCGGTGGCGCGGGTGACGTGTTCGCCGTAGTAGCCCTTGAGTTCTGAGATGGCGCTGGCGTCGATTGCTACACCGGCGATTTCCATGCGGGCCAGGGCGGACGCAGCCGGCAGCTCAATTTCTTCGTAGAGGCCGAGCTGGTTTTTGGCAACCAGGTCAAGGTGGAGGGCGTAGGCCAGTTCTTGTACGTGGCGGGCGGCGAGGGCCTGATAGTCGGTATCGATGGCAGGTTCGAGCGAGAAGAGCTCCCCCTGGTCTTCCTGTTCGGGGGCAGCCGGGTAGGTCTGCCCCAGGTAGTCGCGGGTGAGGTCTTCGAGCATCTCGCGGTGACCGCGGCGGCGGGCGGTGGGGATGAAGCCACAGACGTAGGAAGAGAGCACCGGGTCTTCAATGACGCCCGCTAGGGGCAGGTCGTAGGCGTCTAGCGACTTAAAGTTCTGCTTAACATCGAAGGTGATTTTGGGGGCGGACGCGTCCCCCAGCCAGTCGCGCAGAGCCGTGCGGACGCCGTCCGCCTGCTTCTCAAAATCAAGGTAGGCTGCGCGGGCACCGGCAACCAGCATGAGGCCGTACAGGGCCTGGCCGTGGGCCAGTCCCTTTTCCGCGGTCTGCTCATCAACCACGGGCCAGAGGGTGATGGCCTGCGCCAGGCGTTCAGGTACTTCGACCAACCGTTCAACCGCCGCGAGCGCTTCGGGGGCAGCCGCCAGGAAGGCGGTGAGGTCGTCCGCGCTGGTGATGGTCTCAACCGTTTCAATATCAATCTCAACCGCAGGTGTAGACTGCCCCATGCCCTCAAAGAGCTCAGCGACGCGCTTGCGGATAGAATTGAACTCCAGGTAGTCAAAGAGCTCTTCAAGCTCCTCGACGTTGGGGCCGTAGCCCTTGGCATCATCGAGGGTCACCGGCAGGTCAAGGTCGTCCACCAGGCGGTTGAGGCGGCGATTGCGCAGCACATCGTCGATATGCTCGCGCAGGGCCTCACCCTTCTTACCCTTAATCTTCTCGGCATTGTCCAGCACGCCCTTGAGATCGCCGTATTCGTTAATCCACTTGGCGGCAAAACCAGGGCCCACACCGGGCACGCCCGGCAGGTTGTCCGCCTGCTCGCCGGTCAGGGCAGCAAGATCGGGGTAAAGGTGAGGTGCAACCTTATACTTCTCCTCGACGGCAGCCGGGGTCATGTAGCGGATACCCTTGGTAGGGCCGGTCGTGACCGGGTAGAGCACAGTAACGGTATCGGTCACCAGCTGGAAGGCATCGCGGTCACCCGACACAATCTGCACCTCAAAGCCGGCCTCCCGCCCCTGACGGGTGTAGGTAGCGACAATATCGTCAGCCTCATAGCGTGGCAGGGTGACTGAAGGAATGTTCAGGGCCGCCAGGGCCTTCTGAATCAGCTCAATCTGACCAAAGAACTCCTGTGGGGTTTCATTACGTCCACCCTTATACTCACCGTATTCCTCGGTGCGGAAGGTTCCGCCGGAGAGGTCAAAGGCCACAATAATGTGGCTGGGCTGCTCATTTTTAATCAGAGAAATCAGGGTTGAGAGGAAGCCATGGACCGCGTTGGTGTGCTGGCCCTCAGCATTCACAAAGACATCCACCGGGGTGCCGTAGAAAGAACGGAACGCCAGGGAATGCCCGTCAATGAGCATGAGCTTACCGGGTGCAGGTGCAGAAGTTTCAGGTCTAGTCATCACGCCTACCATCCTACCGTCTGCCCCTGCCCTACGATTGAAGGCAGACAATCTCCCCCCTATTTTCTAAGGAGCACCTATGACTGAGACCCGAGAGCAGGACGCCCGCCACCAGCAGATCCTTGAACGGCTAGGGGCAGGGGCCCTGGCGCAGAAGCTGGGTATCACTATTCTCGAAGCCTCCCCCGAGCTGACCGTCGCTACCATGCCGGTGGAGGGCAACACCCAGCCGGTGGGTCTGCTTCACGGGGGTGCTTCTGCCGCCCTGGCAGAAACCCTGGGGTCTATCTCTGCCTTTCTTTCGGTGGCAGAGCAGAAGAAGGCTGCTGTGGGCGTTGATTTGAACATCACCCACCTGCGCTCGGTTCGCTCCGGCACCGTCACCGCGACCTGCCGGGCGGTCAAGCTGGGCCGCACCGTCTGCGTCCACGCCATTGATATCACCGACGAGGCGGGCAAGCTCATTGCTACCGCCCGCATCACCAACAACATCATCGACCTGCCCTAGGGATCTACCTCAACCCCGGCGTCCGCCCTTCACTCCGGGCGCCTCTGGCGGCACCCTGATAAACTGGCAGTCCGTGCAAACGCACACAAGACCACACAACACCAAGGAACCCCATGAAGAAGATTCCTCTGCTCGTGTGGATTATCGTCGCAATCATCGGCGGTATCCTCATCGGTGCCTTCACCCCCGGCCTCATCTCCGGCATCAACGACGCCCTGGGAACAGCCATTCCCACCGACTTCGTTGTCCAGCTCTTTGTCTCCTTCTCTACCGTCTTTAGCGCCTTCCTGAGCTTCGCGATTCCGCTGATTATCATCGGCTTCATCGTGCCCGGTATCGGCTCACTGGCTAAGGGCGCAGGCAAACTGCTCGGCACCACCGTTGGCTTGGCCTACACCTCCTCCATTGCAGCGGGCTTCCTTGCCGTGACCGTGGCCCACTTCATCTACCCCATCATCCTCAAGGGCCAGCAGCTCACCGCCTTCGAAAACCCCGAAGAAGCCCTCTCAGCCGGCTACCTGGAATTCACCCTTGACCCCATCATGTCGGTCATGAGCGCCCTGATTCTGGCCTTCATCATGGGCCTGGGCATCACCGCTCTGAACAGCAAGAACATGCTGAACCTCTTCCAGGACTTCCAGACCATCATCGAAAAGCTCCTGGGCTACGTCATCATCCCCCTGCTGCCCGTCCATATCGTCGGCGTCTTCGCCAACATGACCATGGCAGGCCAGGTTGGCCAGATTCTTGCGGTCTTCGGCAAGGTCTTCATCATGGTCATCATCCTGCACTGGGTCATGCTGGCTATCCAGTACACCGTCGCCGGCGCTGTCTCCAAGCGCAACCCCATCACCATGCTGCGCGGCATGCTGCCCGCCTACTTCACCGCGATTGGCACCCAGTCCTCAGCCGCCACTATCCCCGTGACCGTGGCGTCCGCTAAGAAAGTGGGTATTAAGGGCAAGATCGTGGACTTCGCGACCCCCCTCTGCGCTACCATTCACCTCTCAGGCTCCATGATTACCATTACCTCCTGCGCGGTTGCCGTGGTGTACATGACCAGCGGATCCCTCAGCTTCACCGCCATGATTCCCGTGGTTCTGGTTCTGGGTCTCATGATGGTTGCAGCCCCCGGCGTTCCCGGCGGCGCGGTGATGACCGCTATCGGCCTGCTCCAGTCCATGCTGGGCTTCGATGAGTCCATGATTGCCCTGATGATCGCCCTCTACCTGGCCCAGGACTCCTTCGGCACCGCTACCAACGTCACCGGCGACGCCGCTATCGCCTCACTCACCGAGCGCGTGGCTAAGGCCTTAGGTGCAGACGAGGACGACCTGCCCGAGACCGACGAGCGCGACGGCAGCCTGGCAGCAGCCCACTAACCTCCAGTTCACGAAAGGCCCACCATGACCGCACGCCGCAAACTCATCGGCAATATCTTCCTGGTACTGACCCTCATCTTCACGGTGACGGCCCTGAGCCAGGGCGGCCTCTGGTGGGCCGCTGTGACTATCAGTGCCGCCATTACCCTCTGGGGAATCGGAACTAAGAGCGACCATAAGGACGCCCTCTAGCACCCCTTACGAGGGGGCGGACGCCTACCCCGCCGGCAGGCGTCCGCCCCCCCTTCTTTGAATACAACAAAGCCCGCTCCAGCTACACGCTGGGGCGGGCTTTGTTACAGGCTAGAGGGTGCTGCCCTACTGAACCTGCTTGACGATGGTTTCGGCGACCTCGCGCATGGAGAGGCGGCGGTCCATGGAGGTCTTCTGAATCCAGCGGAAAGCCTCGGGCTCACTCAGGCCCATCTTGGTCATCAGCAGGGACTTAGCGCGGTCAACCAGCTTGCGAGTCTCGAACTGTTCCTTGATGCTGGTGACTTCGTCCTGAAGTGCACGGATCTGCTCGTAGCGGCTAATTGCCACCTCGATGGCGGGAATCAGGTCGTTGGGGGTGAAGGGCTTAACCACGTAGGCCATGGCGCCTGCTTCGGTTGCACGATCTACCAGTTCTTTCTGGCTGAAGGCGGTGAGCAGGACGACCGGGGCCAGCTGCTTCTCGCTGATTTGGCCGGCTGCTTCGATGCCGTCCATGATGGGCATGTTGACGTCCATGAGCACCAGGTCGGGGCGGTGCTCCTCGGCCAGTTCTACAGCCTTTTTGCCGTTGTCGGTTTCGGCGATGACGTTGAAGCCCTGGTCTTTGAGGATTTCGACGATATCGAGGCGAATCAGCGCCTCGTCTTCAGCGACGACGACGGTGCGTGCGGGCTGCTGATCGTGGTTCTCGGGCTCCTGGGTGGTCTGCTCTGACATACCCTGCTCCTTAGGTCATTTCAGCGTTTAGTTGAGGTTCGCTATCTATTTTCGCACGCGCACAACCTCATGGGCGCGCATGCAACGGGTGACGGTGCGTACCCTCTTCGGTTCCTATCTTAGTCGGGGGCGGGTTCTTTCTTCCAGGGTGAGGGCCGATTGGCTTTTAGCGGTCAAAAACGTGTATTGTAGAAGAGCTTTCGCACTTGCCCAAGTGGCGGAATTGGCAGACGCGCCGCACTCAAAATGCGGTTCTTCGGAGTGTGGGTTCGAGTCCCACCTTGGGCACCATTAGGACTACCTTTGTGATACAAATGCACGAAGGTAGTCCTTTTTCATTTCCAGCGTCTCACCCCTGATATGTACTGGGTTCAGTCCACACCTTCCACCCACACCCCACCGGAAGGAATAATAAAACCATGCCCAACAAATACCCCCAAGAATTCAAAGAACGAGCGGTACGACTCGTCGGTGACCGACTGAACCACCCCGACGCCCCGTCCATAACCGCAGCAATCAAAGACATCGCCCCTCGGCTAGGAATTTCCCACAACACTCTGGCCCGCTGGTGCAACACTGCTGCACTGGACACCGGCAAAGAAATCACTACTACGAGTGACGCGGCGGCCGAAATCAGACGCCTAAAACGAGAAAACGCGGAACTGCGTAGGGCCAACGAGATTTTGAAAACTGCCTCAGCTTTTTTCGCAGCAGAGCTCGAGACACCGGCCCGATGATGATCCGCTACATCAACACTTATAAGGATCTTTTCGGGGTCGAGCCTATTTGCCGAGTGCTATCTGAGCATCTTGATGGTGGCTTCATTACGGCTAGCGGCTATTACCGCGCAATGAGCCGTGTCGCTTCAGCCAGGTCACTATCCGACCAGCTCCTCATTCCTGAACTGATCAAAATCCACCAGGAGAACTACGGAGTCTATGGTGTGCGCAAAATGTGGCAGGCCATGAGACGGGCAGGCTGGGCTATTGGCCGGGACCAAACCTACCGGCTCATGCGTGCAGCTGGTATCCAGGGTGTGCATCGGGGCCGTAAACCTGTGACCACCAGGGCTACCAAGGCTCCTGATCGCCGCCCTGATCTGGTCAACCGCCAGTTCACCGCTAAAGCGCCGAACCGCTTGTGGGTCGCGGACTTCACCTATGTGCGCACAGGTAGTGGCTTCTGCTACACGGCCTTCATCACTGATGTGTTCAGTCGAAAGATTGTGGGTTGGGGTGTTTCCTCGAGTATGCATACCTTGGGCATGCCGCTGATGGCTCTCAAGCAGGCTTTGTTTGAAGCCAGGCGGTCAGGGTCTGACTTAACTCAGGTGGTGCATCACTCAGACCGCGGCTCACAGTATGTTGCTGATGATTACACGCGTGAGCTGATCCAGCTGGGTGTTCAGTTGTCTGTAGGATCTACTGGAGATTCATACGATAATGCTCTGGCTGAGTCGGTGAATGGGGCTTATAAGGCTGAGCTGGTGCGTGGCCGGTTCTTTGGTTCGGTTGCTCAGTTGGAGGCTGCCACGGCGGGTTGGGTGAATTGGTGGAATCAGCGGCGGTTGCATGCGTCTCTTGGTTATCGGACTCCGCAGGAGGTGGTTGATGATGTTTTAGTTGATATTGTGTGATGTGTTAGTTTTTTGGGTGGTGGGTGTGACCGAAACCCAGTACATATCAGTGGTAGTCAATGGTGGCGTTGAGCTGAAACTCTGCCAAGTAGTGGATATCTACGATGGTTGGCTCAAAGACTGCTTCCTTGCCAAAAGTCGCATTGACAAGGTTCATGGCTTTGCGCTCAATAACAGAGCGTTCCAGGTATGGAATGTGGACATCGGTCAACGGCGGCCACCATCGCCTTCAATAATGTCGATAATCTTCTGCCAATCCTGGTCGGAGTAATTGCGATCCTTGGCGCGCCTCAGTGCAACACGGGCATTGTCAGTCTCGCGAATGTACTCGGTGAGGTCAGTAGGGGTCTGGTCGTCCCGAGTAAGCGCGGCCAGGTCAAACATTTCTTCACGCTCAACTGAAGTCAGCGAGAGCGCGGTAGCGATAATCTCCAGCTTGCTGTCAGGAGCTGCGCGGCGTCCCTTCTCGATATCCGAAATGTAGGACGCTGCCATGTCTACCTTCTCGGCAAATGCGCGCATCGTCAGTCGCGCATTCTTGCGCTTAGTCTCAATGAACTTTCCGAATTTCAGGTGGCTATCCATTTCATTTGCTCCGTTTACGCTTGTTCGCTAACATGCGTACAAGTGTAAGTCAGAAATTTCCCGCGCGCAACCGCTCCTTGTCGGGTGGTCAAGTGGTCAATGATCGGGTGGATGGCTTATAGTAATGGGAACCTTGAGGTATACTGCAAATGTATTGCAATTGTAAATAGAGGTATAAATGTGACTTACAAGGAACTGGTCCGGTCTGGAGCTAGCAGAGCGGAACTTGTTGAGTATGTTACCGCCGGCGAGATGACGGCAGTTACTATCCGCATTCCAGAAAACCTCCGTGAAGCGTCGAAGGAATGCGCCGCACTCCGTGGCATGAGTTTGAGTGCTTTGATCCGAAATTGTCTCATCACGGAGCTGTCGGGTGAGGTTGAATGAGTGTTGCTGAAACATCCATGAGTTTAAGGCGGATGGAAGCTGATTCAGGGAAGTACGGCGCTGTTTATACCCCGAAGCTACTAGCAGATTTTGTTGCTAATCTTTGCTGGGATGTTGTCGGAGAAAGAGACAACTTAGTCGTCTTAGACCCTTCTAGCGGTGAGCTGGCACTACTTAAGGCCGCACTTGGGAGTTCGAAAAGTCTTGAAAATGCCAAGTACATCGGCATTGATATCGACCCTGAAGCAATTTCGGCAAGTTCTGTCGATTCTGTTCATGAATTCGCAGACATTTCATTAATCAATGACGACTTCATTAAGCCTCGGAAAGCAAGAGGGAGCACTACGCGTTATTGGGAAAATAACATCGGTTTGATCGATTTGATCATTTCAAACCCACCTTGGAGTTCAGATCGTCGTTACTCACTGGATTACCTCCAGAGTGATGGTTTTACTCTTGCCCAAGGACAGTATGACGCTTACATTTTGTTCATCGAACAGTCGATGCGCCTCCTGGTCGACGGAGGAATAGCCGCTTTCATTTTGCCTGACTCGCTTTTTTCGAACACAAACACCAAGCTTCGCAAATTTGTCGCTACAAACTTTAAGATTCGCGTTATAGCGCGTCTTGGCGAGAAACTGTTCCCCGAGGTGAATCGCTCTACTGCAATCATTATTTTGGAAAAGTCCAAGCCTGTCTCTGGCTCAGTGTGCACTTGTTTTCGCTTAGACACAGATTCGCGTAGGAAAGTGCTTGGAGGCACTTCAGATTTGCATCTTGAGTTTCGTAAGAACCAACACAAGGTGAAGCAATCTAGGTTCTCGAAGACCGAGAACTATGCCTTTGACATTGACACAAAGGAACATGAGGAGTCGCTAGTCGCGAAATTGCATGAGAACTGTTTGGACATTGACGCCTATTTTCAGTTCAGTCGAGGGGTTGAGATTTCCAAAACGGGCATGGTTGCAGTATGTGAACACTGTAAACACCGTCAAGGTGTCACGCCTGCACAACTGACTGAAGGGAAAAAGACCTGCCAAAATTGTGGCAAGTACACCAGTACTGGAGTGACAGAACGGCTTCTCGGGCGAAACAATCTCCCAGGAACTGCTGCCATTTTTGTTGGCGAGGACGTCCAAAGGTATGGCTTGGCGCGTGGTCGATTTATCAAGCTTCAAGTGCCGGGCATTGCGTACAAGAAGGAATCTATCTACCGCAGCCCGAAGCTGCTAATTCGGAAGACAGGCCTTGGTATTAAGGCTTCTTTGGACACAGATTCAACTTTGGTAACGCAAACTGTGTATATGCTTATGCCTCGCAGCGAGAAGTTCGAGCTAGAGGAGTTGTGGTACTACCTCGCTCTCCTTAATTCTCGTGTTGTCTTCTACTTTTACCTAAAGACCTTCGGTGAGAACGAATGGAAATCCCACCCGTATCTGACAAAGCAGACTCTTTTTCAACTGCCTCTAAAGGACGCCCAACTTGTTGAACGGTCACTCGTGCGAAAGGTCGCGGAACTTGCAAAAAAATTGCAAAACGACTTCACCCGCGAGGTTGACCTTCAGCTGGAAAAGCTTGTTTTTCAGGTTTATGAGGTTTCAGAGGAAGAGCAAGCTTTCATTCGCGAAGAGCTCGGAAAACTGCCTAACTTAAGCGCTATTAATGAAATGAAGTTTTAAGTGTTTAGATATATTGGAAATAAGTCACGTCTAGTGCCTGCAATTCTTCAAGCAGTATCTGCTGAAATTGGCGCTAACGGAGTAGTCGCAGACGTAATGGCTGGAACTGGAACAGTTTCTACAGCGCTACGATCAAGTGGTTACAAGGTAATTGCATCTGATGTCATGACCTACTCTAGACACCATTTGGTTACTCAATTGCTGTTGGACGCCCCGCCAAATTTCAACATGCTCAGTGAAGAATTTGGATTTGACGATTACCGCCAAGTATTAAATCACCTAAACTCCCTCGGCCCTAAACAAGGGTATTTTTATCGTGAGTTCTCTCCTGAGGGATCTCCTCTAAACGGGACTGAACCAAGAAAATATTTCACCGGCGACAATGCAGCTGTTATCGACGCAATTCGTCTAGAAATTGAAGCTTGGAAAAGCTCTGAACTTATTACTGATGTCGAAGAATCAGTATTGAAGCATGATCTAATCATGGCTGCGAATGAAGTGGCTAATATCTCCGGTACTTACGGCTATTTCTTATCCAAGTTCACAAAGAATTCATTGACTCCGCTAACTTTGAAGCCCACAGAATTTACTCAGGGCTCTACGGAAAATGAAGTGCTTCAAGGGTACGCGGAACATTTAGCTACTCAGATTTCTGCGGATTTGTGCTACATCGACCCTCCATATATTAAGAGGCAATATGCGGCTAACTATCACATCCTTGAGACTCTAGCGCGTGGCGACGAGCCTGAAGCAGTTGGTAAAAGCGGGTTACGACCGTGGCGAGATCAGTATTCTAACCTTTGTACTAAGACTAAGTCTCTGGATTCGTTTAGGCAGATTCTCGGTGCTATGGATTGCCCGAAATTCTTGATTAGTTACAGCGAAGATGGCTTATTTCCAGTAGAGCAACTCATGGACACCTTTGGCGAATTTGGTTCAGTTGAGTTGCAGGAAATTGAATACAAACGTTTCAGAAGCAATAACAGTCCACTTGGTAAAAAGATTTCGGAGTACCTGATTCATGTATCACGTTAGTTTCACGTACCTGTTGGGGACAAGAAGTCGCCAGTTACGCCAAAAGCAGAGCACAGGAATCTCGGGAGGTGTCAAGTGCAGTTTGTAGATTCAATTCTCTACCGGCACATCACTAAGGCCGACTTTCTAAATATTGAATGGGTTAAGAAACCATCTGGCGGAGGTGGGCAAACTTATATCGACTTGTCAGGTGTGGACAAGGAAGTCATCAAAAACTTTTTCATTGACACTGCCGCAGAAATTGATGAAGAGGCTACAAAAGTCGACGCAGAAGGTTTCGAATGGCCAGCCTACAAGGTCCCAATTCGACCATTGGGACACTCTGAAAAGGAATTTATCAATCTAGATGTCCGTAGCGCTGCTAAGGGGATATTTAGAAACTACAGAATCAAGAATCAAGCAATCACGCAGAATCGTCATATCGCCTGGAAACCTGAACTTGGATTTCCAACTATTATCTGTGATCGGTTTCAGCCCGGGAACAACTACTCATCGGCTGATTTAGATCCGGCAGTTGATGAGTTGTTTACCCAGCTTGTAATTTTCATCATCAAGACGAAAGCTGGTCACTTTTACTCTGGCTTCATCTTAGATGGAGTAATCCCAGATGGGTGGCCAACTGATGTAGGGCTTGAGCAGATCATTTCAAAGAAAGGCAGTGGGGTTGTGCACCCGACATCTCTTTTGGAAGTTAACCCAAACGTCTCTGCTGAATCCGCATTGACGGTTTCAGAGGTAAAGGAATATTCACAACAGAGCTTCTTTAATGATGTATTCATGGCAGAGGACTCTTATCGACAGATCGTGTCTCTGTTGAAACGAAAGAAGAACATCATTCTTCAGGGTTCTCCGGGTACCGGCAAGACTTTCGCTGCTAAGCGAATTGCATATTCACTTATGGGAGCTAAGGACGACTCTTGTATTTGTTCAGTGCAATTTCACCAAAACTCGTCCTATGAAGATTATGTGGTGGGTTTTCGCCCCAATAGCGAGGGTGAGTTTCGGCCGACACCGGGTACTTTCAAGAAATTCTTCGATGAGGCTGGGCAGCGACCTGAAGAGAACTTCTACCTCATCATAGATGAAATTAACCGCGCGAATATTTCCAAAGTGTTCGGCGAACTTCTTATGGCTATCGAGGCCGACCATCGAGGTGAAATACTAGAGCTACCTGTCGGTGATGATCTACAAATTTCTGTGCCGCCTAATGTTTATATCATCGGCATGATGAACACTGCTGACCGTGGTCTTGCCCTTATTGACTATGCGCTACGGCGGAGATTCGCGTTTGTTGAGATGCGACCTGCTCTTGAATTGCCTAATTTTGAGCAATTTATAGCTTCAAAGGGTTCTCCAGAGTTGTTGTCTCTCGTTAAGGCTGTTTCAGAGCTAAACGCTGAAATTGAAGAGGATCCAAGTTTGGGTTCGGGGTTCATGATCGGTCACAGCTATTTCTGTAGCCCAGGGTCAGTGGACCGGGAAACTGTTAAATCCATTGTGGAGTTTGAGCTCGTACCTCTCATTAGAGAATATTGGTTTGATCAACCAGCTTTGGCGACTCAGAAGATTGAGACACTAATGCAGGCAATAGCGGTTAGCGATGAGTAAGCCTGAACCTCAAATCCAGAATATTTACCGATTACTGGCTTACGCACTTCGTGCAGTTGATGTGGCCACCCTGGAAAAGGTTAACTACGATCAATATTCAGGCTTAGATAGCGTCCTAGCTGAAATTCTTATAGCAGGTGTCACGACTCAACGGAAAAAAGGTCTCGAACACGGCTACCAAGAACAGCGGGGTGATTTGCAGTTCGTAAAAGGGCGTTTGAACGTCCTTGAGACGCATATCCGTAGACAGCGTGGGAGCTTACTTGCAGATTGTTCTTTCGATGAGTTTGTGATCGACACCTATAACAACCAGATATTGAAGGCTGCTCTGCTGGCAGCACTGTCGAACCGGAAGGTCTTACCGGATCAAAAAGGGCGAATACGAGGACTGCTGCCATTCTTCGATTCTGTAGCTGACGTACCCGTTAGCAGGATTGTGTGGAATGCAGGGAAGTATGACCGCAATAACGCTTCGTACCGAATTTTGAAGCATATTTCATACATGCTAATTCATGGTCTAGGTATAGAGACTTCAGACAACCAGGTGCTTACAACCGGGATTGAAGTCAAGAGCAAGAATATCTTGTTCCAGAATTTCGTAGCCGAATACTTTCGCCGTCATTTCCCTTCATTAAAGGTTCGAACGGAACCAGTGTTGAAAAAAGGTATTACGACACCTAAAGCGCTCATGCCACCTGCGGTTCCGCGCCTGCAACCAGACATCGTCCTTGAATCGAGCGACCACACCTTAGTAATCGATACAAAGTTCTACAGGAAAATCCTAGTTCCCAATCGTTACGGGAAGAAAATCCTTCGGCCTGAACATCGAAATCAAATATTCACTTATGTACAACATCTCGCCGTTGAAACACCAAAACGGATTAACGGTATGTTGCTTTACGCTC
The DNA here is from genome assembly GCF_014217215.1 of Rothia nasimurium. Classification (GTDB taxonomy): domain Bacteria; phylum Actinomycetota; class Actinomycetes; order Actinomycetales; family Micrococcaceae; genus Rothia; species Rothia avistercoris. Next base: position 1,415,881 of record NZ_CP056080.1, read on the forward strand.
AAACCCAACATGAGAGTGCGCAAGAAACGAATTTAAAATGGGAGGAACTGGGTCACAACCTCGAAGTTAGAACGGTTGATTTGAACCAGGATTTCAATTCGATTGCTGATTCGCTAGATCAGATAATATTCGCTGAGTTCCCCGAAGTTATGCGCGCAAACTAAATGGCATTAGGTTCACCATTGCACGATGTTCGCATGACTAAGCAAACGTGGGTTCACTCAAAGCGCGGTGTAAATCGGCCGACGAGTGTCGAGAGAAACTTTTGCTGACTGAGGGTGGACTGGGCCTAGTTAACAACCAAATAAAAACCCTTGTTTTCAAGGGGAAATGCGGGAATACAGAACCCGATGACTGCCATTGGCTTTGTATTCTTTATTGAGTGCAAACAACAATAAAACGCCTAGTCAGAGCGACGCAAACCCTCTCCTGTTGACAGGAGAGGGTTTTTTGTTGACGCGAGGGCCCTACTCGCGCTGAAAATCTAGAAATCATCCCGTTACAGTCAGGCTGGCGATTCCTACTTAGCTCCGTTTTTAGTTGCGGGGCGCCCTACGCCATGCTTTTCCCGATAGGTTTTATCCCAGTCTTCAGCAGTACCTGGAAGCCAGCACTCACGCCCTCCAACGGAGATAAAGTCAGCCGGCGGTAGCTCACCTCGTTTGTATAGCCCTTGCTTAGTAAGACCTAGGAAGGTGGCTAGCTCGATGGTGCTGACGATGACGGTCTTAGCCATTTCGACCGCCTGCTTTTAGATGCAGTGCCAAAGTTGCCGCGTTAGCTGCTGCCAGCACACCCCAGAGAATTGCCATGCCGGAGTTACCCTGACCTATCTGCATGATGACCAGTGTTACTGATAGCACCAGAATGGCTACATTGAGAGCTATCAGTGTTTTTCTATTCTGCTTCATAGTGCTTCCTTTCTACCTTTCCTATCCTTGCTATTGTGGCGCAAGATGAGGGGCTATTCCCCGCAGCACTAGCGCCAGAACAAAGAGCCCGATTGCAATCCCGCAGAGAACCGGGTATCGAGGATAAAGCCAGATGGCTACGACCAGTGCAAAGGTATAGAAAATAGTTCCATAGATTTTGGTGTGCATGATGTTTATGGTTCCTATGATGTTGCAGGGCCCGGTTCCGGGATAGGGGGGGGATATTTCGGAGCCAGGGATTCTTCGATTTTCTTCTAGGCCCTGAGCACTAACACTATTCGGCGATTGCTTATTTCGGCGAAATCTGGCTCGCAGCGAAGCTGCTGGCTCGGGGCTGGCGTGAATCGCCCAGTGAGCGCTAGCGAATCGGGCTAGAGGGTCGGCAGCGAGCGCGAGCCAGAAAGAGCCACAGTGTTGGAAGGTGATATGTGAAAACCCGCCCGCCCCGAAGGGGGGGCGGGCGGGCTGGTGAGGATACAAGACCGAAGCCAGGCTTTGATCTTGTGGTTCCTACGGCGGTTCGATTCAAAACCAAATCTCCGCTCCTGAATCACCAATAACAAGTCTACGCCTGTCAGTCAGGTTAAAGTTCATTCTTCAACCATAATAGGCAACTATGCTCCCTATATGACGAAAAACTTTCCCGCAGGCAACCGGGGGCGGCGGGCGTCCTAACGCTCCGCTACCGCCTTGAGACAACCCATGCCATCTTTGCGCCGATGCCGCGTTCGGCACCGGAGTAGGTCTGCTGCATAGCGGGGTCGGGCTCCTGCCAGGGTGACCAGCTCTCCCAGGCGTGTAGATCCTCAATCAGGGCGCGAACCTGATCAACGGGGGCATCAATAACGGTGGAGCGAGTGAGTAAAGTATGTGCCATGTCAACCAGTCTACCCAGACGAAGACCCCGCCACTTCATCGGAATGAAGCAGCGGGGCCTTCATATCAGCTCCAAGGAGCGGACTAACCCTTAGTCAGTGTAGGGGCCGACCTGCTCGCGAGCCTCGGGGAGCACAGCACCGGCGTCATCGAGGTCACCAACGCGGTGAACCTTGACGGTATTGGTGGAGCCTGCAACACCGGGAGGTGAACCGGCAGCCATGACGATCATGTCGTTAGCCTGAGCCAGACCGTTAGCCAGCATGTAGCGGTCGACCACGGCGGTCATCTCGTCGGTGTCCTTAGCTGCGGGTGACACAGCTGCCTCAACGCCCCACAGCAGGGAGAGGAAGGCACGTACGGACGGCTCGGGGGTCAGGGCAAGCACAGGCTTGGCCGGACGCAGACGGGCAAGACGGCGGGCAGTGTCACCGGACTGGGTGAAGGCTGCAATGTACTTGACGTCTTCCAGCTGGTTGGAGATGTTGACCGCTGCGCGGGTGATAGCGCCACCGCGGGTCTTAGGTGAGGTGCCCAGTTCGGGAACGCGGAAGAGGCCGCGCTCTTCGGTGGACTTGATGATGCGAGCCATGGTCTGGATGGTAATGATGGGGTACTTACCCACTGAGGTTTCACCGGAGAGCATGACAGCGTCGGCACCGTCGAGGATAGCGTTAGCGCAGTCAGATGCCTCTGCACGGGTGGGAGTGGGGTTCTGGATCATGGTTTCCAGCACCTGGGTTGCCACGATAACGGGCTTTGCCCAGCGGCGGGCCAGTTCGATGGCGCGCTTCTGTACCAGGGGAACCTCTTCGAGGGGGAACTCCACGCCCAGGTCGCCACGGGCAACCATGATGCCGTCGAACTTGTCGACGATATCCTGCAGGTTTTCAACCGCTTGGGGCTTTTCAATCTTGGCGATGACGGCGATCTTACGGCCCTCTTCTTCCATGATTTCGTGAACGCGCTGGATGTCGTCGCCTGAGCGGACGAAGGAGAGAGCGATGATGTCCACGCCCAGGTTCAGGGCGAAACGCAGGTCGCGCTCGTCCTTCTCGGTGAGGGCGGGGATGGAAACAGCAACGCCGGGCAGGTTGATGCCCTTGTTGTTGGAGATGGGGCCACCAACGACAACGCGGGTGGTCACGGTGGTCTCGTCAACCTCGATAGCTTCGAGGCGGATCTTACCGTCATCAATCAGCAGGGTATCGCCGGGCTTGACGTCGCCGGGCAGACCCTTGAAGGTGGTGCCGCAGATTTCCTTGGTACCTTCAACATCTTCGATGGTGATCTTGAAGGTGTCGCCGGGTTCGAGAACCTCAGCGCCGTTCTTGAAGGTTTCGAGGCGAATCTTGGGGCCCTGAAGGTCGGCGAGAATCGCGACGTTGTGACCAAGCTTTTCGGCCTGCTCGCGGATGGTTGCGTATGAGTTAGTGTGAACCTCGTGGTCACCGTGGCTCATGTTCAGGCGGGCAACGTTCATGCCCGCTTCGATAGCCGCTGCAATTTTCTCGGGTGCAGAAATTGCGGGGCCAATAGTACAAACAATCTTTGCGCGTCTCATCAATCAACCTTAGGTTTGTAGGGGTCTGAGAACCTTTGGTGTGGTTTCTGTCGGTAGCGGATTGACCACCGCCAACAACCAACATATTCACAGATAGTCAGCATGAAACCAACATGTCTACACCTCATTATACGTTGTTTCGTGAGGTTTTGGTGGAGGCATCGGGCACTTTCTGTGTAAATATTCGACATAAACCCCACCAAAACACACATAAACAGTCACAAACAAACAAAATCCGTTATCTAGTTTGTCAGCTTTGAGAGCACACGCCCCGGGCGCGTATCCTGAATGCAGAACACAAAGCTAGCTGCCCACCCGCAAACCGACGAAAGAGTGCCCATGCCTACCCCGAACGTCCTCATCCTTTTCGGCTCCACCTACGGCCATACCGAACGCTACGCCCACTGGATCGCAGAAGACCTGCGCGCCCACGCGTCCGCACCGCAGGTGACCCTCTCCGCCGTCGCCGAAGCCACCGACGAAATGATTGAAGCGGCCGACGTACTCATCGTCGGCGCCAGCTACCTGGGCGGCTTCCTCACCGGCGCCCCCACCCTGCGCAAGCGCCGCGAAGCCATGCTCTCAGTGCCCAACCGCGTCTTCTACACCGTCTCCTTCAACGGCACCGAAGTTTACCCCCGCTCCTACCTCGATGAGCGCGTCATGAAGAGCTACAAGGCGGATGTTGCCGGCGACCGCCCCGCCTTCCACTTCCGTGGGGGCCTCAAGATGGATGAAATGTCCAAGCTGCACAAGACCGCCCTCACCGGCGTCAAGACCGCCTACAAGCTCAAGCCCAAGCAGAACGAGTACGACAAGCAGCTCATCGAAGCCTTCGAAAACGGCGGCGCCGACCATACCAACCGCGAATGGACCAAGCCCCTGGTCGCCGAGGTTGAAACCTACCTGACCGAAATCGCCGCCTCCTAGCGATGAAAACACTACTGATTGCCTACGGTAGCCAGTACGGCTACACCGAGCAGTACGCCCGCTGGATCAGCCAGCAGCTAGAGGGGCGCTTTACCACCCAGCTACTCCCCCTAGACCAGCTAACCGAACGCGCCGTAGCCGACGCGGACGTCCTGGTGGCGGGCCTGAGCGACTACGGCGGGTTCCTCACCGGCGCCCAGGAGCTCAAAAAGTATGAGCAGGAACTGAGGGTCAAGCCCTTTGCCCTCTTCACTGTCTCGTTCAGTGGCCTGGCGGGGGCGAGCCAGCAGAAGCTCGATGCCCTGCTGGCCAAGAACCTGGGTGAGACCCTGGTTCAGGACGCCCTCGGCACCTTTCACCTGCGCGGCGGCCTCGACCACACCCGACTTTCTTTCAAGCACAAAACCGTGATGGTGGGCATCCGCTCAGCTATCGCCGCCCTGCCCAAGAAAACTGAAGCTAACCAGCAGATGCTTGACAGCTTCACCCGCAAAACCGTTGACTACTCCAGTCAAGAGCAGGTTGAACCGCTGGTCGAGGCAGTAGCCGCCCTAGCCTAAGGAAAGACCAAGGCGCCCACAGAAAACCGGCCCCGCCCGGTGTTTTGATGGTGCTTCGTTGCCAAAGGTAGGTAGGCAGACTCACAGCGAAGCTGCTGGCTCGGGGCTGGCGTGAATCGTCTTGTGAGCGAAGCGAACCAGACGAGAGGGTCGGCAGCGAGCGTGAGTCTGTCTACCGTCCGTCCTTAGAGCGCCAAATCGATAGCCCGGTCGCTGGGGGCGACAGGGGCCGGCAGCAGGGTGGAGCCGGTCAGGTGCTTTTCGACGGCTGCGGCGCAGGCGCGTCCTTCGGCGATAGCCCACACGACTAGGGACTGGCCGCGTCCGGCGTCGCCGCAGGAGAAGACGCCGGGGACGTTGGTCATGTAGTTCTCGTCGCGGGCCACGTTGGTGCGGCGGTCGAGTTCGGCGCCGGCCTGGGTGGTGATGGCGTCGTTTTCCTGGCCGGTGAAGCCCAGGGCCAGGAAGACCAGGTCTGCGGGGATGACATGTTCGGTGCCTGCCTTGGGCACGCGGCGGCCGTCGGGTAGGTATTCGGTTTCTGCAACCTTGAGGCCGGTGAGTTTACCGTTTTCACCCACAAATTCGACGGTTGAGGCCAGGTACTTGCGTTCGCCGCCTTCTTCGTGGGATGAGGAGACTTCGAAGACCTTGGGGAACATGGGCCAGGGCTCGTGGTCGGCACGGTCTGCCGGGGGCTGGGCGCCGATGGCCAGGGTGGTGATGGAGGCAGCTCCCTGGCGGACGGCGGTGCCGATGCAGTCTGAGCCGGTGTCGCCGCCACCGAGTACGATCACGTGCTTACCCGCTGCGTCGATGGTGGGGGCGGCGAGGTCGCCTGCTACCACGCGGTTGGCTTCGGTCAGGTAGGGCATAGCGTAGTGGACGCCGTCTAGGTCGGCCCCGGGGATGGGCAGGGCGCGGGGGGCGGTGGCACCTGTGGCAACGATGACGGCGTCGTAGCGGCGCTTGAGGTCGTCCCAGGTGATGTCCTTGCCGATTTCAACACCGGTGCGGAAGCGGGTGCCTTCTGCCTTCATGACCTCGATACGGCGGTCAACGATATCTTTTTCTAGCTTGAAGTCGGGGATGCCGTAGCGCAGCAGGCCGCCTACCTTGTCGTCGCGTTCGAAGACAGCAACGGTGAAGCCTGCCTGGGTGAGCTGCTGGGCTGCGGCTAGGCCTGCGGGGCCTGAACCGACCACAGCCACGGTCTTATCGAGCATACGGTCGGGCATAATCGGCTCGATGTAGCCGCCCTCGAAAGCCTGCTCGGCAATCGAGTACTCGATCTGTTTGATGGTCACCGCGGGCTGGTTGATGCCCAGCACGCAGGAGGTTTCGCAGGGAGCCGGGCACACGCGTCCGGTGAACTCGGGGAAGTTGTTGGTCGCGTGCAGGCGTTCTACAGCCTTTTCGGTTTGTTCCCGCCAGGTCAGGTCGTTCCATTCGGGAATCAGGTTGCCCAGGGGGCAGCCGACGTGGCAGAAGGGAACGCCGCAGTCCATGCAGCGGGAGGCCTGGGTCTTGAGAACCGCTGAGTTCTGGGCGACCTGCACCTCGTTCCAGTCAAGGATGCGCACGGGGACGGGGCGCTTGGGTCGGTCTTGACGGGTGGTTACTTTCAGAAAACCGCGGGGATCAGCCACGAGCGGTCACCTCCAAAATCTTGTTCCAAACCTGCATGGATTCGGTGTCTTCGCCGGCGGCTTCGGCCTCGGCACGGATAGCTTGTACGGCGGCGAAGTCGCGCGGGAGTACCTTGGTGATACGGGCGTAGGTGCCCTCCAGGTCTTCCAGCAGGGCGGACGCCAGGGTTGAGCCGGTCTCGGTACGGTGGCGGGTCAGCAGCTGGGCAACCTCGGCGCGGTCGTCCTCGGTTAGTTCCAGGAAGCCGAGTTCGCCGGATTCGCGGGACTGCTTGTTGACCTTGGCCATATCGAGGTCGAGCACGTAGGCGGTACCGCCGCTCATGCCCGCACCGAAGTTACGGCCGGTTGAGCCCAGAATCAGGGCCTTACCACCGGTCATGTATTCGCAGCCGTGATCGCCGATGCCTTCAACAACCGCAGTGGCACCGGAGTTACGTACCAGGAAGCGCTCACCGACGATACCGCGGATGAACATTTCACCGCTGGTGGCGCCGTAGCCGATGACGTTACCGGCTACCACGTTCTCTTCGGCAACCAGGGGGGCTGCGGCGTCCGGAGCCACGATAATGCGGCCGCCGGAGAGACCCTTGCCCACGTAGTCGTTGGAGTCGCCGGTCAGGCGGATGGTGATGCCCTGCGGCAGGAAGGCACCCAGGGACTGGCCCGCGTGGCCGGTGAGGTTGAGGGTAATGGAGTCGTGGTCCAGCACCTCAATACCGAAGGTTTTGGTGACGGTGTGGCCCAGCATGGTGCCCACGGAGCGGTCGGTGTTGACCACCGGTGAGTCGATAGCAACCGGGGTGCGGTCGCTCAGGGTTGCCTGGGCGGCTGCGATGAAGGTGTTGTCGATGTGCGCCTCGAGTTCGTGGTCCTGGTCCTTGAGGTGGCGGATGCCCTGGCCCTCGTATTCGACGGCGGTGGAGGTGAGCACCTTGGTCAGGTCGAGCCCGTCGGCCTTCCAGTGATCGATGGCCTGGGACATGTCGAGCACCTCGGCGTGGCCGATAGCTTCGTCCAGGGTGCGGAAGCCCAGCTGAGCCAGGTATTCGCGTACCTCTTCAGCGATGAACTCAAAGAAGTTGACCACGTGGTCTGCCTGGCCGGTGAAGCGGGCGCGCAGGTCGGGGTTCTGGGTAGCGACGCCCACGGGGCAGGTGTCCAGGTGGCACTTGCGCATCATGATGCAGCCTTCGACGACCAGGGGTGCGGTGGCGAAGCCGTATTCTTCGGCGCCCAGCAGGGCGGCGATGATGACGTCGCGGCCGGTCTTGAGCTGGCCGTCCGCCTGTACAACTACGCGGTCGCGCAGGCCGTTGATCATGAGGGTCTGTTGGGCTTCAGCCAGGCCGAGCTCCCAGGGGGCACCTGCGTGCTTGAGGGAGTTGAGCGGGGCTGCACCGGTGCCACCGTCGTGGCCCGAGATGAGCACGACGTCCGCCTTAGCCTTGGTGACGCCTGCGGCCACGGTGCCGATACCGATTTCAGACACCAGCTTGACGTGGACGCGGGCGGACGGGTTAGCCCGCTTGCAGTCGTAGATGAGCTGGGCGAGGTCCTCGATGGAGTAGATATCGTGGTGGGGCGGGGGCGAAATCAGGGAGACGCCGGGGGTGGAGTGGCGGGTCTTGGCTACCCAGGGGTAGACCTTGGCAGCCATGAGCTGGCCGCCCTCACCGGGCTTAGCACCCTGGGCCATCTTGATCTGGATGTCATCGGCGTTGGTCAGGTAGAGGGAGGTGACACCGAAGCGACCGGAGGCTACCTGCTTGATGGCGGAGCGACGTTCGGGGTCGAGCAGACGGTCAACGTCCTCACCGCCCTCACCGGTGTTGGACTTAGCACCCAGACGGTTCATAGCGATTGCCAGGGTCTCGTGGGCTTCCTTGGAGATGGAGCCGTAGCTCATAGCACCGGTGGAGAAACGCTTGACAATCTCACTGACGGGCTCAACCTCGTCGATGGAGATGGGGGTGCGGTCTTCGGTGAAGGTGAAGAGGCCGCGCAGGGTCATCAAATCCTTGGCCTGGTCATCAACCAGCTTGGTGTAGGACTTGAAGATGTCGTAGCGACGGGTCTTGGTCGAGTGCTGCAGACGGAAGATGGTCTGGGGGTTGAAGAGGTGGGGCGGGCCCTCGCGGCGCCAGTCGTACTCGCCGCCGGTTTCCAGGGCGCGGTGGGGCACGGAGACGCCGTCGTCGGGGTAGGCGTCGTGGTGGCGCTTGCGGGTTTCAGCTTCGATGACGTCCAGGCCCACGCCGTCCATCTGGGAGTGGGTGCCCGTGAAGAACTGGTCAACGACCTGCTGGGAGAGGCCCAGAGCCTCGAAGGTCTGCGCACCGCAGTAGGAGGAGACGGTTGAGATACCCATCTTGGACATAATCTTCTGCAGGCCCTTACCCAGAGCCTTAATCAGATTGTAGACCGCTTCGGACTCGGTCACACCGGTGATTTCGCCCTGGGCTACCAGCTCTTCTACTGATTCCATGGCCAGGTAGGGGTTGACTGCCGAGGCGCCGTAGCCAATCAGGGTGGCAACGTGGTGCACCTCGCGCACATCGCCCGCTTCAACGATCAGGGCGACCTTAGTTCGGGTGGCTGAGCGCAGCAGGTGGTGGTGGACGGCGCTGGTCAGCAGCAGGGACGGGATGGGTGCCCAGGCGCCGTTAGAGTTACGGTCTGAAAGAATCAGGAACTGCACGCCGCGTTCAACCGCGGCAGAAACCTTTTCACAGATTTCAGCGATACGGGCGCGCAGGGCTTCTTCTCCCCCGTGAGCCGGGTAGAGGCCGCTGACCTTGAGAGCGGCAGGCATGCCGTCCTCGTCTTCGATATGGGCAATCTTATCGAGCTCGTCGTTATTGATAACCGGGAAGTTAAGCCCCACGTGCTGTACCTTGACCCGGCCGTTGCGCAGCAGGTTGCCATCGGCACCGATAGAGGTCTTGAGGCTGGTCACCAGCTCTTCACGGATGGAGTCCAGCGGCGGGTTGGTCACCTGGGCAAAGGACTGCACGAAGTAGTCAAAGAGCAGGCGGTGGCGGGTGGACAGCACCGCAATGGGGGTGTCAGTGCCCATGGCGTAGATGGGCTCAGCGCCGGTCTTTGCCATCGGGGCGAGAATCTTACGCAGCTCTTCTTCGGTGTAGCCGAAGGTCTGCTGACGCTTGAGAATCGACTTGCGGGAGGCACGGATGTGTTCGCGCTCGGGCAGGTCAGCCAGGTCAACGATGTTCTCATCGGCCCACTGCTTCCAGGGCTGCTCGGCGGCAACCGCTGCCTTGACCTCTTCGTCGGGCACCAGGCGTCCTGCCTTGGTATCTACGAAGAACATCTTGCCGGGCGAAACGCGGCCCTTCTCAATGATCTTCTCTTCGGGCATGTCGACCACGCCGACCTCAGAGGCCAGAATGACCAGGCCCTCGTCGGTGACCCAGTAGCGGCCGGGGCGCAGACCGTTGCGGTCCAGGACGGAGCCGACGTTGTCGCCGTCCGTAAAAGCAATGGCGGCGGGGCCGTCCCAGGGCTCCATGAGGGAGGAGTGGTAGCGGTAGAAGGCGCGGCGGTCCTCGTCCATGGTTTCGTGGTTTTCCCAGGCCTCGGGAACCATCATCATCAGCACCTGAGCAGCCGAACGGCCCGAGAGCATCAGCAGTTCTGCAACTTCATCGAAGCTCTGGGAGTCAGAGGCACCCACCGAGCAAATCGGGAAGAGCTCTTCGGGGTTACGGCCCAGAACCGGGGACTTGAGCTGGGACTGGCGAGCGCGCATCCAGTTGCGGTTGCCCTTGACCGTGTTGATTTCGCCGTTGTGGGCGATAGTGCGGAAGGGCTGGGCCAGGGGCCAGGAGGGGAAGGTGTTGGTCGAGAAACGCGAGTGGACGATCGCCAGCTTGGTGGCAAAACGCGGGTCGGAGAGATCCGGGTAGAAGGGTTCAAGCTGCGCGGTGGTCAGCATGCCCTTGTAGACGATGGTGCGCGATGAGAAGGACGGGAAGTAGACACCGAGCTTGTGCTGGGCCCGCTTGCGCACACGGAAGGCCTTCTGGTCGAGCTGGCGGCGCTCTGAATCTTCGTCCAGGTTGATGACGGGGATGTGCCCGGTGAAGGGGGCGTTGACGGCGTCCAGGTCTTCGCCGGATGCCTCTGCGATGAACATCTGTACGAAGTAGGGCATGACCTCGCGGGCAGCCTTACCGACGATATCTACCTTGACCGGAACCTCGCGCCAGCCGAGCACGCGCAGGCCCTCGCGCTGGGCAATGTGGGTCAGGCCCTCTTTGAGCTCTTCGGCGTTTTCACCGCCGGTGGGCAGGTAGGCGGTACCCACGGCGTACTTACCGAGTTCGGGCAGCTCAAAGTCCACGACCTCGCGCAGGAAGGCATCGGGAATCTGCAGCAGAATACCGGCGCCGTCGCCGGTGCCCTCGTCCGCGCCCACAGCACCGCGGTGCTCCAGGCGGCGCAGGGCTGTCAGTGCGTGATCGACGATGTCGTGGCCGGGGGTGCCGCGCAGGGTAGCAATCATCGCCAGACCGCAGGCGTCCTTTTCATTCTCAGGGCTGTAAAGCCCGGTAGCCTCGGGAATGGAGGCAAAAGTGGTGAAGGGTGAAGGGGCGTGCCCGAGGGTGTGGGGGTCCTGGGTGAAGGTCTTATCGGCGTGGACTGCACTGCCGAGCGTGGTGTGACTCATGTGGGCCGTTCCTACTTACGTTGGGCTCTGGTGCCGGTGGAGTGGGCTAAACGGCTGGCGCACGGGAGCTGATGGTACAGGACGCCTGCGGTTTAGCCGCTCCCTTGCAGCACAAGATGTCGGTGGTCGCCTCGCTGTGACGATGGAGCGTGTGGTCACTCAAGGACGCCCGGGTGGGGGCCTGAGCCTGCGGTTCGTCTCGCATTCGGGTAGGTGCGAGAGTAATCGTCCATCAGTCTCTAGAGACTTCGTTACGTATGTGTAAATTTATACGCCCCTGCGTGTAAAGATTCAACAGGCAGCTGGGCGTTACGCGGGTGGGCTTGGAGTCACTCCCCTACTAGATAAGTTCTTTGCCTAGAAATTGAGCCCGTGTGACCTAGGAAAAACCAGATTAGGTCATGAATATTTTGCGTAATTATTCACAGGGCGACGTTACGCAGCGGCGGTAAATTGAAACAGACTCGAAACTTTGAATCTTGATATATGAGATAAATATTTCATATAGAGATTAGAAAAGTGGGGCCCTGGAAAGTTCCAGAGCCCCACTCGGCCGGTAGGCGATTTAGCGGGTTGCCCCCGTAAAGTCGAGCACCATGCGTCCGTTAATTAAGCCGGCGTGCATTTCGTCAAAGATTGCCTGAGCGTCTTCGACCGGGCGCAGCTGAACCACGGGCTTGACGCGCCCCTGGGCGCCAAATTCGAAGGCCTCGGCAAGATCCTGGCGGGTACCCACCAGAGAACCCTGTACCTTAATGCCGTCGAGTACCAGGCGGGGGATGTTAAGGTCCATCGATTCGGTAGGCAGACCCACGGCGACCACGGTACCCCCGGCGCGCACAGAGTCAACGGCCTGGTTAAAGGCTGCCTTAGCCACGGCGGTGACGACAGCGACGTGGGCACCAGCGCCGCCGGTGGTGTTCTTGATTTCTTCTACAACGTCTTCAACATTCTTGGCGTTGATGACTACATCTGCACCACTGTCCTTAGCCAGCAGCAGCTTGTCTTCGTTGAGGTCAACGGCAATGACCTGGGCGCCAAAGACGTTCTTGGCGTACTGTACAGAGAGGTTACCCAGGCCGCCAGCACCAAAGCAGACAATCCACTGGCCGGGGCGCACCCCGCTTTCCTTCACAGCCTTGTAGGTGGTCACACCCGCACAGGTAATGGAGGTTGCCTCGACCGGGTCGAGCGCGTCGGGAACCTTGACGGTGTAGTCAGCGTAGAGCAGGGTGTATTCACTCATGCCACCATCGGCGGTGTAGCCGGCATTGATAACGGAGCGGCAGAAGGTTTCACGCCCGTCGGTGCAGTATTCGCAGTGGCCGCAGCCCTTGAAGAACCAGGGAACGCAGACACGGTCGCCTACCTCGAGGTGGTCTACACCGGGGCCAACTTCGGTAATCACACCGACGCCCTCATGCCCCAGGATGCGACCGGGCTTTTCACCGAAATCACTGGCTGCTACGTGCAGGTCGGTGTGGCAGATTCCCGAGTATTCAATCTTGGCAAGCACCTGCCCGTGCCCTACTTCGGGTACGGGCACGTCCTTGATGTCTACGGTTCCATCGAGGCGGTCAGAAACAACAACGGCTTTCATCGTGGCCATGTGATAGCTCCTTACAAAATAAACCTATTAGAGTGTTGTGGCTCACTTAAAGACTAGGTGTTGAGTGTGGCTACACACCAGGGCTCTAGGGTTTTTTCTGCTCTGTTACGGTGCAAACTGCACTAAGAGCGCCGAAGGGGGATGTACCGCCATTAGCAGCGCCCGGTAGCTACACTAGAGCCATGAGTGACCAGACCGCATCCGCAGTAGCCACCAGCCAACGTGCCACTTGGGCAGACCTCCCCCGTTCCGTACAGGCGTGGGTTGAGAAAGAGCTAGGCAGCCCCGTGGTAGGCGCTGAGTCGCAAAGCGGTGGGTACAGCCTGGGCACCGCCGACCGCCTAGTGACTGCAAGCGGGCGCAGGGCCTTCCTCAAGGCTGTTGACGCTAGCCTTCACCCTTACACTGCTGACCTGCACCGGCAGGAGGGCCGCATCACCGCGTCCTTCCCCAGCAACACCCCGACCCCGGCCGTCCTTGCCACCCGCGATTTCTCAGGGGCGGACGGCGCAGGCTGGGTTGCCCTGCTTCTGGAAGATATCGAGGGGCGGCACCCGGCAAACCCCTGGCAGAAAGAGGAACTGGCCGCCGTTTTTCGAGCCTTAGAGAGCATGAGCCAGGTTCCGATTGACCCGAGCCTAAACCTGCCGGCCACCGAAGCCGACCTGACCGAGGAACTCATCTTCTGGCACAAACTCGCTCGGGGTGTAGCCCTAGAGCACCTGGCCTATGTTCAGGGCACTGATTCCTACCAGCAGCTGGTGCAGCTACTGCCCTTTATCAACCAGAAGGCTGCCGAGTTTGCCGCCTTTGTGGACGAGCATCTGGTTGCCCATCTGGCAGGGAACTCCTATGTGCATACCGATTTGCGGGGCGATAACATTCTGATTCGCCCCTCCGGCGAGGCTATTTTGATTGACTGGCCCTGGGCAACGGTGGGTAACATCCACATTGACTGGGCCTCGGTGGCAACTGACGCCCTGATTGCTGACCCCGAGCTGACTCTCACTGAGGTATACGAGCTGATGCCGGCGTCCGGGCGTCCTGAGCTCGATTTCTTGCAGGCTACTGTTGTCGCTTTTGCGGGCTACTATCTCTACGCTTCAATGCAGAAGCCCAGTGACTCTACGAATTCATCGCTGGTGGGTATGCGGGCCCACCGCGCGTCCGCCCTGCTCACCAGGCTGGTCCAGGGCAAAAACTAATCCGCACTTATTCTGATGTACCCGCAACTAGTTGCGGACTTTTCAGAATAAGTGCGGATCAGGTTCTAGTGTGTAGGTGCTATTCGCCCTCGCCCAGAATACTCGCATACGAGTTATGTGTAGGTAGGTCTTTTCCGTCTAGTGCAGAAACTGCCATTGTTACTCGCTCGTCTCTAGTCACACCTAAAGATTCATTAATTTGCTGTGGGCACTGAAGCTGATAACTAGCAATAGACGTACCATCTTCGTATGAAAGATCGACAGTAAAGCCGGTGCCCTCTTCGCCACCACACTGAGCACTAATAGAATACGCCCTGCCCTGCCCAAGGGAGAGGGTTATTTCTGAACGGTCAAAACCTTTAGTCATTGGAGTCCACGCATAAGCATCCGCAGGTGGTTCCAGACTCACTGCATCATCCCCGGATTCAGACGCGGAACAACCAGACAGGAGTATCATTCCCGCTAGCCCAAGCATTTGTAAGCGCTGTCGCTTCATATCTAGACACCACCTCTTTCGCATCTACTGGCATTCGTTGACGCGATTATATAATATTTACCTCTACCCTACCTTTTAATAAGTAGACATATCAATTTATTAAGGGGAAAAAGACCCTACCTCTTCTCTCTTCGCCCCGAGATAATCTGTAGGGTCAAGAGAAAAAGAGTAGGGTCTTAGCCAGCTGCCGCAGGTGGTAACCCCGAGAGATATACCAGACTGGCCCAGGGCAAAAAGTAATCCGCACTTATTCTGATGTACCCGCAACTAGTTGCGGACTTTTCAGAATAAGTGCGGATCAGTTTCTATGCTCGTGCGCTAGTCGCCGGAGCGGACGGACGCCGGGGCGGGCTCGTCCGCGCTGGGCACGACAGCGCCCTGCCTATAGGCACCCGGGAGCTCGCCGCGCCTACGCGCTCGTAGCCCCATCAGCGCGAACATAACGATACCCAGCAAGAAGATAGAACCAGAAGTCCACACGTGAACACGAACCCCCAGCAGCATCTCAGCGGTATCGATTCGCAAGAAAGTCTCAATCATGAGACGGCCAAAACCGTACCAGACAACGTAGGTCCAGAAGGTCTGGCCCAGCTGGAAGATGCCGCGACGGCCCAGGGCAATCAGCAGGGCCGCGCCCACCAGATTCCACAGAGACTCATAGAGGAAAGTCGGGTGAAAGAGCGTGCCCGCCGGGTACTGGTCGGGGAAGTTGGGCGATGTGGCCGAAATTTCCAGACCCCAGGGTAAGGTGGTGGGCTTGCCGAAGAGCTCCTGGTTAAACCAGTTGCCCCAGCGGCCCATAGCCTGGGCGATCATGATGCCGGGAGCGGCGGCGTCCGCAAATTTAGCCAGCGAAATCCCGTAGTGGCGGCAGGCGTACCAGGCACCCAGGCTACCGACCGAAATCGCGCCCATGATGCCGATACCGCCCTCCCAAATCTTGAAGGCATCAAGCGGGTCAGCACCCTCACCGAAGTAGGAGCCGGGGTCGGTAATCAGCACGTGGTAGAGGCGGGCACCGATAATGCCGGAGGGAATGGCCCACATGGCAACGTCCCAGACCCTCTCGGGGTCCTCGCCCCAGGCGGCCCAGCGGCGGCCGGTGAGCCACATGCACACCATAATGCCCGCCAAAATACAGAGGGCATAGAAGTGGATGGTCAGTGGGCCCAGCTCAATGGTCGAGATGGACGGCGAGGGGATAGATGCAAGAACAGTTGAAGTCACAGCCCCTACCCTACTCGCGGCCGGCCAGTTGGCGGGTCAGGGCGCCCACAGCGGACGGGCCGCCCTCAGCCAGAGCCTTGACCAGGGCGGTACCCACGATGACGCCGTCAGCGTAGGCACCGATTTCTTCAACGTGCTCGCGCTTTGAAACGCCCAGCCCCACGCAGGCAGCGGGGGCACCGGCGGTACGCAGGTCGGCCACCAGGGTTTCAGCAGCGGTATTCACCGATGAGCGGGCACCGGTCACACCCATGACAGAGACAGCGTAGACAAAGCCGCTCGAAGCCTTCGAAATCAGGGCTAGACGCTCAGGGCTGGATGAGATAGCTGCCAGGAAGATGCGGTCCAGGCCGTGCTTCTCGGACGCTTCAAACCAGTCAGCGGCCTCATCGGGAACCAGGTCGGGGGTAATCAGACCCGCACCACCGCCTGCAGCTAGCTCCCCAGCAAACCGGTCGACGCCGCGGCGCAGCACGGGGTTCCAGTAGGTCATCACCAGCACCACGGCATCGGTGGCGGCGGTAATCTCGCGGACCGCGCGGAAGAGATCGTCGGTGCGGAAGCCCTTCTCAATGGCCTCAACGGTGGCCCGCTGAATCACGGGGCCGTCCATGACCGGGTCTGAGTAGGGCAGGCCCAGCTCGATAATATCGACTCCGTTCCGGCCCATCTCAATCGCAGCCTCGATAGACTCATCAACGCTGGGGTAGCCCACCGGCAGATAGCCGATGAGGGCAGCACGCCCCTCAGCCTTGCACTCGGCAAGGCGGGCGGCCAGCTTGGAGTCGGGATTGGGGGCAGGGAAGCTACCCTTGCGCACGGAGTAGCGGGTTTCGTCCTGAAAATCGATGTGGCTCATTAGGCACCCTTGCTTTCGTTCTGTGCGGTCGTATCGTTCTGCGAGGCGGTTTCCGCTGCTGCTTCCTTGTTCCCCACGTTCAGGCTGGTCGAGGGAATAGCCTTGCCCAGGCCAAACCACTTGAGGGCGGTTTCCATATCCTTATCTCCGCGGCCGGAGAGGCAGACAATCATGGACTTTTCGTGAGCGGTGGCGGGGTCTGCGTCCGCCCATTCCTTAGCAACTCGCAGGGCACCTGCGAGCGCGTGGGCCGATTCGAGGGCGGGGATGATGCCTTCGGTGCGGCAGAGCAGGCGCAGGGCGTCCATGGCTTCGGTGTCGGTGACGGCCTGGTAGTCTACGCGGCCGATGTCTGAGAGGTAGGCGTGTTCGGGGCCGACGCCGGGGTAGTCGAGGCCCGCTGAGATGGAGTGGGACTCGATGGTTTGGCCGTCCTCGTCCTGCATGAGGTAGGTGATGGCGCCGTGGAGCATGCCGGGGCGGCCCAGGTTGATGGTGGCTGCGTGGCGGTCGGTGTCGATCCCGTCGCCGCCGGCTTCGAAGCCGTAGATTTTGACGTCGGCGTCGTCGAGGAAGGCGTGGAAGAGGCCGATGGCGTTGGAGCCGCCGCCGACGCAGGCTGCGATGCCGGTGGGTAGGGTGCCGGTGGCTTCGAGGAACTGTTCGCGGGCTTCGGTGCCGATGGCGTCGTGGAAGTAGCGCACCATGGCGGGGAAGGGGTGGGCGCCTGCTGCGGTGCCGAGTAGGTAGTGGGTGGTGTCGACGTTGGATACCCAGTCGCGCAGGGCCTCGTTGATGGCGTCTTTGAGGGTGCGGGAGCCGGTCTGCACGGCGATGACGGTTGCGCCCAGCAGCTGCATGCGGGCGACGTTCAGGGCCTGACGTTCGGTGTCTTCTTCGCCCATGTAGACCACACATTCCATGCCGAAGAGGGCGGCTGCGGTGGCGGTGGCGACCCCGTGCTGGCCTGCGCCGGTTTCGGCGATAAGGCGGGTCTTGCCCATGCGCTTAGCCAGCAGGGCCTGGCCGATAACGTTGTTGATTTTGTGGGACCCGGTGTGGTTGAGGTCTTCGCGCTTGAGGAAGAAGCGTACTCCCCCGGCTTCAGCGGAGAGGCGGGGGACCTCGGTCAGCAGGGAGGGGCGGTTGGAGTATTCGGCCGACAGGCGGCGGAATTCGTCGATGAAGTCGGGGTCGAGTTTGGCCTTTTCAAAGGTTTCTTCGAGCTCGTCCATAGCGGCAATCAGGGATTCTGCCATGTAGCGTCCGCCGTACTGCCCGAAGTAGGGGCCGGGCGCGTTTTTGAGGCTCTGGCCCGAGGCCAGGAATTGATCTGCGAGGGTTTCAGTCATGGGGTTTCCCTTCGGTGGGCTAAACGTTGAGTGTCTGATGGGGGCGGACGCCTGGGCCCGGCTCTCTCGGGGCGCGGCAGGCGCGGTGCGGGGTAAGCAGGTATGGGGTTAGGCTGGCTGGGAGCCCAGCCAGGTTTGCCGGGCCTGGGCACCGGCGGCGCGGAAGTCGCGCAGGGTCTCGGTGGGGGTGCCAGATTTTACGAGGGCCTCGCCCACCAGCACGGCCTTGGCGCCGTGCGAGGCGTAGTCGGCAACGTCCTCGGGGCTGGCAACGCCGGATTCTGCCACGATAATGGCGTCGGCGGGCAGCAGGGGGGCTAGCTTGCTGAAGTTGGCGTTATCGACCTCTAAGGTCTTGAGATTGCGCACGTTCACACCCACAATACGGGCGCCCACTGCAACAGCTCGCTCGATTTCTTCGGGGGTGTGGGTTTCGACCAGGGCGTTCATGCCGAGTTCGTGGGTGAGGTCGAGGAAGCGGCGCAGGGTGGCGTCGTCGAGGGCGGCAACGATGAGCAGGACCAGGTCGGCACCGTGGGCGCGGGCCTCCCAGATTTGGTACTCGTCGACGGTGAAGTCCTTGCGTAGAACCGGGATGCTGACGGCGGCGCGGACGGCGTCGAGGTCAGCCAGGGTTCCCTTGAAGCGGCGCTCTTCGGTGAGCACCGAAATAGCGGCCGCTCCCCCAGCCTGGTAGGCGGCGGCCAGTTCGGCGGGGTCGGGGATGTCGGAGAGGGCGCCCTTAGACGGTGAGGACCGCTTAACCTCTGAAATAATTTCAACGCTGCCAGCTTCGGCACCGCGCAGGGCAGCTAGGGCATCAAGCGCGGGAGCCTGGGCGGCGGCGCGCTGCTTGAGCTCGTCCAGTGGCAGGGCGGCGCGGCGGGTTTCGAGGTCTTCGCGGACGCCTACAATGATGTCGTCAAGTACGGTCATGGTGCCCCTTGGTGCTGGTGCGCGGACGGCGCAGGTTGGGTTGGTGGTGCCCCTCTAGTATCGCTCAGGTGGCTGAACGTTTGCCAGACGGGTTCACCGGGTGAGAAAAGGTGTGAAGAAAAGGTAAGGGGCACCTCGCGCCTGTGCGGGGTGCCCCTTCTCTAACTTCACCCGGGTGGGCTTGGGTTTTAGTGGTAGTACTTGGTGTGCTTACCGCCCTGGCCGTAGCCTGCTGAGCGGAGCACAATACCGGCGACAACGCCGATGGCGATGATGGCAACGCCGACAACGAAGATGGGGGTGTTTGCGATGCAGAAGCCGACTGCGCCGATGATTGCGCCGACAATCATGATGATGACCATGGCCCATGAGGCGGTGGTGTTGCCGTGGTTGTTGTAGGGCAGGTCGGGGACCATCTCAACGGTCTGCTGTGCCATGTGAGTCTCCTTGTAGTGTGTGGGCGTGCGCTCGCAGGTGTATGGGCGCTGAGCACACGGGTGCTTGTTCTCTATCTTAGAAGATAGCGGGCTCTTTGGCCCAGTTTAGGCACCCGTGTGCCTTTTTATTTCCTTAAGGCAGGAAACTAGGCGAGACGGCCAGTAACGCTTTCAGCTGCTGCCAGCAGTTCGCCGTTGGCGACCAGTTCGACGGTTTGTTCGATTTCGGGTGAGAGGAAGCGGTCGGGGCCGGGGCCAGCGACGTCCTTACGCAGGCGCCCAATCACAGCGGCGGTTGCCGGTGAGGGGGTCTGCGGGGCGCGCAGGTCGATACCGCGGGCGGCAGTCAGGATTTCGATAGCGAGGACGCGGGTGAGCCCGTCCACCGCCTTGCGCAGCTTGCGGGCAGCCGACCAGCCCATAGAGACGTGGTCCTCCTGCATAGCCGAGGAAGGAATAGAGTCGGCAGAGGCGGGCACAGCCAGGCGCTTGAGCTCAGAGACAATCGCGGCCTGGGTGTACTGGGCAATCATGTGGCCGGAGTCCACGCCGGGGTCATCGGCCAGGAAGGGCGGCAGGCCGCGGTTGCGGGCAACATCGAGGAAGCGGTCTGTGCGGCGCTCCGAGATAGAGGCAGCATCGGCCACGGCAATAGCCAGGAAGTCCAGCACGTAGGCGACCGGGGCGCCGTGGAAGTTACCGTTTGATTCCACACGGCCGTCCAGGGTCACCACGGGGTTATCGACCGCCGAAGCCAGCTCGCGCAGGGCAACAGTTCGGGCGTGCTCGATGGTGTCGCGCACTGCCCCGGCAACCTGGGGTGCGCAGCGCAGGGAGTAGGCGTCCTGCACGTAGGTGGTCACGTTCTCGGCGTGGTGCTGGATAATACCGGAGCCCTCCAGCACCTTCTTCATATTGGCAGCCGCTGCCCCCTGGCCGGGGTGGGGGCGCAGCTCGTGCAGTTCGGGGGCAAAGACGCGGTCGGTGCCGGCAAGACCCTCCACGCTCATGGCCGCAGCGATGTCGGCGAGCTTGACCAGGGCGTCCAGGTCGGTCAGGGCCATCACCAGCATGCCCAGCATGCCGTCGGTACCGTTGATGAGGGCCAGACCCTCCTTCTCAGCCAGTTCAACCGGGGTCAACCCGAACTTCTCGAAAGCCTCAGCGGTCTCGTAGAGCTGGCCGTCGGCGTCCCGCACCTGACCTTCACCAATGATGGCCAGGGCACAGTGCGACAGGGGCGCCAGGTCGCCGGAGCAACCCAGCGAACCGTACTCGCGCACCACCGGGGTGAGGCCGGCAGAAAGCATGTCGGCATAAGCCTGGGCGACGACGGGGCGGACGCCGGTGCGGCCGGTTGCCAGGGTTGAAAGGCGCAGGAGCATGAGGGCGCGAATCACTTCGGTTTCGACCTCGGGGCCGGATCCTGCGGCGTGGGAGCGAATCAGGCCACGCTGCAGGGCCTTACGCATCTCAAGGGGGATGTGCTTATTCGCCAGGGCGCCGAAGCCAGTGGAAACGCCGTAGACGGGGGTATCTGAGTTGGCGAGGTCGCGGATGCGCTGGCTAGATTTTTCGATTTCAGCCAGGGCTTCGTCGCTGATGGTGACGGTCGCACCGTGGCGGGCAACTGCGATCAGGTCGGCAAAGCTCACGGGCCCGATGCCGACGGTGACGGTGGTGGTCATGGTTTTCTCCTTTGAAAGTGTATGAGGTGAAGCAGGCTCGCAGCGAGCGCGAGCCTGCGGAACCTATAGAGTTTTACTCCGGCAGAGGCGTATGCCGGGTCAGGACGGTGTGAATCAGGCGGGCTGCTGTTTTGGCGGTGCGTCCGTCGATATCGAGGGAGGGGTTGAGTTCGGCCACGTCGAAAGCGGCGAGCTTGCCCGAGGCGGCAACCCTGCTCATGATGCGGTTGATGATGGCAGGGTCAACGCCCAGGGCGGCAGGGGCGCTGACACCGGGGGCAACGGCGGCCGGCAGGACGTCCAGATCTAGGGTCAGGTAGATCAGGTCGACGTGTGCGGTGAAGACCTCAACGAACTTGTCAATGGCTTGCAGGTTGCCCCAGTGGGTTTCTTCATCGAGCAGGTAGTGCACGCGGGCGCGGTCTGCGGCATCGAAGAGCACCTGGGTGTTGGCTGCCTCAGAGATGCCCACGACCGCGTAGGTCAGTTCGGTGCCCGCCCGTTCTTCGTCGGCGAGCGCCTGGCTGAAGGGGGTTCCGCTGGTGGGTTCGTCCGCTTCGCGCAGGTCGAAGTGGGCGTCGAGGTTGAGGATGCCGATGCGTGCGGCTCTGCCCTGCCCCCGGTGGTTTTTTCTGCGGGCGGACGCCGCTAGCCCCAGGTAGGTGCCGTAGGCGACTTCGTGCCCGCCGCCGAGTACCACGGGCAGGGAGCCTTCGTCGATGGTGGCGGTGACGGCTTCTGATAGCCTGCGGTGGCCGCCGACGAGGTCGCGGTTGGTCACAACAACATCACCGGCGTCCCCCAGAACGAGGTCGGTGCGGCGGTTCCGGGCGGCCCCCTGGGCTAGTGCCAGGGTGCCCAGGGCAGAGCGCAGGGCGGTGGGCCCTTCGGCTGCACCGGTGCGCCCCTGGTTACGGCGTACTCCCTCGTCGGAGGCAAAGCCGATGAAGAGGGCGTCCGGCTTCTGGGTGAGATGGGCAAGCGGCTGCACGGCCTGGAAGAGTCTGCGGTGTTCGGCGCCGGGCCCGTCGTCGCGTCCGCTCCATGCTGGGGCGGCCCGGTCGGTGATTGCCTGGATCATTAGATATCCTCCCGGTGCAGGGGTACGACGGTTTGCCCGTCCTTCCAGACGCCTGCGACCAGGGGCACGCCGGGGCGGTAGGCCAGGTGCAGGTGGTTGGGGGCGTCCAGGGCGAGGACGTCGGCGCGGGCTCCCACGGTGATGGCACCGATGTCGGTGCGCCCCAGGGCGGCTGCTCCCCCGGCGGTTGCCGCCCAGACAGCTTCGTCGGGGCTCATATGTAGATCGCGCACGGCCAGGGCGATGCAGAAGGGGATGGAGGTGGTGAAGGAGGTACCGGGGTTGCAGTCAGCCCCCAGCGCCACCGTTACCCCGGCATCCAGCAGACGGCGGGCGTCGGGGTAGGCGCCCCGGGTTGAAAAATCTGCCCCCGGCAGTACGGTAGCCACCGTGGAGCTATTAGCCAGGGCGTCGACGTCCGCGTCCGTCAGGTAGACCACGTGATCCACGCTGGCAGCACCCAGCTCAACGGCCAGCTGCACACCGGCCCCGTAGGTCAGCTGGTTCCCGTGCACACGCGCCTTCAAACCGGCAGCGATACCGGCCTGCAAAACGGCCCGGGACTCGTCCTCGCTAAAGGCACCGCGCTCGCAGAATACGTCAATCCATGAGGCGTAGGGGGCGCATTCCGGAATCATGGTGTCAACCACCATCTGCACGTACTCGTCGTGCTTATCCCGGTATTCCGGCGGAGCCACATGGGCGGCTAGCAAGGTGACCTCGTCGGTGCAGGCCGCAGCGACCTGCACCGATTTCAGTTCAGATTCAGCCGACTGGCCGTAGCCGGTCTTCACCTCAATCGTGGTCGCCCCGGCCCGGGCGTACTCCTGCATGAGTGAGCGGGTGTTGAGTTCCAGCTCAGCTGCACTCGCTGCGCGGGTAGCCTCGATGGTGGTGCGGATTCCACCGGCTTCATACGGCTTGCCTTCCATGCGGGCGGCAAACTCGTGCGAGCGGTCCCCGGCAAAGACCAGGTGGGAGTGGGATTCCACGAAGCCCGGCAGCACGGCGCGTCCGCCCAGGTCTAGGCAGCGGTCGGACGCCGGTGCCTGGTTGGCTGCGCCAACCCAGGTGATACGGCCCTGCTCCACCACGAAGGCGGCGTTTTCGAGTACGCCCAGGGGCCCGCGGTCCAGGGTGGGGTCGTTGGTGACCAGTGACCCGATGTTGGTAAAAAGACGGCTGGTCATGGCTAGCGGTTTTCCTGCATGGGAATGCGAACCCCGCGCTCAGCTGCAACCTGCTGGGCGTACTCGTAGCCGGCGTCCGCGTGGCGAATTACGCCCATACCGGGGTCGTTGGTTAGCACTCGTTCCAGCTTGGCAGCGGCCAGCTCAGAACCGTCAGCGATGCAGACCTGGCCCGCGTGGATGGAGCGGCCCATGCCCACGCCGCCGCCGTGGTGGATGGATACCCAGGACGCACCCGATGAGGTGTTCACCAGGGCGTTGAGCAGGGGCCAGTCGGCAACGGCGTCGGTGCCGTCCTTCATACCCTCGGTCTCGCGGTAGGGGGATGCCACAGAACCGGAATCCAGGTGGTCACGGCCAATGGCGATGGGGGCAGAGAGCTCACCGCTAGCTACCATCTCGTTGAACTTGAGACCTGCCTTGTGGCGTTCGCCGTAGCCCAGCCAGCAGATACGGGCGGGCAGGCCCTCGTAAGCAACCTTCTCACCGGCCATGGTGATCCAGCGCTTCAGGTGCTCGTTCTCGGGGAAGAGTTCGAGAATCGCCTGGTCGGTCTTCTTGATGTCTTCGGGGTCGCCGGAGAGGGCGCACCAGCGGAAGGGGCCCAGGCCCTCTTCGAAGAGGGGGCGGATGTAGGCGGGCACGAAGCCGGGGAAGTCAAAGGCGCGCTGGTAGCCTGCCTTGCGGGCCTCATCACGGATGGAGTTGCCGTAGTCGAAGACCTCAGCCCCGGCGTCCATAAAGCCAACCATTGCCTCAACGTGGGCTGCCATGGCCTCGCGGGAGCGCTTGGTGAAGAGTTCGGGGTCGCGGGCGGCTTCTGCCTTCCAGTCCTCGAAGGTGACCTCGGTGGGCAGGTAGCTCAGCGGGTCGTGGGCGCTGGTCTGGTCAGTGACGATATCGATGGGGGCCTTGCGGCGCAGCAGCTCAGGGAAAATCTCGGCGGCATTGCCGACGACGCCGATGGACAGGGGCTTCTTGGCGTCGCGAGCCTCGATGGCGAGCTCTAGAGCGTGGTCGAGGTCGCGGGCCTTGACATCCAGGTACTTGTGGTCGATGCGGCGGTCAACGCGGGACTCGTCAACGTCCACGCAGATAGCCACGCCCTCGTTCATGGTCACGGCCAGGGGCTGGGCACCGCCCATACCGCCAAGACCGGCAGTCAGGGTGATGGTTCCAGCCAGGGTGCCGCCAAAGCGCTTGCGGGCTACCGCACCGAAGGTCTCGTAGGTGCCCTGCAGAATACCCTGGGTGCCGATGTAGATCCAGGAGCCCGCGGTCATCTGGCCGTACATCATCAGGCCTTCGGCTTCGAGCTTGCGGAAGTGCTCCCAGTTGGCCCAGTCGCCGACCAGGTTGGAGTTGGCCAGCAGCACGCGCGGGGCCCATTCGTTGGTACGGAAGACGCCCACGGGCTTGCCGGACTGCACCAGCATGGTTTCATCACTCTTGAGGGTCTTGAGGGTGGCGACGATAGCGTCAAAGGCTTCCCAGGAGCGGGCTGCGCGACCGGTGCCGCCGTAAACCACCAGGTTATCGGGGTGCTCGGCTACCTCGGGGTCGAGGTTGTTCATGAGCATGCGCAGGGCGCCTTCCTGCTGCCAACCAAGGGTGTTGAGTTCGGAGCCGCGGGGGGCGCGGACGGGGCGGGGGCCGCTGGTGGCCATGTCTACTCCTTTGTACATGATGGTCTGCTTTGCCCAGCTTCTGGTTCTTTACTTTTGCCTGACCGCGCCGGGGCGGTACAGTGGAAAGATGAAGAGGGTCACACACCTATCTTCTTGTATATACAACTGGTTGTCAATGGAGTAGGCGTGGAAAAAATCACCGACTTGTCCCAGCAGTTCGCTGACCACAAGGCCGCACAAACCCCCGCCTACCAGCTGCTCAAAACCATCATCACCGAGCAAATCAACAGCGGCCACTGGGCAGCGGGCGAAAGCATCCCCTCAGAAAACGAGCTCGCTAGCGCCCTGGGTCTCTCCCGCATGACCGTCAACCGAGCTATCCGCGAGATGACGCTTGAGGGTCTGCTCGTGCGTACCCGCGGGGTCGGCACCTTTGTTGCTGAGCATAAGAACCCCTCTGCCCTGCTTGAGGTGCGCAACATTGCCGATGAAATCACCGAACGCGGCCACACCCACAGCAGCAAAGTACTCACCCTCGAAGAGATACCGGCAGCCCAGGCCCAGCGCCGCCTAGCCCCCGAACTGGGTGAGAGGGTCTTTCACAGCGTGCTGGTCCACTACGACGACGGGCTACCTATCCAGCGCGAAGAGCGCTACGTCAACGCCGTAGCCATACCCGACTATCTAGAGCAGGACTTCACCAGCATCACCCCCAACTTTTACCTGGGGCAGTGCTCCCCTATCACCCGGGGCACGCACACCGTCGAAGCGGTGCTACCTACCAGCCCACAGGCGTCCGACCTGCAGATCAACCCCACCGAACCCTGCCTGCGCCTGCTGCGCAGCACCTGGTCAGGCGATGAGCTCATCAGCCAGGTGGTGCTGCTGCACCCCGGTTCCCGCAGCCGGCTAGAGGGATCCTTCGGCCTATAAACCTCCTCTAGATACAGCAAAGCCGCAGCCCGCTATCGCAGCGGGTCTGCGGCTTGAGACGCTCTGCCCCTCTTACAGGGTGGGGTCCTTACCCTCGCTCAGGGAGTCCCAGGCGTCGATTTCGTCCGTTTCTTCGGCAGAAGCCACGCGGGCTGCCCGGGCAGCTGACCGGTCGTACTTGCGCCCGGTCTTCCAGTGGGAGGTAGCAACAAAGGCCCACACACCAGCCAGGGCAACCAGCACACCGCACACGGTCGCCAGCAGGGGCATGGCGGTCACAGCGTAGGAGTTAGCCGGGGCGTTAGTACCGGTCATCGCACTGACCTGGGCCATAGAGGCAGCCTGCGGGTCGGCGTTTACACCAAAGGCAGCTACCGCCAGGCCCAGCCCCACACCCACCAGCAAGAGAGCCAATACCTTGCGGAGCTTAGGCCCGGCAATCCGCAGGGCAACCGACGCGACCAAGGCAACCAGGGCCAGGGCAGAGCCGGTGGAGCCGGCGTCCGCCCCCGAAATGTCCAGGGTGGAGGTTGAAACGACCGTGCTGACTTCGGCGCGAATCCAGGTGGGCAAAGTGGTGAGGAAGGCGGTAGCAGAAATAGCCATGGCCCCCAGCATCACGCGGGCAGGTTTAGCCCAGCCCGGCACCGGGCGCGCGGTAGCAACCTCAGCAGGCTGGGCCTGTGACTCGCTCATCTAGTCAATCACCTCGGTCGACAGGGGCGCCAGGCCCGACGCGGTGAGCACGGCGCGCAGCGGGGCGGCCGCCTTGTTCACGGTTTCCTGGGCTTCAGAAGCGGGCACCGAGTCCATGACGATACCGGCACCGGCCTGCACGTAGGCGCGTCCGCTCTTGAGCACCGCGGTGCGGATGGCAATTGCCATATCCATGTTGCCTGCAAAGTCAAAGTAGCCGCAAACACCGCCGTAAACACCGCGAGCGCTCACCTCGTACTCGTCGAGCAGCTGCATGGCACGGGGCTTGGGCGCACCCGAGAGGGTGCCTGCGGGGAAGGCTACGCGCAGCACGTCGTAGGCGTTCATGCCCTCGGCCAGCTGGGCCTGCACCTCGGATGAGATGTGCATGATGTGGCTGAATCGCTCGATTTCCATGAACTGGGTGACGTTGACGCTGCCGGGTACCGCAATGCGGGAGAGATCGTTGCGGGCCAGGTCGATGAGCATAAGGTGCTCGGAGCATTCTTTTTCGTCGGCAAGCAGCTCTTCAGCCAGGGCAAGGTCTTCTTCGCGGGTGGCGCCGCGCGGACGGGACCCGGCGATGGGGTGGGTGGTGGCGGTGCCGTTTTTGAGGGTGACCAGGGCTTCGGGGGAAGAGCCGACAATCTGGAAGGGCTCGCCGTCTTCGGTGGATTCGAAGTTGAAGAGGTACATGTAGGGCGAGGGGTTGGACTGGCGTAGCACCCGGTAGACGTCCAGGGCGCTGGCGCGGTTTTCTGCCTCGAAACGGCGGGAAATCACGATCTGGAAGACATCGCCGTCGATGATGTTTTTCTTGGACTTATCGATGGCGTCCAGGAAGCCCTGCTCTGCCCAGGTGTGCTTGACCTGCGCTACCTGCGCCTCGATATCCGCTGTGCCGGTGAGGGTTGAGACCGATTCGGGGGCGGGCTGGGCGAGTTTATCCATCATGGCGTAGACGCGGGAGAGCGCGTCGGCGTAGGCGGCGTCGATGTTGTCGTCGGTGCCGTTGAAGTTGATGGCGTTGGCGATGAGGGTGACGGTGCCATCGGAGTTATCGTGCACTGCCATGTCTGAGACGATGTTCAGGGCGAACTCTGGCAGATTGACGTCGTCCGCCGGGCCGCCGGGTAGTTTCTCCCAGCGGCGCACGACGTCCCAGCCCATGTAGCCGACCAGGCCGCTGGTGAGCGGGGGCAGGTTATCGAGGGGCTCGGTGTGCAGCATCTCCAGGGTCTCGCGGATAGCCTCAACGGGGTCGCCCTCGGTGGGTGCGCCGGAGGGGGTGAGCCCCTGCCACACAATCTGCCCGTTCTTGGTGGTGAGGGTTGAGCGGCTGGAGGCACCGATAAAGGAGTAGCGTGACCACTGCTTCTGCTCATTCGCTGATTCCAGCAGGAAGGTGCCGGGGGCGGGTGCGCCGTCGGCGGCGACCAGGGCCCGGTAGATGCCGATAGGGGTCATGGCGTCTGCGAGAACTTTGACGCGCACGGGAATGACGCGGCGGCTGGCAGCTAGTTCACGGAACTCTTCTAGGGTCGGTTCGACGATTCCCAAGTCGTGCATGGTTTCCTCTGGTTGTGGTGTGTCTGGGGAGCTATTCGGGGCGGACGCCGGTTGCGGCGGGCAGCTGCCCGCCAGCTTCGAAGCAGGTGGTGGTTCCGGTGTGGCAGGCTGCGCCTACCTGGTCGGCCTCGATAAGCAGGGCGTCGCCGTCACAGTCGATACTGACGCTTTTGACGTACTGGTAGTGGCCGCTGGTGTCGCCCTTGCGCCAGTATTCCTGGCGGGAGCGAGACCAGAAGGTGACCCGCCCTTCGGTGAGGGTGCGGCGCAGGGCTTCGTCGTTCATCCAGCCGAGCATGAGCACATCGCGGGTGTCGTGCTGCTGAATAATTGCGGCGAATAGGCCGTGCTCATCGCGTTTGAGGCGGGCAACGATATCGGCGGGCAGAGAAGCGCCCTCGGTGGCGCTGGGTGCTGGTGTACTCACCTTTCCATCCTAGCTGATGGTGGTAGCGGGGCTGGGGCAACTCTCAGCATCTGGCTACGGGCTGGTGCTGGTGTTTCTAGGGCTGGTGCCTGCGCTGGGCAACTCGTCGCTCGGGTTTAGACTGGGCGTATGACTTCTTCTACCCTTGTTACCTCAGAACGCACCGCCCTACTAGATGCTCTCGCTGCTGCGGGGCCGTCCGCTCCTACCCTCTGCGAGGGCTGGGAAACCCGCCACATGGCGGCCCACCTACTGGTGCGCGAAAGCAAGCCTCTGATTGCAGCGGGCATGCCGGGCGGCCCGCTGGCTGCGCGCACCGAACGCTACACCGATCAGCTTGCAGGTGAGCTGACCGGCCAGCGCCGCTACGAGAAGGCCCTGCGCGATTTTGAGGCGTTACCGGGTTACCTGCACATGCGCACGCGCTTCCCGGGCCTGGACGAGGCGATGAACCTGGTTGAGTATTTTGTACATACCGAGGACGTCCGCCGCGCCTCACTCGCTGACGGCGAGCAGCCTGCCCCGCGCGAGCTGGCTGAGGGTGTGCAGGAGAAGATATGGAAGGTGCTGCGGGCGCGTGCTCGCATGATGGCAGGGAAGAAGTACCCTCAGGGGCTGGTGTTGGAAGCTCCGGGCTACTCCCCCGCTGTTCATACTGTGATTGCTCCGCCTGCTGGCCAGGTTGCGACTGTGCTGACCGGCGAGCCGGGCGAATTGGTGCTCTACCTGTTCGGGCGCGAGGCCGCGGCCCTGGTTGAGGTGAGCTAAAGACAGGTTGTGGCGCGCGCCTGCTCCGCCCCGCCCCATAGTAGGGACCAGAAAACTCTCAATAGTATGTGTGCACCACAAGGATTTTGGGAGGAATCTGGTCCCTAGTTGCTACATAGCCTCTGCAGCCAGGTAGCCTGGCAGCCACATCGCTTCCCAGGCCGGGGCCTCGGCAGCCAGCACGGTACCTGCCCGGTCGGGAGCACGGGTTGCCAGGCAATACGCGGAGGCGTCAGAGGTTCGCACCAGGTAACCGTACTCGACCATTTCCCGACGCATAAAAGCATAGTCCTGCCAGAGGGCGGCCAGAATCTCGTTAACCTGTTTCTCGGTGTAGGTGCGCCCTGGCTCAAAATAGGTCACTAGGTGTAGCAGCAGGTGGGCGCGGGTGCGGCGTTTGGAGGGCCAGGAGGTCAGGCGTCCGCCCTGCAGAAAACGGTCAACGACTGTGCGGTGCTCTGCGTAGGCTTGTTCGCGGGGATCGGTTAGGACGTTGGTCGTCGGCCTGGTCTTGAGCAGGGCTGCTCGGGCGGTGGTGTAGTTTTCGCCGGTTTCTTCCATACGGGCGCGCACGAGCTTTTTGAAGTTTGATTGGGCAGTCACGGGTATCGACTTTCTTCGCACTCTAGCTGCGGCATCAATCGACGGTTCAGTGGTGCCTACCCCGGCCATGGTATGCCGGTGCAACCCGAGAATTCTCTTCCCTTCGCGCTGGAGACCTGCTTGCTAGAGTCACAGGGGCAAAGCGCTGGGCGGTGGGTGACGCCACACACCTTTATATCACATGCGCTCGTGTATGTAACCGAAAATGCCATCTGCACGTTCTTTTACCGCGCAGATGGCATTTTCGATTACATTCAATGAGCGGACGGACGCCTGCCCCTTGAGTATTATTAGTTTTATCGGGGTAAAAGCTCTGCCCAGTGGCTAGGGCTTTTATTCGGAGCCATTAGTTTGCCAATGTTGAGGGGCTTGTGTGTCTTCTTTGAACTATTCGCAGTTCATTTGGAATGTGGCTGATGTTTTGCGCGGTACCTATAAGCAGCATCAGTACGGTCAGATTATTTTGCCTTTCACGGTGTTGGCACGTCTTGATGCGGTGCTTGAGCCGACCAAGCAGGCTGTTCTAGAGGCGGCAGATGGTTATGTGCTCGATACGATTCCTCCGGCGATGCTTTCTGCCCGCGCGGGTCACGATTACAGTTTCTATAACCTCTCCCAGCACAATCTCAAGACTGTGGCTAATGACCCCGATACGCTTGAGCAGAATCTGCGTTCTTACATTAACCAGTTCAGTGAGAACGTGCGCGATATTTTTGAGAAGTATAAGTTCGAAGACACCATCGCAGACCTTGCCGCTCATAACCTGCTGTATCAGGTGATTCAGCATTTCTCACGGGTGAACCTGCACCCTGACCAGGTAAGCAATGAGCAGATGGGCAATATCTTTGAGGAGCTGATTCGCAAGTTCGCTGAGGCTTCTAATGAGACTGCCGGTGAGCACTTTACCCCGCGTGAGGTGATTGAGCTCATGGTTAATCTGCTGCTGGCTGATGATGAAGATCTGCGTACTGATTACATTGCCCGGTCGGTTTATGACCCTACGGCTGGTACCGGCGGTATGCTGTCGGTGGCTGACGATAAGATTCACCAGCTGAATCCCACCGCCGATGTGAGCCTGCTGGGCCAGGAGCTCAACCCTGAGTCGTATGCGATTTGTAAGGCTGACATGGTGGTGAAGGGCCAGGACGTCGATAACATCGCTCTCGGCAACACGCTCACTGACCCGGCTTTTGAGAACCGCACTTTCCACTATGGACTGAGTAACCCGCCCTTTGGCGTGGACTGGAAAGGTGCTAAGGCTGTGGTTGAGGCTGAGCATAAGAACCAGGGTTTTGCGGGCCGTTTTGGTGCTGGCCTGCCCCGTGTGTCTGACGGTTCGCTCCTTTTCTTACAGCATCTGATTTCTAAGCTCAATGAGCCGATGGTTGCTAGTAATGGTGTTGCCCAGGTGGGTGGCCGTGGTGCCATTGTTTTGAATGGTTCTCCCCTGTTTACGGGTGGCGCTGGGTCTGGTGAGTCGAATATCCGTAAGTGGGTTTTGGATCAGGATTACCTTGAGGCGATTATTGGCCTGCCTACCGACATGTTCTATAACACGGGTATTTCTACCTATATTTGGGTGTTGAATAAGCAGAAGAAGGCTGAGCGTAGGGGTAAGGTTCAGCTGATTGACGCGACGAGTATGTTTGAGAAGATGCGTAAGTCGGTGGGGTCTAAGCGTAAGCGGTTGAGTGAGGAGCAGATTGCTGAGATTACCCGCTTGTACGCTGCTTTTGATGCTGCGGATGATAAGCGTTCTAAGGTTTTTGATCGTGAGGAGTTTATGTACCGCACGATTACGGTGGAGCGCCCTTTGCGGTTGAATTGGGGTTTTACTGCTGACCGGGTGGAGCGTTTGTTGGCTTCTAAGGAGTTTGGCAAGCTCAAGCTGGCTGAGGGTGAGAACGCCGCTGTGCGGACTTCTCTTGCTTCTTTGGTTGAGAGCAAGGTGGGTGCCGTTGGTGGTGATGTGGCTGGGGTGAAGGCTGAGCTGTTGCAGGTGTTTGCGGACGCCGGTGCCCTGGTGAAGCCTGCGGCTTTGGCTAAGTTGGTGGATGAGTTGGCTGAGCGCGATGAATCCGCCGAGGTGGTGTTGAAGGCTAAGAAGCCGGTGGCTGATTCTACTCTGCGTGATACTGAGAATGTGCCCTGGGGCGAGGATATTCACGAGTACTTGGAGCGTGAGGTCAAGCCCTTTGTGCCTGATGCCTGGATTGATGAGTCTAAGACTAAGGAGGGCGCGGAGATTCCTTTTGCCCGCCACTTCTACGAGTACGTGCCGCCACGTACCTTAGAGGAGATTGACCGGGACCTCAACGAGGTGCTGGGCCGAATCAAGAAGAGGCTGGAAGAGGTGCTAGGTTAATCCATGAGAACGATGCCTGCTAAATACGCCTTTGAACCTGTTATTGCAGGAACCTGGGGAAATGAATGTAAAAACGATGAGAATGATGTTATTTGCTACAGAGCCGCAGATTTTGACTACGAACACCTAAAGGTCAATGAGTCAGCAGGAGTTGTTCGCAACATCGCTCCATCTGAATTCGTAGTAAAAGCGTTACATCCAGGTGATATCTTGATTGAAAAATCTGGTGGTGGTGAAAAAACGCTTGTAGGCAGGTCAGTCTTATTTGATTCCAATAAAGCATCAGTCTGTTCAAACTTTGTATCTGTCTTACGCCCTAAAAGCGGTCAATCAAGTCGATATTGGAATTATCAGCTAGCAGCACTTTATTCTAACCGTGGGACTGAGCCTTTTATAAAGCAATCTACTGGTATTCAGAATTTAGATGTAAAAGCATATCTGTCTCAGCATGTTCCAGTTCGAAGTTTTGAAGAGCAGGAACGAATTGCAGATGAGCTTGACCGTGAACTGACGGAGATTGATGAGCTCATTGCTGAATGTGTGCAGCTTTCTGTATTAGCTGAGGAACGCCGGCTTTCTGCAATTAACAATTTTATTGAACCTTTGCTGGATAAGAAGACAGCTATTAAGCATCTAGGCACTCTTACATCTGGCATTACACTTGGAGCGGCATACAACGAGCCAACTCAATCCTATCCTTATCTTCGTGTTGCCAACGTGCAGGTTGGCAGAGTTGATTTGACTGAAGTAAAGGAAGTTTCGGTACCTGTTTCGGTAGCGAATGAAAACTCGCTTCAAAAAGATGATGTTTTAATGACGGAGGGCGGAGACCGCGACAAATTAGGCCGCGGGGCAATTTGGTCTGGTGAGGTTTCACCAATGCTACATCAGAACCATGTTTTCGCGTTTCGTTGCAACAAAGAAAAGTTGCTCCCCGAGTTCCTAGTCTATTGCCTTGAGGCCAGCTATGCTCGACGATATTTTGAAAACAATGCTCGTCAGTCAACAAATCTAGCATCAACAAATTCAACCATCGTAAAGAATTTTTTAGTTCCTTCAATCGAAGTATCTAAACAAAATAAAGTTATCTCAGCTTTAGATAACCAGCTCCAATATTTTAATACCATAATAAATTTAATGAACATTATCCATAATTTACTTTCGGAAAGAAAAATTTCCCTCTTAAGTAGAGTTTACAATCTAAGTCTAGATTAATTTATCAACATAAAAAATATCAAAAGGATTAACTATGGAAATAACTTTTCTTGGTGAAATTAAGGACCAAAAGAAATATTATACCGCTGGAGAGTCAACGGTATTTAATATTGATAACGAAAATTCGATAATGATTGATCTGGGTTATTCCAAAATGGGGAAAGGTGTGCAACATTTAATCCTCGTATTCTAATATTGACTCATTCTGATTGGGATCATATTAGTGGATTTTCGCAATTTTGGAAAAACGTAAAGTATAAACCCCAGGAAATTTGGGTTCCACATGACTGGATAATTGCAGTGTTAGCCGCTGAAGTTTATATACAAATTACAAGACCTGATAGGTTAGTCAGTGATTCGGGAATTATCAGCAGATTCAATGTCGATGGATTATTGCCAGATTTTAGACATATTGAAATTTCAGAAATATTTTCAGAAATCGATTTTGAGCATAGCTGGGGAAGATCTGAAATCTACTCATTGAGTAATGTATTAACTGCACAATACAGCAATATTTCTAGAAATATCGATGAATTTGACGATGAGCAAGTTATTCTTGAAAATTTCTCAGAACAATTTATTAACCAGCCTTTTAGTAATTTATTCTCAAAATTTTCATTCAAATCGCAATCAAAATTAGAAAATCAGAACATTACGCCATCCAGATTTCCTAATACTATTCAAGCGTTACATCATTTGGATTCTTTTAAATTAATGTTAGCTTTTCATGCTATATATGCCACTAAAAAAGTAAGAGAGATATTAATTACTGCATATAAATCAGGTGTAGAAATTAAATTTTTCAATGTCGATAACTACCTTCCTGGAAATATACATGCCGAAACAATAAATAATACCAAATTAGAAATTATTAACGGCAACCCCAAAACGGATGTCATGCTTTCCGGAGCAAAATTTAAAGATTGGCTGCGAAACACAACTGAAAAAATACTAATCAACGAAAGAGCACTTATAAGCCAAATTACTTACAGCGATGAAAAGAAAATTATTATTTGGAGTGATTCCTCTGGATTAAACGTAGTTAAACCCAATAAAAATAATGACCCAATCTATAAAGTTGACTGGAATAATTTAGTGATTATGACTGCACCTCATCATGGGTCACACAAATCTCATCATGATGATATTTGGAACGCGCATCAGCCTTATTCAAATAAAATTATTTGCATATCATGCGGTGGAGTCGCAAGTCAATGGAGCAATAAATCTGGGTTAGGGTTATATAACAGAAATTACTTATCAATCACCCAAAATCTTAAATCATGTTGTTGGTGCAGAAGTAAAGATCATAAGAAAAATCAGGATATTACTATAGATTTGAACATAAAGCCAATCCTAAATACGCATTGCATGAGATTACACGATATAAAAAACCCGTAATAATATTTACTGGTTTATTAACTCATCGAGGACGGCTAGCACTCCGGCTACTACATCTCCTCACAATTTGCAGATGCAACATATAGACGACCTAAATCAGGCAACTTGTACATTCGATGCACAACATTTGTACATCGAATGTACAAGTTGTTAAGCATGCAATATACAAAATTCAACTCTTTGGCGGGTTTGCTGCTTCATAAATTCCCGATTCTCTGCCGAGCTTCTAAACTAAGAACAGTTAGTTTTTGCCCGGTATTTGTCTAGTTTGTTGCCTAGGGTTAATTCCCAGTCCAGCAGGTCAGGAGCCG
The DNA here is from genome assembly GCF_014217215.1 of Rothia nasimurium. GTDB lineage: Bacteria > Actinomycetota > Actinomycetes > Actinomycetales > Micrococcaceae > Rothia > Rothia avistercoris. Next base: position 1,451,081 of record NZ_CP056080.1, read on the forward strand.
CCCACATGTCTCGCACCCACCTTGAACGTCCTCTCCAGCAAGACATCTGCGCCTACCTGGCCGCTCACGGGTGGGTGCATTCCCCCAACTCCGCAGGCTACGATGCCAGGCGCGCCCTCTACCCCGCCGACGTCCTCACCTGGCTACAAACCAGCGACCCCAAAAACTACGCCACCCTCATCAAACCCGGTACAAACCCCACCGCCCAGCAGGCCCAAGAAAACCGCCTACTCGACCGGCTCATCACCAAACTCGCAGCCCCAGAAGAACAAGGCGGCGGAACCCTCAACGTCCTGCGCAAAGGCTTCAGCGTACCCGGCGCACGCCGTCCCTTCCACCTCCTCGCCTACCCACCCCAAGACAACCGCAACCCCGAACTCACCGACCTCTACCACAAGAACATCCTGCGCGTCGTCGAAGAAGTCCGCTACAACCCAGCAGATGAAACCGCCCGCATCGACCTCGTGCTCTTCATCAACGGCCTACCCGTAGCCACCATCGAACTCAAAAGCGAATACACCCAAACCCTCCAAATCGCTATAGATCAATACCGTACCGACCGCGATCCAAAAACCTCACCCCTGCTCCAAGAACACCGCGGCGCCCTCGTCCATTTCGCCCTCTCCCAAGACGAAATTGCCATGACCACCAAACTGGCAGGAAAAGCAACCAATTTCCTCCCCTTCAACCGCGGAGCCAACGGCGGCGCAGGCAACCCCATCATCGACGGCAAACTCGCCACCAGCTACTTCTGGGAAGAAATCCTCGAGCCCAACACCTGGATCACCATCCTCACCAAATTCATCTACACCAACCATCAAAAAATCACCGACCCGCTCACCGGCAAAACCACCCACAAAAGCCACATCAGATTCCCCCGCTACCACCAGTGGCGAGCCGTCACCAAACTCGTCCAGGCAGCCCGCACCGAAGGCGCAGGGAACAAATACCTGGTGCAGCACTCGGCGGGCTCCGGCAAAACCGACTCCATCGCCTGGACAGCCCACCGGCTCTCCAACCTCCATACCCCAGACGGCGAGCGCGTCTTCGACTCCGTCATCGTCATCGCCGACCGGCAGGTGCTCGACCAGCAGCTCCAGGACGCCATCGACCAGCTCGTCACCACCGCCGGCACCTTCCAGCCCATTACGCGCGGCAGCGGCGATTCCAAATCTAAGCAGCTCGTCGAGGCACTGACCACCGGCGTGCCCATCATCGGCGTCACCCTGCAAACCTTCCCCTTCGCCCTGGCAGAAATGACCAAGGAGGGCGGCCAGCTCGCCGGTAAGCACTTTGCGATTATCGCGGACGAGGCGCACTCCTCCCAGTCGGGTAAGGCAACCGACTCCATCAAGGAAATGCTCAACACCGAGATTGACGCCGGTATCGAAGAGTCAGACCCCGAAGCTGACCAGGTGGCCCTGACCAAGATGGCCCAGCGTGTGGTGGGTGAGGGCCACCAGGTGTCCTTCTTTGCCTTCACCGCAACTCCAAAGGCAAAGACCCTTGAGGTCTTTGGCCGACGGGCTGACGGCACCGGCCCCCACGAGCCCTTCGACCTCTACCCCATGAAGCAAGCCATTGAAGAGGGCTTCATTCTTGACGTGCTCAAGAACTACACCACCTACCAGATGGCAGCCAAAATCGCCCAGAAGAACGAGGACAGCGGGGCAGACGAAGAAATCGACATCCGCAAGGGCACCAAGAGCCTCATCAATTTTGTGGAGCTGCACCCCACCAATGTTGCCTCCAAGGTAGCGGTGATTCTTGAGCACTTTGAGGGCCGAGTCAAGCAGGAACTCGGCGGTAAAGCCAAAGCCATGGTGGTGACGTCCTCACGCGCTGCTGCCGTGCGCTACCAGCGGGCTTTCGAAAAAGCTATCGCCGAGAGGGCCCTGCCCCTGAAGACGCTGGTTGCTTTCTCCGGTGAACTGCCCGACCCCGACGTTGAGGTAGTGCCCGGGGTGGATACACCCACCGTAACTGAGGCGTCCATGAACCCTGACCTCAAAGGCAGGAACCTCGCTGAGGTCTTCAACCAGGACGGCCAGCATATTCTAATCGTGGCCAACAAGTACCAGACCGGCTTTGACCAGCCCCTTCTGGTTGCCATGTATGTGGATAAGAAGCTCTCGGGCATCACCGCAGTGCAAACCCTCTCCCGCCTCAACCGCCGGGCTGACGGCAAAGAGAACACCTATATTCTGGACTTCGTCAACGACCCCGAACAGATTCGCGCCGCCTTCGCCGAGTACTACGAGGACGCCCGCATCGAGACTGAATCGGACCTCGACCTGGTTGCCAAACAGGTCGACAAGCTCGACGCGGCCGGTATCTACAACCGGGCAGATGTGGAACAGTTCTGGGAAAAGTGGGTTGCCCCCGGTGCCCGGCAGGCGTCCTTTGACTCCCTCATCTCCATACCCGTGCAGCGGTTTGTGACGCGCTGGCGGGCAGCGCAGGAAGGGATTGACGGTTCTACTGACCGAGCCGCCCTTGAGGTACTGCTGGAGTTCCGCTCAACCCTCGCCCAGTACGTGAAGTCCTACGCCTTCTTCTCGCAAATCTTCAACTTCGGCGACCCCTACTACGAGAAGCTCTCTGCCTTCGCTGACCTGCTCGCGCGCAAGCTGCGCCGGTTTACCCTCGATGAGGTGTCGCCCGAGGTAGTGAACGTGGACGACATCGTGCTCACCCACTACCGCCTCGAAAAGCTGCGCGAAGAGGAAGACTTGAAGCTCTCGTCTTCCCAGGCGGCTGGCCTGCAGGGCATGACGGAGGCCGGCCTCGCCAGTATTCAGGAGCGCGAGCGCAAGGCCCGCTCTGAACTGATTGAGAAGATTAATAAGTACTTCCACGGCCTTGATTTGAGTGACGAGCACCAGGTGGGCTTTGCTACTACCTTCGTGGCTGAGGCGGCCAAGGACGCCGGGCTCAAGCAAAGCGCCATGGCCAATACCAAGGTGGATTTTTACCACTCGAAGAATGTGCGCGTTGGCTTGGCGAATAAGCTCTGGGACTACAGCTCAGATACTGCTGACCTGATTGACCACGTGCGCAAGCTGCCCCCGGAGCAGTTCGTGGAGTTCATGCTCGAAATGGGCCTGTACGAACTGCTGCGGGGCGAGAAGGTGGAGGAGCTGAGCCGCTAGATTCGTATTCTCTGGGAAGCCAGAACAAGGTTAACGGCTGTGCGTTCTCCCCTTCCTCTTCACAGAAAAGAATAGGAGCGATAGGCTGTACATCAGAGAATAGTTACGTCATGCCTAGGATGGGAGGATAGGAAATGACCACTAGCACCGCTAACATTGCAAGGATTCAATCAGCGAAGACTGGTAGATGGGTATCAAAAACCAGTAGTAAAACTATAGCTCGTCGCCTATCTGCTGAGCCTATGCGTGGCACAGATGGTCTGACAGACGAAGAGCGTGCTGTCTATGCCCAACGGGCAAAATCAATCCACAATAGTCTGCCTGCAGAAGACCTCGAAAAAGCTTTCGCCCGTCTATCTCAGTGAGGGAAGCTATGACTACGGTAGCGTTCCCTCTGCCTTCTAGCTATCAACAGCAGATAGAAGGATGGGTCTGCACCCAGCCAGAAAAACAGGCTTATATGCCGGGTAGAGGTAGATTCCATCCCGCGCCTTGGGAGCTTGCAGTACAGTCGCTCATCAGGACCACCCGTATTTCAAAGGTAGCTAGAACTCCTCATGAAATGCTCGTTGGGCTAGTTACTGAAGGTCAGCTTCTTGCAGTTGCCTACATTGATTACAGTTCTTCCCGCAAGGCATTTCATATTGCCTATTTATCAGTTCGTATCGACCACCAAGGATACGGTTTATCTCAATATTTGCTCGCTGCTTGTGTAAGTGCAGTTCAGAGTACCTATTTCTCAGATATAGAGACTCAGATTAACAATGCTATTAGGTTCTACTGTGAGGTTGATTCCCGTAATAGGGCGTCAATTTCTGCACTCCATGCATTTGGGTTCAGCTTGGCTGGGTCTGTGACTACAAGCCGTGAAGAAATCCAGACCTTTATTTATCAGGCACCTATTTCGGACCAGCTTTAGAAGCCACTACCGTATTTTGCACCCCCGCCGCTCGGATTGCGTCCGTCTCTTCGTCGAAATAGAAGGTATAAGTTTCGGTCACAAGGCCAGCAACTAATTTTACGGCTGAAAAAGTGTTCGGCCAGGACAAGATAAAACATACAAAAACAAGTACTGGGTTATCCGGTATTGCTGATATTTTCTCACTGCAAGGCCTGTCCGATGGGTCACAGCCCGGGGGGGCACATCGAGTGATAGTATAATTTACGAAGTTTGTAGCAGAGAATATCCTTACTTTGCATGTGCTTCTTCACAGAAGGGACGATACAATGGGCCATTTTATTAGTGACAACGAGGTCCGTATGACTAGCTCGATTAATGAGGACATCTCTTCACCTGAAGAAGAGAAAAAACATGTAAAACAAGAAGTTAAGCGAATTCGAGAGTTTGTATCCAAGCTATCGATGGATGATTTAAAGAGCGGAGACTGGTTCGCAAAACTGCTTGCATACTCTCTCAACCAATATGCGACTATGGTTGATGCGGAGTATTTCAAAGAGAAATACCCGAATCTTCCTCCCGACGCTATCGTCGATGCCCGTATCAAAATGGCTGCGAACTACGCAGCTATCGAGGGGGCGCTTAGCTCAAGTGCTTATACAGGTGCTGTTATTGCAACAATCGGTTCGGGTGGTGGTTCTTCGCCGTTGACTCTACCTGCTGGCGGCGTGAGTTTCGTCATCGACTTGAGCTATACCTCCTATTTACAACTCCGCATGACACATGATATTTCAGTGCTCTATGGGATACCACTGGATATAAATGATCCAAATGATACTTGGAAACTGGTGAAGCTGGCATTCGGAATCAAGGCTGGTGAAGCTACTGGTGGTGCGGCGATGAAGGCATTACCTGCTTTTATCCGTCCTATCATCAAAAAGATATTCAGCGGCGCTACACTTACAGCAGTTAGGAGCCTTCCAGTTGTAGGGAAGTACCTTCTTCAGCGCAACATCATTAAATTCGCTATCCCCGGTGTTTCTGTTCCCTTAACAGTTGCCGTAAATCGATGGATGACTGTAGCGGCAGGAGAACGAGCCAAGATCTTACTTCGTAGAGAAGCACAAATCATTGAAGCCTCTCGACGAATTGTCGACCATGCCGAACATATTGAGACATTACTCGCGACTTTATGGTGGATTATGAATATTGACAAAACCATCAAAGACGAGGAACGACTTCTTCTGCACTACCTCACTGTTTTTGCTGAGAAAAACGATGATAGAGGAGAAGAATTTCAGCAATTTATCAATTCTTTCAAGAGCCAGATAGAAATAGACGAAGAAAATCTGTGGAAACTGATTAAATCAGTCTCAATCGAAAGCGCTCCGAAACTTTACCGGGCTGCTGTAATTGCGGCTGCTGTTGATGGAAAAATCAGTAAGCAAGAGTTCGAACTTCTAAAAATTCTCGCTGAGCGCCTTGGTCTCACACATGACCAAAATTTAATCGATGAGATCAAACGCCAGTGGAAGTAAATACCCAGCTGAATAGAAGTTGGTTAGGGGAAAAATCTATTTGAGTTGAAGAAGTAAGGCAAGCCAGGCTCACAGCGAAGCTGCTGGCTCGATGAAGTGAGCGGGTGCGAGCGCGCGAGCACACAAGAGCGAACGCAATCCGCCGTCAGGCGGGGCGTGAGGGTCAGGCTTGCGCCTATTCCGCCCGCAGATTTATTTCCTCGCGCGCTCGGAATCTGCTGGGCTCCATCCAGCGTGAGCCTGGTGCGCCTTACTCGTCTTCTCCTACCGTACTTCGTACCCTGCCGCTCGGATTGCGTCCTTCACTTCGCCAATGCTGACCTCGCCGAAGTGGAAAATGGAAGCTGCGAGGACGGCGTCCGCGCCTGCTTCGATGGCGGGTGGGAAGTGCTCGGCTGCGCCTGCGCCGCCCGAAGCAATCAGGGGTACGGTGACGACAGAACGCACCGCGCGAATCATGGGCAGGTCAAAGCCGGCCTTGGTGCCGTCGGCGTCAATGGAGTTCAGCAGGATCTCGCCCACACCACGCTCCTGGGCCTCAGCAACCCATTCAAGCAGGTCAAGGCCGGTGGATGTACGGCCGCCGTGGGTGGTTACCTCATAGCCTGACGGGGTAGCATCCGACTTCTTAGCGTCCGCCGAGAGCACCAGCACCTGGGACCCAAACCGCTCGGTAATCTCGTTGATCACCTCGGGCCGGGCAATAGCGGCAGTGTTGATAGAGGCCTTATCGGCGCCGGTGCGTAGCAGGCGGTCGACGTCCTCAGCGGTGCGCACTCCCCCGCCCACGGTCAGCGGGATAAAAACCTGTTCAGCGGTTGACGACACCACATCGAAGGTGGTCTGACGGTCCGAAGAAGAGGCGGTGACGTCCAGGAAGGTCAGCTCATCGGCGCCCTCAGCGTTGTAGCGCTTGGCGAGTTCTACCGGGTCGCCAGCGTCGCGCAGACCCTCAAACTTGACGCCCTTGACCACGCGGCCGGCGTCCACATCAAGACACGGAATAACACGAATGGCAACACCCACGGGCGCGCCCCCTTTCCTTGAAAGCAAAACTGAAGCGGCGGCGTCCGCCCATATCAGGGGCAAGGACGCCGCCGGGTAAAGTTACAGGCGCGCAGCCTGAATGGCGGTGACTAGGATGCCGCGGCCGCCGATGTCGTAGAGGGAATCCATGACCTTATTCGCTGCCTTGCGCGGCACCATGGAGCGCACAGCAACCCAGCCCTCGCGTGAGAGCGGCGAGATGGTCGGGGCTTCAAGGCCGGGGGTCAGGGTGGTGGCAGCCTTAAGGTTAGCCTCTTCGATGTTGTAGTCAATCATCACGTACTGGCGGGCAATCAGCACACCCTGCAGGCGGCGCTGGAGGCGCTCAAGACCGGCGTGGTCCTCAACGCCGGGGCGCTTAATCAGCAGGGCCTCGGAGCGCATAATCGGGTCGCCAAAAGGTTCCAGGCCGGCTGCGCGCATGGTGTTGCCGGTTTCCACGACGTCGGCGATCGCGTCCGCAACGCCCAAACGAATCGAGGACTCAATAGCACCATCCAGGCGCACCACCGACGCGTTGATACCGGAGCGTTCCAGATAGTCGGTCAGCAGACGCTTGTAGCTGGTGGCGATGCGCTTACCTTCAAGTTCGGACGGGTCGGTGTAGGTACCGGCGGGCCCTGCCAGGCGGAAGGTGGAGCGGGCAAAATCGAGCTTGAGCGCTTCCTCAGCGTGGGTGCCGGAGTCGAGCAGCAGGTCGCGACCGGTGATACCGACATCCAGGGTGCCCTCACCCACGTACACGGCGATGTCGCGGGGGCGCAGGTAGAAAAATTCAACCTCGTTGTCCTGATCAACGAGCACCAGCTCGCGGGAGTCGCGGCGCTGGAGGTAGCCAGCCTCGGTCAGCATGGTGATGGCAGCCTGAGAAAGCATGCCCTTATTAGGAACTGCAACGCGCAGCATAGGTTATTCCTTCGCAGTGATGGTTTAGAGGTACTTGTAGATATCTTCGGGAGTCAGTCCCTTGGCGATCATCATGCACTGCAAATGGTAAATCAGCTGTGAAGCCTCTTCAGCGAACTCGGCGTCAGACTGGAATTCAGCGGCCATCCAGACTTCCGCTGCTTCTTCTACGATTTTCTTACCGATAAAGTGCACGCCTTTGTCGAGTTCCGCAACGGTGCCGGAGCCCTCAGGGCGGGTTTCAGCCTTTTCGGCTAGCTCTGCGAATAGGGTTTCAAAGTTCTTCACGGTCTCTAGCGTACCGCTCTTTGAGGTGCTGGCGTTACCGGGCAGGTTTAGATTTCATCTTTCGGTCACTTTTGAAAAGGGCTTGCTGAAGACCGGCAGAATAATATCTTGGGCGTTCAGCTCATCGACCATGACCTTGTCGAATTTTTCCCCGGGTTTAGTCTTGCTGAACTGTGCCCGGCGAATACCCCACATCAGTTCTGATAAGAGATACTGGCCCGCGGTTCCACCCACCGACAGGCAGTAGGTGGTCAGCAGGGCCTGCCCCAGGGTTTCCAGAGCGCCGTCGGTAGCAAAGATAGTGCCTAGAATTCCCTGGTAGATGAGCATGCCCGGGAAGAGCGGCAGAAAGGCCACCGTCATAATGGCGTTAGAGGTTAGACGCAGGGGCTTTGAGAGAAGGACGCAGGCCCCGCCTACCAGCACAGCTGTCAGGGCGATAGCCCCATAGGGGGTAAGCCCCAGTGCCTCTATTACAAGATAGAGACCGTGAGCCAGTAAGCCGGTGGCAGCAAGCACCAGCAGCTGCACCTTTCTGCCTCCGCAAGTCAGGGCAAAGCCCAGACTGACCAGCGCGGCCCCTAGCAGGGGGTCAAGAATCTGGGCTGTTTCGGTATCGAGGGTGCGAATAAACCGGAACTCATCATCAACGAACCAGCCGGCCACCCCGATACCGAGAGCCACACCTGTTACCAAACCTGCCGTGCATATAAGGGCGTCCAACAGGCGTCCTACCGCAGACAAATACCAGCCCATGATGGAATCCTGCACCGCAGCATAGGCGGCAACCCCAGCCAGATAGGCGGCTAGGGACGAGACGACGGTGATGGCGACGTCCGCCCCGACGGGTGACACCAGGTTGAAGAGGGTTGCAACCGTCACCGCCACGAACCCGGCCAGGGCGTAGCGAAAAATGCCGGGTGCCCGCGCAATTTTGACCCACCGGTACACAGCCGCAACGAGCACGGAAGCGAGGAAAGCGCCCACGGTTGTGAAGTTACCTGCCCCGAGCAGCTGGCTAAACCCGATACCCAGCAGACCTGACCCCAGCAAAGAAACACCCCAGTGAACGGGGTGAAGGCCGGTGTCCTCTTCTTCCAGTAGCTCGATAGCCCGATTTGTGGTGATGTCACCGGTGAGTAGACCTTCAATTATTTTCTCGGTCTTGGAGCGCCACTGAATTGCTAGGCTGCCGGGGGCGATGTCGAAGATTTCGGTGTAAGGAAGCTGGCCCTCGCCGCGGGAATCGCTGATGATGAGCTGACCCATGGTGACGCTGACGGTCACGCCGCGCAGGCCAGCCGCTGAGCTTATTGCGAGGAGGGTTTTTGTGGTGGTTGCAGAGCTGGCTCCGCTGCGGATCAGTGATTCCCCGAGCAGAGCCAGTAGCTTATAGGTGGGTGCGTTATGTGTCATGGTTTATCTGACCACAAGCTTACCCTGCTTACTACTTTTAGACCTGCTTGAGTGCCACCACGGTTCTAGAGCTAAGCTCCTGGACCTGAAAAACAAGCATTTCAATGCAATAGCTCTCCTGCCTTCTAAGAAGACAGAAGAGCTATTTTGTCTAAAAGAATTAGCGGTTCGGGCAGGGGGTCCAGCTCTTACCACCGGGTGCATAGCAACGAGGCCCAGTATAACCGGGGTAAGGGTTAGTGTCCGGTGCAGGTGCGGAATCAGGCGCCGGGGCGGGCTGATTCAAATCAGGTGCCGGGTTTGGAGCTGGCTGATTCAGCTGTGCCTGCCGTTGACGCTCTGCCTCGGCTGCTTGTTCGGCAGCAAGTCGTTCAGCTTCTGCTTGAGCAGCGGCTGCTTGCTCAGCGGCAATCCGATCAGCCTCAGCTTGAGCAGCGGCTGCTTGCTCAGCGGCAATCCGGTCAGCCTCAGCCTGCGCATCGGTTGCTTGCTCTGCAACCTCATTGGCAAGTCCTTGCTCTTCAGCAGCATTTGATTCAGCATCATTGACATTATCGTTTTGCCCCGACGCTGGATTCGTCAGAGTCTCTTTCTTAGTCTTCGCTGTACCAACTAATTCAGTTAATTCCGAAACAATTTTTCCAACTTTATTGGTCTTCGAAAGACCTACAAGAAATGCGTACTCAGCTTCAGAAGGAATCTCATTCAACAAATCTATGAGTTCAGTTGCTTCTTCCATAACAGCTTCGACCTCTTCCACAGTCTCAGCTGCTGCGAGCTCTTCATGCAGTGCTTTTGCCTGTGCGGGAATGCTACAAGCAACGTTAGAATCGAATAAACCTACGCCTGAGTTAGCCGCACTGTTCTGAGCATTAAGCACTCTTTGATAGAACTTTGAATTAGGCTCAAAGACTACTGCAGTACCTAAACCGGCACGAGCAATCTCTTCATTCACAAACTCACCGTTAGAGAGGAATACTCCAGCCAGCGTCCTGCCGAATTTATCTGTTTTCTCTACATCATATTCAAGAGTAACTGCAGTACCTTCAGGTAGTTTTCCTTCAAGGAAAGTAGCTGCTTCAGGACCTAAACATTGCACGTTTTTATTTGGATGCTTAGTTTCAGGTGTGTCCACGTTGAGAAGTCTTACTCGTGTTTCAGTTCCTTCAAGTGAAACGTCAACAGTATCTCCATCGATAACTCGAATAACTGTTGCAGAAGCAGTTGTAGAGCTCTCCTTAGAAGCAGCAGCAGTCAGTGGTTCTTTGGAGCTGGAGCAACCTACCAAGCCTAAAAGGCTAACTAAAGTAAGGGCAAGAGTGCGATGTATAGCGGGCACGATTCACTTCTTCCACGGAATTGTGTGTTGTGTATAGATTTCCTTCAGATAAAGGCTCAACACAACTCTATAGCACCTAGCACTCGTCCAAATTTTCCGTTAGGTCAGCTCGTTAAGATTTTCTATTATTACTAATAGATCAACCCCAAATATACTGGGATGCCAAGTTCATGGTGCGTGAACCTGGCATACCTTGATATTTTGAGGGCAGATGGATAAGACGGTTAGAGTTGCTTGAGTGCCACCACGGTTTCCAGTGCCGCTGCCATGGCCTCGTAGCCCTTGTCTTCGGTGGAGCCAGGCAGGCCAGCACGGTCGATGCCCTGCTCTTCGGTGTCGCAGGTCAGCACGCCAAACCCGACGGGGGTTTTGGTTTCTACAGAGACCTTAGTCAGGCCGCTGGTGGCGGCGTCGCAGACGTAGTCAAAGTGCGGGGTTCCGCCGCGAATGACCACGCCCAGGGCTACGAGCGCATCGTACTTCTCAGCCAGGGTTGCAGCGGCTACCGGCAGTTCGAAGGTGCCGGGCACGCGCACGATGATCGGTTCGATACCGGCGTCCGCTGCGGCGCGACGGGCACCGTCGAGCAGGCCGTCCATAATCTGGGTGTGCCAGGACGCCGCAATCACGGCGACCTTCAAACCTGCGGTGTCAGCGGGGTTGAGTTTGGGGGCGGGTGCTCCTGCTCCGCTCATGGTGTTCTCCTTAGGGTTGGGTTTGGGGTAGGTACCAGCTAATTCAGAAATGACCACAAACTAGATGGGTTTTTCTGACTCAGATGGTACCTAGTTGAGGATGTGGCGCATACGGTCGCGTTTGGTGGCGAGGTAGCGCTCGTTTTCGGGCCGGGGCGCAACAATATCGGGCACCAGCCCTGTCACCTGCACTCCTAGCTCGGTCAGGGCTTCTGCCTTGGCCGGGTTGTTGGTGAGTAGGCGGACGCGGGTCAGCCCGGCTGCTTTCAAGATGGCGGACGCCTGGGTGTAGTCCCGTGCGTCTGCTGGGAAGCCCAGGTGTAGGTTGGCGTCGAGGGTGTCGTCCCCGGCGTCTTGTAGGGCGTAGGCTCTCAGCTTGTTGACCAGGCCGATGCCTCGCCCTTCGTGCCCGCGCAGGTAGAGCACAGAACCGCCCAGCTCCTGTACGGTGGCGAGGGCTTTTTCGAGTTGGGGCCCGCAGTCACAGCGGTAGGATCCCAGTAGGTCGCCCGTGGCACATTCGGAATGGAGCCGCACCAGGTGGTCTTGCCCTTCCTGCGCAGGGGTGAGGGGGCGTCCGTCCGCGCTGACTGCGGTGGCGAGCATGTGCTCGGTGCCGTCGGCAAACTCGTAGGCCGATACGGCGAAGGTGCCGTGAGGGGTGGGTACCAGCACCGGCTCGCTGCTGGCTACCAGGGTGTTTTTATCGGTCATCGTCGCGCTCCTGCAGGTAGGTGACCAGGTCAGCGATGGAAATCATGGGCATGTTGTGCTGGGTGGCAAAGGCACGAAGGGCATCGAAGCGCATCATGGTGCCGTCGTCGTTCACGATTTCAGAGATTACGCCGACTCCCGATAGGCCCGCGAGCAGGGAGAGCTCTACCGCTGCTTCGGTGTGGCCGGGGCGCTGGCGCACTCCCCCGTCGACTGCCCGCAGGGGTAGGACGTGGCCGGGGCGGGTCAGGTCACCCGCAGAGGACGCCGGGTTGGCAAGTACCTGCACGGTGCGGGCCCGGTCGGCGGCTGAGATGCCGGTGGTGACACCGTCGCGGGCGTCGCAGGTGACGGTGTAGGCGGTGCCCTTGGCGTCCTCGTTCACTGCGACCATGGGCGGCAGGTTCAGGGCATCTGCCCGGGCGGCGCTCATAGGGGCGCAGATGACGCCGGAAGTGTAGCGGATGGTGAAGCCCATGAGTTCAGGGGTAGCGTGTTCGGCGGCGAAGATGATGTCGCCTTCGTTTTCGCGGTCTTCGTCATCGACCACGACGACGGCCCCGCCCCGGGCAATTTCGGCAACTGCCCGATCGATGGTGTCGAGGGCGGCGGCGCGGTGTTCCCAGCCACCAGCGCTACCGGTGGGGGTAACGCCCAGGCCGGCAACCGACCCCGATACCGCCAAAATACGCTGCACATACTTGGCGAGGGCGTCGGTTTCGAGGTTGACGGTATCGCCCACGGTCAGCTCGCCTAAGGTGGTGGCTTCTAGTGTTGCGGGGATCAGACCTACCTCGAACCAGTGGGTGTCGGCCTGCGGGTGGGATACGGCGGTGACGGTCAGCGACGCACCCGAGACAGTAATAGAGCCCTTCTCGGTGAGGTGGGCTGCCATATCCCGCGGCACGCGCACGCGCACGGTACGCCAGGATTCGTGGTCTTCAACCTTGACCACGGTGCCGAGCCCGTCCACGTGACCCTGCACGACGTGACCGTCAAAGCGGCCGTCGGCTGGCATGCAGCGCTCAAGGTTGACGCGTGCGCCAGGGGCCAGCTGCCCCAGGTTGGTGCGGCGCAGGGTTTCACCCATCATGTCGGCGGCGAAGTAGCCGTCGGCAAGCTCGCGGGTGCGGGTAGCGGTCAGGCAGACGCCATTGATGGCCAGGGAGCCGCCGTGTTCCAGGTCGTCGATAATCGGACCCGCCTTGATGGTCACAACGGCTGATTCGACCCGGCCCGAGCTATCGAGTACGGGTTCAAGAGATTCTACGGTGCCGACAGCGGCAATGATTCCGGTAAACATAAGAAGTCTTTCAGAACTTATGAGATTTTCTGTGGGATAGGAGGCGTGACAGGCTCACGCTCGCTGCCGACCCTCTCGCTGGTTCGCTAGCGCTCACAAGCGATTCACGCCAGCCCCGAGCCAGCAGCTTCGCTGTGAGCCTGCCTCGCCTCCCCAAATTTCTACGGAGCAGGTACAAACCGGGTGCGGACGTCCGTTCCCAAGGTTTGCACTGCCGGGTAGTGGGTGAGGTGGTCAAGCTGCCAGCGCCCCGCCTGGTTCAGGCTGGTGATTCCGAGGTCGCCCAGGGCTGGTTTTCCGGCGCCGAGCAGCAGGGGCGCTCGATACCAGTAGAGTTCGTCGACGAGGTTGGTGCGGATGAGGGCGGTGATGAGGGTGGGGCCGCCTTCTACCATGAGGTGGCATACTCCCCTGGCGTGTAGGTCGGTGAGTACGGTGGCTAGGTCGCGGGTGCGGTAGTGCAGGGCGCTGCCCTCTGCTACAGAATGGGCCAGGTGGCTACCCTCTAGCAAAGCGCTTTCTCCCACCACCACGCGCAGGGGCTGGTGCTCGGTGAGCTGCCCGGTGCCCGTCCTTGCGGTGAGTTGGGGGTTATCAGCTTGCACGGTGCCGGTGCCGACCATGATGGCGTCGGCGCGGGCGCGCAGGGCGTGGCCGTCGGCGCGGGCTTCTTCCCCGGTGATCCACTGGCTTGTTCCGTCGGCGGCTGCGATGTAGCCGTCGAGGGAGCTTGCGATTTTGGCGGTGACAAAAGGACGCTTCCCGGCAGCTGCTGCGAACCAGCGGGCGTTGAGGGCGTAGGCTTCGTTCTCGAGTACCCCGCCGCGCACGGTGATGCCCTGGGAGCGCAGGTAGGTGGCTCCCCCGGCGGCGTCCTCGGTGGTGTCGGCGTAAGCGTAGACGACCTCGGCGATACCGGCCTTGGCGATGGCGACCGAGCAGGGGCCGGTGCGGCCGGTGTGGTTGCAGGGTTCTAAGGTGACGTACATGCGGGCCCCGCGCACGTCGATGCCGGCTTTGCGCGCATTTGCTAGGGCGTCGGCTTCGGCGTGGGGGCTGCCGGCGCCGCGGTGCCAGCCGGTGGCAAGCAGCTGCCCGGTGGCGTCCACAATTACTGCCCCGACCAGGGGGTTAGCCCCGCGCACGCCCTTGCGGGCCTTATCGAGGGCAAGGCCCATTGCCTGGGTGTCGGTAAGGTGTGCCATGGTTAGCGTACGTCGACGGTGGGGTCGGGGAAGGCTGTTTCGACCTCAACCTTGCCCATTTCGCGGTTGCGGGTGCGCCACCAGACGAAGAAGCCGGTGAGGGTGAAGGCCCCGTAGAAGAGGTACATGAAGGCGCTGGCGTAGTAGCCTGCTGACCAGAGCAGGGGCACGCCGACCACGTCCACGGCGACCCAGACCAGCCAGAACTCTACCCAGCCCTTAGCCATGCCGTAGGTGGCGAGTAGAGAGCCGGTGAAGATCCAGGCGTCTGACCAGACCGGCTCGTAGGATCCCAGAGCGCGGAAGATAGGGGTCAAGGCACCTGTGCCGACCAGCATGAAGGCGACCATGAAAGCTCGTTCGCGCCAGCTGGCCCACTGGGGAATCACTGCTGCCTGGCCTGCGTCGCCGGTCTTACGGGTTTGGTTCCAGCGGTACCAGCCCCAGACGGAAACGGCGATAAACATGATCTGGCGGCCTGCCTGCCCCAGCAGGTTAGCGGTGCCGTAGGTTGACCCGAAGAGGGTGCCTAAGAAGACGGTGAGCAGAAGCAGGTTGCCGAGGATACCGACGGGCCAGGCCCAGACTTTGCGGCGCATGCCGCCGAGGGCTGAGAGTAGGCCAAAGATGTTGCCAAGGACTTCGCGCACCAAGAGGGACTGGTTTTCGCCAATCGCAATTTGAGCGTCGAAGAGCCACCGCAAGAAATCCATAAAAAACTCCCAAAGCGAGTGGCTCCGGGAGAACAAATCGAGGGTACCCGGCCTTGGCTGGCTTCGGTGGGTGTCGGTGAGGACGCCGGTGGGCCAGGCAGTCGGGTACGGCAGGTGCCGCGGGGGGTACCTTACGGTTTGCTCGTGCTACCTTCCATCCAGACTGTACTGTCTGCCAAGGAATTCCACCTTGCAGGTATCGGGCACGTGGATGTGCCGTCAATTAGCGGGCTGTCACCGCAGGTTCGGATTTTCACCGGGTCCCGGAGCACGATATGTATATTTACTCTTCAAGTTATAGCACGGCCGGGGGCTGTAACCGTCATATTGTGACTTATTCCCGCTATCTGGTCGGGTGCGGGGGCTCCCCCGAAGCTCCTACTGATAAAGTCAGTTTGACCTTATTTCCTGCCCCCTGAGCCACATGACTTCCCCGCACGAAAACCAGCTCCGGGCGTCCGCGCCCGGCCAACTCACTACCGCCGCGACTGCTGATGCCCTCAACACCAACTCTCTGAGCGCCGAGCAGCTCACTTCTACCCTTGATCAGCTCCCGGTAACCCGCCGCCATGCCCGCCTGCTAGGGGTAACGGGTATCGGCTGGGCCCTGGACGCCATGGATATCGGCCTTATCTCCTTCGTCATGGCTGCCCTAATTGCCCACTGGGGTATTAGCTCGGGTCAGGCATCGCTGTTGGGCTCTATCGGGTTTTTGGGCATGGCGATTGGTGCCACCCTGGGCGGTCGCTTATCGGATAGGTTTGGGCGGCGCGCAATCTTTGCGGGCACGCTTCTGGTCTACGGGCTGGCTACCGGTTTTTCTGCCCTCGCTACGACCTTTGCCGTTCTGCTGGTGCTGCGTTTCATCGTGGGGTTGGGGCTCGGCGCTGAGCTGCCGGTAGCCTCTACCTATATTTCTGAGTTTGCCCCGCGGGCTGTGCGCGGGCGCATGGTCGTTGTTCTTGAAGCCTTCTGGGCGGTCGGCTGGATTCTCGCTGCCCTGATCGGCACCTTCGTCGTGAGCCGCTCCGAGGACGGCTGGCGCTGGGCTCTTGCCATCGGCTGCGTCCCTGCCCTCTACGCCCTGGTGGTACGGTGGGGGCTCCCCGAATCGGTACGCTTTCTCACCCGACGCGGCGACCTGGCCCGCGCCCGGTCCGTGGTTGCCGGTTTCGCTGCCTCCCCGCCCTTGCGGGCAGAAGCTGCGCGGACGCCGTCCGCCCCCGCCGCTGCCGGGCAGGATTCGGCCGAGCTGGGCCAGGCAACCTCCATCTGGTCAGCGGCGCTACGCCGCCGCACCCTTGCCTTCTGGGTCATCTGGTTCTGCATCAATCTTGCCTACTACGGGGCTTTTATCTGGATTCCCTCGCTACTGATTCAGCAGGGCTTTAGCCTAGTCAGCTCTTTTACCTTCACCCTCATCATGACCCTGGCCCAGCTACCGGGCTATGCGGTGAGCGCCTGGCTGATTGAGCGCTGGGGCAGGCGTTCTACCCTAGCGACCTTCTTGCTGGGCTCAGCGCTGGCAGCGGTGGCCTACGGCCTATCGAACGAGGTCTGGGCGCTGGTAGCTAGCGGCTGCATGCTCTCCTTCTTCAACCTGGGTGCCTGGGGTGCCCTCTACGCCATCGGGCCAGAACTCTACCCCGGCCACCTGCGCGGTTCCGGCACGGGTGCGGCTGCCGGGTTCGGCCGTCTAGCCTCTATCACCGCTCCCCTGCTCGTGCCCGCCCTGCTGCCGCTGGTAGGTATTTCGGGGCTCTTTGTTCTGTTCGCTCTAGCCTTCTGTACGGCAGCTGGCGCAACCTTCCTGCTGCCTGAAACCCGCGGCAGGCAGCTCGCCTAACCCCGAGACGGTCATCAGTCGCTACACTTGAGGTGCATAAAGTTTTCTACCCCGACCTTAGGTGAGCTGTGTCTGACGCGAAACCCGCCAATATTCAAAAACGTGATACCACCTTCAAGCAGGAGCACGGTGCCGTGGCGCACCTGGTCAAGCGTAAGCCCGAGCAGGCTGTCGCCCGTGCTGTGAAGGGCGCCCAGAAGCTGCTGGACGAGGGCCAGGGCAAGCAGGCCCTGAACGTACTGACCCTTGCAAAGCCCGTACTGGTTACCGGGTCTAAGGACGCCGCAGCCTACTACACCATGCTGGCCACCATCCACCGCTCTATGGGCAACGAGCAGGCAGCCGAGCGGGCCGAGAAGAACCTGGTCTAAGGCTCACTAGCTGCCGGGGAGCCGGGTCAGCAGCTCCTTTACAAAGGCCTCGTTATCGGTATCCCCAGCGGCGGCGTAGTGCTCCGCCGACTGCACCAGGTAGCCCTGGGCGGCGTCCGCGTCCCCTTCCTGAGCTGTGACCAGGGCAAGCAGCTGGTAGGTCTCGGCGAGAAAAGCCTGGTCCCCCAGCTCCTCAGCAAAACCGAGGGCTTCGCTGAGCAGGGGACGGGCGGCGTCCGTATCCCCCACCGCCAGCAACCCTTGAGCCTGGGCATTGCGCACGTGCATGAGCTGAACCGTATGATTGCCCGCGGCGTACAGCTCGTATGCCTGGGTCAGATAGCCCTGGGCACCAGCTTCATCCTGAGCCTGGCGGGCAAGTCCCGCCAGGGCCACCAGGTTATGGGCCCGACCCTCGGCATTCCCCTGAGCTTCATAGCCGCGCAGCCCCTGGGTGTACCAGGTTTTGGAGCGCTCAAAGTCGCCCAGTTCAGCGTGCAGGGAACCCACCTCGGTGGCGAAGTCGGGCAGCTGCTCGGCATCAGGTTTAGCCTCGGCCAGTAGGGCGTGGGCGCGCGTAACTTCTGTGAGAGCTGGCGCGAGATTCCCCAGGTCGCGGTTGACCTCGCTCAAAATCTTCAAGGCAAGAATCTGCCCGAAGACTTCGCCAGCGCTCTCAAAACCACCGGCGGCGGCCTGCAGAGCGGGCAGGGCATCGGCCAATTGCCCGGCAGCGATGAGCTCCTGGGCACGGGCTAGCTCGCGGTCGGCTTCTTCAAGGGGAGTAAGGTTCTGGGTCATGGCTTCCTAGTGGGTGTGGGCGGACGCGGCAGCCCGGCGCAAGCCCGCGATAGCGGCTTCGAGGTCGTCCGCACCGTAGACAGATGAACCGGCAACAAAGCAGGTGGCACCGGCCTCGGCCGCCCGCACAATTGTTTCTTCGGTGATACCACCGTCAACCTGCAGAATCACTTCAGCCCCTGAGCCCTCAATAGCGGCGGCTGCCCGCTTAATCTTGGGAAGGGTGACGTCAAGGAAGGCCTGGCCACCGAAGCCCGGTTCAACGGTCATAATCAGGAGCATATCCAGTTCGCTGAGCATATCCATGTAGGGTTCAACGCCGGTGGCAGGGCGCAGGGCCATGCCCGCCTTAGCACCGCTTTCACGCAGGGTGCGGGCCAGTTTGATGGGAGCGATAGCGGCCTCGGCGTGGAAGGTCACCGACTCGCAACCAACCTCAGCGTAGGCAGGGGCCCAACGGTCGGCGTCCTCAATCATCAGGTGCACATCAAAAGGAATGGGCGAGACCTCTTTAAGGCGCTTCACGACCGGCAACCCCCAGGTCAGGTTGGGAACGAAGTGGCCGTCCATCACATCGATATGGGCGGCGTCAGCGGTCGAGATAGCGGTGAGCTCCTCCCCCAGCCGGGAGAAGTCAGCGCTCAAAATGGAAGGGTTAATCAGGCAGGTCATAGGGATCCTTTCGTTGCCGTTCTTATACCCATCGTAGTGCCGAGAAGGCACAGGGCACAGAAAGCAAGGCCCGTCACAGTCCAACTGGTGGTTTTGAGGGCTAGCGAATAAGCCGGACAGACTAAACTTTGTACGGTCTTTTACATACTTATTCAAAGGTTTGGATTATATGAACTCGGTTCTGCTTGCGGTCCTGGTCATGCTCGTCCTCTCCGCAGCACGCGTACACGTCGTCCTGGCGCTCTTTATCGGCGCTCTCGTGGGTGGTCTTGTGGGCGGGCTCGGGCTAGATGGCACCATGGTCGCCTACCAGGAGGGGCTCTCCGGCGGCGCTATGCTGGCGCTCTCCTACGCCCTGCTCGGTGCTTTCGCCATGGCGGTTTCAAGCTCGGGCCTGCCCCAGCTCATCGCCAACGGCATCATTGCCAAGGTCGGCTCAGAAAGCTCAAAGACCAACCATCGCATCGAATACACCGTCAAGTGGCTGCTGCTGGCCGGTATTCTGGCCATGTCGATTATGTCGCAGAACCTGATTCCCGTTCATATCGCCTTCATTCCGCTGATTATTCCGCCCCTGCTGGCTGTCTTTAACCGCCTGAAGCTAGACCGCAGGCTCATTGCCTGCGTGCTCACCTTCGGCCTGGTCACCACCTACATGTACGTGCCCGTAGGCTTCGGCGCGATCTTCCTGAACGATATTCTGCTGGGCAACATCAAACTAGCCGGTATGGATACCAGCGGCATCAACGTCATGACCGCCATGGCAATCCCGGCCCTGGGCATGGTCATTGGCCTGCTGATTGCGGTCTTCTTCAGCTACCGCAAGCCCCGCGCCTACCAGACCGTTGAGCTGGCGCCCACTGAGAGCACAACCACCGAGGTTAAGAAGTTCAACGTGGTCGTCGCGATCATTGCTATTGTTGCAACCTTCGTGGTTCAGGTGGTCATGCAGTCCATGGGTACCGAGGCTAACTCCTTGCTGGTTGGCGCCCTGGTGGGTCTGACTATCTTTATGGTGACCGGTGCGGTCAAGTGGAAGGAGGCCGACGACGTCTTCACCGCGGGTATGCGTATGATGGCCCTGATCGGCTTCATCATGATCTCGGCCCAGGGTTTCGCGGCGGTCATGGATGCCACCGGCGACGTTGACCCCCTGGTGACCACCGTGGCTGACCTCTTCGCGGGCAACAAGGCAGCAGCTGCCATGGCCATGCTGGTGGTGGGCCTAATTGTGACGATGGGTATCGGCTCGTCCTTCTCTACCCTGCCCATCATCACCACCATCTACGTGCCTCTCTGCCTGGCCCTGGGCTTCTCGCCCCTGGCTACGGTTTCTATTATCGGTACCGCAGGTGCCCTGGGCGACGCGGGCTCCCCCGCCTCCGACTCCACTCTGGGCCCCACCGCCGGTTTGAACGTGGACGGCCAGCACGACCACATCCGTGATTCGGTGATTCCCACCTTCATCCACTACAACATCCCCCTGATGATTGCAGGTTGGGTGGCTGCAATGGTTCTCTAGTCGCCCTGTGCCCTTATATTCAGTGAAAGCTCAGGAGCCTAGTTCTTGCGGAAGAGAGCGAAGAACATGGCGTCGGTACCGTGGATGTGCGGCCAGAGCTGGGCGGTCGTAGCCCCATCAGCTAGGGTCGCGCCCTTGGGCGCTTCGGGAGTGAAAGCCGGGTCCAGTTCCCCGGCAAGGACGGACGCCCCCGTCTCGTCCCTGCGGGCAACGGCCCGCAGGGCGGCGCCGGAGTCCAGCAGGGTTACATCGACCTTGCGCAGAATATCGTGCACGATGCTCTGGGTTTCTGCGGTGTGGGGTGAGCAGGTTACGTAGGCGATCAGGCCGCCCGGGCGGGTAACTGATGCTGCTGCCGTAAAGAGGTCGAGCTGGAGGGGCAGCAGTTCAGCGATATCGCGGGGGCTCTTGCGCCAGCGGGCTTCGGGGCGGCGGCGCAGGGCGCCCAGACCGGAGCAGGGCACATCGACCATGACGCGGTCAAAGCGCACATCGCGGGGCATTCCCTCGGGCAGGTTGGTACCCGCAGCGACGGTGCGCGCAATCTGGCGGCCGTCACCGGCCACTACCGAGTAGGAGGCGGACGGAAGCGGGGCCAGGGAGCGGCGCACCAGCTCGGCCCGGTGCTCGGCAGCTTCATTGGCCAGCAGGCGGGCCCCGCGCTGGGCGCCCAGGGAACCGAGCAGGGCGGCCTTACCGCCGGGGCCGGCGCAGAGGTCAAGCCAGTTACTGTCGCTGCCCTCAAGGGGAGCGTCAGCCAGGGCGCGGGCAACCAGCTGGGAGCCGGCGTCCTGGGCACGTACAACCCCCTCCCGCACCGATTCAAGGCGGGCAAGGTCGCCTGCCGAGTAGAGGGCGGAACCCTCGACCAGGGGGCCATCCTCGGCACCGGCGGCACGGGCTTCGTCCAGGGTTCCCAGGCCAGGCAGGGCAACCAGGTTGACCACGGGTGAGGCGTTGTCGGCGTCCAGCAGGGCCTCAACCTCACCGGGGGTCCGGCCGTGGGCAGCCAGAGCCTGACGGAAGGAGCGTACCACCCAGGCCGGGTGAGACTTCTCAAGGGCCAGGCGGGTGAGCTCGTCGGGGGCTTCCTCGGCGATAAGGGCGTACCAGTCTTCGGGGGTTCGCTCAGAGACCCTGCGCAGTACCGCGTTCACAAAGTTAGCCGGGCCGGTGCCGATCTCGGCGCGGGCCAGGGCAACCGTCTGGTTAAGGGCGGCGTGGTCGGGCACGCGCATGGCCACCAGCTGGTGGACGCCCAGGCGCAGCACCAGCAGAATCTTGGTACCGATTTTCTCCACCGGGCGGTCAACGCAGTGGGCCAAGATCGCATCGTAGGTGCCCTGGTTGCGCAGGGTGCCGTAGGTCAGCTCGGTGGCAAAGCCAGCATCGCGGGCATCAAGCCTGGCAGAGCGAATCGCCTTGGGCAGCACCAGGTTCGCGTAGGAGTCATCCAGGGCAACAGCGCTCAGCACCTCAAAGGCCACGGCGCGGGCCCTATCTGCTGTGCGGGCGCGCTGGGAGGGAGCGGACGCCGAAAACGCTCGGTCCTTGACCGCCTTGCGGTTGCGCTCGTGCCCCTTAGCATTACGGCGGGTCTCTCCCCCGCCGCCGTGCTTGGCCTGGGGCTCACCACCTGGGTTGCGGTTGCCGCGCGAGCCACGGGGGTTCGGAGTGCCCCCGGCCGGCCCCTGCTGGGCGCGGTCGTCGCGCTTGCGAGCCCCGCTGCGGCCCTGGCCAGCCCGGTTAGCACCGGAGCGGTTAGCCCCCGCCCGGCCCTTACCGCCGTTCGAGCGTCCGCCTGCTCCGCGTCCACCTGCGTTCATGCTCATACCAGCACCACTTTCCCTTCTGCCAGGGCCGAGCCCTGACCGCGCGCCCAGTCGGCGGCGTTCATCATTTTCTTGCCTGCAGGTTGCACCTGGGTCAGTTCTAGAGCGCCGTCAGCGCAGGTGACGGCCACCTTTTTACCGGTCCAGAAGAGGGTTCCGGGCTCCCCCACGGGCTGAGCCTGGCTGGTCTTGGCCATGCCGAGTTTGAAGCGGGCTCCGTCGAGTTCAGCCCAGGCCCCGGGTTCGGGGGTCACACCGCGCAGCTGGGCAATAACGTCAGCACAGGAACGGTCAAAATCCACCCTGCCATCGGCAATAGTGAGCTTAGCTGCGTGGGTAGCTTCCCCGGCCTGCGGGGTGCCGGTAGCCCCGGCGGCAATATCGTCAAAGGTAGCAGCCAGCAGGGCACCGCCGGTGGACGCCAGACGGCCCAGCATATCCCCGGCGGTATCGAGTTCCCCCACCGTGGCCGATTCGGACCGGAAAACCGGGCCGGTATCAAGCCCTGCGTCAATACGGAAGGTGTTGGAGAAGATCTCGGTCTCCCCCGCCATCAGGGCCCGCTGCACAGGAGCTGCCCCGCGCCAGGCAGGTAGCTGCGAGAAGTGCAGGTTAATCCAGCCCTGGGGCAGCAGATCGAGGGCGCTCTGCGGCAGCAGGACGCCAAAGGCCACCACCGCCGCAATATCGGCACCCAGCTGCGCGACGGCGTCCGCAACCTCATCGGACCAGCGGTTGGCCTTGATGATGGGCAGGCCCAGCTCCTGGGCGCGGGCTGCCACCGGGGACGGGGTCAGCACCCGCTTGCGCCCGACGGGGGCGTCCTCGCGGGTGAGCACCCCCACCACCTCGTAGCCCGCCTCAAGCAGGCCGTTCAGGGGCGCGACGGCGACCTCCGGGGTACCGGCGTAGAGAACCTTCATGCTTACCTTTCCACTCAAACGTTCAAACCAGCAGGTTTAGATACCAAAAGCGCCGGGCTTTTTGGCGGCAGGCTGCTGGGCCCCGCTTATCTGAGCCCCGCCAGTCTGGGCAGCAGCGCCGAAGGAACCGCCAAGGGCACCAAAGCCCGATGAGGTTTTCGCTGCGCGTTCACCCTGCACCGCAGCGGCAACCTGGTTGTAGTCAGCCTGACGAATCTTGCGCCAGATATTCTTCTTGTCCTCGCCCTCAACCCGGTCGATGAACATGGTGCCGTAGAGGTGGTCAGTTTCGTGCTGGAGCATACGGGCAAAGAGCCCCTCACCCTCGTAGACCACCGGTTCACCCTTGCAGTTCACGCCGGTGACCCGTGCCCAGTTCTTACGCGGGGTAGCGGCAGATAGGCCGGGGACCGACAGGCATCCCTCGCCACCCTCCTGGGGTTCGGCGCCTACCTCAAGCACGGGGTTGATGATGTGCCCCTCGAGGCCATCAATATTGCCGAAAGTAAAGATGCGCTTAGAGATACCCACCTGGGGCCCAGCTAGACCTACGCCTTCAACGTCGTACATGGTTTCGAGCATGTCGGCCACCAGCTTTTCAAGGTCGGCGTCGAACACGGTGATGTCGTCGCACTCAGTGCGCAGAACGGGGTCGCCTACAGTGCGAATGGGCAGAATAGTCATGCTTCTCTTTCTCGTCGGTGAGGTTAGGACGCCGCTGCGTCGGGTAAATCTGTACCGGCAGCAAGCGGGGGCGGCACCACCGGCATGAGGGAATCTTCGGGGGTTTCTGAAAGGTCGCGGTTGAGGTCCCAGACCCGTTTGAGGGCGCAGAACTTATACCAGTTGCGCTCTAGCACCTGAGGGTTGGCCTGCTGGGGTACCACCTGGGTCTCGCCCAGGGCCACGCCCATCAAAATACTTGCGCCCCCGTGCTTCCAGGGTTCCCAGGTGCCGTGCTCGGCGTCGATGAGGGCTTCTTCAGCCTTGACCCCGGCAACTAGCTGCATAACGACCTTATCGTCGAGCGGTTTCACCCGCCCCTTCCGGTCGGTTCCCTTGGTCTTGTAGTCAATGATGCAGGTATGCCCGGCTATCTCGGCTACCAGGTCGAGGGTGCCCGCGTAGCCAACCGTCTCGTTCCAAATGGTGACTTCGGTAGCCAGGGGCTTGGGCCGGTAGAGTTCCCACCACTCATCGAAGCGGTCGGCGTATGCCTGCTCGCCGTGGGCAATGAGGTTCTCCCGGTAGCCCTCAACTTCGTGGGGCAGCCCCATGGCGCGCAGGGCAACCTGCTCTGCATAGTTATGCACGCGGTCCCCCCGCGCCGCCGCTGCGTCGCGGTAGCGATCCGAGGCGGCTGCGGCGTCCCGAATCACCGCGAATTTAAGCCCGGCCGAGCTAGAAGCCCGGTAGGATCGCTGATCTTCAAGGGCAGCTTTGGCAGCCATGTAGCCGTGCCAGCCCGAGAGGTCGTTAGCCTGCTGCCCAATCACCGTGGTAATCGAGGGAACCAATAGCTCCCCGCCGACCGTGCGCGCGTACATGCGACCGTGGTCGGTTGCTGACGCTAGCATGGGTGTGGTCACGCGGCCGTCCTGACGTCGGGAGAAAAATCGAAAAGCGCCCAGCCTTCACAGCGTATCTGGCGCTCTATCGATTATACGCACCTCTCTTCCCCGGCACGAGGGGGCGAGCGGGTTAGACCGCTTACCCTAGCTCCACTGGCGGGCACCGGCCTCAGCCGCCCCCATAGACTCAACAATCTGCTGGACGCGGGCATTGGACTGCTGGGCATAGTCTTCATCAACACAGTCGGAGGCAGGACGGCTGGGTGAGGTAATGCAGTAACGGTAGGCAGGGTTATCGACCATCGTGCTAGAAACCCAGCGGAAATCGCGCACCTGCCAGGTGCCGTCCTCCCCTCGCTCAAAAATAGGGTTGACCATAATTCCCTCGTTGTTGGCGACGTAGGAGGGTGAAAGCTCGGTGAGGTTGTTCCCCATGCCGTAGACAATCCAGGTTCCCTTGTAGTATTCGATGGGCTGTACGGCGTGGGCGTGCTGGCCCACGACCAGGTCGAACTCCCCTGAATCAACGAGAGCGTGTGCCACCTCGACCTGCTGGGCAGAGGGCTCGTGCACGTACTCATCACCAGCGTGCATGTTGGCAATGACCAGGTCAGCGCCCTCTTCGCGGGCACGGGCAGCCTTAGCAATCATGGCTGCTGAGTCGAGCATATCGACCTGCCAGGGGTGTTCAGGAACGTAACCGTTGAGCCCGTAGGTTCCGGTGATAATTGCTACCCGGGCGCCGTTGGCGGTGGTGAAAACATCGGGCTGGGCTGCCTCTTCTTCGGTGAGAGAAGTGCCGGTAACACCCATTCCCGCCGCTTCAACCGCGCGGTAGGTTCGCTCCAGCCCCTCGGTGCCCTGGTCGTAGGAATGATTAGATGCCGTCATGCAGACATCCCACCCGGTTTCAGCGGCCGCCGTCAGAATCTGGGGCGGCACGTTGAAGTTGGGGTAGCCAGAAAAGGGGCCATCCGCATCGGCGACCACTGTTTCCATCTGGCAGACCGCCAGGTCAGCACGGTCTAGGTAGGGGCGCTGTTCGCTGATCAGGGGTGTGAAGTCCAGGCCCAAGCTACCGGCTGCCGCCGCGTCAGCCTCTGCCTGGCCCCAGAGCATATTGTGCATCAGAAAATCACCGGTAAAGAGCAGGGAGACGCAATCCGCCTCGCCGCAGGCCCCGCCGGCGGCTGAAGCGGTCAGGGTACCCGATTCGCTGGCCTGCCCTGCCTCTGCGCGTGCCACCTGCCCCTGCCCGTCCTGCTGGACGGCGGCGTCCGCCCCGCCACTTTCCGTAGTCTGCGAGCTACAGCCTGCCAGGGCCAGGGCGCTCAGGCAGAGGAAGACGAAGAGGCGACGGTGCACGGTGGGGTCCTTTCAGCAGGGGTGTTACCAGCACCACCCTACCTAAAAGTGCCGCAGGGCACATATTGTTACCAAATGTCTACGCCTGCCAGGGCATAAGTTGAAGCCCCGCCCTGCAACTCGATGGACGTTACCGTAGCCCCCCCCTGCAGCTCCTTGGGCAGAGCCAGGCGGACGCCCCCGCGGCAGCTACCACGTTCTCGGGCAGGGTACAGAGGGTTGAGTCCCCACTGTGGGTAAGGTCAAGAGCCGTTAGCCTGGTGGCAGACCCGGCGCGGCGGCTGCGAGGCTTGCGTATATACCCGCCGTTGGCTCACCGCGCAGGTTGCGGGGCCGATAAGAGGCCAGAAGTTTGAGCAGCCGGGCTGTACGCAGCCCGGTGTCTGGCTGGACGTCGATGACGGCGCACCTGCCGACACCTTCACCGGCAACCAGTTGCAGGCCGTGCAGCTCAGCCGGCACGCCGCGTCCTGCCTGGAGGGTAAGCGTTTTCCCCTGCCATCTATCTTCAATGTAGGGCGTTGAGGTTTCTACCACCAGGTTGCAGCGTAGCCTGGCCGCTATTTCATCAGGGTTCAGCGGCTGTTCAGGGTTGAGCTGCCGGGCAATCTCGACCAGGGTGGCGGTACCGATCAGAGAGAAGGCCCCAGCGTATACCAGGTTCTGCCGGGGTGCGAAGGCCAGGGCCACAGGCTTCTCTAGGTAGTTACTAAGAGCTTCGTTGACCGGGTGGTCGTAGACCGCAAGCTGTTTCTCAGCGCCCCAGGAGGTGAAGGTGCTGCTGGCAGCCCTGGTGAGGGCTGGGACTGTGTAGCTGCCTGCCCCGAGCATGTGCAGGGTGAGCTCTGCCTTTCCGTCGCGGGCGATCAGGTCGGTGGTGATACCCATCAGGGTCGGGTGGGCGACGGTGCGCAGTACGGTGCGGTCGGTGGGTGAGACGAGGGCCCAGCGGCGGTTGTAGAGGGGGCCGGACGCGGTGATCTCGGCTGTGGTGCGCGCTTGATGGCGGGCGCCTTTGAGGGGGCTATAACCGAAGTGCGTGACGGTGAGGTGCATGGTTCTAGTCTTGCACAGTGCGGTCTGATGA
This sequence comes from Rothia nasimurium, assembly GCF_014217215.1. Classification (GTDB taxonomy): domain Bacteria; phylum Actinomycetota; class Actinomycetes; order Actinomycetales; family Micrococcaceae; genus Rothia; species Rothia avistercoris. Next base: position 1,478,285 of record NZ_CP056080.1, read on the forward strand.
TGCGGGGCAAGCAAAAGGCTCCCTAGCTAAAGCTAGGGAGCCTTTCTTTGTGCGCGATACTGGGATCGAACCAGTGACCCCTTCCATGTCAAGGAAGTGCGCTACCGCTGCGCCAATCGCGCGTGGAGGTGAGGACGGGATTCGAACCCGCGTACACGGTTTTGCAGACCGTTGCCTAACCACTCGACCACCCCACCACACGCCCAGACCGTGGTCTGAGTTGCGAAAACGAGTTGTTTTCGAGAGAGCGGTTGACGAGACTTGAACTCGCGACATCCACCTTGGCAAGGTGGTGCTCTACCAACTGAGCTACAACCGCAACTCGAATAACTATACACAAGGGTAGGTGGTCTTTCAACCTGGCGAGACTATTGCAGGCGCACTTCTTGCCAGTCACTTATCTTGGAAAGAAGGTACCGGTCATGAGTTGCGACAACGACACTCGACTGGGTCCCCCTGAGATGGGGTATAAGTTGGTCGAGCAGGGTCATTGATAGGTGGTTGGTTGGCTCATCGAGCAGCAGGGCATGAGGACGTTGGGCTATTGTGACTGCCAAGTGGAGTCTCCTTTGCTGGCCAGCGGAAAGCTGCTCAACATGGGTGGTACGCGCTTCGCTGGTCAGTAACCCCAGGCTTTCTAGAGTCGGGGTGTCCGAATACTCCGCGTAGGTACCTGCTTGAATGAGGCTTTGCCGATACACATCTTCTGGAGTTAGCGCCGGGTTCCATTGGGGCACCTCTTGCGACAACAGGGCCATCTTCACATCGGGCGCTACGGCCAATTTGCCATTTGTGGGGGCAAGCTCCCCTGCCAGCATAGAAATCAAGGTTGATTTACCGGTCCCGTTTCCACCTGTCACCACAATCTTTTGCCCGGTCCTTAGCGATAAGCTAACGCCCTGAGCGCTGCGCCCCAGATATGCGATATCGCTAGCTTCAAGCACTAGCTTATCTTTCTGGATCCGTACCTCTGGGTACTGCAGAATACTCGGAGGCTCAGGGACTTCAATGTGATAGCTTTCCAGCTCGTTGAGACGTTGCTTAAAGGCTTTGACATGATGAGCAGCTCGTGTTGCCCGCTGATGTTTACCTGTCCCCTTGGGCGGCCGCCACCCTGTCTGTAACCTAGCTCCTGCTTCTTCCACCGCCTGTTTCAGTTCTTCTTTGCGGTTGATGTGGTCTTGATAGGCTTTCTCCCACGCAATACGATCTTTTCGTTTTCCCTTCTGCCTCCCTTTGTAACCACCAGAGTAGACCTGGGGCACCCCGTGTAGTGACGGGTCAAGATCACAGAAAGTCTGCGCAACGTCAACAAGGAGTTGCCGGTCATGGCTAACTACCGCAAATCCGTTCTTTAGCTCCTGCAAAGACTGAGTCAGGAATTCAATTGATTCTCTGTCTAGATGATTAGTCGGCTCATCAAGCAGAAGAACATCTGCCCCGGCGCCAAGAAGCACAGCAAGCCTTACTCTGTGCCTTTGACCTACCGATAGGGTGCTAAGGTTTCGGGATCGGTCTGTACACGCTTTTAGTCCATGGAGCGCTTGGTCGATTTTTCTGTCAATATCCCACGCTTCCAGTGCACTGGCTTTTTCTAGCGCTTGAGCGTAGGCAGCTTCTGCGCCTTCCTGACCAAGCGCGAGTAATTCTGACGCTCTGTCGAGGTCTGCAAGTGCTGTATGTGCATGTTGAGTGGATAGTTTGATAAGGTCGCCTACAGTTTGATGGTCGACCAATGGCATATCCTGCCCAACAAAAGCGATTGTCCCCTGAGATGCCACTTCACCCAGGTCAGGGTTTTCTAGGCCTGACAGTATTTTGAGTAGGGTGCTTTTCCCTGCACCGTTCTCTCCAACGACGGCCATCTTGGTATTTGCCGATATTGTCAGGTTTAAATCTGAGAACAGTATTTTTCCGCCTCTAGTGGCGGAGATGTTTTCTGCTTTGATGTGTGCGGTGGTGGATGTTCCGCTCTGGTGAGTAACGAAGCCTAATGTATGAGGTTCTTCGGGGTGATGTTTGTTATTTCGCATATTCTCTACTAGTCCGTTGAGGGTACGACTATGTACCCGTTCATCTGGGGTGATGGAACGGCGGCTGAAGAGATTGAACCCTAGGTGTAAGCCGCCTTTAGCGGCGGGTCCAGGGCTTAGAGATAGCTGCTGCGAAATACATAGTGAACACTCTATCAAGTGGTGGATAGCGATGCAAAAAAGCCCCGGCTCATTGAGCCGGGGCTTACGTGGAGCGGTTGACGAGACTTGAACTCGCGACATCCACCTTGGCAAGGTGGTGCTCTACCAACTGAGCTACAACCGCATATGCAATTATTTGCAATGGATTTTCATCCAGTGCGCGATACTGGGATCGAACCAGTGACCCCTTCCATGTCAAGGAAGTGCGCTACCGCTGCGCCAATCGCGCATAACACTCGCAAGGAGTGTTGCGAGCGGTTGACGAGACTTGAACTCGCGACATCCACCTTGGCAAGGTGGTGCTCTACCAACTGAGCTACAACCGCATTGTGTTTCAGTTCCTTAGGGAACCGAACCAACGAGTAAATACTTTACACTCTTTTCTAGCTCTTGCCAAATCGGAGCACATCTTCATGTAAACCCTTTTTTACCGCGTATTTTCGCGGTTCTTACCACCACAGCCCCACCCAGCTCAAAATTTTTCTTCTATGCCCTGCACCACATCTTTGGGCACGTACACTGTAAAAAACACTTCTATTCATCGTGGAGTTTTCATGCACCCCCAGCTTCTCACCGAACGTTTTACCTTGCGCCCCTTGCGCGAGGCTGACGCAGAAGCGATGGCTCAAGCCTGCCAGGACCCGGATATTATTCGCTTTTGTCTATCCGTACCCCTGAACTATACGGAAGAGACTGCCCGTGATTTCGTTGCCTACGCCCACCAGGCGAGTGAGAGCGGGCATGAGCTGGTGTGGGGTATTGATGCGAGCGGGGTTTTTGCTGGTGTGGTGAGCCTGTTTAACATCACGGGTTCTTCGGCTGAGGTCGGCTACTGGTTGGCGCCGGGGAGTCGCGGTCAGGGGTTTCTAACCGAGGCTCTAGGTATGGTGGTGGGCTTTGCCCTGGACCCTCAGGGGCTGGGTCTCGATCGGCTGAGTTGGAAGGCGCTTTCTGATAACGAGGCGTCCGAGCGGGTGGCTCGCAGGGTTGGGTTTACCGATTTCCGTACTTTGGTGAAAAGCGAGCCGGGCCGCCCGCTTGAGGACGGTTCCGCTCCCCTGCTTGATATGCGCGCAGCTGAGCTGACGCGCGACCGCTGGGCTGAGCTGGGTTTCCCCGGCTAAGCCTTATCGTCCAACATACCTTCACGCGCTAGAGCGGTGAGGCGAGACGGAGTGAGCGGGTGCGAGCGCGCGAGCACACAAGAGCGAACGGAGTGGTTTCACGCCGTCTTATCGTCCAACATACCTTCACGCGCTAGAGCGGTGAGGCGTGAAACCGCACGGAAGTACTTTTTCTGGTATCCGCCGGTCATCATTTCTTCGGTGAAAACCCGGTCGAAGGGTACGCCGGAGGCGATGATGGGGAGGTCTTTGTCGTAGAGGCGGTCGGCGAGGACGACGAAGCGCAGGGCGACGGCTTGTTGGGTGATGGTGGTGACGTTGCGCCAGGCGATGGCGTCGAGGCCGTCGATGAATTGGCGGTAGCGGGAGGGGTGCACACGGGAGAGGTGGTCGATGAGGGCTTCAAAGTCGTCGATGGCGACGGTTCCGAGCCCACCGAAACGACTATCGACCAGGGAATCGAAATCAGCATCTGCGACGGGTGCGGGGGCGGCGGGTAGGCCGCGGTGACGGAAGTCTTCGCCGTCGACGCGCAGCACGTCGAACTGGTCGGCGAGTACCTGGATTTCGCGTTTGAAGTCGGCTGCTGCGAAGCGGCCTTCGCCGAGGGCGCCGGGCAGGGTGTTGGAGGTGGCGACGAGTTTGACGCCTGCTTCGGCGAGTTCGCGCATCAGGCGGGACATGAGCACGGTGTCACCGGGGTCGTCGAGTTCGAATTCGTCGATGCAGACCAGCTTGTAGTGTGAGAGGGCTTCGACGGTTTTGCGGAAGGTCAGGGCGCCAACCAGGTTGGTGTATTCGACGAAGGTGCCGAAGGCTTTGGGGCCTTCGACCATGTGCCAGAGGGAGGCGAGCAGGTGGGTTTTACCCACGCCGAAGCCGCCGTCGAGATAGAGGCCGGCCTTGGTCTCGTCCTTCTTTTTGCCGCCGCCGAAGAGTTTGCCGAAGAAGCCGCCCCCGCTGGTTGATCCGCCGCGGTTGATGGTTTCGCCGAAGGCGCGCAGGGCGTCGACTGCTGCCTGCTGGGAGGGCTGGGCGGGGTCGGGGCGGTAGGTATTGAAAGACACTTCACCGAAGCGTTCTGAGGGCCTGAACCCTGAGAGGAGTTCGTCGGCTGAGACGTGGGGGGTGCGGTCGGTGAGGTGGGTGTAGGTTGCCACGTGTGGTCTTTCCCTTTGGCGCGACGGTGCGCTGGTGATTCGTACACCCACAGTCTAGTAGCTGGTGGGCAGGTTGCCCAATGTTGCGGTGGGGTTAGTGCGGGGCTGACTCTAAGCCGGTTGGCTTGTTCACAGATTTGCTGGTCAGGCTCTGGGCGGACGCCGGTGGGCGGCTTCTCGTTTTAGGCTGGTAGGTGCATACCTATTGACGTGAGTGAAAGGGAAGAGAAACGGTGGCGAAGGCGAAGAAGAAGGGGGCGGCTACGGCTGCTTTGGCTCTGTTGCAGCAGACCGGTACCGCTTTTGAGGTGCGCGAGTATGAGCATGTGGACGGTGAAACCAACTTTGGCCTGGAGGCTGCCGAAAAGTTGGGCCGCTCCCCCGAGCAGGTTTTTAAGACCCTGATGATTACCCACGAGAAGGATTTTGCGGTCTGTGTGGTGCCGGTGGGTGGCAAGCTGAATGTGAAGGCTGCTGCGGCTGCGCTGGGCTGGAAGTCTGCGAAGATGGCTGCCCCCGATGTGGCGGAGAAGCGCACCGGGTATGTGGTGGGCGGTATTTCTCCCCTGGGGCAGAAGACTGCTCACCCTACCCTGGTGGACGAAACCGCCCAGCTTTTTGACACGATTTTGGTATCGGGTGGGCGCCGAGGCCTGGATGTGGAGCTAGCTGCCGATGACCTGGTTGCGCTGACGCAGGGGGCTTACGCCGATATTGCGGCTGCTTAGCCAGTCGGTGACGGTGTCGAACCAGAGCTGCGGGTCTACGTTCCATTCCCTGGTGTGGGGGGCCTTTTCGAAGGGCACAAAGTCCACCAGAGGAGATAGCTCCGCCAGAGCCTGTGAGGGCTGGTAGGGCACGTAAGTATCATCTACCGAGTGCATGATTAGGGTAGGCACGGTAATGTCGCCTGCCCGGTGGGGCCAGGAAATCTGTTGCAGGCTGATGGGTTCTTTCAGCCCGGTGAGGGTGCTGAGGGCGGGATGGGTAATCATCTGTACACCCAGCTGACCGATGCGCAGCGGAATCTTGTTCAGGTGCGTGTGGTACTGGATGAGCTCAAGCCAGTCCAGGGCAGGGCCGTCCAGCACCAGGGCTTGAATAGCCCGGCGGTTACGGGCCAGGTCGGCGGTCTGCATACAGATTGACCCGCCCATAGACCACCCAAAGAGCACCACGCTGCGAGCGCCGTGGGCCAGGGCGTAGTCGATGGCAACTTCGACGTCCCGCCATTCGGTGAAGCCCAGACCGTAGCGGCCGTCTTCGCTGGCGGGTGCTTCGCGGTCGTTGCGGTAGCTCATGTGCAGGCTGGTGAGGCCCAGGGCCTGGGTGGCGTCGAGGGCGCGCAGGGTTTCGGCGCGGGTTGCGCCCATGCCGTGCACCATGATGGCCCAGGTGTCGCTCGGTTCAGGGGAACCGGGGTCGTCATTTGCTTGCGCTGACCTTGTTTGCTCGCCCAGTGCCGCCCCGGGGTGTACCACCCAGGCAGGGGCGGGGCCTACTGGCAGGGACAGCTCAATATCTTCAGCCCGATAGCCAGCCATAGCGGGATCGGTGGCAACGACCCCGGTCAGGCGTCCGCGCTTTATATCTGCCATTGTGCCCCGGTAAATTTTTTCGATGCTCCGCACCACGGTCTTGTCCCCCGGCAGGTAGGAGGTCAGCTCCCCCAGCAGGGCAAAGCCCGCCCCGCCCGAGAAGTAAAAGCCGTAGTGGCCCGGGGCCAAGGTGCGCTCGGTGGCGTCTATACGGATGCTGGTAGGCTGCTGCCCCTCGGCGATGTCGGCGCTGCTGTATCCCAGGGAGTGTACGCGGACGTCCTCAACCGGCGCCTTGGGGGGAACCACGATTTTGCGGGCGAAGTGGGTAGCGATTCCTGCGGTGCCCAGGGCAGCGGCGCAGGCCAGGGTCGCTCCTGCGGCCCCGGCAACCCCCGCTACGGTAGCTAGGGTGAGGGTGCGGGCGGGTGTGGGGTGTGCGTGCTCAGTAGCCATAATGTCCAGTTTACGGGAATAAGAGCCCCCTGCGCCTGCTTATACTGGTGCACAGATACCGCCCTGATGAAAGCGAGCAAGCTATGAGTGATTCTCTGCCCGGCCTTGGTGCCATTGCCAAGAACTGGAAGGAAGTTCTGAACCCCGATGAGTACGCGGTGCTGCGCCAAGGCGGTACGGAGCGGGCTTTTACCGGTGAGTATTGGGACACCACCACCGAGGGTGTCTACGCCTGTAGGGCCTGCGGCACCGAGTTGTTTCGGTCGACCGAGAAGTTTGAGAGCCACTGCGGCTGGCCCTCTTTCTTTGAGCCGCTCGCTGCTGACCGGGTGCGCTACATCGAGGACCGCTCTTTAGGTATGGTGCGCGTTGAGGTACGCTGTGCCGCCTGCGACTCCCACCTGGGCCACGTATTTGAGGGTGAGGGCTACGATACCCCCACCGACCTGCGCTACTGTATCAACTCTATTAGCCTGACGCTGCACGAGAAGCCGGTCGAAGGTTAGAGTGCACTAGCCCCGGCCAGCGGGGTAAAGCTGGCATAATAGGGAGGTAGTTTTCCACCGGGAGGGAGTTTTATGGTGGCGCAACCTGTAGGGGGAACAGGTTCTCAGTTTGATTTGCCTGAGGGGATTAGTATCCCCGAGGTGGTGTATCTCGACGAGCCTGAGGGAGGCACGCCGAGCGTCATCAACACAGAGCGCGGCCTGCACCGCGTTGCCGATATTTTGGCGGCCGAGAGCGGCCCGGTTGCTGTTGATACCGAGCGAGCTTCTGGCATTCGCTATGGTCAGCGAGCTTTTTTGGTACAGCTCAAGCGCGGTAATTCTGGGGTGATTCTGATTGACCCCGAGAGTTTCGATGATCTCACCCTGATTAACGATGCCCTGGCCGGGGCTGAGTGGGTCTTGCACGCCGCAACCCAGGATTTGCCGTGTTTGGCGGAGATTGGCATGTACCCCGATGCCCTCTTTGATACCGAGCTGGGCGGACGCCTGGCCGGGTTTGAGCGCGTCGGGCTGGGGTACATGGTAGAGAACCTGTTGGGCTACAAGCTGGCCAAGGAGCACTCTGCCGTGGACTGGTCCCACCGTCCTCTCCCCGCCGCCTGGCTGAACTATGCCGCTTTGGACGTTGATATTCTGCTTGATCTGCGCGATGCGGTGGAAGATGAGCTGCGGGCCCAGGGTAAGCTGGCCTACGCGCTTGAGGAGTTCCGCTACGTGTGTGAGCACCCTGAGCGTGAAGAGAAGCCCGACCCCTGGCGCAAGACTAAGGGCATTCGTGATTTGAGGACCCGCCGCCAGCTCACCGCCCTGCGCAACCTCTGGTACGAGCGTGAACACCTGGCGCAGAAGAAGGACGTTGCCCCCAAGCGCCTGCTGCCCGACGCGTCCTTGATTACTGCCGCTCGGCTGATGCCGCGCACCGTCCCGGCTATTTTGCAGATTCCCGGCTTTCAAACCCGCGCTCTCAAGCGGGAGGCTCCGCGCTGGCTGAAGGCCCTGGCAGAGGCGAAGAAGGAGGCGGAGCCCGTCCCCTTCACGACCCCGGCGTCCGGCCCCCCGCCGCTGAAGGCATGGGAGGTCAAGCGTCCTGAATCCGCCTTACTCATTGCTGAGGCAAAGCCTGCGGTGCTCGCTGTGGGCGAGCGCCTGAACATGCCGCAGGAGAACGTCCTTGCCCCCGATGTGCTGCGCCGCCTGTGCTGGGACCCGCCTGCCGGGTCGTCCGTTGAGGAACTTAGGGTAGCCCTGCTTGAACTTGGGGCACGCCAGTGGCAGATTGAACTTATAGCCCCTGACCTGGCTGATATTTTTGCCCGGGTTAGAGTTAGACATTCATCTACAAAGTAAGGTTCAACTATGTGCACTACCTGTGGTTGTCAGAAGGAAAATAAGGACGCCCCCGCCCCCGCTGAGCAGGCCGAGGCCGGTGGGCGCGGGCTCACCCGCCGCCAGGCGGTAGCGGGCACTGCGGGTCTGGGCGCCGGTGCCGCGCTGCTGACTGCCTGCGGTTCTTCTGATGAGTCTGAGAGCCTGACCGCCAACGACGGCCGCCCGGCGCAGGCCACCGACATGGCCGCGGTTGAGGACGTCCCCGTAGGCGGCGTCATCCAGGCCAACAACGACGGGGTAACCGTAATGATTACCCAGCCGACCGAGGGCACCTTCCACGCGTTCTCTTCGGTGTGCACCCACCAGGGCTGCCAGCTGAACGCGCAGAAAGAAAAAACCTTGACCTGCCCCTGCCACGCCTCAGTATTCTCACTGGAGGACGGCTCGGTTCAAGGCGGCCCAGCAGAAACCGCCCTGCCCGAGTTCACGGTGGAGGTCAAGGACGGAAGGATCTGGGTTTCCTAAGCTAGCCATGACGGACGGATGCACGGGCTCACAGCGAGCGTGAGCCCGTGCAGCCTGTTCTAAGCACGCCTTACGGCCTCTTAATTGTCGCCTAACTAGTGTGCTTGGGCTTCTCCCCTTCGGTGCGGGCGAAGGGCACCATGTTCCCGGCGAGCTGCGCGAGAATATCGGCGCTAATTTTCTGGGGGGTAAGCCCGACTTCTTCGAGGATTTCGCCGCGTTCGGCGTGCTTGATGAATTCGGCGGGCAGGCCGAGTTCGTTGAGGGCGGTGTCGATTCCGGCTGCTCGCATTTCTTGGCGGATGCGGGAGCCTACGCCGCCTGCCCGCACGCCGTCCTCCATGGAAACGACGATGCGGTGTTCGCCGGCGAGGGTTACTACGCTGGCGGGTACGGGCATGACCCAGCGGGGATCGATGACGGTTACGCTCACGCCCTGTTCGGCGAGCAGGTCTGCGGTGTCAAGGGCGAGACGGGCAAAGGCACCGACTCCGATGAGGAGCACGTCGCGCTGGCCGCTTTCGGGGTTGGGTTCGCCGTAGCGGGCGAGGACGTCCGTGCCGTCTGCAAGACGCTCAAGTGCGGGGATGTCGGCGCCCACTGAGCCCTTGGGGTAGCGCACCACGGTGGGGGCGTCCTCGATGGCGACGGCTTCACGGAGTTCTTCACGCAGGGTCACGGCATCGCGGGGGGCAGCTAAGTGCAGGCCGGGGATGAACTGTAGCAGGGCAAGGTCCCACATGCCGTGGTGGGAGGCTCCGTCGGGGCCGGTGACGCCGGATCGGTCCAGCACGATGGTTACGCCGGCCTTGTGCAGGGCAACGTCCATCAGAAGCTGGTCAAAACCTCGGTTGAGGAAGGTAGCGTACAGGGCGATTACAGGGTGCTGACCGCCGTAGGCAAGGCCCGCGCTCATGGCAATGGCGTGCTGTTCAGCGATTCCCACGTCAATCACGCGGCCGGGATGGGCGACAGCCATAGGTTTAAGGCCAACAGGAATGAGCATGGCGCCGGTGACGCCGACGATGTCGTCGCGCTCGTCGGCGATGTCTTTGATTTCTTGGGCAAAGACGCTGGTCCAGGATTTTCCGGACGACTTCGCCAGGGCCTCGCCGGTATCGGGGTCGATGACGCCGACGGCGTGGAACATGTCGTCCTTGTCGCTGACGGCCGGCGCGTAGCCGTGGCCCTTTTCGGTGATGGCGTGCACGATGACGGGCCCGCCAAAGTTTTTAGCGGATTCCAGGGCGGTTTCTACGGCTTCGAGGTTGTGCCCGTCGATGGGGCCCACGTACTTCATGCCGAGGTCTTCGAAGATACCGCCGGGTACCATGACGTCCTTGATACCAGCCTTCATGCCGTGCAGGCCGCGGTAAATCATCTGGCCTACCGAGCCGCCCTTTTGGAGCTTTGTGCGGGCAGCGGCCAGGGTACGCTCGTAACGGGAATCTAGGCGCACCTTATCGAGATGGTTCTGTAGTTCGTGCTGCAGGGCAGCCAGATGGTTGGCAAAACCGCCGACGGTGGGGGCGTAGGAGCGGCCGTTGTCGTTGACGACGATGACGACCTTGCGGTTTTTATCCGCTGCGATGTTGTTGACCGCTTCCCAGGCCATACCGCCGGTAAGCGCACCGTCACCGATGACGGCTACGGTGTAGCGGTCGCCCTGCCCGGTGAGCTGGTAGGCGCGGGAGATGCCGTCTGCCCAGGAAAGAGACGAGGACGCGTGCGAGGACTCAACGATGTCGTGGTCAGATTCTGCGCGCTCAGGGTAGCCTGCAATGCCGCCCTTCTGGCGCAGGGTTTCAAAATTCTGGCGGCCGGTCACCAGCTTATGAACGTAGGACTGGTGGCCGGTATCAAAGACGATGGAATCTTGGGGGGAATTGAAGACCCGGTGGATGCCCAGGGTCAGTTCAACAACGCCCAGGTTGGGGCCCAGGTGCCCGCCGGTCCGCGAGACATTGTTAACGAGGAACTCACGAATCTCTTGGGCAAGCTCGGTAAGCTGCTCGGAGCTCAGAGCGTTCAGGTCGCTCGGCTCACCAGTAGTTTCTAGTAGTCCCACGATTACTCCCCCGTTCACCGGCTAGCTGCGCCCCATCGTCCTTGTAGCTGTGGGCGGCGGTCACCGGTCAAAAGTCTAGTGTGTTGCAATTAAGTAACTTTACCCGCTCGGTGGTCGTTTAGCGATTCACGCTGTGAGAGCAAAAGTACCGTTTTCGTTTCAGGTGGGTTACAGGCCGCGTCATTGCACCCCAACACACCAACAGGCATATTAGTATCTTTATTCAACACCCAGAAATGTGCAACAGCACACAGTGATTAGTCATATTTGGGTGGAATCATTACGCAGTTAGCCACCGGCTGACCCTGCACGAACGGATTTGTACACATCATGACCGCATTCATCACCTGGCTGAACGAGATCATTTGGTCTCCGGTGCTGGTATATCTCTGCCTCGCCGTAGGCGTCTACTTCACCATCAGGACCCGGCTCCTCCAGATTCGCCAGATTCCCGCCATGCTCCGTGCAACGTTCAAGGGAGAATCATCCCAGGACGGCGTATCTTCTTTCCAGGCCCTCGCTATGTCACTTGCAGGGCGTGTAGGTACAGGTAACATCGCTGGTGTCGCAACAGCTATTGCTTTCGGCGGCCCGGGTGCTGTCTTCTGGATGTGGACCGTGGCCTTCTTGGGTTCTTCCACCTCTTTTATCGAATCGACCCTAGGGCAGATCTACAAAGAACGCGATAAGGTCACCGGCGAGTACCGAGGTGGCCCCGCCTACTACTTCGAAAAGGCCTACCGGCACACCAAGTACTCGGGGCTTTTCAAGGTCTATGCCTCCCTCTTCGCTTTCGCTACTGTTCTAGCTTGTGGTTTCTTCCTGCCCGGCGTTCAGGCTAACGGCATTGCAACCTCCATGGAAGGCGCTTTCCCCGCAGTCCACCCCTGGATGACCGCAACCGGTATCACCATTCTTCTTGCCTTTATCGTTGTGGGCGGCGTAAAGCGTATCGCAGTATTTGCTTCGATTGTCGTTCCCGTCATGGCCATTATTTACATTGTGCTCGCCATAATCGTTTCCTTCATCAATATCGGCATGCTGGGTGAAGTCATCAACCTCATCTTCAGCTCTGCTTTCGGTCTGCACGCAACCTTCGGCGCCATTGTAGGTACCGCCGTTGAATGGGGTGTCAAACGAGGCATCTACTCCAACGAAGCAGGCCAGGGCACAGGCCCCCACGCCGCTGCAGCTGCTGAGGTCAAGCACCCCGCATCCCAGGGCTTCGTCCAGGCTATGGCCGTCTACATTGACACCCTCTTCGTCTGCTCAGCAACTGCCTTCCTGATTCTTTCAACCGGCATGTACCGAGTCTACGAAGGCGGCGCAGCAACCACCCCCGTCCTTGCAGAAGGTCCCGGCAACCTGGCTGAAAACGCAACCGTAGGTCCCGCTTTCGCACAGGCAGCGTTCGACACCTTCATCCCCGGCGCTGGCCCTATCTTCATCGCTATCTCCCTCGCTTTCTTCGCCTTTACCACAATTGTTGCCTACTACTACATGGCAGAAACCAACCTGCGCTACCTAACCCGTAACCTGCAGAACAAGGCAGTTTCAGAAGTCCTGCTCCGTCTTCTACAGCTCCTCATCCTTGTTGCTACCGTTCTGGGCTGCGTCAGCACCTCTGGTTCAGCGTGGGCGCTAGGCGATATCGGCGTAGGCCTCATGGCTTGGCTGAACATCGTAGGTATTCTGGTCATCCAGAAGCCCGCCCTGCAAGTTCTGCGCGACTACGAGCAGCAGCACAAGCAGGGAATTGACCCGATCTTTGATCCGCGTGCTCTCGGCATTAAGAACGCCGACTTCTGGGAGAACTACTACGACGTGAAAACCGGCGCTATCCCGGTTCAGGACGCCAAGTAACCGTCTCTACGCTCTAGCATCAAGTGCCCGCACCGCCCTAGGCTGTGCGGGGCACTTCTGCGTGTAGGGTGGGGTCATGAGCACTCTTCATCCCTCCCCGCTGGGCGACCAGCGCCCCACTCGGGAGCAGCTTCAAGACTTCGTCAACGGCACCCTTGATGACCGATTGCCTGCGGCTGGTACTCCCCTCCGTCTGCTGATTGTGGGCATCAATCCCGGGCTGTGGACATCCGCCGTCAACGCCCCCTTCGCTTTTCCCGGTAACCGCTTCTGGCCATCGCTTGATAGGGCAGGCATCGTCACTCCCAGGGTGGACGCTTCACGCGGCTTGAGCGACGAGGTTGAGGAACAGTTAGCCAGCTTAGGTATCGGCATAACCAACCTGGTTGACCGGGCAACTGCACGGGCTGACGAGCTCACAGCCCAGGAGCTGAAGGACGCCCTCCCCCGACTGGTTGCCCTCACCCACGCCTATAGACCGCAGGCTGTGGCGATTGCGGGCATCACAGCCTATCGGACAGCCTTCGGCGATAGGAAGGCTCAGCTGGGGCGACAAGACACCTCCCAGATTGAGGGGTGGAACCCGGCGAGCCAGCTCTGGGTCGTGCCTCAGCCTAGCGGTTTGAATGCCCACGAAAATATTGATTCTCTAGCGGATGAGTGGCGGCAGGTCTGGGACTCCACGCAGCCGCTCACCTAGCCACCGCCGTCGCTGTCCCCGTCCCCACCGCCACACATAAGGGATCAGATTCCTCCCCAAATCCTCAATGCCTACCGATACTTCGAACAGTTATCTGGTCCCAACTTTATAGAAAACAAACAAAAAGGTCTGTGGCCCCCACTGAAAAGTGGGGGCCACAGACCGTGAACCTGTTAGCGCTCTAGAATTTAGGAGCCGCGGACCAGGTTACGCAGAACGTACTGCAGGATGCCGCCGTTGCGGTAGTAGTCGGCTTCACCGGGGGTGTCGATGCGAACTACAGCGTCGAACTCGGTGACCTTGCCGTCTTCAGCGGTGGCGGTGACCTTGAGGGTCTTGGGGGTGGTGCCCTCGTTCAGTTCGGTCAGGCCGGTGATATCGAAAGTTTCGGTACCGGTCAGGCCGAGTGATTCGTGGGATTCCCCGGCGGGGAACTGCAGGGGTACAACGCCCATACCAATCAGGTTTGAACGGTGGATACGCTCGAAGGATTCAGCAATTACTGCCTTGACGCCCAGCAGGGTGGTGCCCTTAGCAGCCCAGTCACGGGATGAACCGGTACCGTATTCCTTACCGCCCAGAACAACCAGCGGAATGCCGGCAGCCTGGTAGTTCATGGATGCGTCGTAGACGGTGGACTGTTCGCCGTTCTTGGTGAAGTCACGGGTGAAGCCGCCTTCGACGCCGTCCAGAAGCTGGTTCTTGATGCGGATGTTGGCGAAGGTACCGCGAATCATAACTTCGTGGTTGCCGCGGCGGGAGCCGTAGGAGTTGAAGTCCTTGCGCTCAACACCGTTTTCAATCAGGTACTTACCTGCGGGGGTGTCTGACTTGAAGGAACCGGCCGGTGAGATGTGGTCGGTGGTGACCGAGTCGCCCAGCTTGAGCAGCACGCGGGCGCCCTTGATGTCCTCAACGGGGGTGGTTTCCATGGTCATGCCCTCGAAGTACGGGGGCTTGCGCACGTAGGTGGACTTGTCGTCCCACTCGAAGGTGGAGCCGGTGGGGGTCTCCAGGGCCTGCCATCGCTCGTCACCGTCGAAGATGGTGCCGTATTCCTTGGTGTACATGTCGGTATCGACTGATTCGTCGATAATCTTCTGTACTTCTTCGGGATCGGGCCAGATGTCCTTGAGGTAGACCTCGTTGCCGTCGGCGTCGGTGCCCAGGGCGTCCTTCTCGAAATCGAAGTCCATGGTACCGGCCAGGGCGTAGGCGATGACCAGCGGCGGGGAGGCCAGGTAGTTCATCTTGACGTCCGGTGAGATACGGCCTTCGAAGTTACGGTTACCCGAGAGAACCGCGGTGACGGAGAGGTCTTCGCTCTGGATTGCCTCTGAGATTTCGGGCTCCAGGGGGCCGGAGTTACCGATACAGGTGGCGCAACCGTAGCCGACGACGTAGAAGCCGAGCTTCTCGAGGTCAGGCAGCAGACCTGCCTTCTCGTAGTAGTCGGTGACGACCTTTGAACCGGGGGCGATGGAGGTCTTAACCCAGGGCTTGGCGGTCAGACCCTTGGCTGCGGCGTTACGGGCAAGCACACCTGCTGCCATCATGACCGAGGGGTTTGAGGTATTGGTGCAGGAGGTAATCGAGGCGATAGACACTGCACCGTTCTTGAGCTCGAACTCGCGACCGTCTGCCATGGAGACCTGGGCTGACTTGTCGGTTTCGCCGTCCTTGGCGTAGTTCTTGATATCTGATTCGAACTGGCTCTTGGACTCTGAGAGCAGGATGCGGTCCTGGGGGCGCTTGGGGCCTGCGATGGAGGGGACCACGGTGGAGAGGTCCAGTTCCAGGTACTCGGAGTATTCGACGTCGACGGAGGGGTCGTGCCAGAGGCCCTGTTCCTTGGTGTAGGCCTCGACCAGGGCGACCTGCTCTTCGCTGCGGCCGGTCAGGCGCAGGTACTCAAGGGTCTTCTCGTCGATGGGGAACATGGCGGCGGTGGAGCCGAATTCGGGGCTCATGTTACCGATGGTTGCACGGTTTGCCAGGGGCACCTGGCCTACGCCTTCACCGTAGAATTCAACGAACTTGCCGACGACGCCGTGTTCGCGCAGCATTTCGGTGATGGTAAGGACGACGTCGGTTGCGGTGGCACCGGAGGGGATGGAGCCGGTGAGCTTGAAGCCGACGACGCGGGGGATCAGCATGGAGACGGGCTGGCCGAGCATTGCTGCTTCAGCTTCGATACCGCCAACGCCCCAGCCGAGTACGCCCAGGCCGTTGACCATGGTGGTGTGGGAGTCGGTACCTACGACGGTGTCGGGGTAGGCGCGCAGTACACCGCCGACTTCGCGGGCCATGATGGTGCGGGCCAGGTATTCGATGTTGACCTGGTGCACGATGCCCATGCCCGGGGGAACGACCTTGAAGTCGTCGAAAGCGGTCTGGCCCCAGCGCAGGAACTTGTAGCGTTCGCCGTTGCGCTGGTATTCGATGTCCATGTTGCGGGTGATAGCGTCGGCGGTGCCGAAGGTATCAATCTGTACGGAGTGGTCGATGACCAGTTCGGCAGGTGCCAGGGGGTTGATCTTGGAGGGGTCGCCGCCCAGTTCCTTCACGGCCTCGCGCATGGTGGCAAGGTCAACGACACAGGGTACGCCGGTGAAGTCCTGCATGATGACGCGGGCGGGGGTGAACTGGATTTCGGTGTCGGGTTCCGCTGAGGGATCCCAGTTGGCGAGTGCCTTGATGTGGCCTTCGGTGATGTTGGCACCGTCTTCGGTGCGCAGAAGGTTTTCAAGTAGAACCTTCAGGGAGTAAGGCAGCTTCTGTGAGCCTTCTACTGCCTTTAGACGAAAAATTTCATAGTCGGTTCCGTTGACGGAAAGTACGCCCTTTGAACCGAAGCTATCCACAGTGCTCATATGTGGGACTCCTCTCGACACTGTCTTGCGATTGGCTCGTGCGCCTGTGGGCACCGTCGCGTCTGCGCGACGGGTGTGTGATGCTCGCTGTTGAGCCGGTGGGCACGAGGCCACTGCTTTTTAGTGTACCGCGTATCACGTTGTTCACATATTTTGAAGACGGTTCGTAAGCAAATGTTTCGTCTGCATCTTTCAGGGAGCGGACGCCCGCCCCACCTCGGGCGCGATTTTTCGGCTTTGGCAAGGAAAATGTGCCGTTAATATATTGCGTTCTCGTGCCAGAATAGGGGCATGACGGTTTCTCCTGAGCACTTGCATCGGGCACAACCTAGGCCCGTGGCAAACACACTCAATGCAGTCTTTCGCTGGCTCCTTATCGGTAGCGCTGCGGTGTTTGCGCTGGCTATCTCAGGAGCGATAGCTCTCCCCCACCCAGTCTCAATTCAGTTCGCTTCCCTCATCAATTGGGCGGCGGGGCTTTCCTTCCTTGCAGGCGCCGCCGCCTTGCTGGGCGTAGGCATCAGTGAGATTTTTCGCGCTTCGCCCGCCACCGAAGCAAAAACCAGCACGTTGCAGGGAAAGCCGACCCCGGACGTCCGCCTGCCCCTTACCTTTTGTGTGCTCGGGTTGTTGCTAGCTATCTACTACGGTTTGCATGCCTTTTGGTGGAACCCGCTGGCTGCAGCCCCGGGTTACACTCTCAGCGAGATTTACAGCCTGCTGAAGGAGACCAACCAGTTTAGCCTCCTTGTCGTGGTTGTGTGGGGCTTTTTCGTCGCGCTTCTTTTAGCTGCTCTGCCGAACGTGCACGAGTGGTTGCGGGGCATGGCATCCTACAGCACCAAGCGCGCTATCGGTTTCTGTTCTCTTTCTGTAGCTATCGCTTGCTTCCTTCTCTTTCTGGGGTGGGGCTGGCACATGGGCGTGGGGCTTGCTGATACCTTCATGATCGCAGGCTACGACAGCTCCCCTACCTTCATTCCATTCGGTATAGCCCTCCTAGCACTGGGGGCACTGGGAATCTACGGGCTTTTTGCCCCTGCCCGCACCCGCTAGGCTAACCAGCCTGCTTACTGGCTTTCCCAGTCCGCGCGGGTGGCACTCTTGAGATAAGCCGAAGGTAGGATTCACGTTCTAGCTCATCCCCGTCTACGCGGGGAGCACAACAAGGACATCTTCGACTTCCAGCCCTACATGGGCTCATCCCCGTCTACGCGGGGAGCACTAGTCATAATCCAGGGCCCACTTCATATCCGTGGGCTCATCCCCGTCTACGCGGGGAGCACGGGTCAATCACAGTGCTCTGACCGCGCACAACCGGCTCATCCCCGTCTACGCGGGGAGCACATCTCCGAGCTGAGCGTCCACCCTGTGGTGGCGGGCTCATCCCCGTCTACGCGGGGAGCACCAGGGGGTCAGAGGGCCAGATACGGCCGGTTTCGGCTCATCCCCGTCTACGCGGGGAGCACTACCCGCGCCGCTGGCAGGTTCCGCTGTACTTCGGCTCATCCCCGTCTACGCGGGGAGCACTTTATCTCAGCAATGGGCCAGCGAACCCCCTTCGGCTCATCCCCGTCTACGCGGGGAGCACTAGAATCGTGGTTTTTGCCCATGCCCCGCCCTCTGGCTCATCCCCGTCTACGCGGGGAGCACTTCATCTCGGAATAGACGGTGCGGCCATCCAACGGCTCATCCCCGTCTACGCGGGGAGCACCCAGCAGCCTGTTTTTTACGGTGCTATCACCCCGGCTCATCCCCGTCTACGCGGGGAGCACCGAGTTGTGAGGACAGAGGCCGCACCATAATGCGGCTCATCCCCGTCTACGCGGGGAGCACTGTAGCTCTGTGCCTTGATGATCCATCCACATCGGCTCATCCCCGTCTACGCGGGGAGCACCTTGGCGCTATCTTCGAAGCCTTGGCGACTTCCGGCTCATCCCCGTCTACGCGGGGAGCACCCTACACTCAGTCAATGGGTAAGGACGGCTCTCGGCTCATCCCCGTCTACGCGGGGAGCACTGGAGCTTGTCGAGCTGGTTGAGGGCTCACAGCGGCTCATCCCCGTCTACGCGGGGAGCACTCCTTGCCTGCGGTGATCTCGGCGACGGTGGGCGGCTCATCCCCGTCTACGCGGGGAGCACTACTACTACGAAGGCAACAAAACCCCAGCTGACGGCTCATCCCCGTCTACGCGGGGAGCACTCTTTCACCGCGTCCGGCACCATGAGCAGGGCCGGCTCATCCCCGTCTACGCGGGGAGCACGGTGGTTTCACGTAGGCTGCCCGGCGCTTAGCGGGCTCATCCCCGTCTACGCGGGGAGCACCTCTACAACCATGAAATGGAATCACTGAAGTTCGGCTCATCCCCGTCTACGCGGGGAGCACATGCTCGACACCCTCCGCGAATACTCCCCACTCGGCTCATCCCCGTCTACGCGGGGAGCACGCACGCGCTACAGGCCAACAGGTCAGTGACGCCGGCTCATCCCCGTCTACGCGGGGAGCACGTGATGTTCAGCTCTTCTAACCCGGCGCTAATCGGCTCATCCCCGTCTACGCGGGGAGCACGCCCGCGCACCACTGGGCGAGAGTGGCACTAGCGGCTCATCCCCGTCTACGCGGGGAGCACCAAAGAGCACGCCGCGAGCATTATCCACGCCCGGCTCATCCCCGTCTACGCGGGGAGCACCCCCCGCGAGCGTGGCGGGTGTTGGCGGTGGTGTTCATGGTGGGCTCCGGCTCATCCCCGTCTACGCGGGGAGCACCCAAAGTTCCAGCAATACAGCGTGGAGTACCCCGGCTCATCCCCGTCTACGCGGGGAGCACCAAATTCACAGGCCGCGCCCTCAACCACATCACGGCTCATCCCCGTCTACGCGGGGAGCACCGCGGTCATGCCTATCGAGCAGTTCGACGACTTGGCTCATCCCCGTCTACGCGGGGAGCACAGAGATGGCCGCCGCGGTCGATGCACTGACGCCGGCTCATCCCCGTCTACGCGGGGAGCACAGAGATGGCCGCCGCGGTCGATGCACTGACGCCGGCTCATCCCCGTCTACGCGGGGAGCACATGGTGGACTCGAACCCTACGGGGTCGATAATGGGCTCATCCCCGTCTACGCGGGGAGCACCGTATCAGTGCGCTTTCACTATGCGCCTGGTTCGGCTCATCCCCGTCTACGCGGGGAGCACAGGCAGCAGAGACAGCCGCGATGTTTGCTTCCAGGCTCATCCCCGTCTACGCGGGGAGCACAGCCCGGTGAGGCCGTAGCGGGCCTTGGCATAAGGCTCATCCCCGTCTACGCGGGGAGCACGCAGGTGAGAGCTGCACCTTATAGAGCAGGCCGGGCTCATCCCCGTCTACGCGGGGAGCACCTTGGTTCTTGTCCCTCTATGTAGGGTTCAATCGGCTCATCCCCGTCTACGCGGGGAGCACGTGTGCCTCGGCTTGGTGGTGGGATAGGGCGGCGGCTCATCCCCGTCTACGCGGGGAGCACATGAAGCCAAACTTCCTGAGGCCCGTAGACTCCCCGTCTACGCGGGGAGCACCCGCGCTCGGCAGTCCAACGGATCTCATACCCGGGCTCATCCCCGTCTACGCGGGGAGCACTCATAGGCGGTGCCTACTAGGGCAAGCTCGCCCGGCTCATCCCCGTCTACGCGGGGAGCACACCGGGTTCCTGTGGTCGAGCTGACCAATCGCGGGCTCATCCCCGTCTACGCGGGGAGCACATGGCATCATCGTGAACGAAGGCATCCTTAGTCGGCTCATCCCCGTCTACGCGGGGAGCACCGATAACTGCGATTTCTTCGTCGCCGGTGACGCGGCTCATCCCCGTCTACGCGGGGAGCACCACAGGCCAGCCAGAATTTTCCAGGGCTCGAACGGCTCATCCCCGTCTACGCGGGGAGCACGCCCACCTAAGACTTGTGCCAGACCGGCTAGACGGCTCATCCCCGTCTACGCGGGGAGCACCTGATCAAGTCAGTTTTCATCGGTGGCTTGCAGGGCTCATCCCCGTCTACGCGGGGAGCACTCCACCTAGTAGGGCAGCGCTAGAGCTGGCACCGGCTCATCCCCGTCTACGCGGGGAGC
The DNA here is from genome assembly GCF_014217215.1 of Rothia nasimurium. Classification (GTDB taxonomy): domain Bacteria; phylum Actinomycetota; class Actinomycetes; order Actinomycetales; family Micrococcaceae; genus Rothia; species Rothia avistercoris. The sequence continues at coordinate 1,498,721 of NZ_CP056080.1, forward strand.
ACCGCGGCTGTGCCCTGGGTACGGGCCTATGACACGGCTCATCCCCGTCTACGCGGGGAGCACGTTCTGCTTCTCGATCAGGGTGCACCCGTGCTCGGCTCATCCCCGTCTACGCGGGGAGCACATGGGGTACATCGGGGATTATGCCTTACCCGCGGGCTCATCCCCGTCTACGCGGGGAGCACATGGTGGACTCGAACCCTACGGGGTCGATAATGGGCTCATCCCCGTCTACGCGGGGAGCACGGGTCAGTACCGGCGCGGCCCTTTTCCACCCACGGCTCATCCCCGTCTACGCGGGGAGCACCGGCCCTCGGTATCGGTCATGCTGGCAAGGGTCGGCTCATCCCCGTCTACGCGGGGAGCACCTGAAGAAGATGAGCGCGGTCTGAAAGTCACCGGGCTCATCCCCGTCTACGCGGGGAGCACGGATTTTAGGGGGTTGGGAGATACCCCGACTGCGGCTCATCCCCGTCTACGCGGGGAGCACAGGGTTACCTTTGTGGCTCATATCGCCACCACCGGCTCATCCCCGTCTACGCGGGGAGCACTGGTTGCCGGTGGTTCTATGACCTATGCTCCCAGGCTCATCCCCGTCTACGCGGGGAGCACGTCTCCCATGACCCAGTAGCTGGCACTACCACCGGCTCATCCCCGTCTACGCGGGGAGCACTCTTGGGTAAGTAACTGAATCTCAGCCTTGGCCGGCTCATCCCCGTCTACGCGGGGAGCACTGGAAAAGGTCGGTCCGAACCTGCAGCGCACCCGGCTCATCCCCGTCTACGCGGGGAGCACACTGACTGGGTCCCGGCACGCTGCTGCACGACGGGCTCATCCCCGTCTACGCGGGGAGCACGATAGCTTCACGGATAATCACGGCTTACACTCCGGCTCATCCCCGTCTACGCGGGGAGCACTCTTTTGCCCAAGGCGGCGCTGGAACCTACGGCGGCTCATCCCCGTCTACGCGGGGAGCACTCGATGACCGAACATTAGGTTGCGCGCCATCCAGGCTCATCCCCGTCTACGCGGGGAGCACCTCCCGGAACAGTCGTCAAGCGAGGGGATATTCGGCTCATCCCCGTCTACGCGGGGAGCACGGATACACGCCATCCACAATAGAAGTGGAAATGGGCTCATCCCCGTCTACGCGGGGAGCACCCTCATAGGCATCGCCCAGCACCAGGGCGGCACGGCTCATCCCCGTCTACGCGGGGAGCACCTTCAAAAAATCCGGCATCAGCTGGATTAGCTCGGCTCATCCCCGTCTACGCGGGGAGCACCGCTACGCGCCATGACGTGCTCAACACGCATTCGGCTCATCCCCGTCTACGCGGGGAGCACCCTATGGCACGTAACGCCGCTGGTGTCGCCCTGGGCTCATCCCCGTCTACGCGGGGAGCACACTTGCCCTCACCTATCGCCGCGGTCTCTGGTAGGCTCATCCCCGTCTACGCGGGGAGCACGCCTACCGGCCAGGGTAGCCCCGTACACCTCCAGGCTCATCCCCGTCTACGCGGGGAGCACACAGTTGCCACAGTCCCACCCATCTCAATCATCGGCTCATCCCCGTCTACGCGGGGAGCACGGGAAGGCATCGCAACCCTCACCGTCCGAGCCCGGCTCATCCCCGTCTACGCGGGGAGCACTGCTGTGTTGGGGCCTGCTGATACCCCTTGCCCGGCTCATCCCCGTCTACGCGGGGAGCACACAAAGACATTCTGGAGTAGCCATGCCTCTGACGGCTCATCCCCGTCTACGCGGGGAGCACCACCAGCACCACCACCGCCGCTATATCAAGGACGGCTCATCCCCGTCTACGCGGGGAGCACCCGTCCACAATCGCGTCACGGGCGACCAGCTTCGGCTCATCCCCGTCTACGCGGGGAGCACGTTCTTGCGCTCTGGGGACTTCTCGTTAGGTTCGGCTCATCCCCGTCTACGCGGGGAGCACTCGTTGGTTCCCGGCGCTGTCCAGGCCATATCCGGCTCATCCCCGTCTACGCGGGGAGCACTAGCAGGTTATAGCGACAACAGGGTTCTACAGCGGCTCATCCCCGTCTACGCGGGGAGCACCCCGAAGGTCGGACGTGTGGGGGTCTCGGCTCCGGCTCATCCCCGTCTACGCGGGGAGCACAGAATTCCCATTCTGATGCGCCTTATCCGAATCGGCTCATCCCCGTCTACGCGGGGAGCACAAAGCATCAGCCACCTGAGCCTGTAGCTCACCCGGCTCATCCCCGTCTACGCGGGGAGCACGATTGAGGTGTGTTTGCTCCATTGGGTGTTGCGGGCTCATCCCCGTCTACGCGGGGAGCACCCGATTTCTTGGCCTCGGGTGACCTTATCGCCCGGCTCATCCCCGTCTACGCGGGGAGCACTTATTAACCTTGTAGAAGGTGATGGTGGTTTCCGGCTCATCCCCGTCTACGCGGGGAGCACACTTGCTGACATGGTAGAACACCGAGACAACAAGGAAATTTACTTTACTTTTAGCCGGCTAGCCCTCGATAATCATACCCGAATCTGCTTCCCGAAGAACTTCCAAGCCCAGTTCCTGCGAATAGCGCAACCTGTACCCGGCTAAGGAACATTCCATATTGGTATCTAGCAGAAGCACCAGCTCCCCTTTCAGTAGGTGATGCTGTTGCCAGGCAGAAAATTGATTCGTTTCTAAAGCCTTAAGGGCCAGGTCAAAAGGATTCTTGTTAGGTGCCCACCCCTTATCCGCAAACTGGTAGGGCAAACGGATAGAAGACCCTGCGAGCACGTTCGCCAGTTTCCAATCAGGTTTCTCTAAAGCGTCAGCCTCAAACATTAGATCCACGTATTCATCACCCAGTGGCCGGTAGGTCTGGCCACCATCGTCCGACTGCACCACCAGCACTTCCAAGGTATCGTCCGTATCACGCACTTTAGCCTGAGATTTCAGCTCATCGGCATCGCCCATTACACCCTTTTCACCAAAGAAATCACACAAATAGTCGATGCCTGAGCCAGGGCGCATAGAGTACGCGCCTGCTTTTCTCCGGCTCTCTGCTTCCTTGCTCTTCCATTCCTGGACGGCCTCCGCGTAGGTTTCAGCCCAGCCCTCAGGAACAGATGCCTGAGCAGAGTAAGCGCCCTGCACCAGTGCGCTTATATCAGCAGGAATCTGAAGTTTCTTACCCTCAAAATGAGGCATCAGCTGGGCATAGCTTGATAGCAGAATCGACCTGTCATAAATTTTTTCAGCAGATTCAGTAAAGACAGGGGCGGCATTTTCAGTTCCAAGTTCTTGGACACCGCGCACGTAGCACACCGGGTCAAGATGGTGGGGTGCCCTCTCCCCTGCCCTGTCATGACGGTGCAAACGCCCCATACGCTGTAGTACAAGGTCTACCGGGGCGTGGTCCGTAATCATCACGTCAAAGTCAATGTCTAGAGACTGCTCAATGACTTGCGTCCCCACGACCACAAAACGCTCGGGACGCCCGGCTCCAGCACGGCTCTTTTTGCCCAAAGCTTCAACAAGCACCTTCTCATTTTTGACGCGGTCGCGCGCAATGAAACGAGAATGTACCAGCATCAGCTCATGCGGAGCAAAGATCCCCTGCAAGTGTTCATAGACTTCCTGGGCCCGGCTCACCGTATTACAGATAATGGCGGCACATCCCCCATTATTTTCGAGGGGCGCAAGCACACTATCTAGCTCAGCAAAGGAATCATCAATGAGCCTGAGTGAAAATTCCTGTTGTTCCTTAGGCTGTTCGATCTCCCACTTCCTGGGTTCACCCGCGTTTTCAATGGAGACTGTATGAATCACGGGGTAGGAAAGATCCACGCTCTCCACAACAGGCTGAGAGACTTTAGCAGCTCCCCCGCGCCTACTTCTCCTAGCAGGCACCACACCTGGCTTAGACTTACGGAAACCCAGCCCCCGAGCGTAAGCCTGCATCAGCTTCTGCCTAGCTACCCCTGGCAAGGTAGCAGACATCAGAATCACGGGGGCCTGCATCCTGCCCAACCATTCCAAGGCATTTTCAAGATAAACATTCATGTAGGCGTCGTAGGCGTGAACCTCGTCGATAACCAACACTTTCTCGCCCAACCCCAAGTGCCGCAGCATCACATGTTTGCTGGCGAGCGCCATCATCAGTACCTGGTCTACAGTGCCCACTACAAAATTAGAGAGCACTCCTTTCTTGCGGGAAAACCACTGATGCGCAATAACCCGAGCCTCTTCCTGGTGGCCTTTACGCCCCTCATCAGCGTGGATACCTGCAAACCGCATACGACTAAAATTTTCGTTGAGATTGCTTTTTGAATGCCCAAGGAACATGGAGATTGTCTCGTTACCGTGGGCGGCTTTTCGCCCCCAGTCCGCGACACGGTCAAAGAGGGCATCCGCGGTGGCTTGGGTGGGTGCGGCAAACATCAGGCCGTTTTTGCCGGTGGTGTGAGCTAGGATCTCTGCGGCAACCAGGCCTGCTTCTGTTTTTCCCTGGCCCATGGGGGCTTCAATGCACATAAGCCCGGTGCTTTGGAGGGAGCGGGCGGCCTCCACTACGACCTTTTGCATGGGACGCAGGGTAGCACCTGGTGGGAGGGAGAATCTGCTGGAATAGATTTCTTCTGGGCTCAAAGCGCTGAGGTCTTCAGGTTGCCAGGGCTGGCTAAGGTTTAGCTTTTCAAAGGCCTCTTGGGGTCGGGTTTCCTGGTGGGTAACCTGCCCGTAGGGGAAGTAGTCGGGGTTGGAAGCTATCCAGTCGCACATGATGGTTAGCCCGGTAATGAAGAATTGGAGGTCAGGTTTCAAGCCGCCGTTTTCTAAGGCTTTTAGGATAGCGTGGCCTGCCTCCGTGGTTCTTTCGATGAAGCTGAGCAACTCGTCCCAGGCTTCTAGCCAGTTCTTAAATTTTGTGTCTTGCAGGACGCGTTGAACAAGCTCGGTGTCCCTGCCCTCAGCGTAGGCGGCCGCAGGTTTGCCGTGATGGGAGCCGCTCACCTGGGCCAGACTGTTGACGCTTGTTTCAGAAACAGCAGGGTACTTCTGTGCCAGCCAGTGCCTGATAATGCTATAGCTGTAGCGGGAGTGAGGGCAACGGTCTGTTACCTTGGTGAGGTCTAGCATAAAGTCATACCCAGCGTCCTCAATCCTTTGGCGGTAAACCAGAAGGTCAATATTTTGACGCGCATCTAGCTGCCCAGCGAATTCTGGGCTAGCTTTACCAATATCGTGGGTTCCCACCAACCAGGAAACAAGGGCTTGGGCTTCAGCTTCTTCAAGGTTCAGGCTTTTTTGAATCCACTGTTTGCTGCCGTCGGATAGCCAGTTCTCCCACAGATAGTGGGCCACCTGGGAACTATCCAGCATATGCTGGGCTAGGCTCATTCCTGTTGCGGGTGATTCTTCCTGCCCTGTCTTGGCCCAAAAAGTTTGAGCACCAGCAGATAAGGATTCGATAGGGTTAGTCTTCACAGTGGCGTTATCCTTTCGGGGCGCTCGTCAACTACTAGGCAGAACGGGGCAGATATTGTTCTAGGGCTTCTCTCACCACAACAGAGGGCTTAACCTTCCGCTCTTTTGCGTAGGCTGCTAGGCGTTCTTTAAGGTCTGGGGTTACTCGCGCATTGATAGTGGGAGACTTGCCATCTATCTCTGCGGCGAGAGAAGGACGGCCTCGGGTAGCAGCCTGCACTATTGCCTCCGCTTGAGCAACCCCCTCGGAGGTGCGGCCCTGGAATTGGGCGTTCTCTAAAGTTTCAAAATATTCGTCAGACTCCACCCAAGAAGATAGCTTCTGGCCAATAGCCTCTAGTTCCTCCAGGCTGTATTCCTTAGTCACCTTGGTAGCTCCTTTCCTCAGAGTTTTGCACAGCACGCATGTAGGTCTTCCCCCGTAACTTCATACAGTGGAAGATAACGGTTTGAGGGTCTATCACGTAGGTAAAGACCTCTAGCAGATCACCGTTGAGCGCTGGGCCGATGTAGAGATTCGGGTCTGGTAGATGCGCTATGCGCGAAGGTTCAAAGGCTGAAAGATAGTGCTGGTAGTTCTTTATAGCGCACAGGGCATCTGCTTCCGTGTAGCCATGCTTGGAAGCACTGGGAAGAAAAATTACCTTCATCATTAATGTATCACAATATTCCTTCGAGTCGGGGGGGGGTAAATCTGCAGGTGAACGACAGCCCCACCCAAAATCCTCATGTAACCTAGAAAAGCACCGCCTATACGGTGATGACCCCTTGTAGATGAAGTATCTATCCAGGGATCACCTCATGCTCCTCGCGAAGACGAGATACTCTTATCCTACCCGAAGAGCAAAAAGTAATGAACTTGTAAATTAAATATCTAGAACCCCTTGACATGCCACTCTAGACAGAATTAGGCTCTTACTCAAGAACGCAGGGCGATGACGCCATCAAGACTCGCCCACACAGCCCCTAGACAAAATTTTAGGAGGATAGAGTGAGCGAAGACACCATTCCCCAATTTAATCTCGTAGATTCACCCTGGATTAAGGTTCAGAAGACAGCCGGTGAGCTAGAACTTGTTTCTTTAGAGCAGCTCTTCCGCGAAGGCTATTCCATTACCAAGCTTGCTCATGAAAGCGCACTAGAAGACTCCGCTATGCTGGCTTTCTTAGAGCCCATTCTTCTACGCTCGTCCTTCTTCCACTTCGCAGACGCCGAAGACTTTGACCTAGCAGCCTTTGGAACTGAAGCCCGTCGAAATTGGATAGCCACCCTCAGAGAGAAGAAAGTAGGCAACTTTGATTTCGTACTGGACTACCTCCAGCATGAAGACATCAAACCCTACTTTGAACTCTTCCATCCAGAGCACCCCTTCATGCAGGTAGCAGACCTACATACTGAAAAGAGCACTTTCTCCCCTGTTTCCCGCATTCTCCTAGACTCTGATTCAGATCACTTTTCCATGCGCGCAGCTAGTGGCAAAGGAACCCTAGACTATGCCGATGCAGCCCGAAAGCTTATCACTGTACAGGCCTACGACTATTCCGGCATTAAATCCGGTGCAGTAGGTGACCCGCGCGTCAAAGGTGGCCGAGGATATCCCATTGGTGTTGGTTGGCAAGGCGCCACAGGAAGGGTTATTCTTCACGGAGAAAACATCTTTGAGACTCTCCTCCTCAACCTGCCTATCAGCCGACTCTTTGAGCCGACCATTAACGAGAACGGGGAGGAAGATTTCAAAATCGCCAATGACTTACCCGTTTGGGAACGAGAACCCTTTGATGGCGCTGCCCCCAGAAGCTACCCCAAAGAGATAACCACTCCTACCGGACCTTGTGACACCCTCACCTGGCAATCCCGGCGCGTCCGGCTGTTCCCCAAGAACGGTCAAGTTACCGGAGTTCTTGTCTCCAATGGAGATAAGGCTTCTGAGAAATTCCAAGACGGCATCGGCTGTGAAGACCCCTGGACCGGCCTTCGCTACAGCAAAAACCAGTCTAAAAAGGGACAGGAAATCTGGATGCCTCTACAGCACAACCAGGAGCGTACCTTCTGGCGAGGCTTAGATGCTCTCCTGGTCTTAAGTCCTAACCAAGGCGGGGACGAATACGCGCCCAAAAAACCTCAAACTATACAAGACCTCAGCCGCTACTTTCCTCACAATATGAAGGTACAGGTCCAGCTAGTAGGAGTTGTCTACGGCAACCAAAACGCTGTTATCGAATCCACCATCGATGAATCAATTCCCGTAGAACTAGCCCTGCTAACCGATGAATTCCCAGAACATACAGCAGCCATCCTTGAAAACTCCCAAAAGAGTATGGACGCTGCAATCCAGCTGGGACGCTTCGCCGGAAGTCTGCTGGAAGCTGCCGGTCAAAGCTACGAATTCCAGCCAGCGGCAACCGAAGCTGTACTTCACAGGCTCGAAAAGGAATTCCGCATCTGGCTTTCCCAGGTTACCCACGAAGCAAATCCACAAGAGCTTAAGGAAAGCTGGCAGAAACTTGCCTCTTCCTTCTTCAAACGGGAAGTAGAAAATATGCTCATCGGTGCAAGCTCGAAAGCCCTCATCGGCAGGATCAAGGATGACAAACTCATCAGTGCAGCAACAGCCCAACGAGCCTGCCATCGCGAGTTCAAAAAGATTTTTCCTCTAGCCTACGAAGACAAAACCCAGTAGAAAGAAGGCAACGATGTCTCATCCTTCTGAGACGGTGACACCTACCCTCTATAACTTTGTCACCCACAAAATCCATCGCCTCTACGGAGGACACAATGCAGGTTCCTCAGCGTCCAAAAAAGAGCTGAGCGACCTTCGTCAAGCAGTAGGTCAAGATCCTGCTAAAAACCCGCTAGCCTGGCAGTATGTCCTCACCGGCGATGAAAATATCGACTTTCCAGATAACTACCGAGGCCGAGGAGACGAAGCCAGCTACGGTGAACTAGCCACCTACATGGCCCTCACCCTCTACGCTGTCCACCAGCAATCAGAGCAAAGAAACATGCACACCAAAGACATTAGCTTTGGTTACTCAATAGGACAGCTTGTTGCAAAGCGCACCCCCTCCATCAAAAAACGCTTTGATGCCCTACTTCAGGCAAGGAACTTTAGCGGTATCGTCTACCACGCTCATTCCCTGGTTCAGCTCCTCAAACAGGAAGAACTAACCTTCGACTATGGAAGGTTCACTACCGACCTCTACTGGCTCCAGCACCCCAGGCACCGTGCAAAAGTCATTACCCGCTGGAGCCGAGACTTTGCCTACGGCTACACTCGCCGCCCAGCAAATACCTCTACCAACAACTAACCCAAGAAACTAAAAGGAGAAATCATGAGCTTCTACATCGATATCCACGCCCTACAGACCCTTCCCCCCTCCAACATCAACCGCGACGATACGGGCTCCCCCAAGTCTGCTGTTTTTGGCGGGGTACCCCGCCAGCGTGTTTCTTCCCAGGCTTGGAAGTCTGCTATTCGTCAGGACTTCGTCGCCAACCTCGACACCGATAAGATGGGAATCCGCACCAAGCGAGTAGCCGAAAAAGTCGTTACCAAAATTCAGGAAATTTCTGAAGGATACGACTATGACCAGGCTCTTTCCGAGGTTGCAGAAGCTTTCAAAACAGTAAAAATTTCCCTGGCTGAGCCCAAAAAGAAGAAAGAAGAAGAGGCGCCGAAGACCCTGGAATCCGGTTATCTTCTGCTGGTCAGCAACCAGCAGATTTCACGCCTGGCCCAGGCAATCATCGATGCTGAAGGCAGCAAACTGAAAAAAGCGGATGTAGAAAAAATCCTGGACGAACAGCACAGCGTTGACATTGCCCTCTTTGGCCGTATGCTTGCTGACGCCCCCGACTTCAACGTTGATGCCTCCTGCCAGGTAGCCCACGCTATTGGCGTTCATGAGTCAGAGCCTGAATTCGACTACTTCACCGCAGTCGATGACGTTGTCCGCGACGCAGACGAAACCGGCGCAGGCATGATTGGCACCGTCGAGATGATGTCCTCCACCCTCTACCGCTACGCCAACATCAACTTCACCGGCCTACAGGCAAACTTGGGTGACAAGGAGGCCGCTGTAGAGGCCGCAACCCAGTTCATCAAGAGCTTCATCACCGCTATGCCCACCGGCAAGCAGAACAGCTTCGCTAACCGCACCCTGCCCGAGGCAGTAGTGGTTACCCTGCGTGATGACCGCCCAGTTTCCTACGTCAATGCCTTTGAAACCCCTGTCAAGGAGAGCGCGGAGAAGGGCCGCCGTTACCAGGCAGCCGCTGCCCTAGCCCATGAAGCACAGGAGCTGGCAGAAACATACGGTCTGGAGCCCGTCAAGAGCTACTTTCTTGCAGTAGGAGACCTCAAGGATGCCCTAGAAAACCTTGGCCAGGGCGTAAACCTCAAGGAACTCCTTTCCGCAGTTGAAAGCGATCTTTCCGAGGTGCTGGCAGACTAATGTACTCGCTACTCCTCAAATTCAAGGCGCCGCTACAGGCCTGGGGAGCTGAGAGCCGGTTCAAGGTCCGCCATACCAACAACGAGCCTACAAAGTCAGGAGTTATTGGGCTTCTTTCCGCCGCCCTGGGGCGCGACCGTCAAGAGCCTGTAGACGACCTGGCCCAGCTTGAATTCGCGGTGCGGGTAGACCACCCAGGTCAGCTGACTCGCGACTATCACACGGCCCGTAACTGGTTCGGTAAGGACAAAAATTCCCAGCTCAGTACCCGCTACTACCTGGCGGATGCTGTCTTTCTGGTAGCCCTAGCTTCACCCCAGAAAGCGCTCCTGGAAGAACTAGAAGCCGCCCTGCGGCGTCCTGTCTATCCGCTCTACCTAGGGCGGCGGGCCTGCCCCGCTAACCCTGATCTAGTACTGGGTATCAGAGAGGGCAACGCGGAAGAAGTTCTGCGAGCAGAAAATACCTGGTACGCACCCAAGTGGGCTCAGCAAAACGCCGGAGAGCTTGTCTCACTTGCGATCCTGCGCGATGCCCGCCTAGGCGAACCAGCAGATACCTTACGAGATATCCCGGTAAGCTTTAATCCAGAGTTCCGGCAGTATTCGCTACGGTCTGTTTTCCGGGCAGAGCCCTTAGAAATCAACAATCCTGAGGGAGAAACTGAGCCGGAGGACGAATTCATGAAGGTGGTTACTGAAGCATGAGTTTCTTTTCCCGCATACTCATCAATCCCCAGCGTCGTGAAGCGCGAAAGCTCATAGCCAGCCCCCAAGCCATGCATGCTGCCGTCCTCTCTGCTTTCCCGCCAGATGTGCAGGCGAGCGCAGACAGCCGGGTACTGTGGCGGCTCGATGTTAACGGCCCTTCCTATACCCTCTACGTTCAAAGTCCTGAAGAGCCGGATCTACGGCATATTCAGGAGGCCGCCGGCTGGGAGTCACGTCCTGCTGAAGTTGCTCATCTTGGTAAGTTGCTATCCAGCCTAAGGGAGGGCCAGGCCTGGTCCTTCCGGCTAACTGGAAACCCGGTTAAGTCTCTTCCTGTAGAAAATGGGAAGCGTGGTAGGGTCGTCCCCCATGTTACTGCTGAACAGCAACTTGGCTGGCTAGTGCATAAGGCTCCGCAATGGGGCTTTAGGGTAGCTGAAGGCTCTGAGCCAGGAAGTTACCTGGCAGCTGTCACTTCACGATCTGACCAGCGTTTTAGCCGTGCTAATCCTCACGATGACGGACGACGTGCTTCTGTGACCCTCCGGCAAGCCCAATTTGACGGGGCTCTTGTTATCACCGATGTAGACCTCTTCCGAGAGTCCATACTCAAGGGCATGGGCAAGGGAAAGGCCTATGGATGTGGTCTGCTTACTATCCGTAAAAATTCTTCCTAAGAATCTGGGATGCACACTTGTGTGCATCCCAGATTCTTTTATATCTCTCAGATCCAGGAGAAACCCATGATTGGTGCCACCCCACCCACCACCAAGGAACTCACCAGAAGTTCTGACCGGCTTTCCTTTATCTATGTTGAGCACAGCGTTATCCATAGAGAAGACAGCGCTATTACCGCAACTAATAGCCAGGGAACCGTGCATATACCTGCCGCTTCTTTAGGCGCTCTTATGCTTGGTCCAGGCACCCGTATTACCCACCACGCCATGATGTTACTTGGCGACTGCGGTGCAACCGCGGTGTGGGTAGGTGAGCAGGGGGTACGCTACTATGCTCACGGTAGCTCCTTGGCTAAAACCACTCGTCTGCTTCAGGCCCAGGCAGATAAGGTCAGTAATACTCGCAAGCGCCTAGCTGTTGCTAAGGAAATGTATAACATGCGCTTCCCCGATGAAGATGTCAGGGAACTAACAATGCAACAGTTACGGGGCAAGGAGGGCGCTAGAGTACGCCGTATTTACCGCCAGGAATCTGGTCGTACCGGTGTGCCTTGGGATAACCGTAACTACGACCCCAATGATTTTGATAACGCAGATGCAATCAACATGGCTCTCTCGGCAGCGAATGCCTGCCTCTACGGGATAGTTCATGCGGTAGTAGTTTCTTTGGGCTGTTCCCCTGGTCTAGGCTTTGTGCATACGGGGCATTCCCGGTCTTTTATCTATGATATTGCCGACCTCTACAAGGCAGAAGTAAGTATTCCTGCGGCTTTTGAGGTTGTTGCAGAAAGCAAGGAGGACGTGGCGTCCAGAGCCCGCCGTGCAGTGAGAGACAAGCTCCGGGACGGCAAAATCTTGCAACGTTGTACTAGCGATATTCAGAAACTACTTCTCAGCTCGGAAATTGCTGAAGAAGACTGGCATACCGACGTCCTTGCCCTCTGGGGAGATCGCGAAGAAACGATAGAAAGCAGGAGAAATTATGGGGAGGAAGCATGATTGTTGTTATCCTCTCAAACTGTCCGCCTGCTCTACGCGGTGATTTGACCCGTTGGCTTTTAGAAATCAGTTCGGGAGTCTATGTTGGCAAGGTCAGTGCCCGAGTACGCGAGCACTTGTGGGAGCGTATTGTTTCTTCGGTACAGTCTGGTCGGGCGCTTATGGTCTTCTCTACCAACACAGAGCAGGGCCTAGATTACAAAGTACACCGGCACCAGTGGGATCCCGTTGATTTTGAGGGCATAACCCTAATGCGTAGGCCTACGGTACCCAGCAAGCAGGTAGAGTCTAAACGTGGCTGGTCCAAGGCTAGTCGATACCGGTTGGGACGAAAAAGGTCGTAGAACAGAATTCGGCTCGTCCTGTCTCTGTGTGAGAGGCTGGTAGGTTCGGCTTTTCTGGGGCACTTGCGGGGAACACGGTAAACTGGTGGGGCAATACCTTCACCGTCTATTTGCTTTGAGGTTCCCATGGCTCGCCGCACCACCGCGCACGATGACTACCCCACCGACGTCGTCGAAAATATCGTCGATATCGACGTGACCAGCGAGATGGAAACCAGTTTCCTGGAATACTCCTACTCGGTCATCTACTCCCGCGCCCTGCCCGACGCCCGCGACGGCCTCAAGCCCGTGCAGCGCCGCATCCTCTACATGATGCAGCAGATGGGCCTGCGCCCCGACAAGGGCCACGTCAAGAGCGCCCGCGTGATCGGCGAAGTCATGGGTAAGCTGCACCCCCACGGCGACGTCGCCATCTACGACGCCATGGTGCGCCTAGCCCAGCCCTTCTCCATGCGCCTACCCGTGGTTGACGGCCACGGCAACTTCGGCTCCCTGGACGACGGCCCAGCAGCCTCCCGCTACACCGAGGTCCGCATGGCTCCGGCGGCCCTCGCCATGACCGCCAACCTCGACGAAGACGTCGTGGACTTCGTACCCAACTACGACAGCCAGTTCATGCAGCCGGCCGTCCTGCCCGCCGCCTACCCCAACCTACTGGTCAACGGCTCAGCCGGTATCGCTGTCGGCATGGCCACCAACATGGCCCCCCACAACCTGCGCGAGGTCATAGCCGCTGCCCGCCACCTGCTGGATCACCCCGAGGCCACCCTCAAAGACATCATGAAGTTCGTGCCCGGCCCCGACCTGCCCTCCGGCGGCACCATCGTGGGCACCTCCGGCATTAAGGACGCCTACGAAAAGGGCCGCGGCATCTTCAAGACCCGCGCCAAGGTCTCCATCGAACAGGTCACCGCCCGCAAACAGGGTATTGTGGTCACCGAACTGCCCTACCTGGTTGGCCCCGAAAAGGTCATCGAAAAAATCAAGGACGGCGTCAACTCCAAGAAGCTGCAGGGCATCTCAGACGTCGTTGACCTGACCGACCGCAAAAACGGCCTGCGCATGGTCATTGAAATCAAAAACGGCTTCAACCCCAAGGCGGTGCTCGCCGCCCTCTACAAGCACACCCCGCTAGAAGACTCCTTCGGCATCAACAACGTAGCCCTGGTGGACGGCCAGCCCCAGACCCTGGGCCTGCTCGATCTGCTGCACGTCTACGTCAACCACCGCCTGGACGTCGTGCGCCGCCGCACCAACCACCGCCTGGGCAAGCGCCGCGACCGCCTGCACCTGGTAGAGGGCCTGCTGGTAGCCATCGTCGATATCGACGAGGTTATCCAGATTATCCGCTCCTCCGACGAAACAGCCCAGGCCCGTGAGCGCCTCATGCAGATTTACGACCTGAGCGAGGTTCAGGCCAACCACATTCTCGAACTGCGCCTGCGCCAGCTCACCAAGTACTCCCGCATCGAGCTTGAAGCCGAACGCGACGAACTCTTAGCAGAAATCACCTCCCTCGAAGAAATCCTCGGCTCCGACGTAAAACTCCGCGCCCTGGTCTCCGAAGAACTACAGCAGGTCGCCGACGAATACGGCACCGACCGCCGCACCAAAATCGTCACCAAGGACGAGCTGGCCGACGCGGTGGCTGCCCTGTCGGCGTCCGCCTCCAAGGCCAAAAAAGAAGCCGGCCTATCCCTCGAAATCGCGGACGACCCCTGCTGGGTCCTGCTCTCCACCTCGGGCCAGCTGGGGCGCACCAGCGGCGTCAAGGGCCAACGCCCCACCCTGCTCGACCCGGGCAAACGCATCAAACACGACGCCTACCTCTCCATCGTGCCCACCAGCGCCCGCGGCGAAATCGGTGCGGTAACTTCAAGCGGCCGCCTGATTCGTGTGCCCGTCATTGACCTACCCGTCCTCGAAGAGACCGGCGGCACACCCCAGCCCACCAGCGGTGTCAAAGCCGCAGACGCCATCACCCTAGCCCGCGGCGAAAAACTCGTCGGCCTGGTACCGCTCAATGCCATCCTGGCCCTGGCTACCGAACGCGGTGTCGTCAAACGAGTCAACCCCGACTACCCGCTCAACGCCACCGAGTTTGAGATCATGAAGCTCAAGCCCAAGGACGCCATAGTGGGCGTAGCTGTCTGCGATTCTAACGATGCGGTACTCACCTTTATTACCGAGCAGGCTAAGCTACTCACCTTTGATGCCTCCAAGGTCCGCCCCCAAGGACGCACCGGCGGCGGTATGGCCGGCATGAAGGTAGCCGACGACGACAAGCTCATCGCCTTCGGCGTCACCACCCCCGGCGCGGACGCCCAAGTCGTCACCATCACCGACGGCCGCGAAGACGGAGCCACCGCCAAAGTCACCGAACTCACCGAATTCCCGCAGAAGGGGCGCGCAACCGGCGGCATGCGAGCCCACCGCTTCCTCAAGGGAGAAACCGCCCTCGCCCTCGCCTGGGTGGGAATCGGCCCCGCCAAGGCAGTCTCATCCGCCGGTGTTGCCCGCACCCTACCCACCGAATTCGGCCCCCGCGACGGATCCGGTGTGCTCCTAGCCCAGAGCATCGACGCAATCGGCCCCAACTACCAGGCACTGACCTCCCCCGCACCTGTATCAGCGGTCTCAGAAGAACCCGCCGATCAGCCTGAAGTTCAGGTTGAAGAGGATGCTCTCTTCTAAAAGAAAAAACTAGCAGGCGGACCTTTTCCTAAATAGCACCAGAGGAAAGGGAGTGTTGGTGTGCCTGCCGACCCTGACCTGAAAATAATAAAGTAGCGGGCGCGCCCGCTACTTTCTTCCATTACACTGCTGAACGCAGCCGGGAGTTCAGCTCAGCAACAACCTGTTCGGGGTTGGTAGCGGACGCCGTCACCCGGCTACCGTTGGTCAGGGTAAAGGTAACGGTGGGGCCGCCGGTCAGGTAGCCGGTGTTACCTCCGCCCATGATTCTAAGACCGGCTCCCTGTGCCAGACCGGTTTCTGGCCCCACCTCTGCCTTCTCAATCTCGCTGTAGGGTAGCTCTTTCGAGAAGAACTTCATGGTGGTGATTTTGAGAGAAGTATCGAGCAGGTCAATGCGGGTACTGCTGAAGATCATCGGAATAATAACCAGCGCTACGGAAGCTCCCACAAGCGCTGAAATGAAGAGACCCTGGTAAGTGCCGTCCTTATCGACGGGGCCAAAAATCATGATGGGCAGTGCAACACTCAGCAGTACAAAAACTATGACCCCGCAAAGAAACAGCTTGAACTTCTTAGTCAGGGGCGCAACGTAGCTGCGCTCTTGAAGAGTAGGCATGGGATTCACTCACTATCTGTCACTCGGGCTCTAGAAATTTATTACCTAGAACACACTTTACCCCCCATGGTAAAATTCCAGACAGCAGAGGAAGATTCACAGCCACCTTGCATACAGAAAACCCCTCCCACAGCGTCCTTTCGCAGGAACCTTGGGAGGGGTTTTCTTGCTTCTATCGAAGCTTCACCACGGTATCGCAGGCAGCGATGTCTTCGGCTCGGTGGGAGACCAGGACGACCGCAGGCAGCTTGGTCTTGCCCTTAAGCTTCTGGCCGGGGGCGCGCTTAGTACCGCGGGCAACCTCATTAATCAGAGCCACCGCAGCGGGGGCATCGAGGTGGGCGGTCGGCTCATCCATCAGCAGCAGAGGCGAATCCACCAGCAGGGTGCGGGCAATCGCAATACGCTGACGCTGGCCACCCGACACATAAGAACCGCCAGCCCCCACCAGGGTCTGCAAGCCAGCAGGCAGGGACCGCACAAAATCGCCCAGCCCTACCCGGTCAAGCACCTCGTACATCTCTTCATCGGTGGGGCGCTCGTCCGCCGAACGGGCAATCGCCAGGTTATTAGCAATAGTGGACTCAAAGATATAGGCAGACTGGGGGCACCAAGCCGCATACCCGCGCAAAGACTGGGCATCAAAGGCACGACCATTCACCCGAATCTGCCCCTGCTCAACAGGCAAGAAGCCCAGCAGGGTAGCCAAAGCAGTTGTCTTGCCCGAGCCAGAGGGGCCGGTGATACCCAGCCACTGCCCCGACGATACAGACGCTGACAGGTCGGTAAAAACAGGCTGCTCCATATTGGGCCAGCGGGTGGCCAGCGAATCCAGCTCCAGGGTGATGGACTTATGCGCGGCACGGTTCTTAGCCCCAATACCGGGGTCCCCAAGAATATCTCGAATTTCGCCCTTACCGGCGTCCTCCCCCTCGGCCGCAGTGGCAGCGTCCACGGTCTCAAAGTTAGCGCGGGTGCGGGCAACCAGGGCAGCGAAGGCGGGCCAGCCGCGAACGGCGTCCAGGTGGGCTGCGGTGGTCTCGAACAGGCCGGTCATCATCAAAATGACGATAGCTGCGGTCGGCGCGGTAACCTCCCCCACTTCAACGGCAGGCCAGACGCTGGCAATCACAGCTAGAGCCGCACCCCACCAGGTGACAACCATCAGGCCCTGGCCCACGCCGATAGCGCGGGAGCTCTTGAGGCGGGATTCCTGGGCATAGCCGTCCTGGCGGGAGACAGCCAGGGCAACGGTCTGGTCAAGGCCGTTATTGTGCAGGTCGGTAGCAGCATCCAGGGCCGAGACGCCCAGGCGGAGCATGGCCGAGGTTTCCCGGCGGGCAACGGCATCCGCGCGCTCGTCCGCACGCAGCACCACTGCCGGAATCACGAAGGTAGAGATAAGAACAGCGATGACGACCGGCAGCAGGGCCTGCGGGGTAGCCCAGGCTGTCACGCCCAGCACCAGTAGCATCACGATCAGATGAGCGGCAACCGGCAGGATAACGCGCGGGATAGCATCGCGCAGCTCGTCAATGTCGCCGACCAGCCGGTCAAGGATCTTATCCCCTCGCAGTAGGGAGCGCACCGACAGGACGGTACGTCCGGCAGCATCCCAGGCGCGCACGCGCAGGGTGTTAGCTGCCCCCAGCACCAGGTTGTGGGTGCGCAGGCGTTCGGCGTAGCGGGAGGTCGCCCTACCCAGGCCGAAGAAGCGGACGCCGGTAACAGCTACCAGCAGGTACATCATCGCGGGCTGCTCAGCGGCGCGCACGATGAGCCAGCCAGAAAGCGCGGTAAGGCTGACAGCAAAGACCACGGTGAGTACCGATAGCAGGATAGGCAGGGCCATATCGCGCTTGCGGATGCCTGTGAGCTCCCCCAGGTGGCGTAGGGTTTTCAGGACGCCCGCCGCGGCCGGCTCTACCGCCTGTTCTGTTGAGCTTGCAGCAGCTTGGACGGGGGCCGAGTCTTCGAGCTCGCCGGTGGCGACGGCGTCCGCCAAGGTCGCAAGAGCGTAGCCGCCTAGCCCATCTGCGTTCTGGGCGGTGAGCTCCCAGGTAACGCCGTGGGGCTTTGAGGTCGCCTGGAGCAGGTTGTTGGTGGCGGCAGCCAGGGCGGTGTCGTGGGTGACGATAATCAGGGTTGCGCCGGTTTCCTGCAGGGCAGCTAGGGCAACATTCACCTTGGCCGCTGAAACCGGGTCAAGGTGGGCGGTGGGTTCGTCAATCAGCACAGTGACGCGTTCTTCCTGGGCTTGCAGGGTGGCAACGCGGGCCAGGGCGCGGGCAATAGCAAGACGGCGCATCTGACCGGCTGAAAGGGCTTCCGGTGGCAAGTCTGCGAGGTCAGCAAGCCCTACCGAGTGCAGGAAGGAAGTGAAGTAGTCGCGGTCCTCAGCGGTGAAAGCGACGGAATCATCGAGCAGGGTTGAGGCGTAGTTGATGCCTTCGAGGGCACCTTCGCCGCGGGTTACGGTGGCGTAGAGGGCGACCTCTGCCAGGGCTGTGGGGGCGATGAAGGTGGGTGACTGGCTAATCCAGACGGTGGAGCCGGTGCCAGATACCAGGCCGGAGACGTGCACCGGTTCGGTGGTGCCGGTGGGTACCAGGTCGTTGCGCAGGGCTCCGCCCAGTACCGAGAGCAGGGTGGTTTTGCCGCAGCCGGAAGGCCCAGTGATAGCGGTGGTGGTTCCGTGGCGCAGGGTGAAGCTCACGCCGGTGAGGGTGCGGTCGCGGCCCGGGTAAGCGACAGAGAGCTGGCGCACCGAGATGCGGTCGCCGCCGGGGGCGACGGTAGCGTGGGGAATGGGCTGGTCGATGATGGCCTCGGCGCGACGGAGGGCTGCCACGCCGTCCTCAGACTGATGGTAGGCGGTGCCCACATCGCGCAGGGGCTGGTAGCACTCGGGGGCCAGTAGCAAGGCGAAGAGGGCGACGTCGAGCCCCAGGTTCCCCTCCACTAGGCGCAGGCCAATCAGCACCGCTACCAGAGCTACCGAGATGGTGGTAATCAGTTCTAGGGCCAGCGATGAGAGGAAGGCCGAGCGCAGGGTGTACATGGTGGCCTTGCGGTAGCGCTCCCCCAGATCGCCCAGTGCCTTGGACTGAGCCCGCGAGCGCCCCAGGCCCACCAGCACGGGCAGACCCTTGACCAGTTCGACGATGTGGTCTGAGAGGCGCAGCAGGTCGCGCTGGGCGCGGGCGGTGTCTTCTGCTGTGGTTCGGCCGATGAGCACCATGAAGAGGGGGATCAGCGGCAGGGTGCAGATGATGACCAGGGCTGAGACCCAGTCGTAGAAGGCGATGAAAATCAGTAGCAGGGTGGGTACTACGGCCGTGGAGACAAAGGCGGTAAGAGTCTTGGTGTAGTAGTCATCCAGGGCGTTGAGGCCGCGGGAGAGCAGGACGGCGGTGGCACCGGTGCCGTCGGGGGTGTCGATACCGCCGGTGGCAAGGACACGGCGGATGAGTTTGCGGCGGATAGTGGTTTTGGCACCTACCGCCGCCTGCTGGGCGTAGAAGCCCAGGGACCAGTCGGCGGCTGCGCGCACCAAAAGCGCAATGACGCCGGTGACCGCCAGGGACAGCAGGCCCGGCTGCATGAAAGGGGCAGCAAAGAAGATACCGGTGAGCTGGGCCTGGCCGTTACCGGCGAAGACGGCAAGCTGTTCGGCGTGGGCAGACTCGTAGGTTTTCCCCTCGTAGAGCACCGCGTAGGTCATGCGGGCTAGCAGGGTAATGGCGGTGCCCAGCACCGCGGCAAAGACAATGAGCGCCAGGGTTTTGAGTGCGGTGAGCACGGCAAAAACGGTGAGGTTTCTCTTGGCGTGGGGCCCCAGCGGGGGCCGCTTGCTCGTTGTGGGAGCGGTCATTCTCGATAGTGTCCTTGGTGCCGCGAATAGTTTGTTCACTATTCTAGTGGGAACTTCTGGGTGGGGTAGACCCCGATGTCGATAGCTGGGCAGTGGGTGTCAGCACACTACCCCTCAAGGTAGGCGAAAGGACGCCGGGAGCTGCTCCCGACGTCCTTTCGTCTCTACGCCGTGTGCTAGCTGCTAGGCGTTGTAGGCGCTTGCACGAGTGGCGCGGGCGGCCAGCTCGGTGGCGTCGTGGGCATCGGGGATGCTCTCAACGCGCAGGCGCTTGCGGAAGACCCAGTAGGTCCAGCTCTGGTAGACGAGCAGAATCGGGATGCCGAAGAGACCGACCCAGCTCATCACGCGCAGGGTGTACTCGGAGCTTGACGCGTTGGCGATAGTGAGGTTGTACGCCTCATCGAGGGTTGAGGGCAGGACGTTGGGGTACAGGGCCAGGAAGATGGCCAGGACGCCGAAGCCCACAAATACCGCAAAGCCGGAGAAGGCCTTACCCTCGCTCCTGCGGCTGGCAAAGAACCAGGCAGCGGCAAGAGCCAGCACGGCGAGTACGGTCAGAGCATAGGAGATGCCATTACCGGTGGTCACCTGCATGTAGATAACCCAGACGACAACCGGGAGCACCAGCAGGGGTGAGAACTTGACCAGGGCAGCACCGGCGCGGTGGCGCACCTCGCCATCGGTCTTCAGCGCAATGAAGGCAAGACCCATGACCAGGGAAACACCGACCATGGCTAGGCCGCCCATAAAGACAGCGGGAGTTAGCCAGGCGAAGGCGCCGCCCACACGGTCACCGTTTGCGTTGATGGGCAGGCCGGTGGAGGTTAGAGCCAGCAGGGCACCGACCAGGAAGGCGATGAAGAAGGAACCCAGGGAGATAGCCAGGGTCCAGCCGGCGATCCAGCGCTCTGAGTCCTTCTTACCGCGGTACTCGATAGCAACAGCGCGGAAAATCAGGGCCAGCAGGGCCAGGGTCAGCGGGATGTAGAGGGCCGAGAAGAGGGAGGCGTACCACAGCGGGAAGGCTGCGAAGGTGGCTGCACCAGCGGTAACAACCCATACCTCGTTACCGTCCCAGACGGGGCCAATGGTGTTCAGCAGCAGGCGGCGTTCTTTCTCGTTCTTGGCGAAGATTCGGCTCATGAGCATACCTACGCCCAGGTCGAAACCGTCCAGAATGATGTAACCCACCCAGAAGAAGCCGATGACGGCGAACCAGAGAGTCGGCAGAAGAGGCTGGTCAGCAAAAAGCTCAAACATGTGTGTAAGCCCCTTTCTTAGTAGGCGAACGCGAGCACGTCGCGGTCGTTCTTCTCGTCGTTATCGTGCGGGTCTTCGACCAGCTCGGGCATGGCCGCTGCGACACCTGCCTTGACGTACTTAGCCAGCAGGTAGACCTCGACAACCATCAGGACGCCGTATACCAGGCCCAGGGAGATGAGCGAGAAGAGAATCTCGTAGCCCGAAACACCGGGTGAGACGGCTGCGGCGGTGAACATCATGATGGCGGGGTTGCCATCGGGGTTGGGGGCAACGACGAAGGGCTGACGGCCCATTTCGGTGAAGATCCAGCCGGTGGCATTGGCACCGAAGGGGGCCAGGATGCCCGCAATCGCCAGGTTTGAAATCCACTTGGCTTCGGGTACAGTCCCTTCGCCCTTCTTGCGGGTTACCCACAGAACGTAGAGGAAGGAGAGGGCGCTGATGCCGCCGAAGGTAATCATGCCGCGGAAGCCGTAGTAGGTCACTTCCATCAGGGGCAGGTACTCAACCTCGGTACCGGCTCGTTCCCCGTAGAGCTCGGGATTATCGGGGATGGTGCTGCCGTAGGTTTCTTCGTACTGGGGCAGCAGGGTGGTGATGCCGGGGACGTCGGTGGTGAAGTTGTTGTAGGCCAGGAAGGAGAGCAGGCCGGGAATTTCAATCACTGCCTGGACCTCGTCACAGTTCTGGGCACCAGGTGATGAGAGAGAAAGGACAGAGAAGCCGGTGCCGTCATGGCAGGCTGCCTCGGCAGCTGCCATCTTCATGGGCTGCTGCTCAATCATGAGCTGGGCTTGGTGGTGGCCAGTAAAGGCGGTGCCGATGAAGGCTGCAAAACCAACGATAGCGCCAATACGCAGGGACTTGAACCAGACGTTGAAATCGGTCTTGTCGCGAGCGCCTTCGGTAGTTTCACCGACGATAACCTTGCCATCTTCCCCGATGGTGTCGATGCCGTCACGGCGGCGCTTCCAGAGCTTGTACCAGGCGATACCGACCAGGAAGCCGCCGGCGACCTGCAGGGCGCCGAAGATAGCGTGGGGGTAGGCCACCAGGGCGGTGTTGTTGGTCAGCACAGCTAAGACGTCGGTCATAACGGGGCGGCCGTCAATCATTTCAACGCCAACAGGGTGCTGCATCCAGGAGTTAGCCACGATGATGAAGTAGGCAGAGAGCCAGGAGGCTGCTACAGCAGTGACCAGGCAGGCTGCGTGCACCTTGGGGGCCAGTTTGTCCCAGCCGAAGATGAAGAGGCCCAAGAAGGTGGACTCAACGAAGAAGGCCAGTAGGCCTTCCATCGCCAGAGGGGCGCCGAAGACGTCGCCCACAAAGCGGGAGTATTCGCTCCAGGCCATACCGAACTGGAATTCCTGCACAAGGCCGGTTGCAACGCCCATGATGAAGTTGATGAGGTAGAGCTTGCCCCAGAACTTGGTCATGCGCTTGTATTCGTGCTTCTTGGTTCGCACGTAGGCGATGTAGAAGCCGGATACAACGGCACCCAGGCCCAGGGTCAGCGGAACCATCATGAAGTGGTAGACGGTGGTGATACCGAATTGCCACCGCGCTAGTTCGAGGGGATCCATTGACTTCCTTGAGAGTTAAAGTGATGCACCGTCTGCGGGCTGGCATGCCGCCGTGGGCCCGGCGCAACGGTGCGGGTGTGTTTTGCTCTAGGATAGCGGGCTTGCACGAGCGTACCCTTAGGGTAGTTTTGACCTCTTCACCAGATGATTTGACGCTTCACTAAAGGTCACTTAAACGCTAAGACTCCCGCTGACCTAGAGGATTCAGCGGGAGTCTCGATAGGTTTTTTACACCGGGCACCCAGTTAGTGACACTTTGTCTAGTCACACCGGGGCGGGTGTCTTAGCGGGGCCCGAGCAGGCCAAGCTGGGCGACGGCGTCCTTCTCTTCAACCAGCTCGGCCACAGAGGCCGCGATGCGCTGGCTGGCAAAATCTGAGTGCTGTAAACCGTGAACAATCTCATATCCACCTGATGAACACTTGACGGGGAAAGAGCTGATAAGCCCCTCAGGCACCCCGTAGGAGCCGTCGGAGGGCACCGCCATGGAGGTGCTCCGCTCCCCCGTTCCCAGCACCCAGTCACGCACGTGGGCCAGGGCGGCGTGGGCAGCGGAGGCGACGGACGAACCACCGCGCACCGCGATAATTTCGGCTCCACGCTGGGCAACGGTGGGGATGAAGGTTTCTTCGATCCAGGTCTGGCCAAGGTTCTTGTCGGCAAGGGCGTCGATAGCGGGACGGCCGCCGACGGTGGCGTGGAAGAGGTCGGGGTACTGGCTGGCAGAGTGGTTACCCCAGATGGTGATACCGTCGATCTCGGGCACGGTGGCACCGGTGGCGGCAGCCAGCTGGGCAACCGCTCGGTGGTGGTCAAGGCGGGTGAGGGCGGTGAAGCGCTCCAGGGGGACGTCCGGCGCATGAGAAGCGGCAATGAGGGCGTTGGTATTAGCCGGGTTGCCCACCACAGCTACTTTCACATCATCAGCGGCCCGGTCGTTGATAGCCCTCCCCTGCACCGAGAAAATACCGCCGTTAGCTTCAAGCAGGTCGGCACGCTCCATGCCCTTTGTGCGGGGGCGGGAGCCAATGAGCAGGGCGATACTGGTGCCGTCGAAGCCAACGGAGGGGTCGTCGGTGATATCGACAGATTCAAGCAGGGGGAAGGCGCAGTCGGCAAGCTCCATCGCGGTGCCCTCAGCGGCCTTGAGACCGGCCGGGATTTCGAGCAGACGCAGGCGCACGGGAGTATCTGGGCCCAGCATTTCACCTGCCGCGATGCGGAAGAGGGAGGCGTAGCCAATCTGGCCAGCGGCGCCGGTAACGGTGACAGTAACAGGGTGCTTCATTGCATGTGTCATGCACAACATTTTACCCTGCCCCTGCCCTCAACACGCTTAGGCGTCGATAGCCGTATGGTCGAGCTTGGTCGCACCGCGAATGATGAAGTCCTTACGCGGTGCCACTTCTGAACCCATCAAGAGGGTAAAGGCCCGCTCGGCAGCCTCAGCGTCCTCGACCCGCACACGGCGGAGCATGCGGTGGCGGGGGTCCATGGTGGTCTCCGCCAGCTGGTCGGCGTCCATCTCACCCAGGCCCTTGTAGCGCTGAATCGGCTCCTTATAGCTCTTACCTTCGGCCTCAAGCCGGTCGAGCAGCTCGTGCAGTTCTTTCTCAGAATAGGTGTAGACCATCTCGTTAGCCTTACCCCGGTTGACCACCTCGACCCGATGCAGGGGCGGTACAGCGGCGTAGACGTGGCCGGCTTCTACCAGCGGACGCATGTAGCGGTAGAAGAGGGTCAGCAGCAGGGTACGGATGTGGGCGCCGTCCACGTCCGCGTCCGTCATCATGATGATCTTGTTGTAGCGCTTCTGCTCTAAATCAAAGGTACGGCCAGAACCGGCGCCAATAACCTGAATAATGGCGGCACACTCGGCATTCGCCAGCATGTCGGTCAGCGAGGCCTTCTGGACGTTCAGGATCTTTCCGCGAATAGGCAGAAGGGCCTGATAGGTCGAGGAACGCGCCAGGCGAGCGGTGCCCAGCGCTGAGTCGCCCTCCACGATGAAGAGTTCGGACTTCTCCACGTCGGTGGAGCGGCAGTCCACCAGCTTGGTCGGCATCGACGAGGTTTCCAGGGCATTCTTGCGGCGCTGGGTTTCCTTGTGAACTCGCGCCGAAATACGCGACTTCATCTCGGCAACAACCTTTTCAGAAACAGCCGCCGCCTGGGTCTTCTCGCCCCGCGCGGTGGAGTTCAGCTTGGCCGCCAGCTGCTTGGCAACCACCTTAGAGACGATCTGGCGCACCGCCGGGGTACCCAGAATCTCCTTGGTCTGGCCCTCAAACTGGGGCTCAGCCAGACGCACGGTGAGCACAGCGGTAAGCCCCGCCAGCACGTCGTCCTTTTCAATCTTGTCGGTGCCAGCTTTGAACTTACGCGCGTTATCGGCAATGTGCTTGCGGAAGGTCTTGAGCAGGCCCTGCTCGAAGCCGGTCTGGTGAGTGCCGCCCTTGGGGGTGGCGATGATGTTGACGAAGGTGCGCAGCTTGGTTTCGTAGCCGGTGCCCCAGCGCAGGGCAACATCAACCTCGCACTCGCGTTCCACTTCGGTCAGCTGGGAATGCCCCTCGGCGTCGAGCACGGGGACGGTCTCGGTGAAGGTATCGGTGCCGGTGAAGCGCCAGATGTCGGTTACGGCCTGGTCGTGGGCAAGGTAGTCCACGAACTCAGAGATACCGCCATCGTGCTGGAAGACCTCTTCGTGGGTCTCGAATTCACCGGGGGTGCCAGGCAGGCGGCGTTCATCGCGCACGGCAATCCGCAGGCCGGGAATCAGGAAGGCAGTCTGGCGCGCACGAGCCGCCAGGTTCTCGTAGCTGAACCGGGCGTCCGGAGTGAAAATCATGGGGTCGGCCCAGTAGCGCACGCGGGTGCCGGTGACCCCGCGCTTGGCCTTACCTACCACCTGCAGGGCGTCGGTGGAGGCGGTGAAGGGGGCATCGGGCTTGGGGGTGCGGGCGTCCTCGAAGATGCCGGGCACGCCGTGGCGGAAGCTCATCTGGTAGGTCTTGCCACCGCGGTCCACCTGTACGTCCAGGCGGGAAGAGAGCGCGTTGACGACCGAGGCGCCCACGCCGTGCAGGCCGCCCGAGGCGTTGTAGGAGCCGCCGCCGAACTTACCGCCGGCGTGCAGCTTGGTGTAGACCACCTCAACGCCGGAGAGTCCGGTGCGGGGTTCGATGTCGGTGGGCACGCCGCGGCCGTCGTCCTGAACCTCAACGGAGCCGTCCTTATAGAGGATGACCTGGATTGACTGGCCATACCCGGCCAGGGCCTCATCGACCGAGTTGTCGATGATTTCCCAGAGGCAGTGCATGAGGCCGCGCGAGTCGGTGGAGCCGATGTACATGCCGGGGCGCTTGCGCACGGCTTCGAGGCCTTCGAGCACCGATAGGTTGCGGGCGGTGTAGTTGTTTGCTGCCACGAAACTCTCCTGCAGGTATGGACGGGGTGCCTATCTAGTGTAGTACATGTGTTCGGTTTGGCGGGTCTTTGGCGGCGCGGACGCCCGCGGCCGGCAGGCGGGAAGGGCGGGTTTAGCGCTGTGGGCGAAAGGACGTGCGGGGCGGCCCGGTCGGTGGTTGTATGGAGGGTGAGGAAGAAAGCTTTTGAAAGGAGCCTACCGTGAGTGCAACTCTTGAGACCCGCCGCGAACTGACTGCTGCTGACCGGTGTGATGCCTGCGGTGCCCAGGCCTATGTGCGTGTGGTGATGGAGTCAGGTCTCGACCTGCTCTTCTGCGGCCACCATGCTCGTGCCAAAGAAGAGGCCCTGCGCGCTGTAGCGGCCGAGTGGGACGACCAGACCGACCGCCTGAGCTAACATCTGCTCCCCCGCCCCGCCGGGTAGGTACCACCTACATCAGAAAAACCCACCAACTAGGTGGGTTTTTCTGATTTAAATGGTCTTTTCTGGGAACCGCTAGGCCCCGTACCGGCTAAACACCGCCACCGCTTCCACGTGGTGGGTGTTGGGGTACATGTCGAAGGCTTCGACGCGTACAAGTCGCCAGCCCGCTGCGCGCAGGTAGCCGGTGTCGCGCCCCAGGGCTGCCGGGTCACAGGCAACATAAACCAGGGTGGAGGGGTTCAGGTCAGTCACCTGCTCCATCACGGTACGGCCAGCTCCCTCACGAGACGGGTCGCAAATCACCACGTCAGGGGCGGCGTAGCGCCCCTCGGCCACCTCACCGCTGATCTTCTCAAGCACCCGGGCGACGTCCCCGCGTTCCACGCGCACGCGCGTCCGCTCAGACCTGTGGGTGCGTGACGGGCCTTCGTCGCCAAAGTTCTCTGACGCGTTGCCACTGGTCACCGAGGATCCCTCAACTGACAGCACCGTACCCCTGTCCCCCACCGCGTCAGCAGCCAGGGCGGTGAAGAAGCCAGCACCTGCGTAAAGGTCGTAGACCGTCATCTCCTTTTTCAGGCGGGCAGCCTCAAGCACGGCGTTACCCAGCACCTCGGGGGCGGCCCGGTGAATCTGCCAGAAGCCGGTAGCGGCCACGTTCCAGTAGAAGTCCTGGGCGTAGACGGTAGCGGTCTCCAGCAGGTTGGGGTTGGCGGCACCGGCGATGACGTCAGCGGGTTTGGTGCCGCGGCGGCGTCCGCCCTTTTTCTCGGGGGTAAAGACCAGGGTAATCATGCGCTCTTCCAGCGACCCCCACAGGGCCCGGGCCTGCTCTTCGATGCCTTCGGCGACCGCGGCGGGCGTAGTTCGCGATGACACGGTAAAGACCACCGCCAGCATATCGGTGGCGGCTACAGCCACATCAACCCGGGTGATACCGGCCAGCTTGAGGCGGTGCAGTTCGAGGGCCTCAATGCGCTCATCGGCCAGGGGAAAACCGGTGACGGGCACGGGGGTTGAGCTAGAGTGCAGGAACATGGCAATCTGCTGGCTTTCGCGCTCCACCGCAAAATGCACGCGGGTGCGCCAGTGCAGCCCCCGGTCATCGCCGGGCAGGGCATGAACGGGCAGTGAAGCCAGCAGGGGGTGGTTTTCAGGTACCCCGCCCAGACGCACCAGCTGTTCCTTCACGATCTGCTGCTTGTAGGCCCGCTGGGTCGCTAGGTCCAGGTGGCCGTATTCCATGCCGCCGAGGGGGTGAGCGGACGCGAGCGCGTCCGCCGGTGCCCAGGGGTGGGAGCGGCGCTCCGGGGCGGGAGCCTCTACGGAGATGACGTCTGCAAAGAAGAAGCGGCCTTTGGGGCCGCGGCCGGTGATGCGGGCAGTGGCAGTCTCCCCCACGACTCCATGGCGGACGAAGATGACGCGGTCACCCGCTCTAGCGACAAGGGCGCCGCCGTGGGCCGGACGCTCGGGGGTGAGTTCTATGAGGTCACCGATAGCGGGTTCGGGTGTGGTGGGGACGGTAGACATGTGTTTCTCGCTTTGAGGGTGGCTCGGTGGGTTTTAGTTTATCGTTCGATTTGCCAGGGCACGGAGGCTACGACGACGCCCGGTTCGTGGCGCAGGCGGGCTTTGAGTTTGTGCACGGTGCGGCGGTGGAAGATGCCCTGCCACCAGTGGGAGACCACGTATTCGGGCAGGTAGACCACGAGCACGTCGCGGGGGGATTTTTGGCGCATCTGCTGCACGTATTCGAGCACGCTGGCGGCTGGGTTGCGGTAGGGCGAGTCCAGCACGGTCAGGTCGACGGGCAGTTCGAGGGCTTCCCAGGTGTCGATGTTTTCGCGGGTGCGGGCTTCGTCCACGTTCACCACGAGAGCTTCGATGGACGAAGGGCGGGAGGCCCGTGCGTAGGCGAGGGCCCGGAGTACGGGTTTGCGTACCCGCTCAACGTAGATGAGGGCGTGGACGCGGGAGGGCAGCGCCCGGTCTGCGGCCAGTTGTTCGGGGTCGGCTGAGAGGGCTAGCTGCCGGTCGATACTGCTGTAGTGTTTGTTGGTTTTGATCATGAGCCAGGTCAGAAGAAGAATGAGCAGCACGGTGACCCAGGCACCGTGGGTGAACTTGGTAAGAATAATAACCACGAGTACAGTAACCGAGGCACCGGTACCGATGGTGCTGATGCCGATGTCACGCCAGAGAGTGCGGCGTTTTTTGGTATCGAGGGTGATGCGCTGGGCCCGCCAGCGATTGCGGAGCACCGCATACTGGGTGAGGGTCATGGCAGTAAAGACACCCACAATGTACATCTGCACCAGGGCGTGTACATTGGGGCCGACGATAGCGACCAGCAGCATAGAGCTGGACCCCAGGGCCAGCACACCGTTGGCGTAGAGCGCGGTGGAGCTGCGCGCTGAGAGGTGCACCGGTAGGTACTGTTTCGCGGCGATGGTGGTCGCTAGCATGGGGAAGCCGGTGAAGGCCGTCATGGCCGCCACGATGAGCACTCCGATGGTGGCTGCACCCAGCAGGACGCTGGCCAGGGGGATGCCGAAGATAGCGTCGGTGATTTGGAGCAGAGCGGGTACCTGGTGAAAGTCTTCGCCCGCGGGCTGCCCGTTAATCAGTAGCCCCTGAGCCGGGTCAAGGACGCTGACCACCCCGGTTTGCCGGGCCAGGTAGAGCACCCCCAGCAGGGAGAGGGCAGATAGGCCGCCAATCACCATCAGGCTGGTGGCTGCGTTGCGCTGACGCGGCGGCGCAAAGGCCTTCACGGCGTTACTAACGGTGTTCACCCCGGTCAGCGCCACAGAACCGGAGGCAAAAGCCCTCACCAACAGCAGGCTAACACCGAGCTGGGTGGTCAGCACCTCGGCAGCGCCGTCGGGAACCATCACCGTGTACTCAGCCGATACCGCGCGTCCGAGCTGCCCGGTAGCGTCCGCAATGAGACCGCAGGCAACGGTGACCGCAAGCAGCACCAAAAAGACATAGGAGGGAAGGTGCGACACCCGCAGCATTACCTTGAGGCCGCGCAGGCAGATAAAGGTCACCAGAGCAATGAGGGAACAGGCAATCAGCCGCTGATGCCCCAGTAGTACCGGGGTAATCGATTCAAGGTACTGGGCAGCAGAAGACAGCGACACCGCAACCGTGAGCATAAAGTCAACCATCAGGGCAGCGCCCAGCACGATAGCGGCGGTTATCCCCAGGTTCTGGTGCACCAGGGCGAAGTCGCCGTGCTCCCCCACATGCTGGATGTTATAGCGGTAGGCACCCACCACAACCAGCAGGATCAGGGCAATGCCCAGCCCCACCAGGGGCGAGTAGGCTAGGGCACCGTGGCCGGCCAGGAGCAGGGTCAGCAGAATTTCGTCGGGGGCATAGGCAACCGACGAGAACCCGTCAGCCCCGAAGAGGGGTAGGGCACGGCGTTTGGGCAGGTTGCCCTTCTTGGCGTACCTGCTGGTGACGGGGGCACCAAAAATCAGGCGGGTGGCCGCGCTCCTAATATTTCTCACAGGCTCTAACCGTAGTCGGTAGAGCAGGGAAAACACAGCTATACACACCACATTTTGCTCGTGGGTCAGGACGCCCCGCGCGGCTATGGCGCGCCGGTTGGGTGGTGGGGCCGCTGGGCGTAGACTAGAGGCAACCCTGCTGTGCGGGGTTTATGTTTGTTTCCGTCGTGGTTTCGTGAGGTGCTAAGTGCCCCATTTTGTGATTATGGGTGCTGGTCGTGTGGGCGTTATGCTGGCCCATACCCTAGAAGATGCGGGTCATTCGGTTGCTGTGATCGATCAGGATGACCGGTCTTTCCGCAGGTTGCGTAAGGATTTTGCGGGTAAGAAGGTGACCGGTGTGGGCTTTGACCGCGAGACCCTCAAGCGGGCCGGTATTGAGCACGCCTACGCTTTTGCCGCGGTGTCTTCTGGCGATAACTCCAATATTATTGCCTCCCGTGTAGCCCGTGAGACCTTTGGGGTGCAGCACGTGGTGGCCCGTATCTACGACCCCAACCGGGCTGAGTTCTACCAGCGTCTGGGTATTCCCACGGTGGCTGCGGTGCGCTGGTCGACCGACCAGGTGCTGCGCCGCATTTTGCCGGAGCAGGCTATGGCCGGTGATTTTCGTGAGGCTTCGGGCCGTCTGATGCTCGGTGAGCTGCAGTTGCACGAGGACTGGGCTGGGCACGCCCTGACGGAGATTGAGCAGGCTGCCGGTGTGCGCGTGGCCTACCTGACCCGGTTTGGGGAGGGTATGCTCCCCACCATGGAGACCTCCTACCAGCAGGGCGATACGGTGCACGCCATGATGCGCACCGAGGACATCAACGATATTGCCAGGGTGCTGGGTGCTCCCCCGGCACGCAACGCTGAGGGAGATCTGGAATGGAAGTAATCGTTATCGGCGCTGGTTCGGTGGGCTCATCAAGCGCCCGCGAACTACTCTCTCACGGCCACACGGTCACTATTATCGATATCAAGCCCGAGGCGATTTCCCGCAGCGATATTCAGCACGCCCACTGGGTGATTGGGGACGCCTGCGAGCTGTCCGTCCTGCGCCAGGCCAAGCCCGAGAACGCGGACGTCATTGTGGCAGCCTCAGGCGACGATAAAACCAACCTGGTGGTATCGCTGCTGGCCCGCAGCGAGTTCGGGGTACCCCGCACCGTGGCCCGCGTGAACAACCCCAAAAATGAATGGCTCTTCGACGACTCCTGGGGCGTGGACGTTGCGGTTTCTACACCCCGCCTCATGACCGCTCTGGTGGAAGAGGCCGTTGAGGTCGGCGACGTCGTGCGCTTGCTGACCCTCAAGACCGGCAGCGCTACCCTGGTCGAGTACACCGTACCCACCGACCACCCGATTATTGGTCATACCGTCGATAACGTTCAGTGGCCCTACGAGACCACCCTTACCGCTATCCTGCGTGACGGGGTACCGATTACCCCCAGCGGCGACGACGTGATTGAGGGCGGCGACGAGCTCTTCTTCATCACCACCCCCACCGGTGAGGACGACATCCGCGCCCTCTTCAGCTAGCCTTCTTCCTGCTTATCAGTAAAAAGGACGCCGGCCCCACCTTCTTCGCCGAAGGTGGGGCCGGCGTCCTTGTGCCTGCTACTAGAGGGCCGGAACAATCTCGTAGCGCGGGTTGTACATGAGGGGCTTCTCGCGGGTGCTCAGCATGCCCGAGACCCGAAGATAGCCGCCTGCCTCTATTCCCGGCACCTGACGCTGGCCCTGCCAAACCAGGGTCAGCACCGTACCGGGGCTCAGAGGCGGGAACTCCGGGTAAAGCACCCGGGGAGCCGCCCTGTTGACGCTAAACCGAGTGGTGAAGCCGGTCTCCTCATCCAGCACAGAAATCTGGCCGGTTGAGGTGTCTTCGGTGGTGCTCACATCGGTGGTGTCATCAAGATCTTCACCGGTCTCTGCAATGGGCATACCCGTCATGGGGTGGGTCTTGGCCGGGGGCAGGGGCTTAGACTTATCGACCAGCAAGGTCACCTCGAACCGGGGGTTAGCCCCCACATGCGACATGTGCACACGGGTCACCCGCCCGGCGGCCCTGGCGCGAAACCGCTCGGGGTACTCTTCCAGGCGGGTCACAGGCCCGGCAGCCCGCTGCTGGGTAAAAGAAGACTCAGTCTCAGGCATGGTCGCTAGCCGATTTCAGTGATTTCGGGGCCGCGGCGGGGCACCTCAACGGTGGGCTTCTTCTCAGCCTGGGCAGCTGCTGCGGCAGCGGCCTGGGCGGCTGCGGCGTCCTGAATGTTCTGGGGCACGCGCATGGGCAGCAAATCACGCGGGGGCATGGGGTCAGAGCCACGGTTGACCACGATGGTGCGGAAGACCTCTTCAAGGGCGGTAGCGCTCTCACCGGGTAGCACGGCCTTGCCCGAGAAGACACCGCGGACGAACCAGCGGGGCCCGTCCACACCAACAAAGCGGGCAATACGGAAGCCCTTGCGTCCGTCGAGAAGCTCAGCGGGTACACGGGAGATCAGCTGACGCCCGAAGGGGCCGTCATTGATATCAACCTGGCCACCCTGGCGGCGCACACTCTCAGACAGTTCCTTACGAATCTCATCCCAGATACCGCGGCTCTTAGGAGCCGCAAAAGCCTGCACCTGCAGGGTTCCTTCTCCCAGCTGCAGGGTCACCGCGATAACCTGCTGGGTCTTCTGGTCGGCCTCAAGGCGCAGGTTCAGGCCCGGGTTACTCTTGACCAGCAGGCCACCCAGGTCGATGTAGCTAGAGCCGGTACGCTGCTCGGTGATGTCAAAGGGACCGTTCTCACGGGTAAATTCCACGAAGGACGCCGCAGGCTCCTGCTGCGCGGTAGGCTGCTGGGTGCCGCCCTGGGCAGCCTCAGCAGGTGCCTCTTCAGCGGCGATTTCCTTCTCGTCGCTCTCTACAGCGGCAGCTGCCGCGCCCTGCTCACGCTCAGTCACGGCGTCCGCGCCATTCTTTTTCTTACCAAAACCAAACATAGTGCCTCCTTCGGCCCTCGCCTATCTACTGCTCTTACTGTACGCCCGTTGAACCAAACCCGGCAGTTCCACGCTCAGTTTCGCTCAAACTCTCCACCACATTAAAAGTAGCCGACTCAAACCGCTGAATAACCAGCTGGGCAATGCGGTCACCGCGCTGAATCTCAAAAGCCTGCTCCCGGTCGGTATTGAGCAGGCAGACCATGAGCTCACCACGATACCCGGAATCAACTGTGCCCGGCGCGTTCACAATCGTAATGCCGTGCTGAGCAGCCAGACCCGAACGGGGGTGCACCAGACCCACATAGCCCTCAGGTAGGGCGATCGCCACACCGGTCGGCACCAGGGCCCGCTCACCCGGTTGCAGGGTAAGGTCCACGCGCGAGCGCAAATCAGCACCGGCATCCCCGGGCTGGGCATAGGCAGGGGGCTCAATTCCCTCATCGAGCATCTTGATATCAATCTTAATCTGGTTCATCACCCCTTTACTGTACCGGCTTAAGCGCTCCGGTGCCGCCCACATCAGGCGCCAAAACCCCTTAGACTAGAACCTGTGCGCCGGGTTTGCCCCGGCTCATACTTCACAGTTTGTCCCTCGTCGAAGGAAGCTATGCCTGCTACCGCCCCCACCGTGCTATACCGTGAACGTCTGGCCCCCGGAATCGGCCTGTGGATAGGCTGCCTGGGTGTTGGCCTAGGCTCTTTCCTGGTCGGCGCACCGATTAATATCACCGCTGGCATTATTGCCGGTATCGTGATGTTCCTGCTGGTCGGCGGAATACTCTACGGCAGCTCCCCCACCATCGAAATTACCGAGACCACCGTACGCTTCGGTAGGGCCCGTATCGAACGTGACTATGTTGGTCGAGCCTACGCTTTCCGAGGTGAAGATGCCCGCCTCGCTACCGGCCCGGCACTCGATGGCCGCGCCTACATGTGTTTCCGCGGGTGGATTACCTCAGTCATTCGTGTTCAGATTACTGACCCGGCAGACCCCACCCCCTACTGGATTGCGTCCTCCCGCCACCCCGAAAAAATTGCCGCCATCCTGAATGAGGGGCTGCCCGAAGAAGACTAAGACGTCCAAAGGCTGCTAAGCACCTGGCAGACATCATCTTTAGGCGATACGAGGGCGGGCCCGCGTTATGCAACGCGGGCCCGCCCTCTTACTTTTGAAGTTTCTTAGTCTTAGCTCTCGCACTCGATGCAGAACTTGAGATCGCCCTCTTCGCGGGCAATCTGGGAACGATGACGCACTAGGAAGCAAGAAGCACAGGTGAACTCGTCGTCCTGTGCAGGGAGCACCACAACGTTCAGCTCTTCATTGGAGAGGTCAGCACCGGGCAGCTCAAAACTTTCGGCCGCTGCGTTTTCGTCCTCATCCACTGCACCTGACTGCATTTCTGAGGGGCGTGAACGCAGCTCCTCAAAGGACTGGTCCTTGCTCTCTTCATCCTGCTTGCGAGGTGCATCGTAATCGGTTGCCATGGTTTTCTCCGTATTAAGTGTGCGAAGGGTAGATACCCTCTCTGTCTGGTCTGGGTACCTGCACCTCGGTCTTGGTGTCGACCAACTCTGCGCTCGTCAGGGTCTACGACTGTGTTGAGGTGACGGGTAGAATTGTTCACCATTGCCCCCGATAATGCAAGTGGAAACTTCATGTTCTCTCTCAGCGAGTCACAATGACTCGGACAGGGCTGGTACGGGAGCAGAAAAATATTTCAAGCTCTTGCTGAACTTGAGTAAAAAATCCTTGAAAAACCGGGTTTTTCCAAAACTTCTCTCCCACCTCCAGCTACTTTAGCTTTCAAGCACAGCTTGAGCCGGTAGTCTTTCAAGTAAGTGTAAAGATTGAAGTGAGCACCCCTCTCTGCTGAGGCGGTGCCCGGCCCCATCTAAGGAGACCGAGCAGTGCGAGAACTGCGACTTGCTGGCATTCACGACGACGGTGAAAACCTCGTTCTCGAATCATCTGACGGCGCAACCTACCTCTTGCCCATCGACCAGAACCTACGGCAGAGCATTGCCCGCGCCCGCCGCATCAGCCCCCTGCGCGGGGGCAGCGCTAGCGGCACCTTTGGCCCCCGCGACATCCAGACCCGTTTCCGCCAGGGCGCAACGGTTGAAGAGATTGCCGCAGAGTCAGGTTGGGAGCCGGAGCGCGTGCGCCGCT
Organism: Rothia nasimurium; assembly: GCF_014217215.1. Taxonomy (GTDB): domain Bacteria; phylum Actinomycetota; class Actinomycetes; order Actinomycetales; family Micrococcaceae; genus Rothia; species Rothia avistercoris. The sequence continues at coordinate 1,533,935 of NZ_CP056080.1, forward strand.
ACGAGTGGCCCATCGTCGCTGAACGCGCCAACATCATCCAGACAGCCCGCACCGTGGTCATCTCCCCCGCCCCCGGCCAGGGCGGAGCAGCACAAAGCCTCAACCAGCACATCGAAGCCGTGTCTGAACGCTTCGACTTCGCCCAAGCCCCCATGGAATGGAGCACCTGGCAGCAGGAGTCAGGCCAGTGGACCGTGTCTGTCGATGTAGAGCTAGGCGAGGACGCCCAGGCCAACCTACCGCGCGGCGTCATGTTCCCCGCCCGATGGAACTTCAACCCTGCCAACCAGAGCATCTACGCCTCCAATGAAGCTGCCTACTTCCTCATGGGCCGCGATCACTCCCACGATGCTCCCATTCCTGGCCCGGCTAAACAGGCTGCAGCTCCTCAGGAGGACTCTGCGGAGGAAGCCTCTGAACCGGCAGCCCCCGCCCCCGTTGGTGTTCAGGTCGCTGAGCCCCGTTTGACCCGCGTGAGCGTTCCCGAGCAGAAGGAACAGAACGAGCTGCTCGACGAGCTCACCGCTCGCCGCGGCGTCCGCTCCTTTGACCCCGCCAGCGAGCGCAAACTAGCCGACCTACTCGAACGTGCCCGCCGCAGCTCCCGCCCTGCCCCCGCGGCCGAGGTGCAGGCCGAACCTACCTCTGAAGCCGAAGAACCTACTGCGTCGGTAATCGACGAAACAGCCCAGCCACAGACAGCCGCTAGCGAAAATACCGTAGGGCAGCAGGCGCCTAAGGAGGCTACCGAGAATAGCGCCGAATCTCCGGCAGCTCTTGAGGAAGCTCCCCTGCCCACCGAGACTTCAAGTGCTCAAGGCGCCCTGCCTGATGAGCAGGTCCAGGGAGCTGAGGGCTCTCATGTCGCTGTGGAGCCTAAGGGGGAAGACGATATCCAGGAGGCTGAGGCTCCCCTCACCGAGACTGCAGAAGATGCCCCTGAGGCGCAGGACGAGCAGGTAGAAGAGCCTAAGACCCAGCAGCCCAAGTCGAGCCGGGCCAAGCGCACGAGCGTACCGAGCTGGGATGACATCATCTTCGGCAACCAGCGCCGATAGAGCCACCGTTATCCGGTGCAGGTTATGGCCCCGCGTCCGCCTGTCTAGGTAGAACGCGGGGCCTTACCGTCTGACGAGAAGCTGAAGGGGTTGCCCCGCGCCGCCACATTTTCGTTAGAGGCACCACAGTACCGGCAAGCTTTCAGCGCGTACACTAGATACAGTAATCTCTCTTATTTTCACCGCACCAGCCCATGTCGCGCCCCTTTCGCAGACGGGTAAAGGGCTCATAAATACTTGATAAGGAAACCGTGACCACGCCCCGTTCCCACCAGTCACCAGATTCTGACAACCAGAAGCCCACCACCGCCGACGACGCCACAGAAGCTTTCCCTTCCCCCGCTGCCGAGGGCGCTACCGATGATGCAACCGAAGCTATGCCGCTAGCTAACGGTTACGAGTACGTGACTGAAGATAGCGGGAGCACCCGTACTGTTGTAGATACGGACGACGACTCTCTGGCCTTTGGTCTCATGCGCAACGGCGATGTCGTTGAGAAACTCACCCGAGAAGAGCGACGGGCAGACAGGGCTGCCGAAAAGGCCGCAGCTAAAGAAGCTGAACGGGCAGAGGAGGCCCGCAGACAGGCGGCTCTTGCCGCAGCGGCGGCCGCAGCAGCTGAACGTGATCAGCTGAACCCCCGTCATGCGGAAGATGAGCAGGAAGAACGCAAGATCGGGTCAAAGGTCTTTTTTGTCGGTTCCGCGGTGCTCACGGCAGCCGCTATCGCCCTAGTCGCCGCTTTCTTACTACCCCTCAACGACGAAAGCTCTCAACAAACCACGGTAGAGGCGACCCCGACACCCACAGTGGCAGAAACCAGCCCATCTGTTGTAGAAAGCTCATCTGCGGCACCCGTTCCTAGTTTTAACACCAAGGTACCGACTGTCACAGAACAAGGCGGCGGCACCGAAGAACCGGTAGCCCCCGGTAACGTTCTATATGCGCCGACTGAAGAAGTTCCTGCAGTTGAGCAGATCCCCGAGCCTTCAGCGCTGGAACCAACTCTCGACAGTACCGAAGAGGAGACTCCGGTGGCAGAGGAAACCCTAGTTCTTGAGCCAACCCAGGTAGCTAATGACCCGGGTGAAGTTGTACCTCCCGGTGACGCTACTCCTACTGACGAACCTGATCGCTCCGTCGAAACTTCAGCTACGGACGAAGATAGCGCAGCGAGTGTCCCCTTAACTCCCGCAGATGAGGGAAACGCCGTGGCTCCTACCGCAGCGGCAGCCACTGGCTCCTGGCCCCACGCGGTGGGGAAAACGTCCGCACCGGTCTTAGCCGGTGGGTAGCATCAGCAGGGGCACCTGTGTTTCCTCAAGCGTGAGCGATCCGTGCTGACCCACCATCTGCAGGGCGTGGGGCTTGTAATGCCGCATGTCGTAGAGGGCGATAGGTTCGCGGGCAGCCACGATAATATCGCCGATACGGCGGCGAGCCTCGTCGGTTACCGGCTGACCAAAATAGCCGGCTTCAAAGAGTTCTTCTGAGTCAAAGACCCAGGCCTGGTCGCCCCAGGTCTCTGCCCACCGGCCCAGGGCGTCCTGGCGGGCAGAAGCACTGGCGTCCTTTAGGTAGAGCTGCACCATGCGGGGTTCGCCCGCCGTCAGCTCAATATTATCCAGCAGAGCCGTATCGCCCGAGTAATCAATGCGATTCTCAGGGGCGATATCGACCATGCCGTGATCTGCCGTCACCAGCAGTAGCACATGCGGGGGCAGCCTGCGAGCCAGCGACTTCAGCGCGAGGTTCAGCTCCTCAAGTTGCTCAAGCCACTGGTCAGACCGGGTACCGAACTTGTGCCCGGCCTGGTCAATTTCTCCCCAGTAAAGGTAGACCAGCGAAGGTTTACGGGAGTTTAGCAGGCTAGCGGCCAGGGTAGTGCGGGCAGCATACCCAGCTGCGTGCACAAAGCGTCCGCCCCGCAGACCCGCTTCGCTCAAACCGGTGCCCGCATACTTGCTCAGCGATACTGTCGCTACATCCAGGTGGTTTTGGTAGCGTTCAAAGACCGTGGGATGGGGCTGCCACTGGTGGGGGTCAACAGCTTTATCCCAACCCGACAGCTGGTTCATCACGGCCCCGGTGGCCGGGTTTTTCACCTCGTACCCGGCCATGCCGTGGTAGCCCGGCGGGGTTGCTGTTCCCAGGCTACTGAGTGAAGCCACCGTGGTCGAGGGGAGGGCCGAGTGAATCGGACCGAGCTGGGTGGCCTTCTTCAAGAAGGGGGCGTAGGAGCCATAGGCACTCAGCAGGCTCTGCCCCAGACCATCGACCATGACCAGGCAAACGCTACGGTAGCGGGTAGGGTCAACCCCGGCGGCGCGCAGGCGGTCTGCCAGGCCGAGCAGGTCGTGACGTCCTGCCCCGTGCAGGGGGTGCGGGTCAGGGGTGATAGACCCCTGGGCGACCAGGGTGCCGCAGGACTCGAAGAGGTCGGCTAGATTGTTGCCGCCATAGCCGGGTTCGGTGGGTAGGGCATTACCGCAGTAATCGGTCAGGACGCTCATCTTAGGCCCCTGCCTGCGCTAAGCCGCCTACAGGGGCGGCTACCTGGTTCATTGCTGCCATGTGGGCAGAGCGCAGTGCGCGGGCGAAGCTCCTAGCCTGGGCGGTAGCCTCTTCCCCATCGGCCGGGGCGCTAACGCGCAGGAGCATGTCTTCCCTCGGGCCCATACCGGTGTAGCCGTGGTCGGCGTCGCAGGCGGGGTCGGGGCAGTCTGCCGGTTGTACGTCAAGGCGCTGGGAGCCCGTCCAGGCAATCAGCATCGAAACCTCTGAAACGGGGCTACCGGCCCGGTAGTGCTGGGGCTGCGGGTAGGTGTAACTGATGGTCAGTGTTCGAATACGGCTCACGTGCAGGGTCTCAACCGACACGTGGGCAAGCACCTGCTGGCCGCTTTCGTCGAGGTTCTGGTCATCCAGGTGGGCGACCAGGAGCATCTGACCGGCCAGCACCAGCACCGTAATGTGACGGTGCACCTCGTTCTGGTCAAAATGGGTCTCTACCTGAACCAGGTGCGAGGTAGGTACCAGCTTAGCCAGGGCTTCATCGACCGTATCGAGGACGAGCTCGGGGTAAAAGCCTGCCTGCTGAATATCCCTGGTGAGGGCTTCGGCTGCGCTGAGGTTCATCGTCTCGTCTCTTTCTAGGGTAGATATGGCCGGTAGGTCTACCCTCCATCTTAGGTCATGACTAGGTTACACTTAGCTGCTCATAGTTCGGCGGGCAGAATCGGTGCGCTGCTGGGGGTTGCCCAGGCGTATCTTGGCACCCACCACCGTGAGGGTCTCCTGTGAGAGCAGGACGGGATTGAGCTCAAGGTAAGCGATCTCGGGGTGGTTATCTTTCATCAGGGCTACCCGGGCGCAGAGGTCTTCGAGCAGGTCAACCCGCACCTGGGGCAGGTCACCGTCGGCAAAGAGCTTGGCTGCTGCCTTGGGCGAGCGCACCATCTTGTAGACATCTCGTTCGGTCAGCGGTGGGATGCGGTGGGCCCAGTCTTCCAGCAAACTGGTAGCGTCCCCTGCCATGCCGAAGGAGACCACGGGGCCGATCAGGGGGTCTTCGATACCGGTGAGTACCGCTGTTTGACCGGCCGGGGCCTGTTTCTGCACGGTGAGGTCGAATCTACCGTAGGGTTCGAGCACACGGTGCATTTGGGCTATTTCGCTGATGAGTTCGGCGTCGCTTTCGATGCCCAGGCGCACACCGCCCAGGTCTATGCGGTGGCGCAGGAAGTCGTCTGTGGTTTTCAAAACGACCGGGTAGCCACCCGCCCGGGCAGCGGCCTCAACGGCTTCTTCTGCGGTGTCAAAGCCATATTCGGGTAGCAGGCTAATGCCGTAGTGGGCAAGGAGTTCTTCGGTGGCAGAGGCCGATACATCGAGCAGGTTCTCACCGCTCACCTGGGTCAGGTGCTGGGCAATGTCAGCGGCCGCAGCCTTGGGGCTGACATTCTCAGGAGTAGCCAGTACCCCGGTTTCTTTCTCCCGCCACTCCACATAGTCCATGACGCTTGCCAAAGCCAGTATAGAAGCCCCCGGTGACTCAAAGCAGGGCAGCCCTTCTTGCAGGACGGGGGTGCTCTCCCCCGCTGTGCCGCGCTCTGCCGGGGCGGGCGTCCGCCCATCCGGGTCTTCCCAGATTCCGCGAAGGGCTGCGTCAAAGCTGAGCGTGCCGGGGAAGGCAACAACCACGGGTTTTCCGGTGCGCTTGCCTGCGCGGTATAGGACGCGGGCAACATCCTTGGGGTCGATAGAGTCGCCGGTGAGGAAGACTCCGATAGCCGCATCAATATCTGATGCTTCGAGGGCGCTGGTTGCCACGTCTTCAAGTACCTCTAGCCCGTCGATACCGTCATCGGTGAGCCTCAGCATGGACTCGGTCACCCGCACATCGATATTCAGGGCCTCGGATTTGTCGGCGATAATCTGTCCCAGGGCTGAGGCGTTGGAGAGGATAGCCACGCGCCGCCCAGCGGGAAGGGGCTGGGAGACCAGCACCTGGGCCACATCGAGCACCTGGTCAAAGGTTTCGGCGCTGATGACTCCAGCCTGCTTGAACATGGCGTCCAGGGCTTCGGTGGGGGCGATGGAGGTTCGCCCCGAATGCCCGGGAGGGAGCTGCTGGCCGGTCACAGCGTTCTTGGCCACGAGTACGGGTTTGACGCGGGAGAGCCTGCGGGCGATACGGGAGAACTTTCGGGGGTTGCCGATAGATTCAAGGTAGAGGGCGCAGACGCGGGTTGCTTCGTCGTCTTCCCAGTACTGCATGATGTCGTTACCCGACACATCGGCGCGGTTGCCTGCTGAGACCAGGGACGATACACCGATATTGCGCTTGACGGCGGTATTAGAGAACATGGCGCCGATAGCTGAGGACTGGCTAAAGAGACCCAGGGCGCCGGGCTTGGGGTCCTGGGCGCTGATGGTGGCGTCAAGGCGGACGCCCGGGTTATTGTTCAGCAGGCCAAAGGAGGCAGGGCCGATGACGCGCATACCGTGACTACGAGCCGATTTCACCAGGGCTTTTTGACGGGCGCGGCCGCGGGCCCCGTCGTCCGCGTAGCCGGAGGTATAGATGAGGACGCCACGGACGCCCGCCTCGCCGCAGGCTTCTACGGCTGCGGCTACCTCGGCGATGGGGACGGCGATAATAGCTAAATCTACACGGGCCGGCACTTCACCGATGCTGGGGTAAACGGGCACCTCACCGGCAGGTAGCTGGTCCTCGTTAACGCCGTAGAGGGCGCCGGTGAATCCGCCTTCCACCAGGGTTTTAATGACCTTGTGACCGTTGGCCTCCCAGCGGGGTGCTGTACCGATCACAGCAACGTTGTCTGGGGCAAGGAGCTCGGCGATAGATTTGGCTTCGGCACGGTGCTCGCGGGCTTCCATCACGCTGCGGGAGCGGTCGGTGGGGTCGATGTTGAAGTAGACCATAACCAGGCCGTCTTCAAATTCGCGGGAAATCTCGTAGCCCGCATCGGTGAAGACGTTAAGCATTTTGCGGTTCTGCGGCAGAACTTCGGCGCTGAACCTGTCGATACCGCGCTCGTTAGCAGCTGCGGCAAGGTGTTCTAGCAGGATTGACCCGATGCCGCGCCCCTGGTGGGCATCGGAAATCATAAAGGCCACTTCGGCCTCGTTGGGGTTGTGGGTGCGGTCGTATCGGCCGATGCCGATCATTTCATCACCCAGCATGATGACGAAGGCGACCCGGTTATTGTGGTCCACCGTGGTGAACCGGGTCAGTTCTTTGTCGCTCAGGGTGGGTTTGTGGGTGAAGAAACGCAGGTAGATAGTGCGCTCTGACTGGCCCGCGTACATTTTTTCGAGGGCTGCCCGGTCGGTAGGGACGACGGGGCGCAGGTTCGCGGTGGCTCCGTCGCGCAAAACGACGTCCGCCTCCCAGTGGGCCGGGTAGATGAAGGGGATTTCGTCGGTTGTGGGGTGGGCTGGGTCAGCCGGGGTGAAACGCGGGGCGTGGCCGTCCTGCTCGTAGCGGCCTGCGGGTGCTTCTGATTCAGTCACGGGGTGCTCCTGGGCATGCTGGGGGCGCTTTCCCCCATCATAACGCGATTGAGGTGGAGCTCACAGCCCTATCGTTGCGATGGGCCCTCTCGATGATTAGTGGAAGAATAAGAGTCGCTGCAGACTCCCACTCATTTTTAGTAGCTGGTGTTGCTCTCGATGCAGCGCGCGATAGCTTCTTCGTCCCCGGCGTGGGTGATTTCGCAGTTTGCGGTTTCAGCCCCGTTCAGGAACCAGCTCGCCATGAAGTAAAAGAAGACCGCCACCGGAATGCAGAGAATACCCAAGGCAATGCCGCCCCAGGCCATACCGGCTGTCTGCCCATAAAAACGGGTACGCGGGTTACGCTTGCGAGCGCGTAAGGCTTTGATACCCAGAACGATAGCCGCCACCGCAGGGATGAGAGCCAGCAGGGAAAAAACTCCCGCCATAAGCACTACAAGCCAGCTCACTACGCCCACCGATAGTGCCATAACCGCCTGGTAGTAGCCACGGCCTCGCTTGTCACGCACCATTGCCCCATAGGGCCGGCGGTGGGCATCAGGTACCCGGTACTGGGTAGGTTCGCCGAGGGTTTCGTAGTCCAGCGAAGGAAGCAGAAGGACGCCTGTGCCCGCGGGTGCTTGCGACTGGGGGTATGCGGGGGGCTGGGTGCTCACAATATCCTCTTTCTTCACGAAACCGCCGTGTCAGATGGGCTTTATTCTATGGTCAGCTTACCAGCACCCGTTACTCTTCGATATAGACTTCAGCCCCGCTTCCATGCACCTTGCAGAGGTATGACCAGGGCTGATACACCGAAGGAAACAACCGAGGTGAAGAGAGAAGCGCGCAAGAAAGAAGCGTCTATCACCAGGTTGCGGCGGGTCTGAAGTTCTTCTGATAGTGCCTCATCGCCAGCATCCTGAGCTTCGCGCACCATAGTACCCAGCTCAGCATAGGTCTTTCCTTCATAAGCGGTGCCTTCAGCACCTGCGGTGGCATGCTGGCGGATGGTTTCTGCCTGAGCATATACAGTCACAAGGCGTGACATGGTAGCCCTCTCAAAAAATAGTGGGTAAGTAATGTCTATCGCTGAAGGTCAACAATATTTTATAACTATGTATTATTTTGTCACCCAACGCCCTCTTATTCCACTTCAAATAAAGCCTCTTAATAATCACTTAAAATAGTCCATATAACCTTATTGATAAGGTGTTTTAGACTGAATCACCTACACCAAGAGCGCCCTTCAGGGCCATGTCGTGCCGCAGCCACATTAGTTCGATACAGGTATTAATATCACTCAGACCACGGCCGGTTATCTGCTCAAATTTTGCAACCTTATTACGCAAAGTATTCTCATGGATATAAAGAGCCTGGGCAGCATCACGATAACTACGACCATGCTCCAAAAACGCCCATACATATACCAGCAAAGATTCCCCAACGCCGCGACTATCATGCAGAGGCTCCACTAAAGATTGTCCTAGAAGATCCCCCAGCCAAGGGATACAAGCAACAGCCAGACGCCATCCTCGGCTGCGCACATCAAAACACCCTACTCTACCCGGCTCTAATGAGGCCAAGACAGTTCGAGCTTCCTCCAACGATGCCGCCAGATTACCCATGTGAACAGGACGCCCAGGAGCAAAAACTCCACCGCGAAGCTCCTGCCAGCCAACCGCTCGGGAGGTGGCAGCGTCCGCACTCTCCAGCGCCGGAACCACACCCACCAGGCCTCCCTCAACGTCATCAGCAAAAGCCGGCGCATGCAACGACGAAAAAGCTCCTTCAATCCCAGATACCCAATCACATGGCGCAAACCCGCGCCCCAAAACCACCTGATACTCTTGATCGCCAGGTAACCCCAAACCACTCGAGCGAACCTGCTGTTCCGTAGCACTCAATGATCCCTGGAAAAGACGAGTCAAGAAATCTCGCTTTTCAACCCCTCGTCGCTCAGATTCGGCAAGCTGCGCAGGCTCATAGTCACGAGCAACCTGAATCATAAACCACTCACCCACCTCCCAGATCACACCCATCGCCCGCAACCGCTCCTCAAGAGGCAAGCCAGAATCATCCGCCATTTGCGCCAACCTACTCTGGGTTGCAGATAGAGCCAAACGGTGCGCCCTCAAGACTGAAGCCAAAGAAACCCCCTGCAATTTTCGGCGCGGAGCAACCACATAAAGGCTCCCCGCCCCCTCACCCAACACCTCGTCAACAGAAGCAGAATTACCCAAGCAGGCTATAGCCGCATCAAAAACACCGGCTACGCTCTCAACCAGCTCCTCGCGGGGCACAGCACGATACTCAGGAAGCTCATCAACAACAGCACCAACTGCCCCCACCACCAGGGCGTCCTTTTCCGCTGCCAAAGACTGCAGCAATACATCCAGCCTAATGTAAGATATCTCACTCATATCACCATTGTAGGAAATTACACACGAGCACAACATGTAATGAAAAAACCCACATTGCCATGATGTAAATCACATTATTACTGTTAGTGGAACGCCTACCGCACCGGGGGCGTCCGCACAAACAACACCAAGGGAACCCAAGATGACAGAAGCTATCTTCAAAGCAGAAAAGGTGATGCAGCCTGTACGTACCACAAAGCAAAAGCGTAAAGCCTTTATCGGGGCTATCGCCGGGCACCTCATCGAATGGTACGACTACGGTGTCTACGGCTTCGTCGCCATCTACGTAGGCGCTGCTTTCTTCTCAGCCAACACACCGGCCGTAGCCCTGCTCGCCTCCTTCGCAACCTTTGCACTTTCCTTCTTTATGAGGCCCCTCGGCGGCTTCGTCTTCGGCCCGCTCGGTGACCGCATCGGACGCAAAAACACCATGGCCCTGGTCATGTTCCTCATGTCGGGCTCCACCTTCATGATTGGCCTGCTCCCCACCTACGAAACCATCGGTTTTGTAGCCCCAGCTCTACTGATTCTGGCACGCTGCCTTCAGGGGCTCTCCGCGGGCGGTGAAATCGGCACCGTCACCTCCTACGTCGCCGAATACGGCGGTCCCGAACGTCGCGGCCTAGCTACCTCTCTGCTCATGACCATCGCAGTCTCAGGCCTTATCTTGGGCTCCATCGTGGCTAACGGTCTTGCCTCAATCCTGGGCGATGCTGCCATGCAGGAATACGGCTGGCGCATTCCCTTCATCATTGCAGGCCCGCTCGGCCTCATCGCTGCCTTCATCCGCTCCCGTCTTGAAGACACTGCCGAATTCGAGGCAATTGCAGAGTCCGGTCATCAAGAGAAGCGCCCCATCCGTGCCACCTTCCAGTGGAAACTCAACATCACCCTGGTCGCAGGCTCCATCGCCCTACTGGCAAGCATGTTCTACCTTATTTTGACCTACTCCTCCACCTACTTCGTCAAGGATCTAGGATTCTCAGCTAACACCCGATTCTGGTTCATCACCATCGGCGGTCTAACGGCAGCCTCCCTCATGCCCCTGGGTGGCCTGATAACCGATATTTTCGGCCGGCGCTGGTTCCTCATGGCAACCTCTGCGCTCACCATACCCGCACTCTACTGGTACTTCACCACGGCCCCGGGCTCAACGCCATCCGAAATTTTCCTGCCCTTTATGGTGATTTGTGTGCTCTTTGGCCTCTACTCTTCAACACCCTACGCGGTGATGAGCGACCTGATTCCCACGTCCATTCGCGCCACCGGTATTTCCATGGGCTACAACATTCCCGTTGCGGTCTTCGGTGGCTCAGCGCCCTTTATCGCAACCTACCTGGTGAATGCCACCGGCGATATCACCTCGCCCATGTACTTCTTCATCGGGTGCGCGGTTCTCTCGTTCCTTGCCGCAGCGTTTACCACTCAGAAAAACTATCAGCAGGTTCGTGATGCCGATGCTGACCTCATGGAAAAGGTTGCTACTTCATCTATCCCCACGGTAGAGCCTAAGAAGTAACGCTAACTCGTAGAGACACAGAAAAGGCCCTCCGCCCGGATTATCCGGGCGGAGGGCCTCAATACTGTGGAGATGCGGGGAATCGAACCCCGGTCCGATGTGGCGTCAACAGGTCTTCTCCGTGCGCAGTTTGTGAAAGCGGTGTTTTCGGCTACCTTGCTTGCGCAAACACTTACAAGGCCTAACCTAGCCGTATAAAAGTCCCACCCGGCCCTACGACAAGGACGGGCAGCAGTGGCCTTTTAAACTGATGGTAGGGGCTGAGCCAAAGGCAAGCTCAGGCTACCAGACTGCATCGCTGGGATTATTAGGCAGCGAGTGCGAAGTCAGTGCGCTTAGATACTGCACTTATTTTTTTGCAGAGGGCGTTAACGAGATAACCCTGCGTCCTCGGCACGCTTCATCCATCTCAACTCACATCGTCGAAACCGATCATCCCCATATTCTTTTATCAAAGAACGCCAAGCTAAGCGTTTTCCAGTGCTCTTTCGAGTCGCAACTCATCAGTGAAAGGCACCGGCCCAATTAGCTCGGATGTACCAGTCTACCAGCTGGCTCTCCATGCTGTAAAGAGCCAGCTGGCAGGTGAATTAGACGTTGCTGTTTGAATCTGTGACCTCAAGGCCCAGCTGCTGGTTAATGCACTGTTCCATGAGAACCTCGTTCTCAGCGTAGGCCATGCATTCACCGAAAGCTGAGAAAATCCAGCCGAAGAACACAAGCATTGCCAGGGAAATAAGAATACCCAGGGAGCTAAAAACAATACCGGTAATAGCCAGGCCCTTACCGCCGCCACCGGTCTTGGTCTTACGCAGGGCAACAATACCCAGCACCAGACCAACGATGCCCAGGATGCCACCCAGAATGATCCAGCCACCCAGGAAGGATAGGATACCTAGAATCAGCGACGTAATGGCAAGTCCCTTGGGTGCCGAGGCTACCTGCTGGCCGTAAGCGTCATACCCGTAGGAAGGGTAGCTGGCTGGCTGCTGGCCGTAGTTAGGCTGAGCATAGGTAGGCTGCGAGTAGCTGGGCTGTGAGGAAGCGCTGTTACCCTGCTGACTGTAGTCCCCGTATGCCTGCTGGGAGCCGTTATAGGTCTGAGTGTTATCGCTGGCGTAAGGATTATTCTGGGCTGCCTGCCCTGCAGCTTCCTGCCCGTAGCTTGAAGAGCTGGGTGAAGCGTCCTGCTGGCCCTGTCCTGAGGCACCTGAGCTGTACTGCCCGGGCACGTAGTCGCCGTAGGGGTTTTCCTTGTTGTTTCCGGTGGTCATTTCTCTCCTTCGAGTAGGTTCTTATCCCAGGTTCTTATAGCGCATAGCACGCTGAGCTTCGAGGTTGTCCTGACGCTCACGCAGGGCCTGGCGCTTGTCGTAATCACGCTTACCGGTGGCCAGAGCAATTTCTACCTTGGCGCGCCCCTTGCTGAAATAGAGCTTGAGGGGCACGACGGTGTAGCCGCTTTCCTTGAGCTTCTGAGCGATTTTGTTAATTTCGCTGCGGTGCATGAGCAGTTTACGGCGGCGACGGGCAGCGTGATTAGTCCAGGAGCCGCGCCCGTATTCAGCGATATGGATGCCTTCTAGCCACAACTCGTTGCCGTACATCTGGCAGAAGCCGTCGGTAATCGAGGCTCCTCCATCGCGCAGGGATTTAACCTCGGTGCCCATAAGCACCAGCCCTGCTTCCCAGGTCTCTACGATGTTGTAGTTATGGCGAGCGCGGCGGTTGGACGCTATGGTGTGGTTATTCGGGTCTTCTTTCGTTACTTTTTTCTTAGCCACGATTATTCTTCGTTCTTTCTTTTCTGTCGTTCTGCCGCGCGCCACCGCACGCCGGCATCGATGAAACCGTCGAGCGCACCGTCGAATACGGCGCTGGGGTTTCCCTCTTCGTAGTTGGTTCGTAGGTCTTTGACCATCTGGTAGGGGTTGAGCACGTAGGATCGCATCTGGTCGCCCCAGGAGGCTTTGACGTCACCGGCAAGTTCCTTCTTTTTGGCGTCCTCTTGCTCTTTGCGGAGCAGGAGGAGGCGGGATTGCAGGACGCGAAGTGCTGCGGCTCGGTTTTGTAGCTGGGACTTTTCGTTCTGCATTGAGACCACGATGCCGGTGGGTATGTGGGTCATACGGACGGCGGAGTCTGTGGTGTTCACGGACTGACCGCCGGGCCCAGATGAGCGGAAGACATCGATCTTGAGTTCAGACTCGGGGATTTCGATGTGGTCGGTCTGCTCGATGAGGGGGATGACTTCCACCGCAGCGAAGGACGTCATGCGCTTGCCCTGGCTATTGAAGGGAGAGATACGCACCAGGCGGTGGGTTCCCGCTTCAATCGACAGGCGCCCGAAAGCGTAGGGGGCTTTGACCTCAAAGGTTGCTGATTTAAGGCCGGCTTCTTCGGCGTAGGAGGTATCCATCACCGTAGTATCGAAGTCGTTTTTCTCGGCCCAGCGCAGGTACATGCGCAGAAGCATCTCGGCAAAGTCGGCGGCATCCACGCCACCGGCGCCTGCCCGGATGGTGACGACAGCGTCACGCTGATCGTACTCGCCCGAGAGCAGGGTGATTACTTCGAGTTCTGCTAGGCGCTTTTCGATAGCGTGCAGTTCGGTTTCTGCTTCGGCAAGGGTGTCGGCGTCGCCCTCTTCGTCGGCGAGTTCTACCATGACCTCAAGGTCGTCGATAGCCTGACTCAGTTTAACGAGCTTATCGAGTTCGGCCTGTTTGTGGGAGAGCTGGGAGGTGACCTTTTGGGCGGCGTCGGGGTCGTCCCAGAGGTCGGGGGCGCCGGCTGCTTCAGAGAGTTCTGCGATGGTAGCGCGCAGCTGCTCAACGTCGCTGACCTCTTCGATGGAGGCGTAGGTTGAGCGCAGGGATTTGATCTGGGCAGAAAAATCTAAAGTAGCCATGACTATTAACCCTAGCTGAAAACGATGGTAAGCGCCCGGTTTTGCCCCTGTTTTGCGCTGACGGGGCAGAGCGCTTCTGTTCTAGTCTTGGGTGGTGATGACGCGCGCCCGGCCGGTAACGGTGATATCGATGCCGTCTGGTAATACAACAGAGAGAAGTGGTGGGTGGGCCCTAGCTGAGAGAGTGATTACCGCGGTGTTGTTTCCCGACGCCCCGGTTGCGGGGTTTAAGGTGAGGTGGGAAAAGTCGGCACCGGCGCCGCTTTCTTGCAGAAAGGTGTGAGCGGATGCCTGCACCCCGGCGCTGGTGAGAGTCGCCTGGGCCTGGGCCTCCCCTACCGCTGTGATGCCCTCAATGTGCTGAGCGGCAGACGTCGCTGCTTGGTCGGCTAGAGCCTGGAGGCGCTGTCTTTCTAGGTAGACGGAACTTACTCCAACGACGGTGGAAGCAACCAGCAAAAGTACCAGGCACAGCCCCACGATGAGAGGAAGGACGCTTCCCCGCTCAGCTTCGCTCTCGGCGACCTCAGGACAGGGCACCTGCTGAAACTGGACCTGATTATAGTGCGTCATGAGTAGTCTCCTCCCCAACTCACAGCCTGTGAGGTCATAGTGGCAAGAGTCGGTGCCCCTGGCCAGGGCACCAGAGGCAACCCGACCTCGACGGTAACGTCCACCGACATCCGCTCCCCCGCAGCGCAGACATCCTCGCAACTCAACGTGGCGGTAACGGTGTTAGCGTCTAGACCAAAGTCGCCAGCTGTTAGCGCCGCAACTGTTTGAACAGCAGATTGGTTACGTTGCTCCGGTGGCAGAAACTGAAGCACCTGTAAAGCATGAGAGCTGGCATTAGATGCCGCAAAAGCAGCCGATTGCATGGCAAAAACTGACAGCAGAAAATAGACTGTTGGGACCATCAGTAGGGCACCCAGACCAATAAATTCAACCAGGGCACTGCCCTGTTCAGGGTGGTCTGTACGTTGCGCTTCTTCAGCTTTACTATTGGACTTACCGCTGAACCACAGCATGCCCGCTCACCTCCCACTGAGCTGCTACCCCAAAAGGACCGAGCAGGGGAACCGGGGCGGTCACGGTAATCTGCACAGCTTCTACTCCCTGCCATTGGGTGATGGAACTACTAATCGTCGTTGAATACCGGTCAGGAAGAACTGAGTACAGCAAATCACGCGTCCGTTCCTCCCCATCGGCAGGTTCCCGGTCGAGCATGGCTCCGTAACGTGCCCCCTGAGAAGCCGCGTCCTGCAGCACGTTACGAGTAAATAGGGCAAAGGCAACCTGCAAGACGCCAAGAAAAAGCAAAACAACCAGAGCGGATACCATAACGAACTCCGCCGTCGCGTTACCTCTCTCATCCTCAGGGGGCGCTGCTCTCACGAGATTCTCCTAGCGGTTAATCATTGACATTGCGTTATTGAACATATTGACGAGAGCGTCCTGGGCAACCACCAAGATAGCGGCCACGAGTATCGCGGACATCATGGTTATCATCACCCAGCCAGGCACGTCCCCGCGTTCAGGGTCGTCCTGGTTCGCCAGCGGAGCAAAAATACCGAGTAGGGCCTTGAGGTAGGTGTCGGTGATGAGCTTCTTCATGGGATTCTCCTTTGAATAGGGTGGGTGGGTATGGACTGCCCGCAAGCGGGCGGGATTAAAAATTGAGGTTTAGAAGAGAAAGACCTGGGAACATCGCAAAAAGTACGGTAAGGGGAAGAATCAGAAAGACAACGGGGGCCATCATTCCAATTTCTTTCTTTCCGGCCGTCTCCATCAGTTCTCGTTTGGCGTTGTCACGCACATCTTGTGCCTGGGCCCGCAGAACGTCTGCCAGAGGTGTGCCGCGCTCGATAGCTACAACAAGACCGTCTACAAACCGGGATAGGGCTGCCACCGACGTCCGTTGTGAGAAGCTTTGCAACGCAAAGACCAGTGATTCGCCGGAGCGCGTCATCGCAAGGATGGTCTGAAATTCACGAGAAAGCTCGCCCTGCGAGCTACGCACTACTCGTTCAAGCGAACCGATGGCTGATTCGCCCGCGGTAACGGACAGGGCCATAAGCTCTGCCAAGGCAGGAAACTCAGCCAGCATAGCTTTCTCCCGTTGAGCAATCTGCTGGGACAGCCAATAGTCACGAGCAAGGAACCCGGCACAGGCGCCTAATACAATCAGGAGGATTCCGGGCACAAGGTTTACTTTTCCCTGGGCAAGTCCCACAGCTACCAGACAGATACAGGACGCTGTAGCCACGAGACTCCACAAAACCTGTTGTACCCGATACTCAACAACCGTCAGATGCCCACCTAACTGGGTAAGGCGTTTTTCAAGTGATACCGTATCAAAGCTAGCCCTACCCAACCCACGGTAAACTTTTTCGACCCAGGGGGCGAGAAGGGCCGCACTTGCGCCGTACACACCCTCAGGCAGCGTGCTATACGGCGTATCTGGGCGGTTCTTCTTAAGCTCCGCGGCACGAAGCTGGGGCGCTATACGGTCAGCAAAGCTCTCGCGGCGCTGGGTCCAGATACTCGAAAGCACCAGCCAGACTCCTGCCGCTAGGAAAAGGCCGAGGAGAAGGGAAAAGTTCATGCCAGTACCCTCTTCTCTTCTGGTAGGGCCCCAATACGCATCATCAGCCTGTATGCAATAACGGTCAGGGCTAGGCCACTTGCGAGCACCACAAAACCTGCAAAGCTGTTGTAAATTCTGATAGTACTCGGCTGGGTAGCCATAAGGCCCAAGACCACCCAGGGGGCGACACAGGCAAGACGGGCGGCGTTGACCGTCCATGACTGTCTAGCCTCAAGTTCAGATCGCGTTCTGCTGTTTTCACGCAAGAAAGTACTTAACGTTCCTAACAGGCGACCTAAATCAGTTCCGCCTACCTCGCGAGTGACTTTGAGAGCTTCAATGATGTTGTCAGCGGTGGGGTCGCTCAAACGGTCCTTGAGACGGTTGAGGGCTGGAAGGAACTCACCGCTAGCACGGTAATCTGAAGCAAAGCTGGAAAAAGCCGGACGCAGGGGCTCAGGCCCCCGGTACTGAAGCTGCATGAGGGCGTCCGGAAGCGATAACCCTGCACGGATTGCTGACCGCAGGTGGTCCACCGCATCGGGCCATAAATCCCGCAGCTGAGCCTGCCGCTGAGTAGCCCGGTGTTTGACCACCAGGCGGGGGCCAAAGAACCCAACACCCGCAGCGAGTACAGCCAGAGGAACCAGTGAAGTCAGCGCAAAGGTCAGTACCATGGCGACAAAAGCAGCTACAGCGGAAACCATATAAAACATAGATACCGTGAACTTTTCTAGGTCTGCCTGGCGCAGCAACTGTTGTATCGCCGGAACTTTTCGTTCTTTTTTCTCCCTGGCGGGGAGCTCCCAAAAGGACATATAGATTAAGAGGGCACCAATACCGAACATCAGCCCGAATAAAGCACTCATGCCAGCGCCCCATCACAATTGAGAAGGGTCTCAGGGGCGAAGCCAGCGCGAATGAATTTCTCGGGTGATGGCACTTCTGAGGCCACACATACTAGTTGGTCTCCCTCTCGCCTAAATAGGGTACTGGTTTCAATCACCCCGTTTTCGACTCGGTTGCCGACAGCGAGGATTTCTCGCACCTGCCGTTTACCGCGCAGATTACGATCGCAGTGAACTACCAGGTCAAAGCAAGAAGCTACCGTGGGAACAACAAACGAACTTGAAATGTTATCGCCCGCCAAGAGGGGAAGGGTACACATCTTAGTAACTGCATCGCGGGCAGAGTTAGCGTGGATAGTGCAGAGCCCTGGGAGCCCGGAATTGAGCGCAATGAGCATATCGAGGGATTCAGCCTCACGCACCTCACCGATGATTAAACGGTCCGGGCGCATTCGTAAGGCTTCTTTCACCAAACGTCGAAGGGGAATCTCGCCGTGGCCCTCTAAGTTTGGCTGACGACACTGCAAATTCACTACATCACGAAGCGGAATTTTCAACTCAAAGATCTCCTCGCAGGTGATAACGCGTTCTCTCATCCCGATCGATGCCGATAGGCAGTTCAACATAGTTGTTTTGCCTGCCTGAGTAGCTCCGGAAAT
The DNA here is from genome assembly GCF_014217215.1 of Rothia nasimurium. Classification (GTDB taxonomy): domain Bacteria; phylum Actinomycetota; class Actinomycetes; order Actinomycetales; family Micrococcaceae; genus Rothia; species Rothia avistercoris. The sequence continues at coordinate 1,551,961 of NZ_CP056080.1, forward strand.
CAGGCAGTTGAGCCCGCTGGCCACTGCCGCATCTAAAAACTTTGCAGCATCCGCACTCAGGGAACCTAGCTTCACCAGGTCACTGAGCCTAGTAGCTCTAGCGATAAACTTGCGGATATTGATAGCCCAGTGACGGCGGGTAACATCCGGTATAGCGACGTGAAGCCTAGAACCATCAGGCAAGGAACTATCGACAAAAGGCGTACTCAAATCAAGGCGCCGCCCCGAAGTCTTGAGCATACGCTCTACCAGAGCACGAATTTGTTCTTCGCTGAGGGTCAGCCCGGTTAGTTCAGATTCCCCAGCGCGAGCCACAAATATCTCATCCGGCGCATTGATCCAGATTTCTTCAACAGAGCTATCATCTAGATACTGCTGAATCTCACCGAAACCGCACACCTTATCGAATAGAGAGCTGATTAGGGCATCAGCATTCTCAAGCCGTGGAACTGCTCCACGCAGCATCTGACGTTCATAGTCCGCGATTGCCTGCTGAATCAGTTCTTTAGCTTCCCCCTGCTGTACGAGCGGGTCAATACTGCTTCGACGAATCAAATCACGAACGTCCGCCTCAATTAAAGCCTCCGCTTGCATCTCAGGCATCTGTCCCCCCTTACGCTCCGTTGCGACTGGTCGTTGAATTACCAAACAAGATACAGATGATTAGGCAAAACAATCAACCATACTCAACGCATCCTGTGGATAACCCACGCACAATCACCGCCGCTGCCCCCAGCTCTTTCATGCAATTCCCTCTCTGATAAGGGAGAATATTTAGAGGCCCTCATTTCATCCACAGACTTTCAACCCACCCCCTCAAAACCGTAATGTTTTGACACACAACTAGTTACTGACTAGTAACAACACACAAAAATACCCACAAGCTATCTAGCTTGTGGGTATTTTTGGGGAAGGCTCCCCTAGTGGGATTTTGCCCTCATGAATTCAATCGCTTCGTCGATAGGACCATCGAACTGCTTAGAGCCATGGTCCAGGACCACTCCGCGTTCACAGATCTTTGCCACCAAATTAAGGTCATGGCTCACCACAACCAGGGTTTTCCCTTCAGCGCTCAGATCTCGAATCTTAGCGATGCATTTCTTCTGGAAGGGTTCATCGCCCACAGCCAGAATCTCATCCACTAAGAAAATCTCCGGATCAGTATGAACAGCTACAGCAAAAGCCAGTCGCAGGTACATACCCGACGAGTAGAACTTAACCTCGGTATCGATAAAGTTGCCGATTTCGGAGAATTCAACAATTTCATCAAATTTTGCTTCAATCTGTTCCCTGCTCATACCAAGGATGGCAGCGTTCAGGTATACGTTGTCACGCCCGGTCAAATCGGGGTGGAAACCTGCTCCAACCTCGATAAGCCCAGCGATGCGTCCGCCGGTCAACACCCTGCCCTCATCCGGGTGCATCACACCCGAAATCAGCTTGAGCAGGGTGGACTTGCCTGAGCCGTTATACCCCAGCAGGGCAACGCGCTCGCCTTCGCGGATATCTAAAGAAACTCCGTTAAGGGCGTTGAACTTCTCGTTCAAATCTCCCTTACGGCCCTTCATCAGCCAGACAAAGGCCTCTTTCATCGAGCGAGTATGCCTCAGCACGAATCGCTTGACCAGTGACTCAACCTTGATGACCACAGGAGCATTATCTGCTACGGGCGGTAAATCAAACTTTTTGATATCCACACTTATCAGAGCTCCTGGGCAAAGTTGCCCTCAAGCTTACGGAAAAGTAAGTCGCCGAGGAACAGGGTCACGAGAGAAACGCCCAGCGCAACAGGTACCCACAGGGTAAGAAGATGCGGAGGAATCTGCGAGGTAGGTAGAGCCAAAGCCTCTTCAGGCAGGGTAGGAATCCAGAATGCGTAATGGAAGAGCTCAACAGCAACTGTAAGCGGGTTCATCAGATAAACAGTGATAACCCACGAGTACAGGGTATCGCGCACCATAGTCCATGAATACAGCACAGGAGAAAACCATGTGGCAACCATCAAGAGCATATCCACAATGTTTTCCGAGTCTCGGAAGAACACATTGGCTACGCCGAAAATGAGTCCAAGCCCTGCAGAAAAAATCATAATGATTACCATGGCCACGAGTGCAGCACCCAGCTGCTTCAAATCCGGGCTCCACCCTGCAAAGAAACAAGCCACTAAAAGCACCGCGATCTGGGGCACAAAGTGAATTAAAGCTACCCAAATTGTAGAGACTGAAAAAAGTTCTCTCGGAAGATAAATCTTCTTAATAAGAGCCCCATTGACGACCATTGCCTTGGCACCGTTACTAAACCCTTCAGAGAAGAAATTAATAACAATCATTCCCGAGAACAGATAGATAGCGTAGTTCTGCATACCTCGTTCAAGGCCCAGGAACAGACCCATCGCAATATAGAAGACGCCAAACTGCACACCAGGCTTGATATAGGACCACAGGATACCTAGCACAGATCCGCGGTAGCGGACCTGAATTTCCTTGTCGACAAGCAGCTTTAGAAGGTAACGATTTTGAAAGACATCACGGAGCCCTCTGCCATGCCCCGGAGGGGAGAGAGGATGAGTTACTTGTTTATTCATCGGGTCAGCTCAGACTCCGTATGCTTCTGGAAGGTTTTAGCCCAGGCATCATAGGATGCTACTTCTGCAGCAGCAGAGCGGTACTGGTTTCGCAAATCAGCCCAGTTTTTAAACAGCTGTGCATGCAGTTTCGAAGCACGAGCCAAATTTTCGCGCAGCTTCTTGGGGTCACGCTGATACCAGAAAACACCGGTACCTTCTGCGTTAGTAACAAGAAGCGAATCGAACTTAGAAACAGTCCACCAACGGTTCTCTGAGTAGTTCAGCTGAATCTGAGGATGTGTTTTCGCTAGATCATCCACCGGCTTAAAGAGCTGACGGCCCACCGTAGAAATAGTCCACGGAATCAGCTTCTGGTAGCCAGGCGAGCTGAAGTTACGACGCCCCTTAAAGGGAGGTTTACTTGTCTTAGGCTGGGGGTAGTCATCGAGGTTCGATTTCAGCTGGGCGTCCTGGAATTCCTTCACCTTACCGCGAATTACGGGCAAACGTTCGCTGAGCGAAGGGTGCAGGTGATCGGGACCAGAGAGAAGGTCCTCGATAGCCATGAGACGACCTTCTTCGGTGTAGTACTGCATAGAAAGAGCGTGCTTAACATCTAGGAAGAGAGACTCACGTAGAACTGATCCGCCCTTTTCAAAGGGAGAATGAATCAAAGCTGTAATGAGTCGGTTACGCTCATGGAAGTAAGCCTGCCAGCCGACGGAATCGTCCTTATCCTGCCACGACACGTGCCACAAAGCTGCTCCAGGGAACGACACCGTAGCAACTCCTGCTTCCTTAGCACGAAGACCGTACTCAGCGTCATCCCACTTCAAGAACAGGGGAAGGGATAGCCCAATCTTATTGATAACTTCAGTCGGGATAAGGCACATCCACCAGCCGTTATAGTCGACATCTACTCGACGGTGCATCCAGTGGGTGCTACGCAGGTTATTTCGACCGAGGTCATGACCAAGCGACATGTCTTCGTGCGGTTTATCGTAAAAGGTACGCCAGGGGTTTACAACTTCGCCAAAGGCGTGCAGAACCGAACGATCGTACATATCGAACATATGACCGCCCACAATAGTGGGGTTCTTACAGTAATCCGCAAAAGTGATGAGACGCAAAATTGACTCGGGCTCAACGACTACGTCGTCATCTAGCAGCATGACATAATCTGAACCATTGTTTACTGACTCAAACATGCCGCGAGCGAAGCCACCAGAACCACCCAGATTTGCCTGGTTAATGATACGGAACTTACCCGCGAGAGGAGCAACAACCTCTTCAAAGTCCGGATGATCCTGGACCTTCTCGGTACCCTGGTCAACGATCAGAATCTCTTTTACGGTCTCAAGGGCATCAAGGTTATTACCCAGAGAACGAATGTTGTCGATGCAGTACTGCACCTTATTCATAGTTGTAATCTGTACGGTGGCTTTACCGCCTGCCTCCCCCAGACGCGGCTGAATATCACCGAGCCAGTCAGCTTCTACCAGGGTAAGGTCACTCTTGGTTGCCGTAAGGTCAAACCAGTACCAACCGCCATCACCAAAAGGAGCAAGCGTCAAATCGAAGGTTACGGTTTCTGCACCTTCAAGCACTTTGGCATCAACACGTTGAATTACACCGCGGGCATTCGATTTATACACCACAACCATGCCTGCGCCCTCGGTGGTGATTCTAAGGGTTACTGACTTCAGCTCGGTCCACCGTCTCCAGTAGGAGGCAGGGAAAGCGTTGAAGTAGGTTCCAAATGAAACAGTTTTACCCGCGTCTAGATGAGTTGACCGGCGCCCAAGCAGGTCGGTGCTCACCGTTGCAGGCCCCATTGAATTTTCATTCTTCAGCTCTTGTTGTGCAGCTGCCTTCTCAATAGTTTTAGCTGCGTCTCCGTCTAAACGGGTAGGGAGCTGCACGCCAGTAGCACTACCGCTGTCAATGTACAAAGGTATAACATCGGTTTGAACTGCTTCGGGGAGGATGACCCGCTGAAGGGTTTTCATTTCAGACATATTTTTTACGCTCATCTTTATGCCTCGATTCCGCCAGACACCAGCTTTTCACCCTTTTCGAAGTGGGAGCGGAGCTTGTTATCGAACATTGAGAGTGCAGCACCGATAGCCATGTGCATGTCAAGGTACTTGTAGGTGCCCAGGCGTCCGCCGAAGAGCACGTTCTGCTCTCCACCAGCGAGTTCGCGGTATTTGAGGAGCATCTCGCGGTCAGCACCGGTGTTGATGGGGTAGTAGGGTTCGTCACCCTTTTCCGCGAAGCGTGAGTATTCGCGGTGAATGACGGTAGCGTCCTTGGTGTAGTCACGCTCGGGGTGGAAGTGGCGGAACTCGTGGATGCGGGTGAAGGGGTGGGTTGCGTCGGGGTAGTTCATGACGGAGCAACCCTGGAAGTCTTCGATATCAAGGACTTCTTCTTCGAGGTCGATGGTACGCCAGGAGAGGTCACCTTCGGCGTAGTCGAAGTAGCGGTCTACGGGGCCGGTGTAGACAACGGGGACCTGGCCGAGAACCTTGGAACGTGAATACTCGTGGCCTTCTTCGAAGAAGTCGGTGTTGAGGTGAACTTCGATGTTGGGGTGGGCTGCCATGCGCTCAAGCCAGGCGGTGTAGCCGTCGACGGGCAGGCCTTCGTACTTGTCGTTGAAGTAGCGGTTGTCGTAGTTGTAGCGCACGGGCAGGCGGGAAATGATGGACGCGGGTAGGTCGGCGGGATCGGTCTGCCACTGCTTGGCGGTGTAGTGCTTGATGAAGGCTTCGTAGAGCGGACGCCCGATGAGGGAGATACCCTTGTCGTTCAGGTTCTTGGGGTCGGTTCCTGCGAGTTCACCGGCCTGTTCCTGAATCAGGGCCTTGGCTTCTGCCGGTGAGTAGGCGGCGTTGAAGAACTGGTTGATAGTGCCCAGGTTGATGGGCATGGGGTACACGATACCGTTGTGGTTGGTGTAAACGCGGTGGGTGTAGTTGGTAAAGCCGGTGAAACGGTTGACGTATTCCCAGACGCGTTCGTTAGAGGTGTGGAAGAGGTGGGCACCGTAGCGGTGAACTTCGATTCCTGTCTTCTCTTCGTTTTCACTGTATGCGTTACCGCCGATGTGATGGCGGCGGTCGAGCAGGGCTACCTTGAGGCCAAGCTGGGTAGCAGCTTGCTCTGCAATGGTGAGGCCAAAGAGGCCAGAGCCTACGACTACGAGATCAGCGTTCACTTAACTTACTCCTTGTTAGGGGTTGCACAGCTATCGTGGGGAGTCTGGCAACCGTGCTCTGCTACTACAGCGTAGAAGCTTAACTTCGGTGTGTCCCTTACTCGAAGGGTAAACACAGTTAATAACAAAAGTACCGGATATAGTCGATCACCACCCGCTAACAGGCTGGAAAGATCGTGTGATTATTCCCCGGTCTCGATATCAATAGCGAAATCAAGAAGAGAAACTTGATTTTTCCACAATGAGACCCAAAACAACTTCCAAAGTTTGTTTTTTCGTTTTGTGCCCTTGCATTGGCAGGTTTCCAGGTCTTTGCTGGCCTTATGAAGCTTTTAACATACGTCCAGCAGCCACCGGCGGGGCCTTATCGAACAGTGGAGTTTGAGTATTCGCCTGGCACGACAGGAGTAGACGTCCACAAAGAACTCTGCAGTACGTGGGGTAATGCTAATTTCAGTTGGGGTATTCAGGGCCAAGACATCAGGGAGCTTATTCCCGGCGATAGTCCTTGGGTTAGTGGCGCTCAGCTCACACTTCTATCTTCTTTACCCGGTCTGACAAATCCTTCTTTACCTGATGAGAAGGCCCTGTTTACCTTACGTGTGGTGCATGGCCCGGATTCTCATTCTCATTTCCCACTATCGCGAGGTAGCTGGGAACTTGGTAGGCAGGCTCCCCTGCTCACAATCGATGACCCTGCTCTTGCACCTGTTGAGGGCTTCTTAGAGGTGACAGGTAGCGGTGTTTCTTTCGTAGGTGAGGGGTATCGCAACAAGCTTGAAATAGGTGAAAAATTTATAGTGGGTGGGAGCATCCTTGTCGTTGATCGGCCGGGGTACAGTTCTTCTCCCTACTGTGACCCTGTTGTTCAAGAGGTTGAAGTTCCTGCACCTAAATCTAAGCTGCTGCTGGCAGCGACAGTGGCTCTTCCTCTCCTTTTGGGCTGTGTGATTGCCTGGTTCACCCAGCTATGGCTTGTTCTTCTCATGGCGTGTGGATCTTCGCTCTTAATGAGCCTTCACGCTTTTTCTCAGGGGCGCGAAAGATCCTCTGTGCGCCGTCAGATAACGCAGCTTGCTCGGGAGGAAGAGGAAGCTATAGCCCGTTACCGCGGAGCTAACCAAGTACATGCTGAGACAGGTCTTGTGATAGGACGAGGCACCCGGCCAGTACGAATTAGGGGCAAGCAACGTGAGCTAGGTAGCCTCCCTGAAGTCCAGGGAGCCCCTTATGTCATAAGCACAGAAGAACTTACGCAGATACTGCCGGGGCTTCCTCTCCCGACCCAACGTTTGGCCCTCTGCCAGCTCTTAGCTCAGAATCAGCCGGTCTACCTTCTTGTTCATGAGCAGGAGGCTACTTGGTTTTTGCGTCTCATGGACCCGCTTCTTGCATCAGCAAACGTGTGCACGGTGTCTCTTGCAGAGCTCAGTAGTTTAGAAACAGGTTTTTTGGTGTGCTCCTATCTGCCACCGTCCTTACCTCCACAGCTTCTCCCCTTTCCCTTAGCCAACAAAGTGCATCATAAAGAGCCTGCAGAGCTCTTTTCTCAGTCAACGAGCTGGCACGACGTCGTTTTAGACGGAATCAGCGAAGAGCGTTACTGTGCTCTCCTGGCGAGTTGGGGAAGAGTCACTACATCCTCTCTTCTCCAGAGAGTTAGCGTTGCAGCAACGAATACTTCTCAGCTACCTGCTTATGCTCTCCCTGAGCTATCGGAGGGTACCCAACCGGGGAACCTATGGGCAGAAGAGATCTTTCTGTATGCGGGGCTAGCCTGTGAAAGTAACGATGACCTAAAACTCGGCCTTGTGCATCATGGCCCGCATTTTCTCTGTGCAGGGACTACAGGTTCAGGTAAATCCCAACTTCTTCGCTCTCTACTGTGGTCTGCGGCTCTTAGCTACCCACCTCAGCGTCTTTCTTTCATCCTTATAGATTTCAAAGGTGGTGCTGGTTTAGGCCCTCTAGCACCTCTGCCCCATTGTGTTTCGCTCATCTCTGACCTTGACGCGTCTCAGCTAATGCGCACCATGAAGTTCTTGCGGGCAGACCTCACCCACCGCAAGCAGGTCTGGAAACAGCTGGGCGTCAGTTCCTATGACGATTACATCGGCCTCTGCAGAAACGCCCGCACAGCTCCTGATTTTCCGGAACTAATTATCTGCATCGATGAGTTTCGCATGCTTGTCGATGATTACCCAGACATCATGAGCGAAATGATGAAGATAGCTACAATTGGCAGGTCGCTGGGGTACCACCTCATCCTAGCTACCCAGCGCCCGCAGGGAGCAATTTCTCCCGATATCAGGGCAAATATCTCAACGGTGCTGTGTCTTAGGGTCAGTTCTGCTCAGGAATCTTATAACGTTCTAGGCTCGGAAGAAGCTTCTCATATCTCCGCCCGTTTCCCAGGGCGGGGTCTCCTGCGAAGTGCCGATAATGAGATGGTTGAGTTTCAAGCTCCGTCAATCACAGGTCTTTACAGGCAAGATCCCCAAGGATATTGTCGAGTACGTTTTATGCTCGACTTATCTGATTCGCAGCAGTCCACTAGCCATCAGCCGCTCAGCGATACAGAACTTGACGCCACCAACACCGCTATCTATCGAGCTTACCGGGAGGCACATCAGCTACCTACGTATCAGCCGGTTCCGGCTGTGCTTGCTTCTCCTGACTACACGGAATTACCAGCGTCCGCTGGTCCTTTTGCCCTCTTACTGGGTCAGTACGAGATAGCAGAGCTAGGGCTTCAGGCCCCCTTAATCTGGTCAGCTGAGGACGGCCCGATTCTAGTGCAGGGAGCCAGCAATGAATGGATGCGTGTGCTTCGAGTGTCTCTTCTGCAAGCTCTTGCTCAAGGGTATGCTGTATTATGCCTGACACCGTCAGAACAGCGTGCACGAGAGATAGAAAACTGGGGTAAAGAATACACGGAGCAATTTGAAGTCTTTACCTACCAGGATTTCAACTATATACAGCACCTTCTAGGTTGCTGTGCAGATGCCTCGGAACCGGGCCAACTTCTCGTCATAGATACACTAGAAACGTTGCTAGACGCGCTCCAGCGGCACCCTATAGCAGAGCCCCACCTACAACAGCTCCTTACCCTCGGTAATCAACCAACGATTCAGGTTTTGTGCACTTCGGTAACAGGCGTGCGAGGTAAGTACCAGCAGTTTTTTGAGCACACCTTCATGACTCGGTCTGCTGTTGAAAATGATCCCTTACGCTCCCATAACAGGGACTACACCCTACCAGGCAGTGGACAGTTTGCGGTGGAGGGAAAAGTTATCTATGACTCTTCAAAAGGAGAGGTGCAGGAAGGCACGCTTGCGTGGGCAGAACTCGGCACTCCGCCAGCGCCTCCAAAAGTCTGTACCCCGGAAGGTATTGATCACCAGGTAAACAGATCCTACCAGCAATCACGTTCCTGGCGCCCACTCCCCTTGCTCTGCCCTGTAGGCGCGCTCCCGCCATCGTTCAAGCCCCATGCCGGCGCACTCGCCTGCGGTGTTCTCAGGGATGGCTCAGTGGCCTTCACCCCACCTTTACGAGGAGGGTTTATCAGTATCAGCGGCCCACGGGGGTCTGGAAAAACAACTCTGCTCAATACATTCGTCCACGCTAACCCAGAGTATTTCTTTATTATTATTTCATCGGGCGCTGGCACCACATCAGAAGATATCAATCAAGCTATCGGCAGGAGCGAAAACCTAAGAATCCGTCCCATTCTGCTCATCGACGACCTCGATAAACTCAGCCACGATATACAGCAGACAATACTGACCCAGAAAGACAAATTTGAATCTGTTGTCGTGGCCTACACCCCCTGGCCGCGGTGGAGCAGCTCACCGATTCTTGCCGCTCTCAACGGTACATCTACCGGTATCGTCCTTACCCCGCACAGCCCCGCAGATCTGTCGTTCTACCCGGGTGTAGGCCTCCCCCTCGACCTTAAAACTCACGGTCAACTCCCGCCAGGGCGGGGAATCATCATTGACCACGCCGACGTCGTGGCTTTTCAGGCCGCCTCCCTAGACAAACCTGTTACCGGGAGGAAGGAGCCAAATATCCAAGAGTAGAGCGAGTAAAAAGTAGCATAATGACCGCTCCACTGATAACTACCGTCGTTAGGCCTACTAGGTAATCTCCTCCCAGGGCAGTTTGAACACCGATGATCACAGCAAAGAGCTGCCAGACAAGCACAAGCGGCTGCCCAAACCGCTGGGCCTTCCACACTGCAACAGCGCCGACAGCAAGAGCCAGAGCAATGATGAAGTAGAAGGATGCGATAACTGATGCTCCCCCGATATCAGCCGAAGAGAAAGTCCCCACGAGAGCAGTGACTACCAGATACAGGGCCTGAAGGAGGCTTAGCCCAACCAAAATTTTCACAGGAACAGGAACAGGAACAGGAACAGGAACAGGAACGGCTGAAATGCGGGAAGAAGCCACGTCTATCTCATTTCTCTTTGCGCTAAGAAAGGGTCTCCTATCTAGAATAGGCACCCGGGAGTGTCACCTCTCACCCCGGCACCCCTTTACACTCCCACCTGTGACATTTACCTCAGGCCTGCGCATAGATTTTCGCTCACACCCCCCTTGTATGACGCTCCATATCGTGGGAAAGTTATTGAGGTTCAAGTTTGGCTCCTTCGAGGAAAGGGGCCAGATTTTTTTGTTAGTTGCTGAGCCGTTTTGCCTCAGCTTTAATCCGGTAAACCCTATAGGAGAGCATGCTAATGGATTGGCGTAGCCGTGCTGCTTGTCTTGAGAAAGACCCTGAACTCTTTTTCCCCGTAGGAAACACCGGGCCCGCCCTTCTTCAGATTGAAGAAGCTAAGAATGTCTGCCGCAGCTGCACTGTGATGGATACCTGCCTGCAGTGGGCTATCGAAACAGGCCAGGATTCTGGCGTGTGGGGCGGTATGAGTGAAGATGAACGTCGCGCTATGAAGCGACGTGCCGCTCGAGCCCGCAGGGCTTCGTAGCAGCAATCTCACGTAAGTGTTCTTGATGAGGGGCGGACCTGTTTATCGGTTCGCCTCTCATCTTTATGTGATGCTCCTTGAGCTACAGAATGGCGGCTTCAATCGTCACCAAAGTTCCACCTTCTGGGGCAAGACTCCAGTGGATAGTGCCGTTGAGCTCACTAGCAACCAGGGTCTTAACGATTTGAGTCCCTAGCCCGGTTCCGGTGCCAGCTCCCTCTAGTTCTCTGATTTTTTCTGCGCTGATTCCCGTGCCGCTATCATGGACCGTCACGATAATGCTGTGCTCTTGCCCCTCTGAGTAGCAATGTTGGCAACCGAGAGTAACAGTGCCTGTTTCCCCCGCTAGACCGTGCTCTACTGCGTTAGCCACAACCTCATTGATTACGAGGGCAAGAGGGGTGGCTATCTGACTGGGCAGCTTTCCGAAAGATCCTTTGATTCGGGTAGCAACGTGCTGCCCGGGTGACGCAAGCTCAGCAGCAAGCCTAAACTGTCGGCTAATCAGATCATCGAAGTCTACGTCCTGAGTTAGCCCCTGAGAGAGAGCATCATGTACTAGTGCGATGGTGGAGACGCGGCGCATCGCCTGCTCCAGCCCTTCCTTTGCCTCTGGTGTGGTCATACGTCTGGATTGCAGGCGGAGCAGGGCTGAAACAGTTTGAAGGTTGTTTTTGACCCGATGATGGATTTCGCGGATAGTAGCGTCTTTCGACATCATCTCCTGCTCTCGCCGACGCAGCTCGGTGACGTCGCGGCAGAGTAGCAGGGCGCCGTAGCGTTCCTCTCCCAGCCTAGAGAAGTGTCGTAGCGGAATCGCCCGGAAGGTAACGTTCTTGCGGTTAGCTTTAATTTCTGCACGCCAGGGCATCCGACCGGTGAGAACCAGGGGTAGGGTTTCGTCCGCCTTCTCGCTCGCTGGTAGCAGAGCCCGGGTGATATCGAGTAGGCTCGCGCCGAGCATGTCTCCCGAATAGTTGAGACGTTTGTAGATAGACAGAGCATTGGGCGAGGCGTAAGTGACCCGCCCGTCTGTATCGAGCATGACCAGGCCGTCGCTCACCCGGGGGTTACCGTGGGCTGTTCCTACCGGAGCAGAAAACTCGGGCCAGGCGCCGCGTGACACCATCTGCAGAAGGTGGTGGGAAACATCGCGGTAGACCCGTTCCGCTTTTTGGCGCTTGCGGGTTCCCAGGCTCTCTCGGTGTACCGACAGCAGGGCTACGGGGCGGTCATTGCGTATCAGCGGAATAAATTCTGTATCAAGGACGATATCGGTGAGGTTGTGCTCGTCGTTGAGGGTCTTGGGGGTTTGGCTGTTCCAGCTTGCAACCGCCCGCTCGCAGAGGGCCGGGTTGAGTTCTTTACCCACCCAGTCAGTGTGAAAAACGGTGTGGGTAGTTGAGGGGCGAATTTGAGCAAGGTTGATAAATCCAGCGGACGCCGGCAGCGGCTGGGACAGGGAAAAGTAGCCCTCGATGGTGTCGGGGTGGGGAGCCCAGAGCATAAGGTCGCAATAACCGGTGTCTGCAATAATTTGCCACTCATTGGTGAGCAGATGGAGCCACTCAATATCGCCCGGTCCGTAGGCACCTGTGCGCATGAGGATTTCGGTGAGGGACATGGTGCCTCCTGAGGGTATAAACAGAGCAGATTAGGATCTGTGGCGGCGGGTAAAGCGCGCCCAGGGCTTCTTCTTTTCTACCATGCTTAGACTCTGTTCGGGGCCTAGCGACGAGGCTGGTTTTCCTAGCCCAAGAGCCTCTAGAGTCGTTTGAGCTAGTTTATATAGCTGATGGGCTAGCTCTGTTTGTGGGCCCACCTCAAAGACTGTTGTTCCCTGTAGTCGAGCTTTATCTGCGGTTGCAGTGTCTTCTGGCAGCTGAACTGCTATGGGTAGGCTGGGGCCGAACCGTTCCCAGGAGTGTTCAAGGGCGGCCTGAGCTGAGTTGCCCAGGGCCTCGGTTCGGATACGGTTGAAGACGATGCTGATTTTCTCTTCAGAGGATGCAGCAAAAGCTGCCTTGAGGGCATCGTAGGCTTTGATCAGTCGTGGTACGCCTACCACATCTGCTAAACCTACAGTTATCAGGTGGTCGGCTCGTGTCAAGCTGGTAAGAGTTGCATCATTTCGCTGTGGAGTAAGACCGTCAAAGCTCAAGGCTGGGTCTTCTTCTAGGCAAAATGAGGTATCAATTACCACCAGGTCGTACGTTGCCACCAGTGTATTGAGCACAAGGTCGAGAGCACTTGAACGCACCTCGACCCAGCGGTCTGGCCGGTTGATGCCGGTAACGATATCGAAGTAGTGGGAACGGTGCGAGACGGTATGGGTGAGCTCTTTAAGCTGTTGCCGGTTTAGACCGCCGCGATCTGCGTGGTGACAGAGCTGAGCCAGGCTTGAATAGTCATCGGTAAGACCTAACGCCGCTCCGACGGATGCACCGTAGGTATCTGCATCTACCAGGCAGACTGAGTGCCCTGTTTCTGCATAGGCTGCTGCCAGATTGATAGCTAAGGTGGTGCGTCCAGGGGAACCGTAGGGACCCCACACCGCAACTATTTTCCCTTCCGTATGAGAGTGGGCAGGTGCGTCCTGCTCCTCTTCAGTCCTTGTCTGGGGAGTTTTGATCTGGGCGGAGGACGCAGGGCTTTCGTACTGTGTCTGGCTGCCCTGCTCGCTGTCTGGCTCTGAGGTCAGTAGAGTATCAAGTGCCTTTTCTATCTCGCTCACAATCTCTGCGGTATCGGCTAGAGAATCAATCGGGTGGACGCCTTCGATACCAGGATATTCTCCCCGATCCGTGACAAGGCAAACTGCGACCTCGAGGTGATGCAGAGATTTGACCATGGAAAAAGTGAGTTCTTCTCCCCCGGTCACAATAAGCGCGGCGCGGGCAAGACCACTTTGTGCTAACCCCAGCATCTCACCTATATCGTGCACATGCCGAACCACACTCACCTGTCCACGTTGAGATTCAATTGCAGAGATGAAACGTCCGCCTTCATCGCCAACAACAACAATTGGAATCTGCATTAGTTCCCTCCTGCCGCGTAAGCCGATGGGACCAGGTTAATCACGGCTCCCTTGCTTGTTGCGCCCAGTACAGTGGGTAGGACCTCCTGGTGTACCCATAGTTCTACAGCTGAACGCCCTGTACCTCCGATGACCGACTCCTGAGCGGTAACAGAATGGATTTCAGCTGACTCGGCTATCGCGGTGGGATCGCCGTAAGTGTTAGTTCCCTCTGTTTTGTAGGCAACCCAAATATCTACCCGGTCACCGGGAACGTACTCTGCAACCGCATACTGATCGAGAAGTAAAGTAACAAGTCTACGACCATCGCTCACCTCGTTGGACAGTGAATGAGATGAGAGAAGTTCACCTGCAGCTATGGGGCGGGTAGCGACTGATCCGTCAGCAATTACCTGTTCAGCTGAAAGGTACATACCGGCTGAATCCCCGAGCTTAATCTGTGCAACTGTAACGTTCTCGGTCGTGATCTTCTCGCCAATACCAATATCTTTACTAGCAACGTAGTAGGGCTGGGTCTGGTTGGTAGCTCGGACGAGGCCAACGACACCCAGAACCGAGAGAAGAATAATTAGGACGCCCGCCAGCAGCTTAGGGTCGCGGAACCCAGGCTTTCTGAAACGGGGAGAAAGATTTTCTTGAGCCATCATGACACCTCTTTGAGTCAGGAAGTTTTCCTCGTTGACAGCAGTTTCCCTAATCAGAGCATTAAATTCAAAGATTCGGCATAATTTATGTCAAGGTTACGTAAAATCTAGCAAGTTATCCACAGGTCTTGATTCTTCTATCAAGGTGGTTCAAAATGCACTAAACTAAAGCAAAGAGTCCCCCACTTACTCCCCCGTTTCAGAAGGAACCAGACATGGTTGAACAGCGCTTTCTCACCCTGACCGACGTTGGTGAAATTCTTAATATATCTCCCAGCCAGACTCGTGCCCTGGTACGCTCGGGGGAACTGAAGGCCATTCAGATTGGCGGTAGAAATCAGTGGCGGGTTGAAAAAAGCATGCTCGAGGCATATATCAGCGAGCGCTATGCAATGACTGAAGAAGCTATCCGCGCCGAGCAAGTCGAGCGAGCCGAAACCTCCTAAACAGACTATCTATCCCGCTACCCTGATAGCGGCAATTGAAGCGAAGAGGACGCTGCGTGGAGACCCCTGGGTTCCGCGTGCGTCTTCTTTTTGTGCCTTAACGCCCACAATTTCGCAGTAATCAGCACCAACTGCCCACACTTTACCTGCACTGGTGAGACCGCTTCCTCCTGCATGATAAATGTGGATATCACGCTGGGCAGCGCTGAGAGCTCGTAGGGCAGACCCCAGCGTGAGCTTGCGAGACACTTCATGGGCTTCGCCCACGGCCTGGTGGTTTCCACCTTCCCAGTAAAGAAGGTGCGCAAGCGGAAGAATGAGACCGCCGGCGTCCGTTTCTAGCTGAAGCCAGCCCAGCCCTAAAGTCTCCAGTCTCCCTCGCCAAATATCTCCGGTAGACCCGTGAACCGTCAGCTGCTGTCCGAGCTGGGCAGCTAAACGATCAGCTGCAGTAACTCGAGAAAGCTCTATCTGACGTAACTCTCGAGCATCTATCTCGTAGTCACGGTGCTTTTGTGCTTCCATCTGGATTTCGTAGTCCCGGAAGAGCAAATCTAAGTGTGCCATGCACTGAGGATACCTCGTCAACGAAAATTTATTGAAAAATTCGCTACAACCCTCTTGAATACATCACAAAGAGAAGTAATATGATTCATAAATCATCAAACTACATCAAATGACATGATTTGAGGTGAAAGAAGTGAACTCACGGGCGTTTGCTCTATGCGTAGCTAATCTGGTCCCCCTCCTAGCACTGGGCGGAGCTGGCATATCTGGTGTGCTACTTCACCTACTTCTAGTAAAAGACCATCAGAGCTTAGGGATAATTTCTCATGATCCCGGAACCTGGATCAGTCTGCTGGCCTGCGCTATTGCCGGTCTGCTGTGTCTCGGTATCGCCCTCTGGTGGATTGCAGGACTGGTCTACTACTACGGTGCCCTAGTTCATGCCCGGCGCTCTACCATGCACTTACGACTTCCAGCGTGGGCGCCAGGGCTCCTTAAAACACTTGCTGGCGCTTCTTTAGGTTTAGGAGCTTTAGCTCCCACGCAGGCATACGCTCTGCCACTTGAGCAATCGATCTCAGCAACGGTTCGTAGCGGTGAGGCAAGCTCACCCCTGTTCACCCGGACCTCTCAAGCCGCTTACAACGTCGATGCACTATCAGCCAGTTCTACCCTAACGTCTACAACGTCACCCCTCTTTTCCCAGAGCCAGGCTCAGGAACAAACAACGCTTACAGTTCTTCCGGTCTCTACTACGAGCTACCAGCCCATTTCGCCCCTCTTTTCAGGTAGCACTCGCACGCTCCCGGATTTTTCAGAACGCACAGCAGTCACTTACACGGTAACCCCGGGTGACTCGCTGTGGAGCATTGCAGAAAACCAGCTTGCCCCCGATGCGTCAGGAGCTGAAGTACTAGCACTCGTGCACGCGATCTGGCAGCTTAATCAAGACTCAATCCCCACCCTAGAAACCCTTATTTTCCCAGGTCAAACCATCACCCTACCCCAATAGTTATGCGAAGGAGCATCACCGTGAAAACCGCTTTCCCAGAACGAGACGACCACAAATTTATCATTGTAGAAGCAACTGAATACGCTGAAAAATATGCTCCCTACTTTGAAAAAGGCCACCCGGAAGAGCCCGAGGTAAGCATCTCCTTCCTCAACCATGAAGAGCAAGCGGTAGAGCAGCTAGGTGTTCGAATCGGAACTGCCGCTATCGAAGTCTTTATGGGGCGGCGCCCCAAGCACCATCTGGCCCCCTGGATGACTCCTGCTTGCTACCGCACCTTAGAGAAACAACTAGAACACGCTAAAGCCGCGATACTGTACCGCAAACGTCACTACCCTGAATCCATGTACCCCAGCAAGCCTCCAGCCAGGATTCGGCCTCGACGCGTCATCGTGCAGAAAGTATCGGCTTCAGCCTACGAGCTAAGTCTCTTAGTCACCGATGAATGTCGAACTCGCGCGGTAGCTCTTCGAGCTGAACGCCGACGCAGCGAATGGAAAATTGCAACACTTGCTATCGCCTAAAGTTACGCTCCGCGCTCGCTCGTCCAATAAGAGTATTTCAACCGGTGATAGTAAGGGCCCCTGAGCCTGGTAGCTCAGGGGCCCTCTAGTGTGGCATCAATGCGACTGGACTTATTAGTCTAGGTAGTCACGCAGAACCTGGGAACGGCTGGGGTGACGGAGCTTAGACATAGTCTTTGATTCAATCTGGCGAATGCGCTCTCGGGTAACGCCGTAGACCTTGCCGATTTCATCAAGAGTCTTGGGCTGACCGTCGGTCATACCAAAGCGCATAGCGACAACGCCTGCTTCACGCTCAGAGAGGGTATCAAGAACCGAATGCAGCTGCTCCTGGAGAAGGGTGAATGAGACAGCATCAGCAGGTACTACTGCTTCGGAGTCCTCAATCAGGTCGCCAAACTCAGAGTCGCCGTCCTCGCCCAGAGGAGTGTGCAGGGAAATCGGCTCGCGGCCGTACTTCTGAACCTCGATGACCTTTTCGGGGGTCATATCGAGTTCCTTAGCGAGCTCTTCAGGGGTGGGTTCGCGACCCAAATCCTGCAGCATCTGACGCTGGACGCGGGCCAACTTATTGATAACTTCAACCATGTGCACGGGGATGCGGATGGTACGGGCCTGGTCAGCCATTGCACGGGTGATAGCCTGACGGATCCACCAGGTTGCGTAGGTTGAGAACTTGAAGCCCTTTGAGTAGTCGAACTTCTCAACGGCACGAATCAGCCCCAGGTTACCTTCCTGAATGAGGTCGAGGAAAAGCATACCGCGGCCGGTGTAACGCTTGGCCAGGGAGACCACCAGACGCAGGTTCGCTTCCAGTAGGTGGTTCTTTGCACGACGACCGTCGTGGATAACCCAGCGCAGTTCTTTCTTGAGCTGCGGATCCATGTCGGGGTTCTCTTTGAGCTTGTGCTCAGCGTAAAGGCCTGCCTCAATACGCATAGCTAGGTCGACTTCCTGCTCAGCGTTCAGCAGGGCAACCTTACCGATCTGCTTGAGGTAGTCCTTGACGGGGTCTGCGGTAGCACCGGGGGTCACAACGCGGACGGCGGGGGCATCGTCTTCATCGTTGTTGGTCAGGACGAAGCCAGAACCCTTAGCTGCTACAGCTTCGGCCTCTTTCTTCTCTTCCTTGGTGACAGAATCTGCCTCGTCTTCGTCGTCATCTTCATCGACATCTTCGATGTCGTCGGCGTCGAGACCTTCGTCGTTCAGGTCAATATCGTCGTCGGCGAAATCGTCGCCCTCGTCCTTAGCCTTGCGGCTCTTCTTGGGGGCAGCCTTCTTAGCTGCGGTCTTCTTAGGGGCTCGCCGAGGTGCGGCGCTTTCTTCGTCGTCTGCTTCTACGGCGTCTGCTGCCTCGTCAGCCTTTTTTGCTTTGGCGCGAGTTGAGGTTTTTTTAGCGGTGGCTTTGGTTGCAGCGGTTTCGCTGGCTGCTTTCTTGCGTGCGGCTGGTGACACAGAAAACCTTTCTGAGCTAGTTGACCGTAGCGAGTGTGATGCGGTGTTCGCGGTCAAAACACCTAAGACCCTGTCAAGTGATCAATTCACACAATACAGTTTCCAGGGCATCTTTCGGGGAGTATAACGCCCGAGTGGGGGCTTCTATTCCCGATAGGAAGCTGTAATTTTGAGAGACACTTAGAGCGGGGTCAATAGTCAAGTATGACATGTTTTAGGTTTTCTAGCGAAGAAGGCACGGCCGCTTATCTGCTGTTCTTGGTCACGTAGGTCTCCGGGGCTCCGCCGGGCAGGGTAAGCCAGGCAGGGAAGGCGCTGACGCTCAAGAGATAGTTCAGGGGCAGGGAGCCCCCATCACGATAGGTGGTATCGATAGTTTCCAGCAGGTGGAAAGCCTCCGTGGAGCTTCCTCGCATCCACCTTATCCATGATTGTGTGGCCAGCAGGGCAGCCTCGGCTTTTCCTGTAGCGGAACTTTCCATCACCGCTGCAAGGTAACCCAAAGCTTCCAGGCGTCTCCAGTCTGGTGGGGTGGGGACTACACCAAAGATGGTTTCGGCCATCTCTTTCAGGCTATCTTCCACATTGTTTATCTGCTCGCGTACATACGATTCAGGCTGACTGAGATGGTCAAGCCTATAGCGGTGCAGAGTCGACGGTAGAGGCAGAACTCTATCGCCTGCGGGCAGCTTACTCAGCCCCAATTCTTCGCTGCCCTCTTCTAGAGCCTTCAGAGCCGCTAGGGAGTCCTGGAGAGTACGGCAGGCCTGAAAAATCACGAGCTGAAGGGTAGCAAAGCTATCGAGAGAAGCGATAAGGAAGCCGGCAGCATCGGGAATCACCTCAGCTCGTATAGTGTCGGCTAGCGTCCCGGCATATAGTCCCTTACCGCTAGTCACCCCATCGAACAAAGACGAGACAGCACTTATAGCCTGCTCCCACAGCTCTAGTTCAGCAGCGATTTGGTGGGCTTCTTGGGGGCTTTGTTTTTGCTTCTCTTCTATGTAGAAGGCGTTATAGGCTTCTGCATAAACCTGCCAGTGTTCTTGGCTTTCAGGGTCCGCAGTTTCCAGTGCTGTGCGGCTCTTTAGTACCTGCGCTTCATGGGAATTGCCCGCAACAAGCGACCCACGAGCTACCAGTTCGGTATACAGCGGGCTTGTGAGCACCTCTTCTAAGAAACCTGCGGGTGCCAGCTTCCCCTCAGCCGGATTTACAGCCCAGTAGGCTTCCTGCCCAACAGCAAGTACATCGAGTAGGTTCAGCCCGTGGCTCGTTGCGTAGATTGGCGCTGCCTGTGTGTAGAGCTGGGCTGCATCGAGGAAAGTTCTTTCAGTCGAGATATCAACCTCTCCTGAAGCTGCCCCCTCTGAAAAGAGCAGTAAGAAGGCACTGGTAATAGGGTCACCGGTAGGGGTGTGGGTAGGGAAAGCGTCGAAGAGGTAGGTGAGAAAATCGTCCGGGGCTACGTCGGAAACCTCCGGCATATCAACGCGTAGCAGGGGCCCTGCTCCCCCGCTGCTCAGGGCCAAGAGCATGATGGACTTTTCAGGCCAGTAGCCTAAAAGGTGCAGGGCAAGGGCAAGGACGTCACGCTCCGAGCTGAGGTAGGCAACGGTGGGTTCTTCTGGGGTGTGGTGAATCTCTGTCATACCTACCAGGCTGATAGAGAAGAGTACCTAAGACGAGCTCAACCAGATCTGTGGATATTCTCCATCCACCGGGCACCCGGCGTCCGCCCATGTCAAAAGAAATAATCAAGCCCTTACGGAGCGCATGCTTCCCATAAATCGGTGAACCCGTGACGCATCCATGACGCCCTTAAAGCGGGTTTCCACAGGTAGCTTCACCGCGGGGCCAGGCCCGGGCCGGTTTAGGAACCAGAGGGGCCCAGGCCGCGGGGGCCGTCGCCGTCCGTATCCCGAGTGTTGTGATTGAGCTGGGCCAAGAATGCCTCTACCTCATCACCGATTTCATCCCGACTCGGCACCCGACCAGCGGCACGCTCAGAGAGGGGGAGGCTACCGAACCCCTGGGCGGCGTTCGCGTCGTAGGACTCTTCGAGGCGCTGAATCATCATCTGAATTTCAGGGCTAGCGCTAGCCTGCTCGTCAATCTGCAGCTGAACATTCTCAGACAGCTCACGCAAACGGTCTGAAGGCAGGCTCAGCTTGGCTGCCAACGACAGGTGCTCCATAGCGACAAGAGCGGTCTGAGGCAGCTCTGACTCCGACAGGTACTGCGGCACGTTCACTGCGAAACCGGCCGTTCCAATACCTGCCTCGGTCAAGCGCACCTCCAGCAGGCTCGATACCGACCCTGGCACCAGAGCCTCGGGCTGGAAAGAAGAAATACCGACCGTCAGGTCCTTACGGGACCCGTGCGCCGTTACGGGGATAGGGCGGGTATGCGGTACAGGCATAGGGAAACCGGTCACAGATAGGGCTACCGATACCTCAAGACGCTGGGCAATATCCACCACATCAGCTGTAAACCGCTGCCACAGCAAATCAGGCTCGGCTCCGGTCAACAATAAGAAAGGCTTGCCCAGGCGATCTTCTACCGCGTACAGCTTGAGTTCGGGAAGCACCGGGTTGGTGTAGTGGTCTTTTTTGAAGGTAATACGAGGTTTGCGTGACCGGTAGTCGTGCAGGCGGTCAGCATCAAACTCGATGACCGGCACATTATCAAGTTCATGCAGAAGCACTTCACCCAGGTGCCCCGCGGTGCCACCGGCGTCCTGGGGGTGCGAGAGAGCAATGACGAGGGGCAGACCTCTCAATCGGTCGTTTTCAAACGCCCCGGCGTGAGCTATATACAACCGTTCTTCGTGCGTCATCTTCCTAGCCCCCTTCTTATTTCCCGTCCTCTGTGAGTCTCTATAGTACTCCAGGGTGTAGCCGCTGTGTAGCCTAATGTCGCAGGTGTAACGCTGAGAATATGCAGAACTATTCCCGGTAACCCCACAGGCCACCGGTTACTACCGTTCCCCTGTTCGCTCTGCGGTGATTTAGCGGTCAGAGGCGTTGCGCAGATTACATTCGCGGGGCTTTTATGCCTAGGCTTATAGACGATACTGCAGCCGCACCGTAGCGACTGCCTTCTATAGCTCTAATGTGAAGGGAGATTTTTTGTGAGCGATTCTCACGATTTGGCATTCTCTGTAACTACCCCCGACCTTGAGGCCCTCGAAGCTGATGTGCTGGTTCTCGGTGTGTATTCCGGCAAGGAGGGCCCTTCCCTGGCCAATACTCCCCTCGATGCCGAAACCGCCGAGGGCCTTGAGGCTATTTTGGAGGACCTAGGGGTTAGCGGCGGGCAGGACGAGCTCGTTCGGCTTCCCGGCTTCGATGAAGCGGGCGCCGACGTTGTTGCCCTCATCGGCCTAGGCTCTCAGAAGGAAGACGCCGCCGCCCACCGTGTTGCCCTGCGCTACGCAGCGGGCTCAGCCGTCCGCCAGCTTGCCGGTGTAGAAACCGTAGCCCTCGCCCTGGGCGCAGAGTCCGTTGAGGAAGTAGCAGCTATCGCAGAAGGCGCCGCCTACGGCGCTTTTGCCGATACCCAGCTGCGGGCTAAGACTGCCGAATCGGTCAAGGCTCCTGTCGCCGAGGTTCTCATTGTCACCGATGTAGCCCCCGCTGAGGCAGAAGGCGCTCTGACCCGAGCTCTCATCCTGGGTGAAGCCGTTGACCATACCCGCCGCCTGGTCAACACTCCTCCTTCTCATCTCTACCCCGAAACCTTCGCAGAGCGTGCCCTTTCCCGTGTAGAGGGCCTTGAAAACGTTGAAACCAAGGTCTGGGACTACGAAGAACTCGTTGCCGAAGGCTTCGGCGGCATCGCGGGTGTAGGTCAGGGCTCAGAGCGCAAGCCCCGCCTGGTAGAGGTCAAGTACACCCCCCAAAAGGCTGAAAAGACCGTTGCCATCGTGGGCAAGGGCATCACCTTCGATACCGGTGGCATTTCGCTCAAGCCCGCCGGATCCATGACCACCATGAAGTCCGATATGGCAGGTGCCGCAACCGTCCTCAACGTCGTGGCAGCAGCTTCTGAGCTCAACCTGCCGGTTGCCGTACACGGCTACCTCTGCCTGGCTGAGAACATGCCCGGTGGCAACTCCATTCGCCCCGAAGATGTGCTGACCATGCGCAGCGGTCACACCGTTGAAGTCATGAATACCGACGCCGAAGGTCGCCTGGTCATGGCGGACGGTCTAGCCCTGGCCTCCGAGGGCGAGCCCGACGTCCTTCTCGACATCGCAACCCTCACCGGTGCCCAGCTCGTCGCTCTGGGCGTGCGCACCGCAGCGGTCATGGGTGACGATACCGTCCGCCAGCAGGTTGTTGAAGCAGCTACCGAAGCCGGCGAAGACTACTGGCCCATGCCTATGCCCGAGCACCTGCGCAAGAGCCTCAAGTCCCCTGTAGCCGACCTGCAGAACATCGGCTCCCGCTACGGCGGCATGCTGGTAGCAGGCCAGTTCCTGGAGGAATTCGTGGGCGAAAAGGACGGCGCAAAGATTCCCTGGGCCCACCTGGACTTTGCAGGCCCCTCCTTCAACGAGGAAGGCCCCTACGGTTTTACCCCCAAGGAAGGCACCGGCCACTCCATCGCCACCCTGATTAAGTTCATCGAGGCCTACGCCTAAGCATCTTGCTTTCCAGGGAACTTTTACATTTGCACCCCGTTGCCCGCGTTCTAGCAGGTAACGGGGTGTAATCATGCCCACCCGAGCAATAAAACACCTGCCAATAGTGGCAGGTGGACGCATTCAAGGGATAAGCTAGAAAACGACAGTACATAAGGGGGCTTAGGCCTCCGCGACCCATGCAAGGGAGCGTCAACGTGGCCGATTCGGCAACAACAGAATTCGATATCCTCATCCTCGGTGGCGGTAGCGCCGGTTACTCCGCAGCTCTGCGCGCGGTACAGCTGGGCTTCACCGTAGGTCTGATCGAAAAGAGCAACCTGGGCGGCACCTGCCTGCACACCGGTTGCATCCCCACCAAGGCTTACCTGCACGCTGCAGAACTCGCATCCGAGGCTCAGCACGCTTCAAAGTACGGTGTAAACACCACCCTCGAGTCCATCGATATGGCTAAGGTTCGTGACTACAAGGACGGCATCGTCGCCGGCAAGTTCAAGGGCCTGACCGGCCTTCTCAAGATGAAGAAGGTCACCGTCATCGAGGGCGAAGGCAAGCTCACCGGCAAGGACACCATCACCGTCGCTGGCACCGATTACAAGGGCAAGCACATCATCCTGGCATCCGGTTCTGTCTCCAAGACTTTCGGTATCGAGATTCGTGACCGTGTGCTCACCTCCACCGAAGCCCTGCAGATGGACTACCTGCCCAAGAGCGCTATCGTTCTGGGCGGCGGCGTCATCGGCTCCGAGTTCGCCTCCATGTGGAACTCCATGGGCGTAGAGGTCACCATCATCGAGGGCCTGCCCCACCTGGTCCCCAACGAAGACCCCTCCATCATCAAGGTCGTTGAGCGCGAATTCAAGAAGCGCGGCATCAAGTCCTCACTGGGCAAGTTCTTCAAGACCGTTGAACAGGACGCCAATGGCGCCAAGGTCACCCTTGAAGATGGCACCGTCTTCGAGGCAGACATCGTTCTCGTTGCTGTCGGCCGTGGCCCCAACACCGAGGGCTTTGGCTACGACGAGCAGGGCCTGACCATGGACCGTGGCTTCGTTATCACCAACGAGCGCCTACACACCGGCGTTGGCAACATCTACGCTATCGGCGACATCGTCCCCGGTGTTCAGCTGGCCCACCGCGGCTACCAGCAGGGCCGCTTCGTTGCCGAAGAAATCGCAGGCCTCAACCCCCAGATTGTTGAAGACATCAACATCCCCAAGGTCACTTTCTGCGAGCCTGAAATCGCCTCCATCGGCTACTCCCAGCCTAAGGCTGAAGAGAAGTTCGGCAAGGAAAACGTTGAGGTTGCAGAGTACAACCTGGCTGGCAACGGCAAGTCCTCCATCCTGGGCACCGGCGGCCTGGTCAAGGTCGTCCGCGAGAAGAACGGCCCCATCATCGGCGTTCACGCTGTTGGTAAGCGCATGGGCGAGCAGATTGGCGAGGCCCAGATGTGGGTTGTCTGGGAAGCCTTCCCCGAGGATGTTGCCCAGTTCATCCACGCCCACCCCACCCAGAACGAATCCCTGGGCGAGGCTGCAATGGCTCTGGCAGGCGCACCCCTGCACGGCTAAGACAAGCCCCTGCGGTAGGCGCTAGCCCTAACCCTGGTTATAGGGTCAGCGCCTACCCCTACAAATTTTTATCACTCACAAGGAGAGCACGAAGGACTATGTCCACCACCGTAGAACTGCCCGCACTGGGCGAATCCGTAACCGAGGGTACCGTTACCCGCTGGCTCGTTGAGGTTGGCGAAACCGTTGAGGTTGACCAGCCCATCGTTGAGGTTTCCACCGACAAGGTCGACACCGAAGTTCCCTCACCCGTAGCCGGTGTTGTTGAGAAGATTCTCGTTGAAGAGGACGAGGACGTCGAGGTCGGCGCTCCCCTCATCGTTATTGGCGACGGCTCCGGCGCAGGCTCATCTGACGATGCCCCCGCTGCAGAAGCCCCCAAGGCTGAAGAGAAGGAAGAAGCTCCCGCCGCTGAGGAAAAGAAGGAAGAGGCACCCGCTGCCGCCCCCGCGTCCTCAGGCTCAGCTTCTGGCACCGAGGTTACCCTGCCCGCCCTAGGCGAGTCCGTCACCGAAGGCACCATCACCCGCTGGCTCAAGGAAGTTGGCGAAGAAGTTGCTGTTGACGAGCCCCTCGTAGAGGTTTCCACCGACAAGGTCGACACCGAAGTTCCCTCACCCGTAGCCGGTACCCTGCTCGAAATCCGCATCCAGGAAGACGAGGACGCCGAAGTCGGCCAGGTTCTGGCTATCATCGGTGACGCTTCAGCCGCTTCTGCTCCCGCAGAAGAGAAGAAGGAAGAAGCACCCGCAGCTGAGGAAAAGAAGGAAGAAGCACCCGCTGTTTCCTCCACCGACGAAGCTGCAGAGGCCCCCGCTGTTGAACTGCCCTCCGGCGAAAACGGCGAAGCCTACGTCACTCCCCTAGTCCGCAAGCTGGCCAAGCAGGAAGGCATCGACCTGTCCACCATCAAGGGCACCGGTGTTGGCGGCCGCATCCGCAAGCAGGACGTCCTGGCTGCTGCTGAAGCTAAGAAGGGCGCTGCTCCCGTAGCATCAGCACCCGCTGCTGAAGCTCCCGCAACCGTAGCTCCTGCCAAGAAGGAAGCCCCCAAGGCTGCAGCGTCCTCAAAGCGCGGCACCACCGAAAAGGCTCCCCGCATCCGCCAGACCGTTGCTAAGCGCATGGTTGAGTCACTGGCTGTTTCAGCTCAGCTGACCACCGTCCAGGAAATCGACCTGACCCGTCTGGTTGCCCTGCGCAACAAGGCTAAGGCCGGCTTCGAGGCTCGCGAGGGCACCAAGCTCACCTTCCTGCCCTTCTTCACCAAGGCAGTCACCGAAGCTCTGCAGCAGTTCCCCCAGTTCAACTCATCCATGAGCGATGACTTCAAGGAAATCACCTACCACGGTTCCGAGAATATCGGCCTGGCAGTTGACACCCCCAAGGGTCTGCTCGTTCCCGTTGTCAAGGACGCCGGCGACCTCAACATCGCAGGTATCGCAAAGAAGATCAACGACGTTGCCAAGCGCGCTCGTGATGGTCAGGTCGGCCCCGAGGAGCTATCAGGTTCAACCTTCACCATCTCCTCCACCGGCCAGACCGGCGGTGTCTTCTTCACCCCGATTATCAACCAGCCCAACGTAGCGATCCTGGGCATCGGCTCCACCAACAAGCGTCCTGCTGTTATCCAGGATGCCGAGGGTAACGATGTTATCGCGATCCGCTCACTGGCTTACTTCTCACTGACCTACGACCACCGCGTTGTAGACGGTGCAGATGCTGGCCGCTTCCTGGCCTTCCTCAAGCAGCGCCTTGAAGAAGCAGCTTTCGAAGCTGAGGTTGGTCTCTAAACCACAGGTCTTAGTTCTCTGAACTAGGCTCTCAGGTGCCCCGCTAGCAGCAGTTAGCGGGGCACTTTTCTATCTACTAGGGGGCTCGCGTGGTCACCCCCACACCGGTTTTAGTGGCGAGCTGTCGCTAAATAAACAGGTATTACGTAGACTTGTCATTATGGCTATCGCATTTTCAATTCTTCTTTTCTTGCACATCGTTGGTGCCGCAATGGTTTTCGGCCTGTGGCTAGGCACCTTTAAGCAGGGCATCGTTCTGCCCGGTCAGTTCCACGCGGCCCTGCTGCAGGTTGTCACCGGTTTTGCTCTCTACTTCATCCAGATGTCACAGAACATGGCTCTGAACCACATGATGATTGGCATCAAGATGGTGATTGCCCTGGTTATCGCTGTAGCGGCCTTTATGGGTCAGAAGAAGTACAAGGCTGCCCGCGCCCTGGGCACCCCTGAAAACGGTAAGAACGTAGCCCTGGCCCATACTGTTGGTGGCCTGGCTCTGATCAATATCGCTATCGCTGTTTTCATGCAGTACCCCCAGATCTAATAAGACGAGAACACCTAGGTTCTTACTCCCAGGGGCGGTGTACCGGTATGGTGCACCGCCCCTGGTCTACATAGAGGCAGGGCTGTAGGTACTAGAGGGCGGACGGGTCTAGGGGCAGGGGCCGCGCCTCGGTCAGCAGGTAGGTTCCGCTTTCAAGCTGAAGGGTCAGCTCCACGCGTTGAAGTACCCTCTCATCGTGTCGGCTTATACCCTGCACTGCCAGTTCCTGGTCACTACCTGCGGGACTGTAGCCGGTCGCTTGCACCGTAGCCAGGATCCTGTAGCCGTTCTCGGTTGCCGTGATCTCGCTGATATCAACCAGTTCTGTGCTCATATCGGCTAAAGAGGCTGCACCTTCATGTGCCAGTAGCTGACTATCGGCTTCAGCTAAGGGTGAGCCTAAAACCGCGTAATCACCTATTTCCGTAGCTTCCCCAGAGGCAAGTACCCGGCTCCGGGCAGCTACGAGCTCTACTGCGAGAAGAGCTACGTCGTCATCGCTGAGTTCTAGGGTTACTACCTGGTCTTGCTCGACCTCTGTCTGCGGCTTCTCGCTAGCAGGCTGTTGATCTGTCTCTGACGGTGCAAGTGCAGGGAGAGAGCCTGCTGCCTCAACCGCTGCCGGGGTAGCTGAATCGTGCTGGGGCTCTGATGCGAGCAGCTGATACCCGGCCCCGCCCAGGGCTAGAGCCCCTATCAGGACAGCGCCGCTCAGGGCCCAGCGCTCCCGCAGATACTGCCCCATCTGCATCTGCCCGGTTCCCACGGCCCGCCGCTTAAGGCGGGGCTTCCTCCGGTGAGGCGTCTTATTCCCCCGCGATACATCGGGCAGTTTCCCGTACATCTGACGACGTTGTTTTACCGCCCGGCGGGGCTCTATTGGCGCAGGCTGCCTGTAGGCAGGAAGGCGGGGACGCACGCTCTGGTGGGCGCTGAGATGGAGTTCGAGGGGCTCGGGGTCTGCTGCCAGTTCAATAAGTGCTAGTAGGTCAGTAAGCTGGGGCTGCTGGGCACGAGAGTCGATAGCGTCCTCAAGGGTCTGGGCAAGGGCGTCGCTGGCCTGGGGTACAGCCAGGTTCAGGGGAGCCCTCAGACGCATGGCCTTAGGCTCTTCCCCGGTGAGGCAGAGCCACAGCAGGGCAGCGCAGGCTGCGATGTCGTCTGCCTGTCGGCTCTTCTGTACCGCGGACGCCAGTGGGCGAGTATCGATATCGGGGGCAAGGAGTTTCAGCTCGCCCCTCACGGTGAAAACGCAGTGTCGGGCCGCTAGCTCAGAATAGGCAAAGCCCTGTTCGTGGAGGTAGGCCAGTGCCTGGGTGAGGGCTCTGGCAACGGTGGTTACCTGACCCAGTGGCAGTTTTCCCTTGGCTCGGCAATAGTCGGCGAGGGTGCCAGCCTCGGCAGGTTCATACCAGATATGGTAGGAGTCCTGCGATGAGGTCACCGCATCGACTCTCAGCACTGCGGGGTGAGAGGTGAGGGAACACAGCCGTTCTGCGGATTTCGCACTGGCTTCTGCATCGCCGGTGATCTGAGTCAGGGTGTAGGGGCCCGCCTGCAGCTCGAGATGGGCGGCACTTTGGTAGCCGCAGTCCACGATCCAGGTGCTGTGGTGGGCTCCGCTTTCAAGGCGGTAGCGCGGGGTTACGTCGGGTAGGTTACCGGGTATCGGCAGGGCCTGGTCGTTTTCTGGTTCAAGCGGTGCGGACGCCCGGGTCGGCTGGGGCAGGTCTGTGGGGGTAGTCATGCTTTAGCTATACACCACCTGGCAGCGCCCCCGCCGGGAGTATCCACAGGGCCAGCATTTACGCTAGTCAACCGCATGAAGGTGCCCTGTGGATAAAAACGTCATCTAGCGTCACAACATCACATAGCGGGTTCAGACGACCAGAGTCTCCCTGAATATTTTCGCCCCACCGTCAAAAGGGCTACCCTAGAAGGTATGGCACTTTTGTTTGAACGGGTCGGGCTTGCCCCCGACTATGTGGAATATACCTCCGCGCTGGACTACCAGCGCACCGTCCACGAAGAAGTCGCCACCGGCGTCCGGCAAAATACCGTCCTACTGCTAGAACACGAAGAAGTCATTACCGCCGGTAAGCGCACCGAAGACCACGAATACCCGACCGATAACCGCGTGCCCGTCATCAAAATTGACCGCGGTGGTAAGCTCACCTGGCACGGCCCGGGCCAGCTGGTTGGCTACCCTATCGTGCAGCTGCCCGAGCCCATCGACGTCGTCCGCTACGTGCGGGTACTCGAAGAGGTGCTCATCAACGTCCTGACCGATCTGGGCATCACCTGCCAGCGAGTCGAGGGGCGTTCAGGCGTCTGGGTGTTAGGCGATGGCGCCCTGGTGCAAGACAAAAAAATCGCAGCTATCGGCATCCGCGTTGCAAAGAACACCACCATGCACGGTTTCTCCATCAACTGCAACAACCCCACCGATCCCTTCGGCGCCTTTATCCCCTGCGGCATCACCGATGCGGGTGTCACCACCGTTAGCGAACAACTGGGGCGGAATATAACCCCCGCCGATATTGTTGACCGGGTAGAAGAAGAGCTGGCCCGTTACGCCGACCAGCTCGCCGCCGACTTCACACCGGCCCCCAGCGCATAAACCGCTCCCCGGCAGAAGCCGCCAGCACACCCACCACAGGTTTACCACCAAAAGGAGAACCCCACCTCATGAGCGCCCAGCCAGAAGGCCGCAAGCTACTTCGCGTTGAAGCCCGCAATGCAGAGGTCCCCATCGAGAAGAAGCCCTCATGGATCAAAACCAAGGCCAAGGTTGGCCCCGAATACAAAGAAATGGTTGACCTAGCCCGAGGCTCTGGCCTTCACACCGTGTGTGAAGAGGCCGGCTGCCCCAACATCTACGAGTGCTGGGAAGACCGCGAAGCAACCTACCTGATTGGCGGTTCAGAGTGCACCCGCCGCTGCGACTTCTGCATGATCGACACCGGTAAGCCCGTTGCTATTGACCGCACCGAGCCCCTTAAGGTGGCCCTCAACGTCAAGAAGATGGGCCTACGCTACGCCACCGTCACCGGTGTAGCCCGTGACGATCTTGAGGACGGCGGCGCCTGGCTTTATGCCGAAACCATCCGCCAGATTCACCGCGTTTCTCCCAACACCGGCGTCGAAATCTTAATCCCCGACTTCAAGGGTAAGGAAGAGGACGTGCAGCAGGTCATCGATGCAGCGCCCGAGGTCTTCGCCCACAACCTTGAGACCGTCCCGCGTATCTTCCGTCAGATTCGCCCCGCCTTCCGCTACGAGCGCTCCCTAGACGTCATCACCCAGGGTAAGGAAGCCGGTCTGATTACCAAATCCAACCTGATTCTGGGCATGGGTGAAACCAACGAAGAGGTCTACGAGGCCCTCTGCGACCTGCACGATGCCGGCTGCGACCTGATTACCCTCACCCAGTACCTGCGCCCGGGCCCCCTCTTCCACCCCATCGAGCGTTGGGTCAAGCCCGCCGAGTTCGTTGAGCTCTCAAAGATGGCCGAAGAAATTGGCTTTGCCGGCGTGATGGCAGGCCCCATGGTGCGCTCGTCCTACCGTGCAGGTAAACTCTGGGCCCGTGCCATGAAGAAGCAGGGGCGCGAAATCCCTGAGCATCTGTCGCATATCGACGACTCAGGCTTTGCTATGCAGGAAGCTAGCTCCCTGGTAGCAGCAGGGGCCTAAAGGACGCTACCCCCAGGGTTTCAAGCGCCCACCGGTTTCATCGGTGGGCTCTTGCCGTATAGAATGGGTAAGTTAGGGCGCGTATCGCACCCGCCCGCCCAGAATCGACTCACGAAGGAAACACAGTGGCTGAATCCCGTGGCAGCACCCGCGCACAGACCCGCGAAGAAAAGAAGAAGGCTCGCGAAGAGCGCCGCGCCCAGCGCGGCCCCGGCATGTTTGCTCAGATGAAGCAGGTCTATGCCATGACCCGCAAGCAGGACCCCAACATCCCCTGGATTCTTGCTCTGGTCTTCTTTGGCACCGTCCTGGTCTTCCTGCTGATCGGCCTGCTGCTCAACAACTGGATTACCTTCCTTCTCATCGGTATCCCCCTGGGCATTCTTTTCGCTGTCATGGTGCTCTCCCGCCGGGCAGAAAAGGCAGCTTTCGCCCAGCTGGAAGGTCAGCCCGGTCGCTCCGGTGCAGCTCTTTCAACCCTGCGCCGCGGTTGGATTTTCGAGCAGCAGCCCGTTGCCGCTAACAAGTCCCAGGACGTCGTCTTCCGCGCCATCGGCCGTCCCGGCATCGTCCTGGTCACCGAAGGCCCTACCGGCCGCGTCAACGGTCTGGTCCAGAAGGAAAAGCTCAAGTACGCCAAGATTGTACCGACCGTTCCCGTAACCGTCATCAACACCGGGCACGCTGACGGCCAGGTTGAACTCAAGCAGCTCACCAAGACCATGAACAAGCTGCCCAAGAAGCTCACCCAGCAGGAAATGCACCAGGTAGCTAACCGCATCGATTCGCTCTCGAAGCACAACAACATGCTGAACGCTATCCCTAAGGGTATTGACCCCATGCGTATGCGCCCCGACCGTCGAGGCATGCGCTAAGCCGCAGGTTTCCCATCAAGAAGGGGCCCGCTCAACAGATGTTGAGCGGGCCCCTTCTTCATGCGTACAGGCTTTTACTGCACGGGCTTCTTCTTTGAACCGCGCCACCAGTTCATGATGAAAACGTAGGCAATTAGGGCCAGGGTTATCTGCATCATGTAGCGGTCGATGGTCTCAAGAGTGGGCTGGACGCCCTCACCGAAACGCAGCCCCAGGTAGAGGTAAAAGAGCTTATTGCCGATTGCTAGCAGGTAGATGTAGAGGCCGATAACCCAGCCCTTGAGCTTACGGATACCGGCGATAGCCACCAGAATCGTCGCCGGAATCGGTGAGAAAGGGATAAAGCCCAGCAGCAGACTCAGAAAGAGGTGCTTCTCAACAAAACCCTCAAGTTTGCGCCACCACAGGGGGGTGTGGTTAGCGAACAGCCAGGTGATGAAGTCCTGCCCCCAGTGCTTCCCCATAAAGAAGTAGACCGCCATGAACTTGATGTGGCTGGCGGCAGCAACTGCGGTCAGGGCTGCCAGCATAAGGGCAGCTCCCTGGTTCTGGGCTGCGGTAATCAGCAGACCCAGCCCTGAACCGGTCAGCAAAGAAACCAGCCAGGGAGCGTTGACCAGCAGATTAGGTCGCAGGGGAATCATGACCATCGAGAAAATGGTCATGAAGGCGAGCAGGCTCAGCAAGACCTTGTCGATTGGTCTGGGCTGGGTCAGAAAGGACGGCAGCGCCGGGTCATTCTCTTTCGGCGGCTCTTCGCCGGTAGGGTTCGTCATATCGTCTTTCATTTATCGAATCATCACCAAAATAGTATGGCGGGCCCGGTCGTGTAGGCCGCGCTGGTCGGCATCCATAATGACAACGGGCAGCACCAGCATGACCATAGACTGGCGAATCAGAGCGGTCAGCCAGCCAGCAGGCTTACCATCAAGTCGCTGTACCTGCATACCGAGGGCAAAATGCCCCACCGTATGCCCCATAAAACCGACGGCAGCAACCATATAGAGCCAGAAAATAACCAGCTGGGCAACATCAAGCACAGCGGTATTCACGCCCGGAAAAACTGTCTGCCCCAGCACAAAAAACATGCCCTCAATGAGCAGCCAGTCAATCCAAAAGGCCAGCAAACGGCGCACCGGGCGAGCGATAGCACCCCGCCCCGACCGCGGCCTGCCCATATTCTGCCCGGGGTACTCCTGGTCGGTAGGAGCCCCCTCTATCCAAGAACCTAAATCTCTTCTCGTAACCACCCAACTAACCTTACCGGCTCCTACCCCCTTTCCGCCCAAGAAAACCGGGCGCAGGTGTCCTACCCTCTGAGAAACCTGACCCCAAACCACCTACACTAGAAAAGGGGAACCTAGCCACCCAAACCCACGTAACACCAATGCAACCAAGGCGCCGGTACGTTACACACGCGAAACAAAAGCGATACTTTAGGGCAAAAAATACACCCTAGGCTAGAAACAACAGCGAGGGAGCCCACCCAACCGGGCACCCATGGGTCGAAAACAACTCAAGGAGAACAAACGACCATGTTCACTACCGCACAGGAAGTCCTCGACTTCATCAAGAACGAAGACATCAAGTTCGTTGACATCCGCTTCTGCGACCTGCCCGGCGTACAGCAGCACTTCAACCTGCCCGCTAAGGCTATCGACGAAGACTTCTTCACCGTAGGCCAGATGTTCGACGGCTCCTCAATCCGCGGCTTCCAGGGCATCGCCGAATCAGACATGCAGCTGATCCCCGACGTCGCCAGCTGCTATGTTGACCCCTTCCGCCTTGAGAAGACCCTGGTCGTTACCGGCTCCATCGTCAACCCCCGCACCGGCGAGTCCTATCACCGCGACCCCCGTGGCGTCGCCGAACGCGCCGAAGAATACCTGAAGTCAACCGGCATCGCCGACACCGCCTTCTTCGCATCAGAAGCAGAATTCTTCGTCTTCGAAAACGTCCAGCACGAAGTTACCCCCCAGTCAGTCTTCTTCAAGATCGACTCAGACGAGGCACCCTGGAACTCCGGCCGCAAGGAAGAGGGCGGCAACCTCGGTAACAAGACCCTCACCAAGGGCGGCTACTTCCCCGTTTCCCCCGTCGACAAGCAGGCTGACCTGCGTGACGCCATGTGCGTAGCCCTCGACGAGGTAGGCCTCGAAGTAGAGCGCTCCCACCACGAAGTAGGTGCCCCCGGCCAGGCTGAGATCAACTACAAGTTCTCCACCCTCACCCAGGCAGCAGACGACCTGCTCAAGTTCAAGTACGTCATCAAGAACACCGCTGACCAGTGGGGCAAGACCGTCACCTTCATGCCCAAGCCCGTCTTCGGCGACAACGGCTCAGGCATGCACTGCCACCAGTCACTCTGGCAGGACGGTGAGCCCCTCTTCTACGACGAGCGCGGCTACGCGGGTCTCTCAGACGTTGCCCGCTGGTACATCGGCGGTCTGATTGAGCACTCCTCATCAGTTCTGGCCTTCACCAACCCCACCGTCAACTCCTACAAGCGCCTGGTGCCCGGTTACGAAGCCCCCATCAACATGGTCTACTCCCAGGGCAACCGTTCCGCCGGCATCCGCATCCCCATCACCGGCACCAACCCCAAGGCCAAGCGCCTCGAGTTCCGCGCACCCGACCCCTCCTCCAACCCCTACCTGGCCTTCGCAGCCCAGCTCATGGCTGGCCTGGACGGCATCCGCAACCGCATCGAACCCCCTGCACCCATCGACAAGGACCTCTACGAGCTGCCTGCCGAAGAGGCCGCAGACATCAAGAAGGCTCCCGCTAACCTGGAAGAAGCCCTGGATGCTCTGGAAGCAGACCACGACTTCCTGCTGGCAGGCGACGTCTTCACCGAAGACCTCATCTCAGCCTGGATCGACTACAAGCGCAGCAACGAGCTCGCTCCCCTGCTGCTGGTCCCCCACCCCCTCGAATACCAGATGTACTACGGCGTCTAAGCCCCGGTAAACTGACATTCACAAGCACAAAGCCGCGCTAGGCGTCCGCACCGCAAGGACGCCGCAGCGCGGCTTTTGTGCACCACCCCCGCTTACTCAAGGAGAGACCCATGAGCCCCCAAAGCTCCATTCTCGAAGGCCGCAGCACCATCTACCGCAACGAGGTCTTCCAAACCGGCCTGATGAGCCAGCTTCTCGACGGCATCTACGACGGGGATATGACCATCGGTGAGCTACTGGGTCACGGAAACTTCGGCGTGGGCACCTTCGACGGCCTCGACGGGGAAATGATCGTGCTCGACGGCACCTGCTACCAGATGCGCTACGACGGTTCCATCTCGCTCGCCTCGCTCGACCAGAAGACCCCCTTCGCCGTCATCACCAACTTTGTACCCGCCATCAAGCGCGAACTCCCCACCAACCTGCTGCGCACCTCAGCTAGCCAGGTACTGGATAACTTCACCCTGTCAGATAACTACATGTACGCCATCAAGATTGTGGGCGACTTCGAGTGGGTACGCACCCGCACGGTCAAGAAGCAGGAGAAGCCCTACCCCAAGATGGTGGACGCTGTAGAGGGTGAAGACATCGTCCAGTTCAACAATGTACCCGGCACCATCGTAGGCTTCCGCACCCCCATCTACGAGCAGGGCATCGGTGTGCCCGGCTGCCACGCCCACTTCATCGACGACGAGCGCACCCGCGGCGGGCACGTGGTCGACTTTAAGCTGCGCAGTGCCCACGTGGAAATCTGCCCCGGCACCGGCCTGCGCCTACACCTGCCCCTGAACGAAGCGTTCTCGAACGCAGACCTATCACCCGAAGACCTGGCAGACCAGATTTCAAAGGCTGAGAAGCACTAGTGAGTTAGGCTGTTGCCTCCCAAGTAGCGCTACCTAGAGTGGTAAACCGTCTTCTACCCCGGGTAGAACAGCTTTTCGTAGACGGCCCGGGCCTGGCGGGTGATGCGCAGGTAGTCATCTTCGAGGACGCGTGCAGAGTTGGGGGCATACCCGCACCAGCGGGCGATAGCTTCAAGGTCTGAGCGGGTGGTCGTCAGGGTATCCGAGGCACGGCCGGTACGGAGCACGTTTAGGCCGCGTATCTTGGAGGCCAGTTTCCAGGCTGATGAGAGCAGGGTGGCGTCCCGTTCATCGACCAGCCCTGCCTGCACGGCGGCGTCCAGGGCCTTGAGGGTGGAGGTGGTGCGCATGCCCTCGACCCGGTGCGCGTGCTGGAGCTGTAGGAGCTGGACCAGCCACTCTACATCCGTCAGCCCGCCTCTACCCAGTTTGAGCTGGCGGGTCTTATCGGCGCCGCGGGGCATGCGTTCGGTTTCGACCCGGGCCTTCATCCGGCGGATTTCGGTAACCTTCTCAGCGGAGAAGGTGGTGGGGTACCGGTAGGGGTCGATGAGCTCAATAAAAGCTGCCCCTACGTATTCGGAGCCCGCGAAGGGACGGGCCCGCAACAGGGCCTGGAACTCCCAGGTATCGGCCCAGCGCTCGTAGTATTCGCGGAAAGATTCCAGCGAGCGGACCATGGCGCCTGCCTTGCCTTCGGGGCGCAGGTCAGCGTCGATTTCGAGCACTTTTTCGGCGCGGATCGGCGGGGTGGTGGGTTGTTTGAGCAGGGCGACCATGCGGTTGATCAGGTCGGTGGCTTCGGTTTGGGCGGCTTTTTCGTCGGCCCCGTCGCGCGGTATGTGCACGTACATGAGGTCGGAGTCTGAGCCGTAGCCAATTTCGGCCCCGCCCTGGCGGCCCATGGCGATGACCGCTACGTCGGTGAGCGGGGTGCGGCCATCGATGTAGGTTTCTCGTTCGGCGATGGCAAGAGCCGACTGGATGGCACCTCGGTCGATGTCGGATAGGCTGTGGGCTACTTCTGCGTTGCTGTTGATACCGAGCGCTTCGCCCATGGCGAGGCGGAGAATTTCGCGGCGGCGCATCATGCGGACTGCGCGGATGGCTTCGGCTGAGTCGGTGTGGCGGGTGAGCTGGGAGCGCAGTTCGCCGATGATGACGTCGGTGGCGCGGGGTTTGAGGTCTTCGGTGCGGTCGAGCCAGGCGATAGGTTCGGGGGTATCTTCGAGCAGGTCGGTGATGAAGCGGGAGGACGCCAGCAGGGTGCAGAGGCGCTCTGCTGCGGCCGGTGAGTCGCGGAGCATTCGCAGGTACCAAGGGGTGCCGCCCAGGGACTCGCTGATGCGGCGGAAGCCGAGCAGGCCGGCGTCCGGGTCCACGCCTTTGGCGAACCAGCCGAGAAGTACGGGCATGAGGGTGCGCTGGATTTCGGCTGAGCGGCGTAGGCCCTTGGTGAGGGCTTCGATGTGGCCCATGGCGCGGCGGGGATCCTTGTAGCCCAGGGCTGCCAGGCGGTCTTGCGCTGCCTGCGGGGTGAGGGCCACTTCGTCTTTGGAGAGGTGGGCAACGGCGGCTAGCAGCGGACGGAAGAAGAGGCGCTCGTGCAGGGATTTCACGGCGCGTTTGATACCGGCCCACTGTTTGAGCATCTCTGGCTCGGTCAGCTGGGTGGGAGCCAGGGGGGAGTTCATGGCGCGCGCTAGCGAGCGCCGGTCGTTTTCTTTGGCCGGCATCAGGTGGGTACGGCGCATATAGAGCAGCTGGATGCGGTGTTCCATCACACGCAGGGTTGCGTAGTTATCTGCGAAGTCGTGGGCGTCCTTGCGGCCGATGTAGCTGGCTTTTGCGAGGGCCGCGATGGAGTCGGTGGTGCTCTGGGTGCGGACGCTCTCATCGGTGCGGCCGTGCACGAGCTGCAGAAGCTGAACGGTGAATTCTACGTCGCGTAGGCCTCCGGGGCCGAGCTTGATTTGTCGGTCGACGTCGGCGGCGGGGATGTTGTCGGTGACGCGTTGGCGCATGGCCTGCACTGACTCTACAAAGGAATCGCGGGCGGCAGATTCCCAGATGAAGGGGCGCATAGCTCGGGCCCAGCGGACGCCCAGCTCGGGGGTACCTGCGATGGGGCGGGCTTTGAGCAGGGCCTGGAATTCCCAGTTTTCGGCCCACCGCTTGTAGTAGGTGGTGTAGGACTCCACGGTGCGTACCAGGGCGCCGTCCTTACCTTCGGGGCGCAGGTTGGCGTCAACCTCCCAGAGGGCCGGTTCGGGGGCCGGGGCCATGATGGCCTTGGAGAGGGCCATGACCAGCTCGGTACCGATCTGGGTCAGGGTATTTTCGTCGAGGGGGGCAAAATCTTCGGGCAGGTCCGCCAGGGGCTTATGGGCGACAGCGTAGACCACATCGACATCTGAAATGTAGTTGAGTTCGCGGGCGCCGCATTTACCCATGCCGATAATGGCAAGTTCTACAGCGGCTACGGTCTGTTCACTGCGGTTCTGGGCTACTTCGGCGCGGGCAATTGCCAGGGCCCCTTCGAGGGCGGCTGCGGCCAGGTCTGCCAGAAGACGGCCAACGGTGGGCATGAACTGTACCGGTGCAAAGCTGGTGAGGTCGTAGATCGCGAGTTCGGTCAGGTGACGGCGGTAGGCAACGCGCAGGGCGGTGTAGGCTACTTTGCCGGTGAGGTGGGCGACCGGGGCGGACGCAGCCGGGTCGGCTCCCACAGCCGTTAGCAGGTCGCGGCGGTAGACGGTATCAAGCGGAGCGATAGGGGTGAGGTATTCTTCGTCGGTCTCGGGCAGCAGAGAGACGGGAAAATCTTGGCCATCAAAAGCCCTAGGGTCAATCTCTAGCAGGTCTGCGTGCTCGGGGTGGCGAACCAAGAACTCCCCCAGCGCCTCGGACCCGCCCAGTAAGCGGTAGAGGGCCTCGGCGTCCGCCCCCAGCTCTGCTAGCTGCACCACCTTGGGGGCGCGTTCAATGAGTCTGACCAGGGCAGGAAGCGCGATATCGGGAGAAGGGGCTAGGCGCAGGCCCTCAAACAGTTTGGCGCGGTCTAGACCTTCGAGTTCCCGGGAGTTGAGCCAGCGGGCGCTTTTAGCCGCATCGTAGAACCCCAGCGATGCCATCTCGCTCAGCAGACGCACCTGTGCCTTGCGTTCTTCTTCGGCGCGGCGGGCGGCTTCTTCGGGGGTTTCGTTCTGCGGGGTCTGGGTCACCGCTGTCTCCTTAGGTATTAATCACAGCAGGCGCAACACCGCCTGTGGTGTTGCGCCTGCATACGGGCACTAGAGGATACCGAGATTGTTCTTGAGTTCGTAGGGGGTTACTTCGGCGCGGAAGGCGTTCCAGTCGCGGCGCTTGTTGCGCAGGAACTGGTCAAAGACCTGCTCGCCGAGGGTTTCGGCCATGAACTCTGATTCTTCGGTGCGGTGGATAGCGTCGTGGAGAGAGGACGGCAGGGCGTGGTAGCCCATGGCGCGGCGTTCTGCGCTGGTCATTGCCGAGATGTCTTCGGTGACGGCGGCGCTGGGCAGCTCGTACTCGTTTTCGATGCCCTTCAGACCGGCTGCCAGGATGACGGCGTAGGCCAGGTAGGGGTTGGTAGCTGAGTCGATACCGCGGTACTCCATGCGGGCTGACTGCATCTTGTTGGGCTTATAAAGGGGAACCCGCACCAGGGCGGAGCGGTTGTTGTGCCCCCAGGAGACGTAGGAGGGGGCCTCGCCGCCGCCCCACAGGCGCTTGTAGGAGTTGACGAACTGGTTGGTGACCGAGGTGAACTCGGGAGCGTGGCGCAGGACGCCGGCGATAAAGTGCTTGGCGGTGCGAGAGAGCTGGTACTCAGCCCCTGCCTCAAAGAAAGCGTTGGTGTCGCCCTCGAAGAGGGAGAAGTGAGTGTGCATGCCGGAGCCTGCGTGCTCGGTGAAGGGCTTGGGCATGAAGGTGGCGTAGATACCCTGGGAGAGGGCAACTTCTTTGATCACGGTGCGGAAACTCATGATGTTATCGGCGGTCTGCAGGGCATCGGCGTGGCGCAGGTCGATTTCGTTCTGACCGGGGCCGGTCTCGTGGTGGGAGAACTCCACCGAGATGCCGATTTCTTCCAGGGTGGTCACTGCCTTACGGCGGAAGTCCTGCACCACGCCGCCGGGAGTATGGTCGAAGTAGCTTTCGGAGTCAACCGGTTCGGGGAAGCCGCTGGGGCCCAGTTCCTTTGACTTGAGCAGGTAAAACTCAATCTCGGGTGAGGTGTAGCAGGTAAAGCCCATACCCGCTGCCTTAGACAGCACGTTCTTGAGCACACCACGGGTATCTGAGGCACTAGGCTCCCCGTCGGGGGTGAGAATATCGCAGAACATACGGGAGGTCGGCTCTTCATCCCCTCGCCAGGGCAGCACCTGGAAGGTAGAGGGATCAGGCTGCAGCAGCATATCTGACTCGTACACGCGAGACAGGCCCTCAATCGATGAACCGTCAAAACCGATACCCTCGTCAAAGGCGCTCTCAACCTCCGCCGGTGCAATAGCAACAGACTTAAGCTGGCCCACCACATCGGTAAACCAGAGGCGGACGAAACGCACGTTGCGCTCTTCGATGGTGCGCAAAACGAATTCTTGCTGACGATCCATGTAACCTATCCGTTCATGTCTAAAGGTGGCGCCCGCACCCCGGTGGGCGGGCAAACGAATCCTTAGCATCAACTCTAGAACGTAACCGCCTTGCGTGCCCACCTGGCACGCTCTGCCCCCGGTAACAGTAACGTGTTTTAAACATTTCTTTCACCGACTGAGATAAAGCGGGCCCGCTCCGGTTGCGGTGCGCCTGCAGGCTACTAGAGTTAAAGCATGCTCAACGAAGAAACAGCACCCTACGGGTCCTCAACCCCCACCCCCGTCAACCCCCCTCAGGAAGGTGAGGCAAGCGTCCTCGCCGTCAAAAAGGTGCGCACCGTGCACCTGCAACAGGCCAAGGACGCCGGTGAAAAGTTCGCCATGCTCACCAGCTACGACGCCCTGACCGCCACCATCTTCGACCGGGCCGGTATCGAACTGCTACTCATTGGCGACTCTGCAGGCAACAATGTGCTGGGGCACGAATCAACCCTCACCATTACCGTTGACGAGATGATTCCCCTGGTCAAAGCTGTTTCTACCGCAGCCAAGCGAGCTATGGTCGTCGCTGACCTGCCCTTTGGCTCCTACGAGCAGTCCCCCGCCCAGGCCGTAGCAACCGCCGTGCGCTTCATGAAGGAAGGCGGAGCGCACGCGGTCAAGATGGAAGCCACCGCCCACCACGTAGACCACGTGCGCGCCATGGTTGCAGCGGGCATACCCGTGATGGCTCACATCGGCTTCACACCCCAGTCTGAACACGCCCTCGGCGGCTACCGGGTGCAGGGCCGCGACGGCGGTCAGGCACTCAAAGACACAGCCCTGGCCCTCGAAGAAGCCGGCACCTTCTGCCTGCTCATGGAAATGACCCGCTCCGATGTTGCCGCCGACATCGACGCCTCAGTGCGCATCCCCATCATCGGTATCGGGGCTGGCGCGGACGTCAGTGGGCAGGTGCTCGTCTGGCAGGACGCCTTCGGCCTGCGGCAGGGCAAGATGGCTCGCTTCGTCAAGCAGTACGCCAACCTCTACGACGCTCTGCTCGAAGGAGCAGCTGCCTACCGGGCAGACGTGCGCTCAGGCGCCTACCCGGCAGAAGAGCACCGATTCGACAGTTAAAAATTCTGCGTTGCCAAAAGTTAGGGAGGTAGCTAACCCGGGGCTCGCGCTCGCTACCGACCCTCTCACGGGTTCGCAAGCTGGCTCGCAAGCTCGCCAGATTCGCACCGAGATTTATTTTCCTCGCGCGCTCGGAATCTCGGTGCTCATCACCGACGATTCACGCCCCGCCTTACGGCGGATTCCGTTCGCTCGTATGTGCTGACGCACCCGCTCACTCCATCGAGCCAGCAGCTTCGCTGCGAGCCCGGGTCAGCTTTCTCAACGCTAGTGAAAAATTCCTTCCTTACCAGGTGTCCTTGCCCTCGTCCCATTCTTCGTTGCGCTTCTTCGCCTTCTCCATGGCCTGCTCTGCTTCTTCGCGGGTACTGAAGGGGCCCCAGAGCTCGGTGATTTTGGACTGCTGGCCCTCTTCGACCTGGCCAGTGCTCAGGTTATACCAGTACTGGGTGTCGTGGGGGCCGGGGGTGTAGTCGTTAAGTGACATTGTGCTGCCTTCTCTCTTATAGAATGTTGCACGCACCACTTTACGCCCGGTTAGGCAAAAGATACAGCTTTTGGCAACGCTCCTAGACGGGCCAGCCGGTGTGCAGCGGATAAGCTAGAAGGCATGTCGACATCATCTAACAGCCACAACCTCCCCGCTGAGCCGGGTAAAGCCCCCGTGGGCAACCTAACGCCCGGCGTCGTAGCCCCCATGCGCCCGGTACCAGCGCACATCGTCCGCCCCGAATACGTGGGCAAGCCCGAAGCCAACGAGGGTCAGGGTTCAAACTTCTACACCCCCGAAGAAGTAGAAAAGGTGCGGGCGGCCGGCAAAATTGCCGCTGGTGCCATCGTTGAAGCTGAAAAGATTGCTGTTCCCGGCACCACCACCAACGACATCGACGTCTTGGTGCACGAATACATCTGCGACCACGGGGCCTACCCCTCAACCGTTGACTACCGCGGCTTCACCAAGAGCGTGTGCACCTCGCTGAATGAGGTCATCTGCCACGGTATCCCCGACTCCACTGTGCTTGAAGACGGCGATATTCTCAACCTCGACGTGACCGCCTACCTGCACGATATGCACGGTGACACCAACCGCACCCTGCTCGTTGGGGATGTGGACGAAGAGTCCCGTCTGCTGGTTGAGCGCACCGAAGAGGCCCTGAACCGCGCCATGAAGGCGGTACGCCCCGGCCGTGAAATCAACGTCATCGGGCGCGTCATCGAAAAGTACGCCGCCCGCTTTGGTTACGGCGTGGTGCGTGACTTTACCGGTCACGGTGTGGGCCGTGAATTCCACTCCGGCCTGATTATCCCCCACTACGATGCGGCCCCTGCCTACAACACCGTCATCGAAGACGGCATGATTTTCACCATTGAACCCATGCTCACCCTGGGCACCATCGAATGGGATATGTGGGAGGACGACTGGACCGTCGTCACCCGCGATCGCAAGCGTACCGCCCAGTTTGAACACACCATGGTTGTCACCGCCGACGGCGTGGACATCCTTACCCTGCCCTAAACACCATCACTCTCAAAGGAGCGCTCATGACTGACGCAGTCACCCCCGAGGTCCCGGCACCTACCGCAGCTGACCTGGTTATCGGTATCGATATCGGAGGCACCGGCATGAAGGGCGGTATCGTTGATATCCGCACCGGCCAGCTGGTGGGCGAGCGCTTCCGCATCCCCACCCCACAGCCTGCCACCCCCGAGGCCTGCGCATCTGTGGTTCGTGAAATCGTTGATGAGCTGCAGGGCCGTGAGCTTGCTCCCCTGCCCGATGCGGCTATCGGTATCGACTTCCCCGCTATCGTGAAGAACGGTGTTACTCTATCTGCTGCGAATGTGCACGAGTCCTGGATTGGTGCTGACCTTGAGGGCATCATGAGCGAGGCCCTGGGCGGACGTACCGTCTACGCCCTGAACGACGCGGACGCTGCCGGCCTGGCTGAGGCTACCTACGGCCAGGGTAAGGACAAGGACGGCCTGATTGCCGTGATTACCCTGGGCACCGGTATCGGTTCAGCCCTCATTATCAACGGCCAGCTGATTCCGAACACCGAGCTGGGTCACCTTGAGATTGACGGCCACAACGCCGAATCTCGTGCATCAGCCCGTGCCCGTGAAATTCACGAGCTGTCCTGGAAGAAGTACGGTAAGCGTCTGCAGCGCTACTTCTCCCACGTGGAGTTCCTCTTCTCCCCCGACCTGTTCATCATCGGTGG
Source organism: Rothia nasimurium (assembly GCF_014217215.1). Taxonomy (GTDB): domain Bacteria; phylum Actinomycetota; class Actinomycetes; order Actinomycetales; family Micrococcaceae; genus Rothia; species Rothia avistercoris. The sequence continues at coordinate 1,595,285 of NZ_CP056080.1, forward strand.
TGGCATCTCGAAGAACCCCGAGAAGTTTATGCCCTATTTTGAGGATGAGATCCGCACCCCCATGGTCATGGCCCAGCTGCGGAACAACGCTGGCATTGTGGGTGCTGCCCTGTGGGCTGCTGGCCATCCCAGCGAACACGAGCGCCGCGCCGCCGCCCAGGGCTAGGCCCTACTAGCTCCCCATGATAAGGACGCCGCCCGCGCACCTTTCGTGCCGTAAGGCAGAAGGTGGGTGGGCGGCGTCCTCGCATATCCGCTATACCTGTGCTGAAAACACCTTGACCGTCTGAGCGCCCAGGGGGTGCTCAATCTCAGGGTCTGACGAGAGCTCAAATGCCCACTCAAGGCCCTGAGGGTGCTCAGGCAGTACAAGGTCGCGCTGGTCCCCTACGTTTACAACGACCAGCAGGTAGCCTAAGTCCTCATCTCCCAGCATCATCTGGAAGCCATCGAACCCTTCGCTGTGCCAGTCGGCTCCCTGGACAGGGCTGCCGTCAGTATGCCACCAGGTTACTCGGTCATCGTGTATAAAGGTGTTTTGCCGGAGCTGGACGAAGCGGCGACGCAGTTCGGTCAGGGCGGCAACGTAGGCGGTCAGGTCAGTATCTGCCTGCTGCCAGTCCAACCAGGTGATCTCGTTATCTTGGCAGTAGGCATTGTTGTTACCCAGCTGGCTGTTGCCAAGTTCGTCGCCCGCCAGTAGCATCGGCACGCCCTGGGCAAGCAGGAGCGTTGCCAGCAGAGCTCTGACGCGGCGGTCTCGGCGGCCGAGAAGAACGGGGTCATCGGTAGGGCCTTCGACGCCCAGGTTGTCACTGTGGTTATCGTTGTGCCCGTCCCGGTTATCTTCCCCGTTAGCCTCGTTGTGCTTATGGGCGTAGCTCACAAGGTCTTGCAGGGTAAAGCCGTCGTGAGCTGTGAGGAAGTTGATGGAGGCCGTAGCCGGACGGCCGTTATGGTCGAACCGGCCAGCGGTGCCCAAGAGGGCAGAAGCCAACAGCCCCATCGTGTCGGTGTCTTTGCGCCAAGCCCGGCGCACCCCATCGCGGAAGGAGTCGTTCCATTCCCGCCAGGGGTGGGGGAAGTGGCCCAGCTGGTAGCCACCGGGGCCGATATCCCAGGGCTCAGCAATCATCTTGAGAGAACGGAGCACGGGATCCTGGCTAACGGCCTGGAAGAAAGCCGCCTGCGCACTAAAGCCGGTCTCGGTTCTGCCCAGGGTGGTGGCCAGGTCAAAACGGAACCCGTCCACACCGTAGCGGGTGGCGAAATGACGGAGGGAGTCAAGCACCAGACGCAGGACGTGAGGGTTACGGACGGCTAGGGTGTTCCCGGTGCCGGTGTCGTTGGTGTAGCCGCCGTCGGTGTTGCGCAGGTAATAGCCTGCGTCGTTGAGACCCCTCATCGAAAGAATCGGCCCTTCGTCCCCGCCTTCGCCGCTGTGGTTGAAGACCACATCGAGGATTACCTCAATACCGTGTTCGTGCAGGGTGTGCACTGCCTCTCGAAATTCGATATCGGCTCGTTCACCGGCGCTGAGATTCCCTTCTTCCCGGTGGGAAGCGTAGCGGGGTTCAAGAGCTGAGAAACCGATGGGCTGGTAGCCCCAGTAGTTCGTGAGGTCTCGCTGCACCAGGTGCTGGTCGTCGATAAAGGCCTGCACCGGGAGCAGTTCAAGGGTGGTAATGCCCAGTGTGCGCAGGTGCTGGATGAGAGCAGGCTCTGCGAGAGCAGCGTAGCTGCCGCGCAGGTCGGGGGCGATATCGGGGTGCAGCTGAGTGAGCCCCTTGACGTGGGCCTCGTAGATAACGGTCTCGTCCCAGGGTACGGATGGTCGGTTGGACGCCGGGTCCGGGCCCTGGGGGTTATCGTCAAGAACGATTCCCTTAGGTACGACCGGGGCACTATCGCCCGGCGTATCTGCACTCATCAGGGGATCCCAGCGCAGCGGGGCCTCTAAGAGGCGGGCACTGGGGTAGATCAATAGTTTTTCTTCAGCAAAAGCAGGCGAATCGCCGGTAGCTCGGAAACCATAGCGGTCTCCCGGGTGTACACCGGCGATATCGCCTACCCAGTATTCGCCATCTTTACTGGTGAGCTCATGGCGGGTTTCGTGATTCTGGTTATCGAAAAGACAGAGCCAGACCCGGTGAGCTCCGGGTGCCCATACTTCAATTCTCATTCAATGAGAGTATCAAACATCCTTGCGTACTCGGCTGCTGATTTTTCCCAGCTGACCGTGGTGCTCATCGCTGTATGACGTAGCTTAAGCCAGGCTTCGGTATCAGCATAAAGGTCGATGGCACGGCCTAGAGCGAAGCTCAGGGCACCTACATCGATGACCCCTCCCAGACGGGCATCACCGAAGGTAAAACCGGTGGCGGTGCCGTTTTCTAGGTTCTCGGGGGTTGCGTCGGTGACGGTGTCCCGCAAGCCACCCGTAGCGGCCACCAGCGGAACTGCGCCGTAGCGCATACCGTACATCTGGGTGAGACCGCTAGGCTCAAAGCGGGAGGGCACCAGCACCACATCGCCGCCGGCGTACATACGGTGGCTCAGCCCCTCGTCGTACCCTAGACGCAGCCCAACGGCTCCCGGGTATCGGGCAGCAAGCTGGGTGAGCTCGTACTCGTAATGAGCATCGCCGGACCCGAGAATAGCTACTGCTCCTCCCCGATCGAGGAAGCCAGGCAGAGCATCAACCAGCAGGTCTATTCCCTTCTGGTGGGTCAAGCGGGTTACTACTACCGCCAGAGGCCCCGACGGAGCGTCAAGATCGAATTCATCGAGGAGACGTTGACGGTTAACGTCCTTATCAGCAGGGTTTGCCGCCGTGTAGGGTACGATAGCCGGGTCGGTTGCGGGGTCCCACACCTCGGTATCTACCCCGTTGATAATTCCCTCTAGCTCACCTCGATCGCGACGTGCTGCCACAACTCCCTCAAGGCCAAATCCGAAGTCGGGTGATGTGAGCTCCTGCGCGTAGCTGGGGCTCACCGTCGTCAGGCGCGACGCGTGCACCATGCCCGCCTTCAGGGTTGAGAGCAGGCCGTGGTACTCCAGGGAATCCGGGGTGAAATCCCAGGTGGGAAGGCGCAGATAATCCAGCTGATCAGCCCCTACAACCCCCTGGAAGGCAATGTTATGCACGGTCATCACGGTGGGCACCTGCGCACCGGCATACTTGAGATACGAGGGGGTTAGCCCTGCCTGCCAGTCGTGGGCATGCACCAGATCGGGCTTCCAACGGTCGCTAGTACCGTACTGGGCAATCTGAGAGGCAACCCACGAAAGAGCAGCGAAGCGGACGTGGTTATCCGGGTAATCTCTTCCGTCGGCAGAGTACGGGCCCCCGTCCCTGTTAAAGAGGTGGGGCGCATCGAGCAGAAGCACGTTGAGACCGTCAATAGTCCCACGAATAACGGCAGCCGGCCCGCCGAAAAGATCCTCGTCGCGCCAAACTCGGGTGCCGCGTCCTAGCCTCTCTAAGAGACCGGGGTAGGCAGGAAGCAGCACCTTACTCTTCCACCCAAAGGGCTCCAGGGCAGCAGGCAGAGCGCCCACCACATCCGCAAGACCCCCCGTTTTAATCAGTGGGGCACATTCCGAGGCAACCGAAAGAACACGTTTAACACGTCGTGCCATGTCTCTTCTACTTTCTTAGAGCTTCTTCACGCTGGTTCAGCATTTTTTGGGTAATCAGAGTTACCCCGCCCGGTGAAACGGTAAACCACTTCGCATCTTCTTCGGGGTTCTCGCCCACAACCAGGTCCTCAGGAATCGTAACATCACTATCAACCACGCACTTGGTCAGATGAGCGTTACGGCCGATATCGACGTGGGGCAGAATTACAGATTCAGTGACAGAAGCAAAAGAGTGAATACGGGCGCCGGTAAAGACCAGGGACTTCTCCACGCTTGCTCCCGAAATCACGCAGTCACCCGAGATGAGTGATTGCACCGCGGTACCGCGTCTGCCTCTCTCATTGTGAATGAACTTGGCGGGAGGGGTAATTTCAGCGTAGGTCCAAATCGGCCAGTTTCGGTCGTAGAAGTCAAGCGGCGGCTCAAAGTCAGTAAGGTCGATATTTGCCTGCCAGAAAGAGTCGATGGTGCCCACGTCTCGCCAGTAGGCGCGCTTTTCTAGGCCGCTGGTGATGCAGGAATCGCAGAAGCGGTGGGCAAAGGCCTTACCGTTCTCGACAATCTGGGGGATGATATCGTGCCCAAAGTCGTGGGATGAGGTTTCGCTAGCGGCGTCCTCAATCAGCTTCTCACGCAAGAAAGCCCAGTCAAAGATGTAGATGCCCATTGAAACCAGCGACTCATCGGGATTCTCGGGAGTTGAGGGAGGGTCGGCAGGTTTCTCAAGGAAGTCAACGATCTGGCTGTTTTCATCAACCGCCATAACGCCAAAAGCACTGGCTTCTTCACGGGGCACGGTCAGGCAGGCGATGGTGACATCAGCATTGGTTCGAACGTGCTGCTCAAGCATGATCGAGTAGTCCATCTTGTAGATATGGTCACCGGCCAGCACCACGATGTATTCCACATCGTAGTCATCAACGATGTCGATGTTCTGGTAGATAGCGTCAGCGGTACCCAGGTACCACTGGCTCTCTGAGACTCGCTGGCTAGCAGGCAGAATATCGAGATATTCGTTGCGCTCTGCTCTAAAGAAGCTCCAGCCACGCTGCATATGGCGGATCAGCGAGTGTGCCTTGTACTGGGTTGCAACCGCCATTTTGCGGATGCCCGAGTTGTAGGCGTTCGAGAGCGGGAAGTCGATGATACGGGCTTTACCGCCGAAGTGAACTGCGGGTTTAGACCGGCGGTCGGTGAGTTCCTCTAGTCGGGAGCCTCTGCCACCGGCTAGAACGAAGGCCATAGCCTGGCTGGCTAGGCGGTGCGGGGGTAGTGCCGTGCCCTGTGCGGTATCAGGCTGACTCATGGGTGGTGTCCTCTACAAAATAGATAACTGAAAGGGGAGGAAGTTTCAGGAGCGCAGATTGTGCTTCGGTACCCATGGGGACGGGTTCTGTTTCGATAGCACCTGCGTGCCCGCGGTCGCCGCCGTGGTAATGAGCGGAGTCTGTGTTGAGCGCTTCAAGCCAGCGCCCTGGCAGGGGGAAGGGAACTCGGTAGCCGTCGCGTTCTACCGGGGTTAGGTTCAGGACTACCACTACGTGGGGGTCGCCGTCCTCTCCCCTGCGAAGCCATGCGTAGACCTGCTCGTCAACTGCGTCGACGAGCAGCCACTGGAAGCCACGCCCGTCGCAGTCCCGCCGGTGCAGGGCGGGCTGGGAGCGGTAGAGGGAGTTGAGATCTCGAACCAGGTTCAGGACGCCCGCGTGCCCGGGGTCATCGAGCACGCCCCAGTCCAGCTCCCCCTGGTAGGCCCATTCGGAGGGCTGGCCAAATTCTTGGCCCATGAAGAGGAGCTTTTTACCGGGGTAGGCCCACATGTAGGCCAAGAAGGCTTTGAGATTACCCAGTTTTTCAGCGTGGCTACCGGGCATACGCCCGTAGAGGGAACCTTTACCGTGAACGACCTCATCGTGGCTAATGGGCAGCATGAAACGTTCGCTGAAGATATAGGTGAGCCCGAAGGTCAGCAGGTCGGAGTGATACTTACGGTAGACCGGGTCTAGACCGAAATATTTGAGTGAGTCGTTCATCCAGCCCAGGCTCCACTTGTAGTCAAAGCCCAGCCCGTTGTGTTCGGTACTGCGGGTAACCCCGGGGAAGGTCGTTGATTCTTCAGCGATCATGACGGCCCCGTCGCAGTGACGGTTGACGGCATCATTGGTGGTTTTCAGGAAGTCGATGGCCTCGTAGTTCTCTACGCCGCCGTCCTTATTCGGTACCCACTCGCCGTCCTTACGGGAGTAGTTGCGGTGAATCATCGATGCTACGGCGTCCACGCGCAGCCCGTCGAGGTGATATTCCTGCAGCCAGTACAGGGCATTAGACCGCAGATGGCCAGCCACTTCCGGTCGGCCGTAGTTATAAATCAGGGTGTTCCAGTCGGGGTGGTACCCCTCTTGAGGGTTCTGGTGTTCGTACAGGGCGGTACCGTCGAATCGAGCCAGGCCGTGGGCGTCCGCCGGGAAATGCCCGGGAACCCAGTCGGCGATGACGCCGATGCCGCGCTGGTGGGCGGCGTCCACAAAGGATTGGAAATCGCGGGGCAGGCCGTACCGCACCGTGGGGGCGTACATCCCCACAGGCTGGTAGCCCCAGGACCCGTCGAAGGGGTGCTCGGTAATCGGCAGAACCTCAATGTGGGTAAACCCTAGATCATCAACATAGTCGATGAGCTCACTCCAGCCCTCAGCCCGCCAGGAGCCGAGGTGAACCTCGTAAACGCTCACGGGGGCGTCCGACGCACCGGCCTGCTCCCGGGTAGCCAACCACTGAGCGTCCTGCCAGGTGTGCGCGTCGATATCGCGCACAACCGACGCCGTAGCGGGCGGAAGCTCGGCCCCGAACCCTACGGGGTCAGCTTTGAGGGGAAGGACGGTGCCATTCGCATCGACGATCTCGTACTTGTAGACTGTTCCTTCCTCAAGCCCGGGGATAAAAATTTCCCAGATGCCCGTTGAGCCGCGGGACCGCATGGGGTGGGCGGTGCCGTTCCAGTCATTGAAAGAACCTACCACCGATACCCGGAAGGCGTTCGGTGCCCAGACCGCAAAGTGCACACCGGGGACCTTCTCGTGCTCCATCAGGTGGGCTCCTAAGGCGCGCCACAGCTGCTCGTGGCGGCCTTCAGCCAGCAGGTACTCGTCCATATCGCCCAGGACGGGGCCGAAACGGTAGGGGTCTTCCCACTCGATCTGCTGGCCGCTGGGCCACTCGATACGCAGCCGGTAGTAGGGAACAGACTCCCCCTCGAAAACCGGTAGGTCGTCAACGACACGAAGCAACTCGCGCTGATCGGTGTCGTTGACAGCCCAGATACGCTGGGCACCGGGGACGAGGGCGACTACCAGGCTTCCATCTTCACTGGGGCCAAGAGCCCGAAAAGGATCCCGGTGCTTCCCCGCAGCTAGTGTGCGGGCTTCTGTTTCTGTGATACTCATACGATTCTCTTGCCTCCAGTGAAGATCGGGTGTCAGCTACAGGGCTGAGTCGATGCCCCACACTTCGGTCATGTATTCACGCACTGAACGGTCAGAGCTGAAGTAACCCATACGGGCGATGTTCAGAACTGCCATGCGCTGCCAGCGTTCGGTGTCTCGGTAGGCTTCTTCGACCTCCTGCTGGGCACGGTCATAGTCGTCAAAGTCAGAGGCAACCAGGAACCAGTCGCCGTTCCACATGTTGTCGACGATATGGCCGAAACGGTAGGGCTCATCGGGGCTAAAGGTACCCTCAGCTACCGCCTGCAGGATGTCGCGCAGAGCCTGGCTCACTTCGATAGCGGCCCGTGAGTGGCCGGGCTGGGCACGACGCTGGGCAACTTCCTCGGTGGTCAGGCCAAAGAGGAAGAAGTTTTCTGCGCCCACATGCTCACGAATCTCAACGTTCGCGCCATCGAGAGTACCGATGGTGAGGGCACCGTTGAGGGCAAACTTCATGTTGCCGGTACCGGATGCCTCCATACCTGCAGTCGAAATCTGCTCCGATAGGTCGGAGGCAGGAATCAGACGCTCCGCCATCGAAACGTTGTAGTTGGGAGGGAAGACGATGCGCAGCAGGTGGTTGGTCTCAGGGTCATTGTTGACGACCTCAGCCACATCGTTGATGAGCTTAATGATGTCCTTGGCGGTGTGGTAGCTGGGAGCTGCCTTACCACCAAAGATTTTGACGCGGGGTACCCAACCGGCATTGGGGTCACGCTTGATGCGCTGGTAGTGGGCAATAGTCCACATGATGTTCAGCAGCTGGCGCTTGTACTCGTGCATGCGCTTGACCTGCGAATCAAAAAGGGAGTCCACCGGCAGCTCAATGCCGTGTTCTTCCTGCATCCAGTCCACAAAGCGCTGTTTGGCTGCCTTCTTGCTTTCACCAAAGGCCTTGAGGAAGGCAGGATCATCGGCGTAGGGTTCCAGCTCCTTCAGGCGCTCAAGGTCGGTCTCCCAGCCCTCACCGATGGTCTCGGTGATGAGCTGTGCCAGGGCAGGGTTAGCCAGTTTGAGCCAGCGACGAGGGGTGATGCCGTTCGTGATGTTGACGATGCGATCAGGGTGCAGGGCATCGTGCACGGGGAACAGCTCGGTACGCACCAGATCGGTGTGCAGGGCTGATACGCCGTTGACGCGGTGGCTGGTGGTAAAGGCCAGGTCACCCATATTGACCTGGTCGCCTGAAATCAGGCGGGCAGGGTGGGGTGAGCCTGCCTGAAGCTCCACGAACTTCTGGTCAAGACGTTCGATAATTTGCAGGTGGCGGGGCAGCACATGGCGCATGAGCCCTACGGTCCAGCGCTCCAGCGCTTCGGGAAGCAGGGTGTGGTTGGTGTAGCCGAGTACCCGGGTAGCCAGGTCAGCGGCACGGTCAAAGTCGAAGCCGTGCTCATCGACCAGAATACGGATGAGCTCCGGACCAGCAATTGCCGGATGGGTATCGTTCATCTGGATAGCAACGTGGCGGTCAAGGTTCTCGAGGGAGTCATGACCCACCAGGTGGCGGCGAACGATATCTTGAACGGACGCTGAAGTCAGGAAGTATTCCTGAGATAGGCGCAGCTGCTTACCGCCGTCGGTGGTGTCGTTGGGGTAGAGCACGCGGCTGAGACTGCGGGCTAGAGCTTCGGGCTCAGCAGCGGCGGTGAAGTCACCGGCGTTGAAGCGACCGAGGTCAAAGAGATCTGCGTTGGGAGTTGCTGCCCACAGACGCAGGGTGTTGGCCCAGGTGGCTCCGTAGCCTACCACGGGGGTGTCAAAGGCCTGGGCCTGTACGTGAGTACCGGGGCTCCAGCGCAGCACACCGTTTTCTTCGTAAATCTCGCCGCCAAAGCCTACTCCGTAGACAGATTCGGGGCGGTCAAAGTCCCAGGGGTTACCGTGGGCAAGCCAGTTCTCGGGGTTTTCCTGCTGACGGCCATTCTCAAATGACTGCTCAAAGAGGCCGTGCTCATACCGCAGGCCGTAGCCGTAGGCGGGGCAACCCACCGTAGCCATGGACTCAAGGTAGCAGGCAGCAAGGCGGCCCAAGCCGCCGTTGCCGAGCGCGGCGTCCGGCTCTTCATCAGCAACCGCGTTGAAGTCGATATCGAATTCAGCCAGAGCCTCAACGGCAATGTCGCGCACGCCGAGGTTGATAGCCAAATCCTCCATGAGCCTGCCAATGAGGAACTCCATGGAAAGGTAATAAACGCGCTTGCGATCTTCTTCCCACGTGCGGCGTGTGGAGTTGAACCAGGGTTCAACGGCAAGATCTCGCAGGGTATGCGAAAGGGCAATCCGCCAGTCGTAGGCGGTGGCATGCTTCGGGTCCTTACCAGCGGTAAACCGTAGGTGCTGCAAGAGCGAGGAGCGGAAGCTTGCTACTGATGGTTCGGGGCGATTGTGTTCTGCCATACACCCCATATTAGTGTTCAGTTTTTAACAACTGTGGGGTACACAACACGAAACGCCGATAATTTTAACAACCATCTCTAGCTATGAGACACATCTACATTCAGAGTCATACACCGTAGAGATTTTTAACTATTTACGCTAGACAGACGGTGGTTTTTCGGCGCAAGCGGTCTGGAAATTTCAGACCTCCGCCTTCCCCTGTGGAGCCCCTCCTACCTACAAGAGGGTGGGCTGCTCCCCCTCGTCCGCCCCCGCCTCGCGCAGCGCTGCGATAGCCCGCTCAAAGTCATCGAGCGACTCAAAAGCCTGATAGACGCTGGCAAAACGCAGGTAGGCAACGGTATCCAGCTTCGATAGGGGCTCAAGAATAGACAGCCCTACCTCATGGGCGTCGATCTCAGCAATACCCTTCGCACGAATCGCCTCTTCGACTTCCTGCGCTAGCTTAGCCAGGTCGTCCTCCCCCACGGGGCGCCCTTGGCATGCCTTACGCACGCCAGAGACAATCTTGGCCCGGTCAAAGGGTTCGGTCACGCCGCTTCTCTTGATGACCGAAACAGCGGTAGTTTCGACGGTGGTGAACCGTTTTCCGCAGTTGCTGCACTGGCGGCGGCGGCGAATTGCGGAATTGTCATCGGTGGTTCGCGAGTCAACTACCTTTGAGGTGGAATTACGGCAGAAGGGGCAATTCATGTGGTTCCTCCTAGCGTGGTTCTAGCTGTTGTTAGCGGCGGCTGAGCCGGTACGCGCGGTGATGGCCTCACCGTGGGCGGGAAGGTCTTCGTCGTGGGCAACCGCGACAATGGCATCACCAATCTCAGCCAGGGCGCTCTGACTGTAGTTGATCAGCTGCACAGCCTTCATAAAGACGGTGGTGTTGAGCCCCGATGCGTAGGCAGCTGAACCGCCGGTGGGCAGGACGTGGTTGGACCCTGCCGCGTAATCGCCCAGGGGCACCGGCGAATAGGGGCCGATGAAGATCGCACCGGCGTTGCGCACCCGACCGGCCACCTCTTCTGCCTTCTCGGTATGGATTTCAAGGTGCTCTGCAGCGTAGGCGTCGGCTACCGCGATTGAAGCTTCGAGGCTGTCGGTGAGCACTACGCCGGACTGGGGGCCGGTCAGGGCAGTGGCCACGCGCTCGCTGTGCTTGGTCGCAGCGGCTCGTTGATTGATGGCGTCCTGCACGGCGGCGGCGAGGGTAGGGCTGTGAGTGATGAGGACGGACCCGGCGTTGGGGTCGTGTTCGGCCTGGGAAATCAGGTCAGCGGCAACGTAGTCGGGGTTAGCGGTGTCGTCGGCAATGACGGCGATTTCGGTAGTTCCGGCTTCGCCATCCACCCCCACGACGCCCTGCAGGGATCGCTTAGCCATGGCGACAAAGATGTTGCCGGGGCCGGTGATGGTATCGACAGGTTCAAGTACTTCGCCGGCGTCGTTCAGCCCGTAGGCCATAGCGCCCAGAGCACCGGCGCCGCCGATGGCCCAGACTTCGGTGATACCCAGCAGTCCGGCTGCACCCAGGATGGTGGGGTGGGGCAGGCCGTCGAATTCTTTCTGGGGCGGGGTGCAGAGCACGATGGAGCCGACGCCTGCTGCCTGGGCGGGTACGGTGTTCATGATGACCGATGAGGGGTAGACGGCCAGGCCGCCGGGCACGTACACGCCGGCGCGGCGCACGGGGGTCCAGCGGTTGGTGAGGACGGCCCCGGGGGCAACTTCGATGGTCTGGTCGGCGGGGCGCTGGGCGGCTGCAAAAGCACGGGTGCGCTCGATGGCGATTTCTAGGCCCTTGCGGACGCCCGGGTCGAGGTTCTCAACCGCCCGGTCGATAGCACTCTGCGGTACGCGCAGGGCGCCCTGCGCTACTCCATCGAAACGGGCGGAGAGTTCTCGCAGGTAGTCAGCCCCGCGGTCCTGGACGTTCTCGAGGATTTCGTGCACGGTAGTGAGCGCATTGCCCACGAACTCTGTGGTCTGGCGCGGGACGATACGGCGCAGCTCAGCGTAGGAGTGGTTGCTGCCGCGCAGGTCGATGGTGCGCAGGGTGAAGTCTGCAGGTGCAGTGGAGTTCTGGGTGTTGTCTGTTGTGCTCACTCTTTGATTTTAACGCGGTCGTCAAGCCGCTGCGGGTTAGGCCTGTGGGTTTTCCGGCTGGTGAGATTCTGCCGCCTTGAGTTTTTCTGCTGCGGCCTGCCAGCCGGGCGGACGCTTGCGGGCGGGCAGGGACTCGACCACGGTGAGGTAGGACTCGGCGATGAGCTCGGCTAGCAGCTCGCCGGTCACATCTGGGTGGGGCACGAGGTTCAAGCTTAGTGGTCACTCTTCTTTATGGTGAAGCAGGCTCACGCTCGCTGCCGACCCTCTCGCCTGGTTCACCTACCCTTAATGAATAATCCTCACTATTTCCCAGGTGATTAACTCCGGGGCGGGAGCTTGGTCAGGTCGCGGCCAGGGTCATCGCGGAGCATCCGCAGTCGTCGTGTCATTGAGTCTTGGTCTGCAGTTTTCCGCTCAAATAGCTGTTGGATCGCAAGGTTCGTCGAGACCACCCACTGGGTGAGTGTGATGTAGAGCATGGGCCCACGCCGCACACCACGCTTGAAAGACTCCATGCCCGTAACGTGGGGGGATTTCATAATCGAAAAACGCTGCTCAGTAAGAGCACGGGCTGTCTCATAGTAGGGTGGGGCTGGTTTGGGTGTGTTATTAGGCGCTCAGCGCCTCCTTTGTGGCATCGGTGGCGGATACCTCTTCCGCGTTGCCCTCCTTGCGGGTGGGTCGCAGCAGGAGCATGGCTATGGCGATGACGATCAGGACGCTAGCTTCGTGGACGAGCATGCCAATCGACATGGTCACTCCGCCGAGCAGCACACCGACCAGCAGGATCGCGACAGTCAGCAAAGCGATGGCGATATTGATCCTCATCGTGTTGACCGTGCGCTTGGCCAGGCCCAGAGCGTAGGGCAGACGCTGCAGTTTATCGGCCATCAGCGCAATATCGGCGGTCTCGATCGCCGCAGGTGAGCCAGCGGCCCCCATGGCCACACCGATGTCGGCCTGGGCAAGTGCCGGGGTGTCGTTGACGCCGTCGCCGATCATGGCCACGGTGTGGCCCTGAGCCTGGAGTTCACGCACAATCTCGAGTTTGTCCTCGGGCATCAGTTCCGCGCGGATCTCGTCGACCCCGAGTTCCGAGCCCACGTTGCGGGCCACCCGCTCCGCGTCACCGGTGGCCATGATCACGCGCACGCCCTTGTCGTGCAACGACTGGATGGCGGCCGGGGCGTCATCACGGATGGTGTCCGCGACGGCGACGATACCGATAGCGCTACCGTTGACACCGACGTGCATAGCGGTCTTACCCTGGTCATTGAGTTCGAGGATACGGGCGATATCCGGGGTGTGATCGAGCAGGTCGGCGGAACCGACGGCGACGGTATGGTGGTCGACCTTCGCGATGATGCCCTTGCCAGTAACCGGTGTAGCTTTCTCGACCATCTCGATGGTCAGGCCCTTGTTCTCCGCACCGCGGATGATCGCCTGGGCCAGGGGGTGCTCGGAGGCGGTTTCGGCACGCGCAGCCAGGACCAGCACCTCATCTGCCGAGTAGGAGTCATCCAGAACATCGACGTTGGTCAGCTCGGGGCGCCCGTTAGTCAAGGTGCCGGTCTTGTCGGCAACCACAGTATCGACCTTCGCGGAGGTCTCCAGGTATTCGCCCCCCTTGATGAGTACCCCGTCCTTGGCGGAGCGTCCGATACCGGCGACAATCGAGACCGGGATGGAAATGACCAGCGCCCCGGGGCAGGCGATGACCAACAGGGTCAGGGCTAGTTCCACGTTCCAGGTGAGCAGCCCGACCACCAGCGCGGCGACCATGACACCAGGGGTGTAGTACTTCGAGAATTTCTCCAAAAACGTCTGGGTTTTCGCCTTGTCGTCCTGAGCATCCTCGACGCGGTGGATGATCTTGGCCAGGGTGGAGTCCGACCCGATACCAATGGTTTCAATCCGCAGCACCCCGGAGCGCAGCCAGGTGCCGGCGAAGACCTCCGAGGCTTGGGTCTTCTCGGCGGGCAGGGATTCACCGGTGATGGTGGCCTCATCCACCCCGCCGTGACCGGAGATGACCCGCCCGTCGACGGGAATCTGCTCACCGTTTTTCACGAGCACAACATCACCGGGGACCAGCTCCCAGATCTCGACGGTCTCGGTGACACCATCCTCGCCCAGCTTGGTGGCGGTTTCCGGGGCGGTGTCCACCAGATCCGACAGTGCCTTGCGGGTGCGGTTCATCGTTGCCCTCTCCAGAGCCTTGCCCAGGGCGAACAGGAAAGTGACAGCGGCTGATTCCCAGTAGTTGTTGATGAACAGCGCACCGATAGCGGCAACGATGACCAGCAGGTCAATCGAAATCATCTTAATCCGCAGGGCCTGGAACGCGGAGACGGCGATCTGCCAACCGGCGACCACCGCGGCGGCGATCATGAATCCGTCCGAGAGCCACCCGACGGGAGTGAGCCAGGACAGGATAATCAACAGTCCTGAGACGGCGGTGACGCCCCAGGTTTTCCAGGTCTTCATGATGGGTATCCTTTACGTGTGAGAAGGTTGTGTTCTTGTGACACTTCTTAAGTTAGAAACAATCCGGGGAAGGTTCCTTGATGCGGATCAATCAATCCTGAAAAGCCTCTGAACTGGCCGAAAGCATCTGTGATCTTTGGGGGAAGTCATTGAAAAGCCCGCCGGCACGGTGCTGGTGCAGGCGGGCTGAGGGGGGGTGTGAGCAGTCTAGATTGCAGAGGGCTTGGCGGTGTAGCCGACCTCGGCTACCGCTGTGACCAGGTCGCGGACGGAGACCTTCTGTGAGTCGTGGGTGACCAGGATGCGGCCGGAGGAGAACTTCACCTCGGCGGACTTCACGCCGTCCAGGCCGTTCAGCTTGTTTTCGATCTTGGCGATACAGCTCGGGCAGGTGAACTCATCGGAGCGCAACGTGGTGTTCTTAAGCGTGATCGGAGTGGTCATCGCAACCAGGTCCTTTCATCTTTTATCGTCATATTCTTGTGCTTGCACCTTTTAAGATACGGCTGAACCCGAGCTAAGTCTTTGACCTGGATCAAAGAACGCCAAAGCTCTCCTGCCAGGAATTTCCTGCGCAGGAGAGCGGGTGTGAATGCTTTAGGGTCCGGTAATCAGGTCGGTCAGGGCCTGGTGGTCGGTAATGGCGATCCATTCGCGGCCGGAGTCGATGACACCGGTTTTCTTCATCTTCGACAGTGCCCGGGAGGCGGACTCAACGGTGGTGCCTGCCATACCCGCAACGTCATCGCGGCGCAGGCGCACCTGCAGCAGGCGGGAACCGTCTCGTCGAGTCTCACCCAGTGTGGTGTCCAGGTGCTGGAGAACGGCAGCCACGCGCTGCTCGACAGTCAAGGTCGCTTGGGCAGTCTGACGGTTCCGGGACTGGGTCAATTGGTCTTGCTGCATCCGCATTATCGCCAACGCCACCTGGGGATAAGCCTCCACGACCTCGGCCAGGGCTTCGGCGGGCAGGTAGAGTGCGCAGGTGGTCTCCATCGCCCAGACTGAGTCCATGGCCGGGGAGCTGTGGGTGTGCAGCGGGCCGATGACATCCCCGGGAACGGCGATGTCGACGGTGATCTCCCGGCCGTCGATGGTGTCCCGGACGACCCGTGCTCGACCGGAGGCGACCATGTAGCTGCCTTGGGCCTGCTCGCCGGCCAGGATGATGGGCTCTCCCGCCGCCCAGGCCCAGGAGGTTAGATGCTGGTCAAGCTCCCTGTGCTGTTGTGGGTTTAGCTCCTTGGTCAGCGGGGAACGGGCCAGGACCTGCATGCGCACGTCCAGGGAGCAGCGGTGGGGCTGAGCACAGGTGTGTCGGACGGGATTGCGAACCATTCACCCCATGGTATCAAACCTGGAGAGTAATGACCGCGGAGGACACCACGAGATGTCCGAACTGCACTACCACTTCGACGGAGACTGCTCCCTCCAGGGCACTGAGGGTGGCCTGGTTCCGCCATGGCAAGCGACACCGACCTGAACAGCAAGAATGGACCTGCGCGATAAGACCCCCCATGTCAGTGGAGTCTCATCGCGATCACTACTTTCACTCATTGATCCACGTCATGGTCTCCCCGTGATCTTCTTCCTACCGTGAAGCGCGAGAGTGTCTGATGGTTTGTGTGTGGGTACCTCACCCGCATAAGGAGATAGACCTGAATGACTACTGTGGCCAGACAAGATCCGGCTGATAAGGCCAAGATTGATGCGATTGAAAAGAAGCTGCTTGCTAACCCTGAAATCGCGAAACTGATTGATGACCTAGGCACGTCGACGACGGATGCCAACGACCTATAGGACGCTGAGCCAGCACGTTGCAAATCGCTACTAGCGGATTTTCGGTAGCATGTGGAAATTCAATGATTATTTGTTCGGTGGTGTCTCGCGATGGACAAGGTGATGCAGGCTCACAGCGAAGCTGCTGGCTCGGGGCTGGCGTGAATCACCCTTGTGAGCGCCAGCGAACCGGGTGAGAGGGTCGGCAGCGAGCGTGAGCCTGCATCACCTTCCGAACAAGTTTCGATAAGACAGCTCAAGGAGCCTTAAAGGGCAACCTTGATTTCGGCTGCGCTCGGCGTCCGCGCGGGCTCCAGTTTAGTACCCCCATTAAAGTGCAAGTGCCGCTGCAAAAAGCAACGGCACTTGTACTTTTCCGATGGCAACGACCTTACAGGGTAGCCTTGATTTCGGCTGCGCTCGCCGTCGGTGAGCCCACCTCGACCAGGCCAAGCTCGGTCACCACCAGTAGGGTGGGGTATTGGTTCACGCCCAGCCCCAGCACCTGCTGTTGCTCGGCAGCGGCGCGGGCAGCATCATTCGAGTCCATGACAGTTGACCCTTCCACCAGCATAGCCTCGTAGCCCTGCCCAAATTCCACCCCGGTCAGGGCCGAAATACGCGAGTTCGCGCATGCTACTTCCCTTCTTATCCCGAGTCTGTTCTTACTGACCCTGGGCAGCAGCTTCGTCGGCAGAGGTGACAGTGAAACGGGTTCCGATGTAGGCAGGGTTTTCGATTTCGTCAATGGCGGCTACAGCAAAGTCCTGGGTTGAGACGAACATGCCGGCGGGTACGTCCAACTCGGTGCGGTAGTCACCGGTGCGAGCGCCGGGGGCGATCATGGGTGAGGGGGCCAGGACGGTCCACTTCAGGTCGGTAGCTGCACGGTAGTCACCCAGAATCTCAGCAAAGGTCTTGGCTTCGGTCAGGTATTCTTCAGGGAAGTCTGGGGTCTCCAGCAGCAGGCCCTCGCCCGCGTTGAGGGAACCGGCACCGCCGACGATGAGGAAGCGGCCAGTGGGGGCTGCTGCGATGAGGGCGCGGTGGGCGGCGATGGCGGCTGAGTAGTCGTCGCGGCTAGCAACGGAAATGACGGTTGCCTCAGAAGAGTTGATGACCTCTACAAGAGCCTCGGTGTTGGCCAGGTCTAGGGCCAGGGTGCCGGCTGAGCCGCTGCGGGTGTAGCTGGTTACCTGGTGGCCGCGGTTCTGTGCTTCTGCAACGATTGCTGAGCCAACCATGCCTGCTGCGCCGATCACTGAGATGTTCATGGGGGTTCTCCTGAAGAGTTGGTTTTCTGTATCGAACAGTTCTATAGTATTTTTTAGAAATCAATTACCTCAAGGTAACCATTAGAAGATTTTTAAAAAAACTTTCAGAAAGGCCCACTGTGGCATCATCGACCCAGGTCAGCGCGGACGTCCTCCCCGCCTCCCAGCCGGCAGCAGAGCAGCTGCCCGCCAACGTCCTCGACCAGAACTGCCCCTCGCGCACCGTGCTGCGCCACCTCACGGACCGGTGGACTCCCCTGATTGTCACCGTGCTGGCAGACGGTGAGCCGGTACGCTTCAAGGACCTCAAAAGCACCATCCAGGGGGTATCCCCCAAAGTACTGACCGAAACCCTGCGCTCCATGGAACGCGACGGGCTGCTGACCCGCCACATTACCGCCAGTGTGCCCCCGCGCGTGGACTACCAGCTCACCGACCTGGGACTGACCACAGTTGAGCCGCTCACCGCCGTCCGCCTCTGGGCAGAAACCCACCTGGAAGAGGTACAGGCCAACCGCGAGCGCTACGACGCCGCCCAGACTCTCTAAAAACACCCTTTCAAAAGAAAGTGCCGCCCGATTCCGAGTGCAGGAGTCTTGCTCCCCCGCTCGACATCAGGCGGCACATTCGGTGCTTCTTAGATGCCTAGAGGTCCAGGCAGGCCGGGCCCAACAGCACCTTGAGGTCGCCAAAGAGGGCCGGGTTGGGGTTGACCCGCAGGTCTGCACCTAGCCGGATCAGCAGGCGCTTGGTGCGGGTAGTCATCGCGATGCGTACCTCGGATTCACCCTTGTGATTCCGCAAAATATCGCGCAGCTGGCCCAGGGTCTCCTCTGTCGCCTTGTACTCGGGGATGGCGATAGTGACCGGGCCGCCGGTGCCGTCCGCTGAAATCTCGGGGATATTCAGTTCCTGGGCACTCAGGGTCACCGACCCGTCATCACGGCGCTGCAGGCGGCCCTTGATGGTACAAATCAGGTCTTCGGCCAGCACACCGGCAATCGGCTCATAGGCGCGGCCAAAGAACATGACCTCGATAGAACCGGTGCGGTCTTCCATCTCGATACGGGCGTAGGGGTTGCCCGAGTTCTTCGCGATACGGCGGGAGACGCTGGTGATCATGCCCGCAACGGTCACAATTGCGCCGTCCGGCTTGACCGAGTCCTCAGAGACCAGCCCCTGAATCGTGGAATCTGACAGCGCATCAAGGGCATCTTCGAGACCGCGCAGGGGGTGGTCAGAGACGTAGAGCCCCAGCATTTCGCGCTCAAAGTTGAGCTTATCGCGCTTCTCCCACTCGGGGACGTCCGGAATCTGTACCGCCAGCTCGTTCGCCGGGTTATCATCGTCCAGCCCCAGACCGCCAAAGAGGTCGAACTGGCCGGCAGCCTCCTGACGCTTGACCGAGACGGTCGCATCGATGGCCTCTTCGTGGATCATGGAAAGCGGACGCCGGTCGTGCCCCAGCGAGTCAAAGGCACCGGCCTTGATGAGGGAGTCCACGGTGCGCTTGTTACAGACGACAATCGGCACCTTGGCCAGGAAGTCGTTGAAGTTCTCGTAGCGGCCCTTTTCTTCGCGGGCATCGACCATGGCAGAAACCACGTTGGCGCCCACGTTACGGATAGCGCCCATGCCGAAGCGGATATCGTCGCCCACAGGGGTGAAGTTCAGGGCAGACTCGTTCACATCGGGCGGCAGTACCGTAATCTTCATGTGGCGGCACTCGTTCAAGTAGAGGGCGAGCTTGTCCTTGTCATCACCCACCGAGGTCAACAGTGCTGCCATGTACTCCTGGGGGTAGTGAGCCTTCAGGTAGGCCGTCCAGTAAGAGACCAGACCGTAAGCCGCCGTGTGGGCCTTGTTAAAGGCGTAGTCAGAGAAGGGCAGCAGAATATCCCACAGGGCCTTTACCGCCCCTTCGGAGTAGCCGTTATCGAGCATGCCCTGGTGGAAGGTGGCATACTGCTTATCCAGTTCCTCTTTCTTCTTCTTACCCATAGCGCGACGCAAAATATCTGCCTCACCCAGGGAGTAGTTAGCGACCTTCTGGGCAATCGCCATAACCTGCTCCTGATACACGATCAGGCCGTAGGTGGTATCGAGAATCTCTGCCAGGGGCTCTTCGAGCTCCGGGTGGATGGGGGTGACCTCCTGCAGACCGTTCTTACGCAGGGCGTAATTGGTGTGGGAGTTCGCGCCCATGGGGCCGGGGCGGTAGAGCGCCAAGACCGCCGAAATGTGCTCAAAGTGGTCAGGCTGCATGAGCTTGAGCAGCTGGCGCATGGGTCCACCATCGAGCTGGAAGACGCCCAGGGTGTCACCGCGCGCCAGGAGCTTATAGGACTCGGCATCATCCAGTTCCAGGGTTTCAAGATCCAGGTCTTCACCGCGGTTGAGCTTAATGTTCTCAATCGCATCCGAGATGATGGTCAGGTTACGCAGGCCCAAGAAGTCCATCTTAATCAGCCCCAGCCCTTCACAGGTGGGGTAATCGAACTGGGTGATAACCTGGCCGTCCTGCTCACGGCGCATGATGGGGATAACGTCAATCAGGTCGTGGCTTGACATGATGACGCCCGCCGCGTGCACGCCCCACTGGCGCTTCAGACCTTCGATACCTTTCGCGGTCTCAAACACCTTCGAGGCATCGGCATCAGATTCGATGAGGTCGCGCAGCTCCTGGGCATCGTTATAGCGCTTATCCTCGGGGTTGTAGACGTTGGCCAGGGCAATGTTCTTGCCCATGACGTCCTCGGGCATGGCCTTGGTCAGGCGCTCGCCGGTGGAGAAGGGGTAGCCCAGCACACGGGAGGAGTCCTTGAGGGCCTGCTTAGCTTTGATGGTGCCGTAGGTGACGATCATTGCCACCTTATCTTCGCCGTACTTCTCGGTCACATAGTGAATCACTTCAGAACGGCGGCGATCATCGAAGTCCACGTCGAAGTCGGGCATAGAGACGCGGTCGGGGTTGAGGAAGCGTTCGAAGATCAGGTCGTGTTCCAGCGGGTTCAGGTCGGTAATACGCATGGCATAGGCGACCATGGAACCTGCACCCGAGCCACGACCCGGGCCCACACGGATACCGTTCTCCTTGGCCCAGTTGATAAAGTCAGCAACCACCAGGAAGTAGCCGGGGAAGCCCATCTGCGAAATGATGCCCACCTCGTACTCGGCCTGTTTGCGCACTTCATCGGGCACACCCTTGGGGAAGCGGTAGTGCAGGCCGCGCTCAACCTCTTTGACGAACCAGGATTCCTCGTTTTCGCCCTCGGGTACGGGGAAGTTGGGCATGTAGTTGGCCTTGGTATTGAACTCCACGGAGCAGCGCTCGGCGATTTCCATGGTGTTGTTGCAGGCCTCGGGGTAGTCGCGGAAGAGTTCGCGCATCTCAGCCGGCGACTTGAGGTAGAAGTTATCGGCGTCGAATTTGAAGCGCTTGGGGTCCTGCAGGGTGGAGCCTGACTGCACGCACAGCAGCGCGGCGTGGGCCTTGGCGTCCTCTGCATGGGTGTAGTGCAGGTCGTTGGTGGCAACTAGGGGAAGCTTCAGTTCTTTGGCCAGCTTGAGCAGGTCGGCCATGACGTTCTTCTCGATATCAAGCCCGTGGTCCATGAGCTCGCAGTAGAAGTTTTCCTTGCCGAAGATATCGCGGAAGTCGCTGGCTGCCTGCATTGCCTCCTTGTACTGGCCCAGGCGCAGACGGGTCTGCACCTCACCCGAGGGGCAGCCGGTGGTGGCGATCAGACCCTTACCGTAGGTCTGGAGTAGCTCCCGGTCCATACGCGGCTTATAGAAGTGGCCTTCAAGAGAGGCCAGAGAGGACGCCCGGAACAGGTTATGCATGCCCTGGGTGTTCTCTGCCCACATGGTCATATGGGTATAAGCACCACCGCCGGAGACGTCATCGCGCCCGCCCTCACCAAATTTCACGCGGGTGCGGTCCTGGCGGGCGGTACCCGGGGTCAGGTAGGCCTCCACACCAATAATGGGTTTAACCCCGGCGTTGTTGGCCTTGTTCCAGAAATCGAAGGCACCAAAGAGGAAGCCGTGGTCGGTAGTTGCCAGGGCGTTCATGCCCAGCTGCTTCGAGTGCTCAAAGAGGTCGGTTAGACGGGCAGCACCATCGAGCATGGAGTACTCGGTGTGCACGTGTAGATGAGTGAAGTCGGTGTTAGCCATGCAGGTTGCGTCCTTAGCGTCGGGCTCTAGAAGTTGCCCTCACGCAGGGTATCGAGAGCGTACTGAAGGTCAGGGGTGTAGGGGCTTTCGAACTCCACCTGCTCGCCGCTGGTGGGGTGGGTGAAGCCCAGCCGGTGGGCATGCAGCCACTGGCGGGTAAGGCCCAGATGCGCGCTCATAGTGGGGTCTGCACCGTAGGTCAGATCGCCCGCGCAGGGGTGGCGCAGGGCAGAGAAATGCACACGAATCTGGTGGGTGCGGCCGGTTTCAAGGTGCACCTCAACCAAGGACGCCGGCCCAAAGGCTTCGAGTACCTCATAGTGGGTGATAGCCGGCTTGCCGTCCTCGTTGACCGCGAACTTCCACTCGCTGCCGGGGTGGCGGCCGATGGGGGCATCAATAGTACCCTTGAGCGGGTCGGGTAGCCCCTGCACCAGGGTGTGGTAGACCTTGGTGACAGTACGGTCCTTGAAGGCGTTCTTCATCACCGAGTAGGCTCGCTCGTTCTTGGTCACAACCATCAGCCCCGAGGTGCCTACGTCTAAGCGGTGTACAATACCCTGACGCTCAGCAGCACCGCTGGTGGCGATCTCAATCCCTGCGTGCTTCAGCGCCCCGACAACCGTAGGGCCGTGCCAGCCCATCGACGGGTGGGCAGCAACACCGGTGGGCTTATCGACCACCACGATGTCGTCATCCTGGTAGACAATCGAAAAACCGTCAACCTGCTCAGCCTCAATCTGCGTTAGATCACGCGGCGGGGTACCGGCGGCCTGCACGGTCATTCCCTCAAGCAGTTTGGATGAGGCCTTAGCCTTCACTCCCCTGCCCTTGGCATCGAGAAGCTGAACCTCGCCGTCCTTAACCCAGCTACTCACCGTTGTGCGCGACTGGCCGCTCAGCTCAGCGAGCAGGGCATCAAGCCGGGTACCGGCCTGGTCGGCTCCTACCACAAATGTCAGTTCAATCTTCTGAGACACTAGACCCCCACCTCGTTCTTCTTTGCCTTATCGGCTCGTACTTCACGCTGACCGTCCATGCGGTAGCCCAGAAAAGTCAGCACAACAATCGCCGCCATTGATACACAGATTGCTGCATCGGCAATATTAAAAATCGCAAAATTAGGTACAGAAATATAATCGACCACGTGCCCGATGCCGAAGCCAGGTTCACGGAAGAGGCGGTCGTGCAGGTTACCCACAATGCCCCCTGCCAGAGTCGCCAGCAAAATAACCCAGGGTAGGGTCTTAGCCCGCACCACCAGGGTCAGCGCCACCAGGGCACCCACCGTTGAAATCAGGGTAAACAGCCAGGTAGACCCCTCACCCATAGAGAAAGCAGCACCCGGATTCAGGTAGTAACGCCACCAGAGCAAGCCTTCGATCACGGTGATGGTCTGCCCCACAGTCATGGTTGTCTCTACCAGATACTTAACCCACTGGTCAGCCCCGTATACCAGCGCAAAGAGGGCCAGGGCCAGCAGAGCCTTAGCCACCCCAGAAATCGTACGAACCGGCACCAAAACAGTGCCCTCCTGCTGGGTATTAGCCACCGTACTCCCTGCCTTCAAACGTCAAAAACTGCACACACCAGCTTATCGCGTTCGGAACCTAGCCGGTACCACAGGTCGATATCTTAAACATCTCAGGCGGCCCCTCGCTCTGAGAGGCCGCCTGAGCAGCTAAGGACTAGTTACACCCTAGATACCAGAACCTAGGAGTTGTTACTAAAAACCCCGTTGCGCTGGCTGAAAGCACCGGACCCCTGGGGCTGGGCAGCAGCTACCGCAGGAGCACCCTCAGCCTTGGGTTCCAGGGCGGGGGTCTCTTCAAGAGTAGTCAGCTGCTTGTTCAGGTAGTCGCGCAGGGAGGTGCGGTACTGGTTCTCGAAGGAACGCAGCTTAGCAACAGAAACCTCGAGATCGCTCTTGGTCTTTTCCAGGTCGCCAAGTACCTGGTTCGACTTCTGTTCAGCTTCAGAAACAAGCTTGGCGGCTTCGTCACGGCCTTCGGTAATCAGGCGCTCGCGCTCGCGCTTACCCTCGAAGACGTAGTCATCGTGAACCTTCTGAGCCATGGCCAGCAGACCGGTGGCGCTCGCGGGTGACAGGGTGGGCTCAGCGGCAGGTGCTGCTGCCGGAGCGGGTGCTGCCGCGGCAGCTCCGGGCTGGGCATCAACCGCAACCTCGGCTTCAGCCGGGGTACCGCTCTGCTGGGCGGGAGCAAGTGAAATCTTAGCCTCAGCCTCTTCAAGCTGACGCTTGAGGCTAGCATTTTCAGCGTTCAGACGGCGTAGCTCAATGACAATCTCGTCAAGGAAATCATCAACCTCTTCAGGGTTGTAGCCTTCCTTGAACTTGGTCGGCTGGAAGCGCTTGTTGATTACTTCCTCAGGCGTGAGTGCCACGATCGTTCCCCTCTATTTTCTAAAAATCTTGATGCTTTGGCCCGGTGGTAACTCGGTGCGCGGTATGTGCTGGAGTCAGGCGCATGAAGCTCGAACTTTCAGCGCGCTAAAAGTTCGGGTAGTCCCCTATTTACTACAACACAAAATTACCTGGCAAAGGGGTACTGCGCAACACTCTAGAGCGATTTATATGTGAGCCACTGGTCACGTCACCACTTGAGGGGACAATTTCCAGCCTACTGACGAGCAGGCTTCCAAAGCCACGGGAAGCACCTCCCCCACAGGCAGGCGTCCGCACCATCAGTACTATACTGAAAGGTTATACGCCAGACTGGTCAGCATAGAATAAGCAAACCAAAGAGCCATGAGCAGAATCATGAACCCCAGGTCCAGAGAGATCCCGCCAAGGTTGATGGGCTTAATCAAACGGCGGGCAGCATTCATGGGCGGGTCAGTTATTGCGTACACCAAAGAGGCAACCACCAAAACCGCACCCTTAGGCCGCCAGTAGCGGGCAAACATCTGCACCCAGTCGAGTACCAGGCGGATCATAAAAATGACAATCAGCAGGTAGGCAACGATAGCCAAGAGAGCAAAAAGATAACCCACTGCTGTTTAGGCCTGGTTGAAGGGGGTGACGTCATCGCTGTCCAGAGCTACCGGAACCTCGGTGCCCTCAGCACCGAGAACCTCAAGGTTAGCTGGGGTCAGCAGGAATACCTTGTCAGTCACGCGCTCGATGTGACCGTTCAGGGCAAAAGCCAGGCCGGCAGAAAAGTCGATGAGACGCTTGGCGTCGGTATCGCCCATGTCGGTGACGTTCATAATCACGGGAATATTCTCGCGGAAGGACTCACCGATAATCTTGGCGTCGTTGTAGGAGCGGGGGTGAATGGTAGTGATACGGCGCAATTCTTCGCTGCTTTCTTCGGAGAAGGAGGGGGTCAGGGCGGTTGAGGTGTAGTTGGTTGTCTGCTGGTGGGTACCGGGGAAGTCCCAGTCGGTGCCGGTGCTTTCGACCTGCTCAAGAAGCTGGTCGTCGGCCTCGGCTGCAGAAACACTACCGGCAGTTGCTTCGGGAGCCGGATGGCTGCGGGTGGCCTCGGGTGAAATACCCAGAAGGACGTCACGGTCGGCAGTGGATGAGATATGGGCACGCCCTTCAGCGGGAGCTAGCTCATCGGGGTAGGTATCGTACTGGTCATCAGCCTCAAAAACAGTCTCTTCATAGATCGTTTCAGGGTGGCGCTGGGGCCGCTCTGTGCGCTGCGCTTCGTCTTCTACCTGGCCCAGGCCCAGGTAGGCCATTGCCTGGTGTAGTGTGCGAGCCATTCTTACCCTCCCTTTGAGTAGCCTTTCCGCCGGTCGACGGGGCTTAAAACCTCTGTTGCTATCAACCTTTTACGGTACCAAAAAGTCGCCTGTCTTTCTCGCAGACAAGCCCAAGGAAAACCTCAGTATTCCCGGTGAATTATGGGCATCTGCCCTTAGCGGGCCGGACGGGATCCCATGATTGAGGAGCCAACCCGCACAGAAGTAGCTCCCCAGCGAATTGCCTCAGCCAGGTCGTGGCTCATACCCGCTGAGATGGTGGTTGCCTCGGGGTAGTGTTCCAATAGCTGCTGGGAGTAGCCGTGCAGTCTCTCAAAGGCGGCTGCGGCGTCCTGGCCCAGCGGGGCAACTGCCATGAGCCCGCCCAGGGTGAGGCCCGGCAGGGAGCTGATGTGGTCGGCAAGGGCCAAAATCTCGGTGGGGTCTACTCCCCCGCGCGCGCCCAGGGCAGCCTGCCCGGCGGTGGCTTCAACAGTGGTATCGAGCCCTACCTGAATAAGGCAGCGCAGACCACCGTGTGCCAATGCTGCCGGAGCGTCAACCTCACCGTTCTCATGGCGGGCCAGACGGTTACTGTAGGCCTTAGAGAGGGCATCGGCAAGCTGGGGGCGGTCAACCGACTGCACCTCGTGCGCATACTGCACCACAGACTTAGCCTTGTTGGTCTGCAGCTGGCCGATAAAGGACCAGCGCAGCGGATCATCGCCGCCCGTGTAGGCGGCCAACTCACGAGCCTTACCAGCGGCCTCCTGGTCGCGGTTCTCGCCCACAGCGCGCACACCCGCATCGTACAGGGCAGCTGCATCTGAAGCCGGGAAAAACTTAGTGACCACAATCAGCTCGGGCAGGGGGGACGAGGCGGTTCGGGCGCCGCTCATATCAGCGGAGGCATCGCGGATACGGGCCTGCACTTCAGACAGGCGCTCGCTCAGTTCTGCACGACGTTCGGGACTGTAGGTCAGAGTCATATTTTCATTCCTTAGAGCGGGCATCTGGGTTACAGGTGGGAGGGGTTGGGCACCTCAGTGGCCAAAGGGCCAGCTTCTACCCAGACCAGGCCAGCTATGCGCCCGGCAGGCTCCTGCTTCTGGGTATGGCCGCGGTGCGAGAAGAGGTGCTCATGTTCAAAGGTACAGGCAGCAAGGTCGCTATGCACGCGGGTCACCTGCGGCAGGGAGGCAAGGACGGCGCGGGCCCCAGCAGGCAGGTCAAGGCCGGGAGTACCCCAGGAGGTAGTGGAATAGACCTGGGGAATCAGCTCAGCAGATTCCTGCCGCATGGCCTCGGGAACCTCGTAGCAGCGTCCGCAGATCGAGGGGCCAATCCATGCCTGAATGTTCTCAGCACCCTTCTGTGCCATGGCCTCAACCTGGCATTGAATCACACCGTCGAGCAGGCCCCGCCGTCCGGCATGGGCCACGCCCAAGACCGGCTGGCCCGTTTGAGCGTGCTCCCCCACAAAGACCAGGGGGATACAGTCAGCCACCATAATGGCCAGGGGCCGACCCTCACGAGAGACGGCGGCATCGGCGACCGGTGCAGTATCACGAATCTCTTGGGGACTAAGACCCTTCTCAGTTTCAGCACCAAGCCGGTCTGAGACATCCGCATCAAAGACCACGGTGCCGTGCACCTGGTTGAGGTAGGTGAAGCCGCAGGACGCCCCTTCCCCCAGCAGCGCGTCTTCAAGGGTCTGCCGGTGAGCCAGGGTCTGGTCAAGGTCATCGCCTACGTGCAGCCCCAGGTTACCGGCAGCAACCGATGTGAAGGCCACGTTGACCCGGGCGCCATTTGCCAGGGTTACTAGCCGGTGGGAGAAAAGAGCGTCAACCATGGGCCTTGCCTACCTTTCGAAAAAGTGCGGGAAATGCTGAAGGGGGTGAAAGCTAGGTCTAGCTTTCACCCCCTCTCGGCCTTTAGACGGCTTGTTGCCGTCTAGAGTGTGGGTCTGAAGTCTTTACTTCAGGAAGTCAGGCACATCGAGGGTGTCACGACGTGCTGACTGGGAGTCCTCAACAACGGGGGGCAGGTCAACGTCGAAGCCGGCGTTGGTGGGAACGTCATTGCCACCCTTGTTCCAGCTGTTACCTGCTGCGGGTGCTGAACCGAAGCCAGCGCCTGACGCGGGAGTTGCTGAAGCGCCACCAAAGTTCTGCTGGGTACGAGCAGCCTGGTTAGCAGCGGGGTTGGTGTTGTTGGAGTTGGTTTCGGGGTTGACCGAGTCAAAGCCTGCGGCAATAACGGTCACGCGAGCCTCGTCACCCAGAGCGTCGTCGATGACGGCACCGAAAATGATGTTGGCGTCGGGGTGGGCAACTTCCTGAACCAGGCGGGCAGCTTCGTTGATTTCGAAGAGGCCCAGGTCTGAACCGCCCTGGATGGAGAGGAGGACGCCGTGAGCACCGTCGATGGATGCTTCCAGCAGGGGTGAGGCGATAGCCAGTTCGGCTGCCTTGACGGCGCGGTCATCACCGGAGGCTGAGCCGATACCCATGAGAGCTGAACCTGCACCCTGCATGACGGACTTGACGTCTGCGAAGTCGAGGTTGATCAGGCCGGGGGTGGTGATCAGGTCGGTGATGCCCTGGACACCGGAGAGCAGAACCTGGTCTGCTGACTTGAAGGCGTCGAGCATGGAGACATTGCGGTCTGAGATGGAGAGCAGTCGATCGTTGGGAATAACGATCAGGGTGTCGACCTCGTCACGCAGGGCGGCGATGCCGGTCTCTGCCTGGTTGGAGCGGCGACGGCCTTCAAAGGTGAAGGGACGGGTAACAACACCGATGGTCAGTGCGCCCAGAGAGCGGGCGATACGGGCAACGACGGGAGCGCCACCGGTACCGGTGCCACCGCCTTCACCTGCGGTCACGAAGACCATGTCGGCACCCTTAAGTACCTCTTCGATTTCCTGTTCGTGGTCTTCTGCTGCCTGGCGTCCAACGTCAGGGTTAGCGCCTGCGCCCAGGCCGCGGGTCAGTTCGCGACCCACGTCGAGCTTGACGTCTGCATCAGACATGAGCAGAGCCTGAGCGTCGGTGTTGATCGCGATGAATTCAACGCCACGCAGACCAACCTCAATCATGCGGTTGACAGCGTTGACGCCACCGCCGCCGATACCGACGACCTTAATGACTGCCAGGTAGTTCTGGGGAGTTGCTGTATCCATGGATTCCCTACTAATTTGTGCCTTATTTCAAACCAACTCAACCTTAGAGTGAAAGTTGAGATTGGAGCAAACCTATTGTTTCAATCAATGAAAGAGTATCAACTTCACCCTGCAATGTCGCCCTCGTTTCACCCATGACCTTATTTTTCTCAGAAAATATCAAGGACAAGAGAGAACTTCAGGTATAAGTTGAAACTATTTTACGGTGGGGACGAGGGGGCTTGAGACATCGTAGGTTTCTACGGCCTGCTGGCTACCCACCGAGTCCATAAGTTGAACTAGAACTTTAGCTTTAAGGTCGCTGTCTTCCGGGGTGCCCCAGACGACCTGCGTACCATCAATCATCTCTAAAGTAATGGTTGATGCCGAATCAGCCTTAGCCTCAGACACCTGCGACAAAATCGAGGTCGGCAGAGCCGCCAGCACACCGGTTACGGTACTAAAAGCAGCCGATCCCAGAATATCCAGGCCTCCGGCAACCAGCGGAACACCGGCATCCTCAACCGACGCTGCGGTACCCAGTTGCACACCCTCATTGTCGACCAGCACGAAGCTACCCTCGTTCTCCACCACAGCCACGGGCACCCGCTCATGCAGCTGCACCACCAGCTCGTGAGGCGGATTCGCCTGCAGGGTCACCCCGTAGAGCACATTCTCGTTACCGATCAGAGAAGCAACCTCAGACTCGCTAATGCGGGTCATGGGAACTCCCTGGAGCTGGCTCAGCTGCTGCTGAACGGTAGCCTCATCCAGCAAAGAAGCGCCTTCGACCGTAATCGTCCGGGTAGCCAGCAGGGGCGAGAAGAAAACAACCCCCACAAAAATCAGGGTAGCGAGCACCAGGGTGCCTACCCCGTAGGCCCATTTCTTCCAGCTACCGGCTGCCCGACGCTTGGGGCGCAACTGCACGGGAGCAGAAGGCAGACGCTGAGGCTCGCTCTGGCCGCTCTGCCGCTCCTCTTCCTGGGCCTGGCGCCACTGGGCGAAACGACTGTTTTCAGAGATATCCACCAGGTTATCGCCAGCCTCTGGTAGCTGGCTCACCTTAGCGGAATTCAGGCGAATACGGGGCTTCTTTTCATCAGCCACTAGAGTGCAGCACCTTCACGGGCAGAAAGCTTCTCTACCAGCACCCGCCCCAGAGCAGTCACGTCACCGGCACCAACCGTCATGATGATATCGCCGGGCAGGGCGGCGGCTACAACAGCGTCAATCGCCTGGTCGGTGCTCTCAGCGTAGTGCACCTCGGAGAAACCGGCCTCGGTGATGAGATGGCTGGTTACGCCCTCCATCGGCTTCTCACGGGCGGGGTAGATATCGAGCACGTAGCTGCGGTCAGCCTGAGACAGCGACTCAGCGAACTCGGTAGCGAACTCCTTGGTGCGGGAGAAAAGGTGGGGCTGGAAAATCACGTAGAGGTTATGCCCGGCGGCAACCGTGCGGCCGGTTTCCAGAGCACGGTGTACCTCGGTGGGGTGATGGGCATAGTCATCAAAGACCTTAACCCCGGCAGCTTCACCGCGCAGGGTAAAGCGGCGGTCGGTACCCGAGAAGTGGGCCAGCGCCTTCACGGCATCTTCGGGGCTGGCACCTGCTAGCAGGGCACAGACAAAGGACGCCGTAGCGTTGAGCTGGTTATGAATACCGGGCACTGGCAGGGTCAGGGTAATCTGCCCCGCGAACTGCTGGCCGCCTACGGTAAAGTCCCAGACCAGGTTCGAAGAGCAGTCGGTTCCTTCAGAGGTGATACCGGTCAGGCGAACCATAGCGCCCTCCCCCTCACCGTAAGTGACAACCTGAACACCGGCGTCCGCGGCCTGAGCCGCAAGAGTGGCTGCGCCGGCGTCGTCAGAGCAGGTCACGAAGACACCGCCGGGCGCCATAGAGGCAATAAAACGATTGAAGGCCTCGAAGACCCGCTCGTTGGTGCCGTAGAAATCCAGGTGGTCGGGCTCAGCGTTGGTAATAACCGCAATCTCAGGGCGGTAGCGCACAAAAGAGCCGTCGGATTCATCGGCTTCAGCCACGAACCAGGACTCCGGCCCGGACGCTCCCAGGTGGGCGTTGGTGTTATAGCCAGCGATGGTAGAGCCAACCGCAAAAGAGGGGTCCAGCCCCAGGCCGTCTAGCATCACCGAAATCATGGATGAGGTGGTGGTCTTGCCGTGGGTACCGGCAACCGCAATCACCTTGGAGTCGCGCATGGTCGCCGCCAGAGCCTCAGAGCGGTGTAGCACGCGCAGGCCGCGGGCCCGGGCAGCAGCGAGTTCGGGGTTATCTTCGCGAATCGCGGTTGAAATCACCACGGTATCGACACCCTCAATATTTTCAGCTACCTGGGGCACCGCTACCCGGGCACCCAGCTCTCGCAGGCTATCAACAGCGGCGCTTTCAGCCTGGTCAGACCCGCTCACGGTCATGCCAGCGCGCAGCATGAGCCGGGCGATAGCCGACATGCCGGCCCCACCAATACCCACAAAATGCACCCGGCCCAGGTCGGCCAGGGCCGGACGCTCGGGGAAGGGAGGGTTGAGAGGAGCGGGAAGGTCGATTGAAAGATCCATTAGTGAGGTGCTCATACGCGGGCCGCCTTCAGTACTTCGTCTGCCATAACCTGCGCAGCATCACGGATGCCGTGCCGGTAGGACTTTTCTGCCATGTCGGTAAGTTTATCGGTGTCTGCTAGCAGGGCCGGTACATTCTGACGGAACCAGCTAGCGGTGAAATCTGAGTCGTCCACCAGTAAGGCTGCCCCAGCAGCCACCAGAGAGCGGGCGTTGAGAGCCTGCTCGCCGTTACCGATGGGTAGGGGAACAAAGATAGCCGGTAGGCCCACGGCAGCGACCTCGCTGACGGTTGCTGCACCAGAGCGCACAATCATGAGGTCGGCAGCGGCGTAGACATCTTCCATGGAGGTAATGAACTCAACCTGCTGGTAGCCGGGGGCTGTGCGGAGCTGGCCGGACTCGTCCTTAACCGCCTTGTCACGGCCAGTGATGTGCAGCAGCTGGTAGCCAGCCGGAGCAATCTCATCAATAATCTCGGCGACTGCCCGGTTAAGGCTCAAGGCTCCCAGGGACCCGCCGGTGACCACCAGGGTGGGCAGAGCCGGGTCAAGGCCCAGACGCTCCCGGGCAGCGCCCTGTTCAGAGGCGCGGTCGAGGTCGGCGATGTTCTGACGCATAGGCATACCCACGGTGCGGGCGCCAGCAATTGGGGTATCTGGGAAGGCCGTAGCTACCAGGGCTGCATTCTTCGCACCCACCTTGTTGGCGAGGCCGGGCTTGGCATTGGCCTCGTGAATTACTACGGGCACGCCCAGCTTGCGGGCTGCCAGGTACATGGGGGTGCACACGTAACCGCCCACGCCCACCAGGACATCCGCCCCGGTGTCGGTCAGAATCTTCTCGGCCTGCTTGAGCGAGGCCCGGAAGCGGCCGGGGAACTTGATGGCGTCAAGGTTGGGGCGGCGGGGGAAGGGAACTTTCGGGATGAAGCTGATGTCGTAGCCCGCTGCCGGTACGAGCCGGGCCTCCATGCTATTTTCGGTGCCGACGGTCATGATGGTGACGTCAGGCTCGCGCTCCTGGAGGGCTCGGGCGATAGCCAGCATGGGGTTGATATGCCCGGCTGTGCCGCCGCCTGCCAGCACGACAGTGGGTGCGTGGGTCATCAGGTTTCACTCCCTTAGTATTCTGTTTCGCCCCTTAGTTTACGCGGAATGGGCCACAGACACATCTTGAGCCCCCTGCCCGTGAGCCACCTTACCCCCTTAGTGCTGTTCTGGGAGCTTGCGGGCCTTACGGATAGTGCGCAGGCCAGCGGGCAGTTTTTGCTCCTTGGGGGCAGGAGCTTGTAGCTCGCTGATTTGCGGCTTAGCTGCGGTGGCGGGCGTAGCAGGGCGAGCAGGGGGCTGGGACTGAGTCGCTGTGGTGCGGGTGTGAGCCTGCTGCACGCTGGCCGAGGGGCGGGCGCCGCTGGCCGAACTGGAGCGTCGAGCCATCGCCGCCTCAGCACTAGCTTCAGCTGACAGCGGGGTTGAGCGGCGGAGTGTCTGGGCGGACGGACGCGCGGTAGCTGCCGAGGGACGCACGGTGCGCGCACTCCCCTGGGCCCGTTGAGGGGCGGACGCCGCAGGTTGGGCAGAGCCACGCCCGTCGACGAGAGCACCCAGGCGGGTGGTGAGCTTATCAAGAGTCCAGCCGGTACCGTCTGGGTCAGCTGCGATGATAGCTTGCTCTCGCTCAGAGATGCGGGCCAGGGCAACACGACGGGCGGCGTCCTTTTGCATCTTGCTATTGGCGATGCCGGTACGTTCCCCCACAATCGGGTTAAGGGGGGTCTGGCGGGCAAAAGCGATCAGAATTCCGATACCGGTCAGTGACGACACCAGGGCGGAGCCACCGGCAGAAATAAAGGGCAGGGGCACACCGATGACGGGCATAAGCCCTACCACCATAGCGATGTTGAGCAGGGCCTGGCCGGCGATCCAGGTGATGATGCCAATGGTGGCGTAGCGGATAAAGAGGTCAGAGGAGCGCAGTAGGATACGCATAGCGCAGTAGATCAGGGCTGCGTAGAGTAGCAGCACGGCAATAGCACCGATCAGGCCCAGTTCTTCACCGACCACCGCGAAAATATAGTCGTTGTGGGCTTCAGGCAGGTAGTTGTACTTCTGCCGGGACTGCCCCAGACCCACGCCCCATAAGCCGCCGGTAGCGAGTGCTGCCAGGCCAGAGTTGGCCTGGTCGCAGGTGGCCTCAACGCAGTCACGCCAGAAGGCAAAGGTGTTGAAGAGACGCTCGATGCGGTTGGGGCTGATGGCTACCATCATGATGGCTGCCAGGGTGCCCAGGCCCGCGCTAATCACCACAAGCCCGCGGGAGGGGCGGGCTGCCAGGAAGATTGCGCTGAAGAAGAGGGCGTAGATGA
This sequence comes from Rothia nasimurium, assembly GCF_014217215.1. Lineage (GTDB taxonomy): Bacteria > Actinomycetota > Actinomycetes > Actinomycetales > Micrococcaceae > Rothia > Rothia avistercoris. The sequence goes on from NZ_CP056080.1 coordinate 1,628,470, forward strand.
GTACGGTGCCCACGTCGTGGCCTGCCAGAATCAGGGTGACAATCAGGCCAAAGCCGAGGAGGGCGGGAATGAGCCCCTTGTAGGCGGTCTGGGCCAGGGTTCCCCGGTCGATGCGCCCCTGACGGGAGTAGACCGAGGCCAGCCAGAGAATCATGATGGGCTTGGCGAATTCTGAGGGCTGAATCGAGAAACCAGCGATGTTGATCCAGTTGCGGTTGCCGTTGACGGTGCTACCTACAAAAATCACGGCGATGAGCAGTAGGGCTGCTGCCCCCAGCAGGGTGTGCACTACCCAGGGCCGCCGGTACCAGATGACCGGTACCAGGTAGCCCACGATCAGCATAGCAACGAGACCCAGTAGCGCGAACATGCCCTGGGAGCGGGCCTGGCTGAAGGCACCTGCGCCCGATGAAATCTGTTCCACGCTTGAGGCAGAGAGCACCATCATCACGCCAAAGAGGGTGAGCACGGTGGCAGTCACTACCAGCACGATGGGCACATCGGTCAGCACCATGGAGCCCAAACGTACCTGGGCGTTCTCCCAGGTGGTCCGGGATCTCTCCCACAGACGCCGAATCAAGCCAGGACGCTGCTGTGACCGGGGTTCTGCTGCCAGGCTCATAGTCTTTTCGCTTCTCTTCTCTCGGGTGAGGACGCCCCACCGTAGGTGCGGTTAAAGGTGAGGGAGGGTGGGAACCAGTAGCTACTGATTGCCCGCCCTCCGCACCGATTGGTTCTAGGAATTGATCTGGTTGACCAGGTCGGCTACCGCGTCGATGAAGGCGTTTCCGCGCTCTGCGTACGAGGTGAACTGGTCCATTGAAGCTGCAGCCGGGGCCATGAGCACGGTGTCATTCTGTTCCGAAATCTCGTGGGCCTTGGCAACCGCCAGTTTCATGACGGCCCGTCCATCACTGACATCGGCCAGCAGGGAACTCTCACTGATCTTGTAGACCGGCACATCAGGGGCCTGCTCAGCCAGGGCAGATACCAGGGCTGCGGTGTCGGTGCCGATCATGACCACGGCCTTGAGGCGGTCCTTGTGTTCAGCAACCAGCTCGTCGTAGGTCACGCCCTTTGACAGGCCACCGGCTACCCAAATCACGGGGTTGAAGGAGGCCAAGGAAGCATTCGCTGCGTGGGGGTTGGTGGCCTTAGAGTCGTTGACCCAGAGCACCCCGTGGGTGTTGGCCACCAGCTGGATGCGGTGGGCACCGGGTTCGTAGTTCTGCAGGCCTGCCTTGACCTGTTCAGGTTCGATACCGGCTGCCCGAGTCAGGGCAGCGGCAACCAGGGCATTCTCCACGGTGTGCTTGGTCGGCAACTGACCGGTATCTGCTACCTCAGCCACTTCCAGGGCCTGGTTGCGGCGGTCGTCAAGGAAGGCCCGGTCAATGAGCAGACCGTCAATTACACCCAGCATGGAAAGACCGGGAGTATCGGCCCAAAAACCGATGGCGCGAGCGCCCTCGACGACGTCCGCCTCTTCGACCATCTGCACGATCTCGGGGTAGTTAGCGTTGAAGATACAGGCTACCTGAGTGTTCTCGTAGATGCGGGCTTTATCGGCCAAGTAGTTGTCATAGCCGGCATGCCAGTCGACGTGATCTTCTGCCACGTTCAGCACGACAGAGGCTAGGGGTGACATGGAGTAGGTCCAGTGCAGCTGGAAGCTAGAGAGCTCCACGGCGAAGAAGTCGTAATCCACGGGGTCGCGCAGGGCATCGAGGATGGGAGTGCCGACGTTGCCCACCGCAATGGCCTTGTAGCCTGCGGTCTGCAGGATAGATTCGGTCATACCCACAGTGGTGGTCTTGCCGTTGGTGCCGGTAATAGCCAACCAGGGGGCGACCTTGCGTCCTTCGCGCTGACGCAGACGCCAGGCCAGCTCTACATCGCCCCAAATCTGAATCTTCTGGGCTACAGCATCGGCCAGAATACCGATGGTGGGAGCAAGACCGGGTGAGGTGACCACCAGGTCAGCGGGCTGCCCCTCGACCAGGGGTAGTGCGTCCATGGCTCCGGTGCCCAGCACCGAACCGGCTGCACCCACGATCTTCAGGGTATCAGCCTTACCGCGGGTGACCTCGTTATCGTTACCGTCCACCACAACTACGCGGGCACCCAGTTCAATGAGAGTATCAGCGGCTGAGAAGCCAGAGATACCCAGGCCTGCAACGACCACGCGTAGACCAGACCAGTCGGATTCCCAGCTGGTCAGCGCTTCCAGGCGCTCGTAGCCGTAGACGGGATTTGCGTTACTTGCCTTCATTAGAAGACACCTCCGTTGCTCAGAAGCCAGTCGCCGTAGAAAATGCCCAGAGCAATAGCCACAAACAGACCAGCCAGAATCCAGAAGCGGATGACAACGTTGACTTCGGTCCAGCCCTTGAGCTCAAAGTGGTGCTGCAGGGGGGCCATGCGGAAGATGCGCTTACCGCCGGTCATCTTGAAGTAGCCCACCTGCAGAATAACGGAGATGGCGATCATAACGAAGAGACCTGCGATGATCGGCAGAAGCATCTGGGTGCGGGTGATGATAGCGAAAGCAGCCAGCGCACCACCCAGGCCCAGGGAGCCGGTATCGCCCATGAAGATAGTGGCCGGTGAGGTGTTCCACCAGAGGAAGCCGATTAGGGCGCCAATGAGGGAAGCAGCCAGCATCGCCATCTGCCCCGAATCGGGCACCTCGTAGCAGACGTTATCAAGAGAGCCGGGGGCACACAGGTGCTGCTGCTGCCACATCGAAATCAGCAAGTAACCGCTAAAGACCATGATGGCGGCACCGGTGGCCAAGCCATCCAGACCGTCGGTGAGGTTCACCGCGTTCGTTGTAGCGGTGGCAATCAGGTTAGCCCAGATGATAAAGAGGATAATACCCAGCACAGGCCCGGCAAAGGCCAGGTCGAGCCAGGAGATATCGCGGGTGAAGGAGATGTTGAAGGAGGCAGGTGACCAGCCGCGTTCGTCCTTACTCAGCAGGGCGCCCACAGCAAAGAGGGTACCGATTAACCCTTGAAGCACAATCTTGCCTTTGGGAGTCAGACCCTCGTTCTGCTTCTTCCAAATCTTCTGGAAGTCATCAATGAAGCCAACGCCCGCCATACCCAGCATCAGGAACATAGCGAGTAGCACGGACGCTGAGGGGGCCAAGGTAGTACCGGTGAGCAGGGCTGAGAGACCCAGTGCTAGGAAGAAACCGAGGACGGTTGCTGCCATCATCATGACACCGCCCATGGTGGGGGTGCCCCGCTTGGTCTGGTGTGAGGTGGGGCCGTCTTCGCGAATGAACTGGCCGAACTGCTGCTTCACCAACCATTTGGTGTAGAGCGGGGTTCCGGTGATCGAGATGATCAAGCCGAAAGCGGCAGCCAACAGGATGGAAATCATGCGGTGTCTGTGCCTTCCCGGTTATGAGTTATCTGTGGTCTTGGCGGCAGCATCTGGCTGGGCGCCACTGTCTGAGTTTAGTACCTGGACGAAGTCACCGGCGCTTAACCAGGGCTGTGATTGCCCACTATCGCCTTCGTCTCGGGTGAGTTTGCCCTCATAGTCAGCAACTTTTTGACCGAGAAGGCCCAGGCCAGCCCCGTTTGAGGACTTGAAGAGGACGATATCACCCGGCTCTAGGGCACCGCGCAGGAGTTCGAAGGCTTCCTCGGTGGTGGCAACCCAGGTTGCCTCATTACCCCAGGAGCCTTCCAGGTGGGCGGTGTTGTAGATGGGCTTGGCGATGTCGCCTACGGCGATGAGCTTAGAAATGTTGAGACGTACTGCCAGCTGGCCGATGCGGTCGTGTTCGGTCAGGGTCTGGTCGCCGAGTTCCAGCATGGCACCGAGTACGGCCCAGGTGCGATTGGTGGAGGGCAGACGGCCCAGCTGGGCAAGGGTTTGCAGGGCAGCGGTCATAGACTCGGGATTAGCGTTGTAGGCATCGTTAATGACGGTCACTCCGTCGGCCCGGTCGGTACGCTGCATACGCCATTTGGAGGCTGCCCCAGCGGTGTTGAGCTGCTGGGCGATGCGAACCGGGTCGATTCCGACCTGATAGGCAACGGTAGCTGCCGCCAACAGGTTGTAAACGTGGTGTTCGCCGATGAGCTGGGAGCTAATCTCATAGGCCTGCCCATCGGGGAAGGTCAGTGTAAAGGCAGGCTTGCCTTCATCGGTGGTGGTGAGATTGGACGCCGTCATGCGGTTTTCTGCCACACCGGGGTTAGCGGTGTGGGTTAGTTCCGCTTCGCGACCCTCAACGCCAAAGTAGGTGACGGGGGTGGACGCCCGGTTCAGCATGCGCCTCACCCGGTAGTCGTCGATGTTCAGGCCCAGTCCCAGGCGGACGCCCTCGGCCATCTCGCCCTTGGTCGCTTCGATGTTATCGACGCCGCCAAACTCACCGGCATGGGCTGTGCCCACCTTGAGCACAACGCCGAAATCCGGAGAAATCATGTCGGTCAGGTACTTGATGTTACCCACCCGGTCAGCGCCCATCTCAATGACCAGGTACCGGGTGTCTTCCTCGGCCCGGAAGACGGTCAGCGGCACTCCGACCTCACCGTTGAAAGACCCGATGGGGGCCACGGTCTTGCCCTCTGCACCGAAGATAGCTGCCAGTAGGTCCTTGGTAGTGGTCTTCCCCGCAGAACCGGTGATACCCACAACCGTCACGTCGCCGCGCTCACGCAGGCGGGCCACGATGTAAGAGGCCAGTCGTCCCATAGCCAGCACAACGTCGTCGACCAGAATTGAGGGGTATAGCTGGCCGTCAGCATCCTGAACCTCGCGTTCAACAAGAGCCAAAGAAGCCCCCCGCTCGAAGGCTGCAGCCAGGAAGTTATGGCCGTCTGTCACCTCACCGGGCTTAGCGATAAAGAGACAGCCGGCGTCAACTTCGCGGGAGTCTGTAGTAGCAGAAGTGCAGGTCAGAGCAGCAGAATCGGCAGCGTCTACCCCTAACAGGGTACCGCTGACAGCTTCTGTAATCTCTAGTGCTGAAAGTTTAATCATAGGTTTACCTTTAGGTTACTTCTGGCGGTTCTGATAGGCCGGGAGCACGCTGAAACCGGCAGCCTGCAGGGCGCGAGCGGTCTCTACACGGTCGTCAAGCTCGATATCGGTACCGGCAACGTCCTGGGCTACCTCGTGGCCGCGGCCAGCAATCAGAATTGAGTCCTTGGGTCCAGCCAGGGCGATAGCTTCATCGATGGCAGCGGCGCGGGGCTCAATGTTGAGCACCCGCTGGGCGCGGGCCCCGGCTTCAAGAGCCGCGAGCGCACCAGACTCAACAGCCTCGCGGATAGGGGCAGGGTCTTCGCCATGGGGGTCGTCGTCGGTCACTACCACGATATCGGCATAGGTGGCGGCGATTTCGCCCATCAAGGGGCGCTTGGTCTGGTCACGCTCACCGGTTGCACCGAAAACAATAATGATCTTGCCGTCCTCATCTGCCGGCTCGATTGCTTCAAGCGCACGTTTCAGGGCATCGGGGTTGTGGGCGAAGTCCACCAGGGCGGTGGGCTCGGTGGAAATCAGCTGCATACGACCGGGCACAACGGGGGTCAGGGTCTCGGTGCGAGCCAGCACTTCGGTGATGCGCTCGCGCTCTAGCCCGTCGCGGGCGCTCTCAAAAACCATCACGGCGGCCAGCGCAGCGTTCGAGACATTGAAATCAGCTGGAAGCAAGGTGGCGCTGGGCAGTTCAAAACCGTCGCCACGGCGCAGGGTAAAGGAGTGGCCAATACCGGAGCGCTCTACCTGCACCAGGGCCCAGTCCTGGGCAGCAAGGGAGGTGAGAGCGTCCTCCCCCGGCTCGTAACCGGCACCGAAGTTGGTAAAGAGGCGAACCACAGCGCGGGCCCCCAAAGCCTGAACCGCGCGCTTTGCCATGTCAAGACCCCAGTGGTCATCGGCAGTGATAACGGCGCGACGGGTACGGGCCGGGGTGAAGAGCTCGGCCTTGGAATCAAAGTAGCTTTCCATGGTGCCGTGCAGGTCCAGGTGGTCCTGAGTGAGGTTGGTAAAGCCCGCAACGTCATAGCGAATGCCATCGACGCGGCGGTAGTCCAGGGCATGCGATGACACCTCCATCGCGGCGCTGGTAATACCCTGCTCGCGCATCAGGGCAATGAGGGAGTGCACGTGGGAGGACTCGGGAGTGGTGAGCTTAGAGGGAATAGCCTGACCACCGGCAAGAATCTCAATGGTACCAATCAGGCCGGTAGTGTGCCCCAGCGCCTGCATGATTGAGTTGGTCATGTAGGTAGTGGTGGTCTTACCGTTGGTGCCGGTCACCGCAAAGAGGCGGGGTGCTCCCCCGCCACTGGGCTGAGAAGCGTAAATGCGAGCAGAGAGCGGGCCGACAGCAGCTCGCACCTGGTCGGTGGTGACTACACCCAGGTCATCGGGAATACCCAGCTCGCGCACAATTTCAAGGCCCGCTTCGTCGGTCAGCAGGGCGGACGCCCCCAACTCGATTGCAGCAGGAAGAAAGGACGCACCGTGGGCCTTGGCTCCCCCCAGGGCAACGTACAGATCGCCGGGCTGCACTTCACGGGAGTCCATAGTGATACCCGTGATAGGGCGGACGGACGCCTGCACCAGCTGCGCTCCTAACCCCACCTCGGTCAGCCAGTCGGCGACCTCAGCGCAGGTGCGCTCGGTAACCTGACGGGGGCGCAACGTCTGGGCGCTGCCATCAAGTGCTCGGTTTTGTGTCACGGGCTTTCCCTCCAATGGGCGGTCTATATTAAGGTGCGCGTTTCGGCGCGAGTGCTAATAGGGTCTACTTTAGCCGTTTTCGTCATGTCCCTCAGCGAATTTAGGGGTCTCCTGCGGCTCCGTTGTGGAGCGGGGCACATTATAGATGTGCAGGGTTTTCTCCATAATTTCTGCAAACTGGGCTGTGGTATTTGCCAGGCCAACAGCCGATGCCGTGGTTTTCGGGCGGTGCATAGTAATCGATACGAGGAAGCGGGGGTCCTCGGTGGGAGCGACCCCCACAAAAGAGGTAGCCCAGCCATCATAGGTGCTAGAACCTTCGCCCACGTTTTCTGCGGTACCGGTCTTACCGGCGACCCGGTAGCCGTTAATCTGGGCACCTTTCGCACCACGACCCTGGTACACGACAGCCTCCATGACCTGGAGGGTCTTCCGGGCGGTTTCTTCACTCACCATGCGGGTACCTTCAGCGACCTCGCGGACTTCTTCGGTACCGTCCGTATCAATCACAGCATCAATGATGCGGGGCTTGAGCATAACCCCCTTATTCGCCATAGCCTGGAAAATCATTGAGGTCTGCAGGGCCGTCTGGGCAACACCCTGGCCAAAGAGAACCATGTACTGCTGGCGGATATCCCAGTCCCGCCAGTCGCTGACCAGGCCCTGGGACTCACCGGTGAGCTCAATACCGGTGAACTCCCCCATGCCAAACTTCTTAAGCCAGTTGTAGCGCTGCTCCTTGGTGAGCTTGCTACCCATCATGACGGTACCGGTGTTCATCGAGTCAGCAATAATACCGGCAACAGTGCGCTTCTGGGCGGGGTGCACGAAAGGATCGGTGATGGTCTGCTGATCAATTTCAAGCTCAGCAGGCACATCGTAAACGGTCTCAGGTTCAGCGATACCCTCTTCAAAGACGGCAGCGATGGTCAAAATCTTCTCGGGAGAACCCGGCTCAATGACCTGGGTAATAGCGCGGGGGTTCATATCGGCCAGCTCAAAACGCTCAGCACCGGGATCCATCGTCGAAGAATCTGCCAGCGCCAGAATCGAGCCGTCACGCACGTCCATCACAATGGCCGTACCCCACTCAGCCTTCAGTTCCTCAGCACGGGCTTTAACCACCTGCTGCGCAAAATACTGTACGTCCTGATTGATGGTCAGCCGCACACTCTTACCGTCCTGGGCAGGGGTGTTCTGTTCGTCCCCGATAGGTATACGAATACCGTCAGCTGAGATTTCATAAACACGCTCACCGTCAACACCGGCTAGGTGCTCCCCCATGGTGCGTTCGATGCCCACCGAGTTGTTCACCTGCCGCGTTTCGCCGCTGGTGCCGTCCACGGCTTCCTCAATGATGCTAAAGCGGCCTACCACCGAGCCACCCACCTGGCCGTTAGGATATTTACGCTCAGACAAAATCTCACCGTAGATATAGGGGGCACCCAGGGCATCTACCTTGTTGTAGATAGCAGGAGTGACGTTCTCTTTAACAATCTTGTATTTGAGGTCGCCATCGAGCGCCGCCTTCACATCGGCGTCACTCATTTCAAGAATATCGGCCAACTCATACACTAGCTCGGTGGGGGTTACCTCGACCGGGTCACGGCTTTCCTCGGTATAACGTTTAAAGTTCGCCACAGCAGACTGATCAACGGTGATGTTGTAACGCTGCACGCTGCGCGCCAGCACGTTGCCGTTGATATCGAGAATCTCCCCGCGCAGGGCCGGAATGGTCTGCTTACGGGTACGCTGGGCTTTCGCAGCGTCGGCTAGACTGTTCGGGTCAAGACCCTGCAACCAGGCAAGGCGCAGGCCCACGACGCCCAGGCCACCGATACCCAGGGTACCCGCAATAAAGCCGCGCCGCCCAACGGTGCGTTTGATGCCCTGTACGGGTTCGTTCTGCTCAGTGCCGCTCATCGTCCCCTATTTCTCTTCCGCTGTGGTTCACTCTTTACTGTGGCCCGCGCGCCGCGCGCTAGCCCCGCTACCCCATAAGGCGAACAGGTGCCCACCACCAGGGCAGGCACCGTATCGTGCGCTTGCTACTGACCGCCTGCGCTCGCCGTAGCAGATAGGTGGGCCGATGGCTGGGCCGTCTGCGAAGCTGCCGCAGATGCTGAAGCCTGAGCACTCGCTGAAGCGGCTGCGCTGGCTGAGGCTTCTGCCGATGCTTTAGCTTCGGCCTCTTCCTTCTTGCGCTGTTCCTCAGCACGGGCGCTGGCTTGCTCGTAGGCCTGCGTATCGGCCAGGGCGGGGGGCGAGATCAGGTTCTTGCTGTTGGCTGCACCCTCGACAGCTGCCAGAGGGGTACCGGTAATTTCACCGGTTTGAAGGTCAAGGGTGGCCTGGCTAGAGGCCGCAACCAGCCCTAGCTGGCTAGCGCGAATCGCCAAATCCTGCGGAGCCTGATGGAACTCAATTTCCTGGGATAGGGCCTCGTTCTGCTGAATCAGGGCCTGCTCCTGAGCTCGTAGCTCAACCAGGTCGTACTGGCGCGATGCCATGACAATACTGAGCACCAGAACGGCAAGAAGAGCAACCAGCATGGACCCCAGAGCCACGAAAACTCGCCACCGGTTGGAGGTTGCGCGCAGGGCCCGGGAACGTGAGAGAGGGCGGCGGGCGGGGGCTGCTTCATGGGGTTCATCGCGCACCACAGACAGGCGGGGCTTGTTCAGCTGCCCGCCGTCGTCGGTTGAGGTGGGGAAACGGGGTTCCGCGCTCATCGTGTTGCCTTTGGTGTCTTGATTTTTTCTGCTGCCCTCAGTTTTGCGGACGCTGCCCGCGAGTTCTCTTCAATCTCCTGCTCGGTGGGTGGTTCAGCACCGCGGGTGATGATTTTGAGTTCGGGTTTATGTTCTTCGAGCTCGACAGGAAAACCCTTGGGGGCGCTGGAGGTTGCCCGAGCAGTGAATGCTCGTTTAACGATTTTGTCTTCGAGGCTGTGGTAGCTCATGGCCACGCAGCGTCCGCCCACGTTGAGAGCGTCGATTGCTGCAGGGATGGCGCGTTCCAGCGCATCGAGTTCGTGGTTGACCTCGATGCGTAGGGCCTGGAAGGTACGCTTGGCGGGGTGCCCGCCCTTGCGCTGGGCGGCTACGGGAACGGCCTGCTGAATTGCTTTGACCAGCTGACCGGTAGTTTCAAAAGGACGCTCGGCGCGAGCCGCTACGATACGGGAAGCAATGCGGGCGGCAAATTTCTCTTCGCCCCACTGGCGGATAATGCGGCGCAGCTCAGCCTCATCATAGGTATTCACCACGATAGCGGCTGTGAGTTCTTCGGTGTTATCCATGCGCATATCGAGCGGGGCATCGTAGGAATAGGCAAAGCCGCGCTCACGCTCATCAAGCTGCATAGATGAGACACCCAGGTCAAAGAGCACACCGTCAACCTGGGTTACACCGGCTTCTGCCATAGCGCGAGGAATTTCGTCGTACACGGCGTGCACAGGGATGAAGCGGTCGCCGAAGCGGGCCAGGCGCTCACCTGCGAGTTTGTGAGCCATGAGGTCCCGGTCAATCCCGATGAGGGTGAGGTCTTCGAAGCGCTCGAGCATGGCTTCAGAGTGACCGCCCATGCCCAGGGTTCCGTCAATCACGACGGCGCCGGGGCGAGAAATTGCGGGCGCGAGGAGGTCAAGGCAACGGTCAAGCATGACCGGCACGTGCCTGTCTTTGGCGTCCTTGCCGGGTGAGAGGTTCTCTACCTGAGTCAAGGGGTGCTCCTCGCGTTGGTGGTTTTGTGGTCCGCTGTCAGTTGGGTGGGTTAGAGCATAAGCCCTGGCAGGATCTCATCGTCGGTGCCTGAGAAGGCTTCTTCCTGTTCTTTCAGGTAGGCCTCCCAAGCTTCGGTGCTCCATATTTCTGCTCGTGAGCCTGCGCCGATGACCGTGAGGTCTTTTTCCAGCCCAGCGTAGTCTCTGAGGTTTTGAGGTATGGTGATTCGCCCCTGCTTATCGGGTACCTCGTCGGAGGCCCCCGATAGAAAAACTCGAATGTAGTCTCGCGCCTGCTTCGACGACAGCGGAGCTGTGCGCAACTGTTCGTGAATACGCTCGAACTCGGTCATGGTGAAGACGTAGAGGCAACGTTCCTGCCCGCGGGTGAGCACCAGACCTGCTTCCAGCTGCTCGCGAAATTTCGCGGGAAGAATCAGGCGCCCCTTGGCGTCCAGACGCGGGGTGTGAGTTCCAAGAAACACGGCACCACCGCCTCTACCTGTCGCCTGTGCTCCCCCTAGCAAGCAGGGAAACTACATCAGTGTTGTTCTATCCCCTCCACTTTACTCCACTATGCCCCACCGAATGTACCAAATACGGAATTTTTACCGGGTTTTTGAGTGTTTTCACACGGAATGAGATGGTTACAAAATTTTCTGCTTCATGAAGCACCCACCGGGCAGTCGATCCGCATCTCCCATATATAACTTTGAAGACATACAAAAACCGCCCGGTGCAGACCGGGCGGTTAAACGTTAATCTATGGAGGGGCTAGAAGCGAGAGCCGCCTTGGCGCTCATCCCACTTGTTTTCAAGGTTCTGCATAAAGCGAGAATTCCCCTTATTTTTTGAAGGGGTCGGGCGGGTAGATGCCCCACCGGTAGCTTTAGTGCCTTTTCCCTTGGGCGCAGTCGTAGCGAAATACACGCCAGCAGCTGCTACGACAAAACCCAGTACGCCCAACAGGATGAGCTTAGTAGAGACTCCAGCAATGATGATGCCCAGACCCACCACAGCAACGAGGGCGCCAATCACCAGATTGCGGGGTGATGACGAGACAGCCTGAGCCACAAGGGGCTGGGGGCCGGTCATGGTTGACGCAAAGGCGGGGTCTTCGTTGAGCTGCTTTTCGAGCTGGGCAAGAAGTTCCTGTTCCTGTTCTGAAAGCGCCATGGTGTCTCCTTAGCTTGTGCGGTGAGCCTAAACGCGCAGGTGGGGCGAGCAGCACCAGACGCGAGCGCGCGTTAGGTTGTCTACTCATCTTACCGGTAGCTTTTGGGTGCAGCCTAGATACACCCTGAAAATGACCTCGAATTTACCTATCGTTTTCGCCCCTCAGAGGTGATAAGGCTTGCTGGGAGAAGACCGTGGGTACCGAAGCGGGCATTGATGGTGTCCATGGCGTTTTCGGCTCCTTCCCATTCTTCGGCAAGGGTATCTTGGGTCGGTAAGGTCGTGCCGCCTGTAGCACCGGGTGAAGCTGGGGCGAAGAGTTGCATCTGCACACCGGTTTCCCGCCCTTCAAGTTTTTCTGCGCGGACGCCCAGCAGCCGTATCGGCCGGTGTGATGAGCCATCGGGCTGCAATACTTCTAACTGTTTGAGGTGGGCAATAACGGCGTCAAACATGATACGGCCGGATACGGTTGCAAGGGGCAGGGGGCAGGAGCGGGTGAGAGTTTCGAAATCTGAGTAGCGAATTTTGAGGCTGAGGGTGCGGGTTTGGCGACCGGCGGTTCGCAGTCTTCGAGCAACGGCGAGACAGAGGCTGTAGAGTTCTGCGGTGATAGCCTCGGCGCTCGTTTGGTCGGTGGTAAAGGTGTGCTCGGCACCGATTGATTTTTCGATACGCTCTGGGGTGACCTCGCGGCGGTCAATACCGCGGGCAAGTTCATAGAGGTGCAGACCTGCCGCCTGGCCGCAGCGCCCCTGAAGCCAGGGCAGGTCGTATTCTCGCAACTGGGCGACGGTATGGATTCCAAGTCCTTCGAGGAAGGCAGCGCTTTTAGCCCCGACGCCCCAGAGATTACCGACCGGTAGGGGGTCCAGGAATTCTTGCACCCGCTGGGGTGGGACCACCCAGAGACCGTTGGGCTTAGAACCGGCGGACGCCATCTTGGCAACGAATTTACTTGATGAAATCCCTACGGAACTCGGCAGACCCAGCTCGGTTTTAATGCGGTCGCGGGCCTGTTGCGCGATATCGACGGGGCTCCCTTGGGCTCGGACGGCGCCGGTGAGGTCAAGGAAGGCTTCATCAACGCTAACCTGCTCTAGGCGGTCGGTAATCGTACCTAAGATAGCCATCACCTGAGCGGAGTAACTGCGGTAGTGGGCGGACGGCTCCAGCAGCAGGGCAGCGGGGCAGAGCCGGCGGGCGCGGGCCAACGGCATGGCTGAGCGCACACCGTAGCGGCGGGCTTCATACGAGGCGGAGAGGACGACCGAGCGCGGCGAGTTACGGGCAACAATAAGCGGACGCCCACGCAGCTGGGGCTGTGCAAGAAGTTCAACGTTGACGAAGAAGGCATCCATATCGAGGTGCATGATGATGCGGGCAGGGGCATCCGCACGCACGCCCTGAGTAGCCTGCTGGCCCATCCGCCCTACCCCCATTTATCGAAACTATGTTCTAATCTATCCTAGATGAGCAGGGCAGTTTTGACTAGGTGTCGACCTGCATCTACTAGACTGGTGTGCAGAGCTATCCCCAGACCCAAGGACGTCATGACCCCCCAGCCAGCCCCCACTACCGGCCCCGAGGAATCCGCAGCCTACCTTGAGGCTCTCGAAGCCGAGATGGGCCGCTTTTTTGATACCCAGCAAGAACTCATGGCAACCGTCTCGGTTGAAACCCTACCCCTGTTGGAGTCCGTCCGCGCCCTTTCCACCGGCGGTAAACGTCTTCGAGCGCTCTTGGCCTACTGGGGCTACCGCGGAGCTGGTGGAGCGGGAGTGACCGAGTCCATCGTTCGGGCGGGTGTAGCGATCGAACTTTTCCAGACCGCTGCCCTGATTCACGATGACATTATCGATGCCTCCGACACCCGACGGGGCGCCCCCAGTGTACACCGCCGGTTCGAGGCCATGCACCGGGAGCTGGGCTATAAGACCAGCGCTGAGTCGTTCGGTGTATCAAGCGCAATTTTGGCCGGCGACCTGTGCCTGTCCTGGTCAGAAATGGTGTTCTCGTCCATTCCTGAGCTCACTGCCGCCAGCGAAGCCCGCTTTATCTTTGACCTGATGCGCACCGAAGTGATGGCCGGCCAGTACCTCGACATTGTGGGCGAAGTCGTGCCCGAAGAAGAGCCAAAAGTTGCCCTTGAGCGGGCTAAGAACGTGATTCGCTACAAGGCCGCTAAATACTCCTGTGAACACCCCATTGCCCTGGGCGGGGCCCTGGGTCTTGGTCTAAAGCACGGGGAGACCTCCGAACTGGTTGCCGGTTACCGGGCCTTTGCCCTACCCCTGGGCGAGGGCTTCCAACTGCGCGATGACGTACTGGGGGTCTTCGGTGAGCCCGAGACCACAGGCAAGCCCGCTGGCGATGACCTGCGCGAGGGCAAACGCACCGTCCTCACGGCCTTTACGGCCATGAAGAGTAACGCAGACCAGCGGGCCTTCCTCGAAGGCTCCCTGGGTTCCCCTACCCTGGGGGCAGAAACCATCGAAGAGCTTCAGCGCCTCATGCGAGACTCCGGAGCCCTCCAGGCCGTTGAAGAGATGATTCAAGCCAAGGGGGACGAGGCCCTAGCCGCCCTTGAAGCCCTCGACCTCGAAGCATCCGTGCAGCAGGCCCTGCGGGCCATTGCGGCCAAGGCCCTGCACCGCTCCTTCTAGGGTAGCGCTAGCATTTATCAGGTAATAGAACAGCAGGCTCACACCGGAGTGTGAGCCTGCTGTTCTCTATCTAAACCTTTGAATGCCTTACCAGGCCAGGGCTGAAGCGCGGCGGCGGATTTCGGTCTTGCGACCGTCAATCAGGGCGTCGATAGGACGGCCCGGCAGGGTGTCGTCAGCAGTGTAGAGCCAAACAATAGCTTCTTCTGCGGTGAAACCGGCATCGGCCAGTACGCTCAGGGTGCCCTTGAGGGGCTCAAGCACGCGGTCTTCGCGCATGAAGAGGGCGGGGACCTTGCGGACGCCGGTTTCGGGGTCGCGCACGGCCAGCAGGGTTCCGTCAGCCAGCAGGTTGTGGACGCGGGTGACCTTGAGGTCAAGGGCTTCTGCGATATCGGGGATGGTCAGCCAATCGCCAACCAGAGCAATTACTTCGGGTGTAGTTTTTTCATCAGTCACCTATCCATTGTGCCCCAGAAACCGGGGAATCGGTAGGTAGCATCGGCAGGGGGCACAGCGAGTTTCGTTTTCGGTCTCTTCCCAGGGGCCGCCCGTACAATAGTGAGGATGACTGATGACTTCTCTGCTGCTCCCTGGCTGACCGGGGTTATTTTCAAGGGCCATTTTGAGGTGGGCCACCTGATTGCGCGCGGTGGTATGGCCGAGGTGTACCACGCGGTTGACCTGTGGTCAGATAACCCGGTGGCGCTCAAGGTGCTACTCCCCCACCTCTCTACCGACCCAGCTCAGCAACAGAAGTTTTTCCGAGAGGGCTCGGCGCTCAAGAAGATTCAGCATGAGAACGTTGTAGGTGTCATCGACGAGGGCACCGAGGTAGTTCACGGTCAGCAGGTCATGTTCCTGGTCTTAGAGTACGTGCACGGGTGTACCCTGGCGCAGCTGACGCAGCTACGACCGGTGCTCTCGGTGGGCGAGATGCTCGATATCATGATTCCTGCGGTTGAGGGCCTATCTGAGGTGCACGCCCACCATCTGATTCACCGCGATATCAAGCCCGCCAATATTCTCTTAGAGGCCGATACAGGGGGCGTTAAGCTCTCCGACTTTGGCCTGACGCGAAGGGCCGATCAAAGCGCAACCGGCCAGCTCATGGGTACCCCCTCCTTCGTGGCTCCCGAAATCCTCGACGTTGCCTCACCGGTCGGGCCTCCTGCCGATATTTTTGCCCTGGGCGTGATGATGTATCGCCTGCTCACCGGCCGTATGCCGTTTGCCGGGGCCGATAACGACCAGCAGGTGCTCTACCACAACATGAACACCGATATTCCCTCCCTCGCCCACCTGGCTGAGGGTATCTCTTCCGACATCGCGGGTGTGGTGAGCTGGTGCACCCGCCGCAGCCCCCGTGACCGCCCCCAAGACGCCACCGAGCTCTACCGGGCCCTGCGCGATATTGAGGCCCGTGCCAGTGAACAGGAGAAGGACTACCGGCTAGGTCAGGCGGATCAGCCAGCAACAACGCTATGGGAAGACGTCGCCGATATCGCCGAACAGTCGGGGCGGGTACGCCACGAGCAGACCGCTATCACCGGTTTTGGAGCCGCCGATGACCTACTCGATGCAGGTTCCTCTGGCCCGCTTAGCGAGCACGAGCAGGCAGTACGTTCAGCCGCGGACGCCCCCGTTGAGATCTACGCCCCCACCGACTTCCCCGGGGTTGGGCCCAAGACCGAAACCCAGGCCGTCCTCGATGCCCAGCTATCTGAGCACGACGCTGCCCAAGACCCGGCGGTGGTAGAACAGCCATCAATTTCTGCAGAGTATAACCGGCAGCGGGCTACCGCCCACCGCAGTGTACGCGCGGACGCAGCACCGGCGTCCGCACCGAAACCAGCGCCGGTACGCCCCGCCAACCCCGCCCAGTGGACCGAAGCCCAGCGCCGGAGCCCGGCTGAGAGGTGGCGCCCACCCCTCTCCCCGGTTTCTATAGTCCTGATTCTTGCCCTGGTTCTGTTGGGATTTGTCGCAGCAGGTCTTGTGGGCTGGTGGCTGGCAAGCCTTATTCTCTAGCGCAGGCGCCCTCGCTCCAGTACAGAACCCGAGGGGAAAACCCGGGCATAGAAAAGCCGCCGTGGCCCTATTCTTGAAACCTGTGTTCAAGAGAAGGCGACGGCGGCTTGCTCTGTGCCCTGGAGACCTTAGCCTTAGCGGCGGGCCAGGTACTCAGCAACCTGGAAAGCGATTTCCAGGGACTGCTGGTGGTTCAGTCGGGGGTCGCAGAGGGTCTCGTAACGGTCAGCGAAAGCTGCTTCTTCGATGGGGTCAGAACCGCCCAGGCATTCAGCGACGTCGTCACCGGTCATCTCTACGTGGATACCGCCGGGGAAGGTACCGAGAGCCTCGTGTACCTCGAAGAAGCCCTGAACCTCGTTCATGACGTCGTCGAAGCGGCGGGTCTTGTAACCGGACGGTACAGAGATGGTGTTGCCGTGCATGGGGTCGGTAACCCACACGACCTTGGCGCCTTCCTTCTGCACGCCCTCAACGATGGCGGGCAGGTTTTCACGAATCTTGCCGGCACCCATACGGGTAATGAAGGTCAGGCGGCCGGGCTCGCGGTTGGGGTCCAGCTTGTCAATCAGGGCCATGGCATCGTCGGCGGTCGTGGTGGGGCCAAGCTTCACGCCGATGGGGTTACGAACCTTGGAGAGGAAGTTGACGTGGGCATCATCCAGGCCGCGGGTACGCTCACCGATCCAGAGGAAGTGGGCGGAGGTGTCGTAGGGCAGGTGGGTGCGGGAGTCAACGCGGGTCATAGCGCGTTCGAAGTCCAGAAGCAGGGCCTCGTGGCCGGTGTAGACATCGGTGGTCTTCAGGGGGCCGAAGTCGGTGCCACAGGCTTCCATGAACTTGATAGCGCGGTCGATTTCGCCGGCGATGGACTCGTAGCGGGCGTGGGCGGGGTTCGAGGTAAAGCCCTTGTTCCAGGAGTGGACCGAACGCAGGTCAGCAAAACCGCCCTTGGTAAAGGCACGAATCAGGTTAAGGGTGCTTGCACTGGTGTGATAACCCTGGAGCATGCGATTGGGGTCGTGCACGCGGGACTCTTCGGTGAAGTCAAAACCGTTAACCATTTCACCGCGGAAGGAGGGCAGGGTGACGCCGTCACGAGTCTCATCGTTCGATGAGCGGGGCTTGGAGAACTGACCTGCCATACGGCCCATCTTGACCACGGGCATGGACGCACCGTAGGTCAGCACAACCGCCATCTGCAGCAGGGTGCGCACGCGGCCTGAAATCTTATCAGCGGTAGCGCCTGCGAAGGTTTCTGCGCAGTCGCCGCCCTGAAGCAGGAAGGCTTCACCTTCTGCAACGCGTGCTAGGTCGGCACGCATCTGGTCAACTTCACCGGCGAAAACCAGCGGAGGAACGCTGTTCAGTTCGTTGATGACGGCGGTGAAGTCGGGGTGCTCAGCCCACTGGGGGTGCTGATCGATGTGCAGGGAGCGCCACTCTTCGAGTTCGGGGAAGTCGTTCGGGGTGGGTACGGCGCCGGAGTTGGTCACGGGGTGACTCCTTTGTATGTGGTCGCTAGAGCCTATCTTGAGGTAAGGCTCTGTCTCTATATTCAAAAGTATTGGGGTTCGTAGGGAGGGTTCAAAAGCTATGTCCACGATGTGACATATAGCTCCTAGCTGGGGCAAGACCCCGCCATAAGTCTGAGTGGACGCCCGTGCCTGGGCAGGTGCGCCCCACTAGGAGCGGGCTTCAAGAAGCCGCGCAGTAGCCTCGTCCGCGCTGATATTTTCAGCCGTCATGAGCTTCTTTACATCGGCCGCATACACCGGGGTGATGGGGCGGCCGGTCATCTGGCTAATCCGCTCAATCACCCGGTCTGCCAGTTCCCGCTGGGCGGCCCATTCATCGTCCCGCCCCAGATAGGGGGCCACGTCAATAGGTTCGCCGATGACGGTCTTTACCCGAATCGGTTTGCCATCCTTCCGCAGGCGAAGGCGGTTGGAGCCAGGAACCTGTACATCCTCGTTACCGAACTGGGCAACGGGGATAATGGGGACGCCGGCCTCTAGAGCTAGGCGGGCCACACCAATTTTGGCGCGGTACAGACGTCCATCGGGGCTACGGGTCCCCTCGGGGTAGATCCCCACCAGCTTTCCCTCTCGTAGGGCAGCAACGGCAGCAGCCAGAGATTCAGCTGATTTAGCGCCACCGGAGCGGTCAATAGGTAGCTGGCCCACCGAGGTGAAAAACCACTTCATCACACGCCCCTTAACACCTGGTGTAGTGAAATAATCTGACTTAGCCAAGAAGAACACCTGACGCGGTGCCGCAAGAGGCAAGAAAATAGAGTCAATAAAAGACACATGGTTACTTGCCAAAATAGCGCCGCTTGCTGCCGGGATATTTTCAGCCCCCACGACCTCGTGATGATAGGCCCGCTGCAAGAAGGGCTTGAGCACGGTGCGTAGCTGCATATACATGGTGTCTCTCCTTGCGATAGGGCAATGTCAGGGGTCTCGTGGCTAGAGCAGTCAGCGAGCGGCTTTCCACTACATATTGTATGCCCGAGGGCGACCAGCTCAGAAACAGGGTGAAGCAGACTCGTAGCGAAGCTGCTTCACCTTAGCTCCTTATCTGAACTAGTCAGTATGAGTAAACTACGCTGGCGGTGAAGCTATTCCCCTCAGAGCGTCACACCCCGCAAAAGTAGGATTTTAGCCGGGGGCGGGCTGTAAAATGGCGAGGAAGAACCACGTGCCCGGCATCGTTGCCAGCGCACCTTAGCCCTCCCCCGCCGCCGAGGCCCGTTAGAGACAAGGTAACACCGTGAAAGAAATTCACTCCCCCCAGATTGTTACTATTGATCCGGCAGTCAACATCACCGACATGGTGGAACGCCGCGCTCAGGACAGCCGTAATCCTCTGGTCTACCGGGTGCAGAAATCGACCGGCAACTGGGTGCCCGTTACAGCCAAGGACTTCCGCCGTCAGGTCATTGATCTAGCCAAGGGTCTTATGGCCGCAGGTATTGGGGCGGGCGACGTCGTTGGCATTATGAGCCGCACCCGCTACGAGTGGACCCTAATTGACTTCGCTATCTGGTACGCAGGCGCTGTGACAGTACCCGTCTACGAGACCTCATCTCCTGCCCAGGCTGCCTGGGCCCTATCTCATTCCGGCGCTAAGGCTATCTTCGTTGAGAACAGCAAACTGGCAGACGTCATTGGGCAGGCTCGTGAACTCACCGATGATGAGCTCTCCCTTGATGCTTTGAAGGACGTCTGGGTGATCGAAGATTCGGTTCTCCCCACCCTGGTCTCCGGTGGTTCTTCTATCTCTGATGAGGACGTGGAAGAACGCCGGTCCCTCGCCAACCTCGATACCGTGGCGACCATCGTCTATACCTCCGGCACCACCGGCCGCCCCAAGGCCTGCCCGATTACCCACGGTAACTTCGCCCGTCTCTCTGCCAATACCAAGCTCACCATCCCCGAGATTGCCAACGAGACCAACTCAACCCTGCTCTTCCTACCCCTGGCCCACGTGCTGGGTCGCCTGATTCAGGTGCTGGCCTTCGATGCGGGCCTGACAGTAGGCCACGCCCCCAACATCAAGAACCTCTCCACCGACCTGGCCTCCTTCCAGCCCACCATGCTGCTGGTTGTACCGCGAGTCTTTGAAAAGGTCTACGAGGGGGCTATCAAGAAAGCCGAGAAGGGCGGTAAGGTCAACGCCAAGCTCTTCCAGCGCTCAGTGGACGTCGCTATCAAGTGGTCCCAGGCCAAGATTGCGGGCAAGATGACCCGTGCCCTTACCCTGCAGCACAGGTTCTATGACAAACTGGTCTACTCCAAGCTGCGCGACGCCATGGGCGGCAAGGTACGCTTCGCGGTATCCGGCGGCGGACGCCTGGCCCCCCACTACGGCCACTTCTACCACGCTGTGGGCATCGAGGTCGTTGAGGGCTACGGCCTGACCGAGACCACCGCCCCCCTGGCCGTTGGCCGCATCCGCAACTTTGATATCGGCAACGTGGGTACCCTGATTCCCGGTGGCTCTGCCCGTATCGCTGAGGACGGCGAACTCGAGTTCAAGGGCATCGGCCTGATCTCTGGCTACCTCAACAACCCCGAAGAGAACGCTGCTGCCTTCACCGAGGACGGCTGGTTCCGCACCGGCGACCTGGCCCGTATCGACGATGACGGCAAAATCTTTATTACCGGCCGCAAGAAGGAAATCATTGTGACCGCCGGCGGTAAGAACGTCATGCCGGTACCCGCCGAAGACCGCCTGCGCCAGTCCCCCTTCGTCTCCCAGGCCATGCTGGTGGGCGACGAGAAGCCCTTCATCTCAGCACTCATTACCCTGGACCCAGACGTCCTGCCCGATGAGCTCGAGCGCATCGGACTGCCACGCACCCTCTCCCTCAAGGAGGCCTCCACCAACCCCCGCGTCCGTGAGGCTATCCAGAAGTTCATCGACGACGCCAACGCCTTTGTGTCGAAGGCCGAGTCTATCCGCGAGTTCCGAATTCTTGATAAGGACTTCACCGAGGCCGAGGGGCATCTGACCCCCTCTATGAAGGTTCGCCGCAAGCAGGTGCTGGCTGACTTCAACTCCTATATTGAAGATATGTACAACCGCACCAAATCCACCGTGTCTGAGACCGCCGCTCACACCGCTGAGCGCGTTCAGGAGCTACGTGCCGAGCAGACCGAGAAATGGGACCAGTTCAAGGCTGTTCAGGCTGAGAAGATTCAGGAGTTCACCGAGACCCAGGGGCAGAAACTGCACGAGCTGGCAGATAAGATCCAGCAGGTCGCTCCCCTACCCGGAGCGAAGGACAAGGACGCCGCCAGCAACTCAGGTGCCGACGAGCAGGTTGAGAAGGCCGCTAGTGACTGGGTAGAGGTCACCGAAATAGAAAAAGACTCCCAGTAAAGTACACGACCCCCGTTCCTGTTATCAGGAGCGGGGGTCGTGCGTTAGGCGGGTCGAAGGCTAGTCGAGCTCAAGCCCCAGCAGGGCGTTCTCCACGACCTCGGTCAGGGCCGGGTGGATCCAGTACTGGCCGCGGGCCATATCGCGGGCGCTCAAGCCAAAGCTCATGGCCTGAATCAGGGGCTGAATCAGGGTGGGTGACTCCTCACCGATAAGGTGGGCACCCAGCAGCTCACCGGTGTCCTTGCGGGCGATGAGCTTGCAGACGCCTTCACTATCGTCCATAGCCCAGCCGTAGGCTACGTCGCCGAACTTCTGCTCCTTGACGGTAATCTCAAACCCTTCAACCGCAGCCTGCTCCTGCGCCTGGCTTTCGGTCAGGCCCACAGCGGCAATGGGCGGGTGAGTGAACACAGCAGCGGGCACATAGCGGTGGTCGGTGGCACGTAGCTGGTCGGGATGCACGATATTCCACTGCACGGTGCGCATCTCGGCGTTCGCCACGTGCTTGAGCTGGTAGGGGGAGCTCACATCGCCCAGGGCCCAGACGCCCTTGACCGGCTGGCCGCCGGAGAGCACCCGCTGGTAATCATCCACCTGCACCAGGCCCCGCTCATCCACATCAAAGTAGGTGGCAGCATCGAGGGTATCGGAGTTGGGGGTGCGACCCGTTGCCACCAGCACCAGGTCAGCGGGCACAGTAACCCGCTCACCGGCGTCATCAAATACCACCGTCACAGACCCGTCGTCGGCAGCCTCGATAGCCTTCAGGGCGTGGTTGGTGCGCAGGTCCCACTGGCGGGCGGCCTCACGGGTAAAAATCTCGGCAATGGTATCGTCGTGGCTGCGGAGCAGGCGGTCTGAGCGCACAGCCTGGGTCACCTGAGCGCCCAGACCCGAGAATACATGAGCGAACTCGGCTGCGATAAAGCCGCCGCCGATGACCACCACGCGCTCGGGTAGCTCATCAATACGCATGACGGTATCTGAGGTATGCACCTGGGGCAGGTCGATACCGGGGACCTGCGGCAGGGTAACACGGGAGCCGGTAGCCAGCACCAGCTGGTCAGCGGTCAGCTCAAGGCCGGACGCAGTAACCACGCTCCGGGGGCCAGTCAGCTGAGCGTACTCCTCGTAGACATCCACGTTCTCAAGGGACTTCCGCCAGGCCAGCCCACCCTCGCTAATAGCGTCGATGCGGCCAAAGATTCGGTCGCGAATCTGCCGCCAGGCAGTGTGCTTGTGCTCTAGCTCTACACCCAGACGGGCAGCGTCCTTAGCGCGGGCAACGCTAGAGGCCGGGTAGACATACATCTTGGTGGGAATACAGCCCACGTTGAGGCAGGTACCGCCGAAGCGGCCACCGTCGATGATGGCAATCTTCTTGCCCTCATAGTCCTCGTTGGGCAGGGAGTTACCGGAGCCAGAACCGATAATGATGAGGTCGTAGTGGCGGGGTGAGCTCATGGGGCTACCTTTCGTGCGGGGTACGTCTGTGGTTTTCAACGGGATAGACTAAGGTTTCATTCCCGGCTGTCAGCTCCACTGCGTGCCTGTGCTGCAGCTTCTGCGTTATCGCGGAAGTTCTTCTGCATCTGGCGGAAAACCAGCACGTTACCGACCACGATGTGCAGGAAGCCCAGAATCATCACATAGATATTCCAGCCGCCCTGCGGAGCAAGCACCCCGACTAGTAGCAGGATCGCGCCAAAACCAATAATCATCAGGTGAGTTACGTTCATGCTTCCTAGCCTACAGGTAGGGACCAGTTTCCTCCCCAAACCCTTTTGCACGGCGCATACAATCGGCACTTTTCTGGTCCGTACTGGGAGCAAAAGAGCGGACGCTCGCCCCCAGCTTACGCAAGCCAGGTGCGGGCGTCCGCCCCTTGGGTATTCCTGATACGGGGTTACTTGACGTTGACCACGATCAGCAGGTCACCACCAGCCACCTGGGAGACCTCGTTGTAGACAACGCGCTCGACGGTACCTGAGACCGCTGAGGTGATGGATGCTTCCATCTTCATGGCCTCGATGGTAGCTACCTGGTCGCCGGCTGAGATTTCGTCGCCGGGCTTGACCGAGATAGACACACCACCAGCGAAGGGGGCTGCGATGTGGCCGGGGTTAGAAGCATCCGCCTTCTCAGCTTCCTTCACGTTGGACTCAACGGAGGTGTCGCGGACGTTGACGGTGCGCTGCTGGCCGTTCAGGGTGCAGATCACCTCGCGCATGCCCTTTTCGTCGGGTTCTGAGATAGCCTGCAGGGTTGCAATCAGGCGCACGCCCTTACCCAGCGAAATCACGTGTTCGCGTTTGAACATCATGCCGTAGAGGAAGTCGCGGGTGTGCAGAATCGACAGGTCGCCGAATTCCTCGCAGGCCTTCTCAAAGTCGCGGGTGGGCCCGGCAAAGAGGAGGCGATTGAGGGTGGCGCGGCGGGTAGCTGAGTCCCCGTTCAGGGCTTCCAGATCTTCGGCTGACAGGTCGTTGACCGAGGGCTTGGAGAGCTTACGGCCTTCCAGGGCACGGGTACGGAAGGGCTCGGGCCAGCCAGCGGGCGGGGTGCCCAGCTCGCCGTTGAGGAAGCCAATCACCGAGTCGGGAATATCGAACTTCTGCGGGTCCTTCTCGAAGTCCTCGGGTGAGACGCCCATGCCAACCAGCTGCAGGGCGAGGTCGCCAACCACCTTCGATGAGGGGGTTACCTTGACGATATGCCCCAGCATACGGTCAGCAGCTGCGTACATATCCTCGATGTCCTCGAAGCGCTCCCCCAGGCCCAGGGCGGTTGCCTGAGCGCGCAGGTTGGAGAGCTGGCCACCGGGGATTTCGTGGGTGTAGACACGACCGGTGGGCGATGACAGACCCATCTCGAAGGGCTTGTAGATGGTGCGGACGGCCTCCCAGTAGGGTTCCAGTGCACAGGCAGCGTCCAGGGTGATGGAGGGGGCGCGGTCGGTGTACTGGAGGGCGCCGACCAGGGCTGAGAAGGACGGCTGGGAGGTGGTACCTGCCATGGAGGCTGAAGCCACGTCAACAACATCCACCCCAGCCTCAACAGCGGCAAGCAGGGTGCCGACCTGACCGCCTGCGGTGTCGTGGGTGTGCAGGTGCACGGGCAGGTCGAAGCGCTCGCGCAGGGCGGTGACCAGTCGGCGGGCAGCTTCCGGACGCAGCAGACCGGCCATGTCCTTGATGGCAAGGATGTGGGCGCCGGCTTCTACCACCTGGTCAGCCAGGTTCAGGTAGTAGTCCAGGGTGTAGGTCTGCTCTGCAGGGTCCAGCATATCGCCGGTGTAGCAGATAGCGACCTCGGCAACTGCGGTGCCGGTGGCACGCACGGCCTTGATAGCCGGGGTCATCTGGGAGACGTCGTTGAGGGAGTCGAAGATACGGAAGATATCGATGCCGGTCTCAGCTGCTTCCTTGACGAATGCGTCGGTGACCTCGGTGGGGTACGGGGTGTAGCCCACGGTGTTGCGGCCGCGCAGCAGCATCTGGATGGGCAGGTTGGGCATGGCCGCACGCAGGTGGGCTAGGCGCTCCCAGGGATCCTCGGAGAGGAAGCGCAGGGCGACGTCGTAGGTTGCACCGCCCCAGGCTTCTACAGAGAAGAGCTCGGGGGTCACGTGGGCTACTGCGGGCGCTGCGGCCAGCAGGTCGCGGGTGCGGACGCGGGTGGCCAGCAGGGACTGGTGGGCGTCACGGAAGGTGGTGTCGGTAATCAGCACTTCCTTGGTGTCGCGTACAGCCTTGGCGAACCCTTCGGGGCCCAGTTCGAGCAGACGCTGACGCCAGCCTGCCGGGGGTTCGTGGGTGGAAGCGTCGAAGGGTGAGCGGTAGGGCTCTTCGGTCTTATCGCCGGGGAAGGAAGGTAGCTTCCAGCGGGGATCAAGGCCCTCGATACGCTCGCCGTGGGGCTTATTCACGGTGACATTTGCCAGGTACTGCAGGGCCTTGGTGCCGCGGTCGGCGGAAGGCTTCTTGGTCAGCAGCTCGGGGTGCTCATCGATGAAGGGGGTGGAGACGTCACCAGCACGGAAGGTGGGGTCTTCGAGCACGGCCTTGATGAAGGGGATGTTGGTGGCGACGCCGCGAATACGGAACTCGGCCAGGGCACGAGAAGCGCGGCGGACGGCGTCCTCAAAGGTGCGGCCACGGCAGGTGAGCTTGACCAGCATGGAGTCGAAGTGGGGTGAAATCTGGGCGCCGGTGTAGACGGTGCCGCCGTCCAGGCGGATGCCAGAGCCACCGGCTGAGCGGTAGTAGGTAACCTTGCCAACGTCGGGGCGGAAGCCGTTCGCCGGGTCTTCGGTGGTGATGCGGGACTGCAGGGCAAAGCCGCGCACACGCAGGTCTTCCTGGCGGATGCCCAGGTCTTCCAGGGTCTCACCGGCAGCAATACGCATCTGGGACTGCACCAGGTCAACGTCGGTGACTTCTTCGGTCACGGTGTGCTCAACCTGGATACGGGGATTCATCTCGATAAAGACGTGCTGGCCAGCGCGTTCACCGGCGGTATCGACCAGGAACTCCACGGTACCGGCGTTCACGTAGCCCAGTTCCTTGGCAAACTTGACAGCGTCGCGGAAGAGGGCCTGACGGATCTCTTCATCAAGGTTGGGGGCGGGGGCGATCTCAACGACCTTCTGGTGGCGGCGCTGCAGGGAGCAGTCACGCTCAAAGAGGTGAACGATATTGCCCTCACCGTCGGCAAGGATCTGCACCTCAATGTGGCGGGGGCGCAGCACTGCCTGCTCAAGGAAGACAGTGGGGTCACCGAAAGCGGTATCGGCCTCGCGCATAGCCGCTTCCATAGCGGGGCGCAGGTCTTCACGCTTCTCAACGCGGCGCATACCGCGGCCACCACCACCGGCAACAGCCTTGACGAAGATGGGGAAGCCAATTTCTTCAGCCTCAGCCAGCAGTTTTTCAACGTCGGCGCTGGGCTCGGTGGACTTGAGTACCGGGATACCGGCACGGCGGGCGGCCTTCAGTGCCTCAACCTTGTTACCGGCCAGTTCTAGAACCTCCGGCGGGGGGCCGATGAAGGTGATACCGGCATCCGCGGCGGCGCGCGCTAGATCAGGGTTCTCCGAGAGGAAGCCGTAACCCGGGTAGATGGCATCAGCGCCGGCTTCTTTGGCGACGCGAATAATCTCCTCAACATCGAGGTAGGCACGGACGGGATGGCCCTCTTCACCAATCGGGTAGGCCTCATCAGCCTGCTGGCGGTGAATGGAGTGGCGGTCTTCGTAGGGGAAGACGCCGACGGTCTTAGCGCCGAGCTCGTAGGCCGCGCGGTAGGCGCGGATTGCGATTTCGCCGCGGTTAGCGACCAGAATCTTTGAAAACATTTTCTTCCGTTCCGCCCCACCCAGCACAGCGGGGTGCGGTGAGGCTAAGCCACAGTTCGTGTGTGAACACCTCAAATATATCTTTAGACTTCCTAAAGCACCTGGTTTTGTCTCATTTTTTGTGATGCGGGACGTAATGAAAAGATTTTATTGTGAGCATGGCTACACAGTGCCTTGTTGCTCACTGTGAGCTTGCCTGACTTTCTACGCCGCTTGGCCGTAGCTGGCACACCTCTTCGGTAGCATAGAAGGTCAGTGTGTATCCGCCGAATTTGAGAGGCTTTCGTGGCAATGAGCAGCGTGGTAAGTATCAGCAGTCTAAAAGGCGGCGTAGGCAAAACATCGGTCGTGTTGGGGCTGGCGTCCGCTGCTCAGGCAAGCAGCCTGCGCACCCTCGTCATCGACCTCGACCCCCACGGGGACGCCTCAACCGGCCTCGGCGTGAACACCGCTGAAGGCACCGACATGGGCACCATTTTGCTCGCTCCTTCCGATTATTCCCTGGCGGACGAGCTCGTCCCGGCTTCGTGGGCTGCCCTCGGTAGCCTAGGCAACGCCTCCCGCACCGGGCTGGACGCAGGTACCTGGGTTGGGCGCGCGTCCGCCCGTCTCACCGCCCTAGAGCAGCTCGACTCAGCCACCCTGCTCCCCCGCCTGGCAGACCTCCTTGAGCCTGTCCGTGAGAGCTTTGACCTGATTCTCATCGACTGCCCGCCCACCCTGGGCCGTCTCACCGAGATGGCGTGGGCTGCCTCTGCCCGGGTGCTGTCTGTCGCCGAGCCCTCTCTCTTCTCCGTCGCGGGCTCCGAGCGCACCCTGCGCGCTATCGCCCGTTTCGAAGCCAATACTCCCTATGCCGTGGATTCGGCTTCCATCGTGATTAATAAGGTACGCGCAGGCGACCCCGAGCACGACTACCGCATCGAGGAAATGAAGGTGCTCTTTGGCGATCTGGTCGCTGAGACTATCCTGCCCGAGACGCACCTGCTCCAGCGCATTCAGGGGTCTGCCTACCCGGTGCACTACTGGCCCGAGGAAGAAGCCCAGGAACTTGCCAGCGCCTTTACCGCGCTGCTGGCGGGCCTGTACGACACAGGTACTGAGAGATTCGCCGTGAGCCCGTGCCCTCCCCGTTAGCGCAGCAAAAAACTACCCCGCCATCACATCTGCGAGGCGGGGTAGTTCTCTATCTTCTTTAGGCGCCGGCTTTGCGGGCTCGGCGGGCCGAAAGTTCGTCGTGGATCTCGGTCTCTGCCTGGATTTCCTGG
The DNA here is from genome assembly GCF_014217215.1 of Rothia nasimurium. GTDB lineage: Bacteria > Actinomycetota > Actinomycetes > Actinomycetales > Micrococcaceae > Rothia > Rothia avistercoris. The sequence continues at coordinate 1,656,301 of NZ_CP056080.1, forward strand.
GCGGTACTTTCGCCGGGCAGTTCGCTCAGCGATACTTCCAGTTCGCGCCAGACGCGGCCGATAGCGATGCCGAAGACGCCCTGGCCTGCCTGTACCAGGTCAATTACCTCAGATGCCGAGGTGCATTCGTAGACCGAAGCACCATCAGACATCAGGGTGATTCCGGCAAGATCCTCAACGCCGCGGGAACGCAGGTGGTCGACCGAGGTGCGAATCTGCTGCAGGGATACGCCGGTGTCGAGCAGGCTCTTAACAATCTTGAGTACCAGCACATCGCGGAAGGAGTAAAGACGCTGGGAGCCAGAACCCTGGGCCGAGCGGACGGTGGGTTCCACCAGGTGGGTGCGGGCCCAGTAGTCGAGCTGGCGGTAGGTAATGCCCGCTGCCTTGCAGGCGGTGGGCCCGCGGTAGCCAAGGTTCTCATCGACTAGAGAAACGGGATCATCAAAGAGAACGCCCTGCTCACCCACCGGGGAGGTGCGGGGCATAACGTCTTCGAAGCCCAACAGGGGCTGATCCATGGGGGCAGGTACGCCTCGAAGCGCGACGGGGGCGCTAGGGTCACCGTTGTACTGTGTCACGGTTTGAGGTTCCTTCCCTTGAACTGATCATGGACTCTCTTATCCTACCTGCCCAGTAACCCTTTTGCCGGTTAATCGGTCGGCAGGGGTACCGGCGTTTTAACGTGGTTCTGGTCATTAAGACAGACCACGTTTACCCGGTGCCCCATCGTGCAACGATAGGTGAGGCTAGTCGAAGCTGGGCATGCTCCCGGCAACCAGGGCCATGTGCAGGCGGAGCAGTAGCTGGGCAATATCACCGGCGAGTTCAGCAGCGCGGGCCTGGGATTCTTCGTCCTTGCGCAGGGCCAGGGGGCCCACCGCAGTTTCTACCAGGTCGACTTCACGGTCGGCTGCAGCGCGGAAGGCTCGCAGGTGGCGCGGGTGTAGGCCGTGGGCGGTGAGCTGATCGCTCACCCTGGTGACGGCGAGGTCGTACTGGTCGTATTCTTCTTTATTGTCTGCCAGCAGGCCGTAGTTCATGAGCTCGCGTAGCAGGGGCATATCGACCCCGGCTTCCTGACCCAGCTCACGCAGGGTGTAGGTGCGGGCAGGTTCTGCCTCGACTGCCGGGCGGGCGCTCGGCAGCTCTTCGACACCCGGTTGCACGGACGCGTCCGCCCCGCCCCCCTGCCCCTCGGCAGGTTCGCTGCCAGGGGCGGGTGCTAGCCCCGCGTCGATGTCTGCCAGGCGCTGGCGAATCACCTTAAGCGGTAGGTACTGGTCGCGCTGTAGCTGCAGCACAAAACGCAGGCGCTCGATATCTTCTTCGGAGTACTTACGGTAACCGGTATTGGTACGCTGCGGGCTCACCAGACCCTTATCTTCAAGAAAGCGAATCTTCGAGGCGCTAATGCCCTCAAATTCCCCTTGGAGGGCGCTGAGCACCTGGCCGATGGTCTTATTTTTTACCCCAGCAGTTTCAGCAGAGTGAGCCTGAGCCATGGTTACTTCCCCTGGCCCTGGTAGAAGGCGAAGTGGAACTTACCGATGTAGATTTCGTCGCCGGTGCGCAGGTAGGCCTCATCCACGCGGTCCTTATTCACGTAGGTACCGTTCAGGGAGTCAGCGTCGGTCAGGATAAAGCTGCCCGCGTTGGGGATGAAGAGGGCGTGACGGCGGGAGACGGTGACGTCGTCGAGGTAAATGTCTGATTCGGGGCTACGGCCTGCGATGATGGGCAGGTCAGCGCCGTCTTCGTCGGTTTCGGGGTTCAGGAGGAAGCGGGCGCCCTTGAACTGGCCATCGAGACCGATGAGGACGGCTGAGCCAGCGGGCAGGGTTGCCAGTAAGTCACGTTCTTCGGGGGTGGGGTTGTGGGACTGGGATACTCCCAGGGCTACCATAGCGATGGTGTTTGTGGGCGGGTGTGCTTCGTGCTGAGCCATACGGTTACGTCCTTATGTCTTCGGGCGGCGGGGCTACGCCCGTACTGTGCCTGTGTCTCGCGGTTATGTGTGGTCTTGTGCAGACGGTCCAAGGTCACGAAATGGTAAACAGTGAACCGTTCGTTTAATCTTAGCCATTTCGCTTCTATTCTGCCCGGTTCGCACCGTGTTCTCTCACCAAATTTTCCTGTTTTTTACCTAGAGCAAAAGGGCCGCCTTTTCCTGTGGAAAAGACGACCCTTACGCGGGCTCATAGCGTGGTGCTACTGCCGGGTTTTAGGCGATTTCTGCCTCGTAGTCGGCAGCTGAAAGCAGACCTTCGAGGTCTGCGGCGTCACTGGGGCGAACCTCGATGAGCCAGCCCGCACCGTAGGGGTCTGAGTTCACGGTTTCGGGGGCATCTGCCAGGTCTTCGTTGACGGCAACAACTTCACCGGCGATGGGGGCAAAGAGGTCGGAGACGCTCTTGGTAGATTCGATTTCGCCGAAGGTTGCTTCTGCGTCGATGGTTTCGCCTACCTCGGGCAGGTCGACGTAGACGACGTCGCCCAGTTCGCTCTGTGCGTGATCGGTAACACCGATGCGGACGGTGCCATCAGCGGTGAGTTCGCTGACCCACTCGTGCTCTTTGGTGTACTTGAGTTCTGCAGGAACGTTGCTCATCGGAGGTGTCCTTTTCTTTGGTGGGACTTTTGTGGGAGTGCCGATCGAGGTGCGTGAAACTCGACGAGATGAGCTCCGACGAGGGAGAAGGAGCTCTCACCTAACGATTTTATCTGTAGCCTAATAGTGCGTACAACCTTAGTTACTCAAGATTGTTTAGGGACAAATTGACAACGTCGGTAACTTGGTTATCTGTAGCGGTCAGAACCAAGTACATATCAGTTTGATCCGTTCCGGTATCGTTTTGGTTTAGTTGATCGTGGTGGTACGGGGCGTTATCTGTTTGGTGTTCGGTTCTATGATCCTCGGCAGGGGGTGTGGACTCAGCAGGATTCTTTGGATGCTCCGTTGGATCCTAATAATGCTAATCGTTATGCGTATGCGGGTTCTGATCCGGTGAATAATTTTGATCCCACGGGCCGTGCATGGCAGGGTGGCGCTAACTTCTGTTTCGTCGCTTGCTTCAGTATCGGAGCTACCTGGAGCGACGATACAGATGTTAAAATTGGAATGTTGGATTTGGTCTTGGCCCCAGAGCATCAGTTGAAGGTTATATGGGGCACACCGGAGCAGAACCATCAAACGAAGAGTCGCTTGGGACATCTGGTACATGCGGTGGAGCTTTAGGTTTTGGAGCCAACGGTGGAATATTTATTGATGCGATGAATCCGAAAGCTGACGGCCAAGCTAATTTAACCACAGGTGCTGGACTCGGTTGTTCGGCAATAGTAACAATAGGGATGCCACTCGAATAATGAATTATATTTTTTTATCATTTTCTATCATTGCGTTTTTAATATCTATAGTGCAAATTCATTTTATTAATAAGTATGGAATAGATGAAGATGTGCCATACTCGCCATTTTCTACCCCATTAGGGACCACTAGAGTGGCGCAGATTTGCAATAGAGTTGGATTGCCCCTAGTTGGGTCAATAATTGCTTTTATATTATTCTTATCTGCCCAGTAGGCTATTCCTATTAAGAAAAATATTTCCCAGCACACCTTGGGTGCTGGGAAATATTTTTATCACAAAGGATTGTGATAATATTGTTGAATTGTGAAAATAAAAATTTTTTTCATTCTCATGGTATCCCTGTGTGGTGGCTTTATTGGCCTCATTTTGATTGGTAAAACCGGTTTCATAGATGTTGCTCTGGCCCCGGTTATCCTGGTGTGCTCGCTTATCCTTTTGGGCGTTGCGTCGTCCTTGCTCATGAACCGTCACCTCTCATCATTGGGTACTTATTTCTAGTTCCGAGTTTATTCGGGGTAGCTGACATTTTAGGTAGGGTGTTGTGGGTGTATATGCTGCTACCTTTTACCGACGTCCCGGGCTTTCCTGGATATGGGCATCAGTGTTACCCATGTTATTTCCTCTGCTATCTCAACAGTATTGAACGTCCCTAGTGCAAAATTCTATAGATAACTCGTTATATGACACAGGGTACAGGTGCTGGTGGCGGGCGCCACCGAAACGGCCCGGTTTTCTCTTAAATAAAAAGGACGCCCCACCCCACTTCCCTGCGCAGGGGAAGCGGGGTGGGGCGTCCTTACCTAGACCTCTTAGATAACACCCTCAGAGAACTTGTAGGGGTTGCCGAAGCGGTGGGCGGTGATGGAGACTGCCTGCTCACGGACGAAGGGCAGCATCTCGATGCGGCCGGCTTCGGTAACAGGCTGGTAGTAGACCGCGATGTCGGGTCGGCCGTCGAGTGCCTCGTAGATGCTGGTGGCGTCGCTACCGATGTAGCGGATGCGGGCACCTTCGAAGACGGTTCCCTCAAGCTGCTTTGAGGGGGTCTTTGCAATCTTGGCCAGCGAAGCACGGTAGGCGGCGTCGTTCTGCTCAACCAGGGTGACGCCCGCACCGCGCAGGGCGCCGGCAACAGCCACCGGGATGCTCTGGCCTGTGGAGAACTCGATGGTGGCACCGGCTGCTACACCTGCCAGCAGGACGCGCAGGGCGCGGTCGCGGTCGCCGTCCTCATCCAGACGCACCTGGACGGTGGTGGGCAGGTAGCGCAGGATGTTGCGCTCAACGCCCAGCTGGCTGGGGTCGTGCCCCACACCGAACTCAGTGCCCCAGGCTTCAGCATCGGAGCTAGCCGCACGGACCAGCATGTCAAGGGAGCCGTCGTTGGTGGCAGTGGGCTCGCGCAGGGCAGCCAGGATGGAGCGGACGCCCGCGTGTGAGGGGGCGGTAGTGGCGGTGGACTCTGCGGTCTCCCAGTCAGAGAGGGCAACCAGGTAGTTGGGGCCACCGGCCTTGGTGCCGGAACCTACGGTTGACTTCTTCCAGCCGCCGAAGGGCTGACGCTGCACGATAGCGCCGGTGATGCCGCGGTTGACGTAGAGGTTACCTGCCTGAACCTTAGAGAGCCAAAGTTCCAGCTCGCCGGAGTCAAGGGAGTGCAAGCCAGCGGTCAGACCGTAGTCGGTGGCGTTCTGCAGTTCGATAGCCTCTTCGAGGGTAGCGGCCTTCATGACGCCCAGGATGGGGCCGAAGTACTCTGTCAGATGGTATTCGCTGCCGGGCTTGACGCCTGCGCGCACACCGGGTGACCAGAGGCGGCCGGTCTCATCGAGCTGTTCGGGCTTGATGATCCAGGTTTCGCCCTCACCCAGGGTGGTCAGACCTCGCTTGAGCTTGCCCTCGGGCTTCTCAATAACGGGGCCCATTTCTGATTCGATGTCCTGGGGGTGGGCAACGTGCAGGGACTTCACGGCGTCAACCAGCTGGTTGTAGAAGCGCTTGGACTCCCCTACCGAACCAACCAGAATCACGGTGGATGCAGCCGAGCACTTCTGGCCTGCGTGGCCGAAGGCTGAGTAGACGACGTCCTTGACCGCCAGGTCGAGGTCGGCATTGGGGGTGACGATGATGGAGTTCTTGCCGGAGGTCTCGCCGAAGAGGGGCAGGTCCTTACGCCAGGATCGGAACATCTCGGCGGTCTCGTAACCACCGGTCAGAATCAGGCGGTCAACGGCGGGGTGGGCAATCATCTTTGAACCGGCGTCGCGGTCGGTGACCTTGACCAGGCGCAGGGCCTCGCGGGGTACGCCAGCTTCCCACAGTACCTCAGCAATGAGAGCACCGATGCGGGCGGTGTTGGAGGCGGGCTTGAAGATAACCGCTGAACCCGCTGCCAGGGCTGAGATAACGCCACCGACGGGGATCGCGGTGGGGAAGTTCCACGGCGGGATGACCAGGGTCAGCTTAACCGGGTGATGCTGGGCGCCGTCTACCGAGTCGAGGCGCTCTGCCAGCATGGCGTAGTAGTAGGCAAAGTCAACGGCTTCTGAGACTTCAACGTCGCCCTGGTCCAGGGTCTTGCCAGCCTCGTGAGCCATGATTTCCATGAAGTCGCCGCGGCGTACTGCCAGGGCTACCGCTACCTTACGCAGAATCTCAGCACGCTCTGAAGCGGGGCGGGCACCCCACGCCTCGCCAGCTGCCACGGTCTCGGCAACCAGGGTTTCGGCGTCCTCAGCAGAACCCAGCTCATTGGCGGCCAGTGTTTCGATACCGATCTGGGTGGTCTTTGAACGCTCCAGGATGGCGCGGCCCCACTCGCGGTTACCGGCCAGAGCGGGATCGGTATCGGGGGTGTTTTCGAAGGTGCCGTCGGCAGGCTTGAAGACGTTCTCTTCGGTTTCTTCCAGACGGTTCTGGGTGCGCTGCGGGGGCTGGACCTCGTCGGTGACCTCATTCAGGGAGCGCAGGAAGCGGTTCTTCTCGCGCTCAAAGAGGGCGGGTGAAGAGTCGAGGTCGAAGACGGCACTCATGAAGTTCTCACTTGAGGCGTTTTCTTCCAGGCGGCGAACCAGGTAGGAGATAGCAACGTCGAACTCTTCGGGGCGCACTACGGGGGTGTAGAGCAGCAGGTGACCTACGCGCTGGCGAATAACCTCGGCCTGCTGGGAGGCCATGCCGATGAGCATCTCAAACTCGATGTCCTTTTCAACACCGCGGTCTTCAGCCAGCAGTAGGGCGAAGGCGACGTCGAAGAGGTTGTGGCCGGCAACGCCCAGGCGGATGTTCTTGGTGTGCTCGGGCTGCAGGGCGTAGTTGAGGATGCGCTTGTAGTTGGTGTCTGAGTCCTGCTTGGAGTCGCAGGTGGTCAGGGGCCAACCGTGTACAGCGGCTTCAACCTTTTCCATGGAGAGGTTGGCGCCCTTAACCAGGCGGACCTTGATGCGGGCACCGCCGGCCTCAACGCGCTTGGCGGCCCATTCCTGTAGGCGCTGCATAGCGGCCAGGGTATCGGGTAGGTAGGCCTGGAGCACGATACCGGCTTCAAGGTTCTTCAGGTGGGGCTGGTCAAGGATCTTGGTGAAGACCTCGATGGTCATATCGAGGTCCTTGTACTCTTCCATGTCCAGGTTGATGAACTTCTGGGCGGGAGAGTTGGCGGCCAGCTCGTAGAGGGGGGTGAGGCGGCGGACGGCTTCGTCCACGACTTCTTCGAAGGCCCAGTGGGAGTGAGGGCCAGAAACAGAGGACACCTTGATGGAGACGTAGTCGACATCGTCGCGGGCCAGCAGACGCTTGGTTTCGGTCAGGCGACGCTCTGCTTCGCGGTCACCGAGCACTGCTTCACCGAGCAAGTTGATGTTGAGCTTGTTGCCGGTTGAGGTGAGGTGCTTGATGGCGGGGCCCAGCTTTTCGTCGCGGGCATCGACAATCAGGTGACCAACCATCTGACGCAGGACGGTGCGGGCGATCGGCACGGTGGGCCAGGAGGCCTTAGCGGCCAGCTTGCCACCCAGCCCTACGGCGCTCTTCATGTACCAGGGTAGGAAGGAGGGGACGATGGGGGCGATACGGCCCAGGTTCTTACCGGCAACGGCCTGATCTTCGGGGCGCACCACGCCGTCGACGAAGCCTACGGTGAAGTCAAGACCGTTGGGGTCCTTCAGGACACCGGCCAGCTTCTCTGCTGCGGGGTCGGCGGGGATGTTCTGGGCTGCTTTGACCCAGTCGGCGACGAGCTGGACGGCCTGGTCAGCTAGCTGCTGGTGGTGGGTATCGCTAAAAGGCTGTGCCAAGGGTGGTACCTCCTGCTAGCCCGCACGAGGGCGGGGTGAACTTGTTGCTTGTTATCCATTTCACCATCTTTGGGTGCAAGTTACACTATTAGAAAAAATGAATATTATTTAGGCAGTACGTTTAGTTCTGCTAATCTGTATTCGTGACGCTATTCACCCCTTCCTGAGGAGTGCCCCATGTACGACCTGCGCCGCCTGGCCATGCTGCTTGAGATCCACGAGCGAGGCACGCTCGCCGCGACCGCTAAAGCCCTGCACCTGACGTCCTCCGCTATATCTCAGCAGATCACCACCCTGGAAAAAGAGATGGGCACTCCCCTGCTGCGTAAGGTGGGGCGCCGGGTGGAGCTGACCACCGAGGCTCTAATTCTGGTGGAGAGCACCCGCAATATTTTGAAGGAGCTGGACGCCGCCCGCACCCGCATTACCCTTCTGGACGGGGTTCCCACCGGTCAGGTCAAGCTAGCTATCTTTCAGTCAGCCGCGCACGCCCTGCTCACCGGTGTACTTGAGCACCTGGCAGACCATGCGCCCCAGGTTCAGCTCCACGTAGTGCAGATTGACCCGGAAACCGGCCTGTCGCTGACCCGTAGCCGGGAGTTCGATGTGGTTATTGCCGAGTCCTACCCCCACCACTACATTCCCGAATACCCGGACCTAACCTATGACCTGCTGACCCTGGATACGCTCCAGCTAGTTGTTGCCCAGGACAGCCCCGTCGAACAGCTGACCGATGCAAGCGCGCTCCCCTGGGTTTTTGAGGGCGAGCACAACACCTCCCGCATCTGGGGTATTAACCAGTGCCGGGCGGCAGGCTTTGAGCCGCACATCCGCTATGTGATTGATGACCTCAACGCTCACCTGCAACTAGCAGCGACCGGGGCGGCCGCCATCATGCCCAGCTTCGCACTCCCAGCCCAGGGCAAAGAACTAAAGGAAACCTACGGTGTCAAAGCCCTGCCCCTGCCCGATGCGCCCTCACGAAAAATCTTCATGGCCACCCGCGCCGAAAGCACCGGCCAGCCAGCAATCCAGGCAGTCAAAGAAGCCCTCCAAAACGCAGTTGCCCGCCTACCCTAAAGGGCAGACGGGCATAGAACTCAACAAAACCGGCAGTCTTAGTTATCTGCTGGCACCGCCATGGTATCTGAGTAGTCCGTAGCCTGCATGGTGACCACCCAGGCACCGTCCTGGTAGTCAGCCGCCATGCCGTAGAAGTAGGCGTCTTCCGTCACCGGAATCCACTCGGTCCGGGGAGGGTTACCTGCAGGATCCAGTAGCACTGTCCCGTTCTCTACCAGGTAGGTATTGAGTACGTACTCACCGAATTCTGAGCCCTTACCAATCATGTAGTAGTCGGTGATAGCCCCGCGGTGGCCATTCACAACCCAGCCGCCGTTTTTGTAGGCGGCATCGACCTTGTCGAGGAACTGAAGCTCAGCCTGCTGAAAGGGGTTAGACTCGCCCGCTGGGGTTACCAGCTCCCGCCAGCGGGCGGTATCACCGCTGGTGATCGCGTAGTTACGCTCAGCAATGTAGTATTCGAAGAATTTAACGAAGCCCTCTTGGGTATGCTCATTCATACCAGCAGGTTCAATGGGCCTGGGAACGTTCTGAGCCGGCGCTTCTTCTGTAGCAGGCACGTAGTCGTCAAAGCTCCGGTCGAACTCAATATCAATTGCTAGCGCCCTGCCCTCGGAGGACAGCGCAGCTGAGGCCGACGGTGAGGCTGATGAGGACGAAGAGGCCCCAGCCGATGCTGAGGGAGACTCTGTTGTCTTGGAGAAACCGGTTTTATCGGAACTCGCTGAGCTGCTAGAGCTAGGCTCGGGTGTTGCCGTTGACGAGTCAGCAGACGGGGAACCGGATGCTCCCATACCGCAACCGGTCAGGGCAAGAGCTGAGACTGCCAGAGTGGCCCCTAGACGGGTAAGGGGCAGAGCGGAAGGGGCTAGAGATGAGCCAGGAAAGCGCATGCGTGTACTCCTCATATGGTGTTTGGGTAGTTACACCCTACCTGCCCAGCAAACGGTCAGCGAGTTCTTTATACACAGTGCGGGTGGAGGACGTAATACTTGGAGCCTCAAGCACGCGGTGCACCTCTCGCTACACCCCCTGGCGTGGACGGTAATAAAAACTGAGCAGGGGCGGCTACTCCCCCTAGACTGCACCGCTCCCTTAGAATTATCTGCGAGGCCCCTGACCAACTGCTAAGACTCAAAAACCAGCTTGATTTTGTATAAGGTCTGAGAAATTTAGTACCAGGATGGATACTGTTTCATTCAGTAGGACTTAATCATGGGATTAATTTCTTGGGAGATGAACAGCGGGCGATAATAGGGCCAACCTTCGCTATCCTTACGAGGATAATGTCGCCAACCTATCCTAGACCAGAACCCATCAGCACCTTCCGAGAATGCAAATAAGACCTTCCCAGAATAGTAGTCTTCCATTAAATTAATAAACTGAGTTCCAAATCCGAGACAGCGAAAATCTTCTTGAATCTCAATAAAAGTAATTTCATAAGCATCAAGCTTATAATCAATCCCCATATAGCTATCTGAAAGTATTTTTCCGACCACCTCAGCGCGGCCAATTTCCTTTTCTCTTGAAACCAGCTGGAAATACTTCGCACCATTAAAAATATCTTCGCCTACCCTGCCAATACTCCTCTGCCACCAACTATTATTGAACCCTCTAGCAAAGTGATCAAAAGGCATAACATAGTCCTGAATCTGAGGCAATAGTCTAAGTTCTAAATTTTCCATAACTTAAGCATAAATACGAGCTAGGTTTCAGCACAACAGACCTCGAGATTCTTGGGACTTCAGACCTTCCCAGCACTTACCTAGTATTACTCCGCTAATTTATCATATAGCGACACCCGCTACCCTGATAGCCCATATGAATATCCCAACCCTCTTAAACCCTAAAGCCTGAAATTAGCTCTCGACATCAAGACTCTATAATAAATTCATTTTATGGATATCAAATAATTTATTTGCAATTAAGCACTTAGAATAACTGCTCCGCCAGCTCCACGTCTACCACCAGGTCGGTGATGGCCCCGGTGGTCAGTGCTCCGCGCAGGGCGGCGGCCCGGTGTTTGCCGGCGGCGGCGCAGACCCTGCGCCCGATCTTTGCCAGTTCGGCAGGGGTCGGGCCGGTTGCCCGCTTATTCACGTCCAGGTCGGCCCAGGTGCCGTCCTCTCGCACCATCACGGTACACACGTCCCCCACAATCCCCTCAGCCCTCAGCTCAGCTAGTTGCTGGGCGTCAAAATAGCGGCCCGCATACACGTGCGAGGGAATTGACCCGCCAAAAGCGCCCACCCCAAAAAGCGCCACATCGACCTTACGCTGAACCGCAAGCACGCCCCTAATACTGCGCTCCCGCCACATAGCGGCCTTGGTGTCAGCAAAATCAAAGAAGGCTGGAACCGGGAAGTGAACCATCTGCGCCCCGTAGGCGGACGACACCTGGCCTAGAATTGCACCGGAATAGGGAATACCCGTTTGCACAGCGTTGCCCGCCCCGTTCAGCTGAACTACCGTCACCCCGGTCAAAGGGCGCTTGGGCAGGAATTGGGCCACCTCGGTCACCGTGGACCCCCAGGCAACTCCCAGGGTCGTTCCCGGAACAATTAGAGAATCCAGAAGGTTTGCTGTGGTTATTGCCACTCGTCTCATGCGGGCCTGCTCTGTGGCATGTTCAGGGGCCCTCACCACCGTCACCCGCACCCGATAAAGGTCGGCAAGCCGCTTTTCAACAGGGTCGGAACTATAGGCTTTTTCATTGAGATGAATTGTCACAACCCCCGTTTCACGTGCAGTTTTGAGCAGGCGAGAAACGGTGGGGCGAGAAACTCCCAGACGTGTAGCGATAGTGGACATGGTCAGGTGCTCCCCGTAATAAAGCTGGGCTGCCTCAACGACCTGATTCTGACTTTTGTTCACCATAGTTCGATTCTAACTGAACATTTGTTCACAGAGCTGGCGGTTTTTTTGTTCACACGGTTGAAATAGTTACCAAGACATTAACCAGGCAACCCGTCGCAAGGAAGATCCCCATGACTGCCACCTTCACCACCCAATCCCACCTCACCGCAGAAACCCGCACCCAGGCCCTAGCCGCCATGACCGATGAAGCGGGCGTAGACGTCCTCATCATCGGCGGCGGCGTGACCGGCGCAGGCATCGCCCTGGACGCCGCAACCCGCGGCCTACGCACCGCCATCGTTGAGGCAGGCGACTGGGCAGCTGGCACCAGCGCCTGGTCCTCCAAGCTCGTGCACGGCGGCCTGCGCTACCTCTACAACCTCGACTTCAAGCTGGTTGCCGAAGCCCTCAAGGAACGCGGCCTGCTGCTCGAACGCACCGCTCCCCACCTGGTCAAGGCCCAGCCCTTCCTCTGGCCCCTCAAGATGCCCGTGATTGAGCGTGCCTATTCCGCTGTGGGTATCGGTATGTACGACACCATGGCCTTTGCCGGTGCAGGCGGCCACCGTACCGTGCCTGCCCAGCGCCACTTCACCAAGGAAGGCACCAAGAAGGTCTTCCCCGGCATCAAGGATTCTGCCTTCACCGGCGCCATTCAGTTCTACGATGCCCGCGTGGACGACGCCCGCCTGGTCATCGATCTCGTCCGCACCGCCGCAGGCTACGGCGCCCTGGCAGCTTCCCGCACCCAGGTCACCGCTATTAACAAGGACGCCGCCGGGCGAGTCACCGGTGCCCAGATCGTTGACCTTGAAACCGGCGATGAGAAGACCGTCAAGGCCGCCCACATCATCAACGCAACCGGCGTATGGACCGAAGAATCAGAATCCATGGCAACCAAGGACCAGGGTCTGAAGGTGCTGGCTTCTAAGGGCGTGCACATCACCGTGCCCCGCGACCGTATCAAGGCAACCAGCGGTATCTTCACCAAGACCGAAAAGTCCGTGCTCTTCATCATCCCCTGGCAGCGCTACTGGATTATCGGCACCACCGATACCCCCTACACCGAGGACCGTGAGCGCCCCGTCGCCACCAAGGCTGACATTCGCTACGTGCTCGACCAGGCCAACAAGCTGATTGCCGATGAGCTCACCGAGGCCGATATCATTAGCTCTTACGCTGGTCTGCGCCCCCTGCTGCAGCCGGTGGCTAAGAAGGGCGAGAACGCCGCGTCGACCAAGGTCTCGCGTGAGCACACCGTCATGGAAATCGCCCCGGGTATGAGCGCTATTGCCGGTGGCAAGCTGACCACCTACCGCGTGATGGCCGAGGACGCCGTGGACTTTGCCCTGGGCGACCGCGCCAAGACCCTGCCCTCTGTCACCGAGAACATCAAGCTGGTCGGTGCTGAAGGCTATGAAGCTTTGGCTGCCCGCGCCGATGCGCTGGCCGCTGAGAACGGCTGGGATGCTGCCCGCGTGGAGCACCTGCTGGAGCGCTACGGCGCTGAGCTGGCCGATATTATCGCCCTCATCAAGGAAGACCCTTCCCTGGGTACTCCCCTGGCGCAGGCACCCCAGTTCCTGCGGGCCGATGTAGCCATGGCAGTGCGTGCCGAAGGTGCCCTGCACCTTGAGGACGTGCTGGTGCGCCGCGTCCGCCTGGACCTTGAGGCTACCGACCGCGGCCTGTCCGCCGCCGACGAGATCCTTGAGATTATGGCCGCTGAACTTGGCTGGGACGAGGCCACCGTGGCCCGCGAAAAGGCAATTTACGCCGAGCGGGTTGAGGCTATCGCTGCAGCTGAAACCCATACCGAGGACGCGGACGCCGCGGCTGAGGTTCTCGGGGCAACCCACGTGGCTCCCCGACGTCCTGTCACTACTCTCCACTAAAACATCATTAATCACTAATAACCGCCGGGTGCCCGTTTCGGGCACCCGGCCCGCACAGAAAATACGAGGTCAACGATGAGCTCACTACTGGTAGCTGGCGCTGAAGCTAGCGTCCAGGCAAGCGCCCTTATCTCAGCAGACGGCAATGCGACCCTGCTCGGCGCTTTTGTTTCTGAAGTTATCGGTACCGGCATTCTGATTCTGCTGGGTGCTGGCGTGTGTGCCGCAGTTACCCTGCCCAAGTCAGCCGCTAAGAACACCGATTGGCTGACCATCGCCTTTGGTTGGGGTTTTGCGGTTTTCGCGGCCGTTTATATGTCTGCCCCTTCAGGTGCTCACCTCAACCCCGCTGTTACCCTGGGTCTTTTGATTTCCGGTGGTGACTTTGCCCCCGGTATCGCCCCCACCGTGGGTCACTTCTTCGTTTATGTAGCAGCCCAGATGATTGGTGCCTTCCTGGGTGCCTGGGGTGCCTACCTGGTGTACAAGAAGCACTTTGACGAGGCTGAGCCTGGAACCACCAAGGGTATCTTCTCCACCGGCCCCGCCATTCGCTCCTACGGCTGGAACACCCTGACCGAAGCCTTCGGCGCCTTCGTTCTGGTGGGCTTCGTACTGGCCTCCGGCAGCACCCCCTCGGGCCTCGGCCCCCTGGCTGTAGCCTTCATCGTTGTCGCTATCGGTCTTTCTCTGGGTACCCCCACCGGTTACGCCATCAACCCCGCCCGCGACCTCGGCCCCCGCATCGCCCACGCCCTCATGCCCATCAAGGGCAAGGGCTCCTCTGACTGGGCCTACGCCTGGGTTCCCGTTGTTGGCCCCCTCATTGGTGCCTCCGCAGCCGCAATCCTCGTCCCCGCCCTGCTGGTCTAAGCCGAGCACCGGCGTCCACGCCCTAAACTAAAGACAACCCCTTACCGCGCCAAAGACGGCGCGCACACGAAAAGAGAAAAACCATGTCACAGCTCCCCGAGCGTAAGAAGTACGTCCTCTCCATCGACCAGGGCACCACCAGCTCCCGCGCCATTCTCTTCACCAAGAAGGGCGAAATCAAGAGCGTTGGCCAGCACGAGCACGAGCAGATTTTCCCCAAGGCCGGCTGGGTTGAACACAACCCCATGGAAATTTGGGAGAACGTCCGCCAGGCCGTAGGTGAGGCCCTGACCAAGGCAGAGGTCAACCACCACGAAATCGCAGCCGTCGGCATCACCAACCAGCGTGAAACCGCCGTCGTCTGGGACAAGAACACCGGTAAGCCCGTCTACAACGCCATCGTCTGGCAGGACACCCGCACCCAGAAAATCTGTGACGAGCTGGCAGGCGAAGAAGGCCCCGGTAAGTACCACGACATCGTTGGCCTCAACCTGGCTACCTACTTCTCAGGCCCCAAAATCAAGTGGATCCTCGACAACGTTGAAGGTGCCCGCGAGAAGGCAGAAGCAGGCGACCTGCTCTTCGGTAACACCGACACCTGGGTCCTCTGGAACCTGACCGGCGGTGTTGAGGGCGGCGTGCACGTCACCGACGTCACCAACGCTTCTCGCACTCTGCTGATGAACATCAAGACCCTGGAATGGGACGAATCCATCGCAGCAGACATGGGCATTCCCATGAGCATGCTGCCCGAAATCAAGTCCTCCTCCGAAATCTACGGCTACGGCCGCTCCAAGGGCCTGCTCAACGGCACCCCCATCTCCGGTATTCTGGGCGACCAGCAGGCAGCCACCTTCGGCCAGGCCTGCTTCGAAAAGGGCATGGCCAAGAACACCTACGGCACCGGTAACTTCATGCTCATGAACACCGGCAACGAGCCCGTCATCTCAGAAAACGGCCTGCTCACCACCGTGGCCTACAAGCTGGGCGACGCCGACCCCGTCTACGCCCTCGAAGGCTCCGTTGCTGTCTCTGGCTCCCTGATTCAGTGGCTGCGCGACAACCTCAAGATGATCGACAACGCCGCAGAGTCAGAAGAACTGGCGACCAGCGTTGAGAACTCCGGTGGCGCCTACGTCGTCCCCGCCTTCTCCGGCCTCTTCGCTCCCCACTGGAAGTCAGATGCCCGCGGCGTCATCGTTGGCCTGACCCGCTACGTCAACCGCGCCCACATCGTCCGTGCTGCTCTTGAAGCAACCGCCTTCCAGACCCGCGAAGTGCTGGACGCCATGAACGCCGACGCCGAGGCAGCCGGCACCAAGGTTTCCCTGGAGGAACTGCGCGTTGACGGCGGTATGACCGCCAACGAGTTCCTCATGCAGTTCCAGGCTGACCTGCTGGGCGTACCCGTCATCCGCCCCAAGGTCATTGAAACCACCGCCCTGGGCGCCGCCTATGCCGCCGGTATCGCCGTCGGCTTCTGGGACGGCGAGCAGGACGTCATCGACAACTGGTCCGAAGGCAAGCGCTGGGAACCCCAGATGGACAAGGACGAGGTCGAGCGCCAGTACCGTCTGTGGAAGAAGGCTGTCTCTAAGACCCTGGACTGGGTCGATGAGGACGTCGAACAGGACTAAGCGCCCGGCTAAGTCGCAATCTAGCGCTAGGCTAGCTGTCTTGAGCTGAAACAATAGCCCTGCATCGTCACCTACCGGTGAGGTGCAGGGCTATTTGTATGCCGCCAAACTAGACTAAATACATGACCTACCACGCCCATACCCTTACCCCGCTGGGTGAAATGATCTTGGCCTCCGACGGGCAGGCCCTCACCGGTGCCTGGTTTACCGGCCAGGCCCACTTCCCCAAGCAGGAGGACCTGGGGCACCGCATTGAGGTGAGTGACTGCGAGGTGCTGACCGACGCCCAGGCCCAGCTGCTGGAATACTTTGCCGGGAAACGGACCGTTTTTGAGCTGCCGATCGCTCCTGACGGCACCGATTTTCAGCTGGCAGTGTGGGCGGCCCTGCGCGAGATTCCCTACGGCTACACCACCACCTACGGGGCTATTTCCAAGATTGTGGGGCCGGGTGCCCCGGCTCAGGCGGTTGGCCAGGCTGTGGGTCGCAATAAGGTCTCCATTTTTATCCCCTGCCACCGGGTGGTAGCCTCAGACGGCAAGCTCACCGGCTACGCGGGAGGGCTGGAACGTAAAGAGTTTCTGCTGGCCCTCGAAGAGCCCAGCGCAGAAGTTGAAGGGCGGCTGTTCTAATGACCGATACCCGGGTAGGTACCGACGGGCTAGTGCGCCCGGTCTGGGCTGCGAGCGGCGGTGATATGCAGTCCTACTACGACACCGAGTGGGGCGTGCCCGTCACCGACGAGCAGGGCGTCTTTGAGCGCCTCTGCCTCGAGGGTTTTCAGGCCGGGCTCTCCTGGCGCACCATCTTGACCAAGCGCGAGGCCTTCCGCGAACTCTTTGAGGGTTTTGAGGTTGAGAAGGTCGCGGCTTTCACTGAGGACGACGTGGAGCGGCTAGCTGCAGACGCCCGCATTATTCGCCACCGCGGCAAGATTCGCGCAGCTATCGGCAACGCCCAGGCAACAATCGCCCTGCGGTCGGCCGGTCAGGTGACGGCTCCCGGCGGAGCCGCCATCGACCTAGCGGCGCGGACGCTTGCGGCAGGCCAGCAGGTTGAGGCAGGTTTACCCGCCCTCATCTGGTCTTTCATGCCCGAGCGCACCCCGGCCCCGGCCGTCCTCTCCGATATTCCCACCCAGGATGAGAACTCCCTGCTTCTCTCTAAAACCTTGAAGAAGCTGGGATTTAAGTTCATCGGGCCCACCAGTGCCTACGCCATGATGGAAGCCATCGGCGTGCTCGATACCCACCTGGTGACCTCCCACCGCCGCGGCATCTCAGGCCTGTGGAACGAGGACGGCACGCGGCGAAACTGAAACTCCGTATGCGGAGAGCCAGATTCAATCACCACGCAAGCTTCTAGAACATCAGTTGTAGGGACCCATGAATCGTGAACCGTTCAGATGCATCATGTGAGTTGGCTCTTCAGCAATCCAGGCTTCGGTCTCCCACGCCAAATCAGCAATAAACCTCCGAAGCGTTGCGCGGTCTGGGAAACAAGAAACATATACCAGCCCCGCAGAAGTCTGTGAAAATAGAGATTCGAGCTCTGAATAACGCCAATGGTCGACAGGGCCGTGCGTTGAGCATGCCTCTATAAGAAACAGCCAATGCTTATCGGGCTGATACACGATAAGATCCGGCATTTTTCCGTGTTCCGGGAGTTCGATACCTAGCTCACGAAGCCGTTCCCTGTCGTATGTGCCTTCCTTACTATCGGCATCGCCGATATAGAGAACCTGAGCGTCAGGAATGAACTGAGGGCAAAAGTCTGTGATGATCTTTTCAATCAGCTGGTTTTGCCCGCCTCGCTTTAACGAGACCTTTTCCCCTTGCGGCAGAGTTATGCTGAATCTCGACCGCTCTCTAGCTTTAGCGTACTTATCGGTAAGAACGACCTTGGACTTTAGATAGTTTTCTATTATTTTTCCGTTGCTATCGCCCTGATAGGAGCGGACGACTGCGAGCGCTTCATCAGAAAGACGGTAAACATTTTTTGATGAATTTGTGGGTCTTTCAGGGTCATCATCATTATGCAGACAAAACCCCGCTTCAACGAACTGCTTCAGCACAAATCGTCTAATAGTTTCTCGCGTATTTTCAGCAACCTGAAAATCTAGCTCCTGCCGCATCCAGTCCATAATCGAGCGGACACCCATGCGAGGGTTGCTTGCTTCAGCCCAGTCTTGCTCAAAATTAAGCTGGGCTAAAGCTAGAAGGGTTCTTGCGGCCATTACGTTAGTACGCTGCCTATCAAACCCTAGCGTTGTGAGAAGTTTTTGTGCATCGTCAAGCTGCGGCATGTACTTTGTCCTTGTTGCCTAACACTTCGTAAACAGCTGCATCGGGGTCAAGCCCGGTACGCGCTATATCTCTTAGTTGCTGTATCGAGGGATAGGGCATCATCCGTAAATCGGTAGCATTTACCTGAGTATGGCCAGAGAAAATACGGAAGTATCTGTCGACATAGCTTGAGTTCAACCACAGTGTTAGCCCTAGAGCTAAATCGTGAGAAAGCCCCTCGCCCTGGCAGTGAAAGTAGTTTGTCTTGTTATCAAAGGCAGCGCTCACTTCCGATGACCATATCGCTGCTGTAACTCTTCGTTTTTCTTCTTTAGCGCTAAAACGTTTAACCAGCACGAAAGCGCCAGGGGCAACAGTGTTTTTATCTTCTGCTGTTGTTTGGTAATACTGAGGTTTCTTCAGGTCTGCTTTCGGATGTTGCAGATTTCCTGCCGTAAAATGTGCTGGATATACCAAGGGGACAGTTAGTTTATTCGGCTGGAGTTGAAGTTTATCTTTATTCCTAAAATCAACCACTTTCCCAGTTGATACCTGCAGTCCGATATCGCTGAGCTTATTATCGACCCGTGTCATCCAAGCTATGATTTCTTCGTCTTCCTGACGAGTAGGGACGAAGATTATGCCCTGAGATTCGACTGCTTCTCGAGCAACTATTCGTGATTTTATTTCCTGGCCTTGCGCCACGGAGCTACTAATGTGCACGTCCTTGGTTGGCGCCTTTTTCTCAAACTGAGTAATAACCGATTCCTGAAGCACCCCAGTATCTTTAAATACTTCTTTTCGAGACTCAAATGTATGGATGCGAGCGAGTGAGCAGGAGCGTTGTAAAAGTTCTCGGTACTGCTGAAAGTAAGGGCCGTTCATCCAAGAGCGGGGAGTAATCGCAACGATTTGGCCGCCATCAGAGAGCAGCTGTGAGCTAAGTGCGACAAACGCTGCATACAGGTTTGGGACATTAATGTTGTGTAGTTTTAGGTGTTTTGACTCAGCGCTTAGGGCAGATAATTTTGCATAAGGGGGGTTGGTGATTACAACGTCGAAGTTCTGCTCTTGAGGGTCACCTAAATGTAGAAGGTCTCGGTTTGCCCAGTAAACAAAGTCTTGCTGATGAACTGCGTACGTGAAGTCTCCAAGATCAGTCTGAGCGTCATCCAGCGATGATTCTAGCGTTTCAACAAGTGAGGGATCTTTTTCGATTGCTACGACGTGAATAGGGGTGTGAGGGAAGGTCGCTCGAATATAGTGGCTTGCAGCTATAGCCAGTATCCCGATTCCTGCGCCAGGATCAAGAATTTTTATAGACTTCTTCTTTGCCAGAATCTGGGTATTAATCATCTCTGCCATGATTTCTGCAACGGCAAGGGGCGTGAAAAACTGCTCAAATTCATTCAGATTTTCCAGTCCTATGCGCTGAAGGGTGGAAGTGCGCACTTTTTCTGTGCGCTGAAGCAATGTATCCATGGATGTGGCCCTCTAGTTGATACCGTAGGTCAGGCTGAGATAGTTCTGACGACCGTCTATATAGTTTACTGAACCATTTCTTACTCTGTATAGGAGCTATACAGTACCGGTAGTAACTGCCCTCTGCTATCGACTACGGTTGTGCGAAGATAGGAGCTATGACTTCTACCTTCCCTCCCATCTCATCTCCCACCGCCTGCGTCTGGATTAACGGTGATGCCGCCGAGGCTGCCACCTACTACGCACAAGCCCTGCCGCTGACTGCGTCCGCCCCGGGTGCAGGCGTCACCACCCTCAGTATCGACGGCACCGACCTACTCCTGCTGGGAGCGGACGCCACCTACTCCCCCAACCCGTCCATCTCGGGTTTCCTGCGGTTTAGCCCCGACCGGTTCGGCAGTCTAGAGCAGGCCGAGCAGGCCCTGCGCCACACCCATACCGCCATCAGTGAGGGCGGGGAGCTCATGCCCCTGCAGGCCTACCCCTTCGCACCGCTTTTTGCATGGGTGCGCGACCGCTACGGCTTCACCTGGCAGCTCTTCCTTGAAGAAAACCCCAGCGACCTGCCTTTCTTCACGCCCTGCTTCATGTTTGGCAACGCAGCTCACGGCAAGTGCGAAGAAGCCACCAACACCTGGTTGGAGCTACTCGGCGGCGAGCGCCTGAGCCTAACCCGCCACGGTGAGGACTCCTATCTCGAACCCGAGACGGTGCAGATGACCACCTTTACGCTGGGTGGCGGAACCTTCACCGCTATTGATGCGGGCACCTTCCATGACTTCACCTTTGATCCGGGTGTTTCTATGGCCCTGTTCTATCAGGATCAGGCGGGGATTGATGGGGCCTGGTCGGTGCTTTCGCAGGTTGCGGACGCCGAGCGCTGCGGCTGGTGCCTTGATGCCTACGGGGTCTCGTGGCAAGTTCTCCCTCACAATATAGGCGAGCTCATGGCAGATACGGACGCCCGCGCCAAGCTACTGAGCATGGGCAAGATAGATTTGAACCAACTGTAGAGAGCCTATGAACCTACTCGCTTACGCCCAAAAACACCTGCACGACACTCCGGCTGAACGTCCGCTCACCCACGTTGACCTCTGCCTGCTCAATGAGCTGGCTTATCTCCCCCTTGATGTGATTGCAGAGCACCATGCCGGGCTTACCTACGGGCTAGGTGCGGCGCAGATTTACCAGGAGTTCTACAGCGACAGCGAGCTGCGCGCCAACTGGTTCTTGGCTACCGCCCAACGGCTGCAGCTGCTCAGGCTGGTGGCGGCGTCCGCCCGTTTTGCAGGGCTCAAGTTCTACCGTTATGAGGTACGGCAGGACGACGCAGAGCAGGTTCAGTTTGCGGCTCTCACCCTGGTGCTCCCCGGGGTGCTCAAACAGGTCATCTTTCGCGGCACCGACGATACGCTGACCGGTTGGAAAGAGGATTTTCATCTGGCTGCCCGGCAGCAAATCCCGGCCCAGGCACTGGCGGTTGATTACCTCTCACGTGCCCTGGCCCGGGCGCCGAAGACGCCCCTGTATATCACCGGCCATTCTAAAGGGGGCCACCTGGCGGTACACGCAGCCAGCATGCAGAGCGAGCAGGCCCAGAATCGTATTGACGAACTGATTACCTTTGACTCCCCCGGCTTTGTACCTGACTTTCTCGACCACCCCGGTTACCGGCGCACCCTGGATAAAACGGTGGAGTACATCCCGGTCGATAGCATCGTGGGCCGTCTGATGTTCAAACAGGGCAGCCCGCAGGTGGTAGCCAGCAGCTTCTTCGGCCTGATCCAGCATTCCATTTTTAACTGGCATGCTGATGTTCGGGGGCACTTCATACTGGCCGAGCACCCCACTCCCGCCAGCGACCGGGTTGAGACGGTCACCCGGGCCTGGCTAGAGCGCCACTCTCCCGAAGAGGTGCAGCAGGTGGTTGATATTTGTTTTAGCCTAGCCATGGATGAGGGCTACACCAGCCTGCTCGCTATTAGCCAGAACATTGTGCCCTTCATCCAGCTCATGCGTACTAAAGCACAGGGGCTTGACCCCGAAACCTACCAGCTAGTGCAAGGACCCCTCGACGATTTCTTGGTCTTGTGGCGTCAGACCCGCAGTGAGCAGCGAAAGGCGAGCGGGAGCGTCCTTAAAATAGCTAGGCCCCGGCTTCTTCCCACCGTGCGGGTGGGGATCCGGGAGCTGGCTGATTTATTCTCTACTGAGCGGGGCGGACGCCTTCCCTAGCTAACGGTGACGCGCACGCCGGTCTTGGGGCGGGTCAGCAGCTGGGTCATGCTGAAGGTGGTATCTTCGGCGTCTTCAGAGATAGTGACATTATCTGCTGAGAGCGCTGCGATGGTGGAGGACAGCGCAGCCACCGCGATTTTCTCGCCGGGGCAACGGTGACCGGTGAGCACATCGCCGCCGCCCTGGGGGATGAAGCCCTTGATCGCTTCGTAGTCGGGCTGGTCGAGGAAGCGCTGGGGGTCGAAGCTGGTGGCGTTCTTCCAGAGCTGGGGTGAGGTGTTGGTGCCCAGAATGTCCAGCAGGACGCGCTGGCCCTTCTGAATCGGGCAGCCCGAAAGTTCTGTATCTTCTTTGACCATGGCGGGGAGCATGGGAACGAAGGGGTACTTGCGGCGGGTTTCCTGGGCGAAGGCAACGGCTTCAGGGATGTTAACTAGGCGACCATCGGCGTCCTCCACTGCCTTCTTGACCTTAGCAGCCCACTCGGGGTTCTCAACCATAGCGACGGCTGCGAAAGCGGCGAAGCGGGAGACAGCCACGGTGGGGCGGGTAAGGTTCTGCAGCTCGATACCGGCCAGCTTGGCAGTGACCAGCTCGCCCTTTTCGTCGCGCAGGTCAGCCATGTGGCGTACTACCGAGTCGGGTTCGACGGTCAGTTCGCCGGAGCGGACCTTTTCGATGAGCTCTTCGGCCCAGGCATCCAGCTTCTTGCGGTCGATCCAGGAGAGCACGTTCTGCTTGAGCTCGCCGAAAGTGTCGAGCAGGTGGCTCATCTGGGTAGCACGCTTGTTGAGCTCGCGGTCGGACGCGGGTACCCCGGCCCAGCGGAAGGCGGCGCGACCGTAGGCTACAGCAACATCGTCGTAGATATTACCGGGGTTGGTCTTCCACCGTTCGATAAGGGCCTTCATCTCTTCTTCAACGAAGCCCTTAAAAGCCTCAACGCGCTCGTCGGCGTAGGCCATTTCAGCCATCTTAGCCTTACGAACCTTGTGAGCTTCACCGTCGAGGGTATGAACAGCGCCTTCACCAAAGAGGGGCCCCTGAATTGCTGCGGGCATAGCACCGCCGCGGCTGATCTTGGACTCGTCATAGAAGAAGTCCACGGCTTCTTCGCCGCGAATCAGGGTTGCGGTACCGCCCAGAGCGGAGAAGGTGACGGGGCAGTGAGACTCTGCGGAGACCCCGGCCTTGCGGCGCTGGTGTGACATAAAGAGGTAGCCCTGCTTGATGAAGCTGGGCAGCTGGTCATTCAATAGGTTTTTTACGGGTGTGATGCTCATACCAACAGTTTACTTTCTTTCAGCGGGTATTTTGGCCAGCTGGTCAGGCGTGCCGCCCACGGTTTAACCTGCACTAGCTACCCAAAGCTGCACTGGTTGAGAACTTGCGAGAAATATCTTTTCTAGGAGTTTGTTTCGGGTAAGCTGAACACCACACACCACGCTACTCACCGGGAGCAATCGTGTCTTTTTCACTAAGCCGAGCCGCATCAGCTACTTCGCTGTGTGCAGTTCTTCTTTTCTCCGCCTGTGGCGGTCAGGGTAACGTTGCGGCACCCACCGCAGTACCAAGCCCCGTATCCTCTTCGGCGACTCCTTCGCCGAGCCCCTCAATATCTGAAGCGAGCAGCACCCCCAGCACTACCCCGCAGGTTACTGAAACCCCAGAAGCACCATCTCCTGTAGCTACTACTGAGCAGCCTGCGCCTTCACCCTCTGCTGAGCCCACTGTCGCTGAAGCGGCGGGACCCGCTGTCACGGCAGGCACCGACTGCGGCCCCAGCAATACCGGCCGCACCACGCTCGTCCTAGCGGAGGGCTCAGCCTCGTGCGCCGAAGTGCAGCAGGTGTTTGCAGACTTCAATGCACAGTTCACGGGATCTAGTGAACAAGTAAACGTCGGTGGATATCTCTGCCGTTCTTACATGCCGCTTGAAACAAGATTCATGGGCCGCACCGTCTCATGTGAGGGCAATGGGAACAGGCTCGAGGCAATGACTGACTATCGACTGGGCGGAATTCCTATTGGCGATCCGAAACCGTATACACAAACTTCAATGACCGGTCATTTTTCAATCACAGCACAAGCCCATGGCGTGAGCTGTAGCTTGGGTGAAGGTAACCACCTTGCGTGCGTCAAACCTAGCGGAGGCAATACAAACCTCGTTATAACTCTGGGCCAGAACGGAGCCCTGGTTCAGGATGCTAGTAAAGAAAGCGTTGTCAACACTGATGTAGCTGCTCTGCCGGTGGGGTACTCCATCAATACAGAAAAGGCTTCTTGCCTCAACGACGGCACCTACCTTGTGTGTAGCACCGGAACTGCATCGTTCAAGATGAACGCTACTGAATTTATTGAGTTCTAACGGTAGTTGAAAGTATAAGGACGCCCGCCTCACCTCCCTGTTATATGCAGGAGAAGGTGGGGCGGGCGTCCTTTTCTAATGCCGTCTTATGCCGCTAGCTTTAGGCAGGCATTACGCGTGAGAGTACGAAGACCCAGACGCAGAGGATAACCAGCAGAGCCAGCGAGTACTTGATGGCTGCGTTGGTAATCTTTGATTCCTGGCCAGACATGTTCACCGATGCCGCCGCAATCGCGATGGACTGGGGTGAAACGACCTTAGCCATCACACCGCCGGCAGTGTTAGCTGCAACCAGCAGGCCGGAGTTGGCGCCAATCTGGCTTGCGGTGGTGGCCTGCAGGCTGGCAAAGAGAGTGTTGTTGTTGACCACGGAGCCGGTGACGAACACGCCGATCCAGCCGATGATGGGCGAGAAGAGCGGGAAGATGGAACCGACAGCTGCCAGGGCCAGTGCCAGGGCTGAGGACATACCGCCGAAGTTCATCACGTTAGCAACAGCCATGACCAGGCAGATGAGCAGAATGGGCTGCCAGAGCTGCTTCCATGCGCCACCGAGTTCTTCGAAGGCGGCCTTCCAGCTGATGTTAGAGATAGCGATGGTGATGAGGGCGGCGAAGAGGATAGCGGTACCTGATGCACCGAAGAGGGTCCAGTTCCAGACTGCCTTCATGGCGGTTTCTTCTGCCACGATGGGAGCGACCTGGGAAATCTGGCCGTGCAGGGCGGGCATCTGGACGGGGATGGTGGTCCAGTTAAGGGCACCCGCTGCGCTGGTTTCGGTCTTAGCCTTGACCAGGCCCTTAATGAGGGGGGTCGACCAGAGCAGAATCATGATGGACAGAATGATGAAGGGGCTCCAAGCCTTGACGACGCCGGAGAAGGTGAAGGCGCTGGGGCTCTTCTTAAGTTCTTCGAGGGAGGGGGCGCCGGGTTCGCGGTAGATGTGGGCGGGCTGCCACTTCATCATGGTGACAGCCAGCAGAATCAGGCCAAGCAGGTAGGGGATGATGTCTACGAGTTCGGGGCCGATAGCCAGCAGGACACCTGCCTGGGCAGCGGAAACAATCACGCCCAGCCCCAGGGCAACCAGGCCGGTTTCTTTGAGGCCGCGGATGCCGTCCAGCATCATGACCAGCAGAACGGGGATGAAGATGGTGATAATCTGCAGGACCCAGACCATCATGGAGTTCAGTTCAGCCTGGGGCACACCGGAGACGGTGGAGCCGGTGAGGACGGGGATGCCGATAGCGCCGTAGGCACCGGAGGCAACGTTGGAGATCAGAGCCAGAAGACATGCCTTGACGGGTTCAAAACCGAGGGTTACCAGCAGGGCTGCACAGATAGCAATCGGGATACCGAAGCCTGCAGCGCCTTCGAGAAAGCCGCCGAAGCAGAAGGCAATCAGGAGTACCTGGATACGCTGGTCAGCTGAAATTGCGGAAACCGAACCGCGAATCACTTCGAAGTTACCGGCGCGGACGGTGATGCGGTAGAGCCAGACGGCCATGAGCACAATCCAGCCGATGGGCCACATACCGGAGAGGAAGCCGTAGCCGATGGCTGAGAGGGAGGAGGCAAAGGGCATGCCGAAGACGAGGACGGCCAACGCCACGGCTGAGGCCAGGGAGACGAGGGCTGCGTGCAAACCCTTCATTTTCAGGACGGTGAGCCCCAGGAGGAAGACGAGGATCGGCACTGCCGCCACGAGGGCTGAGAGCGCCTGGTTGTTCAGTGGGTCGTAGACCTGCTGCCACATGAGTATGGGTTCCTTCGCTGCGGAGGTGTGTTCCGCGATTGGTTTTGTGTGCTGTTTGCACTTTTCTACCTCCTAAATTACCACCAATTCACACACAAAACTTACGAAAACCAACCCTGCGCGGGGGTATCTGTAAAGGTCAAAAATGACCTAAGTGAGCCTGTCTAAGATGTATACCCGCATCGGAGGGTGCATTTTCACATCAGGCCCAGTCAAAAGCACCTCACCCTTCCACTCAACATGTGTTACCCCACTTAAAAACACCCCCACCCTAACACCGTGGACTTGCTTACACCGGCAACAGTTTCCACCCCAATAACCACACCGCTTAAGCAAAACCCACAGACCCACACATACCCACCGACAAAGTGGCAAAAATTAACCGTCCCGCTACTTAATTTTTGAATTGCGGCTTTAAATTTTGTACAGGCAAGACCCTAGAATGATGTGAGGTGGCTCCATGAGTCACATCACCACACATCTACTGTTAACATTCCCCAAGGATTCTCATGCCTGATTTCCGACGCCTATCACACCACCGTGCGGCGCTTGCTCTTCTTGCCTCTACCGCCACGCTGACTCCCCTGCTCACAGCCCTGCCAGCCCAGGCTGCCGAGCTCACCCCGATTGCTACCATCCAGGGCACCGGAGCTACCAGCCCGCTCGCCGGTCAAAGCGTCACTACCCGCGGTGTCGTCACAGCCGTCTATGCCGAGGGCGGCCTACGCGGCTACTTTATTCAGACCGAGGGAACAGGTGCAGAGAACCGCACTCCGGGTGCCTCTGACGGCATCTTCGTTTACTCCCCCTCCACCGTAGCGCAGGTTTCTCAGGGCGACCTCGTTGAAGTAACCGGCGCAGTTTCTGAATACAATGGGCAAACCCAGATTACGGTTTCCCGCGCGGCTGACCTCACCGTCCTTGCTGTTCCCTATGCCCCCGTCACCCCGGTGACCGGCCAGCTACCTGAGGGTGAAGAGGCCCGTGAAGCCCTCGAAGGCATGCTCCTACAGCCCACCGGCGATATCACCGTCACCGATAACTACAACACCAACCGCTACGGTGAAGTTGGCCTTGTCAATGGCACCCAGGCCCTGCGCACCGCAACCGACGTCGTAGCCCCCGGCGCAGCAGCCCTCGCCTACGAAGCAGATAATGCGGCTAAGGTTCTTCTGCTCGATGACGGTGCAACCGTGGATTACAGCCGAGCAGGTACCGGCACCCCGCTACCCTATGTCTCCACCAGCAACCCACTGCGCGTCGGAGCTGCCGTAAACTTCAACAATCCAGTTGTCCTGGGCTACTCTTTCAACGCCTGGCGTCTGCAGCCCACCGCTCCGGTCAACGGCGCAACCGACCCCGCTGCGCTGCCCGCGTCCTGGTCCAACACCCGCACAGCGGCCCCTGAGGTAGCAAGTGAGCACAGTATCTCTAGCTTCAACGTCCTCAACTACTTCACCACCGTGGGCGATACCGTCGCAGGCTGCAAGTTCTACACCGACCGCGAGAAAAACCCCATCACCGTCAGCGGCAGCTGCGCGGTACGAGGGGCAGCTACCCTAGCTAGCTTTGAACGCCAGCAGTCAAAGATTGTTCAGGCTATCAACAAGATCGATACTTCTGTACTCTCCCTGGAAGAAATCGAGAACACCCTAGCCACCGGTCACGATAACCGCGATATCGCCCTCAACAAGCTGGTTGAAGAGCTCAATAAGGACGCCGGCTATGAAAAGTGGGCGGCTGTTGCTTCACCTAGTGCTCTGCCTGCCAGCGAGGACGTCATTCGCACCGCCTTCATCTACCAGCCCGCTGAGGTCAACCCGGTCGGTGAGTCCGCAATTCTCGATGATGCAGCTTTCTCTAATGCCCGCCAGCCCCTGGCCCAGGCTTTTGTACCCGCAGGTTCTGCCGCAACCAGCGGTGATGATGTCTTTGTAGCTGTTGTTAACCACTTCAAGTCCAAGGGCTCCGGTAGTGGCGCCGATGCTGACCAGAACGACGGCCAGGGTAGCTCCAACGCTTCTCGCGTCGCCCAGGCCCAGGCTCTGGTGAACTTCGCTGCGGCCCAGGGGGAACGGCACGGCACCCAGAACATCATGCTGCTGGGCGACTTCAACTCCTACACCAAGGAGGACCCCATGCAGGTGCTCTACTCCGCCGGTTACACCAACCTGGGTGAGAAGTACGACGCTGGCCACACCTACCTGTACGGCGGCCGCGTTGGCTCACTCGATCATATTTTGGCGTCCCCTGCCCTGGCTGAGAAGGTAGAGAGCGCCCAGGTCTGGAACATCAACTCTGTTGAGTCCGTGGCGCTTGAATACAGCCGCTACAACAGCAACATCACCGATTTCTACGAGGCTAACGAATTCCGCTCATCAGACCACGACCCCCTGCTGGTCGGTATAAACCTGACTCCCGAGCCGATTTCTTTCGTTGATGTTACCGAAGCCGATATTTTCTACCGTGAAATCATGTGGCTGGCTCAGCAGCGCATCACGACCGGGTGGGCAGACGGCACCTTCCGCCCCTACGACCATGTTGACCGCGGAGCTACAGCCGCTTTCTTCTACCGTCTAGCGGGCTCCCCCGCCTTTGAGGCCCCCGAGACCCCCTCTTTCAAGGGCGTAGACCAGACCCACCCCTTCTACAAGGAAATTGAGTGGCTCAAGGCTGAGGGTATTACCACCGGGTGGGCAGACGGCACCTTCCGCCCCTTCGAACCTATTAAGCGCGATGCCATGGCTGCCTTCTTCTACCGCTACGCGGGTGAGCCCTACTATGTAGCGCCTAAGGGGTCGCAGTTTGTGGATGTTCCCGAGAGCACCATTTTCTACCGTGAAATTATGTGGCTGCGTTCTCGCGGTATCACCACGGGCTGGGGCGACGGCACCTTCCGCCCCTACGAGCCTATTAAGCGCGATGCCATGGCCGCGTTTATCTACCGCTACGCTCACAACAAGTAGCAGTTGCCTTACACCTGCCTGTGAGTGCTACTAGATAGCAGTACGACCGCCTGCTCCGGCTGCTTCGGGGCAGGCGGTTCTTTATAGTTTGATGCGGTAACGTTGCGCGCTCGGCTTTTCTGCCAGGTCAGCTAGGGTTCTCTCCAGGCTGGTGATGCGGATGCCCGGGGCGAGCACGGTGGTATCGGTAGGCAGGTGCAGCTCCCCGTGGTGCACGGTGTAGTCTTTGGCGCGGGTACGGTGGTAGCAGTAGACGTGCACAGTCTCGGGCAGGCTTTCTAGGGGCAACCCGTGTAGCAGGGCGGCTGTCTGGTGGGAGAAGATAATTCCGGGGTAGGACGCCGCCAGGGCCAGTACCCGGGCAAGATAGACTTCTTCCGGCGTGAGACTATCCCAGTCGGTGCGGTGCAGGTAAAAACCGCGTGCTACCCGCCGGTAGAGCCCCCTCGCTATTGCGGCCTCAAGCTGGTAACGGTTAGGGTAACGGGCGGTGAGCTGCTGGCAGGTGAGTAGTTTCTGGTTGAGTTCTTCTAGCTGAGTCATGCCACTAGGCTAGAAAAACCAGGACTGGCCAGTACAGGCAGGGGCAGCCTGTGGATAACCTCGCAACCACACCCACCCCGTATTTTCCGGGCAAACCCGGGGCGCGGGCGTCCGCACCTCCCCGAAAACGGTGGAGCCGTGACGCGACTATGACGCCCTGTAAACGATATCCACAGGGTAACTTCACCAGCCACCCCCGCTCTTTAGGCAACAAAAAAGCTCCGGCCACTAGGTTTTACCCTAGTGGCCGGAGCTTTATCTGTCGGGTTGACAGGATTTGAACCTGCGACCCCTTGACCCCCAGTCAAGTGCGCTACCAAGCTGCGCCACAACCCGATTGTCTCTCGTGAACTTTGCTGTCCCCTTGAGCACTCGTATAACTATACACACCTCTTTGAGAGAGTGCAAAATCGAAAACCGGGTTTTTGGGGCTTTTTTGGAGCGTTTTAGGTCACACTTCAAATAGGCCGGTGTTAGCGGCGTCCGCCCTTACCTGACTTACCGCTCTGGCGCTCCCCCAGGCTGCGGCGCTCACGCACGCGCATGGTGATGTCGATGGGGGTGCCGGTGAAGTCGAAGGTTTCACGCAGACGGCGGGCGATGAAGCGGCGGTAGCCGGGGTCAAGGAAGCCGGTGGTGAAGAGAACGAACTTGGGTGGGCGGGAGGAAACCTGGGTACCGAAGAGGATACGAGGCTGCTTACCGCCACGCAGAGGGTGGGGGTGGGCTGCCACGATTTCACCCAGGAAGGCGTTCAGACGGCCGGTGGGGATGCGGGAGTCCCAGGATTCCAGTGAGTGTTCCAGGGCGGGAACCAGCTTGTCCTTGTGCCAGCCGGTCTTGGCTGAGATGTTGACGCGAGGTGCCCACTTCACGTGGGCCAGGTCGCGCTCAATCTCGCGTTCGAGCATTTCGCGGCGGTCTTCATCGAGGGTGTCCCACTTGTTGAAGGCCAGAACCATGGCGCGGCCGGCGTCCACAGCCATCTGCACGATGCGGACATCCTGCTCGCTCAGGGGCTCAGAAACATCCAGGAGCACCACGGCAACCTCGGCACGCTCAATAGCGGTCTGGGTACGCAGGGAGGCGTAGAAGTCAGCGCCCTTGGCCATGTGCTGGCGGCGGCGGATACCCGCGGTATCAACGAAGCGCCAGGGGCGGCCGCCCAGTTCAACGATTTCGTCCACGGGGTCGCGGGTGGTGCCGGCCAGGTCATTGACCACGGCGCGCTCTTCACCGGCCAGCTTGTTGAGCAGGGAGGACTTGCCCACGTTAGGGCGGCCGATCAGGGCGATACGGCGGGGGCCACCCAGGGCTTCGGGCTCGGCGTACTGGGAGTGCTCGGGCATAACCTCAAGCAGTGCGTCGAGCAGGTCAGCCAGGCCGCGCCCGTGCAGGCCAGAGACCGGATAGGGCTGGCCCATACCGAGTGACCATAGGGCGTGAACTTCGGGCTCCTGGTGGCTATCGTCAATCTTGTTGGCAATCAGCAGGATGGGCTTGTCGATGCGGCGCAACATACGCACAATTGCCTCGTCGGTTGCGGAGATACCGACCAGGGCGTCAACAACCAGCAGTACGACGTCCGCGTGGGCTACAGCAATTTCAGCCTGAGCCGCGACCTGTGCGTCGATCCCCTTGGCGTCGGCTTCCCAACCGCCGGTATCGACCAGGGTGAAGTCCTTACCGGCCCATTCGGCCTTGTAGGAAACACGGTCGCGGGTCACGCCGGGCTTATCTTCAACCACGGCTTCGCGGCGGCCCAGGATTCGGTTGATGATGGTGGACTTGCCGACGTTGGGGCGGCCGACGATGGCGACCACGGGGTCGGCTTCGCGGTTGTCGTCCTCGTCGGTGTCGTAGCCCCAGGACGCCAGAAGCGCGCGGTCTTCTTCATCCAGGTCGTAGTCTTCCAGGCCAGCGAGCAGGGCTTCGGCGCGCTGGTCTGCGGTTTCGTCGTCAATTTCGGCCAGGCGGTCCGATACGTCATCGTCGCCGCCGCCGAGGAACTTGACCTCGTAGTCGTCGTGGGGGGTGAGTTCGTCGCTCATGGGCGATACCTCCTGTGGTGGTTTCCGGCGGGTGCCGGTGCGTTGGTAGATAAGTTTAGTTCACGGGGGGGCCGACGCCTGCACGCCGCCCGGTCGCTAGCGCTTGAGTTGGCCTTCGACGGCTTCGATAACCGCTGCGATGGTTTCTTCGAAGTTGAGTTCTGATGAGTCAACGAGAGCTACGCCTTCGGCGGCTTCGGTGAAGCTGGTGACCTTGGAGTCTTTGGCGTCGCGGGCTGAGACCTGGGCTGCAAGCTGCTCGGAGTTCTGGGTGCCACCCAGCTGCAGGCCGCGGCGGGCAAGGCGCACTTCTTCGCTGGCGGTGAGCAGGACGCGGGCGTCGGCATCGGGGGCAACGACGGTGGTGATGTCGCGGCCTTCTGCCACCATGCCGGTGGTGGAGCGGGCAATAAAGTCGCGCTGCAGGTCGATCAGAATCTGACGGACGTCCATGTTCGAGGCAACAGCAGAAACAGCCTCAGAGATGCGGGGTTCGCGGATAGCCTCACGCACGTCTACTCCCCCGACCTCGATGATCTCTTCGTCGGAGCTGGTGCCCTGCACGTAGGGGAAGCTGCGGGCTGCAGCAACCAGGGCTGCGGCGTCCTCGGTGTTGACCTGAGTGTCTAAGCAGTACCAGGTCAGGGCGCGGTACATAGCGCCGGTGTCCAGGTATTCGAGCCCGTAGTGGCGGGCCACGGCCTTAGAGACCGAGGACTTGCCGGAGCCAGAAGGGCCGTCAATGGCGATCACGAGCTTGTCAGACATAGTTTTCTTCCTTACTTGACGACCTTCCAGCCGCGGCTGGTGAGGTCTTCGATGAGTTTTTCGTGTTCATTGGGGTTGACCGAAATTTCGGCCATGCCGACCTGGGCACCGGGTGAGTGTTCCAGGCGCAGGTCTTCCAGGTTGACGCCCAGTTCACCAATTTCAACCAGTAGGCGGGCCAGAGTGCCGGGGGTGTCGTCCACCAGCACGGTCAACTGGGCAAAGGCGGACGGGGAGCCGCCGTGCTTGCCGGGTATGCGGGCCACGCCCGAGTTACCCTCGCTCATCAGCTGGGCGATATCGAGCCTAGCCCCGGCAGCGGTGGGGGCTTCCAGGGTGCTGATGAGGCGCTCTAGGTCCTCACGCACCCCGTAAAGGGTCTGTACCACGGGCTCGGCATTGGCCGAAAGGATCTGCACCCACAGCCCGGGGTCTGAGGCTGCGATACGGGTAGTATCACGCAGACCCTGCCCGGCCAGGCCGAGCGCATAGAGGGGGGTATCCTGCAGACGAGAGGCCAGCAGAGAGCTCATTACCTGGGGCACGTGGGAAATCAGGGCGACGGTGCGGTCGTGCTCTTCCACATCCATATGGGTGATGGTTGATCCCAGTTCGGTTGCCAGCTGCTGGGCTACCTTCACCAGTTCGGGGCGCACCGTCTCGTGGTCGCAGAGCACCCAGGGGCGGGCTGAGAAGAGCTCACCGCGGGCAGCCACGGGGCCGGATTTTTCACGCCCGGCCATGGGGTGGGTGCCCAGGTAGCGGCTCACATCAGCCCCAGAGGCCCGCACCTGCTCTAAGATCCCTGACTTCACCGAGGCTATGTCGATGACAAAGGACGCCGGGTAGTCGGCGAGCGCGCGCACCACCAGGTCGGCGGTGACGTCCGGGGGTGCCGCCACGACAACCAGCTGAGGGGTAAGTTCCAGCTGGTCGGGGGCGTCCGCTCCTGTTTTCCCTTGCCAATCGGTGGCTAGGGCTCGCAGGGAGGTGCCGGCGCCGATGTCTTCGGCGACGGCTTCGGTGGTGGGTGAGATATCGGAGATGTAGACCGTGTAGCCGCGGTGGCTCAGGCCCAGCCCGATGGAAGCACCCAGCAGGCCTGCGCCAATCACCAGGACGGGGCCGTGCAGGTGGGAGTCGAGGACGGTGGGTGAACCGCTCATTACATGCCTACCGAGGCCAGCAGCTTACCGATTTCGACCTTGGACAGGTTGCGTACGGTGCCCTGCTTCTGGGAGCCGATGTGGATGGGGCCCATCTCAACACGCACGAGCTTCTCGACGGGGTAGCCGACGTGCTCGAACATGCGACGGATGATGCGGTTCTTGCCGGAGTGGATGGTGACCTCAACGAGCACGTGGCCGGGGGTTGAGTCGACCAGCTTGAACTCGTCGACGCGGGTGACGCCGTCCTCCAGGCGCAGGCCCTTCTTCATGGCTGCACCGATACCGGGTTCCATGGGGCCGGGTACCTGCACCAGGTAGGTCTTGGGTACCTCGTAGGAGGGGTGGGTCAGGCGGTTGGCCAGCTCGCCGTCGTTGGTCAGCAGGAGCAGACCTTCGGTTTCAACGTCCAGGCGGCCCACGTGGAAGACGCGTTCGGTCATGGAGGAGCGCAGGAAGTTGGAGATGTTGGGGCGGCCGTCGGGGTCATCCATGGCTGAGACGACGCCGGCGGGCTTGTTGAGCACCATGTAGACCAGCTTGTCGTTGGTCTGGATGGTCATACCGTCGACCTGGATGGTGACCTGGTCGGGGTTAACGCGTACGCCGAGTTCGGTCACCAGGACGTCGTTGACGGTCACGCGACCTTCTTCAATCATTTCTTCGCAGACGCGGCGGGATGCCACACCGGCGGATGCCATGACCTTCTGCAGGCGGACGCCCTCGTGGTCGTAGAAGGGGTAGTGGTCGACGGGTGCGTTCTTGGGGCGGCGCGGACGGTGGGGGCCAAAGTTCTTGGAGCCGCGGTTAGCGGGGCGGAACTCGCCCATTTCCTTAGCGAAGGGCTGGCCTGAGCGGAACTTGGGGCCCTTACCGGTACCGGCCTTGCGGGGGCCGCCGGGGGTGCCGGGCTTAGCGCCCTTGTTACCGGCAAAACCTGAACGACCGGAGCCACCCTTACCGGCTCCGCCCTTGCCAGCGCCGGCGAAACCCTTGCCGCCGCGTCCGGCTCCTGCTTTGCCTGCACCGGGGCGGCCGCCGCGGTTTGAGTTACCTCGTGATGAGTTGTTTCCGTATGCCATTTCTTTTATCTCTTTCCTCTGTGTCGTAGTTTCTGGTGATGCCGCAGGTAGCGTGTGCGCTAGCTGGGGTCATCCAAGTCTAGGGTGGTGCTGCTGCCCATCTCGTGGGGGTCGGGTAGGTAGGGGGCCAGGGCGGGAAGCTCGTCAAGGGAGTTCAGCCCCAGCTTTTCAAGCAGGGTGTCGGTGGTGATGTACTGGGTGGCCCCGGTTTGATCGGGAACGGTCTCGGTGATGAGGCCGCGCTGTAGGAGGTTGCGCACCGCCGCGTCTGCCGACACCCCGCGTACCTGGGCGATATAGGCCCTGGTGGCCGGTTGCTGGTAGGCAATGACGGCCAGGGTTTCGAGGGCTGCCTTGGTGAGTTTGACGGTCTGGGCGCCGACCACGAACCGGCTGACCCAGGGTGAAAAATCAGCCCGGGAGTAGAGCCGCCAGCCACCTGCCACTTGGCGGAGTTCAAAGCCGCGGGGCTCGTGGGTGCCGGTGGCATCGTCGTAGCCGTCGTAGTCGCGCATCAGCTCGTCGAGGGCGGTTTCGATGGCTCGTTCTGAGACAATCAGGGCCGCCGCGAACTCGCGGACGCTCACCGGCATATCGGCTACCGCCAAAATCGCCTCGATAGCGGCTTTCACGCCGCCGGGCTGGAGCTCAACTCGGTTGAGTTCGTGGGCGGACGCCGCCACCTGCGGGGTGGCTTTCGTTGGCTTGGTAGCGGGTTGAGGTGCTACCGGGGAGGTTTCTTCTGGTGCTGGCTCAGCTTCGGGCTCTTGCTCCGGTTCAGCCTCCCAGCTGCCAGAGAGCAGAATCTTAAGGTCATCGTCTGTGTAGTCGGGGGTCCCGCTCATTCTGTCTCTCCTTCCCGGTGGGCAGTTGCTGGGCTTTCAAGGCGCAGGGTGATGGGGCCCAGAGCCTGGCCCTGCTCTACGGCGAGTTTGCCCTCTTTATAGAGTTCTAGCACCGCAAGAAAGCGGACGGCCACGACTTCGCGGCTGGGGGCGTCCGCACAGGCCTCGGCGAAGCTCAACTTCCCTCCGTTCTCCCTCAGCTTGGCCAATAGTGTCGCTTCTTCGGCTGCGATGGTAGTGGCCGGGGTGTAGATGTGGCCGGTGTCGATGTGCTCGGGTTCCGGCTCGATGTCGGGGTCTTCGTGCAGGCGCAGGGCGCGGGCGGCAATCTCAGCAAATGCCTGCGGGGTCAGGTCGAAGACCAGCTCGGGTAGTACCTTGGTGAATGCCGGTTCGAGAGCTACGGTGCGGGAAAAGCGCTGGTTTTCTGCGGTGAAGTGCTCTTCGAGCACGCTTGCCACCTCGCGGTAGGCCCGGTACTGAAGCAGGCGGGCAAAGAGCAGGTCGCGGGCTTCAAGCAGGTCGGGGTTAGCGGCTAGTGCTTTGTCGCTGCGCGGGAGCAGTCGCGCTGTTTTGAGTTCGAGCAGGGTGGAAGCGGTGACGAGGAAGTCGCTTGCGGTGTTGAGGGCGGCGTCGCTGCCGTCTTCAAGCAGGGGGCGGATGTAGGTGAGAAATTCGTCGGTGACTTCGGCCAGGGCGATATCGGTGATATCAAGTTTACGGCGGGAAATCAGGGTGAGCAGCAGGTCGAAGGGGCCTTCGAAGTTGCTCAGGGTGAGCGTAAAGGGCGCAGGGGCGCTCTGGGTAAGTGTGTTCGGTACCGTCACGGCAGCGAGTCTCCTGTGGGTCTTGAGCCAGGATTCGGCGGCTTCTCATGAGCCGTTCTTTTTTCTGTGTTTTAACCATTGTGCCCGCCTGCCCTGAGGTTCTTCAAGGGCAGCCGGGCAAAAGTAGCCTAGAGCATAGGGGCAGGTGCACTTAGGGGGCTCCGCCGCGGGAGATTAGCTCGCGGGCCAGCTGACGGTAGGCCTCAGCACCGGGGTGGTTCGAGGCGTACGACAGAATAGGCTCTGCCGATACGGAGGCATCGGGGAACTTAACGGTGCGCTTGATGACGGTGTCGAATACCTTATCGCCAAAGGCGTCGATGATGCGGGCCAGCACCTCTTTTGAGTGCAGGGTGCGGGAGTCGAACATGGTGGCCAGCACTCCATCGATTTCGAGCTTGGGGTTCAGGCGGTCCTGTACCTTTTCGATGGAGTCCACCAGCAGGGCTACCGCGCGCAGGGCGAAGAACTCGCAGATGAGCGGGATGATGACGCCGTGGCTGGCGGTCAGGGCGTTGACGGTGAGCAGGCCTAGGGAGGGCTGGCAGTCAATTAGGATCACGTCGTAGTCGTTTTCGACCTTGCGCAGGGCGCTGGCGAGAACCTGTTCGCGGGCGACCTCGTTGACCAGCTGCACTTCGGCTGCGGAGAGGTCGATGTTGGCGGGGAGCAGGTCGATGTTCTCGAATTCGGTGCTCTGGATAACCTCGCGGATGTCGACCTTACGGTCCATCATGACGTTGTAGACGGTGAGGTCAAGTTCGTGGGGGTTGGCGCCGAAACCGGCGGACAGCGCGCCCTGGGGGTCGAAGTCGACGAGTAGGACGCGGCGTCCGGCTTCTGCGAGCGCGGCACCGAGGTTGATGGTGGAGGTGGTTTTTCCGACGCCGCCCTTTTGGTTGACCATAGAGATGATGCGGGCGGGCCCGTGGGTGGAGAGGGGGGCGGGGTCGGGGTAGATGCGCAGGGGGCGGCCGGTGGGGCCGAGCTGCTCAGCGCCGGTTTCAGTCACTGTGTTTCACCTTTGGTTGGGTTCAAGACTTTTACCTACCAGTTTAGCCGGTGGGTGCAAGTCACCACCTTCTAGTTCATTTCAACGACGATTTTGCCGGGGCAACTTGGGCTTAAACTGTGCTGTTGGATTTGAGGTGTAAACGCCCAAAACCTTTGATGGCGCACGGATACGTTAGTGGAGGACCAGCACCCCAAAGAAGACTGCCCCTACCAGCAGCATCAGGCTGTAGAGAGCAGTTAGATTGGCGTCCTTAATCCTTGTGAGCAGCCGAGTGACAGCGTGAGCAAAGCTCGGGAAGCGGTCCCAGCTTGCTTCGAGTAGCAGGTAGGGCCCGACCATACCGACTGTAAAGATGAGATAGGCCAGTACCCATTCAACCAAGTTATGGCTCACCGTTGTGAGCAGGCGACCCACCATATACATCGTTGCCATCGAGCTCAATCCGATAGCTGAATTCAAAAAGCCTTCCAGCACAGCTTTCCGGGGTGAGAGGTGGGAGTTTTTAACCTTGCGTGCCCTCTTGGGGTGGTTTCTGCGTACCCAGAGTAGAACTGCCGATAGTGCAAGCAGCAGGGCAGCACCGGAATCAATGCTCTTTCGAACGAGGATTTTGCTCGTATCGCTGTGAACCAGCTGTATCAGGTTCTCTGGATCAACGAAGCGGAAGAGCAGGACGAGGACGGTAGCCCCCATGACAATCCCGCCACCAATCCAGCGGACAATATGCATTTTGCTGGGGTCGTTGATGAGCGCCAGAAAGGTGATGCTGTAGAGCGAGGGGCTAAAGCCCATCATGAGTCCCAGTCCGAGCAGGGCAGGTGCAGCGGCGAGAAGGGTTGTCATGATTATCAGTATGACACGGGCAACCACCCTACCCATTTCGCACTTTACCCCTGCCAGGGTAAGCCAAGAGGCTTATTCACAGAATGGGGTGAAGCAGGCTCACAGCGAAGCTGCTGGCTCGATGGAGTGAGCGAGTGCGAGCGCGCGAGCACACAAGAGCGAACGAAATCCGCCGTTAGGCGGGGCGTGAGGGTCAGGCTTGCACCTATTCCGCCCGCAGATTTATTTCCTCGCGCGCTCGGAATCTGCTGGGCTCCATCCAGCGTGAGCCTGCGAAGCCCCTAATGAATTAGCTACGCAGCACCTTAGTGATATCGTCCAGCACGCTCATATCTTCGATGGTGGAGGGCACGGTGTACTGCTCGCCGTCGGCAATCTGGCGCATGGTCTTGCGCAGGATCTTGCCGGAGCGGGTCTTGGGCAGGCCGTCCACAATCTTGACGTCCTTGAAGTCGGCTACCGCACCGATGTCATTGCGCACGCTGGCGATGAGTTCGGCAGCCAGCTGCTCTTCAGTGATGTCGGCACCGGCCTTGAGCACCACGTAGCCGGCGGGCCGCTGGCCCTTGAGCTGGTCAGCCACACCGATCACAGCGCACTCAGCGACATCCGGGTGGCCGGCGAGCACCTGCTCCATAGCACCGGTTGAGAGGCGGTGGCCCGATACGTTGATGACGTCATCCGTGCGCCCCATGACGAAGACGTAGCCGTCTTCATCGATGTAGCCAGAGTCGCCGGTGGTGTAGTAGCCGGGGAAGGCATCGAGGTAGGAGGAAATGTAGCGGTCGTCGTTGCCCCAGAGGGTGGGCAGGGTGCCCGGGGGCATGGGCAGTTTGATGGCAAGATTGCCCTCTTCGCCGGGGCCGACGGGCTCACCGAAGGGGTCAAGCACCTGCAGGTTGTAGCCGGGTGAAGGAACGGACGGAGAACCGGGCTTCAGAGGCAGGGCTTCCAAGCCGCGGGGGTTAGCCGCAATGGCCCAGCCAGTTTCGGTCTGCCACCAGTTATCGATCACAGGCACACCCAGTTTCTCGGTGGCCCAGTGGTAGGTTTCGGGATCTAGGCGCTCACCGGCAACGAAGAGCAGCTGCAGGGAGGAAATATCGTAACCGCCGAGCAGCTCGGCTTCAGGATCAGCCTTGCGGATGGCTCGCAGGGCGGTAGGAGCTGTAAAGAGGGACTTGGCACCGGATTCCTGGATAACGCGCCAGAAGGCACCGGCATCCGGAGTGCCAACAGGCTTACCCTCGTATAGAACGGTGGTTGCCCCGGCCAGCAGGGGGCCGTAGACAATGTAGGAGTGGCCCACAACCCAGCCCACGTCTGAGGCACACCACATTACTTCGCCGGGGCCCACGTTGTAAATATTTTTCATGGTCCAGGTCAGAGCTACGGCGTGACCACCGTTATCGCGCACTACACCCTTGGGAGAGCCCGTCGTGCCGGAGGTGTACAGAATGTAGAGAGGGTCGGTGGCTTTCACCTCAACAGGCGCGTGTGGCTGGGCTGCCTCAACGGCCTGACCCCAATCGAGCCAGGTCACGCCGGTGGAGTTCTCTTCAGCCCGGCGCACCGCATCAGATACTGAGTTCTCAAATCCCTCACGCTCGAAGACCAGCACGGTCGCAGGCTTGGTCTGCGATAGCTCAATAGCCTTTTCTACAGCGGGAATGTATTCGATACGGCGCTTTGGTTCCACACCACCAGAAGCGGTTAGGACGACGGTGGGCGAGCAGTCGTTGATACGGCTAGCTAGTTCGTTGGGGGCAAAGCCGCCGAAGACCACCGAGTGCACGGCGCCCAGGCGGGCGACCGCCAGCATGGCCATGGCAGCCTGGGGAATCATGGGCATGTAGATGAGTACGCGGTCGCCTTTTTCGACCCCGGCGGACGCGAGCGCCCCGGCAATTTTTTCTACCTCGTCTTTGAGTTCTGAGTAGGTGATGTTCTGGCGGGTGCCGAGCATAGCTGAGTCGTAGGTGATGGCGGTGCGATCGCCGTGGCCAGCTTCTACGTGGCGGTCAACGGCGTTGTAGCAGGTATTGAGGGTACCGTCGGGGAACCAGCGGTACAGAGGGGCAGCATCGCTATCGAGGGCGCGGGTTGGTTCGGTTGACCAGCTAATGGCCTGCGCCTGCTCTAGCCAGAACTCTTCCTGGTTTTCGATGCTGCGGTTGTAGGTATCAGCGTATGTTGCCATGTGGGGTGCTCCTTTACGGACGCCGGTAGTGGGTTGTCATGAGGGAGTGACTCCAACCTAGTGCGAGGGGTCACATTTGGCAAGGTTTTGTATACAAAAATTTGTGAAACTGGTAAAAATGACACACTATTTCATGCACAGTCCGAAAATTTTCCCCCTTTTGTATACAAAACTCGGGTCGGTGTTTTAGAGTGGTCACAACCACCAATTTCAGTGCAACACATCACAAACCTGTGAAAGGAGAGAGCGAATGAGAGCTGGTGAACTGGCCTATCAGAGCCTGCGCAGCGACATCATGGAGGGAATGCTCGCTCCCGGTTCTGTGATTGCGGAGGTAGAACAGTCAGAGCGATTGGGGGTCTCTCGTACTCCCGTCCGCGAAGCTATATCCCGCCTTCTCGCTGAGGGTCTTGCCGAACCGGCACCGGGCCGCGGCGTCATCGTTGCACCGATTTCTCTAGCGAATGTGTACGCCCTCTTTGAGCTCCGCACCTCGCTCGACAGCACGGCGGCAGCACTTGCGGCACGTCGAGGCGATTCCAAGGTCTTCAAAGAGCTGGCACAGGCCTTTGAAGAGGCATCGTTCGCCCTGCACCGCGGAGAAGCCTCGCTGGCGGAGTACTACTCCCTGGTGGATGAGCTCGACACCGCGATCGACGCGGCAGCCAACAACCGCTACCTGCACCAAGCACAGACGTCCTTGCGCACCCAGCTCACCCGCATCCGCAAGCTTTCTAAAGCCAACCCCATCCGGCTGGAGCAGGCGGCTGAAGAGCACGCCCAGATTGCCCGCTGCATCGCCTCCGGTGACCCGCAGCTTGCTGAAGCCGCTACCCGCCTGCACCTAGCCAATGCGCTCTACGCCATCGAAGAGGCCGCAGCCTCCCAGAGCCAGCACAGTCTTTTCAACCATCCAGAACCAACAGCCTAAGAAACCCCTCACCGGCGCCGCGGCCGTGAGGAACAACCTGAAAGGAAACATCAGTGACCAAGCTGCACTCCGTTCGAGTTTATAAGTCCGAAGAAAACCTGCCCCGCGAAGACCAGCTCGCCTACAAGCTCGCCCAGGTAGCTACCGACCCCGTTGAGGTGCTCCCCGAGGTCGAAGAGATGGTCATCAACCGCATCATCGACAACGCCTCTGTCGCTATCGCTTCTCTCAACCGCGGCCCCATCATCTCCGCCCGCGACCAGGCCCTTACCCACGCCCACTCCCCCAACGGCAAGGGCGCAGCCATCTTCGGCGTCCCCGCCAGCACCAAGGTCTCCCCCGAATGGGCAGCATGGGCCAACGGCGTGGCAGTGCGTGAACTCGACTACCACGACACCTTCCTGGCCGCAGAATACTCCCACCCCGGCGACAACATTCCCCCGATTCTGGCAGTAGCCCAGCACGTGGGCTCCACCGGCCGCGACCTGATTCGCGGTATCGCTACCGGCTACGAGGTCCAGGTCGACCTGGTCAAGGCCATCTGCCTGCACAAGCACAAGATTGACCACGTTGCCCACATCGGCCCGTCCGCCTCCGCTGGCATCGGCACCCTGCTGGGCCTGGACACCGAAACCATCTTCCAGGCCATCGGTCAGGGCCTGCACACCACCACCGCAACCCGCCAGTCCCGCAAGGGCGAAATCTCCACCTGGAAGGCCCACGCCCCCGCCTTTGCAGGCAAGATGGCAGTTGAAGCGGTTGACCGCGCTATGCGCGGCCAGACCTCCCCCGTGCCGATCTACGAAGGTGAGGACGGCGTCATCGCCTGGATGCTGGACGGCCCCGACGCCCACTACGAAGTGCCCCTGCCCGAAATTGGCGAGCCCAAGCGAGCGATCCTCGACACCTACACCAAGGAACACTC
The DNA here is from genome assembly GCF_014217215.1 of Rothia nasimurium. Lineage (GTDB taxonomy): Bacteria > Actinomycetota > Actinomycetes > Actinomycetales > Micrococcaceae > Rothia > Rothia avistercoris. The sequence goes on from NZ_CP056080.1 coordinate 1,698,599, forward strand.
CGCTGAGTACCAGGCCCAGGCATGGATTGACCTGGCCCGCAAGCTGCACCGCGAACACCCCGAATTCGCCAACCCCGAGAACATCGAGTCGATTGTTCTGCACACCTCCCACCACACCCACTACGTCATCGGCTCTGGCGCCAACGATCCCCAGAAGTACGACCCCACTGCCACCCGCGAGACCCTGGACCACTCCATCCCCTACATCTTCACCGTTATGCTGCAGGACGGCGAGTGGGACCACGTCGGCTCCTACGCCCCCGAGCGTGCCCAGCGCGAAGACACCGTAGCCCTCTGGCACAAGGTCACCACCGCCGAGGACGCCGAGTGGACCCGCCGCTACCACTCCAACGACCCCGCAGAAAAGGCCTTCGGTGGCCGCGTTGAAATCAAGCTGGCTAACGGCGAGACCTTCAGCGAAGAAATCGCTGTAGCGGACGCCCACCCGCTCGGCGCCCGTCCTTTCGCCCGCGAGGACTACATCGGCAAGTTCCGCAAGCTGGCCGAGGGCAAGGTCTCTGAAGAAGAGCAGAACCGCTTCATCGAGGCAGCCGAGAACCTGGCTAACCTGAGTGCAGGTGAGCTGGACGCCCTCAACATCACCGCCTCCATCGACCTTGAAACCGGCAAGAAGGGTATCTTCTAATGCTGTACGCTTCAAAGACCGCAGCCGAAAAGCGCAAAAACCTACGCGAGATGCTGGCTAGCGACCAGATTCGCCAGTTCCCCGGCACCTACACCCCCATCTCAGCCCGCCTGATCGAGGAAAAAGGCTTTGACGGTATCTACATCTCGGGTGCAGTGCTGGCCAACGAGCTGGGATTTCCGGACGTCGGCCTCACTACCCTCTCCGAGGTAGCCCAGCGCGCAGGGCAGATTGCCCGCATCACCAATCTGCCCGCCATTGTGGATGCCGACACCGGCTTTGGTGAGCCCATGAACGTGGCCCGCACCATCCAGGAGTTCGAAGAATACGGCCTGGCAGGCTGCCACATTGAGGACCAGTTCAACCCCAAGCGCTGCGGCCACCTTGACAACAAGAACATGGTTGACCTTGAAACCGCGACCAAGCGAATCAAGGCAGCAGCCGAGGCCCGCCGGGACGAGAACTTCCTGATTATGGCCCGCACCGACCTGCGCGGTACCTCATCCCTTGAGGAAACCATCAACCGTATCAAGGCTCTGGTCGATGCCGGCGCCGATGCGATTTTCCCCGAGGCCATGAAGAATCTCGACGAGTTCAAGGCTGTCTGCGACGCTGTAGACGTGCCTGTTCTTGCCAACATGACCGAGTTCGGCAAGAGCGAGCTTTACACCAAGGAACAGCTGGCTGAAGCGGGTATCTCAATGATTATCTACCCCGTCACCCTGCTGCGCTCCTCGCTGGGAGCCATGGAACGCGTCCTGGAAACCATCGAGCGTGACGGTACCCAGGAGGCCTACGTGGACCAGATGTTCACCCGCTCCCGCCTCTACGACCTGGTCGACTACGAGGCCTATAACCAGTTCGACACCGGCATCTTCAACTTCGAGGTTCCCGGTAAGTTCGAAGCCTAAACGCACAAGGAGAAACAGACATGAGCGACAACGAGGTCAAAAAAGGTCTGGCCGGTGTAGTTGCTGACTATACCGCCATCTCAAAGGTCAACGCAGAAACCAACTCCCTGCTCTACCGGGGCTACCCGGTGCAGGAACTGGCAACTGTTCCTTTTGAGAAGGTAGCCCTGCTGCTCTGGAACGGGGAGCTACCCACCGACGAAGAGCTGGCAGAGTTCACCGCTTTCGAGCGAGCCCATCGTGAGCTACCGGCAGCGTTGAAGGCAGTCATCGACGCCCTGCCCACCGACTGCCACCCCATGGATGTCTGCCGCACGGCGACCTCTTTCCTGGGCGCAGCCGACCCCAAGAGCGAGGATCTCTCCCCCGAGACCGAACTGCTCAAGGCCAAGGAACTGTTCGCGGTCATGCCGGCTGTCGTCTGCTACGACCAGCGTCGCCGCCGGGGCCAGGGCATCATTGCCCCGCGCGAAGACCTGGACTACTGCGATAACTTCCTCTACATGGCCTTCGGCGAAGTCCCGGCCCCCGAAGTCAAGACCGCTTTCAACGTCTCCATGGTCATGTACGCCGAGCACTCCTTCAACGCCTCTACCTTCACCGCCCGCGTCATTACCTCTTCGCTCTCAGACCTGCACTCAGCCGTCACCGGCGCTATCGGTGCCCTTAAGGGCCCCCTGCACGGTGGCGCCAACGAGGCCGTGCAGCACACCTTCGATGAAATCGGTGTGATTGAGGGTGAGTCCCAGGCGGACGCTAAGGCTCGTGCAAAGGCATGGATGGAGGCAGCCCTGGCAGAGAAGAAGAAGATTATGGGCTTCGGCCACCGGGTCTACAAGAATGGCGATTCCCGTGTGCCCACCATGCAGAAGTCCTTCTTCGACATGGTCGAATACTACGGCCGCCACGACATTATCGGTCTCTACCAGGGTCTGGCTGAAGCAATGGACGAGGCTAAGGGAATCAAGCCCAACCTGGATTACCCCGCTGGCCCCACCTACCACCTGATGGGCTTTGACACCCCCACTTTCACCCCCATCTTCGTGGCTTCCCGCATCACCGGCTGGACCGCCCACATCTTGGAGCAGCGCGCAGCGAATTCGCTGATTCGCCCGCTCTCTGCCTACAACGGTGTGGACGAGCGCCACCTGAGCTAAGGCCCTTTGGTGCACAGAAAGGCCGGCTGGTTCAGAGATAACTCGTCTCTGAACCAGCCGGTCTAGTCTATAAATGCAGAAATTTTCTGCCCTTTTTGCTAGCGGGCGCGGGGGTGGCTAGCTGCAAAGACCTCGCGCAGGGTATCGGCGGTGACTTTGGTATAGACCTGGGTTGTTGTCACCGAAGCATGCCCCAGAAGTTCCTGCACCACGCGAATGTCGGCCCCGCCCTCAAGCAGGTGGGTTGCGAAGGAGTGGCGCAGGGTATGCGGAGAAATCTCAGCCCGAATTTTCGCGCGTTCAGCGTGGTTTTTAAGGATGAGGTAGGCCCCCTGCCGGGTGATACGCCCGCCTCTCGCATTGAGAAAGAGGGCAGCGCTTCCCCTGCCGTGGGAGGCGAGCGCCGGGCGTCCGCGCACCAGGTAGTCGTCGATAGCCCGGGCGGCGTAGGAGCCGACGGGTACTACCCTCTCCTTGTTGCCTTTACCGAAGAGTCTTACGACAGCGGGCAGCTGGGGGTTTTCTTCCGTGGAGTTTCGGTCGATGACCAGGTCATCGATATCAACCGTGATAGCTTCGCTGATGCGGGCACCCGTGGAGTAGAGGAATTCGAGCAGGGCCCTATCTCGTAGCCCCGCGGGGGTGGCGGGGTCGGGGCTTTCCAGCAGGCGGGTGATGTCTGCCAGGGGCAGGGCCTTGGGCAGACGGGCGGCGGGAGTGGGCGGACGGACGGTCGCCGCGGGGTCTGTGGGCGTGGTGCCTTCGCAGTACCAGAAGGAATGGGCGCCGCGCACGCCGCTGATGATGCGGGCGACCGATTTCGCTGCGAGGCCTGCTCCCCCGTCCTTGCCCGGGGCAGAGCAGTGGGCGGCGAAGTCGCGCACGTGTTTTTTGGTGATGGTACCCGGGGCGATGACGCCCTGGCCTGCCAGGTAGGTGCTGTAGCGGGTGAGGTCGCGGCGGTAGGCTGCCTGGGTGTTGGCGGCTAGGCCGCGTTCGATGGCCAGGTGGTTGAGGTAGGCCTCGATGGCCCTGTCGAGCGGGGTGGGTGCAGCCGGGGCTCTGGGGGTCACCTTAGAGACCTTCGGCGGGGCGGATTTCGCCGCGGTAGTTTGCCTCGCGCAGGGCGGGGTGGGCGGTGAAGGGGGCGGACGCCGGGTAGAGGGTTTCGAAGTTACGGCGGGCTGCGGCGTCGGCGGCAAGAATCGCATTGGTGGAGGCCGCGTTGTGGATTCGCCCGGCCAGCACAGCGCGGACGGCCTCATCGAGAGGTACCCAGCGCTGCACGATTTCTGATTCTTCGTGAACCCGCTCTTCGCGGTCTTCAGTGGGGATGGCGCTGAGATCGCGAGCCAGGTAGATGCGGCAGGCCTCGCCCATACCACCGGGTGAGTTGTAAAACTCCATGAGGGTATCCCACCGGGCGGCTTGGAGGTCGGTTTCTTCTGCCAGTTCACGGGCGGCAGCGTGCACGGGGTCTTCACCGTCGATGTCGAGTAGACCTGCGGGGATTTCCCAGAGGTTGGCGCGGACGGGGTGGCGGTACTGGTTGATGAGCAGCACCTCGTTCTTCTCGTTGAGAGCAAGGACGGCAACCGCCCCAGGATGCAACAGAAAATCTCGTTCGAAGGGTTCAGCACCTTCTTCCAATGCTATGCCCTCGCGGATAACGTCCCAGACGTAGCCCTCAAATTTGGTGGTGCGGCTGGTGACGTAGCGGGGGTTGGCGATGTCAGCGATTGTATCTTGGGTCGCGGCGAGCGCCGGTGCGTCGAGGCGGGGGGCGTCCCCCACCTCATACGAGAGATTCTGTTGCATACCTTAGAACAGTACTAGCCGTTCTTGCGGGCCTCAAGTGCCGCCTTGATTAGCCCCGCAAAGAGGGGGTGGGGGCGGGTGGGGCGGGAGCGGTATTCAGGGTGGGCCTGGGTGGCGATGTAGTAGGGGTGCTCGCTCACGGGCAGCTCGACGAACTCCACCAGGGACGAGTCGGGTGAGGTTCCGGAGATGACCAGACCGGCTTCTTCCAGCTGCTGGCGGTAATCGTTGTTGACCTCGTAGCGGTGGCGGTGGCGTTCTGCTACCTCGGTTGCCCCGTAGACGCTTTCGGCCAGTGATCCTGCTGCCAGGGTTGCCGGGTAGAGGCCCAGGCGCATGGTGCCGCCCAGGTCGCCTGCGCCGTCCACGAATGCCTTCTGCTCTTCGATGGTGGCGATCAGCGGGGATGCGGTCTCGGGGTCGAACTCGGTCGATGAGGCGTCCTTGATACCGAGCACGTTGCGGGCGTATTCGAGCACCATGGACTGCAGACCTAGGCAGATGCCCAAGGTGGGAATCTTGTTTTCGCGGGCGTGGCGCAGGGCGCCAATCTTGCCGTCAAGGCCACGGATGCCGAAGCCGCCGGGCACGAGAATGGCGTCCATACCGCGCAGCTGGTGGGCGGCGTCCTCCCGGCTCGCGCAGAGGTCGGCGGCAACCCACTTGATGTTGACCTTAGCGTCATTGGCAAAGCCGCCGGCGCGCAGAGCCTCAGTGACCGACAGGTAGGCATCGGGCAGGTCGATGTACTTACCGACCAGAGCAACATTGACCTCGGTCTTGGGGGTGTGGACGGCGCTCAGCAGCTTATCCCACTGGATGAAGTCAACGGGGTTAGCGTCGATGCCCAGGTAGTCCAGGATGTAGGCATCGAGGTTCTGGCTGTGCAGGGTCTTGGGGATGTCGTAGATGCTGGGGGCGTCAGCGCAGGAGATAACGGCCTCGGGCTCTACGTCGCAGGCGTGACCAATCTTGATCTTGTGTGACTCAGGCACTTCGCGTTCACAGCGCAGGATCAGGCCGTCGGGAATAATACCCAGACCGCGCAGGGCGGCAACGGAGTGCTGGGTGGGCTTGGTCTTCAGCTCGCCGGACGGTCCGATGAAGGGCACCAGAGACACGTGCAGGAAGAAGACGTTGCGGCGGCCCACATCGCGGCGGACCTGGCGGGCTGCTTCGAGGAAAGGCAGGGATTCGATGTCACCCACGGTGCCACCGATTTCGGTGATGATGATGTCGGGGGCGTTCTCGCCTTCAGCGGGAAGGCGCATGCGGCGCTTAATTTCGTCGGTGATATGGGGAATGACCTGTACAGTATCGCCCAGGTATTCACCGCGGCGTTCCTTAGCGATGACGTGGGAGTAGACCTGACCGGTGGTGACGTTAGCTGCCTGAGAGAGGTTCTCGTCGAGGAAGCGTTCGTAGTGGCCGATGTCGAGGTCGGTTTCTGCCCCGTCGTCGGTGACGAATACTTCACCGTGCTGGAAGGGGTTCATGGTGCCGGGGTCGACGTTGAGATAGGGGTCGAGCTTCTGCATGGTCACTGAGAGACCGCGGGAGCGAAGAAGTCGGCCGAGAGATGAGGCTGAAAGGCCTTTGCCGAGAGATGAGGCTACGCCGCCGGTGACGAAAATCTGGCGGGTGACTTTACCGTTGTTTGATGCGTTTGTATCTACCACGGAATTCCAGCCTATCACCGTTTCTGTTTCGCGAGTGTAAACACTGCGGGGCAGGGCCCGGTGGGTGGACGCCTGCCCCGGCTTCTGCGGGCAGGTAGGGAACCTGCCCCGGGGCTAGATCTGACCGGCGTCGGCCAGGAGTTCTCGGGCGTGTTCCTGGGCTGCTGCCGACTGGTCGTGACCAGAGAGCATGCGGGCAAGCTCTACGACTCGTTCCTCGGGTGTGAGAACCTGTACACGAGAGAGGGACCCGTCATCATTTTTGCGCACCAGGATGTGCTGGTCGGCAAAGGCTGCTACCTGGGGCAGGTGGGTGACTACCAGCACCTGCACGTTCTTAGTGAGCATGGCCAGGCGGCGGCCGATTTCGATGGCTGCCTTGCCGCCGACGCCGGAGTCCACCTCGTCAAAGATGAAGGTGGGCACGGGGTCTACTTCTGAGAGCACCACTTCGAGGGCCAGCATCACGCGGGAGAGCTCACCACCCGAGGCACCCTTGCCTAGGGGGCGGGGGACGGCCTGGGCGTGGGGAGCCAGCATGAAGGTCACCGCGTCCTTACCGTAGCGGTGGAACTTCTCGGTTTCTTCTACCTCAACCACCAGCGAAGCGTTCGGCATGGCCAGGGCTGAAAGTTCTTCGCTGACGGCCGCTGCCAGTTTGCGGGCTGCCTTGGTGCGCAGGTCGGTGAGCTCCGCAGCCTGCTCCCCCAGGGTCTCGCGCAGCTGGCGCAGCTCGGCTTCCAGGGCCTCCTGGCGGGCAGGGTCATCTGAGAGGGTTTCCAGTCGGGCCCGAGATTCTTCTGCCCAGGCCAGCACCTCGGCAATATCAGCCCCGTACTTGCGGGTCAGGCTCTTGAGCTGGGCCCGGCGGTGCTCGACCTCAGCTAGGCGTTCCGGCCCCTCGGTATCTAGCCCAGAGGTGTAGGCCGAGATTTCTTCGGCAATATCGGTCACATGGATCAGGGCCTCGTTCAGCCGTCCAGCGAGAGCTGCCAGGTCGGCGTCCGCATCTGCTTCTACGGCCAGGGCGGTGCGGGCGGCATCGAGCAGCCCCAACACGTTGGGATCGTCCGCATCCCCGTATTCGGTGCCCGACAGAGCGGCGGACGCCGTCGCCGCAGCTAGACGCAGGGACTCAACGTTGGCCAGTTTTTGGCTTTCTGCCCGCAGGGCCTCATCTTCACCCTCGGCAGGCTGCACCGAATCGATTTCTGCTAAAGCCCCCTGCAGGGTCTGAGCTTCCAGCGCGCGAGCGCGGGTATTTTCGCGGACGTCGCGAAGTTCCCCGGCAGCCTGACGATAGCGCTCGTAGTTGACGGTGTAGGCCGCTAAAAGCTTTTCAAGTTTTTTTCCGGCGTAGGAGTCCAAAGCGTGACGCTGTTCGGCGGCGTCCTTGAGGCGCAGCTGGTCGGACTGGCCGTGAACCGCAACCAGGGTATGGCCGATATCTGCCAGCGTGCCGATAGGGGCAGAGACACCGCCCACGTGGGCGCGGGAGCGACCGGCGGCGCTGACGGTGCGGGCCAGAAGCAGCTCGGCAGAACCGCCGTCGAGTTCTTCAACCGAACCACCGGCATCCTCGGCCAGGGCTAGGGCGCGGTGCCCCTGAGGAAGGCGGATAACGGCCTCAGCCAAGGCATTCTTAGCGCCGTTGCGTACGCTAGAGGCATCGGAGCGAGCGCCCAGCAACATACCCAGAGCCGTCACGACCATGGTTTTACCGGCGCCCGTCTCACCGGTCAGCACTGAGAAGCCGGGTTCAAGAGGCAGGCGGGCATCGGTAATAACGCCCAGATCGCGCAGGTGAATTTCTTCAATCACGTGGGAAAACTTTCTTGACGAGGTTAGTCGTTACGGATAACGGTCAGGGTGCTGGTCGCAGGCCCGGGGGTGTGGGGGCCGCGCCAGCCCGCAATGGGTAGCTCAAACTTTTTGACCAGGCGCTCCGAGAAGGGGGCCGGGTGCATACGGGCCAGGCGGACGGGCTTGGACGAACGGGTCACCTCGACGCGGGCGCCGGGAGGCAGGTCTCGGGTACGCCGTCCATCGCACCAGAGCACACCTTCTGCCCCGTTGGTGGAGATCAGTTCTACCGCCATCATCGAGGTCGGTGCGGTCACCAGGGGGCGGGCAAAAAGAGCGTGGGCCGAGAGGGGCACCATCAGCATAGCCTCAACGCTGGGCCAGACAACCGGGCCGCCGCCAGAGAACGCGTAGGCGGTTGATCCGGTCGGGGTTGCCAGCACCACGCCGTCGCACCCAAAGGACGAGAGCGGGCGCCGGTCTACTTCAATGACCACCTCAATCATTTTTTCGCGGTTGCCCTTTTCAACACTGGCCTCGTTGAGAGCCCAGGTTTCAAGAATTTTCTGGCTGCCGTCCCAGACCTTCACGTCGATCGCCATGCGTTCTTCGACCGTGTAGTCGCCCGAGACCACTCGCTCAACGGTTTCGGTCAGGTCGAATTCTTCGGCCTCTGCAAGAAACCCTACGTGGCCGAGGTTGACACCGATGAGGGGTATCTGGGTGTGGCGAATCATCTCTGCTGCGCGCAGAATCGACCCGTCACCGCCCAGCACCATACCCAACTCAATGTCTTTGAGGGCCACAGACTCGTGAGCCACCGCCACAGGGACGGGGTTCTCCCACTTTTCGGTCAGGGCTTCCAGGTCAGCGCGGTTCATCACGGGCACCAGGCCAGCCCGGTGCAGCTGCGTGCAGGTAGCACGAGCAGCGTTACGGGCCTCAAGACGGCCGGTATGGGCGAAGACAAGGATATTGCGCTCCCCCGGCGTCTTGGTCTGCTGTGGTGTGAGGGCGGTGTCAGGTGTTTCGTTCACACTTTTAGGCTAACTGACCGTAAGCGGTTTTGCTGTTTTTCTGGGCCCAACATACCGGATTTTTTCGAATATTTATTCGACTTTGGGTGTCTTATGAAGCAGGGGTTGCTTCGTCAGGCTTGCGACACCAGAGGAAGAATTCCACGTTGCCGTCCTGCCCCGGAAGGGGGCTTTCCTGCTCCCCCAGCACGAGCAGGCCGGCGTCCTGCACTGCTGCGCGGACGGACGCCACGGCGTCCGCTCTCACCTCAGGGTCGGTCACAACCCCGCCCTTGCCGATGCGGGCCGGGCCCACCTCAAACTGGGGTTTGACCATGAGCAGCAGATCCCCACCTGCGGCCGTTGCCCGAGCCAGCGGCTCAACGACCTTGGTCAGGGAGATAAAGCTCAGGTCTGAGACCGTAAGGGCTACCTGCCCGCCGATGTCCTCGGGGCTCATGTGCCGCACATTCATGCCCTCATAAACGTCAACGGACGGGTGATTCCGGATCTGCTCGACCAGCTGATCGTGCCCCACGTCAACCGCCGCAACCCGGCTGGCACCCCGGCGTAAGAGCACGTCGGTGAAGCCACCGGTAGAGGCGCCTGCATCCAGGCAGAATTTACCGGCAACGGTGATCTCGGGGAAGGCGTCCAGCGCCCCGGCCAGCTTGTGCCCGGCGCGGCTCACGTACTCGGTCAGCTCGCTACGGCGGACGCGGACGCGGTCCCCCTCCTTCAGCTTTTGGGCTGGCTTCGTCACGGTACGGCCGTTCACGCTGATGTGCCCGCCCTCAACCATCTTGGCCGCCAGCGTGCGGGAGCGGGCAATCTTTGCCTGCACCATGTACTGGTCCAGTCGCATGTTCTTCCTTCCCGCTCCGCACTCGGCTCTAGCGGCTTATATCTAGGTCTTCTTTGAGGGCGGACGCCAGCTGGCCCAGCCTCTCGATGCGTTCGGTGGCGTCCAGGGCCAGGGCAGCTGTCAGCGCCGCCTCGAACTCGGGGTCAAGGGCCTCGGCTTCTTCAGTCGGTAGCCCCGAAACTGCCTTTTCTTCGAGGCTCTGGGCGCTCCCGTCCGCGCCCTTAGCCACGGTGCACCTGGCTAGGGGCAAGCGGGGCGGACGCATCGGGGTGGGCAGCCCACCAGGCTGCGCAGGCCACACGCCAGCTATCGATCTCGCTACCCTCACCGGTGATGGTGAGTTCGGTATCGGTTGCCTCAGCGGACCAGCCTGCGCCCCGAGCACTCATACCGGTTGCTGTAGCTTGTACCTGGATCTGGGGGTAGTCCTCAAAGAAACCGGCGAGGTCTTCCAGAATATAGGTGGGGCGCTCCACCGGAATAGCCGCCAGAATGCTCTGGTAGGTCTCTACCCCGGTCATGACCACGGCCGTCGCCATCGCAGCCCGGTTGCCGCCCTGGATATCGGTATCTAGGCGATCGCCCACCACCACAGGACGCTGAGAGTTCAGCTTCTGGGCGGCGGTCACGAAAATGGGCGACTCCGGCTTACCAGCTACCTGCGGGGTGCGCCCGGTAGCCGTCGCCACAGCCCCCACCAGGGTGCCGTTACCGGGGGCGATACCGCGTTCCTTCGGGATAGTGAAATCGGTGTTCGAGGCAACCCACAGCACTTTCTCATCAGCCAGGGTGTAGGCGGCTTCAGCGAGATCTTCCCACACAATCTTGGGGTTGAAGCCCTGGGCCACTGCGACCGGCTCGTCAGCCTGGCTGGTGACGGGGGTTAGCCCGGCAGCTGCCACGCAATCGGCGAGAGCCTGTGCCCCGGTGATCAGTACCTTAGCCCCGGCAGGGAGCTGGGTCTTCAGCAGTTCAGCTGCAGCCTGGGCTGAGCTAATCACGTGGTCGGCATCGGTATTGACGCCGAGTTCCACCAGATGATCTGCAACGGCCTGGACGCTGCGTGAGGCATTGTTGGTCACGAAAGCTACCGGTACCCCGGCGTCCTGTGCCCTATTCAGAGCCTCCGGGGCACCTTCAATAGCGAAGGGTCCCGCATACACTACACCGTCAAGGTCAGAGAGAATAGCGTCGTGGGCTGCCAGCAGCATTAGTCGCGGTCCTCCTCAGAAGCTTCAGCAGACAGCTCGAAGAGGGCTTCTTCCTCTGCCTGGTCTTCGCTCACTACGGTTTCAGTGGTCGTTAGGGTTTCGTCGACCTCAAAAAGAGCGCCATCTTCGCTGGCTTCAGGCTCTTCTGCGGTTACTGCATCGGCAGCCTCAGTCTCGGTGGCTTCAGCAACGTCTGCTTCTGTGTCGGTCTCTACGGCCTCGGCAGCCGGTGCCTGAGCTTCAGCGGCTTCAAGGTCAACGGAAGGTTCTTCGGGTTCAAGCAGGTCCTGCTCAGTGAAAATATCGAAGATTTCAGGTTCAACAAAGTCACCCTGGCCTAGAGCAGCCTCGGTCATCAGGGCAAGGCGGGCCCAGCGGGCTGCTTCCTTGCTACGCCCGTCCTGCTCCAGCAGGTCAGCATAGGTGTTGAAGAGGCGGGGTGAGTAGTCGAACCCGCGCTTGGGGTTCAGCTCAGGAATCTCAAGGGCCTTCAGAGCCTTCTTCAGCTCGCCCTGGTCGCTGTAGATACCGGAGACAACGATAGCGACCTCAGAGCGGACGGCCGCAGGTACCTCTTCGTTCTTCGCTTCTTCAGCCAGGGTCAGGGCCTTTTCGATACGCCCCAGGGCACGCTCACAGTCTACGAGCAGCGCGAGGTGCTCGTTGGAGCCCGAAATACGGCGGTGGGTGCGCAGTTCACGCAGGGCCAGTTCAAAGTCCTCTGCAGCGTAGGCTGCGATACCGACGACCTCGCGGACGACGCCGATTCTGCCTGCGCGCTTTGAGGCAGCAACAGCGTGTTCCAGGGCGAAATCGGGGTCAATATCGAGGTAACGGCCGACCATGACCAGGTGTTTGGCTACGGTATCTGCGTTCTGGGCTTCTAGCTGGCGCAGGGCACGTAGGGTCCAGTTTTCAAGTTCTTTACCGGTGACGTCAGTGTCGATTTCGGGTGCGTTCTTTGACGGACGGTAGTCACCGCTGGGGTTCTTTGCCTCAGCAGTAAAGTTACGGTCTTTGCGTTCCCCCTGGAAGCCGCGCTTATTCTGGTCGCGGTCGAAGTTCTTGCGGGGGCCATTACCCTTACGATCGAAGGAGCGTTCGCCGCGGCCGTTACCGTTGTTTTTACGGTCGTCGAAGCGCTTGCCACCGCCACGGTTCTTATCAAAGGGCTTCTTCTTGTCGCCGTAGGGGCGGTCACCGTCGCGCTTAGTGTAGCCGCCTTCGTTACGGTCGGAGCGGTCGCTGCGGTAGGGGCGTGAGGAGTTACGGTCGTTGTTCTTCTTGTAGCCACCGCGGTTTTTATCTGAGTGGTTACGTGAGTATTCAGCCAAGTGAGCTCCTCTATGGTGTTTGTGGTGGGGGTTGGGCTCTTTTCTGCCCTGTTTTTAATGCTAGGTTCTAGTCTATCTGGCTTGGGGTACCTTGCGTAGGGGCTGCCTGGTCTTACCGGTGCGTTTTCAGGCACACAGCTCCGCGCTTACCTGTAGCTTTAAAACAAAAAATGGCTCGGAACGATAGCTCCGAGCCATAAACAAAAAGAGCCTGAGCTTTATAGCTCAGGATCTTCCTGTATCCCAATCAAAAACCGGCGGTGACCTACTCTCCCACACCGTCACCAGTGCAGTACCATCGGCGCAAAGAGCCTTAACTTCCGGGTTCGGGATGGAACCGGGTGTTTCCCTCTCGCTATAACCACCGTAAACCTACGATGACCACCCCACACAAGGGGGGCAGCAATAACAAACCCAAGGGTTGTTATCTCAAAACCATACAGTGGACGCAAACAAAAACAAAACTCAGTCATAAAGTGTAAGCCTTCGGACTATTAGTACCAGTCAACTCCACGGGCATTCCCCGCGTCCATACCTGGCCTATCAACCCCATCATCTATAGGGATCCTCACACAGCAAACGCTGCCAGGAAATCTCATCTCGAAACAGGCTTCCCGCTTAGATGCTTTCAGCGGTTATCCCTCCCGAACGTAGCCAATCAGCCATGCACCTGGCGGTACAACTGACATACCAGAGGTTCGTCCGTCCCGGTCCTCTCGTACTAAGGACAGCCTTTCTCAAATTTCCAACGCGCGCAGCGGATAGGGACCGAACTGTCTCACGACGTTCTAAACCCAGCTCGCGTACCGCTTTAATGGGCGAACAGCCCAACCCTTGGGACCAACTCCAGCCCCAGGATGCGACGAGCCGACATCGAGGTGCCAAACCATGCCGTCGATATGGACTCTTGGGCAAGATCAGCCTGTTATCCCCGAGGTACCTTTTATCCGTTGAGCGACGGCCGTTCCACAACGTACCGCCGGATCACTAGTCCCGACTTTCGTCCCTGCTCGACCTGCCAGTCTCACAGTCAAGCTCCCTTGTGCACTTACACTCAACACCTGATTGCCAACCAGGCTGAGGGAACCTTTGGGCGCCTCCGTTACTTTTTGGGAGGCAACCGCCCCAGTTAAACTACCCATCAGGCACTGTCCCTGACCCGGATCACGGGCCGAAGTTAGACATCCAGAGCGACCAGAGTGGTATTTCAACAACGACTCCACACGAACTAGCGTCCATGCTTCACAGTCTCCCACCTATCCTACACAAGCCACACCGAACACCAATACCAAACTATAGTAAAGGTCACGGGGTCTTTCCGTCCTGCTGCGCGAAACGAGCATCTTTACTCGTACTGCAATTTCGCCGAGTTCATGGTTGAGACAGTAGGGAAGTCGTTACTCCATTCGTGCAGGTCGGAACTTACCCGACAAGGAATTTCGCTACCTTAGGATGGTTATAGTTACCACCGCCGTTTACTGGGGCTTAAATTCTCAGCTTCGCCCACAAAGGGGCTAACCAATCCTCTTAACCTTCCAGCACCGGGCAGGAGTCAGTCCGTATACATCGTCTTACGACTTCGCACGGACCTGTGTTTTTAATAAACAGTCGCTTCCCCCAATTCTCTGCGACCCATACACGCTCACGGCCGCACGGACCGGTCACGCTCAAGGCTCCCCTTCTCCCGAAGTTACGGGGACATTTTGCCGAGTTCCTTAACCATGATTCTCTCGATCGCCTTAGTATTCTCTACCTGATCACCTGTGTCGGTTTCGGGTACGGGCGGCTAAAACCTCACGTCGATGCTTTTCTCGGCAGCATAGGATCACCAAATCCCCCAATAACGGGGTCCCATCACGTCTCAGGCCAACACCGGCGCATTTAACAACCGGATACCCTACACGCTTAGACCACGACAACCATCGCGTGGCTTGGCTACCTTCCTGCGTCACACCTGTTAATACGTTTACCTCCAAAAATCGGGTCCTGCAGTCCACCATAAGCTCCCCACCACACGTGGCAGGGTTACAAACAGCTTCTCACAGTTAGCATCAAAATATCAGTATGGGCGGTTTTTCGCCGGTACGGGAATATCAACCCGTTATCCATCGACTACGCCTGTCGGCCTCGCCTTAGGCCCCGACTAACCCAGGGCAGATTAGCTTGACCCTGGAACCCTTGATCATCCGGCGCACGGGTTTCTCACCCGTGATTCGCTACTCATGCCTGCATTCTCACTCGCGTACCCTCCACCACTGGTTTACACCGCAGCTTCACTGGATACACGACGCTCCCCTACCCAACCAAGCACAAGGCTTGATTGCCATAACTTCGGTGGTGTACTTGAGCCCCGCTACATTATCGGCGCAGAATCACTTGACCAGTGAGCTATTACGCACTCTTTCAAGGGTGGCTGCTTCTAAGCCAACCTCCTGGTTGTCTAAGCAACTCCACATCCTTTCCCACTTAGTACACGCTTAGGGACCTTAGTTGATGGTCTGGGCTGTTTCCCTCTCGACAATGAAGCTTATCCCCCACTGTCTCACTGCTACGCTCTCACTTACCGGCATTCGGAGTTTAGCTGACGTCAGTAACCCTGTGGGGCCCATCGGCCATCCAGTAGCTCTACCTCCGGCAAGAAACACGTAACGCTGCACCTAAATGCATTTCGGGGAGAACCAGCTATCACAGAGTTTGATTGGCCTTTCACCCCTATCCACAGCTCATCCCCTCCATTTTCAACTGAAGTGGGTTCGGTCCTCCACGACGTCTTACCGTCGCTTCAACCTGGCCATGGATAGATCACTCCGCTTCGGGTCTAGATCCTGCCACTCACACGCCCTATTCAGACTCGCTTTCGCTACGGCTTCCCCACACGGGTTAACCTCGCGACAGAACACTAACTCGCAGGCTCATTCTTCAAAAGGCACGCTGTCACCCCAAAAGGCTCCAACGGCTTGTAAGCACACGGTTTCAGGTACTATTTCACTCCCCTCCCGGGGTACTTTTCACCATTCCCTCACGGTACTGATTCACTATCGGTCACTAGAAAGTATTTAGACTTACCAGGTGGTCCTGGCAGATTCACACGAGATTCCACGAGCCCCGTGCTACTCGGGTGGCACACACGCGGTCTAACACATTACGATTACAGGACTCTCACCCTCTCCGGTCGCCCATCCCAAGGCGTTCACCTACATGCTAGAACATCACGTCAACAGCCGGTTGAAACTGTTATGCGTACTCCCACAACCCCCATGATGCAACCCTCAACCGGTATCACACACCACAGGTTTAGTCTCTTCCGCTTTCGCTCGCCACTACTCACAGAATCATTCTTATTTTCTCTTCCTGAGGGTACTGAGATGTTTCACTTCCCCTCGTTCCCTCCAACCAGCCTATACATTCAACTGGTGGTAACAAACCATGATGGCTTGCTGGGTTTCCCCATTCGGACATCCTGGGATCAAGGCCCTGTTATCGGCTCCCCCAGGCTTTTCGCAGATTCACACGTCCTTCATCGGCTTCTAGTGCCAAGGCATCCACCGTGTGCCCTTAATAACTTACACACAGATAAAATCAAAGATATTAACCTTGACTAACTAAGTACAAAATCAAAAGTATCAAAGAAACCCAATCATTAGAGATTGAGAAATCTTCATTACATTCGAAGATGCTCGCGTCCACTATACAGTTCTCAAACAACAACCCGATACCACTCGAGGCAACCACACACAACCGTCTGACCACTACTCTCATGCCGGGAACCTGAGAGCAACAAACCACAAAGGCTTGTTACCTCAAAACCCAAAAGCGCACCAACATTACACAATCCTTATCAGCACCAACCACAAGGAAGGTACCTGAACTAACATTCCACCCATGAGCAAACCACCCAAACGACACTCGCGTTCAGCGTGGCTCAACCAATATGTTGAAGCTCCTTAGAAAGGAGGTGATCCAGCCGCACCTTCCGGTACGGCTACCTTGTTACGACTTAGTCCCAATCGCCAATCCCACCTTCGACGACTCCCTCCCACAAGGGGTTAGGCCATCGGCTTCGGGTGTTACCAACTTTCGTGACTTGACGGGCGGTGTGTACAAGGCCCGGGAACGTATTCACCGCAGCGTTGCTGATCTGCGATTACTAGCGACTCCGACTTCATGGGGTCGAGTTGCAGACCCCAATCCGAACTGAGACCGGCTTTTTGGGATTAGCTCAACCTCACAGTATCGCAACCCTTTGTACCGGCCATTGTAGCATGCGTGAAGCCCAAGACATAAGGGGCATGATGATTTGACGTCATCCCCACCTTCCTCCGAGTTGACCCCGGCAGTCTCCTATGAGTCCCCACCATTACGTGCTGGCAACATAGAACGAGGGTTGCGCTCGTTGCGGGACTTAACCCAACATCTCACGACACGAGCTGACGACAACCATGCACCACCTGTATACCAGCCCCGAAGGGAAACTCTATCTCTAGAGCGGTCCGGTATATGTCAAGCCTTGGTAAGGTTCTTCGCGTTGCATCGAATTAATCCGCATGCTCCGCCGCTTGTGCGGGCCCCCGTCAATTTCTTTGAGTTTTAGCCTTGCGGCCGTACTCCCCAGGCGGGGCACTTAATGCGTTAGCTACGGCGCGGAAAACGTGGAATGTCCCCCACACCTAGTGCCCAACGTTTACGGCATGGACTACCAGGGTATCTAATCCTGTTTGCTCCCCATGCTTTCGCTTCTCAGCGTCAGTTACAGCCCAGAGACCTGCCTTCGCCATTGGTGTTCCTCCTGATATCTGCGCATTTCACCGCTACACCAGGAATTCCAGTCTCCCCTACTGCACTCTAGTTAGCCCGTACCCACTGCAAACCCGGAGTTAAGCCCCGGGCTTTCACAGCAGACGCGACAAACCGCCTACAAGCTCTTTACGCCCAATAATTCCGGACAACGCTCGCGCCCTACGTATTACCGCGGCTGCTGGCACGTAGTTAGCCGGCGCTTCTTCTGCAGGTACCGTCACTTTCGCTTCTTCCCTGCTGAAAGAGGTTTACAACCCGAAGGCCGTCATCCCTCACGCGGCGTCGCTGCATCAGGCTTGCGCCCATTGTGCAATATTCCCCACTGCTGCCTCCCGTAGGAGTCTGGGCCGTGTCTCAGTCCCAGTGTGGCCGGTCACCCTCTCAGGCCGGCTACCCGTCGTCGCCTTGGTGAGCCGTTACCTCACCAACAAGCTGATAGGCCGTGAGCCCATCTAAAACCAGTACATATCCCTTTCCACCAGCATCCCATGCGGGAACTGGTCGTATCCGGTATTAGACCTCGTTTCCAAGGCTTATCCCAGAGTTAAAGGCAGGTTACTCACGTATTACTCACCCGTTCGCCACTAATCCACCCAGCAAGCTGGGCTTCATCGTTCGACTTGCATGTGTTAAGCACGCCGCCAGCGTTCGTCCTGAGCCAGAATCAAACTCTCCGTTGAAAAAATGAAGTAGTTGATGATCCTGGTCTCTGATTGTTAGCGAACCATTCACCACGGGGTGGTGTGGTTCAAGCTGACGAATCTGAAACCATATGATTATCAAATTCTGCAAGAAACCGTTGGTTTCTCACATTGTTATATAAATATTTGGTATCAGTTCAAGACCATAATCACTCCAGGACCGTTGTGGTCTTGGTATTGTGATGATGGACGATAAGAATGTTATTTATAACATTGGTACGCTATTGAGTTTTCAAGCAACAAACCGCATTCTCAACCCTAGCCAAATATTGGCCGGTGTTTCGTATCGGTCATTCTCAGTTTTTTATGCTACCCGCTTGGGCAACTCATTCACTCTATAATGCTTTTTCCATCATCGCAACTCGTTAGAGCGTGACGATAGCCACAAGCTCTTTTCTTTACTTCAAAGCCTTAGCTTCAAACCCGAAAACCAGTTCAATCAACTCTCCCTGGGAGTCTTTATCGACTCAACTTGTGGTGCACTATCCGATTATTTTTCGCTTTCGGCCGGTTCCCCGTGCCTCAGCGACTCGTTATACTTTACGCAGTTTTTTTGGAGCATGCAACCCGAACAGGGCTCTTTTTCCCTCAAAACACCACTCAAAGCCACACAATCAAAGGTATTTGCCCTAGTAAACAGCGGGTTAAATTTTCTCAAAAATATTTTGAAAAAATTTTCTAGCCTCGCAGAACCTCACCCTGCCCTACCTCCGATTTCATTCGCTTTCACCGCTCTGACCAGGGTAAATAGCTAAATAACTGTTCTTGCTGAGGTATGTCTACAAGGTAAAGGAAAAGCAGGCTCGCAGCGAAGCTGCTGGCTTCGATGAAGTGAGCGGGTGCGCCAGCACGCAAGAGCGAACGCAATCCGCCGTTAGGCGGGGCGTGAGGGTCAGGCTTACGCCTATTCCGCCCGCAGATTTATTTCCTCGTGCGCTCGGAATCTGCTGGGCTCCATCCAGCGCGAGCCTGCTTTTCAACAACAGAACTTACTGGGCAACCTCAATAACTGCCATGTTCTTCTTGCCGCGGCGAACTACCGCGTACTTGCCGAGAAGCAGGTCGGACTCAGTGAGGGCGGCGTCCTCGCCCTGTACCTTGACGTTGTTGATTGCAGCGCCACCTTCCTTGAGGGTGCGGCGGGCCTCGGACTTAGAAGCAGAAAGGCCAGTCTCGGTCAGTACAGTCACCATGTCTAGCTGGTCAGCTGAAAGTACCGCATGGGGCAGCTCGGCGGTAGCGGCCTTGAGGGTAGCCTCGTCCAGGGTAGCGAAATCGCCCTTGCCGAAGAGAGCCTCAGAAGCAGCGATTACCTTTTCGGTAGCCTCAACACCGTGTACCAGAGAGGTCACCTCGTAGGCCAGGATCTTCTGGGCTAGGCGCTTGAAGGGCTCTTCTTCAACAGACTTCTGCAGGGCAGCAATTTCGTCGCGGGTCTTGAAGGTGAAGACCTTGAGGCGGTCAGCTACGTCAGCGTCAGCGGTGTTCAGCCAGAACTGGTAGAAGGCATAGGGTGAGCACATCTCGGGGTCAAGCCAGATAGCGTTACCCTCAGACTTACCAAACTTGGTGCCATCAGAGTTAGTAATGAGCGGGGTACCCAGGGCGTGGACAGATTTACCGGTGACCTTGCGTACCAGCTCGGTACCGCTGGTCAGGTTGCCCCACTGATCGGAGCCACCGCACTGAAGGGTTATGCCGTGGCGGCGGTTAAGTTCCAGGAAGTCATTGCCCTGCAGAATCTGGTAAGAGAACTCTGTGTAGGAGATGCCCTCTTCAGAGTTCAGGCGCTTAGCCACGATTTCCTTTTTAATCATGGTGCCCACGCGGAAGTTCTTACCGATTTCGCGCAGGAAATCGATGGCAGATAGTTCACTGGTCCAGTCCAGGTTATTAACCATCTGGGCCCCGTTCTCACCCTCAAAGGACAAGAAACGCTCAATCTGGCCGCGCAGACGGCTTACCCAGCCCTCAACGACATCGCGCGAGTTGAGCACGCGCTCAGAGGTCTGGCGGGGATCACCAATCAGGCCGGTAGCACCGCCGACCAGGCCGAAGGGGCGGTGGCCAGCCAGCTGCAGACGACGCATGAGCAGCAGCTGGACCAGGTGCCCCAGGTGCAGGGAAGCTGCGGTGGGGTCGTAACCGATATAGAAGTTCACGGTCTCTTCAGCCAGCGCCTTCTCAAGGGCTTCTTCATCGGTGCTGACGTGCACAAAGCCACGCCACTTCAATTCCTGCCAGATATTCTCGAAGGAATCATCGTTGTGCTGAGCTGCAAGAGTCTCTTCAGACACGGTTACTCCATGGTTAGTAATGAACAAAAGCAGTGGCAAAGCCACCTCTACAAAGGTACCAGTTCACCGCCGGGACGGGCAGCGGGCGCTTCCGGTGTTCTCTGATTGAGAGAAAGAGAAAGGACGCCCCTCCCCCACTTCCCTGCCCGCGGGCAGGAAAAGAGGGTGGGAGCGTCCTTGCGCTACGGATTCTCGTGCAGCTACTCGGTAGGGGCGATGCCCGCGGGCAGGTCACGGGAAGCGAGCAGGTGCAGGCGCTGGGTGGGGCGGGTCATGGAGACATACAGGTCGCCCACCGAACCGTTAGCTGCACGCACCAGGTCGGCAGGCTCAACGATAATCACGGTGTCGAACTCTAGACCCTTGGCTTCCCAGGGAGTCAGAATCAGCACCTGGTGTTCCAGGGCAGAGGCCGAGGTGCCCAGCTTACCCTTGTGCTCGGCAGCAATTGCCAGGGCGGTTTCGCGGTAGCGTTCCTCGCTGACGATCACGCCGATGAGGCCGCCGGCGCCCTGCTCCAGCTCATCGCTGACGGTGCTCACCACAGCCGGGTAGAGGCCGTCCTCACCCACAACACGGGCGGACGGCGCCCACTTGCCCTCGCGCACGGCGCGGGGGGCAGAGATATCCAGGCCGGCGGCGCGGGCAACCGCAACGGCGGCATCCGAAATCTGGGCGGGGGTGCGGTAGTTGACGGTCAGCTCGTCCAGGGTGAAGCGCTCCCCCACAAAAGGCTCAAGAGCCTGCGCCCAGGACTGCGACGCTGCCGCCGAAGACGCCTGCGCAATATCGCCAACAATCGTAAAGGACTTCATGGGGCAGCGGCGCATGAGCAGGCGCCACTGCATGGGGGAAAGCTCCTGGGCCTCATCGACCACCACGTGCCCGTAGGCCCAGGTGCGGTCGGCCTGCGCGGCGCGGGCAGCGGTCATACGCTCGCCACGTTCCTCGTTCAGCTCGGCAATTTGCTCGGCGGTGACCACGCCGTCCACGCCCATATCGGCCAGCTGCTGGTCCACGTTCTCCAGGGCCTTACGGGCGTTTTCGAGATTGGCCTGGTGGGCCGCCTCGGCGCGGGCAGCGGCTCCGGCACCGGCGACCTTGGAAAAATCACCGAGAAGCTCCGCGGCCTCGTCTAGTAGGGGCACATCGGACTCGGTAAAGGGCAGGTTCGCTGCGCGCGCCAGGACGTCACGCTCAGCGTCGGTGAGGACGCCCGCGGTTGCGCTCTGCAAGTATTCCGGCTTTGAAAACAGCGAGCGCACCAGGGTCTCGGGTGACAGGGGCATCCAGGCGAGGTTGATGGCTCGGCGGACGTCCAGGGACCCGCGGACATCGTCTTCGAGGTAGGGACGGTCAACCGCGTGGCCGGCGGCGGCGTCCAGCTTTTCGTTGAGCTGGGTGGTGAGCTCTTTCAGGAGCACCTTCACAAAGGTTTCGCGGGCCTCGTTGTGGGGCTTGCCGGTGGAGCGGGCGGTGGTACGGGCCTGCTTGACCATGCCGGGGGTCATCTCGATGGCGGTGGAATCCACGTACATCTTCACGGGCTTGGCCGGCACCTTCTGACGGTCGGCCACCGCCTTTTTGATGACCTCGGCCATGCGCAGGTCGCCCTTAATCTGGGCAACTGCGGGGTCGGTCTCGGGTACAGCCTTAATACCGGGGTACAGGGTAGCTAAGGACGACATCACCACGCCGGTCTCACCCAGGGAGGGCAGCACACGCTCGATGTACCACATGAAGGAAGCGGAGGGGCCGACCACCAGAACACCAGCGTTATTGAGACGCTCGCGGAAGGTATAAAGCAGGTAGGCGGCACGGTGCAGGGCAACGGCGGTTTTACCGGTACCGGGGCCGCCCTGCACAACGCGGACGCCTGCCAGGTCGGCGCGGATGATGGCGTCCTGCTCTGCCTGAATTGTCGCCACGATATCGCCCATGCGGCCGGTGCGCTTGCGGTTCAGGGCCGCTAGCAGGGCGCCCTCACCGTGCAGGTTCTCATCGCCGTCCTCAAGAAGGGTTGAGTCGAGCACATCGTCTTCGAAGCCGGTTACTTCGCGGCGCTCTAGCATCAGGTGGCGGCGGCGGCGCACACCCTGCCGATTGAAAGCGGTCGCCTGGTAGAAGGTACCTGCTTCGGGGGCGCGCCAGTCAATGAGCAGGCGCTCGTGGTCTTCGGTTGCCAGGCCGATACGGCCGATATAACGGATAGCCTCGTCGTCGAGGTCAAGACGGCCAAAAGCCAGGCGGTGGTCAACAGCGTTGTACTGGGCCAGGCGGTCTTCATAGTGCTGGGCGTAGGCGTCACGCTCTGAACGGTTCTGGTGGCTACCAACAGCCTGGTTCTTGCGGGTGCTCTTGAGCTTTTTCTCGTTAATCTCTCGGAGCTCATCAAGGCGGGCGTACAGCCTGCCCACGTAGGCTCGTTCACCTGCCAGCTGAGCCTCGTAGGCTTTTTCAGCGGCAGTCTGCTCACCGGTTGCGGTTGTGTTCTCGGTCAAGAGGGAACCCTTCATCGCGGAAAATTCAAGCCCTCCATTCTACCCGTACACCCGAGTAAAAAGAAAGGACGCCCGCGGCAGCTCTGCGGGGCAGGGCACCCAGACTTTCAATCGCTGCTTATCAGTAGTGGTATCTGCAGGCGGCAATCAATATTGCCGTATCTGTTATCGCATAAATGAGTCTGTGTTCGTCTGTAATCCGCCGCGACCAGAACCCTGACCAGTCGTGTTTAAGGGCCTCGGGTTTGCCGATGCCCTCGTGCCCGTTGCGGGCAATATCTTTAATCAGAGTGTTAATGCGTTTGAGGACTTTGCGGTCCTGTTGCTGCCACCAGAGGTAGTCTTCCCAGGCGTTTTCATCCCACACGATTTTCATGGCTTACTCTTCGATCAGCTGGTGCTTTTCCCCCAGACCAGCTTTCAGTCGCGCGATTGAGTCAGAGATTCGACGAGCGTTCCGGGGGGAGCGCATGAGGTAGGCGGCTTCTTTGAGGGACTCATAGTCTTCGAGCGATAGCATGACGACGGGGTCGTGCCCCACTCTAGTGATGACGACTTCTTCGCGGTCGTTGATAACAGAGTCCATGACCTCTGCGTAACGAGCCCGAGATTCTGAATAGGTCATTGTTTTCATTCCACACAGCCTTTCTTGTACAACCAATTGTACGACTAGTGGTTTTTCTTGGATAGCCCCGAGAGTACAACACGACCCCTTCCAGGACGAAGAGGACACCCGCCCTTCCCCGGTTTGGGAAGGACGGGCGTCTGCTCAAACGCCGCTAGGGCTGGGTCACGCCGTCAGGTGAAATCGTAAAACCTGCACCATCAGTACCAATGCATTTGATGGAATCGGCAGAAACAGCCTGGCAGGAAACACCGTTGAAGTTAATAACGGTGCCAACATCAAGCGCGGTACTTTGAGACGTTGTCTCACTCGGCCCCTGCAGGCCGCCTTCCTCAACAACCACGCCAGCGCTCGGGTTCATGGTAACCTTCCAGGTTTTGACATAACCACCGATAGGATTGCCGGCAACAGCCCCATTGGCCTGAGTTGTCTCGCATACTACGCCGAGGCCTCCCATAGTGATACCGCAGCCAAAGGTTCCCATCGACGCACCAGCCGGAGCAAAACCGTAGTCATAGGTACTCTGAGCAACCGTGGAATAGTACTGCGCGGTATCAGCTACCGGTCCCGGGATCGGTGCAATGCCTGAACGCAGTTGGATGTATGCGCTATTCACAGGGTTAGTACAAGTAGCGTAAGCACCCGTGGTGCGGCTCGAGCTACCACTTTCTAAGCAGGTGTAGTCACCCAAAGCTACCTGTGCAGGGGCCTGCCCTGCAGAACCGTCTGTCATCGAGGGCAGGAAGGATTGCATAACGTCAACGGCCTCGTCACAGCTGACTTGGCCACCAAAGACATAGATATGGCTTTGAACTCCGATTGACTGAGCAAGGCCGCAGTCTGTGCCCGGTGCAGCTAAAGCAACAGCTGCTTCGCTAGTCACTTCAGGAGAAGACTCCGATGAAGCAGTTTCGGCATTGGAGGCACTAGCTGAACTGGTAGCTACAGTGGATGCAGAAGATGGAGAAACTGATGCACTTACTGAGTTAGTCGCCTCAGTAGTTGGTGATTCGCTAGATTCAGTCTGATGAGCGTTAGAACCGCAGGCAACCAAACCAAGCAGAGCAACAGTAGTGCAGGAAACAAAAAGTTTACGGCGCATCATGACCTCGTAGTGTGTGCGGTAATAGTGATATCACCAGCTTACTCAAAAGCCCAACAACAGTACGTACGCACCGTTGTTGGGCTTCAAGTTACAAAATTTTATGTGTAGAAGACCTACTCAGCGACCAGAGACAGAGCCTCCAGGCGGTGGCCAGCCAGAATCTCGCGTCCGCCCAGGCCCTCAAGCTCCAGAAGCACGCCGATGCCAGCGACCTTCAGGTCAGCCATCTCCATCAGGTGGGTGGCCGCCTCAAGGGTGCCGCCGGTAGCCAAAAGGTCATCCACAATCAGCACACGGGAACCTGCCGGGATATCGTCCTTGTGAATCTCAATCGCGGCCTGACCGTATTCGAGGGAGTATTCCTTCATATAGGTGTCGCGAGGCAGCTTACCAGCCTTACGCACGGTCATGACGCCGGTACCGGCAATGTAGGCGATAGCCGAAGCCATCAAAAAGCCGCGCGCTTCAACGCCAGCTACGATATCGAACTGACCCTCAAAACGCTGGGCGAGCTCTTCCATCGACGCCCGGAAAACCCGCGGGTTAGCGAACAGGGTAGTGACGTCGTAGAAGAGGATGCCTTCCTTGGGGTAGTCCTGAATCTGCGCGCAGGCAGCGGGAATCTGCTCCTCAAGGGGCAGGGAAGAATCAACGGGCTTAATCATGAAAAATCTACACCTTAGACGTTAAGAGAAGGCGCAACTGTTCAAGCGCCACAGTCAGTATACGCTCACAATACTCATATCAACTGTTGACTCCGGCAGGTGAGAATCATGAAAAACCTCATGAGCAGACTAGTAGACTAGGTACAAATATCACCTCACACAGACTCACATAAAGAGCTACGATGCACTCCACTATCTACAGTAAAACCCGCCTCCTCTTCAAAAATGAAGGGCAAGAAGGCGCGAGCGCTGAACTTCAGGTACCACCCTCAACTTCAATCACCATCATGTGGGATGGTACCGGCGCAGAACCCCAATTCACCGGCGATGAGTTCTTCATCAGTAACAGCCTCTTTACAGCAGCCTTCTTTGACTACCTCATCCACAAAAAAGCTCAGCAAAAAGCAGCAGCCGAAGATGTGCTGCCCCAGTGGGAAGAAACCCCAGACGAAGAGCACGCAAATTTCCAGGACGACTCAGCTGCTGAAAAGACCTATGAAGAAAAGCTAGCCAGCCTCCGGAAAGACACCAAAAAAGCAGAAGAAACCCTCCTGGAACTAGCCGAACTTCTAGCCTTCGGACCCAAAAAGGACAGCTTCCACGAGGCTTACTGCTCTGCCTGCGTCGAATTTACCCACCATCAGGAACTAGCAACCCCAAGGATCTGGGCAAACGCCTACATCTGTGACAACTGCAATGTGATTACAGCAGGTTGTTCAGTTCCCGGTTGCTCACACTTCGCCCTTAGAGGTTTTGGCCATACAGGCATGCGGGCAGCTTCGCTTCCTCTATGTGCTGAACACACTCACGAGATACCCAGTTTTGAACGGGCAAAAGCAACCCTCAGCGACCTTTCCCACTGGGACACCCTGTTTGAGTACGAAAAGTCAGACATCAAAAAGGTAGCGAAGCGAGGGGCAGCCATTGCAACCGTCGCAAGCCTTGCGATACCTTTTGCCTACGTTGCGGCCCCCGGTATCGGCGCAGCTGTTGGCGTAGCAAAGGGATTGCATGGAGCCGCCGCTGTGAACCACGGCCTTGCACTATTGGGCGGTGGCTCCCTTGCGGCAGGCGGTATGGGCATGGCCGGTGGCCAGATTGTTATTACCGCAATCGGCTCCGGACTTGGCGGTGTGGCCGGTATGAGAGTCGCATCGGCCTATATGTCCAAGGATTCTTCATTCAACATCGAATCAATCCGTGGTGGGGAGGGCCCAGCAGTAGTCTTCGCCTCTGGCTTCACCACCGAAGATGACCAGAAGTGGGCCCGGTGGAAGCGCGTGATTGACACCGAATACCCCAACAACCCCGTCTACAGGGTTTACTGGGGTGCCAAGGAACTCAAGGACCTCGGCGTGTACCTGGGTATGGGCGGTCTCGGTGGTGTTGGCGGCCTGGGCCTACAGGGTCTCGCTGCCAGGGGCGTCAAACGAGCCGCAAAGAACCTCGGTGGTCTAGGGGTAGCAAATGCAGCCCTGGGTCTGGTCACCAACCCTTGGACCACAGCTTCAAACAGAGCCAAGCAGGCAGGCTCTGCTCTTGCCTCTATCCTTGCAAGAACAGAACATCAGGACGGATTTATCCTCATCGGCCATAGCCTCGGCGGTGCCTTGATGGCAACCGCTGCAGCTGCTCTTGCCAACGGTAATGAGCAGACACCGATCGTTGGCATCCATCTCCTCGGTGCCGCCTACCCTGCTAACACCGCAACCGAATCTCTTGCTAACGGCGTCAACGGCACAGTTTTCAACTACCATTCACTCAACGATGAGGTATTGAGAAAGCTGTATAAGGTTGGGTCTTTCGGTAAGACAGCAGCAGGCTTTAGAGGTTTTTCGCAGGATCACCCCCGAGTAATCAATGTTGACGTCACTGAGCACGTCCCCGGTCACCGGAAATATATTGACTTTGTGACCCTTCACGGTGACAAATAAATAGCGGAAAACAAAGAGGAAGGGACTTGGTCTAGAGAAATTCTCTGGGCCAAGTCCCTTCCTTCTTGCCTGACTATGGTCCCTAAGAAATAACCTGGGGGCGGGCAGCGAAAGCACGCGCAGGTTCTAGCTCACTCTTGAGCGCTTCCAGCTGGGCAGCCACAGCGGACGGGGCGGTACCGCCCTGGGCACTGCGGGAATTCAAAGACCCCTCAACGGTGAGCACTTCGCGGACGCCCGCGTGCAGGGCAGGTGAGATAGCCAGATAGTCCTCGTCGGTCAGGTCCCACAGTTCGCAGTCCTTTTCTTCGCAGACACGCACAGCTTCACCGGCCAGTTCGTGGGCCACGCGGAAGGGCACGCCCTCGCGCACCAGCCACTCGGCAACGTCCGTTGCCAGGGCAAATCCCTGGGGAGCCAGCTCCGCTAAGCGATCGGTGTTGAAAATGAGGGTGGCAATCATACCGGAGACAGCGGGCAGTAGAACTTCGAGCTGGTCGATGGCGTCAAAGACCGGCTCCTTATCTTCCTGCAGGTCGCGGTTGTAGGCCAGGGGCAGGGCTTTCAGGGTTGCCAGCAGGCCGGTGAGGTCACCGATCAGGCGACCGGCCTTACCGCGGGCAAGCTCAGCGATATCGGGGTTCTTCTTCTGCGGCATAATCGATGAGCCGGTGGAGAAGGAGTCATGCAGGGTTACAAAGGAGAATTCCTTGGTGGCCCAGAGAATAATCTCTTCAGAAATACGGGAGAGGTCTACCGAAATCATGGCGGCGATCCAGGCGAACTCGGCGTAGACATCGCGGGAGGCGGTGCCGTCGATGGAGTTGTGGGTTGCGGAGTTGAAGCCCAGGTCAGCGGCTACAGCTTCGGGGTCCAGCCCCAGGGAAGAGCCCGCGAGCGCCCCGGAGCCGTAGGGGGATACAGCGGCGCGCTTATCCCAGTCCAGCAGACGGTCAAGATCGCGGGACAGGGCCCAGGCATGGGCCAGGAGCTGGTGGGAGAGCAGGACAGGCTGGGCGTGCTGCAGGTGGGTGCGGCCGGGCATGGGCGCGTAGGGGTGGGCCTCAGACTGGGCAATCAGGGCATCGATGGTGTCCATGACGCCGGTGGCAATGATAGAGGCGTGATCGCGCAGGTACATGCGGCCCAAGGTTGCAATCTGGTCGTTGCGGGAGCGGCCAGCACGCAGCTTACCGCCCAGTTCGGCCCCGGCACGTTCGATGAGGCCCTTTTCGAGGGAGCCGTGCACATCCTCATCCGACTCCGCCGGAGTGTAGGCGCCAGAACGGACGTCAGCTTCAAGCTGGTCAAGGGCTGCAATCATGCCGGTGAGCTCGTCGTCGGTGAGCAGACCGGCCTTAGCCAGCACACGGGCGTGGGCTCGGGAGCCTGCAATATCGTAGGGCGCTAGACGCCAGTCGAACTGGGTTGACTTCGACAGGGCGGCAAGAGCCTCAGAGGGGCCGCCTGCGAAGCGTCCGCCCCAGAGAGCGCCATCGTTGGTACCGTGCTTTTCAGCTGACATAGTTTTACCTTTGCGGGGTTGGGAAAATCGTGCGGGGTAAGGCAAAAGCCGCCCGCCGGCGTCCTTACCTTCTCGTGGGGTAAGGACGCGCGGGGTTGGGCGGCTGAAGCGGGGCTAGTTTTAGAGGCCCAGGCGCTGGTCGCGGGCTGAAGCGACCTTGGAGGACATACCGAACAGCTCAATGAAGCCGCGGGCCATGGACTGATCGAAGGTGTCGCCCTCATCGTAGGTGGCCAGGTTGAAGTCGTAGAGGGAGGTCTCTGACTTACGGCCGGTAACAACGGCGCGGCCACCGTGCAGGTCCATGCGGATATCGCCGTTGACCATCTTCTGGGTGTCGTTGATGAAAGCGTCCAGGGACTTCTTCAGCGGTGAGAACCACTGGCCGTCGTAGACCAGTTCAGTCCAGCGCTGGCCAACAATCTTCTTGAAGCGGGCCTGCTCGCGCTCGATGGTGACGTTTTCGAGTTCCTTGTGGGCAGCCATGAGGGCCATAGCGCCGGGAGCCTCGTAAATTTCGCGGGACTTAATGCCGACCAGGCGGTCTTCAACGATGTCGATACGGCCGATGCCCTGGGCACCTGCGCGGCGGTTCATCATCTCGATAGCTTCAAGCGGGGTAACTGCCTGGCCGTCGATAGCAACGGGGATGCCTTCCTTGAAAGAGATGACGACGGTGTCGGGTGTGGGAGCGAAGGTGGGGTCGTCGGTGTAGTCGTAGACATCCTTGGTGGGGCCGTTCCAGATGTCTTCGAGGAAGCCGGTCTCAACAGCGCGGCCCCAGACATTCTGGTCGATGGAGAAGGGGTTCTTCTTGGTGGTAACAATCGGCAGGTTGTTCTTCTCTGCGTAGTCGATGGCCTTCTCACGGGTCAGGGCCAGGTCACGCACGGGAGCGATGCACTTGAGCTCGGGGCCCAGGGTCTGGATACCAACCTCAAAGCGGACCTGGTCGTTACCCTTGCCGGTGCAGCCGTGGGCAACGGTAGTGGCGCCAAACTGCTTGGCTGCTGCTACCAGGTGCTTGGTGATGACGGGGCGGGACACAGCCGATACCAGGGGGTAGGCGTCCATGTAGAGGGCGTTGGCCTTGAGAGCGGGCATGCAGTACTCATTGGCGAATTCATCGCGGGCATCCGCTACATAGGCCTCAACAGCACCGCAGTCGAGGGCGCGCTGGCGGATGGTCTCGAGGTCCTCGCCGCCCTGCCCTACGTCAACGGCAACGGCGATAACTTCTGCGCCGGTTGCTTCGCCGATCCAGCCGATGGCAACTGAGGTATCTAGACCGCCTGAGTAGGCCAGGACGATGCGCTCTTTCATGGTGCTCCTTGAGATATTACGTTCAGGGGCGGGAGGTCCCCGCAGGTTCTATAAATAATTATGCACACTCAGACATAATTATGCAAAACGTATCAGCCAGTGATACGCGCTACTATCATCGCGCGCCGTTACAAAACCAGCAAGAGAAACGCGCACCCCAAAATGAAAAAACCTTAATGGAATACTCACAGAATTTTTAAAGACGACTGACACACTAGAAACATGCTCAAGAAATACATGTTCGGAATCCTGCTCCTGGCAGCTATTGGAATGGTCGCTGCTCTCGCTCTACTGATGAGCTTCCGCGGCCAGCTCGGTGACGAGGTAGACCCCATCGTCCTCGACCGCACCACTTCCCCCAGCTCGTCAGCGTCCGCCTCTGCAACCCCCTCGCCGTCAGCAAGCAGCGAGAGCCCCAGCCCTGAGCCCACCGAAGAGCCAGCAACTGAGGAAGCAGCCCCGGTTGAAGAAGCCCCCGCCGAGCAGGCACCGGCTGTCGTTGAAGCCCCGGCCCCCGCAGTGGTTGAGCAGGCTCCCGCACCTGCACCGGCTCCCGTCGTGGTAGAACAGGCACCGGCCCCCGCACCTGCCGACGACGATGACTTTGATGATGACTTTGATGATGACTACGAGGTCGATGACGATGACGATGACGATGGCGACGATGACTAACCCTATCACCAAGCTGTGGGCCAAGCGGCATTCTAGCGACTCTTCCCGCCTGAACAACCAACGCACAGGGTCGGTACGACTTCGCATTGTCGCATGGATGGTTTTGGTGACCGCCTTTATCATCACAGGCCTCATCTTCACGGTTCGCGAGATCCTCATCAGCGAGGTCGGCGCCAACGCCGCAGCAAGTACCGAAAGCGAAATTTCAGAGTTCCGCACCTTTGCTGAACTCGGTGTAGACCCCACCACCGCTGCCCCCTTCGAAGACCTGGACCAGATGCTCACAGCCTTTGTGTCCCGCCAGTTCACCGGCTACGCAGAGCAGCTCATTGGCGTTACCAGCAACCAGGTCATCATCATCGATGAGCAGCAGGACTACGCAGAAGAAACCGGCTACAGACTGCATCAAGACAAGGACCTCCTTGCCCTCATCACCGGGTATGAGAGGACGTCGGGGGTCGAGCAAACCCCGGCAGGCCCGGTGCACTGGGGCAAGGTCGAGGTCAGCCTCAACACTGACGATGGAACCCAGACCGGGCACCTCATCGTTGTGGAATATATCCAGCCTGAGCTCGATGCGGTGCAGCACACCATCGTCACCATGATTTGGGTGGGGCTGGGCGGGCTAGCTGCCACCGTAGTCATCGCGTGGCTGGTCGCGGGCCGCATCACCAAACCGATTCGGAGCCTGCGCACCGTCGCCCAAGAAATCAACGACAAAAACTTTTCAGGACGAGTCGCCGTCAAGGGCGACGACGACGTGGCAGCTATGGGCCACACCTTTAACCAGATGCTAGATAGATTGGAGGAGTCAGCCATGATTGAACGCCAGTTTATGGACGACGTGAGCCACGAGCTGCGCACCCCCATCACCATCGTGCGCGGTCACCTTGAGCTCATGGACCGCACCGAGGAACAGGATCAGACCCTGCAGCTGGTCGACGATGAGCTAGAACGCATGGGTCGTATCGTCGCTGACCTGCTCACCCTCGCCAAGTCCGAGCGTCCTGACTTTGTCTCACCGCACCCGGTAGACGTCGCCGACCTGATGATTACCCTCGACTCGAAGGTACAGGCCTTTACCGACCACCGCTGGATGATGGCCGATATTGCCGAAGGTGAAGTTGACCTGGACGAACAGCGCATCACCCAGGCTCTCGTCCAGCTCTGCGCCAACGCAGCCCAGTACTCCCCCGAAGGAACCACCATCTCTATCGGCTCAGCCTTTGAGGGAGCAGGTTCCCACCGCGAGCTCAAGCTCTGGGTACGAGATCAGGGCCCCGGCGTCAGCGAAGAAGACGCCGCAACCCTCTTCGAACGGTTCAAACGCAATAACGCCAAAAACCCTGCCACCGCTAAAAAGCACTCCGTAGGTGCCGGGCTGGGGTTGGCCATCGTCCGCTCCATCGCAGAAGCCCACGAGGGATCCGTCTGGATCGCCCAGCCGGACGACGGTATCGGCGCTATCTTCGGCATCACCCTGCCAGCAGCTGCCGCAGCGGATAGCGGTAAGGACGACACCGATGCCCTAGCAGATAGCGTCTCCAGCGTACGCTACCCCAGCTGGACCAAATAAAACTCTTAGACCCGACCGCACCATCAGAAAGAAGCCCCGCCATGAGCCATATACTGATTGTTGAAGATGACCCGCGCATCTCGTCCTTCATCGTCAAGGGCCTGAAATCAGCAGGCTACACCTCAACCCTCATCGACGAAGGCCGCTCAGCCTACGCCCTGGCTAAGGTCAGCGACTTCGACCTCATCATCCTCGATGTGGGGCTTCCCGGTATGGACGGTTTTACCATCATGAAGTCCCTGCGGGCTGAAGGCATCACCACCCCTATCATCATGCTCACCGCCCGCGACTCCGTTTCAGACACCCTCGAAGGTCTTGAAAACGGCGCCAACGACTACATGACCAAGCCCTTCCAGTTCGCCGAGCTCTTAGCCCGTATCCGTCTGCGCCTGCTCGACACCAACCGCGAAGAAACCAACGCCTCGACCCTGGCCCACCGCAACCTTGAGCTCAACGTGCTGACCCGCCAGGTCACCGTCAACGGCACTATCGCTGAACTCACCAGCCGTGAATTCGCCCTGCTTGAGACCTTCATGAGGCACAAGAACCAGGTGCTCTCGCGCGAGCAGCTCCTGGGCCAGGTGTGGGGCATGGACTTTGACCCTAACTCCAACATCGTCGACGTCTATATTCGCGCACTCCGCAAAAAAATTGGTGATGACTATATCGCCACCGTCCGAGGGGCAGGGTACCGATTCGTATGAAACTTCTATACTCATCAACCAATGTACCTGCCCACGAACCGGCAGTAGATACCGCGCCGCTGACCATCGTCAAGCCCAGTTTCATCACCGGTAAGCTACTCATCTCGTTCTTCGTTGCGGTGCTCCTCATCGGTGCTACTACCGTCACCGGGATGACCTCCACCGAACTCTCCCTTGAGGGCGCCCTCACCCTTGCCATCTTCATCCTGGCAATCTGGGCCTGGGTGTTCAGCCCGCTGTCAGACACCTACGTCTCACTCGCAGCTGCGGTAGCTCTGGTGCTAACCGGCATTATCAGCACCGACCAGTTCACCGCTTCACTGGGCACTTCGGCTGTCTGGCTGCTGGTGGCAGCTGTGGTGATGGCCCAGGCTCTGACTGCCTCAGGTCTCACCCGCCGTCTCACCGCCCGACTTGTAGCCCTGGCCCGCACCCCGCGCCAGCTCGCCCACCTCTACAACCTAGCCCTCTTTCTGACTGTCTATCTGGTCCCCTCACCTTCAGGCCGAGCAGCCCTCACCCTGCCCATCTACCTGGCCATAGCAGAAGCTATGCCCGACCGTCCCAAGCTGGTCAAGGCCCTGGGAATCCTGGCCCCCTCCACCATCCTGGTCTCAGCGGTTGCCTCCTTTATCGGTGCAGGTGCCCACCTGGTCACCGCCGAAATCCTCGTGGCCTACGGGCTAGAAACCATCGGCTTTCTCGAATGGATCATTCTGGGCTCGGGTCTAGGCCTGCTTGCCTCACTCCTGGTCACCGAGCTGGTCTTCATCCTCTTCCCCACCCGCGATGACGCCCCGGCAAAACTCCATATCGACCTGGCAGACTTCGAAACCGAAGGCAGCACTCCTGTGCGAGGCTCCCTCACCCAGGCAGAGAAAAACATCGCGCTGGTACTTGGCGTTGCGATTCTGCTCTGGTGTACAGAGTCCTTTCACGGGGTAGACCCGGTGATTGTAGCTGTGCTCGGCGCGCTGGCTGCCAGCGCTCCCCGTTTCGGTTCGGTCAAGCTGGCTGCTGCTCTCAAAAAGGCCCCCTGGCCCATGCTCATCTTCATGGCCACAACCCTGGCCATTGGTACCGCTCTCTCGGAGTCGGGGGCAGCGACCTGGCTGGCAGAGTCAATCTTCGCCCCGGTTTCAGGGCTAGGACGCAGCGGCGCAGCGGTCTTCGTGCTTCTGGTCATCGCCCTCTCAACGATGGCCCACCTGGTGATTCAGTCCCGCTCAGCCCGTTCGGCTGTGCTCGTCCCCCTGATCATCACCGCCGCCATCCCCCTGGGGGTCAACCCGGTAGCGGCCGCCTTCATCTCAACCGCAGCCGCCGGATTCTGCCACACGCTGACCTCCAGCGCTAAGCCGGTAGCCCTCTTTGCCACCATTGACGGCCGTCCCACCTACACCCCGTCCGATCTTCTCAAGCTTTCAGCCTGGCTGGCACCGCTCCACGCAGCGCTCATTGCCGGCTTCGCCTTCTTCATCTGGCCGGCCCTGGGCCTGCCGCTCTACCTCTAAATCACCACACCTTTACAAGGAGAAACACCATGACTATGTCCATTCCCCAGCGTATTCTAATCGCCCCTTCCGGTTTCAAGGGCTCTCTTGAAGCTGATGTTGTAGCGGACGCCATTGCGTCCGGTATCCGCCGCGTCATCCCCGGCGTCAACACCGTGACCATACCGATTCCCGACGGCGGCGAAGGTACCGCAAAGATGCTGGCTGGCTCCACCGGCGGCAAGCTCGTACACACCAAGGTCACCGGCCCGGTAGGCCAGCAGGTTCGTTCCCACTACGCCCTGCTCGGCGGAGCTCAGGACGGCGTCGCAGTCGTTGAAATGGCAGCGGCCGCAGGGCTCTCCCTGGTACCTAAGGATCTGCGTAACCCCGCTGAAACCACCACCTACGGAGTGGGGCAACTCATTGCTGCGGCACTCGATAACGAAGACGTACACACCGTACTGGTAGGCTGCGGCGACTCAGGCACCTCAGACGGCGGTGCCGGTGCCCTCTCAGCACTGGGTGCCCGTATTCTCAACGAGGCCGGAGAAGAAATCCCCCTGGGCGGTGCCCACCTGACCGAGGCTGCGTCCATCGACTACTCCGGTCTACACCCCCGCCTTTCCCAGGTACGCATCGTCCTGGCTCTCAACCAGCACAACATCCTGACCGGCCCCAAGGGCGTTGCCCGCGTCTTTGGCCCCCAGAAGGGGGCAACCCCCGAGCAGGTTGAACAGCTGGATGCGGCCCTAACCCACTGGGCCAACCTGCTAGAAGAGACCTACGAGACCATGACCGACGGCAAGCTGCACATGGACTTCCACACCGGCGCAGGCACTGGTGCCTCCGGCGGTCTGGGGGCAGGGCTGGCTTTCATCGGTGCCGAGCTCACCCCGCGCTTTGAGGCCCTCATCGACTCCGGCCTGGCCGGCATCAACCTTGATGAAGAAATCCGCCACGCTGACCTGGTCGTTACCGCAGAAGGCGCTATCGACTTCCAGACCCCCAAGGGCAAGGTTCCTGCAGAAATCGCCGCCCGCGCCCAGGGTTCGGGTGCTCCGGTCCTCGCATTGGCTGGCTCTATCGGTAAGAAGGCCTACCGCGTGCACGATGCCGGCATCGACGCTTTCGCCTCGATTATCCCCCTGCCCATGGATCTTGAAGATGCCCTGGTCAACGGTGAAGAGCTGCTGACCGACTCGGCAGAGCGCACCTTCCGCATGATTCTGTTGGGTGCTTCGCTCTCGGCCTCCATGCAGTCCCGCCGGGCGCAGCTGGCTGCCGCCTAAGGTAACCGGTACACGGTAGAGGATCTTCCCTAGGCTTCCTGGGTGAGGGCCTCTGCCAGTACCCGCTTCAAGATTTTGCCGGTGGGCCCCAGCGGCAGCTCCTCTTTGAAAACATAGCGACGCGGGTACTTGTAGGCGGCAAGTTCGCGGCGGGCCAGCTGATCGAGGGACGCGGTCAGCTCAGCCTGCTGCGAAGCGTCCAGGGGTTCGCGCGGCACCACTACCGCTACAATTTCTTCGCCCACGGACTCAGAGGGCTGCCCCACCACGGCTGCCAGCTGGACAGCGGGGTGGGTGTAGAGAACGTCCTCAATTTCCCGAGGGTAGACGCTGTTGCCGTTACGCAAGATCATGTCTTTGAGGCGGTCAACGATAAAGATATTTCCCGCCTCATCGAGCCGGGCCACATCACCGGTGGCAAACCAGCGGCCCTTGAGCACCTCGGCACTCGCTTCGGGGCGGCCCCAGTACCCGGCCATGACGTTGGGCCCTGCCACCCACAGTTCACCCGCTTCACTGGTAGCCAGCGGCTCCCCCTGCCTATCGACCACTTTCACCTCTACCCCGGGTAGGGCCCTGCCGACAGAACCAATCACTAGGCCGTATTCAGCCCGGTTGAAGGACACAACGGGTGCAGTTTCGCTCAGCCCGTACCCCTCGTAGATGGGGAAGGCCACCAGTCGCTCAATATCAGCGTGGACGGAAGCGGGCAGGGCAGCCCCGCCCGATATACCGAAGCGGACGCGCCCCCGCAGCTGGTGGGTCAAAGCGGGGTCGGTGCCCAGATAGGTAGCCAGGACACTGTACATGGTAGGAACTGCAGCGAAAACAGTGACACCGGCACTTGCACATAGCTGGGCTGCTCCACCCGGGGTGAAGCGCGGGAGCAGGGCAATGGCGGCGCCCGCTGCGAGTACCGCGTTCATCGATACGGTCTGCCCAAAGGCATGAAACAGAGGAAGGCCACCGAAGATAACGTCGTCTGCGGTGAAGCCAAAAACGTCAACGCAGGTTCTAGCGTTCGACAGCATATTGGTATGGGTCAAGGTCGCGCCCTTAGGAGCACCTGTTGTGCCTGAGGTGTAGAGGATAACGGCAGGATCATCCCCGGCAACCGCCTGCGGAGCCCAAGAACTCAAGCTGGGAGTATCTACCTCGAAGGCTTCCTCGGGCGCTATAAGCTCAATGTGCAGCGCGGCTCCTACCTCGGCAGATACCTGGTCTAGCTCCTGCCCAACCCGGGTCCCAGCCGCTGCCACCAAAAGCCGCGCACCGGCGTCCTGAACCTGATAAGCCGCTTCGCGGGCTGATAGGAGGGGGTGTATAGGCACCACAATCACTCCCAGCGACAAGGCACCGTAGTAGAGACCCACCATAGCCGGTACGTTGGGTAGCGCCAGCGCAACCCGGTCGCCGGTCTCAACACCGCGATGAAGGAGCCAGTCACGAGCAGAAGCCGTCAGCAGGTTCAGCTGACGGTAGGTAAAGGTTCCACCCGCCCAGGTCAAGGCTAGGGAATCGTCATCTGCCCGCTCCGAAAGCAGGGCTGCAATATTGTACTGAGGCGATGCGACGAGAGTCTGGTCAGCATCTTTGGTATCCACAGGTCTGCCTTTCTTCGAGCCTAGCTAGCCCTGCCCATTCTTTCACACCTTCTACCTCAAAACTTCTGAACAAAAGTTATAAATAAGGCGAGCATGAGCTGTAGGGTGGTCTAGACAGGGTTGCTAACGTGCCTCACTTTTTGAGAGAGTGAAAGTATGACAGATGTGAACCATAGCCTGACCGAGCAGGACATCGACTTCCTTAACTCGGTGTTCGACCTGGCACGTGACAACAAGCCGGTAGCCCTCAAATCACTGTTTGACCAGGGCATACCTGTTGACCTCACCAACGCCAAGGGCGATACCCTGCTCATTTTGGCCGCTTATCACGAACACGCTGACCTGGTTCAGCTCCTGATCAATGAGGGGGCCGATCTTGACCGTCTCAATGAGCGGGGCCAGACTGCTCTTGTCTGCGCTACTTTCCGTAACAACCTTCCGATTGCCCGCATGCTTCTCGATGCTGGCGCCGACGAAACCCTGGGGTCGCAAACGCCCGCTGACGTGGCAGAGTTCTTCGACCTTGACGAGATGAAGAAACTTTTTGAGGGGTAATGGGTTAGACCGGTATCATCACCGGGTTTACCTACGCCTACCACGTTAATTCAGCCCCGGTCTTCGACGATGAAGACCGGGGCTTAACTGTGGTGTGAGGCATCTGTTCAGCGGGGTTAGGCCGCCCACTCCAGGAAGAGGGCGGCTACTTTTTCGCCGCCGTTGGGGTCGCGGGTAATGACCATGACGGTGTCGTCGCCCGCGATGGACCCCAGCAGGGGCTCTAGCCCTGCCTGGTCAATAGCTGAGGCAAGGAACTGGGCGGCTCCCGGCGGGGTACGCAGGATGACCAGGTTGGCTGAGGCCTCGGCAGTCACGAGCAGTTCTTTAAAGAGGGAAACGAGGCGGGCATCGGGGCCTTCCTGGGTGCTACGACGGACGGGGCGGTTAGGCACGGCGTAAATCAGCCCCGACTTTTCGTCGCGCACGCGCTCGGCGCCAATTTCCACCAGGTCGCGGGAGAGGGTCGCCTGGGTGACTTTGAGCCCGTCGTCGGTGAGCAGCTGGGCTAGTTCGGCCTGCGAGCGCACGCGATGGGTTTGGAGCACCTCGATGATGCGGGCTTGCCGCGCGGTTTTGGTGGAGGGAATCGCCATTGTTTCTTCTCTTTTTCTGGTCGGTTTAGCTAAGAGCGGTGCGGACGTCGGTGGCTAGGTTGGACTCGGCGAGCAGGAAGGCCATGAGGGCTTTTTGGGCGTGGAGGCGGTTTTCTGCTTCGTCGAAGACGACGGAGGCGGGCCCGTCGATGACGTTGGCGGTGACTTCGTAGCCGCGGTAGGCGGGGAGGCAGTGGAGGAAGATAGCGCTGGAATCAGCCTTGTTCATAGCCTCGGTGTTGACGGTGTAGGGCTTGAAGACCTGGGCGCGGGCTTCTTTTTCGTCCTCTTGGCCCATGGAGACCCAGGTGTCGGTGATGACGACGTCGGCACCGGCCAGGGCCTGGTCGGGGTCGGTGGTGGCCAGGATTGAGCCGCCGGTTTCGGCTGCTCGCTGCTGGGCTTCTGCGACGACGGATTCGGCGGGGAGGTAGCCCTCGGGGCCAGCTATACGAACGTGCATACCCGCGGTGGCGCCACCGAGCAGGTAGGAGTTGGCCATGTTGTTGGCGGCATCGCCCAGGTAAACCATGGTGAGGCCGGTCAGCTTGCCCTTGTGCTCGCGGATGGTGAGCAGGTCGGCGAGGATCTGGCAGGGGTGGTAGTCGTCGGAGAGGGCGTTAATGACGGGCACGCGGGAGTGCTCAGCCATCTCCTCGAGCCCCGCCTGGGCGTAGGTGCGCCAGACGATGGTGGAGACCATGCGGGAGATAACCTTGGCGGTATCTGAGATGGTTTCCTTGTGGCCAAGCTGGGCTTCACCGGGGTTAACGATCAGGGGGTTGCCGCCGAGTTCTGCGATACCTGTGTGGAAGGAGAAGCGGGTGCGGGTCGAGGTTTTATCAAAGATGACGGCTGCGGTCTGGGGGCCCGCCAGGGGCTTGTAGCCGTAACGGTCCGCCTTCATGGAGGCAGCCAAATCGAGCACCTGCGCCTGCTCGGCGGGGGTGAGGTCGGTGTCTTTGAGGAAGTGGCGGACCACGGTTTTCTCCTAGGGGTAGGGGCAGCGTTTCAGCTGACCTTTCATTATATGCATAGTTACTGATAGTTATGCAGTATGTGAATAGATGGATAGAAGTACACGTCGCGGACGCCCTTCTGCCGACTAACCTTCTCACAGGCTCGCTAGCGCTCGCATGTGATTCATGCCAGCCCCAGCCAGTCGGCGTACAGGGCGTCCGCGACGTGCATCTGCATTTCCATCTGCATTTACTTCTGTCGCGCCTCAGCCAGAATCGCGGGGAAGGCGACCGTGAACTCTGCTAGTTCGGTGTCGGTGATAGTGAGGGCGGGGGCGATGCGGACGGTTCGAGCGTCCGGGGCATTGACGATGAAGCCGGCTGCCCGGGCGGCGGTCACGAAGGCTGGTGCCAGGGGTGCACCGGAGTCGGTGGTCTCGTCGGTGAGGACGATGCCGATGAGTAGCCCCGCTCCCCTGGTTTCTGCTACGCCGTCTAGTTCTTCGATAGCGGCTCTGAAGGTTGAGCCTCGTTGGGCGGCGGAGTCAAGTAGATGTTCAGCCTCGATGGTTTCGAGGGTTGCGGTGGCCGCTGCGGTGGCCAGGGGGTTGCCGCCGAAGGTTGTGCCGTGCATGCCTGCTTCGAGGGTGCGGGCGTTGTCGTCGCCGACCACGATCATAGCGCCGATGGGGAAGCCTCCACCCAGGCCCTTGGCGAGGGTGATGGCGTCGGGCAGGTTGTCGCCGGTTAGTTCACGGGAGTGTTCGAACCAGCGGCCGGTGCGACCCATGCCGGTTTGGACTTCGTCCACGATGAGCAGGGCGCCGCGAGCACGGGTGAGTTCGCGGGCGCGGGTGAGGTAGCCTGCGGGCAGGGGCAGGACGCCGGCTTCCCCCTGGATGGGTTCAACGATAAGGGCCGCGACATCGTCGGTGAGGTTTTCTTCCAGGGCTTCGAGGGTGTCCGGAATGTGTTTGATGCCGGTTGGGAGGGGTTCGAAGGGCTGGCGGTAGGCGGGTTTCCAGGTGAGGGACAGGGCACCGATGGTGCGCCCGTGGAAGCCGTGGGCCAGG
Organism: Rothia nasimurium; assembly: GCF_014217215.1. Taxonomy (GTDB): domain Bacteria; phylum Actinomycetota; class Actinomycetes; order Actinomycetales; family Micrococcaceae; genus Rothia; species Rothia avistercoris. The sequence continues at coordinate 1,739,036 of NZ_CP056080.1, forward strand.
GCTAAGATGGTGCCTTTACCGTGGAGGTTGCCATGGCGGCGGGCGAGTTTGTAGGCGGCTTCGTTGGCTTCGGTGCCGGAGTTGCAGAAGAAGACCCGGCCCGAGTCGGTGCCCAGGTAGTCCAGCAGGCGGTGGGCCAGGGAGATCTGTTGGGGGCTGGTGAAGAAGTTGGAGACGTGGGCCAGGGTTGCGGCCTGCTCGCTGACGGCTTTTACCCAGGCGGGGTGGGCATGGCCAAGAGCGTTGACGGCGATACCGCCGAGTAGGTCAAGGTAGGTGGTCCCGTCGGCGTCCGTCACGCGTGATCCCTGCCCCGAAACCAGCACCAGGGAGGGGTCGCCAAAGACCCCCAGGAGGTCGTTCCGGTAGTCGGCTAGGAGGTTTTCTTGTGTCATGGGTAGTCCTAATAAGTCACCGGCTTGACCTGGAAGTCAGGGGCCGGGTGGTGCCAGGGGGTGTCGTCGACGTGGTCGGGGGTGAGCTGGGTGCCGATGCCGCGGTCGGTGAAGATTTCGAGCAGGGGCGAGTGGGCGAGGCGTCCGTCGACGATGGAGGCTCTGGGCACGCCCTGTTCTACGGCCTGCAGGCAGGCGCTCATTTTTGGGATCATGCCGGAGACCAGGCTGGGGAGCATCTCGCGTAGTTCGCTGACGGTGAGGGATGAGATGAGGGAGTCTTTGTCGGGCCAGTTGGCGTAGAGGCCTTCGACGTCGGTGAGGACGACGAGTTTTTCGGCTCCGAGGGCGGCGGCGACGGCTGCGGCGGCGGTATCTGCGTTGACGTTGAGGATTTCTCCGGTGAGCCCGGCAAGCCCGTGGTTGTGTTCGGGGTACTTTTCGGGATCGTGCATTTCGGGGGCGACGGAGGAGATGACGGGGATTTTGCCGGCCTGGATCATGGACATGATGGCGGTGGTGTTCACGCCGACCACTTCACCGACAAGGCCGAGGTCGACTTCTTGGCCGTCCACCACGGTGCCGATGCGGCGGGCGCGTAGGAGCCCGCCGTCCTCGCCGCTCATGGCGACGGCGAAGGGGCCGTGGGCGTTGATGAGGGAGACGAGTTCGCGGGCTACTTGGCCGGTGAGTACCATGCGGACGACGTCCATGGCTTCGGGGGTGGTGTAGCGCAGGCCGCCGCGGAACTCGCTTTCGATGCCGAGTTTGGTGAGCATGGCGGTGATTTGGGGGCCGCCGCCGTGCACGACGACGGGGCAGATGCCGATGGTTCGTAAGAAGACCATGTCTTCGGCGAAGGCGGCACGCAGTTCCTCGGAGATCATGGCGTTACCCCCGTATTTGAAGACCATGACTTTGCCCCGGAACTGTTGGATCCAGGGTAGGGCTTCCATGAGGGTTTTGGCTTTTTGCTGGGCGGTGTCGAAGCGGGTGTGGGCGTTTTTTTGCTCTGCCATGGGGATCTTTCGGTTAGCTGGAGTAGGCCGAGTTTTCGTGGACGTAGTCGTGGGTGAGGTCGTTGGTCCAGATGGTGGCTTCGTGCTGGCCTGCGCCCAGGTCGATGTCGACGGTTACTTTGCGGTCTGCGGCGAGGTTAACGAGGGAGCGGTCTTGGCCGATGCCGCCGCCGGTGCAGACCTGTACGCCGTTGATCGTGACGTTGACGTTTTCGGGGTCGAAGGTGGCTGAGGTGGTGCCGACTTCGGAGAGGATGCGACCCCAGTTGGGGTCGTTGCCGAAGATGGCGGTTTTGAAGAGGTTGGAGCGGGATACTGCCCGGGAGACTTCTTCGGCGTCTGCTTCGCTGGCGGCACCCAGGGTGCGCACGTGGATGTCGTGGCTGGCGCCCTCGGCGTCCCCAATGAGTTGCAGGGCGAGGTCCTGGCAGACCTTGGTGAGTGCTTCGGTAAAGACGCCCAGGTCGGGTTCGATATCGGAGGCGCCGGAGCTCATGAGGATAACGGTGTCGTTGGTCGACATGCAGCCGTCGGAGTCGGCCCGGTTGAAGCTCAGACGCACGGCCTCGCGCAGGGCGGTATCGAGGTTATCGGGTGAGATGAGAGCGTCGGTGGTAATGACCACCAGCATGGTTGCCAGTCCCGGGGCCAGCATGCCTGCGCCCTTGGCCATACCGCCGATGAGGTAGGCGCCGCCCTCTTCGATTTCCACACCGATAGCGGCCTGCTTTGAGACGGTATCGGTGGTCATGATGGCTTCAGCCGCCGCCAGCGAAGAGCCAGAGCTTACTCCCAGGGAGGCTGCGGCGTCCTTTGCACCCGCGGTGAGCTTGTCCATGGGCAGGCGCTCGCCGATGAGGCCGGTGGAGCACACCAGCACGTCGCCGGCTGAGACGCCGAGCAGGTCGGCAACGAGTTCAGCAGATTCGTGTGTGTCTTGGAAGCCGGGGGCACCGGTGCAGGCGTTGGCACCGCCAGAGTTGAGCAGGACGGCGTCGGCCCGGCCGTCGCTGATGACCTGCTGGCTCCAGAGCACAGGGGCTGCGGCGAAGCGGTTGCTGGTAAAGACAGCGGCAGCGTGCTTGACGGGCCCGTCGTTGACGACCAGGGCGATGTCCTTTTTGCCCTCGACAGCGCTGATTCCGGCGCGGACGCCCGCGGCACGGAAGCCCCGGGGGAAGGTGACGCCCTGGGTGGTGATGCCTTCGATCTGGTGGATAGTGTCGGTCACGGTGTGAGTCCTTCCTGGAGCAGACCTGCGTTTTCGGGGAGCCCGAGGGCAATGTTCATGGATTGGATGGCACCGCCGGCGGTGCCCTTGGCTAGGTTATCGATGACGCTGGTGACGATCACGCGCCCGGCGTGTGCATCGAAGGCCAGCTGCATTTCGGCATGGTTGGAGCCCTGTACGCTCTTGGTGGTGGGCCACTGCCCTTCGGGGAGCAGGTGTACGAACTTTTCGTCGGTGTAGGCCTGTTGCCAGGCTTCTCGGAGCTGGGCTTCAGTCACGCCGGGGCGGATGCGCGCGGTTGCGGTAGCGAGGATGCCGCGGGGCATGGGGGCGAGGGTAGGTGTAAAGGAAATCTGCACCTGCTCCCCCGCGATGTGGGTGAGCTTCTCTTCGATTTCGGGGGTGTGCCGGTGGGAGCCACCGACCCCGTAGGGGCTCATTCCGCCCATGACCTCGGCAGAAAGCAGGTGGGGCTTGAGGCTCTTCCCTGCCCCTGAGGTACCTGAAGCAGCAACGATGACCACATCGGTGGGTTCGAGCAGGCCGGCGGCAAAACCGGGAGCTAGAGCCAGGATGGACGCCGTGGGGTAGCACCCGGGCACCGCAACCCGTTTGGTGCCCACGAGATAATCGCGCTGTTTGCCGGTGGCGGTGGGCAGCTCGGGTAGGCCGTAGGGCCAGGTGCCGGAGTGTGCAGAACCGTAGAACTTTTCCCAGGCGTCCGCGCTGTCAAGGCGGTGGTCTGCCCCAGCATCGATGACCAGGGTGTTCTCGGGTAGCTGGGCTGCGATCTCGGCGCTGGCGCCGTGGGGTAGGGCCATGAAGACAACATCGTGCCCGCTCAGGGCCTCGGCGGTGGTGTCGGCAACGACCAGGTCGGCGTAGGCACGAAGGTGGAGGGCGAGGTCACCCAGGCGGGAACCAGCGGACGAGTGCGCGGCCACGGTTTTCACCTCAACGTGGGGGTGGGTTGCCAGTAGGCGCAAAATCTCGCCACCGGCGTACCCGGTGGCTCCTGTGACAGCTACGGTAATAGTCATAGCACTATATTTGCATGTTTTTGCATAACGGTAAATATTTATGCACTACGTTTCGCAATGTGAACCATCAGGCGCCAAGCCGGCCACGCACGTCCGCTCGCCCCCATCCCCCGCAAGGGGACCTGAAAGCCAAAAAGGGACCGCATAATTTGCGGTCCCTTTTTGAAAATGCGGTCCCCTTAGTTGTGAAGGTGAGGGGGACCAGCTCAACCTAGTCGAGCACCTCAGTACTCTTGCGCTTGCGAATCATCATGACGGTACCAGCAACACCGGCGCCAAAGACCAGAATCGCACCGGCAAGACGCAGCATGGCGCTTCGCTTCTGCGATGCAACGGTATCTTCGGTCACCGGAACCAGGCTCCCCTCATCACCGGTACGAGCCACGGTGAGGTTAGCGTCTCCGGTCTGCACCAGCAGGGCATCAACGGTCTCGGGGAAGTCAGCGCTGACGGTGCCGGTCTGGGAGCCGCGGAACTCCACGGTAGAGCCCGGGTTAACCTGTGCCGGGTCGGCAATATCAGAGATGAAGGTTTTACCGGTCATAGCGGTGTTATCGGGCAGAATGCCGGTGTAGATGGCAACGTTCTTATCACCCTGCAGGTCGCTAGTGACCTTCTCAAAGGTGCCAGTCATCACCCAGGTGCGCCCCTCGTAGCCCTCGTTAGCGCGGGCCTCGTTGAAGGTGCGAATACCGCCAATCAGCAGAATAATCGCGAAGATTGACGCGAGAATCATGATGCCGGCAGCTGCCAGTTTGGGGCCGAGCGGGCCGCGGGGTTCCTCGTAGTCTTCTTCCTCTTCTGCGAAGGTGAAGAAGTCGTTGGTGCGGTCATCTTCGTCGAAGTTGTCGTGGTCTTCGAGGTAGCGCTGATCGCTCACGGTGCATCTCCAGAGGTTGTATGTGATTGCCTATACAAAGGCGGAAGTCCATTCTACCGCGTCAGCTCCCAAAAGGCTTATCTGTCTCACCGACCGCCCAGCCTTTTCAGCGCCACCACCCAGAAAACTGGCTCTCTTCGCTCAAGCACCTACCCGGCAGGCCAGTTACACAGAAAAAGCCCGGCGGACGCGCGTCCGCCGGGCTCTACCCGAATCTGGGGTTTGTGCGGGCCTTAGGCTCGCTGAACCGCGCCGAAGCGTTCGGCGGCCAGGGCTACACCGGCCTCACGGGCCTCAGAGGCCTCATCAGCGGTCAGGGTGCGGTCGGTGGCGCGGAAGCGCAGGGCAAAAGCCAGTGACTTCTTGCCCTCTTCGATACCGGTGCCGCGGTAGTCGTCAAAGACGCGGACGTCCTCGAGCAGCTCCCCTGCGCCCTCAGCCAGGGTAGCGGCAAGGTCAGCGGCAGGAACTGCGGCATCGACGACCAGGGCGACGTCCTGGTTGGCAGCCGGGTAGCCGGAGATACCGGTGGCCTGCACTGCCTCGCCTGCCTCAGCGATCAGGGCGGTGAAGTTGAGCTCGAAGGCGCTGGTGCGCTCGGGCAGGTTGAGCTTAGCCAGCAGCTTGGGGTGCAGTTCACCGGCGTAGGCGATGACGTCACCGGCATCGTTCTTGAGCACGGCGGTACGGCCGGGGTGGAAGGCCTGGTGCTCGCCATTGGCAACGGTGAGCTTCACGCCAGCGGCATCGGCAACCAGGAGCACGGAGTCGAGGGCATCGCGCCAGTCAAAGGCACGGGCGGTTGCCCCCGGGGTTTCATCGTGCTCAGCACCCGAGAAGAGGCCGGCGATGTGGCGGGGCTGGTCGGGAATACCGGCATTCAGGTCGGCCAGAACCTCGTCGGCGGGCTTGACGCCCAGGCCGGGAATTGAGGCTGACCCCAGCTGGGTGCCGGGAATAAAGACAGAACCGGTCTCGTAGATGGCCAGGTTCTTGAAGCCGCGGGAGAGGTTGCGGGAGAGTACCTCGGTCAGACCCGGCAGCAGGGAGCGACGCATCCAGCCCTGAGCGGACGAGATGGGGTTAGCCAGGCGGATAGAATCCACCTTTTCACCGGCGACAGGGGACGCCCAGAGATTGTTATCTTCGTCAGAGACGAAGGGGTAGGCAAAGACCTCGGTCAGGCCCGATGCTGCCAGGGCGTTCAGAGCCCGGCGGCGCAGGGTCTGCTCGACGGTGTAGCCGCGGCCGGGAGGGGCCACGGGCAGGGTCGAGGGAATCTTATCGTAGCCCACCAGGCGGGCAACTTCCTCGGTCAAATCTTCCTTGGCACCCAGGTCGGTGCGCCATGAGGGCACGGTAACCTCGTAGGAACCCTCGGCCACCTCAACGCTGGCGCCAATCTGCCCCAGAGAGCCAACAATCTGCTCTTCGGTGTAGTCAATGCCAATGCGGCCTGCGGTGTAGTCGGCGGGCAGGGAGATGACGGTGGGCTCGAAGCTGCCACCGGCGTCCGTCACGCCCTCATCGACGGTTGCGCCTGCCAGCTCTACCAGCAGGTCAACGGCGCGCTGGGCGGCAGCAGCCTGAATCTGGGGGTCAACGCCGCGCTCAAAACGCTTGGACGCCTCAGATGAGAGCTTGTGGCGGCGGGCGGTGCGGGCGATGGAGACCTCGTCGAAACGGGCTGCCTCAATGACGATACGGGTGGTTGAATCAGAGACCTCGGTGGAAGCTCCGCCCATCACACCTGCCAGGCCGATGGGGCCGGACTCGTCGGTAATCAGCAGGTCTTCGATGTTGAGCTCGCGCTCCTTCTCGTCCAGGGTGGTGAGCTTCTCGCCAGCTTCGGCACGACGCACGGTGATGCCGCCTGCCAGCTTGTCTGCATCGTAGAAGTGCAGGGGCTGGCCGGTTTCGAGCATGACGTAGTTCGAGATATCAACCGGCAGGGAGACAGAGCGGACGCCCGCAAGGCGCAGGCGGGAGGACATCCAAGTGGGGACGGGGGCAGTTGCGTCGACGCCGCTAACAGAGCGGGCAACGAAGCGGGTGGCGCCGTCCTTACCGTGAATGGGTGCTGAGTCGGTCAGGGTGACAGGCAGACCCGCGCTGTTGGCAGCGGGCGCCTTGGCGGCCAGGTCGAGGACGAAGTCGTCGAAGTCGTTGCCGGTAGCATGGCAGTATTCGCGGGCGATACCGCGAATGGAGAAGCCGTAGCCGCGGTCGGGGGTTACGTTAACTTCAGCGGCTTCGTCGTAGAGGCCCAGCAGCTCCATAGCGTCGGTGCCGACCTCGGGGTCAAGCCCCAAGGTGGAGAGCACCAGAATGCCGCCGTGGTCCTCACCGATACCGAGCTCCTTGACAGAGGCGATCATGCCAGCTGACTTGTGGCCGTAGGTCTTGCGGGCGGTAATAGCGAAGCCGCCGGGCAGTACAGCGCCGGGCAGGGTGACAACGACCTTATCCCCGGGCTTGAAGTTGTGGGCGCCGCAGATAATGCCCTGCACGCCGGACTCTTCAATGCCCTTACCGGTCAGGGTCTGCTTCTGCCCCTCGGGCACAACGCGCACCTGGCACCAGTTAACGGTCTTACCGTTGGAGTGGGTTTCGGGCTCCATCGAGAGCACCTGACCCACCACGATGGGGCCAGTCAGCTCATCGGTCGGGCGGTGAACATCTTCTTCTTCAAGGCCAACCTTGACCAGGGTAGCCATAACATCTTCGGCACTTGCGTCGGCCGGAACGGGTGCGTATTCACGCAGCCAGGAAAGGGGTACGCGCATGGGTTAGATCTCCATCTTGAACTGCTGTGAGAAACGGACGTCGCCTTCAATCATGTCGCGCATATCCTGCACGCCGTTGCGGAACATGAGGGTACGTTCGATGCCCATACCAAAAGCGAAACCTGAGTAAACTTCGGGGTCAACACCGGCTGCTCGCAGCACGTTGGGGTTGACCATGCCGCAGCCGCCCCACTCAATCCAGCGGGGGCCGCCCTTGGCGTCCGGGTGCCAGACGTCCAGCTCGGCCGAGGGCTCAGTGAAGGGGAAGTAGTTGGGGCGCAGACGAATCTTTGCCTCTTCACCGAACATGGCACGGGCCATGTGCTCCAGGGTGCCCTTGAGGTCGGCCATAGTCAGGCCCTTATCGACGGCTAGGCCCTCAATCTGGTGGAAGACCGGGGTGTGGGTGGCATCGAGCTCGTCGGTGCGGTAGACCTGGCCGGGGCAGACCACATACAGGGGTAGGTCACGAGACAGCAGGGAACGCATCTGCACCGGTGAGGTGTGAGTGCGCAGCATCAGGTGGGCGCTAGTAGGCTCCACGAAGAAGGTATCCTGCAGTTCACGCGCCGGGTGGTCAGGCTTGAAATTCAGCGAATCAAAGTTGTACCACTCTGACTCAAGTTCGGGGCCGTCGGCAATCTCCCAGCCCATGCCCACAAAGATATCGCACATCTGCTCCTGCAGGACGCTGATGGGGTGGCGGCCACCGATACGGCGGCGGGGAGTGTGGGCAGTGACGTCCACAGCCTCTTCAACCAGAATGCGAGCGTCGCGCTCTTCTTCCAGCTCAGCGTTACGGGCCTCAAGAGCCTTAGTCAGGCGTCCGCGCGCCTGGCCCATGAGCTTACCCACCTCAGCCTTGTGCTCCTTACGCAGATCACGCATCTGCTTATTAGCCAGGGTGAAGCCAGCCTTATCGCCGGTGAAATCCAGGCGCACGCGCTTAAGTTCTTCGAAGTCAGCGGTTTTTTCAGCGATTTCCTTCTGCGCACGCTCAAACTCGGCGGTGAAGGCTTCGCGGACGGTCGCCAGACCGTTCTCGGGGTCTTTTTCTAGAATGGCGCGAATGTTAGCCAGCACCTGGAAGGGTGTGGGGTTCTCAGGCACCTCGGGCAAAGAATCAGTCATCTGCACTTCTCTTCACATTGTGGGCGAAACGGGCGCTTACCGCGCCCAGGGCATCAAGACAATAGTTTAGTGCAAATACCGACCGGGCGCTGTGGCTGTCTAGCTAGTGAACGATGCGAATCTAGTGAGAAAAGACTTACCGGAAGGTGAAGCAGGATCGCGCTCGCTGCCGACCCTCTCGCTGGTTCGCTAACGCTCACAAGCGATTCACGCCAGCCGCCGAGCCAGCAGCTTCGCTGCGAGCCTGCTTCACCTTACCCTCTCGAAGAAAACCCGAGCGCTAGGAGTGAAGGTTAGGGCAAGCCAGGTCAGGTTGGCTAGGGACCACACCAGGAACCCGGTTATAGCCATTGGGCCGACAGCAGGGGGCGTAACCCAGATAAGTGAAAGAAGCGAAACAGTGCTGATGATGGTACAGACAAGCCCGAGCAGGTTAGCGGCTCCTGCTTTTTGCCAGGTACCAGTGCGGCGGATAACCCAGATATAGAGCAAAGAGGTGAGGGCGATTGAAATAACAGCACTCACGATTCCTCGTGTACCGCTGATATCAAGGGAAGTAACCGTTAGCGTCAGGTAAGCGATACCCGACAGCACTAAAATGCCCTGCATTACTCGGATAACCGTGGGCACCTCTCCCCTACTAAAGGCCAGTTGCTGTTTCTCTTTGTCTTTCATAAATCATCAGCCTCCTTTCTTTCAGGGTAGTGACCAGCCGGCCACGGTTCAAGATTATGAAGCTCGCACAGAAATGGACCCTCCGGATCAACCGGAGGGCCCATCACAGCTTGAAGATAAGGTCTAGCGCAAGATTGAAGCAACGGACTTATTCGATACCGCAACAATCCAGACGATGGCCAGAACCAGCCACAGAACGCAGAGTGCAACAACAATAATCGAAATATAGATTGAGCCCAGCGCCGAGGTTGCGGGTGTCAGCACGTAACTTAGCACCTGCACCAGCAGGTAAACAACAGCTGTAGCTAAGAGAATGACCTGTGAGCGCTTGTGCTTCTGCTCAGCGTCGGGAGCTACCGGCTGCTGCCCAAATTCGGGCTAACCGCCCATATACATGGCTTGGGTATCGTTCGGCGCGGAGTAATCATTAGTTCCGTAGGGTGTCTGCAACATGTCTAAACCTCCATGTAAAAGATGTGTTGCGTACTACACATCACACCGGAGATAAAAGTCAGACACCTTATATTCTCACTGGGGCAGGTTCTATTACGCTTCGCTACAGGTTAGGCGGCGCGGACGCCCGCCAGCAGCTCCTCGACAATAGGAAAGTCAGCGGGAATCCAGGGCAGCTCCAGCACCGTGGCATCAAGCTGGACCCAGCGTAACTCAGCGTGGTCTTGCAGGGCGGTGGCGCGTCCGTCCGTAATTTCTGCAAACCAAACCCGCATAGCGGCCTTCTCGTTCAGCACCCAGCCCTGGGGGTGGGGGCCGGTGATTTCAGTACCGAGCCGGGCGGTGATGCCAAGCTCTTCGCGGAGTTCACGCAGCAGGGCCTCCTCGCATGCTTCGCCGGGTTCGACCTTACCGCCGGGGAACTCCCACAGGCCCGCGAGCGCGGGCGGGGCTGAGCGCTGGCCGACCAGCAGGCGGGTGGGAGTAGCCAGGGAATCGACGATGGCAGCCCCGACCACCTGCACCGGGTAGACGGTGTTGGTGTGCTCCCCCACTAGTCGCCCTTGCGGTTCTGGGCCAGGGATGAGGCGAAGAGGCAGACGCCAGCTGCCATGCCGACGTTCAGCGATTCGGCGGCACCGCGCAGGGGCACGGCCACGCGCAGGGAGGCGGCGGCTTTTTCTTCGTCACTTAGACCCGCAGCCTCGTTTCCGAAGAGCCACATGGTGGGCTTGGCCAGGTCGTACTTAACCTTCTTGCGGGGTTCGACGCCGTTGCGCAGGGCGAAGGCGGCGTCCTGGAGGTCGTCGAGGGAGACTCGACCGTAGCCGTCCGCTGCGAGCACGCCGATGCCCTGGGCCTTGGCGTCTTCGGCGAAGTCTTCGAGGTCGATGCCCTGGAGAACGGGCACGTGGAAGAGGGAGCCTGCGGTGGAGCGCACTGCCTTGGGGTTGTAGAGGTCAACTGCGCCCTTGGTGGTGACGATGAGGTCAGCGCCGGCGGCGTCGGCGGCACGCAGGATGGTGCCTGCGTTGCCGGGGTCCTGAACACGGGCAAGGACGGCGATGAGCTTGGGGTTGATGGCGCCCTCGCCCCAGATGTCGGAGGGAGCGATGTCGTTCTGGAAGGCAACGGCAATGATGCCCTGGGGGCTGACGGACTCTGCCATGGCGGCGAGGACGGGCTCGGTCACCATGCGCATGAAGACCTTGCGGCCGGGCTCGGGGGTGGGGGTGCCGTGGACGCCTTCGAGCAGGTCAACGATGTCGGGGTGACGGTCGAAGGCACGCTCGGTGATGTAGACGGCGTCGAGCAGGGGCTTGGTCTGGTGGGCTTTGAGGGCTTCGCGGACGGCCTGCGGCCCCTCGACCAGGAAGTGCCCGGTCTTGGTGCGGGCTGCCCGGGTGGCAAGCTTGGCGATGTCTTTGACGCGGTCTGCCTGGGGGTTTTCCATGACGACGGGGGTGCTGAGGCGTTCTTTGAAGTCCATAGGGTCTATTGTCTCACGGCTAGTTTGCTGGCCAGTCAGATTGTGGGGAAGGACGCTGTGGGGCGGGTTTGCTCTTGTTAGAAAGTGGGTGCGGGGACACAGACAGAGTTAGCTGTGCTTGGTAAGGTAGTAGACACGAAACCTGTATTTTTCGCGCCCTTTTCTGGTCAACGTCGCCCAGCTATCAGGTTGATGGTAAGGAGTTATCTTGAAAACTGATCTTGAAAAGTATGTTCAGATTTTTGAGCAGTTCCTTTGCCATGCCCACAATGAGGGTTTGTCTTCTGTGAATCATTTAAAGTTGATGAAGCTTGTGTGGGCTGCTGACCGTTTTCACCTGCGTCAGTTTGGCCGGACTGTTACTGGCGATACCTATGTTGCGATGAAGAATGGCCCTGTGGCTTCTGAGGGGCTTGATGTTATTCGTGAATCTGGCACCGGGTATTCGTTGCTTTCCCCGGATCAGCGTCAGTTTGTTGAAGAATTTATTGACTTCACGAATCATGAGGTTTCGCTGAAGTCTTCATGCGGTGACGATTTGTTGTCGCCCTCTGAGAAAATGATGATTCAGAAGTCGTGGGAGACTTTTAAGGGCTTTGACCCCTTCTATTTGGCGAATTCGATTACCCATCAGTACCCGGAGTGGTCGAAGTTTGAAGGTTTTTTCGAGCTTCAGCCTAAGAGCCGCCGGGCAATGTCTCTTGAGGATTTCTTTTTGAACCCTGAGAGCGACTCTTTTTTTGCACAGGATGAACAGACTCTAGAAGCTGCCCACGATATTTTTGTTTTAGATCATTCTTAGCTAGCAACCGCGTAAGTAGTCGTTTGGTGGGAGCTTGCTGTGCTTGAGAAGAATCTTGATTTATGGGCGTTGTCTGTTCGTGTAGGCGCCGTCTTTAAGTTTCGTGGCGAAAAGCCCTTTCCTGCGAACCGCGAGGTGGGCCATCATTTCATTGTTGTAGGTGTTGATGAGAAACGCCAGCAGTTGTACTACGTGGTAAATGGTAGTTCTAAGGTGTCACGTTGGAAGGCGAATATTCATAGAACTTTAGGGGCGTTTCCTGGTGTTCGCCCGGAAGATACCTATGTGGTTATTCCTGGTGGTCAGACCCCGTACTTCCCTCGGGAGACAATGGTGAACTGCAATGCGGTTCATTCTTTATCGCTTGAAGATTTGAAGAGGGGAGAATTTGAGATGGTCAGCCCAAGTTATCTGGACGAGAGCAACCTGAGATTCTTGTTTCAGATTTTAAGGGCTGTGGTTGCTAGTCCCCAGGTCAGCGAGAGAGCAAAGAGGAAAGCTAAAGACCTTCTTGAGGAGAACTAGCCCGAGAAGCAAATAAATCTGTTGAAGTTCAAGGAGATAGGCCTGTTTGCTTTGCTAGCTGAGTAGTAGTCTTTTCTTAACCGTTCAGCCCGCACCACCTCTTGGAGGTGGTGGTGGGCTGGATCTCTTTAAGGCTGCGAATGGCAAGGACGCGGTGGGGTGGGGTAAGCCTGAGACAATGAAGATGGTGAGGGAACATAGGATTCCCTTTGAGGTGTCGATAGACCCGTTTTATTCCAAGGCCAAGGTGAGCATGTTGCGCCGGTCTGTTGCTCAGGTTAAAGAGAGTTAACCTCTCATGGCGTGTAGCTGCTGGCAAGGCATTGCTTACGCCCACCTGAGTTGAGGTATCAGCTTATGGGGATAACGAATTGGTAAGCGAAAAGTTATGATGTTGAGGGGTGTAGATAGTCTCGACAAGAGCACCCCCGTTCGGACAATAACTGCAAGGCGGTACATCATGGCAGATTCTGCTGATCTCAAGGAAGAGCTCCTCGTTAAATCTAAGCAACGAGTTGCCGACCACGGTGAAGTGTTTACACCTGCTCATATCGTTGAGGCCATGCTCAACCTTGTCAAAGATGAGTCTGAACGTATCGACTCACGGTTTCTGGAACCTGCCTGCGGTGAGGGCAACTTTCTGGTGCAGGTACTGCTACGAAAATTAGCAACTGTTCAGGACCGTTACGGTAAAAATGAGTTTGAACGCCGGCACTATGCTCTGCTCGGACTGATGTGCATTTACGGTATCGAGTTACTTGAAGATAACGCCCAAATTTGCCGCGAAAACCTAGCTAGTATCTTTGACGCTTTTGTCAATGACGACAGTTCCCCCGAATGGGGTGTGGCAGCTCGCAAAGTTCTTGAGGCCAATATTGTTCAAGCTGATGCTCTGACCTTACTCCGCCCAAACGGTGAAGCAATTATTTTTCCTGAGTGGGGCTATCTGACTAAGGGGAAGTTCCAGCGCCGAGATTTTTCTTTCGAGAACCTTACTAAGGGCAAGAACCTTGCTCAAGGTAATGAGCATACAGATAGTCTCTTTGGGGAGCTTGAAGCAGAGAGCATTTTTGATCCGGTACACACCCACAAGCCAATGACGGTCAAGCAGATAGCAGAACTGGACGGATAGATGACAGAAAACAATCTGTTAAGGGGCCATAACCCTGATGTTTTGACCTGCATAGCAAACCTCTCAAACGACGAGGTCTTCACTCCGCCCTCTTTAGCTATTGCCATGCTCGACCAGGTGGCTCGCGCCTGGGAGGAGCGTTTTGGTGAGGATATTTGGTCTAATCCTGATGTGAAATTTTTGGACCCTTTCACGAAGTCAGGAGTCTTCTTGCGTGAAATAACTTCACGCCTGGTAAAGGGACTCGAAGACAAAATTCCCGATGTTCAAGAGAGGGTCAATCATATTTTGACCCGCCAGGTCTACGGGATAGCGATTACTGAGGTCACGGCTCTAATAGCCCGGCGTAGTGTTTATTGTTCTAAGTGGGCCTCGAAAAAACATTCAATTTGTACTGCTTTTGAGACTGATGACGGCAATATCTGGTTTGAGCGGGTAGAGCACACTTGGGCTGGTGGGAAGAAGAAGCTCATCAGTCGCAAAAACGCTAAGACAAAGAAGTACGTCTACGTCAATAGACGCTGTTCTTTCTGTGGAGCTAACGAAGCGGAATATAGCCGAGGTGATGACTTTGAATCCCATGCCTACGCTTTTATACACACAGACGAACCTCGAACACTGATAAGAAAGATTTTTGGAGAAGATATGCAGTTTGACGTCGTGATTGGCAACCCGCCTTACCAGCTCTCAGATGGTGGGCATGGGGCCTCTGCTTCTCCTATCTACCAGCACTTTGTTGAGAAGGCTTTAGAGCTTGACCCAAAGTATGCGGTCTTTATTACCCCATCGCGGTGGTTTGCTGGTGGTAAGGGCTTAGATGAATACCGGCAAAAAATGCTATCTGATCACCGCATGAAAGCACTCGTAGACTACCCTAAACTCTATGAGGCCTTCCCCGGTGTAAAAATTCGTGGTGGTGTTTCCTACTTCCTCTGGGATAAGAATCATGACGGTAAGTGTAGCGTTCAAACTATCTGGGACGGAAAGCCCACAGGAGAGCCTATCGAGCGGTACCTTGACCAGTTTGATGTATTGGTGAGATCCAATCAGGCGGTTTCTATTCTCGAAAAGGTACAAGCCTTTGAAGAGGCAACAATGGATACACATATTTCAAGCCGAAAGCCATTTGGACTTGCAACTAACTACGTTGGTAAGTCCTCACCTCGTGGTTTAGAAGAACCACTTATGCTCTATGCAAATCAAAAAGTGATCTGGGCTGAAAAGAGCTCAATCACTGTAAATGTCGATTGGATTGACCAGTGGAAAGTCTTGATGACGAAAGTTCATGGCACCAGTGCAGCAGTTGAAACCATGTTCCTGTCGCGTCCCATCATCGCAGAGCCAGGAACAGCTTGTACTGAGACCTACCTAGTTGCTGGTCACTTCGACACTGAGGATGAGGCAAAGAGTCTAGCCTCCTACCTTAGAACCCAGTTCGCACGTTTTCTAGTTTCCTTGAGAAAGTCGACTCAAGACGCGCCAAAACATGTCTATAGCTTTGTACCTGTTCAGAGTTGGGACCGTTCTTGGACTGATGAAGATTTATTTGCCAAGTACGGGCTAACAGACGAAGAAATCTCCTATATCCGGTCGGTTGTTCTGCCTATGGAGGAAGAACTACTGTGAGTCAAAAGATTGAAACACTCCTCCCTGAAAAGCCCACAGCCCGTCTCAAGATCTATGCTTGGACACCGAATAACCCTCCTGCTGGTTATGAGGGTCTCATCAAGATTGGCCAGACCACCCAGGCCGATGTCAATGACCGCATTCGGCAGTCTCAAGGGCAAATGCAGCAGGAATATACCCTCCATATCGACGTCCTTGCTGAGCGCCAAGACGGCAGCCTCTTCAGAGATAAAGATGTTATTAACCATCTCAAAGCAAAAGGGTTCGATAACCCCGCTATTGGGTCGTCGCGTGAGTGGGTTCGCTGCACAGTTGCCGATGTATTAACAGCCATTGAGGAAATCCGTTTAGGCCAGGTCTTTTCAGATAAGCGCCACCAAACTTTTGGGCTCCGCCCCGAACAACAACGTGCCGTAGATTTTACCTACGATTACTATTTTTCCCTCTGGCACGAAGAACCCGATGTTACGCCCCGATTCCTATGGAACGCCAAAATGCGTTTCGGCAAAACATTTACCGCTTATAAGCTGGCCCAAAAAATGAATGCCCAGCGCGTTCTGGTTGTTACCTTCAAACCAGCAGTGCAGTCAGCCTGGCAAGAGGACTTAGAATCTCACATCGATTTTCAGGGATGGCAATACCTTAACGCGTCGAGAAAAGCCGCTCAGGAAGAATACGACCCATCACAGCCACTCGTATATTTTGGCTCTTTCCAAGACCTGATGGGCAGGGACAGGGCAACAGGGCTCATCAAAGCTAAAAATGAGTGGCTCCATACCATCAACTGGGACCTTGTTATTTTTGACGAGTACCATTTCGGTGCCTGGCGTGACAAAGCAAAAGAGCTTTTCGAGGGCGAAGAAGCCACTGAACAGAAAGCTGAGTTAAAAGCTGAATTTAACGAGTCACTCAAGACTTTTGACAAAGAACTAGATGAGCTGGACAACGCCGAGCAGGACTTTCTACCTATTACAACCAGGGCGTACCTTTACCTCTCAGGTACACCTTTTAAAGCTCTAACCAGTGGTGAGTTCATCGAAGAGCAAATCTTTAACTGGACCTACACAGATGAGCAGCAGGCAAAAATTGATTGGGAACAGGAGCACCCTGGCGAGTTTAACCCCTACGGTTCTCTGCCTGAAATGCGCCTGATGACCTACCAAATGCCTGACGATATTCTATCGATTGCAAGTCAAGGCGAGTTTGACGAGTTCGACCTCAACAGTTTCTTTGAAGCAACAGGCACTGGGGCTGAGGCCAGGTTCGTGCATGAATCAGATGTGCAGAAATGGTTAGACCTGATTCGTGGTGAACATGCACCAACTCAGTTAGACGCTCTCCGTTCAGGTTCGCGTCCGCCTTTCCCCTACGCCGACGTTAGACTCCTACCGTATCTACAACATTCATTCTGGTTCCTGCCTAATGTTTCAGCTTGTCATGCTATGGCTAGTCTTCTGAAGGCCAGGCACAACACCTACTGGCATGATTATCAGGTTTTGGTTGTTGCTGGTGCCGAAGCTGGGGTGGGAGTTGGGGCTTTACCGCCTGTTCGGGACGCTATAGGTGATGGTTATAGTTCTAAGACGATTACGCTATCGTGTGGGAAGCTCACCACGGGTGTGACGGTCAAGCAATGGTCTTCGATTTTAATGTTGAGGAATTTATCGAGCCCTGAAACATATTTTCAGGCTGCTTTCCGGGTTCAATCGCCGTGGTCGATTATGAATCCTGATGGTGATGATCCCAGCAGAGAAGATATCTTGAAGCCTGTAGCTTTTGTGTTTGATTTTGCTCCGACACGGGCTTTGCGTCAGATAGCTGAGTATGGTCAGAAGCTGAACCCGTCAGAGTCTAACCCTGAGAATTCGGTGGCTGAGTTGGTTAAGTTTTTGCCAGTGCTTGCCTATGACGGCGCGAAAATGACTCAGATAGATGCTGGGAGCATTCTTGATATTGCCATGGCTGGTACCTCTGCGACGCTTTTAGCTCGTAAATGGGAGTCAGCTGTTTTGGTTAATGTTGATAATGCGACGCTTCGTAGGGTCATGAATAGTGAGGCTGCTATGGAAGCTATCATGCAGATTGAGGGTTTCCGCGCCTTGGGCACTGATGTAATTGAAACTGTAGTTAATAAGAGTGACAAGGTTTCTGAGACGAAGAAGTCTAAAGGTGCTTCCTTGTCTGCACGCGAGAAGAAGAAGCTGTCTGCGGAAGAGAAAGAATACAAAGATAAGCGAAAGAAGATTCAAGAAAAGCTCATCAAGTTTGCAACTCGCATTCCTGCTTTCATGTATCTAACCGATTTCCGTGAGAATACCCTGCAGGATGTTATTTCAAGGATCGAACCGGACTTGTTTAAGACTGTTACTGGCTTGAGTGTTGCTGATTTCGAGCTACTGGTTAGTTTGAGGGTTTTCAATTCGGTGCATATGAATCAGGCAGTTTTTGCGTTCCGCCGCTATGAAGATGCCTCACTCTCGTACACCGGGATCAGAAGTCACAAAAATCTCCGACAAGTAGGGCTGTACGACACAGTAGTGGCAATTGAGGATGAGGGAAACTAGATGAAGCATTCAATTCGTTTGCGACTAGCAGTTGAGATACCAGATATACCATCACCGCCGAAGGACCAGCGCTCCTCATTCTTTATCTGGGAAACACCTGAAGAAAAAGATAAATCAATAATCTGTATTGGCGATGTATCATATCATCCGTTAATTCAATATTTAAATCAAAATAAAGATATACCCGTCGTGGGCATTCAGACCACCAACACCATAAATGACACTCCAATCAAGGAAATTTTTCCAGAGTTAAACAACGACAGGCACAACAAAGCAATAGCAGAATTAAACCTAGAGATTTCCACATATGCAACATTGAATAATTTAGAAATTGATTCAATTTTTAAAAATGTTGAATTAAAGACTTCCAGTCATTATGGAAGTGAAGTTTACCTACTCCAAGAGTTTAAGAAACCTACACAGTTAGGTGAAATCTCACATCTTATTGAGGTAGCATTAACAAACTGCATGAAGCTAATACAGCAAACTCAACTTAACTTCTATATAGTTAGACAACGCTTCGTTTCGCATTTAATAACCCCTCAGCTGCTCCCTCCTGCGTTACCAATTTCAGTAACTCAATTAAATAAAGGGTTTGAAACCTCAAGGAAGTTCACTGTTGTACCAAATAAAAAATCAAACTACCATTGGGGAGAGCGTCGCACATCTCTAAGTGAAAATGAAATTATTCATTTCAAGTCGAACATAAATAGATTATACTCTTCGTATACATCAGCATACTGGGATGCACTTAGAGAAGGAGAACTAACAGGGACAAAGTATGGACTTTACAAACCAGCCATACTTCTTTTTGCAACCGCTGCTGAAATACTTTTTAATGACATCTACTTGTTTCTGCAATGGGAAAAATCCAAGCTCCCCAGCGAAGTATCTTCTGAATGGAATAGAAGTTTCTC
Organism: Rothia nasimurium; assembly: GCF_014217215.1. Classification (GTDB taxonomy): domain Bacteria; phylum Actinomycetota; class Actinomycetes; order Actinomycetales; family Micrococcaceae; genus Rothia; species Rothia avistercoris. The sequence goes on from NZ_CP056080.1 coordinate 1,757,701, forward strand.
CCAGAGATTAGATGTTGTATACGATGCTTTGAAGATTAGCAGGGCTGACATAGACCCCTGGGAGAAGAATATTCGACAAATTAGAAATAAAATTGCCCATGCAGAATATATTCCCTCAGAAGAAGATTATACTAGTGCATTAATCTCAATTCGAGACCTGACAAAAATTATTTCAGATGCTGCAGCAAGTGTCATTTCTGAGCACCCGCTAACAGCGTTCTACATTCTTGGCGATAAGGGAGCAAAGAGCAGGGGGAAGTTCAAAATACTTCAGGAACTAGTTGTTATCCCGGCAGATGAGGCAAACGTTGAAATTCGCAAAAGGTTTAACATCTGGAAAGATTACTTTACTTCACACCGGGAATACATAAATAAAAAACCTAGATTAAGAACAAATGATTGCATACCGTCACTTCTTTTCAATCCAGCAACACATGACTTTATAGTATGTTATTACGATGAAAATTGGGGGGTGGCAAGAAAAGCAATGATTATCAGCTCTGATTTAGATGATATAAAAAAGGTGCTTTCTTCTAAAGCGGAAATGTTCCCGGAAGGTATCCATCTGCATGTACTTCAGCCCGGAGCGATAAGACCGGAAAAAGAATCAGACTGGGTTCCTATTTATCATTTTACAGAGATAGTAAATCTAACTCCAAACCATTGGGTTTCTAATCAAAATTGATATAGTTTTTAGTAAGAAAAATATTTTATCCGGCAGATTATTATGTAGATAATATTTAGTGGTTAACACCCTGGAGTATTCAGACAACTATTGGCTCACTATATCAATACTTCTTTGCCTCTCATTTTTCCCGGAATAATCTCGCTCCCCTGCTTGTTACTCCTGAAGCAATCCTCTGTCCATCTCGAAAGGTACAGCCCGTGCAGAACCAAGACCTCAAGCAGCTCGTCCTCGACGCCGCCCACCGCCGCCGCGCCATCAAATTCTTCGACCCCGAGAAGAAAATCAGCGACGACGACATCAACTACATCCTCGAAATCGCTCGCCTCTCCCCCAGCTCCGTCGGCGCTCAGGGCTGGCGTTTCGTCGTCCTGCAAAACCCCAAAATTCGTGAAGCACTCAAGCCCTTCAGCTGGGGTGCAGCCCGCCAGCTCGGCGGCGCAAGCCACTTCATCCTGCTCCTGGCCAACCGCAACATGCAGCACGACGGCCCCCACATGCAGGCGTCACTCGCCTCCCGTAACCTCTCCCCCGAAGACCACGCTAAGGCCCTCGAAACCTACAAGAGCTTCCAGGTCAACGACATGGGGCTCACCACCGACCGCGCCCTCTTCGACTGGGCAGCCAAGCAAACCTACATCGCCCTGGGCAACATGATGACCGCAGCCGCTCTCATCGGCGTTGACTCCTGCCCCATCGAAGGCTTTAACGCAGACAAGGCCAATGCCCTCCTGGCTGAACACGGCATCATCGATCCCGCAACCGAAGGCATCGTCTCTATGCTCGCCCTCGGCTACCGCACCGAAGAACTCCCCTGGCCCCAGACCCGCAAGCCCGCCGAAGAGGTCATTACCTGGGTCAATTAACTAGAAATCTGACTGTCCACCAGACTCTCGCTGCGCCCATCATAGGCGTAGACGCTGCGAGAATCTGGTGGGCGTTCGCTATGCGCCCGACGCTCCAGGCCCAACAGATACCGCAAAATACAAGGACGCCGCCCCTCACTCCCCTGCCCAGCGGCAGGAAAGCGAGAGGCGGCGTCCGCACCCCACCTGCTAGGTGGGGAAAGACAAACCTAAAAAGACTTAGGCAGCCTTGGGAGCTGAAGTGTCCTCAGGCAGGTTGTTCTTAGCGATTTCAACCAGAGCTGAGAAAGCAGCAGGCTCGTTAACAGCCAGCTCAGCCAGCATACGACGATCAACCTCAACCTCAGCAGCCTTCAGGCCCTGGATGAAGCGGTTGTAGGTCAGGCCCTCAGCGCGTGCAGCTGCGTTGATACGCTGGATCCACAGACGACGGAAGTCGCCCTTCTTCTTACGACGGTGGTCGTAGCTGTATACCAGTGAGTGAGTGACCTGTTCCTTAGCCTTACGGTAAAGGCGTGAACGCTGGCCACGGTAGCCTGATGCACGATCAAGGATTACTCGGCGCTTCTTGTGCGCGTTAACCGCGCGCTTCACACGTGCCACGTGTGTCTCCTAACGTCTATGTCCTACCCAGCTAAAAACTCTAGCGCTGGTGCAGGAGAGAAAATATCTACTTTTGGTGCGCCCTTTCGGGGCGAAGCTTCAAAAAGAAGGAGCTTACTTGCCCAGCATCTTCTTGATGACCTTAGCCTGACCGCCGGTTACGATCTGGTCAGAAGCCAGACGACGGGTCAGACGGGAGGACTTGTGCTCGAGGTAGTGGCGGCGGTTGGCCTGCTGGCGCTTAACCTTGCCAGTACCGGTGAGCTTGAAGCGCTTCTTAGCACCAGAGTGGGTCTTCTGCTTCGGCATGAGCCGATTCTCCTTACGTTCTACCCTCGCCCCGGTTACGGGGTGAGGAACTGAAAAACTCAACGTCCCCGGCGGGCGGGGAAGTTTTAAGGGTGTTCTGCCCGCCCACCGGTGCCCTTATCATTCAATAAAAACAGCGGCAGAGCGAACGACGACCAAGCACGAAACCCTACACGAGCCCGCGCCTGGTTGTCTAAACAGCTCCTATTCGGCTGACGCCTGTGCCTTGAGCTCCTCGGGCATTGCATCTGCCAGGGAGTTAGTTACAGGGGTTGCCTCAGTGGTGTTGACGCGTTCGCGACCCTTGCGGCCACCTGACTTCTGGCTTTCACGGCGGGCTTCCTGCTTGCCGCGGAGCGGGGCAAGAACCATTACCATGTTACGACCGTCGACGCGGGGGTTGGACTCTACGGTGCCAACCTCGGTGAGGTCGTTTGCCATGCGTTCAAGCAGACGCACACCCATCTCGGGGCGCTGCTGTTCACGACCACGGAACTGAATCATAGCCTTGACCTTGTCACCGCCGGCGAGGAAACGACGTGCGTGCCCTACCTTGGTTTCGTAGTCATGGGTGTCAATTTTGAGGCGGAAACGGATTTCCTTCAAAGAAGCGTTGACCTGCTTCTTTCGAGATTCACGTGCCTTGACTGCGGCTTCGTACTTGTACTTGCCGAAGTCCATAAGCTTACACACAGGCGGCTTAGCGTTGGGAGCAACCTCAACCAGGTCGAGGTCAGATTCCTGAGCAAGACGCAGTGCATCTTCTACGCGGACAATACCGACCTGTTCACCGCCGGGGCCGACGAGTCGAACTTCCGGAACGCGAATGCGGTCGTTGATGCGTGGATCGCTAATGACAAAGCTCCTGTTGCTTGTGGTGGGGGTGTCCCCGTGAATTTCTGTGGGGGGGTGAAAAAAGCCCCCGGTTGCGGCTTGGCAAGCGGAGGCTTAGGTTACCTACCCAGGGTGAAGGCGCGGACGCCGGTAGTCGGCGCTGTGAGCCTTCGAAGGTTTCCCTTGCGGGAGCCTGGGGCTGACCCGGTCGCCAGACTTGGCGGCAGCGGGTGGGAACTTAAGTTCCACTTGCAAACAGCTCTTAACATTACTGGGTTAGGGGCGGTTTTTCAAGGGTTTTGGCTGTTTTTCTTGGGGCGGACGCCGGTGGTCGGGTTGAGTGTGACGGGCGATTCACGCTCGGTGGGGTTGGTGTGAGATTCTAGTAACCATGAGCAACGAAACTAGCTACCGTTTTGAAGATTCCGCTGAGCCCGGCGAGGTACTGCCTGAAGGCCTGACTGCCGAGCAGGTTGAAGAAGTTAACGCCCAGATGCGCGATATCGCTGAGGTTCCCGCGGTTGAGGTCATTACTACCGCTGCTGTTCACCTGATGAGCGCTGCTGCCGTCAAGTGCGGCCTGGCTGCTGAAGAGAACGCCGAAGACCTCAAAGATCTTGATGAGGCCCGCAAGCTGATTACCGCCCTGGCAGGTTTCGTTACCGCTGCGGCGCCCGAGATTGGTTCCCAGCATGCCGCTCCCCTGCGCGACGGCCTGCGTTCCCTCCAGCTGGCCTTCCGTGAGGCTTCCCCCTACCCGGACGCCCCCGGCAAGGGGCCCGGCGAAAAGTTCACCGGGCCGGTTTTCTAGGCTGAGGCCAAGGCGATCTGCACTGAGTCAGCCTGCTCGGCAATGACCTGGTTGAGGGCGAGCCCCTGCTGGAAGGTCTGCACGGTCTGGTTGACCTGTTCCTGGGTGAGGCCGGGGCGGAGTTTGAGCATGATTTTCAGCTCTGGCCCGTGCCCACCACCTGCCAGTACGCGTCCGCTCGCGGTCTGCGAGTACACGCCGGTGCCGGGGCCTGCTTCAACCGCAACTACAGCAGACAGGGGCGCCGCAATGTTGCTGAGCTCTTCGGCGACCCGGGGGTTGCGGTAGGAGGGCACCCATTCTTCTCCCTTGGCGATTGCCCAGAAAGCTGGGCGGCGCACGACGAAGGTGAGGTCGGCGCCGGGGTTTACCACGATCAGCTGGTTCTCGTCTTCAACGGCTGATAGGGCGGTTTTCCGCATGTCTGCAGCAACCGGGCGGGCTAGGTCGTGCCAGGAGGTGAGGGCGTCTACGTTGGTAAAGACGGGGAGGGCGCGGCGTCCGTCCGGCGCCTGGATACTCACCAGCGCCATATCCGATTCTTTGTCTGATACCAGACCGTGCTCGGTGATTTCTGCTTGAGATAACTGGGCTACGACCGGGGCAAAGATACGCACGGAGCGCAGGGCATCGACCACGGCAACTTCATCGACTTCGCCCGCGGCAAAAGCATCGAGAACTTTTTGCAGGGCGGGGTCGGTTCTGCCGTCGTCGCCGGGGAACTGATGGGTATGGCTGGTGCCCTCCCCCAGGTTGCGTCCTTCCCAGGGCTGCCCGCCGGTATCGGTTTTTTGGCCGGCGGACGCCAGCTGGGCAGCAATATGTGCGGGGAGTTCCCGGCGGGGTGCGCTGGGGTCTCCGGGGTTGCCGTGCCCGTGGGTGTGGGCGCGGTGCACGCGATCTGAAAAGTCTGTCACTAGGGGCGACCTGCGACGTCGAGTGCCTGGGCGAGGGTAAATTTGCCGGCGTAGAGGGCCTTACCGGTGATAGCGCCCTCAACGCCATGGGGCACCATGGTGCGCAGGGCAGCGATGTCGTCCAGGGTGGCGATACCGCCGGAAGCAACCACCGGCTTATCGGTGCGCTCAGCAACCTTGCGCAGAAGTTCCAGGTTGGGGCCCTGCAGGGTGCCGTCCTTGGTGACGTCGGTGACGACGTAGCGGGCGCAGCCGTCATCGTTCAGGCGGTCGAGAACCTCCCAGAGGATGCCGCCTTCCTTGGTCCAGCCGCGGGCGGCCAGTACATCCCCGCGGACATCCAGCCCAACAGCGATAACATCGCCGTGCTCAGCGATGACCTTGCGGGTCCACTCGGGGTTTTCGAGGGCAGCGGTGCCCAGGTTGATGCGGGCGGGGTTGAGCGACAGGGCCCGTTCCAGGGATTCGTCGTCGCGGATGCCGCCCGACATCTCAATCTTGATGGAAAGTTCCTGAGCTACCTCGGTCAGAATCTCGATGTTGTCGCCGCGTCCAAAGGCAGCGTCGAGATCAACCAGGTGCAGCCACTCAGCACCGGCGTTCTGCCATTCTAGGGCAGCTTCGACGGGGGAACCGTAGTTGGTTTCCGATCCGGCTTCGCCCTGCACCAGGCGCACGGCCTGGCCGTTGGCTACGTCGACCGCGGGCAGCAGTTCGAGACGATCAGTCATTGTTCTCTCCTTGGGAGTAGGACGGTAAAAATCTAGGTCTAGGGGGCGGCGGGCTAGCTGTAGTTCATCACGACGTACAGGCCGTACCCGGCAAAGGCTAGGCCCACCAGCAGCAGTACAAGCTGGGCCACCCAGGTAATTTTTTGCTTGTAAAAGGAGTAGGCTCCGCCGATGAACATCATGCCTACGGTCATGAGCAGTAGCCCGGACGTTGTAGCTGACATACCCTACTTCGCCCCGTCTAGACGCCCGGTTACGGGCAGGGAGTTAATCCAGTTCTTGAGCAGGCGGATGCCGGCCTCACCCGACTTTTCGGGGTGGAACTGGGTGGCAGCTAGGGGCCCGTTTTCGACCGCCGCAATGAAGTCGCCGCCGTGGTTAGCCCAGGTGACCTGGGGCGGCAGCATGGCTTCGTTGTTCTGATCGAAGGTCCATTCTTGCACCCCGTAGGAGTGCACAAAGTAGAAGCGTTCGTTCTCAATACCGGCAAAGAGCGTGGACCCTTCAGGTGCGCGGACGGTATTCCACCCCATGTGGGGCACGACCTCGGCTTTGAGCTTTTCAACGGTGCCGGGCCACTCGCCCAGGCCATCGGCTTCAACTCCGTGCTCAACGCCTTTTTCGAACATGACCTGTAGGCCCACGCAGATGCCGAGTACGGGGCGGCCGCCCGCAACGCGCCTGCCAATCATGCGGATAGCGTCCGCCTCTTTGAGCCCGTCCATCACGGCTTTGAAAGCACCCACGCCAGGCACGACCAGGCCGTCTGCGCCCAGAACGTCTGACTCCTTGCGGGACAGCACCACTCGGGCGCCGGCTTCTTCAAGGGCGCGGACGGCTGAGCGCACGTTCCCTGCCCCGTAGTCAAGAACGGTGACGGTGGGCTTCTGCTGTACAGCTTCGCTCATTAGAGAGCTCCCTTGGTGGAGGGGATACCGGCGTGGCGGGGGTCGGGCTCTACTGCCTGACGCAGGGCGCGGGCGAGAGCCTTGAACTGGGCTTCAGCGATATGGTGGGGGTCCCTCCCGCCTAGCAGGGTGATGTGCAGGCAGATACCGGCGTGATAGGCGAAAGCCTCAAAGACGTGGCGCACCATTGACCCGGTGAAGTGCCCACCGATGAGGTGGTATTCGAACCCTTCGGGCTCACCGGTGTGGACCAGGTAAGGGCGGCCAGAAATATCGACCACGGCAGAGGCCAGAGCTTCGTCGAGGGGCACGGTGGCAGTACCGAAGCGGCGGATGCCCGCCTTATCGCCCAGTGCCTGGCGGAGCACCTCGCCCAGCACGATGCCGGTATCTTCAACGGTGTGGTGCACATCGATGTGGGTATCGCCAGAGCACTTGATGGTCATGTCAATCAGGGAGTGCTTAGACAGGGCGGTGAGCATGTGGTCGTAGAAGGGCACACCGGTGTCGATGTCTGATACGCCGGTGCCGTCGAGGTTAATTTCGACGCTGACGGACGACTCACTGGTTGCCCGCTCCATCTTTGCAATGCGGGGGCCGATGCCGGTGGATGATTCGGTTGGTACTGCCATGTCTGTCTCTTTTTCTAAGGTGTCTGCCGATGTTAATGGGGCTACGTGCTGCGCTTAGCGCTCGAAAGTCTGCACGTAGTCGGTGAGGTGGTCTAAGAAGGCGCTGGTCTCGGCTTCGGTTCCGGCGGTGACGCGCAGGTAGCCGGGGATTCCGTTATCGCGCACCAGGACGCCGCGTTCTAGCAGGTAGTTCCAGGCAGCTTTTTCGTCCTTGAGCCCGCCGAAGAACACAAAGTTAGAATCCGATACAGCCGGTTCTAGCCCCAGGCCGGTGAGGTGCTCCACGATGCGGTCGCGCTGGGCGCGGATGTCGTCGACGTTAGCCAGCAGCTGGGTGCGGTGGCGCAGGGCTGCAATCGCGGTTGCCTGGGTGACGGCTGAGAGGTGGTAGGGCAGGCGAACCAGGCGGACGGCATCGGCAACAGCGGGATCTGCTGCAAAGTAGCCCAGGCGGGCACCTGCAAGTGCGAAGGCCTTGCTCATGGTGCGAGAGACAACCAGGTTGGGGCGGCCGGGAAGTAGGGTGAGAGCATTCTGAGTGCGATCTTGGGCAAACTCTGCGTAGGCCTCATCGACCACGACGATACCGTTGTAGGCTGCCACCGCGTCGTAGACCGCTTCGATAACGTCTAGCCCCAGGCCGGTGCCGGTGGGGTTATTGGGTGAGCAGAGAATAACGATAGAAGGCTTGTGCTCTTCAATCTGTTCAACTGCTGAAGCTGCGGTGAGGGAGTAGTCGGCTGCGCGGGTACCCGCGATGAAAGCGGTATTGGTGCCGTCTGCCAGCAGGGGGTACATAGAGTAGGTGGGCACGAAGCTCATGACCGAGCGCCCGGGGCCACCAAAGACCTGCATGAGTTGCTGGAGAATCTCGTTAGAGCCGTTAGCTGCCCAGATGTTTTCGGGGGTCAGACCGTGCCCCAGGTAGTCTGCGAGTTCCGCTCTGAGGGTATCGAACTCGCGGTCGGGGTAGCGATTCAGGGTTACGGCGGCCTCTGCTACATCGCGCGTGATGGCATCGATGACTTCTTGCGGCATGGGGTGGGTGTTCTCATTAACGTTGAGGGTTACCGGAACATCAATCATGGGTGCGCCGTAGGGTAAACGGCCCCGCAAATCTTCGCGCAGGGGCAGGGCTTCGAGTGCTGTGGTAGTTTCGGTCACTCCCCTAGTGTAGCGACCTAGCCCCGTACGCTGCATTTTTGTTTCGCAGTCTGGCATAGGGTACCGCTCTTTTTCTTACTGTGACTGAGTGTAGACAGGCACCTCAAGAACCTGACCGGGAACCAGCTGTGCGCTGGTGAGGTCGTTAATCTGCATGATGCGATTGATGACGTCGCGATTATCTTCACCGGGTGCCACATCTGCTGCGATGGTCCAGAGAGTATCGCCGTGTACAACGGTGACCGTTTGGCTAACCGGAACAACAGGTTCGACAGTGGCACTCTTAGCTTCGCCGGGTGCAAGGAAAGTCAGGGCACCGAGAACCACAAGAGCCACGAGGGTGAGTAGAGGCAGGCCCCTAAAAACCAGGCGCCCCCGGCGGCTCAGACGGATTTTCCCACGCCCCGTCTTCGCTTTCTGAGACGGTTCTACTACCGCGCTAGGCCGCTGAACCGGGGTAGAAGCAGCAGGGTGGGAAGGCAGATTCCGCAAGGGAGCTACAGGTGCGGGACGCGCAGACACAGGTGCCGCAAAACGAATGCGGTACTGGGGTTGCCGCAGGGCCCCGGCCGATGCGGGCACCTGCGGGTGCTGACGGACGGTAAAAGTAGCAGCCTGATCAAGGGGCTTCTTCAAAGAAGTACGAGCCATAAACTCGGGCAAGGCGATGGTGCTCATAAGTCTTTCTCCTGATTCACGCTCAAACATTCAACCAAAAGTCGAATCTTTGTTCTAAAATTTCTTCGTATCTATGTTCTATCAGAAAAATCGAACATAGTCGAGAAAAATTAGAACAAATGTTTGAATAACCTGTTTGCTTGACATAGTCTTAGAAGACCACTTGATAGTGAACACCGGGTGGCTGACATTTTAAGAACCAACAGAGACGAGATACCGTGAGCGAACGAACTCCGCAGACTCCGGCAAGCCCGCCCCACAAGGGCTCTCGCCCCCTCACTGCCCGCCAGAAAAAAATTTTGAGCGCCATTTCAAGCGCTATTGATGAGCACGGCTATCCGCCGTCTATGCGTGAAATCGGTGACCTCGTTGGTCTCGCTTCACTCTCATCTGTTACCCATCAGCTCTCTCGCCTCGAAGAGATGGGCTATATTAGGCGCGACCCCAAGCGTCCTCGCGCCATTGAGGTTCTCACCGGCGAGACCTCCCCCGAAGAAGCAAAGCCTGAAACCAGCGTCATCACGCTGCCGATTGTGCCTACCTTCGCGCAGACCGACGATAACCTCGCTACCGTTCCCCTGGTGGGCCGTATTGCTGCGGGATCACCCATTGCCGCTGAGCAGGCAATTGAAGACGTCATGACGCTCCCCCGCCAGCTCGTAGGTCAGGGCGACCTCTTTATGCTGCGCGTCAAGGGGGACTCCATGGTCGATGCTGCGATTTGCGATGGCGACTGGGTCGTAGTGCGTGCCCAGAACACCGCCCAGAACGGTGACATCGTCGCGGCCCTGCTCGACGACGAGGCCACCGTGAAGACCTTCCGCCAGCGCGATGGTCACACCTGGCTGCTGCCCCAGAACACCCAGTACGAGCCCATCCTGGGCGATAAAGCCACCATCATGGGTAAGGTCGTCTCCGTACTGCGCAGTCTCTAAGACCTAGCCTCTCACTAGTCGATTGACTGTTTGAGGCGCTTGAGCGCTCCTAGTACAACGTCCTTGCGGGTTGTTGTCCAGAAGGGCGGAAGGGACTTCACCAGATAAGAGCCGTATCGCTGAGTAGCGATGCGGGAGTCAAGGACGGCCACAACTCCCCTGTCACCGACCGACCGCACCAGGCGGCCGGCGCCCTGGGCCATGCGTACCGCCGCGTGGTAGGCAGACACAGCCATAAAGCCGTTACCGCCAGCAGCTGCTACCGCCCGGGTGCGAGCCTGCGACAGCGGATCGTCGGGGCGGGGGAAGGGAATGCGGTCCATCATGACCAGGCGGCAGGAGTCGCCGGGAACGTCCACTCCCTGCCAGAGACTCATGGTGCCGAAAAGGCAGGAATCGGTGTCCTCGGTGAACTCCTGTACCAGGGCACGCAGAGACGACTCCCCCTGCAGAAGAATGTTCAGGTCGGTGCGCTCCCGCACGTACTCGGCAGCCAGCTCGGCCCCGCGCTTAGAGGAAAAAAGCCCCAGCGCGCCGCCACCCGAGGCGGTCACGAGTTCAACAATACGGTCCAGCTGCTCTACCGAAACTCCCCGCCCAGGTTTAGGCAGATCAGAGGCTAGATACAGCACGCCCTGCTTGGGGTAGTTAAAGGGAGACCCCACATCGATACCGTCCCAGCGCGGAGCGTCCTTACCCATCAGCCCCAGAGCACCAGCGGCGGCATCAAAACTTTCTCCCACCGTCAGCGTCGCAGACGTCAGCACCACGGTGCGGTTTTCGAAAAGCCCTTCTCGCAGGTAACCGGCAACCGAGATAGGTGCAATGTTCAGGGTGGCAGGGTCATCGTCAGCTGCCGCTACATACCCCCTACCGGGTTCCCAAGAGCCGGTACGAGAAACCCAGATGACCTGATAAAGCGGGTCAGCGGTCAACATCTTCTCTGAGGTTTCGTGTACCTCGGTCAGGGCAGCACGCGCCATCTGGCGGCCGGCGTCGCCGTCTTTGTCCCCGCTCTTCGTATCGGTGAGGGCCTGACGCGCTGCATCACGCACGCGTTCCATGGCAGCGGCAACCCGGTCAGGCAAGCCCTTGGGCATCATCTCGGCGGGTACCCCGTTGAGAGAGTCGTCAAGGGCAAGCGCTGCCTGTTCGAGTGCCTTGTGATCGGCGTCCGTGTGCCGTTTGAGGCTGCGGGCAACCTTGGTAATAGCGGCCGGTGATAGTGCCCCGGTGACGGCGCCGGTGACGCGGTCAGCCAGTTCGTGGGCCTCGTCGATGATGGCAATGTCGTGGTCGGGCAGCACCGCAGCGCCCTCAAAGGCGTTGATAGCGAGAAGGGCGTGGTTGGTAATGACGATATCTGATTCAGCTGCTCTGGTTCGGGCCATCTCGCTGAAACATTCTTCGACCAGGGGGCATTTTTTGCCCAGGCATTCTGAGGCGGTGACGGCTACCTGCCGCCATGCCTTATCGCTTACGCCTGGCAGCAGCTCGTCGCGGTCGCCGGTGTCGGTGGTTTGTGCCCATTCGCGAAGGCGCACAACTTCCTCCCCCAGTTTTCCGGCGGGGCCGGTGGATCCGGTAGTGGCGTCCATATCGAAGAGGGCGTCGCCGTCGTCCTCGGGGTAGCCGCCTTCAAGCTTGTGCAGGCAGACGTAGTTGTTGCGGCCCTTGAGAATAGCGACGTCGGTTTCGTGCTCGGGTTCATCGCCCAGAGATTCCAGCAGGCGCGGAATATCGCGATTAACAATCTGGGATTGCAGGGCCAGGGTTGCGGTAGCCACCACGATAGGTTTTTCTGCTGTTTGGGCAGCGTGAATGGCGGGCACCAGGTAGCCCAGGGACTTACCGGTGCCGGTTCCAGCCTGCACCAGCAGGTGTTTTTCGGTGTCGAGGGCGCGGGCTACGTGGGCTGCCATGGTGCGCTGGCCGTCGCGATTCTGGCCGCCGGAGCGCTCCACGACGGTGTCGAGGAGCTGTAGGACGGGCTTAGCTCCGGGCAGGGTCTCTAGCTCCTGCCCGGTGGGTGCGGTGACGTGGTCGTTCATGCGCGCTGGGTCTCTACCGCCCCTGAGGCGATAGCTTCGTCGATTTCAGGTTGCAGTACCTCAAGAAGGTCTTCTTCAAGCACGTACTCAGCAAGGTCAGAGGCTACTTCTTCGCGGACCAGGGCCTGCACATAGGTGCCATCTTGCACAAAGGCAGTGCGCAGAATCTCGGCGTCCCACTCGTGCAGACGGGACACCACGCCACCTGCTGAGAAGGGTACCAGCAGGTTGAGCTCAATCGAGGGGCGGGGAATGGTATCCGCAATCTTCTGCTGTAGCTCCTCGATACCCTCACCGGTACGGGCCGAGACCACAACGTGGTTGGGTTCCTTCTGCCGTAGACGCTCAATGACGAAGGGGTCGGCCGCATCTGCCTTGTTGAGCACGATGATTTCGGGGATATTTTGGGCGTCGACCTCGGTAATCACCTGGCGGACGGAGTGGATCTGCCCCTCGGGGTCGGGGTGGGAGACGTCCACAACGTGCACGATGACGTCAGCGTCCGCCACCTCTTCTAGGGTAGAGCGGAAGGCCTCCACCAGCTGGGTGGGCAGGGCACGCACGAAACCGACGGTATCAGACAGGGTGTAGCCCACGCCGTCCGGAGTCTGAGCCTTGCGCACGGTGGGGTCGAGGGTCGCAAAGAGGGCGTTCTCGACCAGCACGCCGGCGTCGGTCAGGCGGTTGAGCAGGGAGGACTTACCGGCGTTGGTGTAACCGGCAATAGCTACGGACGGCACCCGGTTACGCTTGCGATTCAGGCGCTTGGTTTCGCGGGCAGGAGCCATGGCCGCGATCTCTCGCTTGAGCTTGGCCATGCGGGCACGTAGACGGCGGCGGTCCATTTCAATTTTGGTTTCACCGGGGCCGCGGGAACCGATACCTTCACCGCCGGCGGCACGGCCACCCGCCTGACGGGACAGAGAGGCACCCCAACCGCGCAGACGCGGCAGCATGTATTCGAGCTGGGCCAGCTCAACCTGGGCCTTACCTTCACGCGACTTAGCGTGCTGGGCGAAGATATCAAGAATCAGGGCGGTTCGGTCGATGACCTTGACCTTGACGATATCTTCAATGGCTCGGCGCTGGGAGGGGGCCAGTTCAGCGTCCACAATCACGGTATCGGCGCCGGATGCCTCAACGATATCTTTGAGTTCGAGCACCTTGCCGGAGCCCAGATAGGTGCCAGGGTCGGGCTTCAGACGACGCTGCACCAGACCGTCCAGAACCTCAGAACCGGCGGTCTCAGCCAGCGCCGCCAGCTCACGCAGGGAATTCTCGGCTTCTTCCAGAGTGCCCTCTGACCAGACGCCTGCCAGCACAACGCGCTCTAGGCGCAGCTGGCGGTATTCGACCTCGGTAACGTCATCAAGCTCGGTTGATAGACCGGCTACACGGCGCAGCGCTCGACGCTCTTCGAGATCTACCTGGTCGCCGTCGTATTCGGAATGTTCACGCTGGTTATCTGAGAGTTCGCGGGCCCTCTCATCGAGCACACTACCGTTGCCCTGTGCCCGCCCCAGCACGCGGTCTACTGTACGTCTCAGCTGTTCATCTGAGGGAAGTTTGGGGTCATTGCTGGGGGTTGAAGTCTCGGTCATAGTACCTTTCGAGGTGGGTTGAGGCGTCCTTCTATTCTATCTTTTCCGGGGCGGTAAGGGCAGGGGCTTAGCGTAGAATGAACGTCTATGAGTAGCGCGCACTATTTTTCTGAAAACCCCACCGGCGATTTTTTGCCCCAGCCTGTGACTGTTGAGCTGGGCGGACGCCGGGTGCAGGTTCTGACCGCTTCCGGCATCTTTAGCCCGGGTGGGGTTGATAAGGGAACCCGTATTCTCCTCGATGAGGCCCCCGCTCCGCAGGGGGCGCGTATGCTCGATATCGGGTGCGGGTGGGGCCCGATTACCCTGACCCTGGCGATGGCAGCGCCCGATGCTGAGGTCTACGGGGTCGAGGTGAACTCCCGCTCCGCCCAGCTCACCGAGATGAACGCTGAGCGCCTGGGTCTCACCAACGTGACGGTAGCTGCCCCCGATGCGCTCGATGAGTCACTGACCTTCGATACCATCTGGTCTAACCCGCCCATTCGCGTGGGCAAGGACGTTCTACACGGCATCATGCACACCTGGCTCCCCCGCCTGGCTCCCGGCGGCACCGCCTACCTGGTCGTGCAGAAAAACCTGGGCTCAGACTCCCTACAGAAGTGGCTGGCTGAGACTTTCCCCGACCTAGAGGTAGCCCGCTACGCTACCTCGAAGGGCTTCCGCATCCTAGAGGTGCACCGCCCGGCGTAGCACCATCACCGCATCTGGAATGGTTGCGGGCTCACCCTCGGGTGAAGTGATATCCCGAATCCATTCTTCGGCCAGTACGATTTCAATATCGTCCCGGCCCTGGGTAAGAGCTCGGGCCTCTTCTGCTGCCTTGACCATGCGGGCCTTGTGTTTGCGGGCGTCCTCGGGGTCAGCGAAGGAGGGAGCACCTGCGTGCGCTACCGATATGAGCTCCCCACCGGGTTTCAGCAGGTCCAGGGCCGCTGCAAGCAGGGGCAGGCGGTCAAAGTCAGCGTAGGACTGCAAGAAACTAGTGACAATCAGGTCAAAACGCTGGTCGGTAGACCAGTCGGTGAGATCAGCGTCGATAAAGCTGGCCTCCACCCCCTCGGCTGCCGCGCGGGCGCGAGCGCGCCCTACCGCGACATCCGAAATATCGATGCCGGTAGCCTGCCAGCCGCGGGCTGCCAGCCAGAGTACGTCCCCGCCTTCGCCGCAGCCAAGGTCAAGGACGGAGCCGGGAGCGCGGTCTCCAATCAGGGTAACGAGTGAGGCGTTGGGCTTGCCCGACCACATCTGTTCCCGCTCTAAGTAAATCTCGTCCCAGAGTTCCCGAGAATTTTCTAGGTTTTCAGTCATTTAGCCCAGCAGCACCTTACCGGTCATAGCGGCAGGACCGGCCAGGACGACGTGTTCGAGGTTGTCGGGGCCCAGCACGAAGGTGACGGCGAGGGTTCCACCGGGTACGCGGACCAGCCACTCGTCGGGGGCGTCCTCGCCACCCCAGAAGCGGGTAGCGGCAGCGGCGGCGCAAGCGCCGGTACCGCAGGAGAGGGTTTCGCCGACGCCACGTTCGTGCACGCGCATGCGAATTGAGCCGATGTTTTCGGTGGTGGGGTCGCCGTCCTCTGCTGAGATTTCTTCGGGAACGACGAACTCTACGTTGGTGCCTTCAGGCGGGTTGGGTGAAACCTTGGGGGCCTCGTGCAGGTTTAGCCCGTCAAGTTTTCCGTCGGTGCCCAGCATGACGACGGTATGGGGGTTGCCCATGGTGATGGACAGGGCCCCGCGGGGAGTACGCAGGCCCTTGGCGATCACCTGGGCGTCGGTGCCGTTATCGCGGGCCATGTCACCGTTGATGAAGCCCCAGGGGCCCATATCGATGGCGTAGCCGTCTTCGGTGCGGCCCACGGCCTTGATACCGGCGCGGGTGGCGATGAGCAGGCGTCCGCCCTCTTCGAGCTCAACCAGTTTCTCGGTCAGCAAGTAGTCAACGAAGGCACGCACTCCGTTACCGCACATCTCAGCGATCGAGCCGTCGCCGTTGCGGTAGTCCATGAACCAGATAGCTTCGGGGGCCTCTTCCAGCAGGTGGGAGGCAAAATCCAGGTGCTCGGTCTTGACCGCGCGAATAAAGCCATCGGCGCCGATGCCGAAGTGGCGGTCGGTCACCTTGGCAATGAGCTCAGCCGGCAGGTCGAGCTTAGCTTCGGGGTCGGCGACGAAGATGAAGTCGTTACCGGTTGCCTGCCCCTTGGTGAGGGTCTTGCCGGTCAAATCGCCCCAGACGGGGGTTTCTACGGTGTGGGTTGCCACGGGTTTTGCCTTTCCGTTGTGGGGCGCTTTTTCTTCTTAGTCTAGTGGCTCGTGGCCCTTGATGATGGCCAGGGCCTCGGTGAGCAGATCGGGGCTGGACCAGTCAAGCCAGTGCACCCGCTCATCTGCCCTGAACCAGGTGAGCTGGCGGCGGGCGAACTGGCGGGTGGCGGTGACGGTATCTTCAACTGCCTGGGCGACAAAATATTCCTCACCGGCAGGCAGCAAGCCGCGGGAGGCGTCCAGAACCTTGAGAAATTCCCGGTAGCCGATAGCTGCCGGGGCTGTTTTGCCCCGGCGCAGTCCCCTGGCTTCGAGGGCTTCTACCTCGGCCAGCAGCCCGGCTTCTTCCATGGCAACTACCCTCTGGTGCAGCCGCTGGTGCAGCTGGGCACGGTCGCCGTTGAGACCAATTTGCAGGGCAGGCTGGTGGTAGGTGCGGGTGGGCATAAAGGATGAGAAAGGGCGACCGGTCACCTCAAAGACCTCAAGGGCACGCACCAGGCGGCGGTCGTCCTTCACCCGCTCAGCTGATTCAGGGTCAACCGCGCGCAGGCGCTCCAGCAGGGGGCCGGGGCCGGACGCCGCCAGCTCAGCTTCCAGCCGAGCTCGCACCGCCGGGTCGGTTTCGGGAAATTCCAAAACGTCCAGGGCGGCACGCACATACAGGCCGGAGCCACCGACCAGAATCGGGTAGTTCCCGCGAGCGCGAATCTCGTCAAAGATAGCCCTAGCCTGACCCTGGAAGGTAGCGACCGAGGCTTCCTCAGTGACATCGAGGGTGTCGAGCAGGTGGTGGGGAACCCCCCGCATTTCTTCGGCAGTGACCTTGGCGGTGCCGATATCCATACCCCGATAGAACTGCATGGAATCGGCGTTGACGCACTCCCCGCCCAAAGCCCGTGCCAGCTCGATAGCGAGGGCGCTTTTACCTGAGCCGGTGGGGCCCACCACGGCGATGATGGGCAGGGAGCTGCTGGCGGCGTCCTTCTTTGTCATGGGCTAGAGGGCGGGTTTGAAGGTGGGGAAGCCCAGGGAAACCGGGGTGCCAGGCACCTGGGTGGTGCCGGTACCGCAGGAGTCGGCCTGGGCGCGGTCCCAGGCGTCGCCTGCACGGGAGCGGCGCACCGAGTACTGGTCAGCGGTGGGGTCAGAAATCAGGTGGAAGGAACCGGCCTCGGTGATAGGCAGGGTCACCAGGTCACCGGGGCGGGGCACCTCGCATCCTTCGGGCACGGTGAAGTGCACCAGGCGCTGGTCGCGGGCGCGGCCCGACAGACGGCCGGTTTCTTCAGCCTTACGCCCTGACTCTGCGGTAACCATCAGCTCAACGGTCTTACCCAGCTGCTTACGATTTTCTTCACCGGCGATACGGTCCTGCAGAGCGATCAGACGCTCGTAGCGTTCCTGCACCACAGCCTTAGGCACCTGGTTGGGCATGGTCGCTGCCGGAGTGCCGGGGCGAATCGAGTACTGGAAGGTAAAAGCGGACGAGAAACGCGACTCTTCGACCACGCGCAGGGTCTCCTGGAAGTCCTCTTCGGTTTCGCCGGGGAAGCCGACAATAATATCTGTGGTGATGACGGCATCGGGGATGCGCTCGCGCACCTTCTCCAGAATGCCCAGGAACTTCTTGGAGCGGTAGGAGCGCTTCATGTCTTTGAGCACCTTGTCAGAGCCGGACTGCAGGGGCATGTGCAGCACGGGCATGACGTTGGGGGTTTCGGCCATAGCGTCGATGACGTCGTCGGTGAACATGGCCGGGTGGGGGGAGGTAAAACGGACGCGCTCCAGGCCCTCGATTTCGCCGCAGGCTCGCAGCAGCTTCGAAAACGCCTGGCGGTCGCCAAAGCCCACACCGTAGGAGTTGACATTCTGGCCCAGCAGGGTCACTTCGATAGCACCGTCGTCAACCAGGGCCTGCACTTCTGCCAGGATTTCGCCGGGGCGGCGGTCTTCTTCCTTACCGCGCAGAGAGGGCACGATGCAGAAGGTGCAGGTGTTGTTGCAGCCCACCGAGATAGAGACCCAGCCGGAGTACACGTGGTCGCGCTTGGTCGGCAGGGTGGAGGGGAAAACCTCCAGGGCCTCCAGCAGCTCAGCCTGGGCCTCGTTGTTATGACGGGCGCGCTCAAGCAGGGTGGGTAGGGAGCCAATATTGTGGGTACCGAACACCACGTCGACCCAGGGGGCCTTCTTCAGAATGACGTCCTGGTCCTTCTGCGCCAGACAGCCACCTACGGCAATCTGCATGCCCTCGTTCTCACGCTTGACCGGGGCGAGCTGGCCCAGGTTACCGTAGAGCTTATTATCGGCGTTTTCGCGCACGGCACAGGTGTTGAAAACGACCAGGTCGGGGGTGGTTCCCTCTTCTGCGGGCACGTAGCCTGATGCTTCAAGCAGGCCGCTCATGCGCTCTGAATCGTGTACGTTCATCTGGCAGCCGAAGGTACGCACCTCGTAGGTGCGGGTTTTGGGTGCTGCCACGGGCTTGTCGGTGTTCACGTCAATACTCACCCGTACAGTCTACTAGGTTGCTATTCTGGGCTCTATGCCGGTTTGCCCTTCTCCCTCATTCTTTGCATCACGTGCCGCCCAGGCTGCAAGCGCCTACTCCCCTAGTGCGGTGGAGCAGCCCGTCGATTCTCCCGCTTTTTTGCGTCTGCTGGCCGGGCTTTTAGAGCGTTCTGTGGAGCTGACCGGCGTTCAGGTTGCTAGTGCCCAGATTCTGTCGAGCGGGATGCGGTCTGTGGTGGTTCGGGTGCGGGATCATCGCGGGGCGAGCTGCGTGCTCAAGTATTTTCGCCGCAAGGATTCAGCCTGCAACTCTGGCGGTTTTGGCTACCTGCGCGAAAAACACGGCCTTGCTGCCCTGGAGCAGGTCGCACCGGGGCTTTACCCCCGCCTATTGGCTGCCGACGACGCTGCCCGTCTGCTGATTCTTGAGGACGTCACCGGCGGCGCCTCATCCGCTATCAGCTTGGGTGAGCTTCTGCTGTCGTCCGGGGCGGACGCCGCACCCCGGCAGGCCCTGGACGCTTGGGTAGATACCTGGGCTAGCATTCTGGGCTCTCCCGCCCAGGCTGCCGCCCAGGCATCTTTTGCCGCTGAGCTTGCGAGCGCTGACGCGCGGGCGTCCGCACCGGGGTCCCTACCCTCACCCCAGCTTGCCGACAAGGGCCTGCGCCTGCTGGCCGAGAGGGAAGGTGTGCCCGTGGGGTCGGTTGAGTTCACGCAGATGGAGGAGTCCGTGGAGGGCATTATCTACCCGGCGCCGAGTGAGAGGGTGCTGTCGTCCGGCGATTTTTCTCCGGCCAATCTGCTGCAGCAGGCGGCCCCTGGGGCGGGGGTGCGCGGTATCGACGCTGAGGGAACCTGCTGGCACCACTGGGCACTACCGGTGGCTGAACTCCTGCTGGGCTTCCCGTCCTGGCCTGAGGGGCCCCTACCGCAAGCAGTATTAAGCAGCCTGACCTGGCACACAAAAACCCAAGAATTCTACGAGCGAGTCTCACCCCAGCCCCAGGCAGCTTTTGATCACGACCAGCACGTGGCTTCAGCGGTTCTCACCCTCCAAGCAATCTTAACGGAACAAACTGTCGGGCATAAGCAGTCACAATAGCTCTTATTTTGCCCCGCCGGGAGTACTATCTACTTCAGTACCTCACACTGTACGCACCCTTCTTATGTTCCTCTACCCTAAGGATTTCCATGTCCTCGTCCGCTCCGTCAGGGTCAGTCGCCTATCAGCGCCCTGCCCCAACCCTCAGTGTCCTCCAAGGCATCGCCCTCATCTTCGGCACCAATATTGGCGCGGGCATCCTCAGCCTGCCCTACGCCGCCCGCAACGGTGGTTTCCTGGCGCTCGCCATTGCCCTCACCATTGCTGGTTTGCTGACTACCTTCTCTATGATGTACATCGCCGAGGTTTCTCAGCGCACCAAAGAACCACTTCAGCTCTCAGGTCTAGCAGAAAAGTACCTGGGTCAGGCCGGCCGCTGGGTCATCTTCGCTGCTATCATGGTCAACTCCATCGGTGCACTCATAGCCTACGCCGCAGGCTCAGGCTCTCTGCTCAACAATCTCACCGGTTTACCACAGCTCGCTGGAACCCTACTTTTCTTCGCGCTTGGCTCCTTCATCATGTTTAAGGGTCTACACGCCACCGGTCTTGTCGAAGGGCTCATTACCACGGGCATGGCAGCGATCATTCTTGCCCTCTCACTCTGGACTATTCTTGGCCCCGGCATCACTCTCTCCAACCTGGTAGAGTTGCACCCCTTCTTCATCGTGCCAATTATGAACCTAGCGGTCTTCACCTTTATGGCTCAGTACGTTGTCCCTGAGCTGGTACGCGGACTTGGCGACGCCAACCCCAAGGCTATCCCCACCGCTCTCGTTGGCGGCATGTCAGCCACCGGTTTCACCCTAGCTCTGGTTCCTTTTGTCGCGCTGGGTCTGCTCGGTGATAACGTCTCTGAGGTTGTCACGCTCTCCTGGGGTGAGGCCCTGGGCCCTCTTGCTTACTACCTGGCTAACATCTTTGCCCTGCTGGCAATGTTTACCTCTTTTGTAGCTATCGCCTACACCGCTATGCGTAATATCCTCGATATCACTCGCTGGGAAGAACACGGACCGCTTCGTATCGCCGCTGTTGGCCTGACCGTTTTACCCCCGCTGGCTATCTCTATTGCCGGTCTAGGCGGTTTCGTTTCTGCCCTGTCATACGCCGGCGGCTTTGCCGGTGCTGCTATGTCTATCCTCCCGGTGCTCATGCTTCGAGCCGCCTGTAAAAAGGGCGAGCTAGAACCTGTCTGGACAGTGACCTGGCAAGCTCACCCCGTTGCCCAGGGGATTCTCATTGTGACCTATACGGTTGCCTTTATTTACTCGGTTGCCGCTATTTTCGGTCTACTGCCCAACGGCTGGTCGTAAACCTGCCGTAGGCCACATCAGACTGGGGCGCACGGTACATACCTCTGTACCGTGCGCCCCTATTTTTAGTCATAGTAGGAATAGCTATCCTGGGCGGTTATGCCCATCGCTTGAGCGTAGCTCTCGACCTCTTCGCGCACCACGCTAAAAGCTAGGCCCGCCGGGTAGCCCTTACGACCCAGCATAGCCACCAGGCGGCGCATGACCTTCTCTTTCTCAGCTCTGTCCCCCAGATTCATTGAGGGGCGCAATTTTTTGCGCACCAGCTCGTGGGCGTCGGCGCGCTCGTCCTCCTCGGTGCGCTGCTCCAGGGCTATTTCGGCAAGCTCGCCCTCAACGCCCTTGGTTTTCAACTCCCGCCGGATAGCCGACCGCGACAGCTTCTTCACGTTCATTCGAGTGCGCACATACATATCGGCGAACTCAGCGTCATTAATCAGGTTGACCGCCTCAAAACGGTTCAGGATATCCTCAATAACCTCGGCAGAAATTTCTTTCTCAACCAGCTTTTTCTCCAGCATGGCCCGGGACTTAGGCGAGGCAGCAAGCTGATTCAGCACAATATTTTTAGCCCGCGTAAATTCACTCTCCGGTTCCTTACCGGCGCGGCCTCTCTTCTCGGGCATGGGAATAACCCCCTGCACCAGCATCTCTTCGTCGGTGACCGGCTCGTTCAGGGCTGAGCCTTCACGGAAGAGGGGCTGCGAGCGCTTGCGCTGGGGAGCTTCATTCTCTGGGGCGGACGCAGCCCCGATGGCGGGTGCGAAGGGCGAGCGGGCAGCGTATTTGGCGGGCGGCTTGCGAAACCCTTTTTTGAGGTTGGGGTTGCGGCGGCGGGTGTATTTGCCCTGACGGGCTGGTTCCGCAGCCTCGGCTACTTGCCCACCGTCACCGCTACTGCCCGCTACGGCTGATGCTTTACCGGTATAGGGGGTAGCGGTTTGCGTGCTGGCGTAGGCGCCAGACTCCCCCGGCAGGTCCTGGGCCAGGCCCTGTGCCGCCGGGTGCCAGGCCGGGTACTCCTCAGGGGCAAGAAAATCTTCGACTCGTGGGTTTTCTGCGCTCACATTCCCCTCCTACTGCCTACATCGTGTCATGTCGAAAGCCGCCACTACCGAGGCTTCTCCCGGTAGTGGCGGCTACTAGCTCGCTGTTATGAGTTTAGAAGTTCTCAGAGATATCATCGAGCGGGTCAACAGAGGTGCTAGGCTCTACCTCGTCCAGCTCTTCCTCTTCGCCCTCAATGATGCCGAGCTTGACCATAGTCTTGTACTTGATCTCTTCGGTCAGTTCGGGGTTGTCCTTGAGGAAACGGCGCACGTTTTCCTTACCCTGGCCCAGCTGATCGCCCTCGTAGGTGAACCAGGCGCCGGACTTCTTGACCACGTTGTGCTCAACGGCGAGGTCGAGAATGCCGCCTTCAACCGAGATACCCTCACCGTAGAGAATATCGAATTCAGCCTGCTTGAAGGGCGGAGCCATCTTGTTCTTGACGACCTTAGCGCGGGTACGGTTACCGATGGGGTTAGCGCCGTCCTTGAGGGTCTCAATACGGCGAATATCGATACGTACCGAGGCGTAGAACTTCAGAGCCTTACCACCGGTGGTGGTTTCGGGTGAGCCGAAGAAAACGCCAATCTTTTCGCGCAGCTGGTTGATGAAGATAGCGGTGGTGTTGGTTGCTGACAGGCGGCCGGTAATCTTACGCAGGGCCTGGGACATCAGACGGGCCTGCAGACCCACGTGGGAGTCACCCATCTCGCCCTCAATTTCGGCGCGGGGCACAAGAGCGGCAACGGAGTCGACCACGATGATGTCGATGGAGCCAGAGCCCACCAGCATATCCATGATTTCCAGGGCTTGTTCACCAGTATCGGGCTGGGAGACCAGCAGGGCGTCGGTGTCTACACCCAGCTTGGCTGCGTAGACCGGGTCAAGGGCGTGTTCAGCATCAATGAAGGCTGCGATACCGCCGGCCTTCTGCACGTTAGCCACAGCGTGGAGGGCGACGGTGGTCTTACCGGAAGACTCAGGGCCGTAGATTTCTACCACGCGGCCGCGGGGCAGGCCGCCAATGCCGAGGGCTGCGTCCAGAGCCAGAGCACCGGTTGAAATAGTTTCGACCTTGCTGGCCTCGCGGTCGCCCAGACGCATAACGGAACCCTTGCCGTAGTTCTTATCGATCTGGGCAAGGACGGCCTCAAGCGCCTTTTCGCGCCCTTCGGCGGGCACCTGACCTACTGACTGCATGCGAGTTTTCGCTGCCATGTATATTCCTCATTTCTTATCGCGGTACGAGAGTTCTTCTCTGGCTACCACGGTAATACCTAGGGCTGACACTTTAAGGGTTCAGCACGAAGATTTTGAAAATCTGTGGATAACCCGGTTATGTGTCGCGGACTGCCGGTCGTTTGTTCACAATCCTACAGGAATTCGAACACATTTTCTATTAAGTACGAACGATTTTCTAGACTAGGGCCGCGGTTCGATATCGGGCCCCAGCTGCCGTTCCACAGGAACGTCCTGCACCCGACAGATAGCCAGCCATACCTCACGCACGTTGGCACCGGCGTCCAGGGCTTGCTGGGCCGTCAAATCACCGAAGTCCCCGGGCACCAGATCACGGGCTAGATGGCGGGCATAGACCGGACCAAACTCATGATCCATCGCCGCCCAAAATTCACTGAGCTTCATCTTTTTCCTTCCTCCACAGTACACAGACACCACAGAACACAAAGAGAGCCGAGCCCTTGCGGGGCCCGGCTCCATCTCTTAGTTGCCTAAAGAGTGAATCGTCTAGCGAGCTGCCAGGGGGCGCTCGACGGCGGGAATATCGCGGCTTGAGGTTGCGGCGATACCGTATTCGCGCTTGAACTGTTCTGAGAACTCAGCGGGTACGGTATCGGGTACCGAGAATCCTTCTTCAACAGCCATGCGAGCGGAGACTTCGGCCAGCATAGCTGAGAGGGAGATGCTCAGCGCCTGGCAGATGGAAGCCAGCAGCTCTGATGAGGCTTCCTTCTGGCCGCGCTCGACCTCGCTGAGGTAGCCCAGTGATACTCGGGCTGAGTGGGAAACTTCGCGGAGGGTGCGGCCCTGGCGCTGGCGAACATCGCGCAGAACTTCGCCGATAGCGTGGCGGAGCAGGATAACTTTACCGGCGTCTTGGGCGGGGGCAGCGTTCTCAGTCTGACCCACATCCTTCCAACGGACGACACCGTTCACGGATACGGGCTGCTTAGTCATTTTTATACCAATCTCCTGGTTGTCATGCTCCCGTTATATCAGGAGCGGGTGTTCTCAGCCTAGCGCATATTCGCGCTTTCGTCAGCTGACCTCAAGAATATTTCGTTTACTTACGACTTTTTCTTGTTACATCTATCTAAACCTACGCGGCTGTGTTTTCATTCCCTGTTAGCTGAAAAATTCATCTGAAAATTTTCTGGGAGCTTACTTAGCGGTTTCAGCAAGAAACTCTGCAAGCAGGTTCAAGGCATCGTGGGCTGCTTGGGCACGAATTTCTGCCCGGTTGCCCGCATAGTTTTTTTCAAGCACGCGGACACCCCCGCTCGCCGGGTGCGCTACGGCCAGGTAGACGCGCCCTACCGGTTTACCGTCGCAGGGCTCTGGCCCGGCAGCCCCGGTGGTGGCTACGCCGAAGTCAGCTTCGCAGACCCGGGCGGTTCCCTGAGCCATGGCGATTGCGACGTCTGGGTCTACCGCTCCCCGCTCAGCGAGCAAACCGGCAGGTACCCCCAGTACAGAGGCCTTGACCTCGGTGGCGTAGGAGATAACGCCACCCCGGTACACCGCAGACGCCCCGGGAACGGTGCAGATAAGCTGGCCTACCATACCCCCGGTCAGGGACTCTGCCGTTGCCAGCTGAGCACCGGTGTCCGCCCCCTTCTGCGCCCCATCGGCTACGCGAGCCACCGCAGCAGCAACCAGGCGGGCAGCTGCACGCTCAAGGTTCTGAGCCATCATCTCTACCATGCCGGTCTACTTCCCCTGAGCCGCGAAGTAGTCACGGCGCAGCTGCATGGCCTTGACAACGTAGTCGATACCGGTCACCACGGTCACGACCACCACAGCGGCCATCACCAGGTAGCCGGGCCACAGAGCCCAGGAACCCAGCTGCCCCAGCGGGAGAATCATCAGCACCAGTGCCACCGTCTGCAGCACGGTCTTGAGCTTACCGCCCTTAGATGCTGCCATGACCCCGTACTTGATGATGAACAGGCGCATCACCGTGATACCCCACTCGCGCACCAGAATGACGATGGTGACCCACCACCACAGCTCCCCCAGCATGGACAGCACCACGAAAGCAGCCCCGGTGAGCAGCTTATCGGCGATGGGGTCAGCAATCTTGCCGAAGCTGGTAATCAGGTTGTTTTTGCGGGCTAAGTAGCCATCGAGCCAGTCGGTAATCATGGCCAGTACGAACACGGCGGCTGCCCACCAGCGCAAGCTCAGGTTGGCCTCACCGTGGGGCCCGCCGGCCCAGAGGGCCCAGACGAACAGGGGAACCATCACAATGCGCAGGGCGGTCAGCGCATTCGGGATGTTCCAGTTAGAAGCGGTTGCGGTCTGGTCGGCCACGGTGTTCTCCTTAGGGTGGTTCCGCCCCGCTCGCGATAAGCGGGGCGGACGCCGTCGGTTGGGTCTGGCGGGGAAGGCCGGCTAACGGCCGGTCAGGTTCCAGGCGTCTTCGCTGTCGGGGTCGTCCGCCTCGTCGTAGTAGTCAACGGCCTGCGGCACCCCGTCGTTCATGTGGGCTACAGGATCCCCGCCGTAGGGGTCACTGTCTACAGGGGCCGGAGGCTCTTCACCCCGGATCTTAGCGAGGACGGCGGGCAGGTCATCGGGCTGGACCAGTACGTCGCGGGCCTTCGATCCCTCAGAGGGGCCAACGACTTCGCGCGATTCGAGCAGGTCCATCAGGCGCCCTGCCTTAGCAAAGCCCACGCGCAGCTTGCGCTGCAGCATGGAGGTCGAACCGAACTGGGTGTTGACCACCAGTTCGGCTGCCCGCAGCAGATCGTCCAGGTCGTCCCCGATGTCGTCGTCAATCTTCTTGGAGGGGGCAGCGGCGATTACGTCGTCGCGGTAGACCGCAGGGGCCTGCTTCTTTACGTGCTCCACAACCTCGTGAATCTCAGATTCACCCACCCAGGCACCCTGCACACGCATAGGCTTCGACGCGCCCATGGGCAGGAAGAGGGCGTCACCCTGGCCGATCAGTTTCTCGGCGCCGGGCTGATCGAGCACCACGCGGGAGTCGGTCACTGACGAGGTCGCAAAGGCCATGCGGGAGGGCACGTTGGCCTTAATCAGGCCGGTGACCACGTCAACGGACGGACGCTGGGTTGCCAGCACCAGGTGGATACCGGCGGCTCTGGCCAGCTGAGTGATACGGACGATGGACTCTTCCACATCGCGCGGGGCAACCATCATCAGGTCGGCAAGCTCGTCCACGATCACCAGCAGGTAGGGGTAGGCCTTAATCTGGCGCTTGGAACCGGGCTCCGGCTGAATCTTGCCGGCCTTGACGGCCTTGTTGAAGTCGTCCACGTGCTTGTAGCCGTAGTGGGCAAGGTCGTCGTAGCGGGCGTCCATCTCTCGCACCACCCACTGCAGGGCCTCGGCAGCCTTCTTGGGGTTGGTGATGATGGGGGTGATCAGGTGGGGAATCCCCTCGTAGGCGGTGAGCTCCACACGCTTGGGGTCAACCATAATCAGGCGCACCTGATCGGGGGTTGAGCGCATCAGGATCGAGGTAATCATGGAGTTCACGAACGAGGATTTACCGGCACCGGTAGCACCTGCCACCAGCATGTGAGGCATCTTAGCCAGGTTAGCAATGACGAAGCCGCCCTCGACGTCCTTACCCACACCCATGACCATGGGGTGATCGGTAGCGTGGGCCTTAGCCGAGCGCAGCACATCGCCCAGCACCACGATTTCACGGTCAGTGTTGGGGATTTCGATACCGATAGCACTCTTACCCGGGATGGGCGAGAGAATGCGTACGTCGGCAGACGCCACGGCGTAGGCAATGTTCTTGGACAGGGCGGTGACGCGCTCCACCTTGGTGCCGGGACCCAGCTCAATCTCGTAGCGGGTGACGGTGGGGCCGCGGGAGAAGCCGGTGACTTCGGCGTCGACGTTGAACTGCTGGAGCACGTTGGTCAGGGCATTGACCACCTGCTCGTTGGCTTCGGAGCTTTCCTTGGCGGGCGGGCCGGCCTCGAGCATGGACTCGGTGGGCAGGGTGTAGGAGCCGGTCGACGACTCCACGACTAGCTCGCCACGCGGCTGCTCGGTTCGCTCTGCCACGGTGTTGTTTTGCAGGCGGGCGGACGCGCGCTCGGCAGCAGGGCGTTCGGCGGCAGGACGCGCCGGGGCGGCTGCGCCCGCGGCACCTGCACCTGCAGCACCTGCAGCAGCCGCGCCGGTCAGGGCAGCACCCAGGGATGCGGCAGAAGCGCTCCCCTTGCCGGGGCGGGGCACGGCAGGAGCTGATGCGGGGGCGGGTGCTGATGCAGGAGCAGCAGCCGGTCGGCTAACAGGCTGAGGCGCAGCAGTCTCGGGCTCAAAGCCGTCACGGTCTGTTTCTACCGGTTCAGGGCTATAGCCGTGGTCCGCGGCAGCCTGGCGGGCCTGGTCGAGACGCTGGGCCGGGGCGTCCGAACGCTCCTGCTCAGCGTAGCTGGCCGCGAGCTCGTCCTCGCTCTCCCATAGCCCCTGGTCAAAGAGCTCGCCCTTTTTCTTGGCGGCCTTAGCCGCTGCTTTCTTCTCTTTACGGGTCTGCTTGCGGGGGGCCTCAACGTCAAAGGCTTCTACGGGGCGGGCCGCGTTCTGGGCAGCACGGCGGGGGGCAGCGGGAACCTGCTCAACGCGGGCGGTTTCAGGTTCGGCGTCGTAACCGTCCTCAATAACAGCGGCCTGGTAGGGCTCGTCTGCCTCGTAGCGGTCAAGCCTGCGGTCCTTCTCATCGCGGGGGCCAAAGCCCAGCCAGCTCAGCAGGCCACCGCGACGACGGGGAGCCGGGGCGGGGGCGTCCTCATAGAGATAGGAGCGGTCGTGCTCGCCGTCCAGCACGCGGGTTTCGGTATCGTCCTGGGTGCGGGAGGCACGGGAAGGACGCCCGGCGTCGGCAACAGAGCCGTGGGGCTTTTCGCCCAGCAGTAGGCCGAAAATATGCACGACCTTGGGCCAGATTTGGCGCAGGGGCGTATCGGTTGCCACCAGCAAACCAGCCAGGAAGACCAGGGCAATCACAAGCCATTCGAGCACATTCACGCCGCCCACGATACGGCTTGCAGGGGTACCGATCAGCACACCCACGGTACCACCACCGCCCCAGAATTCATCAAAGCTCGATGAGAATGAGGGGTAGCCGGCGACCTTGGCACCCATCATGGACGCCGAAACCGTCATGATGGTAAAACCGATGGCGATACGGTTGTTGGCGCGCACTTCTAACGGGTGGCGGAAGATTCTGATCGCGAAAATCAGGCAGAGAATGGGAATCAGCAGGGAGCCCTGACCGAAGAGGCCGCCCACGGCGATATGCCACAGGTGCAGGGGCCACTCGTACCAGGCCAGGTTGGCGGGGTCAGCTCGCCAGCCCCACCACTCCACGCCCGCGGTGAGCAGGCCAATAGCCAGCACCAGCAGGGCCCCGCCGTCACGGCGTTCATGCAGTTCGATATCGGTGCGGAGCTCGCCCATACGGCGCACAGCACCGCCCACGGTAAAGGCTAGAGACTGCCAGGCTCCCACCAGGGCGCGCACAAAGGCGTTGCTCTCCTGAGGGGGTGCTGACGTGGTCTTACGGCTTCGACCTTGAGCGGAGGTTGAGCGACGTGAGGACGTCTTGGAGCGGCTCCCCGTAGAGCGGGGAGCTGATTTACTCGATGCAGACTTTCGCGGAGCCATTCTTCCCAATACTGGTTGACGTTGGTATGCGTTTAAATAGCTTACCCGGCAGCAGGTAAAACTGCCGCCGGGTATGCTCAGAGGTTGCTAGTTGCCTTCGGCCTCAGGGGTGTGGGTCTCGATGACCACGGGTACGATCATGGGCTTGCGGCGCAGGCGGCGGGCCACCCAGGCGCCCATGGTACGGCGGACGATCTGCTGCAGCTGGTGGGTGGTGTGCACCTTCTCGGGGGCCCGGTGCAGGGCGTCCTCGAGGGCTGCGGTGATCTTGGGGGTGATGTCGTCGAACACAGAGTCGTCTTCGGCGATGCCGCGGGCGTGGATGTCGGGGCCGGTGACTACGCGCTTGGTGGCGCGGTCGACCACAGTCACGATAGAAACGAAGCCTTCTTCGCCCAGAACGCGGCGGTCCTTGAGGTCGTCCTCGGTCACGTGGCCCACGGACTTACCGTCGACGTAGACGTATTCGCAGGGTACCTGACCAACGATATCGGCGCGGCCATCGCGCAGGTCTACCACGGTACCGGAGTCACAGATCAGCACGCGGTCGCTCTTGATACCGGTTTCGATAGCGAGCTTGCCAGAGGCCAGCAGGTGGCGGACTTCACCGTGTACAGGCATGACGTTCTTGGGCTGCAGAATGTTGTAGCAGTAGAGCAGCTCGCCAGCGGCGGCGTGACCGGAGACGTGAACCCTGGCGTTGCCCTTGTGCACCACGTTGGCGCCCAGCTTCATCAGGCCGTTGATCACGCGGTAGACGGAGGTTTCGTTACCGGGAATCAGGGATGAGGCGAGGATGATGGTATCGCCCTTTTCGACCTGAATCTTATGGTCGCCATTAGCCATACGAGAGAGGGCTGCCATGGGCTCACCCTGAGAACCGGTGCACATCATCACAATCTGCTCGGGACGGTAGTCATCGACCTTCTTGAGGTCAACCAGAATACCTTCGGGTACGTTCAGGTAGCCCAGCTTTTCGGCGATGGTCATGTTACGCACCATGGAGCGGCCCACCAGCACGACCTTGCGGCCGCGCTCGGCGGCGGCATCGAGCACCTGCTGCACACGGTGCACGTGGGATGAGAAGGAAGCAACGATGACGCGGCGCTTGGCGTCGCGCATGACGTTAGAGATAACCGGGCCGATGTTCTTTTCGGTGGGGGTGAAGCCGGGAACCTCAGCGTTGGTTGAGTCAGGCAGGAAGAGGTCGATGCCTTCTTCACCCAGGCGGGCGAAGTGACGCAGGTCGGTGATGCGGCCGTCGAGGGGCAGCTGGTCCATCTTGAAGTCGCCGGTGTGCAGGCACTTACCGGCCTTGGTGCGGATGAAGACTGCCAGGGCATCGGGAATGGAGTGGTTAACGGCTACAAATTCGCATTCGAAGGGGCCGAAACGCTCAACCTGGCCCTCAACGACGTCCATGGTGTAGGGCTTGATGCGGTGTTCCTGCAGTTTTGCCTCGACCAGGGCCAGGGTCAGCTGGGAGCCAACCAGGGGAATATCGGGGCGCAGACGCAGCAGGTAGGGTACAGCACCGATGTGGTCTTCGTGGCCGTGGGTCAGCACGATAGCCACGATGTCCTGCAGGCGGTCCTTGATGTAGTTGAGGTCGGGCAGAATGAGGTCAACGCCGGGCTGGGACTCTTCGGGGAAGAGCACGCCACAGTCGACAACGAGCAGTTTGCCGTTGATTTCGTAGACGGTCATGTTACGACCAACTTCACCCAGGCCGCCCAGGGGCACAACGCGCAGGGTGTCTTTTTTCAGTTTGGGGGGTAGGTGCGGGCTTTCAACTGTTTGCATAGTTTCTCTTTCGTTCGTTTTTCTTTTCTGAATACGGGCAAAGCGGGCCACCCAAAATCGCCGTGATTTTGGGTGGGCCCGCCGGGTACCCGCAGTACGTTTTTACTTGATCAGGGTTGAGGCGATGATGGAGCCTTCGAGGTCGGAGCGCATGAGGGCGGCTTCTTCGTCGGTAGCCAGTACGTGCGGCAGGCGCACGGTAGCTGAGTCGAGGATGCCCTGCCAGGTGAGAATCTGCTTGGCGGCGACGCAGCCGGGTACGCGGCTCATGGCGGCGCGGACGACGGGGGCCAGGTCGAGGTGCAGTTTCTGGGCGGTTGCCAGGTCGCCGGCGACGGTTGCGTCGATGAGCTGGCGGAAGTGTTCGGGGGCTACGTGGGAGGTGACGCCTACAAGACCTACTGCGCCCATGGCGAGCCAGGGCAGGGTGAGGCCGTCATCGCCTGAGTAGTAGTCGAGGTCGGTGGTTTCCATGACCTCGGTGGCTGCGGTGAAGTCTGCTTTGGCGTCCTTGACTGCCACGATGTTCTCGTGGCCTGCCAAGGCACGGTAGACAGCGGGGGTGATGGGGATGCCTGCGCGACCGGGGATGTCGTAGAGCATGACGGGGGTCTTGACGGCGTCAGCTACGGTGCGGAAGTGGGCTTCCAGGCCGGTCTGGGTGGGCTTGTTGTAGTAGGGGGTGACCACGAGCAGGCCGTCTACGCCTACTGCTTCGGCGCGAGAGGCCAGGTGCAGGGTGTGGGCGGTGTCGTTGGAACCAACGCCAGCTACGATTTTGGCGCGGTCGCCGACGGCCTCTTTGACGATGCGGAAGACGTTTTCGTTTTCCTCATCGGTCATAGTGGAGTATTCGCCGGTAGTGCCGCAGACGATGAGACCGTCGTGGCCTCGGTCCACCAGATTGGTCGCGAGCGCTGCGGTTGCTTGTTCGTTAACTTCGCCGTTGGCGGCAAAGGGGGTAACCATGGCGGTGAGCAGGCGCCCGAAGACGGGTTCTGCTGCGGTTGAGGTGTTCTGTGCGGTCTCAGACATATCTACTACGTTACCTTATCTGGCTGGATGGGGTGGGGTGAGTTTGCTTAAAGCTAGGTGGTTGGGCGGGGTGGACGCCTGCGGGCAGCTTCTAGACGGAGAGTTGGGCCGGGATTTTGCCGCGGTGAAGGGCGATGGCGGTGCGCATGGCTTTGCGGGCGCGTTTTCGGTCGCCGGAGGCATCGTAGGCCAGGGAGAGATGGAACCAGTTTTTCCAGTTGGTGGGTTCGGCCTCGGTGGCTGCTGCAACCCGAGTGAACTGGGCGTCGGCGGCGGTGCGGTCGATACGGCCAGATTCTGTGCGGGGTAGGGTGTCTTCGGGCAGTTCCCCGGTTGCGGCGAGTTCTTGGCCCAGTGCCTGGGTGCGAGAGCCGAAGATAATTTCGCGGACCATGGCCCATGCTCCCAGGACAGGTAGCACGATGAGAGCCCCGCCCAATAGTGCGCCCAGGGTTCCGGCGTTCTGCAGGAAGATGAAGCCTCTCTGAACGGTCAGCACCAGGTAGAGGCTCAGGGCTACCGTGACGAGGGCGGCGAAGGCACGCCCCCGCCCACCGGCGTCCACCGCGATAAATACCGCGCAGAAAACACCGACCGCGAGCAAAAAGAGGCGGGTTCCTAGCGGTAGGGGCAGGATGAGCACGGTGAGGATGGCCAGGGTGATTGCCCCGGCGGTGAAGGCGCGCAGCGAGGTCATGGATTAGTCCAGGTTGAGGTAGCGGTCAAGGCCTACGGTGAGGCCGGGGTGCTGTTCAACCTGGCGGACGCCGAGCAGGACGCCGGGCATGAAGCTGGTGCGGTCAAAGGAGTCGTGGCGGATGACCAGCTGCTGGCCGGCGTCGCCCAGCAGGATTTCCTGGTGGGCGGTCAGACCGCGCAGGCGGACGGCGTGCACGTTAACCCCGGCCACCTTGGCGCCGCGCGAGCCGCCCTCATCGGTTTCGGTAGCGTCGGGTGAGGCGGGCACACCGGCTTCGGCGCGGGCTGCTGCAATTTTGTGGGCGGTGTGGACGGCGGTACCCGAGGGGGCATCCACCTTGTTGGGGTGGTGCATCTCGATGACCTCAACCGATTCAAAGAACTTAGCAGCCTTAGCTGCAAACTCGGTGGCCAGGATAGAACCGATAGCGAAGTTGGGGGCAATCAGCACGCCCACCCGGGGGTCCTCGGCGAGCAGGGCTTCAAGGGAAGCAAGACGCTCTTCATTCCATCCGGTGGTGCCGACCACCGCGTGGATGCCGTGCTCAACGGCGAAGCGTACGTTCGCTTCGGTAGCGGAGGGAACGGTCAGATCGATCATGACGTCGGCGCCGTATTCAACCAGTAGGTCCAGGGAGTCCCCGTTGCCCAGGGCGGCTACCAGATCCATATCTTCTGCGGTGTTGACCGCTTTCACTGCCTCTGACCCCATACGACCAGCAGCGCCTACAACAGCGACCTTCCAAATCTTGCTCATGCCTCTATATACCCCTTAGTTAGTCCATTAGCTTGGGTGCCAAGCGGCACCTGGCGGTACTCGCTCACGCGCACAGCACCGGCTGGCGCACGTATCGCATCAACAAGCCACATCACACTACTCTAGCGAACGGGGTAGCCTCGCTGCACGCTCTGCCGCACCCAAGCGTCCTTTCACCTGCGCCAATACCCCAAAGTAGGCGGGGGTATTCCAGCATCCGAAACCGCCTTCGGCTCGCTGAGTGCCAAAAGACCCGGCGGGTGCGACACAAGAAAAGCCTGCCAGCTCTTACACTAGAAAGGTGCGCCTGCACCCCAGCTCACCAACCCAAGGGAACTATGAAAGACGATCACGTTTTTTACTCTGCCGTGCACCCCCACGAGGGGCAGCGACGCTTTGTCCTGCGCGGTCTCGACGGCGTCCGCGCTATCGCGGTGCTGCTGGTGCTGGTGTACCATTTCTGGCCCCAGTACCTGCCCGGGGGCATGATTGGCGTTGATATTTTCTTCGTTATCTCGGGTTATCTGATTACTGCCCTACTACTGCGCGAGGGTGCCTACACCGGCAAGATGGATATCGTTTCTTTCTGGGTGCGGCGTCTGCGCCGCCTGGTACCGGCTTTTGCCCTGCTGACCCTGGTAGTAGGTTCTTTAGCCCTGCTCGTGGGCGGCGACGCGCAGGTCGGCCTGGGCCGCCAGATTCTCGGTGCTTTTACCTACTCGTCGAACTGGCTGCTGATCTGGGCCGGTAACGACTATTTCACGCAAACCTCCCCTGAGCTCATGACCAATTTCTGGTCGCTGGCGGTTGAAGAGCAGTTCTACCTGTTCTGGCCCGTGGTGATGGTCATTGTCTTTATGTTTACTGCCAAGTGGTGGCAGCGGGCTCTTGTTCCTGGCGTTTTGGGTGCCCTGTCGCTGCTGGCTGCGGTCGTACTGGGGCTACTGGGTGCTTCCACCACCCGCCTCTACTACGGCACCGATACCCACCTTTACGGCCTGATGCTGGGCGTCCTGCTGGCCATGATGATTCCCTGGTCCATGTACCCGCCCGTTGATGACCGCCTCTACCCCCTGGTCGGCTACGGCAACGGTATCTGGGGCTGGCTGCGCCAGCTGGTCGGTTGGGTGAGCCTGGTCGCCGTCATTCCCTTTGCACTCACCCTTTCAGACCACAGCTCCTGGCTCATGCCCTGGGGCCTGCTGGTGGGTTCTCTTTTGGGTATGGGTATTATTCAGGCCCTGCTTCCGGACGTCCGTGGCGGCACCTCCGGGCTCTTTCGGGGCTTGCTGTCCCTAGCTCCCCTGCGCTGGATTGGCCAGCGCTCCTACGGTATCTACCTCTGGCACTGGCCCCTGATGGTGCTCACCCACTACACCTTTGGCGCGGCGCGCTCCCCCTGGGTGAACGTCGGTGTGCTGTTCTTGACCCTCATCGTTGCGGGGCTGTCGTATATGTATGTGGAACAGCCTGTTCGGCATCTGGGTTTCCGCGGGGCACTATCAGCCTGGTTCTCAGCCATGGTGGCACCGACTGGCCGGGCCCTGCCGGTGGGCGCAGCCGTCCTTGCCGGTGTAACCCTCATTGCCACCGTTTTTGCGCTACGTACCGCACCTGCCATGACCCAGGCTGAAGCCGTGGTGGCAGCCGGTGCCAACTACGCGCAGGCGTCCGCGCCTGCACCCCAGCCGACTACCGCATCAACTGCTCCCAGCCCACCAGTTGAGGCCAGCGCTTCAGCTGAACCGACGGAAAGCGCCAGCCCCTCCCCCAGCGCCTCCGCTTCGAAGGTGGCCGCTGTTGATGGGTCCCAGGTGACGATTGTGGGTGACTCGGTCACGCTGGCTTCTTCGATTGCCCTGGGCGAGGCTATGCCCCAGGCCCTGGTCAATGCGGAAGTTTCCCGCACCAGCGCAGCTGCCCTGCCCGTTGTGAAGCAGATGGTAGATTCGGGGCAGATGCGCGATGTACTTGTACTGTCGGTAACCGCCAACTCTACTTTCACCGTAGATCAGCTAGAACAGCTCAAGGCATCAGTGTCGCCTAACGGGGAGCGCAAGATTGTGCTGGTAACCGGCGTTGGCCCGGCAAACCTAACCTGGATTGAGCCCTCTAACCAGGTGATTCGCGAGTTCGCGGCGCAGAACCCCGATACGGTCTTTATTGCCGACTGGCAGGCAGCGGCCAAGGGCCACCCCGAGTACCTGGTCTCCGACGGCGTGCACCCGCAAAATGAAGGCCTGACCGCCTACGCCCAGACCGTCAAGGACGCTGTGGCGAAGGCGCTGGCGGGATAAGGTCGTTGCAGGGCCGGGCCGTCAGGTCTGTGCCGTGTCACGGGCTGTTCCCCGGCTCCCGGCGTCCTTCCCGCGTTTGCCCGCTTTTCCCCTCACTTTGTACCACGTGCTGCCCAGATTTATCCCCAAAAGTGGGCAGGACGCGGTACAAAGTAGCTAGAGCGGCGCCCCTCTGCGCAGTTCAAGCATTGCAGCAATTTCACTGGCTACCTGCTCCGGATGGTTTCTCACCTGCGCCCAGCTATACCGAAGAACAATCCAGCCCTGATTCTGCAGCTGTTTCTCACGCTTGCGCTCTGACATAACAGCCCGATCAGTAGGCCCGTAGTCCGTGTATTTGATGTGGCCATCAAACTCAACAATGACCTTCTCATCCTCGTACAGAAAATCAGGTCTATATACCCTACCTCCAACCACTACGTTTACTTGCTGTGCAGGTCTCGGTAGACCACCGTCAATAATTGCGATCAATAGAAGAGTTTCACCGGGGCTTTCGCACAGGCTACTGAGATACGGAAGTGTAGCCCGCGCTCGGCGTGCTCCCCGGCCCTTGAGCCTATACAGCCGCTCTTCTAAAGCTTCACTCGTTGTAAGCTGCCGATTCAAAGCCGAGTTGATAATGCACACCGATTCGCTCAGCTCCAGGTATCTCGCACAGTCATCGAGTGTCTGTAGCAGGCTAGTTGCTCGCACTGTTCCTGATATGTATGCGATAGGCACAGAAGGTTTTACAGTGTAATGCTTGATGATTCCTTGAGCGCGGCCTCGAGTATTCGAGCCAGCCAGAATATCGACCAGGTTCTCTGAAGCAATGACGCTAAGGCCATGGAGCCAGGCAGCGCTCCTGTGGCTGAAGATAGCATCAGGGTTCTGTTTTGCGTAGGCAGCTATGGCGTAGGGGTATCGCTCGGCTGGTCGCAGAGAGTTATAGATAGAGCTTGGGCAGAATATGCCGGGGCGTAATTGCACGAGCTCGCCGCGGTGCATTTTGCGTGTGATGGTGGAGTTGCATAGGCCGGCGGCTACAAGTTCGGCGCGGGTGGAAACGAAGGTTAGAGGTTCAGCGATCCGCATAGGGTGAGTTTGGCTCACCCAGTATGAGATTTTCTACTACTCGGTAATCTGTGGATAGCGGATAAGAATCTTGGGCCTAGCCAGGGATCTTTGGGGCGTTCTTTTGGTGAAGTGAAGACGCTTTGTTTCGCCTTCCGTTCACAGGGGTTGACAGGCTGTCGTTTACCCGCTTCGGGGAGGGGTTGTCCGCTTGCCCTGCATTCCCCTCACTTTGTACCACATGCTGCCCAGATTTAGCCCCAAAAGTGGGCAGGACGCGGTACAAAGTGGCAAGGTGCCCGTAGAGAGCGCAAAAAGAAGGACGCCCGCAGATAAGCAGGCGCCCTCCCTAAAGTTTATTTGACGATGGTGGTGACCCACTCCTGGTCTGCCAGGTAGCGGGCGAGGTCGTTGACCTGGTCGGCGGTTACTGATCGAACACCATCGAGTAGCTCATCGATCGAGAGGAACTTACCCGAGTCCAGCTCGGCCCGGCCCAGGCGGCTCATGCGGGAGCCGGCGTCCTCACTGCCCAGTACAGTGGAGCCGCCCAGCTGCCCAACAACCTTCTCAAGTTCTTCCTGCATGATACCGTCACGTACAAACTCGTCAAAAGTAGAGCGCATGAGCTCGGTGACCTGCTCTGCCTTGGCAGGCAGGCAGCCAGCGTACATGCCGAAGTAGCCGGCGTCTGAGTAGGATCCGGTAAAGGAGAAGGTGGAGTAGGCGAGGCCGCGCTTTTCGCGGATTTCCTGGAAGAGACGGGACGACATTCCCCCTCCCAGGGCGGAGTTGAGCACGCTCATGGCGTAGCGGCGCTCGTCGCCGGCGATGAGGCCGGGGCAGCCCATCACGATGTTGGTCTGTTCAAAGCCCTTTTCAAGTGTTTTTTCGCGGGCACCGGGCACAATGTCGCTCTGGTGGCGGACGCGGCGCGGGGCTGGCAGGGCCTCTTCGGTGAGGTCCCAGCCGCGATTGGCTAGGGACTCAAGCACCAGGTTGACGATTTCGGAGTGGTTGAGGCTGCCCGCTGCTGAGATAACCAGGCGGTCGGGGGTGTAGAACTTTTTGTAGTGTTCCCAGACCTTGTCTCGGGCGACGTCGGTGATTTCCTGCGGGGTGCCGCCGATGGGGCGGCCCAGCGGGTTGTTGCCCATGAGCTGTTCGATGAAGGATTCGAAGGCGACGTCGGTGGGGTCGTCCTGGTCCATGGCGATTTCTTCGAGGATGACGCCGCGTTCCTGTTCCAGCAGGGTGGGGTCGAGCTTGGCGCCGGTAACCATGTCAGCGATGACGTCGATAGCCATGGGGGTGTCTTCATCGAGCACGCGGGCGTAGTAGCAGGTGTGCTCCTTGGCGGTG
This sequence comes from Rothia nasimurium, assembly GCF_014217215.1. Classification (GTDB taxonomy): domain Bacteria; phylum Actinomycetota; class Actinomycetes; order Actinomycetales; family Micrococcaceae; genus Rothia; species Rothia avistercoris. The sequence continues at coordinate 1,795,579 of NZ_CP056080.1, forward strand.
AGGGCGTTGGATTCGCCGCCTACCCGGTCAAAGGCATGGGCGATATCGAGGGCGGTGCGATTTTCAGTGCCTTTGAAGAGCAGGTGTTCGAGGAAGTGGGTGGAGCCTAGCATGCCGGGCTGTTCGTCGCGGGAGCCTACCCCGACCCAGAAACCGATGGAGACGCTGCGTTGGGAGGGCATGCGCTCGGTGATGACGCGGACGCCGCCCGGCAGCACGGAACGGCGTACTTCGTTGCCTCCCCCACCGGCGTAGATGAGACGGCCGGTGCGGTAGTTGAGCTCGTCGGTGAGGTCAGCGGTTTCAAGGGGTAGAAGGACAGGCATATCAGTCAGGTCTTTCTGATGGGGAAAGTAAGAAATTGAACGAGTAAGAGGGGGCAGACACCGGGTGTCTGCCCCCTCTATCTGCTTCGTACGGTAGAAGCTACGGAGCGGTCATTACTCTTCGTCGCCGCTCTCTTCGCCTTCGGCTACGACGGGTACCAGGGACAGCTTGCCGCGGTCGTCAATCTTGGAAATCTCGACCTGGACCTTCTGGCCTACGCCGACGACGTCCTCAACGTCGTCCACGCGCTTGCCGTCGTTGAGCTTGCGCAGCTCGGAGATATGCAGCAGGCCGTCCTTACCGGGGGTCAGTGAGACGAAGGCACCGAAGGTGGTGGTCTTCACGACGGTACCCAGGTAGCGTTCCCCAATCTCGGGAACCTGCGGGTTAGCAATCGCGTTAATTGCTGCGCGGGCTGCTTCGGCAGAGGGGCCATCGGTAGCGCCGATGTAGACGGTGCCGTCGTCCTCGATGGAGATGTCGGTGCCGGTGTCTTCCTGGATCTGGTTGATCATCTTGCCCTTGGGGCCGATGACCTCACCGATCTTGGCGACGGGGACCTGGATGGAGATGACGCGGGGTGCGTAGTCGCTCATCTCGTCGGGTGCATCGATAGCTGCGTTGATGACCTCGAGGATGTGCAGGCGGGCTTCACGGGCCTGGGTCAGGGCGCCGGCCAGAACGGAGGCGGGGATACCGTCGAGCTTGGTGTCCAGCTGGATAGCGGTCACGAACTCAGAAGTACCTGCGACCTTGAAGTCCATATCGCCCAGGGCGTCCTCAGCACCGAGAATATCGGTGAGGGCTGCGTAGCGGGTTTCGCCGTTGACCTCATCAGAGACAAGACCCATAGCGATACCGGCGACGGGTGCGCGCAGGGGCACACCGGCGTTCAGCAGGGAGAGGGTGGAGGCACAGACGGAACCCATGGAGGTAGAACCGTTGGAGCCCAGGGCTTCAGAGACCTGACGGATAGCGTAGGGGAACTCTTCGCGTGAGGGCAGGATCGGGGTGATCGCGCGCTCGGCAAGAGCACCGTGGCCGATTTCGCGACGCTTGGGTGAGCCCACGCGACCGGTTTCGCCGGTTGAGTAGGGCGGGAAGTTGTAGTGGTGGATGTAGCGCTTGGACTTGACCGGGTAGAGGGAGTCCAGCTGCTGCTCCATCTTGAGCATGTTCAGGGTGGTGACGCCCATGATCTGGGTTTCGCCGCGTTCGAAGATGGCAGAGCCGTGGACGCGAGGCAGTACCTCAACCTCAGCGGTGAGCTGACGGATATCGGTCAAGCCGCGGCCGTCGATACGGACCTGGTCGGTGAGGATGCGCTGACGCACAACGTGCTTGGTCAGGGCGTTGAAAGCTGCGTTGACTTCGTCCTCGCGGCCCTCGAATTCCTTACCTTCACCGGCGAGGGACTCTACGATTTCCTGCTGCAGGTCAGCGGACGCGGTTTCGCGGTCCTGCTTACCGGCGATGGAGTAGACCTCAACGATCTTGGGTTCAAAAGCCTTGACGGCTTCGTCGATTTCTGCGGCACGCTCACCGAAGATGGGCAGCTCCAGAGCGGGCTTGCCGGCGCGCTCAGCCAGGTCAGCCTGGGCCTTGCAGAGGGCAGCGATGAAGGGCTTAGCAGCTTCGAGGCCCTCAGCAACAACTTCTTCGGTCGGTGCGGTGGCGCCGTCTTCCTTGATGAGCTTCCAGGAGTTATCGGTAGCTTCTGCCTCAACCATCATGATGGCGACGTCTTTGGTGCCGTCAGCCTTGGTCACAACGCGACCGGCTACAGCCATATCGAAGACAGCGTTTTCAAGCTGGGAGTGCTTGGGGAAGGCAACCCACTGGCCGTCAATCAGGGCAACGCGCACACCGCCGACGGGGCCCGCGAAGGGGGCACCGGAGAGGGTGGTAGAGCAGGACGCTGCGTTGATTGCTACGGTGTTGTAGATTTCGTCGGGCTCAATGGTGAGCACAGTGACAACGACCTGCACCTCGTTGCGGATGCCCTTCTTGAAGGCAGGACGCAGGGGGCGGTCGATCAGACGGGCAGCCAGGATCGCTTCGGTTGAGGGGCGGCCTTCACGGCGGAAGAAGGAGCCGGGGATCTTACCGGCTGCGTACATGCGCTCTTCAACGTCTACGGTCAGGGGGAAGAAGTCTAAGCCGTCACGGGGGCTCTTGCCGATAGCGGTGGCTGAGAGCAGGGTGGTGTCGTCGTCGATGGTGACCAGGGCAGAGCCTGCGGCCTGCTTGGCGAGGCGGCCGGTTTCGAAGCGTACTACGCGCTTACCGAACTTGCCGTTGTCAATGATTGCTTCTGCAAACTGAATTTCGGGACCTTCCAAGGTTCCTCCATTTCTGTTGTCTGCGCCGCGCCTTCGGTCATCGATTGAGGCTCACAGACCCCGCCAATGGGGCTTTCTGTAAACCGCTACCGAGGACCGTCAAAGCACGCGGCGACTTATTTCTATTCTGTAGGTGGTAGGTGTGGGTGAGGGCGTCACCCTCGACCAGCGGCGTCCGACTAGTAAGCCGGATGCGCGGGTTTCGGTGTCGCCCTCACGCTCACAAACCTGGTGTTATCGGCGGATACCGAGACGCTCGATGAGGGCGCGGTAACGCTCGATGTCGACGCTCTTGAGGTAGCCGAGCAGGTTGCGGCGGCGACCAACGAGAATCATCAGACCACGACGTGAGTGGTGGTCGTGCTTGTGGAACTTGAGGTGTTCGGTCAAGTCGGTGATACGACGAGTCAGAACTGCAACCTGAACCTCGGGTGAACCGGTGTCACCTTCGTGGGTTGCGTATTCCTTCATGATTTCCTGCTTGATCTTGGGATCAAGAGCCATGGGTTAACTCCTAGAGTTAGTGCCGTGTGCGGCCCGGTCAACATTTTTGCTGCCGGGTGGAGGGGCAAGGACGCCGGTGGGCGGCTTTCCCGCTGCAGATAACTGCCACGGACTGCAGTCACATGCATAGTCAACTCTACAGCACAAGCCAGCCACCGGGAAGAGAGGCCCCGGTGGTAGCTTGCTCACCTGCGGGCTACTTCTTTTCGCGGCCAAAGGCTAGGGATGCGAGCACGGTAGCACCGGTAACGGCGCACACAGCGGGCCAGGGGCCAATCTTCTTGTGCAGGGCGTGGGAGTAGCCGAAGGCGCCGAGGTAGACGGCGGTGAGGGCAACAGCGGTGCCGGTTCCGGCGTTCTTCTTCCAGCCGGCAAAGGCAGCAGCGCCACCAGCGGCTAGGGCGACCCCGCCCAGGGCGCGGACGTTAGTAACACGGGCAACCTTGTAGCCGCCCATCAGGCCGGCTGAGGCAGCAGCGGTGGGAATCAGTACGTTCATGGAAGTACTCCAATCGTTCGTGAACACTTATGTCCTAGCCTACTCCTCCAGCTAGCGCGAGTTCCCTAAGTACGAGAGAATAGTAAGCATGCAAATCACTGAGAATTTTGAGAAGCAGAAGACTAACGTTGAGTCTTTCGACCTGGATCATACCGCTGTGGCGGCTCCCTACGTGCGTGTAGCTGACCGTAAGACCCTGCCGGGTGGGGACGTCCTGATTAAGTACGATGTGCGTTTCACCCAGCCGAACAAGGGGCACCTGGGCATGAAGGCGGTTCACTCGATTGAGCACATGACCGCCCACCACATGCGCAATCACACCGACGCTCTGATTGACTTCTCCCCTATGGGCTGCCAGACCGGTTTCTACGCCCTGACCCTGGGTGTTGAGCCTGCCGATTTTATGCAGATTCTTGAGGCTACGATGAATGACCTGCTGGAGGCCGATGAGGTTCCGGCCGCTAACGAGGTTCAGTGCGGTTGGGGCGCTAACCACTCCCTCGACGAGGCCCAGGCTGCGGTTCGTGCTTTCCTCGAGAAGAAGGACGAGTGGGAGCAGGTGATGGCCTAGTGTCGGCTTTTGCTCTTCCCGGCGGCTTTGATAACGCCGCCATCGTGCAGGTAGCCATGGACGAAGAGGCTGCCCCCTTCCTCACCAAGACCGAGCCGGTCGGTGAGGCCTACGCCCTGGGTGAGGCCATCTTCTACCCCCGGGTGCTTGCCACCGGTACTGATGAGCTAAAGATTCTGCTGGTGCGCTCAAAGATTGGCCTGGTCAATGCCGCCACGGCCTTGTCTGTTGCCCTGGCGCTGGTGCCCACCCCGCGCGTCATTGTGTCTGCCGGTACCGCCGGCGGCCTACGCGCCGACGTGAATGTGGGCGACCTAGCTATCGGCACCGACTACACCTACACGGACGCGGACGCCACCGCCTTCGGCTACGAGTTCGGGCAGGTTCCCGGCATGCCCGCAACCTACGCCACCGACCCGGTGCTGGTTGAGAAGGCCCGCGCTGCCGCGGCGGCCTACACCGGTGAAGGCAGCGCCCTCTTTGGGCAGATGCTGGCCGGTGGGTCTTTTGTTACCGCCCACAACGTCAAAGACACCCGCCAGCTCTTCCCCCAGGCGCTTTCCACCGACATGGAAACCACCGCTCTGGCCCAGATTAGCTCCAGTCGTTCCCTGCCCTTCATCGCGGTACGCGGTATCTCTGACCTCTGCGGCCCGGCAGCCGACCAGGACTTCCACATGGACGCCCCCATCGTGGCCGAACGAAGCGCCACCCTGGTGCTTGACCTGCTCAGCCGCTAACCCGCGTCCGCCCCGCTCCACCCGAGAGGAAAACCAATGCAAAACCATACCCTGCGCGACGGCACCTCAATCCCGCCCCTGGGCTTAGGCACCTACCCGCTCAACAACGTAGATGCCGAAGTCGCCGTCTCTGAGGCCATCGCCCGCGGCTACCGCCTTATCGACACCGCGGTGAACTATGAGAACGAGGTGGGTGTTGCCCGCGGCGTCCTGCGCTCAGGCACTGCACGAGATGAAATTTTCGTGCAGTCCAAGCTGCCGGGGCGCGACCACGGTTACGAGCCAGCCCTCCGCTCCCTCGAAGGCACCCTGAGCCGTATGGGTTTTGACTACCTCGACGCCTACCTAATCCACTGGCCTAACCCCTCCCAGGGGCTCTACGTCGACACCTGGCGGGCTCTCATCAAAGCCCAGGAAGAGGGGCTGGTGAAGTCCATCGGTGTCTCTAACTTCCTACCCGAGCACATCGACCGTCTGATTGAAGAAACCGGCGTAACCCCCGCCATCAACCAGATCGAGCTGCACCCCTACTCCCAGAAACAGGACTGGGCAGCCTACAACCTCGACCACGCCATTCTCACCCAGTGCTGGTCACCCCTGGGCCGCAAAACCGACCTGCTCAAGGACGCCGCCCTCGAGACCATCGCCGCCGAGACCGGTAAAACTGTAGCCCAGGTGATACTGCGCTGGGAGGTCCAGAAGAACCTGGTACCCCTGCCCAAGAGCTCCAACACCCTGCGTATGGAAGAAAACCTGGCAGTCTTCGACTGGGAACTCACCGACGACCAAATCGCCCGCATCGATGCACTCGAAGCTGGCGTAGGCCGCGGGTTTGACCCGAATACCCACGAAGAAATGTAGTATCTGGGCTAATGCTACAAAAGTTCCCGGAATAAGAGTTCTTATTCCGGGAACTTTTTGTATGTTCTCTAGCCGATGCCGAGAATGGCCTTGGCCTGTTCAACGTCGGCGTGCATCTGCTCAATCAGTGCCTCTACACCGGTGTAGGCAACCATGCCACGCATGTAGTCGACGAATTCTAGGGTGACGTGCTGCCCGTAGAGGTTGAAGTCTTCGACCTTCTCTTCGGGGCGGCCGATGACGTGAGCTTCGACCTGGCGGGTGGTGATGCCTTCGAAGGTGGGGTTGGTGCCCACCGAAATGGCGACGGGGTGGCGGGTTCCGTCCTCGTCAATCAGCCAGCCTGCGTACACGCCGTCGCCGGGTACGAGGCCGACGGAGTCGACGTCCATGTTGGCTGTGGGGAAGCCGAGTTCGCGGCCGCGGGCAGCGCCGTGCACGACTTCACCGCTCATGTAGTGGTTGCGGCCCAGAATAGAGGCGGCGTCGCGCACCCGCCCTTCGGCGAGCAGCTGCCGGATGGAAGTTGATGAACAGCGGCGGTCATCGTGGGCGAGCAAGTCTTCAACAACGAGTACCTCAAAGCCGTATTTTTGGCCGAGTTCCTTCATGGTGTTGAGGTCGCCGGAGTTATTGGTACCGAAGCGGACGTCATCGCCGATAACCACGAATTTGGCGTTGAGGGCATCGACGAAGGTTCGTTTGACGAATTCTTCGGGGGTTTGGGCGGCGAAGGCAAGGTTGTAGTGCAGCAGCAGGTAGTAGTCGACGCCGAGGCCAGCGAGGATTTTTTGGCGGCCATCCTGCCCCATGATTTCGATGTGTACCCCGGCAGGGCCGTGGACGCGGGCGGGGTGGGGGTCGAAGGAGACGGCTACGGAGGAAAGGCCGTGTACCTTGGCTGTGTTGACCAGGGTGGAGAGCACTTTTTGGTGGCCGATATGCACGCCATCGAAGTTGCCGATGGTGACCACGGTGGGGCCGAAGTCGGCGGGGATCTGGGCAAGATCGGTAAAGCGCTTCACTGTGCTCCTCGGTTGGGTTGCTTCGTGTCTATACTACGCGTATTTGGAGCCTTCTGCTGAGGCCAGGCGGACGCCGGTGGTTAGCGGGTGCGGCTGGGGCGGGTTTTGTTGAGCCACCAGAGGCCTACCATGGGCAGGATCAGGGGGATGTAGCCGTAACCGGATCCGAAGTGGGACCAGACAGAGGCTAGCTCAAAGTGCTGGGGTTGCAGGTAGGAGAAGATGCCGATGAGGAGCACGCCGGCCATTTCGATGCTGACGGCGGCCAGGGAGATTTTCCATGCCCCCTCCCCTTTCTTAGCCAAAGCGATAGTGGCAACCAGGTAGATGAGGGCTGAGAGTGCTGAAAGGCTGATAGACAGCGGGGCTTCATCGAACTTGCGGATAACCTGGTAGAGGGCCCGGGCCCCCGCCGACAGGGTAAAGACGCCGTAGATGACGACGAGCAGGCGGCCAAAGCCGCTATTTTTTGTAGCGGAGGCTTTGTTCTGTGTTTGGTTCATTGTCTTCTTCCATCTCCCATGCAATGTTGATGCTGCTCTTACGGGCGTTTCTGGCCTTGAGCGCACGTCCTGCGCTTATGTGTCTCTGCCGAACCGCCCTAGTAGTAGTACCAGAGCATATTCATACGGTGCACCATGATAATCAGTACCGGCCCGGTTAGCCCCAGCACCAGGGTTGACCAGCGGGTACGTTCGGAGAGCGACCAGATGAAGGTGCCGACGGGGATAATCATGGCGGTGAGCAGGTAGCCGTAGTATTCGAGCCAGTCACCGCTGGGGCCGTCCGTTGTGACCTGCATGATGATGGAGCCGACCAGGTAGATGATGAGGAAAGCTTCAAGGAGAATAACGGAGCCTTGTGACCAGTCGTCGGGGGCTGCTCCGCGCAGGAAGCGGATGAGACAGATGAGGAAGGAGGCTAGGCCGAGCGCGGTTATGGCCCAGAACCAGAGGTCGAGTCCGGCGATCATCATGACGGGTTAGTTTTCCTTGAAGGTTGTTCCGGCTTCGAAGACGAGCACGGGGGCGGCTACGTTTTCGCGGCGGAAGCGGGTGTTTTCGATGATGGCGACGAGGGTGCCGTTGGGGGCAAAGGCTGCGGTGAGGCCGGTGGTGGTGGGTTTGTCGTGCCCGCCGGTGGAGCCGGTTTTGGGGGCGGTGGTGGCGAGGCTGCCTTCGGTGGGGGTGATGCGGCGGCCGTTGGCGAGGTCGGTGGCTTCGGCTGCGGTGAGATTGCGGACGGCAAAGAGGCGGCGGGCGGCTTCTTCGATGGGTAGCAGGGGAGCTGCCTGTTCTGCTTCTCGCCCGGCAATCAGTTCGTCGAGGGTGTGGGCGTCTTCGGCGCGGATTTCGCCGATGGCGGTGCGGCGCAGGGCGGTGAGGTGGGCTCCGGTTCCTAGGGCTGCCCCGAGGTCGCGGGCTAAGGCACGGATGTAGGTGCCTGCTGAGCAGACAACGGTGACGTCAAGGTCGAGGACGCTGGTGCTCACCTCTTCTTCGCCCAGCTGGTAGGTGGCAGTGACGGGGCGAGCCTCGTGCAGCTCGAAGGAGTGCACGGTGGTGGGCCGGGCTTCGAGTTCGACTTCTTCCCCTGAGCGCACGCGGGCGTAGGAGCGTACCCCGTTGACTTTGATGGCTGAGACGGCAGAGGGTACCTGCATGATGTCGCCGGTGAGTTCCGCAATGTGCTGCCTGATGGCGTCCTTGCTGATACCGGCCAGTGCGCCCTCGTTAGCGATGGCGGTGGCTTCGCCGTCCGCGTCGTCGGTGAGGGTTGAGACGCCGAGGCGGATGGTGGCGGTGTAGGTCTTGGTCTCCCCTACGACCCAGGTGAGCAGACGGGTTGCCTTGTTGACGCCAAGGATGAGCACCCCCGTGGCCATGGGGTCGAGGGTGCCGGCGTGCCCGACTTTGCGGGTACCGGCGATCCACCGCATTTTGGAGACCACGTCGTGGCTGGTGAGTCCGGCGGGTTTATCAACGACGATGAGGCCCGAGGGCCCGGTGGGTGCTTTTTTGGCCACGGTTTAGGCTTCGTCTTCCTCGGTTTCGGTGCTCTTGTAGGCGTCCTCGCCACCGGCGTATTCGGCGCCTTCGCGGGCGGCGGCCAGTTCGGCGTCGCGTTCCTTAGTCTTACGCAGCAGATCTTCAATGTGGGCTGCGTTGACGGGTACTTCGTCTGGGACGAAGGTCAGGGTGGGGGTCAGGCGCGCGGTGATGTTCTTGCCGACCTCTGAGCGCAGGATGCCCTTGGCTGATTCGAGGGCAGCCTTGGTGGAAGCCTGCTCTTCTTCGGAGCCGAAGACAGTGTAGTAGATGGTGGCGTGCTGGAGGTCGTTGGTGACGCGGGCGTCGGTGACGGTGATGAAGCCGAGGCGGGGGTCTTTGATGCGGCGTTCGAGGGCCTGGGCAACGATGACCTTGATGCGGTCGGCTAGGCGGGCGGCGCGTGCCGGATCTGCCATGATGTTCTCCTTCTCTAGAGAGGTTTCTATGTTTATGTGTAAAGGCACCCTAGGGTTCGCGACGAAGCTGCTGGCTCGACGGCTGGCGTGAATCGCCTTGTGAGCGAAGCGAACCAGGCGAGAGGGTCTGCAGCAAGCGCGAACCCTAGGGTGCCTAGAAAAGGACTTAGGTACTAAGTCGCTTTAGACGCGGGGCTTTTCCTGCATCTCCCAGGTTTCAATGACATCGCCTTCCTTGATGTCGTTGAAGGAGCCCAGGCCGATACCACACTCGTAGCCTTCGCGTACTTCGGTGGCGTCGTCCTTGAAGCGGCGTAGGGATTCGATGGTGAGGTTGTCGGCGACAACTGCACCGTCGCGTACCAGGCGGGCCTTGGAGTTGCGCTTGATGATGCCGGTCTTGACGATGGAGCCTGCGATGTTGCCCCACTTGGAGGAGCGGAAGACTTCGCGGATTTCGGCGGAGCCGAGTTCGACTTCTTCGTATTCGGGCTTGAGCATGCCCTTGACGGCTGCTTCGACTTCTTCGATAGCGCGGTAGATGACGGAGTAGAACTTCATTTCTACGCCTTCACGGTCGGCTAGTTCTGCCACACGTTCGGCGGGGCGGACGTTGAAGCCGATGATGATTGCGTTATCGACGGTTGCCAGGTTGACGTCGTTCTGGGTGATAGCACCTACGCCGCGGTGGATGACGCGCAGCTGAACTTCGTCGCCGCCTACCTCGATCTTCATGAGGGACTCTTCCAGGGCTTCAACAGCACCGGAGACGTCGCCCTTGATGATGAGGTTGAGGGTGTCCATCTTGCCTTCTGCCACTGCGGCGTCGAAGGATTCGAGGGTGACGCGCTTGCGGCGCTTGGCCAGCTGGGCGTTGCGGTCGGCTGCTTCACGCTTTTCGGCAATCTGGCGGGCGGTACGTTCTTCTTCGGTGGAGAGGAAGGTGTCGCCTGCGCGGGGCACGGTGTTGAGGCCGAGTACCTGCACGGGGCGTGAGGGGCCGGCTTCTTCGACGTTGTTGCCGTTTTCGTCAAACATGGCGCGCACGCGGCCGTAGGCGGAGCCTGCGACGATGGCGTCGCCGACGCGCAGGGTACCTGACTGGACGAGGACGGTGGTGACGGCACCGCGGCCCTTGTCGAGGTTAGCTTCAATCGCTACGCCGCGGGCTTCCTTGTTGGGGTTAGCCTTCAGTTCGAGGGCGCCGTCGGCGGTCAGGGTGACGGCTGCGAGCAGTTCGTCGATGTTCTTACCCTGGCGGGCTGAGACCTCTACGAACATGGTGTCGCCACCGTATTCTTCGGGTACCAGGCCGTATTCGGTGAGCTGACCGCGGATCTTGTCGGGGTTAGCGCCTTCCTTATCGATCTTGTTGACGGCAACAACGATCGGTACGCCTGCGGCCTGGGCGTGGTTGAGGGCTTCTACGGTCTGGGGCATAACGCCGTCGTCCGCTGCGACTACCAGAATCGCGATGTCGGTGACCTTGGCACCACGGGCACGCATCGCGGTGAAGGCCTCGTGACCGGGGGTGTCGATGAAGGTCAGGTAGCGCTCTTCGCCTTCGACCTCGGTGTGGATCTGGTAAGCACCGATGTGCTGGGTGATGCCGCCGGCTTCACCATCGATGACGTTGGTGTTGCGGATAGCGTCGAGCAGGCGGGTCTTACCGTGGTCGACGTGACCCATGACGGTCACGACGGGCGGGCGTACTTCAAGTACTTCGTCGCCCTCAGCCTCGGCTTCGGCAGCCAGGTTGATGTCGAAGGATTCGAGCAGTTCGCGCTCTTCGTCCTCGGGGGAAACGATCTTGATGACGTAGCCCAGTTCGGCGCCGAGCAGCTCGAAGGTATCCTCGTCGAGAGACTGGGTCTGGGTTGCCATTTCACCCAGGTGAATCAGTACAGTCACCAGGGCTGCGGCGTTTGCGCCAATCTTTTCGGCGAAGTCCATCAGTGAGGCACCGCGACGCATACGGATCTCGGTGGTACCGTCGCCGTGGGGTACGGCTACGCCGCCGATGGTAGGCTGACGCAGCTGCTCTTCACGACGCAGAGCTGACTTAGTCTTGCCCTTCTTCTTTTTACCGCCGCCGCGACCGAAGGCACCCTGGGCGTTGCCACGACCGCCACCGGGGCCACCGCGACCGGGGCCGCGGTTGAAGCCGCCGCCACCGTTACCGCCACCGGGGCCGCCTGAGCCTCGACGGGGGCCGCCACCTGAGGGGGCACCGGCGCCGCCACGGGCGCCGACGTTACCGCTCATCTTGGTGGGCATCATGTTGGGTGAGGGGCGGTTGCCGCCACCTGCGGGTGCGGGGCGGGGTGCGCCGCCGGCAGGACGGGGGCCACCGGCACCTGCGCCTGCAGGGCGGGGGGCGTTGTTGCGTCCGCCTGCGGGGCGGGGGCCACCGGCACCGGCAGGACGGGGGCCGCCGGGGTTGTTGCCACGGGCGTTACGGCCGCCTGCGGGGCGAGGACCGCCTGAACGGCCACCTTCACCGCGCTCGTTGCGGTCGTTGCGCTTGCCCATGCCCTGGGAGTGGGCAAAGGGGTTGTTACCGGGGCGGGGCCCGGGCTTAGCGCCAGCAGGCTTGGGAGCCGCGGGCTTAGGAGCTGCCGGCTTAGGAGCAGACATGCCCTGGGTGGTGGAGAAGGGGTTGTTGCCGGGGCGGGGGCCAGCGGGCTTCGCTGCGGCGTCCTTCTTCTCAGCAGCAGGTGCAGCCTCAGCTGCGGGCTTGGGGGCAGCGGGGGCTGCCGGGGTTGCCGGCTTGGGTGCGGGAGCACCGGGCTTAGGAGCGGACGCACCCGGCTTAGGTGCAGATGCACCGGGCTTGGGGGCAGCGGGGGCTGCAGCCTTCTTCTCAGCAGCGGGAGCCTCTGCGGAGGCACCGGCGTTGGGGAAGGCAGCACGCAGTTTCTTAACTACGGGCGGTTCAAGGGTTGATGATGCACCCTTGACGAACTCGCCAAGTTCCTGAAGCTTAGCGATAGCTTCTTTAGAGGGGATTCCGAGTTCTTTAGCGATCTCGTGAACGCGGGGCTTAGCCACTTTTCTCCTGTTCTGGTTCGCACCGAACAGGGGCGAACCTTCAGTTTGTATGAGGTTTCAGCTGGGGTTCAGCTGGGTTTTTGCCGGTGGGTGAGCACAGGAAAGTACTCATTGCGCGGCACTCATCGGGTTTCCATCAGTTTTCTGACTCGCTTTCGTACACAGTAAGTCGTCAAACTCGTTGACATTGTTGGTTCGCCACCCCTGGCGGGGTCGAACCGGCTCTCCCCTATGCGGGGATCACCAGTTCGTTGGCTTCGACCCGGGTTCTAAAGGCCCTGGCCAGCGCATTTTTCTTGAGCGCGAGGGCAAGGCATTCGGGTGTGTGGTGGAGCCAGGCTCCACGCCCCGGGAGGTTTTTGGCCCGGTCAAAGACTGCACGCGGGGGTTCAGTCTGTGTGAGGGCGATACGGACGAGGTCGTGGGCGGGTGCTATGGCTCGGCAGCCGATGCAGGTGCGGACGGGGGTGTGCAGCTGGGGCGCTCCCTTCGTGTTGTTCGCTTGTTTCCAGCAGGCTCTTTAGTGCTGAACCTGCGGGCATGGCTGGCCGCCGACCAGTCATGAGCACTCTATAGTGCTGTGACCTCTATAGACCAGTTTAGCCCCCTTGCGGGGGCTAACGGCAAATATGTTAGTCAGCTCTCTTATTCAGCGGCGGCTTCGGGGGCTTCTTCAGCACCCTCTTCGTTGGCTGCACGGGCTGCTGCCATCGCAGCCTCGTACTTAGAGGCTGAGATGATATCGATGCGCCAGCCGGTGAGCTTAGCGGCCAGGCGGGCGTTCTGCCCTTCCTTGCCGATAGCCAGTGACAGCTGGTCATCGGGCACAATCGCGCGGGCTGAGAAGGTCTTGCGCTCGGTTACGGTAACTTCGCTGACCTTGGCCGGTGAAAGGGCGGCAGCGATGAACTCTTCGGGGCTCTCAGAGTGATCGACGATATCGATCTTTTCGTTGTTGAGTTCGCCCATCACGGCGCGCACGCGGGCGCCCATTTCGCCGATGCAGGAGCCCTTGGGGTTCACACCGGGCTTGGTGGCGCGGACTGCGATTTTGGTTCGGTGGCCAGCTTCACGGGCAATCGCCATGATTTCTACTGAGCCGTCGGCAATTTCAGGAACCTCGTGCTCAAAGAGGCGGCGCACCAGGTTGGGGTGGGAACGTGAGAGCACGATGGAGGGGCCTTTGGGGCCGCGCTTGGCTTCAAGCACGTAGGCGCGGATGCGGGTGTTGTGGGCGTAGCGCTCACCGGGCACCTGCTCGTTGGTGGGTAGCACAGCTTCGAGGGTGCCCAAATCAACATGAATCATGCGGGGGTTGGGGCCCTGCTGAATGACGCCTGAAATCAGCTGGCCTTCACGGTCTTTGAACTCACCGAGCACGGCTGAATCCTGGGCATCGCGCAGACGCTGCTGAATGACCTGGCGGGCGGTAGAAGCCGCGATACGACCAAAATTATTGGGGGTATCGTCGAACTCACCAATCTGCTGGTCGTTCTCATCGAGTTCAGGAGCCCAGATGGTGACCTTACCGCTGGTGCGGTCAAGCTCAGCACGTGAGCCACGGATGGCACCGGGCTGCTTCTGGTAGGCCAGCAGGATGGCGCTCTCAATCATCGGGATCAGGGTGTCGATTGAGATGTCGCGCTCTTTTTCGAGCAGGCGGAGGTTGCTCAAATCAATGTCCATGGTTGGCCCTTCCGTGTAACACGGTGCCGGAGCGGAAAGCTCCGGCACCGCTTGCGGTGTATGTTCGCGCACCTACGGCGCGCTGCCTCAAAAGTATTGAGTTGTGGTCTTGTCTTTATATTCTAGCGATTACTTGCTAGCGGTTGAATTCAATTTCTACCTTTGCAGCGGAAATTGTGCCCCAGGGCAGGGTGACGGGGTCGCGGTAGCTCTCGGGCTGCCCCTTCTTGGTTTCCTTCTTGCGGCGCACAACGGGCCCCTCGTCGGTGACGAAGTCGAGGCGGGCCAGGTACTTCTCTCCCCCGGCTTCGGTAATTTCAATCAGCCGGTCAATTGAGCGCTTCCAGTGGCGGGTTTCGGTCAGGGGGCTGGTCACACCTCGCGATGACACCTCAAGAGAGTAGGGCACTTCACCATCATCAGCAGCGTCAAGAGCCGCTGACAGGGCCTGGGAAACCTCAGCAATGGTATCGAGCGACAGGGCATCGGTACGGTCTTCGGGGTAGTCCACCACGATTTCTAGGGTGCGGTTAGCGCCGCTGCCCTTAGCGGTCAGCTTCTCCAGCACCAGCTTGAACTCCTGCTCCACCACCCGGGTAACGGCCTCACGCACGCCCTCGACGCTCACGAAGCTACCCGCGGGGGCCTTCTGGGTAATGCCCTGCTCAGCGCGGGCAGCGGCCCGGCGCTCGCGGGCGTTGGGGGCGTCCTTTTTACTGGCTTTGGGTGATGCCATCGCGCGTAGCTCCTGGTGTCTAGGGGTAGGTAAATCCATTCAAGCCTACCACCGGCTCCCCGTACGTCGGCCGAGAATTCGCTGAGGGCGGGCAGGCTACGGGACTTTTTGGCAGAATGGGAGGTGGGCTCTTGCCCGTCCGTTGTTGTGAGAGGTAGCTGCCTATGAATCGCTCTGTTCGTCTGACCCCGGTACTTGTGGCCGCTCTATTAGCTGGCCTACTGGTGGTGCTCCTTGCTGTGGGCTGGTTTTCGCAGCGGCAGGCGGAGCAGGTCCGCGTTGACCTTAGCGATCAGAGCACCATGGCTGCCCAGCTGACCGCCCTTCAGCAGGCGGCTAGTGAGTCGGGTCAGGACACGTTGAGGCAGGCGGCGCAGGCCGCCCTTGAGTCCCTTGCGCCTGCGGCTCAGGACGCAACGGTCACGGAGTATGAGCCGGTAGAGCAGCAGCTACAGAGCACGGTTTCGGCCCTGCTTGATTTAGGTTTTGCGACCCAGGACGCCGGTGATCGGGCTCGGGCTCTCACCATCGTTGTCGATGTATGGCAAGCTGCCCGCCAGGACGGGCTGACTACTGCCGTCTACCCCGAGGCTCTGACCGATGAGGTAGCACATATCAGCAGCTACACCTGTGGTGATGAGGGGCTGGCTGCCGTTGCCGCCGATAGGTCAGGCAGTGAACAGGCTGTACAGCCCGCCTCCCTACTGCCCCTGCAGCAGAGTATCTATCAGCTCAACTACGTCAGCGAGGTCTACGCCGCCCGCGCCGAGCAGGGCTATGCGGACGTAGCAGCCCAGGCCGCTCATCTAGCAACAGCTACCACCGATATGGGACACCTAGCTGCCCCCATTCTGACCTGCTACGGGGTCTTTGAGGCGCCTGCGGCGTCCTACCCCATCGCTGACGCAGCGGACGCCCCCCAGCAGCTCACCGACTTCACCGCGGCTATTGAATCCAACGCCCGCGCCGCCCTGTCCGACCAGACCCTTGCAACGTCAGCAGACGATATTGAAGCCCTCGCCCTCATTCTGGCCCTCGACAGCCAGGAGCTTGCTGCCTAAAGGGTACCCAGAATATCGGTGCCCAGCTTAATAATGAGGGCGCTGACTACCACAATCATCATCCAGCGAATAAAGCGGCTCCCCCGGGCCAGCGCCGTACGGGCCCCCAAGTAGCCACCCACCATGTTGGCTGCTCCCAGCAAGAGACCAAGCGCCCACACCTGCTGACCTGCCACCGCAAACAGCACCAGGGCCCCCAGGTTGGTAGCGGCATTAATAATCTTGGTCTGGGCTGTTGCCTGCAAGAAGCTGTAGCCCATCAACGACACCATGGCCATCATCAGAAAAGAGCCGGTGCCAGGGCCCAGCAGCCCGTCATAAAAACCGATGCTTGCACCGATTGCCAGCCCCACCATGAGGTGCTTGAGCCCTCGATGTTTGAGCTGGGTCAGTTCACCGAGTGAAGGCTTGAACACCGTGTAGACCAGCACCAGTATCAGCGCCAGTACGATGATGGGCTTAAAGAGTTCTTCGGGGAGGGCTGTGGCGACCAGGGCCCCACCCATGCTGGTCACAAAGGCCAAGGACGCCGCAGGCAGGGTAGTGCGCACATCAACCGGGGTGCGCCGCAGGTAGGTTGCGGCGCTGGTGAGGGTACCGAAGACAGACCCCAGCTTGTTCACAGCGAGGGCTTGCACCGGTGAAAGCCCAGGAACCATGAGAACCGCGGGAAGCTGAATCATGCCGCCGCCACCCACAACGGCGTCCACCCAGCCAGCAGCTAGGGCAGCCAGAAGCAACAAAACTAGCGTGGTCGGCTCAAGGCCGAGAGAGTCAAAGCCGAGGGTGTCGAGCACGCTGATGCCTTCCTGGGAGTGCGGTTAAACCACAAGGTACCATCTAAGTCAGAAAAGACCAGCTCGTTGGTGGTCTTTTCTAACTCAGATGGTACCTACTGCGGGTGTTAGCCCTGAATCTCGGCCAGCAGCTCGGTAACGGCGTCCGCTACGGCAACCTCGCGGGCCACGCCGCTGCGGCGGTCCTTGATTTCAACCTTGCCCTCGGCAAAACCGCGGCCGACCACCACGATTGTGGGCACGCCCAGCAGCTCAGCGTCGCCGAACTTCACACCGGGAGATACCTTGGGGCGGTCGTCGAACATGACGTCAAGCCCGGCGGCCTCAAGGTCAGCAACCAGCTTTTCTGCGCCCTCTGCGACCTCGGTGCCCTTACCGGTCATCACCACGTGAACATCGGCCGGTGCCAGGTTACGGGGCCAGATCAGGCCCTTATCATCGTGGTTGCCCTCGGCGATGGCAGCCAGGGCTCGGGTCACGCCCACACCGTAGGAACCCATAGTGACGGTCTGCAGCTTGCCGTTCTGGTCCAGCACCTTCAGACCCAGGGCCTCAGCGTACTTGCGGCCCAGGGCGAAGATGTGGCCCATCTCGATGCCGCGGGCAGCAATCAGGGGGCCGGAGCCGTCCGGAGCGGGGTCGCCCTCGCGCACCTCGCAGGCCTCGATCACGCCGTCAGCCTCAAAGTCGCGGCCCAGAACCAGGTCGTAGACATGCTTCTGGTCTTCGTTGGCGCCAGTAATCCAGGCAGAGCCCTCAACCACGCGGGGGTCAACAAAGTAGGGAATACCGGTAGCTGACTCAGTGCCCAGGAGCTTCTCGGTTAGGGTCAGGCCGGGGCCGATGTAGCCCTTGACCAGCTGCGGGAACTTCTTGAAGTCCTCCTCGCTCGCAGCCTCAACCTCAACCTCGCCGCCGATGCCCAGCAGGGCACCAACGTTGACCTCGACGCGGCCCAGGTCAACAGCGCGGTCGCCGGGCACGCCAATGGCAACCAGCTGGCGGCTGCCGTCGGGCAGGATGACGGCCAGCACCACGTTCTTCAGGGTGTCGGCGGCAGTCCAGGGCTCGCCCTCGCGCGGGTGCAGGGCGTTGGACTGGTCAACCAGGGTTTCAATGGTCGGCGAGTCGGGGGTCAGCTCAATGCGGGCAGCGGGGGTGGCTGACGCGTCTACGGGCTCGGGCACCACGGTGGTGACGGCCTCAACGTTAGCCGCGTATCCGCCCTCGGAGCGCACGAAGGTGTCTTCACCAATCGGGGTGGGGTGCAGGAACTCTTCGGAGCGGGAGCCGCCCATAGCACCCGACTGGGCCTGGACGATAGCAATCTCAAGACCCAGGCGCTCAAAAATCTTGATGTAGGCGGCGCGGTGGGCCTGGTAGGCCTCTTCCAAGCCCTCATCATCGACGTTGAAGGAGTAGGAGTCCTTCATGATGAACTCGCGGCCGCGCAGCAGACCGGCGCGGGGGCGGGCTTCATCGCGGTACTTGGTCTGGATCTGGTAGAGGTAAACCGGCAGGTCCTTGTAGGAGGTGTAGAGGTCCTTGACCAGCAGAGTGAACATTTCCTCATGGGTGGGAGCCAGCAGCATGTCTGCGCCCTTACGGTCCTGCAGGCGGAAGAGGTTGTCGCCGTATTCTTCCCAGCGGTTGGTCGCTTCGTAGGGTTCGCGGGGAAGCAGAGCGGGGAAGTGAACTTCCTGGGCACCGATCGCGTTCATTTCTTCACGCACAATGTTCTCAATCTTGCCCAGCACCTTCAGCCCCAGAGGCAGCCAGGTGTAGACGCCGGGGGCGGCACGGCGGATATAGCCGGCACGTACCAGGAGCTTGTGACTTGCGACTTCGGCGTCGACGGGGTCTTCACGCAGGGTGCGTAGGAACAGGTGGGACAGGCGCTGGACCAAGTGGTTTCTCGCTTCTCTCGTACGGGGCCCGTTCACCGACCGTGCAGGCCGGGGTGAGCATACTTATCTACCAGTTTACCGCCAACCGGCGGGGTGTGTAGCCCGCCTTAAAGAGAGGACGCCAGCACCCACTCCCCTACCCTTGGGCAGGTAGGTGGGGTCCGGCGTCCTCGCAGGAAAATCTGCTCGACCTAGGGGCTTAGAGGCCCAGGGCGGTGTACCAAGCCAGCTTGGCCTGGCCCAGGTCGTTGAGCTCGGCGTTCATGAAAGCGGTGCCCTTGGGCCAGACCAGGGTGCCCCACCCCAGGTGACGGGGCATATGTGACCCCGCTGGGGGATCTATCTGCTTAAAACAGGATGGTTGCGAAGGTTGAGTGCTGCTGCCAGCCCGTTGCTGCGTAGAGGGCGCGAGCGGGGGCGTTGTAGTCATTGACGTAGAGGGAAAGGTGGGGGAAGCGCTGGCGAATGAGGTGGCAGGCTTGGGCCAGGAGCACGGGGGCTAGGCGCTGGCCGCGATAGGCAGGGTGTAGCCATACCCCCTGTAGCTGGCAGGTGGAGTCGTGGGCAAGACCCAGGTCAGTTTTAAAAATGACCACGTTCTCGCTGTTGACGGCCACCAGGGTGCGGCCGGTACGGGTGAGTTCGTCGATACGGCGGGTGTAGCCTGCAGGGTCACGCGTCATGGGGTCATAGCCGACTTCTTCGGTGAACATAGCGACGGACGCCCGCAGCAGGCTGGGTCTGTCATCGGTGCGGGCCCAGCGCACCGGCTCTGTGATGGCGGGAGCCCCGAGGGAGGGGCGGGCCAGGGGGGCGCGGACGAGCTCGCTCAGGTCAGCGGTCACGGGCAGCTCTAGAAGGGGTTGGTTTTCACGCACGTCAAAGGGGGTGGGCATGCGCGAAGCGAGGTGCGACCAGATTCCCATAACCGGTTCGCGGTGGCCAAAGATGGAGCCGATGCGCCGGTTGTGCCGCCAGATATAGGCCGCAACCTGGCGGTAGTGGGCCTCGGGCAGGGTGAGCGGAACGCAGTTAGCTCCCAGCCAGAAGGCCCCCACCAGGCAGTAGCGGGGTTCGGCAGCCACCGAGGTACGCGCGGACGTCGGCACTAGAGTCTCTGCCAGACCGGGCATGGCGGTGCGCGGAGCAGCTGCCTCTTCGGCGAAGTGGGCTCCAGCTGAGGTGGCAACCCTGGCGGTTGCCTTCGCAAAAAGCCCCTCAAGGGTAGATCGCACACGTGTGGGCAGGCGCTCCCCTACGGTTTCGGTGAGGTGTGCAGCCGAGCTGGCGGGGGCGTCCTTTGGTCCCATGTCTCCGGGGACTTCGCGGGGCACAAAGACACCCATGAAACCGTGGGGAGTTTTCAGTGACGTCAGGGCACTAGGGGCTGGTAGGCCGAAGTGGTGCAGGTGCTCGGCAGCAAAGAGAAAGCCCACCGGGTCCGACTCAATCATGGTTTCAAGTTCCGCCCGGTCATCGATGGTAAGGGGGCGGATCAGGGCATCTTCTGCCCCGCGGGAGAAACGTGAAAAGACGGTCACGGTGGGCTTTTCTTCAGCTGCTTAGGAGACTGAGACGGTGGGTTCGCCTGAAAGGTCAATTTCGCCGCGTTCTTCCATCTCGCGGGCGATGCGGTTGGCCTCTTCGATCAGGGTCTGCACGATGTCTTCTTCGGGCACGGTCTTAATAACCTCGCCCTTGACGAAGATCTGGCCCTTGCCGTTGCCAGAAGCTACGCCCAGGTCGGCCTCGCGGGCTTCGCCGGGGCCGTTGACGACGCAGCCCATGACGGCCACGCGCAGGGGCACCTTCATGCCTTCCAGACCCTTGGTGACGTTTTCGGCCAGTTCCCACACGTTCACCTGGGCGCGCCCGCAGGAGGGGCAGGAAACGATATCGAGCTTACGGGGGCGCAGGTTCAGGGACTCAAGAATCTGGGAGCCGACCTTGACCTCTTCAACCGGGGGTGCAGATAGGGAGACGCGGATGGTGTCGCCAATGCCCTCTGAGAGCAGGGCGCCGAAGGCGGTCGCAGACTTAATGGTGCCCTGGAAAGCGGGACCTGCTTCGGTGACGCCCAGGTGCAGGGGCCAGTCGCCGGCGGCAGCTAGCTGGCGGTAGGCCTCAACCATAATGACGGGGTCGTTGTGCTTAACCGAAATCTTGAAGTCCTGGAAGCCGTGCTCCTCAAAGAGGGAGGCCTCCCAGACCGCTGATTCGACGAGCGCCTCGGGGGTGGCCTTACCGTACTTTTCCAGCAGGCGCTTATCGAGCGAACCGGCGTTCACACCGATACGGATCGAGGTGCCGTGATCCTTAGCGGCTGCAGCGATTTCCTTAACCTGGTCATCGAACTTACGGATGTTACCGGGATTCACGCGCACAGCACCGCAGCCGGCTTCGATAGCGGCGAAGACGTACTTGGGCTGGAAGTGAATATCGGCAATAACGGGAATCTGGGACTGCTTAGCGATAATGGGCAGGGCTTCTGCGTCCTTATCGGTGGGGCAGGCAACGCGCACGATATCGCAGCCGGCAGCCGTCAGCTCAGCAATCTGCTGCAGGGTCGCACCAATGTCGTGGGTTTTGGTGGTGGTCATGGACTGCACCGAGATAGGAGATTCTGAGCCAACGCCTACGCTACCGACCTTAAACTGGCGGGTTTTACGGCGCGGAGCCAAAACGGGCGGCGGAGCAGCGGGCATTCCAAGGGCGACCGAGGTCAAATCTTCCTCCAAAGGTTCTTTGGCGGTGCGGTCTTGCGCACCTGTTCAACTATCTATTGTGCCACGCTTCAGCTCAAAGAGCGGTTGAGCTAAAGCACACAAAGGCAGGTAGGACACCCTCGCAGCTGATTGGAATGGATGAGCGAGGGAGGGGCGGGGCAGGATGCCCTCTAGCCGACTAACCTTCTTGAGCTCGCGCTGGGGCGCTCGCTCAATTCATGCCAGACCCAGCCAGTCGGCTGCGAGGGCATCCTGCCCCACATACTCAGCTCCTAGAACACGCTCACCGGCTTGAAGATATCGGCGGCTACCAAAATTACAGTCATCAGTAAGAAGGCACCGGCTACCACATAGGTCAGGGGTAGCAACTTGACGGGGTCGAAGGGGCCGGGGTCGGGCCGTCCCAGCAGCTTGGCGCTCTTGCGGCGGAAGCCCTCCCAGAGGGCGCCCAGAACGTGCCCGCCGTCCAGGGGCAGTAGGGGGATGAGGTTGAAGGCAAAGAGCATGAGGTTCATTTGGGCAACCAGGGACACCAGGGAGGCTGCCTTATCGCGCAGAATAATCTGGTCGTGGGCGGCAATTTCACCGGCGATGCGACCCACACCCACAACTGAGACCGGGCTGTTGGCGTCGCGCTCACCGTTGGTGACCAGGGTGACGGCTACCCCGTAGACGCGGGCGGGCAGCTTGATGAGGGTGGCCCCGATCCGTTGTAGGGACTCCCCTACTGTCGGCAGCACCTCGCCTATGGTTCCGGGGGTTAGTTCACTGGTGGGGCCGATGCCAATGAAGCCGACTTCCTGGGTCTGGTAGCTCCCGTCGGAGTTGGTGAGGTAGGTACCGGTGAGTTCATCGTAGATGGGACGCACGGTCAGCATGGGGGTGATGGTGAGCTCTAGGCTCTGCCCGGCGCGCTCAACAGTGAGGGGCACCTCGGTGTCGGCGTTGGTGCGAATCAGTTCGGTGAGCTGGTCCCAGCTGGTGATGGTCTGCCCGGCGAAAGAGGTAATGGTGTCCCCGGGTTGCAACCCTGCTGCGTTGGCAGGAGATTGGGGGTCTTCGATCCCACACTCGGTGGAGTTAGCGGTGTCGGCGCTGGTGGAATCAACGGTTTGTACGCACTGGGCAACGCTCTGGACGCTGGTGGTCGGCTGGTAGGAGCCAAAGCCGGTCACGAGCACCGCGGTTGCCACCACACCGATGAGAAGGTTCATGAAAGGCCCACCCAGCATAATGATGATGCGCTTATAGACCGGTAGCTGGTAGAAAAGCCTGCCTTGGTCGGCTTCGGTGATGCGCTCGGCGTCCGCTTCCCTTGCCTCGCGGGCAAGCTGCTGGAGGGGGCTGGTGCCGCCGGCGCGTCCGTCCGCCCCGTCTTTGCCGGGCGGGTACATGCCAATCATCGAGATGTAGCCACCTAGGGGCAGGGCCTTGAAGCCGTACTCGGTTTCACCGCGCCGCCAGGAGAAGAGGGTCTTGCCGAACCCGATCATGTACTGGGGTACGCGCACGCCAAAGAGTTTGGCGGGCACCAGGTGCCCCAGCTCGTGCAGGGCGATAGAGGCGGCGATAGCCAGGGCCATCAGCACTACACCGACGATGAAAAGTAGGACGGTCACGCGAGGGTGCTCCTTGTAGATGCGGCGCCCGTGGTGGTTGGGCAGGTCATCTGCCAGGGTACGCCATGGGGCTGGGAGCTGTCGCCTTAGGTGGCCTTGGAGTTTCCCCACAAAGAGGGAGGGTGAGTAGGGCTTTGGGGTGGTTTTTACCTTTACTTTTGGGTCAAAAAGGCCTTTACGTCACAAAGTGTCAAAGAGGGGATTTCTGGAGCCTGATTATAGGCTGCGATAGGTGCTCAGAAAGCAGGAAAGACCCCTCGACATCTGCGATGACCAGTAGAAATGCAAGTCAATTGCACACCGCGGTGTTTTTAAGTATCTACCATACCTATTTTGTTTTACCGGGCAAACTAGGCAGAATAAAAGAAGAAAGCGCGCCACCTCAGCAAAGGTGCCACCCCATCACGTCACGAGGAGCACTCATCATGACTGCACAGGTTGAAGCCCCCACTACGGGAGTCTTTGTCAACGAACAATCCGCCACCGCTTGGGAAGGCTTCACCCCCGGCCCCTGGCAAGACAGCATCGACGTGCGCGGCTTCGTCCTTGCAAACTACACCCCCTACGAAGGCGACGCCGCCTTCCTCGCCGGGCCCACCGACAAGACCCTGCGCGTCTGGGACACCCTCGAAAAGAACTACCTCTCCGTCGAACGCAAAAACCGCGTCTACGACGTAGACACCCACACCCCCGCCGAAATCGACGCCTTCCCCGCAGGCTACATCTCAGACGACGACAACGTCATCGTCGGCCTCCAAACCGACGTGCCTCTCAAGCGCGCCATGATGCCCAACGGCGGCTGGCGCATGGTCGAAACCGCAATCCGCGAAGCCGGTAAAGAACCCGACGAAAACATCAAGAAAATCTTCACCGAATACCGCAAGACCCACAACGACGCAGTCTTCGACATCTACACCCCCCGCATCCGCGCGGCCCGTTCCTCCCACATCATCACCGGCCTACCCGACGCCTACGGCCGCGGCCGCATCATCGGCGACTACCGCCGCGTAGCCCTCTACGGCGTCGACAACCTCATCGCCGACAAAGAACGCGCCAAGCACGCCGTTGCCGATCAAGGCTTCTCAGAGCACTGGGCCCGCTACCGCGAAGAGCACTCCGAACAGATTAAGGCTCTGAAGCGCCTCAAGAAGATGGCTGCCCTCTACGGCTTCGATATCTCCGGCCCGGCTCGCACCGCCCAAGAAGCGGTGCAGTGGACCTACTTCGCCTATCTGGCTTCCGTCAAGTCCCAGGACGGCGCCGCCATGTCCATCGGCCGCCTCTCAGGCTTCCTCGACGTCTACTTCGAACGCGACCTCGCCGCCGGCCTCATTACCGAAACCGACGCCCAGGAAATGATTGACGCCCTCGTCATCAAACTCCGCATCGTCCGCTTCCTACGCACCATCGACTACGACCAGATCTTCTCAGGCGACCCCTACTGGGCCACCTGGTCAGACGGCGGCTTCGCCGACGACGGCCGCACCCTCGTCACCAAAACCTCCTTCCGTCTCCTGCAGACCCTCCGCAACCTAGGCCCCGCCCCCGAACCCAACATCACCATCTTCTGGGACGAAAACCTACCCACCGGCTACAAGGAATTCTGCTCCGCTATCTCCATCGAAACCTCCTCCATCCAATACGAATCAGACCCCCAGATTCGTGAACAGTGGGGCGACGACGTCGCCATCGCCTGCTGCGTCTCCCCCATGAAAATCGGCAAGCAGATGCAGTTCTTCGGCGCCCGCGTCAACGCAGCCAAGGCCCTGCTCTACGCCATCAACGGCGGACGCGACGAAATGACCGGCAAACTCATCGTCGAAGGCTACGAACCCATCAAGGGCGACGGCCCCCTCGACTTCGACGAAGTCTGGCTCAAATACGAAGAAATGCTCGACTGGGTCATCGCCACCTACGTTGAAGCACTCAACATCATCCATTACAGCCACGACAAGTACGCCTACGAATCCATCGAAATGGCCCTCCACGACTCAGACATCATCCGAGCCATGGGCTGCGGCATCGCCGGCCTCTCCATCGTCGCCGACTCCCTCGCCGCCATCAAATACGCCACCGTCACCCCCGTCCGCGACGAAACCGGCCTCATCGTCGACTACATCACCGAAGGCGACTTCCCCGCCTACGGCAACGACGACGACCGCGCCGACGACATCGCAGCCACCATCGTCCACACCGTCATGGAGAAAATCAAGGCCATCCCCCTCTACCGCGACGCCATCCCCACCCAGTCGGTCCTGACCATCACCTCCAACGTGGTCTACGGCAAAGCAACCGGCAACTTCCCTTCCGGCCACCGCGCAGGCACCCCCTTCTCCCCCGGCGCCAACCCCGAAAACGGCATGGACACCCACGGCATGGTCGCCTCCATGCTCTCCGTCGGCAAGCTGGACTACGAAGACGCCCTCGACGGCATCTCCCTGACCAACACCATCACCCCTACCGCCCTCGGCCGCACCAAGGAAGAGCAGGTCACCAACCTGGTCGGAATCTTGGACGCAGGATTCATTCCTGAAGAGGACTAAAACTCAATAAACCCGCAGTAACCCAGGTAGAGGGGCGCCAGCCAGCACCCTAAACGCCAGCCCCGAGCCAGCTGGCTGGCACCTCTCTACCGGGTCTACGACCTCATCTAACTACTAAGGAGAACATCATGGCCGTCAAGACCTACGAAGAGCGCCTCGCTTCCATGAAGGCAAACCGCGCCAACAAGACCGCCCCCAAGGGCCTCTACCACGCCAACATCAACGTCCTCAACCGCGAAACCCTCGAGGACGCCATGGAGAACCCCGACAAGTACCCCAACCTGACCGTCCGCGTCTCGGGCTACGCCGTCAACTTCGTGCGCCTCACTCGCGAGCAGCAGCTTGACGTACTCTCACGCACCTTCCACCACGGAGCCTAGTGATTCTTCATGTCACTTGATATCTCTCACGAGATAACCGATACCGCCGGCGAGCTAGCATTTGCTCCGCCGGCGGACCGGCATTCCGGGGCAGGCACCTGGGGTCTCGGCGAACTCACCGAACTCGAACGCTCCGCCCAACTCAAACTCATGCGCGAAGGGCAGCTCGGCTCCGTCCACTCCTGGGAACTGGTCACCGCCGTCGACGGGCCCGGCACCCGCATGACCATCTTCATGAACGGCTGCCCCCTGCGCTGCCTCTACTGCCACAACCCCGACACCTTCAACATGAAGGACGGCAAACCCGTCATGGCAGCCGACCTCATCAAAAAAATCAAGCGCATGCGCAAGGTCTTCAAAGCCACCGGCGGCGGCATCACCATCTCAGGCGGAGAAGTTCTCATGCAGCGACCCTTCGCCGAGAACATCCTCATGAGCGCCAAATCCCTGGGAATCCATACCTGTATCGACACCTCAGGTTTTCTCGGGGCTCATGCCTCTGACGAGTTCCTCGATAACGTAGATCTGGTGCTGCTCGATGTTAAATCGGGCTCTGAGGAGGTCTACCGGGAGCTCACCGGCCGCGCCTTACAGCCCACCATCGACTTCGGCGACAGGCTCTCAGCCCTGGGTAAGAAAATCTGGATCCGCTTTGTGCTGGTGCCCGGCTACACCGATGCCCCCGACAACATCGAAAAGGTCGCCGACATCGTCTGCCGCTGGCGCAACGTCGTCGAACGCGTTGAGGTACTGCCCTTCCACCAGATGGGCACTGACAAGTGGGAGTCCCTGGGCTACGACTACAAGCTCAAGGATGTCCACCCGCCCAGCAAAGAAGCCACCGAAGCCGCCCGCGACATCTTCCGCGCCCGCGGCCTCACCGTCTTCTAGACTCCATACATCAAACGATGACCCCCTTGTTTCTCTCTTCACCCCATGGATTATCTCAGGGTCAAGAGAGAAACAAGGGGGTCATCTCTATAGATACGCCTATGCGGGATCTAGGCCTGCCCCAGAATCTCGTTGGCGCGGGTGCGGGCCCAGGCTTCCGCCTCCAGCACCCCTTCCAGGGTCAGAGAACCAGATTCGGCCAGGGCCGAAGAATTCGCGTGCTCATCAAGCACCCGCCCGGTCGTCTCAATCATGTCGGTAAAACGAATAGCACCGGCGTGGAAGGCAGCAACCGCCTCCTCATTCGCTGCGTTGAAAACTGCAGGGAAGGTACCGCCCCGCTGGCCCGACCGCTTAATCATCTCCACCGCCGGGAAGGCCTTGTTATCCAGGGGCTCGAAGGTCCACTCGGTAGCCTGCGACCAGTCGCAGGGCTGCGCGATACCCGGAATACGGTGGGGCCAGGTCAGCCCCAAGGCAATGGGCAGCAGCATGGTGGGCGGGGACGCCTGAGCCAGGGTCGAGCCATCCACAAACTGCACCATAGAATGCACCACCGACTGGCGGTGAACCGTCACATCGATGCGGTCCAGGTCAATGCCGAAGAGGTGGTGGGCCTCCAGCACCTCCAGGGCCTTATTGACCATAGAGGCCGAGTTGGTGGTCACCACCAGCCCCATATCCCAGGTGGGGTGGGCTAGAGCCTGCGCCGGGGTGACCTCCCGCAGCTGCTCGTAGGTCATACCCCTAAAGGGCCCGCCCGATGCGGTTAGCACCAGCCGGTCAATCTCCCGGTCGGTGCCCGAAGCCAGGGCCTGGGCCAGAGCAGAATGCTCAGAATCCACCGGAATCATGGGCTGGTCCAGGGGTGACGCGTCAACGGCGGCCTTGACCAGCTCGCCACCGGCAATCAGGGACTCCTTGTTAGCCAGTGCCACCTGGGAGCCTGCCTGCAGGGCAGCCAGGGTGGGTTCCAGACCGATAGAGCCTGTGATGCCGTTGAGCACCACGTCCGCCCCGGCGCGGGCTGCGGCGGTGGCGGCGTCCTTGCCCCACTCGATCTGGGGGCTGTAGCCCGGTGCCAGCTCAGCCAGCAGCGAGCGCAGGGCGGTGGCGTCCGCTTCGGTGCCGCTGGTGGCGACCAGGTGCGGACGCAGGCGGGCGGCCTGCTCTGCCAGCAGGGGCAGGGAGTGGGAGCCTGCTGAGAGGGCAGTGACGCGCACGGGAGCGTCGTCGCTACCGGTGGAGGTTCCTGCCAGGGAGTTGAGGTGGTCGATGACCTGCACGCCCTGGGTGCCGATGGACCCGGTGGAGCCGAGCAGGGTGACCGTCCGCCCGCCGTGCAGGAAGTCTGCTAGCTGGTCGGTAAGTTGATCGAGGGAGGCGCCGAAGCGCTGAGTTGAGCCAAATCGCATGATTCTATTTTCCGGTAAGGTGTCGGGCCGGTCCTAGCAAAATCGTCCAGGAGCGACGGGCGGGATCGGTTGTCAGGTAGCGGTAGCCCCAGAAGGCGAAGTGACTGGCGGTGGCAAGGGCGAGCCCACCGGCTAAGGTGGTGAGGGTGCTTTTCTTCATACCTTAAGTTTTACACCCCGGTAGGTACCATCTAGGTCAGAAAAACCCACCTAGTTGATGGTCATTTCTGACCTAGATGGTACCTACCCCTTTTAGCCGACGATGTCGAAGCTCTGCAGCTTCTTCTTGCTAGCCTTACCGCCGCTGTTCTGCAGGCCCAGCAATTCGGCGTAGATACCATCGGAGGCCGCCAGCTCGGCAGGGCTGCCCACCTCGTCGATACGCCCCTCCTTGAGGGTGACGATACGGTCTACCGTTGCGATGGTCGAGAGACGGTGGGCAATGATGAGGGAGGTTCGGCCCTCCATCAGCTCTTCCAGGCCTTTCTGTACAGCCCGCTCGGCCTTGGTGTCCAGGGCGCTGGTAGCCTCGTCAAGAATTAGAATCGGAGCGTCCTTGAGCATGGCCCGGGCAATAGCGATACGCTGTTTCTGGCCGCCCGAGAGCTTCAGGCCGCGCTCACCGATGAGCGACTCGTAGCCGTCCGCAAACTTCGAGATGAAATCATGGGCGTTCGCCTTAATGGCAGCCTCGATGATTTGCTCCCGGGTAGCGTCGGGGCGGCCGTAGGCAATATTCTCGGCAATGGTACCCGAGAAGAGTGAGGCGTCCTGGAAGACCATGCCAATCAGCGAGCGCACCTGCGCCAGGTCGCTGCCGGCAATATCCATGCCATCAACCAGCACCCGGCCCTCGCGCGGGTCATAGAGACCTTCGAGTAGGGCCATGAGGGTCGACTTACCCCCGCCGGACTCCCCCACAAAGGCAATACGCTCACCGCGCTTCACCGCCAGATTAATCCCGTGCAGCACATCTGATTCGCCCTCATAGCCGAAGGTCACGCCCTCAAAGCGGACGAGTTCGGCCCCGGGTTCAGCGGTGATGCTGGCGGCAGCGGCTTTAGTAGCGGAATCCGGACGCACCCCGGCAGCCCCGGCGGTAATGGCCAGGGCCCGGGCGTCTGACTGCCGTTCCATAACCTCGAAGTAGTCCTTAGAACCGGCAATAGCGCGCTGGGCTGTATCGACGATCCAGGAGAGCGAATTGATGGGAGCTACCGCCATGGCCAGAAGCTGAATGAGCAGCACCATTTCGCCGATGGTGAAGTCCCCGGCCAGGGTGCGCAGGAAAATCAGCAGGTAGAGGGCGAAGAAGATGAGGTTGAGGAAGGACAGGCGGGCAACGTCCATAGCGTGCCAGAACTTAGACTGGGCGCGGGTGAGCCCGATGGTCTTTTCAAAACGACCACCGAAATCAGTGAGTTCTCGGCGCTCGCGGCCGAAGGACTTCACCACGCGAATCTGCCCGATAACTTCGGCAAAGCGGCCGGACGCAATGTCGATGTTCTCGTTCTTCTCGCCTTCCCAGACCTGCCATTTTTCGCTGGTTTTGCTGGTGAGCCAGAAGTAGACCGGGAAGATAATAATGAGCAGCAAACCCAGAGGCCAGTAGTAGATGGAGCTAATCACAATCACCGAGACCGTGGTGAGCACCAGGGAGATGAAGGTGTTGCTCATGGTCTTCACGAAGTTGGTGACTTCGGTGATGGAGCGGTTGAGCCGGGCGATAATGGTGCCGGTCAGCTCGGTATCGAAGTAGGACAGGGGCAGGGAGAGCAGTTTCTCGTAGTAGCGCACCGACAGGATGGTGCGCATGCGCTGACTCATCACATCACCGATGTAGCCGCCGATGTTGGTGGTCAGCACGCTCACCAGCTGGGCTGCCAGGTAGGCAACCGCGAACCAGGCGATGGCTGTGCCGGTGGTGGGGGCTGAGCCGTTCAGGTGCCCTACGACGGCATCGGTTGCCCCTGAAATAATGAAGGGGGCCAGCAGGGAGGTTGCGCTGGTGAGCACCGCACAGATGATGATTCCCACGAAGTAGGGCCACAGCTCTTGAGTGGCTCTAACGATTCTGGCGATACTTTTCATGAAAATCCCTACCTGCCGGTGTTCTTGTGGTGCCCCACTACCCTACCGCCAGCGTCCGCCCACATGGTTGAGGGAGCGGTGTTCTTTTGCCCACGCGGGTAGCACAAAGCCCCGGCGGGTGTCTTGTCCTTGGGTAAGGACGGACGCCCGCCGGGGCTTAGAGACTAAAGGGCTAGGCCGCTAGGGCTTAGGCCTTGTTCTTGGTGATGGCACCGTAGATCCAGAGGACCAGCAGGGAACCTACAACGGCGGTGAAGAGGGTGCCGATGCTGAAGCTCTGAATGCCGTCTGACAGGCCGGGGATGAAGCTACCGATAAAGCCACCGAGAAGCGCACCTACGATACCGAGAACCATGGTGACCAGGATGCCGCCACCCTGCTTACCGGGCATAATCAGCTTTGCGAGGGCACCAGCAATGAGACCAAGAACGATCCAACCGAAAATTGACATGTTTTCCTTCTTTCATAGGGTTACGGGGGTGAGCACGAATTGTTCAGTGTACTTCTAGTTTATATCAAATTCCAAGATAAAGCTAAGCAAGCTACGAGTGTGCTGGCTTACCATTTCCCCGTATTACGCCCTCGACCCCACATAGAAACCCCCACCACCGACAAACCCTGCTATGGGTTGCCAGCAGTGGGGGTTTACAGCAAGCGCAAGCCTACCGGCTCTTAGTGGTCGATAGCTCCTTCAGCTCCAACGCCGGTAAGAGAGCGGACTTCCATCTCAGCCTGCTTAATTTCGTCTTCCTTATCGCCACCGAGTGAACCCAGGAAGCCCAGCAGGAAGGCTGCAGGAATCGCTACGATACCGGGGTTAGCCAGGGGGAACCAGGCAAAGTCAGCACCGGGAATCATAGCGGCCTCAGAACCGGACATCACCGGGGAGAAGATAATCAGGATCACCGAGATGCCCAGACCGCCGTACATAGACCACAGGGCACCGCGGGTCTTGAAGCCCTTCCAGAAGAGGGAGTAAACGATGGTGGGCAGGTTAGCCGAGGCAGCTACCGCGAAAGCCAGAGCCACCAGGAAGGCTACGTTCTGCCCCTGAGCGCCGATGCCACCTGCAATGGACAGCAGGCCAATAACAACCACGGTGGTTTTTGCTACGCGGATTTCCTTGGCAGGATCAGCATTGCCCTTGCAGATAACGTTAGTGTAGATATCGTGGGCGAAGGAGGCGGACGCGGTAATCGCCAGACCCGCCACCACGGCCAGGATGGTTGCGAAAGCAACCGCCGCGATAACACCCATCAGCAGGGAACCACCCAGCTCGAAGGCCAGCAAGGGGGCTGCCGAGTTGACGCCGCCGGGGGCCGCCTTGATAGCGTCCGCACCCACCAGAGCTGCAGCGCCGAAGCCGAGCACCAGGGTGAAGAGGTAGAAGAGGCCGATCAGCACAATAGCCCAGACCACCGACTTACGAGCTTCCTTAGCTGTGGGAACGGTGTAGAAGCGCATCAGAACGTGAGGCAGGCCAGCTGCACCAAAGACCAGAGCCAGGGAGAGAGAGATAAAGTCCAGCTTGGTCAGATCATTCAGACCGTATTTGAGACCGGGCTCCAAAATGGCCGGGTTACCGGAGGTTTCAACCGCCGAGCCGAGCATCGCGGAGAAGTTGAAGCCGTAGATTGCCAGAATCCAGATGGTCATAATAGCAACACCAGAAACCAGCAGAACAGCCTTAATAATCTGCACCCAGGTAGTGCCCTTCATACCGCCGATGAGCACGTACACAATCATGAGTACGCCCACGATGATGATGACCAGTGACTGGCCAGCCTTGGAGCTAATACCCATCAGCAGGGAGACCAGGGCACCCGCACCGGCCATCTGGGCCAGCAGGTAGAAGAGGGTAACTGCCAGGGTTGAGATACAGGCAGCAATTCGGACGGGGCGTTGGCGCAGACGGAAGGAGAGCACATCCGCCATGGTGAACTTACCGGTATTACGCAGGGGCTCAGCTACCAACAGCAGCGCTACCAGCCAAGCAACCAGGAAGCCAATCGAGTAGAGGAAGCCGTCATACCCCTGCAGGGCAATAGCACCCACAATACCCAGGAAGGAGGCAGCCGAGAGGTAGTCACCCGCGATAGCAAGACCATTTTGGGTACCGCTAAAGGATCGCCCACCGGCGTAGTAATCTGCCGCGGTCTTATTGTTCTTAGAGGCGCGAAGCACCACCACCATGGTGGCCAAAACGAAAGCCCCGAAAACTGCCATGTTCACCCAGGGGGTGCCCACGGTCTGAGTGCTAGCTTCAGCAGCCAGCAGAGTTCCTGTTGACGTCATGAGATTCACCCCTTAGTGAGTCTTATGGGCGTAGTGCCCTGATTCAATGTCAGCGCGAAGGCTGCTTGCGCGCGGGTCAAGCTTCTTGTTTGCAAAAGCCACATACCAGCCGGTGATGGTGAACGTGGTGACAAACTGCAAAAGACCGAAGATGATGCCGATATTAACGTTGCCCAGCACCTTGGTCGACATGAACCCGGGGGCATACACCGCCAGAATCACGTAGAGCAGGTACCAAACAAGGAAGGCCACGGTCATAGGAAAGACGAAGGACCTGCGGGTTGTGCGAAGCTCTTTAAACTCACCGCTATTCTGGGCGGCCCGGAAGTCAACGTGCTCAGCGTCAATAACGGGCTGGTGAGACTCAGGTGATGTGTGTGCCATCACTACCTCCTTTGTGTAACTGAACACACATTAGCCTGTTATCTGCATTACACACAAGTCTCTAGATTAAAAAGTGCGGACCACCTGAATATTTCAGGTGATCCGCACTCGACAGCTCTCGTTGACCTACGGGGTAGTGTCTTTGAGGTACTCAATTGCTCGGTCCAAGAAGGCATCGACCTGGGTTTCCTCGTAGCAGATATCCCCCGTTGCCGGGCTAAAAGCTGTCGCCCTGATATCAGCGGGGGTGAGGACGTCCGTCCCCTCCATGTGAGCAAAAAGCCGGTCACAGAGGGCATCGACTTCTGCCGTGAAATACCCCTTGGTCAACTTTTTAGCGGGTCTGCGGAAGCGCTCCCCGGCAGGACGCTCGAGACGCCCGAGCAGGAGCTCCCGTAGCTCTTGCACCGCCTGATCCCAGGTGTGCTGCCCGTACCGCTGCAGATACAGTTGCTTCTCTAGCTCACAGAAACGGTCTTCCACCTTATCGAGGGCAGCATCCACGTCCTGCGCGTCATAGCCACCGCTCTCCCCCTCAAAGATGGCTTCACGCACCGTCCGGGAGGTATGTATGTCCTTGCCCAGCTCTGCGCCGGAAAGCATCAATTCGTAGTCGTCGGCTAGGCGGCTGAAGAATGAATCTACAGCAGCTACCGAGTACCCCTTCTCGTGGGAACTAACCCGGCGGAATTCACCGGAAGATTCAGCCTGATGTTTCATTGAGCCTCCAAATATCTGACAGCCCTCTGCCTCTTAGAAGAGAGCTGAGAGTACCGAGAAAATCACGTAGCCGATGGCGATAGCGAACACGATGGAATCCAGGCGGTCCATCACGCCACCGTGGCCAGGCAGAATATGCGACATATCTTTGATTCCGATTTCACGCTTGACCATGGATTCCCCCAGGTCGCCCGCTGTTGAAGCTACGACCAGGAAAATCGCCACAATCAGGCCGTACCACCAGGGGTCACCGATGAAGAGCGAACAGATGATGCCCACGATAATGGAGCCCACCATCGACCCGGCAAAGCCCTCCCAGGTTTTCTTGGGAGAGATCTTGGGGGCCATGGGGGTCTTACCCCATTTTACGCCGGCGATGTAGCCCCAGGTATCGTTGCCGATAGCCATGAGCAGAATCATGAGCACCTTGCCGGGGCCCGATTCTTCGCGGTAGAGCAACAGGGCCAGGGAAATCATGAAGGGCACCCAGGACATCACGAAGATAGAGCCCATAATCGACATAATCATGCCGTCGCGGTGCCCCACGATACGCCAGCCAATCAGCACCAGAATCGAGGCGACCACGGTAAAAATCAGCCAGGACCCGCCCCCATAGTAGGCGGCAAAAGGCATGACAAAGGCTGTTGCAACGGCGGGGATAACGGGGATTCCCATGCCGCGTTTCTGGTTGAGCCCGTGGCAGACCTCCCAGGTACCTACCGACACGGCAGCAGCCGCCAGGAGCACAAGAATAAGAGGGACAAAAAACAAACCCACCGCCAGCAACGCGCCCAGCACGAGGCCGACGGTGATGGCGGCGGGTAGGTTCCTGCCGGCTTTAGAGGCCTGGGGCGGCTGTTCTTGAGATTGAACAGTCATTCGGATTTAGACCTCGAGCAGTTCAGCTTCCTTGGACTTCAGCAGCGCATCAACGGTGTCGATGTGCTTCTTGGTCAGGGCATCGAGTTCCTTTTCACCGCGTGCGCCCTCGTCTTCACCGATTTCGCCGTCCTTGACCAGCTTGTCGAGCGCGGTCTTGGCGTGGCGGCGGGTGTTGCGCACAGCAACGCGGCCTTCTTCAGCCTTGTGGCCTGCCATCTTGATGTATTCCTTGCGGCGCTCTTCGGTCATTTCGGGCATGACAACGCGCACGACGTTGCCGTCGTTGGCAGGGTTAGCACCGAGGTCGGAATCGCGGATTGCCTTTTCGATGGCACCCAGGGCGCTCTTGTCGTAGGGGGTAATCAGGACGGTGCGAGCTTCGGGGGTCTGGAAGGACGCCAGCTGCTGCAGGGGGGTGGGTGCACCGTAGTAGTCTGCGGTGAGGTTTGCGAAGAGGGCGGGGTTGGCGCGTCCGGTGCGGATTGAGGCAAATTCGTTCTTGAGGGCCTCGACGGACTTGTCCATCTTTTCGCCGGCTTCGAGCAGGGTTTCTTCAACCATCTGTTGTTAGTCCTTTAGGGTTGTGCCCGTTAGTGGGCGCTGTATAGGTAGTCTCTATCTAGTCTAGTGGTCTTGGAGCCTTTAGGCAGTGACCAGAGTGCCGATCTCTTCACCTAAAATTGCGCGAGCCACATTTCCCTCTCCCTGCATACCGAAGACACGCATGGTGACGTTGTTGTCCTTGCAGAGGGAGAATGCGGTCTGGTCCATGACGCGGATATTGCGCTTGAGGGCCTCGTCGTAGGTGAGCTTGTAGAGGCGCTCGGCGTTGGGGTCCTTGTTGGGGTCGGCGGTGTAGATACCGTCCACACCGTTCTTGGCGACGAGGACCTCGTCAGCATGGATTTCGAGGGCACGCTGGGCTGAGACGGTATCGGTGGAGAAGTAGGGCAGACCTGCGCCAGCACCGAAGATGACGACGCGGTCTTTTTGCATGTGGCGGATGGCGCGGCGGGGGATATAGTTTTCTGCGACCTGCTGCATGGAGATGGCAGACTGAACGCGGGTGTCGATGCCGGCCTGCTCAAGGAAGTCCTGCAGGGCAAGAGAGTTCATGACGGTACCGAGCATACCGATGTTGTCGGCGCGGGAACGGTCCATGCCAGCCTCTGAAAGCTCTGCGCCGCGGAAGAAGTTACCGCCACCGACGACGACTGCGACTTCGACCTGGCCGATGGTTGAGGCAATCTGTTCTGCAATGCCGCGGACGACCTCGGTGGAGATACCGACTTCACCGCCACCGAAGACCTCGCCGGAGAGCTTGAGTAGGACGCGGCGACGGCCAGTGTCGTCGCGGTGGATGGTTCGGGTTGACTCTGCCATGGTGGCCCTCCTGAAAAAGGTCAAAAATTTTTTGCGGCATCCGTTGCGCGCTTTGTTTCTAGCATACGGCAAAGGGGAGCCCCTGTGCGGGGCTCCCCTGAGCTATGAGCTTTTTTGGTGCTCAATCACACCTGATGAGTATTAGGCGCCGACGCGGAAACGCTCGAAAGCGGTTGCGGTTGCACCGTTCTCCTCGAGAACTGCAGCTACAGACTTTGAGGAGTCCTTAGCGAAGTCCTGGTCGAGCAGGGTGTTTTCCTTGTAGAAAGCCTTGAGCTTACCTTCAACGATCTTGGGGATGATCTGCTCGGGCTTGCCTTCGCCGCGTGCGGTTTCTTCAGCAACGCGCTTCTCAGCCTCGATGTCCTCAGCTGAGATGGAGTCTGAGTTGAGGTACTTGGGGCTCATTGCAGCGATGTGAACAGCTACGTCGTGAGCAACTTCCTCGGTGTTCTCGCCAGCTACTGCGAGCAGAACGCCAACCTGTGCGGGCAGGTCCTTGGAGGTCTTGTGCAGGTAAACTGCAACGTTCTCGCCCTCAACGCGAGCTACGCGGCGAACAACGATCTTTTCGCCGAGCAGGGCGCCTGCTTCGGTGGTGAGCTCGTCGACGGTCTTACCTTCGTAAGAAGCTGCCTTGAGTTCTTCCAGGGTAGAAGCGTTAGCGGCAACTGCTGCTTCGAGAACGTCGTTACCGAACTTGATGAAGGGCTCAGACTTAGCAACGAAGTCGGTTTCTGAGTTAACTTCAATCATGAAGCCGACGCCGTTTTCTACGCGTGCAGCAACGAGGCCTTCTGCGGTTGCACGGCCTTCGCGCTTGGTGACGCCCTTGAGGCCCTTAACGCGGATGATTTCCATTGCCTTCTGCTGGTCGCCGTTGGCCTCGTCGAGGGCCTTCTTGACGTCGAGCATGCCTGCGCCAGTCTTTTCGCGCAGAGCCTTGATGTCGGCTGCGGTGTAGTTCGCCATGGTGAACTCCTTATATTTTGAACAGATTAGGGAAATCTATTGGGTTCCTGCCGGTATCTTCGGCAGAAGAGGTGAGAACGGCACCCACCGAATGTGGGCGGGTGCCGTTTCTCGTATGAGGCTTTACTTAGCTTCTTCAGCGGGTGCTTCTGCCTTAGCAGCTTCGTGCTGCTCGAGCAGTTCGCGCTCCCATTCAGCCATGGGCTCTTCAGAAGCGTTAGCTGACTTGCCGGCCTTCTTGTTTTCGCGTTCCAGCAGACCTTCAGCAACTGCGTCCGCGATGACGCGGGTGAGCAGGTTGACGGAGCGGATTGCGTCGTCGTTGCCGGGGATGGGGAAGGATACTTCGTCGGGGTCGCAGTTGGTGTCGAGGATAGCAACTACGGGGATGCCGAGCTTCTGAGCTTCGTCAACAGCCAGGTGTTCCTTCTTGGTGTCAACTACCCAGATCAGTGAGGGAGCCTTGGTGAGGTTACGGATACCACCGAGGGTCTTCTCGAGCTTCTCGTGCTCGCGACGCAGAAGCAGCAGTTCCTTCTTGGTGAACTGTGAGCCTGCGACGTCGTCGAAGTCGATCTGCTCGAGTTCCTTCATGCGCTCGATGCGCTTTGAAACGGTTGCGAAGTTGGTGAGCATACCACCGAGCCAGCGGTGGTTGACGTAGGGCATGTTCACGCGGGTAGCCTGCTCAGCGATGGCTTCCTGAGCCTGCTTCTTGGTACCAACGAACAGAACGGTGCCGCCGTGAGCAACGGTTGCCTTAACAGCTTCGTAAGCCTGGTCGATGAAGGCCAGTGACTGCTGCAGGTCGATGATGTAGATGCCGTTGCGCTCGGTGAGGATGAAGCGCTTCATCTTGGGGTTCCAGCGGCGGGTCTGGTGACCGAAGTGGACACCTGAATCGAGAAGCTGGCGCATAGTTACGACGGGCATGTCGTCTCCTTATGTATTAGGGGTGCCGGGCGGGCCCCTGATTCCAGGCTAGCTCCGCTCCGCGCATAGTAGTTATCGGTTTACATGTGGAGCATGTGGGCGCAAGACCCGCTCCCCTGGTAACGCTCAGACTTTTTCGTTGGAGTGACGAAGCTGTCTCAGACCTTCACCGGCGTGTGCCGGACCGAAAGTTCCTTATCAACTAGAGGCTAGTTGCTTCGCGTTACGCGACGTCAGATCCCGGGTGAAGCTCGCGTGAACGGCTCGCCAAGGAGGGGTCTCTATGTAAAGGGATTCCCCTTACCCTTGCACTGCCTATTTTGGGCAGGGTGCAGGGGCAAACTGCAATCAACAACTATACCGCATTATTGGGCTTTAATCACCGGGATTTTAACTCTTGTGGTGGCAGGTTTCCAGTGGTAAAGATGGAGACAACCTACGGTTGGCGCCGCTTGGGGTAAGGGGCGGGCTCCGACCGAAAGGGTTTTGTCGTGTCTTTTCTTGTATTGATCTCTAGAAGGCTTGTGAGATTTCTAGGGGTTTGTTGTTGTGCCCTGCTTTTAGTAGGGGCAGTAACCCCGCTAGCTTTTGCGGGGCAGACGCCGCCCTGGCAGGCCCCTGTGGAGGGGCAGCTTACCGTGGTTCGGGGCTTTGAGAAACCAGTTGCCCGCTGGGCTGCCGGGCACCGCGGCGTTGACCTTGCACTGGAAGCAGGTGGGAGCGTCCTTGCCCCCTATGAGGGGGAGGTAGTTTTTGCTGGAACCGTAGTTGACCGGCAGGTGCTCACCCTTGAGCACCCGGACGGGCGGCGCTCGTCCTTTGAACCGGTTTCTAATCCGCTGCCGGTAGGTAGCCGGGTGCAGGCCGGGGACGCTATCGCCCAGCTTGACTCTAATATCCAGCACTGTACCTCGAGCTTTTGCCTACACTGGGGCGTGAGGGAACCAGCCCCGGGTTCTGAAACAGCACGCAGGAGGCTCGATTACACGAACCCCCTGCTCCTACTGGGACTTGAAGAGCCCAGCGTCCTTCTACCTATCGGTGATGATTTCGCTGCCTAGCGCGGTTCTTAGTGCCCGGCGGCAAGGTCACCGCAGGCAGAAACGGCAATTGCCCTGAAATGGGCTAGGTCCGTCTCTGCCCAGTCCAGTTCGGTACTCTCCCCCGCGCTAAAGCCACGCCCCAGTCCGGCCGGTATCAGGGCAAGGACGCGGTGCCCCATCTCGGCGAGTGCACGTAGGTTACTCTCTTCTGTATAACTGGGCTGGGCTGGCCAGGAGCCAATAATGATACCTTCCACCGGCAGGTTGCGCTGGTTCAGGTAGGAGACGGTGAGCTGGCAGTGGTTGAGGGTTCCCAGCCCGCTTCGGGCAACCAGGAAGGTTGTTGCGCTGTGCCCGGCCCTGGCTAAAAGCTCCATGAGGTCGGCCTGGTTGTGGGAGCTGTATGCTGAGCCTGGCTCCCCCTCAGCCATGTCCACGGTGACGCCACCCGAACCTTCGACAATAACGGCATCATAGTCGGCGGTGAGCAGGCCGATACGGTCAGCGTGTTCCTGCAAGCTCGGCAGGGTAAACCCGTCAAGCCGGGCGGCGGCCACCGGCGCTAGAGGGCGGCTTGCGCGGCTCCCCTCAAAGGCCCTTGCGCCCGACAGGTAGGCGGCAAAATCAGCGTCACCGGGTTGCCCCGGTGCAACACCCGTTTGGGCTGGCTTGTAGATAGCGACCCGTTTGCCCGCCTGTTCCAAGGCAGATGCCAGGCAGGCGGTTGCCAGGGTCTTGCCCACGTCGGTATCTGTGCCAACAATGTGATAAATCACGGCGCTAGAACTCATTTCTCACCTCAAACTTCAGCTCCAGCGGAGCACGGTAGGACAGCAGATCAAGCCAGCGGGGTTCCTCGGCCAGATGCAGGCTCAGCTTTTCGTGCTCGAGCCAGCAGGCCAGCTTGTGAAGCATCCAGGTACATTCTGATTCGGCTAAAAGGGCACCCAGGCAACGGTGGGCACCCCAGCCGAAGGCCATGCGGTAGTCATCGCTCTGCGGGCCGCTGACTTCAAGCAGGACTTCTTGCCCCGCATGGACGGGGCACCCTCCAACCGAGCTGTCGGCGGTAGCAACCCTCCGCCAGGTCGGTACCGAAGACTCTGCCTGGAGGACCGCACGCACCAGCTCTTGTGCCCGGGAAAAGTCGGCGCACTGCCCCAGGGTAATACCCCACTGCCCGGTGACTCCCGCATGAAGAATCGAGTTCATGAGCAGGCAGGTGGTGTACTGGCCCGCTATAGCGAGAAAATAGGCCAGCGAGACAATCCGCTTGCTCTCAATCTTCTGGCTGGCCAGCGCACCGAAAAGGGTATCCGGCCGCTCAGCACACCCAGCGACCAGAGCTGAGAGCTTGCGGTGGAATTCCCCTGCCCGGTGGGCCAGTTCCTGCTGGCGCTCAGGCTCCACCCAGCCCCAGAAGAGTTCGAGTGAGTCCAGGGAATAACGGGCAAGTTCTGCCTCATCAAGCCCCTGGGCGAGGTAGTCCTGGCGGGGTACACCGGTGAGTTCCTGCATCAGAGCCACTGGGAGCAGGTGGAAAACCGGTAGTTGCCCCGCACCCGATGCCCGGTCAGCAAGCACCGCCCTCATGCGGGCCCGCACACCTTCCTCCTGGGCGCGTACCTTCTGGGGCGTGAAGAAAGAAGTGACCACTTTACGCACGGAACGGTGGAGCTGGCCCTTTGCACTGGCTAAGACCTCCGGCAGAGAGAACCCGTAGGACAGCAGAATCCGTAGGGAGGCCGGTTCCAAAGGAGTAACAGCGGTGAGCGCGTTATCGGGGGCAAAAGTTTCGGTATCGCCCATCACCTGCCGGATAGCCTCAGAACCACCCACCAGCAGGTAGGGGTTCTCCCCCGCAACAGGCCAGTAGCCCTGCAAAAGTTCTGCCCGGCTGACCAGTTTTTGGCCGTTGGTTGGCAGACTCATATCCCAGATAGGCTCAGGCTGGGAGTGCTCTAGCGGCGCGCTCACGGGGCCACTTCCTCTCGTACTAGGTCAAGTGCTGTTTTTAAGGCTTGGGGGTCAAGGCCTGCCTGGGCTGTCAGCCGCAGACGCGCTATACCGTCGGGTACAGCGGGCGGGCGGAAACAGCCCACAGCCACACCGCGTGACGCTAGACGTTCCTGCACCTGGCGGGCATACCCCGACCCCTGCGCGATGGGGAAAGACTGTACAGCACCGGCGGCCGGTTCCAGCCCTAGCTCACCGCTGATGGCCTGTGCACAGGCCACTACCTCGGCGCTTAAGCCCTGCCCTTCTTGGCTGATGAGGCGGGTACTCGCTAAGGCGGTTGCGGCGTTCACCGGCGAGAGAGCCGTATCGAAAATAAAAGAGCGAGCGCTATTCACCAGGTAATCTCGAATCCCCGCACTAGCAACCACTGCCCCGCCCTGGGAGGCAAGAGCCTTGCCAAAAGAAAGCGTCACCGCAATATGCTCAGCTCCAGCAAGACCGGACTCAGCCACCAGCCCCCGGCCACCACCGCGCACCCCTATCGAGTGGGCCTCGTCAACCACCAGCAGGGCATCGTAGCGCAGAGCCAGTTCAGAACAGGCCGCTATATCCGCGTTATCCCCCAGCACCGAATAAATACCCTCAACCACCAGCACTTTCACCGCACTAGAACTAGCCGCCAAGAGTTGCTCAGCCTGCACCAGGTTGTTGTGCTCAAAAAAGCTGACCTGCCCCTGCCCCAGACGGGCCGCATCGTGCAGAGAAGCATGAACGTGTTCATCCATCACCAGCAGGGCATTAGGCCTGCTCAGCGCAGCCAATAGCCCCAGATTAGCGGCATAACCGCTCGAAAAGACCAGAGCTTCTTCCGCTCCAAGCAGGTGGGTCAAGGCCTCTTCCAGTTCGCGGTGCACCGGCAGGGTGCCGCTGACCACCCGCGAGCTACTCGCAGAGACCCCGTAATCTGATAGCGCCCGCCGCCCCGCTTCGATAAGCCTGGGGTGGTAGCGCAAACCCAAATAGTCGTTAGTTGCCAAGTCACACGCAACCGGCCCCAAGACAGCAGTCTGACGTTCCAGCCCGCGGGCGGCCCGCACCTTT
Source organism: Rothia nasimurium (assembly GCF_014217215.1). Classification (GTDB taxonomy): domain Bacteria; phylum Actinomycetota; class Actinomycetes; order Actinomycetales; family Micrococcaceae; genus Rothia; species Rothia avistercoris. Next base: position 1,837,490 of record NZ_CP056080.1, read on the forward strand.
TGCGCCTGCTCCACAAGACGCCGGTAACCGGTTGCCATCAGCCGTACACCCTCTCAAGGGCACTACAGATACCCGCACCAATACGCTCCACATCGTGCGGGCTACTAATATAGGTCGGCATGGTGTAAACCGTCTTACGGAAAGGACGTACCCACACACCGGCTTCTAAGGCACACTCGGTTACAGCAGGGATATCAACGTCCTGCACCAGCTCCACCACACCGATTGCACCCAGCACACGCACGTCCTGAACAATCTCAAGCTCACGGGCAGGGGCAAGCGCCCTGTGCAGATTCTCACCAATGACGGGAACCTGATCCGACCACAGCGAACTGGGGTACCCCTCATCGGCGGGTAAGGCACCCGTCAGCAAGTCAAGGGAAGCGCAGGAAACCGCGCTCGCCAATGGGTTGCCCATAAAGGTTGGCCCGTGCATCAGTGCCTTATGCACAGAATTGCTAATTACATCGGCCACCGGACTAGTTACCAGAGTTGCCGCCTGCGTTAGATACCCGCCGGTCAGCGCCTTGCCCACCGTCATCACGTCGGGAGTCACCCCAGCCCACTCAGCAGCAAACAACCGTCCGGTTCGCCCAAAACCGGTCGCAATTTCATCAAAAATCAGTAGAAGACCGTGCTCATCGGCTAGGGCACGCAGGTGGTTGAGGCACCTCGGATGATAGAAGAACATACCGCCGGCCCCCTGAACCACCGGCTCAAGAATCAGCGCGGCAGACTCTTGTGCGTAGTGGCCTACCAGGGTGCTCACTGTTTCTTCCCACTGCATTTGCTCGGCTTCATCGCATTCCCAGGTGTCGCTCTGGGGCAGGTAACGGGCGGCAGGTGGCCGGGGTACAAAGAACTGAGAAGTGACCAAGTGGGAAAAGTCCCGGTGCATACTCCCAGCGGGGTCGCTCACTCCCATGGCACCGATAGTGTCGCCGTGATAGCCGCCCTCCAGAGCAATAAAACGGCGACGTTCAGGCTTACCCAGAGCGCTCTGGTACTGTACAGCCAATTTGAGAGCCACCTCCACAGAGATGGAACCAGAATCAGCCAAAAAGACGTGGTTAAGCCCCTCGGGGCTCAGCGCAACCAGCCGCTCAGCCAGCTCAATAGCAGGCTGATGGGTGAGACCCCCAAACATCACGTGGGAAAAACGGGCCGCTTGTTCAGCCAGCGCCCGGTCAAGGGCAGGGTTGCGGTAGCCGTGGACCTGACACCACCAGGAACTCATCGCATCGAGTGCGGAATAGGTGGCGCCTTCAGCGCTTTGTAGCGTAATGACACTACCTTGCGCTTCTGTTACGGCATATAACGGGCGTGATTCCAAGGGAGCATAAGGGTGCCAGAGAAGGCCACGGTCGCGTTCAATCAGCGACTTTGCTGGGGCATATGTTTTTTTGAACACTGTTCAATTTTAGAGGAAGACACCAACCGGCGACAAACCTACCCGCCCGATTCCACGCACACTAAGACTCAAAGCAACTTTAACGACACAAGCCCCCTGCAACTTGTACTATCTTCCCCCCCATCGGTAACAAGTTACATTTCCCCCACCCCGGAGTACCCCGTGCTAAAAATTTTAGCTATCATCATTGTGCTGATTCTCTTATTGAATCTAGCTTTAGTTCTCTTTCTGCTTTTCCACTATGTTTTCTCTGCCCTAAGTGGGAACAGGAAAAGAGAGCACAATGGAAACGTTGTGGAGCCATAAAAGACATGATCCACACGATATGGAATAAAAAAACATCCTCTATCTCAAGACGATCTGAGATAGAGGATGAAACCGGTAGGGCCTGCGGGGCTTGAACCCGCGACCAAGGGATTATGAGTCCCCTGCTCTAACCAGCTGAGCTAAGGCCCCACAGCACAGCTTTTGCAAGCGGCACTGCCACTAAGAATACCTAAAAACACTGCGCCGACCAAACCACTCATTGAGCCAGTACGGCAGGCACTCCACCTATCTTGCGCGTTTTGTGCGCGATAGGTTACCTCGGCAGAGTCTAGCCTCGGTGTTCCACGAACTGGCGGTACAGCTCATCGGAGCGGTAGAGGGACTCGAAAGTTTCCCAGGTTTTATCGGCTGCGTGACGGGTGACCATCTGGTGTGAGTACTCCCCCATAGCCAGCCGATCCTGTTCGGGCAGCTCCAAGATGTGGGCAAGGTAGCCTGCCAGTTCATCCGTGTTGCCCGGCTCAAAGAGAAAACCATTCTTTCCCTGCTCCACCAGGTGAGGCAGAGCCAGGGCGTTAGCAAGAACCACGGGTTTAGAAGCGCTCATGGCCTCAAGTGTCACCAGTGACTGTAGCTCGGCTGTGCCCGGCTGGCAGAAAACATCGCACCGCAGGTAGCCTGCCCGCAGTTCTTCGTCGGATACATACCCCAAGAAGCGCACACGATCGCTCACCCCACAAGCATGAGCCTTGTCCTGGAGCTGGTTGAGGATTTCACCGGTACCCGCAATTTCAAGGACGGTACGTTCCCGCAGTTCCTGGGGTAGTTTAGAGAACCCTTCAATCAGCACATCGATATTCTTCTCAACCGCCAGGCGGCCTGCAAAGAAGATACTTAACTCACCGGGGTTCTTCTCAATAGTTTCACCGGGTGCCAGCTCATAGTCAGAGCTTTGAATACCGTTCGATACCGGTAGAACAGGTCGCTGGAACTTACCGGCGTTCTCCATGGCGTCCGCACCGATCTGGGTGGGGGTGGTGACCACAGCTGCCCGGCTGAGCACCCGGCGCATATCGCTCCATGAAATTTTCTCGAGCACAGCATTAACACGCTCATTGAAAGGCAGGAAGGGGGTGATATTTTCAGGCATCACGTGGTTTGTAGCAACAACGCGCACACCGCGCTTGGCGCCCACACGGGCCAGCACCCGCCCAATGATGTAATGGCACTGAATATGAATAACATCGGGCTGAATCTCCTGCACCAGACGATCAGCCTCAGCGTAAATCTCCCAGGGGAAGTTCAGGCGCATATAGGGGTGGGTAACGACCTTATGGGAGCGCATACGGTGCTCCACGATGCCATCTACAGTATGACAGCTGGTTACGCCCTTATCCTGCTTGGGCGCCATCACATGCACGGTATGGCCTCGAGCCACGAGGGCATGGGCAAGACGGGATGAGAACTGGGCAGCCCCGTTGATGTCGGGCGGGTAGGTATCGGCGCCAATGAGGACGGTCAGAGGCTTATCAGCCATGCAGGGGCCCTTTCGAGGTCTCTTCGTTCAGTGTCACACTGACCTTACAGGGTTTTCGGCAGCCACGCATCAGCCCGGCGGCGGATTCGGCGGGGCTCACACGCGTCCGCTCCCTGCCGCCCAAAAAGCCAGGCCCGCTCCGGCGGTTCTGCCGGGGCGGGCCTGGGGGGGGCAAGGACGCTTGTGCCGCCTCATCTGAGGCAGGGCAGGGTCTTACTTGCGGCGGCTAATGAGCTTGCCGAGGAAGACGAAGAAGGCTCCCAGGGAAGCTGCCAGGGTTGCAAAGGACTTCCAGTGGGCCTGCAGGGTCTCAGGGTTCGAGGCGTTTGCGGCCAGCTTCTTACTACCGTCAACGGCGGTAGCAGGAGCGTTCTTTGCGGAGGTCTTGGCGTTCTGTACCAGCCCCTGAGCGCCGGCCTGCACGTCGCGTGAGTAGGTCTCGATGTCGTCGCGCAGGGTCTTGAGGTGCTCGCGGCGCTGCTTGGTGCGCTGCAGGAGCTGTTCCTTGCTGGGGGCGGGGGTAGCAGGTGCCTGCTGCTCGCCGCCGTCCTTCTTCTCCTCTGACGTCTGCTCGGCCTTCTTGGCTTCTGCCTTCTCAGCCTGCTCGCGCTTGAGGCGCTTGGAGGTCATGGCAGAGCCTTCCTTCAGCACGCCCAGGTCATAGAGCAGACCAAAGATAGCTGATTCAGGCTTGAAGGGCAGCTGGGCCTTGATCATCTTGAAGCCGACCAGACCGGCAATGCCGGCAAGGAGCAGGAAGAGCACGAATAGAACCAGAGCTGCCGCCCAGTTAGGCATGATGGAGGCCAGGCCAACGTAGGCCAGGATGACCAGGGCGACAGCCATGAAGAGGGCGAAGACCAGGGCTACTGCGGCAACCGCGGCGCCCTTGCCCAGGGCGATGCCCTTTTCTTTGACCTCAATCTTGGCGATCTGGATTTCGTCTTTGAGCTGCTTAGGGGCTAGGTTGGTGAGCACCTTGCCCGCGTCAGCCACGTTCGTCACGCTAGCTTTGATGTTGTTGAAGCCGGCGCGCAGACCCTGGGCCCGGCGTGAGCCGTTCAGGTCGTTAGGAGTGGTCATGTGCCACCTCTCTCTGTGTCGATAAGCGTGCTTGCGTATTACGTGTACCAAATAGTAAGTTTACCGGCTTTTAGGGGCTTGTGGCGACTGCGCCCCGATTTGTGATGCGATTATTGGTTCTTAGTCTTGCGTTGTTTCAAGATGGGCCAGCGCAACCGCAAGGTGCATTCGGACGCCGGTGATGAGGACTTCGTCGTTAGCGTAGAAACGCGGTGAGTGATTAGGAGCAAAACCGCGTCCGCCATCAACAGGTTCTGGCGATGATGTTAAAACGCCCCTGGTCTTCAACATGACCAATAGAAATAGTAAACGCATCTTTGGCATCTATCTGGCGATAGATTTGCCCCATGGCGCTGATGATGTCTGCAGCCGCTGGCATCGGATCTCGCCCCGCCCACGGCGATGAGCCGTGCACCTGTTCACCGTGCACGGTTATCTTGACCATTTCAGATGAAGCGTGCTGCACGCCCGAGGCCCACCCCACATAGCCGCTTGGTGCAGGAATCACATGCATACCAAAGGCCAGAGTTGGCTGGGGGTCAAGTGAATCAAAGGCCGCGTCAGTCAGCATGTGGGCAGCACCGCCCTCTTCTTCCACCGGGGCACCTTCTTCTGCTGGCTGGAAGACGAAGTAGATGGTTCCGGCGAGTTCCTCTCGGTACTCTGCGAAGGCACGCGCTGCGCCCAAAAGCATGGCGACGTGGCAATCGTGACCACAGGCGTGGGCAACGGGAAAAGGGCCACCGGGGTAGTTTTCATCTACTTCTTCAGAGGCATAGGGCAGGTCGGTTTCTTCTTTGACGGGCAGGCCGTCCATGTCTGCCCGTAAGAGAACAGCCTTTTCTGAGGAGGTGCTCCCTCGTAGGGTGGCGATGATTCCGGTTCCGCCGATGTTTTGCTGTATGTCAGTATCTGCGAAGCCCATATCCTTGAGGCGTTCAACGATGTAGGCCGCTGTTTTTGTCTCGCGGTTTGAAAGTTCGGGGTGCTGGTGAAGGTGGTGACGCCAAGTGATGACGTCTTTCTCGTTTCGGGCAGCGGTGGCACTGATGCCCAGATGTGGCAGTGGCGCCGCAACATTTGGGAGCCAGTGCCACACATGGGGAGCGTAAGCATACAAAAAAGCCCGGCCATAAGACCGGGCTGTTTATTTGCTCCCCCGACTGGACTCGAACCAGTAACCCTTCGATTAACAGTCGAATGCTCTGCCAATTGAGCTACGGGGGAATGTTGTTTGCTTTGTTTCCATCGCTGCAACGAGTAATAACTTTACACGGGGTTTTTACCCCGTGCAAATCGAGATTGAGTTAACTGCATCACACCTTAGTCTTGGCCTTGCATTTTGCTGCGGCGGCGGAGTTCGAGAGTGAGGAGTTGCTGTTGGATCTCCCGGTAGGCCTCGGCGTTGTCCTGGGGCGATAGACGCTGGAGCTGCATGAGGAGATCTGATTTTTGCCGGGTGATTTCTTGTTCAAAGAGGCGGTTGAGTATGTCGCGGGAGTAACGATTGAGCTGGTCGTCGGTGCGGGCGGGGATGGGGGCGACGGTGAGTTCTGCGATGAGCGCGTGGACGGGTTCGGGGGCATAAGCTCGCACGGTATTGACCCAGGTGGCTCCGGGCTCAGGAGCGATGATGGAGGCTGCCCCAATGATGCCCTGGGCGATGCCGCTGTGGGCCCGGTAGCGGTAGTGCACGGTGGCTAGTTCCTGCCACTGTTCGAGGGAGAGGTACTGGGGGTATTGCAGCACAATTTCGAGTGCTTCACGCTCGGTGCGGGCTACAGGGTCGCGTAGGTCAGGCAGCTCGTAGGGGTCTTCTACGGGGGCGGGGGCTTCTTCTGCTGCGATTCGGGCGGCGCGTTCTGCTTCTGCGGCTTCGGCTCGCTGGCTGGCGGACGCCTGCGGGTTAGCTGCCGCTGCGCTGACGGCCCGCTGCACTTCGGCGGCGTCTAGCCCTAACTGCCCTGAAACTTGCCGTACGTAGGCTGGCCGCAGGGCGGCGTCCTTGATTCCGGCGATGATGGGGGCGATGGCGCGCATGCCGCGCACACGCCCTTCGAGGGTGCCGAGGTCGTAGTTGGCGAGGGTGGCGTCGATGGCGAATTCGAAGAGCGGACGCCGGGAGGCGATGAGGGAGCGCACGGCAGCGTCCCCGCGGGCTAGGCGCAGGTCGCAGGGGTCCATGCCGTCTTTGGCGACAGCCACGAAGGTTTGGGCGACGAAGCGCTGGTCTTCTGAGAAGGCAGCGAGGGCGGCTTTTTGGCCGGCGGCGTCGCCGTCGAAGGTGAAGATGACTTCGCCGCCTGTGCCGTCGTCGGAGATGAGACGGCGCACGATTTTGATGTGGTCGGTGCCAAAGGCGGTGCCGCAGGTGGCGACGGCGGTGTCGATTCCGGCCAGCTGGGCTGCCATGACGTCGGTGTAGCCCTCGACGACCACAATCTGCTTCTTCTTGGCGATAGGACGTTTGGCTAGGTCAAGCCCGTAGAGGACCTGTGATTTTTTGTAGAGGGCGGTCTCGGGGGTGTTGAGGTATTTAGGCCCCTGGTCGTCGTCGAAGAGGCGGCGAGCGCCGAAGCCAATAGTTTCACCGGTGATGTTGCGGATGGGCCAGATGATACGCCCGCGGAAACGGTCGTAGAGGCCCCGCTGCCCCTCTGAGAACATGCCGGTGTCGCGGAGTTCCTCGGTAGTAAAGCCCTTGTTCATGAGGTATTTGAGCAGGTTATCCCAGCCGCGCGGGGCAAAGCCCACCCCGAATTTTTGGGTGGCTGCGGGGTCGAAGCCGCGGGCGCCAAGAAACTTTTGGGCTTCAACGGCGGCAGGGGTGTAGAGGTTTTTTTGGAAGAACTCCGCTGCAATCTTGTGGGCATCGAGGAGGCGCTGGCGGCGTCCTACCTCTTCGCGGCTCATGCCGCTACCCTGCTCGTAGTGCAGTTCGTAGCCGATACGGGCGGCAAGTTTTTCGACGGTTTCGGTGAAGGAGGTGTGGTCCATTTCCATGAGGAAGCTGATCACATCGCCCGATTCGCCGCAGCCAAAGCAGTGGTAGGTGCCCATCTGGGGGCGCACGTGGAAGCTCGGGGTGCGTTCATCGTGGAAGGGGCACAGCCCCTTGAAAGAGCCGATACCGGCGGATTTGAGGGTTACGTACCCTTCGATGATTTCGCGGATGTCGGTGCGGGAGCGCACCTCGTCAATGTCTTCTCGTTTGATTAAGCCTGCCACGGGTTCAATTCTAGTCGGGGGCGTCAAGCCGAGGCTTGAGGGTTTATGCCTTGTGGGCACCAATATGTTTAGCTGTAGAGATCGTCGTCGAGTGGCCCCGGGCGGGTGCGCCCCAGCCCGAAGGATTCCGGTGAGAGCGCAATTAACAGGGTCACGATGAAGGAACCTATGCCCACAATCCACAGGCCGGTCAGTGACCCGGCGAGCAGTCCGATGAGCAGGCTCGCCAGGGCCGCCATGAAAATCTGTTTGATGGGTTTCTTGTATCTCATGTGTCACGTCCTTAGCAGTGTGTATCTACCACAGCGGTTTATCGCCAACCGCCCAGTGGGTTCCTGTGATTCGTTTGAAGAGGGCGACCGCGGAGCGGTCGGTCAGGCAGGCGACCTGGTCAATCACCAGGCGCAGGCGGGCGGTATCGTCATTGCGCCCCAGCTCCTGCAGGTCAGCGGCAAAGACCGGGTCGAGGTAGTTGGGGTTATCAAAGAGGGCGTGCACCAGGAATTCAAGGATCTCCTGCTGGTTCCCCTCGGTTGTCTGCGCGGCTGCCGCATCGCGGGGAGCCATCACAAATGCCGTGGCTATACCCTTGAGCACGGCGATTTCGTGCTCGGTTTCTTCGGGCACCACCAGCTGGGCCTGGTAGCGGGTGAGCGGTTCGTCCCCGTAGACGTCGCGGGTTGCCAGCATAGCGCTGGCAGCAAAACGCCCAATGAGCTTAGAGGTAAGGGCCTTAAAAGCCGCCATGGACGAGCGGGTCCCCGTCATATTCGGCACCCAGCGGTTGAGGTTCTCTAAGCGGGTTAGGGCTTTGTCGAGGGTGGCGTCCTCAACCCCGGGCAGGTACCAGAGCCGGGTTTTGTCGAAAACCTGTTGGCGGGCGTCCGCCTTTTTCAGGTCATCAAGCTGCACATGCCCACCGAAGACGGCGTCCTCAACGTCGTGCACGGAGTAGGAGATATCGTCGGCGAGGTCCATGACCTGGGCTTCCAGGCATTTTTGGGTGGGGGCAGCCCCGGCTTCAGCGGCCCCGGCGCGGAGCCATTCAAAGACGGGCAGATCATCGGTGTAGACGCCAAATTTGCGGTTGGGCTTGCCGTCGGTTCGGGCGGGGGCGTTGGCGCGGGTCCAGGGGTTCTTGCAGGTTGCGTCCAAGGACGCCCGGGTCAGGTTTAGCCCGGCAGAACCGCCGTCGTGCCTGATCACCTTGGGTTCAAGGCGGGTGAGCAGGCGCAGGGTCTGGGCATTGCCCTCAAAACCACCGGCGTCCGCCGCTAACCGGTCGAGGGCGGTTTCACCGTTGTGCCCAAAGGGCGGGTGGCCTAGGTCGTGGGAGAGGCAGGCAGTATCGACCACATCGGGGTCGCAGCCCAGCATGCGCCCCAACTCGCGGCCAATCTGGGCAACTTCCAGGGAGTGGGTCAGGCGGGTACGCACGAAGTCGTCGGTATCGGGGTCAACCACCTGAGTTTTGGCACCGAGACGGCGCAGAGCCGCAGAATGCAACACACGGGCGCGGTCGCGCTCAAAGGGCGAGCGGTAGACAAACTTGTGGTGTTCGGGAACCCAGCGTTCGGCGTCCGCTGCGCTATAGCCGGGGGTGGGGGCCTGTTCGGGGGTGAAGGTGCTGCTCATGAATCTCGTCTTTTCTCTACCGGTTCAATCTAGGCCTGGGATTCCAGTTTAGAGGTCATCGCCCTGGTCGAGACCGTATTCGGCGGGCCAGGTGACCTCGCCTGAGATAGGCGGGTAGTCGGGGGTGAGGTTAACGAGTTGCAGGGCTTCTGCCAGGGCAGCCGGCTCAATACCATCGATGACTGCGCGCACCCCGTGGCGGGCTGCCGCCTCGAACCCAAAACGGCTGTAGTAGGCGGGTTCGCCGAGCACCAGCAGGCTGGTGGGTGCATTACTAATCTGGGCGGACGCCGCCGCACGGGCTAGAGCTTCACGGGCCAGGGCGGTGCCCACTCCCCTGCCCTGGTAATCAGGGTGGACGGCCAGGGGCGCGAGCGCATAGGCAGGCCAGGACCCCACCCAGCAGCGGCTAATGAGAATGTAGCCGATAAGAGCACCGGTGACGGTATCGCGGGCTGTGAGGGAAATTCCCGGTTCCCAGGCGTTGGGGTTATCGTGCAGGGCATCGACCAGGTCGGCCTCGTAGCTGGTCTCAAAGGTAGCCAGGAGCAGGTCACGAATTTCTGCGGTATCAGCCGGGGTTTCGGGGCTCAGGGTGTGGGTGTGCATGTTTTAAGTCTAGAGGGTGCACCCAGCTCAGTGGGGCGGATGCCGCCCCCTCTCTTCTGGCCCAGAGGCAAGGAAGCGGGGTGCAGCGTCCGCCCACCCTTACCCTTCACAAACCCGGTGCCCACAAGAATCGCGCAGAGCCCACAAGCGTCGTGGGCCCTGCGCGATTCTGATAAGCACTGTTTACTGGGGCATCGGCTTCATGGATGCCAGGACGCGGTCAGGCAGCATGTGCACGCACGGCGACAGATCTTGGGGTGGGTACGTAGGGTCAATACATTCACGCCAGTACTCGACGTGTTTCTCGTCCAACCAGTGCTCAGACTCAGTAACCTTCTGTTCTAAGCCGGCCTCCCCACGCACCGAATACCAGTAGAGGTAATCGGTTCCGTCGATTGTTTCAGCAAAGATTGTCTCAACATACATGTGCTCAGGCTCTAGTGTTTCTTTGACAGCCTCCATGTTTTCGTTGAGGAAAAGCATCCACTCATCGACCTTATGTCGCTTGCCCGGTTTTACTCGAAATCGGGTCAGTTCAATCTGCATACCATGATTCTATCCAGGGTTTTCTTAGCTCCAGGGCTATCTCTTCATCCGCGAGTGTGCGTTATGCCCGCCCCTCGCCAATATAAAGAGCGCAACAATAGCAACCACTGTGACTAGCCCCCAGATTCCAGCAACAGTCCATGAAGCACCAGCAACGACTAAAGCAGGAATAAAAGTAACTGCCAGAATCTCATTCTGATTAAAAATCGAGAGTAAGGCGTAATCTTCAAGCGTGCTGGACTTAAGTTTCGGGTCAACAATGCGCAGTAGGGCAATGCCCTGCGCTAAGGCTCCTGTAGCCCAGCCCCACGTGAAAATTTGCTTCTCGAACCAGCCCTGATCAAGAACACGAGGAGCCAGCACCAACCCAAGAACCAGCAAAAGGACAAGACCCACGGCAAATAGAATAGTTAGCTGCACCCAGTAATCTGCTACTAAGCCAGGCTTAATAGAAGCAATACCGAAAACGATCAATACATCGGTAGCAGTGCCAGAAATAGACTGCATAGTGGTTCGGTCAACGAAATGGCCTAGCTTGAGCTTATCTATGCTCAGGCGAACGATGAGTCCCAAGATAAAAGCCAAGCTAAAAACAGGAATCGAAACTGATGGGAAAAACCCTTTAAGGTACTGCTGAGCCATATAGCCAATTGCGGTAACAGCAGCAATAATACCCAAGTGAAAACCTAGGGTATCGATTGAAGAACTAGAAAATACGTGAGTACCGATAGAGGGCCGCTTAGCTTTCTGCGGAAGAATGCCTGTTCGAATTTCCTCAGGTAATTCCTTAAGGCCTGCAAACTCTTCAACGTAACCTTTTTTAGCGCCATACTTAGCGATAATTACGCCGCCTAAAATCCCAATGAGTAGACCGACCGTTGCTGAGGTATAAGCTAACGACTGTATCTCTTCTTGTCCGGCCTGAGTAAAAACATCTCCTACTGCAGCTGCCGTGCCAAATCCACCAGCCCATCCGGAGAATAGAACCACTCCAAATGCTTCTGGGGTATCAAACAGAGGCCCCAGCAGTAAAAGGGTCAACAAAATACCTACAACAACTTGGGCGGAGTAGAGCAGGACTGTGTAACTCAAGAACTGCCCCAAAGGGCGTCCTAGCTTATTGAGGCTCAGGTCTGTTCCTAACGCGATACAGGCAAAGACGGCAGCAATAAGTACCGAGCCGTACGAACCAATCGCACTTGAAAACGGTAACCAGTTAGCCCCGGCTGGCCCCAAAGCTAGCCCTAAAAATCCCGCAATAACGGGAGCCGGGATCATCAATTCTTGAATAAATTTAATGCGAGCTCGCAGTACGGTGCTAACCGTGAGCAGCAGCCCGATAATACCCAGGTCAATGACCAGAGCCCAGGGAGTAAAGTCCATGGGAATCGCTCCTTTGCGTGTAGGGTGCGCTGTTTACTGTAGATGTGATTCAAGTTGTATTGCCGAGGAAACCTATGCCGAGGGTTCAAAGAACCGACTTAGGTTGAAATTCTGTAATGAAAAAGCTGGTTCTTGGTCCTCAACTAAATCTGCGATGGCACGGCCGAGAGCCGGGGTTAATTTGAAGCCATGCCCAGAAAAAGCTGTAGCTACTATAATCCGCCCCGAAAGACGATCGATAATCGGCCTGTGATCTTGAGAAAATAGATCCATGTGCATAGAGTGGCGGGCGGGTCCGTCTGTGACCCCTTTCAGATACCGAGTAACTAATTGCGCAGGTTCTCGTAGAGCTGGGCCAGAGGCTCGAGGTGGAAGTTCCCGCGGGGTGGGCACCTCAGAACGGTTACCAACGTTACCTACCTTTACGGTCATCCCATCGAGACATGGGAAACCGTAGAGATGGGACCCATTTGATTCTCTAATAAAGCCAGGAAAAGAGCTGGGAGCATAGTCCGTAACACCATTAGTGATGTACCACCCCAAGCTAATGGGAACAATCGACACGTACGGCTCCAGCTCTGGCATAAGGGTCTTAGACCATACTCCTGCACAGACGATGAGATGGTCAGTCTTATAGGTATCTCGGACAGTGCGCACCTTAACTCCGCGGGCAGTTTCTTCGAAGCCTACAACTTCTTCGTGGGTATACAGCTCCGCACCAGCCGCTTTCGCTTCTTGTTGCATTTGGTGCACGATAGCGTCTGAATACAGCACCCCGCCTTGCTTATCGAGAATGCCAATTTCATCTGTGATATCAGCGTGTTGGGGGTAGCGGCGCCTCAGTTCTTCTGCATCGTATGCTTCGAAATCAATATGAAAGTTGTTGATAGAGTCTTGAACGCCAATCAGCCCTGCACCATTGGGATGTCCGATTGTAAGAGCCCCTGTTTGGTGAAAAAGTTTTGCGGGATGACGCGTATCTAGGTCGATGAAGTAGTTACGTGAATATTTGAGAAGCGGCACATATTCAGCTCCCTCGTGGTAGGCCATACGAAAAAGTCGAGATTCGCCAGAGTATCCTCCGCGGTCATGCACCGGGGCGTACTGTTCAATTCCAAGCACTGAATGCCCACGAGCAGCTAGCTCCCCTGCAAGATACGAACCAATCGCTCCAAGACCCACGATAACTACTGAATACTTCATGTGTCACAGGTTACACGCTTGGCTTCTGTTAATAAATTTCCTTGCACTTATATTTCGCAAACCCAGCGTCCACAAGAATCGCGCAGGGCCCACCAGCGTCGTGGGCCCTGCGCGATTCTGATAAGCACTCACATAACCTGTGGTGTTAGAACCTACCGGACGGTACAGTCATAATCTATGAGTGAGAAGTATGTGCCCAACTACGGCGACCCGGAGCGCTTTCGATATGAGATGCTTATTCGCACCAAGTCCAGGGCCTACCAGTTGGCTTGCTGGCAGGGTTACCTGGGCACCCACGAGTTCTTTCTGGGCAACACTCTCAAAGGCTGGGCGACGCTCCTTCTCACCATGGCGGCCGCTAGCCTACTCATCTACGAATGGATACTCGGGCTTCTCCCAGTGATCTTTGCTATCTGCCTCAATATCACGGCGGTACGGGCCATCGCCGCATCAGACCCAGCCAGCGACATCTACGGCGAAGAGTGCGGAGCTGTCTTTCACAGCCTCCATATGATGAGCCCCTTCTCCATCATGTGGGACATGAACCTATGGAAGGGCAAAACTCCCACCGACCCTCCGCCGCCCGACATGGACTAGCCGGGCCCGGGCATCCGCTCCCCTAGCCGCCGCTGATATCCAGCTCGGCGTCCACCAGGCCCAATCGCTCGGCGTCCCCCAGGACGCGGGAGTTCAGCCACCCGTCGGGCAGGTGGGGCTTCTTGGGGTTGCCCGCGCGCCCGCGAGGGCCCTCAACAGCGGCACCGGGGTAGCCAATGGAGTGGTCCAGCTCGGCCAGGTACTCACGGAAGGCTTCGAGGGTGGGCACGGTCGACATCTTGGCGCGCAGCTTACCGCCCACCGGGTAGCCGTGGAAGTACCAGGCCACGTGCTTGCGGATCTCGCGTAGGCCGCGGGCCTCGTCACCAAAGGTCTCCACCAGTAGTTCAGCGTGGCGGTAAATCATATCGGCTACCTCAGACACACTGGGGCGGTGGCGCTCTTCAGACCCTTCAAAGGCATTTTGCAGGTCGCCAAAGAGCCAGGGGCGGCCCTGGCAACCGCGGCCGACCACGATGCCGTCCACCCCGGTCTGCTCGACCATGGCAATGGCGTCCTCGGCGGAGAAAATATCGCCGTTGCCGAGAATCGGCACGTCGGGGATTGCCTCGCGCAGGCGGGCAATCGAGTCCCAATCGGCCTTGCCGGAGTAGTGCTGGGCGGCAGTGCGACCGTGCAGGGCAATCGCCGCAACACCCGCGTCACGAGCAATTTTGGCTGATTCTAGGTAGGTCAGGTGGTCCTCGTCGATGCCCTTACGCATCTTGATGGTCAGGGGCACGTCCCCGCGGGAGGCCTCACGCACAGCGGTCTGGACGATAGCGGTAAAGAGGTCGGTCTTCCAGGGCAGGGCGGAGCCGCCGCCCAGCTTGGTGACCTTGGGGACGGGGCAGCCGAAGTTCAGATCAATGTGGTCGGCACGGTCTTCTTCGACCACCATACGAATCGCCTTGCCGACGTTGACGGCGTCCACACCGTAAATCTGAATGGAGCGAATCTTTTCGTCGCCGTCATGGTCGATAATGCGCAGAGACTCGGGGTTACGCTCCACCAGGGAGCGCGCGGTGACCATCTCGGTCACGTAGAGGCCGCCACCGTAGTCGCGGCAGAGTCGGCGGAAGGCCTTGTTGGTGACGCCCGCCATGGGGGCCAGCACCACCGGGGTGTCGATGGTGTGCTTGCCCAGCTGTAGGGGCGGCAGTTTCAGCTGCTTAGCGCGGGCCGGGGTCTGGCCGGTCTCTAAAGTCTCTTCTGTCATAACCTTCCAATTCTGGCACAAACGGCCCCGGTGCGCTGTTAGCTAGAGCAAAGATAAGGACGCCCGCCCCACCTTCCTGCCCCGCACCGGGCAGGGCACGGGGCGGGAGGCTGATGAAGCGGGCGCCATGTAGTTCAGGCGACGTGCTGGGCGTCTACGGGGTAGGACGTCCGCCGGTGAGACCCAGGGTTTCGCCGGAGACGTAGCTGGCCTCATCCGATGCCAGGAAGACGTAGGCACCAGCAATTTCAGCGGGTTGGCCCGCCCTACCCAGGGGTGTGTCTTGCCCAAACTGGGTGAGCTTTTCCTGGGGTTGGCCGTGGCTGGGCTGTAGGGGTGTCCAGAAGGGGCCGGGGGCAACAGCGTTCACGCGGATACCGCGAGGGGTGAGCGCCTGGGCAAGACCCTTGCTGAAGTTGTTCTGGGCAGCCTTGGTCAGGGCGTAGTCCAGCAGGGTTTCGCTGGGCTCGTAGGCCTGAATCGAGGAGGTGAAAATAATAGATGCACCTGCCTGAAGGTGCGGCAGCGCAGCCTTAGTTACCCGGTAGGACGAGTACACGTTAGCTTTCATGGTGGCGTCGAAGTCCTCGTCTGAGAGGTCTTCTAGTTTTTCGTGCCACACCTGGCGGCTGGCGTTGTTGACGAGAATATCGAGACCGCCGAAGGCCTCAACGGTCTTCTCAACAACCAGCTGGCACTGCTCAAGTTCCCGCAGGTCACCGGGGAGGGCTAGTGCCTTGACGCCAGCTTTTTCGATCTGCTCGATGATGATGCGGGCATCTGGCTCTTCTTCGGGCAGATAAGCGATGGCTACGTCGGCACCTTCCCGGGCGTAGGCAATGGCTACCGCTGCGCCCAGGCCGGAATCGCCACCGGTGATGAGCGCCCGCCGTCCTTTAAGGCGGCCTGCCCCCTGATAGGTGTCGATGCCCAAATCGGCTTTGGGGGTCATTTCAGCGTCTAAGCCGGGTTCGGGCTGGGTCTGCTTCGGAGGGGCAATGACGGGGTATTTGCTGCGGGGGTCAATTAGTTCGGTCATTTTCTTCCTTAGGGGTAGAGAGTAAGCAAAAGCCCCGGGTGGTTCTTCCCGGGGCTCTGCATGAGGCTGTGGTTCAGTGCTAGAGGCTTTTATCTAGACTTACTTCTTGTCGCCTTCTACGACGATTTCTTCCTTGCGGACGTCGGCTGAGACGCGCTCGGTGTCGGTGTGAACTTCCTTGCCGACGGAGACACGCTCGGTTGCTACGGTCTCGGTGGAGACAACGGGGCGCTCTTCGTGGGCGGTGACGGTGACGTCTGCCTGAGCTTCGGCTGCGTCAAAGTCGTAATTCTCGACTACTTCGCCGTCCTTGAGGTTGGTGCGCTCTACAACGATTTCTTCCTTGCGAACGGGAACCTCAACGGTTTCGGTTTCGGTGCGGACGACCTTGCGCAGGCGGACCTGACCGGTCTGGGTTGCGCTGGTTGCGGTGCCGACATTCAGACGCTCTTCGTGAGCGACAACGTCGCCGTTCTCGGCGGTTGCGGTGGCCTGGGTTGCGTGGGCATCGGTGGCAGGACGCTCGGTGTTAGCGACACCTGCGGTGGCAGTGCCAGCGGTTGCAGTGCCTGCGGTGAGTGAGTAGTACTCGTAGAGGCGCTGCTCTTCTGCGGGTGAGAGTTCGCCGTCTTCTGCGATGTTGGGGGCGTCCTTGACGAATTCCTTGGTGTAGGGAACGTGAATCTCTTCGCCTGCGTAGCGGGCCTGGTTCACGGGGATGAAGGATTCGTTGGTGCCGAAGAAACCGGTGTTGACGGTGACGAAGGTGGGTTCGCCGGTCTGGGCGTCGAGGTAGAGCTCGCCTACCTTGCCGATTTTTTCGCCATCAGTGCCGAATACAGTGCTGTTACGCAGGGTTTCGATGGTTTCGTTGGTAGCCATGAGCTGTTGCCTTTCTTTGCGACTCTCAGTACGCGGTGTTACGTCAGCCCTGCGCCCCCTATGAGCGCTATCAGTAGGCTGAGCAACTGTTCATAACCCTACATACTTTCAGCAGACTGAGCAAGTGATAAGCGAACTTTTTAAGAAAAAAGACAATATTTCACTCTGAGAATAAAAAATCACCCTGACTAGGCATGTCAATCTATATCATGTCTAGTCATGTCACTCTTGAGAGATGAACACAAGGAGATAACAAGGGGCTAGTTTTAAAGTAAATATTTCCTAAATTTACATTCCCCAAAGAATGCACCACCTCGATCCTGCATGTGAATCGTCAAAATCTCTTGACAGCCCCACACTCTTTCCCGATACTTGTGATAAGTCAATATAAATTGACGAAACCTAGTTGAGGAGGCCCTATGCAGTCCGATGACCCGCGTATTACTGCCGTCCGCACCGCCCATGAACAGGTCGCCCAAGCCACCCGCGCACTTGAGGACGCTGTGCAGGCAGCCCGCGCAGGCGGCGCAACCTGGCAGCTCATTGGGGCAGCTATCGGCGTGACCAAGCAAGCTGCCGCCCAGCGCTTTTCCGAGACCGTCTATAACGCCCGCTCACTCTCGCAGATTCAGGTCGAGCTGGAGCAGATCACCGAAGCCCTCTTTGCTGCCCTGGCTCACAGTGACATCGAGCATGTACACAGCCACATGACCTACACAACCGCCCGATTACTGTCTAAACGCAAGATTCTGAAAACCTGGCAGCAGGTACTTGAGGCAAGCGGCCCCTTTATTGAGGTCAAAAAGACAGTGGTGGAACAGGCAGGCTCCGGCTTTGTACTCACCTACCGACTGCGCCACGAAAATGGTGAGCCGGTCGGCCAACTCTCTTTCAACTCAGCCCGCAAAGTAACAGGATTGGTGATCTTCAATGACGATTCAGCAGAACTCCCCTGGTAACAGCATCTATGCGCCCCTCATCATGGTGGGACTGTGGGGCCTACACGGTTTTATCACCTGGTACCTCAGCCGAGAACTAGCTATAACCTTGTGGGCGATTGGCCTAGTGGTTGTTGGCACGGTGCTCACTCAGTGGTTCCTGCGCCCCAAGGGCAGCCGCACGATGGTATGGCGACCGGGACTCTTTGCCGGGACGCTTACTATTACCTGGATCATCTGGGCAATTCTCAATATCTTTTGGGATATGCAAGCCCAGAACGCTGCAATCTGGCCGTTGCTCGGGTACATCGGTTCAAGCAGTAGTGCACGGGAGGCTTCAGCTCAGAGGCGTAGAGCCCGCGACATCGGCGTCTAGCCCCTCTAAGCCTGCCCCTCCCCCAGCTCAGCGAGGTGAGGGGCAGAAAGGTGGGCGAGGGCGTCCGCGCCTATACGGGCGGCGCCCAGAGCGACCCGCCCGTCCACTCGCAGCGGGGTGCCCTCGCTCTGCCAGTGGGGGCGAGCCTGCTCCAGGTGCCCCGGTATCTCGCCGCGGGCGTTGCAGATGCGCCACCAGGGCACGCTCGACCCCCAGAGCGCGAGGGTGCGCCCCACCAGCCGGGGAGATTCGCCGGCAACCGCACCGACGTCACCGTAGGTAGCGACCCGCCCGGCGGGCACACACTCGGCCACCCGTAAGATTCTCTCTACCCGTGTATCGTCCACGGGCCTTTAACCGTCAACCAGTACCAGGGACTCGCTGGTCACGGTAGCAGCACCCATCTTCACCAGCTGGTCGATCAGCACAGCCAAATCTTCCATGGAGTCATCGACCTCGATTTGCACGGCGTAGGAGCCGGTCAGCACCGAAAGCAGCTGCATAATAGCTTCGCGGGCGCCGGGGTGGCCCACCCGGTAGCCGATGGTGATTTCGGTGGCGTCATCTTCAGAGACGGGCATCTGGCCGGCATCTACCTCGATGGGGCGGTAGCTCACGGCAAAAGCGATAATGTCGCCCTTCTTCCCGTTCGCCTGGGCACGAAGTACGTCATCGCGCAGCACCACAGCGCCCAGGGCCTCGGCTTCGTCGGAGAGGAAGAGGCGGTTGACGCGGCCGATGGGCAGGTCGGCAGGCTCGTCCCAGGTGTGTACAGCCCGGTAGAACTCCCAGAAACGCTGGGTAAGTTCGACAGACCCAGTGGCCAGGTCCTCGATGGCCTGGGTGATGCGTTCAGATTCGTCCTGGCGTAGGGGTACGGACGGCACCGCCCCGGCTTCGATACGCACCATGCGCGAGCGCTGGGCGACCGTGAAACCGCGAGCAGAGGCAAAGTCGAGGCCGGTGGAGGCCGGTTCCACCTTGGCGCGCAGAGCTACGGTGCCGCTGGGGGCTGAGGCGGCGGCGTCCTTTAGGGCCTGTAGGAGCAGGCTGCCGAGGCCTGAGCGGCGGTGTTCGGGGGCTACTTCGATGTAGGACCAGAGGCGGTTGGGGTGCAGGTCAGTCTCGTAGACGGTACCTGCAGCCACGGGCACTCCCTGATGCTCGGCGACGAGGGTGCGGGAGAAGCGGGTGTCGGAGTCGGGCCCGAAGGACGAGCGGAAGGCGGCTACCTGCCGGTTTTCAGCATCGTGCCAGTATTCGAGCAGGGCTAGGGTGTCGCCCTCGCGCCAGGGGCGTAGGGTGTAGGTATTCTCGGCAGTGCTCACGGTGGTGCCTTTCGGGGTAGCCGGTGGGGTGTACCCATCTACTTTAGCGCCCCTGCCTAAGTTGCGGGCGTCCGCTGCGGGGAAGATATGAACGCTGAGCGTGAACCGGCAGAGCGGCACCTTGATTTCACCGGCCCGTTACCGGCTAGACTTTAAGGGCTTAAAGTTTATTTGACTCTATTGTTTAGCGTGGTTTTATGACTTCTCCCCTTGCCCACAAGCCCACCCTCGTAGGTTCCCGCGTTGAGCTGCGCCCCTTCGACGCCGATGCCATTGACGCCATGATCGGTATTCTGCAGGAACCCGATGTTCTGATTAAGACCGGAACCGTTCACTCCCGCTCAACAGAGACCCACCCCTTCAACGAGACTAAGACCCGTGAGTGGTACTCCCGCCGCAACGAGAAGAAGAACCGCCTCGATTTAGCGGTGTACGCGCTGGACCAGCAGAAGTACGTGGGCGAGGTTGCCTTCAACGAGTACGACCCCGATAACGGCTCGGTTAACTACCGTATTGCGATTGGGCAGGCTGGCCAGAATAAGGGCTACGGTACCGACGCTACTAAGCTCATGGTCGATTACGCCTTTGAGAAGCTCGATTTGCACCGTATTGAGCTTGAGGTGCTGGACTTCAACGAGCGGGCCAAGCACGTGTACACCTCCTGCGGTTTTGTGCCCGAAGGACGCCGCCGCGAGGCTTTCCTGATTGACGGCGAGTACCACGATGCGGTCATCAAGTCGGTTCTGCGCAGTGACTGGGAGGCCGCCCGCTCGGTCGCGGGCCACCTGACACTGGATTTGAAGCGCGTCGAGATATAAGACAATAACAAAAGGACGGACGTGCGTTCGCCTGCTGACCCTCTTGGGGCTCGCGCTGGGGCACTCACCCCAATCCACGCCAGCCCCGAGCCAGCAGGCTCTCCGCACGTCCGTCCTTTTGTATATCTAACCTACGTTACTTACTTGGTCAGCTTGGCTGCCAAGTAGGCGGTGACCTGGTCGAGTGAGACGCGTTCCTGGGTCATGGTGTCGCGCTCGCGGATGGTAACAGCCTGGTCTTCCAGGGTGTCAAAGTCGACGGTGATGCAGAAGGGGGTGCCGATTTCGTCCTGGCGGCGGTAGCGGCGGCCGATTGCACCGGCGTCGTCGTAGTCGATGTTCCAGTTGCGGCGGAGTTCGTTGGCCAGGTTCTTGGCGGTGGGGACGAGGTCTTCCTTCTTGGACAGGGGCAGGACCGCGGCCTTGACGGGGGCCAGGCGCGGGTCGAGCTTGAGCACGGTGCGCTTATCGACGCCGCCCTTGGTGTTGGGGGCTTCGTCTTCGACGTAGGAGTCGACGAGGAAGGCCATCATGGAGCGGGTCAGGCCGAAGGAGGGTTCGATGACGTAGGGGACGTAGCGTTCGCCGGTGCCCTGGTCGAAGTATTCGAGTTTGGCGTTGGAGTGTTCGTTGTGCACGCCGAGGTCGTAGTTGGTGCGGTTGGCGACGCCCATGAGTTCGCCCCATTCGGAGCCCTGGAAGCCGAAGCGGTATTCGAGGTCCATGGTGCCTGCGGAATAGTGGGCGCGGTCGTCTTCGGGTACGTCGAATTTGCGCATGTTGTCGGGGTTGATGCCGAGATCGACGAACCAGTTCCAGCAGTCTTCGATCCACTGGTCGTAGTACTTGGGGGCGTCGTCGGGGTGCACGAAGTATTCGATTTCCATCTGTTCGAATTCGCGGGTTCGGAAGATGAAGTTGCCGGGGGTGATTTCGTTGCGGAAGGCCTTGCCGATCTGGCCGATGCCGAAGGGCGGACGCTTGCGGGCGGCGGTGACGACGTTGTTGAAGTTGACGAAGATGCCCTGGGCGGTTTCGGGGCGCATGTAGTGCAGGCCTTCTTCGTTGTCGACGGGGCCGAGGTAGGTTTTCATGAGGCCGGAGAAGTTTTGGGGTTCGGTCCACTGGCCCTTGGTGCCGCACTTGGGGCAGACGATGTCGTCCATGCCGTTTTCGGGGGCGCGGCCCTTCTTTGCTTCGAAGGCTTCGATGAGGTGGTCCTGGCGGTGGCGGGAGTGGCAGGAGAGGCATTCAACGAGGGGGTCGGTGAAGGTTGCGACGTGGCCTGAGGCCTCCCAGACTGCCTTGGGCAGGATGATGGAGGAGTCGAGGCCGACCATGTCTTCGCGGCCGCGTACGAAGGTCTGCCACCACTGCTGGCGGATGTTTTCTTTGAGTTCGGCACCGAGCGGGCCGTAGTCCCATGCTGAGCGGGATCCTCCGTAGATTTCACCTGCCTGGAAGACGAATCCGCGGCGCTTGGCCAGTGAAATAACGTTGTCGAGTTTGGACTTCGGTGCCATGGTTTTTGGTTTCTCCTATGAGCCTGCGCCACCGGTTGTGGCGTGCTTGGATGTAAAAAGAAAGTGGGCCGGGTGGCGCACTCGTCTTTAAGCCTACCGTACGTAGGGGTGCGAGTGTTGGCGCGGGTAGAGTGGTGGGTATGAGTATTGAGTCTGTTTTTATTCGTGATGAGATGATTCGTCTGGGCCAGTTTTTGAAGTTGGCGAATCTGGTGGAGAACGGGGTGCATGCCCGTGAGGTGATTCAGGACGGCTTGGTGAAGGTGAACGGTGATATTTGTGAGCAGCGCGGGCGTCAGCTGCATGCTGGCGATACCGTTGAACTGAACGGTGTGACCGTGCAGGTGGAGGTTGAATAACCTCTAGCCAAGCGAATCCCATATTGGTATTCTCGGGTTATGACAGTTCAGATTGCAGTCCGTTTACCCGATGATTTGGTGGCCTTTCTTGATCATGAGGTTGAGGAAGGCCAGGCTAGAAGCCGCGCTGAGATTGTTGCCGAGGCTCTTGAGCATGAGAGACGACGCCGGGCGGCTTTAGTTGATGCAGCTATTCTGGCTTCTCTGGGCCCAGAGGATGACCTGGATGAGTTAGTGGACTGGGCCAGCGGCACACCTTCGTCTCAGCAGTAGGTGTTGAACCGTGCGCGAAATTTGTTTAGTCCATCTCGATAAGACAAGGCCGGCAGTTGTTTTGACCCGTGAGCCTACGCGGTTTGCGATGACTAAGGTGACCATCGCTCCTATCACCTCAACGATCAAGGGGTTATCGAGCGAGGTCTTGCTAGGGCCTGCTAACGGTCTGGACCGTGAGTGCGCTATTTCTGCGGATAACATTCTGACGGTCCGTCAGGATACCCTTGGCCGGACGATTGGTTACCTCACGGAGCCTCAGGAAAAACAGCTGGCCCAGGCAATTATTTTCGCGTTTGATCTGCGGGCTCCCCTAGCACGTTAAAGGTGAGCCCGCAGTCCTTACACATAATTATTCGGCAAGCACTTTCTCATTGAGGAAGGCTGTGATGTGGGTGAGTTCTGCGGCGGCGACTCCGTGCCCGATGCCGGCGTAGGTGTGGGCGGTGAGGTCGGTGTGCCCGGCTACCCATTCGCGGGTGTAGGCGATTTTGTCGGCGGTGATGATGGGGTCGGCTTCGTCGCGGCCCCAGAAGAGGGGCAGGGGCTTGTCCGCTAGCTGGGCGTCCTTGAAGTAGTGTTCTCCCCCGGCCACGGCGTAGCCGGAGAGCCCCACCACGGCCTTGATGAGGTCGGGGCGGGCGCGGGCCACCGAAGTGGCAAGGGCCATGCCCTGAGAGAAGCCCAGCAGGATCACGCTATCGTAGTCAGCAGCAATGGGTTCGAGCCAGCCCAGCA
The DNA here is from genome assembly GCF_014217215.1 of Rothia nasimurium. Taxonomy (GTDB): domain Bacteria; phylum Actinomycetota; class Actinomycetes; order Actinomycetales; family Micrococcaceae; genus Rothia; species Rothia avistercoris. Next base: position 1,860,482 of record NZ_CP056080.1, read on the forward strand.
GATAGTCGACAGCCAGTTCGATGGCGGTAAAGCCGACAGTTTCTAGTTGCTGGTTGAGGGGCCACCACTGGTAGCCCATGGCGGGGCTCTCGATATAGGCGGAGTCGGCGTCGGCCGGTAGCGGGTAGCCGACGGGCTGGGGCGCGCGGACGGACGCATAGGTCACCTTTTCGCTGGGCAGGTAGGGGGTGAGCCCCAGCAGGTCACGTTCGTGGGAGCCGTAGCCGTGCAGAAGGACAACCAGGTGGGTACCCCGGCGAAAGGGTTCTGCCTTTGAATATTCAACAGTGTACTGGTTCATAACCCCCAACTTACCACCGGCAGAGCCAGCCTAGGCCACTGCCCACAGGTGCTTGCGCCCCCGCGGTTTTGCTTCGTCAGCGACGTCCTGGGTTTCGATGCTGGTGGCAAGGATTCTTTCGAGCTGTTCGTGTTCGATGAGGAAGCCGTCGTGGCCGCAGGGTGAGTGGATGACAGCCGGTTCTACGGGGTTGGGCAGGGAGGCTGCCAGGATGTGGGAGTCGGAGGGAAAGAAGAGGCGGTCGGAGTCGACGTAGGCGATGGTCCAGCGGCAGGTGGAAAGCGCCAGTGCCTTTTCTAGCCCGCCCCGGTCACGGCCAAGGTCGTGGGAGAGCAGGGCTTCGTTGATAGCCAGGTAGGAGTTGGCGTCGAACCGGGCTGTGAGCTTTTGGCCGTGGTAGTCCAGGTAGTTCTCTACCTGGTAGCGGCCGCGGTCTGCGGTGAGGGGGTGCAGGACGTTGTGGCCGTCTTGGGCGTCGCGCCCGAAGCGGAAGTGGAGTTCGGCGGCGGAGCGGTAGGTGGTGTGGGCGATGCGGCGGGCCAGGGCCAGGCCGGTGACGGGACCGGGGCCTGGGTAGTAGTCACCGCCGGCGAAGGCGGGGTCTTGGCGGATCGCCAGGTTTTGCATGTGACCCCAGGCGATTTGTTCGGCGGTGGCGGCGGGGCCCGAGGCGATGACGGCGCAGGAGCGGACGAGCTCGGGGTAGGTGACGGCCCATTCGGCGGCGCGGGCACCGCCGAGGGAACCACCGATGACGTGGTGGAGAGAGGTAACGCCAAGCTGGTCAAGCAGACGTTTTTCGGCGCGGACGCCGTCGCGGATGGTAACGAGGGGGAAGCGGGAGCCCCAGGGTTTTTGTTCGGGGTCGATACTGGCCGGGGCGGGTGAGGCTGGGCCGGTGGTGCCGTAGCACCCGCCGAGCATGTTGGGCGAGATAACAAAAAAGCGGTCGGTATCAATGACCCGGCCAGGGCCCACAGCAGTGGGCCACCACCCCGCAGCCTCAGCCGCTGTAATCTCTTCGGGGCTGGCACCCGCCCCTGCCCTGCCCGCCGAGACATGGGTGTCCCCTGTCAGGGCGTGCAGAACCAGGACGGCGTTATCGCCAGCTTCGTTGAGGGTTCCCCAGGTTTCGTAGCCGATGGTGACATCGGGCAGAGTAACCCCGGATTCCAGGAGCAGGTCGCCCACCGAGGCGTAGGTCAGCACGCCGTCGGCTCGGTAGCCGGTTGAGTCTGCAAGGTGGCGGGTGGTCATGGGTCTGCCCTCCTAGGAGATAGCGGCGAATCCAAGGTCAAGGTCGGCCAGAATATCGTCGATATGCTCAATGCCTACCGACAGGCGGATAAAGGCGGGGTTGATGCCGATTGCTTCGAGCTCTTCGGGGGTGGATTGGCTGTGCGTGGTCGATGCCGGGTGAACGGCCAGGGAGCGCACATCCCCAATGTTGACCAGCAGTGAGTGCAGGGCCAGGGAGTCCACGAACTTCTGGGCGGTAGCGGAATCAGCGTCTTTGAGGGTGAAGCCAACGATCGCACCGGCGCCCTTGGGCAGGTACTTCTGTGCCAGGGTGTAGTAGGGGGAGGTTTCCAGGCCGGAGTAGGTCACGGACTCCACTGCCGGGTGTGCCTGCAGGTAGTCTGCTACCTTGCGGGCGTTCTCTACGTGGCGCTCAACGCGCAGTGAGAGGGTTTCCAGGCCGATAGCGATGTTGAAGGCGTTGGTGGGTGAGATGGAGGAACCCAGGTCACGGAGCAGGGATACACGGGCTTTGAGGATGTAGGAGAGGTTAACCCCAAAGGCGCCGTCCTTGCCCAGGTCACGGGCGTAGACCAGGCCGTGGTAGCCCTCGTCGGGCTGGTTGAAGAGGGGGTACTTCTCGGGGTAGGCACCGTAGTCGAAGTTACCGGAGTCCACAATCACGCCACCTACGGAGGTACCGTGACCGCCCAGGTACTTGGTGGCGGAATGAACGACCACATCGGCACCGTGCTTGATGGGGTTAAGCAGGTAGGGGGTAGCCACGGTGTTGTCGACAATCAGGGGTACCCCGATTTCGTGGGCTACTGCGGCGATGGGTTCGATATCGAGGACGTCCCCGCGCGGGTTGGGCAGGGTTTCACCGAAGAAGGCCTTGGTGTTCTCGCGGGCGGCGGCACGCCAGCTTTCGGGGTCTGCGGGATCGTCTACGAAGGTGGTTTCAATGCCCAGGTTCTTGAGGGTGTACTTGAGCAGGTTGTAGGTGCCACCGTACAGGGAGGGTGAGGCAACGATGTGGTCGCCCGCACCGGCAATGTTCAGGATCGAGAAAGTGGTTGCGGCCTGGCCGGAGGCAAGGAGCAGGGCACCTACGCCACCCTCTAGGGCGGCGATACGGTTCTCTACCGCTTCCTGGGTGGGGTTGTTGATGCGGGTGTAGATGGGGCCCAGCTCAGAGAGGGCAAAGCGACCTGCGGCCTGCGCTGAGTCCTTGAAGACAAAGGAGGTGGTCTGGTAGATCGGCAGGGCGCGGGCGCCGGTTGCCGCATCGGGCTCCTGGCCTGCGTGAATCTGCTGGGTCTCGAACTTCCAGCCGGTGGGGTTTGAGGGGGTGGGGTGAGTGGTGTTTTCGGTGGTCATGCGGTTACTCCTAGGGAGGTCGTTGTTTCAGCGTTCAGTTGAAACGGGCCGCATGCCGTATCTTCCGCCCGGGTAGGGAGGAAAAGAATCTGATGCCCTCGCAGAAGATAGAGGCACATCGGTCCCGCGCTTGCACACCCGGTTCTCAGTGAGGTGTGCCAGGTCTTCACCCAGGGCACCCCACCGCGAGTGGAGGGTTGCCGGCCAGCTAGCTGGGGCTTAGCGCTGGTTCTCTTGACCTGTCTCTAGTCTGGCTGGCTCTCCCGGGGAGCGTCAAGAAAGGGCTCTAAAGTTTCAGCATATGTCCTTGTATTGCGTACGTTACGTTCTGTGAGCGTCATTTAGAATGATGGGAAGCGAGTTTTTACGAAAGGGCTGATGATGTCTCTGACTCCTCCTCTTGCCAAGCGTGTACCCGTTGAGCGCACCCATCACGGTGATACTTTTATTGATCACTATGAGTGGTTGCGCGATAAGGAAAGCACCGAGGTTCTAGAGCATCTACGCACTGAGAACGCCTTTACCGAGGCCGTCACCGCCGACCAGCAGCCGCTGCGCGACGCTATTTTTGAAGAGATCAAGGGCCGCACCCAGCAGACCGATATGTCGGTGCCCTCGCGCCGCGGGGCCTGGTGGTACTTTAACCGCACGGTCGCCGGTGAGCAGTACCCGGTGATGTGCCGCGTCCCCGCCCTTACAGAGGGCAGCGTTGAAGAGCGCTACCAGCCACCGGTCGTCCGCCCCGGTGAGCCACTTGACCGCGAGCAGGTCGTGCTGGACTGTAACGAGTTTGCCCGTGACATGGCCTTTTTCTCCCTGGGTTCCTTCCAGGTCACCCGCGACGGCTCCCTGCTGACCTTCGGTGTTGATGACTCAGGCGACGAGCGCTACACCCAGTACTTCAAGAACCTCGACACCGGCGAGATTCTGGAGGAAAAGATTGAGGACGTCTTCGCCGGGGCTTTCTTTGCCTCCGGCGCTAAGCACCTGATCTATTCGGTAGCTGACGAGTCCTGGCGCCCCTATGAGGTGCGTGCCCACGCAATTGGCACAGACCGCTCCCAGGACGTAGTGCTCTACCATGAGGCTGACCAGGGCATGTGGTTGGACGCCGGAATGTCCTCTTCCCGAACCCACGTGGTCATTACCTCTTCAAACTCCGAGTATTCAGAGACCCGCATTATTAACATCCACGAGCTGGGTCAGCTAGAACCCACCCTCATTATGAGCCGGAACCACAAGATTGCCCATTCCACCGACATCATTGATATTGAGGGCACCGGCTACCTGGTGATTGGCCACAACTGGAAGGCCCCGAACAGTGAGCTTGTCATGCTCCCCTTGGCAGACGACTACCGCCCCCTGGAGGCAATGGCACAGGAGTGGGTGCCCCTGGTTCCCCACCGCGAGGACGTCCGTCTTGAGTCCGTGAAGTTCTCCCGCAACCATCTGGTGCTCATGGCCCGCGAGAACACCACTGTCAAGGTATTCGTTGCCCCGCGTACCGCTCTCGCTGAGCAGATAGCTTCTGCCCACCCCCAGGGTATTGACCTCTATGAGCCCGGTGGCTTCACTGAAGAGCTCTACACGTCCGCCTTCTCCGGTGTGAACATCATGTCCCCGGTCATCCGCCTGAACTACACCTCCTACCTCACCCCCAGCAGCGTCTACGACTACTTCCCCGATACCGACGACCTCGTACTACGCCGCCGCACCCCCGTCATCGGCTACGAGCCCGAGAACTACACCGCCTACCGCATGTGGGCACCGGCAGCGGACGGAGCCATGATTCCGCTCTCCGTCATGCACCGCGCCGACCTCGATAAGGCTCAGGAAAACCCCGTGATTCAGTACGGCTACGGATCCTATGAGTCCTCCATGGATCCTTACTTTTCTACCGCCCGCCTCAGCGTGCTGGACCGCGGCGTCATCTTCGTCGTCGCCCATATCCGCGGGGGCGGCGAAATGGGCCGCGCCTGGTACACCGAGGGCAAGAAGCTGGCTAAGAAAAACACCTTCACCGACTTCATCGACGCCACCGACTTCCTGGCCTCCCAGGCCTGGGTGGACGCTGCCCGTATCGGCATCATGGGTGGGTCAGCCGGTGGCCTGCTCATGGGCGCCGTCGTCAACATGGCCCCCGAGAAATACGCGGCCTGCCTGGCGCAGGTTCCTTTCGTGGATGCTCTGACCACCATTCTTGACCCCAATCTGCCGCTCTCTGCCCTGGAATGGGAGGAATGGGGCAACCCCATTACCGACCGTGAGGTCTACGAGTACATGAAGTCCTATACTCCCTACGAGAATATCCGCCCGGTTCGCTACCCTGCTATTGCGGCGGTCACCTCGCTCAATGACACCCGGGTTCTCTACGTGGAGCCAGCCAAATGGGTTGCTGCTCTTAGGCACACCATTGCCCAGGATTCCCCCACTCCCCTCCTCAAGATTGAGATGGACGGCGGCCACGGCGGCGGTTCGGGGCGCTACACGGCTTGGAAAGAAATTGCCTGGGATTATGCTTTCCTCCTGAGCTATGTGCTCTCTTCCCCACCCACCGGCCACCAGTAGGTTATTTCTATACAGCACACCTTTTTCAGGCTCATTTTCATTAAAAACAAGTACAATCTGATGTGATTGGATTGTTACCCAACACGGAGATGAAGGTTAAGTCGTTGCATGTCTGCTGACCCCATTGATCTATCACCGCGCATACCCCATCAGATTCTCACCTCACTACTCAACAAACCCCGCTACCGAGCCAAGTGGATGCCTTACGTTCAAAGGCGTCGCGGAAACACGATTAATCAAAGAGCGGTAGCAGCCTTTATCGCAGGTGAGCTCTCCGATGCTTTGGATCAGGAAATCAGGCCCCAAAGATTTAAGGACCGTATCTCCCGCGCCCTTAAGGGCGAGGCAATTAGCGACACTACGGCGCAGCTCTTTATCTCGACCTTTGAGTTTACTCAGCAAGAAGCGCAAGAGCTCCAGCGAGCGCTATCAAGCTACAAAATGAACCTACAGGTAGCGCAGCGGTCGACTGTCGCCTCCGCGACTAAAGTTCCGGCAACCGGTAGGGGCCCCTATCGTTCTCTCTCCACCTTCCTTGAAGGTAAGGTGGATCGGTTCGGTTACTTACACGGAGCCACTATTACCGAGGTTATTCAGGCAGAAGCAGAGACGGTGGAGCAAATTTTTCAAAACTTTGAGTCAGCATCTATCCAGTGCACCATGCTTGAAGGGGGCGAACTAGTCGAAGTCTACCCCTCAGACAGTATGACTCCACACGCTAACGATAATTCTGTTCACCGGTTAGTTATCCGACCCCCCCACCCCATCCGCCGGGGACAGATTCACCAGGTTCGCTATCATCTAACACTCGATAGAAAAGCCATGATAGAAAGCAACGATACCGAGAACACGATTACTTTCGGCCCCTTCTCCCCACCGCGCTTTAACATCAGCCTCAGACTAGAGTTTGAAGAAGCCCCTCACAAAATAAAGCAGCTATTCTGGGACCGTAAGATGACAGATGCAAACCTTTGGGAAGCACAGGATCTAGAGATTAGAAAAACATACTCGGCCTACTTCCCCCTTATTGAGGACACTATTTACTCCCTTGAGTGGAGCTGTGATGCCCAAGCTGCCCGGCAAGCCTACGAAATGGGGAGCTAATCATGCAGTATTCGCGCAAACCTCCGCAAGAAAATGATGATGCTCAGCATCAGGTCATGCCGAAACAAACCCACCTACAACGCGACAGTAAATACCTTAACTCCCTTCATCTCACCAGCACTATTCTCTGCGCGGCACTGTTTGAAGAAAAAAGTCGCAGGGTTTGGGAGCAGTACGCTAAAAACAAAGAACTCAGTAGCGGTTCTAGCATCCCTGTTCGAGCAATCGCCCGTGCCATGAGTGACTTTGAACATAGAACCTACGGGTTAGAGGTATCCCCTCAGCAGTATAAGGATCGAGTGAGCCGGGCAACCTCCACAGGCCAGATGAGCATGGAAACCCTCGACCTACTCTGCAAAACCTTTGATTTCTCTCAAGAAACGGTACGCTCCCTACAGCAGGCCGTTATGCACGGTTTCGATGATTCTGAGTCACTCCAAATCATCCGCACCATTGCTCAGGTTATGGTCTCAAGCTCATACTTTGACGTCTACCTATCAGAGACAGATCCGGTCGAATTTGAGGTGAAGGTAACCCTAACATTACTGAGCTTGGAGGCAGGTTGTTCTGCGGTGCTCTTCCCCTTCGCTGACATACAAGACATCACGTGCGAGACTCCGGGCGTTCACGTTTTATCAACCCCGGTTGCAGATGAGTGGATCTTCTTCCTAGATGATTTCGTCCCTCCTCAGGAAACTTTTATGCTCCGATTCATCATGCGCGGACGCGTCAGTAAGACACCGGACGGCTTCTATACCGCTAGGTCTCCCTTTTTTATGATTAGAGTCTTTTCCACGGGTATTAAAGTCAATACAGGAGGGGCAGAGCGAACGGTGCGAATCGAAAAGACCCTTGCCACAGATTCCGAAAGCACCCTGGTAGCTTCCGAAACAGTGACGGACTACCTCACCTACTACTGCCCGGCTATTGACGATAGCTCTATCGTTATCAAATGGAAATAATATTTTTCCTTATCAGGACCAAAAACGCCCTATGCGACATAAGAGAGACGTTGGTGTCCATAAAGTAATAACTAGATACCAAGGGTTCTGACAAATACCCCGTGAACTTTTGGTCTTGGTAGTGGCAAAGGCTCCCGCTGGCTCCCATCATAGAGCCACGCGAGTCCCCTAGTTTCTATGGCTCTAGCCCTGTTTCAGGGTTCTATGAGTTCAGCGGTAGCAGCCACGCTACTACCAACGTGGGGCTTAGAGGTAATAGTGCGATAAGCCTCTGAGCCCCGCCGAGGAGACTGTAACCCCGACAGCTCCTCATAGCTGGGACAATCTGCAGTAGTCCTGGCGACTCAGAAGGTGCCTACTCCCTCACCGGGAGTAGGCACCTTTCCTTTTATACCAACAGATGGTCTCTTCCCCTGAACCGTTAGGTCATGGTCCAGGGGGTAGAAGATGCCTAGCCTTGAACGCCGAGCTTCTCCAGGATCAGCTCGCGCACACGGCCTGCATCGGCCTGACCGCGGGTTGCCTTCATGACCTGGCCGACGATAGCGCCAGCGGCCTGAATCTTACCGGCACGAATCTTGTCGGCAACATCAGGCATAGCCGCCAGAGCATCGTCGATAGCGGCGGTGAGAGCGCCGTCATCAGAGACAACAGCAAGGCCGCGCTTCTCAACGATTTCGGCAGGTTCACCTTCACCATCAATGACAAAGCCAAGTACCTGGCGGGCAATCTTATCGTTGATCTTCTTAGCTTCAACCAGCTTGTTCAGCTCAACAACGGTCTGGGCGGTGACGCCGGTTTCCGTCAGCTCAACCTCGCGTTCCTTGGCGATACGAGCGATTTCGCCCATCCACCACTTACGAGCAACGGACGCGGGAGCACCGGCGGCGACGGTCTCTTCGATGGCGTCCATAGCACCAGCGTTGACCACGTCGCGGAACTCTTCGTCCGAGAAGCCCCAGTCGGCCTTCAGACGGCGGCGGCGCTCGGCGGGAGGCTCGGGCAGCTCTGCGCGCAGGCGCTCAATCCATTCGGTGTCGGTAACCACCGGAACCAGATCGGGCTCGGGGAAGTAACGGTAGTCGTCGGCATCAGACTTGGGGCGGCCACTGGTGGTCTCGCGGGTGTCTTCGTGCCAGTGGCGGGTTTCCTGAACAACCTTCTCGCCTGCTTCGAGGACGGCCGCGTGACGCTGAATCTCGTAGCGCACCGCACGCTCAACCGAACGCAGGGAGTTGACGTTCTTGGTTTCTGAGCGGGTACCGAACTCGGTGGAACCCTTGGGCATGAGCGAGACGTTAGCGTCGCAGCGGACGTTACCGCGCTCCATGCGGGCGTCGGAGATACCCAGGTTCTTGACAATTTCGCGAATGGCAGCCACATAGGCGCGGGCCAGTTCAGGAGCCTTGTCGCCCGCACCCACGATGGGGCGGGTAACAATTTCAATCAGGGGAACACCGGCGCGGTTGTAGTCGACCAGGGAGAAGTCTGCGCCCTGAATACGGCCAGCGGTGCCGCCCTTGTGGGTCAGCTTGCCAGCGTCTTCTTCCATGTGGGCACGTTCAATCTCAATGGTGAAGACGGTGCCGTCCTCCAGCTCAACGTCCAGGGACCCGTTAGCGGCGATGGGCTCGTCGTACTGGGAGGTCTGGAAGTTCTTGGGGGTATCGGGGTAGAAGTAGTTCTTGCGGGCAAAGTGGCTGATGGGTGCGATGTCGCAGCCCAGAGCCAGACCCAGCTTGATAGCTGATTCAACAGCCTTGCCGTTGACCACCGGCAGCACGCCGGGTAGGCCCAGGGAGACGGGGGTGACATTGGTGTTCGGAGTATCGCCAAACTCGTTAGGAGCGGCGTCGAACATCTTGGTCTTGGTGTTGAGTTCTACGTGAACCTCGAAGCCGAGTACGGGGTCGTACTTCTCCATGGCTTCTTCAAACGACAGGATTTCGTCAGACATTTACTTAGCTCCCTCGAAGTCAAAGTCACGGATCAGGGCGGCGGTGTCGGGCAGCTGCTCGTGCAGGTAGCCACCCCACTTAGCGGTCAGCAGGGCTTCCAGACCAGCACCAGCGCGGTAGAGGCGGGCGTCCTCGTGGGCGGGGGCGGTGAACTGGATGCCGACGGGCAGGCCGTCCTCATCTGCCAGACCACCAGGCAGGGACAGGGAGGGTACACCGGCCAGGTTGGTGGGTACGGTGGCGATATCGCCCTTGTACATGGCCATGGGGTCGCCCTTGGTCTTCTCCCCCAGCTTGTAGGCGGTGGTGGGCGCGGTGGGGCTGATCAGTACGTCTGCGACCTCAAATGCCTTGGCGTAGTCGCGCTGAATCAGGGTGCGTACCTTCTGGGCTGAGCCGTAGTAGGCGTCGTAGTAGCCGGCGGACAGGGCGTAGGTGCCCAGGATGATGCGGCGCTTGGCTTCTGAGCCGAAGCCTGCGGCACGGGAGGCTGCCATGACGCGCTCGATGGTGACGTGGCCTTCTTCGGGCAGCTTGCGCAGACCGAAGCGGACGCCGTCGTACTTGGCCAGGTTGGATGAGACCTCGGAGGACATAATCAGGTAGTAGGCCCCGATTGCTTCCTTGACGGAGGGCAGGGAGACCTCAACGATTTCTGCGCCGGCTTCCTTGAGCAGCTCCAGGGACTCGTTGAAGCGGGCCATAACGCCGGGCTGGAAGCCCTCGCCGGTCAGTTCCTTGATGACGCCAACGCGCAGGCCATTGAGGCCACCTTCAGCGGCACCGGCGCGGGCGGCGTCCGCGTAGGCGGGCACGGGCTCGTTCAGGGAGGTGGCGTCCTTGGGGTCGTGACCGCCGATGACTTCGTGCAACAGGGCGGTGTCGAGGACGGTGCGGGCGCAGGGGCCTACCTGGTCGAGAGAAGAGGCCATGGCGATGACGCCGTAGCGGGAGACCGAGCCGTAGGTGGGCTTGACGCCAACGGAGCCGGTGACGGCTGCGGGCTGACGGATGGAGCCACCGGTATCGGTGCCCAGGGCCAGGGGGGCCTGGAAGGCAGCTACTGCTACAGCGGAGCCGCCGCCGGAGCCACCGGGAATGCGGTCCAGGGCCCAGGGGTTGCGGGTGACACCGAACGCTGAGTGCTCGGTGGTGGAGCCCATGGCGAACTCGTCGAGGTTGGTCTTACCCAGGATGGGCATACGAGCCTCGCGGATCTTCTGGGTGACGGTGCCGTCGTAGGGGCTCATCCAGCCCTCGAGCATACGGGAGGCGGCGGTGGTGGGCTGGCCCTTGGTGACAATGAGGTCTTTAACGGCGATGGGGACGCCTGCGAGGGCAGGTAGTTCTTTGCCGGCGGCGCGATCTGCGTCTACGGCGGCAGCAACTTCCAGGGCCTCTTCAGCGTTCAGATGCAGGAAGGCGTTGAGGCCGCTCTTGCCGGCTGCGCGGTTTTCTGCGTCTAGGGGTTCACCGTCGGTGGCGATGATGTGGTCGATGTAGGCCTGGGTTGCCTCAACAGAGGTCAGTTCGCCGGCGGCCAGTTTCTCAGCAAGTTCTGCTGCGGAAAGTTTGATGATGTCGTTCATGCCCGCTCCTTAGTCTTCGTCCAGAATTGCCGGAACCTTGAACTTGCCGTCTTCGGCATCGGGGGCACCCGAGAGAGCTTCTTCAGCGGTCAGGGTTTCGCCCACCACGTCGTCACGGAAGACGTTCTTGAGCGGGATGGGGTGGCTGGTTGCCGGAATATCGTCTGAGACGGCGTCTGAGACTGATTTGACGGATTCTACGATGACGTCGAGCTCAGCGGCCATTGCGGCCAGCTCTTCATCAGTCATCTCGATATGAGCCAGCATGGCAAGGTGTGCCACCTGCTCACTCGTAATAGCAGACATAATCACTTCCACGAGTTAGACATAGGTTTTCAGTCTCTATCTTAGCCCGCATACGGTCATAACACGATTTAAAAAAGAATCGCCCCCTAGCCTGTGCAGGCTAGGGAGCGACGGTGTGAGATCAGAAATCCGCTAGAGGTCTAAGAACCTGGAGGGGTCTTACTTAGCGGGGATGGTCAGAACCCAACCGATTTCGATGACGTCGGCGTTCTGGATCAGGTCAGCGTTAGCTGCCAGCACTTCGTCCCAGCCGTTGAAGCCGTGAGCGTAAGCGATTTCTGACAGGGTGTCGCCAGCCTTGACGGTGTAGGTGTTAGCTGCGGGTGCTGCTTCGGCAACTACCTCTGCTGCGGGTGCAGTTTCAGCGGCGGGAGCGGGAGCAGGAGCCTCGACAACCGCAGGAGCGGCAGGAGCTGCTGCAACTTCAGTTACCTGAGTTGCCTGAGGGGCAACGGTGGTGGTGGTTGCAGCGGGGGTCTCAGCGACGGTTGCTGCTGCACCTGAGGTGCCGTAAGCATAGAGGTTCAGCCTGGCAGCGCATGAGGGCCAGGCGCCCCAGCCCTGCATCTGAAGGAGGTTTTCAGCAACGCGGATCTGCTCTGCCTTTGAGGCAGCTGCGGGGTTGCCGGTGCCACCTGCGGCTGCCCATGAGGACAGTGAGAACTGCAGGCCACCGTAGTAGCCGTTGCCGGTGTTGATGGACCAGTTGCCACCTGACTCGCACTGTGCGAGGGCGTCCCAAGCTTCGAGGGGAGCGGCGTTGGCTGCGGGGGTAGCGGCCAGGCTTGCTGCTGCTGCGCCACCGATTGCAAGTACTGCTGCTGAACGACGAATGTTGGAAGTCATGAAATGCTCCGTAAGGCCACCTTATGCTCTTCCCATCCCTGGGCTTCATCGCATTGCCGTCTACCCGTAATCGTTGAGTGGATTGTTTGAGGCTTTACCCTGTAGACGGCATCAGGTGTGCGGTAGAGCCCAGCATGCGCCCACAGCTTCCACTGTGAGCTATAGACCGTTGCACCTTTGGTTTGGCGGTCGTTTTTGATTCGTTGATAACGATAACGTAACGATTTCGGCTTTGCCAACCCATTTTTGAGACAGAACACTTCACACCCCGCCCAGAGAGACCCCCGTCACCCTCCAGGGTGACAGACTTTAAAGACAGGCTTGTATCACCCTTAACACCGGGGAAAAGCGCGGATTTCTGCGGGTTGAAAGGGGGACAAATTTTTAACCCACCAGAAACTTATCTGTTTTTAAGTCAGGTTGCTAGGCCCTTAAAAATTTCTTAAATTTTCTGCCATGCTCCCCGTGACGAACAGGGGTATAGGTCACATTTAGGTCACAGAATCAAAAAATCCTGTGACCTGCCTGTGACCTAGCCGCTAGGTAAGGGCGTCCGGTCCCTGCGCCAAAAGCGCCTCAAAACCTTCTTCATCCAGCACCGTCACACCCAACTGTTCAGCTTTATCGAGCTTAGAGCCAGCGGATTCACCGGCCACCAGATAGTTAGTTTTCTTCGAAACAGACCCCGAGGCTTTTCCACCTCGCACGATAATGGCTTCTTTCGCGCTATCGCGGGTAAAACGAGCCAGGGTACCTGTTACCACGATAGTGATACCTTCCAGGGTGCGCTCGATTGAGGCGTCTCGTTCGTCTTCCATCCGCACGCCGGCTGCCGCCCAGCGGTCTACGATTTCGCGGTGCCAGTCTTCTGCAAACCATTCCTTGAGCGAGCTAGCAATAGTAGAGCCCACGCCGTCAACACCTGCCAGGCGCTCCTCGCTAGCTTCACGAATTGCGCCCATCGACCCGAACTCGGTCGCCAGGGCCCTAGCCGCGGTGGGCCCCACGTGCCGAATAGAGAGGGCAACCAGCACCCGCCACAGGGGCTGACTCTTTGCCTTCTCTAGCTGCTCAAAGAGCTTTTCGGTATTGCGGGTAGGCACACTCGGCTTCTTCGCAGTACCCCGCGTATAGAAATAGGGAACCAGTTCGGTCTTACCCGTAGGTTCACCTTTGACCTTTTTCTCGCGCTCAATGCGCACATCTGCCAGGTCCTCAGCGGTGAGGTCAAAGAGGAAGGCCTCGGAGATAAGCGGGGCCTGATCAGGGGCCGCAGGACTGGTCAGGGCCTTAGCGGCCTCATAACCTAAAGCTTCAATATCGAAAGCTCCGCGCCCTGCCAGGTGGTTGACGCGCTCGGTGAGCTGGGCAGGGCAGGAGCGGGCGTTGAGGCAACGAATGTCAACGTCGCCGTCCTTAGCGGGTGCCAGGGGCTGGCCGCAAGAAGGGCAATCAGTGGGCATCACGAATTCCCGTTCACTGCCATCGCGCAGGGCAACCACGGGCCCCACAATTTCGGGGATGACGTCCCCTGCCTTGCGCAGTACCACGGTATCGCCGATGAGCACACCCTTGGCCTTGACCACGTCCTGATTATGCAGGGTAGCCATCTCAACCGTTGAGCCAGCCACCTTAACCGGTTCCATCACACCGAAGGGAGTCACGCGGCCGGTACGGCCAACCCCCACCCGGATATCGAGCAGCTTGGTGTTGACCTCTTCGGGCGGATACTTGTAGGCCACGGCCCAGCGGGGCACGCGGGAGGTGTAGCCCAGGCGCTCCTGGGTGGAAAAATCGTTGACCTTAATGACGATGCCGTCAATTTCGTGCACCAGGGAGTGGCGTTTTTCGCCGTAGGTTGCAATGAATTCAAAAATTTCTGAGCGGCTAGTGAGTAGTTGGGAGTAGGGGCTGACGGGCAGGCCCCACTCCTGAAGTTGAGTGTAGGTTTCGAACTGGGTGCTGAAGTCCAGGCCGGTGCGGTAGCCGATACCGTGCACAAACATGCTCAGGGGGCGCTCGGCGGTCAGGGCGGCATCCTTCTGCCGAAGGGAGCCTGCTGCCGCATTTCGCGGGTTGGCGAAGGGCGCCTTACCCTGCTCAACCATCTGCTCGTTAAGGGCCTTAAAATCAGCCGATGAGATAAAGACTTCACCGCGAATTTCGATTTCTTCGGGGTGGTTGCTACCGGCGAGCTGGGTAGGGATTGAGGCGATGGTCAGGACGTTGTGAGTCACGTCTTCGCCGGTGGTTCCGTCGCCGCGGGTAGCGGCGCGCACCAGCTTGCCCTTGCGGTAGAGCAGGTTGACTGCCAGGCCGTCAATCTTGAGTTCGGTGAGCCAGGCAGGGCGAGCGCCCGTCATCTCTTGGGCGTTGGTTTGGGCGCGGTCTAGCCAGGCGCCAAGCTCGTCGAGCGAGAAGACGTCTTCCAGCGAGTACATGCGGGCCAGGTGGGTGACCGGGGCGAAGGCTGCTGAGGCTTCGCCACCGACTTCCTGGGTGGGTGAGTCATTAGCAACCAGTTCGGGGTGCTGAGCCTCTAGCTTTTCAAGCTCACGGTAGAGGGCATCATAGTCAGCATCCGAGATGGTGGGAGCGTCGTTGACGTAGTAGCTCTGGCGAGCTGCCCGCACGCGGTCGACAAGCTGGGCATAGTGCTCCTTGATATCGGCGGATACGCCCTGGCCTTCGACCAGGTCGCGGTCAACGCCGTGGACGGTTTCTTCTTCTACACCGGGAAGGTCTTTGTTTTCACTCACCCTATCTATTCTGCCCTATAACCTCCCCGGCTGACCTCTAGCCGTTGATGCCCCGGTGCAGTTCTTTTTCAGACTGGAAGCGTTCTTCTTCGGTGGTGGCGGTGTGGGGGTAGTCGTAGCCGTCAATGTTGGCCACAATCTCGTGGGCGTCGGTCTCGGTCAGGGCTTTGAGCTCGGCTGCACGGGCTTCGGCGTCCTCTACGGTTATAGCGTCTGCCACGATTACGGTGATGTTGTCCCGGCCTCCGGCTCGCAGGGCAGCCATCTGGAGCACATCCGCCGCGTCCTGGGGGTGCTCGACGGTAGCAAGTACCCGGGCCATGTAGTTGTGGGAGAGTTCGCCAGAAAGACCGTCGGAACACATCATCAGGCGGTCGCCCTCGCGGGCGGGGATAACCCAGAAGTCGGGTTCCCAGTAGTTACCGGTGCCCAGGGCACGGGTAATGACGTTACGGCGGGGGTGGGTCAGGGCCTCCATAGCAGTGATCTGACCGGTGTCGACCAGGTACTGAACCTCAGAGTGGTCTACGGTGATCTGTTCTAGTTCTAGACCTTCAACCGGCCCGTTAGAGATAGAGAGAGCTTCTTCGGTCTGAGCTTCTTCGGCCCGGACCAGGCGGTAGGTTCGGGAGTCACCCACGTTGAAGATAAACCACATCTGCTGGTCGCCAATGTGGGTGAGCCAGGCGCCGGTGACGGTTGTACCCGCTCGCAAATCCAGGGCATTTTTGATGGCTTCATCGGCTTCGCCAATGATTTCCTTGATTTTATCGAGGGTTTTGAGAATCTGGCGGTTGAGGGCGGAGGTTTCTTTGCGGCGCCTGCCCAGGCGGCGGCCGCCCGGTTCGTCGTTGAGGGCTTCGCTGGCGACTTCCTGCCGGAACGCTGCCTCTTCTTCCTCGGTCATGCCGCCGGGGCGGGTGAACATCTGGGCGTAGGCCAGGGTGCGGGTGCACAGGCGTGAGGCGACTTCGCCCTTTTCATGCCCGCCCATGCCGTCGGCGACCACGCAGAGGGTGCCGGCAACGACCATAGAGTCTTCATTGTTGTCACGGTACTGGCCTACGTCGGTTGACTTGCCCGCGTAGATAGTGAGGTTGGGGGCGGTGGTCATTCGAAATCGATCTCCAGTTCATTACCGATGCCCGGGGTAATTGCCACGGGCCTAACATTGCCAAAACCGCGCACGTTGCGCACGCCTTGGGGGATGAGTACAAAACGCCTGTCGTCTTCCAGCACTTCAGCGGTCGAGTCGTCGGTGAGGACGACCCCGGGTTCAGTCAGTGCAACCAGGCGGGAAGCCAGGTTAACGGTGGGTCCGTAGATGTCGCCCAGACGCGGCAGCACTCTGCCCCACACGAAGGATACACGGGCTTCGGGGAGCTGGGGGTCTTCGCTAATAAGTTTTGAGAGGGTCAGGGCGATACGGGCGCCGTTTTCGGGGGATTCGACCAGGTACATGACCTCGTCCCCAACCGTTTTAATGATGCGTCCGCCGCCTACCGCAATCACTTCAGCACAGCGCTGTTCGAAGTTCTTAACCAGGCGAGCCAGGTTCCGCTCGTTCATCTCGCGTGAGAGTGAGGTGTAGGAGACCAGGTCGACAAAACCCACACCGCGGGCTAGGGGCAGGTCACTGTCTGCCTGGTCGGTTCCATCCTCTTCATCGCGCAGGGCAAGACGCAAGATGGCCGAATTGAGCATGCGGCGGTAGCCGTAGACGGTGATATCTTCTAGGTCTTCTATAAGGCGCGGAAGGAGACTTAGCAGCTCACCGCGGGCTTCGGTGTCGGTCAGCCCTCCATTGATAACCATGTCTTCCACCAGGGCTTCGACCTGCCAGACCACCATGCGGTCCATCATCTGCCCCACCGACCGGGTGATCGACAAGGCGGCCTCTTCGGTCAGTTTGCCCTCTTTAATAAGGGAGGTAACCGTGGTCAGGGCTTTGCTGTCGGCGTGGGTGAAGTAGGCGTCGTCATCAGTGAGGTTAGGTAGCCCCAAGGAGCGCCAGATTTTGCGGGCGGTCAGCAGCGAAACCCCGGCGTCGTCAGCTACTTCGCCGCGCTTCATACTACGGTTTTCTCCCAGTAGAGCGCGTTCGAGTTCCAGCACGCCCTGGCGAGCTTCGTCGCTACGGTAGAGCTGGCTTTGCACGCGGTTATGGTGGTGCCTGCTCCGGTTGGGTGCGGTTCCGGCCTGTTCGGCGGGGTCGCTACCGGGTGCTGACTTCTCCACTGGAGTCTTCCTTCTCTTGGTTAGTGCTGCGTGGTTCTAGAGGCAGTAAGGTCTAGGGCTGGCACTGCGAGTAATTGCCTACTTCAAGAATACCTAGTTGCTGTGAGCCAGGCTACGAAATGTTCACCACCCGCTAAGCGCCATCGCCCATTCTATGCCCGCCGTCACCTTTTTTCGAACCCAAACAACCTGTTTAGGCTTATCAGACAGATATTGTAAGTTTATACCCGGTAGCGGGAGGTAGACCCGCTCAGCAGAGCCCGCTGGGCCTCCTGAATCTCCCGACTAAAGCGTTCGGGGTCGGGTACGGCCCGCAGTACGTGTTGCACTCCGCGGGCGTGGACGGTGAGGGCAGCAGCATTGGTTACCCCCATCAAGTGCCGGCGCCCCACGCTCACTCCCTCAATCTCGGCAAGCGGAACACTGACGTCCTGACCGGGGCCCCAGCCCCGTCTAATCACAACCCGACCGTTAGTGAGCAGGTAGCTGGTATTCACCCAGCGCGCCACCCCCCGCACGCCCAACCAGACCAGCCACAGCGCAAGAGCCAGTGCCAGGTAACGCCAGACAGGGGCACCGGCACCCAGAGCCGAGGCGAAACTCCAGGCAGTCATAGCAACGAGAAAATACGTTAGAGGGCGCACCAAAAGCACCCCGTGGGCACGCGTTGCGGCAAGGGTGTATTCTGCGGGGTAGAGGTCGCCTCGTAGTTTCATCACTGGTGAGTCTATCGATGCTTCCTGAAGATTCCCCGATATTGGCTAGGTTGAATAGCTAGCGCCCGTACCCCTGGGGCCGTACATGCACCACATCCCCCACAGTGAAGCTTCGCTCCTCGCCGGTATCGGAGCGGACGACCAGCTCCCCTTCCGCGGTCAACTCAACTCCGGTTCCCCTAAAGGTCTCATCCCCGGGCAGGTGAATGGTAAGGGTAGCTCCCAGGGTGCTCATGCGCTCCCGCAGGCGGTCCAGGAGGGAGGCCCCGCCAGTAGCCGCACCCGCATCGAAGCCGGTGGCTGCAAACTCTCGGTAGTAGCACGAAAAGCTGGTCGCTAAGACCGTCAGTGCCCGATTCAGGTCAACCGGCTGCCCAGATTCCAGCAGGGCACTGGTGGCGGTAGGGACGGGCAAATCCTCCTGAGCCAGGTTCAGGTTGAGCCCGATACCCACCACAACCGAAATCTGCCCCTCCGGTTCAATCACGAGCTGGGCCAGAATACCGCAGGCCTTACGGCTACCCAGCAGCACGTCGTTAGGCCACTTAATAGAAGGGTGCAGCCCTGAGAGCTGCTCAAAAACATCACAGGCAGCCAAGGCGGCTAAAGAGGTAAACCAGTGATACTGGTCGGGCGCAACCCTGTTGGCCGGGTTAACGTGCGGACGCACAATAAAGCTGGTTGCCAAAGCGGCACCTGCCGGGGCTACCCAGACCCTGTCCAGGCGTCCTTTTCCCGCGTTCTGGTCGGCGGTCGAGACCAGCGAGAGTTCCCCATAACTGCGGCGCACCAGGCCATCACCCACCAGAATCTGCCGGGCATACTCGTTGGTTGACCCCACCGAGCGCAGAAGCTCCACCCGCTCAAACCCGCTCACATCAACTAGGTCAGCCTGAAGATGCCCCATGTGCGCACTCCTTATCTCACATACTAAGTTTCGACCGCTATTCTACGGGGTCACGCCCAGCCTGAGCGGCCTAGCGGTGCAATACTGGAACTGTCTAACCCCTACGAAAGGTTCTACCATGACCGTTTACGCTGTGCAGTACTCCTACGGCCCCGCCGACCTGCAGGCTGAGCACCGCCCCGCCCACCGCGAATACCTGGCCCAACTCCACGAAGAAGGTAAGCTGCATGCAGCCGGCGCCTTCCTCGACGGCGACCCCGCAGGTGCCCTGCTCATCTTCGTTGCCGAAGACCGCGACGACCTCGACCGCATCATTGCAGCCGACCCCATGAGTACCGGCGGTGTACTCACCGGCTACACTGCACGCGAATGGAACGCTGTGATCGGCAAGGTCGGCAAGTAAGCAAGAAGCACTAGAGCTGAAGCAGGCTCACAGCGAAGCTGTTGGCTCGATGAAGTGAGCGGGTGCGAGCATGCGAGCACACAAGAGCGAACGGAATCCGCCGCAAGGCGGGGCATGAATCGCTGGTGATGAGCACCGAGATTCCGAGCGCGCGAGGAAAATAAATCTCGGTGCGAATCTGGCGAGCCTGCGAGCCAGCTAGCGAACCAGCGAGAGGGTCAACAGCAAGCGTGAGCCTGCTCCAGCTCCCCCGAAACACTCTTATTTAGAAAAATCGCTCAAAAATCCCAAGAATAATTGGGTGGGGCGGGGTGGCAGGTCTATAGTTGAAAAAGAATGACCCTTATCCCAGGTCACCCCACACCATTGACCCACAGTGCACGAGGCAGGCAGAGCATGAACGAGAACCCCACCACCGATGCCCCCGATTTGACCACCACTGCCGGTAAGATCGCTGACTTCTACGCCCGCCGCGAGCAGACTCTTGCCCCCACCGGCCAGGCCCCTATTGACCGCCAGCACGAACGCGGCAAGCAGACTGCCCGCGAGCGCATCGAGATGCTGCTTGACGAGGGTTCTTTTGTGGAGTTTGATGCTCTGGCTAAGCACCGCACTACGGCTTTTGGTATGGAGAAGAAAAAGCCGCTGGGTGATGGCCTGGTTTCGGGCTACGGCACTATCGATGGTCGCCTGGTTGCGGTTTATTCCCAGGATTTCACCGTCTACGGTGGTTCTCTGTCGCAGGTTAACGGCGAGAAGATTGTGAAGGTGCAGAAGTTCGCGTTGAAGAACGGCTGCCCCATTATCGGTATTAATGACGGTGGTGGCGCCCGTATTCAGGAGGGTGTTGCGTCGCTGGCTATGTTTGCCGATATCTTCCGTATGAATGTGCGGGCTTCGGGTGTGATTCCGCAGATTTCGGTGATTATGGGTCCCTGCGCCGGTGGTGCGGCCTACTCCCCCGCTCTGACCGACTATATTGTGATGGTTGATAAGACCAGCCACATGTTTATTACCGGCCCCGATGTCATTAAGACCGTGACCGGTGAAGAGGTCGATATGGAGACCCTGGGCGGTGCCCGCCAGCACAACGCGGTGACGGGTACGTCGACCTACCTCGCTGAGGACGAAGAGGACGCCTTTGATTTCGTCCGCGAGCTCGTTGAGTTCCTGCCCTCCAACAACCTCACCGAGACCTTCCCCCTGGATCATGATCAGGACCCCGAGGTCACCGTCGATGATCTCGATATTGACCTGCTGATTCCTGATTCAGCTAACCAGCCCTACGATATGCGGGCTGTGGTTGAGTCGGTGGTTGATGATGGCCATTTCTTTGAGATGCAGGCCCTCTACGCCCCCAATGTGATGATTGGTTATGCCCGGGTTGAGGGTAAGACCGTGGGTATTGTGGCCAACCAGCCCATGCAGTTCGCTGGCACCCTCGACATCAATGCTTCTGAAAAGGCCGCCCGCTTCGTGCGCAACTGCGATGCCTTCAACATTCCGATTCTGACCTTTGTTGACGTGCCAGGCTTCCTGCCCGGTACCGACCAGGAGTTCAACGGTATTATCCGCCGCGGCGCCAAGCTGCTGTACGCCTACGCCGAGGCGACCGTTCCGCTGGTTACCGTGATTACCCGTAAGGCCTACGGTGGGGCCTACATTGTGATGGGCTCGAAGAAGCTGGGCGCCGATATTAACCTGGCCTGGCCCACCGCCCAGATTGGCGTGATGGGGGCCCAGGGCGCGGTCAATATTCTCTACCGCCGCGAGCTGGCCGCTGTGGCCGAAGAGGGTGGTGATGTTGAGGCTAAGCGCGCGGAGCTGATTGCCAAGTACGAAGAGGAGCTGCTCAACCCCTATCAGGCTGCTGAGCTGGGCTACATCGACGAGGTTATCGCCCCTTCTGAGACCCGCGTGCGCATCATTTCTTCCCTGCGGGCCCTGCGCGATAAGCGCGCAGCCTCCCCCGCCAAAAAGCACGGCAACATTCCGCTGTAAGGGGTCGATAGATTATGGCAACTCCCAACCCGCTGTCCCTGCTGGGCTTCGGCAAGAAGCCGGTACCGGCGTCCGCGCCCCTTGAAAACCAGGGGCAGGACGCCGGCGATGAGCGGGTGCCCGCACCTGTGCTTTCGGTGGTGCGGGGCACCCCCACGGAAGAAGAGCTGGCTGCGCTGACTAGCGTCGTGGTGGCGCTACAGGCCCAGGCTGATTCCCGGCAGGAGACCGCGCTAGAAATGTGGCAGCGCCGCCTCAACCACACCCAGCGCCTGGGTATGCGACTGCGCCCAGGGCCCGGCTCCTGGAAGCGGGCCCGCCCCCAGTAGTTCCCCCTACCCAACTCCCTGTTTTCTGGGTCACAGTAACCTAGAATGGGTGTATGACACTACACCCAGATTTACCCAAAATTTTTAAGGCCGACCGCACCCAGACCGAGGTCGACCGCATTGCCAACGACTACTACGAGAAGACCCTGGAACTAGACCCGGCAGCGGCCACCATCGAGGGCCGCAAGGGGCGGGAAACCGAGTACCCCGATTACTCCCCCGCAGGCACCCAGGCAGAGATTGACCTAGCCCGCGCTACTCTGGCAGCCCTTGAAGCCGTTGAACCGGCCGACGACATCGACCGGGTTACTGTCGATGCCATGCGCGAGCGTCTAGGTCTCAAGCTAGAACTGCATGAGGCGGGCCTGGGCGACTGGGAACTCAACAACATTGCCTCCCCTGTTCAGGGCATTCGTGCCATCTTTGACCTAATGAACCGTGAAACAGCCGAAGACTGGGGGCACATTGCTGGCCGCCTGGGTAACGTTGCGGAAGCGGTTCGCGGTTATATCGAGACCCTAGAAGCCGCCCGCGCCGCAGGTAAAGTTGCAGCGGTGCGCCAGATCGATATCGTCATCGAGCAGGTGGCCGCCTACGTTGCAGAGGGAGGTTTCTTCGATGCTCTGGCACAAGAGGTAGCAGAAGCAGCTCCCGAGCATGCCGACCGCGCCACCCAGGGGGCGGCGTCCGCCAAGGAAGGCTACAGCGAACTTCTCTCCTATCTCAAAGACACCCTGCGCCCCGACGCGCCCGAGGCCGATGCTGTGGGCCGCGAGCGCTACTCCCTTTACTCCCGTCAGTTCGTGGGAACCACCCTCGACCTGGAAGAGACCTATGCCTGGGGCATCGAGGAGCTCGACCGCATCATCGCGGCCCAGCAGGAGGTCGCCGAAGCCATCAAGCCCGGTGCCACCATTGACGAGGCAAAGGCCCTGCTCGATGCTGACCCCAAACGCACCCTCAACGGCACCGACGAGCTTCAGGCCTGGATGCAGAAGCTTTCCGACGCTGCCGTTGACTACCTGGCCCAAGAGCACTTCACGATCGAGGGCCCGCTGCGCAAGCTCGAGTGCATGATTGCCCCCACCCAGGAGGGCGGCATCTACTACACCGGCCCGTCCGCTGATTTTGAGCGCGCCGGTCGCATGTGGTGGTCGGTGCCCGAAGGTGAAGATACCTTTGGTACCTGGCGCGAAACCTCAACCGTCTACCACGAGGGCGTGCCCGGCCACCACCTGCAGGTTGCCTACGCAACCGCTATGGCCGAGGCCCTGAACCAGTGGCGTGCTAACGCCGTGTGGGTTTCGGGCCACGGCGAGGGCTGGGCCCTGTACGCTGAGCGCCTCATGGACGAGCTAGGTTATCTCTCTGACCCCGGCGACCGCATGGGCATGCTCGATGCCCAGCGCCTACGCGCAGCCCGCGTGGTCTTCGATATCGGCCTGCACTGCGGTTTTGAGATCCCTGAACGCTGGGTTACCGAGCTGGGTGTAGAACCGGGCATCTGGGACGCAGAGAAGGGCTATAAGTTCCTAGAGGCCAACCTCGATATCTCTGAGGCCCAGCGCCGCTTTGAGTTCCTGCGCTACCTGGGCTGGCCTGGTCAGGCCCCCTCCTACAAGGTGGGCGAGCGAGTCTGGTTACAGCTACGTGAGGACGCCCGCACCGCCGGAATCTCTGACCGCGACTTCCACACCCGAGCCCTCAAACTGGGCTCGGTCGGGCTTGATACCCTGCGCCGGGCGCTAGCTGCCTAAGCGGCGTCAACATGAAGCGGGCCCTACACACCGATAGGTGCGCAGGGCCCGCTTCTCTATGCGGCAGGGCTAAGGGTTAGGACGCTGCCGCGACAGGTACCTGCGGTGCCTCGCCGAGGCGGGCGTAGACGTCCTCAGCTACAAATCCACCCTCGGTGCGCGGGGCGTTGTAGAGGTCCTCGTTCAGAATGCCCTCGCGCTTGGCGACGGTGAGCGCAACTAGGGCCTGGCCTGCGACGTTGACGGCGGTACGGCCCATATCAATGATGGGGTCGATGGCCAGAAGCAGGCCAACGCCGTCGAGGGGAAGACCCAGGGTGGAGAGGGTGAGGGTGAGCATGACCGTTGCACCGGTGGTTCCTGCGGTGGCGGTCGAACCGAGCACCGACACCATAATGATGAGCAGGTAGTGGGTGAAATTCAGGTCAATGCCGTAGAACTGGGCCACAAACAGTGCTGCTAGGGCGGGGTAGACCGCCGCGCAGCCGTCCATCTTGGTAGTGGAGCCAAGGGGCACCGCGAAGGAGGCGTAGGCGCGGGGCACACCGAAGTTACGCTCAGCTACAGACTGGGTCAGAGGCATGGTGCCCATGGACGAGCGGGAAACGAAGCCCATCTGCACAGCGGGCCAAACGCCCGAGAAGAACTGCTTAATAGACAGACCGTTGGCGCGGGCGATGGCTGGGTAGACCACGAAGAGCACAAGGGCCAAGCCGATGTAAAGCACAATTACGAAACGGGCCAGAGAGCCCATGGAGGTCCAGCCGTAGGCGTAGACGGCCCGGCCAATCAGGCCGACGGTACCGAGCGGGGCAAGGCGGATAATCCACCAGAGGACGGTCTGGATAATAGCCAGAGCGCTCTTATTGAAGTCAAGGAAGGGCTTGGCTGCGGGGCCGGCTTTAAGGGCTGCAATACCCACGGCTACTGAAATCACAAGGATCTGGAGCACGTTGAAGCTAGCTGAGCCGGTGACGGTCTCGCCCGAGTTTGAGATGCTCACGCCCAGGCCGAGGAAGTTGGCGGGAATCAGACCGGTGAGGAAGCCCAGCCAGGAGCCGGTGCGCCCTTCGTAGGTTTCGGGGGTCGCCAGTCCGGTATTTGCACCGGGCTGGGTGACGAGCCCAAGCACCAGGCCAATCATGACGGCAATGAGCGCGGTATAGGCGAACCAGAGCAGGGTTTTGGTGGCCAGGCGGGCTGCGTTAGATACTTCAGCCAGGTTGGCGATGGACGACACCACGGCAGTGAAGATGAGGGGTACGACCGCCGCTTTGAGCAGGGTGACGTAGGAGGAGCCAATAGTGGAGAGGGTAGTCATGAGCCAGTTGGGATTCTCGGTGGCGTCGCCGCCGAGGTTGGTGGCTACCAGGCCCAAGATCACGCCCAAAATCAGGGCGGCGATAATTTGATTGCCGAAGGACGTAGCCCAGGCGGGAAGTCTCTTGCGGGAAGGAAGTTCTGTGGTGTGGTTTGACATGTCTCAACACTGTACGCCGGGGGTTGGAGCTTGTGAACCGGGGTGTAAAGCTAAGACACATTTTGGTGTGGGTCACAGACCGGCAGGGTTTTTCGCACCACAGTCTTCACTTTTGTACAACCCACCACTAAACTGTGACTCAAGTTACTTTTATGTGCTTTTTGTGAACAGGTGGCTTGGTCCACCACGCGTCTTGATCAGACACAACTCAAAGGAGAGGCAATGACTGTTTACGCCGCACCCGGCTCAGCAGATTCCATCACCACGTTCAAGTCCCGCTACGACCACTTCATCGGCGGTGAGTGGGTAGCCCCGGCCGAAGGCCAGTATTTCGAAGACATCTCCCCCGTTAACGGCAAGCCCTTTGCCGAGGTCGCCCGCGGCACCGCTGCCGACATTGACAAGGCTATTGACGCAGCCTGGAAGGCCTTTGAGACCTGGGGCAAGACCTCCCCCACCGAGCGCGCCACCCTGCTGCTCAAGCTGGCCCAGATTATGGAAGATAACCTGGAATCCATCGCCGTGGCTGAGACCTGGGAGAACGGCAAGCCCGTGCGTGAAACCCTGGCCGCAGATATCCCGCTTGGCGTTGACCACCTGCGCTACTTCGCGTCCGCTATTCGAACCCAGGAAGGCCGCCTGTCAGAGATTGACGAGAATACCGTGGCCTACCACTTCCACGAGCCTCTGGGTGTGGTCGGTCAGATTATCCCCTGGAACTTCCCCATCCTTATGGCCATCTGGAAGATTGCTCCGGCCCTGGCGGCGGGTAACACCATCGTGCTCAAGCCCGCCGAACAGACCCCGGTTTCAGTGCTCTACCTGGTTGACCTGTGGAAGGATGTGCTCCCCGCCGGTGTGCTGAACGTTGTGAACGGCTTTGGCCCCGAGGCAGGCGCCGCCCTCTCTGGCAGCAAGCGCATCCGCAAGATTGCTTTTACCGGCGAGACCACCACCGGCTCCATCATCATGAAGGCTGCAGCCGACAACATCATCCCGGTCACCCTGGAGCTGGGCGGCAAGTCCCCCAACGTCTTCTTTGCCGATGTTGCGGCCGAGAAGGATTCCTTCTACGACAAGGCACTAGAGGGCTTTGCCTCCTTCGGCCTGAACCAGGGCGAGGTCTGCACTTGCCCCTCGCGTGCGCTGATTCAGAAGCCGATTCACGATTCCTTCCTCGAGGCTGGCATCGAGCGCGTGAAGGCCATGAAGCAGGGCAACCCGCTCGATACCGAAACCATGGTCGGCGCACAGGCGTCCAAGGAACAGTGGGATAAGATTACCGGCTACCTGAAGATTGGTAAGGACGAGGGCGCGGACGTTCTCGTCGGCGGTGAGGCCTGCGAGCTGGGCGGCGACCTGGCAGATGGCTGGTACATTCAGCCGACCGTCTTTGCCGGCAGCAACGACATGCGTATCTTCCAGGAAGAGATTTTTGGCCCGGTCCTGGCTACTACCTCTTTCACTGATTTCGATGAGGCCATGCGTATTGCCAATGACACCGACTACGGTCTAGGTGCTGGCGTCTGGACTCGTGACCAGAACACCGCCTACCGGGCAGGCCGCACTATTCAGGCTGGCCGCGTGTGGATCAATAACTACCACAACTACCCGGCTCATGCCGCTTTCGGTGGCTACAAGAAGTCAGGTATCGGCCGTGAGACCCACCTGATGATGCTTGAGCACTACCAG
Organism: Rothia nasimurium; assembly: GCF_014217215.1. GTDB lineage: Bacteria > Actinomycetota > Actinomycetes > Actinomycetales > Micrococcaceae > Rothia > Rothia avistercoris. Next base: position 1,887,017 of record NZ_CP056080.1, read on the forward strand.
CAGACCAAGAACATGCTGGTCAGCTACTCAGATAAGCCGATGGGGCTCTTCTAGCCGAGAAGTAATCGCGAGGGGGGCAGGTTCAAACTGACACATGAACCTACCCCCCTCTAAGGGTTATTAGTCAGGAGATTCTGAAGACTCACGCTCGCTACGACACCGCTTCGCCAGCACTAACAAATAAGATTTCCTCCTTAAATCACCTACCAGTCTATATCTTTGCTAGAATTTTGCTATTTTAATGCCGGAACTGTTTCCCTGTAAAACCTGAGTTATACTACCGTCGCTCTTGGTTTTGTAAAGAATAGTGTTCATGTATGGGTGATCTTCAACAGTCTTTCCGAGAGGGATACCCCAGTCAATTTTTCCCATGTTGCCATCGTGAGCTTCCCACACCCCTTCGCGGTCAATTTCCCATATATAGCGAATAATGGTCTTCCCCGCTTCCTGCACACCCGCCATAAGGTATTTTGGCATTGTTTCGGGATTTTCAAGCCACGAATTAACCCTGCTATACCCAATTTCCCAGTATTTACGGGCACGCTCCCGAGCCTCATCATCACTCCACCTGTTGTGCCTATCCCAGCCACGTCGGCGCTCCTTGCCATCTCCACGACTCATATAGACAATTTTCTTAAGAGCTTCCTCTGAGAATTTAGTGTGGTAAGAATCTGGAATTTCGCTTTTTACCGAGTCGGCCCCCACTAGATCAACCTGTTTCAGAACAACCAAGATTGACTCCTCAGCCGAATCCAAGGTGGTAATGATTTGCTCAACGTTCAGTCGGTCCATATAATTTCCTAAATCTTCCATCGCAACTCCGTGCCCCTTCACCGCATTAGTGAGTAGAGAACGCCCTTTACTCATACGAACTGCATTCACTGCCTCAATAGCAAATGCTTCTGCACGATAAGCGTCTACCTCATTCTCAAAACCAGCCATGAGCTTAATTGTCTTGGGAGGAGTTCCAGCCTGAAGTAGCTCAGCCAACCGATTAAGCTTCCGCCCGGCTACCGACAGACTGTCCGGACTGTGCTCAAGCAAATACTGAGCATCCCTCAAGTGCTGGTCCATACGATTTCCAGTCCCTTTGCCCACATAGATAACAGCCCCAAGTTGTTCTTCCTTTGTAGGGGCCTGGGTCAGGTCAACCTCGGTCGGATCCACGATTCCATAGACGTAATAACTCACCACTTTCTCCTTTCAACACCCACCACTATACTCTTAACAAGTCATACCAACCAGTTAGAAAGTTGTGTGCTGTGCTCTCTCCCTCAAACCACCCCGGGCCCGCAGACCTTGGCATCACTGTCGGCCAGATTTTTTACCACTTCAACCCGCACCCCAAGCCAAGGAACCGCCGCCCCATTCCCAAAGGGCAGCTCGACCCTTCGCCTAAACCGGCTTCTACGTCGTCCTAGCACCCACCGTGCAAACCGTTACGCTCGCCCCATCAGATGAAATTCCTACAGCGACCTAGATGCCCCCGGCCTCATTCTTGGGGCAGATCCCACCAGAGAATTGGCTGGCCAGGTCCGGAGTTAAGCCAGCTAAACTTCACCGCCTCCAGCCAGGGGCCAGCGTCCTGAACCTCAAAAGCCACAAGGTCGCCCATCTCAGCGGTGATGCCCTCGTCCACACCAATAATTTCTCGCCCGGCAACCACTAGCCCACCCACAGTAATCACCAAAGGAAGGGCCTGCCCCGGGGCTAGAGAACGAACTAAGGCCAGGTTAGAAGGGCTCACCTTCCAGACCATCCGCGAAGCATCTGTTTGACCTGCCCGAACAGCAGCATCTTCAGACATTTCAGCTGCCATATCAAACCCATACCAGGTACGCCCCGCCGGGCCCGCAGTAGGCTGGGCATCAATTTGCCGCAAGATAACAGCCTTTTGAGCCTGAATCCCCAGCTCTGCTAGTCGTTGAACGAAGCCCGGTTTATCCCACCGTGGAGCAGAAGCGAGCTCCGTTATTCGCTCATAGGGGTAATAACGTGACTTAGCGCCGGTGGTATAGGCCTGCCCCAGAGCATGAGCCCGGTCCAGTATCTGTACCTGGGCCAGCGGACGCCCCACCATGTCACTAACCTCTTTAAGAGAACAGAGCCGGATGTCAGAATAAGTCACAGATAAATCTTTCATGTCTTTTTCTCTGGCCTAAGACAGCAACGTCGGCCAGCAAAAGCCTATCTAAACGGTATCTAGTTGAGCCTACACCTGCCGCCCACCAACTGCGACCGATCCAACCACTAGACTGTTACCCATGCAGAACCCCACTGAAACCTCAGCCGCGGCGGGCGAACAGCCGGTGCGGCTCGTCCTTGCCTCATCTTCCCCTGCCCGCAAAAAGCTCCTGGAGGACGCCGGCGTCCGCTTCACCGTTATAGTCAGCGATGTCGATGAGGACGCCGCCCTGCGCGAGGCCCAACAGGCCGCCTATGAGGCGGGGCTGGGCGATATTACCCCGGCGCAGACTGCCCAGCTGCTGGCCAAGGCAAAAGCGCAGGCGGTTGCCGCCCTGCCCGAGGCGGCAGGAGCCCTGGTGCTGGGCTGTGATTCTGTCTTTGAGCTCGATGGCCTTGCCTACGGCAAGCCCGGCAGCGCAGAGAAAGCCCTGGAACGGATTACCGCGATGAGCGGACGCAGCGGGCAGCTCCACACGGGCCACTGGCTGGTTGATACCCGCGCTGCTTCCCCTCACCAGAGTGGCGACACATACCCCGAGGCTAGCGAGCTGCGCACGGCCACCGTCCATTTCGACACCTTCAGCGAAGAAGAAGCTCAGCGCTATGTGGCCACCGGGGAGCCCCTGTGGGTGGCTGGTTCTTTCACTATTGACGGTTTCGGTGCTGCTTTTATTCGGGGTATCGAGGGTGAATACCACACGGTGGTGGGGCTCTCCGTTCACGCCCTACGCACAATGCTGGCCAACTTCGGTGTTTCAATCAGCGACATTTGGAAAAATTCGCGATAAATTTCAAGATACGACTTTTATGAGGCGCCGAGACTCGGCGCCTCATAGCAATGCGTACCTGCCAGCAACGGCACGCCAGCACGGCGCATCAACCCGAGGAGCTTTACAGTGACTGCACACAATGACCTGGCCCAGACCTTTACCCCGGTGAAGGGTCGCCACACCGGCCCCGTCAGCAAGGTACTGATTGCCAACCGCGGTGAGATTGCCGTGCGCGTCATCCGGGCTGCCCAGGACGAGGGCATCTCAACCGTTGCCGTCTATGCAGACCCCGACCGCGAGGCCCAGCACGTGCTGCTAGCTGACGAGTCCTATGCCCTGGGAGGCACCACCGCAGCGGAGTCCTACCTGGTCATGGACAAGCTACTTGAGGTTGCCAAGCGCTCAGGTGCCGACGCCGTGCACCCCGGCTACGGTTTTCTTTCTGAGAATGCCCAGTTCGCTCAGCAGGTCATCGACGCCGGTCTGACCTGGATTGGCCCCTCCCCCGAGTCCATCAACCGCCTGGGTGATAAGGTAGCTGCCCGCCATATCGCCGAGAAGGTCGGTGCCCCGCTGGTTCCCGGCACCAAGGACCCGGTCAAGAGTGCCGCTGAGGTTGAAAAATTTGCGGACGAGTACGGCCTGCCCGTTGCTATCAAGGCAGCTTTTGGCGGCGGCGGGCGCGGCATCAAGGTCGCCCGCGAGCGCGAGGGCATCGGGGATCTCTACGAGTCAGCTGTCCGTGAGGCTATCGCCGCTTTTGGCCGCGGCGAGTGCTTCATTGAGCGCTTCCTTGACTCCCCCCGTCACGTTGAAACCCAGTGCCTGGCCGACGCCCACGGCAATGTTGTGGTTGTTTCGACCCGCGACTGCTCCTTGCAGCGCCGCAACCAGAAGCTGGTAGAAGAGGCCCCGGCCCCCTACCTGACCAAGGAGCAGAATGAGCGCCTGTACGAGGCGTCCAAGGCTATCCTGCGCGAGGCAGGCTACCAGGGCGCCGGTACCTGCGAATTCCTGGTGGGTACCGACGGCACCATCTCCTTCCTCGAGGTCAACACCCGCCTGCAGGTTGAGCACCCGGTCTCCGAAGAGGTCACCGGCATTGACCTGGTGCGCGAGCAGTTCCGCATCGCCCGCGGTGAGACCATCGAAGCCACCGACCCCGAGGTGCGGGGCCACTCCTTTGAGTTCCGCATTAACGGTGAGGACGCCGGCCGCAGCTTCATGCCCTCCCCCGGCACCATCGATAAGCTGGTTGTACCCACCGGCCCGGGCGTCCGCTGGGATTCCGGCGTTATTGCAGGTGATACCGTCAGCGGCAACTTTGACTCCATGATTGCTAAGCTCATCGTCACCGGCGCCACCCGCGACCAGGCCCTACAGCGAGCCCGCCGTGCCCTGGGCGAGCTGGTCATCGAGGGTATGCCCACCGTTGCCAACTTCCACCGCGCCGTGCTCGATGAGCCTGCCTTCGCTCCTGCCCCCGGCGGTGACTTTGCTGTTCATACCCGCTGGATTGAAACTGAGTTCAAGAACACCCTTTCCCCCTACGACGGTGCCCTCACCCTGGCTGAGGCCGATGAAGAGCGCCAGAAGATTACCGTTGAGGTCAATGGCAAGCGCATGGAAGTTGTTCTACCCGCCCTAGGTGGTACTACCGCCAAGCCTGCTGCCGCCTCTAAGGCCCGCAAGTCCCGCTCAAGCCGCGGGGGCGCGTCCGGCTCTGCCAACAGCAATGAACTCAACAGCCCCATGCAGGGCACCATCGTCAAGGTTGCAAGCAAGGACGGCGCCAAGGTCGCCGAAGGCGATTTGATCGTTGTACTGGAAGCCATGAAGATGGAGCAGCCCATCACCGCCCACAAGGCAGGCAAGGTCACCGGGCTCAAGCTCAAGGCAGGCGATACCGTCTCAGCCGGGGCTATTATCGCCACCATCAAATAAAAGCACCGCGCACGAACTAGGCCAGGCCCCCTTGCCACTAGGGAAGGGGGCCTAGTTTATATCCAGCGCCACCTACACCCACCACAGAAAAGCTCACATAGTGGAATTGAAGTTTCACATAGAGAACGTCAGTTTTAGAGTAAAACTGTTCAACATATTCCACACACCCTCAGAGAGATCCTGTGAGCACCACAACCGCCACCCCAGCGTCCTCTTCTGCCACTGAGCAGACCGTGCCCCGCAGCCGCGTCATCCTGGCGTCGCTCATCGGCACCACCATCGAGTTCTACGACTTCTACATCTACGCCACCGCCGCCGTGGCCGTCTTCCCTGCCCTCTTCTTCACCGGCGAGGACGACACCGCCAAGCTGCTTGCCTCTATGGCGACCTTCGGCGCAGCCTTCATTGCCCGCCCCATCGGCTCCATCGTCTTTGGCCACTTCGGCGACAAGGTAGGCCGCAAGGCAACCCTGGTCGGCGCGCTCCTGACCATGGGCATCGCCACCTTCCTCATTGGCCTGCTCCCCACCTACTACCAAATCGGCCTGTGGGCACCGGCCATGCTGACCATCCTGCGCTTCTGCCAGGGCCTAGGCCTCGGTGGCGAATGGTCAGGCGCAGCCCTACTGGCCACCGAATACGCCGAAGAAGGTAAGCGCGCCCGCGCCGCCATGTGGCCCCAGCTCGGCGCACCGTTCGGCTTCATTCTCGCCAACGGCTTCATGCTGCTACTCACCGTCGCCATGGGTTTCACCTCCCTCGCCGCCGGCGACACCATTGACCACAACTTCCTCGTCTGGGGCTGGCGTATCCCCTTCATCGCCTCCATCGTCATGGTCGCAGTCGGCCTCTACGTGCGCTTCAAGCTCGAAGAAACCCCCGTCTTCAAACAGGCCCTCGAAAAAGACGAAAAGGTCAAGACCCCGCTCGCTGAAGCCTTCAAGGTAGCCTGGTGGCCCATGATTCAGGGCACCTTCATCATGCTCGCCACCTACGTACTCTTCTACCTCATGACCGCCTGGATCCTCTCCTTCGGCATCGGCAAGGTAGAAAAAGGCGGCCTGGGCATCGCCTACCGCGAATTCCTGGTTATCCAGCTCATCACCATTCTCTTCTTCGCCGCCATGGTCCCGGTCTCCGGCTGGCTAGCCGACAAGTACGGCCGCCGCTCCTCCCAGCTCGTCATCACCGGCGCCATCATCATCTTCGGCCTCTCCTTCGGCTACCTCATGGACCCCTCCATCGTCGGCACCGGCGAGGACGCCAACACCGGCCGCATCGTCCTCTTCATGGCCATCGGCATGACCCTCATGGGCCTGACCTTCGGCTCCATGAGCGCCTACCTGCCCGAACTCTTCCCCACCAACGTCCGCTACACCGCCTCAGGTATCAGCTACAACGTCGCATCCATCCTGGGTGCAGCACTGACCCCCTACGCAGCGGTGTGGCTGAACGCCAACGGTGGTGTGGGCGCAGTCGGCCTCTACCTGGCCGGCGCAGGTCTGCTCACCCTAATCTTCATGGCGATCACCCATGAAACCCGCGACGTGGACCTGACCACCATGGCCCGCACTAAGTAGGTTTAAGGATTTAGACCAAGGGTAGGCCAGGCTCGCGCTCGCTGCCGACCCTCTCGCCGGTTCGCTAGCGCTCACAAGCGATTCACGCCAGCCCCGAGCCAGCAGCTTCGCCGCGAGCCCGCCCCACCCGCCTACAGCATCCATACACATATAGGGCCAAGGCACCACAAAACCGCCCGCTCCTTCAAGAGGAACGGGCGGTTTTATTATGGGCGGCGCACTTACTGCATGATGTGCAGCTGCCGCGCAGCTTCTGAGATAGAGCCGGTCAGCGAGGGGTAGACCGTAAAGGTCTCAGCAATATCGTCGACGTGCAGCTTCTTATCAACAGCTAGCGACAGCGGGAAGATCAGCTCTGAGGCGCGGGGGCCTACCACCACACCGCCAATGACGGTTCCAGAGTGCTTGCGGGCAAAGATTTTGATAAAGCCATCCTCTACCGCCATCATCTTGGCGCGCGGATTGGTTGCCAGCGGCAGCATGACCATATCGGCCTGGTACTTCCCCGACTCAATTTCGCTCTGGCTCACTCCGACAGTTGCAATTTCAGGGGCCGTAAAGATATTGGCGGCAACCTGGTGGGTGCGCAGGGGCTTGACGATGTCACCCAGCATGTGCGACACAGCGACACGGCCCTGCATGGCGGCCACGGAGGCCAGCGGGTAAACCCCGGTACAGTCACCGGCCGCATAAATGTTGGGGATGCTGGTGCGGGAGACGCGATCCACATTAATATGCCCTGATTCGCTGACCTCAACCCCGGCGTCCTCAAGACCCAGATTTTCGGTGTTGGGAATCGAACCAACAGCAATCAGTACGTGGGAGCCAGCCACCTTGCGTCCGTCCCCCAGGGTGACAATGACGCCGTCACCGGCCTCGTTGTAGCAGGCGGCTTCTGCGCGGGAGCGGGGCATAACGCGCACGCCCTTGCGTTCAAAAACATTTTCAAGGACGGTCGCGGCGTCCTCGTCCTCACCGGGCAGCACTCGGTCACGGGAGGAAATCAGGGTAACCCGCGAGCCCAAACCGTTGTAGGCCGAGGCGAACTCTGCACCGGTCACACCGGACCCGACCACAATCAGATCTTCGGGTAGCTCTTCAAGTGAGTAGAGCTGGGTCCAGTTGAGAATGCGCTTACCGTCCGGCTTAGCGGTGGGTAGCTCGCGGGGGTGGGTACCCACCGCCAAAATAATGAACTCGGTGGTCAGGTCATAGGTCAGCCCGCTGGAATCGGTCACCTGCACGGTGTGGCGGTCCACCAGCTTGCCGCGGCCATCAATCACTTTGACGCCGCTACGTTCAAGGGTGCGTTTAATATCGTGGGACTGCTGATGAGCCAGGTCAATCAGGCGCTTATTCACCTTGGCCAGGTCAACCGAAATGGGCGGCGGCGCGTCATTATCGCCCACCGAAATAGCGAGCTCCTGGGCCTTGCCGAAGCGGTTGCGGGCGTCCGCACTGGCAATCAGGGTTTTGGAGGGTACGACGTCGGTGAGGACGGCCGAACCGCCCATGCCCTTATCTTCGATGATAGTGACGTCGGCGCCGTGGCTTGCAGCGACCAGGGCGGCTTCATAACCGCCGGGGCCACCGCCGAGAATGACAATTTTGTGCGATGCGTAGTCTGTTTTGAGAGTCACCCCTTTATTGTGTCGCACATCGCACTCACGCTCAACTCTGGGCAGGTTTGGTACCGTAGAAGGGTGTTGAATGATTCAAATATTTCCGCTGTTTCCACCGCTGACCCTCACCACCCGGCACTGGTTCGTGCCCGTGAGGCCGCGGAGTTCATTGCCGAGAAAACCGGCGTCGAGAAGCACGACCTAGCGCTGACGCTGGGGTCGGGCTGGGGCGAAGCTGCCTCCCTCATTGGCGAAGCCACCCACGTGCTCTCTGCCGACGAGGTCCCCGGTTTCCACAAGGCTGCCGTCGTGGGCCACCCCGGTACCCTGACCTCTATTCTGACTGAGAACGGTAAACGAGCCCTGGTTATTGGCTCCCGCACCCACTACTACGAGGGGCGTGGCGTTGAAGCCGTCGTCCACGGTGTGCGCACCGCAGCCGCAGCTGGCGCTGACACCATGATTCTCACCAACGGCTGCGGCGGTCTGAACCCCGCCTACTCAGCCGGGGAACCCGTCCTGATTTCTGACCACCTGAACTTCACCTCGGCGTCCCCGCTGACCGGTGCCCACTTCGTTGATCTGACCGACCTGTACTCCCCGCGCATCCGCGAGATTGCCCGCGGCATTGACCCCTCACTGCAGGAGGGTGTCTACATGCAGTTCCCCGGCCCCCACTACGAGACCCCGGCCGAGGTCAAGATGGCAGGTGTACTGGGTGCTGACCTGGTGGGCATGTCCACCGCTCTTGAAGCCATTGCCGCCCGCGCTGCGGGTCTTGAGGTCTTCGGCATCTCGCTGGTTACCAACCTTGCTGCCGGTATTCAGGAGACCCCGCTGTCCCACGCCGAGGTCATCGAAGCTGGCGAAGCTGCTGGCCCCCGCATTTCCCGTCTGCTCGCAGATATTATTGCGGCCCTCTAAGCACACAAGGAAACCCCATGTCACTAGATACTCAACAGCTTCTTGAACAGGCCCGCGCCTGGGCCGCTATCGACCCCGACGCTGAAACCAAAGCCCAGCTTGAGGGCATCATTGCCCAGGTTGAGGCCGGCGATGAGGCCGCAACCGCCGATTTGGCCGACCGTTTTTCTGGCACCCTGCAGTTCGGCACCGCGGGTCTGCGCGCCGAACTGGGTGCTGGCCCCATGCGCATGAACCGCGTCGTCGTTCAGCGTGCCGCCCAGGGCCTGGCAGACTACGCCACCGCGCGCGCCTCCGCCGAGGGCTGGGAGAAGATTTCTGCCGTGGTGGGTTTTGACGCCCGCAAGAATTCGGACGTCTTCGCCCTCGATACCGCCGCTATCTTCACCGCTGCCGGTATTAAGGTTCACCTCATGCCCTCAGCCCTGCCCACCCCTGTGACCGCCTGGGCGACCCGCGAATACGGGGCTGAAATTGGCGTCATGGTCACCGCCTCCCACAACCCGCCTAACGACAACGGCTACAAGGTCTACCTGGGCGGAGCAGCCGTTGAGCCCGGTGCCCGCGGCGCCCAGATCATTCCTCCCTACGACGGGGATATCGCAGCCGCTATCGCCGCTGTTGGAACCCCGGTACTGGCCGCTGACGGCTGGACGGTCCTGCCCGAGAGCGTGGCTACCGACTACATCGCCCGCGTCACTCCCCTGGTCGAACAGAAGGAACGCGACCTCAAGATCGTTCTGACCCCCATGCACGGGGTGGGCGGTAAGACCGCTGAGGCTGTACTGCGTCAGGCCGGCTTCACCAACGTCACTCTGGTGCCCGAGCAGGCAGATCCTGACCCGAACTTCTCGACCGTGGCCTTCCCCAACCCCGAAGAGCCCGGCGCCCTCGACCTTGCCATGGCCCTAGCCGAGAAGGTTGATGCCGACCTGATTATCGCCAACGACCCGGACGCCGACCGCGCGGCTTTCGCCGTCAAGCGAGACGGTGCATGGGCGATGCTGCGCGGCGACGAAACCGGTGCGATCCTAGCTACCCGGGCGCTGGCGTCCGTCACCGACGCCGAAAGTGCAACCTTCGCCAACTCGATTGTTTCCTCCCGCCTGGCAGGGGCCATCGCTAAGGCTGCGGGGGTAGCCCACTACGAAACCCTGACCGGCTTCAAGTGGATTGCCCGCGTCGATAACCTGACTTTCGGCTACGAAGAAGCGCTGGGCTACTGTGTAGACCACGCCCAGGTGCGCGACAAGGACGGCATCTCAGCCGCCCTGGTCATGGCCGATTATGCTCAGGAGCTTAAGGACGCCGGTTCTTCCTTCCCCGCGCTTCTCGACGAGCTTGCCACCGAGCACGGCCTCTACGCCACCGACCAGCTCTCTGTCCGTGTCGACGACCTCGCCCTGATCCCGGCGATGATGAAGCGCCTGCGCGCTAACCCGCCCGCAGAGCTCGCCGAATCCCCTGTGGTGTCGGTTGAAGACCTCACCGAGGGCACCGAAACCCTGCCGCCCACCGACGGTATGCGCTACTACACCGAGGACTCCACCCGCGTGATTGTGCGCCCCTCCGGCACCGAGCCCAAGCTCAAGTGCTATCTCGAAGTGGTCGTACCGGTCAGCGGTTCCGTAGCCGATGCCCGCCAGGTTGCTAGCACCAAACTGGCCCTGCTCAAGGCAGATATGAAAGCGGCCCTGGGCCTCTAAACAAACCAAGATTTCAAGGAAGAACACTATGACTCTCGAACTTTCAGCAGCCGAACTGGCTGCCATGATTGACCACACCATCCTGGCTCCTTCCGCCTCAGAGGCTGACGTCCGCCGCCTCTGCGCCGAAGCAAAGCAGTACGGCTTCGCCTCCGTCTGCGCCAACCCCGTCTGGGCCCCCGTGCTGGCCGAGGAGTTGGCCGGGTCAGCGTCCGTCCCCTGCGTGGTCGTAGGCTTCCCCTTTGGCGCTTCCGCCACCGAGGTCAAGGCCTTCGAAGCCAAGACCGCCGTTGAGGCCGGCGCCCGTGAGGTCGATATGGTCATCAACATCGCCGACGCCCGCGCAGGCAAGAAGGACGCCCTGGTGGCAGATATCAAGGCCGTCGCCGAGGCTACCCATGCCGGCGGTGCCCTGCTCAAGGTCATCATTGAGACCTCCGAGCTAACCGACGACCAGAAGGTTCTGGCCTGCCAGGCCTCTGTTGAAGCCGGTGCCGATTTCGTCAAGACCTCCACCGGCTACTCGTCCTCCGGCGCAACCGTCGAAGATATCGCCCTGATGCGCGCCACCGTTGGACCTGACCTGGGTGTGAAGGCCTCGGGCGGCGTCCGCACCCGCGAAGAAGCCCTCGCCATGATTGAAGCAGGCGCCACCCGCATCGGTGCTTCAAAGGGCATCGCCATCATCGGCGCCGGCGAAGCGGCAGAGGGCGGCTACTAAGCTAGGTTCTTCTCTGTCATATGGTGCGAACCGCTGAGGCAGCACCTATACTGAGTAATAAAGTACACACACGAAAAGGACTTCCCCATGGCTAAGACCACTGCTCAGTCAGACGCTGAGAAGCGTTCCAACGTTGAATCCTTCGGGATGGAATCCGGCGCTCCCGCTCGTAGCGGCACCCCCCAGTACTCAGGCACCAAGGAGCTGGGCTCAAACATCGCCCTCTTCGTTCTCTGCTTCGTACTGCTGCTGGGCTGCCTCTACACCCTGGGCATGTACCCCGAGGGCGGCTGGGGCTGGTGGACCGTAGCTGTTCTGCTCTACGGCGTCACCTTCATCATCCCCCTGTGGTTCCTGCCCTCAAAGACTAACGAGAAGCACCACGTCGGCGGTGCAGACCTTTACCTCAAGTAAAGAGACGCACGCTGTTATAAGCTCAGGGGCGGCCCACCTATTCAGGTGGGCCGCCCCTTGTTTCTATCTACCGCGCTATGAACCGGCGACGCCGGCCTCGAAGATGGCATGGATGAACTGCTCGGTCCACTCCACCATGGCGTCATCCACCAGGTCTTTACCCCCAACAGCGGAGGTCTTGGGGCGGGGCACCAGAATCTGCCAGTTCTCGGTACCCGGAATCTGACGGTACTGGGCACCCGGGTACATGCGATCTAGTCGCATCTGGCGGGACTCCGGCAGATCATTGACCGGGAAAAAACGCACTTTGGGGCCCACCGCCACAATTTCACTCAGCCCCACAGCGCGAGCACGCTGGCGAAGGGCAGCAACCTTAAACAGGTTTTCAACGGGAGCTGGCGGGTTACCATATCGGTCGACCAGCTCCTCGCGGGCCTCTGCCAGTTCTTCAGCGGTCTGGGCCTGGGCAATCTGCCGATAGGCAGACAGGCGCAGGCGCTCTGAACTCACGTAGTCGTGCGGCATGTGGGCGTTGACCGGCAGATCGACCTTAATCTCAGCGGGAGCTTCTTCCTTCTCCCCGTGCTGGAAGTTAGCCACGGCCTCCCCCACCAGGCGCAGGTAGAGGTCAAAGCCAACACCGGCAATATGGCCCGATTGTTCACCGCCCAGCAGGTTACCGGCACCGCGAATTTCTAGGTCTTTCATGGCCAGGCGCATACCGGCGCCCAGTTCGTTGTGGGTCGCCACCGCCTTCAGACGCTCGTGGGCGACCTCGGTCAGCACCTTCTCAGCCGGGTAGAGGAAGTAGGCATAGGCGCGCTCGCGGCCGCGCCCCACGCGTCCGCGCAGCTGGTGGAGCTGGGACAGGCCGTAGTTCTGGGCCTGGTCCACAATCAGGGTATTGGCGTTGGAGATATCCAGGCCGGTCTCCACAATGGTAGTTGAGACGAGCACATCGAACTTCTTCTCCCAGAAGTCCACGATGATTTTTTCAAGGCGGGATTCGCTCATGCGCCCGTGGGCCACCGCGATGCGGGCCTCGGGAACGAGTTTTTGAATCTCGTTGGCGGTCTCTTCTATGGTTGAGACCCGGTTGTGAACCACAAAGACCTGCCCCTCTCGCATGAGTTCGCGGCGAATGGCGGCGGTAATCTGCTTATCGGTACGAGGGCCGACAAAGGTGAGGACGGGGTGACGTTCCTCGGGCGGGGTGGCAAGGGTAGACGTCTCGCGGATGCCGGTTAGGGACATCTCCAGGGTTCGCGGGATGGGGGTTGCACTCATGGCCAGCACGTCCACGTTGGTGCGCATGGTTTTGAGCTTTTCCTTGTGCTCAACGCCGAAGCGCTGTTCCTCGTCGATAATGACCAGGCCCAGGTCCTTCCAGTCCACCGACTCGGAAAGTATGCGGTGGGTACCGACGACCACATCGACCGCCCCGTTCTTAATGCCCTCAGCGATTTCAGCTGACTCCTTAGCCTTCTGGAAGCGGGAGAGCACCTTGATGGAGACCGGGAAGCCCGAGAAACGCTCAGTGAAAGTCTCGTAGTGCTGCTGGGCCAGCAGGGTGGTGGGAACGAGGACGGCCACCTGTTTGCCGTCCTGCACCGCCTTGAAGGCAGCACGTACCGCGATTTCGGTCTTGCCGTAGCCCACATCGCCCGAGATCAGGCGGTCCATGGGGATTTCTTTCTCCATATCGGCCTTGACCTCGTTGATAGCCGAGAGCTGGTCGGGGGTTTCGTTGTAAGGGAAGGCTTCTTCCAGTTCCCGCTGCCAGGGGGTGTCGGGCCCGAAGGCGTGGCCGCGGGAGGCCTGCCGGGCTGAGTAGAGTTTAATCAGGTCAGCAGCAATTTCCTTGACGGCCTTACGGGCCTTTGACTTGGTCTTAGCCCAGTCGGAGCCACCCATCTTTGAGAGCACCGGGGCGTCGCCGCCCACGTAGTTAGAGACCTGGTCCAGTTGGTCCGAGGGCACAAAAAGGCGGTCCTTGGGCCCGCCCCGTTTGGAGGGGGCGTACTCCAGCACCAGGTATTCCTTCATGGGCTTGGGCTGCCCGGGCATGACGGTTGCCCCGGCAATGGGGCGCTGAATCAGCTCCACGAACTGGCCGATACCGTGCTGTTCGTGCACTACATAGTCCCCTGCGCTCAATGACATGGGATCTACCGCGTTCTTTCGGCGGCGCACCGGTAGCTTGCCACTGCGCAGGTCGCGGGTGGCGTAGGGACTGGTGCGACCCAGGATATCTGCCTCGGTCAGTAGACCCAGCTTTTCGCCGTCCATCATGAAGCCTCGCCCCATGGAGGCGGTGGTCATCTCGATGATGCCCGGCCCAGGAAGGTTCGTCAGGCTGTCCACGCGGGACGCCGGTATCTCAGCTTCCTGAAAAAGGTCAAGCAGGCGGGTGAGCGGGCCTGGTCCATCGGTGACCACGGTAATCCGCCAGCCGTCCTTTACCTTCTTCCCAACTTCTGTCAGCAGCTCGGTCACGTTGCCCGAGTAGGTATGGGGGGCGCGGGCAGCCAGCTGGACCGAGTCAATCCCGTCATCAATGGCGTCATCGACGCCCAGGGCCGTCATAGCCCACCAGCCAAAGCCTTTTGCGAGGGCAGTTTCTCGCAGGGTGGCAATGGTGCGGAAGCTACCGGCGCTCAGACCATCGGGGCCGTTGGCACCCAGGTCGATGGGGGCGTCCGTAGTGTCGGTGACAGAATCCCAGGCCGCCAGCAGGAACTCCTCGTTGGTGGCAACCAGGTCGGTTGCGCGGGAGCGTACCTTTTCCGGCTCGATAATGAGGGGCAGAGACCCCGGGGGCAGATGGTCGAGCAGGGTCACCATATCGTCAACCAGCAGGGGAATCAGGGACTCCATGCCCTCAATATAAATACCACCGGCAATTTTTTCGAGCATGGCGGCAGCGCCCGGAAAGGATCCCTTGAGGCGGGCTGCCCGACTCATCACGCTGGGGGTAATCAGGAGTTCGCGGCAGGGAGGGGCGAGTAGCTCGGCGGGGTGGTCTTTGCCGGGCAGGGTGCGCTGGTCAGCAACCGAGAACCAGCGGATATTCTCGACCTCGTCCCCAAAGAATTCGATACGGGCGGGGTGAGCTGCGGTCGGTGAGAAAATATCGATAATGCCGCCGCGCACGGCAAATTCTCCGCGCTTTGACACCAGGTCAACGCGGGAATAGGCGGCCGACGCGAGAGATTTAATCAGGGCATCAAAGTCTTGTTCTTCGCCCACCCGCAGGGTCACCGGCTGCATTTTTTCGAGGCCTGCGACCAGGGGCTGCAGCACCGAGCGGATAGGGGCAACGAGCACCCGGGGAGCGGACGCACCCCCCTCGGCGAGGGCGCGCAAGACCGCTAGGCGCTGGCCCACGGTATCGCTTCGCGGGGAGAGGCGCTCATGGGGCAGGGTTTCCCAGGCCGGGAAGAGCTGGGCCTGCCCAGGCTCTAGCACCGATTCTAGGGCAGTGACGGTGTCTTCGGCTTCGCGGTCGGTAGCGGTGACAGCTAGCAGGACGGGCGGGGTCGGCTCGTTCTGGGCGGCAAGTTGCTGGGCTATGCCGGCAAGCAGAAAGGGCCTGGCCCCGTCAGGAGAGCCAATCAGAAATTCATCGAGGCGGGCTTTGGGGTCTGCACCTGCCTGGGTGATGATTGCGGTATAGCTGGGCTCATGGGTGAGGGCTTGGGCAAGGCCGCTCAGTGACATCTTCACTCCCCTGGGGTAAGGCCGGTTGGTGCAGGCTCTATTATCCCACAGGCATCTTCACTACCCTAAGGGCTAAACCGCAAAGACGGTAGAAGCCTCTATTCAAGGAAATAACTAATACAAGTATGATAAACACCAATAGTATTTTTGAGGAAAACCATTCTTGTCCCCATAAGTTACTACCGAGCAACCCCATCTTTTCCGCCTAAGGCTATTAACCCACCCGAGGACCAACCGGTAGCATGAGATGACCGGTAAAGCACTCTGGCAAAACCCCACCCCTTTCGCACGGAGCACCAGCGAGCTTTACCCCACCACGCACCACAACTTTTAGGGACTTAATGAAACAATTAGGGACACCCCTCTCTGCTGCCCTGCGCGCGCCCAGCCTGCGCACCGGCGTCCTTGCCCTGTGCGCCAGCGCCACTCTTGCCCTAGCTGCCTGTGGCTCGTCGACCGAAAACGGAGCAGCCTCAGAAAGCACATCCAGCAGTGCAGCAACCGCCGAAGCCACTAATAGCGCCGGTGAAACGCTCACCGAAAACTTCGCGGGTTCCGAAGCTCTAGCCGAAGCCAGCGAAACTGCCGTAGACACCATAGAGGTGCAAACAGCAGAACAGCTCTACACCGATATCCAAGGGGCGCTCGGCGGAATTGAACCAGCTACCGGGTCCAGCGATGCAAACAGCACCGGGGAAGAAATTTCCAGCGATACCGAAAGCGTTCAAGCCAACGAAAACGCGGTTGAAAGCTACGTCTCTGCAGAAACCACAGCACAGCTTGAAGCGGCAGCCACCGGCACAGCCCTTGACCAGTACCTTGCTACCGCAACCGAGTACGCCCAGTCAGGCTGGCATGTTGAGGGAACCTCAACCGTCGTGGGCACCCCCCGCATCGCTGATGGTGAGTACAACGGCCAGGCAGCCAAAATCATGGAAGTCTGCCTCGATTCCTCGGGAGTCAAAGTTGTAGATGCTGCGGGTAACACCGTCAGCTCCAACCAGTTCCCCCGCTCACTCAACATTTTTACTCTGGTCGAAAACAACGGGGAATGGAAGATTGCTTCCCACGATTTCCCCAACAACGCAGATTGCTAACACACATGAAAAAACCATCACTCATTACCAAGATTTCAGTCGGGGCACTCACCTTGGGTGTAGGCTTTTCTCTTCTCCCCAGCGCGACAGCCGCCGATGAGTACGTTGCCAACGGGCTAACCTCCGAAACCGCTGCAGCTTCCTGTTGGGAGGTTAAGCAGAACGATCCTACCGCCACATCAGGTACTTACTGGCTGTACACCCCGTCTATGGATGCTCCTGCGCAGTTCTACTGCGATCAGGAGACCGATGGCGGCGGCTGGGTCATGATTGGTCGCGGCCGCGAGGGCTGGACCGAGGACTACTACGGTCGCGGAAACGCTTCTGAGCTCTACACCAATCCCAGTGGTACCAGCGCTTTCACGCCGGTTCAGCTCTCATCACAAACTGTTGACGAGCTCCTCGATGGTGACCGCGTTGACTCCCTTGAAGACGGAATCCGCTTCCGCCGTGCAACCGATATAAACGGCCAGAGCTGGCAGAACACCTACGCTAAGCGGTCAAATACCGAAAGCTGGAGTTGGGCTCTTAGAGCTACAGCCAGCTGGTCAGATATCCGTTTCCAAAACCCCGCCTATACCGCGGCTAACTACAGCACACGAACTTCCCTCGGTAGCATCGGCAGCTGGGGTTCCTACAATACTTTGAATTTCACAACCTCTAAAATTTACGGTTGGAATAACGGTTTCGCATACAGCACCGGTGTATGGGGTAACTCATCTGCCACCTCCTATCTCTGGTCTCCTAGCTATGGCACAGCTCCCATGGCGTTCACCCAGGTCTTTATCCGCCCAAAGATTGACAAAAACGATGTCGGCTTTGCCGCTATTGGCGACACCGGACTAGCAGCAGAGAACAACCGCCAGCTCCCCAATAGCTACTCCGCTTCAATGCGCTGGCGCACCTCCGAGGACTCAGGCACCGGCGTTGTCTCTGAGCTCAACACCCGAGTGCAGGCGATTGCCCAGGTAGGCAACACAGTCTTTACCGGTGGTGACTTTAAGAATGTCGTTAGCGCAAACGGTGAAACCGTCAACCAGGCTTTCATTGCTGGCTACGATGTGAACACAGCAGAGCTGGTTCGCACCTTCACACCGACTTTCAACGGGCAAATCAAGTCTTTGGCCGCCCTGCCCAATAACCTGCTGGCGGTAGGTGGCGAATTCACGACCGTCAATGGCCAGCCCGCAAACGGTTTTGTGATCCTGAACCCCGTTACCGGTGAAACTGATACTTCCCTGGGCTGGGAAGTTGTCAACCGCCTGGCAACCGGCATCACCTCTGTTAAGACCATCCAGGTCCAGGGTAATTACGTCTACATCGGTGGATCATTCACCCATGTCAAGGACGCAAATCGAGTCAGCTTCGCCTACTCACGCAACGTAGCTCGTTTCTCCCTGACCGATAACACGGTCGATATCAGCTGGCGTCCGACGACCAACGGCACCGTCAACGGCATCTCAGCCAGTGACGAGGGCGTTGCCATTGCCGGTTACTTCACCACTGTTGGCAGCGAAAGCTCATGGAAACTTGCTTATCTAAGCACCACGAGTGGCACCTTGGCTAAGAGCTGGAACTGGGCTCTTTCACACCGAGCCACCAACCCCTACCCCAGCGATGGCTTCCAGTTTGATGTTCAAGATGCTGGCGATTCAATTTGGACAGCTGGTGCTGAGCACATTATCGCCCAGTACAACAAGTCAGACCTATCACGCCGTTCTGCCTCCATTACTAGAGCCGGTGGAGACTTCCAGGATCTCTCCTTCGATGCACAGACTAACGTCATCTACGGTGCCTGCCACTGTGGCGACTGGATCTACGAAGGCGGTGAGGTATACAGCAACCCCTGGACAACCTCATCCGATATCCACCGTATCCGTCTGATTGCGGCTTTCGACGCTCAGACCGGTGAGGTTCTCCCCGAGTTCGCCCCCGATATCGCCGGCGCAAATGGCTACGGCGTGTGGTCATCATTCGTTGATTCCACCGGTGTCCTGTGGGTTGGTGGCGACATCACCCGTACTCGAGGTGCAAATGGTGCTCAGTCCACTGTGGGCTTCGCCCGGTACACTCCCCGCGATGTCACTCCGGCTGCTGCACCAAGCAACCTGCAGGTCACTTCAGACGGGACTACCGACCAGCTCACCTGGGTCAGCAACACTTCTGGTCGCACCGATTACCAGGTCCTGCGCAACGATCGAGTTATTGCTACAGTAACTAACGGTACGTCCTACTCAGTTGCTCATACAGATGGTGCTCGCTATTTCGTGCGCTCAGTGGACAACGTAGGCAACTACTCCGAGACCACCCCTGTGGCAACCGCCCAGGTAACTACTCCGGTTGAAGAGCCTATTGACCCGCCTGTTGAAGAAAACCCGGTGGTACCTCCCGCTGAGGAGGATCCCGCTGTTCCCGCGGATCCTGTTGACCCTGTAGTTCCTCCGATTGAAGAAGATACTCCGGCAGATCCTGAACAACCCGATGTCGATGAGAACCCCGCTCCCGCGGATCCGGTAGAACCGGTTGAGCCCGAAAAGCCGGCGGACCAGAAGATTATCGCCTCCGGCGATGACTGGCGAGTAGCTTTCCGTCTGCTCAACGACTTCGACCGGACATGGCGCGACACCAACTATGGTTACAACACCGCCTGGCAGTGGTACACGGCACCAACTTCAATCGGGTGGGGCGAAGACAGTCTGAAGACCCGTCTAACTTTCAACTTCTTCACTCAGCCCTCGTCATTCTTCTTGCGCAAGGAGTTCAACCTGACCCCCGCTCCCAACCAGGAGCTGGTCCTTACCACCTACGCTGATGATGGTGTCGCTATCTATGTGAATGGCAAGGAAGTAGCCCGTCAGAACCTCCCTGCGAACGCATACCCCAGGACCTCTGCTCTCGCACGAGTTTCTTATGCTGATGCAAAGGCTAACCCGATTACAATCACGATTCCGTCCAAAGACCTGAAAGATGGTAAGAACGTAATCGCGGTTGAAGTTCACTCCTACCGTCGCGGTGAACCTACCACCTTCGATATGGATGCAACTCTGGTCACCCGGTAGAAGCTCGTAGAGGAAAGAATAGAAAACCCTGCTGGTTCAGAGGGAAACCTTTGAGCAGCAGGGTTTTTCTATATTCGGATACACCCCAGTAGGTAAAAAATAAATCGCTGGGTAGCCATTTTTGCCTACATATTTACCGACGAATCAACAAGGCATTACACCCATTCGCCCGCTATTCAGCTGACAAATAATATGGACAAGTCATTACAAATACGGCCCTTGTCCCAAGAATGTCGGCTACTGTTTGGGCTTGCCCTAGCCTAAAATTAATAGATATACCCCCGAGCCTTTCAGCGGCACATATCCTTCCCCATACTTGAGGCGTAAAGCGATGCAGTACCGCCGTAGGGTTCACAAGCGGTCCGCACACCCGCTTATTTGCTCGCACTTTACTAGGGACTTCAAGGGCACGACTATGACCTCTTCTTCCTCTCCCGGCAAAGGCCGGTTCAGGGAAACGCTTTCACACTTGAATGCAGCGCAGAAACCCGGAGTTGGCGTACCTGCTTACACCCGCTGGGTTAATCGCCGCGTCGCACGTGTCTTTGCAGCGGGCGCCGTTAAACTTGGTATCACCCCAAACGGTGTCACTGCCATAAGCGCACTAACCTCGCTACTAGCTATGGTTCTATTGCTTACCGCCCAGCCCACTTTCGGGGTGGGTGCGCTTGCAGCCTTCCTCTTTGCCCTGGGCTACGCACTCGACTCAGCTGACGGCCAGGTTGCTCGCGTGACGGGGAAGTCCTCCCCCGCCGGTGAATGGCTAGACCACGTTGTCGATGCCATGCGCACCCCCGCCATGCACCTCACCATCCTGATCGGGTTCATCAAGTACTCCGACAGCTGGCCTCTCACCGGCTGGCAGCTCTGGTGGCTACCCCTCGCTTTCTCGGTTCTTATGACCGGCCACTTCATGAGCCAGATTCTGGCAGAACAGCTCCGCAAAAAGCACGCTACGCAAGAGCCGCCCTCGGGGGGAACGCTTCGCTCTTTCATCAATCTGCATATGGATTCCGGTACTTTCTGCTGGGTCTTTATTCTCTGGGGAACAGGGTGGGGCTTCCTCATTGCCTACGGCCTGCTCTTCCTCTCAAACGCAGCAACGGTTCTTCTCTCGATGCGCCGCAAGTTCGTTTCACTCAGTACACCTCAAGGAGCATAGGTTCCATGTCGGACGTTAAAATTTCAGCACTTATTGCAACCGCAGGGGCACGCCCCCAGCTGCTGCGACAGACCGTTCAATCGATGTTTGACCAGGACTACACCGGCCACATCGAGGTTATCGTTGTGTTTGACTACGTTGATATCGATGATCTAGCCGATATGACGGTACCGCCCAACCGCTCTCTTAAGACCATTGTTAACTCTCATTCGAAGGGTCTTGCCGGCGGACGGAACACCGGTGTGGTTGAGGCAAGCGGTGAGTGTGTTGGCTTCTGCGACGATGACGATTATTGGTACCCCACCCGTATCTCTGAACAGATCAAACTGTGGAAAGAGCACCCGGAGGCTATCGCCATTTCATCTGGCATCGTCATTCGTTCTGAGGGTAAGGACATCGAACGTCTTGCTCCTGCTGTTGCAACTTTCGACGACTTCCTGCGGTCTCGTATCACCGAGATTAATCCCTGCACCACGCTCTTTAAGCGTGATGACCTAGTTCCTGGCGGTCGTATTGGGCTGGTTGATGAAGAGCTCCCCGCCGCCTACGGCGAAGACTACGATCTGCTCCTCCGGGCAACCCAGTTTGGTGATATCTACTCGATTCAGGAGCCCGGTGCGCTCATTCTCTGGGATCGCCCCTCGTTCTTTGCCGGGCGCTGGCAATCAATGGTCGATGGTCTTACCTATATCCTCCAGAAGTACCCCGAGTTCGAGCGTCAGCCCAAAGGCACCGCAAGAATCGCCGGTCAAATCGCTTTTGCGCATGCTGCCCTGGGCAACCGCAAACTCGCGCAAGCATACGCAACATCGGCGCTACGTCGCGACCCCCTACAGGTTCGGGCCTGGGCCGCACGCTGCATTGCAGCGGGACTCATTAAGCCCGAGTTTCTACTGAACCTGGTGAATAAGACAGGTAGAGGGCTCTAGGTCCGCATGACGGTTCCACTCTCCCCAACCTCAAAACACAATCGTTTTCTGTCGGCGGTGCCCCCCACCGTGGATGCACCGCTCCCGGCCTGGCCCATTTTAATCCTGCTCTATGGATTCCCCATTGTGTGGGCTATGGGTTTCATGCAGTTCGCGCCAACGGTTCTAGCGTTCATCATGATTGTTCTCATGGTGATGCGCCGACACGTGATGGTTCATTCCACCATGTGGGTGTGGTTCGCTCTCATGTTCTGGGGGCTTATCTGCCTTGTCTCCATCAATACAGGGTCGGAGTTTTTAGGCTGGTTCCAGCGCTACATGAACATCTTCAATGCGGGTATTTACACGGTCTATTTCTTTAACGCCCGTGAACGGATCCCGAACCACATCATGTTGGGTGGCCTGCTGACCATTTGGGCAACGGTCGTTATCCTGGGCTACGCGGCCCTGGCTTTCCCCAACTTTAGGCTTCAAACGCCCATGAGTTTTGTGTTGCCGGGTTCGCTACTCAATAACGACCTGGTGAAAGCCTATGTGCTCCCCCCGATGGCAGAAGTTCAGCTTCCTTGGGGTGTCGATGTGCCCTACAACAGGCCCTCAGCGCCTTTCCCCTACGCCAACTCATGGGGTTTGGCTTATGCGCTACTCACCCCCGTTGTTTTTGCTGTGATTACCGGGGTTCACTCACGTAAAATCCAGATCCTTCTTGGCCTTGCCGTAGTTGTTTCGCTCGTCCCAGCGGTGGCAACATCAAACCGAGGTATGTTCATTGGCCTGGGCGCGGCTTTTGCCTATGTCCTCTTCCGTTTGCTTCTTCGCGGTGACTGGCGTGCTTTGGGTATAGGCCTTGCTCTCTTCGTTGGGGGCATCACCTATCTCACGGTTTCAGGTGCTGTTGAGGAAATCTTGGGCCGCCAGGAATACTCAAACTCAACCGGTGGTCGGGCCTCACTCTATAAGCTCACTTTTGAGTACACCCTGCGTTCACCGCTCGTAGGCTATGGAACCTCCAAGATGGCCGATAACGTCGGTGTTTCAATGGGCACCCAGGGCCAGGTGTGGGCTCTCATGTTCTGCTTTGGTTTTGTTGGTCTGGGGCTCTTCCTACTCTATGTAATCTCGGTCCTCATCAATACCTGGAACGTCGCATCGCTCACCGGTATGTGGGTTCACTCCGTGATTGTGGCAGCGCTAGCAGTGGTCTTCTTCTACTCATTTGACGTCATTCAGCTCACCGTTCTCATGCTGACGGTAGCCATGATGATGCGATCACGAATGTACGGGGAAGGTCTCTGATGGCTCGTTCTCTTGCAAAAAGTGGTGCTTTCTCAACGCTGTATGTCATGTACGGTTCGGCCGCGGCCTTTGTGGCTACGCTCGTGGTGTCAAACGGTGTGGGAGAAGCAGGTGCCGGGTCCTTCTTTCAGGTCATGGCGCTCTTTGCAATTGCGACCTCGCTCTGTGTCTTTGGTGCAGATACCGGTCTCGTGAGAACCATGAGCGCACAGCGGGCTCTGGGCCGGTATTCCGTTCTACCTCAGCTCATACGATTTGCTGTTGGCCCCGCAACCCTCATTGCTTTCGCGGTTGTTATTGCGGCAATCGTTATCTCCCTACCGTTTGTTACACCGAATATGGGCGCTGAAAACCGTACAGCGGTCCTTGCCAGCGCACCTTTTATTCTGGTTGCGGCCTGGATGACGCTGTGCTTCGGGGCGCTCCGGGGACTGGGATACACCGTAGAGTTCACTTTTCTCCAAAGCGCGCTCCTGCCCACCCTTCGTATTCTGGCTGTTCTGCTCGCTGTCAGCATCTCGGGTGCTATTCTCTCTTTAGCGCTGGCATGGTCAATTCCTCTGCTCCTTGTCTTTGCGGTTTCAGCGCTATGGGTTCGCAAGTACATGCCCCAGGGCGAAGATGTACCCAGCTATCCAGCAAAGCATCTGGCTGTTGAACCCATGGCAAGTACATCTGTAACTGCGCCCGAAACCGCAAAAAGTTTCTGGGCGTTCAGCTCAGCGCGCGGTGTCTCGGCAATGGTTGAGGCGGTCCTGGAATGGATTGATGTTCTGCTGATTGGCCTCTTCTTAGGCCCGGCAGCCAGCGGTGTCTACGGTGCAGTCAACCGGTGTGTGCGTGTCGGTGCAATGGTTGAACACACCGCCCGCGTAGTCACCGGCCCAGAGATTTCCTCAGCAATCGCGCGGGGCGATCGTGTCCGGGCTCGCCAGATTTTTGTTTCCGCTACCCGGATTCTGGTAGCTGTTGGTTGGCCCTTTTTCATCACCCTGGCGGCGTTCGGCCCCGCCCTACTCGGGTTCTTTGGATCCGGCTTCGTGGAAGGCGCACCGCTCTTCTGGATTATTGGGGTAGCAATGCTAATCCAGATGGCCGCAGGCGGCGTCCAGAGCGTACTCCTCATGAGCGGGCGTAGCCGCTGGCAACTTTACAACAAGCTCTCCGCACTAGCTGTCGCGGTAACTCTCAACCTCACCCTGATTCCGCTCTGGGGGCTAGCTGGGGCAGCAACCGCTTGGGCCGCAGCCGTCCTTACAGACTGTCTGCTCGCCACGGTTCAGGTCTACGGAAAACTCGGTATCAGGCCCCGCCCTTCCGAGCTGCTCCCGGTCATGGGCCTTGCAGCAGCAACTCCATCTTTCGGAGCGCTGGGGGTTCACCTCATCTGGGGAAACCAATTCTTAGGACTCATCATCTACCTGGTTACGGTGGTACCGCTCTACGCGGGTCTTATCTACTGTTTCCGGCATCAGGTAGGCCTTGAGCAGCTCATTAACTCGCTCACTCGCAAATTTAGCCGCTAGGCAACATATCTTGATTAATCTTTAGGGAAGGACTCATACTCATGGAACGCCAATCACGGGTAAGAACTAACGACCAGCAAACCACACCCGTATCGCTTGGTGCAGCAGCCCGGCGGGTTCTGCGCCACCGCTTTGTGGTGCTAACCAGTTTGATTATTTTCGCGGCGCTCGGCGCTGTGGCGGGGCTTGCTCTACCGAACTCATACGAGGCAAAAACCGTTATCAACGTAACCCAGCCTAGCTCGGGGGCAACGGGCCTTCGCGCAAGCCTGAACACCATTGATATGGATACCGAAGAGGCCATTGCCGGTTCCCGTATCGTGCTTCAGTCAGCGGCAGATGAACTCGGCATGGATGTCGAAGATCTCAAGGACCTGGTCGATACTGTAGGCCATTCCAACAGCACCATTCTCGACATTATCGTCAATTCCGATTCGCCCGAGAAATCAGCCGAGATCGCCAACACCGTTGCCAAGGCCTACCTCAAGCACCGCTCTGATACCATCCGCGCCAGCCGTGAAGAGACACGTAAAAACATCGACGCGGTGTCTAAAGGCATGGATGCCGTCATCGTAGACCAGGCTATCTTGGGCCTAGAAGCGACCTCCACCGATAGCGGTACTATCATCTCCGTGGCGCAGGCTCCGACCAAACCCTCCAACTTCACTCTGAGCCAGACCATCTTTATTGGTGCGGGTCTCGGTCTGCTCCTTGGAATTTTTGCGGCCTACATCGTTGATAGAACTTCGAGGGTTCTCGGCTACCCCGAGCGTCTCTCTGAAATTGCTCAGGCTCCCGTCTCTATCATCAAGAGCGGTTCCGAAGAGGAATCTATTGCCCAGCTTCTACGCCGAATGGGCGTTGCCGACGGCGAACTCCAGAACACTGACTTTGATGGTGTTACCATCTTCTCCCCCACCCCTCGCGCAGCGGGTGCACTGACTACCTCCCTCGTCAAGGGCCTTTCCGATTCCAATTTTGCTGTGACCGAAGCTCCGGTTTTCAACTCACTGGCCAATAATCAGGTCAAGGCTCATATCAAGCAGAACAAGCCGCTGATTGTAGATACCCCCGCCTCAGCCTCTGTTGCTAAGGTCCTCCTTTCAGCTGACCAGAGCGGCGTTCTACTCCTGCCTTTCACTCCCAAGAGCACGGTGAAGAGCGTACGACGCCTGTTTAGTGAGCTCACTCCCTCAAGCTCAACCCAGGTTATTCCTGTTTACTTTGACACGCATACTCACGAGAAATAATCACCGATGAAGGTCCTTTTAACAGCAAGTGCTGGTGGCCATCTGGCTCAGCTTATAGCCCTTGAAAAGTTCTGGAAAGAACATGATCGGGCATGGGCAACCTTTGAGCTACCCGAAGTTAAGGCCGCTTTAGACGGCGAGCGCACGTACTGGGTACATTTCCCGACGACCCGGAATATTCCGAATGCAATCCGGAATATCGGTGTTGCCTGGCGGGTACTCCGCAAGGAGCGGCCCGATGCCGTCATTTCAACCGGTGCTGCGGTTGCCGTTCCGTTCTTTATTATTGCCAAGATTCTTGGCATTAAAACGGTCTTTATTGAGTGTTATGACCGTATTACTATGCCAACGCTCACCGGCCGTATGTGCTACCCCATGAGTGATCTTTTTGTGGTGCAGTGGGAAGAGCAGAAAAAGATATTCCCTGAGGCCGTCAATATCGGCCATATTCTCTGAGCGAGGAGGTAGCTTTGAGCGAGAAAAAATATGACCTGGTTGTATCTTTGGGCACTGATTACCACCATTTTGACCGTCTTGTGCATTGGGTGGATGAGTATCTTGCGGTACGTCCTCAGGTGAGCTGTCTTGTTCAGCATGGTTTCACGGCTCCTCCTCAACATGCAGAGGCTGTTGAGCGTTTGCCTCGTGCTGAACTGCTGGAGCTCTACCGCTCTGCGAAGGTTGTCTTGGTGCAGGGCGGGCCGGGGTCAATTTTGGATGCGCGTGAGGTGGGTGCGATTCCTCTGGCGGTCCCGCGTGTTGCTGAACTTGATGAGGTAGTTGATAATCACCAGGTTGAGTTCTCTCGTGTGATGGAGACACACGGTGAGACTATCGTGGTCAATAGCGCAGAAGATCTCCTGAATAAGCTTGATGCGGCTTTTGCTGACCCGGATTCGCTGCGGGGTACCTACCGTGTGCCCGGCAGTGATAAGGCTGCCGATAATCTTACGGAGTCCTTTAGCCTGATTGGTAGTGGCCAGCGAAGTGGGTTTGTTCGCAGGGTTTGGCAGATTCTGTCGGGAATGCGCAAGCGGTAAAGCGAGGTCTGCTCCCCTACCGGAAGCGTATTCAGGTATATGCCTGTGGATATCTGCTGTGGGGCTCAACAATTTAGCCATCAGTGAGCAGAGTTCGCGTCTCTCAGCGTTCAAACATGTTGACCCCGTAGAATGGGGCACGACAGAAACTATTTGCCCTGAAAGGCTTCACTATGGCTGTTCAAAGCTCCACCACTATTAACGCCGGCATCGATTTGGTTGCACGTGCTTTCGCCGACGAGAACTTTGCCCGTTTTGCAAGTGAAAAGGTGCGGGTGACTTTTGAGTCTTTCCAGCTTCAGGGTGATCCTGCGGCGGCTTTTACCACCACCACCGTCCGCTCCGTACCTGCTGATCGTCTGCCCGATATGGCTAAGAAGATTCCCGGTGCTTCTAACGGTATCTCCCTGACCCAGGTCGATCAGGTCTCTGCACCCGCGGCTGATGGCTCACGCACCGTTGTCTCAGAAGTATCTGTTAAGGGTGTTCCCGTAACCGGCAAAGCTAGCCAGACCCTTACCCCTCAGGGCGATACGACCGTGGCTAATGTTGAGGGCGAAGTTAAGTGCTCTATCCCGCTGGTAGGTAAGAAAATCGCAGCGGCAGCTGAGCCTCAGATTGGCCGTGTGTTCTCAGCTCTGGGTTCCTGCGCCGAAGAGTTCATTCAGAACAACTACTAGGCCAGATAGCCCCATAAAGCTCAAGAGGCGTCCTACCCGTTCGGGGTAGGACGCCTCTTTTCTTCTGCCTCAATGGTTATGCGGTAGAGGGCATAGAAAGTGCCTTCAGGGCGGCACGCAACTTGGTGCTGGAGGTGTGAGCGGTGTAGGGGAAGTAAACTACTTGAACACCGACCTCCGCAAAACGGCGCTCTAGCTCCTTACCGCGAGCTGTGCCTTTCCAGTCGTCGCCCTTAAAGAAGGTGTTGAAGCGAACCTGTTCCCAGGTCTCTAGTTTATCTTCTACCGTTTCGGCTCGAACTTCATCGACGAAATCGATGTGAGAGACGATTTCCATACGCTCAGCTAAGGGGACGATGGGGCGGCGACCCTTGGTCAGCTCTAGCATTTCATCTGAGACGACCCCTGCAATCAGATAGTCGCAGTTCTTTTTTGCTTCACGCAAGATGTTGAGATGACCTACGTGAAAGAGGTCAAAGGCGCCAGCGGCGTAACCGATATTCATTGTTCCCCTAAAGAAAAGTGCGAAATAACCCGCGTGCGAAAACGGGATGTTGATGTATTTTCAGTCCTTAAGACTACGGGAGTTAACCTGCTATTGGTACTCGTTTAAACCGGCTCTTTGGGGGACAGTGCTCGCTAGAAGAAATGGGTGTGACCTGCGACAAGACCCGCCCCAATAGCTATGTTTGTTAGCTGGGACGGGCCTTATGTCATGGGCTAAGCCGCAGGGAATACCGGACCTAGAGGGCAGCTTCTTTAGTGGCTTCTTCTGCCGCGACCCACGAAAGCATGGCGCACTTCACGCGTGCAACGAACTTGGAGACACCGGCGAAAGCCGCAGCGTCACCGAGTACTTCCTCATCGGGTTCAATCTGGCCACGTGAGCGGAGCATCTCCCGGAAGTCATCAACAAGTTTCTGAAATTCTTCTACGGTCATACCCGGTGCCATCTCCGACAGCACAGAGGCCGCAGCCATGGAGATAGAACAGCCGTCACCCTCCCACGAAACCGACTGGATAAGGGGCTGGTCTGCCTCAAGAATGATCCGCAGGTTAATCTCGTCGCCACAGGTGGGGTTGTACTGGTGGTTAGTAGCCGCCCGAGCCCCGGCTACGGGTTCTACCAGGCCCTCACCGCTACGCTGTTTGGAATGTTCAAGGATAATTTGCTGATAAAGCTGTTCTAGGCCGCTCATTCGGTATCTCTTCTTTCGTTTAGGGTCTGGTAAAAGATAATGCAGGCTAATCCCAGTCTCCTGCGGTTGTTACCGCGAGAGGGTGCTGGGTACACGGGTTTGATCGGTATACCCGAAGTAGGGGCGCACTTTCGCTAGCTCTTCGATAAACCGCTCAACGTCCTGAGTGGTCGTGTAAATATAGGCTGATGCACGCGTTGACGCGGTGACACCTAAAGCGCGGTGAAGGGGCTGGGCGCAATGGTGGCCCACACGAACCGCAATGCCCTGCTGATCCAGCAGCTGACCCACATCGTGCGGGTGTACCCCATCAACGTGCACGGAGACAAGACCCGCACGGGGCTGGCCCCTTGAAGGACCGAGCAACCGCACGCCGGGAATCTGACTTACGCCCTCGGCAAGGAGCTGCCCCAGGTGGGCTTCCCAGTCGTGAACGCGGTCCATACCCAGATGTTGCAGGTAGCGCACGGCCTCAGCCCAGGCAACGGCCTGGGAAACCCGCTGAGTGCCGGCCTCAAACTTAATGGGAGCGGGCATCCATTCGGCTTCGGTCATGGTGACCTTGGTGATCATGGAGCCGCCGGTCAGGAAGGGTGGCAAGGCCTCTAAGAGTTCATGCCGACCGTATAGGGCACCGATGCCGGTAGGTGCCAGCATCTTGTGCGCAGAGAAGACTGCGAAATCAACGCCAAGCGCCTTGACATCGACCTGCATGTGAGGAGCTGACTGGCAGGCATCGAGAACGGTCAGGGCACCCACACGCCCTGCCAGCTGAACCATGAAAGCGACATCGGTAATAGAGCCAGCAACGTTAGAAACATGGGTGAAAGCTAAGACGCGGGTACGCTCAGTGACGATACGCTCCGCGGCCTCGTAGTCAATCAGGCCATCGGTTGTGACCGGAATATAGCGGAGGGTAGCGCCGGTGCGGGCCGCAAGTATCTGCCACGGAATAATGTTTGCGTGGTGTTCCTGCTCCGTAGTGACGATTTCGTCGCCGGGCTTGAGGGCAAAGGCGCGGGCGGCCTCTCCCCCGATACCGTCAGATGCATTACCGAGCGAATAAGCCAGCAGGTTCAGGGCTTCAGTAGCGTTCGAGGTCCACACCAGCTCGTTCTCCGCTGCACCAACGAACCCCGCTACCGTGCGCCGGGCGTCTTCAAAGGCGTCGGTTGCATCAACAGCTAAGGTATGGGCACCGCGGTGAACCGCAGAATTAGCGCCCAGGTAGTAGTTGCGCTCAGCATCAAGAACCTGGAGAGGGTTCTGGCTCGTTGCACCCGTATCGAGGTAAATCAGAGGTCGGTCGTTGACGGTGCGGTCAAGGATCGGGAAATCCTTACGTAGCTCTGCGACGAGTTCATCGGTGAGTTCTACCCCGGCTGGGGTGTGGTATTGGCTAGCCACTGATATCTGCCCTTCTATCGAGTCCTGCCTGTATAACGGCACGCTTTTATAGCCTATTCCCTAAAAGAGATGAAAGGTAGTTAGGTGGGACTAGCCCCACTTCACTTTCCTTGAATTGAAGGCAGGGTAGCTTTACCGGTAGCCGGCGCTGTTCATAACAAATTTGATCTCGTTATCAATCAGTAACTTGTCGTGGTACTTGAGGCACAGAGGCGAAAAGATCTGCCCCATGATAGCGTTCCAGGGCACGGGGTAGCCCTCGTCAAGGCCCCACACCGGGTCCTGTGACTCATGGGCAAAGAGCAAGCGCGAAAAGTAATCCAGCCGGCGTTCAACTTCTTCTAGCCATTCTTTGGCCAGGGGCGTGCCCGGCTTGAAGGCAAAAGCCGCAGGCCAAAGAACCTGCTGCCAGTATAGCCTTTGGTGTAGCCCTAGCTTTCCCCAAGCCGGTGAGACATTAGCCGAACACATTTCACCGGGGCCAGCAGCCCATGCATCAGACTGGTTCAACCTAGATACGATGCTATTCCAGGGCTTACTCAACATTTTGATGTCGGTGTAGACCCCACCGTAGTGGTACATCAAGTAGGAGCGCAAATAGTCAGAGCGATGTACATACGATAGTTTCTCGTATGCGGGGTGCAGAGGATGCTCAGGAACTTCAAAATCTCGGTAGTTGTCGGCCGTGACTACAATGACCTCAAACTCCGGGTTATCCTCAATAATCCTTTGCAGAGATTCCCTCCGTGAATCCCCCATCTCGTTATCGCCGGTCCAGCACACAAATATCTTATGTGGAGCCTCCAGCTCAATATCAGAGGGACTACCAGAGACAGGAAAATCTAAATGATTTATGTTAAAAGTCGAGACTCTGGGAACAACAACTTCCCCAATTTTTCTTCTGTATTTCTCGGGACTGTACTGATACCTGCGAACATCTGATAAGCACGCCAGGCTAACGTCCATAAGGTGACGCCGGTTCTTCCAGCCTTGGTAAAGGGAATGCTTGAAATTTTTAACAGGACCTAACATAGATTTTCCTTCGCTGGCTCAATTTATTCTCCTATAACCCAAATCATTTATTTTTTTGGGGATGAGCTAGGAGGTAAATGACGTACTGAAAATGAATACCGATTCGGTGCGCAACGTTCTTTGCCACCCTTTTATCAGTTGTTAATAGCTGGGGAAGAGTCTTAACAAACGTAAATAAAGAGTGCCTTAAATTAACATTGAGAACGTCGGGGCCGTGATCTCTCCAAAGCTGTAGATTGCCTCGACCATAGCCCCTACCACGGTTAAAGGAAGCCCAAACGGTAGGTCGTTCTGAGTAGAGAATCTCTGCATCACTGAGCTGAAAAATCTTGATATTCTTTTTCACAGCGCGGAGCGCAAAATCAACGTCTTCTGCGCCCCCCACAACGAAGTCTTCCCTAAAGCCATCGTTTTGCCACCAGACCTCACGTGAAACAGCAAAATTACCGCCGCTCATGGAGGTGGCTTCTAGCGGTTTAACTTCGTCTTTCAGGTCTTCACCCCGGGTAAACTGCGACAAATCCTTATTAGCCGGATCTACGCCTATGATGCGCCCGGTATAGATAGCTGATGGGTCTTTATCTAGGTGTCGACGAAAAGTCTCGACCCAATAAGCTCCAACTACATCATCTGCATCGCAAACCATAATGTAATCCGCTTCAGAAGCACGGGCACCGGTATTGCGTGCAAAAGCGACGCCGCGCTGGGCTGAAGCATCTACCTGGCGAAGGTTAAGCCGGTCCTCATAACTGGCCAGAACTTCTCGGAGATTATCCGTGCTCCCATTGTCGCTCACAATCAGTTCAAAATCAGGGTCTGTTTGCATACACAGGGCATCAAGCTGATCTGAAATTTCGTGAGCACCGTTTCTTACCGGAATAATAACGGAGACCGTCCCCATCTGTCCTTCTCCCTAATATATCTAGTCCTCGTTGCGTTACTCTTTTTAGCCATACTCTACTCAGATATTGTTATGACCTATACCTACGAGTAAATAACAACGACTAACGCAGTTTATCTAAAAAATAATGATTATGCAACTATTACCACAAGGAAAAAAATATATTAATGCTAAATTTATTATTATTTTTCAAATTATTACAGCTCGTTGTACCACCAAGGGAGGTACTACCCTCCCACCGAATGATATTTCTGCTGAGCAGCGATAAGCCCCTCCCTGATTAAAAGCTCAACGGCTTGCGCTGAATCAGAGATGAGAAACGGGAGCTCTTTCCTCTCGAGCTGCGAGAAAGGCTTGAGAACAAAGTCTGCGGTCTGCATACGCCCCGGAGGCCGCCCAATCCCGGTACGAACCCGGTAGTAGTCTTTAGTCCCCAGTGCCTTTGTCATATCGCGGAGCCCGTTGTGCCCACCCTCTCCCCCACCATTTTTTAGCTTGATGGAGCCAAAGGGGATGTCCAATTCGTCATGAACCGCAATAATCCGGTCTGGTTCAATGCCGTAAAACTGTGAGAGAGCTGCGGCCGGGCCGCCCGATACGTTCATGTAGGTCAGGGGCTTAGCCAGCACAACTTTTGCACCCCCCACCCCGAGGCGTCCTTCAAGCACCTGGGCTCGTGCCTTACTGTGCTTCTTGAAATTACCACCCACAATATTTGCGAGCTCATCGAGCACCATCTGCCCGATGTTGTGACGGGTTACTGCGTACTCGGGGCCGGGGTTACCCAAACCTACGATCAGCCATGCATCTGACATATTTTCGCCTTTCCTAGGGCGCAAGAATGCGGTAAGCATACAAAAAGTGTAGCGAGTCAAGAAGGCCCGCACCGTCGTTGACTACGGTACGGGCCTTATAAAGGGTGAGGTAGCTATAGAGCTTACTTAGCTTCGTCTACCTGAGCGTCAGCTTCTGCGCCCTCGGGAGCGTTTTCGCCTTCTTCACCGGTCTCGGGTACGTCGAGTTCCTCGGGCTCTGAGATGTTGACGACCAGCAGTTCTGCGTCTGCTACGAGGGTTACGCCGGCGGGCAGTTCAACGTCGGAAGCGTGAATGTGGGCGCCTGCTTCGCGGCCTTCGATGTTAACAACGAGAGCTTCGGGTGCCTTCAGGGCGTCTGCTTCAACGAGCAGAGCGGTTTCTTCCTGGTTTGCAACGGCGCCAACAGCGGGCTCGCCTTCAACGTGTACGGGAACCTCGATCTCAACGCGTTCGCCACGCTTAACGGTCAGCAGGTCGATGTGCTGCAGTTCGGGGCGGATGGGGTGGCGCTGGATGTCCTTGATCATGGCCAGGTGTGAGTCACCTTCGATATCAAGGTCGAGGATTGCGTTGGGGACGCGGGCTGCCAGGGTGGTTGCGTGACCGGGCAGTACGACGTGCTTGGGCTCTTCGCCGTGGCCGTAGATGACGGCGGGGATGTCACCTGCCATGCGGATGCGGCGTGCGTAGCCCTTACCGAAGTCGGTGCGGACGGTTGCGGAAATCTTGATGGTCTCTGACATGAGGGCCATCCTTTCTGTGGTTAGTTGTCGATGCGCCAAGTGGTGTAGTGAACTGGCGCCAGAAATCGCTTTCTAACCAGCCACCGTCAGTTCCGGACCTACCGGGGTTTCCCACCGGCATTCCACTGCCTTGGCTTGTGCGCTGTGCTCAGCGCAACCCCTCAATTATGGCTGAGTTTGAAGGTTTAAACAAGCAAGGACGCTGAGGTGCACGGTTGTTGTGCGCCACAGCGTCCCTGCTTAATAGCGGGCACTACGCGAAATAGGCCACGAGAGCTTCTTGGTGGTTACGAGGGGTGAAACCTGCCTGAACAATCTTCGATAGGTTCATGGCTGAGTTAGTTGGACGGGGGGAGAAGACCTCAGCCTTCGCAAAGTACTCAGCTGTAGTGACAGGAGTAACCCGGTCTGCTGAGTGGCCGATAGCTTCAAATACCATTTTCGCCAAATCTGCCCAGGTCACTACCTCACCAGTATTTGAAACATGGTAAGTACCGAACTCACAGTTATTGTTCACCAGGTGCAGAATCGCTCCAGCAAGATCCTCAGTGAATGTGGGGCGGCCGTACTGGTCGTTCACCACAGTAGGGTTTACTCCGCGCTCAGCCAGAGACTTCATAATTTCAATAAAGTTCTTGCCATCCCCCATAACCCAGGAGGTGCGCACGATATAGTGGCGTTGCACTGAACGAACAGCCATCTCACCGGCAGCCTTTGACTGGCCGTACACACCGAGAGGTGCCAACGGGGCGTCCTCTGCGTACTCTTCACCTAAGGGCAGGGAGCCATCAAAAACATAATCGGTAGAAACGTGTACCAGCGGGATACCGGCTTCGTCCGCCACCCTGGCCAAAGCCGCAACGCCGGTCGCGTTGGCAGCCCAGGCGTCCGTACGTCCTTCAGGGGTCTCAGCCTGATCAACCGCGGTGTAGGCTGCCGCGTTAATAATGCCGCGCAGCGAACGCCAGCGGTAGGCAGAAGCCCAGCTCTCAGGACGCGCCAGGTCAAGTTCCGCACGAGTCGCAGCCATGTAAGGAGTACCGGATGCTTCAAGCTGCTTGACCAGCTCACGCCCCAGCTGCCCGTTAGCCCCTACCACCAGCAGGGGGGCAGGAGCAAGGGGCTCTACCTCAGCAAGTCGGGGGTGATTCTTATCCTTCTCAGAAAGCTCTGCCTGGCCCAGAGAAATCGGCCAGTCAATCGCCACGGTCTCGTCTGCAAGGTTAAGGAAGGAGTACTCCCCCTGGGCGTCTGCCGACCAGTGGTCATTCACCAGGTAGGTGTAGGCAGTGTTGTCTTCCAGAGTCTGGAAAGAGTTGCCTACCCCGCGGGGAACAAAAACAGCGGTATCGGGGCCAAGCTCTACAGTGACGGTCTTACCAAATGATTCCCCGGCCCGCAGATCAACCCAGGCACCAAAAATGCGACCGGTAGCGACAGAAACATACTTATCCCAGGGTTCAGCGTGGATACCACGGGTGGTACCTGCTGTTGCGTTAAAGGAAATGTTGTTCTGTACGGGGCCGAAATCCGGCAACCCCGCAGCAACCATTTTCTCGCGCTGCCAGTTTTCTTTGAACCAGCCACGGTTATCGCCGTGCTGGGGAATATCGATAACGAGCAGACCCGGAATCTCCGTTGTGTGAACGGCTAATTCTTTAGGCATTACTGCCCTGCCTTTGCGTACTTAGCTTCAACCTCAGCTTTGAGGGGCTCCCACCAGGCGCGGTTGTCGGTGTACCAGGTAATGGTGTCTGCCAGTCCCGCTTCAAAGTTGGTGAACTGGGGCTCCCAGCCCAGCTCTTCACGTAGGCGGGTGCCGTCGATAGCGTAGCGGAGGTCGTGGCCGGGGCGGTCAACCACGTGGTCGAAGGCGTCCTCAGGCTGACCCATGAGGCGCAGGATAGTGCGCAGCACGGTGATGTTGTTTTCTTCGCCGTCGGCACCGATTAGGTAAGTTTCGCCAATTTTGCCCTTTTCCAGAATGGTGTGAACTGCTGAAGAGTGGTCAGAAGCGTGGATCCAGTCGCGCACGTTCAGTCCTTCACCGTAGAGCTTGGGTTTGATGCCAGCCAGAATATTGGTGATCTGGCGAGGGATGAACTTCTCGATGTGCTGGTAAGGGCCGTAGTTGTTGGAGCAGTTAGAAATCGTTGCTTCGATACCAAAAGAGCGAACCCAGGCACGAACCAGTAAGTCAGAGCCTGCCTTGGTTGAAGAGTAGGGGGAGGACGGGTTGTAGGGGGTGGTTTCGGTGAACTTAGCGGGATCATCCAGTTCGAGATCCCCGAAAACCTCATCGGTTGATATGTGGTGGTAGCGAGTCTTGTGCTTGCGAACAGCCTCAAGCAGAGTAAAGGTACCGATGAGGTTGGTATGGATAAAGGGGCTAGGGTCGTTGAGCGAGTTATCGTTGTGTGACTCAGCTGCGTAGTGAACCACCGCGTCTGCCTGCGCGACCAGGGGCTCGACGACGTCCATATCAGCAATATCGCCCTTGACCAGCTCAAAGCGATCGGCGGGTAGCCCCGCGAGTGACATTTCGTTGGCGGCATAGGTCATCTTATCGAGCACAACAACCTTATGGTCGGTGTTGTCTACGAGGTAGTGGACGAAGTTAGAACCGATGAAGCCGGCGCCGCCGGTAACAAGAATATTTCCCATGACTATAACAGTAGTGGCAAATCACCTCATTTTGGGTTTCTGATAGCGCCTAAACATGTGGTGTTCATGCCAGAATGGGGGTATGAAGGGAATTTTACTCGCAGGTGGCACAGGCTCACGCCTCCACCCCATCACGCTCGGCATCAGTAAGCAGCTCACACCGGTTTACGACAAACCGATGATTTACTACCCCATTTCCACCCTGATGTTGGCAGGTATCCAAGATATCCTGATCATCACCACGCCTCAGGACCAGGACCAGTTCCGCCGTCTTCTGGACGACGGTTCCCAGTTCGGCGTTAACTTCACTTACAAGGTTCAGCCTTCGCCCGACGGTCTAGCACAGGCCTTCCTCCTGGGTGAAGAGCACGTTGGTGATGACTCAGCTGCTCTTGTTTTGGGCGACAATATTTTCTACGGCCCCGGTCTCGGTAACCAGCTCCGTAAATATAACGACGTAGATGGAGCTGCTGTCTTTGGTTACCGGGTAGCAGACCCCACTGCATACGGCGTTGTTGAATTCGATGATGACTTCAGGGCTGTATCTATCGAAGAAAAACCGGTAAATCCCAAGAGCGACTATGCAATTCCTGGATTGTACTTTTACGATAACAATGTTGTTGAGTACGCAAAAGCTATTAAGCCTTCACCGCGTGGTGAACTAGAAATTACCGACCTTAATCGCGTCTATCTTGAGCAGAGAAAACTCCAGGTAGAAGTTCTTCCCCGTGGGACGGCTTGGCTGGATACTGGCACATTTGATTCCCTAGCCGATGCCACGAACTTTATTCGCACCGTCCAGGCACGTCAGGGGCTTTCTATTGGCTCTCCTGAAGAGATTGGGTGGCGAATGGGCTGGATTGATGATGCCCGTCTTGAAGAACTAGCTCAGCCGCTTGTTAAGAGTGGCTACGGCACGTACTTGATGAGCCTCCTAAAATAAAACTACGTATAGATACCCCAGCAAAGGCTGTAGTGGCGTCGGCAATACGTTTTGCTGAACACAGATACAACCTTGACTGGGGTATTCGTTGTTAGAATTATCCTCGGGTTCGCGCTAGAACCTACTCGTTTCACTGCTAAACCTTTAGGGCGTCTATGACCATACTTGATTTCCTGCGCATGCTCCGCGCCAACCTCAAACTTCTCTTGATTGGCCTCGTTGTCGGTGCACTTCTGGGTTTTGGTTATTCTTTACTGCAGCCTCGCGTGTATTCTTCTTCTTCGACGGGATACGTCACCGTAGGCGACGGTGCCGGAATCGGTGATGTGATTTCAGGTTCAACTGCTGCTAAAGAAAAGGCTAATGCATATCTTGCCTTTGTTAACAGCGGTCCCGTTGCTGACGAAATTATTGCAGCTAACCCGGAGTTTAACCTTACCCGTGGTCAGGTACAGGGCAACCTTACTGCCACTGTAGACGCCAACTCAGCTCTTATCAGAGTGACAGCTACTGGAAGTACCCCAGAGACTGCTCAAGCACTCGCTAATAGCTCACTCGAAGCAGTTGCTAAGGTAGTTAACGATTTGGAGGGGTCAAGTACTGTTCGCGTTATCCCCTTGGAAGACGCAGGGTTAAGCTCTGCTCCCATCAGCCCTAATACAAGAAAACTAATTCTTGTAGGCGCTGCGGG
This sequence comes from Rothia nasimurium, assembly GCF_014217215.1. Lineage (GTDB taxonomy): Bacteria > Actinomycetota > Actinomycetes > Actinomycetales > Micrococcaceae > Rothia > Rothia avistercoris. The sequence goes on from NZ_CP056080.1 coordinate 1,925,042, forward strand.
AGGACTGGCTCTTGTATTTGCTGCTGTTTTGTTGCGACGAACTGTTGATACCAAGCTCCGCACCCGCGACGATGCCACTAAGGCAACAGAGGCCGGTGTGCTCGGGGTTCTTCCGGTCTCTGACGAGCTCACCGAAGAAAATATCCTGCGCGCTAACAGCGACCACGTAGCTCAAGAGGCTATCAGGCAGATGCGCACCAATCTCCGGTTCGTTAATGTCGATAACCCGCCCAAATCTCTGATTGTCACTTCTGCTGAGCCGGGTGAAGGCAAGTCAACGGTGTCCACCTCTATTGCTAGGGCGCTTGCTGATGCTGGGTCTCCTGTCATTCTCATCGATGCTGACCTTCGTCGCCCCACCATTGCGAAGAAGTTCAAGATTGACTCAAAGGTTGGTCTCACCCAGGTGCTAGCTGGGCAAGTTGAGCTATCTGATGCAGTTCGTCAGTTTGAAGATACTCAGCTCTTTATTTTGCCTGCCGGCCGTATTCCCCCTAACCCCTCTGAGCTTCTTGGCTCAGATAAGATGCGCCAGCTTATTTCAGAGCTCTCCAGCGAATTCACGGTCATTGTTGATGTTCCCCCGGTACTCCCTGTAACTGACGCTACTCTACTCTCAACAGCCGTTGACGGCGTTGTTCTTGTTGGAGCTGTCGGGAAGACCCGCAAGGAGAACCTTGCAGAAGCAGCAGCTAACCTTCGTAAAGTAAATGCTACGCTCCTGGGAGTTGTGATTAACAAAGCGCCCCGTACGGGGTTGGGCAATTCCTACTATGGCTTTGCGTACAGCTCAACGGGAGCATACACCAGCTACTATGGTCAGACGCCCAGGACGGCAAGAAAAAGGGCGCGAGGAAGAAGAAAGCTAAGATTAGCCTCTAGCTAAAATTCTAAGAGCCGTTACGGTTTATGCCAGCTCAGCATTCTCTGCTAGCTGGCATAAACTGTATACAGGCTCTTATCAGCCGTAAACTGAATGAGGATGAAATCATCATGACCGATACGCCAACGCAAGTCCAGGATGTCCCGCTTCCCATCCGCATACAGCTTTCTCATGCATATTTTCAGCACCTTGCTAACCGCCTAAGAGTTGATGTTCTTCATGTCAAAGGGTATGCCTTCGCAGATGATGTGTATCGCCCAGGTCGCTCAAGCACTGATGTTGACTTACTGGTGCGACCAGAACATCTTGATCGGTTCATTGAGGGTGCTTTGGCAGATGGCTGGAGAGTTCTCACCCATTTTGAAACCGGGTCAATTTTTGAACATGCTATGACCCTCTACCACGGATCATGGGGACTTGTTGATATTCATCGGTATTTCCCTGGAATCGGTGATGCTCAAGGCTCAGCGTTTGAAACGCTCTGGCAACAACGGCGAACGCGGGAGATAGCCCATTACCCTTGTTATCTCCCTTCTCTGACCGACTCCCGTATTTTTGTTGTAGTACACGGGGCACGCTCCGAAAATGAGTACAACGCCGATATCGAGTATCTTCGGAAGACTCTCTCCCCCGCCGAGTGGCAGGAAATGAGAGATCGTCTACCGGCGCTAGGTGCTGAACTGGCATTTGCGGCTGCTCTCCACGAGCTGGACGGCTTCACGGATCACCCTGATTACCTACTCTGGAAGTCAGTATCGGAAAAGACCTCCACCTATATCCGGTGGAAGGCCCGGTTCATGCATGCCAAAGGGTTCAGGGCAAAGATGAGGGTAGTGTTCAGTATCGTGCTGGTCAATAAAGATCATCTCGCCATGGAACTAGGGCACCCACCCACCAAAGAAGAAGTCCGTCAGAAGTTCTTCTCCCGGTTCCTCTTCTGGAAGAAGAAATCATGAAGGAGCGAACGATGCGATACAGCCGCGCGCACCATATCGGCTTCATTATGGGCTTCGAGAGTGAGGAAAGCGCAGATGACGAAACCTATGTAGCGAATCTGCTGACCTCGGAGATTTCTGTTCTACGCGGTCCCAGCGCGGTGATATGGGAGATTCTGGACTCCCCCCGTAGCTCCGAAGAGATTATCGCTGATATGCAAGATATCTACGGTGTGCCCCGGGAAACCGTGGCGGATAGCGTCCTCAATTTTCTGGATTCGTTGGTCCGGCAAAATCTTCTAGTGCTCACGGACAAAGCCTAAAACTGATGAGGGCGGGTAACAGCTATCTGTTACCCGCCCTCTCTGTTTAAGACCCGTTGCGCTATTGCTTGAGCTGTTCCCTGATTTGCTGGATAAAGCGTTCTTCGCTGAACTGGGAAACATGCTCCTGAATACGCTGAGGTGGATAGTCCTCAGGGCGGAAGTCTTCAACCGCCCGGCGAATCTCAGGAGCCGTTGGGGCATCGATAAAGGTTCCCGTGATGCTCTCAACGATGGTGTCGAGGAAGCCACCTGCCTTGAGTGCGATGGTGGGCTTGCCGAAAGCACCGCCCTCAAGCGGGGTAATCCCAAAATCTTCGTGAGATACGGCTAGCAGGGCGGTTGCATGGGTGTAAGCGTACTGCATTTGCTCATCGGAAAGATGTGATGCGAAGGCGACATTGGGGGTGCTCATCGCTTTGAGCTCATCGAGCATGGGACCGGCACCGATCACCAGCAGTTTCTGCTCAAGCCCGGCGAAGGCCTCAATGGCGTGCTGGACATTTTTGTACGGTAGCAGACGCGAAACAACCAGGTAGTAGCCATCTGCCATGAAGCTCTCAAGGCCCGGTATCGGACTCACGGGGCCACCGGCATTCATGGAGTAGGGCGGGAAGATAATCTCTGTCCGTTTGCCGTACACATCAAAAATTCTTTGCTGGATAATGCTGGAATTAGCGATGTAGTGATCATGTTTGCGAGCGGCAAGCTGATCCCACCGGCGTAAAAAGGGGCGCAAGACTTTGAAGCCCAGCTCAATGCCCTTGTTCATGGTGTTACCCATGTACTGGTCGGTCAGGTAGATCCACCGTGCAGGTGAGTGACAGTAAATGACACTCTTCTGCGGGAGGTCAAACCCGTGGGCCCACCCGGTTGACGATACAATCACCCGCTCAGCATCAACTTTGAGTCTGCTCGAGAAGAAGGGAAGTACCGGTAGCGCTAGGCGGTGGTCTTTACGGAACAGCCCCACCTTGTTAAGGGGCGAGGTGATAATGGTGCAGTTCTTAAACTCTGGGTAGGTCTTGTCCGGGTCGTAAAGCGTGGTGTAAATGGGCGCGTCGGGGAAAGCCTTATGCAGGGCAAGAACTACCCGCTCGGCACCGCCACGCTGGGTGAGGTAGTCGTGAGCTATAGCTACCGGGTAGCGTGAACCGGCCACAGAAGTAGGACGAGAACGCATGGGGGTGGGTTCTTCTTTCGGCTAGAAGTTTTTTTGTGCACGGTGGGGGTATTTTGCCCCCGCATAGCTAGAAGATTCGACAACAAGGGAGATAATTTTCTCGGCGAATTTTGGTGGAACAATAGGTGCCAACCGGTCCGCGATATTACCCATGTACTTTACGCTTCGTTCAGTCGCGAATTGTGCTAAAAACTTTACGGCAAAACCCCATAAACCTGAGGGGTGTATAGGTTTAAGCACGTCACGACCGTGTTTTTCAAGAAATATATTTCGGGCAGAGCCAGAGAATAGCGCTCTGCGGGCTTTACCAGCTGTTGTTGTTGCCGCAATATAATGCTTTACTTCAAGGTCGCGGGCAAGGACAAAAGTCGCGCCAGCGTCGGCGAGCATCTTACCCATATCAACGTCTTCCCAGCCGTACAGGCGGTACCGCGGATCATAACCGCCTACCGAGTAGTAAAGGTCAGAGGGCATAGAGCAGTTAGCTGCCCAGTAATGCCACCAACCTGCGGGGTCCGATAAATAGGCTTCGTCTCTGAACCTTTTATCGCGGTAATAGCCGTAGAACTTAGCGTGAGGCGTATCAGGAAAGACATTGTGTACAAGCCCCATAACAGCCCGCCGAGGCTGTTCCCGATGGTACGCAATATGTCGAGAAATGTATTCCTCGTTCATTTCGATGTCGTCATCACAGCGAATCAGGATAGCGGCATCGGCGGCCCGGTAGCCTGCATTCAGTGCTGCTACCCGCCCCTGGTTCTCCTCAAAAACAATCATGCTGAGGTTAAGACGCCCACGGTCAATGTAGCTTTGGACAACAGCGGCTGAATTATCAATATCGCCATCAAGGACGACAATAACCTGAAAGTTCTTTTCGGTTTGTGCTTCTAAGGCGTCCAAAGGGTAATGCAACTTGGGCGCTCCCCCGCGGCTGGGAATAATAACGGCGGCTTCGTAAGTCATTTTTACTTCTTTACTTTCTCGACCAGTTGCAGAGCTTGGGGGACATTAAATAACCACGGTACCCGCTTTTCTAAAAGCACAGCGGTAACCAGAGGTAATCCTACTCCAGTAATCAGTGAAATTACCATGAGAATAACGGGGTTATCGATCCCGCTACGCACCAGTAATATTCTGGTCAGCGGAGTAATCAGCAAATGCATAAGGTAAATGTGCAGGGAATAACGGCCAATAAATTCTAGGGGCCTAAAAGAGATCCATCGAGAGAGGGAGGCAACGGCAAGAACTACACCCGTAACACCGGTAAGTGTTGCGATAATCCCGAACAGAATACTGGAACCGGTGCGGTAGGGGTCATCGAGCGTGGGTGTAGAGATATAAAGTTTCGACAGAACCATCGATAGGAAAACAATAAGGCTGACCAAAGCAACCGAGATAGTTACCGGAGGCCGTGCCTTATTGAGCTGGCCCATTCGCTCGGTGCCGATGAGCGCACCAACTACAGCAAACAGGTAAATCGCTACACCGCTACCGAAGATCACAGCATAGTTCACGCCCCACAGCACTACCGCACAAGCAGCGCATACGGTCATCGATAAGACCGCTCGAACCTTTGTTTCCCAGGGCCTAACGATAACGAGGCACCCGAAGATAAAGACCATCCACGGCAGATACCACAGGTGCGCAAGGGGGCGCGAAAGGTTGGCGACCTCAGCCCAGGTTGTTCCCCCGTTGGAGAACCGCGCTCCCAGCACTTCTGCGGTGCCCTGTATCAATGACCACACCAGGTAGAGATAGATAAACCCGATGATGCGGTTGGCCGCGTACACCAGGCTCCCCCGCCTTCTCCAGGAGCCGGGTATGTTAAACCCGAAAAGTAAGGCGAACAGCGGCATGTGGACGCTGTATAGAGCAATATTTAGGCGCTTATACATTTGGGGGGCATCTTGCGTCAGCCCGGCCTGCATAATACCAAGATTGATGTGGCCAAGAACTACCGCAAGGATAGCGATTCCTCGGAGGGCATCGAGAGATCTATTGCGTTGGTTTATCCCGGAGGAATATCTTGAATCGCTTCTAGGCAAGCTAATCGACCATGCTCTCGATGTAGGTTGGTTGAGCCGATTTTTTGGGCCCCTTCAGAATATACGCCAAGATAGATAGCGGCTTAAGCAAGTACCTTAAAGAAGCGGTATAGTTTTTATTTTTAATATGCCCTATAGCAATTGTGAAAGACACAATGAAGGAGTTAAGTACCCAGACCCTATTATTCATCTCAGGGAAATTATTTGGGCATTTCTTCCAGATATATATTTCAGAAAGATTTGACTTAAAAATTTTTACCAGTCTGCTTTTAAGATTTTTAGTCTCCCGAAAAAATACAATCATTTGCGGATTACAGGTGTATGAATCAACCACCCTGCTAAGACGTAATGCCAAATCTATATCTTCACCTCCATAGGCAGGTAAAGACATATCAAAACCACCAACCTCAATCAGCAAGCTTTTTTTGATAGCAAAGTTACACGAAACCACACCAAACCCTTGGGTGCGAAGGGGATAAATAGAGTTTCTCCCTAAGCGGCCACCCCGCACGCCATCTCTCAGACTATACAAGGGGCCACCAATAACGTTAGCGGATTTCGAGGACTGATAAATAGCCTCAACCCATCCATCTGAAACCTCATCATCAGCATCACAAAAAGCGACAAAATCTCCTCTTGCTTTAAGTACACCGAGATTTCTCGCTCCGGCTGCCCCGGGGAATTTTGCTGAGCTAATGTAGATTAGAGAAACTGGAAAATTCTCCGAGAGATCTCTTATATATCCCTGCGTATTATCTGTAGACCCATTATCAGAAACAATCACCTCCCAAGTTGCTGTGGTCTTCTGTTGCGCCAGAGCCTTTAGTTGGTTCTCTAGCAAAGGAAGACCATTCTTACTCGGAATAACAACACTGATATCAACCATGGATATGACTTCTTTCAAGCTCACTCATTAGTTCCTCTAATCTGCCCTTACCTGCAGCCGGCGAGAACCTTTCCTGCCACCGCCAAAATAGGTTTTGAACTTCCCGTGCGAGACGCTGAGGATTTTTGCGCCCGGTGGTTACTAAATCATCTATATTCTGGATCAGCGACTTCACGCTCCCCTGCTCAGCTACCCAAGGGTATTCTTCTCCCACCACTTCGGGCAGGGCACCTGCGTTAGATACTACAAGGGGCACACTGGCGCTCATGGCTTCTGCAGCTACCAGCCCAAAGACCTCGTCCCAGTTAGAAGGAACAACCAGAAGGTCTACCGCCCCCAGAAGCTCGCTGGGTTCCACCCATCCCAGCCGCTGGGTAACTGCGTCCACCTTACTCATAGCGCTCTCGATAGAGTTCTGCGCTGCTTGGTCAATATACTTAGCTTCGCCAGCTAAAACCAGTTTGTAAGTGACTCCGGAATTTCTCTCATTGAGCTGGTAGATCGCCTCCGCCAATAAGTCTGTACCTTTAATAGGGGAAGGCCTACCAAGAAAACCTACTTTTACCACGTCGCTTTCGAACCGGGATCGCGGTAGAGAAAACTCGACGGGCTGGACCCAGTTATAAAAATACCTGGCATGAGCCACTCGCTGAGAAGCAAATTTGCTGGGTACTAGAATCTGTTTAGCCCCGGAGCTGGCGACCCTGGCAAGCAAAGAGTTTTTGCCCTTCGGTATCTGGTGCAGGTGCACCAGGCGCCCTCTGAGCCCTGTAGTTGATACAGTTGGAACCAAGCCGTTGCACCAAAGTATCCCCTCGGTGTTAGCTTTTTGGCTAGCCCACCAACGACGCAACTGAAGCATATATTGAACACGAGAAGTTGCAGGTAAGGTCACTGTAGTGAACCCTTCATCCTTGGCAGCTTCCAGTAAATCCCCTGGATAAGTAGGAGCGACAACTGTAACTTGCCTACCCGTTGAGCGGGCAGCACGCGCAATGTTTAGGAGCATCACCTCGCCCCCGCCTATATCACCGTTGTTGGTGGCTAAGTATATTTTCTGTTTCATATTTTTCACATCAACTATTTATTTGAAAATCAGCTATCTTTGCAAGAATAGTTTTATTTTCATACTTATTTTTCTCTCAAGAAAGATATAACTAACATAAGATACGGTGACCACAACAGCTAAAGAAAGAAGCCTGCTTCCCCATAGCCCCAGGTAATTTTGCGTGAGATGAATGATAATGAATCCCAATATAGTGTGGAAGAGATAGAGCGAGTAGGAAATTCTGCCCAAGAATTGCAGGGGGCCACGGTCCAGGACCGCAACATTTCGGAACTGCACCACAGCGAAGAAGAGTACAACGATCACCAATACGCCCAGCGCATGAGCTAGCCCGTGTGCCAGGTAGGTATTAGCAACGGCTACCGTGGCAAAAAAGGGAATGTACCACGAGAAAGTACGGGTATTGAAGTACATGTACATGGCCATGCCGAAGCAGAAGAAAGCGGCATGCTGGGCAAGCACAGCCCACACAACCATCTTTGCAATCCCCGTTGAAGAGTCACCGGGGTACAGGGCCATTAAGGCAAACCCGATGCTCGACCACAGGAGACCTAACCTCATCAGGTAGTCGTTACGAAGACGTCCCTTAGAAACCAGAATGCACACCAGCATGAGCAGGTAGAACTGCATTTCAACAGCGAGTGTCCAATACACCTGGTCTACGTTTTCCACCAGGACGAACCGTTGGAACATCGTGAGGTTAATCAGGACCTGAACCAGGTTAATCTGACGGGCCTCAATACCAACCCAGGTGATCAGGGCGGCCGAAAAAATCACCGCAAACCAGTAGGTCGGGTAGAGCCTTGTAAATCGTGAAATTACAAAGCCCTTAGCGGTCTTTCCGTGCGCGGCGCTCATCAGAATAACAAAACCACTGATGATGAAAAACAGCTGGACGCCCAGCTCCCCCAGGGTGAAGGCATAAGGGGCGGTCTCATCCGACGGGTAGTAGGTGTTAAAGGGAGTACCAAAATGGTAAACCACAACTGCCAGGACGGCGAGCCCTCGCAAACCGTCAAGAGCTTTAAAACGCCCTGAAGCGCCTAGGATATCGGCGAGATAATTACTGTGAGGTTTCAATGTTTCCCTATAACGCTAAATCGGTGGAGGTCAGAGAACCTGGCTGAGACTTTTTAGGCCGCGCAGTCAGGCTCAGGGCAAGACCGACAGCAAAGACCCACGGCAAGGTCAGCATCACTTCGCCCAGACGCCAGCTACAGACCGCCAGAAAAACAGTTGCCGCTTCCGCAGTCAAGACGCGTCGGCCCTTTACGATTCCGTGTTGCTTCCAGATAAATACAGACAGCAGGGTTAGCCCCGCAACCAGTACCAGCCAGATAACGCCGCCCTCGACCAGAAGGGTCCAGTAGGAGTTGTGGAAGAAGAAAGGACGGTCCAAGATATTTACCGTTGCCTGGCCCATTCCCCAGCCCGACCAAGGGGCCGAAGAAACCTTCTCCCAAGAGGCCTCATCGATACGGGAGCGCAACTGATCGGTACCTGTCCGGTCACCGAAAATGGGGTTATCCGCAAAGTTCGTCTGAAGCCACTCGAAGAGCCACGCGACGAAAGCACCCAAACCAAATTTCAGGACAACATTTACTTTCTGGGCAAACAGAATCCACAAAACACCGATCAAAAGGCCGGCCATACTGGTTCGTGAGCCGGTCTCCCACAGAAGCGGTAGGAAAATTACCAAGGTCAGGATACGATGGCTAGTTTTGGGGAAGAGACCGAACATCAAAATGGGGATAATGCCGTAGTAGAGGCCGGATACGTTCTTATCATTCAGCCAGCCCGTAAGCGCACCGCTATAGTTATTTGGCGCAATACCGGCGTAGAAAGCAAGCGCATTGACCACTAGACCGATAGCCAGACCCAAGATGAGCGATCTGAAATCGATACGACGGTCAGCAATCAGCAAGAGAACCGCAATCAAAATCGAGATTCGGGCCAGACGCCTACCCACATCATCAGGAGTTGAGATACCGACGTTCAGCGATGTAATTGCCACGTAGGTTAGACCCAGAAGTAGCACTGCGGCAAAAAGGCTCCGGTTAGGGACGTCAAAACGCGAAGGCTTACTGATTCTCAAGAGGGTAAGGATTGCAAGAACCATCAACCCCATCGGAAAGCCAAGAAGGGGAACACCCATCGTTACCAGGAGCGCGCCGGCAATTACTTCAACCATCACCAAGGAGCCAGTGCCCTCGGCAAGGATCCGTGCCTCTTGACCCAGTGCAGCGGTAAATCTGCTCAGTCGCTCTTCAGCGCTAATCTTCTGTTCCTGTGTATCTGAAAAGCTCACAGTTCCCTACCCTTGTTATATGAGCTCACGATGCCCTCGGCCATGCGTGAAATAGATATCCATTCAAAGTCTGTCTGCGCACCGGTAGTTTGTTCTACCATGCGCTGGGCGACCGTTCTGACGGCGGTCTGGCGGTTCATCTGGTTCAGTGAAGGCACAAGCTCCTTGCCGCCCAGAATCTCGGGGTTACCCCCAACCGCTGTTGCCACAACAGCAAGCCCTGCGGCCTTAGCGTCCAGCAGGGTGTAGGAACAGTTCTCCCACACCGAAAGCTGAACCAGCAGGTCCGACCGGCCCATAGCCTCTACGGGGTCCACAAAACCGGCAAAGATCACAGAGTCAGAAAGCCCGAGGTCCTTCACCTGTTTCTCCAGGTCTTCTTTCAAGTCGCCGCTACCAGCGATTTCCAGGGTTGCCCCTGGAATGTCACGGCGCACGGCGGCAAAAGCCTCTACCAGGACGTCCAGCCCTTTCTCGGGAGCTAGCCGGGAAAGCGATAGCACGCGCAGGGCACCGGGAGCAGGCTGAACGCGGCAGGCCTCAACAGCTGAGGCGACCTGCGCTGTGTCAACACCGTTATAGACCACCTCGACCCTACGGGCACCCCACTTGCGTTTCATCTGGTCAGCGGTGGACTGAGAAACAGCTAGCGCACCGTCTGTACCCCACAGGCGCACGCGGTGTACCTGCTCCATCAGCCGCGAGCGCCAAGAAGCGCCGTGGTAGACTGCATCGTCCCCGGCAATACCGTGCTCGGTGGTGAATACCCGAGGGATATGGGTCCCCCTGTGCCGTAGCTTGTTAACCTTACGCAGGTTGACGGTCGCAACGGCGACCACATCGGCGTAAGCCAGGTGGCTGTGCACGATTGCTGGTTTGAGTTCGTCGATGACGGTGTTGAGGGTTGCCCGGGAGGTCGCAAAACCTGAGGCCGTTCCAAAGTCAGCTTCGCGGACTTCGGTACCGAGTGCCTTGAGTCGGGCGGAGAGAGCACCGGGTGGGCAGAGAACTACTAGGCGGTAGCCGGGTAGCCCGGCCTCAGCAAGATCGCTGATGTGCCGGGCTACGCCACCAAAATCGGGAACCGGAACGCAGTGAAGCGCTACCGGCAGGTCGCTGTTTACAGCCACTTTTCCAGCCTATCCAGGGCAGTGAAGAAGCCTTCGCCGTTGTTGACGTGGCCCTGCCAGATTTCGGGGATAAAGGAGGAGTTGGGGGTGAGCTCGCGGAGCTGCTTGCCCAGAGCGGCCCAGTCTACGTCGCCTTCGCCCACCTGGACGCCTTCGCCGTCAACGCCTACGCCGTCGACCAGGTGCAGGTGGATAGAGCGGGGTGCGAGCAGGTCCACGGCTTCTGACAGCGGCATCTTGAGGAAGTTAGCGGCCAGCATGGTGTGGGAGATATCCAGGCAGAGGGCGGTGTCGTAGGTGTCGGAGAACTCTGCGGTGTCCTTGGGGTCAAGGAAGAGGTTGTGGTACTGCTGGCCGCCCATGAGCCAGGGGTAGGGGGGCAGGGTCTGAGCCGCGATACGCACTCCTGAGGTATCGAGCTTGGCCAGTGCCTCGCCGATACGCTCATACTTGTCGGCACGGGCGGACGGTGCGATGTGGCCGTCCTTGGTGAAGCCGCCCATGGTGACGACCATGACCGGGTCGTCGTCCACGGTGAAGTAGCGGGTCAAATCGCGGGTGATGTCGATGGTGCGTTGGACCTCTGCGATGGAGCGCTCCCAGGTTTCCTGATCACGAGAAGCCAGGTCTACCAGGAAGTCACCGGCGAAGAGGTCAGGCAGGTGGGTGGTGAAAGACATGTCGAGCTTACGGTCGAAGACCTCATCGATGTCGACTTCAAGATCCTTGTAGGAGAAGTGGAACTCCAGGAAGTCAGGCTCAGCGTCCTCAATCAGGGGCTTGTAGTCGTGGTAGCGGACGGGCAGGCCCCAGGGGCGGTCAAACGTGAAGTCGCGGCGGGTCACGAGGTCGTCCTTCAGGTCGCCCTCAAAGAAGAAGGTACCAGCTTCAACCTCACGCTGCATGGTGCGGCCCAGAAGCTGGGGCAGGTAGTTGGGCTGCAGACCGCGGCCGGGTGACTTAACCTCGACGTCCGCCTCGGTCACGACCTCACCCTTAGCGATGGTGCGGGTAGCAACCAGTGACTTAGCAAGGTTGACGCGGTTCATGAGCTCACCGGTGGAGACCTCGCGGGGGGCTGAGGTACCGATAGATTCCTCTACCTCACGAATCTGCTGCACCATAGCCTTGAACTCGTCAGGCAGCAGGGAGACGGTGTGGTCGTTACCTTCGAGAGTCTTATCGATGGTGAAGTGCTTTTCAATAATCTTGGCACCGCGGGCAACGGCTGCGATGGGCACGTGGTAGCCGCGTTCGTGGCCTGAGTAGCCCACCAGGCACTGGCCGATTTCAGCCAGGCGGTCCATGTAGGCCAGGTTGACGTCCTTGAAGGGCGCGGGGTAGGTGGACTGGCACTGTAGCAGGGCGTAGGAAGCGCCCAGGGAGCGCAGCAGGTTAACCGACTCGCGGATTTCTTCTTCGCGGCTCATACCGGTGGAGACCAGCATGGGCAGACCGCGGGAGGCCATATCGCGGAGCAACTCGTGGTTGGTCAGGTCGGCTGAAGCAACCTTGAGGCCCTGGATACCGTAGTCGACCAGAGCCTGGACCGAGGGGCCGTCCCAGGGGGTGCACATGATGTCCATATCATGCTGTTTGACGTGGTCAAAGACCTCGTACATCTGGTCTACGGTCAGGGAGAAGCGGGAAAGCAAATCGAGGGTGTACTGCACACCCAGGTCTTCGCCGGCTGACTTTGAGCCCTTCTGTCGGTAGAGGGCATCCATGTCGCGAAGCTGGAACTTAACGGCGTCTGCACCGGTATCAACCGCCAGGTCAACCAGGCGCTTGGCCAGGTCAACGTCGCCCTGGTGGTTGTTGCCGATTTCGGCGATGATGAAGGAGGGTGAGTCTTCGGTGATTTCGGTGCGGCCGATACGCAGCACGTTCTGCTCGTCCATGGCGATAGCAACCAGGTGGCCGCGTTCGTCGACCAGGGGAAGGTGGCTAATACCCTTGGCAAACTCGCCCTGAAGCTCTGCGGGCTCCGAACCGATGGGAGCGGTCTTGACGCCCTGGTTAGCTACCTCAAGGGCACTGGTCTCAAGAGATGCGGTGGGGTTGGCGATGAGCCAGCGGCGGAAGTCACCGTCTGACAGGGAGCCCTTAAGCACGCCTGATTCGTTGACCAGGAAGATAATACGCTGCCCGTTAGCAGAAATCTTCTGCAGGGCGGTGAGTACCGGGTCCTCAGAGAAAACGATGTAGGGGGTGATATTACGTTCGATAATCATGGTTTTAGCCTTCGTTTTCTTCTGATGCGAGGGTGGTGAGCAGTTGGTGCTCTGCGACGGAGAAGTCGATGGGAGCGTCAATGTCTACGCCTTCGACCTCATCGAGCATGAAGAGCTCGATGTTGCCGCCCAGTCGGTTGTGCAGGGTTTCGTAGAGCTCAGTCTTGGTGATGTACATGGAGCCGTTTTCGCGGTAGCGGAAGGTCTCACGGGTGAGTTCCTGACGGCGGGGGCGGGCCATGACCTCGTACTGGGCAGTCGGTGGCTCGGTAGCAGCCCAGATAAAGGGGCCGATAGGGATAACGCCCACCATTGAATCCGATGCAGAGGCAGCGAACTGGCGGATAGCCCGGGCCAGGGTGCCGGGCAGGCGGACGGGTGAGGTCGCCTGCAGGAGCATGACGGCGTCCGGACGTTTGCCCTCCGCTGTATAGAACTCGATAGCGTGCTCAATCACCGGTTCGGTGGCGGTAGTGTCTTCTGCTAGATGGGCCGGGCGCATGAAGGGTACCTCTGCCCCGTACTGGCGGGCAATATCAGCTAGCTCCGCGTCGTCGGTTGAGACCAACACGTCAACCAGGTGCTCGCCTTCCAGCTCAGCCTTTGCGGCAAGGGCCTGTTCAATGGTCCAGGCGACGAGAGGCTTACCTGCGATGGGTTTGAGGTTCTTTCGGGGGATTCCCTTGGACCCACCGCGAACGGGTATCACGCAGAGAATGCGCATGCTCTTTAGTTCTCCAATGATCGAGTGAGGTATTCAGCGATGTGCTGTGCTGGTTCCTGTGCTGGCACCGGGGGCGCCGGGGTAGGAGCGCTCCCCCACTGGTTCATACCGTAGCGTTCCCAAAACTCGGTAACCCAGGCGGGTGGGTTAGGGTGATATACCCAGGCGGGCACTCCGCGCAGTGCAGCTTCTAGCACACCGGTTGAGAATATTGACACAACCGGGTTATTCACCTGGTTGAGGGGCTGCTGGGAGCGGTCAATATCGATTCCTAGTTTACTCATAAGAGAGTGGGTTAAGTGGGAAAGTTTATCTTTCTCACTCGGATGCGGTCGATAGATAGCCTTGTGCTCGCGCGTGAACTTGATGCTCGCTCGTGCGAAAGATACTCGAGGCAGCTCAGCCCCGTGCATCTGCCCCAGAAAAATAGGGGTTTCGGCGATAGCGGCGGGCTCTACCGGGGGCTTCTGAGCAGCCTCCCAGAAGAGCTGAGAACCAACTACGTCATAGGTGACGTCTTCTCTGCCTGTTACCCAGAATTCAGCGTCTGCCTGACTAAACGCAAGAAGGTGGGTACCAGGTGCTAGCGGGGGTGCGTAAGGGGTATGGAGACCGTGCTGGACGGTGATGAAGCGAGCACCCGTGCGTTGGGTGAACCGGTAGGCGGCAGCACCCCAGGCCATATAGTGCCCCAGGGCAAGAACCTGCTGTACTTCTTCTAACGCAGCGTCGAGGTCGGCTTCATCCAGTGCAGTAACCTGCCAGTTACCTTCAGGAAGGTGTTCGGTGACGTCTTCGGGTGCCCACACAGCATATGAACCTGGTACTAACCAACGGGCAGGCCTTATCAGGGACCCCAGGGAGGTCGGCGACGTAGAATCCAGAGCAAGCAGAATTTGCGGTTTACTACCGGGTACGTGAAGATACCCTGCCACAGAAGCAGGTGCGTCGGGCGAGGCATTACCTCCGCGAGCCCGAACGAAAATACTCTTGAGCGCGTTTTTTGCCCGACGGAGCAGATGGGCGTTAGCCTGCCACTTGCTCCAGGCCTCGAGATCTGCAGGATAGATTAGACCCATAGGGTATTCATTTTCTGTGCGCGATGGAAGAAAGTATGTTCAGCCTGGCTACGCTTAAGGCCGGCAGAGCGAATTGAGTCGCTCCAGCTAGGGTCAGCGATAATACGCTGGCACAGTTCAGTCAGCTCTTCGGTGCTCTGATAGAGGAGAACCTCAGAACCGACCTCGTAGAACTCCTCAACGTCAGGGCGGTCAATGAGCTGGAGTCCGTTCATACCGGGCACCTCAAAAGTACGCATAGCCAGACCCGCCTGCAGGCCGTGGACATTGAGCGAGGCTGCCGCTGCAGCCTGTACCCGATAGGCTTCAGCCAGCGGGATATCGCGTTCAGCTGGCAAATCGGGGCGTTTAAGCTCCCAGGTACGAAGGCGGTCAAAGGGGTGGTGTGACCAGGCCCGCCCGTACACGCGTACCGGAACACCGGCGTCCTTAAGAGCAAGCATCATTGTTTCGCGATTTTCGTAGCGAGAACCGACAAAGACGATTTCTGGAACGCGAGTACGAGGGAAATCTGCCAGTTTGGGGTCGTAACCATTAGCAACGAAGTGAGCGTTAATACCTTCTGTTGCGAAGGCTTCGGCTTCAGATCGGGCGTAGCTGACAACCGTAGGGAGGCTACGTAGAAAATCCCGGGTGTAGCGGTGACGCTTAAGATCGTCGTACAGCCAGAGGATATAGGGGATTTTTCGGTCGGTGACAGCCTGCCAGAAGTTATCGCCTAGGGTATCTGCTTTGATGACGATGAGTTTATCGGGGTTCACCTCTCGAAGAACCTGGAGGGCTTTGACTGTAGCCGCTTTTTCAGCAGCTTTCTGCCCGTCAAAGCCAACTTTTGAGGGTAATTCGTAGAGAGCTTTATTGCGTAGCTTGTCTTTGACCGTATCGAAGGCATCGTAGCGGTGTACCGTTACGTCGTAGCCTAACTGGGTAAACCCATCTGCGATGGAATAGCAGTAGCCGTGGAAAGCAGGGCTGATGATGAGGAGTTTCTCTGCCATTTATCGTTTGCTTTCTGCTTTCTTGATATAGGTCAGTTCTTCACGAAGTGTGGCGTAAGGGGTAACAGCTCGGTTTCGGATTGCCCGTAGGGAGTTAAAGAGGAAGTTTGCAATAGATACGGTTCTCAAGGCAGCAGCCAGGTGCTTACCTTCATTCCATTTTGAATTATAGATAAAGCGAGAATCGAGTACCCATTGGCGACGTTGGGCAGAAGCTCCCGATGATCCGCCGCCTACGTGTTCTACTACTATATCTCCCCGGAAGACTCGTTTGATGCCCTGTGCGGCTAGTCTGCGTTGCAGGTCAATTTCTTCGCTGTTCATGAAGAAGCGTTCATCCATCCCGCCGACTACGTTGAAGTCTTCGCGGCGAATCATCATGCAGGCACCCATGAGCCAGTCAGGTTCTGCCCGGTTGCCGGTGGTGCATGCTAAATCGTGACCAACCATTGCATGCCAAAATTTTGTGGGGCGCAGTCGAGCTGCGGGGGTGAACCACTCCCACGCATGATGGCGGGTTTTAGGGAAGACTCTTCCGCCCCATTGAGATTCACCGTTATGGCCTGTGATTTGTGGGCTAAGCATAACGCTCTGCTTGGTTTTACGTGTTTCTTCTTCTGCGGCTGAGATCATGTCAGCGAGGAAGTTAGGGGGGAGAGTAAGGTCACTGTTGAGGATGAGAACCCATTCCCCGGTCGCGGCTGCTACGCCGGTGTTTACGTTTGCCCCGAAGCCACCGTTGTGTTCCCGTCGCACAACAGTAACCCCTTCAGTTGCAGGAAATGGGGTGGGGGACGCATCGTCTGAGACAATTATTTGATAAGGAAATGAAATGCTCTGAATTTTCATCTGATTAATCAGATTCAAGACATCACTGGGGTCACCATAAAAAGGTATTAAAATAGAAAGCTGCAAAGAAGAGTGAAGTTTATTTCTTTTCATACCCGAAACCCTCCATAAATGTTATTGGAGTATTTAAATATTTATATTTATATTTACCAACCAACAAACCTACGACAGTCAATGCTGTCGATAGCCTTGCAATATTTCCTTCAATATCATTCCGTTTATATCTTAAAATGAATTTAGCGAAAGATTTAGGGATTGATATAATCGTTAAAGATTTATAAGGCCCTACCCAGTCCCAAGCATTATGTTTATATGTAAGTTTAGAAAAAGTGATTCCTGTCTGATATCCTCGCAGAATAAGCTTGGGCAAATTTTCCCTAATTCTATATAAAATTCTCATATTCCGCGCTTCAATTAACTGTACACCCGCACATTTGACCCTATACGAGAAGTCATTATCCTCCGACCCGGACTTAAAGTAAGTATCGAAGCCACCAATGGAGTCAAATAAAGATTTATGGATTGCAAAATTTCCACCTAAAATCACTGGAGCAATAGCCCCATGTGGGGCTTCAGAATAAATTTCTGTAGTATCCAGTGCATCAAATTTAATCCATCCTTCCTCTACTGTGGCGATCGAAGAAAATTCGCTTTCAAAAATTGTTTTTGCCACTCCAGTAACCACCGGGTATTTACCTAAAGCTTGCACTGCATTTTCTACCCAATGCGCATCAACAAGATCATCAGCATCGCAGAATAACAAAAATAGACCAGAAGCTTGACTGGCTGCTTTATTCCGTGCATAAGCCGCCCCCTTGGTTGCACTGGCATCAACGTACTTCAAATTTAAGAGTTGAATCTGCTTTTCTTTAATCCATTCCTTTAACCCATCTGTAGATCCATTATCCGCAACGATGATTTCAAAAGGTGCTAAAGTTTTTTGTTTTTCCAATGCCTCAATTTGCAGGGGTAAGGTACTTAGGCCATTAAAAACTGGAATAACAACGGAGGCAATATAATTCTCTTTAAAGTTCATTACAATTAACCTATAATTTTCAAAAAACTATATCGATACAGAGGCTTTTTTACGCTTTTTAAGAATCCGGTATTTCAGTATTCCTTCAAGCGCACCAATATTTGCTCCCAGAATTCGCATTCCCTTCAGCCTACTCTGCGGGTTAATCACCAGCGGAATAGACCTCATAGACTGGATTACTGAATACTTGATGCTAGGGCCAGACATTCCTTTCCCCCTGTATCGCATCCATAGCAAAATACGAGCACGATGTTGAATCCTCTGCTGCCGGAAAATTGAATGCGTATCGTGCTTTAGCCGGTAATGGATGACAGCACGTGGAGCAACAACAACTTGATGCCCGGCTTCTTGAGCTCGCCAGGAGAAATCTGTTTCTTCAGCTCCTCCAGGATAACTATAATCCATACCACCAAGGGCTAAATAATCTGATTTACCAAAAGCAAAACTACCGCCTGGAACGGTCGGTAGATAACCAGCATACTTAGGTGCCTCATGCACAACTGTTATGTCACCCAAGCTTTCCGGATCATCCGGTATGCCATATGCGTCGAGAACGGCTGACGAGTTAAACCTGTTATGGTGTATCGCCCCTGATACTAACGCACCGTTGGAAAGTTTGTACGCATTATATAGCTCTCGTACCCAGATATCGTTTACGTAATCATCAGAATCACAAAAAAGTAGTATATCTGCCTGAGCTTGTTCTGCACCTATATTTCGAGCATAAGAGGCACTTTGTGGGCCTGATGCATCAATTACCCGAAGATCGAATTGTGATGAAAATTCTTGTACTATTTTTACAGTGTTATCTGTACTGCCGTTATCGCAAACCAGAACTTCAAATACGGGAGCATCAATTTGATTATTCAAAGATTGCAACTGCTCAATTATCCAAGCTTCTGAGTTTTTTGCTGGAATAATAACAGACACTTCAGGTTTCATGATGATTAGTCCTCTGATAAATCCCGTATACGGCGAGCTGGAACTCCCGCATACAAACCGTTAGGTTCACAGTCACGGGTAACTACCGCACCTGCTGCTATGACACACCCACGACCAATTACAACACCTGGCAATACAGTTACGTTGCCCCCAATCCAACAACCATCTTCAATAACAATGGGGGCGTGATTTCCACCGCCCTGTATGCGAGCCTCCGATGGTCCAATATGATGCGAACCAGTCAAGAAAGTGCATCTAGGGCCAATCCCAACTTCTTTTCCTATAGTAATTGGCGCGCTAGAGTCAAAATATGACCCTTGGTTAATGAAGGATCCAGCACCGATAGATGTATTGAAGCCGGTAAAATTATTCAACTTTTCAATCAAAGAATAATTCACTCCCTTACTTCCAGATATCCTAAGAATTCTCCATCTTAATGCTGCTGGAATTAAGGGGTGAGAGGAAATGTAATTTATATTTTTTTTGATGTAAATTTTAATATTTGCCAAAACTGCTCCATGCATGAAATTTTATATCTGATTATCAGAGTATATCACAGCTTTTATAGTTCTACTATGCTAGAATCTTACTAAACACAAATTTACCCCAGGAGCTAAGGGCCATGGAAACCACCGAAAGTAGTCGACAAAATAGCTACGTCCCCACCCCCACTTCCTCAGAAAAGGCTGATTCAGCACCTAAAAAATATATAGGAAAGATAAAAAATAGCTTGATGTCTTTAGTGCGAAGAGGGCCTGAATCGGCAATTTTTATCCCCAGAGTCTCTCGCGGGGGGAACTGGTTATATGAATGGCTTGCAGCTGACAATATAGTCGCCCACACGAAAAAACCTGCCTATATTTTATTTGCAGAGGGCATGGAAGAATGGTTAGAGGAATTTCCTCGTCTCAAAGATATTACTCGCGACAAAAAAGATATGCGTTTTAGAGCTATTAGAGTAATTGGACATCATCAAGAGGTAGAGATGCATTTTTCTGCAGATGATTTCAAAAGGTTTATTACTACCTATCTTTCATCAAAAAATTTCCGATCTAGAATTAAGAAGGCCCACCAGTACATTGGCAAAGATACTCTCGTTATCAACGTTAGGCGTGGAGACTACTACTCAAATCCTGAAATAAAAAGAAACTTTGGAATCAATACGTCTAATTACATTCAAACAGCGGTTGAAAAATCTTTAAAAAACAAAGTTTTTAATAACATTTTTGTTGTAAGTGATGACTTAGAGTGGTGTTCTAAAAATCTATCATTCTTAAATGATATTGCTAGTACTCGATTTGAACGTCTTGGACAAAGTATGTTTGATGATTTGGCAGCAATTTCTTCCTCATACCATTTAATTCTTACAAACACCACATTTGGATATTGGGGAGGCTATATCGCAACTTATATGAATAACTGTCAGGTTTTCGTTCCGAATGTTCATCAACAGGATTTATCCGAATACTATAAGAGCAAACCTCGCCCTGTTCAGCACCTACCCGAATGGGTAGAAGTTGTCCCAAAGCGTCCCGCAGGAAGTTGGTTTGATTAGTTAACGTATACATTTGGGAGAACTGTTATATAAAAACAGTTCTCCCAAATAACGTTTAGTCCGGTAGCTGACCTAACTCAACGAGACGTGCAAACTCAGCATTTTGTGCACGCACCTCCGAGAAAGTCCCTTGGGTCATAATTTTTCCCTGGGACATAAATAGGAGCTGATCAACATCACGTATGGTTGATAAACGGTGGGCAACGATGAAAACCGTTCGCCCCTCCGCTAATCTACTAATCGCCTTTGTAATTTTATGTTCAGTCTCATTATCGAGAGCGGAAGTTGCTTCATCTAAAATTAGAACACTAGGGTTGCGATAAAAAGCTCTAGCCAAACCAATTCGCTGTTTCTGGCCGCCTGATAAACGTGTGCCGTTCTCACCTATCAGTGTATCTAACCCATCTTCCAGAGAAAGCACAACATCTTCCAACTCAGCTAAACGAACGCATTCCCAAATTCGATCCTCATCAATCTCATCTGAGAGCAAACCATATGCAATCTCTTCACGTACAGTCTTACCTGAGATAAAAACATCTTGCGGGACATAACCAATATTTGAATACCATGCTTCGATATTCTCTTGTATATCTTCACCGTTTACAGTAACTCGTCCATATGTCGGTTGTAGAAGTCCCAAAATAAGGTCAATTAGAGTAGTTTTGCCTGATCCTGAACCTCCCACAAATGCAACCGAAGTACCGCTCGGCACATCGAAGTTCAGTTCTTTCAAGACATTGTCTTCACCGTCAGGATATCGAAAGCTTAGATTTTCAATCTTAATATCGAAGCGCTGGATAGTTCTATTTACTTGTGTAAATTGTTCTATCTGAGGCTCATTTTCTATAAACACAAATTGGCCAACGTGAAGCTCGTTAATTGTATGCTCAAATTTATCTAAGTAAGGTCGTGCACTGCGTATGTTGCCTAGAGTCGAAACAACACGTACAAAGTTCGGTAGAATTCGTATACAGGCAGCAGCAAATACAGCCATATATGCAACCTGTTGCATACCCCCAGTCATAACCATAACAGCCATAATGACCGCGATGCCGCCGATGAAAACAATTTCCAACAAATATTTAGGTAAATCTGCGTAAAAACTTTTACGTCGACTAGCCTCGACTAATTCAAGTCTCGCGTTCTGGAAATTATATAAACTGCGCTCAGATACTCCATGGATAATATTTTCACGGAATCCATCTATTGCTGTAAGGGTCGTTGCTGATGACTCGACTTCTTTGGACCACACAACATAGCCTGCATTAAAATTTTTAGTCTTCAAAAATTTTTGAATCGTATATGCAGAAAGGCCAAAATATATAAAAGCAATAAGAGTTTCCAAAGGCATTACGGCCAGAAGAAGGCCCATCAAAAGAGCAATTGAAAGCCCTTCGCCGATTATTGACAGCACCCCACTAATATAGGCATTATATACTTGCCCTACAGAGTTACCTACTGTCTGTAAAATTTCAGCAGTTGTGCGTTTGCGATGGTCAGTATAAGGTTCTCGCAGATAACCACCTAATACTGCTACTGCACTCGCAGTCTGCTGACGAGCGATAAATCCAGAACTCCACCATTTAATTGCCAGCGAAAAAATACCTTTGAAGATAAAAGAGGCTACAAGAATACCACTCATGAGAAGAATAAATTTCTCACGTTCAGGACTCCCAAAAATCATATGGATTCGTCCAAGATAACCTGACGTGTAATCCTCGCCCATAGCTACTTGAATAACCGGCAAGATAGCTGCGACGCCTAACAGGTCAAGGAGCGACACAAGAAACAACAAAATCACGTTGAGTATGAGTAGATAGAAGTTCTTACCCGGAAAGAGGTACTTCAACCTGTTTATCATAATAGTGTTTATTTCCCCTACTAGAAAGTGCAAGTGGCCCGAACTCGAGCCCGTATAGGACTACGCTACATCTAAAGATAGCTCCGTGCCACCAGGCACGGAGCTATCTCTCAGTGATATTGATAATGTTAGTTAGCTCTACCATCAAACAGGCTAGTCACTGACCCCTCGTCAAAGACTTCCTTGATGGCACGTGCCAGCAGAGGCGCGATTGAGAGCACAGTCAGATTATCGAAAGTCTGTTCGGGCTTCAGCGGCAGGGTGTTAGTAACAACAACTTCGCTGGCACCGCAGTTTGCCAGGCGCTCAGATGCAGGATCTGAGAAAACAGCGTGGGTTGCTGCAATGATAACGTCCTTAGCGCCGTTCTCCTTAAGAACGCGCACAGCACCGGCGATAGTTCCGCCGGTATCAATCATGTCGTCGATGAGCACGCAAGTACGCCCCTCGATGTCACCCACAACGGTCTTTGAAACAGCCTGGTTGGGCACATTGATGTCGCGGGTCTTGTGCACGAAGGCCAGCGGTGCGCCGCCCAGCAGCTCGGCCCACTGCTCAGCAACACGCACGCGACCGGTATCGGGTGAAACCACGGTGACGTTATCGGTATCGACCTTGCTTGCTACGTACTCAGCGAGCAGGGGAATAGCCATCAGATGGTCAACGGGCCCGTCAAAGAAGCCCTGGATCTGAGCGGTATGTAGGTCAACGCTCATCAGGCGGTGGGCACCGGCGGTCTTGTAGAGGTCAGCAATCAGGCGGGCTGAGATGGGCTCACGGCCCTTGTGCTTCTTATCCTGACGCGCATAGGGGTAAAAAGGAGAAACAACAGTAATTGAACGGGCTGATGCACGCTTGAGCGAGTCAATCATAATCAACTGTTCCATGATGGCATCATTAATCGGTGCCGGGTGTGACTGAATTACGAATGCGTCCTTCCCTCGCACCGACTCGTTGAACCGTACATAGGTCTCACCGTTGGCGAAGGTGTAGGCGGATGAAGGAAGAACTTCGTTCCCCAGTTCCGCTGCGATTTGTTCAGCGAGTTCGGGGTGGGCGCGGCCTGAGACCAGCGCCATCTTCTTTTCACCTGGATTCGTAATCTCAGTCATTACTGCTATTCGCTTTCCTTAACTGAGTCGGCTGACTCCGCGTCGAGTGCAGCCTGAGCTGCCTCTGCGGCTTCAGTACCGGCTCGCTTTTCAATGACCCAGCGTTCGATGTTGCGCTGAGGGGCTTCGTTAATTGCGAGGGCGCCTGCGGGGACGTCCTTGCGGATGACGGTTCCAGCTCCAGAATACGCGCCATCTCCGATATGTACGGGTGCGACATACATGTTGTCGGACCCCATTCGGACATTGTTTCCTACGGTAGAGCGATGCTTATTCACGCCGTCGTAGTTCACAAAGACTGATGCTGCGCCGATATTTGAGTTTTCGCCGATCGTCACGTCCCCCGCGTAAGAGAGGTGGGGCAGTTTTGAACCGGCGCCGATTTCGGCATTCTTGGTTTCAACGAAGGTGCCAATCTTGCCCTTGAGGCCAAGCTTGGTACCGGGTCGCAGGTAAGCGAAGGGGCCAACGGTAGCGCCATCAGAGATTTCTGAGTCAGAGCCTTCGGTACGGGAGATAGTGACGTTCTCCCCCACCTTAACGTTGGTCAAAGTGGTGTCAGGGCCAATCACTGAACCGGTAGCGATGTGGGTGGTTCCGCGCAGGTGGGTGCCGGGCAGGATAGTAACGTCATTGTCGATGGTGACAGTGACATCAATCCAGGTGGATTCGGGATCAACGATAGTAACACCTGCGACCATATGCGCATGAGTTAGACGGTCGTTGAGCTTACGCCCCAGCTGAGCTAGCTGGACACGGTCGTTAGCACCCTCAACTTCCCAGCGGTCCTCGATATCGAGAGCGCTGGTGCGGTAGCCGTCCTCGCGCGCAATGGAAAGGACGTCGGTGATGTACTTTTCGCCCTGGGCATTGTCGGTGGTCACGCGGGTCAGCGAGTCACGCAAAACCTTTGCATCAAAGGCGTAAATACCGGAGTTGATCTCGGTGATAGCAAGCTGCTCGGGGGTGGCATCCTTGGCTTCCACGATAGCGGTTACTTCGCCAGCTTCGTTGCGGACGATACGGCCGTAGGAACCGGGTTCATCGATGTGGGTTGTCAGAACGGTGACGGCGTTCTTGCCTTCTTCGTGGAAGGCAATGAGCTTGCGCAGGGTCTCGGTCTTCAGCAGGGGAACGTCACCATAGGTCACCACAACGGTGCCTTCGACCTCTCCCGATTCAGCGTCAAGACCTAACAGACCGACTTCAACGGCGCGCCCGGTACCGGGAATTTCGTCCTGATCAACAATGGTGACGTCAGCGTCAAAAGCAGTGACATGAGCCGCTACCTTATCGCGCTGGTGGCGCACAACAACGGCCAGATCCTTGGGGTTAAGTTCACGAGCCACAGCTACCGCGTGTTCCACCATAGAGCGCCCGCCGATGGGGTGCATGACCTTGGGGGTGGAAGACTTCATGCGGGTTCCAGCTCCGGCAGCTAGAACGATAACAGCGGACGGAACTGAAGCAGTAGCAGTCACTAGTTGGTACTCCTTGAGCGAGTGAGACCCCTACGGTTTGCAGGTTGAGGGGGTGTTGAGCTCCGCCACAAGGACTCGAACCTTGAATAACGGCTCCAAAGGCCGCTGTGTTGCCAATTACACCATGGCGGATTACAGTCTGCGTTTCTTCTAGAGAAGCAGTACAGACGAATCTAGATATTACCAACTCTCACGCCCAGAACGAAACGTACCCGGGGTAGGTGTCGGCAAAACATTCGTGGGAAAGCTATCAGGGCCCCAACCAGGGAATAATTTTTGTGAGAGCTAACTCAATTTCTTCAACGGCTTCACGGGCAGCTTCAGCCCCTTTGCGATAGGGGTCATCTATTTTGTCCCCTCGTGCAGGAACCTCATCTAACTGATACATGAAGGTCACTGGATCCGCTCTACGGCCTGCGGTTTCTCGCACTCTGGCCATCTGCTTGAGCAGGTGAATTTTAGCGCGGTGCTGGGGCCACTCTCTCATTAGCCAGTTTAGGTGCTCTTTTTCCATGACTAGCACTAGGGCTGAGCTTTCGATGAGATCACCTGTGATTTGTTTTGCCTTGTGATGTCTGAATTCGACTCCGCGGGAATCTAGCTCCTCATCAATAAACGGTGCGACGCCAGAACCTACCACAGCTCCAGTGCCGGCACTGTCAAAAGTCCAGCTAGATTTAGAACCTACCAGTTGCTCCGCGATGTACTGGGCAGAGGCGCTACGAGCAATATTTCCTGTGCAGACGAAAAGAATTTTTTTCTCTGCGGGGACTGAGGATTGCGGTAGCTCAACGGGACGTTTTGCTTGCCCTTTAAGCAGCGCTCCAACATTGAATTGCGCCATTAGTTCGGGTTCTCCGCCTTGTTTGTGTTAAAGGAATCTTTTATCTCTAGAGATTCTACCCACTGTTCCGGTTCCCTTTCTAACCCTCATATAAACTATGGATAAGTATCACATCGCTTTAGACCACATCAGGACCCTATTTATATGACACCGATATTCGACTTGTATGTAGCCACACCTGGCGGGCCAGGGTGGGCGCCCGTTGAGAACATGGCTAAGCTTCTAGGGAGCTACCTTGGTACTAGTCCCATTCAAGTCGACAACCGATCTTCTCTCACAAAACTAACTAAGGTTTTGGGCACTTTGCCGCGATTTTCCTCGAAGAAGCGGATTGCGATTGTCATTGCCTGCGATCCCGGCCAGCTAAATGCTATTGCCCAAACTCGTTTTGTATTCAAACGATATTCAGCAGTCTATGGTTGGGTTATCGACAGCTTTTGGGAAGACCGTATCCCACGTATTGCCAAATCTTCCTCTACTTACACCAAGATTTTTGTCACAGATCCAGGCGATGTTCAGGACTGGCGAGAAAAAGGCATCAAGAAAGTGGACCTTCTACCATGGGGAACCGATGTATGGAGCAACTTCAATGAACGTATCGCTGCGGCCTCTGCGAAAACTACCGATTTAGTACGCGTTGGAAGACAGCCTATAGCCTGGGATGACGACACCAATACCGCCGCTCTCGCTCAAAAACACTCGCTAGTTTTTGAGGGCCGCCCTGGCTTTGGTAACTCAGTAGACTCCTCTGTGCGCTTACTCCACGAAGCGTTTAAACGAGCTAAATCAGTGCTTGCTTTTTCAGTGCGGGTCAGTCCAGCGCCTTACACGCACCCTACAAAGGACTACGTCACGGCACGCTGGCTTGATGCCTTAGCCTGGGGCTGCCTTGTAGTAGGTCAAAAGCCCCGGTCAGCTGGAGCTGATTTGCTGCTTTGGGATGGAGCAACGGTAGATATTAGTCACAATAATGTAGAGCAGGGTATGGGAGAGGTGGAAGTTGCTCTGAAAAGCTACAGCAAAGATACTGCGGAGCGCAATGTTCGCCTAGCTCTTGAAAAGCTGGATTGGCGACACCGTTTTAAAGAACTCTTTACGACGATTGGTTACTCATCAGAACAGCTAGATAATGAGCTTGCACTCATGAAGCAATCGTATCTAGCTCCCGATAAGGAATAAACATACTCAGACCATGGCACATCTACTTGGCGGGGAAGACCTGCATATTGAATTTCCCACCCGCACTATCTTTGAGGGCATCACTGTTGGCCTGAATGAGGGTGACCGTATCGGTATTGTGGGCCGCAACGGTGACGGTAAGTCGACCCTACTCTCCCTGCTCGGTGGGCGCCTTGAACCAGACTCAGGCAAGGTAACGGTGCGCTCTGGTACCCGCATCGGTTTTCTAGACCAAGCTGATGTGCTCGATGATTCGCTCACTGTAGGCCAGGCAATTGTGGGTGATACACCCGAGTATGAGTGGGCTTCAGACGCTAAGATTCGCGATGTTATTTCGGGTCTGGTATCAGATTTAGACTGGAACGCACCCGTCTCCTCTCTCTCAGGTGGCCAGCGCCGCCGTGTTGCCCTTGCCGCTTTGCTCGCAGGTGACTGGGACGTCCTGATGCTTGATGAGCCCACCAACCATCTCGATGTTGAGGCTATCACCTGGCTGGCTAACCATCTCAAAAACCGTTGGTCCAAGAACGCGGGTGGCCTACTGACCGTCACCCACGACCGCTGGTTCCTCGACGAAATTTGTACCGATACCTGGGAAGTTCACGACGGCGTCGTAGAGCCCTTCGAGGGCGGGTACGCCGCCTACATTCTGCAGCGGGTTGAGCGTGACCGCCAGGCGGCTGCTACCGAGGCAAAACGCCAAAACCTCATGCGTAAGGAACTTGCCTGGCTACGCCGCGGCGCCCCCGCACGTACCTCCAAGCCCAAGTTCCGTATTGATGCCGCTAACGCCCTCATTGCCGACGTACCGCCGGTGCGCAACAAGGTGGAGCTGTCGCAGATGGCGGTGTCCCGTCTGGGCAAGGACGTCGTGGATATTGAGGACGTCGATGTCAGCTACCCCGATGCCAGCACGCCCGGTGCAACCAAGGACGTGCTCAAGAAGGTTACCTGGCGTATCGCGCCGGGTGAGCGCACCGGCATCATGGGGGTCAACGGTGCCGGCAAATCAACCCTGCTAGGCCTTGTGACTGGTTCGGTAGAGCCTACCCGCGGGCGGGTTAAGCACGGTAAGACCGTGAAGGTCGCTACGCTGACCCAGCAGCTCGATGAGCTACGCGAGATCGAGAATGACCGAGTTTCAGATATCATTGGGCGCAAGCGCACCTCGTATGTAGCTGGCGGTAAGGAGATGACTCCGGGGCAGCTTCTGGAACGTCTAGGGTTTACGTCAGCCCAGCTATCTACCCCGGTTAAAGACCTGTCAGGTGGTCAGAAGCGTCGCCTTCAGCTCCTGCTGATTCTGTTGGATGAGCCCAACGTCCTTATTCTTGACGAACCCTCTAACGACCTCGATACCGATATGCTGGCGGCGATGGAGGACCTTCTCGATACCTGGCCCGGCACGCTCCTGGTGGTTTCCCATGACCGCTATCTGATGGAACGTGTGACCGACCAGCAGTATGCTCTCATTGACGGCACTTTTAGGCATCTGCCGGGCGGGGTTGATGAGTATCTGCAGCTTTCGATGTCTGCAGCTGCCACTCCGTCGACGAAGGCCGTTGATTCTTCGCCGCTGGGTAAGCAGGACGCCGGTAGTAGCTCAGCGGCTAAGGTCAGTGGTGCGGAGGTTCGGGCAGCTCAGAAGGAAATCAATCAGATTGACCGCAAGTTGGCAAAGTTAGCAGACCAAAAAGCCAAGCTGGAAGAGAAGATGGCCAGCTATGATCCTTCAGATTATGAAGGTTTGGCTGCGCTCTCTGCTGATCAGCAATGTATCCAGAGCGAAATAGATGAGCTGGAGATGCGCTGGATGCAACTCAGTGAGTTAGTATAGCAACCTTAGGAGGGGTAAATATTTATGATTCTTGAAAAGTCAATTAATATTGAGGGTTATTCATAAGGGGGTCCACACACCCACCCCCACCAACTAGACAACGGCCCCACCAGGTGACAAAAATAAGAGGGTTAAATCACTACAAATAACCTCAAGCCACACCGGAAGAACCGTTGCTACACCAGCGTACAACCGGCCTCACCGCCACGCAATTCGCCACACTCCTCACAGCCCTCAACACCCACCTCACCTGGACCAAACCAGCCGAAAAACCCCGCAGACTTACCCTGGCTAAGGCCCTCAAAGTAACACTACTGAGCTACCGACACAACATCACTCAAGAAGCCCTCGCCCACCTCTTCGACGTCTCACAGCCCACCATCTCGCGGACTATCAGCACCATCGAAAAAGCCCTCACCCAGGTTCTCAAACCACTGAACAGACCCTTGCAAGAGGGGCTAAAAGCATCAGGTTCCCTCGTGATTGACGGAACCCTTATTCCCACCTGGAACTGGCGTTCACAAGGGAAAAGAAACTTCTCTGGTAAGCATAAACGAGCAGGATTTAATCACCAGGTCATCTGCACCCTCGATGGCAGGCTCCTGGCTATCACTGACCCGTTGCCTGGTGCTAGACATGATGCTCATGCTTTCAGAGCCCATAGTCTAGATCAACTACTTGATTCTTCGACTTTGGCTGATAAGGGCTACGTGGGTCTGGGGTTAGTTACCCCGGCAAAGCGTAAGCCTGGGCAGAAGCTCACCAAGGAGCAGAAGCGAAATAATCGGGTGCTGAATCGGCTACGGTCGGTGGTGGAGAGGGTCATCGCACGTATCAAGACCTGGCGGATTCTTCATACGGGGTTCAGGCGGCCGTTGGGGTTGTATGGGCGGGTGTTTTCGGTGGTGCGGGGTCTGGTGTTTTTGGCTGCTGGTTACCCCTTATGAATAAGCCTCATTCTTAAAGAATATATCACCTATTCAAAATTTACACCCAATAACCAGCGATGGAAATCTCTCAACAAATGCGGTTATAAAAATATACAAAAATCTCTCATCGGACACTCCCTGGTTCTAGATGGTAAGGAAATTACCATTCAAGAAGGTGCATTCATCAATAACAATGTATATATTGAGTGTCATGCTCCAGTGAATATCGGCAGCCGGACGGCATTAGGACCAGGCACAAAGATATTAACGGCTAATCACGATTTATCAGACCCCTTACAACGGGCAGGGGCTGTCATCCACCAAGGAGTAACGATTGGTAAAGGGTGTTGGATAGGCGCCAACGTGACTATTTTGCCCGGTGTAACTATTGCAGATGGATCAGTTATCGGAGCCGGGGCTGTAATTACAAAAGACACCCCCCCCCACAGCTTATCCGCAGGCGTTCCTGCCGTTAAAATTAAGGATTTACCCCGATGACAATTAATATACCTGAGGTCTCCGTTATTATCCCCTGCAGAAACGGTGGAAACTACTTAATCAAACAGCTTCACCATCTATCTCACCAGGTAAAAAATCCTAGCTTTGAAGTTATCATTAGTGATAATGGAAGTACAGATGGGGCACCTCAAAGAGCACTCGATTCTTTTATGGGAATTTTAAATTTAACAGTAGTAGATTCCTCCCAGATTGCAGGAATTTCTTATGCTCGAAATATTGGTGCCGAGTATGCAAGAGGAAAATATCTACTATTTTGCGATGCTGATGATTACGTAGAGCCCGAGTGGATTAGTGAAATTTACGCAGGATTCGTAGAAAACTCAGCCGATATTGTTGGCGGTCAGCTCATCCACTCAAAGATAAATTCTCCAGATTTACTTAAGAGTTATGGTATTACTGAGATAATAGATGACGAGCCAAAACGATTTACACAGGCGGATCAGCTCAAACCAATTTTTGGCTACTATCCGTCAGTTGCTGGGTGTAATTTTGGTGTTACGCGACAAGTGTATAGAGGTTTAGGCGGAATGGATTTATCATTTGTCGGCGGGTCGGAAGAAACCGATTTTACATGGCGCGTCCTTGAAAATGGGGGAAAGATAGTATTTGCCAATAAAGCTAGAGTTAATTATAGACTGCGTTCAACACTGAAAGGTATTTTTAAGCAAAACTTCAATTATCAGAAAACAAAGGTTTTACTGTGGACACGGTACAGAACCAAAGGAATGAGTGGACCCAGTATAAAATACTCGGTTGTGGCTATTCTCAAGCATCTGCCAGGATTTTATAGGAAGGAAAGCCGGTTAGAGGCAGCCAGAATCATAGGCGGAAATCTCGGTGCCCTCGCTGGGATTTACAGGTATTTTTTCAAAGAAAAATTTATACGTTAACCACAAATAATCTTATATGCACTCTTCAAAAATTTGCATAGTTAGAATATCGTTTTTTAAATATAATTTTGGAAACTCCCTGCATCTTCCGAAGACAGCTTACACTACGTCACATAATCTCACTGGGATACATAAAAAGAGCATGAGAGGTACTCAAGCACGTCATCGGTTAAATGTTCCAGAGTCTGAGTTAGCATGAATTGGGTAATTTATAGGTGGGCTTGAAGGGGATTGAGATAGCTTGCAGACTGCATAGTAGCGCTGCAAGCTATCTGTCAAAACCTACTGCAGGTTTGTTGGGAATAATCTAGGGTTTATCTTGATAGCCCAGTTATTTACCCGATGATATTTGAAATATACTATTTAACTCTTATTATCTGTAAGAATCTACCCCATCATAGTTGGCACGAACAAAGTTATCAATGGATATTTTTTCAGAATATTTCAATGATAAAGGTCTAATGATAGAACTTAGAATCGAAAACCACGGGATTGGATAATTTGGGTTTTCAGTGCCCATTACGCCGTTAGCAGGGAATCTCTTTAGATCCACAGAAAAATAGTCAAGCCTTCGTTCAACCTCTGTTAGCCATTCAGCAGCAAATGGAGTCTTTGGCCGAAAAGCAAAACAAAATTGGGATAATGTATTTGCATAATGGATTTTTGCATCCCTGGCCAGCTTCCCTCCAACAGGAGGTGCACCAGTTCCGTACATCTCCGGGTCCCCCACAGCCCAAAGTGAAGGATTGTCGTTAAGTCGCGTTATCATTTTCGATATTTTTCCAGAAAAAGGTTTAATATCTAGGTACGCTCCGCCATGATGGTACATAAAATAAGCGCGAAGGTAGTCAGATCTGTGAACAAAGGATAAATCATAATATCTATCATGCAATGGATAACCTGGCACAATGAAATCTTTTAAATTACTGTCATTCACCAAGATGACCTCAACATCTTCATTATTAAATCTCAGAAACTCAACTGATTTAGCTCTATTTTCTGTAATCGGGTTATCACCTGTCCAGAAAAGATAAAGCCGGAAGGGAACTGCCTGTCTTTCCGCTACGGGTAGATTACTCACTAACCTCAGGTGATCCACTGGAAAGGTACTTGATGTTGGGGCTTTAAGCAGCCCTTTGCCATCCAATGTAACCTCATAATTTTCAGGAATATACCTATATCCAGAAAGTCTTGAATAATTCCTATAGCTCCAGCTTGTAGACCTATTTAGTAAAAAACTTACCTTTTTCTTTACTAAGAAGACCTGGTGCTTAATTGATTTTAAAGAATTAATAATATTCATAATTATTTCTCCATTAGATGAACAATTGTAGGCCCCGAACCCGATACGAAACTTGCAACCGTTTCAGACTGGGCTTCGGCCTGTTCCAACGTTTCTGCGAGTTCAGGCAACAAGGCAACAGCGGGCGCAGCCAGGTCGTTGCGCAGCAGCCCGGCGATAGCCGGCAGGCGCTCCTGCAGTGGCTCTGCTGAAGTCAGCAGGTCTAGCAGCTCCTGCGGAACCCGCAGGGTGGCGTCCGGAGCAGGGTAGCGCCCCTCAGCCCGGCCGGCGTCCAGCTCCCTAAACACCGCAGGAGTAGATAGCCCAGCCCTTGAAGGCACAAACCCAAACCTCAGCGGCTCCACCCCCTCAGGAACCTCAACCGGAGTGAGCTTATCCCCCACCCCGGTGCCCACGGCCAGACCACCCAGCAGGGCAAAAGGCACATCGGCACCCAGCGGAGCGGCCAGCTCCAACAGGCGTTCAAGTGCAAGAGGCTCCGTAGCAAGACCGGCCTGTACCAGATAATCATTCATAGCCTTCATAGCAGCAGCAGCGTCGGCTGAACCACCACCCATACCACCGGCAACCGGAACTGCCTTATCAATGTGAAGCTGAACGGAGACGTCCGTGGGCTCCAGCCCGCGCTCACCCAGCACCGCTGCCGCACCGCGGTAGGCCAGGTTAGATTCGTCGAGCGGAACCACAGCCGGGTCAAAAGCACCGGCAGCGACCTGCTCCGCCACAGGGGAGCCCTCAGCAACGCTCATCGACTGGGCGATACCCGGCTCCTGAGCCGAAGAAATTGTCACGCGCTCCAGCACATCGGTAGCGGCGTAGAGCGAGGCAACCTCGTGGTAGCCATCCTCTCTCAAGGGCCCCACCGCAAAATACAGGTTGACCTTGCCGGGGGCGGTAGCAGTAACACTCAGAGTCATGCGGACGCCCCCTCCCCGCTCTGGTCGGCAGGGGCAGGTACCTGCCGGGCGGCTTCGGCAATCTTGATGAAGTCAAAAATATCGAGCTTTTCCCCGCGTAGCTGCGGGTCAATACCGGCAGCTTCAAGAATCTCACCGGCACGGGCAGCAGAACCAGCCCATCCAGCGAGCGCAGCCCGCAGGGTCTTACGACGCTGGGCAAAGGCGGCATCGACAATAGCAAAGACCTCTTCACGAGGCAGATCAGACAGTAGCTCGGGGCGGCGCTTAAAAGCCACCAGGCCCGACTTAATCTTGGGGGCAGGCCAGAAAACATTGGTGCCGATCACCCCTGCCTTAGATACCTCGGCAAACCAGTTGGCCTTGACCGAAGGCACCCCGTATATCTTTGAACCGGGCTTAGCCGAGAGACGGTCGGCAACCTCGTCCTGAACCATCACCAGGGCGTGCTCAATGGAGGGGAAGGTAGCGAACATGTGTAGGAGCACCGGCACCGCTACGTTGTAAGGCAGGTTGGCGACCAGGGCGGACGGGGTGCGCGGCAGCTCAGTAACCTTCATGGCATCGGAGAGCACCACATCGATACGGTCTTCTGAGCCGGGGCGGAACCTATCGATAGTAGCGGGCAACTGCTCGGCCAGGGGCGGATCAATTTCAACAGCAACCATGTCGCGGGCAGCGTCCAGAATACCCAGGGTAAGGGATCCCAGGCCCGGGCCGACCTCAACCACCGTCTCATCGGGGCTAATATCGGCAGAGGCAATGATACGACGAATCGTATTAGGGTCAATCACGAAGTTCTGTCCCAGGGTCTTAGTGGGGCGGATGCCGAGCTGGGCTGCCAGATCACGAATGTCTTGGGGGCCCAACAGGGCATCGGGCACGGGAGATTGCTGTTCAGTCACGGTCTCTAGTCTACCGGGTCTGTATATACACATAGGTTTCCTCACTCCCAGAACACCCCCGGTAGAATTACTGCTCGTACCAAGCCACCCAACCCCGGGGACCCCATGCCTGTAGCACCTGCCGCCCACCAGCGTCCGCCCATCGCCGCCCTTACCCGAGCGCTCACCAGCACACCTGCCCTGGTCACTGCCCTGGCGCTGACCCTCATCAGCGCCTACCCCTTCCTTTGGGACGAAAAAATGGTGGCCCGGGAATTCTTCGACTTACAGGTCTACTACGGCGGGGTGGCCCACTGGCTAGAAACCGGCCAGCTCTACAACTGGGCTCTGCCACCCGAAGAAATCTACGGGTTCACCTACCCGCCCTTTGCTGCCCTCGTTTTCGCCCCCTTTGTGCTGCTCACCAGTGCAGATACCGCAGGGCCTATATTCCTGTTGCTCAACATTGCCGCGCTGGTGACCCTGGTCTACCTCTCCTGCCGGGGTATGGGGGTAGGCAAGCGCCCCGCCCTAGCTGCCGGGCTCTGGCTCACTCCCCTGCTGCTCAAGTTCTTCCCCATCAGTTTCAATATGGAGCTGGGGCAGATCAACCTCTTTTTGGTACTGCTGATTCTCACCGACGTCATCTACCTCAAGAACACCCGCTGGCACGGGGTGCTGATTGCCCTCACCGCCTGCATCAAACTCACCCCGGCTATCTTCGGGCTGCTTTTCATCGCCACCCGCGATTGGAAGTCCCTGGGCCGGTTCGTGGGTACCGGTCTCGCGTCTATCCTGCTGAGCTTTGCCGTGGACTTCGAGGTAGCCCGCGAATACTTCACCGAAAAAATCTTTGAATCCTCCCGCGTGGGGTCAATTACCGGGGCGCTGAACTATAACCTGCTCGGCACCTGGGCTATGCTCTTCCCCTCCTGGCTCACCGGCGTCCTCTTTGCCGTCACCGCCCTGGGGTCGGTGGTGCTCACCTACCTGGCCGTGCGCAGGCTTGCCGGGCAGGACGTCCGTGGCACCTACCTAGGGGCTGCCTCCTGCGTGGCGACGCTGGGGCTACTGCTCTCCCCCATCTCCTGGACCCACCACTGGGTCTGGTTCGTCACCTTCCTCATCTTCGCGGCCCTCTACGGCTGGCGCACCGCGCACACCGGCTACCTTTACCTAGCCGCCACCGGTGTGCTCATCTTTGCCATGCCCTTTGCGGTCTGGTTTGGCGGGCACGACTGGGGCGGCAACGAGTGGCCCGAGCACCTGGCTCTTCTACATGCCCTGCCGGTGGCCTGGGCGGTCGCCTACCTGGCTCTAACGGCTAGAAGCCCTCAATCCCCCAACTCCCGTAAGCTGCCAGGGAGTTAGCTCGGATATCCCGGCAGAGCTCTTCAAGGTCGGCACCCAGGTGGCCGGCCATAAAGCGAACGGTGTAGTTGGTCATGTAGCTGGCATTAGGACGGCCCCGGAAGGGGTGGGGGGTCAGGAAGGGCGCGTCGGTCTCAGCCAGAATCAGCTCCCGGCGGGCTAGCTTCAGGGACTCCTGAATCCCGTGCGAGTTCTTGAAGGTCACGGTGCCGGCAAAGCTCATGTACCAGCCCTGCTCGTTACAGATTTCAGCCAGGTCAGGCCCGCCGGAGTAGCAGTGGAAAATCACGGTATCGGGCGCGCCCTCATCGAGCAGAATGCGGACGACGTCCTCGTGCGCGTCGCGGTCGTGAATTTGCACGGCCTTACCGTGTTTCTTCGCCATACGGATATGGGCGCGGAAGGACTCCTCCTGGGCATCCTTCCCCTCCTCACCGGTGCGGAAGTAGTCCAGGCCGGTCTCGCCCAGGGCACGGACGCGCGGGTCAGCTGCCAGGTTGTCAATCACAGCCAGGGCGGCTTCGAGCTGGCCCGCTTCAGCCAGCTTGGGAGCCTCGTTGGGGTGCAGGGCCACAGCGGCCAGGACGCGGGGGTCAGCCTGGGCAGCTCGCACAGCGTAGAGGGAACTGGGAACATCGCAACCCACCTGCACAATCGCACCGATGCCCAGGGCTTCGCCGGTATCGAGGGCGTCGCGGGCGGTGACGGCAACCTCGCCGTCGAGCAAATCCATGTGGGTGTGATTATCGACGATGGCATAGGGCAGGGGTGCGGGAGCGGGCGGGAAGACCAGGTTGCGGCGACGTCCGTCCTCCCCCTTCTCGCCGCGGCGGCGGGTACCCTCCCCGCTAGGCTCACCCGCGGTGTTGTAGCGATCAGCCTGATAGGCCGGGGGTACCTCACCCTCCAGAATCGGCTCAGGGGTTTCAAAGATGGTGGCGGTCTGCTCGGCCTCACTGGGCAGGTAGGAGGCAAAGCGCTCGGCAAGTTCGCGCAGCTCAGCGTCGGTCAGGGCGTGGTCGGTACACATAGGTTTAGCTTTCTGAATCTTTGACGGCCAGGGTTGCCTGGTAGAGGTCACGCTTTGACACCCCGTGGGCTTCGGCGACCTGGGCGCAGGCTGCTTTCAGGCGGACGCCACCGGCTACAAGCTCCAGGACGAGGTCGGTCAGGTTCTCTGCCTCTTCTGCCTCGGGTTCGGGGGCGCCCTCAACCACGATGGCGATTTCGCCCTTGATCTGCTTAGATTCGGCCCAGGTAATGAGTTCTTGCAGGCTGCCGCGGGCAACCTCTTCGTGCAGCTTGGTCAGTTCCCGGCAGACAGCGGCGCGGCGCTCTGCCCCGAAGACTTCGGCAAAATCGTGCAGGGTCGCGGCCAGCCGGTGGGGGGACTCGTAGAAGACCATGGTGCGCTCTTCGCTAGCGAGCGCGGCCAGGCGCCGGGTGCGGTCGGAGCCCTTGCGGGCGAGGAAGCCCTCAAAAGTGAAACGCCCCGAGGGCAGGCCAGAAACAGCAATCGCGGTGACGACAGCTGAGGGGCCCGGCAGGGCGGTAACGGTCAGGCCAGCGTTGGCCACAGTAGCGGCTGCGACATAGCCGGGATCGGAGACAGCGGGCATACCGGCGTCCGACATGAGCAGCACGGTCTGCCCGGCTGCCACAGCCTCAACGATCTGGCCAGCGCGGTCAGCCTCGTTGTGGTCGTGGTTGACCAGCACTCGTCCCCGGGTGGTGACGCCCAGCCCGGCGGCTAGTTTACGCAGGGTACGGCTGTCTTCAACGGCGAGGACGTCGGCGGACGCGAGCGCCTCGCGCAGGCGCGGGGAGGCATCGGCTAGGTTGCCGATGGGGGTTCCGCCAAGGATGAGGGCGCCGCCTTCGGCCGGCACAGTGGGTACGGTGTGAGGGGAGGATTCCATAGGGTTAAACCCTACTACTTTTACGCCCTGTGGGGCTCGGTGCTCCGCGTCCGCGCGCATGATTCTGCTGCCCCGGGTAGCATATCTAGGGTGACATCTAACCCAACCTCTGCCGTCCTGACCCTCAAAGACGCTTTCACCGAGTCAGCCCTCCGGGCGCGACTAGCTGTAACAGCGGTACCGCTGCCCCGCTACGGCTGGGTGGCGCCCCTGCTTGTGCTGGTGCTTGCCGGGCTCATGCGTTTTGTAAACCTGGCTAACCCTAACGCCATCGTCTTTGACGAAACCTACTACGCTAAAGACGCCTACTCCCTGCTGCACTTTGGGTATGAGCGCAACTGGTCTGATACAGCCAACGAGACCTTCGTTGCCGGAACCCCCTCGGGTATCCTTGAAACCGCCGAATATGTGGTCCACCCGCCGGTTGGTAAGTGGATGATCGCCTTCGGTATGGCAATTTTTGGGGACGATAATCCCTTCGGCTGGCGCTTTGCCGCAGCACTCACCGGCACCCTGTCGGTGGGCCTGGTCATGCTGGCTGGTTGGTTACTCTTCCGCTCAGTGACGGTAGCAACCCTTGCCGGTCTGCTAATTTCTATCGACGGCCTGCACTTTGTGCAGTCCCGTTTTGCCCTGCTCGATATCTTCCTCATGTTCTGGCTGCTGGCCACCTTCGTGGCCCTGCTGCTTGACCGTTACCAGGGAAGGCGCCAGCTCGCTGCCCGGATCGCAGCCCACGCCCGCGACCACAACGGCGCCCCCACCGACGACTTCATGCGCTACGGGCCCTGGCTGGGCTTCCGCTACTGGCGGTTCGTCGCCGGCATCTGCGCGGGTCTGGCGGTCGGCGTCAAATGGAACGCCCTCTTCTTCATCGCTATCTTCGGCCTGATCACAGTCTTCTGGGACGCCAACGCCCGCCGTATAGCCGGCATCCACCGCTGGCATGTCGCGGGCTTCCTGCGCGACGGCGTCCTCGCCTTCTTCGCCCTCATCGGCACCGGCCTGCTCACCTACCTGGTGACCTGGACCGGCTGGTTCCTTTCAGACTCCGCCTACGACCGCAACTGGGCAGCAGAGCACCCCGGCGAAGGAATTCTCTGGTTGCCTGAGTCTCTGCGCTCGCTCTGGGAGTACCACCGCTCTGCCTATGCCTTCCATTCGGGGTTGGATTCCCCCCACACTTACGAGTCCCCGGCCTGGCAGTGGCTGATTTTGGGTCGCCCCACCAGCTACTACTATGAGTCCCCTGACCTGGGCGTGAACGGCTGTACGGTTGATTCCTGCTCTGAGGCGGTGCTGAATATCGGCAACCCGCTCATCTGGTGGTCCTTTATCATCGTTGCAACCCTGTCCCTGCTCATTGTGCTGCTGCGCCGCGACTGGCGTTTTGCAACCCTTTTCGCGGTCTTCGCGGTGGGCTATTTCCCCTGGTTTGCCTACCCCGAGCGCACCATGTTCTTCTTCTATGCTCTCTCCTTCGAGCCCTACCTGATTCTTATGCTGGCAGGTATTTTAGGGCTGGCGCTAGGACGCCCCGGCGACAGCGTACGCCGCCGCCGGGCAGGGCTACTGGTGGTAGGGCTCTTTGTGGTCTTCGCGCTGTTAGTCTCTATCTACTACTGGCCTATTTGGACAGCCCAGACCGTCCCCTACACCGAGTGGCGCGAGCGCATGTGGTTTGACGCCTGGATTTAGGGGTTTATTTGGTCAGGAGTTCTTTGAGCTCCTGACGCTCTGCCCGGCGCTTGAGGGCTAGCTGCTTGCGGTAGCGGGTAGGCCAGGTCACGGCGAGGACGGCTGCCGTCATCAAGAGGGTGAGGGCACCTGCAGTGGCGGCGGCGTCCACCCAGAACTGGGGCGGGTAGAGACGGATGAGGGTAT
The DNA here is from genome assembly GCF_014217215.1 of Rothia nasimurium. Classification (GTDB taxonomy): domain Bacteria; phylum Actinomycetota; class Actinomycetes; order Actinomycetales; family Micrococcaceae; genus Rothia; species Rothia avistercoris. The sequence continues at coordinate 1,964,148 of NZ_CP056080.1, forward strand.
CGCTCATGCGGAACTGCCAGTTGCCCTGGGGGAAGAAGACCTCGTGGAAGGTGGTAAAGAAGGCTTCCCAGCCGATAGCTCCGGTAACGCCCAGGCCAACAAGTAGGGCCAGGGTGAGCCAGGCACCGGTGAAGAGGGATGAGCGCAGGACGCCCGGGGCCCGCAGGCGCAGGGTTCGGGCTGAGAGCAGGGCCAGCACCAGCATGATGAGGGCAAACATGATGCTGATGAGCATGACCCGCTTGACATCGGTCATGTGCTCAACTTCGCTGGCAAGAAAGGCAGCTTTACCGCCGGTGGTGATATCAGCCAGGTAGGTGTGGGGGGCAAAGTTCAAGATATAGTCCAGCCCGTAAGAGCCCAGACGCAGTCTTTCCTGGGTATCGAAGCCGTAGCTGTCTGGGGGGAAGCCGGAGCGGTGGTATTCGAGCCAGAGGAAGGCGGGGCTGGCGACGGCACGCACGGCTAGCATGATGGTCAGCACGGGAACGGCCAGGGCGATGATGGCCCGGCGCAGCCCCAGCAGGCGGGGCTTGTCGTCTACCGCGACTTCGCGGGCTTCGGCGCGTTCTGCAGCCGGGGTGGCTTCGGGAGCGGACGCGTTACCTTCGGGGGCTGCCACCGCGTCCAGGGGCGCGGTCCAGGGGGCGGTCTCTGAGGGAGTATCTGTGCCGGTCTGCTCTGCCGATGAACCGGTGTCGCCTACCTCGTGGGCGGTATGAGCCGGAGTCTGAATACCGCGTTCAGCCCTGCGGGCTGACAGTAGGCTATCGGCCTTAGGCGTGGTGACGGCGGGGGTGAGTTTCTTCCACTCCTGGTTCTGGTCGGGCTGCTGGGCCACGGTGGGTTTCCTCCCGGGTATCTAGGGTGCGTCTGCCTGTGTATTCTACGCGGTAGATATCAAAAACTCCCGCTCGGGCACCGGGGGCGGTGCTACAGAGCGGGAGTTTCTAAGACTATTGAGGCAGGCTTTGACCTTACCAGTTACCCTTCCAGTTTGAGTCGTGGTAGTTGGCGAAGGGGATGTTCCAGTCGCCATAACCGTCGTCGGGGTCAGCCTGGGGGTAGCCGGTGTTTACGGTCTCCACAACGTCGCCTACACCGAAGGTGTTGTAGAAGAACTTAGCGTCTTCAGGGAGCATACCGATACAGCCGTGGGAGACGTTTACCCGGCCTACCGATGACCAGGATGAGGGCGAGGCCTGATGCACGAATACACCGCCGGAAGTCAGGCGGGAAGTCCAAGAAGCCCAGAAAGGCTCGTAGTAGTAGGGGTCACCAGGAGCCAGGTTAAGGGAGCCAGAGTTAAAGTAGTAGCTCTCAGCCTTTTCCATGATGACTAGCTGGCCCACTACTGAAGGCCAGTCAGCATTTCCCAGGGTGATGTATGCTTCGCGCACCATGACATCATCTACGTACATTTTGATGGTCTTGGTGTTGTTATCTGCAAAAGCGTAGCGCTTATTCCAGGTTTTGAAGGTACGAGTGGTGGTGTGGTTACCGATCATGCCGTTGCCGACATCGAGACCAAAAATATCAATGGTGACAGTTACGGTAGAGTTAGTGGCCCATTTATCTTCAGGGCGATAACGCACCATGTAATCGCTGTACCAACGGAACTTACCGGCTTGATCGCCTCCACCCTTCACGGTGATGCGCTTTTCTACTTCAGCCTTGTTGAGCACGGGCTCAGAGAAATTGAACTGAATGATTTTACCGATACCGTAGCTGGCTCCATCTTCAAAGTTCATGAGGGCGTCTACTTCGTAGGCAGCGGAGACAGTAGAGAAGGTGCTCTCGCCAGTTCCTGCGGTACCTGCAGCGTCTTCTGCTTCCCACTCTACGGTGTAATCGCTGTGGAAGAGCATACGGTCGGTGGAGGTCCAGCTCTTACCGTCTGCAGCTAGCTCACCGGCGAGTTCCTCACCCTCCGCGGTGGTGACAGTAACCTTGGTGAGTGTTGAATCAGCAGTGGTAACGGTGACGGTCTCGATGGGGTTGATTTCTACCTCGTCGAGGGCGGGGTAAACCTCTACAGTACCGGCAAACTTTACGGTAGGAGTGGGGCTTGAGCTTGCAGTCGCAGTGGCACTTGCGCTGCTGGTACTGCTCTCGGGTGTGGAGCAGGCAGCAAGAGTCATTGTGCCCAGAGCTCCTACGGTCACGAAGGACCGACGGGTAAAAGTGTCTCGGTTGGCTGCGTTGATGGGGTTGACCACGAACTTATCTTCCTTATGTCACGTACTGTGGGCGCAAGTGTGTTGTGTGCTCGTCAAAGTTTATCAGATAAGGGCTCTTTTTGATATAGGGCCTACAAGAAAACCCGTTGGTCATAGACCAACGGGTTATACCGGATCTCGCTCTAAACAGAACGTAGGGGTGGGTAGGACGCTTCTGCCTGCTCTTCTGCCGCGGGGCTGGTGGTGGGCGCGTCTAGGCGCACAACATCCCAGCCCTGGGGGGCGGTGAGACGGTCAGCGTGGAATTCGCACAGGTCGTAGGCGTGGGGCTCCCGGTGCACCGAGAGGGGACCAATCACAGCGGTTGACTGGGCGTAGGCATAGGTGAGCGTGAAAATAGCCTCACGCTGGCAGGTTTGGCGTGAGCACTGGCGGGTGATTGCCATGAATCAAGCCCTTCTTTCTTAGATAGCTTGCTTGCGGAGGCGGCGGCGTTCACGCTCTGATAAGCCGCCCCAGATACCGAAGCGCTCGTCGTTTTCCATGGCGTATTCTAGGCAGGCTTCGCGAACGGGGCATTCGCTGCATACTCGCTTAGCGTCGCGGGTTGATCCGCCCTTTTCAGGGAAGAAGGCCTCGGGGTCGGTCTGGGCGCAGAGGGCATCTGCCTGCCAGGAGAGTTCGCCGTCGTCACCGTCTGTGCTGTAGATACCGGCGGCCTGCTGCCAGAGGGAGAGGGTCTCAGAGTCGGTGGAGAACATGTCGGTAGCTGAGCTACTGGCAAGTGAGCTTGCTCGGCCGCGGCCTTTGGGGGCGGCGGCATTGAGCAAGGCGGTAGCCTGGTCTTCTAAATACTGGGCAGAGTGCATAGTGTGGTACTGGGCCACATCAGGCGTGCGCCCTGCAGCGCCCTGAGGCAGGCGGCTGTGGAGGCCCATAGTCTTCCCTTTCATATCCCAAACTGAGGACAGAATAAAAAATTCCCTGCACCTAATTACACGCGTGTAACCGCCTATTCGTCAAGCTGGGATTAAAAAAATCTTCTTCACACGAGATTCTCTCACAATAATTTGCGTTTCTCTGTGGTATATGCATTTACCGCGGTGGGCACTCTCTGGCCGCGGGGCGGGCGGTGCCCTAGAGTAGGGAGCATGACAGCATCTTTTTCCCAGGCAGCTTCTTCGTTCCCTCAGTTCATGAATCTCTTGGCTCAGCGGCAGTCTCCTGCCCTTCTCTGGTATTCAGCACCGGGTGAGCGGATTGAGCTTTCGGGTCGGGTTTTTGACAACTGGGTCGCAAAGACCGCTAATTTTTTGGTCGATGAGTGTGAGGTAGAGCCCGGCTCTCTGCTGGCGCTCCCCCAGCGCCTGCACTGGCGGTCGCTAGTTTTGGCAGCAGCTGGTCTGCGGGTCGGGGCGACCTTGACGTGGGAGCTGCGGGCGGGGGCGGACGTCCGCGCCGCCTTTGATATGTCAGAGTTAGAGGACGCCGAGGAAGAATACCTGTTGGCTGTCGCCGCCGAGCCGCTGGCACCTCGTTTTATGGGACAGTTGCCGTCTGAGGTGCTTGATTATGCCGCTGAGGTGAGGTCCCACCCCGACGTCTATGTGGGATGGGCAGCCCCAGCAGCAGAGGGGCATGCCTGGGAGGGCACCAGCTATGGCCGGCTGATGGAGCAGCTCACCGAGCAGGCTACGGCCCTGACTACCGAATATGAGCACGAAGTAGCCGCCCTCCAAGTTCCGGGGGAGCGTTTTGATGCCGCCTACCTAGAGCAGGCTCTGGCGGTTATGGCTTCAGGCCGGGCTGCTCTGGTTCTCGACCCAGCGGTCACCTGGGAGCAGGAGCGTCTTAGTCGAGTTTTGGGCGACGAACGGGCCCGGTCTCTGCCTTCTCAACGATAGGCAGGGAGCCGGTCATAATTTTGGTGGCCTCTTCGATGAGCTCAGCGCGCTTTTCTTCGGAGGTCTTATCGCCGTTATGGCTCCTGCTCTGAGAGAAGACCCAGAACTTGTACAGGAAGTAGCGCACGATAGTGCCCAAGATGGTACCGATGATGGTGCCCGAGATAAAGGACGCCCGCGGGCTAGTCAGACCCAGCACATAGACGCTAAAGAGCACGCAGGATGCCTCAACGCCGATACCGATGGCGTTGACGATGCCGAATTCGATAGCCTCACGTACCTTGTTGCCGGTACGTTTTTCGCGGAAGGTCCACAGACGGTTTGCTACCCAGGAGAAGATGGTGGCGACAACACCGGCCACGACCTTGGCCTTGGCGTGCCCATCAGAGAAGACGGAGTGCATGAGCGACCAGGTCACCACCGAGTTAATGATGAAAGCCAGGCCACCGACGCTCAGGAACTGGGCTATCTCCCGGCCGTGACTGTGCCACAGGGTCTCTAGACGCTGTTTGAGTGCGCTCATAGTTTCTCTCCCTCGTCGTATGGTGCGGGCCCCTCCCGGCGGGAACTGGTATAAGTTCGGCAGGGAACGTCTCAACGCACCGACTGAACTGGGGAGCAGGTCTTATTCTGTTCACATAGTACAGGCGCCATCCCCTACCTGCTCCCTTGCAGGGGTAGTGTTTTGCTCACAGATAGCGGGGCATTACCTGGGAGCTTGCCCAGCCTCCAGGGGTCTGTTCAGCATGTAGCGGGCGCTTTTACAAGCACCCCGCACCCGGGTAGCCTAGTGACTGTGACTTACCCTATGACTGGACCAAAAATTGGTGTTGTAGGTGGCGGCCAGCTGGCGCGCATGATGGCGCCCGCCGCTACCGAGCTTGGTTTTGACCTTCGCATTCTGGCTGAGAGTGATGACGTCTGCGCCCGTAGGGCGATTCCGTTCGCGCCTGTGGGTGACTACCGTGATTACGATACACTGGCAGCTTTTGCCCGCGAGGTTGACGTGCTTACTTTCGATCATGAGCATGTTCCCACTGATTTCCTGCAGCGCCTGATGGATGAGGGTGTCAATGTTCAGCCCCGCCCCGCCGCCCTGGTCCACGCCCAGGACAAGATTGAGATGCGCAAGGCCGTTGACCGCCTGGGCCTACCCAATCCCCGCTGGGCCGAAGTACGCACACTGGACGAGCTCCTCGCCTTTGGCAATGAGGGCGGCTGGCCTGTTGTTCTGAAGACCCCGCGCGGTGGCTATGACGGTAAGGGCGTGATGGTGCTCGATGATGAGCAGGACGCCCGCGAGAAGTCAGCGACCTGGTTTGAGCAGTTGCCGGCTCGCACCGACTTTTCAGCGCTCCTGGTAGAGGAAAAGGTTCCCTTTACCCGCGAGCTCTCTGCCCTGGTAGCCCGCCGTGATTCTGGGCAGGTTAAGGCCTGGCCCGTAGCTGAGTCCATTCAGGTGAACTCGGTCTGCGACGAAGTCATTGCCCCTGCCCCCGGCATCTCCCCTGAAGTAGCAGAAGCAGCCCAGGCAGCCGCCCTTAAGGTTGCAACCGAGTTGGGCGTCACCGGTGTGATGGCCGCTGAGCTCTTTGAAGTTCCCGGCTCTGAAGCTGGCTTCCTCATTAACGAGTTCGCCATGCGCCCCCACAACTCCGGCCACTGGACCCAAGACGGCTCAGTCACCAGCCAGTTTGAGCAGCACCTGCGGGCCGTTGCCAACTACCCGCTGGGTAGCACCGACATCAAGGGCGAAGTCGCCCTGATGAAGAACTTCTTGGGCGGCACTAACGACGATATCTTCGGTGTCTACCCGCAGCTCATGGAAGACTACCCGGCTGCCAAGGTCCACTACTACGGCAAGGCGGTAAAGCCCGGCCGCAAGATCGGGCACATCAATATGACCGGCCCCGCCGACCAGCTAGCGGCCCTCCGCCAGCAGGCCACCGCGGCAGCCTCCCTGCTCACCGACGGCCCTTCTACCCCCTAACCCCGCGGAATTAGCCCGGCCCTACGTAGGTGGGGCGGACGTCCGCACCACCCCTAGTTTCAAGGAGCAACATGACCTCCCCCTACGACTCCAATAAACCCATTGTCGGCATCGTGATGGGCTCAGACTCAGACTGGCCGGTCATGGAAGCAGCAGCTGAAGTCCTCGAAGAATTCGGTATCCCCTACGAGGCAGACGTGGTCTCAGCCCACCGCATGCCCGAAGACATGATTGCCTACGGGCGTGAAGCAGCAGACCGCGGCATCCGCGTCATCATTGCAGGTGCCGGCGGCGCAGCCCACCTGCCTGGCATGCTGGCCTCTGTTACCCCCCTGCCCGTCATCGGGGTGCCGGTCAAGCTCAAGTCTCTCGACGGCATGGATTCGCTCCTGTCGATTGTGCAGATGCCTGCCGGCGTGCCCGTTGCAACCGTCTCCATCAACGGCGCCCGCAACGCCGGCCTGCTAGCCCTGCGTATGCTCGGGTCAGGGAGCGACGGCTTTGCCCGCCAGGTACGGTCCGACCTCGTAGACTTCGCCGCTTCCCTACGTCAGACCGCTATGGACAAGGGTGCCGCTCTGCGCGCCAAGGTTGAAGAGCACAAAGCAGAACTCGATGGTGAAGGGGCCGCCCCCAGCGCACCCGCACAGTCGCTCACTGCTCCCGCCCACAATGACGAACGGGACGGCCAGCAAAAGACCCCCTACGCACCCTAACCCCCTGCCCAGAGGCTCCTGCCTGCCCCTCGGGAAGTTCAGGAAGACCGCTCCGGGAGCACCCAGCTTCTTTCAGTAGTGTGGTTGAGTAGATACCAAGATACTCAACCACACTCGGTTATTTTTCAGGCCCACCACGCCAGGGAGGCAAACACATGTCCGGTGAGCGCAAGCGCCCACGCTCCGCAGCCCCTATCACGGGTGTCAGGGGACGAGGTCAGCACCTGGTAGAACCTACCTACACCGATCCGCTGAAACACCCCGAAGCGGCATCGGCCTCTGTCCGTACCCGCCGGGCCTGGCTCCTGCTCCTGCTCACCCTCTTCCTCCCCGGCTCTGCCCAGCTACTCACCGGGCAGAAAACCCTGGGCCGTCGGGCCCTGAAGGTTACCTTTACCATCTGGGGCCTTGTGCTAGCTCTACTGCTACTCTGGATGCTCCGCCGTACCCTAGTGCTTTCCCTGGTCACCAATACCTGGGTGCTACTGCTTGTGGCAGCGGCCCTGGTGGGCCTAGCTATTGGTTGGGTCTACCTCTTCCTAGCAACCCTGCGTGCCATTCGACCCGGTCTGCTCGAAGGCCGCTCTAAACCCCTGGTCACTCTTGCCCTCGTCGCCTGCATCGCCCTCACCGGCGGCGGGCTAGGCTACGCCGCCTACATCACCTGGGTAGGGCGCGGTGCACTCGGCAACATCTTCGCCGGTGGCGCCCCCATCAAAGAACAGGACGGCCGCTACAACATCCTGCTCATGGGCGGGGACGCCGGCGCAGACCGCGTGGGCCGCCGCCCCGACTCCATGACCGTGGTGTCCATCGACGCAGCCACCGGTCAGGCCATCACCATCTCAGTACCCCGCAACCTACAAAACGCCATCTTTGAAGACGGCTCCCCCCTCTGGGACATCTACCCAGAAGGCTTCAACTGCGGCGACGAATGCATCCTCAACGCCCTCTACCCCACCGTCACCGCCGACTACGCTGACCTCTACCCCGGAGCCGACGACCCCGGCGCCGAAGCAACCATGGACGCCGTCTCAGGCGTCCTCGGCATCACCGTTGAGAACTACATCCTCATCGACATGTCGGGCTTTGAACAGCTCATCGACGCCCTGGGCGGCATCACCATCGACGTAGGAGGCTACGTTCCCATCGGCGGCGGCACCAACGAAATCACCGGCCTACCCAACCCCATCGACGGCTACATCGAACCCGGTGTACAGCACCTCGACGGCTTCCACGCCCTCTGGTACGCCCGATCCCGCGAAGGGGCCTCAGACTACGACCGTCAAGCCCGCCAGCGCTGCGTTCAGGCAGCTATGCTCAAGCAGCTCGACCCCGCCAACGTACTCACCAAATTCGCAGACATCACCGCCGCCGGCGAACAGGTTATCGAAACCAACATCCCCCAAAGCGGCCTCGCAGCCCTCGGGGACGTTGCCCTCAAATCCAAAAACTACGACCTGATTCAGTTCGCAGCAGGCCCACCCTACTTCGACACCCTCTTCCCCACCTACCCCGACTTCGACCAGCTCCACACCGCCGTCCAGCAGGTCATCGCAGACTCAGCCTCAGGCATCCAGCCCACCGCCACCACCGCAGCTGCCGCAAACACCGGACCAGCAGCGTCCGCCCCCTCCAGCCTCGACGTCATCGAAACCGCCGCCTACCGCGCGCAGCTCACCTCAGAACTCAGCGAGAACGGCACCTGCTCCGTCCCCTAACCCCACGGCCAGCAGCAAAGCGGTAAGCTGGTGCCCATGAGTACAATTCTGCAGTCAGATATTTGGGCCCAGCTCCAAGAAGCCAACGGCCATCAGGTCTTCCGCGGCAAAGGTGAAGGCTGGCAATACATGGCCACCCTCGAAGGCGGCTCCACCGGCCGCTACCTCTACGCCCCCTACGGGCCCGAAGCCGACAACGCCGCCGCTTTCGACGCAGCCATCGCAGATATGAAGCGCGTAGCAGCCGACAACAAGTGCTGGTTCATCCGCGTTGAACCCACCAACGATGCAATCTGGGGCGCCCAAAGCGGCGAAGCCTTCCTCGCAGCCCGCGGCTTCACCCTCTCCCCCCGCCAGGTGCAGCCCAGCCACACCCAGATTATCGACCTAACGCTGACCGAAGAAGAGCTACTCAAAAACATCGGCTCAAGCAACCGCAACCTGCACCGCAACATCCACAAAAAAGGCGTAACCTTCGAAAAATCCCAGGACCCCGCAGATATCAAGATTCTGCTCAAATACCTCGACGAAACCGCCGGCCGCGCAGGCTTCAACCGCCAGCAGGACGACTACCTCACCAGAGTTGCTCAGGTGCTTATGCCCGCGGACGCCGCTACCCTCTTCATCGCTAAGGTAGATGGCCAACCTATCGGTGCCTCCCTCACCTACGATTCAGACGACACCCGCGTCTACGCCCATGCGGCAACCTCATTCGAACACCGAAAACTACAGGTGGGAAACCCGCTGCTCTCCACCATTATTCTCGATGCCAAAGAAAAGGGCCTGAGCTACATGGACCTCTTCGGAATCGCCCCCAACGACGACCCCAACCACGAGTGGGCAGGCTTCACCAAGTTCAAGAAGTCCTTCGGCGGCACCTCAGTTGCCTACCCCGGCACCTGGGACCTGCCCGTCTCCGCCCTCGGCTACAAGGCCTACCAGGGCATCCGCGCAGGCCGCGAAGCCCTAGCTCAGGGCAAGAAGTTCGCCACCGGCACCCTGCTCCCCAAGGCCAAGGACGCTGTCGGTAAGGTTCGCACGCGTATCAGCAAATAAGATTGAGCAGGTCTTCCCTTCGCCGACTAACCTTCTTGGGCTCGCGCTGGGCGCTCGCCCAACTCATGCCAGCCCCAGCCAGTCGGCTCTCGAGAAGACCTGCTCAATCTCTAGTATCCGAACCTACATCTGCTCTAGAGTTCTAACGGTTCATGGTCCCGGCAATCATTGCCGAGTAGCGGGAGAGCTTGTGCTCAGCCTCAATCAGGCGCACGGTGCCTGACTTAGAACGCATGACCAAGGACTGGGTGGTGACGGTGTCGCGGCCGTAACGCACACCGCGCAGGAGCTTACCGTCGGTGATGCCGGTTGCGGCGAAGAAGCAGTTATCGGTAGTGACCAGGTCGTCGGTGGTCAGCACGGCATCCAGGTCATGGCCGGCATCCAATGCCTTCTGGCGTTCAGCGTCATCGATAGGGGCAAGACGACCCTGGATAATGCCACCGGTGGCCTTAATAGCGCAGGCAGCCACAATACCCTCAGGGGTACCGCCGGTGCCCATCATCAAATCCACGCCAGTGCCCTCACGGCAGGCGGCAATAGCACCAGCGACGTCGCCGTCAAGAATCATGCGGGTACGGGCGCCAGTTGCGCGAATCTCTTCAACGAGCTTGGCATGGCGGGGGCGGTCCAGTACGCAAACGGTGAGCTGGTTAATGCTGGTGCCCTTAGCCTTAGCGACCAGGTGCAGGTTCTGCTTGACCGGCAGGCGTAAATCGACCAGGTCAGCTGCCTCGGGGCCGGTAACCAGCTTCTCCATGTAGAAGACAGCGGAAGGGTCAAACATGGTGCCGCCTTCAGCTACCGCAATGACGGAGAGCGCGTTATCCATACCCAGAGCGGTCAGGCGGGTACCGTCGATGGGATCAACAGCAACATCGAACTTAGTTCCCGAGCCATCGCCCACCTGCTCGCCGTTGAAGAGCATGGGGGCCTCGTCCTTCTCACCCTCACCAATCACCACGGTACCGTTGAAGTGCACGGTCTTAAGGCGAGCGCGCATGGCATCAACAGCAGCACCGTCCGCCATGTTCTTATCGCCTGCGCCCACCAGCGGGCCCGAGGCAATAGCGGCAGCCTCGGTTGCACGCACCAGTTCCAGCGCAAGGTTACGATCTTCGTTCATTACTTCTGACATGACTCACCTTCGAGTAGCTTCTAACAGTGCCAGCTGGCTCCCTGGTATGGGGCGCTCAGCCTCCACACTCTAGAGTACTCGCTTCCCCTCCGTGTTACGGGCCGGTGCACTCTACTTGACACAGATGATGCCGGCAATTCTCGCTCGCAAGTGGCACAGGGCGCCCCCTTTAGACCAGAATAGAAGGCGTGACTTCATCGACTAACCCCAGCAACCAGCCCCTGCCCCAGGCGTCCGCCCCTGAAACCCAGGCCCCGGACGTCACCGAGCAGGTAGTCCCACAAATTACCGAAAAGCAGGCTGCCCGCATCAATGCGCCCGCCCGTAATATGGTGATTTCGATGATCGTCATGGTGCTCTTGCTGTTGCCGGTCATCTGGCTGATGCCGCAGCCCAATAAGAACCCCTACCGACCCACCGTTGACCTCCCCGTGATTGCCTACGAGGCCAGCGCTCAGGCAGGCTACCCGGTTGCAGCCGCCGAGCAGGAAGGCTGGCACTACAACTACGCCCGCTGGAACACCGGCCAGGCAGACGGTATCAATTACTGGTCCACCGGCCAAGTAACCCCCTCCAACGACTTCATCGAGCTCATTCAGGCCATCGACACCAACCCCACCTGGGTTGCCCAGACGGTGGGGCAGGCTGTACCCGAGGCTACGGTGCAGGCCGGGGGCGTGGACTGGGATGTGCGCTCTCTCGTGGACACTGACGACAAGAGCAAAGTCACCACTTTCTACATCGGAGAGGTAGACGGTACCACCGTCATTCTCAAGGGCGAGGCTGAGACAGCTGAGTTCCAGGCCCTGGCTGAGGCTACTGTCGCCTACATGGCAGCCCCCTCCTCCACTGCCTCCCCCACCCCCTCAAGCGGAATCCAGTAAGCCGCCCACCTGCGTCCTTACAAAAATGTAATTCACCTTACACAGGTCTTGGGGCTGGCAGGTTGCTAGGTTAGACCTAAGCCACTGCGAAAGGACGTCAGCTATGACCGCTATCGAAACCCCCGTCCAGGCATGGGAACGCCTTGTTGAAGGCAATGCCCGCTTTGTGAAGGGCAACCGCTCCCACCCCCACCAGGACGCCGCCCGTCGTGCCGAACTGGTAGCTGGCCAATACCCCTTTGCCGCCATTTTCGGTTGTGGGGACTCCCGCTTGGCAGCAGAAATTATTTTTGATCTCGGTTTGGGTGACGCCTTTGTGGTGCGGACGGCCGGGCAGGTGCTGGATGATGCAGTCCTCGGCTCCCTGGAATACGCCAGTGGTGAGCTCAAGACCCCGCTGATTATGGTGCTGGGTCATGACTCCTGTGGCGCTATTACCGCAACCCATAAGGCCCTGGTCGAGGGTGAAATGCCCGGCGGGTTTATCCGCAACCTGGTGGAGGGTATCTTGCCGTCAGTTATTTCACCGGAGTTGCCCGAAGGTGCCTCTATCAACGATATGGTGGTGGAGCATACCCGTCAGACTGCGGCCCGTATTGCTGAGCAGTCCGGGATTATCCGTGAAGGTATCGAGGACGGTTCCCTGGCCGTCATTGGCGTCTTCTACCACCTGGCCGACGGCAAGGCCGACCTGGTCTACTCTTCCTCACCCCTCATTACCGTCTAAAACCGCCGCTTTTCCTGGATTACGCACCCGGGTTAGACAGGCCTGCTAGCGCGTCATTTTTAGCACCCAATGCGACAGCCGTCACGGCGGCGTATTAGACTAGTCGGTATGGCAGAAAACACTGAATACCGCATTGAACACGACACCATGGGTGAGGTCCGCGTACCCGTAGATGCCCTCTACCGCGCCCAGACCCAGCGTGCCGTCGAAAACTTCCCCATCTCAGGCCAGACACTGGAGTCTGCCCACATCCGCGCCCTCGCCCTCATCAAGAAGGCAGCAGCGAGCGCCAATGAGGAGCTGGGTGTTCTTGATGCCACCCGCGCCGCCGCCATCCGCGATGCTGCAGATAAGGTAGCTGCTGGTGACTACGATGAGCACTTCCCCATCGACGTCTTCCAGACTGGCTCCGGCACCTCCTCCAACATGAACACCAACGAGGTGCTGGCGACCCTGGCCAACAAGGCCCTGGAAGGTCAAGACGTCGAGGTCCACCCCAACGACCACGTGAACGCCTCCCAGTCCTCCAACGACGTCTTCCCCACCTCTGTGCATGTGGCTGCCACCGAGGCCCTGCTCAAGGATCTGGTCCCGGCCCTGGAATACCTGGCCGAGTCCCTGGAGCGCAAGGCTGTGGAGTTCAAGGATGTCGTCAAGTCCGGCCGCACCCACCTGATGGACGCCACCCCCGTGACCCTGGGCCAGGAGTTCTCCGGCTACGCAGCTCAGGTGCGCTACGGTGTTGAGCGTATCCACGCTTCCCTGCCCCGCGTTGCTGAGGTTCCCCTGGGTGGCACCGCGGTTGGCACCGGCATCAACACCCCCGACGGTTTCTCCGCCCGCGTCATTGAACTGCTGGCTGAAGAAACCGGCCTGCCCCTGACCGAGGCCCGCAACCACTTTGAGGCCCAGGCCAACCGCGATGGCCTGATTGAGGCTTCCGGCCAGCTGCGCAATATCGCCTACTCCTTCATGAAGATCAACAACGATATTCGCTGGATGGGTTCAGGCCCCAATACCGGTCTGGGTGAGCTACACATTCCCGACCTGCAGCCCGGATCATCGATTATGCCCGGCAAGGTCAACCCCGTGATTTGTGAAGCAGCCATTATGGTCTGCGCCCAGGTCATCGGTAACGACACCACCATCGCCCTGTCCTCCACCAACGGTGCCTTCGAGCTGAATGTGGGTATCCCGGTTATGGCCGCCAACCTGCTGCAGTCCATCCGTCTGCTGGCCAACACCTCTCGCGTGATGGCCGACAAGATGATTGACGGTCTGGAGGCCAACGTGGAGCGCGCCCGCTTCCTGGCTGAGGCCTCCCCCTCAACCGTGACCCCCATGAACAAGCTGATTGGCTACGAGGCAGCGGCCAAGATCGCCAAGTACTCGGTGGCTAACAAGACCACCGTGCGCGAGGCCGTCATCGCCCTGGGTTATGTTGAGCGCGGCGAGGTCACCGAGGCCCAGCTCGACGAGGCCCTGGACGTCACCAAGATGCTGGGTAACTTCTAAACCTACCGAACGAAGGACGCCCTGTTCGTGCGAGCCTACAAAGGGCGGGTTTCCCTCTACGGGAAGCCCGCCCTTTGTGCGTCTCTCTTGTGAACTAGCATTCAGGGGCGCGTGACCATATAGATAGTTCAAGAATAAACAAAAGTAAGACCGATAGGAGTAGACTAAAGAAAAGTAAGTGTACAGATTATTGAAAGGTTGCCCCGTGAAACTCGCTGATCAACTCATCCAGCAACTCATAGACGCCGGCGTAGAACGTATCTACGGTGTCGTAGGAGACTCCCTCAACCCCATCGTTGACGCAGTCCGTGCCAGCGGCGGATCTGCCAAGGGCGGCATCGACTGGATTCACGTACGCCACGAAGAGGTCGCGGCTTTTGCCGCAGCAGCAGAAGCACAGGTCACCGGCAAGCTCGCTGTGTGCGCAGGGTCTTGCGGCCCCGGCAACACCCACCTCATCAACGGCCTCTACGACGCGCACCGCTCAGGCGCACCCGTCCTGGCTATCGCTTCCCATATCCCCTCTGCACAAATCGGCACCAGCTACTTCCAAGAAACCCACCCCGACCGCCTCTTCGCCGAGTGCTCCAGCTACTCAGAGATGGCTATCAACCCTGCCCAGACACTGCGCATCATGAACTCCGCCATGCGCCATGCGGTTGCAAACCGCGGTGTTGCGGTTGTCTCGATTCCCGGCGATATCGCCGCTGAGGATGCCGTTGACTACGTGCCTGCCTGGGGCGATATGCGTCGCGGCACCATGACCCCGGACCAGGCAACCGTGCAAGAAATTGCTGACCGCATCAATGCCGCAGACAAGGTTGCTATCTTCGCAGGGATCGGCGCTAAGGGAGCCCACGATGAGCTCGTTGCAGTAGCCGATGCCGCCGCCGCACCGGTGGGGCACTCCATGCGGGGCAAAATGTACGTTCAGTACGATAACCCCTTCGACGTGGGAATGACCGGGCTCCTCGGGTACGGAGAAGCCGCAGAGGGCCTTAAAGAGGCAGATCTGATGCTTCTGTTGGGCACGGATTTTCCCTACGACCAGTTCCTACCCGATACCGACACCATCCAGATTGACCGCTCCGCTCAGGTACTGGGTCGCCGTACCAACGTGAGCTTGCTGGTTGAGGCTGATGTTGCAGCGACCCTGCGGGCCGTCCTGCCTCTTATCAAGCGCAAGAAGAATCGCTCCTTCCTTGAGCGCCTGCTCAAGAAGAACGAAAAAATCATGACCAAGGTCGTGGGCGCCTACACCAAGAAGCCCTCGAAGAAGGGCCCTATCCACCCCGAATACGCTACGGCGATCCTGGATGAGCTCGCCGCCGACGATGCTATCTTCACAGCAGATACCGGCATGTGCAACGTGTGGACGGCCCGCTATATCACACCCAACGGCAAGCGTGAGCTACTCGGTTCATTCCTACACGGTTCCATGGCTAATGCCCTCCCTCACGCCATTGGCGCTCAGGTTGCCGCCCCGGATCGTCAGGTTATCTCGGTATCGGGCGACGGTGGTCTCTCCATGCTTCTTGGCGACCTGCTCACCGCCCGCATGTACAGCCTGCCTCTCACCGTGGTGGTCTACAACAACTCCACCCTCGGCATGGTCAAGCTCGAGCAGCTAGTTCAGGGCTTCGAGGACTACGGAGTTGATGTGCCCGATACCAACTACGCTGCCATCGCCACCGCCATGGGCTTTGAGGCGGAGCGCGTTACCGACCCCAAAAAACTGGAAAAGGCGCTCTCTCATGCTCTAGCCCACCGCGGCCCGTCCCTCGTTGAGGTTATTACCGACCCCAACGCGCTCTCTATGCCGCCCGAGGTAGAAGCCTCACAGATTGTTGGGTTTGCGACTTCGCTCTCCAAAATTGCCCTCAATCGCGGGGCCGGTGAAGCTGTAGCGATGGCTCGTTCTAACCTGCGTAACGCCAGCGCCTGGCGTCAGCTCACCTAAATTAGTTCTCATACAACTAGAGGTGGGGCCCGTTCTGCTGGCCCCACCTGTTTTAACCTCGTAGTACAAGAGATTAGTCTGCGCGAAGAATCAGGGCATCACCCTGGCCACCGCCACCGCACAGAGCCACAGCCGCGTAGGTAGCGTCGGGGTTCTGGTTGAGGGTGTGAGCGGCATGAACCACCAGACGGGCGCCGGACGCTCCCACCGGGTGCCCTAGAGCAATAGCACCACCGTGGGGGTTGACCTTCTGCAGCTCAAGACCAAGTTCACGGGCAGAGACCGCAGAAACGGCTGCAAAAGCCTCGTTGATTTCCACATGGTCTAGGTCGTCCGCGGTGAGACCAGCTCTATCAAGGGCAGCAGTGATAGCGCGGGAGGGCTGATAGTGCAGCACGTTCTCGGGGCCAGCGGTATTAGCCCAGGCGAGGACGGTCGCCAGCGGCTTAATTCCGTTCGCTTCAGCAAAATCGCGGCTTGAGAGCACCAGGGCCGCTGCCCCGTCAGACAGTGGGGAGGCATTACCGGCGGTAATCGTGCCGCCCTGCTCAAAAGCGGGCTGCAGTTGAGCGAGCACCTCGACCGTGGTTCCCTCGCGCACCCCCTCGTCAGCGCTGACCTCGGTTACCTGCCCCTTGCGTCCTTTCACCTGCACCGGGGCAATTTCGGCCTCAAAAAGCCCGGCGGACGCCGCGGCGTGGGCCCGCTGGTGGGAAGCGGCCGCGATGGCGTCCTGCTCCTGGCGGGTCACCTCAAAACGGGCGTTAGACCCCTCGGTCAGCACGCCCATCGACTCCCCGCTCTGGGCATCGGTGAGGGCATCACGCTCAACGGCATCGAGCACGCCGGTAGCGCCGAAGACCCTGCCCGAGCGGAAATCCGGCAGTAAGAAGGGGGCACGAGACATGGACTCCTGGCCGCCCGCCACAGCAACCTGAACCTCACCCGATCGGATGAGCCGGGCGGCATCTATCACCGCACGTAGACCCGAGAGGCAAACGCTATTGACCGTCACTGCGGGGGTAGCTACAGGAATACCGGCAGCACTTGCGGTCTGCTTGGCGGGGTTCTGCCCCGCACCGGCCTGCACCACCTGACCAAAGATCACAGCTTCAACCTGTTCAGGGGCTAGAGTGCTGGCATTGAGCGCCTGAGCCAGAGCCCGGGTTCCCAGTTCAACGGCGCTCAGCGATGAAAGGGTACCCATCATCTTGCCCTGGGGGGTGCGGGCAGCACCGATAATGACAACGTCCTTGTTGTGGGTCTGCATGTTTCTTCCTTCTGCAGCGACATCGCTGCACCGGCTATCTCATGGATTTCTTAGAGACTAACCCCCGGCGCCATGTCGGTCAAGACTAGACCGGTGAAAGGTGCTGCTCGCACGCTTTAGCCTGTAATAGGTGGCTTATTTTTCTCTCACAGCCGCGCAGTGAGTAGGCTTAAGGAATGGAACCATCACCCCGTAGCCACACCTACTGGTCTTTCATCGACCAGGTCACCGAGAACCTCGGTGGTTTAGAGGAACCCGTCAACGTTGACGCAACCCTGCTTGCCATGTCGCTAAACCGCGCCTCTGTGGCCATCACCCACGATTTTGAATCGAAGGTCCACCGCCCTGCCGGTAGCTCCTGGGCTGCCTACCGGGTGCTTTTTGCCCTCTGGAACTCGGGGGCGACGTCCGCTAGCTCCCTGGCGAATATCACCGGCATGACCAGGGCTGCTGTCTCAAACATCAGCAAGCCCCTTGAAACCAAGGGCTTGATAACCAAAGCCAAAGATCCCAATGATGGTCGCGGCACACTGTTAGAACTCACCGACGAAGGAACCAGCTTCATCAAGGGTATCTTCAGCCAGCAAAATGCGGTGGAAACCAAGTGGGCCGAGAAACTGACCCCCGTTGAGCGCACCATGCTGGTTGAGCTGCTGCGGAAGCTCTCAGCCGAAGCCTAGCTACCGCGCTTCTAGATCGAACCGGGCGCCGTTCTGCCAGTGCAGGGCGGCGTCGATTCTATCGAGCATGCGTTCGCTACAGTAGTCGGCGAGTTTCTCCACCGGCACCCACTGCACCTGGCTCGATTCCTCATCATTCACCCGTGCCTGCCCCGAGACATAGCGGCAGTAGAAGGTGTGATCCAGAAACTGGCAGCGGTCCCCGTTGCCGAAGGTCATGGGCGGGTCGGCTTTCAGCTGGGCAAAGCCCACCACCTCGATGATGACGCCAGCTTCTTCTTCAGCTTCGCGCAGGCAGGTCAGGGCGGGGTTCTCGCCGGGATCGACGATGCCGGTCACCGGCGTCCACGCCCCGGTATCGCTGCGACGCACCAGCAAAATATCGCCGTTATCCCGCTGGATTACGGCAGTAGCGCCCGAAAGCCAGAGCATGTCGGAGCCAATCTTGGCTCGCAGGTCGGTAATAAATTGTGGGGTAGGCATATTTTCCTTTCGTGGGCAGGCACCCGGTGCGGACGCCCCAAGGCAGCAGCCGCGCGAGGCTAGCTAGGTTGCGGGAAAGAGCAGGGCAACAGTGGTGCCGAGAAGCATGAAGGGACCAAAAGCTATGTGGGTGCGGCCTGTAGCCCGACGAGCCAGTATGAGTACGAGGGAATATAGGCCGCCGGTCAGAAAAATGAGCAGGTTGCCCCAGAGCAGGTTCAGGGGCGAGAAATAGGCGAGCAGAAGACCTAGAACTCCGGCCAGTTTTACATCCCCCAGGCCTAGTGCCCCGCGGGATGCCAGGCGCATGAGCGCATACAAGCCAAACATCACCGCTGCCCCATAGGCAGTCTGCCGCGCCTGGGCAAAGGGGTCGGGGGCCACTAGCACGATGGCTCCGAAAAGAGGTAGGCCCACCAGAGCATAGAGGGGTAGCACGATACGGTCGGGCAGACGGTGTTCGCGCACATCAATAACCCACAGCCGGGCCGCTGCCACCAGGTAGCACACCAGCACCCAGGCCAAAAGTAGGGCAGCCAAGGCCGCCTGCCAGCGTCCGTCCAGCCCTTCTGCCGCTAGGCTATATATCTGTTCGAGCATAGCCGCCCCGGCTATCCTTAGGAACCGAACCGGCGCTGACGCTGGGCGTAATCGCGCAGGGCCCGCAAGAAATCAACCCGGCGGAAGTCAGGCCACAGGGCCTCGCAGAAATAAAACTCGGAGTAGGCCGACTGCCAGGTCATAAAGCCTGAAAGGCGCTGTTCGCCCGAGGTCCGGATCAGCAGGTCCGGGTCGGGCATACCGCTGGTGTAGAGATGGCGGGAAATATCGTCGCTGGTCAGACTTGAAGCGAGTTCTTCAAGGCTCCGGCCGGAAGCTGCTGCCTCACGCAGGAGGCCTCGCACGGCGTCCGTAATCTCCTGGCGTCCGCCATACCCAACAGCGATGTTCACCTGCAGGCCGCTGACCGCCGCCGTTTCTTCAACAGCCACCTCAAAGGCAGACCGCAAACTCGCTGGTAGGGATTCCAGCTGACCCACCGGGCGAACCCGAGCCAGGCCGCTGGCGGTCAGACGCCCCACGAACCCCTCAATTACCTCAACCAGGTCATTCAGCTCATCGCTACTGCGCTTCAGGTTCTCGGTAGACAGCATATAGAGGGTCACCATCGGAATCTTTAATTCCGTGCACCAGCCGAGAAACTCAATGATGCGGGCCGCACCGGCCTCGTGGCCGTGCTTGGTGCTCTCCCCCAAAAGGGCAGCCCAGCGGCGGTTACCATCGACCAGCACACCGATGTGCTGGGGCAGTTTCTCCGCTGGAATCGCAGAAATCAGGGACCGCTCATACACCGTGTACAGTGGCTGCGGTAGCTTCATGTGCTACTCCTGGTTGTGGGGTGGCAGGTTGTCTTTATACCCTGCTCATTCTACCTGCAAGGCGGGCTCGGGCAGGCCCCTGCCCTCCTCAGCGCAGGTCGGCGGACGCCGCGCCCCGGCTCCCTGCCCGTCATTTCAGCTTCTAGCTGCCCCCTAGACCGCCCTTATTTTGACCTGCCATACTAAATATATGGCTTCACGTGTTCACCGCTCCCAGACCTCCGGTTCATCAGCCGCACCCCACCAGGGCATGCTTGACCAACTGACCGATGTGCAACGCGAAATCATCGATTTCTACCGCGAGAACGGCAAACCCCTACTCCGCGGCTGGATTCACGCAGGCTTTGCGCCCGTAGCCTTTATCGCCGGCATCGTGCTCATCGTTCTCTCCGGCGGCGGGATTGTCGGCATCGGCTGCGCTATTTTTGCCCTCACCGGCGTCCTACTCTTTGGCATCTCCGGTATTTACCACCGCGGTTTCTGGTCAGCCAGAGCCCGCATGCTCCTCAAACGGCTCGACCACGCCAATATCACCCTGCTCATCGCGGGCACCTATACCCCGGTAGCCCTAACCCTCCTCGAGAGCACCCAGCAGACCATCCTACTCTGGAGCATCTGGGGCTGCGCCCTCTCCGTCACCCTCTTCAGGGTCTTCTGGACCGGAGCCCCCCGCTGGCTCTACACCCCCATCTACGTTGTGATGGGCCTGATGGCGGTCTTCTACCTGGGCGACTTCTGGCAGGTCTCCCCCGTCGCCACCGTGCTCATCGCCACCGGCGGAGCCAGCTACATCATCGGAGCCATCTTCTACGGCACCAAACGCCCCGCTATGGCCCCGCAGGTCTTCGGCTTCCACGAGCTCTTCCACGTCTTTACCGTGCTCGGCTTTATCCAGCACTACATCGCCGTGATGTTCTGCATCTTCCTCTAGACCGAGCAAACAGCCCCTATATCTCAAGGACGCCGCACCCGGCCGGGTGCGGCGTCC
Source organism: Rothia nasimurium (assembly GCF_014217215.1). Classification (GTDB taxonomy): domain Bacteria; phylum Actinomycetota; class Actinomycetes; order Actinomycetales; family Micrococcaceae; genus Rothia; species Rothia avistercoris. Next base: position 1,984,739 of record NZ_CP056080.1, read on the forward strand.
TTATTTTCTCTTCCCTTAAAAACCTAGTGGGGGCGGCGCAGGTGATCCTCAGCTACCACAGCCTCATCGCGCACGGTGGCGTGCACGGGCTCCTCGGTTTTCCCCTGGGCCGCAGCCTCAGCAGCCGCCCGCTCCTCAGCCTCACGAGCAATAGCGTATTCGCTACGGTAGCGTAGACGGCGAGCGCGCCGGGTCAAGTCGAGCCCCAGCAGTACGATAGCCAGGGCCAGGCAGAAGGTGACGATGAAGCCCACGATGCCGGGTGAGCCGCGGAAGGACCCGTCGGGGTTGACCGTGGTAATAACGGTGGGGGTCGCTTCGGCTGCAAGAATCGTAAGTGTTGGAGGGATCAGGGCTGACACGGTCACGGCTTCCTCTGGTCTTGGGTGCAGGGCTTTATCTGGGCGCTGGCCTAGCTGGGCATGTAGTCCCCATTGTACGCGGTGGGGCTGAGCCTTTCCTGTCTTTAGGAGCTGTAGTCGATGCCGGTGGAGAAGCAGGTTTCGGGTAGTTCGCTCTCCACGCGGCTTTGGGCCAGTACATAGTCTTCGAAGGGCCAGATTTTACGCTGAACATCGGGGGAAACGGCGAAGAAGAGGGAGTCAGGAGCTACCTGGGATCGGTGGGCGAGCAGGGCCGCGTCGCGCTTTTCGAAGTAGTCTGCTGAAGAGATGCGGGTGGTGGTCTGGTGGCGGGAGACCGGCGGACGGTGCCCCTCAATATTTTCTTCCATCGACATAGCAACCCACTGGGCGAAGGGGGATTCGAGGCCGGCACCTTCGAGGTAGCTGTGGAAGGCCATGACCCGGTCAAAGTTGAAGGCGCGGTCGTAGTAGATTTTTGAGACCTGCCAGGGCTCGCCGGTGCCGGGGTAGGCATCCGCGTCCCCCGCCTTCTCAAATGCCTCTACGGAGACCCGGTGGGTCATGATGTGGTCGGGGTGGGGGTAGCCACCGATTTCGTCGTAGGTGAGGATGACGTGGGGCTTGAAGTCACGCACCAGGCGCACGAGCGGGGCGGACGCCTGCTCAAGCGGCAGGCTGGCAAAGGAACCGTAGGGCAGCGGGGGCAGGGGGTCGCCCTCGGGCAGGCCCGAATCGACGAAACCGATCCAGCGGTGCTCAATACCGAGAACCTCAGCTGCCTGCTTCATTTCGGCGCGGCGGACGCCCGCCAGGTCGCGGTGGGCGGCGGGGTTGCTGTTGACTGCCTCGTTGAGGATATCGCCGCGCTCGCCACCGGTCATTGACGCCACCATGACGCGGGCTCCGCGGGCCACGTAGGCTGCCATGGTTGAGGCACCCTTTGAGGACTCATCATCGGGGTGGGCGTGGACCGCCAGAATACGTAGACCGGTGTAGTCAGCCTGTAGCGGCGCTAGCAAGGAAGGGTCAAAGCCGGGTTCGGGTGATTCGGTGCTGCTCATGCAAAACTCCATTGGTGCGAAGGTGGCTCGAGTAATGTTTGGGGTATCGTAAATGAGGAAGGAACCCACATTCAAAGACACTGGTCAATTCTACCTGGCGTGGTGGGGCTCCTCGTTTTCTCTATTACCCCGTATGAAAGGTGTGGGCTTGATGACCGCCCCTGACCTATCTGCCCGTTACGGCACCGTCCGCCAGCGCCGGGCCCTGCCCCAGTGGTTCTGGTATGTGCTAGCCCTGGTAGCGGTACTTGTTGGGGGCGCCTTTGTGTTCTGGGTGCAGGCTGACTCCAGCGACGAACCCACCGGCCGCGACGTTGGCTTTACCCTGACCAGTGCCGACGAAGTCTCGGTAACCTTTGAGGTCAGCAAACGGGCCGAAGATACCGCGGTCTGCGCAGTCAAGGCCCTCAACACCGCAGGTGCCCCCGTCGGCTGGAAAGAAGTCGCGATTGGCCCCTACGCCGATGAAAACGGCAACGGCATTTCGGTACAGACCGTGCAGTTCAGGGTACTGGGTGAAGCAACCACAGCCACCGTCGATAGCTGCTGGAAGGTTGACTAACTCCCTTTCTCTCTAGGGGTAAAGTTAGGGAGCTTACCCCGCCTATGGGTAGACTAGGCTCACGACTGACCTTTTACACGGGGCGTTCCGCTCCGTCCGCACCCACGGTCCCCAGCCGCACCGGCTGCGGGGCCTTGCTTACAAGGAGTAAACACATGGCAGAAAACGAAGGCGCATGGCTCACTCAGGAGGCCTACGACAAGCTCAAGGCTGAGCTTGAGCACCTCTCAGGCCCCTACCGCCAGGAAATCATCGACCGTATCTCAGCAGCCCGCGACGAAGGCGACCTGAAAGAAAACGGCGGCTACCACGCAGCCCGCGAAGAGCAGGGCAAGAACGAGGGCCGTATCAAGCAGCTGCAGCACCTGCTCGAAACCGCCCAGGTCTCAGACAAGCCCGCAGCCGACGACGGCGTGGTTGAACCCGGCATGGTCGTTGAAGCGAACATCGCGGGCAAGACCATGACCTTCCTGCTCGGCTCCCGCGAAGTAGCCGACACCCTGGTCGGCGGCACCGACCTGCAGGTCTTCTCTGAGAAGTCCCCCATGGGCTCCGCTATCAACGGCCACAAGGTAGGCGACGAGCTCTCCTACGAAGCCCCCAACGGCAAGCAGATCCCCGTCAAGATCGTCTCAGCTAAGCCCTTCCAGGGCTAAAACCCGCCGCAGGCAGATAGACCGAAGCCCGGGCGTCCTTCCCCTTCTGCAGGGAGCGGACGCCCGGGCTTCGGTTTGCTTTCACACAGTAGTTAGTAGTGCGGCAGGTATGCCTGGCCGCACACTGCTGTGTTTAGTAAACCACGATCGGCTTGTAGCCCTCAGCTTCTAGGGCCGCGATGACTTCCTGGCAGTGCTCTATGCCCTTGGTTTCCATGTCGATGGTGATGGAGACATCGCCCATGGAGAGGGCGCCGCCCAGTCGGGTGTGGTCCACGCCGGTGACGTTGGCGTCGTGCTCCGAGATGATGCGGGAGATGGTGGTGAGCTCACCGGGGCGGTCGTTGAGCATGAGCTTGATGGTCATGTAGCGGCCCGCAGCCGACAGGCCTCGCTGAATCACCTTGAGCATGAGCATGGGGTCGATGTTGCCGCCCGAGAGCAGGCAGACCGTGGTGCCCAGGTCGCCGTACTTTTCTTTGAGGGAGCCGCTCATCACTGCCGCTACAGAGACCGAGCCTGCCGGTTCAACGACCAGCTTGTTGCGTTCCATCAGGAAGATGAGGGCGCGGGCAATTTCGTCCTCAGAGACGGTGTGCACGTCGTCCACCAGGTTCTTAATGATGGTAAAGGGGAGCTGGCCGGGGCGGCCCACCGCGATACCGTCGGCGATGGTAGAGACCTTTTTCAGGGGCACCAGGGCGTCTGCCGCGAGAGAGGGCGGGTAGGCTGCCGCGTGCTCGGCCTGGACGCCGATGATGCGGATTTTCTTACCCAGCTTTTCTTCCAGGGAGCGCACCGCGATGGAGAGCCCAGCCAGCAGACCGCCGCCGCCGACGCCGACCAAGATGGTGTCAACGTCCGGAACCTGTTCCAGGATTTCTAGGCCCAGGGTGCCCTGACCGGCGATGATGTCTTCGTTGTCGAAGGGGTGCACAAAGACAGCACCGGTTTCTTCGGCGTAGCGCTTGGCTTCTGCCAGAGCTTCGTCCACGTTCACACCGTGCAGCACAACCTCGGCCCCGTGGCTGCGGGTCGCTGCAATCTTGGGCAGGGCAGCGCCCTGGGGCATGTAGATGCGGGCGGCGATGCCCAGGCGGGAGGCTGCCAGCGCCACGCCCTGGGCGTGGTTGCCTGCCGATGCTGCCACCACGCCCACGGCCTTTTCAGCTTCGGTGAGCTTAGCCATGCGCACGTAGGCGCCGCGTACCTTAAAGGAGCCAGAGCGCTGCAGGTTCTCACATTTGAGAAAGACCTCGGAGCCAATCTGCTCGCTCAGGGCGCGTGAGTGGGCCACGGGGGTGCGCTCAATGACGCCGTCGAGTAGGCGGGCTGCGTCTTTGATCTGGCTTAGGCTCACGGGGAGCTCTACCGGGGCGGGTGCGTGCATCGTTACCTCGTCTTGTCTTATTTCTGGGCGCCGTTGTTGATGGCTTCGAGGGCATCTTCGTCGGCTTTTTCGGCTTCCTTGATGCGCTCTAGGCGTTCCTTGACCTTCTCAGCGATAGCTTTTTTCTCGCGTCGGCGTTGTTCGTGCGGGTAAAGGAATTCTTCTTCACGGATATCGGGATCATGTTCCCACTCACGTCCGGCGAGGTACCTGATGACGGTGTTGACCACTGCCAGGACGGGTACGGCGAAGAGGGCGCCAACGATGCCGTAGAGCATGGAGCCGGCAACCACCACGATGACAACGGCCAGGGGGTGCAGGGCTACGGCCTTACCCATGACCAGGGGCTGCAGGATGTTGGATTCGATCTGCTGTACTACCAGTACCATGGCCAGCATGATCAGTGCGTTGACCAGGCCGTTGGCAACCAGTGCCAGTAGGACGGCGATAGCGCCGGTCAGCAGCGCACCCACTACGGGGATGAAGGAGCCCAGGAAGACGAGGACGCCCAGGGGCAGGGCCAGGGGGACGCCCAGGAAGAAGGCGGAGAGACCGATACCGACGGCATCGACCGCTGCCACAAAGACCTGCACGCGCACGTAGGAGACCAGGGACTTCCAGCCGCGGCGGCCAGCACCGTTTACAGCGCGGCGGGCGTTACGGGGGAAGAGCTTGACGATAAAGAGCCAGATCTTCTCGCCTTCCATGAGGAAGAAGATCAGGGTAAAGAGCACGATTACCATACCGGTACCGATATCGGCGGCAGTAGAGCCTACGCTGGCTACGCCGTTCAAGATACTCGATGAGTTGTCCTGCAAGGTGGTGACCAGCTGGCTGATGTACTGGTCAATCTTGTCTGCCCCCAGGTCGATAGGCAGGTTGTTGAGCATGGCAACAATCTGGTTCCAGCCCTCAACCACCTGGTCGGAGAGGGATGAGAAGCCCGCGGTGAGCTGCTGGCCAACCAGAGCGAGCAGGCCGACGACAGCAGCAATCAGGCCGACCTCGGTAATTGCGGTGGCAATACCGGCGTGGATGCGGTTACGGCGGAGGAAGTAGACAACCGGCGACATCAGGCCAGCAAGCAGGGCCGCAATCATAATCGAAATGACGATCAGGGAGATCTTAGCCAGCATCCAGTAGAGGGCTGCGGCCGCGATGCCCACAATCATCAGACGCCAAGACCAGGCCGCTGCAATCTGCAGGGCAAAGGGCACCTGACGGTCAGATACGGTCTGCCGGGCAGGGGGTTCAGGAATAGTGACACTCATACTTTCTATCTTCCCACGTTTCCTTACTACTGCCCCGCGCTAGCTCGTATCCCGGGCATAAGCGTGACGAAACTCGCCCGGGGCAGAAGCACAGTCGCTTCTGCCCCGGGCGAGGATTTTATCTCTAGCGCCCTTGGAAGAGTCTAGGTTTTAGTCGTCGGCCATAGCTCGAACGTAGTAGAGAATACGCAGAATCTCGATGTAGAGCCAGACCAGTGACACGATCAGGCCGAAAGCGATACGCCATGATTCGCGCTCAGGAGCACCCATCTTGATAGCTTCAGAGGCGTGGGTGAAGTCGAGTAGCAGGGAGTAGGTAGCCAGCAGCACGGCGAAGAGACCGATAATCAGGCCCAGGGGGATGCCCATAACCTCAACGCCGCGTGCGTTGAAGCCGAAGAAGAGTGAGGCTACGAGGTTGATGAGGCAGAAGACAGCGTAGGAAATCGTCGCAACCATAAAGAAGCGGGTCAGCTTAGGGGTTGCCCGCACCTTTCCGGAGCTGTAGAGCGCCAGAATAGTAGCAAAGACGATGACGGTTGCCATAACTGCTTGAAGCACGATACCGGGGTAGGAAGCCTCAAACATGCGAGAGATACCGCCGACCAGCAGGCCTTCCATGACCGAGTAGGTCATGACCAGGGCAGGTGAGACCTTCTTCTTCAGGGCGTTGACGAAGCCCAGCACCAGGCCGCCGATGAAACCGACGAACATGAGGATGGGCATGTACCAGGCGAGTACAGCACCCACTACAACCAGGCCCAGGTTCAGGCCGGTCTTCATGATGATGTCGTTGATGGTGATGCGGTTGGTATCGACGGGGCCAGCGGTACCGGCGTTGTACATGTCGTTGAGCTGGCCAGCTGATACCTGCTGGTTCTCGTACCCGTAGGGGGCCTGCTGGGTGTAGCTACCCTGCTGGTAGGTCCCGTAGGGGTTCTGGGCCTGCTGGCCGTAGGGGTTGGCGGTGGTGGTGCCGCCAGCACCGAACTGCCCGAAGCGGGGGTCGCCAGCGGGCTTGGTCATATTGTTGATCAGGGGGTTACCTGCCACGGCTGTTGTCTCCTAGTGATAATAATTAGTCGTGGTAAAAGTCTTGTACTCTACCCTACCGAATCTTGGTCGGCTTTTCTTCCCGTTTTTCTCAGGGCGTGAGCGGCTGGGGTTAGGCGGTGAGTTCGGCTTCGAGGAAGTCGAGGACGGCTCCGTCGTTGTTGGAGCCAATGGTTAGGTCTGTGACCGGGGCGAGAGCTGGATCGGAGTGCTCCATGGCGATAGCGCGCCCGGCGTAGCGGAACATTTCAAGGTCGTTGCCAGAGTCGCCAAAGGCCGTGGTCTGTTCGGCGCTCAGCCCCAGGTGCTCAGCTAGCCAGGCCAGGCCGTGGCCCTTGTGGTTGCCATCCAGAATCAGGTCGATAGCCCCGAAACCGCTGGAGGTCGCTGCGATTCCGTCAGGTAGAGCATCGTGTAGCTTTTCGATGGTCTCGTAGATTCCCTCATCGGGGTCGGCGTTCAGGGCGATCTTGACGATAGTTTCGGTGATGGTGGTGGGGTCGTCGATGGCTTCTACGTTGGGGTAGAAAGGACGAATCGCAGTGATGGGGTTTTCCGGGTCCCAGCCGGGCAGGTCAATGCCGACCTTGGTGGCCTGTTCCTGCACGCGTCCGGCGATGGTCGCTAGTCGGTCGCTGGGGACAAAAGAGTGGTGACGGCAGGAAAGAATAATGCCCAGCGCGGGGAAATTTTCAAGAGCCATCAGTGCCTGGTTTACCAGGTCAGGGCTAAAACCCCACAGGGCTAAGTCGGTGCCCTGGTTATGAATAATGGCACCGTTCTCTGCGATGTAGTACAGATTCTTGTTGTGTTCATGCCCGGCCAGGTATTGCTCGATTTTTGGCACCTGGTTGCCGGTTGCTACCGCCAGGTAGGAGCCCTGTTCAGCTAGCAGGGTCAGGACGCGGTCCAGCTGCTCGTGCTTGTAGGTTTTGTGGTCGGTGAGCAGGGTTCCATCGAGGTCAACAGCGTAGAGATGAGGTGTCTTCATAGCTTCTACTCTATCGAAAACCCTAGAAGCCGCAGATACTACTGCCGCAGCGTCCTTTTCCCGATCCTAGAAGTTCACCCTACTCATTTTCTCTTGACCCTATAGATTATCTCGGGGTCAAGAGAAAACGAATGGGGTGGTATAACTGGCTAAAAAAATAAATGGCATGTCTGCGCTACGCGCATTATGACATGCCATTTGTTGTGTAGCCCCACCGGGACTCGAACCCGGAACACAAAGATTTTAAGTCTTCTGCCTCTGCCAATTGGGCTATAGGGCCTTGAGCGGGCGCCCGCCGGGCCTTACCCGGCGAGCGCTTTCGCTTATACCTTTATACCAGAAAAGTTCCTAGAGCTTTGCCTTGGTCTTTTCGGGTGCGGTGCCGGTAGCCTGCTGGAAGGCGCGGCGGGGTGAACGCTGGTGACGGATTGATGAGGTGTCGCGGCCGAAGATCTGGTTGAGTGCCCAGGTGGCCATGACGCGTGCGGTGCGTTCGGTGGTGGGGATAGCGGTGCCGTGGTAGCCGCGGTGCATGAGCCAGGCGATGGGGCCGCCGATGGTCTTGCCCTTGAAGTTAGCTACGCCCTTCCACAGGCCCAGGCCGGCGACGACGCCGATGGTCTCGTGGTAGTAGTCGGTCAGTGCTTCGCCGCGGCGCTTGGCCAGCAGGTTTTCTGCCAGCTTGAGGGCCTGGCGGGAGGCGTGCTGTGCGTTGGGGACGCAGAAGCCGCCAACGCCGCCACCGGAGAGGTCGGGTACAGCTGCGTTGTCGCCTGCTGCCCAAGCGTCCTCGATGATGCCCTCATCGCCTGCAACGCGCAGGTCTGCCAGTACGCGGACGCGGCCGCGCTCGTCGATGGGGAAGTCGGTGTCCTTGAGCATGGGGGACGCTGCAACGCCGGCGGTCCAGATCAGGGTGTCGGTGTCGAGTTCACCGGCGGGTGACTTGTCGCCCATGTTGATGAGCTGCAGGTGGCCGTCGGTGGCGTCGGAGAGTGAGGTGTTGAGCAGGACCTCGATGCCGCGGGCGCGCAGTTCAGCGACAACCTTTTCGGCGCGGTCTGCGGGGACCTCGGGCATGATGCGGGGGGCTGCTTCGACCATGACGAAGCGCAGGTCTGAGATGCGCAGGCGGTCGTTGCGGTTGACGGCTTCGCGGGCCATGTCTTCAAGTTCGGAGATGGTTTCGACGCCTGCGAAACCGCCGCCGACGATGACGAAGGTGAGGGCGCGGCGGCGCTCGTCCTCGTCGGTGGTGAGGGAGGCGATTTCGATGCGCTCGAGTACCCAGTTGCGGACGGAGACTGCTTCTTCAACGGTCTTCATGCCGATGGCAACCTCGGCCAGGCCGGGGATGGGGAAGGCACGGGTGACGGAGCCTGCGCCCAGGACGATTTCGTCGTAGGTGAGTTCGAAGGTTTCACCGGCGTTGATGGGTTCGATGGTTGCGGTCTTGGTAGCGTGGTTGATTGCTACGACGCGGCCGCCGATGATTTCTGAGTCGCGCAGGTGCTGGCGCAGGGGTACGGTGGCGTTGCGGCCTTCCATGGAGCCTGCAGCTACTTCGGGGAGGAAGGGCTGGTAGGTCATGTAGGGGTTGGGGTCGACAACGGTGACGACGCCGCCGGACTCCTTGATGACCTTCTGGATCTTCTTTGCGACGGTGAAGCCGACGTAGCCGCCGCCGACGATGAGGACGCGGGGGCGGTCCTGTGCAATCTTGTTGAATGCCATGCGAGTTAACTTCCTGTTGGTGTAGTGCCGGTGTTCCGGTAAAAAGTCTCCATGCTTATATTGCCACTTTTGCGGGGTTTAAGCATAGTTTTGGGCGGTGTATTTGCTGTGGGCGTTTCTTGCCCCTGCCGGTGTCTAGCCTTTCAGAGCAGGGTGAAGATTTGATGAAGGCTAGATGAGGTGGGCTCGGGCTAGCGGTGACGGCTGCGTTTGATGATGTTGGTGAGCTGGTGGATGGAGCCGAAGGTGATGATGCCGACCCAGAGGGCGAAGGCGGCGAGCACGATGAAGGGTAGGATGCCGGAGTCTTCAACGGGGCGGACGGGCGTGGGGGCGGCTGCTTCTGTGATGGTTTCGCCGGCCTGGTGCACGGGGGTTTCACTGGCGCTGGGCGCAGCTGAGGCGGTGTTTTTGCGGTGGACCTTGATCCAGTCGCTCATGGAGCCGAGCGGGTTGGTGTCGGTGTCGTCCGGGGTGGAGCTGGCCAGGGCGGCTTTGGGGTTGATGATGCCGTAGCCGTAGAGGGCATCGCGCCCGTCCGCTCCGGCGTCATCGCTGGATTCGATGATGCGCTGAATCACCTGGTTGCCGGTCAGGTCGGGGTATTTTTCCATGATGAGGGCGGCAAGTCCGGCAACGATGGGGGCGGCGGCTGAGGTGCCTGACCAGGTGGCGTATTTGTTGTTGGGGATAGCGCCGATCATGGACTCGCTGGGGGCTGAGACTGCGATAGAGATACCCTGTGAGGATGAGGACCAGGAGTCCTGCTTGTTCTTATCGACGCCGCCAACGGTGAGTACCCCGGGCATGGTGGCGGGGGCGCCCACCTGGGTGAGCCCGGCACCGCGGTTGCCGGCAGAGGCGATGATAATGACGCCTTTTTCTTCGGCGTAGGCAAAGGCTGAGTCCCAGGATTCGGGCCAGCTGGTTTTATCGGAGCCCACAGACAGGTTGATGATATCGGCCCCGTTATCGACGGCGTAGCGCACGGCGTCCGGAATCTGCTCGTCGACCGAGCGGGTAGTGGCGCTGGTGGTGCCGAGTTCTAGGGAAATGGGCAAAATGGTGGCATCGGGTGCTACTCCGATCATGCCTGCGGACTCCCCGGGTTCACCGGAGTTTGCGGGAGTGGTGCCGTCATCGTGGCCGTGGCCTGCAATCACTGAGGCAACCAGGGTGCCGTGTTCTGGTTCAACACCCAGGCCCTTCCAGCCCTTGTTCTTGGTGGTTCCGGTCGAGGCGTCGTAGCCGCTCACCACGTTACCGGTGAGGTCTTGGTGGGTACCGTCCACACCGGTGTCGATGACGGCGACGGTAACGCCCTTGCCGGTGGTTTCGCTCCACAGGTCGGTAAAGCCGTACTGGGTGAGCCAGTACTCGCGGGCACGGATTGAGTCGCCCTTGGGGGTAGCGATGGTGGGTACCGAGGCCAGGGCGCTGGGGCTGGCGCTGGTGCTAGCCGAGGGGCTCGCCGTGGTGGCTCGGGCAGGGAGGACGCCGAGCGCCAGAGCGGTGGCTAGAGCCAGGCTGCTTGCGAGCAGGGCGGTGCCGGTGGGGAGTCGCCGAAAGGCCATGGGCGACTCCTAGCGGCTGGCGCGTTCGGCAACCGACAGGGCCAGACCGTCGAGGATGTCTTTTTCGGAAGCGATAGCGCTGGTGACCGCTCCCCCGGTGAGGGCGCTGATGCGCTCAACGATGCGGGCCCAGACAACTGACCCTGCGGGGATGACGTCCACCCGACCCTCGTGCATGTAGGGCAGGGCAGCGCGTTCGGCGCTGGTCATAGCGACCATGTCGGCAGCGGCCCGGGAGATGTCCTTGATGGCGATTTCGGCGCGGTCGATTTTTTCGGGGTCGTAGGCGTCAAGGCCCATCACGTGGGCTGCCACGGTGGTGACGGTTCCCGCCACGCCCACGACGCGGCGGGCGGCAGAAAGGTCAACGGAGGCGCTTGCGGTTGCGATAGCCCGGTCGGTATCTGCAATGACGCGGGAAACCTGGGTGACGTTGGCGGGGTCGGAGCTAATATGGCGTTCGGTCATACGCACGCAGCCGATATCAACCGAACGAGCTGCGGCCAGGCCGTCCTTGTTTCCCAGCACGAACTCGGTGGAGCCGCCACCCAGGTCAATCACCAGGGTCATCTCGTCGGTATTGCCCACCGACGAGACGGCACCGGCAAAGGACAGTTCTGCCTCTTCCCGGCCAGTAATGACCTCGGGTTCTACCCCCAGAATCTCGCGGATGCCGTCGATGAAAATCTGGCGGTTGCCTGCGTCGCGGGTGGCGCTGGTGGCGGCAAAGCGTACCTGCTCTACCCCGTACTCGCGCAAAAGTTCGGCGTATTCACGGGCCGCTGCGAAAGTGCGCTCCAGGGATTCTTTGGCTAGCCAGCCGGTGGCGTCCACGCCCTTGCCCAGGCGCACGATCTTCATGCGACGCTCAAGGTCGGTGAGCACAAAGCCGTGTTCGGTGGCTTCGGCCTCGGCGATGAGCAGGCGAATTGAGTTGGTTCCGCAGTCGATAGCGCCAACGCGCATGGTTACTCCCGGTGACTCGTAGGGCAGGTTTAGGTAGGGTGGGGCGGACGCCGGTGGGCGGCTAGTTGCGCCAGGCGGGGTCGCAGTGGCAGGTTTCGGGGGTCCACCACTCAGCGATGAGGTCGAGGGTTGCGTCGCCGTAGGGGTTGATGCCGCGGCCAACGGCCAGGGTGTGGCCGAGCACGGCGTGCAGGCACTTGACGCGGGTGGGCATGCCACCGGCTGAAACGCCCTCAATTTCGGGTACTTCTTCTAGACCGGCCTTGACGCGAATACGTTCGCGCTCTGCCAGGTAGTTCTCGTGGGCGCCCCGGTAGGCGGCTGCCTTGCTCTCGTCGTCGGTGACCTCATCGGTCATCTCGTACATGGCGCCCTCCGCTTCGAGGCGGGAGGCTGCGGCGGTGATGACGGGGTGGGCCAGGTAGAAGGTGGTGGGGAAGGGTGAGCCGTTGGCTAGGCGCGGGGCGGTGGCGGCTACCAGGGGGTTGCCGCAGACGCAGCGGGCCGGGATTTCCACGACATCGCGCACGGTGCGCCCCAGCTGGGCTGAGAGCACTTTCAGGTCAAGCTCGGTGGGGGTGAGGGTTTCGGCGGTGACGCCGAAGCCGTGGGGCTGGTGGTCGGTGCTCGCGGGTGTGCTCATGGTGTCCTTAGAAGATGGTGCTGGTTTCTCTAGTCTACCGGCGCTAGCGGTTGGTGGCGGTAGCGCTGGAGCTAGCTGAGGGGCTGGCGCTGGGGCTGCTTGAGGCGTCGGGGCTCGGGCTGCTGACGGAGGTGTCTTCGGCGGCCAGCTGCAGGGAGCCCCAGAGTTTGGTGGTCCAGGAGTCTTCTGGGGCGGTTTTAGCGGCCGCACTGGTGTCGTCCGCCAGTTCACTGGTGGAGTCTACGCCCACCACCAGGTAGGGGGTCTCCCCCGGTTGTACGTAGAAGAGACGGCTGCGGGCCTGCTGCTTGACGTAGTTGTCGTCCTGCCACCAGCTGACCTGGGCGTTCAGTGAGTCCTGCTCGGCTTGTAGGGCGGCGATGCTGGCCTTGGCGTCGTTGATTTCGTTTTGCTGGCGGATGAAGGAGGTCAGCGGGGTGTAGACCGACAGGGCGATGATCACCAGCACGATGGCGAAGGTGATGAAGTGCCCGCTGAAGGAGTGGGCGGCTACCGGGGTACCCAGCTCCTGCGCGGGGGTTTCTGCGGTGGTCTCGGCGCGCAGGGGTTTAGCTGCCCGGGTACGGCGGGGTTTGGTCTGCTTTTCCCGGGAGGGAGTGGACGCCGGCTTCCCCAGGCCGAAGCCAAAAAAGGCTGCGATGGGGTTGGGTTTCTTACCCGGTGTGCGTGCCATAAGTGCTCTTCCTGCCCTCTAGTCCGTGATTTTCCTATTTTACCGCCTGAACTGGGCACCCGCTGAATGGTTCCTGCCTTCGCCCTTAAAGGGCAGTGCCCCGGCCAGGGGCAACCTGGCCGGGGCACGGGCGTCCTTACTCTCTTACCTTAGAGAGGGGGCAGACTACTTTGCGAAGCGGGGGAAAGCACCCTTGCCTGCGTAAACAGCCTGATCGCCGAGCTCTTCCTCGATGCGCAGCAGCTGGTTGTACTTAGCAACGCGCTCGGAGCGGGCAGGAGCACCGGTCTTAATCTGGCCAGCGTTGGTAGCAACAGCCAGGTCAGCGATGGTGACGTCCTCGGTCTCACCTGAACGGTGTGAAACCATGCAACGGTACTCGTTGCGCTGAGCCATGCTCATAGCGTCGAAGGTCTCGGTCAGTGAACCAATCTGGTTTACCTTCACGAGCAGAGCGTTAGCAGCGCCACCCTCGATGCCCTGAGCCAGACGCTCGGGGTTGGTCACGAAGAGGTCGTCGCCAACAATCTGAACCTTGTCGCCGATTTCGGCGGTGAGGGTCTTGTAGCCCTCCCAGTCGTTCTCGTCCAGGGGGTCCTCGATGGAAACGAGGGGGTACTTAGCAACCAGGTCAGCGTAGTAGGCAGACATTTCAGCTGCGGACTTCTTCTGGCCTTCGAAGTCGTAGGCACCGTCGTTGTAGAACTCGGAAGAAGCGACGTCCAGAGCCAGGGCGATTTCTTCACCGGGCTTGTAGCCGGCCTTCTCGATAGCCTCGATGATCAGATCAAGAGCAGCAGCGTTGGAGTCGAGGTTGGGAGCGAAGCCACCCTCGTCACCCAGGCCGGTGGACAGGCCACGGTCGTGCAGAACGCTCTTGAGAGCGTGGTAAACCTCAACGCCAGCCTGCAGGGCAGCAGAGAAGGTGTCGAAGCCGATGGGGGCAATCATGAATTCCTGGATATCAACGTTGGAGTCAGCGTGTGAGCCACCGTTGAGGATGTTCATCATGGGAACGGGCAAGACGTGAGCGTTGGGGCCGCCCAGGTACTTGTAGAGGGGCAGGTCTGAGGACTCAGCAGCTGCCTTAGCAACGGCCATGGAAACGCCGAGGATAGCGTTTGCGCCGAGCTTACCCTTGTTGTTGGTGCCGTCCAGGGCGATCATGGCTGCGTCAACAGCGCGCTGGTCGGTTGCGTCGATGCCGATAACCTCTTCAGCGATTTCTTCAATCACTGCAGAGACAGCGCCGAGAACGCCCTTGCCCAGGTAAACAGCCTTGTCGCCGTCGCGGCGCTCTACGGCTTCCCACTCACCGGTGGATGCACCTGAGGGAACTGCTGCACGGCCAAAAGCGCCGTCTTCGAGCAGAACCTCAACCTCAACGGTGGGGTTGCCGCGTGAGTCAAGAATCTGACGAGCGTGAACTGCGGTAATCAAAGCCATGAAAATGCTCCTTGAAGGATGAGAAATGAAAATGGCTATATAGCGCTACAGCCGGTTGCTGATCGGGTATTTTAGCCCGTGCGCGTTTATGCACCCAGTCTACCAAAAAACCCACATAAGCACACAGGAATTCAACATTTCCAACGGTTTTCTTCAGCACTTCTGAGGTTTTGTGGGATTCTGACCAACGGGTCACAACTACCTGATGGGATAAAGTCACCGAACCGTATGCTGTGTATTACTTTTACCGAGTCAACCCTTGCACATAGGTCCGCAGGGCCCGTTCCGCATCGAGTCCGGCGGTGCGGGTGGAGGCTGCCAGCTTGTAGAGGTAGGCGCCCAGCTCCTGCTCGTTGGCGAAGGCTGGGAGCTGCCCACCGGCGTCCGCGCCTGTAAGGTCAGCCCCGGCGGCCTCGGCTCTCTCCGCGACCTTGGCGGCGAGGGCGAGCGCGGGCAGGGCCGGTGGGAGCCCGTCGAAGGGGCCGGTGCGTTCGGGTTTTTCGGCTTTTTTGAGCTGGTCCCAGGCGTCGTAGATGTCGGCGGCGCTGAGCTTTTCGTTGCCCTGGTCGGTAGCCGCGAAGACGTGGGGATTGCGGCGCACCAGTTTGGCGGCGAGCCCGTCGATGACGTCCTGCATGGTGAAGCCGCCCTGCGCGGCGGGGGTTTCGGCGGCCATGGTGGCGTGGAAGATGACGTTGAGCAGCACATCCCCCAGTTCTTCGCGCAGCAGGGGCAGGTTGACTCCGCCGGGGGCTTCAACGGCTTCGGCGACCTCGTAGGTTTCTTCGATGAGGTAGTGCATGATGGACGCGTGGGTTTGGGCGGACGTCCAGGCGCAGCCGTCGGGGCTGCGGAGGGTCTGCATGAGCCCCATCAGGTGCTCGAAGCTGCCCCCGAGGTCACCGGGTTCTGGTACGGGTGCGGGGTGCTCTTGTCTCGACCGGGTCATGCGCCGCGCTGCTCTTCCTGGTCGGTGTCTGCCTGGCCGGGCTCTTCGAGGGCCAGCTGCCCGTAGGCGCTCTGGATGCTGGTGAGCAGGGCCTGTTTTTCGTCGAAGGAGCAGAAAGCTCCATTGATGGCG
Organism: Rothia nasimurium; assembly: GCF_014217215.1. GTDB lineage: Bacteria > Actinomycetota > Actinomycetes > Actinomycetales > Micrococcaceae > Rothia > Rothia avistercoris. The sequence goes on from NZ_CP056080.1 coordinate 2,000,226, forward strand.
TTGTAGGTGACTTCAAAGAATTCGGGCAGGCCAAAGCCCTGGTGGGTGGCGAGTTCGGCGAATTCCCGGGTTATGCTGGTGGCGCTCATCAGGCGGTTATCGGGGTTGATGGTGACCGCGAACCCGGCCTGCAGGAGCAGGGCCGCCGGGTGCTCCTCGTGGCTGAGGGCCGGTTCGAAGGCCTTCTTCTGCCCCACGTTGCTGGCTTTTTCGGCGGCGTCGGTCTGCAGGTTGGAGCAGGGGCAGGTTTCAAGCACGATACGGCGGTTTTTGACGGCTTCGGCGACCTCGCCCAGCTGCAGGACGGTCTGGCTGGGGTCTGCCCCGGGCATGAGGGAGCCATCGGGGTCAATCTCTGCCAGGGTGCGGGCTGTAATGTCTTCGGTGATGCGGACGCCGTGGCCTAGTCGTAGGGCCCGGCCGGTGACCAGGGCTTCGCGGATAGAGGCCAGTCCAAAGGCTTCACCGGCGTGGAGGGTGACGGGCAGGAAGTGCTCGGCGGCAAGGCTCAGGGCTTCTGCGTGAGATGAGGTGGGGTGGCCGTCCTCGGGCCCGGCCAGGTCGAAGCCCACCACGCCCAGGGCCCGGTAGGCCAGGGCGGTTTTGACGACCTCCAGGGAGTTGTTGTGGTGGCGCATGGCGCACAGGATTTGGTTGACCAGGATGCGTCCGCCGGCCCGACCTACCTGCTCCATGCCGTCCATGAGCCCGTCGGCGACCGCTTCAACGGCCTGGGCCATGGTCAGCCCACCGCGCAGGTGCAGTTCGGGGGCCCAGCGCACCTCGCCGTAGATGACACCGTCGGCGGCCAGGGTTAGTACGTGCTCACGGGCGACCCGGCGCAGGTTATCTGCGGTTTGCATGACGGCTACGGTGTGCTCAAAGGTTTCTAGGTAGCGGGCCAGGGAGCGGGAGTCTGCTGCCTGCTTGAACCACTCCCCCAGTTCCTGCGGGTCGGTCGCAGGCAGGGTATGGCCCACCTGGTCAGCTAGCTCGATGAGGGTCTCGGGTAGCAGGCCACCGTCGAGGTGGTCGTGCAGGCAGACTTTGGGGAGTTTCTGGAGCCAGGTCAGGGTGGGCGCGGGTGCAGTCATGTGGAGAAGGTTCTTTCAGTAGTGGCCCGCCCCGAAAAGGCCGGGGCTCTTTCGGGGCGGGTATGTCAGGTGAGGGGTGAGTGGGCCTAGAAGGTCCAGGAGGCTAGGGCCTCGCTCATGTGGGCCGGGATGTTCTCGCCGGTTCGGGGGAACATGCGCAGCTCTTCAACGTACTGCTGGGCGGGCAGGTGCTCGGGGTAGCGCACGAAGGCTTCTTCATCGGCGTAGTCGAAGGAGGCCTCAACCGGGGTGCCGGGGGTGAAGCGGATGTTGATAGCCAGGGGTGAGCCGTGGCCTTCCTTGTAGGAGTCGGCCTTGAGCTGCAGAATCGCCAGGGTCTCTTCGGGGATCAGGTCGAAGGTGCGTACCTGCTCCCAGAAGCCGTTGCGGCGCACATGGGTCAGGGCGTCGTAGTAGGAGCCCAGGGTACGCACGCGGATGAGCACGGTGGACACATCGCGGGCGGTGCCGTCTGCCCCGAACAGGGCCTCATAGGCGGGGGCAAAGCGGGAGACAACCTCGGCTTCGGTCAGCACCAGGTTGCCGCTGGCCTTCTTGGTGGCAGAGGGCTTGGGCTGGCTGTGCTCGGCGTAGGAGGGGGCGATATCGACGCTGGTGCCGGTCATGGGGGCATCCAGGGTGGGAGCGGACGCGGGCAGGTTGTGGGCCTGGGCCGGTGCAGCGGACGCCTGGGGCTGGTCGTCAGCTTCGAATTCGCTGTCGTCCAGGTGGGTGGGCAGCTGGTGGGCGTCGTTCTCGTCGGCTGCGGCAGCTTCTTCTACCGGGGCGGCGTCTTCGACGGGCGCTACTTCTTCGGCAGGTTCTGCTTCTTCTGCCGCGGGGGTCTCTTCCTGCGCAGGTTCTACAGCCGCTTCCTCAGCGGGACTTTCACCCTTCTCCGCTTCGCTCTGGTCAGTATTCTCCTGTGCTGCTTTCTCTTGCGCTGCCTTCTCCTGGACCAGACGGGCCGAGATACGGCTCATGCGATCCTCAGCCTGGGCTGCGGTTTCCCCCTGCCCTGCGGCAACCGGGGCGGGGGCGGCGTCCTTACCCTGCTCAGCCTCAGCAACCTGCTGGGCCTCACCGGCCTGCCCAGCCTCGCCAGCATGCTGAGCCTGGGCAGCGCCCATATCCAGGGCATAGTTGAGGTTGTGGGTCTTGCTGGTGGCGGTGTTCATGAAAGAAGCGTGCACAGCCGCATCGCTGCCAATGGCGGGGTTGACCACAATCAGGGCGCGGTTCCAGGCACCGCGCTCGCTCTTCTCTTCCTCAACGTAGAGGTCAGCCACAGCCTGGAACCACTCGCTACCGGGAGTGACCAGACCAGACTCAACTTCCTGGCCACGCTGGTAGAGGGTGTACTTCATGTCGTTGGCGTTCTGGGTCAGGTTCAGGGTCACCTGGCCTTCTGCCTTGGCACGCATGAGCTTCACGACGGCCTTGAGGCCCTCACCTGCACCCAGCCCGGTGGGGGCAAACTGGCCACTGGCAGGAGCGGCTGTTTCAGCAGTCTGAGTGGCAGAGGTCTGCTCGGCATCAAGGCTGGTTGCCAGGACGTCCCGCTGAGTGGAGCTCTCTACAGGGGCAGGTTCCTGAGTTTTTTTGCGGCTAAATAGGCCCACGGTTCTTCTCTTTTCTTGCAGGGTCGAAGGGAGGTTTTAAGCGTTGATTCTATCCAGAATCAGGTCGGTGGGGGTGTAATCGCCTCCGATAGTCCAGGCGTCCTTGAGGGATTCCAGGGCTCGTTCAAAGCGTTCGGGAGTGTCGGTCATCAGGGTCATCAGGGGCTGACCTGCGGTGACGGTATCACCGGGCTTGGCGTGCAGGTTGATACCCGCTGCCAGCTGCACGGCGTCTTCCTTGCGGGCTCGGCCTGCACCCAGACGCCAGGACGCCACACCCACGGCCAGGGCGTCCAGGCGGGTTAGGGTGCCGCTTGCGTTAGCGTAGACGGTGTGGGTTTCGCGGGCCTGGGGCAAGGCTGCATCGGGATCGCCGCCCTGGGCGGAAATCATCTCGCGCCACTTGTCCATGGCGCGGCCGTCCGCAAGAGCCTCGGCGGGGTCGGCATCGACGCCGGAGTTTTTGAGCATAACGCAGGCCAGCTCGACGGTCAGTTCGACAATATCGGCGGGCCCACCACCGGCGAGCACCTCAACGGATTCTGCCACCTCGTTGGCATTGCCAACGGCCAGGCCCAGGGGGGTGTCCATGTTGGTGAGCAGGGCACTGGTTTTAACGCCGGCGCCCTGGCCCAGCTCAACCATAACCTCTGCCAGCTCGCGGGCGCGCGCGGCGTCCTTCATAAAGGCACCGGAGCCGACCTTGACGTCGAGTACCAGGGAGTCGGTACCTTCGGCGATTTTCTTGCTCATAATGGACGATGCAATGAGCGGGATTGCCTCGACAGTGGAGGTGGTGTCGCGTAGGGCGTAGAGCTTCTTGTCGGCGGGGGCCAGGCCGGTGCCTGCAGCTGAGATAACAGCGCCGATGGTACCGAGAATGTCGAGGGTCTTTTCGTTGGAAATGTTGGCCTGCCAGCCGGGGATAGCTTCGAGCTTGTCGAGGGTACCGCCGGTATGGCCCAGACCGCGGCCTGAGAGCTGGGGTACGGCTACGTTGTAGACGGCGACCAGCGGGGCCAGGGGCAGGGTGATTTTGTCACCGACGCCGCCGGTGGAGTGCTTATCTGCGGTGGCGAGTTTTTTGCCGGGGCCGATGATGGATGAGAAGTCCATGCGCTCGCCGGAGCGAATCATTGCGTCAGTCCAGCGGGCAATCTCTTCGCGGTTCATGCCGTTGAGGAAGATGGCCATGGCCAGGGCACTCATCTGCTCGTCGGCTACGACGCCGCGGGTGTAGGCGTCGATGACCCAGTCGATCTGTTCGTTGGTGAGGGCTCCCTGGTCGCGTTTGGTGCGGATAATGTCTACGGCGTCGAAAGCTTCGGTGCTCAAGTGCTCACCTTCCCGGCAGGGTGCAGCTTCGCTCCCCTGCCCTGTTGTGTCGTGTTGTTCGGGCGTCTCTTCCAGTATGCCAGTTTGCGCCGGGGCTTGGCCTGAGCAAAGCGGTCAGTAAACGGGAAAGATAAGGACGTTAGGGGGCAGCTAGGCGGTCGGGGCCGAAGGCGTCGGGCAGCATCTGCTCTATGGTGAGCACTCCGCTGGTGGAGCGCAGGAGCATGCCGGGGGCGCTGTGTTCGTAGAGTAGCTGGCGGCAGCGACCGCAGGGCATCAGGGCGTTGCCGTCCTTATCGACACAGGCGAAAGCTGCGAGCTTGCCGCCGCCGGTGCGGAAGAGCTCGGAAATCAGGGAGCATTCGGCGCAGAGAGTAATCCCGTAGGAGGCATTTTCGATGTTCGCGCCGGTAATCAGGCGCCCGTCGGTGGTTAGGGCTGCGACTCCCACCGCGAAGTTGGAGTAGGGCGAGTAGGAGTTCTCCAGGGCTGCGGTGGCGGCAGCGGTGAGCTGGTCCCAGTCAATGTTGTATGGAGTCATTGGTATCTTCCTTGTGAGAGTTGTGTATGTATCAGGTCTAACAATGTTAAGACGGCAGTGGCCGCCCCTTGCTGTGCAAGCGGGGCGGCCACGCGTCCGTCCGGACCTACTCCTTGATGTAGGGCTTGCCCACTGCGGCGGGGCCGCGGGAGCGACCCACCAGACCGGCTACCGCGAAGATGGTGACCAGGTAGGGCAGCATGGCGAGCAGTTCGGTGGGCACGCTGGTGCCCAGGATGGAGAGGACGAACTGCAGGTTGAGGGAGAAGCCGAAGAGGAGGGCGGCGGAGAGGGCTCCGATGGGGGTCCAGCGGCCGAAGATGAGGGCGGCGAGGGCGATGTAGCCCTGGCCTGCGGTCATGTCGGAGTTGAAGGAGGATACGGAGACCAGGGTGAAGAAGGCACCGCCCATACCGGCTACGGCACCGGCCAGCAGCACGTTGGTGGCGCGGAGGCGGTTGACGTTGACGCCCAGGGTGTCAGCGGCCTTGGGGTGTTCGCCGACGGCGCGGGTGCGTAGGCCCCAGCGGGTCTTGTTGAGGGCGAACCAGATGACGGCTACCACGATGTACATGAGGTAGACCAGTACGTTCTGGTTGAAAAGGACGGGGCCCAGAACAGGGATCTCGGAGAGGCCGGGGATGGCGAAGGCCGGCAGCTTGGGAGCTGAGTTGAGGGTGGAGGCGTTGGGTTCAAGGACGCGACTGAAGAGGAAGCCGGTGAGACCTGAGACCAGGACGTTGACCACGACACCCACAATGACCTGGTCGACCAGGTACTTGATGGAGAAGAGGGCCAGCAGGGCTGAGACCAGCATGCCGCCAATCATGGCTGCAAGGAGGCCTGCCCAGGCGTTCTTCGTGATGGAACCTACCAGGACCGCTGAGAAAGCGCCGAGCAGGAGCTGACCTTCGATGGCGATGTTGACGATGCCGGAGCGCTCGCAGAGCAGGCCACCCATGGAGCCGAAGATCATGGGGATGGAGAGCAGCACGGCGCCGTTGAGCAGGGAGACCAGGGAGAGTTCTGGCTTAGCGGTAGAGCCGATGGCCCAGATGAGTAGGCCGGAGGCGAAGGTGAACCAGAAGAGGGGGGCTACCCAGCGGCCCAGGGTCTTGCCGGCGTTGGTGGCAACCAGCGCGTAGCCTGCAAGGGCCAGCATGACGATGGAGGCTACCCAGCCGTAGACCTGGGGGTTGATGTTCAGGGGTTCGGCGGAGAACCAGCTGACGCCGTCGCTGATGCTCATGCTGATGGTGCTCTTGGGGGCGCGCAGGGCAATGAGCAGGGTGCCGATGACGGCGAGTGCCCCGTAGATGATGGGGTTCTTCCAGTTTTTGACGACCAGCTTTTCTTCTGAAGTGCTGGCGGTGGTTTCGGGAGTTGCGGTGACGCTCATGGTTATGCCTCCACGGCCTTCTTCTTAGCTGACTTCTTTTTCTTGGGCTTGCCGGTGGGGTCGGGCAGGCGGAACATGGCGCGGACCAGCGGGGGTGCGGCGATGAAGAGGACGATGAGGGCCTGGAGCACGAGGACGATATCGATGGAGGTGCCGGTGGCAACCTGCATGGAGACGCCGCCTGCGCGGAAGGCGCCGAAGAGGAGGGCGGCGAAGAAGGTGCCCCAGGGGGTGGAGCGTCCGAGCAGTGCTACGGTGATGGCGTCGAAGCCTAGGGTACCTGCGATGCCGGTGGTGAGCACCTTTTCGGTACCTGCGACCTGGGCGGTGCCGCCGAGGCCTGCGAGGGCACCGGAGATCGCCATGACGATGATGTAGCCAGAGGCAACCGAGATACCTGCGGTGCGGGCGGCGTTGGGGTTAGCGCCAACTGCACGCAGGCGGAAGCCGATGGTGGACCGGTTCAGGAGCCAGCTGATGAAGAGGACAGCCAGGATGGCGAGGATGAAGCCCAGGTGGAGGCGGAAGGAGGGGCCCAGGATCTGGGGGAAGACTGCGTTTTCGGGCAGCTTTTCGGAGATGGGGTTAGAGCTGCCTTCGCGCTGGAGCAGGGGGGTCTTGAGCAGGTAGACCAGCAGGTTGGCCGCGATGTAGTTCATCATGATGGACAGGATGACTTCGTGGGCACCGGTCTTGGCTTTGAGGACGCCGATGATACCGCCCCAGATTGCACCGCCTAGGATGCCGCCGAGGACAACCAGGGGGATGGTGATGATGGCGGGAAGGCCGGCATTGAGGCCCACCCAGCCGGAGACGATAGCACCGAGGATAATCTGGCCCTGGGCACCGATGTTGAAGAGACCTGCTCGGAAGGAGAGGGCTACGGCCAGGCCCGCGAAGATGAGCGGGGTGGCTACGGTCAGGGTTTCGGTGATGGGGCGAATCTGCTGCACAAAGCTCTTACCGTTGGGGTTGTAGATTGCGCCTTGCAGCAGGGCCAGGTAGGACTCGTAGGCGGCAGTCCAGCCTGCGCTGATGGTGTCCATGGGGCGGGCGAAGAAGTAGGAGGCCGCTTTCTGGGTGGCGGGGTCGGTTGCTGCAATTAGCAGGCCACCGACGATGAAGGCGGCCAGGGCTGCACCGATGGAGAGGCCGACGTTGCCGCCTGCGATGCGGGCGAAGGCTGAGGGCTTCTCGGTTGCCACCAGCTGGGAGGGGACGTCCTGGGGTGGGGTTTTAACTGCCGTATCGGCAGCGAGGGCAGGGTCTACCTGCGGGGTTGCGGGCTTATGCTCGCTCATTCTCTTCTCCTTCTGCCCAGGGGGTCTCGGGGGTGGTGGCCATGTGCTTGGCGTGGGAAGCGCTGGGGGCTTCTTCTTCGTGTTCTGCAGCTGCTGCGAGGGCTTCTTCGTAGGTGGATCCTGCCATCATCTGGCCGAGCACAGAGCGGGGCGTGCTGGGCGGGACGATGCCCATGAGTTCGCCGTGGAAGAAGACGGCGATGCGGTCGGCCAGCCCGTAGATCTCGTCGAGTTCGGTGGAGACGATAATGACGGGCACGCCCTTGTCTCGTTCTTCGACGATGCGCTTGTGAATGAACTCGATGGAGCCGACGTCGACGCCGCGGGTGGGCTGGGAGGCGACGAAGAGTTCTAGCGGGCGGGAAAGTTCACGGGCAACAACGATCTTCTGCTGGTTACCGCCGGAAAGGGTCGAGGCGGTGTGCTCCTTGGAGCCCATGCGGATGTCGAACTCAGTGCCTGCCCGATCGGCGTTTTCAGAGATCTTGGCACGGTTGAGGGTGCCTGCCGATGAGAAGTCTTTGGTGTCGAAAAGGTCAAGGATCAGGTTCTCTGAGATAGAGAAGGAGCCGACGAGACCGTCCTTGCTGCGGTCTTCGGGTACGAACCCGACGCCGGTACGCAGGACCTGCTTGGTGGTCATGCCCAGCAGCTCGGTGCCGTTGAGCTTCATGGAGCCGGTGGCCTTGGGGTGCAAACCGATGATGGATTCTGCCAGTTCGGTCTGGCCGTTGCCCTGCACACCGGCAACGGCGAGAATTTCGCCGCCGTGCACGGTGAAGGTGACGTCCTTGAGCAGGGGCACGCCGTTCTCGGCAACCAGGGTGAGGTTTTCAACGGCGAAGGTCTGGTCGTTGGTCTGGGCCTCAGACTTGTCGACGGTCAGCTGCACGGCCTTGCCCACCATGAGGGAGGCCAGTTCGGTGGTCGACATGGAGGGGTCAGCGTGGCCTACGACCTTGCCGCGGCGGATGACGGTGATGTCGTCCGAAATTTCGCGGACTTCGCGGAGCTTGTGGGAGATGAAGAGCAGGGACTTGCCGTCCTTGCGGAGCTGATCCATGATGCCCAGCAGCTGGTCGGTTTCTGCCGGGGTGAGCACAGCGGTGGGCTCGTCAAGAATCAGAATCTCTGCGTCGCGCACCAGGGCCTTGATAATTTCAACGCGCTGCTGCACGCCAACGGGCAGGTCTTCAACGATGGCGTCGGGGTCAACCGCAAAACCGTAGCGGTCTGAGATCTCACGGATTTTACGGCGGGTGGTCTCAAGATCGAGGGTGCCGCCCTTGAGGGATTCAGAGCCCAGGGCCACGTTCTCGGCAACGGTGAAGACGGGCACCAGCATAAAGTGCTGGTGCACCATGCCGATGCCTGCTGCCATCGCATCTGAGGGGCCTGAGAACTCAATCGGCTGGTCGTCGATGAACAGCTGGCCTTCGGTGGGCTGGTAGAGACCGAAGATGACGTTCATGAGGGTGGACTTACCCGCGCCGTTTTCACCCAGCAAGCAGTGTACTGTGCCGGGGCGGACCACAAGGTCGATGCTATCGTTCGCGGTAAAGTCACCGAAGCGTTTAGTGACTTTGCGCAGTTCGAGTTTCATGGGGTGGCTTTCTGTGTGAGAACCGGACGCACACTACGGCCTGGTGCAGGCTGCAGAGTGAAGGAGTGTTTGTGCCTAGTTTAGCGGTTTAGGCCCCTACCCTAAAGGCTGTCTGCAAGAGCAGGACCGCTGTCCAGACAAACGGCTCACACCTCTCTTGTTGAGGGTGTGAGCCGTTGTGAGTAGCCCGAGGCTAACCTGCCTGCTTAGGCGGTGGGGGTACCTGCGGTTTCAACCTTGATAGTACCTGAGATGATGTCTTCCTTGATCTTGTCGAGCTCAGCCTTGGTCTCGTCTGAGACTGCTGATTCGAAGCTGTGGAAGGGGGCCAGGCCAACGCCGTCGTTCTCCAGAGTGCCGATGTAGGCGTCGGAGGTGAAGTTACCGTCCATGTCTGACTTGATGGTTTCGGTGATAGCGGCGTCCATCTTCTTCATGATGGAGGTCAGGATGATGTCCTGGAAGTCGGGGTTGGTTTCAACACCGTCAGCGTCAACCCAGATGACAGAGGCGGGGTTCTCGGGGCTGGTGGCGTTGTATTCCTTGACGGCTTCGAGGGTGCCGGAACCTACGGGGCCAGCTACGGGCAGGATGATGTCTGCGCCCTGGTCCAGGAAATTCTGGGTGTTGGTCTTGCCCTTGGTGGCATCTTCGAAGTCACCGGTGAAGGTGCCTGACTGGCTCTCGGTGTTCCAGCCGAGTACCTCAACGTTGGCGCCCTTCTGCTCGTTGTAGTAGGCAACGCCCTGAGCAAAGCCGTCCATGAAGATAGTAACGGTGGGGAATTCCATGCCGCCGTAGGTTGCGACCTTACCGGTCTTGGTCTGGGCAGCGGCCAGGTAGCCTGCCTGGAAGGCAGCCTGGGCGGTGTCGAAGACGATGGGGCGCACGTTGTCGAGCTCGATGGAGTTATCGTCAACGATGGTGAAGTGCATATCGGGGTTAGCTTCTGCTACTTCCTTGGTAGCATCTGCCAGACCGAAGCCAACGGTAACGGTCAGGTTGCAGCCTGACTGAACCATCTGATCGAGGTTGGGGCCGTACTCGGTTTCGGTGGTGGATTCAGCTTCCTTGTACTCGATGCCGTATTCGTCAACAGCGTCCTTCAGGCCCTTGTAGGAGTTCTGGTTGAAGGACTTATCCTGGAAACCACCGAAGTCAGAAACGATGCAGCCCAGGTAGTCGCTGCTCTCGCCGGAGGCTGAGGATGATTCTTCGGGGGCAGCGCCACATGCTGACAGCAGCAGGGCTGAGATACCCAGGATGGAACCGGTGGATGCAACGTGCTTACGTGAGAAAGCCATGAAGGTCCTTTTCGTACGGCCCTGAAAGCGGGCGGCGCATAGTTTACGCCAACTGTGTGTGAGTGGTGCTTTCAGAGAAAATCTGTGTAACACAACACATCTTAGTATGATTCAGCTTCCCATTCACCCCCTATTTACTTCAAAAAGCGTGAACCGTGCAACAGGCTCCTGCTGTTTAATCACACAGAATATGTATTTGAGCTAATCACAGAGGGCAGGAGACCGCCCCCGGGAGCGGGAACGGGCGTCCTGCCCTCTCAAAAAAATTTTCTGAAAAAAGTTACCCGCCGGTAACTTCCCGGAGGTTAGCTGCGAGATAGCTCCGAACGGATAGCCCGCAACGCGGTCGCGGCCATGACCTGCACCCCGTACTCAATCGCGCGTTCGTCCGGCACGTAATCGCCCCGGTGCAAGTCGTAGGTCACTCCACCGGGCACGCGGGTACCCAGACGAATCAGAGCGCCAGGCACCTCCTGGAGCATCCAGGCAAAGTCTTCCCCGCCCATGGACTGCTCCACCAGAACCACGGAGTCCTCCCCCAGCTCCGCACGGGAAGCCGCCTCAACCATGGCAACCTCATCTTCGGTATTGACGGACGGCGGCACCCCCCGGTAATGCTCAAGCTCAACCTCTACGTTGTAGGGGGCAGCAATCTGATCGACCACCTCATCGAGCATGGCACCGGCCTGCTTCCAGACGTCCGCATCCAGGCAGCGCATGGTACCCGCCAAGAAAGCGGTGGACGGAATAGCGTTGGGAGCCACCCCCGCCTCAATCTGCCCCCAGGCAACCAGCACGCCGGAGCGGACGTCCGTCTTGCGCGAGAGCACGGCAGGCACATTGATCGCGATTTGGGAGAGGGCGTAAATGACGTCCTCGGTCAGGTGCGGGCGGGAAGTGTGACCGCCGCGGCCCTTAAGAGTGATTTTGATGGTGTCGGAGGCGCTAGTGATGGCACCGATGCGGGTACCGATTTTACCCACGTCAACCTTGGGTTCACAGTGCAGGGCGAAGGCGCGGGGCACACCCTCGAGGATGCCCTGGGCAATGACGTCCACCGCCCCGCCGGGCAGCTGCTCTTCAGCGGGCTGGAAGATAATGCGCACGGTGCCGCCCAGGGGAAGCTCCTGGTGAAGGCGGTGCAGGGCAATAGCCGCCCCCAGCATGACGGTCTGGTGAATATCGTGCCCGCAGGCGTGCATGACGCCATCGACCTGCGAGGCGTAGGGGAGGTCGGTTTCCTCCTGGATCGGCAGGGCATCGATATCGGCGCGCAGGGCAGCGGCCATCGGGCCAGAACCCACATCCACGTAGCAGCCGGTACCCTTCAAATGCTTGGGTGCTAACCCCGCCTCGGTGAGGGTACGAAAAATACGCTCGGTCGTCTTGTTCTCAAGGTAGGACAGCTCAGGGTTTTGATGGACCTGGCGCCGGAAGGCGATCAGCTCGGGCACTAAAGCCCTAATGCGCTGGGCGAAGATGGGGGAGGTCAGGTCAAGAGAACTGGCGGCAAAGCTGTAAGAGGACATACCAATACCATAAACCCTAAAGAACTGGAGAAGGCACAAAAAGAGGCAGGCCGCCAAAACCACACTAGTTTACCTGCCCGGTTAATTATAGAGAGATTTTAATCAAGTTTCACCCCTGTTTACCCCCAGAGCAATAGAATATATAGACAAACCATCGTATTTTTGACTGATCCACCTGCAACAAATTAGTATTACTAATCTTATCCTGGCAGGAGCTGAATATGGTACGATGGCGTATCGTGTGGCAGAGTATGAACAGTAGGAATCATCTTCCCCTATAGCTTTTCTTCTCTCTCACTGCTTACACCTCGTGTTTCATTAGTAAGGTAATCTCGCATCATGTCACAACAAATTTCGCGTCGCAATATTGCAAAGGGAGCAGCCTGGGCCACCCCTGCAGTTCTTGCCACCTCAGCGATTCCCGCCTACGCAGCATCACCGGATCCTTCTGCCAATGCCCCCTACGGTAGCATATGCTCTCTCTTCTTCGGTGAGGGTAACGTTAACTGGCAGAGAACCACTGTCTCTCTACAAGTAAATTCTCCAGATGGTATGCTCTACGCAGGTCAGACCGTCTCATGGGTTTTCAATATGAGTAGCGGTAACGTTCCCGGGGTTGACTACTCGGCAGATGGTTCCTCGACCTTGACTACCTCACCGGCCAAGGGTACCGCAACCAAGCAGTTTACCGTCACCCTGACCGTTAACCAGGATATCTCTGTTAACCGGGTTAACTGCCAGGCCCGTCTTCTCTGGGATAGCTCAGGTAGCACAGGGTCATCTAGTATTACTCCTAAGAGCACCCTGTCTGTTTCTTCCTCCGGCAAGAGTGGTTCATACTCTACCACTATCACTATCCCCCAGCGCCACGGCACCAGCGTCGATGACTCCCGTCGCACCCCCCTGCGCATCGAAGGTCAGTGCTACCCCAAGATTCAGTGGTCCAACGAGGGTAACTCCACCAATTACAACAGGGACACTATCCTCTACTTCAATGGTTCAGGCCCCATCCTCCCCAACTCCAACGCCGGCAACGATCAGCCGGTTACCACCGGCACCTGCAAATAAGACGTAGTTTTCGGCCTCATCTGTTACCAGATGGGGCCAAAACTTTTTAAAGCTATAACAAAATATAAGCAGGGGGCTTGTCCTAAAGGACAAGCCCCCTGCTAGCCTGGCAGAAAACCGATTAAAGGGAGCGGGCCAGGATAGCCTGCTTGACCTCAGCGATAGCCTTGGTGATTTCAATACCACGGGGGCAGGCCTCGGTGCAGTTGAAGGTGGTACGGCAACGCCAGACGCCTTCCTTATCATTGAGGATTTCTAGGCGCATATCCCCTGCATCATCACGGGAATCAAAGATGAAGCGGTGGGCATTGACAATAGCCGCGGGGCCAAAGTACTGGCCATCGGTCCAGAAGACCGGGCAGGAGGAGGTGCAGGCAGCGCAGAGGATGCACTTGGTGGTGTCATCAAAGCGGGCGCGGTCCTCCTGGGACTGGTAACGCTCACGCTCGGGCTCGTGGGTGTCATTGACCAGGAAGGGCATAATCTCCCGGTATGCCTGGAAGAAGGGCTCCATATCAACAATCAGGTCCTTCTCGCAGGGCAGGCCCTTAATGGGCTCCACGGTAATAGGCTTGGACAGGTCAAGATCCTTGAGCAGGGTCTTACAGGCCAGGCGGTTACGGCCGTTGATGCGCATGGCGTCGGAGCCACAGATACCGTGGGCACAGGAACGGCGGAAGGACAGCGAGCCGTCGATCTCCCACTTAATCTTGTGCAGGGCATCGAGCACACGGTCGGTACCGTACATGGTCAGCTTGAATTCGTCCCAGTGGGCTTCTGCTGACTCTTCGGGGTTGTAGCGGCGAACCTGCACAGTCACGTCGAAGGTGGGAATAGCGCCCGCTTCGCCTGACTCAGACTTCAGCTCAACCTTGGATTCGGGTTCACGTGCTTCAAAATCAGCCATTTTAGTACTTACGCTCCATCGGTTCGTAGCGGGTGAAGGTCACGGGCTTGGTGTCGAAGCGCAGGCCCTTGATGCCTTCCATCTCGGCATTCTCATCGAGGTAGACCATTGAGTGCTTCATGAAGTTGGCGTCGTCGCGGTCGGGGTAGTCTTCGCGGAAGTGACCGCCGCGGGACTCCTTGCGGTGCAGGGCAGCCACAGACATAACCTTGGCCAGTTCCAGCAGGAAGCCCAGCTCGACCGCTTCAAGCAGGTCGAGGTTGAAGCGCTTGCCCTTGTCCTGAATCTGGATGTTCTTGTAACGCTCTTCGAGCTCAACAATCTTGTTGACGGCGTTGTGGATGGTTGCCTCGGTGCGGAACACCTGCATGTCGGCGTCCATGACGTCCTGCAATTCCTTGCGCAGCTGGCCTACCTTTTCGGTGCCTTCGCCGTTGCGGATCTGGTTGAGCAGTTCCAGGGTGGCGTCTGCTGCGTCGTCGGGGACGGGCAGGAAGTCAGCTGAGGCTGCGTATTCTGCCGCGTAGATACCGGCACGCTTACCGAAGACGTTGATGTCGAGCAGGGAATTGGTACCCAGACGGTTGGAGCCGTGGACCGATACGCAGGCAACCTCACCGGCAGCGTAGAGGCCGGGGATGATGTCCTCGGAGTTGGAGTGTACCTCTGCCTTGATGTTGGTGGGGATGCCGCCCATGGCGTAGTGGGCGGTGGGGAAAACCGGGACAGGCTCGGTGTAGGGTTCAACGCCCAGGTAGGTGCGAGCGAACTCCGTGATGTCGGGGAGCTTCTCGTCGATGTGGGAGGGTTCGAGGTGGGTGAGGTCCAGAAGGACGTAGTCCTTGTTGGGGCCACAGCCTCGGCCTTCACGAACTTCGTTCGCCATGGAACGGGCCACGATATCGCGGGGGGCCAGGTCTTTAATGGTGGGGGCGTAACGTTCCATGAAGCGTTCGCCGTCGGAGTTACGCAGAATACCGCCTTCACCGCGGGCAGCCTCAGAAACCAAGATGCCCAGGCCTGCAAGGCCGGTGGGGTGGAACTGCACAAACTCCATGTCTTCCAGCGGAATACCGTTGCGCAGGGCAATTGCCATGCCGTCACCGGTCAGGGTGTGGGCGTTGGAGGTGGTCTTGAAGATCTTGCCACAGCCGCCGGAGGCAAAGATAACGCTCTTGGCCTGGAAGACGTGGACGTCGCCGGTAGCCAGGTCGTAGGAGACAACACCTGCGGGGCGGCGGACGCCCTCCTCGTCCTCAACCATAACCAGATCAAGAACGTAGTACTCGTTGTAGAACTCTACGTTGTGCTTGACGCAGTTCTGGTAGAGGGTCTGCAGAATCATGTGGCCGGTGCGGTCTGCTGCGTAGCAGGCGCGGCGCACAGGAGCCTTACCGTGGTCGCGGGTATGGCCACCGAAACGGCGCTGGTCAATACGGCCCTCGGGAGTGCGGTTAAAGGGAAGACCCATCTTCTCAAGATCGAGAACGGCATCGATGGCTTCCTTGGCCATGACCTCAGCTGAATCCTGGTCTACCAGGTAGTCGCCGCCCTTGATGGTGTCAAAGGTATGCCACTCCCAGTTGTCCTCTTCAACGTTAGCCAGAGCCGCACACATGCCGCCCTGGGCAGCACCGGTGTGGGAGCGGGTGGGGTAGAGCTTGGTGAGCACAGCGGTGCGGACGCGCTGGCCAGCTTCGATAGCGGCTCGCATACCTGCGCCGCCTGCGCCGATGATAACGACGTCGTACTTATGTACCTGCATTGTGTGAATGCTTCTTTCTAAAATCTAGAGCGCCAATAGCTTACGGGGCGGTGCAGAAGGAAGGCAGAAGGTCTGCGCCTGCACCGGCGGGGCAGGGGTCAAAGGTGAAGATGACCAGGGTGCCCAGAAGAATCACGAAAGCGGTGGCAAGGAAGAGGGCTACCTTCAGGGCGAAGCGCACGCCGTCCTTTTCTGCGTAATCGTCGATGATGACGCGGATGCCGTTAGCGCCGTGCAGCATAGCCAGCCACAGGAGCAGAAGATCCCAGACCTGCCAGAAGGGGTTAGCCAGCTTACCGCCGACAAAACCGAAGTCGATACGGTGCACGCCTTCGCCCATCATGAGGTTGACGAAGAGGTGACCGAAAATCAGAATGACCAGCAGAACACCGGAGACACGCATGTAAAGCCAGGCGAACATCTCGAAGTTGTTGCGCTTGGACGAGGCTCGGTTGTATTTGACGCCCGAGACGGTGTTGTCGCGGCTGCGGGGAACCGAAATCTTGGTTTTCAGAGGAGTTGCCATGTCTTAGTGACCCCCAAAGACGAGCATGAAGTGACGGATGAGGAAGGGAACCATGACGACGGCCCAGAGCACCAGGACGCCCCAGAGCATAGCCTTCTGGTTCTTGGCACCGTTCTTCCAGAAGTCCACCAGGATAATGCGGATACCGTTAAAGGCGTGGTAGACAATAGCTGCTACCAGAACAGCTTCGCCCAGACCCATGATGGGGTTCTTGTAGATGTGCATGACGGCGTTGTATGCCTCAGGAGAGACGCGGACAACGGCGGTATCAAGCACGTGAACCAGCAAGAAGAAGAAAATGGCGATACCGGTAATGCGGTGGGCAACCCACGACCACATACCTTCACGGCCGCGGTACAGCGTGCCCTTGGATGTATTCGGCACTGAATAACCTCCTGTGTGATGCGAGACGACACACCGATAGGTTGAGACCATCTGTGCGCCCACGCAACATACGTATTGTGTGTTCTACTCAACAGCAAGATTAGCAGGTTTTAGGGCCGCTTACTTACACCGTGTCACCATCTCTTACCCCCGTATTTCCGGGAAATAGGCAAGGTTTTAATGCCCTTAAGCCAGCTATCGGCTTTATCATGCGGAAGCCGCCGTGAAGTTTTCCGTCAAAAGTGACCGGCGCCGTACAGTTTAAGGAAAAGATTTCATCATTATGACTTCAATTCTGGGTACACTGTAGAAACAATGAGAACACCACTTGAACGGTTCTACCCCCTCATTCCGGCTGGCGGCGTAGGGTCCCGCCTATGGCCCCTCTCTCGCGCCGTAGAACCTAAATTTCTGCTTGACCTAACCGGGACAGGTTCATCCCTCCTCCGTGCTACCTACGATCGTTTGGTTGACCTCGCAGCCGATGGCGTCCTTGTCGTCACCGGACAGGCCCACGCCAACGCCGTCACCCAGCAGCTCTCAGAGCTGCGCGGGTCTGACCTGGTACTCGAACCCTCACCTCGCGACTCCGCAGCCGCCATTGGCCTTGCCTGCGCTATTCTGCACGAGCGTGACCCCGAGGCCATCATTGGCTCCTTCGCCGCTGACCACATCATCAGCCCGGTCGAAGAATTCCAGGCCGTAGTACGCGAGGCCGTACACGCAGCAGCCTCCGGCAAGATCGTCACCATCGGCATCGAACCCACCGAGCCTTCCACCGCTTTCGGTTACATCAAGGCCACCCAGAATCTGGGGCTGGAAGACGCCCCCAGCGTCCTTGCCGTTGAGCAGTTTGTCGAAAAGCCCAACGAGGCCACCGCAACCGAGTACGTAGCCAGCGGCGACTACACCTGGAACGCCGGCATGTTCGTGGCTCCTGCAGCCCTCATGCTGCAGCATCTCGAAGCCAACGAGCCCGAGCTCTACGCTGGCATCATGGAAATCGCCCGCGCCTGGGACACCCCCGCACGCGAAGCCTGCATGAACCGCCTCTGGGACACCCTACCCAAGACCGCCATCGACTATGCAGTAGCTGAACCTGCCGCTGCGGCCGGCGACGTAGCTATGGTTCCCGGACGTTTCAGCTGGGACGACGTAGGCGACTTTGACGCCGTAGCCCGCCTCAACATCGAAAAGAGCGGCGATGACCTCTTCGTGCTGGGCGATAAGTCCAGCGTCATCAGCGAAGAATCCACCGGCATCGTCGTCAACAACACCGGCCGTAAAATTTCGGTCATCGGTATTGAAGATGTTGTTATCGTTGACACCGCAGATGCCCTGCTCGTCACCGTACGCGACGACGCCCAGAGCGTGAAGAACACCGTGAACACCCTGAAAGAACTGGGCCAAGACAACCTGCTCTAGCCCACCAAGGTTACCTAAAGACCCGCACTGAGAAAACGGTGCGGGTCTTTTTTGGCACTCACATTATGCAAATGATTCTCATTTAGTTTAGACTGGTGGGCATGCACAACACCTCTCGTCCTCTTTTCACCCTCATCAGCGCCACCCTCGCCCTTGCCCTTGCAGGCTGCGGGGCAGCGTCCGCCCCCTCCGCCACTTCAAGCAGCGACCAGGCCAGCGCCACCGCAACCGCAATCGCAGAACGCGCAGCCATCACCGAAGCCTCCACCCCCTCAGCCCGCATCGCACTGACCTACGACGGCGGAATCATGATTGTGGACGGCAAGACCTTTGAAGTCATCGAAACCATTGAAAAAGAAGGTTTCCTGCGCATACAGCCCGCCGGCGACAACCGCCACCTGGTCGTAGCCGACGGCTCCTCCTACACCATACTCGACATGGGCGCCTGGACCCAGGCCCACGGCGACCACGACCACTACTACACCACCACCCCCACCCTCACCTCCCTGTCCTTCGCAGCGGACGGCACCGGCCACGTCATCACCGACTACGGCCGCTCAGCCATGTTCGCTGACAACACCGGCACCATAGAGGTCTACTCCCCCGCCGACCTAACCGGTACTGACCAGTACACCGCCACCAGCGTCAGCACCGAAACCATCACCCTACCCGACGCCCACCACGGCCTGGCCATCCCCCTCGAGAACAACCAGTACCTGGTATCGGTAGGCACCGAGGACGCCCGCACCGGCGCAGCCATCATCAACGCAGACGGCTCGGTTGTCACCGAAAACCTCGACTGCCCCGGCATTCACGGCGAAGCGATCGCCGCTAACGACACCTTTACCGTTGGCTGCCAGGACGGCGCCCTCATCTACACAAACGGCACTTTCACCAAGGTCACCAACCCCGAAGATCCCTACTCCCGCTCCGGCAACCAGGCCGGCTCAGCTGATTCAGCTATCGTGCTTGCCGACTACAAAACCGACCAGGACGCCGAGCTCGAACGCCCCGAACAGTTCGCCCTGATCAACACCATCACCAAGGAACGCACTAAAATCGCCCTACCCGAAGGCGTCTCCTACACCTTCCGTTCACTGGCCCGCGGCCCCGAAGGCTCCCACCTGCTGCTGACAACCGACGGCAAGCTCCGCTTCTGGGCTGAGGACGGCACCGAGCTGGGTTCCGTCGACATCATGGACTCCTGGACCGAATCAGAAATCTGGCAGGACCCCCGCCCCGCCATCTGGGTTGACGGCGAAACCGCCTACGTCACCGACCCCGCCACCAAGAAGCTACACGTTGTATCTCTAGCGAAGATTGCCGACGGCACCGCCGAGGTATTTGCCAGCATCGACCTGCCCGAGGTACCCAACGAAATCAACGGTATCTCCCGCACCGCTGAACTGGTCACCACTACCGAAGTGGACTCTGACCACTAAACACAGCTCACTCAAAAGACCCTGCCCCTTCGCTCATGGTGCGAAGAAGCAGGGCCTTTTCTGTTGATGAAACTTGTTCACAAGATTTGGTGGAGCAGGCTCACAGCGAAGCTGCTGGCTCGGTGGCTGGCGTGAATCGCCTTGTGAGCGAAGCGAACCAGGCGAGAGGGTCGGCAGCGAGCGTGAGCCTGCGACGCCCCATGTCTTAGAGGCGCACTATTCCCAGCTGCTGCCAGCTACCTGAGTGATAGCGGTAGACCGTCAGCTGGTCGATGGTGAAATTCGAAAGCTCAGGCGGAAGGCTCGCAAAGTCCTGCAAGGACGCCGCCAGGGCAGGGGCCGGGGCATGGTTGGCTAGGGTGAGGTGTGGCTCGTAGGGAAAAGGTGACACTGACTCCCCTACCGCCTTCTGGCAGGCTACATGAATCAAGGTGAGCCTATCTGCCCCGGCGACAACGGGGAGATAGGTTACGGGGGTAACCGGCTCAAAGGTTGCGGCCGGGCCCAGATCCACCTGCACGGGGCCGATGCCGGCCACCACCTGCTCAATGGAGCGCAGGGGGTCGCCGCCGGCGTCCTCGCTAATCAAAATCGTAATGTGGCAGCTTTCTGCAACGGGGCCTACCATGCCCTGGCTCGCCCGCCAGCTGACCAGGCGCGCAGACACCGCCGCAGGTACCTCGGCAACGATGCTGAGGTACCTGCGGTCGGGGTCTATGGTCGGTGAAGAAGCCACCAGGCTAGGTCGTCTAACTCTTAGAGAGCGGGCAGGAAGCCAACCGCGTCATACACATTCTTCACGGTCACAGAGGCAATCTCACGGGCCTTACCGGCACCGATGGCCAGCAGGCGGTCTAGCTCCGCCGGGTCGTCCATGAGTTCCAGAGCGCGCTCGCGAATGGGCGATAGCTCCTCAACCACAATCTCCGCCAGGTCAACCTTGAGGTGGCCGTACATCTTGCCCTCGTATTCAGCGACAATGTCGTCAATGGCCTTGCCCGTCACTGCCGAGTAGATGGACAGCAGGTTAGAAACACCGGGCTTGTTCTCGCGGTCATAGGTGATCTCGCTCCCCGCATCGGTCACCGCAGACTTAATCTTCTTGGCGGTCTTCTTGGGGTCATCGAGCAACCAGATAATACCCTTATCGGTGGTTGCCGACTTGCTCATCTTTGAATCCGGAGTCTGCAGATCATAAATCTTGGCAGTCTCTTTGAGGATGACCGGCTCAGGCACCACAAAGGTGTCGCCAAAGCGGGAGTTGAAGCGCTGGGCCAGGTTGCGGGTTAGCTCCAGGTGCTGACGCTGGTCCTCACCCACCGGTACCACGTCGGCCTGGTAGAGCAGGATGTCTGCTGCCATAAGGACGGGGTAGGTGAAGAGCCCCACCGAGGCGTTATCGGTACCCTGCTTAGCTGCCTTGTCCTTGAACTGGGTCATGCGGGCAGCCTCACCGTAGCCGGTAATGCAGTTAAGCACCCAGGCTAGCTGGGCGTGCTCGGGCACATGTGACTGGACGAAGAGCGGGGTCTTCTCGGGGTCGATACCGGCTGCGATGTACTGGGCCGCAGTCTTGCGGGTGCGCTCCAGCAGAACCGCCGGATCCTGGGGCACGGTAATCGAGTGCATATCGGGAATGAAGTAGAGGCACTCGTGGTCTTTCTGCAGGTCAACCCAGTTATTGACCGCACCGATGTAGTTACCCAGGTGCATGGAATCCGCGGACGGCTGGGCGCCCGAGAAAGCGCGCGGCGCACCGGTTGCCGCGTTGGGAATCTTAGCCTTGATGTTTTCTTCGGGAGTGGTCTGCTGTGACTTGCTCACGGGGCGTCCTTCGCTGTGTTTAGGCCCCTTCACGGGCCAGTTCCATACCGTTCTTAGCGGTGAAGTTAATGGTGTCGATAGCGCGATCAATCATGTCGCGGGAGTTTTCGTCGTTGACCTCAAGCTGCTCAGCAATCACCTTTGACTGCACCAGGCAAATCTGGAAAGAGTGGGCGAGCTTCTCGGTGTGCACATCAGACTCGTACTCGGCGCGCTTCACGGCGTGCTCCTCGTAGGCCTTGCGCTGGGCCACCAGGGTGCGGTTGACGTTCACTAGAAGGTAGGCTGCGATACCCAGCCAGGCTGCGATAATACCGGCCAGAATCCAACCCAGCACCGACTCCTCGCGGGCTGACTGGACGATAGCCCAGGCCAGCAGGGCAACGAGAATTGCCATGCCGATGCCCGCCCCTATCAGGACGACCTTGGTGTTCTGCTCTTGTGCTGTTTTTTCTGAACCGTTCGACTGCATGACCTCTATTATGTCAAAGGAAGCCAGGCCGCGCTGAATCGCAGGCCCAACTTAAGCGTAAAGTGGGGTACATGATGCCCTCATCACGTGAAACGAAGTACCATCAGGTCGCCCAGCTCATCGAAGAGCGCTATATCTGCCCGGCCGATGAGAACATGCCCCTGCCCACAGAACGGCAGCTGCAGGATATCTTCTGCGTCTCACGCGACACCGTCCGCCGGGCCCTACGGGAACTGGCTGACGCCGGCCTTATCTACCATGTGCAGGGGTCAGGTACCTACGTTGCCCCGCGCAAGCACCCAATGCGGGCGCCGTCCTTGCGCTCTTTCACAGATGACATGGCAGCGCGAGGCCATCGCCCCCACTCCCTCACCCTCACCTGCCACCTCATCGAGGCGCCGCTGGCGGTTCAGCGCGATTTGAATCTGGACGCCGGTGCCAAGGTGATTCAGATTCAGCGGCTGCGGCAGGCGGACGGCTCCCCTATCGCTCTTGAAACCGCCCATTTCCTGCCCGAGGCCTTCTCCCATGTGGAGCCCGAGCTATCTGCCTCGCTCGATGCCCAGATGCGGGCGTCCGGCTTCCAAGTGGAAACCGCAACCGTGCGGGTGGTAGCAACCAACCTGACCCAGGCAGAAGCAGCCCGGCTGGGGGTTCCCCTCGGGGCGGCCGCCTTACGCGTTGAAAAAGTGGGCTACACCGTGCGCGGCCTGCCCGTTGAAAGCACCCAGACCCTCTACCGGGGTGACCGCTACGACTTTGAGATAGAGGTCAAGAGGTAGTTCTTTTTCCGTGAGTGCATACGAGAATCGCCGAGTGCATACACTCTTGGTAGGCACTCGGCGATTCTCGTGGACGCTTTAGCTTAGGCAGCCTGGCGTTCTGCGGTTTCTACCACGTTGACCAGCAGCATAGCGCGGGTCATGGGGCCCACGCCGCCGGGGTTGGGTGAGTACCAGCTGGCCTTAGCTGCGGCCTCGGGTGAGATGTCGCCGGTCAGCTTCTTCTTGCCGGTCTCGGGGTCCTCGATACGGGAGACACCAACATCGAGCAGGATAGCCCCGTCCTTGACCTGATCAGCCTTCACGGCGTGGGCAACACCCACAGCGGCCACGATGATATCGGCATCGCGCAGGGCTGCACTGACATCCTCGGTGCCGGTATGCACCAGGGTGGCGGTGGAGTTGACGTCCTTGCGGGTCAGCAGCAGACCCAGGGGGCGACCTACGGTAATACCGCGGCCCAGCACAGCAACCTTCTTACCCTTCCAGGAGATACCGTGGCGTTCCACCAGCTCAATCACACCGTTAGGGGTGCAGGGCAGGGGCGAGTTCAGGGGTTCACCCACATTGAGGACGAGGCGACCCAGGTTCATGGGGTGCAATCCGTCGGCGTCCTTCTCGGGGGCAATCTTCTCAAGAACGCGATTGGTATCGATGTGCTTGGGCAGGGGCAGCTGAACGATGTAGCCGGTGCAGGCCGGGTCGTTGTTCAGCTTTTCGAGCTCAGCTTCAAGCTCTTCCTGGCTGATGGTCTCG
This sequence comes from Rothia nasimurium, assembly GCF_014217215.1. Classification (GTDB taxonomy): domain Bacteria; phylum Actinomycetota; class Actinomycetes; order Actinomycetales; family Micrococcaceae; genus Rothia; species Rothia avistercoris. Next base: position 2,023,305 of record NZ_CP056080.1, read on the forward strand.
GGCAGCTCCACCTTGATGGAGGCAATGCCAACCTCGGCGCAGTCGCGGTGCTTGCCGCCCACGTAGGAGCGGGAGGCCGGGTCATCGCCCACCAACACGGTCGCCAGGCCGGGGGTAACACCCTTTTCTTTCAGGGCGACGACGCGTTCGGCCAGTTCTTTTTTGATTTGGGCGGCGGTAGCGGTGCCGTCAAGAATCTGCGACATGTTTACCACTCCTCGATACCGGAGTAGAGGGGGAACTTCTCGCACAGGGCGGTGACGCGCTCGCGCTGGGCTGCGACGTCGACGCCGGGCTTGAGGGTTTCGGCGATGATGTCGGCAACTTCGGTGAAGGCTTCAGCATCGAAGCCGCGGGTTGCCAGGGCGGGGGTGCCGATGCGCAGACCGGAGGTAACCATGGGCGGACGGGGGTCGTTAGGCACTGCGTTACGGTTGACGGTGATACCGGCTTCGTGCAGCAGATCTTCTGCCTCACGGCCGTTGATTTCGGCGTCGCGCAGGTCAACCAGGACCAGGTGAACGTCGGTGCCACCGGAGATGACCTTAACGCCGGCCTCTGCCATGTCGGCCTGGTTCAGACGGTCAGCCAGAATCTTGGCGCCTTCGAGGGTGCGGGCCTGGCGGTCCTTGAACATGTCGGAAGCAGCAATCTTGAAGGCGGTAGCCTTACCGGCGATAGCGTGCATGAGGGGGCCGCCCTGCTGGCCGGGGAAGACAGCCGAGTCGATCTTCTTCTTCAGGTCCTCAACACACATGATGAAGCCGGAGCGGGGGCCTGCCAGGGTCTTGTGGACGGTGGAGGACACCACGTGGGCGTGAGGGACGGGGTTGGGGTGCAGGCCAGCTGCGACCAGGCCAGCGAAGTGGGCCATATCAACCCAGAGGTAGGCACCGATTTCGTCGGCGATAGCGCGGAAGGCTGCGAAGTCCAGCTGACGGGTGTAGGCTGACCAACCGGCGATAATGACCTTGGGCTTCTCGGCCAGGGCCAGTTCGCGGACCTCGTCCATATTCACGCGGCCGGTTTCTTCGTCCACGCCGTAGGCAACAACCTCGTAGAGCTTGCCCGAGACGTTGAGCTTCATACCGTGGGTCAGATGACCGCCGTGGGCCAGGGACAGGCCCATAATCTTGTCGCCGGGGGTCAGCAGGGCGTGCATGACGGCGTTGTTGGCCTGCGCGCCGGAGTGGGGCTGTACGTTGGCGTGGTCGGCACCGAAGAGGGCCTTGGCGCGGTCGATAGCAAGCTGCTCCACCACGTCAACAAATTCGCAGCCGCCGTAGTAGCGGCGGCCGGGGTAGCCTTCGGCGTACTTGTTGGTCAGAACAGAGCCCTGAGCTTCAAGCACAGCGCGGGGAGCGAAGTTCTCTGAAGCAATCATTTCGAGGGTGTTCTGCTGGCGTTCCTGCTCGTGCTGAATAGCTTCAGCAACCTCGGGGTCTACCTCGGCCAGGGGCAGGTTGGTGACGTTGGGTGAAAGGTTGGTCATGCCACTTCCTTGAGTATGGTGGATCAGTTTCTTCTGCTTATCTGTACGAGGGGATACAGAAGATCACGTGATGCTTTAACCGAGCGGCGCGTGTGAGCGCACTCTACTTTTAAGTGTATGTGACCTAGCTAGCGAGAGCCCGCTGCCCCGGCAGATTTGAGACAATTTTCAGGTTTTTACCCTCCCCCGCTTTTAAGCTGCGCGGACGCCGGTGAGCTGCTCACCGGCGTCCGCGCAGGAAAAAGGGAGGCTAGGCCTGCCGCAAAATAGTGCGGGCAAATTCAAAGTAGCTTTCGGCGTTAAAGTCGCGCATGGTACTGGCCTGCACCACAAATCCGGTCAGCACAGACAGGACCGCCGAGCCCAGCATCTGTAACCAGGTTTCTAGCTCCGAGGGGGAAAAATCTAGTTCTGTCACAGCCCAGGCCCGGTAGCTCGCCACCACGCGGGAACGCAAGAGGCCCAGCTGTTCATCAACAACCTCAGCGACCTCAGGTACCGTCACGGCCTCCCCCCAGGTAATCGCCAAAAACCGCGTCAGCTGCTCATCGGCCTGCAAGGTCACCAGACAGCGTTCCACAAACTCCCAGGGCAGCTCATCGCTACGCACCTCAAACTGAGAGAGATCTACCCGGGCAGCCGCAGCCATAATCTCTGTTTTCCCCGAGAAATGGTTATAAATCGCCCCTGCAGATAAGCCCGAGGCAGCAATCACCTCGCTCATCGACGCCTGCTGATACCCCTTCTGCATAAACACAGCGCGGGCAGCCGCAACAAGCTCGGCACGACGGGAACGCATATACTCTTCACTGACTTTCGGCACCCTCCCATTTTAAAGCACAGCAGCCCACCACCACCGTCCTATAAACCCCGTCACCAACACCCCTTTCTTGCTACACTAAAGGGCGAACCAGCGGCACTACCCAGCAGTAGTTAGCCGCGCATGCGAGTACCTCATCAGTCGCACCTGCTGAGGGACCCCCGCTCGCACACCCCACCACACAGCACTAGGGAAGAGGCACCCACCCCATGGTGAACACCGCCAAATCGCGCCGTCAAGAGCGTATTGAGAAGCAGAAGAAGAATAGCCGCAAGTGGATTGCCACCGGCGCTGCAGCCGTCATTTTGCTCTGCGGCGGCGCTATCGCCTACACCAACATCACCTCTGATAGGGAACAGTCAACGACCAGCGGCCAGACCGTTCCGGCTGCCTGCTCAACCACCCAGGCCGTCACCGTAGCCACCACCGAACCTATGGCAGCAGCGCTGAAGGCTATGCCCGTGGACGAGGGCACCTGTATCACCCTCGACATCACCACCAATAAGACCGCCAGCGATGTACTCACCGAGTCAACCAGCGGCACAGCAACCACCAACCTCTGGATTCCTGACTCCACCACCCGCGCTGAGCTGGCCATGAGCGAAGCCAACACCGGCCTGACCCCCCTTGCTGAGTCTCTTGCCCAGACTCCCGGCGTCATCGTGTCAGAAGATAACACCAGCTACGGCACCTGGCTCGAAGCTCTCAAGGCTGAAGGCACCCTCAGCATGGGTGACCCCAAGGAGGACTCCGGTGCTTTCGCGGCCCTGCTCGGCGGTATCTCTGAGGCGTCAGCGGGTACCGTTAGCCTTGAGGACCTCACCAGCGGCACCGCCCTGCGTGCCCAGAGCATCGGTGTTACTGAAGCCGCCCAGAGCGCTACCGAGTTGCTGACCGATGTGGATAACGGCACCAAGGACGCCGCAATCGTCACCGAAGCTGACTACGCTGCTTACGCTTCAACCCACGCAGATTCCGGGCTGACCGCAGCTGTACCCGGCGATGGCTCTTTTGCCCTCAACTACCCCCTCTACCAGGCGTCCTCTAGCAACAACACCACTATCGATGAAGCCGCCCAGCAGATTATTGACTTTATGGGCAGTGAGGACGGCAAGAAGGCCCTAACAGCTGCCGGTTTACGTGGGGCGGACGGCCAGGAGCTAGAAGGCGAGTACAGCGTCGGTAGTTTTGCTGCGCTGACCCCCAGTAACCAGGACGTGCTCACCCAGGTCTGGACTTCTTACTCCCTGCAGTCTGCGCCACTGAATGCTCTGGTTGTGCTCGACGCATCAGGTTCCATGCTGCTGCCGGTAGCTGGTACCGGCAAGTCCCGGATGGATATCACCGTTGAGTCGGTGCTGGCAGGTTCCCAGCTCTTCCCGGCCCGCGATTCTATGGGCCTGTGGAAGTTCTCCCGTGACCTCACCCTGCCTGACGGTTCTGTTTCTGACTACCAGGAGCTGGTACCCGTGCGCGGCTTTGAAGAAACTGTAGACGGGAAAACCCAGCGGGTGCTCCTGCAGGAGGCTGGCTCAGGTATCGCCGCGACCATTGACCCCAACGGCTTCACTGCCCTCTACGACACCACCCTGGCTGCCTTCCGCTCCGCTAAGGAGAACTACGACTACGGTTCGGTAAATGCCGTGATTGTACTGACCGACGGTGAAAACTTTGATGATGGTTCAATTAGCCAGGAAGATTTGATTTCTACCATTCAGGCTGAGCAGGACCCTGCTAACCCGGTCTTCATCATCATGATCGGTATCTCTGAGGACGCCGACATGAACGCCCTGACCACCATCGCCCAGAGCGTCGGCGGCGAGGCCCATATGGCGTCTTCCCCCACCGACGTGCAGCGCATCTTCACTGAAGCCCTCACCGGCGTCTCGGACGCAGCTGCGCAGCAGTAGGGTTCTTCACATAGCACGATAAAAGTCCGCCCCTCCGTACGTGGAGGGGCGGACTTTTTACTGCGGATTATTAGTTCTACCAGAGGCGGAGCGAATATACCGGAGCCAGCTGGCTGGGGCTGGCGTGAATTGGGCGAGCGCCCAGCGCGAGCCCAAGAGGGTCAGCTGGCGAAGGTATATTCGCTCCGTCGTGCTGAAAAGCTTAGTGGAAGAAGTGACGAGCTCCGGTGAAGTACATAGTCACTCCTGCTTCCTTGGCGGCAGCGATAACTTCTTCATCGCGGATGGAGCCGCCGGGCTGCACGACTGCGCGGACGCCGGCGTCCAGGAGTACCTGGAGGCCGTCGGCGAAGGGGAAGAAGGCATCTGAGGCTGCGACGGAGCCGCGGGCGCGTTCTGCGCCTTCTGCAAGGGTGTTGGCGCGTTCGACGGAGAGGCGGCAGGAGTCAACGCGGTTAACCTGGCCCATGCCGATGCCGACGGCAGCTCCGTCGTTGGCGAGCAGGATGGCGTTGGATTTGGCGGCGCGTAGGGCCTTCCAGGCGAATTCGAGGTCGGCGAGGGTGGCTTCGTCTGCGGCATCGCCGGCGACGAGCTGCCAGTTTTCGACCTTGTCACCGTCGGCGTGCAGGCGGTCGGCGTCCTGGAAGAGAGCGCCGCCGGAGACCTGGCGGTATTCGATGGTATCGCGGGCGAAGCCTTCGGGTAGCTGGAGGATGCGCAGGTTCTTTTTGGTCTGCAGGATTTCCAGGGCTTCGGGGGCGTAGGAGGGGGCGATGATGACTTCGGTGAAGATGCCCTTGACGGTTTCTGCCATGGCTGCGGTGACTTCGCGGTTGGCTGCGATGACGCCGCCGTAGGCTGAGAGGGGGTCGCAGGCGTGGGCCTTGGCGTGGGCGTCGGCGATGGGGTCGGCTGCGTCTGCTGCGCCGACGGCGATGCCGCAGGGGTTGTTGTGCTTGATGATGGCGACGGCGGGTTCGTCGAAGTCGTAGGCGGCGCGCAGGGCGGCGTCGCCGTCGACGTAGTTGTTGTAGCTCATAGCTTTGCCGCCGAGCAGTTCTGCCTGGGCGATGCCGGGGGTTGCGGCGGGGTCGACGTAGAGGGCGCCTGCCTGGTGGGGGTTTTCGCCGTAGCGCAGGGATTCGGAGCGTTCGAAGGCGAGTCCGGCGAAGGGGGGCCAGTAGTTGGTGTCTTCGTCTTGTTCGAACTGGGCTGCGGTCCAGGTGGCGACGGCGGTGTCATAGGCGGCGGTGTGGGCGAAGGCGGCGGACGCCAGGCGGCGGCGTTCTGCCAGGTTGAAGCCACCGGCCTTGGCGGCTTCAACGACCTGGCCGTACTTGGCGGGGTCGACGACGATGGCTACGGCGTCGTGGTTCTTGGCTGCTGCGCGCACCATGGAGGGGCCGCCGATGTCGATTTTTTCGATGATGGCGTCCTGGTCTGCGCCGGAGGCTACGGTCTCAACGAAGGGGTAGAGGTTGATGACGACCAGGTCGAAGGCCTCGATTTCCATGTCTTTGAGGGTGTCGATGTGTTCCTGCTTGCGGCGGTCTGCCAGGATGCCGGCGTGGACGCGGGGGTGCAGGGTTTTGACGCGGCCTTCGAGGCATTCGGGGAAGCCGGTGATGTCGGAGACTTCGGTGACGGGGACGCCGGCTGCGGCGATGGTGGAGGCGGTTGAACCGGTGGAGACCAGGGCTACCCCGGCTTCGTGTAGGCCGCGAGCGAGGTCTTCTAGCCCGGTCTTGTCATAGACAGAGATAAGGGCGCGTTTGAGAGGTAGGCGGTCGAGCTCAATGAGACTCACAGATGTTCTCCGTTTCGTATGCCGGCGAGGGTACCGGCAGGTTGTTACCTGAGTGTGAGTCGCTTTATCTGGAGCCCCGACCCTAGGCCCAGCCCCGGGGTGGGGCTACATCTAGGGTTAGGCGGTGGGCTCTTGCGCCAGGGAGGCTATGGTGGCTACCAGGAGTTGGCGTTCTTGCACTTTGATACGTTCGTGCAGGCTCTCTTCGGTGTCACCGTCAAGAACGGGAACGGCAGCCTGGGCCAGGATAGGTCCGGTATCAACTCCCGCGTCGACCAGGTGGACGGTCACACCGCTGATTTTGACTCCGTGGGCTAGGGCATCACGGACGCCGTGGGCTCCTGGGAAGGACGGGAGCAGAGCCGGGTGGGTATTAATGATGCGCCCGGTGAAGCGTTCCACAAGCTGAGCATCGACAATCCGCATGAAGCCGGCAAAGACAATGTAGTCGGGGGCGTAGCTCGCTATTTTTTCTTCCAGCGCCCGGTTCCAGTCGGCGCGGGTGGAGAAGTCCGCAGGTTCTACAAGGAAAGTTTCAATCCCGGCACCCTGGGCTCGTTCTATGCCCAGGCAGGGCTTATCGGCTCCTACCGCCACGATATCGGCGGTTAGCTGACCATCTGCAACGGAATCGAGAATGGACTGTAAATTTGTGCCCGAGCCGGACACCATCACCACAATGCGCATACAGAAAAGTTTATCGCATGCGAGCGCCAACACACTGCCGCGTTTTCATGCTGAGACACCGGTAGTTTGCGCTGTTCGAGGCTGGTGGCAGGGCGCGGTAAGGTGGTAGGTATGTCTGACACCGTGCGTCCTTCTGCCCAGCTGCCCTCTGATCGTGTGCTTGAGAATATCAAGGTGTGGTCCCGCCTGTCGTTTTTGGCGATGGTTGCTACGGTGGCTAGCACCTCGTACCCGGGCTGGTTTGCCGCGGTAACAGCGGCCCTGGCGGTGCTGACCTTCACTCTTGCCGCGGTGACCCTGGTAAAAATGGTGGGGGCTAAGTTTCCCGCTTTTTCGGTGGTGCTCATGATCATGGTGATGCTCTGGTCGCTCTTTTTGGGCTTCGCCGCGCTGGTTCAGCTGATTTTTGTGGACGCCACCATCGCCTACGCGGAGTGCCTGCAGCAGGCTATGACCCTGAGCCGCCAGCAACAGTGCACCTCGCAGATGAGCGACGGCCTGCTGCAGCAGCTCATGGGACAGTAGCTTTCTAAGTCTTAATTCGAGTAGAGGTATACCAGGCTCGCAGCGAAGCTGCTGGCTCGATGAAGTGAGCGGGTGCGAGCGCGCGAGCACACAGGAGCGAACGGAATCCGCCGTTAGGCGGGGCGTGAGGGTCAGGCTTGCGCCTATTCCGCCCGCAGATTTATTTCCTCGCGCGCTCGGAATCTGCTGGGCTTCATCCAGCGTGAGCCTGGTATACCTTTATCTATCTTTTACTGAGCTTCAGTTTCCTTACCCGTACCTTCTGCCAGCTCTTCAAGTCGTTTTTGGCGGCGGGCACGCAGGGACTTAGGACGCTTCACCACGGGCCGGAAGGGCACAGCGGGTTCTTCAGTTTCAGTCTCGGGTGCAGCCGTTGCTTCTGCTTCGCTAGATGCGGTATCTGCAGCTTCGTTTTCAGGCACTACTTCCTCAGTCTCAGGAGCAGCTTCATCGCTCTCGGCTGGCTCATCACTTTCGGCGGGCTCATCGCTCTCGGCGGGCTCATCACTTTCGGCGGGCTGGGCCTGCTCACGGTCAGCCATGATGCGGGCCAGCGCCAGCGCAGCGGCGCCCTTCTCGCTGGAAGCCGCAACCGACCCGCCCTCAGCGGGGGTCTTGCCAACGGCGTCCTGACTCTCTAGCTCACCCGGTTCTGCGTCTACCTGCTCGGCGGCATCCGGCTGGACGGCGTCCGGCTGGGCGGCGTCCGGCCGGTTAGCCCCAGCTTTTTCTGCCTTACGCTCAGCGCGGGCCGCTGCCTTCTGAGCCTTGGCCTCGGCGCGGGCTGTGCGCTTCTGCTCGCGGGTGGGCTTGGCCTGGGCAAAGCGCTCCAGTTCACCGGAGGTGTCGCGCACCAACAGGTGGGCAAGGCCCAGCCCCAGCATGGTGCCGGCCGCCAGCAGCACGGCAGAGAACGCCCCAAAGATGAGGGGGTTCGGGCCGATAGCCGTGAAGCGGCCCAGCCCCAGCGACCCGTTAGCGGCCCAGCCCAGCAGGGTGGTCAGCAGGAAGGTCGGCAGCAGGGTTAGGACGGCAAGCCCCAGAGTAGAGAGGGTCCAGGACAGCCAGCGGAAGCGAATCTTGAGGGAAAGCCACTCGTCAAAGTGGTTTTCGCCTTCGCGGAAGAACCACCAGCCGCCCAGGGCACCTGCGGCTAGGGGCACGGCAAGGGCCAGGTAGCCCCAGGGTTCGGACGCGTGCGGCAGCGCACCCAGCACCGGCAGGGAGGGCATGACCCCCACGTTGGTGCCGGTCAGGTCAACGGAGGTGCCGGTGCCCAGGGCAAAGCCTGCGCCGGAGCTCCACGCCATGGAGTAGACCACCAGGTTCACGAGCAGACCCAGCTGCAGCAGGGTTAGGGCTAGGCCGCCGACGGCACCAGCGTGCAGGGTCTGATAAAGGGAGACCACGTCGTCCCAGTGCCAGAAGAGGGTGACGACCAGCAACAGGGCGCCACCGGCTACAAAGGCCAGTACGCCCACCAGGGCCGCCCTCAGCAGGGCCCAGACGTAGGAGCCTGCCCAGCGGGAATACTGACTGAATTTCTTCACCCAGTCGGCCGCGTTCACACCGATCATGGCGGCTAGCGAGCGCGATTCGGCGTACCCGCCCAGGATGATGCCCAGGGCAGCTACCCAGAGGGGTACCAGGGCGGCAAGGACGGGTGAGGTTGAGAAGAAGTCGTTGGTGGACAGCAGGCTCACCCCGGCGCCCACCACGGCGTAGGCGAGAAGACCACCGGCCAGGGGTTGCCAGAACTGGCCCTCGTAGCTGGCGCGGGCCAGGCGGCGGCCGGAGCGGTAGCAGAGGGCTAGGGGGATCAGCGTGAGGCCCAGGGGTACCAGGCTCATGGTTCCGGTCACCGCTGAGAAGACCCCCTGCTCGGGGATATTCATGTTCAGGGGCACGCCGTGAACCAGCAGCCACAAGTGCCCGGCCACAGAGACAGCACCGGCTAGGGTACCGCTGCTGTTGAAGCCGTTGGTGTACCAGACCGCCACCAGGAGCAGGACGACGGTGAGGTAGGAGGCCAGCGCCACGAGGGCAAGTTCAACTGAGCCCTGCAGCCACAGGGGCATAGGGAGGGAACGTTTGGGGTGAGCGGTGGTATTCATCGTCTTTCATCATGTCATGTTTCTCTGTTGTGTGCCTGATGACGCCGGTATACAGGGTAAGAGTGCGGTGAAGATAACCGGGCCAACTCGCCCCGGCGGTAGAGTGGGAGCCATGAGCAGTGAAACTTCGTATGTGATGATTACCGGCGCTTCGGCAGGTATCGGCGCCGAGTTTGCCCGCCAGTATGCAGTAGCCGGGTACAACCTGGTACTCACCGCCCGGCGGGCCAAGGCTCTAGAAGACCTAGCGGGCCAGCTGCGCGACAGGTTCGCGGTGGACGTTGAGGTAATCCCTGCCGATTTGCTGGTGGAGCAGGATGTCGCCCGCCTGGTTGAGCGCCTACAGCAGGTTGAGCACCCCGTTGAGATACTGGTCAATAATGCGGGTTTTGGGCTCGGCAAGAGCTTTGATGCAGCGCCCGTAGAACGCCACCTAGACCAGGTCGATGTGCTGGCCAGGGTTCCGCTCCAGCTCATGCACACAGCGATTGTTGCCATGCTGCCGCGCGGGCGGGGCCGCATTATTAACGTCGCCTCGGTGGCAGCCTTTACCCCCGGCGGAACCTACTCGGCAGTTAAATGTTTCCTGGTGGTGGCCTCAGAATCCGCCCACCTGCAATATTCGCACCGGGGTATCCATGTGACAGCCCTATGCCCGGGTCTAACCCGCTCGGAGTTCCACGACGCCATGGGCCAGGGCGAGCCCCGCCTACCGGGCTTCTTATGGCTGAGCCCCCAACGGGTTGTTGCCGAAGGTATCGCTGCGGTCACGGCAGGTAAGCCGATCTGTGTGCCGTCCTTACCCTACAAACTAACGGTCGCAGCCGCACGGGTGCTACCCCGCCGGCTGGTGGCAGCCGCAATAGCAAGAACGCGAGATTACTAAAGGTTTTGCAGGCTCACGCTCGCTGTGAGCCTGTGGAACCTATGTTGCGGGCTCTAGTCTTCCCAGGGATCCACCGCCGGGACGCCCCAGGACTTATAAATCTCGGCCTTGCCCGAAATAATCTCAAGCTGGTGGACGGTCGCGGTGGCAGCCATCAGACCCTCAAGGGCTGCTGTGGCGAGGGGGGCGGGGCGCTGCCCACCCACCAGGTGAAGGTGCTTCTCGGCGTGGCGTCCGGCCCACTCCAGTGATACCTTCGCATCGACTTCTAGTACGTGAGAGTCGAAGCGGTCCATGAGCTCAGCGAGCCAGCGTTCGGTTTCTGGGTAGGGGTAAAGCCCCTTGAGTTCACCGAGGCTGAGCACCGAGATGTACATGGTGCGGTAGGAGCGGCGGCGCAGGCAGTTCACTACCTGCGGGTGCGGGGTGGCCTTGCGGATTTCAGCAAGGACATCGGAATCGAGAAGCAGACCTACCTGGCTCATGCAGCTTTCAGAACACCGTACTCAGTTGCAGGGATACCGCTGGGGTTGGGGGCCAGCAGGAAGTTGAGGAATTCGCTGCGCTCGTTGGAGATGCGGGTGTAGTCCTGGATGCTCATTGCGGTGTAGCCGCCGCGGGCGGGTACAGAGGCAGCAGAGATGTTCTTCTGAACGGTGATGTGAGGACGGTGGGCGTGAGGTCGAGCGTTTGACATGCCGTCGTTGCGCGTAAAGTGCGCATTCCTTTCGAAACTTGCTCTTGCCTGCACCAAACAGCGCCGAAATGCGCGATGCAGACCGCTTCGTCATCCGAGCCACCCGTGAACATGGGGTTGGCGTTCAACCAAAGTCGGAGCTTGACAGTTGAATCTCTTGAAGCTGGTAAAAGCATAACCCGCTGTTGGCGCTTCTGTAAACACCGGTCTCAGAAATTTTTCTTACTGTGACGAACCAGCCCGTAGGCGCTGTGGGTAAGGCGGTGCGATACGCTAGAAGACTAGGTATTTGCTCTGTTGTGAAGGTGTGCCTGTGTCTACTTCTTTCCCTGAAATCCCGGTGACAGCCCCCGCCATTATTCGGCAGGTGGGCTCTGGTGCCTACACGCGGGGGCAGCGGTATATGCGGGAGGGTAACGTTATTCGTTACACCTATGACGAGCAGGCGCGGGTTCTGGAGGGGCAGGTGGCTGGCTCGGGTTCTGCCCCCTACACCGCGCGGGTGGCTTTCCCCGCGGAGGTCACCGCGGGATCCTATGCTTTTTCGGCGACCTGTTCCTGCCCGGTGGCCCACAACTGCAAGCATGCGGTGGCGCTGATGTTGACCGCAATCGACCGTACGGCCAAGGCCAAGCGGGCTATGACGGCGTCCTCAAGTACCTGGAAGACCACAGCGAGCACCGACGAGAAGGTGCAGGAAATCCTGGAGATGGCCGATACTGTGGGCCTGCAGCGGGCTGCGGATCTGCTGCGGGAACACCGGGGCGAGCAGGCGAGCGCCGGTACCGAGGAGCAGGCGGACGCCGGTGCTCGGGCTGGGCAGTCCCTGCCGGCTTGGCGGCGGTCCCTGGCCCATTCTCTTGCTGCCCGCCCCAGCTACGATAGCCGCAATCACCGGGTGACCGGTGCCCTTGATGTGCGTCTGGTGGTGCCCGGTAAGTACGGGTGGACCAAGAACATCGGGGCGCCCCGTGTGTCGCTTGAAGCGCGGCCCCTGATGATGGGGGCCCGCGGCAAGTGGATTAAGGGCGGTTTGAGCTGGGAGAAGTTTTCGGGCTCTGCCGCAGGGTCGGCTGGAACCGGTCTGCTCCCCGAGCACGCGGCCTGGTTCAATGAGTTTTACGCGGTGATTCGGGGTTCCCAGTCCATCTATTCCTCCCACCGCGACTGGGCTTCTATCTCAAATGTGGATTCTTCCCTGCTCTGGCAGATGCTGGAATCTGCTAGCGAGGTGGGTCTGTCTGTCCTCTTAGACGGCAAAGAAACCGGCCTGGCTATCGCGAGCGCTCCCCAGGTTGAACTGGCCCTTGAACCGGTACCCGAGCGGGGGTCTTCCGCCGATGCCCTGCGCCTGACTCCCCTGCTCCGCTGGGGGGCCTACACCCTGCCCGCTAGTTTTACCCACAAGCTGGGCAGTAACCGGCAGGGCTTTATCGCTCTGGGCGGGGCGGCCCAGGAGGCCTATGTGAAGGCTGCGACCGCTGCCCGCTGGGACTCCACCCTGCCCTCGGCTCTTGCCCAGGCTGAGGACGTAGCGCCCGCGGACCGCCCCTCCTGGCTCGCTGCCGACTCCGAGCTGGTGCTCATTCCCTTAGCTGAGCCGCTGGATGCGGTTGCCGAATCCCTGATATCCGGTGAGCCGGTCACTGTGCCTGCTGCCGACGTCCCCGCCTTCTTTGCCGACTATTACCCTGCCCTCACTCGGGCCCTGCCCATCTCAACAAGTAGCGAAGAGCTTGAGCTGCCTGCCGTCCGTATGCCCACCCTGGTGCTGAGCATTGCCTTTGACGAGCCGGGCCCGCCCTTCACCGCCCACACCGCCTGGCACTGGGAGTACCCGGTCAACCCCACCGGCGACGACAGCGACTTTCTGAGGCTCGATGCCCTGGGCTACCCCGGCGAAGACCGGGCCGATGTGCGCGATACCGCCCACGAGTACCGGGTGCTCAAAGAGGTTAAAAAGATTCGCCCCGGCGTGCCCTTCACCCGCCACTACACCGAGAACTGGGGCACCCGCACCCTGCTCGAAACCTATGTGCCCGACTACGAGCAGGTTGAGGGTGTGCGGGTTGATATCAGGGGCCCGAAACCTGAGTTCCGTGAGCTTGACGAAGCCCCCGAAATTATCGTGACGGTGGACGACACCCGCCGCCGAGACTGGTTCGGGCTGGGCGTCGCTATCAAGGCCGGGGACTGGCATGTGGCCTTCTCAGAGGTCGTTGCTGCCCTGGCCAAGGGCCAAACCCACCTGCTCCTGGGCAACGGCCAATACTTTGCCCTTGACCGGCCCGAATTCATGAAATTACAAGAGCTGTTGCGCGAAGCCGCCCAGCTCACCGATAAAACCGGGCCGCTTGAAATCAACCGCCACCAGGTGGGCCTGTGGGAGGAACTCGAAGAGCTCGCCGCCGAAACCCAGACCGTAGCCGCCTGGGACGAGCAGGTTTCGGCCCTGCTCAACCTCGATGGCCACTCCCCCGCCGAGGTGCCCACCGGCCTACAGGCCACCCTGCGCCCCTACCAGGTGGAGGGCTACCAGTGGCTAGCCTTCCTCTGGGAGCACGGCTTAGGCGGCGTGCTGGCCGATGATATGGGTCTGGGCAAGACCCTGCAAACCATCGCCCTCTTCCTGCATGCCCAGGAAAAGGGGCAGGACGCCGCCGGTCAGCTGGGTGGGGCGGAAGCCGGGGCAGACGCGTCCGCCCCCTTCCTGGTGGTTGCCCCCACCTCGGTGGTGCCCAACTGGGTGCGGGAAATCAAACGCTTTGCGCCCTCCTTACGGGTTGTCGGCGTTGAAGAGTCGGTACGGAAATCTAAACAGCGCCTGGCCGATACCATCGCCTCAGCCGACGTGGTGGTGACCAGCTACGCCCTCTTCCGCATCGATGAAGAACACTACTTTGACCTAGGAAGCCAGCAGCCCTTCGAGGGGCTGGTGCTCGATGAAGCCCAGTTCGTCAAAAACGCTAAGACCAAGGCCCACCAGGCCGCCCGCTACCTGCCTGCCCGCGTCAAGATTGCGGTAACCGGCACCCCCATGGAGAACAACCTCATGGAGCTGTGGTCCATGTTCTCCATTGCCGCCCCCGGCCTCTTCCCCTCCGCCCGCGCCTTCAAGGACGTCTACGCCACCCCCATCGAATCCGGTGAAGAAACCAAGGCCCTGGGCAGACTGCGCCGTCGCATCCGTCCGCTCATGAAGCGCCGCACCAAGGAACTCGTGGCCGCCGACCTGCCCGAGAAGACCGATATGCGCATCGATGTGCCCCTGGCCCCGGCTCACCGCCGGGCCTACGACACCCACCTGCAGCGCGAGCGCCAGAAGATCCTGGGCCTGCTGGAAGACATCGACAAGAACCGCTTCACCATCTTCCAGTCCCTCACAACCCTGCGCCGCCTGGCACTGGATGCCACCCTGATTGATGCCGAGCGTTACGCCGGGGTGGAGTCGTCCAAGCTGGACTACCTGGAGCAGAACCTGCCCGAAATTATCCACGACGGCCACCGGGCCCTGATTTTCAGCCAGTTCACCGGCTACCTCAAGAAGGTCGCAGGCAGGCTCTCTGACATGGGGATTCCCTTCCTCTACCTGGACGGCTCCACCCGCAACCGCGGGGAGCTGCTCGAAGAATTCGAGTCGGGCACCGCTCCCGTCTTCCTGATCTCCCTCAAAGCAGGCGGCTTCGGCCTGAACCTGACCAGCGCCGACTACTGCTTCATCATGGACCCCTGGTGGAATCCGGCTGCCGAACAGCAGGCCGTTGACCGTGTGCACCGCATCGGGCAGACCAAGAACGTCATGGTCTACCGCCTGGTCTCAGCGAGCACCATCGAGGAGAAGGTCATGGAACTCAAAGAATCCAAGGCGGCCCTCTTTGACGCGGTGGTCGATGAGGGGGCCTTCTTTGCCTCCCAGCTCACCGCAGCCCAGATACGCGACCTGCTGGCTGCCCCAGAACCGGACGCCGGGCAGGGCACCGCCTCAGAGAAGACAGGAGAGTAGCCATGGGCAAGATTCTCATGGACTTCACCCCGCTCACCTACTCCCCCGATTTCAGACGCATCTGGCTCGGCGGGCTCTTCTCAACCATCGGCTTTGCCATCACCAGCGTGGCAATCGCCCTCGAAATTTACGCGCTCACAGGTTCCGCCGGGGCCGTGGGCCTGGTGGGTCTGGTATCGGTAGTGCCCCTGGTCATTGGCGGGCTCTACGGTGGTGTGATCGCCGACCGCTACGACCGGCGCAAGGTCGCCCTCACAGCCACCCTCGGCATGTGGGGCGTCACCGTACTCATCGCCCTACACGCCTGGCTCAACATCCACAGCGTGGCGGTACTCTACGCCCTCATCGCCGCAGAATCCCTGCTCCAGCCCATCAACCAGTCAGCCCGTGGGGCCATTATCCCCCGTCTCATCAAACCCCGCCTGCTCCCGGCAGCCAACACCCTCATGATGTCGGTAGGCACCCTGGGCATGAGCACCGGGCCCCTTATCGGCGGCCTGCTCGTAGCCTCCGTCGGCTACCAACTCACCTACTCCATCAACGTTTTCGCGATGACCGTTGGCATCTGGGCCCTCTACAGGCTCCCGGCCATGCTCCCGGAGCAGAGCGGGGCGGCGCGTCCGTCCGTCCTGACCTCAATCCGCGAGGGGCTGGGGTTCGTGCGGCGCAACACGGTCGTGGGCATGACCTTTGTGGTGGACCTACTCGGTATGTTCTTCGCCCAGGCCCGCCCGCTCATCCCGGCGCTGGCCGCCCTGACCTTCGGCGGCGGTGAAGCCGGAGCCGGCCTGCTGCTAGCTGCCGGCCCCGTGGGTGCCCTGCTGGGGGTGTCTTTCTCTGGCTTCCTCAAGGACGTCCGCCGCCAGGGGCGCTTCCTCACCCTCAGCTACACCGGGTGGGGGCTGGGCTTTATCGCCTTCGGGCTTATCGCCTGGGCTTATGAAGGGCGCCTGCCCAGCGCCTCCATCGCCGAAAATCTGCTGCCGCTCAGCCTGGCTTTTGCGGCGCTGGCTTTCATGGGCTGGGCAGACGCCCTGGGGTCGGTCTACCGCTCCACCATTATTCAGGTAGCCACCCCCGACGCCCTGCGCGGACGCCTACAGGGGCTCTTCATCATCACGGTTGCGGGCGGCCCCAACCTGGGCATGGCCTTTGTAGGCGGTGCCGCCGAGCTGGTGGGCGCCCCCTTAGCTGCGGTTATCGGCGGAACCCTGGTGATGGTCACCATCGCCCTAGCAACACTGGCGGTACCTACCCTCTGGCGCTACGTACCAGAGCCTATCCCCGAAACACGGCAGCAGCCTATCGTTGACTCCTAGAAGTCGATATCTGCCGGGTCGGGGCCGATACGGCCTTCGGCCGATGAGAGCGCGTCAATCTTTGAAACCTCATCGCCGGTCAGGGCCACCTTCAGGGACTCGAAGTTAGAGACGATACGCTCGGGGGTAACCGACTTGGGGATAGCCACGATACCGTGGGCTCGGTGCCAGGCCAGCACAACCTGGGCGGGGGTGGCGTCATGAGCCTTGGCAATTTCGCCAATCACGGGGTTATCCAGCAGGTCGGAGCGGTTGCCCAGGGGGCTCCATGCCTGGGTGACAATGCCAAGTTCTGCGTGGACCTCGCGCAGGTTTTCCTGGGCGAAGTAGGGGTGCAGCTCAATCTGGTGGATAGCGGGCACGACGCCGGTTTCGGCGACGATTTCACGCAGCTGCTCTTCGGGGAAGTTAGAGACGCCGATGGACTTGGCCTTGCCCTGCTTCTGCAGTTCGATGAGGGCCTTCCAGGTCTCGGTGTAGAGACCCTGGGAGGGCTTAGCCCAGTGAACCAGGAGCAGGTCGACGTAGTCGGTGCCCAGGCGGGCCAGGGACTCGTCCGCCGCCTTAAGGGTCTGCTCGTAGCCCTGGTCGTCGTTCCAGATCTTGGTGGTGAGGAAAACGTCCTCGCGAGCTACGCCGGAGTCAGCAATTGCCTTGCCGGTGCCTTCTTCATTGCCGTAGATTTTGGCGGTGTCGATGTGGCGGTAGCCGGCTTCAAGGGCCAGGCCGACGACCTTTTCGGCGGTGTCGTTTTCTACCTGCCAGACGCCGTAGCCCAGCTGGGGGATGCTGTTGCCGTCGTTGAAGGTAAGAAGGGGTGACTCAGTCATAGTTTTTCCTTTCGAGTATGCACGGTCACACCCCTCTCTAGTCCGCTCTTCTGTTAGCCCCCTAGCCTGTTCGGTAGGGGTGAACGTGCGCCGGTCGCTGTATTCGGGGGCGCCCAGGTCACCTTCGGCAGGGTCTCCGCCGAGACGGTGGTTGCGGTGCAGGGCTTCGATAGCCGCTATCTCGTCAGGGGTTAGTTCCGTGCCCTGCACCGCCAGGTTTGAGGCCATGCGGGCGGGTGTTTCGGTCTTGGGGATAACCACGTTACCTACGGCCAGGTGCCAGGCCAGTACCAGTTCGGCTACCCCGATACCGCGTCCGCCTGCGAGCTCTTGCAGGGCGGGGTCGGTCAGCACCAAGCCGTTGCCGAGAGGGCTCCAGGCTTCGGTGAGGACGCCGCGGGCTGAGTTTTCTGCCCGCATACTGGTTTGGGTGAGGTAGGGGTGCAGTTCAATCTGGTTGACTGCCGGGGTGACGCCGGTGTCGCCGATGATCTGGTCAAGCTGGGTGTCGGTGAAGTTGGAGACGCCGATGGAGCGTACCAGCTCGCGCTCGCGCAGCTCAACCAGGGCTTCCCAGGAGGCCCGGTAGCGACCAAGACCGGGCTGGGCCCAGTGGATGAGGTAGAGGTCGAGGTAGTCCAGACCCAGAAGTTCCAGGGATCGTTCGGCCGCTTCGATAGCGGTGTCGTAGCCTTGGTCGGTATTCCAGAGTTTGGTGGTCACGAAGAGCTCAGCGCGGGGTAGGCCAGATTCAGCCAAGGCCTGCCCCACTCCCGCTTCATTCTTGTAGATGGTGGCGGTGTCGATGTGACGGTACCCGGTGTCGAGGGCGGTTGCTACTGCTGCTGCGGTGGCAGCCGGTGCGATACGGCAGGTACCAAAGCCCAGTTGGGGAATGCTGCGGCCATCGTTCATGGTCAGAGACAGGTTCATGGTGAGGTCCTTTGCTGTGGAGAATGCAGGGGCGGGGTGCGGTGGCAGCCAGCTGGCTCGGAGCTGGCCTTTAGGGGGCTGGTTGCAGCCGTACCCCGCCCTGCCGTTTTGACTAGCGGCGCCGGCGTCCGCTCGTCTTGCGGGCCTTAGGTTCTGGCTCTTCGAGGAGTAGGGAGAGGGAGATGCGTTTACGGGCGGGGTCGGCCTCAACCACACGGACCTGCACAATGTCGCCAGATTTGACGATGGTGTGGGGGTCGGAGACGAACTCGCGGCTCATCTGCGAGACGTGCACCAGGCCATCCTGGTGCACACCGATGTCGACGAAGGCGCCGAAGGCCGCGACGTTGGAGACGGTTCCTTCAAGAATCATGCCGGGGGCAAGGTCGGCGATCGTTTCGATGCCCTCTTCGAAGCGGGCGGTGCGGAAGGTGGGGCGGGGGTCGCGGCCGGGGGCAGAAAGTTCGGTGATGATGTCGGTGATGGTGGGGATGCCGACGGTGGCTGTGGTGAAGTCACGCGGGTTGAGGGCAGCGAGGGCGTCTGCGCTGACTTTGCCCTGGGTGAAGCCGCCGGCTGCGGCCACAATCTTGCGGGCAAGGTCGTAGGATTCGGGGTGTACGCCCGAGGCGTCCAGGGGTTCACTGCCGTCGGTGATGCGAACGAAGCCGGCTGCCTGCTCGAAGGCCTTGGGGCCGAGGCGGGGCACCTTGAGCAGGTCGGTGCGGCGGGTGAAGGGGCCGTGCTCGGTGCGGTAGGCAACGATATTTTCGGCGATGGTCTTGTTGAAGCCCGCCACCCGGGCAAGAAGAGCCGGGGAGGCTGAGTTGACGAGTACGCCCACAGCGTTGACGGAGTCTTCGACCACGCCGTCGAGGGCGCGGGTGAGGGCAGCCGGTGAAACATCGTGCTGGTACTGGCCGACGCCGATGGATTGGGGTTCGATTTTGACCAGTTCAGCCAGGGGGTCTTGCAGGCGGCGGGCGATAGAGACCGCACCGCGCAGGGAGACATCCATGCCGGGTAGTTCGCGGCTGGCCAGCTCTGAGGCTGAGTAGACGGAGGCTCCCGCTTCGGAGACCACCACTTTTTCAAGACCCCGGTAGCCGTTAGCCGCGCACTGTTTGATGAGGTCGCTGGCGAGCTTGTCGGTTTCGCGGCTGGCGGTTCCGTTGCCGATAGCAACCAGTTCTACACCGTGGGTGCGCACCAACTGGGTGAGGGTATCGAGGGACGCCTGCCACTGGTTTCTGGGGGCGTGGGGGTAGATGACGTCGGTGGCCAGCACCTGACCGGTCTGCCCGATGACAGCGACCTTAACGCCGGTGCGTAGCCCGGGGTCGAGCCCAAGGGTGGTGCGGGAGCCAGCGGGTGCTGCCAGCAGCACATCGCGCAGGTTCGAGGCGAAGACGGCGATGGCGTCCTTTTCCGCCTGTTCGAAGAGGGAGGTTCGGGCTTCTGCGGCGAAGCGGGGTAGTAGGCGCTGACGCCAGGCGATGCGCACGGTCTTGGCTAGCCAGCCAACGACCATAGTTTCGTCAGAGACCATGTTGAGTACCTGGGCTCCGATCCCCAGGGTCTCAGCCACGGTGCGTTCGTACCAGCTGCGCTCCCGATCGTATTCTTCGGCCAGAATTTCGGCAGCTTCGCGGGCGGCACCCTTGAGGGAGGACTTGGCCGGGGGCAGCACGTCCACATCGAAACTGACCTTAACGGCGCCTTCTTTTTCGGCGCGGAGCAGGGCCAGCACCCGGTGGGAGGGGATGCGGCGGATCTCTTCGTTGAACTCGAAGTAGTCGCTGAACTTGGCACCGGCGTCCTGCTGACCGGGAATCAGGCGGGAGGTGATGACGCCGCGGCGTACGAAGCGCTGGCGGAGGGTTTCGGCCAGGGCGGGGTCGGTCATGGCCTGCTCAATCAAGATGGCCCGGGCCCCGTCTAGGGCGTTATCGACCGATGCAACGGTAGCCTCAACGGTTCCGGGTTCGGCATCGGCTAGTTCAGGTTCGACGTAGGCATCAGCGATATCGGCGGTGGGGGCGAAGGGAACTTCAAGCAGGTCTTCAACCAGGGAGTCCAACCCGGCCTCACGGGCAAGAAAAGCCAGGGTCTTGCGCTTAGTCTTGTGGGGGGCGTAGAGCACTTCGAGCTCATTTTTAGTCGGGGCGGACGCCAGCGCGGCGGCCAGCTCGTCGGTGAGCAGGGCGCGTTCGTGGAGGGTCTGCACAATGGCTGCCCGGCGCTCTTCGAGTTCCCGCAGGTAGCGCAGGCGTTCGGCCAGGCTACGCAGTTGAGCGTCGTCGAGCCCGCCGGTGGCTTCCTTGCGGTAGCGGGCGATGAAGGGCACGGTGGCCCCGTCATCGAGCAGGGCTATGGCTGAGCGCACCTGGTCGGCCCGGGCGCCGAGTTCTACAGCGATACGTTCCTCGATAGGAGGAAGGGGGGTGTGGGAGTCTGCTACCGAGCCTGCATGTGTCATAGTTTCTAGTTTCTCATACCGGTTTTGCTACCGGGATCAGCAGGGCAGACCGGCCAGGGGTGCAGCCCAGCGGCTCAAGGTCCCAAGCCGGGCGCGGGCATCCGTTCATCTGCGTGTAATAGTTGCGCTTGCAGTGGTCAGAGAGGGGTAACACCCCCTAAAGTGGTGCTACAGGGTATTCTAGGACCGGTCTAGGCATGCCTACCACCCCAAACACAATCTTGTATCACCTTGCTTTGGAGAACCACCGTGCCAGAGGCAACCGACCTTACCTACACCGATTTCTGCGAACGCTACGATTCCCTGCTGAGTGGGCTAGCGCGCATGGGCTGGACCTCCTCTGAAGCTGTACACCGTGCGTCCGTTCTCTACCCCGACATCGACCGCGATTTACTGGATCAGGCAGTTCACTCCGGCCGCTGGCTCTTTGGCGGCGGCCAGGGGCAAACCCACTCAAACGTACTCATGGCATCGGCTATCTGGTATGCGGTAGCTGTCAGTTATGATCTTGAGCCCGACTACGAGTACGCTGCTGTAGGCCTTGACCCCACCATCATCCAGGATCTTCCGCGCATGCTTGAGTCCTTTGCGGTGCCTTCTGACGCGATTGCCGGTGTCGTTGGGCGCATTGGTGCTGCCCTCAAATACATGGCAGAGCTCCCCTATACCCTGCTCGAGGAGCAGGCCTACGATGACTTCCTCGCCAACCTGCCGCAGGAGATTGCCCATATCTCTCGCGGGGATTTCTCGTGGCCCCCGTCCCGCGCACTGATTGAAGACCGCCTGGGAGATCGTTCCTGGCCGAAGGCCCTGCTGAAGGTGGGAGTCTGGCCGCCGGACGCTGAAGATCAGGGCATTAAACTCGGGGCCAGCACCCTGAGCGAGCGCACTTTCCGTAATACCCTGGGCGAGTTCCTGAACTACTGTATTCGCTACGATCGCAAGCCCTCGGTGCTGCTCTACGGCAGCTGGGCTGAAGACCCTGCCCGGAGCGGACGCGTGCCGCGTCTGGGTGCGGTTCGAGCCAAGTACGGTTCCTGGCACCTGGCCCTGCAGGCTGGCCGTCAGATGCTTAACGATGCCCTGGCTATGGGGGGCTCACCTGCCCTACCCGCCAGATTTGTCGCCCAGCCCCCCGTGGACCCCACTGAGCCTCTCAACATCGAAGATATCCAGGCCCAGGGTATCGGCGTGGTGCGGCCCAAGCCCCTGACCGACAGCGAGCGCTCGGCCCTCGCCTGGCAGGGGCTGATGTCGGTGATGGAGCAGCGCCTGGAAGAGCTGCCCTGGAGTCTTTCCCTGCGCATGTACTACATCTCACCCGAGGTAGTGGCTACCGGGGACTACACCAACTACGTCAGTATTCTGCGCTCCCCTGCCGGGTACTTCTGTGAGCTGACCTCACCCGAAGAGTTTGACCTGATTGAGGTAGAGCTCGATACGGAGTTTCTGGAGGGAGCAGGCTGGAGGACGCCCGCAGCGGGCGGACGCTGGACCCGCAACTTCCTGTCGGTGCAGGACGCCGCGCACGGCATTATTGAGGCCATGCGCAAGGGTATGGGCTGTGATCACTCCGATTATTTCCAGTCGGATGACCCCACAGGTAGCTCCGCGGCCAATATCGCCCACCCCAGTACCGGGTCTATCCCCATGGTGCCGGTGACCGGCAGCGGCTATGCGGTGATTGAGGATTTTAACTAAGACACCCAGCTTGCGGGGCTAGAATAGGTGGCCTATGAGCACCTCCCGTAAGCGCCGTTCTGCGCCCCACCTCCCCTCGCCCAGTGACCGCCAGATTCGTGCGGGCGTCCGTTTTGTAGCGGATTTGCCCCGGGGTCTGCGGCGGGCACTAGCCCTCCTGTTGGTTGCAGTGTTACTGGTGGGCGGCGTGCTCTGGCTGCGGTCGCACCAGTGGAATGTGCGGTCTGCTCTCGATAGCCTGCTCAACCCTGCGGGTACCGCTGTGAGCACCGGGTTTGCGGGTTCGGGGGTGCAGACCTATTCCACCGCCAGTGAGGTACTAGACGGCCTCACAGTGGCAGAGGCCTACGCAGAAACACGCTACAAGCGGGACGCCTATGGGGAGCCCTGGGCTGATATTGACAAAAACGGCTGCGACCAGCGCAATGATATCTTGACCCGCGACCTCACCAACCTTGAGATTGGGACTAACTGCTATGTGCTCTCGGGGAGCCTGCTAGACCCCTATACCGCTGAAAGCATTGACTTTACCCGTGGCCCCAAGACCAGCGAGGCTGTACCCATTGACCATGTAGTGGCCCTCTCTAATGCCTGGGTTTCTGGGGCCTGGAAGTGGAGCGCAGACCAGCGCGTACTACTAGCGAATGACCCGCTCAACCTGCAGGCGGCAGGGCAGGCAGCGAATACCCAGAAGTCCGATAAGAGCGCGGACGCCTGGCTCCCCCAGCCCGGCTACCGCTGCGAATACGTGGCACGGCAGATATCGGTAAAAGCTGCCTACCAGCTCACCGTTACAGGCGCTGAAAAGCGGGCTATGCAGGGCGTCCTCGCGACGTGCCCTGACCAGCCCGCTTACAGGTCCAGCTTCGCTGGCTAGTTGTTCTTAGCCTTTTCTTCAGCACGGGCGGTGAGGGTCTGGCCGCGGTTCTTGCGGTAGACCAGCCACCAGCCGGCGCCCAGCAGGGCGTACCAGACCGGCATGGCAATCAGGGCCTGGCGGGTGTCTTCGTACATGAAGAGCAGCACGATGACGCCCACGAAGAAGGCCAGGACGGCGTAGCAGGTAAAGACTCCACCGGGCAGCTTGTAGACGGATGCCTCGTGGAGCTGCGGGCAGGTTTTGCGGTACTTGAGGTAGGCAATCATAATCAGCGACCAAGTAACAACGGTCAGCACCGAAGCTACGGTGGTCACCAGGGTGAAGGCCGCGATGAGGGAGTCACCCGAGTAGAGCAGAATCAGACCCGAGAAGAGGAGCACGGTGGTCAGGAAGAGACCGTTGCGGGGCACGCCATTCTTAGAGAGCTTGCCAAAGATGGCGGGGGCACTACCGCTTTGGGCCAGGCCGTAAATCATACGGGAGGTTGAGAAGATGCCCGAGTTAGCGGACGAGGTCGCACTGGTGAGCACCACGAAGTTCACCAGGTGGGCGGCAAAGCCTAGACCTGCCAGGGTGAACATTTCAACGAAGGGGCTCTGGTTAGGGTCGATGTTGCGCCAGGGGGTGACCATGAGAATCACGGCCAGGGTCAGCACGTAGAAGATGATGATACGCACCGGCACCGCGTTGATGGCGCGGGGCAGGGTCTTGGTGGGGTCTTTGGTTTCAGCTGCGGTAGTACCAATCAGTTCAGCGCCCAGGAAGGCAAAGATGCCGATCTGGAAGGCCGCAAAGAAGCCGCTTGCACCCATGGGGAAGAAGCCGCCGTCGTTCCAGAGGTTTGCAACGGAGGCCTTATCACCGTTAGGAGAGGTAAAGCCAGCGATCACCATGACCAGGCCCACGATGATGAGAAGGACGATAGCCACAATCTTGATGAGGGCAAACCAGAACTCGATTTCACCAAAGTTCTTCACGCTGGGTAGGTTCAGAGCCAGCAACAGGCCGATTAGGCAGAGAGCCGGAATCCAGGCCGGAAGGTCGGGCCACCAGAAGTGGACGTAGCTGGTAATAGCAATAATATCGGCAACACCGATAACGACCCAGGTAAACCAGTAGGACCAGCCCATCAGGAAACCAGCGCTGGGGCCCAGCAGGTCGGTGATGAAGTCGTTGAAGGTCTTGTAGCTGAGGTTTGACAGCAGCAGCTCACCCATGGCGCGGAGCACCAGGAAGATCACAGAACCGATGATGGCATAGACCAGCAGCAGGGAGGGGCCTGCGAGTGAGATGGTCTTGCCCGAGCCCATAAAGAGGCCGGTGCCGATAGCGCCACCGATGGCGATGAGCTGAATATGACGGTTCGAAAGACCGCGTTGCAGACCTTCTGCCGCTTGCGGTTCAGGTGTGTGCTCGGCTGTAGCCATGAGCGCCCCCCTTAGAAGAGTCAAAGACCTGCCGGAAGCGAACACGGCCCCTCTGCTGCGAGGAGAGCGGGGATTACGCGCCTTTCCAGACCGGTATTTTGTTATAGTTCAGGTCAAGTGTAGTCCTTCTTGCAGAGGTGTTTTTCCGTACAGGCTCAACACGAGCGTCCGACCAGCTACCCTTTCCCGCTGTTCAAGCCGCTATCACCGCGCTAGAATGTTTACACGGAAACAAAATTTTCTCGGGTCAATCCAGCACCCCGAGCCCCCTACCGACAGGATTTCTCATGCCCAAGATCTCAAACGCAGCTCTTCGCCTCACCTCCGGCGCCCTGATTCTCAACTCAGGTATCGGCAAGCTCTCCATGGACGAGGCAACCTACGGTCACCTCAAGGGCATGGCCTCAGCTGGCGTCCCCCAGGTGTCCAAGCTCTCCGACAAGCAGTTCGGCAAGGCCCTTGCCATCAGCGAAACCGCCCTGGGCGCTGCCCTACTGACCCCCTTCATTTCCCCCAAGCTGGCAGGCCTGGGCCTGACCGCTTTCTCAAGCGGCCTGCTGAGCATGTATTTCAACATTGATTCACTGACCGAAAAGGACGGCATCCGCCCCACCCAGGAGGGCACCGCTATGGCTAAGGACGTCGTCCTGCTCGGCGCAGGTCTGGCTCTGCTCTTCTCAAGCAAGAAGAAGTAACCCCAAGCCCCCCTGCTTCACCGCCCCGCTTCTTACCAGGAGCGGGGCGGTTTTCTATCCTTAATAACCCAACAGGAAGCAGGTCCATCATCGGCCCCATGATAAGTTAACGAGAGCTAGACCATACAGAAAGATGAGGAATAGAGCCGTGGGCACCCTGCAAGAAGCACTCGATACAGCCAGTAGCTTCATCTGGGGCCCCTTCCTCCTACTGCCCCTCCTCATTGGCACCGGAATCTTCCTCACCGTCCGCCTGGGCCTTATCCAACTCAGGCTCTTCACCAAGGCTATGAGCCTGCAGTTCGGGCGCCGCTCGCGACAAGAAGGAGCCAAAGGAGAGATCTCTTCCTTCCAGGCCATGAGCACAGCGCTAGGTGCCACCGTAGGCACCGGCAACATTGTTGGTGTAGCCCTGTCCCTCAGCATCGGTGGCCCCGGCGCCCTTTTCTGGATGTGGGTCACAGCCATCTTTGGCATGGCCTCAAAATACACCGAATGCTTCCTCGGCGTCCGCTTTCGCCACCGGGACAAAATGGGCGAACTCACCGGCGGCCCGCAGGCCTACCTCCAGCGAGGCATTCCCAACCGCTTTGGCAAATTCCTCGCCACCATGTTCGCTGTCTGCTGTGTTTTCGCCTGCTTCGGCATTGGGAACATGACCCAGGCCAACGCTATCTCAGCCAACCTGGAGCACTCCTTCAACATTCCGCCCTACCTCACCGCGGGCGTCCTTGCCCTGGGAACAGCAGCAGCCCTGCTCGGCGGCATCAAGACCGTCTCAAAAGTCACAGCCCTTTGCGTGCCCCTCATGATTCTGCTCTACCTTGGGTTTGGGGCCTACATCGTAGCAATCAATGCCCACATGCTCCCTGAAGCCTTTGCCATGATTATGCGAGGAGCCTTCACCGGTGAAGGCGCCCTCGGTGGAGCCGTTGGCGCCGGAATGATTTTTGCCCTGCAAGTCGGTGCCCAGCGCTCACTATTCTCCAACGAGTCGGGTATGGGTACCGCAGCCATTCCCGCAGCGGTAGCAACCACGTCCCACCCCGTCCGCCAGGGGCTAGCCTCCATGACTCAGACCTTCGTTGACACCATCGTGGTGATCTCAATGACGGGGTTCATCCTGCTCACAACGGGCGCCTGGCGGGGCGACGACCCGGCCACATCAACATCCATTGCTTTTGCCACCGGCCTGCCCGGCAACTGGGGTGGCTACGTCGTCACCTTCTGCCTGGTCCTTCTGGGATACTCCACCGTACTCGGATGGTCCTACTACGGCGAACGCGCCCTAGAGTCACTCGGCGGTGGTGCCAAGGCTATCGTTAGCTATCGCATGATTTTTGCCCTGGTCTGTGGGCTTGGCGCCATCGCCCCGCTCACTCTGGTTTTCACCTTCTCAGATATCATGAACGGCCTGATGGCCATCCCCAACCTCATCGGCCTACTACTGCTCTCTGGCCTGGTAGCCCGCGAAACCAAGAAGTACCTCACTCACGACCCCAACTTCGAAGCAACGGTCGATAACATCGACAGCTTCATGTACGGCCACCCGGGCGGTCTGGACGCCCAAATCGATCATGAAGTTGACCTCACCCAAAAGAACCCGGTTCTAGAACACCCCGATACCACCAGCCTCAAAGTGGTGACCGAAAAAATGCTTGCTGACGAGGCCAGCCAGAGCAACCAGCCCCAGCTCTACGACATCACCCTCGAAGAGGTCAACACAGGAAGTATCCCCCTACAGACAGGCTCCTTACCCATCATCCAGCAGGCAAAGCCCACCTTCGGCTCCCCCACCGACCCACGCGCTATCGACGACTCTACCAAGAGCACAAAATAATTTTTCGTATCCATCACACCAACTTAATCAATAAATTAATACACTCGTCTTGCAACACCGTCTGGAGAGAGCTCTGCTTTCGGCCGTAAAACTTTTCAACTTTCTCTTGAAGTTTCAAGTATTTTATCTCCCTCAGCCTCAAAAGCGCGCCCCTCCCACCCTGGATAGCCCCAGCGGCACCCTACTGACCGACATGAACGATGTTGCTACAGACGCCACCGGTTCAAACCAGGTCGGCACCTACGTTAACTCAAGCGATCCGCTCGTCACCTTCGCGTACGCTGGACAGGCAGGCTGTTTTCAGCCTGCCCCGGTGTCTATCTGTGACGATATACTTGGGGAAGTCTTTCTTTCCCCCTACCGGCGGCACTTAGCGTTTCCGTGCGCGCCGGTTTATCTGTTTCAACCCCGCAAGGAGAGTTATGGAAACCAATAAGCAGAAGCAGGATCTGGCGGCTAAGGCCGAGCGCGCAGCGGCAGGTGAAGACCTGACTGCCCCCGTCCCTGAGCAGTTCCACCGCCAACCCTACTCGTTCGTCCGCCGCGGTGACCGCCTGACCGCCCGCCGTCAGAAGGCCTGGGATACCTACGCCCCTACCCATGTGCTCGACCTACCCCGCAATATCGGCGACACTTCGGTCGCTGAGGGCGCGGTCTTTGACCAGCAGACCCTGTACGGACGCTCCGACGCCCCTCTCGTTGTTGAAATCGGCTCCGGCCTGGGCGAGGCTATCGTCAACCGTGCCACCCAGGTGCCCGAGGCTAACTTCCTGGCCGTTGAGGTCTACACTCCCGGCATCGCCGACCTGCTCCTGAAGATGGGTCAGGCCGGGGTCGAGAATGTGCGTGTAGCTCAGGCTAACGCCCCCGAGCTGCTCGATAACCTGCTCGAAGAGTCTTCTGTTGATGAGCTCTGGGTCTTCTTCCCCGACCCCTGGCACAAGGCCCGCCACCACAAGCGTCGTCTGGTCTCCCCTACCTTTGCAGATAAGGTGGCCCG
Organism: Rothia nasimurium; assembly: GCF_014217215.1. GTDB lineage: Bacteria > Actinomycetota > Actinomycetes > Actinomycetales > Micrococcaceae > Rothia > Rothia avistercoris. The sequence continues at coordinate 2,051,353 of NZ_CP056080.1, forward strand.
GGTTCTTAAGCCCGGTGGTATCTGGCGTCTGGCCACCGACTGGGAAGAATATGCCCTTGTCATGCGTGAGGTACTTGATGCCCACCCCGAGTTCACCAACGCCCACGCCGGTGAAAACACCACCGATGAAGACCCTGTTGGCGGCTGGGCCCCTCGTTGGGACGGACGCGTGGTCACCAGTTTCGAACGCAAGGCAGGTGAGGCGGGCCGCCGGGCCCACGACCTGACCTACATTCGTCGGTAAAAATCCGTTAGCTGTGTAAAAAAGGCGGGTACCCGAACACACCTTAGGTGTGCGGGTACCCGCCTCTTTTATAGGTAGGGGGTCTTCTTACTGCACCGTTTTCTCGTAGGAGTCAATCGCTCCGGGGTGCCCCTGCATAAAGGCGTCGATCTCGGCCTTAGATGCGGTGAGCTTGGGGTCGTTGGCCAGGTAGTACTTGGTCTCTCGAACGATTAGCCCCGACATGAGGAGCAGGCCGATCAGGTTGGGAATAGCCATGAGCCCGTTGGCAATGTCTGAGAAGGTCCAGGCCACGGTCAGCTCCATGGTGCAACCGAAGTAGACAATCACCGCGAAGAAAAGGCGGTAGGGGGTAACGCCGCGGCGTCCAAAGAGGCGCTCGATGTTGCGTTCGCCGTAGTAGGCCCAGCCCAGAATGGTGGAGTAGGCAAACATGACCAGGCCGATAGTCACGATCCAGCTTCCTGCGGGGCCGATCACCGAGGCGAAGGCCTGGCTGGTCATAACGGAAGCAGACATTTGCTCGCCGGTTGCGGGGTCGCTGGCGTGCCAGATACCGGTGACAACCAGCACCAGGCCGGTGCAGGAGACCACGATGATGGTGTCGATGAAGGTCTGGGTCATCGATACCATGCCCTGGCGCACCGGGTGGGTGGTCTGGGCAGCTGATGCGGCGATAGCGGCAGAGCCCATGCCGGATTCGTTGGAGAAAATACCTCGGGCCACGCCGTACTGTACGGCGTACATGAGGGTGGAACCCACAAAGCCGCCGACCGCTGAGGAGCCGGTGAAGGCGTCCGCAAAAATCTGGCCGAAGGCCGCGGGCAGGTCAGCGGCGTGCACACTCAGAATATAGAGGGCCCCGCCCACATAGAAGAGAATCATAACCGGCACGAAGGCACTGGTCACCCGCCCGATAGATTTAATACCGCCCATCAGCACGAAGAGGGTGATGAAGGCCAGCACGATGCCGGTGAGGGCAGCGGGCAGGTGGAAGGTGTCTTCAAGGTTGTGGGCAATGGAGTTACCCTGGGCGGTATTACCGATGCCGAAGGACGCCAGCACGGCGGCTACCGCGAAGAAGAGGGCTAGGAATTTACCCAGGGGGCCTTTGATACCGCGCTGGAGGTAGTACTGGGGGCCGCCGGAGACTTCCCCCTTGGCATCTGTGGTGCGGTAGCGTACGCCCAGGAAGGCCTCGGAGTACTTGGATGCCATACCGAAAATAGCGGTGACCCACATCCAGAAGAGGGAGCCGGGGCCACCGATGGAAATCGCGGTGGCGACGCCGACGATATTACCGGTACCCACCGTCGCGGCTAGGGCGGTGGTGAGGGACTGGAACTGGGAGATGTCGCCACCGGTGGCGCCGTCGTCCTTGCGTTCGAAGAAGGCTAAACGGTTAGCGACGAGTAGTTTGGTGAGCTGGATAAAGCCCAGCCGCACCGTCAGGTAGATACCGGTGCCAAGAAGCAGCGGTATGAGCACAAAAGGCCCCCAGATGAGGGAGCTTATAGCGCTCAAGACGTCTTGAAAGGTCATGTGGTGTCCTTGATACAGGTCGCTGCGGGCGAGGGAGCACCGCAGCTGCGTGATGAATAAGGACGCCCCGCCGCAGGCGTGTGCACTGCGGTGGGGCGCCATTCAACTATAGCGAGTCAAGAACAGGAAGACCTATATCGTCTTACCCTGTGTACGGGCTTACCAGCGGGTGATTGCCGCCAGTTTTTCTTCTAGTGTTTCGGGGGCTGGCTTCACCTCGCCACCGGAGCGGAGCACCAGGTTAATGGCCTGGGCCGCATCGCTGAGCTGCTCCCCTCCACTGCTTTCTGTATCGGGGGCTACCAGGAGGGTTGCGATTTGCCCCTGGGTCGCTGCATCCAGCACCTCGCCGGCTCCGATGTAGCGTTTGCCGGAGCGGGCATCGTCAATCTGCTGGGCTAGGTTCTTGGCCTCGTTGTCAGCTTCTTCGTCGAATACGGGCTGGAGTTTTTCAAGGAGCTGGCTTTCGCTCATCTCATCGACTCTGCCGGTAATGACGGTGTCAAGCACATCGCCCCAACCGGTGACGGAGCGGAACTCGTTGGCCAGTTCTTCAACTCCCGCGAGGACGAGCGGGTGGCGGTTGGATTCTGCAACCTCCGCCTCGATACCCTGGGCTACTTTGCGCAGGAAACGCTCGCGGTAGATACGGTCGGTGTCTGAGTCGTTCGTGTGGGCGTGGAAGGTAGCTTCCCCTCCGCCCTTGGGGGCTTGCTGCTGGGTGCGCTGTACATCGTAATCGTTGTAGATGTCGTCTTCGCTCTCGATCATGTTGTCGAGGTTGATGCGGCCGATACGGGTCCCGTCGGTTTCAAAAAGGCGCACCTCCTTACGGGAGAGCGCTAGCAGGTGCAGGCTGGTGTCGGTGCTCAAAAGGGGGGACGAGGGCGGTGAGGTCGTAGTCGTTGGCGACGGTGACGCTTTCAGGCAGGTCAAGCGGTAGGCGCTGGGTGGTGAGCTGGCCGTTGTCGAGCAAGACCAGCAGGCCGTCCCCCTGATGCTGCCAGTAGTCTCGATCGTCGTGTAGCTCTTGAGCCGGTGCCAAAATTGCATCGGCGTCGGCGCCTGCCGCTTCAAGCTTTTCCCGGGCTGTTGAGAGCAGGTTGCGAAAGCGGGTGGCATTACCGGTGGTGTCACGGCCTGCACGCTCGGTCGGCAGGGTGAGAGTCACGCGTACCGCCCCGTCAGAAGCGGGCTCCGTCAAAGCCTGTAAATCTAGGGTGTCGAAAGGCTTGTTGGTGGAGAGGTGGGTGTCGGTCACGGTCGGCTCCTTTGTCGATCGGTGGGGGTGCGGGACTACCCGCTGATAGAACTAAGCTAGCTGACCAATACCTGGGGTTTCAAGACTTTAAGCCTTATCCCTAGCAGAATGACAGCTTATGAACAGTAGACTGACAAATTTCCCACAAAACCTGGTGTACCCGCCCCTGGCTACCGTAGACTTAAAGATTGTGGCAGCACCCAGCTCTGGGTGCCGCCACGTTTTAAGCCGCCGTAACCGCTTACGTCGCTACCGGCGTCCTTACTGCGCCTCGGCCAGCAGTTCACGCACGCGCGGCATCACCTTGGTGCCGTAGAGCTCAATCGAGCTCATGGAGTGCTCGTGGGCCAGAGCACCGTTGGAGAACTTAAGATCAAAGCGGTTGATCCCCAGCTTCTGAGCGGTATCGGCAATTTTTTGCGCGACGGTTTCGGGTGAACCTACATACAGGGCGCCGTGTTCAATTTCGTGCTCAAATTCGCGCTCCCCCGCCGGGTCCCAGCCGCGTTCAGAGCCAATTTTATTACGGGTGGCAATCCAGTGCTCGCGTAGCTGATTGCGGGCTTCTTCGTCGGTATCGGCGATGTGGCCGGGTGAGTGCACCGCAATGGGCAGGGTCCCGTTGCCCAACTGCTCGTTGGCTCGGCGGTAGAGGTCGGTGTAGGGCTTGAAGCGCTCAGCCGGCCCGCCAATGATAGCCAGCATGAGCGGGGTCTTGTACTGGGCTGCGCGGGCAACAGATTCCGGGCTGCCACCAACAGCCAGCCAGTGCTTGAGGATTCCCTCGGTCTTGGGGTAAATCTCCTGATTCACCAGGGGTTCACGGTTGCCGGGGTTCCAGTTGAGGGGCTCCTGGGTGATGATTTTGGTGAAGAGGTCGAACTTCTCGGAAAAGAGGGAATTGTAGTCTTCGAGCTTGTAGCCGAAGAGGGGGAAGGACTCGGTGAAGGAGCCACGACCCAGTACAGCTTCGGCGCGGCCGTTGCTGAGGGCATTGATGGTGGCGAAGCGCTGGTAGACGCGGATGGGGTCGTCGGAGGAGAGGACGGTGACAGCCGGACCCAGGTGGATGCGGTCGGTGGTGGTGGCTAGACCCGCCAGGATGGTGTCGGGGGCGCTGACGGCATAGTCAGGACGGTGGTGCTCACCTATGCCGAAGAAGTCGACGCCTACGCGGTCGGCGAGCTGGCCCTGCTCTAGGACGTTGCGAATCACCTGGGCGTGGTGCAGGCGGTTGCCCGCCAGGTCGGCGGTGGTATCGCCGAAGGTGTCTAACCCCATCTGAAAGACACCAGCCTACATTACTTTATTCCGAAAGTTTTTGTGGTGCTATGGTTAGCCATATCTTGAATGTAGCGATGGTTGCCATCGGCACGAATCTCTTTCGCGCAGATGGCAACCATCGTTACAGTCAGGGTCTAGGGGTCGGGCTTAGCGCGGCCGGTAGAGCACCACGGCCTGGGAGGTCTGGCGGGCCGCCGGACGCTTACCCCGGGCCAGGTGCACAGCCCCACCTGAGGTTCCGGCAGCGAACACGCGGGAGCCGTCCTGCAGACGATTGCGCAGGGCCTCATTTTCAGCCTGCAGCTCGCTCATGCGGGCTCGTAGGGCCTCCACCTGGTTCTCGAGTTGCATAATGCGCTTAATGCCCTCGAGGGAGACGCCGGACTGGGAAAGCTCCTGAATCTCCTGGAGTTTCTGCACGTCACGCTCGGAGTAGCGGCGAGCCCGCCCGGGTGCACGCTGGGGCTGCACCAGCCCTAGCCGGTCGTACTGACGCAGGGTCTGCGGGTGCATACCGGCCAGTTCGGCAGCTACAGAGATAACGAAGACCGGGCGGTCAGATTCGAGAGCCATTCTTAGTCACCAGCTTTCCTCAGCAGGTCCTCACGGGGGTTGGCCTGCGGCGCAACCGCGAAGAAGGCGTCGAGAGCTGACTCAGCTTCGGGTGTGAGGTTGGTGGGCAGCTGCACCTCCGGAATCACCAGCATATCGCCGGTGCCCTTCTTGGTCACGAAGCCGCGGCCCTTAGCACGCAGCTTACGCCCGGCTGGCGAACCGGCGGCCAGGCGGAGTTTGACGCTCCCGCCGTCGAGGGTGGGGGCTTCAATAACGCCGCCCTTAACGGCTTCTTCCAGAGTGACGGGCACGCGTACGAGCAGGTTATCGCCCTCGCGGTCAAAGACGGGGTGAGAATCTACGCGGACGGTGACAATCAGGTCCCCTGCCCCACCGGCACCGGGGTGTCCCTTGCCTCGGGCACGGATTTTCTGGCCGTCCTTGACGCCGCGCGGCAGGCGAACCTGGGCCTGGGAGCCGCCGGGGCGGAACACCGAGACCTCAGCGCCGTCGTAGGCCTGCTGGATGGTGATGCGGGCGCTGGTAGTGGCATCCTCGCCCTTGGGAGCTGAGAAGCCACCGCCGGGGAAGCCGCCAGCCCCGCCGGGGAAACCACCGGCGGATCGTCCGGCTCCACCAAAGCCAGCGCCGCCACCAAACATGCCACCCAGCAGGTCTTCAATATTGATGCCTGCTCCGCTGCCGCTGGTGGAATAGGTAAAGTTTCCGCCACCAGCACCACCGGGGAACCCACCCGGGAAGCCGCCGCCAGCCCCGCCGAAGCCGGCTGCACCGTACTTACGGATCTGGTCGTACTCTTCCTTCTGCTTGGGGTCTGAGAGCACGTCGTAGGCTTCTGAGACCTCTTTGAACTTCTTCTCAGCAGCCTCGTCGCCGGGGTTCTGGTCGGGGTGGTACTTGCGGGCCAGCTTGCGGTAGGCCTTCTTGATATCTGCCTCGGAGGAATCCTCGGCTACGCCTAGTACCTTATAAAAATCTTGATGGAGCCAGTTTTCGCTCGCCATATGCCTCTCCTTCCGAGGTAGATCTTGTGTCTTTTAGGGGGGGGTAGAACTGGGCGGGCACCCAGCCTGACGTATCAGGCCGGGTGCCCGCCCGCGTCCTTATTCTGCTACCGCTACGGCTACCTGGGCGGTGCGGACTACGCGGTCCTTCACCTTGTAGCCGTTGCGCAGGACCATGGAGACTGAGTCAGGCTCAACCTCGCTGGTGGGCTGCTGCAGTACAGCCTCGTGCACCTGGGGGTTGAAGGGTTCACCGACCTCGCCGAATCGCTCAAGGCCCTGCTTGGTCAGGGTTTCTTCGAGCTTATTGGCAATCGCGGCGAAGGGACCTTCTTCAAGGTCACCGTGCTTGCGGGCGGCATCGATATCGTCGATGACGGGCAGCAGGGCGGCAACCAGGTCGGCGATGACGAAATCGCGCAGCTGGTCCTTTTCCTTGGCGGTGCGGTTCTTGTAGTTGGTGAACTCGGCCTGAAGGCGGCGCAGATCCTCAAGACGCTCGGCGGCAAGGGCCGCATCAGCGTTATCGGTTGCCTCTGCGCTATCGCCGGCCTCGGCCGCGGCAGACTCTTCGCCTGCCGCAGCGTCAGCAGCTACACCTTCGGGCTCGGGGTGGCCTTCAGCAGCCGGGGCGGCGAAGGCTTCCTCCAGAGGGTCGGTACCCTCGGGCTGGTTGTCTACGGGCTCGTTGGTGTTCTCAGCCATGATTAGTTCTTCTTCTCGTCGTCTTCATCGATTACTTCGGCGTCAACGACGTCGTCGTCTTCAGCCTTGGCACCTTCACCGGCTGCCGCATCTGCCTGGGCCTGGGCGTAGAGAGCCTCGCCCAGCTTGGTCTGAGATGCCTGCAGCTTCTCGAAAGCGGCCTTGACGGCGTCATCGTCTTCACCTTCAAGGGCAGCCTTCAGGGCGTCAACGTCGGCCTGAACCTCGGTCTTGACGTCCTCGGGCAGCTTCTCGCCGTTGTCCTTGATGAGCTTCTCGATGGAGTAGGCGGTGTTCTCAGCAGCGTTGCGGGTCTCGGCTGCCTCGCGGCGGGCCTTGTCCTGCTCCGCGTGAGCCTCGGCGTCCTTAACCATGCGGTCGATGTCTTCCTTGGAGAGGGAGGTACCGCCGGTGATGGTCATGGACTGCTCGGTGCCGGTGCCCTTGTCCTTAGCTGAGACGTGCACGATGCCGTTGGCGTCGATGTCGAAGGTAACTTCGATCTGGGGGACGCCGCGGGGGGCGGGTGCGATGCCGGTCAGTTCGAAGGTGCCCAGGTTCTTGTTGTCGCGGGTGAACTCGCGCTCGCCCTGGAAGACCTGAATCGATACTGAGGGCTGGTTGTCTTCAGCGGTGGTGAAGGTTTCGGAACGCTTGGTGGGGATCGCGGTGTTGCGCTCGATCAGCTTGGTCATCACGCCGCCCTTGGTCTCGATGCCGAGGGAGAGGGGGGTGACGTCGATGAGCAGAACGTCCTTGCGCTCACCCTTCAGCACACCTGCCTGCAGGGCTGCACCCATAGCAACGACCTCATCGGGGTTGACGCCCTTGTTGGGCTCGCGACCACCGGAGAGTTCCTTGACGACCTCAGTGACGGCAGGCATACGGGTTGAGCCACCGACCAGCACGATGTGGGCGATGTCTGAGACCTTGACGCCAGCTTCAGCGATTACGTCGTTAAAGGGCTTCTTGGTGCGCTCAATCAGGTCTGCGGTCATGTCCTGGAACTTGGCGCGGGTCAGCTTTTCATCCAGGTGGATGGGGCCCTCGGGGGTGACGGACAGGTACTGCAGGGAGATGTTGGTGGAGGTTGCAGAAGACAGTTCCTTCTTGGCCTGTTCTGCGGCTTCACGCAGGCGCTGCAGGGCAATCTTGTCCTTGGAGAGGTCAGCGCCGGTCTTGGACTTGACCTGCTCCAGCAGCCAGTCGACGATGCGCTGGTCCCAGTCGTCGCCACCCAGGCGGTTGTCGCCGGAGGTTGCGCGAACCTGGATGGTAGAGAAGCCGTCTTCGTCCTTGCCAACTTCGAGCAGGGAGACGTCGAAGGTACCGCCACCGAGGTCGAAGACCAGAATCAGTTCGTCTTCGTTACCCTTGTCGAGGCCGTAGGCCAGGGCTGCTGCTGTGGGCTCGTTGACGATACGCAGGACGTTGAGGCCCGCAATTTCGCCGGCTTCCTTGGTGGCCTGACGCTCGGCGTCGTTGAAGTAGGCGGGGACAGTGATGACGGCGTCGGTGACCTTGTCGTTCAGGTAAGCTTCAGCGTCACCCTTGAGCTTCATGAGGGTACGGGCTGAGATTTCCTGGGCGGTGTACTTCTTGCCGTCGATGTCGGTGGTCCAGTTGGTGCCCATGTGACGCTTAACGGAAGCGATGGTGCGGTCAACGTTGGTGACTGCCTGGCGCTTTGCAACGTCGCCGACCAGAACTTCGCCATCCTTTGAGAAAGCTACGACGGAGGGGGTGGTGCGGGCGCCTTCTGCGTTGGCGATGACGGTGGGCTCGCCACCTTCGAGGACTGATACAACTGAGTTGGTAGTACCGAGGTCAATACCTACTGCACGTGACATGTTTACTCCTTATGGTTTGGTTATCTGTACATCTTTCAAACAAGTTGAGTCGTATGGGCTCAACTCGTTTGCCTTGATATCTAGTTTGCCATGTTTTGAGCAGAAGTCAACAGAGTTGAGTCAAAAAGACTCAACTTTTTTGCGCAGTGAGAGTTTAAGCTAGTGGGGCGCGGACGAACGCCCGCCCCGCCCTTGCAGGGCAAAGGCGGGTGGCGGCGTCCGCACCTTTTAAAACCCTGAAAGTGAACGCAAAAAAGTCGGCACCCCGTAACAAGGGGGTACCGACAGGTCTGATACTTCGGAGACTCTACGTTTTAGTTGAGCACAGCTTCCTTACCGTTGAAGGTATCGAGCAGGCGGGCCTTGAGGCTCTCTTCAGCGTTCATACCTACAGCCATCCAGTTCTCTCCATAGGTAACCCAGCCGCCTTCAAAGTCAGACTGAGAAAATTCGGCGACCTGATTCTCATCAACTGAAGCACCGTTGATGTAGAACCCCATAATGAGGGGCGAAGAATCCTCAATAGCCATCATGCCTTCAAAGCTGCTCAAGTCGGCCGGGGAGCAAATATAAATATTGACATCTTCAGGGGCGACACCCAGATCGGTAGCACCCTGCTGCTTGGACTCTTCAAGAGCTGACTCCAAGATGGTGTCACCACTATCAGCACAGACAGAGGCGGCAGAGCCTGCTGTTGCTTCCTGCATCCCTTCCTTAAACTTGTCGTAGCTGGAGACCTTACTCGACCCACCAAACACACCGGTCAGGAAAAGACCAGCCAGGATGGCGATAGCAATGCCTACAGCCATCAGGCCGCCGATGAGCAGACCCATGTTTCTCTTTTTCGGATCAGCGGGAGGCTGGGGCATAGGGCCGCCGATAAGAGTATCTGGTGCCTGGGTGCCGGGCGCAGGCTGCGGGACGCCCTGGGCGGACGCCGCCTGACCGGCACCGGGAAGGTTGGGCTCAGGGTTTGTAGGCTGCTGAGTCATGGCAATCTCATCCTTCATACAGATAGTGTGTGTCCTAGCCAACTTTACCGGCGAAAATGGGCAGCTTGATTATATTTCGCGCGGTGTCTACGTTTTCCCTGTACTATCTCTGGGCTCCTTTGCCGTCAGTTTCGAGCTCGACCCTGCGCGCCCGTTCGTGAACGCAACATGTTGCAGCCACCGCCACATGTGGTGGTGACGCCGCCACATTTGGCGGCCAGCGCCACATGTACATGCGTACGGTTGTGGGAAGAAGGTTTTAGGTGAGGTATGCAAAAGCCCCGCAGGTGTGTGGCCTGCGAGGCTTTTGTCATCTCGAAAGAACTCAAGAAACTGAGTGTCTGGTGCTGCTCTTCTCAGTTCACTGCTGTATGAACCGGGCAAACCTTCTTGCCTAAGAGCCACCATCAAGTGTGTGTACCTGTAAGACTATACACAGGTTGCCCTTATTTTTCCGCCTTAGAGCGAACTTTTTACCACTTTTTATTCAGCTTCTCTGCCCGCCCACCTTTTCCCGAAAGCTTCATGGGAACATAGTGAGCATGTATCGAATCATGACTGTATGCACCGGAAATATCTGCCGCTCCCCCATGAGCGAGTACCTCATCAAGCAGGCTGCCGCCCAGGCCGGGCTTGCCGTAGAGGTTGCCTCCAGCGGCATTTCCAATGAGGAAGAGGGCAACCCCATCGACCGTCGAGCCAAGAAGGTGCTCGATGAGCTCAACATCAATACCGGCTCCCACCGAGCCCAGCAGTTCACCCGGGCCGATTTTGACCGCTACGACCTGCTCCTCGCCATGGACACCAACCACTACCGGGCCCTCAAGCGCATGGCCCCTAACGACGAGGCAGCGGCCAAGGTTCGACTCATGCGCGAGTTCGACCCGGCTGTTGCAGACCAGCCCCTTGACCGGCTGGGCATCTACGACCCCTGGTACGGCGATATGAGCGACTTCTACGAGACCTTCCAGATGATTCGGGACGCCGTGCCCGGAGTCATCGAACACGCCCAGGCAAGCAGCAACTAACCCTCAGCCGTTCCCTCACTATCGGCCACGGGTGCGGCGGCGTCCAGGCCGAGGCGGGCGCGTTCGTCCGCGATGATTTGGGCGGCCATCTTGGAGTCGGAGATGTCGACGGCTTCGGCAGCGCCGTCCTTGGTGGCTGAGATGCGGGCATATTCGTCGAAGAGTTGGGATTTGAGGCCGAGGAGTTCGATCATGCGTTCGTCGACGGTGTTGGCGCCGAGGAGGCGGTAGACATCGACGGCGTGGGTTTGGCCCATGCGGTGGGCGCGGGCGATGGCTTGGGCTTCGATGGTGGGTTTGAACTGGGGTTCGGCGAGGATGACGATGGAGGCTGATTGGATGTTGAGTCCGGCGCCTGCTGCGGTGATTTGGGCGAGTAGGACGGAGCCGGGGGCGGCGTCCTTGAGCCTGTCGACGGCGGCTTGACGTTCGACTGGGGGCATGGCGCCGGTGATGGTTCCGATGGTTTTAGTGCCGAGGGCAGTTTCGAGGCGGGTGAGGACGGAGAGGAAGAAGGAGAAGACGAGGATTTGGCGGCCTGCGTTGGTGGCTTCTTCGACGATTTCGAGCAGGCGGGTAAGTTTGGCGGAGTCGTCTGCGGCCCAGGCGGCGCGGCGCATGAGGGCGAAGTTGCCTTCGGCGACGGCGGCCCGGTAGGCGTCTGCGTCAGCCGGGGTGAGTTCGAGCCAGTCTCGGTGCTCGGTCATGTCGGGTAGTTCGGAGAGTACGTCTTTTTGGTTGCGGCGTAGGTAGGCGGGGGCGATGCGGGCGCGGAATTCGCTGGCGAGTAGGTTTTCGGCTCCGCCGCCGGCGACGAGGTCGGGTTGTAGGTAGTCGACGAGGGTGACGAATTCTGAGACGCGGTTTTCCATGGGAGTGCCGGAGAGTAGGACGGCGTAGTCGGCGGCTCTCACGAGGTCGGCGACTTTTTGGGAGCGTTGGGCGCTCTTATTTTTCACCAGGTGGGCTTCGTCGGCGATGACGGCGTCGGCGCGCCAGGTGGCATCGGCGTAGAGGCGGGCCCCGTCGTAGGTGGTGATGAGTAGGCCGCCGTCGGCTTTCCAGGCGGTGAGGGCGGTGTCGCGGGCGTCCCCGTGGGCCAGGTGGGTGGGGATTGCGGTGAATTTTTCGGTTTCGCGCTGCCAGTTGATGACCAGGGAGGCCGGGCAGACGACGATGAAGTGGGTTTTGCCGGTATTGGTGAGGTGGGTGAGGGCAGCGAGGGTTTGCATGGTTTTGCCCAGGCCCATTTCGTCGCCGAGGATTACTTTTTTCTGGGCGAGCATGAATTTGGCGCCGTAGGTTTGGTAGCCGCGCAGGGTGGCTGAGAGGCCGGTGAGGTTGAGGGGGTATTTGCGGATCCGCTCGAAGATTTCAGCCGGCAGGTAGGCGTCGCCGAGGGTTTCTTTGCCCAGGTAGTGGGCGAGCAGGGCCTGGTGGGTGGCGGGGTCGGCCAGGTAGCTGGCCCAGGCGGCATCGGCAGTGAGCCAGGTGGCTGCGGGGACGGTCAGGGGGCTCAGTTCCCGGCAACGGGCAAGGTCGGTACGAAGCTGGTTGAGGTCGGTCAGGTCGTCGCCGACGGCCACAAAGAGGGGGCCGGACGCCGGGGTCGGCTGGGTGAGCAGGGGCGCGTAGGAGGCCAGGCGGTCGAGGAGGTCGGAGTCGCCGAGGGCGGCGTCGATGGTGCGCAGGCGGTCAAGGCCGATGAGGATTCGTTCGGCGGCGGGGGTGCGGGTTTCGCCCAGGTTTTCTTTTTCCTGGCCGGTGGCTTCGTCGAGCAGGCGGGTGGCGGCTGCGTAGATTTGGTTGGCGGTGGTTTCGCCGATACCGGGTATGCGGGTGAGGGCGGCGGCGCTGCCCTGGGCCAGGACGTCGGCGACGGTAGCTAGGCCAGCGTCTACCAGGGGCGCGGTGCGGACGGTGCTGCTGGTGAGTTCGCGCAGTTTTTCGACGGGAACGCCTGCAAGGGTGAGGGTGGCCCGCTCTGCTTTGAGGGCCTGCATGTCACCGCTCATGCCGGTGAGCAGCTGGGCGCGTTCGGGAGTGTTGAGGGCTCCCCAGACCGCCAGGAAGGCGGCGTGGTCTGCGGTGCTGATTTCTTCCCAGTGCGGGGAGGCCCAGTTTTCCCCGGCGTAGCGGGCAAGGGCCGGGGCGGCGGCGTCCTTAATACCTAGGGTGTTGGCGGCGAAGGCCACATCGGGGGTGAGGGCGGTGAGCTGGTCTGCTTGGGTAAAGAGCGGGGTGAGGCGGGTGAGGGCGCCGGAGGCGGACGCCAGCCGCTCAGCAAGGGCTGCACTGGCAGCTTCTGCGGCGCGGCGCTTTTGGCCGCCAAAGAGTCGGCCCAGCAGGCCTCCGCTCCCGGCCTGGATGTCTGCCAGAAGGGCGGGAAGGTTGTCACCTGCTGCAGCAAGGGTGCGCAGGTCGTCGTGCAAGGAGGGGTTTTGATTGCGCCAGAACTGCTGGGTGAGCCAGGTGGAAAGGTTCTCGATAGAAGCAGGCGCCAACGGGGCGAAGCGGTAGAGGGAGCCTGCGTAGCCCTCGGGCAGGTTGAAGCGCAGGGCGGTGGGGGCGGCTAGGGCCGCGAGGGTGGCTTGGCTGCGCTGGCTGGTGTGGAGCAGGGCTGTGCCCTGGGCTTCTTCGGTGCTCATGTGTTCCCCTGGTTGTCGGTGGAGCCGGTTGGCTTGTTTCTCATTATGGCCTAGCGAATCGCCCCGGTGCGGTAGCCTGAGGGCAGTAGTTATGGCAAAGGTGAAGGAGGCTGGGGTGCTTGAGCTAACGGGGCTAGATTCGCTCGGTGAGGTGGTGGTGCAGGCCCACCAGCAGGTGCCAGGTAGGCGGCCGCTGCTGGTGGCGATTGACGGACGCAGCGGGTCGGGTAAAACCACTCTGGCTGCTGAGCTGGCTACCTGGTTGAGCAAGCGGGGTATCGTGGCCGAGGTCTTTCATTTAGAAGGCCTCTACCAGGGCTGGAGCGGGCTGGCCCGGGCTGCCCTGGTGTGGCAGCAGCTTGCCGAGACTGTGGCGGACGGACGCGCCAGCTCCCCCGGGACTGCCCCGCACTGGTTTGGCTGGGATTGGGGTAGCTCTCAGGCAACCGGCCCGCACCCCTTTACCGCTGCCCAGCAGGCGGCGGGCGGCGTGCTCATCGCTGAGGGGGTAGGGGCCCTGACCGGTACCCACGATGTGGGTGTTTTCGTGGAGCTTGATACAGCGCGCCGCAGGCTGCGAGCCCTAGCCCGGGACGGAGAAACCTACCGCCCCTACTGGGACATGTGGGCAGAACAAGAAGCCGACCTGCTGGCAGCCTACGCGAGCGCCTATGCGGGGGCGGGCGTCCGCTATGTTCAGCGGTAGGTCATATTTTTTCATTTCTGCAACACCATATTAGTTTCCCTATCAAATAAGAAACCGGCAGGCGTAGAATGGACGGGTTGAAAACCGCCCCTCAGAGGAAGACCCACCACCGATGACCTCAGCCGCCGCACCCGATCGGGGCCTACCACCGATTGCAATTATTACCCTGGCGTCACTCACGGCTGTGGGCCCGCTCGCCATTGATATGTACCTGGCAGCACTCCCAGCTATCGCGGTTGATCTGAGTACCACCACCGCTTACGCCCAGCTCACCCTGACCGCCTTCATGGTGGGTATGGGCACCGGGCAGTTTATCGTGGGGCCGCTTTCAGACAAGACCGGCCGCCGTCTGCCCCTGCTTATCGGCGTAACCCTCTGCGCCCTCTCCGCCCTGGTCTGCGTCTTCGCGCCGACCATTGAACTCTTCATCGCGGCCCGTTTCGTGATGGGCTTTACCGGCTCCATCGGCATGGTGCTAGCCCGCGCTATCGTGGCCGACTCCACCAGTGGCCTACAGACCGCCCGCCTCATGGGCATCATGATGATGATTAACGGCATCGCCCCGGTCGCTGCCCCGCTCATCGGCGGCTTCGTGCTAGCTCACGGTACCTGGCGCGATATTTTCAAGGTCATTAGCATCCTTATCGCTATTTCCCTGGTGCTGGTTCTCTTCTTCATCAAGGAGTCCCTACCGGCAGACAAGCGCCGCACCGGCTCCCTGCTCTCAGCCTATGCCGGCATTATCGAGGTGGCCCGAATTCGCCGCTACCGGGGGTTCATGCTGACCATGGTTCTGGCCTTCGGTGCCCTCTTTAGCTATATCTCCGGCTCGCCCTACCTGCTGCAAAACGTCATGGGTCTGAGCGAAACCCACTTCACCTACGTCTTTGGCCTGAACTCCCTGGCCATCGTCCTTGCCTCCACCGTGATGACCTCCCTGGTAGGCAAAGTTGCCCTGCGCAAGCTCCTCGTCGTTGGTACCAGCTCCCTGCTGACCGTCAGCCTGCTCCTGCTGGGCTACTTCCTACTGGGCACCCCCTCGCTTGTTCCCACCATGGTTCTGCTGTTTGCCTTCACAGCCTCGGTCGGCATGGTCTTTGGTAACGCCTCAGCCCTGGCTCTCGGCGAAGCCCGCCACATTGCGGGCTCCGCGAGCGCCCTGCTCGGCACTGTACAGGCACTGATGGGTGGCCTCGCTTCTCCCCTGGTTGCCCTGGGCGGCAGCAGTGCCTACCTGCCCATGGCCTGCGCGATGGTGGGGTTTGCGGCCCTCAGCGCTCTGAGCCTGGCTACCACGCCGCGGGCCGAGAGCGACTACGCGATTGACCGGCCCAAGCCCTAGCAGCCACCTACCCCACCGCTAGCCGCGCGCCAGGTAGCCCAGCAGTTCTTCGGTTAGTTCCTTATCGGTGGCCACAGGGGTGCCGTTGAGGTGGGTAACCGGCGCCAATAGACGCACCGAGGACGCCAGCCACACGGCGTCCGCCTCCAGCAGGTCCTGGGGGTAGAGGGGCCCGTAGCCGAGCTCCCACCCGGCGGCCCGAGCGCCCGCAAAGATAGCGCCCTGGGTGGTGCCGGGCAGAATGCCGTGGGCCGGTTCGGGGGTGTAGAGCACCTTCTTCTGCCCCTCGGTCTTGGCAACGATTACCGAGGAGGTTGCCCCCTCAAGAATGCGGCGGTCGTCGGTCACCCAGATGGCGTCGTCCGCACCGTGTTTGCCCACGTAGCGCAGTACCGACATGTTGATGGCGTAGGAGAGTGTCTTGGCTCCGGCCAGGAGCCAGGGGTAGGCGGAGTCTTCGGCGGGGTCGTGGCCGCGCGGCAGAAGCATGGCCCGCACCCCCTGCTCGCGCTGACGCAGGATCGTGGGTGAGGACGGGGCCACGGTCACCCAGGCGTGGGGGCCGGCTTCAACAGTACCGCGAGAGATGATGATTTTGACGGTGTGCTCTTCACCCAGCACGGTCTGGACCCCCTGGGCAGCGGCGTCGACGGCCAGCTGCACGGCAGCCCGCAGGTTATCTTCAGCGGGCAGGGGCAGGTCGAGTAGGCGGGCGGAACCGGCCAGGCGAGTCAGGTGGGCTTCAAATTTACGGACGCGGCGGTTAGCGGCCAGCATGGTTTCAAAGACGCCGTCGCCGCGGGTCAGCCCCTGGTCTTCAATGTTGATGAGGGGGGCGGTGGTGTCAGCCAGCTCACCGGCGGGGTTTTCTTTGGTTAGCATCACAACGGTTGTAGTCATACTTCCAAGCCTAACCCTTAACGCTGATGCTCCCGCGGCAACCTGGCGTTAGGGGCTGCGGGGCGGGAGCACCTGATGCGAGCACCGCATGCGGCGCGAGCGTTCTTCGCACCCTCTGGTTGGGGACTCGAAGATATCGACCCAGGTCTACCAGACGTGGGGCTAGGTGACAGGGTACACACTTTCACTCTAACGCGGGCGGTGGAGCTTTCTCAAAGATTCTTGGACTTTTTAGGTCATATTTTCACTGCCACACCCAGGTGAGGGTGCCAGCAAGACCCGATGTCACGTAGCCGATGATGAGCGTTCCCAGACAGCACAGCAGGAAGATCGAATCGTCCCTGCTATAGACGGGAACGCGGGCCCAGGTGCGGGGCCCGGCACCGAAACCGCGGGCTTCCATGGTGACGGCAAGGCGGGTGCCCCGTCGGATAGCCTGCACCAGCAGGGCAAAGGTCTGCCCGGCCAGGGTACGGACGCGGCGGAGCGGGGAGTCGCTTACCCCCAGCCCGCGGGCCCGCCGTGCCTGCCCCAAGGTGTGCCATTCGCTGAACATGAGCCCTAGCAGGCGCAGGGCGGCCAGGGCTGCCAGGACGAAGCGGGCCGGCAGTTTAGCCGTCTGCGCTAGGGAGTCGCCCAGGTGGGTGGGGTCGGTGGTGGTGATGAGCAAAAGGCTGGGAAGAATCAGGGCCAGGCCACGAACCATCAGGGAGATACCCATGGCAAGGGAGTCGGTGGTAATCCAGATGAACCCCATCTGGAGTACCGTCTCCCCCGTTTTATCGGCGATCAGCGAGGTGGACCAGCCGGTGAGCAGGGCACCAATCAGCAGGGGCCAGAAACGGGCCAGCAGGGCGAACGGCTGCACGCCCCAGGCTTTGAGCAGGGCCAGTTCAAGGGCAAATACCACCAGGGCGGTGCCCCAGTCTTTGATGAGCAACAGCCCTATCGATAGCAGGAAGGTAGCCAGCAGTTTGGTGCCCGCGTTGAGCTTTCCGGCGCGGCTACGGTGGGCAGGGCCTAGCGCGAAAAGGTCAAGAGCCATGGGTAGGTTCCGCTTTCTGCAGGGTCAGGCGCGTACCGCCGAGGGCCGCTACATAGTCTGTATCGTGGGTTACCGAAATAACGGTAAGCCCCCGGTCTAGCAGTTCTTTAATGAGGGTAACGAGCTCGGCCCAGGTGGTGGCGTCCTGCCCGAAGGTAGGTTCATCAAGCACCAGGACAGCCGGTTCGGTGGCCAGGGCTGTGGCTACCGATAACCGCCGTTTTTCACCGCCCGAGAGGGTGAAGGGGTTGGCGTCGGCCAGGTCGGTAAGGCGCAGGCGGGCAAGGAGCTCATCGGTGCGGGCAGCCAGCCGGTCTTCATCAATCTTCTCCTTGCGAACACGGGCCAGGTGCCGGGGGCCAAACTCTAGTTCTGCGCGCACGGTGGGGGCAAGGAACTGTTGCTCCGGCTCCTGGAAGACCAGACCGATGCGGTCGGCTAGCTCGGCAGCGGGCCAGCTAGCGGGGTCGGAGCTACGGTGCCGGGCGGGTAGACCCGCGGTGAGTGCCTCATGGGCGTAGACCTGCCCAGCAGCCGGGTAGATTAGCCCGGCAAGGGTCAGCGCCAGGGTCGATTTCCCGGCACCGTTAGGCCCCAGCAGAGCCAGGTGCTCCCCGGAAGAAAGGGTCAGGTTGATTCCACTAGCCAGGGTGGGCAGAACGAGAGTAGGCACCTGCCCCGCGGCGATAGCGCGGGAGCGCTCCTTACGCTGGCGACGGGTAGGTAGCTGCCGGGTTAGGCTTACCTCGCGGGCCTCAAGTAGCGGGGAGGGCTCGTCCGTACCCTGCCCGGGACGGACGCCCGCCCCCACCTTCCTTGCCCGGGGCGGGTGGGGCACATAGCCGGGCACCCACACCCCACCGGCTATGAGCTGGTCGCGGGCCTGTTCCAGCACCTGCGCAGGCGGGCCGTCAAAACTGATTCCCCCCTGAGCATCGAGCACCAGCACCCGGTCGACGTGCTCTGCCCAAATACCAACCCGGTGTTCAATAACCACCAGGGTAGCTCCCGAAGCGGCAGCGGCGGCCAGGACGGCGTCGCGCACCTCAAGCACACCCGCCGGGTCGAGGTTGGCGGTGGGTTCGTCCAGGAGCAGGGCACCGGGGTGCATAGCCAAGATACCGGCTAAGCCCAGCCTCTGCTTCTGCCCACCAGAGAGAGCCGATGTGGAACGGTCAAAGGGCAGGGAGCCCAAACCGACAGCCTCCAGGGCCCAGGTCACCCGGGCCCAGATATCCTCGCGGGGCACCCCCAGGTTCTCAGGCCCGAAGGCCACGTCATCGCCTACCCGCGCCAGTACCACCGAGCTTTCGGGATCCTGCTGCATGAGCCCGCAAACCCCGCGGGCCTCGGTGGGAGTCTGCCCGTTGACGGTCAGCTCACCCAGCTGGGTTTGGTCGTCCTCATCAACCAACAGGCCCGCCATGGCGTGCAGCAGAGTCGATTTGCCCGCGCCAGATGGGCCTACCAGGAGCACCTTCTGCCCCGGGGCAATCTCAAAGTTCAGCCCCGAAAAGGCAGGGGTAGCCCGCCCGGGGTGGTGCCAGCCGAAATTACGGGCCACAAAGCGGGCCCCCTGCTCTATCTGCACGCGCCTGCCCCTGGTCTAGGCCTGGGAGCGGGGTGAGGTGCTAGCCCGGCGGCGGGCACGGCCAGCGGCCAAAGAATCGAGCACACCGGTCGTCACCAGGGCGCGGGTGAGAAGCCACGACACCAGACCAGCCAGCAGGGTGCCGGAAATAATGCCGCACACCGCGTAGGTGACGGCCTTGGAGCCCTCAAAGACGCCCGCGTAGTAGATAAAGAGTTCAGAAATACTCATAAAGGCACCGGCAGAAGCACCCGCTAGCAGGGCGGTGCCCAGGTTCCAGACGCGGTAGGCAAAGAGCAGGAAGACCAGCTCAGTGCCCAGGCCCTGGATAATGCCGGAGATAATGATCGCTACAGAGTAGCTACTGCCCAGCAGCATAGAAATCACCGCAGCCAGCAGCTCAGTGTAGAGGGCAGCACCGGGCTTACGGATGATATAGCCGCCAAGGACGCCCGCAATCAGCCAGGTGCCGCCCACCAACGAGGCATACTCGGGGGCCAGGGCCAAGGCGGTTTGGGCCATGTTGTAGCCGCCGTTATTCCAGGCCCAGAAGAGCACAGCGCAGGCAACAGCCAGCACAGAGGCTACTACGATATCGTTCACGCGCCATGTCAGCGCAGCTTTCTTAGACATAAGCCTTCCTTTGGTGTGGTACAGCAAAGGGGGCATGCACAGGCAGGCGACAGCCTGCCGTTCTTTTCGACTCCCTAGCGCCGGTACTAACCGGATCAGGTTCGAGGGTCTGCATGTGCACTCTCAGCGCCCCGTGTGGGCGCTCCCCTGTCATTTCCGCCGTGGGCGGACGTTCCTTCTGAACGCCTTTGTAGTATAGGCAGGTCAGCCCGGCAAAGAAAAGATACAAACTTTTATGATAGAAGCCGCTGCTAGCTGCCCACATTTACACAGTACTGATAGTGTTAGTGCCAGTAGCTCTCTGTAGAGCCTCCATCAGCTACCGAAAGGGAACCTCATGAACCCCCTCATCAAGATCGCAGGAACCGCTGCCTCACTCGGCGGCGTTGCCTTGGCCAACAAGGTTCTGGGTGCAACCTGGACCAAGATCACCGGCAACGAGCCCCCCGCCAATAACCCCGATGACGATGAGCGCTGGCGCGATATCATCCTCTGGTCCCTCATCACTGGCCTGGTCGGCACCGTCATCAAGGTCAGCATCACCCGTGCCCAGCACAAGATTGAAGCAAAGGCCGGATCAGGCAACCAGGCTGAGGTCTAAGCCCGGCCGGTAGCCCCGCCTGCAAGGCTGGCCCCGCTCAGTGGAGAGCGGGGCCAGCCTTTACTTTTACCGTCATTTAACCGTTTCACAGGCCACAAGCAGCAACCGGGCCGATAGCATATAGCTATGACCACACCAGCACCCGGCAGCGCCACCGCTACCGCCCCTGCCTCCCGCTCCACCTTCTTCGCCTGGACCCTGTGGGATGTGGGCAACGCCAGCTTCAACGCGATCATGACGACCTTCGTCTTCACGGTCTACCTCACCAGCTCCAGCTTTGGCAGCACCGAGCACACCTCGGCCGTCCTCTCCGCCGGTCTCACCATCGCAGGTTTCTTCATCGCCCTACTCGCCCCGCTCTCGGGCCAGCGGGCCGACGTGACCGGCCGCCGCGGCCTCTGGCTGACCGCCAACAGCCTGCTCCTGGTGCTTCTGATGGCCCTGTGCTTCTTCGTAGCCCCCTCCCCCGACTACCTTATCTGGGGTGTGGCCCTGCTGGCCCTGGGCAACCTGGTCAATGAGTTCGCCGTGGTCAACTACAACTCTATCCTGCCCACCATATCCACCCGAGATACCATCGGCAAAATGAGCGGAACCGGCTGGGCAGCTGGCTACTTTGGCGGCATCGTAGCCCTGCTCCTCGTGCTCGTGGGGTTCATCTCCCCCGGCCTGCTAGGCATTACAGAGGACGGCGCCCTCAACATCCGCGCCGTTGCCCTCTTCTCGGCGGCCTGGGCTCTAGTTTTCTCCCTGCCCCTGATTCTCAAGGTGCGCTCTCTGCCACAAGCGGTGCGTCCGGACGCCCCCCGTACCGGGATTCTTGCCTCCTACAAACAGCTTTTCGCCACCGTCGTCAGGCTCTACCGGCATGCCCCCACGACCCTCTACTTCCTGGTGTCGTCCGCTGTTTTCCGCGACGGCCTCAACGGTATCTTCACCTTCGGCGGCATCCTCGCGGCGGGTTCCTTTGGCTTTAGCACCAACCAGGTGATTATCTTTGCCATCTTCGGCAATATCGTGGCCGGGGCAGGGGCCATGCTGGGCGGTTTCTTCGACGACCGTTTTGGCCCCAAACGCGTCATTATCTTCTCGCTGGTAGCCCTCATCGCGGTAGCCGTCTCCCTGCTGGTATGGCCGTCCACCACCATGTTCTGGGTCTGCGGCCTCGCCCTGTGCGCCTTTGTCGGCCCGGCTCAGTCAGCGGCCCGCTCCTACCTGGGGCGCCTGGTCGAGGAAGGCCAGGAAGGTGAAATCTACGGGCTCTACTCCACCACCGGCCGCGCAGCCAGCTTCCTGGCCCCCACCCTCTTCGGCATCTTCGTCACCCTCATGGGCAGCCAAGTCTGGGGCATCGTCGGCATCATTATCGTGCTCCTCGCAGGTCTGCTTTTGATGATCCCCATCAAGGACCCACAGGTAACCACCGTCAGATAAGCCCTTACCGACCTAGGTTCGGCTATCCGGAATCGGAGCGTCTTCAGGGGCGTCAGAGTGGCGGATGACCTTGATCATCTGCCCAGCGACCATGCCTCGCAAGGTTGCATCAAAATCAGGGCGGGCTATATCTCCGTAAAGCTCAACCATAGCCGCGTAAATATCATCTGCACGGTGGGGAGTTTCTAGGAAGGACCAGATATCCCAACCGATAATAGAGATACGTGAGAGCCTACCTGATGTGGTGAGCAAGAAGCTATCCTCCACCGCCAGGCCCTCGGTACCAGCTACCCGCTGATAAAGATTTTCGCTGCTTAGCCCATCAGTGACAGGTTCAGGAGTACACAGGTACTCGAAATCTGGGGTAAGCGGCGGGATATCCAGCTGCCCCGCAAGTAGGTCTCGGAAGAAAGGGAGCGTCTCAGTAATCTCGCTGTAGGTCAGTTTGATAGCTCCACCCACGCGGTTGATGAGACGGGCCAGCTCCCCCAACCCTTGCGGCATCTGCTGCACCCCGGACGACTGCAAGATAATCGCAAAAAGGGCATCATCTAGCGGAAGGCGTTCCCAACTCACCGGCGCCTTCCCGGTCTTATCCCGGTCAAGAATCACCAGGTGCGAGAGAGTATAGGTGCTACCGGGCGCAGCGACCTTGAGACCCCGTTGAGCCGGGTCATACTGCACCTTCGGAGCATTTGCCGTCTCTATCACCGAGAGGGGCTTGGGGTAGGGCATAATGCTCAGATCATCGATGTTGATCACGGCTGTCTCATCGCTGAGATAAGCAAGGGAAGCACCCAGGACGCTGGCTGCGGTGGTCTTGCCGGTGCCAGAAGCAGCTACCAGCCCCACGGCTTGCCCACTCTCAGCGTCTCCTAGCACAGCTGCATGCAGCAGATGCTTACTACCTGCATGAGCCTTGAGCAGGTGCATAGTCACATGTACCGTCAGACGCTCTGCAGCAAGCGCTTCGTCTGAACTGTCAATGGAAGTCAGCTCAAGAGCCTGCGGGTAGGCTTCTAGAACCTCAGAGGAAGGACGCTGGCTCAGCACGACCAGACGGACGCCCTCCGCATCGGTATCCGCGACGGGGTCAATAATCTGCGGTGCAAGGGACCCCCAGGCACGTAAGGAGTCCTCCCAGAGCCGGTCTGAAGCATCCTCAAAGACCACCAGCACCGGAACGTCAGCGGGATGAAGCAACAGACCGCGCATATGACTCCTTAGCTGGTCAGGGTATCGGTAGGGATGAGGGTTTTATGGAAGTTCAGGTAGCTACGCGAAGCGGTAGGACCGCGTTGCCCCTGGTAGCGGTTGCCGTAGGCACCTGAACCATAGGGGTGCTCGGTTGCGCTGGTGAGCTGGAAGAAGCAGAGCTGGCCCACCTTAGAACCGGGCCACAGCATAATGGGAAGGGTCGCCATATTCGACAGTTCCAGGGTCACATGGCCTGAGAACCCGGGGTCAATAAAACCCGCGGTGGAATGGGTCAGCAGCCCCAGACGTCCTAGTGAAGACTTACCCTCCAGTCGGGCAGCAATATTATCTGGCAGGGTGACCTTCTCGTAGGTTGCACCCAGCACGAATTCACCCGGGTGCAGAATGAAGGGCTCATCGGGTGCAACCTCTACCAGGCGGGTGAGGTCTTCCTGCTCCTGTGATGGATCGATGTAGGGGTACTTGTGGTTGTCGAAGAGCCTGAAAAAGCGGTCAATGCGCACGTCCACCGAAGCGGGCTGAATCATCGACGGGTCGTAGGGATCTAGGGCAATTCGCCCGGCATCAATTTCTTTGCGGATATCCTGATCAGAAAATAGCACACTTCAAAAATACCGTACTCCCCCCAGTCCCTTGCGGGCGCCCTACCGCAGATCTTCAAGAAACCAGAAGCAAAACGGCTGGCCCTCCGGCAGCGAAAGGCTGCCGGAGGGCCAGAGAAGGGCACTTCCGAGATACTCGGCGAGGGTATTAGCTAGAACGCTTCTTACGCTGGACGGTCAGAGCAAGAGCGCCAAGGCCGAGCAGGGCGAGCGCACCAAGGGCCAAGGCTGCTACCGAGGCACCGGTAGAGGCCAGCACACCTTTGGAAGGCTTTGTGCTGCTACTTGCAACGCCATCGGTACCGGAAGTGTCAGCGCCCGATGTGAGGGCGGCTGCGCTAGTGCTCTGCTGAACAGAGCTGGTGGGCTGGGCTGAGTTGGCGGGCTGAGCAGAAGCGGTAGGTTCTGCTGAGAGCTCCTGGCTGGGGGCTGCGGACGCACTCGGTTCAGTGCTAGGGGTAGAGGTAGGTTCGGCGGTGGGAGCTACGGTGGTCTCAGCCGTTGGTTCTTCGGTCGGGGTGGGAGCGGGTTCAGCTGAGGCAACCCACTTGGTGTCGAGCAGCCAGTTGGCCAGGCTGGTGTTATCGAGGTAGCGTCCGTGCACCTGGTCGCGCCCTACGGTAGCGGCCTCTAGCTCGGTAGCACCGGCACCCTTGGAGAAGAAGGGCACCAGCATGTTGGTGTGGTCCCCCGAGTTCCAGGAGTGGGTGGGGTACTGGCCGATGCCCTGGGGCACCATCGGGTTGAATCCGCCTTCGGGGTCGCCCATGAGGTAGCCGGTTTCGTGGTCGGCGGTTACGATGACCAGGGTTTCGTCCCAGCTAGAGTTCTGCTCAACCCAGGCGTTCACGGCATCTACAGCTTCAAAGAAGTCGGTGATTTCTTCAAGAGCGTGCTGGGTCTGGTTGGCGTGGCCGGTCCAGTCAATAGCGCCGCCTTCGACCATGAGGAAGAAGCCTTCGGAGTTGTTGTCCAATACGTTGAGGGCGCCCTGAGTCATGGTGGGTAGGTCAACAACGTCATTGGGGGTAGCTGCATCACTGCGGGCCTGCTGCAGAGTGGTGGCAACCTGGGCGATGCCGAAGACACGGTCAGGGGTGTCGCCGGTGGTGAGCTTCTCGAAGGCATCATCGTCTTCAACGAAGGTGAAGTCGGTAGCTCCGGTTGAGAGGGCGGTGTAGTCAGCCTCGCTGATGTAGCGGTAGCTGGGGTCAGAAATCTTCTGGTGATCGTTGTTGTACCAGGGGTGGCCTGCCCCCATCACCACGTCCATATTTCCGTAGACCTGCTGGTTGGCAATTTCTAGGTAGTTGTTGCGCGAGAGGCTGTGGGCTGAGAAGGACGCCGGGGTTGCGTGGGAGTACTGCACGCTAGAGACCACGCCCGCGGACTTGCCCAATGATTTAGCGCGTTCTGAGAGGTTTTCAACGGTCTGTTCGTTCACGTCGACGCCAATACCTGCGTTGTAGGTTTTGACGCCGGTAGCCATGGCGGTTCCAGCAGCGGCTGAGTCGGTGGGGCTGTTCTTGACCCAGTCAAAGTTAGCCCAGGCGACGTTGGAGTCGTAGGTAGGGCCCTCTGCCCAGTTGGTCTGCATCGAGAGACGGTTCCAGCTCTGGAAGCCGCTGCCGCTGTAGGCGGAGTTCAGCAGGGTGGCGCTGATGGCTTTGTGGTCACCGCCGGTTTCAACCTGGTAGTGCACCTTACCTGTGTTATAGGCGTTGTAGAGGTCAAGGTAGTTGTAGCCCATACCGTCGCCGATGAGCACGATGACGTTCTTGGGGGTGGAGGTTGCCGTTTCGGCCTGAGCGGGGGCGTAGGTGCCGGTGAAGAGCAGCAGGGACGCAGCAGCGCAGCTGGCAGTCCGGCGGAAGCTAAGAGACATGCGGGTGCTTTCGTGTGTGGTAGATGTTTCGTGACTAGGCTAAAAATCTTTCGTTACGTGTTGGCCGCCCCTGGTTGACGAGAAGTTGAGGGCGAGGTTAACGTTTGGTACGTTACCGACCGGTAGCTATCGAGCTGAGCCCAATTCCCAGCCCAGTTTTCTCTTTCTTAGCTGGCTCGTGGCGTAGTGCACCCCTGTCATTGCGGGGAAGAAGCGTACCCTTAAGAGCAAAGCACCTTATACTTCACTCGCATGAAAGCAGACTATGACTCCCCTAGTGCTGTGCACGCTCACCGTTATTGTGACACTTGCTGTGAGCGGTTATGCCAAGGCTAAAGAGCCCACCAGCACGGTGACAGCTATCGTCAACCTCAAGCTGGATCAGTGGCTACCTATCAAGCCGATTGCCCGAATCCTGCCCTGGGCCGAACTAGCCCTGGCAGCCGTCCTTTTCTTTGTCCCCGGTATTCTTCAGGTCCTAGCTGCTATCGCGGCGCTGGTACTTTTTATCGGCTATTGGGCAGTAATTGCTCGGGCTGTGGTGCAGGGTAATACCGCTAGCTGTAACTGTTTCGGGTCAGCGTCTACGGCCCCGGTCTCGGCGTATACCCTGGTGCGCAATACAGCTCTCTTAGTAGCAGCCTGTGGCGCTCTCATCGGTGCGTTGAATACTGGTGGGTCAGCCCTCACTATGCTCCTGGCTCTAGACGCTAATGGTTGGCTCTGGGTGATTGGTGCTGGTATAGCGTCGCTGACCCTCTGGGCTATCTACCGCTCCGAGCTGGTCCCCGTTGCCGAGGAAGAGGCGACCGCCCCTGCCCTCGAGTCCCCCGTAGATGAGGAGGGCGAGTACGTCCGCACCCCTGTGCCTTTTGCTGCCCTTTACTACCCCCATGAGAATCGTTCCCTCCCTTCGGGTTCGGGAGAACAAACCAGCCTCCGCGAGCTAGCGCTGCAACAGGCTAGAGTTCTTCTCTTTGTCTCCCCCGGTTGCGGGCACTGCCACGAAGTTATCGACAAAATCGATGAGTGGCAGCAACAGCTGCCCATGTTGGGTATCCACCCGGTAGTCTCTAACGACTCCGATATCGACCGTTTCAGTTTCACCGGCGATATCCAGGTCTTTGTTGACCCCGGCTTTAAGACTCAGAGCCTCTTTGGCAGGGGCACTCCTGGCGCTGTTGCCCTGGGGGCAGACGGTCTTCTGGCCGGCGGCCCGGTCTTTGGCGGCAAGATGGTAATGAATTTTGTGGAAGACATCATTGCTGAAATTAATGCCGACTACGACTCTCTCGTAGAGGCAGACATAGAGAGCGCAGATGATGAGTCTGACTCAGAGTACGAGATTATCGCCAACGACCGCCAATAGCTCTAGGGTGTATTTCGAGCAGGTACGCTAAAGCCCGGGCTTCCTTGAGTAAGGGGAGCCCGGGCTCTGTTATATCAGTGAGCGCTTCTACAGGATATTGAACTGCTGCAGGGTCTCTTCCGGGAGTACGGCGGCAACGGCTAGGGCCAGCAGGAAGAGCAGGGAAATGACGCCCACGGTGGTGGACTTCCAGCCGGGGTGCAGCTCGTTGAAGGTCACCAGGCCGGGGTGTTGCTTGTTCATCTGGGTGACGTTGATGATCTGGTAGAGGGTGGTCTGGGGGGCAATTGCGGTGGCGATGGCCCGCAGGGTTTTGGCGTCCCAGATACGCCCATCAAGGCGGAAAACACGCTTACCCTTAGCGTTCACGGCCCAGAGGGCGGGCACCCCCTTGTAGCGCAGGGCTGACATGCCGGTCAGTTCCTTGCCGGCTGCCTGGCGGGGGGTGAGACGCTCAGCGAAGACTGTCTGAGAAATCGAGCTGAGCTCGGCAGCCTGCCAGCCAAACAGCCGCCCGCTCAGCACGTGGGTTTCGGTCTTAACCACAATCTGAGGGCGCAGAGTGGAGTAGATAGCAAAGAGGGCACCCAGGGTGATAAGGCCTAAAAGCACCATAAAGACCGGGGTGGGGCGCTTAGCCACCATGAACCAGATGCAGGCTAAAGCCAGCACACCCGCGGGTACACCCGCGATGAAACGACGGTGGTAGGAATTGATACGGGGGTGAAAAATCTTCGTGACGGCCCCGTACTTATCGGGTACCTGGTGAGCGTGTTCTGCCATGGCTCTACTCTATCGACAGTACCGCCCAAACGGGGCGCAAGCGCGTGTGAGCTACATTTAAAGGGTGCATTTTAGATCTTCAGTAGACCGTATCTTAGCCTGGTGGTTGTTGGGTGTCCTCGCCGCGCTTGTTATCGCCCTTACTTCTTTAGCCCTCATTAACCGTCTGGTGTACGGGCCGCAGGGCCAGGTGCGCGCCTACTTCGCTGCTGTTCGTGAGGGGGACGGTTCTAAAGCCCTGGGCATTTTGGGCGCCCAGGTGCCTGATGCCAGTGCCGCCATGCTCAATGGGGGCGCGCTGAAGGCGTCCTTTGCCGGTCTCAAAGACCTCTCAACGGGGGCGGTTACCGTAACTGACGGTGGGGAGCGCGCCACCGTGACCGTTACGTACACGCTCGATGGGCAGGCCGGTAGCACCGATTTCCATCTTCATAAGGTGGGGTCCCACTGGGGTGTTTTTGACCAGTGGCAGATTGATGCCGGAGAGCTGCCGACCGTAGAAATTACCTCAAATTCGGTGGAGGCAGCAACCCTTAACAACACCAAGGTGGCGGTTGAGGGGGGCTCTCGCGAGTTTGCGGTGCTCTACCCCGGCTCCTATACGGTCACCTATGAGTCAGCGCTGTACACTGCCGGGTCTCAGACGGTCGATGTGACAGCTCCGAGCAGTGACCCTTCCCCTCTCACCATTGAGCTCACCCCCTCAGAAGCTGCGATGACCTCGGTTCAGCAGCAGATTAAGACCTACCTTGATACCTGCGCCGCGCAGAGCTCCCTCTACCCCACAGGCTGCCCGTTTGAATACGACTTTTCAGGTCGAGTAGACGGCGATGTGACCTGGCTTGTCACAGAATACCCTCAGCCAGAGGTGACTTTGGCCGGGGGCAAGTGGGCCCTGGGTAAGAGCAGTGGTAAAGCAGAGATTTCCTTTACCGAGCTTGACCTGTATACAGGAAAGACTCAGCAGGTCACCGAGACTGTCTCCTTTTCTCTGAAAGGGTCGTTGACTGCCAGCGGGGAGACTCTCACCTTTACCCCCGCTGGCTAAACGCCCCTTCTGTGTCTAGTTCACCCCGCGTAGATCAAGCACCAGGTGGGCCTCGTCTGCGTCGTCACCGGTGACGATGACGGGCAGGCCCCAGTCCTGCTGGTAGAGGTGGCAGGCAGCGTGGTCGGGGATTTCCCCGCCGGGCTCACCGTCACAGGCAGCGGCGCGGGCGGTGATGTGCAGGACGGCCTCAGTGATGTCGGGGTTGAGCACCAGCTGGCGGGTCAGGCCCTGAGAAGTACCGGCCCCGTCGAGAATGAAGTTCTCGGGGGTGGATGAAATTTTGAGCTGGGTGGGGTCGCCCCAACGGGTATCGAGTTTCTGGCCGGTGGGGGCGGTGAAGCGGGCGGTGAAGTTGAGGGTACCGCCGGCAATTTCGGTGGGTTTGCGGGTGACCTGGGAGGCGCCTTCGTCCACGTGCTGCATGGCCTCGGGGATGGCGACGCGCACCAGCTGGTGGGCGTTGGCTTCTACGACGATCAGGCGGGCTCCGCCGTCCTCGGTCTCTTCAACCAGCAGGTCGGAGGGCTCAGCGAAGCCGCGGTCTAGGGTGCCGAGGGCACCGGTGACCGGGTCGAAGCGGCGGATAGCGCCGTTGTAGGTGTCGGCGATGGCGATGGAGCCGTCGGGTAGCTCTACCAGGCCGAGGCAGTGCTGCATGCGGGCGTCCTCGCGGGGGCCGTCGACGAAGCCGAAGTCGAAGAGGCCGATGCCCACGGCGGAGCTAACGGTCGTTGCACCCTTGTCAAAGGTGATGTGGCGCAGGGCGGAGGTTTCGGAGTCGGCAACCCAGATGGAGCCGTCGCGGGCTTCAATGATGCCGGAGGACTGGGCGAACCAGGAGTCGGCTGCCGCACCGTCCTTGAGCCCCTCAGCGCCGGTACCCGCGAAAACAGCCAGCTGGCCGGTGGCGGGGTCGAAGCTGAAGATCTGGTGGGTGCCTGCCATGGCGATCAGGAAGGCGGAGGCCTCACGGGAGTAGACCAGGTCCCAGGGGGAGGAGAGGGCGACAGAGCGGGGGTCAGCACCCTCGGCGATAAAGTTGGGGTCGGTGCGGGCGGTGGCGCCGTCGATCAGGCACTGGGCGCCGGAGCCTGCCAGGGTGGTGACGGTTCCGTCGGCCAGGCGCAGGCCGCGTACCCGGTGGTTCACGGAGTCGGCGATGAGGACGTCCGCCCCCAGGCTTTCGCGCAGCTCGGCAGGCACCAGGGCCAGGCCCTGGGGTTCGTTGAAGCGGGCGGTGGTGGCGTCGCCATCCGCGTAGCCCTTCTCGGGGCCACCGAAGCTGGCCAGGGCGGTTTCGAGGTCGTTCTCAACCTGGACCAGGCGGTGGCGGGCGGTGTCGGTGACCAGGTAGGTGCCGGGACGGCCTACCAGGTCTTCGGGCAGGGCCAGGGCCTTGCCGGGGAAGGCAAAAGTGCCCTGGGGCTTGGGGCGGGGCACGTAGGGGCCGTCGCCGCGGTGCAGGGTGCCCTTGGCTTCGTGCTCTTCAACGAGCTCGCGCACCAGGGAGGTCAGACCCTTGACGTGGCCCTCACCGGAGAGGTGGGCGACGATGTAGCCCTCGGGGTCAACGACGACCAGGGTGGGCCAGGCACGGGCGGTGTAGGCGTTCCAGGTGTCCAGGTTGGGGTCGTCGAGCACGGGGTGGGTGATGTCGTAGCGGTCAACGGCGGCGGCGAGCGCCACCGGGTCGGCTTCGTGTTCGAACTTAGGTGAATGGACGCCGACGGTGACGAGGACGTCTGCGAATTCTTCTTCGAGGGGGCGCAGCTCATCGAGTACGTGCAGGCAGTTCATGCAGCAGAAGGTCCAGAAGTCCAGAATGACGATCTTTCCCCGCAGGCTTTCGAGGGAAAGCTGCTTGTCGCCGGTGTTGAGCCAGCCACGACCAACGAGTTCTGAGGCGCGGACTTTGGTCTGGCGTGCGGCTGCATTCTCTGCCATGGTTCTCCTTCTGTGGTGCGCGGCTCAGGCGCAGGGTTCAGTTACTCACCAGCCTAGTGGGCTGTTGGGGGTAGGGGCATTTGTTGCGCTGTGTGTAGATTGCGACGTCATAGAACTCAACTGTGCGTAACACTTGCGTAACGGTTAGGATTATCTGCAGCTGCCACCGGGTGCGCAGGCGGGAAGTTTTTGCGGACGCCGGTGGTTAAAGCAGGTGCGCACATGTGGGTGCGCTGTACATCAAGAAGGTATGTGTGACGCTTACACGCAAGATAAAGCACCCGGTATCTGATACCCGTTTGGCCCGGTCTTTGCAGCCGCGGCATCTGTCGATGATTGCTATGGGCGGTGCGATTGGTGCTGGCCTTTTGGTGGCTTCGTCGACGGCTATTGTGACGGCGGGCCCTGCCGTTATTCTGACCTATCTGCTGGCTGGCACGGTGCTGGTGCTGGTGATGCGGATGCTGGGTGAGATGGCTGCCCGGACTCCTGAGACGGGGTCTTTCTCTGTCTATGCCCGTCGCTATATTGGCCGGTGGGCTGGGTTCTCGGTGGGCTGGTTGTACTGGTGGTTTTGGTCGGTGACGGTAGCGATTGAGGCCACGGCGGCGGCCACTATTGTGAGTGGCTGGTGGCCGGCGGCTCCTCAGTGGCTGGTGGCTCTGGTGCTGGTTCTGGCTTTTATGGGTTTGAATCTGCTGTCGGTGCGCTCTTACGGTGAGGCGGAGTTCTGGTTTTCCTCCATCAAGATTGGGGCAATTGCCGTGATCATTGTGGTGGGTCTGCTGGCTGTGCTGGGGCTGATCCCTAACTCCACGGCGTCCTTTGCTAACTACACGGCGGGGGGCGGCTTCTTTGCTAACGGTGTGGGTGCAATTTTTACCGCCCTGTTGGCGGTGATCTTTTCGATGTTTGGGGCTGAGATTGCCACGGTGGCAGCCGGTGAGTCTAGTAACCCTGCGGTTGCTGTGGCTAAGGCGGTGCGGTCGGTGATTTTCCGGGTGCTTTTCTTCTATGTGGGGTCTATTGCAGTGACTCTACTGGTGATTCCTTGGACGATGGTGACGGCGGGTTCTTCTCCCTTTGTGACCATGTTTGAGGCCCTGGGTATTCCCTATGCCGGGTTGGCTATGAATATTGTGGTGCTCACGGCCCTGCTATCGTGCTTGAACGCTAGTCTTTATGCTGCCTCGCGCATGGTCTTTGCCCTGGCAGAGCAGGGGGACGCCCCGCGCGCCTTTTCCCACGTTTCTAGTACCCGGGCGCCCCGCAACGCCATTGTGCTCTCATCCCTTATCGGGGTGGTGTCAGTGGCCCTCAACTATTTCATGCCCGAGCAGGTCTTCTCCCTGCTGGTGAACTCCACTGGCGGGGTTGGCATCTTTGTCTGGCTGATTGTGGCGGTCTCCCATCTGCGGAGCCGCAGGCTAGATGGGGAAGGGGGAAGCGGCGTCATCAACTATATCCTCATCGTTGGTCTGTTAGCCCTGCTGGTGTACATGGGTATCACCGAAGCCCATCGCCTAGAGGTGCTCATATCGGTCACGGTTGCTGTGGTACTTGCAACTCTGGGTGCCTTCACCCATCGTCGTAGCACGATTGTTTCATCACATCGTTAAAGATTTTTAGGGGACAGAACGGGCTAACTACGCGCTGAGAATAGCCTAGAAATTGGAAAACCATACCGGAGCCTGTCCCCCAAGCGGTCTTTTTTCAAGGGTTCTCCCAGGTAAACGAAAGAGAACGCCTGTCTTAGGGTGATTAGACTAAAGAGACCTTCGGGTCCGGTCGGGGCTCCCTACCCTGCACCGGGCCTTCTAATCCCACCTTTACGATGTTTGGAGGCTTCTGATGACCCAGCACACTGCAGCTCCCTCGTCATCGCCCCTGTTTGAAAAAATTTCTCAGATTTCTGCCCGCCTAGAGCAGGTCAGCCCGCTGAGTGGTCCGATTCCTACCGTTCCCTCGACGAGCAGCCAGGCGGCCTCCGGCGGCACCCGTTTCGCTGAGCCCGCTGAGGCAGACGCCCAGCCTGTTCAGCCCTGGAGCCAGGCCTCCTAGCGCAAAACCTCATAGGGGAAAGGACAGACGAAAGCCCGGGCAGGTACCTGCCCGGGCTTTCGTCTCCTCAGATACGCCCTACCCCTCGCAGGGATCTAGCGGCGGGCTTCCTTTTCTGCTAGCTGCGCAAACATGTCGTTATAGGCGTTGAGTTCGGCGTCCCCATCGCGGTCAGCCTGGCGGTCAATACGCTTTTGCACCTTCTTATCGTTCATGGACCACTGCACCGCCACCGCAACGGCAATAATCATAGTCGGTATCTCACCAATCGCCCACATGAGAGAGCCACCCAGTTTCTGGTCGTCAATAGCAGGTAGGCCCCAGGGTCGGCCTAGGTTACCGAACCAGGAGGCCTGTAGCAGGGTATCCATCTGCATAATCGAGATACCTACAAAGGCGTGATAGCCCAGGGTCGCGATAATCATGATGAGGCGCATGGGGTAGGTGGGGCGGTTGGGAATGGGGTCGATGCCGATGAGTACCAGGCTGAAGATGTAGCCGGTGATCAAAAAGTGAATCAGCATGAACTCATGACCCACGTGGTAGCGCAGCATCACCCCGAAGAGGGGGGTGAAGTAGACAATCACAATCGACCCGGCGAAGTTGACGGCTGCGAAAATGGGGTGGGTAATCACCTTAGACCAGCCCGAGTGCACCAGGCGCAGAATCCATTCGCGGGGCCCGCGGGTGCCGTCCTGGCGGGGTTCGAGGGCTCGCAGTAGCAGGGTGACGGGGGCACCGAGTACCAGGAAGATGGGGCAGACCATGGTCAGGAGCATGTGCTCCACCATGTGCACCGAGAAAAGCACCATGGAGTAGACGGCAAGAGCCCCGCAGGTGATGTAGAGCAGAACGAAGAGGCCCAGGAACCAGGAAAGGGCACGGGCAAGGGGCCAGTGGCCGCCTGCACGCCGTACCTTAATCAGCGCCCAGAGGTAGGCGAAGGCGGCGAAGCTGATAAAGGCCACCCAGAACCAGTCAAAACGCCACTGGGTAAACCACTCGGCAACATGCGGTTCTGGCGGCATGTCGTAGAGGGTGATGATGCGAACGGGCTCGGCACCGGCATCCAGGGTTTCGGGTGCGGGCGGCGGGGTTCGAGAAAGGGAAACAGCTAGGCCGCTGGTTGCGCCCATCAGCACCAGCTCGCAGGCGATGGCATACCAGAGGCCCCGGGCGGCGCTGGTAAGCCCCGCCTGCATCATGGGTATCAGGCGTAGGCGGTGCACCATGCCGAAGGCACCCAGCACCAGGGTGAGCATGAGCTTGGCCAGTACCAGCGCCCCGTAGGTGGTCGTAAAAAGATCCCCCAGGCTGTTCATTCGCACCAGGGCATTGACCACGCCTGAGAGCACCACCAGCACGAACCCGAAAAGGGCCAGCACGGAATAGCGGCGCAGCACAGCCACAGCCAGGGGCACACGACGGGCGGACGCCGATGCCGCACCCCGCTGCCCCTCAGCCAGAGTGCCGGTGCCCGCGTCCTCACCGGTAATGTCGCGGGAGATAAAAGCCAGCACCATAAGCCCGCCGCACCAGAGCACCACGCCCAGCAGGTGCAGGCCCAGGGAGTTAACCGCACCCATGTGGTCATCGCCGCCCGATGAGTGGCCGCCCAGGGCCATAGCCACGATACCGACCAGCGACAGGCCCAGGGTCAGCAGCAGGCCGGTGAGTGAGCGCACCGCAAAGACCAGGGTGGCTACAGTGGCAGCCACGATGATACTGGTGGCCTCCTGCTTACCCGAGTCGATGGTGGTGATGTAGCTGATGAGTTCCGAGGTGTAGTCGGCCCCACCCGATGGCGACCGGCCCGAGATATCGGCGTAGCTGAAAATGAGCACCGCGATGGCGGCGATAGTCCAGGTGATAGCGGCAGCGGATGCCAGTGTCAGGGTGCGGGTAAAAGCCGGGTGTTCGGTGCGGTGCAGGTTCTTCTGCCGCTGGGCAGAATCGGTTGCGTGAGCCATATTGACCTTGGCCCGCCCCCGCGCCGAATCGAGGAAACGGGGCACTATCCCTAAGGCAAAGACAAGGGAGCCCATGGTCGCTGCCATCGAGAAGTTTTGCAGGCTCTCAGCTACCGGCAGGCCCCAGCGCACCAGGGCGCCGGCGTCCGCTAGGTCTGTACCGACGTTTGAGCCGGTCACCAGCAGGCTCAAAACCAGAGCGACAAGGGAGGCTGCGGGGAAGGCCCATATCCAGCTGGGCTTGAGCCCGCGCTCCATCTCGTGTGCTGCCATGTCTATACCTTGGTTCCTGTCGATGGTGATTTAGTTGAAGAGGCCCTCGCCCACGAAGCCACCTTCGCGAGCGCCGGCGGGTAAGGCGAAGACCGCTGAGCCGATGGGTACCGTCCAGGTGTTGAGCATATCGAGCTCGGCCAGACGCTGCTGGATGGGCAAGAACTGTTTGACGGGGTCTGCCTGGTAAGAGCAGAAAATCAGGCCGGTAGAGCTCACTCCCCCGCTGACCTGCTGGTGTTCTGAGAAGCCCGAGGCGTTCTGCACCGGCAGGTCATAGTTGTAGCCCCGGCGCAGAATCTGCTCCACCCGGTTTTGGGCGGCGGCCCGGCGGATGTGGGCGTAGGGGGCGATGACGGTAAAGCCCAGGTCGTTCGTTGCGGAGAGGTCTGCGGGGTCGCGTTCTTCGGTGCCGGTCAGGGGGGCTCCGTTGGTGAGGTTGCGGCCCACGGCGTCTTCGCGGGCAGGGCGGTCAGCCTGGTCCCAGGTATCGAGGTTCATGTGGATACGGCGGATGACCAGGGAGGTGCCCCCCTCTTCCCAGGGAGTAAGCTCCTCGTGGTTGCCCCAGACGTAGGACTCCATAGTTCCATCCCCGGTGGAAGGGTTGATGGTTCCATCGACCTGGCCGAAGAGGTTGCGCATGGTCATGCCGTCCGGTTCGCTGCCGTAGGCACGGCGGAAGCCCTCTTGCACCCAGCGCACCGAGGCGAAGCTGCGGGTGTTTTTGAGCAGGACGCGTTGGGCGTGGGCCAGGGTGAAACGGTCAGAGCAGCAGATTTGGAGGAGTAAATCGCCGTCATTCCACTGCTCTTGGAGCTGGTCAATCTGTTCGAAGGCGGGCAGGGGGCGCAGCCAGGAGGGCTTCTTCTCGGGGGCTACGATATCGAAGATACGCTCGCCAAAGCCAAAGGTGATGGTGAGGTTAGCCGGTACGGTCGCGAGTTCAGGTTCTTGGTCGGTGATGGGAGCCCGCCCTGCGGTGAGGCGGGCGGCGTCGTCGGTGAGCACGGTGAGCAGGCGGCGGACGCCGTCGCGGTCGAGTTCCGTGTTGAGGGTCAGGGCAATAAAGACCCCGTAGCTGGGGGCGGGGGTGTCGATGCCCGCCTGGCGGGGGCCGTAGAAGGGGACGACGGCTTCTTGCAGGGGCGGGGCAGCAGGTGTCTCTTCACTCTCGGTGCTTATAGCTGATGCGGCATATTGGCTTGCCAGGGTGGCAGCAACGCCGGTTCCTACCCCCAGGGCCCCGGCAAGAGCTACACGCCGGTTGGTACCGCGGGGGTGTGCCGTCTTTTGGCTCCCGTTCGTTTTTTCTTCTTGCTGAGGGGCGTCCTCTGCACCGCTCAGGGCCCGGGTAAGGTCTTCGTCAAATGAGCTGGTCATGTCTTCCTTGGGTGGCTAGCTCCGCCGCCCGTCTCTTGCAGGGGGCGGACGACGGAGCACGCCGGTTGCTACCTACCGGTAGCTAGGGGTGGGTGAGGTAGTCCTAGTTGCACTGCGGTAGCACAACAGCGGCTGATTCGCTGGCGCTGGCGTGGTCTGAGTGCATAGAGTGGTCGGCAGATTCGCTCGCTGCTGCATCAGCTGCGGTGCTCGCAGCGTCACCGGGGGCGTATTCTTCCTGGGCTCCGGCGTAGTCGCGCACGGTAGCTTCAAAGCTGACCTCGCCCGCTGAGGTCTGCAGGGTGATGATGTCACTGGTACCTGCGGCGAGGGCGCAGCTCATGCCCATGAGCATGATATGGTCCCCGCCGGGGGACAGTTCGAGGGTGGCACCGGGCTCGATGGTGAAGCCACCTTCTACGGCCTTCATGGTGCTGGTTCCGCTTGTCGGGTCGATGACGGTGGTGTGCAGCTCAACCATGCTGGCAGAGGTATTGCTGGCACCCTCGATGGTGATGGGAGTGTCCCCGGTGTTGGTGAGGGTGGCAAAGGCTGCGGTCATATCGCCGCTGTTGGCCTTGATCCAGGCTTCCTCGACGGTCAGAGGGGCGCTGCCCTCGCTGGCGGAGGCGCTGGTAGCAGCCCCGGTGCTCGCGCTTGCGGTGCTGGTTGCTGAGGTATCGGCGCTGCTGCAGCCGGTCAGTACCAGCAGGGCGATAGCGGGCAGGGTAAAGGCAGGTAAAAATTTCTGTGATGACATGGTGCTTCTTCTTCGAATACGGAGAGCGGACGGTTTACTTGCGCTTGGTCTTGGCCAGCACGACGACAAGGGCTGAGCCCAGGGCCGCTACTGCTACAAGGGCCAACACGACCTTGAGGGGGGTTGAAAGCCCCTCTGATGCCTGGCTTACAGGGTCGCTAGCTGCCGGGGTGCTGGTGCCGGTGTTTTCTGCTGAGGGTTCAGCCGCTCCGGTGGTTGCAGCCTGGGTGGTAGCGCTCGTTGCGTTGCCGCCCTGCCCTACGGTGTAGGTGAAGGTTCCCTGGATGGGGTGGCCGTCTGATGAGACAACCCGCCAGGTAACGGTGTAGGTGCCATCGGCAGCGGCAGTGACCAGGTCCTGGGTGACCACGGTGCCGTCCACTTCGGGGTCTCCATCGGTGACGCTTTCACCGGCAGCGTTGGTGACGCGCACCTGGTTGGCCCCGTCCACGTCCATGATGTCGCCGCTATAGGTGAGTTCTAGGCTGGTGGGCGCTTCGGTGAGGGTTGCCCCGTCAGTGGGGTTGGTGGAGACCAGTTCGTCGTGGGCAGCAGCCGGGTTCATGCCCAGCAGGCCGCCTGCAGCGAGGGCCGCTGTGGCCACCAGGGTACGGGTTGTGGGTGAGGCTGTACGAGCATTAAACATAGGAGTGTCCTTGCTTGTCGAAAAGTGAATGGTGTTTCGGGGTTAGGCAAGGACGGGCGGGCCGCGGGGGGCGCGGCAGGTTCTGGCGAGCAGACTGACCAGGTGGGTGGCGGTAGCGGCGACCGGCAGGGTGGGTACTCCCAGGATCGGACGCACCCGCACGGGTGCTAAACGGGCCCGCACATAACCCAGCAGGGCACGCAGAGCTAGAAGTAGATGCTCCCCGTAGGCGAGCAGGGCAAAGGTAATAGCTGCCGCCAGGGCATGCCCGGCCCACATAGCGGGCCCGGCGTGGGCCAGAGGTTCAAGAACCACGGCTCCCGGAAGCAGCTCAACGCCGTGGTGATGATGCCCTACGGCAGCCGGTGCTAGGGGCTGGCCGTGGCTGTAGAGGGCGTGCAGAATCCCCTGACCTGCCAGGACGCCGAGGGCCAGGCTGGTGCGGGGTAGTTTGAGTCTCGTAACACCGAGGGTCAGCAGGGCTGCTAGGGATGTTGCAAGGGCCAGGACGAGCGGGTGAGGCAGGTGCCCACCGGCTAGCAGGTGGGAGGTGGCGCCTAGACCGGTGGCGCTGCTGGCGATAAGCCAGGAGCGGGCTACCTGGTGCCCTCGGCGCATGGTTCCTCCCCTGCAGATGTGCTGGTTGTGTCTTGCCTGCCTATTATCTCACAGCCGGACTGCTTTGGCTCTGCGGATATAGCAAAAGAGCCACCCAGTAAGCGGGGTGACCCTTTTAAAGTCTGTTCAAGAATTTACTTCTTGGTGGAGACTGCTGCCTTCAGCTTTGAACCTGCGGTCAGCTTAACACCGTGACCTGCGGGAATCTGAATGGTTTCGCCGGTCTGCGGGTTGCGACCGGTACGAGCTGCACGGTCGGTGCGCTCAATTGCCATCCAGCCGGGGATGGTGATCTTCTCGCCCTTAGCAACAGATGCTTCGAAGACCTGGAACAGTGCGTCGAGCACACCGTTCACTGCTGCCTGGCTGGTGCCAGCCTTCTCTGCAACCTCTGCAACGAGTTCGCTACGGTTCTTAGCCATTGAATGCTCCTCCTGAGACTTTCAAAAAGTTAGTGGCTGGGTTAGCCCTGCTCACAAGGCTAACCGTATCAGCTACAGATTACCAGCTTGACTTGGTAACACCGGGCAGCTCGCCACGGTGTGCCATCTCGCGGAAGCGTACGCGGGAGATACCAAACTTCTGGAAGGTACCGCGGGGGCGGCCGTCGATCTGGTCACGGTTGCGAACGCGAACGGGTGAAGCGTTGCGGGGCAGCTTCTGCAGGCCTAGGCGGGCTGCTTCGCGCTCTTCGGGGGTTGCGTTTTCGTCAACCAGGGTCTTCTTCAGTTCCAGGCGCTTTTCAGCGTAGCGTGCAACGATGACCTTGCGCTGCTCGTTGCGAGCAATCTTGGACTTCTTCGCCATTGTTTAGCGCTCCTCTCGGAAGTCAACGTGCTTGCGGACAACGGGATCGTACTTCTTGAGAACCATACGATCGGGGTTGTTGCGGCGGTTCTTACGGGTGACGTAAGTGAAGCCGGTGCCCGCAGTGGACTTAAGTTTGATGATAGGACGTACGTCCTTAGCCTTTGATGCCATGTTTAGATCTTCTCTCCGCGTGCAAGGATGTCAGCAACTACTGCGTCGATACCACGTGCGTCGATAACCTTGATCCCCTTTGCAGAAACGTTCAGGGTTACGTTGCGACGAAGTGAGGGTACGTAGTACTTCTTCTTCTGTACGTTCGGATCGAAACGACGCTTGTTGCGGCGATGCGAGTGCGAAATGCTGTGTCCAAAGCCGGGAACAGCTCCGGTCACCTGGCAGACAGCTGCCATAGTTTTCTCCTCCAAATGTTGACGAAATGACGGTACGCAGTTGGCGTTCGCCAGTTTTCTGGCGATCAGCAATGGGCGTCCCGTCACCTATAGGTAGAGCACCGGGTTATTCTCCAAGGCTAGAGTGTTTGAGACTCCGCATCGGGTGAGAGGCCGATGGGAATCCCCGCCGCGGGAAAAACGGTGAAGCTTAGGTGTACGAGAGGTGTTGCCACCACTACGAACAGCCTTAAAGTCTAGGTAATTACGGGATACCACGCAACCTATGAGGCCAATAAAAAGCTTGCGTCAGCCGGTGCTGGTGCTACCTGCTCCGGTATGCGCAAGCTGCTTTTCATAGACTTATTGGTGCGTTTGAACCTCTATCAATTCTACCGGGCTTTTAACTTTTCGCAAGTCATCTCAGGCTTTAATCCGCGGTTTTCCGCCCCTGCCACGCAAACCTGGGCACCGGCGTCCGCCCCTGCCAACCGGGTAAATTACACGCGTGTAATCTTAAGTGTGATGTTAACAGCTTAAGTCTTTTAATCCCGGCACCCACCTGTTAAAGGGCGGAGTCAGCTTCTTCCGGCAGCACATCAAAGCGGGTCCAGGTGGGGTACTTGGGGCTGATATTGTCTCCGGAGCTGGTGCCGCGCAGACGGCGGCCGATCCAGGGGACCACAAATTCCCGGGCCCATTTAGCGTTATCTAGGGCCTCTTGCACCCGGGTTTTGTGCAGGGGCGCGGGGATGACGGGGTCGCCAATACGAATGTTCTCAGCGCTCAGGGTTTCCAGCACCCGGCGGGCGGTCAGGGTATGACCGGCGGCGTTCATGTGCAGACGGTCGGGGGCCCAGTAGCGCAGGTCTAAAAGCTCGTGCATACGCCAGTAGTCCACGATGGTGACGCCGCGGTCGTCCGCTACCTCGCGCAGCAGCTCGTTGAAGAGGGCCACCCGGGCGCGGTTACCGCTGAAGAAGCCCTTGGGGCCGGGGTCAAAACCGGTCATGGTAAAGACTTCAATGCCCTCATCGCGCAGGGTCTTAAAGGCCGCGTCATAACGCACCATCAGTGCATCAACGTCAAAGCCCGGGCGCAGGGAGTCGTTGCCGCCGCCCACGAGGGAGACCAGGTTGGGTTTGAGCTCCAGGGCAGGTTCTAGCTGCTCTTCGATGATGGGCACGAGCAGGCGCCCACGAATTGCCAGGTTGGCGTACTGGGCTTTGGGGTCTGCCAGCATGAACTGCTCGGCCACCCGGTCGGTCCAGCCGCGCACCCCGTTGGGGCGGTCGGGGGCGTCGTCCCCCACCCCTTCGCTGAAGGAATCTCCCAAGGCGACGTAACGGATAGATTCGTCTTTTCCGAGAATCGACATCATGCGGACTAGGCCTTTCTCTAGCAGGTGGGTACTAGGCCACTCTACCCCTCGGTCTGCCCCGCCTTCCAGTACCCCATAAAAGAGATGCTTTCTTTGGGCAGCCCGGCTTCGTTCACGCAGATACGGCGCAGGGTTTTAACCACCGTTGATTCACCGGCGATTAGCACGTAGGTGCCGGTGGGGTTTTCTGCCAGGTGCCAGAGGGGGCCGTCCGTCTCCCTGTCGTCGGAGGGGGCAGCGGCTGGAGTAGGTTCGAGAGAGCAGGTTGTACGCAGGGCGCGGGTGAGTTGCTGCCCGCGTGGTTGGCCGGGGGTCCGGGCCAGCACGTGCAGGCGGACGCCCGGCACCCGCTGGGTTGCCTGCTGCACCTCAGGGAGGCGGTCGAGAGCATCCTCGGCGCCGGGCACCTCAAGGAACACCGCCCCGGTAGCTTCAGTAGATAGGGAACGCAGAATGGAGAGCAGGGCCGGGGCAGCGGTTTCGTCGCCGAGCAGGAGCAGGGAGGACGCCGCCCCGGGATTGTAGGAGGACCAAAGGGTAGAGCCGCGCAGGGGCGCCAGGATAGATACCTGCTGCCCCACCTTGGCTTGTTCGGCCCAGCCTGAGCCGGGCCCGCTGATTCCCTGGGCGTCAGTGTGGAGGACGAAGTCCACATCGATTTCAGGTTGCAGGCCGGCGGGTAGGTCACGGGCCAGGGGTTCTAGGTCGGCTTCAGCGGCCGGGAACATGCCCAGCAGGGGTGTCTCGTCCAGCCCGACGGAGGGCACCAGCCGGGAGTTGCTGACAGTGTAGGTGCGCATGTGCCCACGTTCGCTGGCGGGGGCCGAGAGCCACCGGGTCCGCCAGGAGGTATCCAGCTCAATCATGGTGGGGCCGCTTGCTCCGGTGGGCGGGATTAAGAGTTTGATGTAGGCGTCGTAGACCTGCCCCGTGCCGTCGGAGATGGGGGTGGCGGCGTGTAGCAGGGACCGGCCAGTCAGGGAGACCCGCACAAAGGAGTCCGTCAGCTGCTCAACCCGGGAGACGGTGACGGGGAAGACCCCGTACTGGTTGATGGAGCGTTTGACTTCGCGGCGGGTAGAAGGGCGAGGCG
This sequence comes from Rothia nasimurium, assembly GCF_014217215.1. GTDB lineage: Bacteria > Actinomycetota > Actinomycetes > Actinomycetales > Micrococcaceae > Rothia > Rothia avistercoris. The sequence continues at coordinate 2,092,975 of NZ_CP056080.1, forward strand.
CGGACGAGCGGGGCTTAGGCACGATTCTGCCCTGCCAGGTTTTCTGCCTCTTGGTCTGCGGGGCGGGCGTGGGGAACCACGACGGTGGAGCCGTCCCCTAGGGGGTCGGCAACCGATGCCCGCAGGCCGAAGATCCGGTGCAGGTTCTCCCCCGTCATGACCTCGGCGGCGGTACCGGCGGCGGCAATGTCCCCGCCCTTCATGGCAACCAGGTGGTGGGCTACGCGGGCGGCCAGATTGAGTTCGTGCAGCACCATGACCATGGTGGTTCCGCGGCGGTCGTTGATGTCGGCCAAAAGGTCAAGGAGTTCTACCTGGTGGGCCAGGTCCAGGTAGGTGGTGGGTTCATCCAGCAGCAGGATATCGGTGTCCTGGGCCAGGGCCATGGCGATCCAGACGCGCTGACGCTGGCCGCCGGAGAGTTCGGTGACCTGCCGTTCTGCCAGCTCCAGGGTGTTGGTGACTTCTAGGGCCCAGGCGACTGCGGCGTCGTCCTCCCTGGTGTTGCCCCGAAAGAGCCCCTGGTAGGGGTATCTGCCGCGGGAAACCAGGTCAGCCACGGTGATGCCTTCGGGGGCGATGGGGCTCTGCGGCAGCAGGCCGACCATGCGGGCAAATTCCTTGCCGCCGTAGGAGGCGACCGGTTTGCCGTCCAGGGTAATCTCGCCGCTGCTGGGTTTGAGCAGGCGGGAGATACCGCGCAGCAGGGTGGATTTACCGCAGCCATTAGGGCCGATGATGGCGGTAATTTTTCCTGCGGGGATGCTCAGCGAGAGGTCTGGCACGATAGTGCGGTCGCCATAGCCCAGGCACACGTGGGTGACGGTGAGGTCGCGAGGCGTTACGGTTTTCACGAGCTTAGCTTCTTTCAGGTGGGCGGGTCAGCAGCCAGATGAGGGCGGGGGCGCCAAAGGCACCGGTGAGGACGCCGGCGGGCAGGTTGATACCGCCGGGAATGAGGTTGGAGCCAATAAAGTCGGCGAGCACGACCAGGCTGGCCCCGACCAGGGCTGCGGCGGTGAGGTTGTGGCGTCCGCCGGTCAGGGCCCGAGCGATAGGCCCGGCCATAAAGGCCACGAAGGCCAGGGGGCCTGTGGCGGCGGTGGCGACAGCTACTAGGAGCACGCCCAGGGCGATAAAGCCGGAGCGGACGGCGCGGGTCGGCACTCCCAGCCCAAGGGCCAGTTCTTCCCCTACCGCGGTGGCGTGCAGGGGGCGGGCGAACAGGATGAGGGGCAGCAGGAGGGGCAGCAGGAGGGGTAGCAGGAGAAGGGCCAGCAGGCTGATGCGGTCCCAGTTAGCGGTAGAGAGGGAACCTGCCAGCCAGTGGGTCAGGGTCTGGGCGCTGGTGGTTGAGGTGCGCGAGAGCAGGTACTGGATAAAGGCTGACCCCAGGGCCGAGATGCCCAAACCGACCAGGATAAAGCGGTTGCCCGCGCTCCCGTCCCCTGCTGAGAGGGCCATAATGACTAGGACGACAGCCAGGGCAACGGCGATAGCGAGCAGGGTGAGTGGCAGCCCACCCAGCCCCAGAAAGACAATACCGATGACGGCCCCCAGGGCAGCCCCGTTAGATACGCCGATGATGTCGGGGCTGGCAATGGGGTTGCGCAGGAGCAGCTGGAAGATAGCCCCGCCCAGACCGAAGGCTGCCCCGGCCAGGGCACCGAGGACGGCGCGGGGTAGTTTTTCTTCCATGACGATGTAGCGAGCCCCCTTGGCGCTCTCGATAGTTCCGCCGCCGAGGATCGTGAAGAAATCGGGGATAGTCACGGTGTAGGAGCCCAACAGTACGCGCACCGCGCACACCGCAATCAGGGTCAGTGCAAGGCCGACGATAGCGAGGGCTGGGCGGCGGCGGGCGCGAGCGCGGACGCTGGCCACTGTTTGGGTGGCACTATGGGCAGCACCCCGAAGCTGGGTGCTAGGTAGGGTCGGCATTAGAGGTTAACCGCCTTACCGCGTCGTACCAGGTAGATAAAGACGGGCACCCCCAGGGCTACCATCATGACGCCCACCTGAATTTCCTGGGGTGGGGCGATGACGCGTCCAGCGGTATCCGCCAGGATAAGCAGGGCTGCCCCGAACAGGGCGGAGAGGGGCAGTAGGGTCCGGTAGTCGGCGCCGGCGAGCGCGCGCATGGCGTGCGGGGCGAGCAGGCCGAGGAAGGCGATGGGGCCGGTGAGGGCGAGGGCGGTGCCGACCAGAAGGGTGATACCGCCGGTGATGACCAGGCGGCGGGCGGCAACGTTTTCGCCCAGGGAGGCTGCCATGTCATCGCCCAGGGCAAAGCTGTTAATGGTTTTCGCTCCGGTGAGAACGATGATAGCCCCGATGGCTAGTAGCGGGGCGGCTACTGCCAGGTCAGAGAGGCTGGCTCCGGCTACGGTTCCAATTTGCCAGCGGCGCAGGTTATCGAGGGTGGCCTGGTTGGTGAGAATCAGGGCGCTGGTAACCGACCCTAAACCGGCGGTGAGGGCTGCACCCATCAGGGCTAGTTTGATGGGGGTCGCTCCCCCGGTACCGAGTGAGGCCAGGGCGTAGACGGCAAGGGCTGAAGCGACCGCGCCGATAAAGGCCCAGAGGGCAAAAGCCGCTGTGGAGTCGGCGGCAAAGAAGGTGATACCGGCTACCACCGCGCAGGCTGCCCCCGCGTTGATACCGAGGATTCCGGGATCCCCCAGGGGGTTACGGGTGATGCCCTGGAGCCCTGCCCCGGCAAGCCCCAGGCCTGCGCCCACGACCCCGGCGGTCAGCGTCCGCACCGCCCGCTGGGTGAGCACCGCCGCATCCGCTTCTGCAACCTGCCCGCCGGCCAGGTAGTCCAGCAGGGTGCCCAGGCTGATGGGGCGGGCTCCCAGGGCAAAGCTGGCGAAGGCTGCTCCTGCAAGGAGCAGGCCCAGTAGGAGGGACAGTGCCAATAGCCGCCGTACTCCCCCGGTGGGGGTAGCACGGCGGCTAAAGGGGCGCCAGGCGGGCACGGAGGTCACCGGTTAGGACGCCTGGCTTGCGTCGATAGCGGCCGAGAGCTTGGCCAGGGTTTCGGTCTGGTTGATAGCCCAGTCCAGGGAGAGCGGAGACGCTGCCGAAAGGGCCAGAGAGATAGCGGCATCGGTTTCAACAACCAGGCCGCCGTTCGCTACGGCGGGCATCTGGGAGAAGAGGGTGTTGCTCTTGATGGCTTCTTCGTCGGAGTCGCTGGTGCCCCAAGCCCAGACCAGGTCTGACTGCACTTCGGGCAACACCTCACCTGAGATGGTCATGAAGAAGGCGTCGGCTTCGGTAGCGTTCTGCTCAATGTAGGGGGCTAGTTCCATGCCCAGTGAGGTGAGGAACTGAGAGCGGGAGTCGCTCGCTACGTAGGCTGAGAGGGTCTGGGCTTCGAGGTCGAACATGCCGGCGACGAAGGTCTTACCGGCTAGGTTGGAGTGGGTGGAGGCGGCGCCGTCAATGATTTCCTGGGTGGACTTGATGAGGGCGGCGCCCTCGTCGCCCTTCTGGAGCATGGCGGCGGCCTGATTGACCACGTCCTCCCAGGAAGCGGCGTAGGCGCCCACGCCCTCGGGCATGGCAACGACGGGGGCGATGCCGGAGAGCTTGTCGTAGACTTCCTGGGTCATGTCGCCGTAGACGGAGAAGATAGCGTCGGGGGCCAGGGTGGCGAGGGCTTCGTAGTCGGGGCCATCGGTTTCGTCGTAGGTGACCGGAGCGGTGCCGCCGAGTTCGGTCAGCTTGGCGTCGAACCAGTCGGTGGAGCCCTTGTCATTAGCACCGTAGGTGACGACGGGGGTACCGGCAGGTACTACGCCGAGGGCCAGGAGGACGTCGGGGTTCTTCCAGAAGTTCACGACAGCAATTTTCTGGGGTACCGCGGTGAAGGTGGTCTCGCCGAAGGCGTGCTTGACGGTGTAGCTCTCACCTGAGGCTGCTGAGCTGGTGCTGCTGCTTGAGGTGTCGTTGGAGCCGGTGGTGCAGGCTGCGAGCAGGCCGGTAAGGGCGGTGGCGGCGGTGGCTTTGAGGAAGGCGCTACGAGTGATGGCGACCATGGTCTTGTGTTCTCCTGGGAAGGGTGTTTGGTTCTATAGGGCTATCTATAGAACTGCTTAGGTGACCCTAAGCCAGGAATAACACTATCTTTTGTTTGCGTATTTGCGCAAACGCTGAGTAGCTAGGTGCGCACGGTGAGATAGGCGCAAGTTGTGCTTTTTGTGTGCGCCCCAGGCTCGCGCTCAGCAGCTTGCCGATAACTGGTGTATCTGTTTTTGGGCATAAAGAGAGCCCCCTACCGGATTCGAACCGGTGACCCCCTGTTTACAAGACAGGTGCTCTGGCCAGCTGAGCTAAGGAGGCAAGACTTTTCAAGTGTACCCGATATCGCAGGCAGGTGCATGTTGCGGCTTATTCATCAACGCGGTGAAGCAGGCTCACAGCGAATCTGCTGGCTCGGGGCTGGCGTGAATCGCCTTGTGAGCGAAGCGAACCAGGCGAGAGGGTCGGCAGCGAGCGTGAGCCTGCGGAACCCCTTATGAATAAGCTTCTTACCGGCTCGCGCCTAGCTGATAGTGGTTCAGGGGTAGGCGGGCTGCGAGGGCCTGGGTGAGTTGTTGGTCGTGGGTGGCGACGATAGCGCTGCCGCCTGCGGTGCAGTGGGCGGCGATGAGCACTGCAACCTGCTCAAGACCGGGGGCGTCTAGCCCCGCGGTGGGTTCGTCGAGGAGTAGGCAGGACGCCCCGGCGGCGAGCGCTTCTACGAGGGCAAGCAGGTGCTGTTCGGCGGGGAGTAAGTCGAGGGGGTGTGTTTCGCCGGAGCCGGTAGGTAGGACGGCGTCGCGTAGGGCTTCGCGGGTAGAATCGCTAGCTTTCGCCCCGTTCCCCAGTTTCATGTCAGCATCCACCGTGGAGGCCAAGAAGTGGTGGGCGGGGGTTTGCGCGACCAGCTGGGCGAGGGCTGCGCGGGTGGGGGCTCCCTGCCGGTGGGGTTGCACACCGCCGATGGTGAGGTGCCCGGCGGCTGGGGGTAGGAGCCCCGCGATGGTACGCATCAGGGTGGATTTTCCGGCGCCGTTGGGGCCGGTGAGGATCAGGCAGTCGCCGGGGGTAAGATCCAGATTAATACCGGTAGCAACGGGAGTAGCTACCGGTTTCTTCCACCGGCGGCGGGTCGGGGCAACCGGAGATATAGAGAGGTCACGGGCCAGGACGTCTGCTGCGGCTCGGGCGGGCAAAGGCGGCAGAGATGGCACCGCCGCAGACGGTGAAACACCTTCCCCTAGGTTTTCGACACTAGCAGCAAGGCTCTTTTCATCAGCCTGGGGTCTGGCTGAGGCCCAGGCCAAATCTGCCGGGTAGCGGGAGAAAGCGTCCAGCGCCCGGGCCCGCATGGCGTCGTCAAGGCCGAGCAGGGGTTCATCCAGGGCTAGGGCTGGCACAGCCGCCCCGTCGAGGTTTCCGTCCACCTGCCCCAGCACCAGGTAGGCTGCCAGGGCTACCAGCTGGGTCTGCCCACCCGAAAGTTGCAGGGGGTGGGCTGCCAGTAAGTCGCTAATTCCAAGGTCAGCTGCAACAGCCTGCACAGCCCGGTGGAGCTGATCCCGGCTATCCATAACCTGCTCTACCCCCAGGGCAATTTCTTCGACCACGGTGGGCACCAGCCCCGTCATCAGGGCATGGGGGTTAGAAGGCACAAAGAGCCCGTCCCGTTCCTGGGCCCAGGTCTGCAGCCGGGCAGACTTTCCGGTTCCTCTGGCCCCAAGGACCAGCATCCGCATATAAGTCACAGCAGCACCCCCGTATAGGCAGCAAGCACGAGCAGGCAGGCCAGCGGCAGGAGCACCCAGCGGAGGTAGCGCTGGGTGCGGCTGTCGGCGTAGTCCTGCCAGAAAATTCTGGGCCCGGCCCGGTCAATCCCGCGCGCGGCCAGGGTTGCCCCGCGCACCTCGTGGTCGAGCAACAGCAGGTTGAAGAGGGCGGACGCTGTCCGCACCCCCAACCAGGCGCGGGCACCTCGCGACCCGTCGGCCATACCTCTGGCGCGGGCGGCCCGCTGCACTAGGCGGGAGTAGTGGGCCAGCTGGGTAGGGGTGTTGAGTGAAGCGACCAGCAGGTAGACGAGTCTAGGCGGCAGTCCCCAGACGGTCAGGGCATAGCGTAGGCCCGTAGCCCCGGTGGGTAGTATCAGCAGGGCACAGGCCGACCCGAAGGCCAGAATCTGTAGGGCTAGAGCCAGGCCAGCCCTGGCGCCCTCGGCGGTCACTTCAAACACCATCCAGGGAACGGGCGCCCAGGTTGCCCACACGGTTTCTCCTCCGCGTGACACCAGCTGGATGATAAAAGCCATCACCGCAACCGGCGCCAACCCTACCAGGACCAGGCGTACCCAGGGGGCAAGCGTCCGCCCCACCCCGTGCAGGGCCATGAGCACAGCCAGCAGCCCCGCCTGCCAGATCAGTGGCAGCGGGGCAAAGGCTAGCAGGAGCCCGGCGCAGCCCAGGGTGACCCAGGTGCGGGGGTTCAGGGTGGGGGCGCTCACCGGTTAGCGGCCAAACTGACGACGGGCGCGGGCGGGCAGACCCTTGATGATAAGCCAGACCAGGGCGAAGGCAATGGTCTTATCGAGCGGGTCAGAGAGCAGAGATTGCAGGGTTGTAGCACCCAGCAGGGACTGGCCAGCAGCCTGCAGGGCCGCAACCACGGAACCGGTACCCACGCCCTGGCCGCCGCCAAAGACGAAGGCTGCGATGGGGGCGCCGACGAATCCGGCCAGGACGCCGGTGATAAAGCCCGCGAGCAGGGCTCCCCAGATTTTGCGGAAGAGGCCCAGGCGGCCAGCGTAACCGGCCAGGAAGCCTATAAGGGCGGCACCGGCGGCGAAAGGAATGGTGGTGGGGTTAATGGTGAGACCCCAGGCCAGGTTGGTGATAATACCGGTCATGGCTCCGGCGGCGGGGCCGGCCAGCACACCGATGAGCACGGTGGCAACGGAGTCAAGGTAGAGGGGAATCCCCGAGAAGCCAATGATCTGGCCCACAATGATATTGAAAGCTGCCGCAAAAGGTATCAGGGCGATGGTGGCAAGGGGCAGGCGGCTCAGGTTAGCCACCAGAAGCAGTAGGACGCCCGCGGTATAGCCCAGCATGAGCGGCAGGGAGATAGCGGCTTGGGCATCGCTGGTGCCTTCCAGGTAGCCCGCGTAGTTGGTGGTACCGCCTGCGGTGAGGACGGCCCAGGTGTAGGTTCCTGCGATGACCAGGGCGGCGAGCAGGTTGAGTACCTTCTGGGAGGTGGTGAGCGGTGTATTGTGTTCTGGGTTTTTACCGAGGAGCCCGGCAGCTACCGAGGTCCTCTGCCCAGACGTTGAGGGCTCTGCGGTGGTGTGTGATGAGGGGGCCATGCCCACCCCTTTCTGTAGAATAATTGTTCTTTTTATTTTTTGAGGCGGTTCTAGCCAGTTCCCTTTGGGGCGTAGACAGCCCGGACGGTCTGGACCAGGTGCTCAAAAAATTCGGGGGCCCGGGCACTGGTCAGGGCCTTAGCGTTGGGGTCTCTCCCCCAGCGTCCTAGCCAGTCAGCAACCACCTGGCCGCGGGTAAGGGTCCCGGTAAGCTCAACATCGAGCGTCACCGGTGCAGCCTCCCCCAGCAGGGTGTGGGCCCGACCGTCGGCAGCCAGGGCGCGGTTCACAGCTAGGGCGGTTACGAAGGGGTCGTGCACGTGGGCGATAAACCCCAGTTTGTCCCACTCGTGGAATTCCATGTAAAACTGCAGGGCCCCGTCCAGGGCGGTAAAGAGCTCTCCCCCACCGGCCAGCAGACGCTCGCGTAGCTGAGGAGTCATGACGGCGTTCTCGGTGGTGTCCAGCGGGCAGAGCAGGGGCGCATAGGGCAGGTCGAGGTCAGGGCGGCTGTAGGCAGCTAAGACCTCGTACAGGGCTTCGGGGTCAGAGTGCACGTTCCACTCGGTGGTAGGCATGGTGTTCCCCCGGTGGTTCAGGGCCCCACCCATGATGGTCAAGCTGGCTAGGTAACGGGGCAGCTCTGGATCCTGCCGTAGGGCCAGCGCCAAATTAGTTGAAGGCCCCAGGACGAGCCCGTGCAGCTTTCCGGGGAAACGGCGGGCAGTCTGCACCCACAGGCCTGCCCCTTCGCCATGGGAACGCCCCGTGGGCCTGGTCTGCCCGGGGAGCAGGCCGTGGCCCGTGCCCAGCGGGCCGTGGGTCTCTTCGGTGGTAGTGAGCGGCTGGGCCAGCGGGTTCTCAGCACCGAGAGCCCAGGGGGTACCCTGCCCGCCAAGCAGCTCCAGCAGACCGCGGACGTTGCGTCCTACCTGCTCGGTACTCACGTTCCCACCGGTTGCCACGATACCCTCTACAGCAACCTGCGGGTGGGCAAAAGCGTAGGTAAGGGCAAGGGCGTCGTCAATGCCGGGGTCGCAGTCGATGAAGAAGTGCAGGGTCATGAAATCTTTACGGTGCTAGGTAGTCGGTTACTGGTGAGGGCAGGCTGGAGTGCCCAGCGTAGGGCACAGAAAAAGGGGCAGCTACCCACCTTTACCCTGCTGTGAGCCCAGGTAAAGGCGTGTAGCTGCCCCTACACGTTGTGTACCAGTTTAGTACACAGCGGCCAGGCCTTCTACAGCCTGTTTACTGGGTGAACTTAGGCGTTCTTCTTAGCTTCAATCTTTGCGGTGATCCAGGCGTTGAAGTCAGTTGAGTTGAAGACCTCGCCGTCAGCGAAGACGGTGGGGGTGCCGCTAATACCGTTGGAGGCTGACTCGAGGGTGACGGTCTGGACGAACGGACGCCAGGTGTTGTTAGCGACATCGTCCTTTACGTCTGCACCGTACTTCTCAGCGATAGCAATGAGCTCTTCATTAGAAAGGCCGCCGGTACCCTGGTGGGTGAAGATTTCCTTCTGGAAGTTCAGGAAGTCTTCCGTGGAGACCTGGTTAGCTACGGAGTAGGCCACGTTGTTGGTGCGGGCTGAGTAGAAGGTGGGGCTGGAGGCATCCATGAAGGTCAGGTTACGGATCTCCAGGGTGATGTCGCCACTAGCAACGAGAGCTGCGATGGTATCTGCATTTTCAGTTTCGAAGGCTGCGCAGTGCACGCAGTCGTAGTCCTGGAAGATGGTCAGACGGACGGGCTCACCGTTATTGTCTGCTTCTTCGGGCAGGGCAACGCCCAGGGGCATTGTGGCTTCGGAGCCGTCAGCTGCAGTGTAGGTTGCTTCTGAGGTGCCCAGGTCGTTGCTGTCGCGGCTGGCTTCGGTGCTGGTGTTCCGCTCGATACCGTTAGCGGTCAAGACGATGCCGCCGTACTGGTTAGCTGATGCGGGCACCGGGCCTGCGTCGGCAATCTGGTTGCGGTTGCCGTTGATGATGACGACTGCAACGATTGCTACGATGAGGGCGATGACGCCGAGGACGGTGAACTGAATCCAGCGAGTAGATGATTTTGAGGTTTTCTTGGCCTGCTGTGCCGCCAGCTGGCGGGCACGCTCGCGGGCGTCAGTGGAAGGGTTTCCCTTAGACACAGATGTGCCTCACTTTCGTACGTGCGTTCTTGATAGGTTCAAGCCTACCGTGATTTGACGGGGATATCTGCCCCTCCACCGAACCTCAAACTACTTTCCCAGAAAACGATTAGTTTAGGTAAGGGCTGGTGCAGGGCGCTTAGCTCTTGCGCCCGATAGGGTATAAAAAGTGGGTGTTGGATTTTTGATGCTTAAAACAAAAAAGCCCTGGACAATCTGTCCAGGGCCTTCCTGTATCCCAATCAAAAACCGGCGGTGACCTACTCTCCCACACCGTCACCAGTGCAGTACCATCGGCGCAAAGAGCCTTAACTTCCGGGTTCGGGATGGAACCGGGTGTTTCCCTCTCGCTATAACCACCGTAAACCTACGATGACCACCCCACACAAGGGGGGCAGCAATAACAAACCCAAGGGTTGTTATCTCAAAACCATACAGTGGACGCAAACAAAAACAAAACTCAGTCATAAAGTGTAAGCCTTCGGACTATTAGTACCAGTCAACTCCACGGGCATTCCCCGCGTCCATACCTGGCCTATCAACCCCATCATCTATAGGGATCCTCACACAGCAAACGCTGCCAGGAAATCTCATCTCGAAACAGGCTTCCCGCTTAGATGCTTTCAGCGGTTATCCCTCCCGAACGTAGCCAATCAGCCATGCACCTGGCGGTACAACTGACATACCAGAGGTTCGTCCGTCCCGGTCCTCTCGTACTAAGGACAGCCTTTCTCAAATTTCCAACGCGCGCAGCGGATAGGGACCGAACTGTCTCACGACGTTCTAAACCCAGCTCGCGTACCGCTTTAATGGGCGAACAGCCCAACCCTTGGGACCAACTCCAGCCCCAGGATGCGACGAGCCGACATCGAGGTGCCAAACCATGCCGTCGATATGGACTCTTGGGCAAGATCAGCCTGTTATCCCCGAGGTACCTTTTATCCGTTGAGCGACGGCCGTTCCACAACGTACCGCCGGATCACTAGTCCCGACTTTCGTCCCTGCTCGACCTGCCAGTCTCACAGTCAAGCTCCCTTGTGCACTTACACTCAACACCTGATTGCCAACCAGGCTGAGGGAACCTTTGGGCGCCTCCGTTACTTTTTGGGAGGCAACCGCCCCAGTTAAACTACCCATCAGGCACTGTCCCTGACCCGGATCACGGGCCGAAGTTAGACATCCAGAGCGACCAGAGTGGTATTTCAACAACGACTCCACACGAACTAGCGTCCATGCTTCACAGTCTCCCACCTATCCTACACAAGCCACACCGAACACCAATACCAAACTATAGTAAAGGTCACGGGGTCTTTCCGTCCTGCTGCGCGAAACGAGCATCTTTACTCGTACTGCAATTTCGCCGAGTTCATGGTTGAGACAGTAGGGAAGTCGTTACTCCATTCGTGCAGGTCGGAACTTACCCGACAAGGAATTTCGCTACCTTAGGATGGTTATAGTTACCACCGCCGTTTACTGGGGCTTAAATTCTCAGCTTCGCCCACAAAGGGGCTAACCAATCCTCTTAACCTTCCAGCACCGGGCAGGAGTCAGTCCGTATACATCGTCTTACGACTTCGCACGGACCTGTGTTTTTAATAAACAGTCGCTTCCCCCAATTCTCTGCGACCCATACACGCTCACGGCCGCACGGACCGGTCACGCTCAAGGCTCCCCTTCTCCCGAAGTTACGGGGACATTTTGCCGAGTTCCTTAACCATGATTCTCTCGATCGCCTTAGTATTCTCTACCTGATCACCTGTGTCGGTTTCGGGTACGGGCGGCTAAAACCTCACGTCGATGCTTTTCTCGGCAGCATAGGATCACCAAATCCCCCAATAACGGGGTCCCATCACGTCTCAGGCCAACACCGGCGCATTTAACAACCGGATACCCTACACGCTTAGACCACGACAACCATCGCGTGGCTTGGCTACCTTCCTGCGTCACACCTGTTAATACGTTTACCTCCAAAAATCGGGTCCTGCAGTCCACCATAAGCTCCCCACCACACGTGGCAGGGTTACAAACAGCTTCTCACAGTTAGCATCAAAATATCAGTATGGGCGGTTTTTCGCCGGTACGGGAATATCAACCCGTTATCCATCGACTACGCCTGTCGGCCTCGCCTTAGGCCCCGACTAACCCAGGGCAGATTAGCTTGACCCTGGAACCCTTGATCATCCGGCGCACGGGTTTCTCACCCGTGATTCGCTACTCATGCCTGCATTCTCACTCGCGTACCCTCCACCACTGGTTTACACCGCAGCTTCACTGGATACACGACGCTCCCCTACCCAACCAAGCACAAGGCTTGATTGCCATAACTTCGGTGGTGTACTTGAGCCCCGCTACATTATCGGCGCAGAATCACTTGACCAGTGAGCTATTACGCACTCTTTCAAGGGTGGCTGCTTCTAAGCCAACCTCCTGGTTGTCTAAGCAACTCCACATCCTTTCCCACTTAGTACACGCTTAGGGACCTTAGTTGATGGTCTGGGCTGTTTCCCTCTCGACAATGAAGCTTATCCCCCACTGTCTCACTGCTACGCTCTCACTTACCGGCATTCGGAGTTTAGCTGACGTCAGTAACCCTGTGGGGCCCATCGGCCATCCAGTAGCTCTACCTCCGGCAAGAAACACGTAACGCTGCACCTAAATGCATTTCGGGGAGAACCAGCTATCACAGAGTTTGATTGGCCTTTCACCCCTATCCACAGCTCATCCCCTCCATTTTCAACTGAAGTGGGTTCGGTCCTCCACGACGTCTTACCGTCGCTTCAACCTGGCCATGGATAGATCACTCCGCTTCGGGTCTAGATCCTGCCACTCACACGCCCTATTCAGACTCGCTTTCGCTACGGCTTCCCCACACGGGTTAACCTCGCGACAGAACACTAACTCGCAGGCTCATTCTTCAAAAGGCACGCTGTCACCCCAAAAGGCTCCAACGGCTTGTAAGCACACGGTTTCAGGTACTATTTCACTCCCCTCCCGGGGTACTTTTCACCATTCCCTCACGGTACTGATTCACTATCGGTCACTAGAAAGTATTTAGACTTACCAGGTGGTCCTGGCAGATTCACACGAGATTCCACGAGCCCCGTGCTACTCGGGTGGCACACACGCGGTCTAACACATTACGATTACAGGACTCTCACCCTCTCCGGTCGCCCATCCCAAGGCGTTCACCTACATGCTAGAACATCACGTCAACAGCCGGTTGAAACTGTTATGCGTACTCCCACAACCCCCATGATGCAACCCTCAACCGGTATCACACACCACAGGTTTAGTCTCTTCCGCTTTCGCTCGCCACTACTCACAGAATCATTCTTATTTTCTCTTCCTGAGGGTACTGAGATGTTTCACTTCCCCTCGTTCCCTCCAACCAGCCTATACATTCAACTGGTGGTAACAAACCATGATGGCTTGCTGGGTTTCCCCATTCGGACATCCTGGGATCAAGGCCCTGTTATCGGCTCCCCCAGGCTTTTCGCAGATTCACACGTCCTTCATCGGCTTCTAGTGCCAAGGCATCCACCGTGTGCCCTTAATAACTTACACACAGATAAAATCAAAGATATTAACCTTGACTAACTAAGTACAAAATCAAAAGTATCAAAGAAACCCAATCATTAGAGATTGAGAAATCTTCATTACATTCGAAGATGCTCGCGTCCACTATACAGTTCTCAAACAACAACCCGATACCACTCGAGGCAACCACACACAACCGTCTGACCACTACTCTCATGCCGGGAACCTGAGAGCAACAAACCACAAAGGCTTGTTACCTCAAAACCCAAAAGCGCACCAACATTACACAATCCTTATCAGCACCAACCACAAGGAAGGTACCTGAACTAACATTCCACCCATGAGCAAACCACCCAAACGACACTCGCGTTCAGCGTGGCTCAACCAATATGTTGAAGCTCCTTAGAAAGGAGGTGATCCAGCCGCACCTTCCGGTACGGCTACCTTGTTACGACTTAGTCCCAATCGCCAATCCCACCTTCGACGACTCCCTCCCACAAGGGGTTAGGCCATCGGCTTCGGGTGTTACCAACTTTCGTGACTTGACGGGCGGTGTGTACAAGGCCCGGGAACGTATTCACCGCAGCGTTGCTGATCTGCGATTACTAGCGACTCCGACTTCATGGGGTCGAGTTGCAGACCCCAATCCGAACTGAGACCGGCTTTTTGGGATTAGCTCAACCTCACAGTATCGCAACCCTTTGTACCGGCCATTGTAGCATGCGTGAAGCCCAAGACATAAGGGGCATGATGATTTGACGTCATCCCCACCTTCCTCCGAGTTGACCCCGGCAGTCTCCTATGAGTCCCCACCATTACGTGCTGGCAACATAGAACGAGGGTTGCGCTCGTTGCGGGACTTAACCCAACATCTCACGACACGAGCTGACGACAACCATGCACCACCTGTATACCAGCCCCGAAGGGAAACTCTATCTCTAGAGCGGTCCGGTATATGTCAAGCCTTGGTAAGGTTCTTCGCGTTGCATCGAATTAATCCGCATGCTCCGCCGCTTGTGCGGGCCCCCGTCAATTTCTTTGAGTTTTAGCCTTGCGGCCGTACTCCCCAGGCGGGGCACTTAATGCGTTAGCTACGGCGCGGAAAACGTGGAATGTCCCCCACACCTAGTGCCCAACGTTTACGGCATGGACTACCAGGGTATCTAATCCTGTTTGCTCCCCATGCTTTCGCTTCTCAGCGTCAGTTACAGCCCAGAGACCTGCCTTCGCCATTGGTGTTCCTCCTGATATCTGCGCATTTCACCGCTACACCAGGAATTCCAGTCTCCCCTACTGCACTCTAGTTAGCCCGTACCCACTGCAAACCCGGAGTTAAGCCCCGGGCTTTCACAGCAGACGCGACAAACCGCCTACAAGCTCTTTACGCCCAATAATTCCGGACAACGCTCGCGCCCTACGTATTACCGCGGCTGCTGGCACGTAGTTAGCCGGCGCTTCTTCTGCAGGTACCGTCACTTTCGCTTCTTCCCTGCTGAAAGAGGTTTACAACCCGAAGGCCGTCATCCCTCACGCGGCGTCGCTGCATCAGGCTTGCGCCCATTGTGCAATATTCCCCACTGCTGCCTCCCGTAGGAGTCTGGGCCGTGTCTCAGTCCCAGTGTGGCCGGTCACCCTCTCAGGCCGGCTACCCGTCGTCGCCTTGGTGAGCCGTTACCTCACCAACAAGCTGATAGGCCGTGAGCCCATCTAAAACCAGTACATATCCCTTTCCACCAGCATCCCATGCGGGAACTGGTCGTATCCGGTATTAGACCTCGTTTCCAAGGCTTATCCCAGAGTTAAAGGCAGGTTACTCACGTATTACTCACCCGTTCGCCACTAATCCACCCAGCAAGCTGGGCTTCATCGTTCGACTTGCATGTGTTAAGCACGCCGCCAGCGTTCGTCCTGAGCCAGAATCAAACTCTCCGTTGAAAAAATGAAGTAGTTGATGATCCTGGTCTCTGATTGTTAGCGAACCATTCACCACGGGGTGGTGCGGTTCAAGCTGACGAATCTGAAACCATATGATTATCAAATTCTGCAAGAAACCGTTGGTTTCTCACATTGTTATATAAATATTTGGTATCAGTTCAAGACCATAATCACTCCAGGACCGTTGTGGTCTTGGTATTGTGATGATGGACGATAAGAATGTTATTTATAACATTGGTACGCTATTGAGTTTTCAAGCAACAAACCGCATTCTCAACCCTAGCCACATATTGGCCGGTGTTTCGTATCGGTCATTCTCATTTTTTTGTGTTACCCGTTTGGGCAACTCTTCTAGTTTATCGCGCTTCTTTTCTGTGTGTCAACTCGATGTTCCGTGTTGTGTCTCACAGTGGCTTGTAGCTGGATTGTTACTTCAACATCTCACTCGTTCGAGTTGGGATTTCTCAGTTCCGGCCGGGGCCTGAATTCGCTATGTGACTAGGTGTTTTGTCGCTTGGTGGGTTTCCCCTGTGCCGTGGCGACTCGTAATACTCTACGCAGGTTTGCCAGAGCGCGCAACCCAAAAGTGCCACCAAAGGAGCCTTTTTACCCCAGAATCCCCACCCGCAACAGATAAAACGCCTAGTCAAAGCTAAACTAAACACCGTAAAAATATTTTTAAAGTTTTTTTGAAGGTCTTCAGAAGGCTTGATTTTAGGGATTATTTGTGAGCCAGACCCTTATTCCGGCTCACATAAGTTTCTTATCTTTGTGCGGGGGCGGCAGGCTCACAGCGAAGCTGCTGGCTTCGATGAAGTGAGCGGGTGCGGGGGCGCGAGCACACAAGAGCGAACGCAATCCGCCGTCAGGCGGGGCGTGAGGGGCAGACTAACGTCTCTTTCCTAAGCCCAGATAAACAAAAAGTGCTCCCCCACTATCGTGGGAGAGCACTTCGTTCTTATGAAAGTTTAGGAAGCTCGGCGTCGGGATACCTCGTAGAGGGAGATACCAACTGCCATAGAGGCGTTGAGTGATTCCATTGCTGAGCTAATGGGAATCGAAACGATTTGGTCGCAGTTCTCGGTGACCAGTCGTGAGAGCCCCTTACCTTCTGAGCCGACAACAATCATAAGCGGTTCAGAGGCCAGTTCGAGGTTGGGCAGGTCTACGTCGCCGCCGCCGTCCAGACCGACAACGAAGATGCCGGCGTCCTTGGCCTGCTGGATCACGCGGGTGAGGTTGGTTGCCTTAGCAACGGGGATGCGGGCAGCAGCACCGGATGAGGTTTTCCAGGCTGAGGCGGTCATAGCTGCCGAGCGGCGCTCGGGGATGATGACGCCGTTACCCGAGAAGGCTGAGACGGAGCGGATAATGGCGCCCAGGTTGCGGGGGTCGGTGATGCCGTCCAGGGCAACGAAGAGGGGCGGGGTGTCCATCTGCTTGTCGTACCAGCGATCCATGGTGTCGAGGACCAGGTTGCCGGCGTCCGGGTACTTGTAGGGAGGAATCTGCAGAGCAACGCCCTGGTGGACGGCATGGTCGGTCAGGCGGTCCAGCTCGTTACGGCCAATTTCGAGCATGGGTAGGCCCTGCTTGTTAGCTTCGGTCATGATGTCACGGACGCGGTCATCGACCTCGATGCGGGACATGACGAAGAGGGTCTTGGCAGGAATCTCGGTCTGCAAGGCCTCAAGCACGGAGTTACGGCCGGTGACCAGTTCGTCGGAGGCCCGCTTGCCGCCCAGGCGGGGCTGGCGGGAGCGCAGGGTGTTTGTTGCCTTGCGGTTTTCAGCGGCCTTCTTCATCTTGTAGGCCTTGTGGTAGACGCGGTCTTCTGCCTTGGGGGTGTTGCCGCGACCTTCGAGGGCCTTACGGCCGTGGCCACCGGTGCCCTTGGTGGGGCCCTTCTTCTTACTGGTTGCGCCGGGGCGTGAGCCTGCCTTCGCCATGGGGTGTGTCCTTTGTTTAATGTCTATGAATTGTTTTCTAGCTTACCGACCCTCTGCCCCCTGTGGGGCGAGAGATGGAGCACGGTAGCGGGAGGGCTATGATGCCTAGAGGGACCAGGTGGAGCCGGATGCGCCGTCCTTGACGGTGATACCGGCCGCTGCCAGGGCGTCACGAATCTGATCGGCACGGGCCCAGTCCTTAGCCTCGCGGGCTTCGGCGCGCTGGGTGAGCATGGTCTGGATCAGGGAGTCAAGCGCTGCGTGTTCGCCGGCTTCGTTGGCGGCAGCCCCTGCCTGGCTGAAGGACATGAGCTCTACCAGCCCCAGTACCCTGGCCATGGCGTAGACCTGCTCGGCGGCGTCTTGGGCAGACTCGCCGGCGGCGAGCGCCGCGTTACCGGCGCGGACGCCTGCGTGCAGGGCGGCGAGGGCCTTGGGGATGTTGAGGTCATCGTCCATGGCCTCGGCGAAAGCCTCGGGTACCGCAGCGTCTTCACGATGATAGTCGCGGGTTGCGGCCAGGAAGGCTTCGACGCGTTCGACAGCTACACGGGCCTCCTCGAGTGAGGTGGGGTGGTAGTCGAGTACGGAGCGGTAGTGGGCCTGGCCCAGGTAGTAGCGGACGACCAGGGGGCGGGCGGCTTCGAGCATCTGGGCGGGGGTGATGATGTTGCCAATGGATTTGGACATCTTCTCGCCCTCGTAGTTCACCAGGCCGTTGTGCATCCAGAAGTTAGCGAAGCCGTAGCCTGCTGCCTGGGACTGGGCCATCTCGTTTTCGTGGTGGGGGAAGCGCAGATCGAGGCCGCCACCGTGAATATCGAAGGTCTCGCCCAGGTACTTGCCGGCCATGGCTGAGCATTCCAGGTGCCAGCCGGGGCGGCCTTTGCCCCAGGGGGAATCCCAGGAGGCGGTAACGGGCTCACCCTCCTTGTAGGCCTTCCACAGGGCAAAGTCGCGGGGGTCGCGCTTGCCGCGGGGGTCGGCATCCGGAGCGTCCTGCATGTCGTCAATCTTCTGGCGGGTCAGGGCACCGTAGTTCTCCCAGGAGCGCACGTCGAAGTAAACGTCGCCGCAGCCGTCAGTCGCCGGGTAGGCGTGACCGCGGTCGATGAGGCGCTGGATGAGGGCGAACATCTCGGGAATATGCCCGGTTGCGCGCGGCTCATAGGTGGGCGGTGCGATGTTGAGGGAGGCGTAAGCGGACCCGAAGACCCGCTCAAAGCGGTAGGCCAGGGCCCACCATTCCTCGGCCGGGTGCTCCCCGGCGTATCCGGGCTCGAAAGAGGCAGCCGAGTTCACCAGAATCTTGTCGTCGATATCGGTGACGTTACGAACCGTGGTGACCTTGTAACCGCGGTAGGTCAGCCAGCGGGAGAGCTGGTCAAAGACCAGGCCCGAGCGCACGTGCCCGATGTGAGGAGCCCCCTGCACGGTGGCACCACAGTAGTAGATACGGGCCTCGCCGGGGTGAACCGGGGTGAA
This sequence comes from Rothia nasimurium, assembly GCF_014217215.1. Classification (GTDB taxonomy): domain Bacteria; phylum Actinomycetota; class Actinomycetes; order Actinomycetales; family Micrococcaceae; genus Rothia; species Rothia avistercoris. The sequence goes on from NZ_CP056080.1 coordinate 2,111,411, forward strand.
GTCACGGACGCTTGCTGTTGCTGAATCATAAAAACGTAGAGTCACGCCTAACAGTTTACCGTGCGCTGTAGAACCGGTGCGAGGATGCTGGCTGCGTGGTTAATGAGCAGGGAGAAATGGCCGTCGCGCGGTAGTTCGTGAATCTGGGCTCCCAGGCGGAGCCCCAGGTTGCGGGCACGGGCGGGTTTGACGGCCATGTCGCGCCCGGCGACCCAGAGGTGCACCGGGGTTTTGACGGTGGTTTCTGAGAAGCCCCAGTCGTCCTGAATCGCGTATTCGTCTTGCACACCACCCTCGATAGAGAACTGCAGGGCGTAGTCGTGGGAGATGGCCATGCGGTAGGCGGCGGTGTGGCCCTGCACATCGCGGCCCAGGGCGGAGGCCAGGGTCGAGGCGGACGCCAGGGGGCGGCTCAGGGCGCGGGAGGTGAGGTCGATGAGCGGTTTGGGGAACCAGGAAAGGGCGAGGTGGGAGAAGTGAACGCGCAGCGGGGTGAGGTTAAGACCTAAGTGGGACTCCCAGAGGGGGTGGTGGGTGAAGGGGGCCAGCAGGATAAGCTGCTCTACCTTGTCGGGGTGGAGGGCCGCCAGGCTCATGGCGTGGGGGCCACCGCCGGAGAAGCCGATGACGCTAAAGCGGTCAAGCTCCAGGTGGTCGATGATGGCAGCGGCGTCCTCTTCTGCCCAGGTGCCAACCAGCCGATAGGGGACGGCGTCCGACGCTCCCAGCCCCGGGCGGTCCGGGGCGATAATGCGGATACCCAGCTCACGGGCTGCCTCGTCAAGGAAAAGTGCCTCGTAGCCGGTGCCGGGGGTGCCGTGGCAGTACAGGGCGGTAGCCCTGGGAGATTCCGTCTGCCCAAATTCGTGCCAGGCGATGACGCGGCCTCCGTTCTGGCTCAGCACATGGGGGCGGGGTTCAAGAGGGTCGGCGTTCACGGGTACTTCTTTACAGTGTGGAGTGATCTAACAGGGACAGCCTTATTTTAGCGCTGCTACTCCGGTTCTATACTGGTCGAGGATAACACCTCACTTTTTGCATAACTGACCAGGATTCTGCTGTGCCCTCGACCTCCACCCCGGCCCCGGCCCTTCTGGATTACCAGCAACCTGCAGGTCGACACCGACCATTCTCACTGGACTATCGCCGGGCTCTCAAACGGCGGCACCTGCGCCTTCCAGAGCGCCCTGCGGGCCCCCGATGTCTACCCCACCTTCCTGGATATGTCGGGCGAAGCTAATCCCTCCCTCGGCAGTGAAGAACTCACCATCAGCCAGGGCTTTAGCGGCGACTCAGCAGCCTACCGGGCTAACGCCCCGGCCAGTATGCTGGCCCAAGGCATCTACACGAAACCCGGCCCCACCGGGATTTTCTCCATGGGGACGGACGACGACCCTTCCTACCGTTCGGGGCTAGAAGGCCTCTACACCGCGGCTCAACAGGCAGGGCTCGACGTGCAGTGGAAAACTTACCGGGGCAAACACGAGTGGAAGGTCTGGGAAGCGGCTTTCGCCGACGCCCTGCCCTGGCTGGGGCAGCGCACCGGTCTGCAGTAACCTCTATGCCAGCTAGCTCCGCGGGTAGACCAGGGCCACAGCTGTAGCCGCCACGCCCTCACCCCGACCGGTCAGGCCCAGCCCGTCAGTGGTCGTAGCGGTGACCGTCACCGGAGCACCGGCAGCCTCAGACAGGACGCGGTTAGCCTCGTCCCGGCGCGGAGAAAATTTGGGTTTATTACCAATCAGCTGCACCGCGATGTTGCCAATCTCGAACCCGGCAGCCCGCACAATCGCAGCGGCCTCAGAAAGGATCCGCACGCCGGAAGCACCTGCCATATCGGGCCGGTCGACCCCAAAGTTCGAACCCAAATCGCCCGTACCGCTGGCCGAGAAAAGGGCGTCAGCAGCCGCATGGGCCACCACGTCGCCGTCCGAGTGGCCTGAGAGCCCGCGCTGGCCCGGCCAGTGCAAACCTGCCACCCACAGTTCGGTGCCTTCTTCACCAAAAGCGTGCACATCAGTACCGGTACCGATACGGGGAATCATGATTCTCTCTTTTCGTCGTAGAGGGCTGTAGCTAGGGTCAGGTCAAGAGGGGTCGTAATCTTGAAGGCTTCGGCAGCTCCCTCGACGGTCGCAACCGGCAGCCCCAGGGTTTCAGCCAGCATGGCATCATCGGTGATGCTTTCGGCAACCTCTGGGGCCAGGGAGGCAACATCGCGGTGGGCCTGCACAAGAGTAGCCAGGTCAAAGCCCTGGGGGGTCTGCACAGCCCGCAGCTGCGCCCGGGCCGGGGTGCCGCTCACGTACCCGGCAGCATCCACCGTCTTAATGGTGTCAACCACGGGCAGCGCCGGAATTACAGCCTTCTCCCCCGCCTCAAGGGCGGCAGCCACCCGGTGATAGACGCTAGCGGGGGTGAAGCAGCGGGCGGCATCGTGCACCAGGACGCCGGTGGGCAGCTGCTCGGGGGCACCCGGCAGGGGGGCGGCGTCCGCAATCGCGGCCAGGGCGGCCGTCACCGATTCGGCGCGCGTTGCGCCGCCGGGCACCGCCAGGGCACCGTACCGGGCACAGACCTGCCGCAGCGCAACGTCCTGCGGGGGCACCGTCACCACCAGCCGTGCCGCCACGCCCGACTCCCGGGCACCGGCCAAGGCCCATTCCAGCAGGGTGCGCCCGGCAACCTGCACTGCCGCCTTCGGTATACCTGCGCCCAGACGCGACCCAGAACCGGCCGCCACAATAACGACAGCGAGCACCGAACCACCAGATGTGGTTACGGTGCCCGCTGTATCAGAAAAATCTAGAGTGCTCACAGCTAGTGAGCATACCCGAAAGTTTAGACGCCCTCGAGAATCTTATCGAGTTCAACCTCGGCAGCTTCTTCGTCGATATCCTTAGCCAGGGCAACCTCAGACGACAGAATCTGACGGGCCTTAGCCAGCATGCGCTTCTCACCGGCAGACAGGCCACGGTCGTTCTCGCGGCGCCACAGGTCGCGGACGACCTCGGCAACCTTCAGCACATCGCCAGATGCCAGCTTTTCAACGTTAGCCTTGTAGCGGCGGGACCAGTTTGCTGCTTCTTCGGTATCGGTAGCCTGAAGTACATCAATGACTTCCTGCAGACCGCGCTCGTCAACGACATCGCGCACGCCCACCATATCGACGTTCTCAGCGGGAACCTCAATGACCAGGTCACCGTTAGCGACCTTGAGTTTCAGGTACATCTTCTCTTCGCCACGGATCTTGCGCATCTTGATTTCTTCAATCGTTGCGGCACCGTGGTGAGGGTAAACGACTGTTTCGCCAACCTCAAAAACCATATGGATAAACCCCTTTCAGCCTACCTATTCTACCATGCAGCGAAAGACAGCACCCTGAAAGTCTCAAAATAGGCCCGGTGCTCTCAGCGAACCTGTGCACTTCATTTACGCCCTTTTGCCCCGTTGATACAGACGTATCGTCGTTAAACCAGATAGAATGTGACCTGAACAGACCAAAAATTCCGTACCTCGGCGCGGAGCACACACACTTTCTCTGCCCCACCGGCAGACTACATACCCCAACAAGGAGCTAGAGCTGTGAAGAACACCGCTTCTGTGACCGTCAAGCGCGCCAGCGCCCTCGTCGCCATCGCTGGAGCCCTGCTGGCCACCACCGGTTGCACCTACACCAACCAGCCCGCCACCACCATCGTCTACTCCGCCTCCGACGGCCAGATGGCTAACCTGCTAGGCGAGAACAACCAGCAGGACATCCAGCTCCGCAACATCATGGTCATTGCAGCCGATGAGGCCTCACAGGGCCGTATGCTGGGCACCATTCTGAACCAGACCGAGGAAGACGCCACCGTTACTCTGGCCTTCCCCACCGAAACTCTCACCGTTGAGATTCCCGCTGGCCAGGAAGTCCGCCTGGAAAACGACGAGAACGAACTTCTTCTGGCTGAGGCCGGCGCTAACCCTGGTCTGCTGTTGAAGGACGTCGAAGTCTCCTCCAACGTCACCTCCAGCACCACTACCTTCAACGTTCCGGTTCTTGACGGCGCCCTGGAAGAGTACGCCCCCTACCTGCCCACCGCAGCGGTTACTCCCAGCGCTACCGAAACCGCTAGCAGCAACGGCTAAGGCCCTTTCGCTTTAAAGAGATGGGGCGGGTCCTTCAGCTAACTGAAGGGCCCGCCCCACTGCTTTACCCGGCCTAGGGCGCCGGTTTAGGGTTCAAACTTGTAGCCCAGGCCTCGCACGGTGACCACATAGCGCGGGGACGAGGGGTCAGGCTCAACCTTGGAACGCAGGCGCTTAATGTGCACATCAAGGGTCTTGGTATCGCCCACATAGTCAGCACCCCAGACCCGGTCAATCAGCTGCGAGCGCGTCATCACGCGTCCTGCATTCCGCAGCAGCATCTCAAGCAGCTCAAACTCCTTGAGGGGCATAGCTACGGTTTCACCGGATACGGTCACCACGTGGCGCTCAACGTCCATGCGCACCGGGCCGCCCTCAATCGCCCCGGCGTCGTGCTCTTCGGGTTCGCCCTGGCGGCGCAGGACAGCGCGGATGCGGGCGATGAGCTCGCGGGAGGAATAGGGCTTGGTGACGTAGTCGTCAGCACCAAGTTCAAGGCCGAGCACCTTATCAATTTCTGAATCTTTAGCGGTCAGCATGATAATGGGAACCGCGCTGGTGGCGCGAATCTGCTTACAGACCTCGGTGCCGGACTGGCCGGGGAGCATGATGTCGAGGAGCACCAGGTCTGCGCCGTTTCGCTCGAACTCAACCACGGCGTCCAGGCCGTTATCGACCACCTGCACCTCAAAGCCCTCACGACCCAGCAAAAAGGCCAGGGGCTCGCTCAGCGCCTCTTCGTCCTCAACCACTAAAATACGGGTCACTTACTTTGCTTCCTTCGCAGTTTGAGCCGCCCCCGCGGGGCGCGGAGCAGCGTTGGTGTTGTGGTCTGTTATCTGGGTAAGGGATCCCGTCGGCGGGTGCTCCCCCAGCAGGTCTTGTTCGGTTTCTTCATCGACGATGGGCAGGGCAATCGTGAAAGTCGATCCGGAGCCAGGCTGGGACCAGAGAGTCACCTCACCGCCGTGCTGGCCCACAATGTGTTTCACGATGCTCAAGCCCAGGCCGGTGCCCCCGGTTTGGCGGGAACGCGCCGGGTCAACCCGGTAGAACCGCTCAAAGATGCGGTCCTGTTCGTCCTCGGGAATGCCAGGCCCCTGGTCTTTCACAGAAATTCTAACAGTGTCACCCTTCACAGCCATACCGATGCCCACCTTGGTGTTATCGGGCGAGTAACGAATGGCGTTCTCAATCAGGTTGCGCAAGGCGGTGCCCAGCAGCTCGGGGTCACCGTGGACCGGGCGGGGGGCCTTTCCGCCCACCAGAAGTTCAATGTTTTTACCCTCGGCTGTGAGGCGGTTACGGTCAACCGATTCAGTGACCACCTGCTCAACGTCGACCAGGGTGGAGCTGAGCACCATATCGGCTGACTGGAGGCGGGAGAGCTCGATGACGTCCTGCACCAGGGCTGCCAGCCGCTGGGATTCCTTCTTTAGCTTGCCCGAGAAATAGAGTACCGACTCGGGGTCGTCAACCGACGATTCGATTGCCTCGGCCATAAGTCCCACCGCGCCCACGGGCGTCTTGAGCTCGTGCGATACGTTGGCGACAAAGTCGGTACGGACGGTCTGCGCGCGAGCAATCTCGGTACGGTCGTCAGCCAGCACCAAGATGTACTCATCGCCCACCGGGGCCACGCGCAGGTCAATCACCAGGCGGCTCTGGTCGTAAAAACCGCGGGTTAAGATAATTTCTTTTTCGACGATAATGCCCTTGGACCGCACCGCGTCGATCATCTCTAGCAGCTCGTCAGAGACCACTGTATGCCCGCGTACCAGGCCTAAGGCGTAGGCGCCCGGAGAAGCCTGCACCACGCCGTCCACAGCGTCCACCACCATGTAGGCGCGGCCAATGACCGCCAGCACCTCGGCGGCGCCGTCGCTAATGGTCGGCTCTTCAACGTCGGCCCAGCGAGCGCGCTGATGCTCACTTCGTTGCACGGCGAGCATGCTCACCACACCGATGAGGAGCCCCAGCACAGCGGCAGACAAAGCAATTACAGTAGGGTTCACATCTACCAGCTTAGAGCCTACAGACCCTACCCCGCGCCCCGAATACCCCCAAATATCCCGGGGTTCAACTAACGTTTACCCAACCATGTGTTTGTGTTCATGTGGCCTTGGCACCCTAAAGGGGTAGCCATGGGCAGGAGTCTGCCCGGCACCCCACACTTCCCCAGATGGAAAGGACGCGCACGTGCGCAAAGTCTTCCAAGCCGAACTACAGCACGTCGGCGAAGAGCTGATTCATATCGCTGCCCTGGTCCAGGAGGCTCTCGGCCGCGCTTCGGACGCCTTCTTGCAGGCCGATATTCAAGAAGCCGAAGAGGTTATCACCAACGATGCCCGCATCGACTTCATGCAAAACGAACTCGATGAGCGCGCTATCGACATTCTGGCTCTGCAGGGCCCGGTAGCCTCCGACCTGCGCATGATTGTTGGCGCCCTGCGCATGAGCTCATCCCTGGAGCGCATGGGCGACCTTGCCCGCCACGTCGCCCAGGTTGCCCGCATGCGCTACCCCGAGCACGTCCTACCCGAGTCCATCGTGCCGGTCTTCCGCGAAATCATCGAGCTTGACCAGAAAATTATCGCCAGCGTCATCAGCCTGCTTGAGACCCGCGAGCTCTCCCATACCCAGGACATCATCAAGAACAAGATGCGCATCAACGAACTCCACGTTGAGGTCTTCAACCGCATGGCAGCCCCCGACTGGGGCCAGAAGGCCCAGGTCACCGTTGACGTCACCCTGGCCTCCCGTTACCTGGAGCGCTTTGGCGACCACGGTGTGTCGGTAGCCCGCAAGGTCACCTACCTGGTCACCGGCGACTGGAACGCCGTCCCCAGCATCTAGGCTGGCAGGTACCATCTCCGTCAGAAGGTACCGCTTAAATCAGAAAAACCCACCTGGCTGGTGGGTTTTTCTGATTTAAGTGGTACCTACCGGGGATTTACTTCTTACCCTGGTTAGCAACAGCCTTGATGGCGTCCTTAGCAGCCTCGGGGTCGAGGTACTCGCCGGGGCCAACAGGCTTGAAGTTCTCGTCGAGCTCGTAGTAGAGGGGGATGCCGGTGGGGATGTTCAGACCGGCGATGTCCTCATCTGAGATGCCTTCGAGGTTCTTGACCAGGGCACGCAGGGAGTTACCGTGGGCAGCAACCAGAACGGTCTTGCCAGCCTTCAGGTCTTCCTTGATGTCTGACTCCCAGTAGGGCAGCATGCGCTCGAGAACGTCCTTCAGGCACTCGGTGCGGGGAGCGTTCTCGATGTCTGCGTAGCGGGGGTCGTTCGCCTGGGAGAACTCGTCGTTGTCGTCGAGGGCCGGAGGCGGAACGTCGTAGGAGCGACGCCAGGTCATGAACTGCTCTTCACCGTAGGTTTCGAGGGTCTGAGTCTTGTCCTTGCCCTGGAGCGCACCGTAGTGACGCTCGTTCAGGCGCCAGTTGCGCTTGACGGGGATCCAGTGGCGGTCAGCGGCATCGAGAGCCAGGTTGGCGGTGTTGATGGCGCGGCGCTGCAGGGAGGTGTGGACGACATCGGGGAGGATGCCGCGTTCCTTCAGCAGTTCGCCACCGCGGGTGGCTTCGGCGCGACCCTTCTCGGTCAGGGCAACGTCTACCCAGCCGGTGAAGAGGTTCTTTTCGTTCCATTCTGATTGCCCGTGACGGAGCAGTACCAATTTGTAAGTCATACCCCCCATTATCCCACTCCCAACCCCCAAAGCAAAGATAAACCCACACATATTCACGGAAAACCCGGTCTTTTCCGGGGGTTTCTTCGTGAATATGTGTGGGTTTTTCAGACCTTAACGCAAGCTGCGGCTAGCGGCGGCGCACCGCGACGGCGGGGCGGACGTCCGCGAGGAAGACGCCCACGGCGGTGGCGGCAATGAGCTGCATGAAGACAGACCCGCCACCGACAGCCAGGGACTGCCAGACCATCAGCACAGAGAAAACAGCCGCGGCAGCGGTCACGCCAACCCAGAAGCCCTTGGTACGTTTGAAGGCGCTCTGGTAGGCGTAGCTTGAAGCGCGGGCGGCCTCAATCAGCGCAAAAATCGACAGGGCGGCAACTACCAGGGCCAGGGCAAGGCCCACGTAGTAGGTAACCAACACAATCAGGTCAATAGGGGTCATGGCGTCCGTTCGCTACTTGAGGTTTTCTAGGGCCGCTGCCAGGTCGTTGTAGAGGTCATCGACGTTCTCGATGCCTACCGACAGGCGCAGCAGTGACTCGGGGATGGAGTGGGGCTCTGAGCCGTGGCGGCGGCGGCGTTCAATCAGTGATTCTACGCCACCGAGGCTGGTTGCGGGCGTCCAGATATTCAGGGCCTTGACCACGCGGTCGGTTTCTTCAGCGGTGGCGTCGAGGGTGATGGAGAGGATCGAACCGAAGGTGCGCATCTGTGCGGATGCCCGCTCAAAGCCGGGGTCGGTGGGCAAGCCAGGGTAGCGCACGGCCTTGACGGCGGGGTGGGCCTGCAGGCGCTGGGCCAGTTCGAGGGCGTTAGCGGCGGCGCATTCAAGGCGCACGCCCAGGGTACGGACGCCGCGCAGGCCCAGCCATGCCTCGAAGGGGCCGGCGATAGCGCCGTTAGTGGTGCGGTGGGCGGCCATGGCTTCGCGCAGGACGGGGTTAGATGTGACAGTGATGCCCAGCAGCACATCGGAGTGACCGGCGATGGACTTGGTGGCGGAGTGGACGACCACGTCGGCACCCAGGGCCAGCGGGTTTTGCCCCAGCGGGGTGGCGAAGGTGTTGTCAACGGCAGAGACAATGCCCAGGCGCTTGGCGGCACCGAGGACGGCGGGCAGGTCGGCGACTTCCATCATGGGGTTGGTGGGGGACTCTATCCACAGCAGCACCTTGGGGGCAGCGTAGTTGACGGTCTCGGGGGTGACGCCCGCGGTGGCGGCGGCCTTTTCGAGTTCGGCAATTACAGAGTCGGTGTTTTCAATATCGAGACGCACCACGGTGGTGATACCGCGGGCTTCGAGACGCTTAGCCATAGACACAGATGCCATGTAGGTGTGCTCGGGCAGCAGAATAATAGAGCCAACGGGCACCAGATCCTGCACCGCGGCAACGGCTGCCATACCCGAGGCAAAAAGAAGGCCGGGAAGCTCAGCGCCCTCAAGGTCAGCGACAACTTGCTCAAGACCATCCCAGCTAGGGTTCGTAAAGCGGGCATAGGTATTGAGGTCAGTGGGCCCTATCTGCCGGAAGGTCGAGGACATGGAGATAGGCGGGTTAACCGGGGCAAGATCACGGTGAGCGGGACGGCCGCCAGCAACCAGACGAGTCTGCGGAGAAAGATTCTGTTCAGTCATACCCACCACCATACGCGCCCGATTCTTAAGGAGCTAGTAGGTGAGAAGCATAGTCACCAAATGAACTAGCTTAGAGCCTCTGCCTAACCGTAAGCCCCAGCGAACATGCCTTGGTAGGCTAGAGGGGTGACTCAAGCACTGACCTACACCCCAGATGCCGACCCGGCACGCGCCCACGGCCCCTACCCCGGTACCTTCATCGTCTTTGAAGGCGGCGACGGGTCAGGCAAAACCACCCAAATCAAGCTCCTTGCTGACGCCCTCACAGAGCGCGGCCACCGTGTGCTGGTCACCCGCGAACCAGGGGGCACCGACATCGGAGAAAAACTCCGTGCCCTGGTCCTAGAACACGGCAACGGCGAGATTGACCCGCACACCGAAGCACTCATTTTTGCGGCCTCACGGGCCGCCCACGCCCGCCAAAAAATTCAACCCGCGCTAGAAGCCGGCATCCTCGTTCTGTGCGACCGCTACATTGACTCGTCAGCGGCCTACCAGGGAGCCGGGCGCGGCCTGGGGGTAGAGAACATCACCGACCTGAGCCGCTGGGCCACCGGCAACCTCCTGCCCGACATCACGGTGCTCCTTGATGTGTCACTGGCTGAAAGCCGTGCGCGCGCCGGTGCGCGCGGCCAAGCTGACCGTATGGAAGCCGCCGACGACACCTTCCACAGCGCTCTACACAGCACCTTCCGTTCCCTATCGCAGGCTGCCCCAGAGCGGTACGCCGTTATCAACGGTGCCCAGCCCATTGAGCAGGTTCACAAGCAGGTTCTGAACGCGGCTCTGGCGGTGATTGCATGAGCGTCTGGGATTCCCTAGTAGGGCAGAATGAGGTCAAGCACCAGCTAGCCACCGCCGCCGCTGATACTAAGCCCACCCACGCCTGGCTCTTTACCGGCCCTCCCGGTGCCGGCCACGCCACTGCGGCCCAGGCTTTTGCGGCGGCGCTCCTTTGCGACCAGCCCGACCCCACCGCGCGTGGCTGTGGAACCTGCCGTTCCTGCCAGACAGTGCTCAGCGGCTCCCACGCAGACTTCCTGCACTTTCGGACCGAAAAAACTGTCATCACTATCGATGAGGCCCGCGAGTTCGTGGTCAAGGCGCAGGACCGCCCGGCTGTTGGGCGCTGGCGAGTCATGCTCATTGAAGATGCCCACCGCATGCCCGAGCGCACCTCCAACGTACTCCTCAAAGCTATAGAGGAGCCGCCACCCTACACCATCTGGTTATTGACGGCCCCCTCCCCTGCCGATGTCCTCATTACCATTCGCTCCCGGTGCCGCCCGGTCCAGCTACGGCTCCCCCTGGTGACGGATGTCGCCGCCGTACTCGGTACCCAGTACGGGATTGAGTCCCAGCAGGCTGAACTGGTAGCCCGCCTAGCCCAGGGCAACCTGGACACCGCCCACAAGCTAGCAACCGACCCTCAGGCCCGCACCCGCCGTGATTCTGTGGTCAAGATACCGCTGACCCTCAACTCTGTTGCCTCGGCAATGGATGCCGCCGACCGGCTCATCTCTATTGCCGAGGCCGAAGCGGAGGCAGACGCCCAAACCCGCAACGAGGCCGAACGCGCCGCGCTCCTAACCTCCCTGGGCTACACGGACGGGGAGAAGCTCTCCCCCACCCACCGCGCCCAGGTACGCCAGCTAGAAGAAGACCAAAAACGCCGCGCCAAACGTATTCAAACCGACACCCTGGACCGTTTTCTGGCCGACATTCAAACGGTCTTCCGTGATGTGCTCACCCTACAAATGGGTACGGGGGCAGAACTTATTAACGCCCACATGGCTCAGCAGATACAGGCTTATGCCACGCGCACTACACCGGAAGCCGCGCTAGCTCATCTGGAAACTGTAGCGACCACCCGCCGCAGAATGACCACCAATGCAAGTGCCCGCCTAGCTTTTGAAGCGATGATGACCCAGTTCATCGCCCCACCAGCAGGCCGTTAGCCTCTGGGCCTTACCTGTTGGATCCCAAAAGTTAGCCCCGAACCGGTTACCCGGTTTGGGGCTAAAACTTGTAAAGGTGTTGGTAAGGGTTCTTAGAGCTGAACGCCGTCCCGCCAGATACGGGTGGGGAGCAGGGTTTCAGCATCCAAGAGCAGAAGGTCGCCCGGGTAACCCGGCGCAATCCGACCGTAAGAGTCAGCCAGGTCCAGAGCGGCGGCAGCCTGAGAGGTAGCCGCAGCAACCGCAAGGTCAAGCGGCTGACCAGAGTTCTGAACAGCCAGCGCCACCGCACGGTCCATCGTCAGGGTAGAACCAGCCAGGGAGTTACCCTCAACCAGGGTCGCAACCCCGTCCTTAACCTCAACTTCGAGGGTACCCAGCATGTAGATACCGTCAGCGTTGCAGGTAGCTGACATGGCATCGGTCACCAGCACGGTACGCTCCGGTGCCCGCCCAAAAATCTGGGCAACTACCGAGGGGTGCACGTGGATACCATCGTTAATAATTTCCAGTGAAACACGGCTATCTTCCAAGGCCGCAATGACAGGGCCGGGGGCGCGGTGGTGGATACCGTTCATACCGTTAAAGGTGTGGGTTAGCAGGCTAGCACCTGCCGAGAAAGCATCACGAGCCTGCTCATAGGTGGCGCTGGTGTGGCCTACAGCGACCTTAGTACCTGCGCCCACAAAGCTTTCAATAGCAGCCAGGCCGCCCTCACGTTCAGGGGCCATCGTTACCTGGAGCAGATGCCCGCCAGCCGCATCAAGAATCTGGGCAACCGCCTCAGGGTCAGGGTCACGCAGAAGATCCTCGGGGTGAGCACCCTTGTGCTGGGGGTGCAGGAAAGGGCCTTCGGCGTGGAAACCCAAAACCTGAGGGTTCTGCTCGACCAAAGGTGCCAGATTACGCAAGCTCTGGCTAATAGCCTCCACTGAGTTAGTCACGGTGGAAAGAACACTGCGGGTAGTGCCGTGCTTGGCGTGAGCCTCAAGGGCGGCGGTAGCGCTTTCAAAGGTTCCCTCATCATAGGCATGCCCAGCACCGCCATGGTGGTGGATATCAATATAACCGGGAACCAGCGGGGCGCCGGCGGCATCAACCACCTCGGTACCGGGGCTCAGGTAGCTCTGCCACTCATCCTCGCCCAGAACCTTGCTAATCTTCCCGTTCTCAACGAGTACCGCACCGCGCTGGTGAACCCCGCCGATACTCCCGTCATAGAGGGTAGCTGAATGAACGATAAGGGAGGACATAAAATCTGCCTTCTTTCTAATCAAAGAATCAAACAATACGGAGCTTATAGCCCTGCTGGGTCACCCGATCGGCCCATTCCTGGCTGATAGAGGAATCTGTAATGATGGTGGTGGCTGAACGGTCACTCTCACCGCTGATCGAGGTAAAGGAACGCTTACCGAACTTACTGGAATCGGCCACGATAAAGGTCTGCTGGGCGCGAGTAATCATGGTGTGGTTGACCGATGCCTCATACTCATCGACCGTGCCCGGGCCGTTTTCATCGAACCCGTTGACCCCAATAAAAGCCATATCCAAAGAAATCTGGTTCAGAACATCAATGGCGTAGGGGCCGGTCAGCTCGTATGAGAAGCCGTTAATCACCCCGCCGGTCAGCACAATTTTGATTTCACTGACTTCGGCCAGCCGGTAGGCGATATCAACGGCGTTCGTGACGATGGTCAGGAGAGGCTTATGGGGAGGGGACGACAAATCCTTATGGCGGTGAGCCCACTGCGCAAGAGCATGGGCAAGAGCGCCCACAGTGGTGCCACCGGTGACCCCAATCATGGCACCGGGCTTAATATAATCCAGGCAGTGCTGGGCAATCGCGGCCTTTTGGGTGCTGTGGGTCTGGTCTATCTTAATGACCGGGGGAAGGTAGGTATGGAGACTCTGAGCACCGCCCCGTGTACGTTGCAGAAGGCCGGCCTGGCTGAGCGCTTCGAGGTCCCGCCGGACTGTAGCTGTGGATATGTTGAGCTCATCAACGAGTTCTTTGACCGTCACGACTTCGCGTGAGTTCACAATATCCAGTATCTGTGTATGGCGTACGCTACGCATAGTCAGAGCACGCTCCTTGGTCTCTCTATAGTTTTCGGGATGTCGCTAACAGGTACCTCTTAGGGAAAGCACCCGTGACTTCCCAATAATCTATCGAATTCTTTTCTTGTTTTCATTCCTGTCCACAGACTGGGCTAGTTGCCCAGACAGTACAGTTATGTGAAGAGGTTGCCCGGCTTAGATAAGCCGGGCAACCATCATTGCTACTACTGAGCGGGCCCGCTCGCAAACAGGGTCAGCAGTCGCTGGGCCTCCTGGCTCAGGGCCTCACGGCCAGCAATGGTGTACTTACGGGAGTCCACAACATCGGGGTTAGCTGCCAGGTATTCGCGGATAGCCCCGGTGTAGAAGCCGTTCAGGTGGGTTGAAACGTTAATCTTGGTCATACCGGAAGCAATACCGCGCAGGATTTCCTCATCGCTCACACCTGAGGAGCCGTGCAAGACCAAGGGTACGCCTGCGGCTTCGCGAAGCCGTCCGATGAGCTCGTGGTCCAGGGTAGCGGTGCGGGAGGTCATAGCGTGTTCGCTGCCTACCGCAACGGCTAGGGTATCGACACCGGTTGCCGCAACGAATTCCTTGCTCTCTGCCGGATCGGTGCGCACACCGGGAGCGTGGGCGCTCTTCTTGCCGCCGATTTCACCGAGTTCGGCTTCAACGGTCGCACCGTTCTTGTGGGCGTATTCCACGACCTTGGCGGTTGCAGCCAGGTTCTCTTCGTAGGGCAGGGTTGAGCCGTCGTACATGACCGAGCTGAAGCCCAGGTCAATAGCCTGGCAGGCCAGTTCCACGGACTCACAGTGATCCAGGTGAACAGCAATCTCGGCGGTTGAGTTCCGTGCAATTTCAAGCATGGCACGGCCGATAGGCTCAAAACCACCGTGGTAGCGGATGCAGTTATGGCTAACCTGCATAATCACGGGCAGGTTAGCTCGCTCAGCGGCGGCCGCAATTGCTTCTGCGGTCTCCAGGTGGACGACGTTGAAAGCCCCGATGCCGCTCTTACGGCTTTCGGCAGCTAGGACCAGATCTAGGGTGCTTACCTGTGGCATGTTGTTCTTCCTTCTGGGCTGGTGCTAGGACGCCGACGGGTAGGTGACATCTTCAACGATGACCTTTTCGGCCAGTGAAGACCAGGCGCTACCGATAGAGCCGGCGAGGGGTTGGGTAACAGCGGAGGCAGACCAGCTCACTGCACGGATAAGCAGGTCTTCAAGGCTGAGTTCATCAAGAAGTGAGGTAGCAAGGGCTGCTACGAGGGCATCGCCTGCCCCGGTGGGGTTACCTTTAAGGGGTTCAGCAAGACGCGCTTTGACTCCCTGCTCTTGCCCGAAAGCGTAGAGGCCGTCAGGGCCGCAGGAGACAATAATCTGCTGGGCCCCCAGCTCCTGTAGGCGGGTGACACCCCGGTAGAGGTCTACCTCACCGGTTGCTTCTACCAGTTCAGCTCGATTGGGCTTGAGGTAGGTGACACCGGCGCGGGCGGCTTCGAGCAGGTAGGGGCCGGAGGTATCCACGATGAAAGCGGCACCGGCTTCCTGGCAAGTACGGGCGATATCAGCGATAAGTCCTTCTGGGCTCCGGGGAGGGAAGGAACCAGAAAGTGTGACCACGCTACCGGGGTACTGGGCCAGGGAGTCTGCCAGGTGCTTCAGGAGTTCCCGGTAGACCTCTGCGGGGTGCTCCTGGCCTGACTCGTTAATGATGGTGGTCGTGGAACTTTCCGTTTCCACCAGGGCGTAGGTGCTCCGCAGGGGAACGGGGGTAGAGGCGTGAAGGAGCTGCACCTGCTCATGTAGGGGGCACACTCCGGGACTCGAAGCGGCAACTCGGGCGTTGAGCTCGTCCAGTGATGCCTCATTCAGGGGCGCAAGAGCCAGAGCAGGGTAACCCTGCACGGCGGCTACGTTTGCAACGTTAAGCCCCTTACCGCCCAATCTGCGCTGGGCCTGAGGAATACGAAGAGTGCTCTCCGGGGTGAGCTGGTCTACGGTCACCGTAATATCGAGAGCCGGATTGAGCGTCAGCGTAATGACTCGTGCATCGGTCATGATGGTACCTCTACCCTTTCCCTACTGCTTAGTTCAGGATGACTGAACGGGTCAGGTTGCGGGGCTCATCGGGGTTCAGACCGTTGGCCAGGGCAGTCTCAAGAGCTACGCGGTGCTGGCGAGCAAGGTCAGCCAGGGGGTCAAGGTCACGGTCTTCGAAGTAAGCACCGGTTGCTTCTACCTGTTCGCGCAGGCCCTCGGGTGCAACGCCGAACTGCCAGGTGACGCGGCCGGGTGCTGCAATGGAGATGGGGCCGTGGCGGTACTCCATGGAGTTGTAGGATTCGGTCCATTTCTGGGAGGATTCACGCATCTTGAGTGCGGCTTCGGTAGCCAGAGCTGCGGTCCAGCCGGTGCCCAGGAAGGAGTACTGTTCAGCGTTGATCAGTTCAGGGGCGAGGGGTTCGCTCAGTACGGCGCGGCAATCTTCGATAGCGGCACGGCATACTTCTTCAGAGTCGATGGAGCTACGCAGGAACATAAGGGCGGTGGTAGCGAAGCGGGTCTGAACAACGGACTTCTCATCGGCGAAGGAGAGGTCAACAACGCGGTCAGCAAGTTCTGCTACGGGTGAGTCAGGTACACCAACCAGGACGGTGATGGGCTTGGTGCCCTTGACGCTCTTCATGAAGTCAACGATTTCGGTGGTGGTACCGGAGCGGCAGATGATGAGGTATTCATCGAAGTCACGGCCGGTGGGCACCTCGGTTGCGGTGAAGGCGTCGGTGATGCCCTGGCCAGCATTTTCGCGCAGAGCGGCGTATGCCTGAGCCATGAACCAGGAGGTGCCGCAGCCAATAGCTGCTACCTTCAGGCCGGGCTGGGGAAGGACGGCGGTGTCCAGGCCCAGTGCCTGCTCCCACATGAGGGGCTGGCTTTCAAGTTCTTCTTTCATAAAAGCGCCTGCTAGAGACATGGTGTTTTTCCCTTCCGGAGCGTCTGTAGTTCTGGTGAGCAACTGCCTATTAGCAATCATTTTCGCTCAATATTTATGATTACACATGATTCCTTTTGCTGTCTAGACCTGAGGGCAACTTAAAAGAAAAGGGACACCAAGCCCCCTCCTCAACGGCAAAAATTGAGGCGCACGACACTTAATAGGGAGGGTTTGGTCGATGTTTTTGAGTCAAAACCACCCTTTTTCAGACATTAGGACCCCATATGCGCCTTTCATCAGGCCCAATGAGCAAGTTTGATTTTTTCTCAAAAAAATCACTCAAAATGTTTACATCACGCAAATTCGCTCACTATGATGGGATGTGTAGATAGGTCCGTTACCGAGGAGACAATCCCATGAGCTTTACTCCCGATCTCGTCTCAGCCCAACGAGAGGCCAAAGACTGGAAAGAAGCTATCCAGCTAGTTGGCAGCCTCTACGAGCAGGCCGGGATAGCCACCGAAGAATACACTCAGGCTATGATTCAGGGTGTCCTGGACTTTGGGCCCTATATGGTCTTTGTTCCCGGCATTGCGATGCCGCACGCTAAGGCAACCAGCGGTGTCCTCAAGTCCGGCACAGCAGTCGTCACCCTATCCACCCCCGTCGAGTTCGGCAGCGAGAAGAACGACCCCGTCGACTTCCTCATCTCGTTTGCCTCAACAAGCACCGACGGGCACATGGAAAAGATCCAAGAACTTGCAGCTGTCCTCGCTGACCAAGACCGTATTGAAAAGGCACGCCAGGCTCGCAATGATGATGAGCTTATGAGCGTGTTCACCACCGAATAGTTAAGGAAAAGAACAATGATTTCAATTGCAACCGTATGTGGCATGGGCCTCGGAACCTCCATGATGCTGGCAGGGCAGGTACGCTCCATGCTCAGCGCCGAAGGCATCGACGCTAAGGTTCAGGCTATCGACCTGGGCTCCTTCAAGTCCCAGCCCTCAGACATCGTTGTCACCACCACCGGCATGGCAAAGAACGTCGAAGGCACCAAGGCTAAGGTCGTCCTCATCGACAACCTCATCGACAAGAACGAGGTTAAGACCAAGGTTCTTGCAGCTGTCAAAGAATTCCAAGCCGGCGCCTAAGGGCACCCCTTAAAACACATACACATAAGGTAAACCACTATGGATTCCGTCCTCTCGTTCTTGATCCAGCTGGTTCAGATTCCAGCTATCATCGTAGGTTTTATTGCATTTATTGGTCTGCTCGTCCAGAAGAAGAGCACCGACGAGGTGATTACCGGTACCATCAAAACCGCCCTCTCACTGCTGATTATCGCAGGCGGTGCGGGCGTACTGATTCAAGGTCTAGCTCCCATCCAGAGCATGTTCGAGATGGCCTTCCCCGCAGGTAACATCACCACTTTCGTTACCTTCGATGAGGCAGTAGTCTCGGCAGTCCAAACCGGCCCCGTTGCCGCACTTGGCTCCCAGATCGGTCTAACCATGCTCTTTGGTTACATCGTTCACCTGCTTCTGGCCCGCTTCACACCCTGGCACTACGTCTACCTGACCGGCCACATGATCTGGGTTCACGCTGGTGCTTTCACCATCGCCGTCTACCAGCTCGGTCTGGGCCCCGTATGGACCGTTGTCATCGCCTCAATCCTTGACGGCCTCTACATGACCCTGGCTCCCGCCATCGCTCAGCCTTTCGTCCGCCGTATCACCGGTGGCAACGACGTTGGTTTCGCCCACGGTCAGACCCTGCTGAACGTACTGGCTGGCTACCTCGGTATGGTCGTTGGCAACAAGGAAAAGTCAACCGAGGACATCAAGCTCCCCGAGAAGCTCTCCTTCTTCCGTGATGTTGCAGTATCCACCACCCTGGTCATGCTGATTGTCTCCATCGGTTCAGCTATCGCAGCTGTCTCCTCTGGTGGCGTAGCAGCCTTTGAAGCAACCACCGAAAACGGCGGTATCTCCGACGGTCAGAACTGGCTCCTCTTCGCTTTCATGATGGCTATGCAGTTCACCGCAGGTATGCTGATCCTGCTCTACGGTGTTCGTATGCTCATCGGTGAAATCGTTCCCGCCTTCGAAGGTATCTCCCAGAAGGTTATCCCCAACGCAATTCCCGCACTGGATGTCCCCGTTCTGTTCGCCTTCGCACCCAACGCTCTGCTCATCGGTCTGATCTCCGGTCTGATCGGTCAGATTGCCGGTATGGCACTCTGTGTAGCACTGGGCTGGCCGGTACCGATCCCCTCAATGATCGTTGCCTTCTTCGCTTCCGGTACCGCAGCAATCTTTGCTAACTCAACCGGTGGTCGCGTAGCAGCTTGGATCGGTGGTTTCCTCTGGGGCTTCCTCGGCTGGATCCTCATCTCCTTCGCCTTCTTCACTCAGGCATTCGGTGATCTAGAAGCTCTCGGTGCTCCCGGCCTCGGCTTCACCGTTCCCGACGCCATTGTCCCCGGTATCATCATCCACTGGATTGGCCAGCTCCTGGGTCTCGTAGCCTAAAAACTTGGTTGCAACTCGCACCTCTATCCCCGCCCGGTCTTACCGGTCGGGCGGGGAACAACAATTTTCTACCTGCATCAATCAAAGGATTCTGAATCATGTCACAGCTCTTGGATAGCTACTACCAGCAGATCATCTCCCTGCTTGAAAAGATTCGTGAAGAAGAAGTACCCACCATCGAAAAGGCAGCATCAGAGATCGCTGACCGCGTCGCAAAGGGTGCCCGTATCTTTGCTTTCGGTGCTTCACATTCCAGCCTGCCTGTCCAGGACATCGTGTACCGCGCCGGTGGCCTCATGCTCATCAACCCCCTCTACGCACCCGGCGTTGAAGCACTGACCACCCGCCCCACCACCCTGGGCTCCCAGATGGAACAGATGCCCGGCTACGCCGAGGTCGTCCTCAACAACTCCCCCCTCCGCGAAGGCGATGTTCTCATCGTTGTTTCGGTTTCCGGCCGTAACGCTCTTCCCGTCGAGCTGGCTCGCGAAGCCCGTGCCCGTGGCATCTTCGTGGTAGGTCTGACCTCCTCCAAGTACACCGACGCCGTTACCTCTCGCGTTCCCGATAACACCAAGCTCAAGGATCACGCAGATATCCTCATCGACAACCAGGTCGATGCAGGCGATGCCGTGCTCTCCCTCGAAGGTGTCCCCCAGAAATTCACCCCTGCTTCGGGCGTCACCTCAACCGCGATTCTGCACTCCCTGTCAGCAGGTATCATCGAGCAGCTCATCGCTCGCGGAATCAGCGCCCCGGTCTTCCTCGCGGCCAACCTCGATGGTGGTGCCGAGTGGAACAAGAAGCACATGTCTGAAAACCAAGACAGAATCTTCTACCTCAACTAAATGACTGGTGCCTAGTACAGCGGGGTCCTTCGGTGTACTAGGCACTTTTTGTATATGTAAGGACAAAAACGATGAAGTTTAACTCCAAGAAATACGGTGCCCTCGCACTGGGTCTCATCAGCCTCAGCCTTGCTGGCTGTTCAGGTGTCCCCGGCCAGCCGAGTCAGCCCACCCCCTCTGCGAGCGCAACCGCTGTAGCTGCCCCCACCAGCCCCAGCGCCAGCCCTTCGGCGGAGAGCACCCAAACCTCTAAGGCTCCCAAGCCCACCAAGAGCCCTAAGCCGAGCAAGAGCCCTAAGCCGAGCAAGACTCCCAAGCCCGGTAAAACCAGCCAGCCGAGCCAGACACCTAGCCCCAGCGCATCGGCTACCGCCGCACCGACCGTTGCCCCCACCGACTCAGCCGGTGACAGCGCCAACCCCAATGGCTGGGTTCTCAAATACGAAGAGAACTTTGACCAGAACCTGGATTTCAACGGAGTTGACTGGACCATCGATCCGATGGGCCCCGATAGCCCCTGGTATGTTGATGAGTTCTCCGATGACGGTGTTTACTACAGCATTTTGGGTGGCGAGTCCTTCGACCGGGCCCTGGATAGCATGAATATCATGCGTAAGCGTGTTGCCTTTGGCCAGGACGGCTGGCTCACCGTTGAGTTAGCTGCCCAGGATGTGAATAAGGACGGTGTTCCCGACGCTGAGCCTAGCCTGACCGCAGAGAACGGTGACGGCATCATCAGCGTACCTGCATGGAACACCGGTGTTGTGCTGACCGGCACCGACACCCTGCCCAGCGAATACCGCATTGAGTACGAACTCAAGACCGTTGATTTCGGTGGCAAGCGTACCGTTGACGGTGAAGAGACCTGGAACTACGACGGCAAGTACAACGGCTACACCCCCGGTGAGTGCAAGACCAACTTCCCCTGGGTCCGCCGTGGCGACTACTCTCAGGGCGGTTCAGAGACCGTTGACCCCTGCGCCGCACCCTGGGGCGATGTCACCAAGGAGAACGGCTACTACCTGCTCTCCATCATGGACTACGCTCACCCGGCTCCCCACAACAACATCTTCATCCACAGCCACCGCAAGGTAGGTATGGATACCTACTCTGTTGATGCCTCATGGGCTACCAACTACTCGGTCTGCAACCCCGCAACCCAGGAGCTATACCCCTATACCCTGTCCAAGGCGAACGGTATCAACCAGATCTTCTTTGACGGCAACAGCTTCCGTGACCCGAGCTTCGCTTACAACGAGTTCGTCATGCCCACT
The DNA here is from genome assembly GCF_014217215.1 of Rothia nasimurium. Lineage (GTDB taxonomy): Bacteria > Actinomycetota > Actinomycetes > Actinomycetales > Micrococcaceae > Rothia > Rothia avistercoris. The sequence continues at coordinate 2,132,493 of NZ_CP056080.1, forward strand.
CCCTGTGGCCTGCGTGTTGGTGACGTTCCCGGTGCAACAATTGTTGCTACCGCTGAGCTTGAGCCTGAACTGATGCCTGAAGAAACCTACACCATTGCTATTGAGCGCACCAAGGACAGCTACGTCACTGAGCTCACCGGCAACTTCCGTTACATCGGCCACACCACGATCCGCAATGAGCGCCCCTTCGTGGATGAGGACGGTCAGCACTCCATCTGGCACTACAACCAGACCGCTGATGAGTACGATGGTTCTCTGAACCAGACTCTCACCTTTGAGGGTCCCTTCGGTAGCTTCAGCAAGGATATGTGGCCTGAAGGATCGGCTTACCCCGATAACTTCGTCATTGGTATCCCCCACCTGAACTACTACGAAGGCTCAGCGACCATCGACAACCTCAAGCTCTACACCAAGTAGGTTCATGCAGAGGAAGTTAAGGTAACAACCTTTCCCCTACTTTCTAAGGAGATACATGTTGAAGGCTTCACGACGCCAAGCTCTGACCGGCCTCTTCAGTTCTGTGGCACTTGCCGGGTTGGGCACAACCTTCATTCAGGATCCCGCGCTAGCTGCACGGTCCACCCGTCGCACTACTGCGGTCAACCCTGATCGGCTCATCGCGGCTAACCCCACGATGCTGGTTCAGGAAAAGGATTTTGCCTACCTGCGAAACAACCAGGACAAGCTGACCGCTTTCCTTGACCGTTGTGCCCGCGAGCTGAATTATCAGCCTTCCCCTGTCCAGGATTTGGCGCCTGCTCCGCACTACAACGAGAACGGTGTTAACACCAGCGTCAGTAGCGGGGCTATCTTCAGCAAGGATGTTCGCACTGCCTACCGCCTGGCGATTCGTTACCGCATCACCCGTGAGAAGGAGTACGCTCTCAACGCGCTCCGCATCATTGATGCCTGGGCGAATACTCTCACCGCTGTGGGTACCCGCCAGGGCGAGGCAGATTTGAACTTCAATTCACCGCACATGATTCTGGCTGCTTACTGGGCTCAGGTCTGCGGTGAGTGGGATAACCAGAAGTTCAAGAACCTGTTGCGCAACGTGGTTCTTCCGCACACTACCTCGGACCGCGACAACAACCACGGTTTCTGGGGTGTGCTGACTGAGGTATGCGCAGCTGGCTACCTGGGCGATAAGGTTCTGCTTCAGAAGGCTAAAGACCGTTGGGAGACGCTACTTATTAACGGTGTTGACGAAAATGGTGAAATGCCTCTGGAACGAGATCGCAGTGCGACCTCCAACTGGTTCGGTGGTCCCGATAAGGGTAAGAAGGGTATCGCCTACACCCACTACGCTCTGCTCCCTGCCAGCCATGCGGCTAAGATCTTCGTTGATCTGGGCCTGGCCGCCTGGGCAACCCCCGGCGGTAAGAAGCTGGAGCAGGCATACGGCGTTGCCGCCAAGTGGACTAACGATCCCACCACCTTCCCCTACTATGAGAGCAACAACGGGCAGCTTGACGGTATCCGCGATGCAGCATATTTTGCTCTGCTGAACCGCGTATACACCAACGCAGATGCCCAGAAGGCTCTGGCCGATGGTGGCCTTGGTTCCAACGGTCTGCAGACCCTGGAGCTTTTCCCCACCTTTTAATGTTCAGGCCATAATCGCCGGAACGTGCTAGACGGGGCGGTCAGCACTATGCTGGCCGCCCCTCTTGCTATAGGTAGATAATTCTCTGGTTGCTTGAACCTCTAAAGGCTAGCTCTGAATCATACAGGCTTTGGATAAAGGGCCCGTCCACCAGTACGTCCAGTAACCCCAGTAGCTCCGCCTGGTCCCGGTGCAGCTGGGCTGAAGAGCGGAGCTGTTCCAGGGTGTAGCCGCTCCAGCACCAGATGTCTTTACCCGGTAGTTCTGCTCGCACCCGCCTGGCGAGTGACAGGCAGGGGCCGGTGTTGAGGAAGGGTTCACCGCCGAGCAGACTCAGCCCCTGCACATAGGGGCGGGCGAGGTCGGCGATTATTCTCTCTTCAAGCTCCATGCTGTAGGGCTGACCGTAGCGGAAGCTCTGGGCAGCCAGGTTGTAGCAACCTGCGCAGGCAAAGGGGCACCCCGAAACGTAGAGCGAGCAACGGACTCCGGGGCCATCCACAAAACAAAAGGGCTTGTAGTCAGCAATAAAGCCGGCACTTAATCGGCTAGCTGACCAGCTCCCATCTTCCGGTGGTAGCCTCCGAGGCCCGTCAAGCGGGGTGCCCTGCCTAGTGATTTGGGTGAGAGGCATAACTACTCCGCAAAAAATTGGCCGTCTGCCAGGGAGGCCTCAGCTCCCAGGTGCTTAACCCTGGAGCGGATTTCTTCGTGGCGACCGTGCACCATAGCCCTCTTCACCGGGTTACCCAGATAACCGCAGGTCCTTTTCACCACATCAACAGTTTCAGGGTCGCAGTTACCGCAATCGGGACAGGTGAATCCATCTGCGGTCGGTGCGAACTCCCCGGTAAAGCCACACTCAAAGCAGGCATCGATAGGGGTATTCGTCCCCAGGTAGCCCACCCGGTCATAGGAATAGTCCCAGACGGCTTCGAGCGCTTGCGGGTTGTGCGTCAGGACAGGGTACTCACAATAGTGAATGAACCCGCCGGAAGCATAGACCGGGTAGTCTTTCTCAAAATCAAGCTTCTCAAAGGGGGTTACCTTCTTGCGGACATCCAGGTGGAAAGAATTGGTGTAGTAGTCCTTGTCAGTAATATGCCGGATGCTACCAAAACGGGCCTTATCCAGGCGCGCAAAACGATCGGTGAGAGACTCGCTGGGGGTTGAATAGACGGAGAACCAGTAACCGCTTGACCTGCTCCACAGCCCGGTCTTTTCTTTCAGCCGGGCCAGAATATCGAGGGTGAACTGTTTTGCCTGCGGGAGGGCTTCCCAGTTGGGTCCGTAGAAGACCGTGGCGACCTCGTACAGCCCGATATAGCCCAGTGAAACCGTTGCGCGGTAGTTCTCAAAGAAGGGAGCTACCGGCTGATTATCTTTCACCCTCAGCCCAAAAGCACCGTGCTGGTACAGGATAGGGGCGTTCTGGGGAAGCGCCTGCTGGCAACGCTCCACCCGGTAAAAGAGAGCCTGCCGAGCTACCTCTAATCTTTCGTCAAGGAGTGACCAAAAGTTATCAATGGCCTGCCGGCGCTCTTCGTCCGTAATCTGAGAAGCCGGTCCCCCACCCTGCGGAGCAGTCTGTAGCGCAATGCGGGGCAGGTTGAGCGTCACCACGCCCAGGTTCATTCGACCCGCGTTCACTTCTCGACCGTCTTGGTCTTTCCACCCCTGTAGGAAAGACCGGCACCCCATAGGCACCTTATAGCTACCGGTAAGCTCCACGATTTTGTCGTAGTTCAGGATGTCAGGGTACATGCGCTTGACCGAACAGCGCAGGGCCAGCTGCTTAATGTCGTAATTGGGGTCATCAGGCTCCAGGTTAAGGCCCCGCCGCAAGCCAAAGACAAGCTTGGGGAAGATAGCGGTATAGCCGTCCTTACCGATACCGGCCAATCTGACCTGAAGGATAGCCCGCTGGATCTCCCTCTCCCAATGCCCCGTTCCCATTCCAAAGCCCAGCGTCACAAAGGGGGTCTGCCCGTTCGATGAATACAGGGTGTTTACCTCGTATTCGAGGGACTGCATAGCATCGTAAATATCCTTTTGGGTCTTCTGCTGAGCGTAGTCCTCCACCTGCTCAGGGCGTACCCAGCGCTCTGCCTCCCGCAGGTGCTTTTCATAGTTCAGTTGAGCATAGGGAGCCAAGACCTCATCAGCACGGTCAACCGAACAGCCCCCGTACTGGGAACTCGCAATATTGGCGATAATCTGCGCAATCTGTGCTGTGGCCGTATTGATAGAGCGGGGAGACTCGACATTCGCATTGCCAATCCGAAAGCCGTCCCGGAGCATACCCTCCACGTCGATGAGACAGCAGTTAGTCATGGGGGCATAGGGCGAATAGTCCAGGTCATGGAAATGGATATCGCCGGCCAGGTGGGCCTGGGCTACCGGTTCTGGGAGCATCTTTGCCAGGGCGTAGGTTTTAGCTACAGCACCCGCTGTCAGATCACGCTGGGTGTTAAAAACGGTGGCATCTTTGTTGGCGTTCTCATGAATCAGAGAGCGATCCCCACTGCGTAAACCCTCCAAAGCCTCTTCCAGGTTCTCAGCAAATGATAACAACATCTAGTATCTCCTTAAGTTGGTAGCCACTAGATATAGTATTTGTCCTGCCGTATGGGCTTTAGTCACGACCTGTCTACGTAGCGGTTGAGAGTACCTTTTAACCACACCCTGGATGCCATATCTCCGGCCTAAAACCTCTGTTTTTAACGAGAAAACCCGGGTGGACTGCCGCAAATAAACAGCGTGTCCACCCGGGTCTTGTATCTTCTTTTTAGTTGCGGAACCCGTGAACCGGGGACGGGATACGCCCGCGGCGGGCCACGAAAGCCTCAGCGGATTCGGGGTGAGTGGGCATGACGGGCGCGCGGCCCAGCAGACCACCGAACTCCACCATCTGGCCAACCTCAAGACCGATTGCGGGGATAACACGCACAGCGGTGGTCTTGTGGTTCATCACGCCAATGGCTGCCTCATCGGCAATCATGGCAGAGATGGTAGCGGCGGTGGTATCACCGGGGATAGCAACCATATCCAGACCAACCGAGCAAATAGCGGTCATGGCTTCGAGCTTATCCAGGGTAATCTTGCCGGCCGCGGCGGCTTCAATCATGCCGATGTCCTCAGAGATCGGGATAAAGGAGCCCGAAAGGCCACCCACGTGTGAGCAGGCCATGAGCCCGCCCTTCTTGACGGCATCGTTGAGCAGGGCGAGGGCGGCAACAGTGCCGTGGGTTCCCACGGATTCAAGGCCCATCTCTTCCAAGACGTGCGCTACGGAGTCGCCCACCTCAGCGGTGGGGGCCAGGGACAGATCCACGATGCCGAACTCAACGCCCAGGCGCTCAGCGGCTAGGGTGCCGACCAGCTGACCCATGCGGGTAATCTTGAAAGCCGCTTTCTTGATGGCCTCAGCGCAGGAGTCAAAGGATTCACCGCGTACCTTTTCCAGGGCGCGCTTAATCACGCCGGGACCAGACACACCTACAGAAACAACGGTGTCAGCTTCCTGCACACCGTGGAAAGCGCCGGCCATGAAGGGGTTATCAGACACAGCGTTCGCGAAAACTACCAGCTTGGAGCAGCCGAAGCCGTGGGCTTCCGCCGACCCTTCTGCTGTTTCGCGAATAACTTCGCCCATGGTCTTGACCGCACTCATGTTGATGCCGGCTCGGGAAGACCCAATATTGACAGAGGCACACACCACGTCAGTCTCGTTCAGGGCACGAGGAATAGAACGCATGAGCTTCTCGTCGGCAGGGGTGGAACCCTTATCAACCAGGGCGGTAAAGCCGCCGATGAAGTTCACGCCCACGGCCTTAGCCGCGGCGTCCAGAGTCTTGGCGAACTCTACATAGTCTTCGTCGTCAGAGGCACCGGCAACCAGCGCAATCGGGGTGACAGAAATACGCTTATTAATAATGGGAATACCGAGCTCAGCCTCAATACCCTCAGCAACCTCAACCAGGCGGGCGGCGCGGGAAGTAATTTTGTCGTAGATTTTCTGGCGAGCAACAGCACCGTCAGAATCGGCGCAGTCGAGCAGGGAGATGCCCATAGTAACCGTGCGGATATCGAGCTTGTCTTCCTCGATCATCTGCAGGGTTTCAAGAATATTATCGGAGCGGAACATAGTGGGCGGCTCCTAGAGGGTGTGCATGGCTTGGAAGATAGCGTCAGACTGAATACGAATCTGAACGCGCTGGGCTTCTTCAACCGGCTTCATGGCTTCTTGCAGCTCGGTGATGGACTGGCTGGTCTCATCGAAGCTCCCCTGAAGAATCATGGTGAAGTAGCCCTGCATAAGGGTCTGCGACAGGTTCTCGATGTTAACCTTGCGCTCAGCGAGCTTGGTGGTGACACCGGCAATGATACCTTCGTGGTCAAGGCCGGTGACAGTCAGAATGATTTTCATGGGCTTCCTTGTAGGAGTTATCGGCCCTTCCCCCGGCTGGGGGATAGAGCGCCGGACGTCGTCCCTACCTACTTTACCCAGCTCTCCCCGCACCTGCTCTAGATGACGGAAAGGCGCCGCGCGGCGGCGTCCTTCCGCCTTAGCGCTGGGCTGCGATGTAGAGTTCGCCGGCGCCGGTGACGGTCACCTCGGTGGGCTCGCCCACGTACATAACCGACTGGGTGCCGGTCAGGGTGAAGGTCTTGACCTCGTCACTGACCACAACGGTGCCGCCCGCGCACAGGGCGGTGGCTACACCGGCCAGGGGAAGGGTGATGATTTCGCCCTCTTCAACGACCAGGTGGGTGACAGAGAGACGTTCGTCCCACATGGAGTACTCGGCGGCCTTCTCGCTGGTGGGGGTAGGACGCTGGATAGTAGGTGCGCCTTGGCCCTCACCGAGGATCTTAATGAGTTCTTCCTCATCAATGTGCTTGGGAGTAAGACCGGCACGCATGACGTTATCTGAGGGATTCATCAGCTCAATAGCGGTACCCGAGACGTAGGCGTGCACCTGACCGTCGGGGGTGTAGGCAGAGTCGCCGGGGGCAAGGTAGACCAGGTTCATGACCAGGGCGACCAGCAGGCCGCGGTCACCGGGGTACTTGCTGTCGATCAGGGTTACTAGCTCGGCAACACCTGCGGCGGTTGATTCGCTACCGGGAACTTCACCGTTCTTGGCTACCCAGGCACGCGCGGACGCAACGGTCTGCTCGACAGCTGTCGCGGCGGCGTCCTGCGGCATGCGGATAATGACGGTGAGCAGCTCCTTGGCGGTCTTAGCCGCACCCAGGGCCCCGGTGAGCCAGGGCAGAGAGAAATGCTCGGCAATAGCGCGCAGCTCTGCGAACTCGCGCACGCCGGTGAGGATACGCATAGGAGAGAGAGCGATGACGGTTTCGGGCTTAGAGAAGCGGTCCTTGTAGTTACGGGCCGGGTCGTCAAGGGCGATGCCGCGGGCGTTCTCGTCCGCAAACCCTGCCTGGGCCTGCTCATCGGTGGGGTGCACCTGAATCGACAGGGGGGATTCGATAGCAAGAATCTTGAAGAGGAAGGGGAAAGTGTCGCTGGTGCGCTGCGGATTGAGGAAGCGGGCAGGCTGCTCACCCACCAGGGCATCGAGCGGGAAGGCGCCGCCGTCCACGTGAGCTACGGAAGGGGCGGACGAGTGCGCACCCACCCACAGCTCAGCCTCCGGCTGATCGGTGGGGGCAGGGACACCGCGCATGAGGGCTAGCGTCTCGTAAGAGCCCCAGGCGTAGTTCTGAATCGGATTATCTAAAGAAAAAAGTTCACCCATAGGCACCATCAAACCATGCCCCGGGTTCACCACCCCGCAGTTTATAGCGCAGAAACCTGGTGTTTATCGCCATAAATCACACAGGAAATCTGTCTGGATACTGTCTAAACAGGTCACAGGGCAATTAGACTTACCTTTCGTGAATACTATTGATTTAACCGCATCTTTTAAGGCTTACGATGTTCGCGGCATCGTGGGCGAAACCATCACCGCCGAGACCGTTCGCGCAACCGGCGCAGCTTTCGTAGACGTTCTCGGCCTAGCTGGCCAGGACGTTCTGGTGGGCGCCGACATGCGCCCCTCCGGCCCCGAGTTTATGGCCGCTTTCGCTGAGGGTGCCACCGCCCGCGGCGCTAACGTCATCAACATCGGCCTGATTTCTACCGACGAGCTCTACTTCACCTGTGGCGTTGAGAACGCTGCCGGTGTCACCTTCACCGCCTCCCACAACCCTGCCGAGTACAACGGCATGAAGATGTCTAAGGCGGGCGCTGTTCCTCTGTCGTCTGAGTCCGGTCTCTTTGATATTCGTGACCTGGCCCAGAAGTACCTGAACGAGGGCGAAATTCCCGCCGTTGATACCCCGGGTTCTGTAACTGAGAAGGACGTCCTCAAGGCCTACTCAGAATACCTGCGTAACCTGGTTGATCTCTCAGGCATCCGCCCCCTCAAGGTTGTTGTGGACGCCGGTAACGGTATGGGCGGCATGACCACCCCCGCTGTACTGGGCGATGCAATCCTACCCGGCCTGCCCCTGGAGATTGTGCCCCTCTACTTCGAGCTGGACGGTACCTTCCCCAACCACCCCGCTAACCCGCTGGAGCCTGCCAACCTGGTTGATCTGCAGAAGGCTGTTGTTGAGCACGGTGCAGATATTGGCCTGGCTTTCGACGGCGACGCCGACCGCTGCTTCGTCATCGACGAGAAGGGCGAACCTGTCACTCCGTCCGCTATCACCGCCCTGGTTGCTGAGCGCGAGATTGCCCGCGCCAAGGCTGAGGGCAACGACGATCCCGTGATCATCTACAACCTGATTACCTCTAAGGCTGTGCCTGAGCTGGTTGAGAAGCTGGGCGGCCGCGCTATCAAGACCCGCGTGGGCCACTCCTTCATCAAGGCTGTTATGGCTGAAGAGTCTGGCGTTTTCGGTGGCGAGCACTCCGCTCACTACTACTTCAAGGACTTCTTCAACGCCGACACCGGCATGCTGGCTGCTATGCACGTTCTGGCTGCCCTGGGTGAGGGCGAGCAGCCCCTGTCTGAGCTGGGCGCCGCTTACTCCCCCTACGTCCCCTCCGGCGAAATTAACTCTGAGCTGGAAGACAAGGCCGGTGCTATCGCCCGCGTTGCCGAGTACTTCGGCGACACCGTTGAGGTATCCGACATGGACGGCACCACCTTCGAGCACAAGACCGAGGGCTGGTGGGCTAACCTGCGCCCCTCTAACACCGAGCCCTTCCTGCGCTTGAACCTTGAGGCCCCCGACCAGGCCACCATGGAGCGCGTGCGTGATCAGATCCTCAAGATTGTGCGCGAGGGCTAACCCCAAACACCTCCACTTTGTACCAGCTCCTGCCCACTTTTCAGGCTTAAAGTGAGCAGGGCGCGGTACAAAAGGTAAAAAATAAGGACGCCCGCCCCGCCTTTCCTGCCACACGGCAAGGAAGGTTGGGCGGGCGTCCTTTTCTATCTTCCCTTAGGTCAGCTTAGGAGGCGCGGGCCTGGTCGTGTAGCATCCACTGGTCAGGGCCGAAGATCTCGTACTGGATGTTGGTGCCGGGCACGCCAGCTTCGATCAGCTGGGAGCGGACGCCCTGCATGAAGCCCAGGGGGCCACACAGGTAGGCAGAGGCGTTAGCGGGCACGTTCAGCTCAGCCACGTTGACGCGGCCCTCGAAGGTGCCCTCGCCAGCGTCCTCGATGAAGGAGACTAGGCGGCCGTTTTCGAGCATCTCAACGTAGGCGGTCATCTCATCGCGCAGGGGCCAGGTGGTGAAGGAGCGGTCGGCGTGCACCACGACGACCTCGCGCTTGGAGCCGGTTGCTGCCAGTTCGGACAGGAAGGCGATCATGGGGGTGACGCCGATACCGGCTGAGAAGAGGTATAGGGGCTGGGAGTCGTCGTCGCCGAACCCACCCAGGGTGACGTCGCCGTAGGGGTTGGATACCTCAACGATAGCGCCGACCTGCAGCTCGTGCAGGATGGGGGTCATTTCGCCGGCGGTGTCGAGCTTGATAGCGACGCGGCGCTGGTTCTTCTCGGCGGGCAGCAGGGTGAACTGGCGGGCCTGGCGCAGGCCGTCCTTAGCCTTGGTGACGATGGAGACGTACTGGCCGGCAACGGCGTCGGTCATGGCAACGGCGTTGGCGGGCTCGAAGGTAAGGTCGAGCACGTTCTCTCCGGTTTCCTTACGCTCTACCAGGCGGAAGGGGGCGAACATGACGTCGTTGGCCTGGGAGGCGTAGAGGCCCTTTTCGAGTTTGATGAGGGCGTCGGCCATGAGCCAGTAGACCTCGGTCCAGGCTTCTGCGATTTCGGGGGTCAGAATATCGCCCAGGTTAGCGGCGATAGCCTCGAAGAGGTACTTGTAGACGGTGGGGTATTCTTCTTCGCGCAGGCCCAGAGAGGCGTGCTTGTGGGCGACACGGGAGAGCACTTCGTCGGGGTACTTATCGGGGTTGGCCAGAATGTAGGAGGCGAAAACCGCGATGGAGCCGGCGAGGGCCCTGGGCTGGGTGCCTTCGAGCTGGGATGAGCGGGAGAACATGCCGTCGAGCAGGTCGGGGCGGGCGGCGAACATGCGCTGGTAGAAGTCGGGGGTGATGTCGTTAATCCGCTCGGCGATGACGGGGAGGGTTGCCTCAATGACGGGGCGGGACTTAGCAGAGAGCATGGCTCCTCCTTGGTGACAGATTGTTGTTAAACCAACATCAATCTAGCATACAGAATACTAGTTTTGGGAGAAAAAAGAACCGCCCCCGCGCTCGAAGCACGGAAGCGGCGATGAAATGGCTTATGAGGCAAAGGACGCCTGGGGCAACTTTTTCGTCTGGGTCAGGGGGCCAAGACCCAGTTCCAGGAAAACCGGCCCCATCTGCTGTTCGTTGGGCAGTTTAGAAATAACAACGGGGTCAAGTATTTTGAAGAATTCTTCGCGGGCGTTAGCCAGAATTTTTTTCAGGGAACAGGCATGACGCATGGGGCAGTCATTAGCCCCGCCTTCGCACTCCACCATGGGGATATCCCCTTCCGAGGCACGGAGCACCTGCCCCACGGTGGCTCGTGCGCCAGCTTCTGACAGGCGAACACCACCGGTACGCCCGCGGGTGGATTCCACCAGCCCCAGGTTGGCCAAAAAGGCCACCGACTTAGCTACATGGTTGTAGGGAGTGCCGACCCCCTCTGCAATTTTCTGGGTAGAGATCTGCTCCCCCTCTAGGCCCGAAAGCAGCATTAGGACGCGCAGTGACACGTCAGAAAATGCGGTAAGGCGCACAGGCCAACTCCTTAATTCATCGGCGGGCAGATAAAGCTTTCTTTCACGGTACCGCTAAAAAGGTTCACGATTCAACCTTCAGTCTCATCACCACTGTCACACCATTACTCCAGCGTCAGCAGATACCGATTGCAAGTGCACTTAGATGCAAGGAGCTTCACACGGTACACCTGTCCAGTCACTTGTAGCAGTTCGAGCGCCTGTGAGAGTAGTATTGATACTGTAAACACTCGCGGGCACACACCCAGTCATCACACACCAGCTGAAGACAAGGGCCAGGCTGACCGCACCCATCGTCTCTTCACCTGTCGCTCCCCCGTAGCGGGCTGGTGCAGAACTAGACATAAGGAATTATCTTGTCACAGCTTGATACCTCCATCCAGGAACTCCTGTCCATTGAAGGCGCAACCGGTGCAGCTCTCGTTGATATCTCCTCCGGTATGGCTCTTGCCTCCGGCGGTTCACCCGGTTTCGACCTGACTGTTGCTGCCGCTGGTAACTCCAACGTAGTACGTGCCAAGCTCAAGACCATGAACGACCTGGGTCTGAACGGCAACATCGAAGACATCATGATCACCCTGTCTTCCCAGTACCACCTGATTAACGTGCTGAACGCTTCAGAGACCTCAGGCCTCTTCGTCTACCTGGTGCTCGATCGCAACACCGCTAACCTGGCTCTGGCTCGTCACAAGCTGAACGCCATCTCAGGCCGCATCTCCCTGTAAGTCGCAGGCAGAGGCAGTCTCTCAAGCCTGATAGCTCAAGAACCCCGGCAGGTTACCTGCCGGGGTTCTTTGTAGCGTTAGGACACCGGTGGGCGGTTAGACCAGGTCTTCGCCCAGGGCCTCGCCCATGAGGGTGTCTTCGGTCGCGGCCTTGTTCTGCTGGATTGAGATAAGTTCGCCGGAGCGCATCACAGCGATGCGGTTGCAGAGGCCGATGAGCTCAGACATGTCTGACCCAATCAGGATAATAGAGGTACCCTTTTCGGTGAGCTCGGTCAGCATCTTGTAAATCTCGCTCTTAGCGCTCACGTCGATGCCGCGGGTGGGGTGGTTGAGAATCAGAATCTCGCAGTCGGTGGTCATCCAGCGGGCCAGGGCGACCTTCTGCTGGTCACCACCCGAGAGCTTACCGACTTCACCCTGAATATTGGTGGTCTTGATGCGCAGCTTCTGAATCTGCTCAGCTACCTCACGTAGGGCAGATACCTCGTGCAAGAAGCCTTCGGGGCTTTCCTTGAGGCCGGCGTTTTCCATCAGGGTCTTAGCGATGGAGCGTTCGTTGGCCAGGCCCAGCTCATCGTCATTATCTGACAGATAGCCAATACCGTGGGCAACCGATTCCTCGGGGGAGCCGATAGTGGCGTCCTCGCCGTTAATCTTGAGGGTGCCAAACTTGGCGGTCTCGTCCACACCCACCAGGGCCGCTGCGACCTCGTTGATACCTGAGCGTCGCAGGCCGGTCAGACCAAAAATCTCACCGCGGTCTACGGAGAAGCTGACGTTGTTGAGAGAGCCCTTGGCGCTCGTCAGGTTCTCGATCACCAGCTTGGCATCCTCGCCCGCGAACTCGTCAGGGCGTCCACCCATCTCGATTTCACGGTTGAACATCTTAAAGGCAATTTCTTCGGCGGTCATCGTACCGGGGTTAATCTCGGTATTGATGGTGCCCTCAGAAAGGATGACAGCGCGGTGTGCCAGGGATCGGATTTCGTCGATGCGGTGGGTTATGTAAATGACCGCGCGACCTTCGGCGGCCAGCTTACGGGTCACCTCGTGGAGCTGGTAAATTTCGTAGTCGTTGAAGGTTGCAGCGACTTCGTCCATGAGCACCAGACGGGTGTTCTCGGCTTCCATACGCACAACTTCGACCAAGGCCTGCTCAGCACGGACCAAATCGCCCATCTTAGCGCGGGGGTCTACTGCCAGGCCAATTTCTGAAATGAGTTCCTGGGCACGGGCAACCTGAGCTTCTTCCTCTTCACCAGCGTGCTCGGTGGAGCGGAAAATCGCCTGAGCGACGGTAAGTTCGGGATCCACCTTGAATTTCTGGCGGATTGAACCGACACCGGCTTCAAGAGCTTCTTCGGGGGTGTGGGGGGCGTACTTTTCACCGTCTAGAGTGATCGTGCCACCACCGGGGCGGTCCCAGCCACCCAGAATTGACAGGAAGGTTGACTTTCCTGCACCGTTTTCGCCGAGAAGACCTACAATCTCACCGGCAGCTACCTCTAAATTCACGCCTTTGAGTGCGCGAAGGTGCTCGTGGTTCTTGGTGAGGTTCTTGACACTCAGCAGATTTCCCACTCTGTTCTTTCCTTCCAACATGCGAGTGATGTACCCATGACGCCGTGCACGAAGCTCTGTGGTAGGTCGGTGGCTAGCCGATGAGCTTGTGGGGGAAGCACAGCAAGAGTGCACAGTATTCAGCCATTCTTAAGCATTCTACAGAATATTAAGTCGGTTTTACGTCCACTCTTTGGGCTCGTCCTACTACGCCCATGAGGTTAAGGAGGTGACCCGTATAAAAACTTTTTATAGAGGTCACCTCCTTATCCGTGTCGCTCTATTTACTTTCGCTCGCCAGGACGCTGATAACAGTGCACAACATGGGCGAAAGTCCGATATACCTTAGTTCAGCTCAGCGGCTAGGGCGTCACGCTGGGCGTGAATTTCAGCGGGTACCTTATCGCCGAGGAAAGCTAGCCACTCGTCAATACCGGGCAGCTCTTCTGCCCACTCATCTTTATTGACGGCTAGTGCAGCGGCCAGTTCTGCATCGCTGATATCAAGACCGGCTAGATCGAGATCTCCCTTACCGGGAACAACACCCAGGAAAGTCTCTTCGCCGGCGGCCTTGCCGTCCAAGCGATCGAAAATCCACTTGACCACACGGGAGTTCTCGCCGAAGCCGGGCCATGCGAAGCCACCATCGGGGGTGCGACGGAACCAGTTGACGTAGTAAATCTTGGGCATATTCTCTTCGCCGTGCTTCTTACCCAGATCAATCCAGTGCTGGATGTAGTCACCGGCGTTGTAGCCGATGAAGGGCAGCATGGCCATGGGGTCACGGCGGACCACGCCCACAGCGCCCTTAGCGGCAGCGGTGGTCTCGGATGAGAGGGTCACGCCGCGGAAGACGCCCTGCTCCCAGCTGGAAGCCTCAGCGACCAGGGGCACGGTGGTCTTGCGGCGGCCACCGAAGATAATGGCGGAGAGGGGAACCCCGTCCGGTGCGTAGTATTCTTCAGCCAGCATGTCTGCCTGGGAAATAGGGGTGCAGAAACGCGAGTTAGGGTGGGCAGCAGGACGGCCAGATTCAGGCGTCCAGTCATTGCCCTGCCAGTCGATGAGATGCTCGGGCACCTCATCGGTCTTGCCCTCCCACCAGACCGAGTTATCGTCGGTCAGGGCCACGTTGGTGAAGATGGTGTTGCCCTTGGCAATGGCGCGCATAGCGTTGGGGTTGGTAGACCAGCCGGTACCCGGAGCTACGCCGAAGAGGCCTGCCTCGGGGTTGACAACGAAGGGCTTGCCATCGCGGAATTCGATCCAGGCAATGTCGTCACCGACCATTTCGGCCTTCCAGCCGTCAATGGTGGGGTCCATCATGGCAAAGTTGGTCTTGCCACACGCTGAAGGGAAGGCTGCCGAGATGTACTTACTCTCACCTTCGGGGTTGGTCATCTTAAGCACCAGCATGTGCTCGGCCATCCAGCCTTCGTCATGACCGATGGCGGAAGCAATACGCAGGGCGTAGCACTTCTTACCCAGCAGAGCGTTACCACCGTAGCCGGAGCCGAAGGACCAGATTTCACGGTCCTCGGGGAACTGCACAATGTACTTTTCGGGGTTGCAGGGCCAGGGGACGTCCGCCTGTCCATCGGCGAGAGGCGCACCGACAGAATGCAGGGCCTTGACGAAGAAGGCCTCGGTTTCGGTCATCTTCTTCAGCACATCAGAACCGATGGTTGCCATGATGCGCATAGACGTGACGACGTAAGCAGAGTCGGTGATTTCAACACCGAACTTGGGATTGGTGGCCTCCAGTGAGCCCATGACGAAAGGAATGACGTACATGGTGCGGCCCCGCATCGAACCGGTGAAGAGCTCGGTCAGGGTGCCCTTCATTTCGGCAGGGTCACGCCAGTTGTTGGTAGGGCCAGCCCCCTCTTCGGTCGCTGAACAAATAAAGGTACGCTCTTCCACACGAGCTACATCGTCGGGGTCAGAGAAGGCAACGTAAGAGTTTGGGAACTCATGGTCACTGAGCTTACGGAAGGTGCCAGCCTCAACCAGTTCGCCGGCCAGACGGTCGTATTCTTCCTGCGAACCATCGGCCCAGTAGATACGCTCAGGCTGAGTCATCTGGGCAATATCAGCAACCCACTGCAGCAGTTCTGCGTGAGTGGTGGGTGCCTGTGCGGTTACGTTGTCGATTGAAATGTCAGTCATCTGACGCTTCCCCTTATAAATCGTTGACCTGAAACACTCCACTGTGCCTCAGGTAAGTATGCGCCGCTCCCCTAACTACCTGCCTACAGGCCGATAGAAACAGAAAAACGCGCCACCCATATCAATGAATAAACGCGTCGTGCGGTGCACTTTCACTTCATCGTGTGTTTCCAGGGTACATAGCTCAACCCGGTTTGTCCTCATTGGTATGTAAATATTTCGTTACAGACCCATAAGAATGTGGCCTGACCAACACCCAGGGCGCCCTAGTAAGTTTTTTCAACTTTCTTCATCCCCTATTTTTCCGCGTGTTTACGCGGTTTTTACCCCATCTATAGCTTTTTTTGAGAGCAGGGTCACCCATTTTCGATTTGCACACCGGTGCAAACCTGCGTAATGTATTACCTGTTGCCGCGACGGGCTGACACAGCCGGTCAACGCATGATGCGCCTGTAGCTCAACGGATAGAGCATCTGACTACGGATCAGAAGGTTGGGGGTTCGAATCCCTTCGGGCGCACCAGATATCAAACCGGTCTCCTTCGGGAGGCCGGTTTTTTTGTTATCTGTACCCGCCCATCGCTCAGCCTAACATCCTGTCACGGAGCTAGCGGCAGGCGTCCGCTCATCGTAGTTTTAACCACAAAAAGCGGGGTTAGATGGCCCGCCACCCATAAAATAGGGACAGGATCAAGACCAGCAGCCTCAGAGCTGCCCCCAGCACAGGAGAACACATGAGCGTAAACATCACGGTCACCGACGAGAACGGCACCACCAAGGACGTCACCTGGGAACCCCACCAGACTATGCTTGAGGCCGTCCTTGCCGCGGGCTTCCCGGTACTGGCTACCTGCGGTGGCAACGCCTCTTGCGCCACCTGCCATGCCTTCATCGACCCCGAGCACATCGAGGCAACCCTGCCCCGCGAAGAAGCAGAAGAAGACCTACTCGACATGATTGACGATATCGCCAACGAATGCTCCCGCCTGAGCTGCCAGACCGAATACACCGAGGGAATGGACGGGGCACACGTCACCCTGCAGCCCGGAATGTAGGCTGCATGAAGATACGCACCCCCCTTCTCCCCCTCGCAGCTCTAGGTCTGCTAACCGTTCTCACAGCGTGTGGTAGTGCCACCACCGGCACTACCACTGCTGAGAGCACCCCCAGCAGCTCATCTGTAGCGGCAACATTGGCCCCGGCGTCCCCTACCGGCAGCCCAGCACCCACCAGCGCTTCTCCTTCTCCATCGGTCACAGCACCTCAGCCAACCGTGCAAGAGGTTGAACCGCACCCAAGCGTCTCTGCAACCCCTGAACCTGTACCTACCGGCACTGTCGTTACCGTAGAGCCAACCGCCAGCGCGCCTGCTCCGGCGGTCACAGGTAGACAGCTCGCTAGCTCGGCTGCCGGTGTAGCTGTCTGCGACTACGACCAGCTTTACATCGAAGCAGCTGTTGCTGAAGGTGGTGGTGCAGCTGGCTCTCGTTATATCACTCTGACATTCAACAACACCGGCAGCACCAACTGCACCATGAGCGGCTACCCCGCTGTGCACTATGTCAATGCTGCTGGTCAGCAGGTAGGTGCAGCAGCTGCGAACGCTACCGAGTGGTCGTCCTCGGGTGGCGTGATTGCCCCGGGCAGCTCCCTGACAGCTACCCTGCGCGAAACCCGCGCCCAGCTCTACGGGGACACCTGCCAGAGCGTTTCCGCGGCCGGTTACTCGATTCAAGCTCCCGGTTCCTCCCAGGCTCTGGTGCTGAACTTTGCAGCAGAGGCCTGCTCTAACCCTGCCGTCGCCCAGCTGTCGGTGGGCGCTGTGGGGGCCACCCCCTAAACCAGTGCGCCCAGCGTCCTCACGCTGAACCCCGGGCGTATCGATCAGTCTCGCTAGGCTGGCCGATACGTCCGGCTCATTTTTAAGGGGATAATGGGGGCTATGGCAGAACCCGTTACCTCCCGTGCCCTGAGCTTTTTCTCGGCCCCCACCCGTCGCTGGTTTGAGGGGGCTTTTTCTGCGCCCACGGCTGCCCAGGCGGGTGCTTGGGAGGCGATTTCGGCTGGTCACCATGCCCTGATTGTGGCACCAACCGGGTCGGGTAAAACCCTCTCGGCCTTTCTGTGGGCCCTTGACCGCCTTCACTTTGAGAATCACGGGGGCGAGGGCCTCGGGGCCGGTGATAGCGAGGGGGCGGACGCCGGTGGCAAGCAGGCGCAGCAGGCAGGGGACGGGGGCACCCGCGTCCTCTATATTTCCCCCCTCAAGGCCCTGGGTGTGGACGTTGAGCGCAACCTGCGCGCGCCCCTGATCGGTATTGCCCAGACCGCCCGGCAGCTGGGGGTAGAGCCGCCGCAGGTGCGGGTGGGTGTGCGCAGTGGCGATACCCCGGCTAAGGAACGCCGCCAGCTGATTTCTAACCCGCCGGATATTCTGATCACCACCCCCGAGTCTCTCTTTTTGATGCTGACCTCAAAGGCCCGCTCGACCCTGACCAAGGTGCACACGGTCATTATCGATGAGGTGCACGCGGTTGCCGGTACCAAACGTGGCGCTCACCTGGCAGTAACTCTTGAGCGTCTGGACCAGATTCTTGAGACCCCGGCCCAGCGTGTGGGGCTGTCGGCGACCGTAGAGCCGGTTGAAACCGTCGCCCGCTTTTTGGGTGGCAGTGTGCCGGTGCAAATTGTGCGCCCGCCCTCGGCCAAGGAGTGGGAGCTGACCCTTTCGGTACCGGTGCCCGATATGACGGCCCTGGGCGGCCCCAACGCCTACGGTGAGGGGGATAACTCCTTCAACCAGGGCAGTAGCCCCCGGCCAGCCCCAGCGCCCGCCGGGTCGGGCGCCTATCTGGATAAGCTCACCGAGCGTACCCGCTCCCAGATCCGTTCCCTGGATGCCACCGAATTCGAGGACCGCGCTTTCGATGACGGGGCGGTGCAGGCCGATACTCTGGCGGACACTGGCACCCGGCCGGAAGTCTCTCTGCGGCTGGCGGAGTCCCTGCCTCAGGGGGTAACCGTGGCCGAGGCCCTGGGTATCCGCCCGGTGGCGGGCCCTGCCCTGGGCTCCCAGCCAGATGAGCCTTCCTCTGACTGCTTTGACCAGCCCCTGCCTGCGCGCACACCCGGTAGTCAGGCGGGTGGTGAGCAGGCAGGCGCTGCGCAAGCAAGCACTGCGCAGACAAGTGCCGAGCAGGCCCTGTGGGACGCTGTGGGTGTTTTCCCCGGTGAGGAAACAGGGGCCGCTCCCCAGGCACAGACCCAAGCTCAGCCTGCCCTCACCATCGAGGAGGTGCAGGTGGCGGCGTCCGTCCCGGGCTCCGGCGCCGGGGGCGAAACCCCGAACCTTAACGGCTACCAGGCCTCCATTTGGCCGCACGTGGAAGAGCGTATTGTGGACCTGGTGGAGGCTAACCGCTCCACCATTGTCTTTGCTAACTCGCGCGGGCTGGCTGAGAAGTTAACGGCCCGCCTCAACGAGATTTATCTTGGCCGTCTAGAGGCTCGCGGGGAGCTGGGTGAGGTGACCGCGAGCGCCTCCACCGGTGCCCGCACTTATGCTTCCACCGGCGGGGAGCCGAAGGCCCTGGCCGATGTGCTGGCTGAGGCTCTAGCCAAGGACGCTCCTACCCGGCTGGAAGCCGACGATGAGCGCCTGCCGGGGGCGGGTGCGTCCTCACCCCTTTCGACCCAGCCCCCTGCCCAGGTGATGGGGGGATCGGCGACGGCTGCCGGGGCGCCACCGGTGCTGGCGCGGGCTCACCACGGGTCGGTGTCCAAGGACCAGCGCACCCTGATTGAGGAGGCTCTGAAGTCGGGGCAGCTGCGGTGTGTGGTGGCAACCAGCTCCCTGGAACTGGGTATTGATATGGGTCATGTGGACCTGGTGATTCAGGTGGAGGCCCCGCACTCGGTGGCTTCTGGCCTGCAGCGGGTGGGCCGTGCCGGGCACCAGGTAGGGGAGGTGTCGCGCGGCTACCTCTACCCCAAGCACCGGGGAGACCTGCTGAACGCCACAGTGACCGTGCAGCGCATGCTGGCCGGGCAGATTGAGCCCCTAGCCATTCCCGCTAACCCCCTGGATATTTTGGCCCAGCAGACCGTAGCCGCCTGTGCCCTGGGGCCGATTAGCGTTGAGGCCTGGTTTGAGGCTCTGCGGGCAACGGCCCCCTTTGCCACCCTGCCCCGGGCGGCCTTTGAGGCAACCCTGGATCTGCTGGCCGGTAAGTACCCCTCGGACGAGTTTGCCGAGCTACGCCCCCGCATTGTCTGGGACCGGGACGCCGGGACGATTGAGGGCCGACCCGGGGCCCAGCGCCTGGCGGTAACCTCCGGCGGTACGATTCCTGACCGTGGCCTCTTCCCGGTCTTCATTGCGGGGGCTGAGGATTCCAAAGCCCCCAAGCGGGTGGGTGAGCTGGATGAGGAGATGGTCTATGAGTCCCGGGCCGGGGACGTGATTGCCCTGGGGGCCTCGTCCTGGCGGATTGAGGATATCTCCCACGACCGGGTGACGGTGACCCCTGCCCCGGGTATCCCCGGGCGCCTGCCCTTCTGGCACGGGGATTCACCGGGCCGTCCCGTCGATTTGGGGCGGGCCCTGGGGGCCTTTACCCGGGAGCTGGCCCTTGAGAACAGTAAGGACGCCGGTGCCGCCCACGCCCGCCTGCGCGGCCTTGGCCTGGATCAGTGGGCCGCCGATAACCTGCTGGCCTACGTAGCAGAACAGGCAGAGGCGACCGGCCAGGTGCCCAGCGAGAAGCACCTGCTAGTTGAGCGCTTCCGCGATGAGCTGGGGGACTGGCGTCTGATCCTGCACTCCCCCCTGGGTATGCCCGTCCACTCCCCCTGGGCCCTGGCCGTCGGCGCCCGGGCCGAGGAACGCTACGGGGTCAATGCCTCAGCTATGGCCGCTGATGACGGCATCGTGCTGCGCATCCCCGCCATGGAGGCCGAGCCGCCCGGGGCTGACCTCTTCATCTTTGATCCGGCCGAGCTCGAAGACATCGTGACCGAGCGGGTGGGTAACTCTGCCCTCTTTGCCTCCCGCTTCCGTGAGAACGCTGCCCGCGCCCTGCTGCTGCCCCGCAAGGATCCGGGTCGCCGTACTCCCCTGTGGCAGCAGCGCCAGCGCTCCGCCCAGCTCCTGGATGTGGCCCGCAAGTATCCCACCTTCCCCCTGCTGCTGGAGACCGCCCGCGAGTGCCTGCAGGACGTCTACGACCTGCCGGCCCTCACCGCCCTGCACAAGGACCTCGACGCCAAAAAGGTGCGAATCAGCGAGGTGGAGACCGAAACCCCCTCCCCCTTTGCCCGCACCCTCCTCTTTGGCTATGTGGCCCAGTTCCTCTACGACGGAGATTCCCCCCTGGCCGAGCGCCGCGCCGCTGCCCTGGCCCTGGACCCTGCCCTGCTAGCTGAGCTACTCGGCAAGGACGAGCTGCGCGAACTGCTCGATGTTGAGGTGATCCGTTCCACCGAGGCTCGGCTCCAGCGCACTGCTCCGGGCTACCGCCTGCGCGGGGTGGAGGGAGCCGCCGACCTGCTGCGCCTGCTCGGCCCGCTCACCGTTACTGAGGCTGCCCAGCGTCTGCGGGTGCTCCTGGACCAGAGCACCGGTGGGGACGCGGGGGCAGGCTCCGGTGAGGACGCCAGCGCCCCGGCTGCCGAGGCCGAGGCAGGTAAGCCGGGCGAGCGCGTCCTCACCGAAGCCGAAGCCACCGACCATCTTGAGGCCCTGGTGAAAGCCGGGCGGGCCCTGCGCTTCCGCCTGCACGGGCGGGAACTCTACGCCGCCATCGAGGACGCCGCCCGCCTGCGCGATGCCCTGGGTGTACCCCTGCCGATTGGGGTTCCCCTGGCCTTCCTGGAGCCGGTCGAGGCTCCCCTGGTTGACCTGGTAGCCCGCTACGCCCGCACTCACGCCCCCTTTACCGCTGCCCAGGCTGCCGCCGCCCTTTCCCTTGGTGTCTCGGTGGTCGATACCGCCCTGCGTACCCTGGCAGCAGATCGGCGGGTTATCTCTGGTGAGTTCCTGCCCGAAGAGCTCCGCGCTGAACTGGCCGCCGCCCGCACCGGCTCTACCGACCCCGCCTACCTGGCCGGAACCGAGTGGGTGGACGCCTCCGTCCTGCGCACCCTGCGCTCTCGCTCCCTGGCTGCCCTGCGCGCCGACGTCGAACCCGTTACTCCCGGCACCTACGCCCGTTTCCTGCCGCCCTGGCAGCACGTGGGCTCCTGGCAGGTCACCGAAACCACCGCCGCCCCCGGTACCTTCGGGGCACCGGCCCAGCCCATCAGCGTCCGCCGGGACGAAAACGCCATGCTCAGCGGCTACGACGGCCTACTCACCGTCATCGACCAGCTTGCCGGGGTGAGGGTGCCTGCCTCTGCCCTCGAACCGCTCATTCTTAGAGCCCGCATCAGCGACTACACCCCCGCCCTGCTCGACTCAGCCATGAGCGCCGGGGACGTCATCTGGACGGGCGCCGGCCAGCTCGCCGGCGACGACGGCTGGATCTCCCTACACCTGGGTGAGAGCGCAGCCCTAACCCTGCCCGATGCGGTAGAACGAGCCGAGGCGCTCGCCGCCCTGGGCGCCCACGAAAACACCATCTACGAGCTGCTAACCGGCGGGCTCTTCTTCAGCCAGATTCAGACCCAGCTCGCTACCCATGCCACCTCGCTAGGAAATACGCCCCCGAGCGCCCAGGAGATTTCAACCGCCCTCTGGAACCTGGTCTGGGCCGGGCTGGTCACCGGCGATACCTTCGCCCCGGTACGGGCCCTGATCTCGGGCGGGGCTTCGGCCCACAAGGTGGCGGCCCCCGCCCCCCGAGCCCGCTCCGTGGGAATGCGACGCGGGGCCTCACGTCTCTCTGCTTCCCGCCTGGGGCTGGGCGTAGGCCGGGCCCCTGCGGTATCTGCCCAGGTCGCCCCTATCGATGGCGGCCGCTGGGCCCGTATCGAGGCCGAACCACTCGATACCACCGTGGCAGCTGCTGCCCGCGCCGAACTGCTCATGGACCGTTACGGGGTCCTCACCCGCGGGGCCGTGGCCGTCGAGGACACCCCCGGCGGGTTCGCCGGGGTCTACCGGGTGCTGTCTACCGCCGAAGAAAAGGGCCTGGCCCGCCGCGGCTACTTCATAGAGGGCCTGGGCGCCGCCCAGTTCTCGACCTCCTCCACCGTCGATAGGCTCCGAGCGGCGGACGACACCACCGCCGCAGACGAGGGGCAGGAGGCCGCACCCGGCGCGTCCGCCTACACCCCGGTGCGCCGCACCCGCTACTCGGTCACCCTGCTAGCTGCCACCGACCCGGCCAACCCCTACGGGGCCGCCCTGCCCTGGCCCGCCCCCGTGGCCTGGGACAGCAACCGCACCCCCATCAAACACAAACCAGGACGCAAGGCCGGGGCCGTCGTTATCCTGGTTGACGGGGAGCTGACCCTCTATCTGGAACGCGGTGGCAAAACCCTGCTGCCCTTTACCGACCGAGCCGACCGGGTGGGGGCGTCCGCACCCCTGATCAGCCAGCTGGTGCGCGCCGGAGTTGCCGACAAAATCGTCATCGAAACCGCAGGCGGGGTGGATGTGCTCAGCACACCGGGCCCCCTACCCCCTGCTCCCGACCAGCCGGATACAGCGGTAGAAGGCGGCGAGCACCCCGTCCTCACCCTGCGCCGGGCCCTGCTGGCTGCAGGCTTCTACGCAACCCCGCGCGGCCTGCGTATGCGGAAGGACTATTCCTAGTTTTAAAAGAAAACCCCTCCCCTGCGTGGGGGCGCAGGGGAGGGTGGGGGACTACCGTACGTTAGTTAGGTGTTAGACCGTAAAGTAGCTGTCGCGGCCTTCATAGCCGGCACGGAACTCACGAATACTACGGCTCAGGTGAACACCGAAAGCAGCAAGCGACATAGCGAGAACAAGGAATAATAGGATGGTAAACATCATGAATACAATCTGCATCAATTGACCTCCATCTAGGGGACAGGTGGCTGGGGTACCACCCGATGGACTCTGACCACTCTAGCAACCTTGCCTAAGTGATTCATAGCCATCTGTGTGAGGAAAGCTAAAAATTCAACTTTGAATTTTCAACTATTGTATTCTTTATACACCAAATTGCTCTGACATGCGAAAAATATGTACGCAGGGCATAAAAAGATTCATCTATATATATTATTTAGCCGTAACACTTTCGCTATAAATAACGACCGGTCACATATTTAAGGAGCTGTAAGCCGTGCCTGAAGGCGATACCGTATGGCGGCAAGCCCGCTCGCTCCACCGCGCGCTTGCCGGTAGAACAGCCCACACTACAGACTTCCGTTACCCCCAGGTTGCCGACATCAATCTGGCGGGCCAGCCCATTCACGGAGCCCTGGCTCGGGGGAAGCATATTCTGCTGCGTATCGGTGAGATGACCGTGCACTCTCACCTCAAGATGGACGGCATCTGGCACCTCTACGGGCTGGGTGCGGACGGCGCACGTGAGAAGTGGCGGCGCCCGGCCGATCAGGTGCGGGCTCTGATTCAGGCTAATGCAAGGCTTGATAGCGACGGGCAGGTAGTGCCCGGCAGCCACCCGGTCGAAGCCGTAGGTTTTACCCTGGGGCTACTTGAAGTTTTCCCCACCGGCCAAGAAGCTGACCGCCTATCCTACCTAGGCCCCGATCTACTCGGCTCCGACTGGTCGGTTGAGCAGGCGGTAGCTAACCTGACCGCCCGGCCGGAGCGCCCCTTAGGGGTAGCCCTGCTCGACCAGAAGAACCTGGCCGGCATCGGCACCATCTACCGGGCTGAGACCTGCTTTCTCGCGGGGCTTGACCCGCGCACCCCGGTGGGGGCGGTGCCCGATATAGCTGCCGTGGTCTCCATCGCCCGCCTACTGCTGGATGCTAACCGCGGGCGTCCGCACCGGGTCACCCGCACCAGCGCCGAACCGCTCTGGTGCTACGGGCGGGCAGGCCGCCCCTGCTACCGCTGCGGGGAAACCATCATCAAGGAAGACCTCTCAGAAACCGGTACCGGCGCCGACCGCTACGCAGCCGGCCACCTATACGCCCGAGAGGAAGACACCGACCGCATTAGCTTCCGCTGCCCCGGCTGCCAGGAGCTACCGGGCTAAGTTTCCGCGCACCGCGGGAGTAAACTACTCACCATGACCACCACCACATTTACCCCCGCCTATACCCCAGATGCAGGTGTACAGGAGGCCCTGGCCACCCGTTTTCTGCGCTATTCGGCGATCTCTAGCCAGTCGGACGCCTCAGCATCGGTCGTGCCCACCAGCCAGGGACAGTGGGAGCTTGCCCGCCTGCTCAAGGACGAACTCACGGCAGCCGGTGCCCACAACGTGCATCTGAGCGACACCTGCGTGCTGACCGCCCGCATTCCCTCCACCCTGCCCGCGGGCACCGAAGCCCCTGCCATCGGCTTCTGCACCCACCTCGATACAGTTGATGTCAACCTCTCCCCCGATGTGCACGCCCGCATCATCGACTACACCGGCGGGGACATCTGCCTCAACGCCGACCTCGATATCTGGCTGCGTGAGGCCGAGCACCCCGAAATCACCCGCTACACGGGCCAGCGCATCATCGTCACCGACGGCACCAGCGTGCTGGGAGCAGACGACAAGGCCGGGGTCGCCTCGGTCATGGAAGCAGCCGTGCGGCTCTTAGCTGCGGACGCGGACGCCGCCGGGCAGGCGGGTGCCCAGGGGCAGGGAAGCGGGGCAGGTGCGTCCGCCCATCCCGATATCTACCTCTCCTTTGTGCCGGATGAAGAAATCGGCCTGCTGGGCGTGCGCACCATGGACCTGGCGCACTTCCCCGTGGATTATGCCTACACCCTAGACTGCTGCGAACTGGGTGAGCTGGTCGAGGCTACCTTCAATGCCGGGCATGCCCGTCTGCACGTTGAGGGCGTGACCGCCCACCCCATGAATTCCAAGGGCAACCTGGTTAACCCGATTCTGGTGGCCCACGACTTTGTGGCGGCCCTCGACCGCACCCAGACCCCCGAGCACACCGAGGGGCGTGAGGGTTACCTCTGGGTCAACGGGATAGCGGGCAACCAGGCCACCGCTAGCGTCGATATCAGCATCCGCGACCATGACCGGGCCGGCTACGAGGCCAAAAAGGACTTCCTGCGCGACCTAGCTGAGCGGACGGCAGAAGCCAACCCGCGGGCGTCCGTGCAGCTGGATATCTCAGATATCTACAGTAACCTTGAGGACGCCAAAACCAGCGCCAACGCCGTGGCGTCCGAGCACCTACGCGCCGCCTTTGCCCGACTGGGTATCGAGCCCATCAACCTGGCCATGCGCGGGGGCACCGACGGCTCGTATCTCTCCGCCCGGGGAATCTACACCCCCAACTTCTTCACGGGGGCGCACAATTTCCACTCCAACTGCGAGTTCCTGCCCCTGCCCGCCTTTGAGGCCAGCTACCGGGTGGTGCGGGAGCTGATGGCTGGCTAGAGCTCTGCGATAATAGAGCCCATGCGCCGAATCAACCGCCACCTTGCCCCCAAGCCCCTGCCCCAGCGCAACGGGATTGACGCCGTCTCCTTTGTGCTGCCCGACGCGGGCAACCCCGAGGACGACACCCTGGGCGCAAGCACGGTGCTGGACTACCTGGTGGCCCGCTTCTACCCCCATGAGCGTTCCCTCTTTACCTCCCGCTTTGAGCGCGATGAGGTCAAGGACGCCGACGGGCAGGCGGTTGCCCCCGATGCGCCTTTGACGGGGCAAAAGATTTGGTACTACCGGGAACTGGGGGTTGAAAAGCCCGTGCCCTTTGACATGCCGGTGCTCTACGAGGACGAGTGGGTTTTGGCCATTGATAAGCCCCATTTTCTGCCCACGACCCCCAACGGCTCCTTTGTCGCCCACACGGCTCTGACCCAGCTGCGGGTTCGGGAGAACAACCCCGATTTGATTCCCATTCACCGCCTGGACAGGGCAACCGCCGGGGTCGTTCTCTTTGCCAAGACGCCCGAGGCACGGGCCCCCTTTCAAACCATGTTCCAGCGGCGCGAACCCACCAAGACCTACGAGGCCGTCGCGGCCCCTATCGCCGGGCTGGGGGTGGGCGAGAGCCTAACGGTGCGCTCGCGCATTGATAACCAGCACGGGGCTATGCAGGTAGCCCATACCGGTGTTGAGCTCCTGCCCGGTGACACCGGCCCCCTGCCGGTAGAGACCAAGGCTGAGCGGCGCGAACGCCGCCGCTCCGGAGCGTCCTTTGAGGGGCTGAATGCCCAGTCGCGTATTACCTGCCTGACGGTGTTTGAGGTGGCGGACGGCGTCCTACCCGCTGCTTCTGAGGCCAACCCGGCCCTGCCCCTGCCGCAGGCGGGCACGTCCCTAGCCCACTATCTTTTGGAACCTCACACCGGAAAGACCCACCAGCTGCGGGTGCACCTGGCGGCAGCCGGGGCGCCGATTGTGGGGGACGTAGTCTACCCGGCCGTCCTGCCCATCGCCGAGGACGAGCCCGCCCTCCCCCTGCAGCTGCTGGCCAGGTCGCTGACCTTCCCCCACCCCTTCACCGGGCAAACTGTGACGGTGCGGAGTGGGCGGAGGCTAGGCCTCGTCGAGCAGGTCCCTGCTACGGGCGAAGTCAGACCATTGATCTGAGGCAGGTAGTGCTATGAGGTCACGACTGCTCATTACCACGAGGGTGGCGCAGAAGCAGGTGATCGTAAAGAAAATCGCAGTAGCGGAAGGGCCAGCTAGGCCCAGGCCCCATCCGGCAAGCGCCGGGGCCAGAGAAGCAAGGCCGACAGCCACGAAACCAATGAGGGACTGAACCCGCCCCAAGATGTCGTTGGGAGTAATGAGGGTTAAAAAGCCCAAAAGGCCAGCATTGAGGGTTGGTATGACGAGGGCGGCGAGAGCTAACGTGAAACCTAGCCAACCGATTCCGGGGAGCCAGGGAAGCAGCCCCAGACAGATAGTAAACATTAGGAAACCGGTGATCAGGATGCGCCCGGTGGGGAGTTTCTGAACAAGATAGCCTGCACAAAGAGCTCCGACCATCATGGAGGCTGAGACCGTAGCCATCAAAGCACCTAGAGCGACGGGGCTTGTTCCGGTTTGGGTGTAGCTGAGGGTGAGGGTCATGAGGGTCCCGCTAATGCTGAAGTTCAGCAGGCAAATAGCGCAGGCCAAAACGACAAGTAAGCGACGTTGGAGTAGCCAGGCACCCCCTTCTAGGAAAGCATTAAGGGCGCTACGGGCGGAGAAGCGAGAGGGTTTAGCACCCTGCGGTGCGTAGCTACCTGTCATGGCCCAGGTGGTAGCTAAAGAGATGATCTGACCTAGAAGCTGAGCTAAGGGCGGGTAGGCAAGACCGACGGCCAAGAGAGCGCCGCCGGCGGTACCACCGCCTAGACCGACAGCTGCGTCCCGCCCCTGATTGATAGCGATTGCCCGAGGAAGGTCCGTTTCGGGCACCACCTCTTTAATCATGGCGTCAGAGGCTTCTGCCAGCAGAGATGAGCGGAGCCGATCTCCCAGAGCCAGGGCACTGAGGGTGCCGACTGTGGCGGTGCCGGTCAACAGGAGGGCAAGGAAAATGACCTGAGCCAAGATACCTAGGAAACAGGAAAGAAGTCTAAGCCTACGCCGGTCGTGTCGGTCTGCAAGGACACCGCCGGGCAGGGTTCCCATAATCTGCCCCAGCCCCTGGAAAAGAGCAACCGTTCCGGCTGTCGTTGGTGAGCCGGTAACCGCCAGGGTAATCAGAGGAAAAGCGAAGTTGCCTATACTGGTGCCCAGGTCAAGGAAGAGGTCGCCGCTGAACCAGAGGCGGTACTCGCGGTTGCGCCAGAGGGATGAGGTATGCGATGTCATAGCCACACCCTAACTTAAGCAAGAATTATTGCGCAATATATATTGCGCAATAATTTTTGAGGAAACACCCAATATTTCCTAGACTGACCCCATGACCACACCGGAGCAGCCCCCCAAACCCACCACCGTCCGAACTCAAATGCGGACCTTAGCCCACCCCGTCCGCGTCCGCATCGTCACCACCCTAGC
Source organism: Rothia nasimurium (assembly GCF_014217215.1). GTDB lineage: Bacteria > Actinomycetota > Actinomycetes > Actinomycetales > Micrococcaceae > Rothia > Rothia avistercoris. The sequence continues at coordinate 2,160,878 of NZ_CP056080.1, forward strand.
TAGGCTTACCTACGCCCGCGCCACAGACCTAGCCCGGGAATTAGACCTGCCCCCTAACGCCCTCAGCTACCACCTGCGGGCCCTTGCCAAAGGTGGCATTATCACCGAAGCCCCCGAGCAGGCCCGCGACAAGCGCGACAGAGTATGGCAGCTCACCACCCGCGAGGGCTTCACTCTCGACGCCCAAACAGCAACCGCCGAGGACGCGGCCCTCTCCCTGGGACTCATCAATGCCCAGCTTGACCACGCCAAAAGCACCTGGCAGCTGGCACTCAATTCCGCCAGCACAGACCAACCTCTGCTGGTACCTGCCAAAGGTTCAGCCCTACTCGTCTCCCAGCTACACCTCACCCCCGAGCAGGCCGAAGAACTCAGACAAAAAATCTCTCACCTCATCGACAGCTACGAGACCCAAGGGAAACAAACCGCCAACACTCAGAGCTACGACTTCCTCCTCTCCCTGGCCTCAACCAGCACTCCCCCACCAGCCGGGGAACAATGAGCCACCGAATGTGACGCCTTTTCCCGAATGTCGGGAGTAAGCCCACCCGCTCGGGAATAAGAGGCACATTCGGCCCGGGACTTTGAAGCTACTCGGCCACAGGCGCAGGGGCACCTTTTTCTACTGACTCAGCGCTCCTGGCCGGTAGCAGCTGCAGGCCGCGCACCACCAGGTAGATAGCCACCAGCAGCCAGAGGCCAGCCAACACCCAGGCCACCTGGTATATCGTCACGAAGGCCAGCACCGCCGAAGTCGCCACCAGGCCAATCGGCCCAGCCACCTGGCTAATAGCCATAAAGATTGAGAAAGACCGGCCGCGAATCTGCTCGGGTACGCCCTCAGTCACCAGCAGGGTCTGCAGGGGGTTCATAATACCCCCGCCCAAGCCAGAAATCCCCAAGCCCACGATGGCTAACCAGGAAGTTTCGAGCAAGGCCATGCCAAAGAAGGCCAGGGTATAGAAGACCATACCCACCACCCAGGCCCGGCGGGGGAAGGGAATAATCTTCCCCGCCACTATACTGGTCACCATCATGCCCACGGCAAAGGCAGACATGGACGCCCCGTACAGCCCCGGCTGGTTAATCCCCTGGAAGTGGGCAGGCAGAAGCACCATCAGGTAGGGCATAACCAGGGCCATGGACAGCAGGGAATCCAGAGCCAGCAGGCGAATGACCGGGTAGCTCAGAGCCTTCTTCCAGCCCGCAAAACCCTTGAAGGGGTCCCCGGCAGGGATTTCAGGAGAGGACGCCGGGGCGTCGGCTTGCCCGTCCTCACCCGGCTGGGCGGGGGCGTCCTGCCCCTCGTTACGGACGCCCACCCCTGCCTTCTGCAGGCGCAGGGAGGCGGTCAGCGCGGCGGCGAGCAGAGAGCAAGCAGCCGTAATCCACAGAACCTGCTCAATGGGCAGGGCCGTCATCAGCACACCGGCTACAGCCGGGCCCACTAGGAAGCTGACCCCGCTCAAAGCCTGGTTCCAGCCAGAAATCTGGGCAACTTTCTTGCCCGAAGTCGCAGCCACATCACCCACCAGGGCGGCGCGGGCACTCATACCCGGAATATCACCCACCGCACCCAAAATACCGATGATGATGAACCAGCTCAGCGTCAGCCCAAAAACCATATCAACCGCAATCACGGCCACCACCGACAGGCCCGAAATAATATCCGAAATCACCGACACCGGCTTACGACCCAGACTATCGACCAAGTTGCCCCCAAAATAGGCAAAAACCAGCGACGGCACCGCAATCGCAGCAGCCACGATACCCGCCGCAGCCGGGTTGCCAGTGCGTTCCAGCACCAGCCAGGGCCACACAATACCGGCAATAGAATTGCCCAGCATCGACAGGGCAGCAGATGATAAATAAACCCAGACGGCAGAAACCCGCCCAGCAGAAGAAGAGGTGTGCATACACCATACTTTAGCGGAAGCACCCTGCCACCGAATGTGACGCCTTTTCCCGAATGTCGGGAGTAAGCCCACCCGCTCGGGAATAAGAGGCACATTCGGCACAGACGCACTAACCCACCCAGCCGGTAAACTAAAAACCGGCCCACACCACCGCCCACCGATGCGCCTAGGAAAGAAACGCCATGCACCCCAAGCACCTGCAGCACTCACCCGACCAGCTCGCAGCGCTCACCGCCGAGCACCGCCACACCCTGGGGCAGCGGGCAGGCACAGCAGCCCACTCCGTCACGCGGCTCTTCGGGCACCGGGTCGCAGGCGTCCCCGGCACCCTGCTAGGGCGCACCCTCCACCCCGACACCCGCCGCCGCAGCCAGCGGCGCGGCGAATGGCACTACTGGTGGCAGGCCCACCTACTCGACAACCTCGTCGATGCAGGCTTCCGCCAGCTTACCGCCCCCGACGGGCAGAGCCAGGCACAAGCGTCCCTGCGCCAGGCCCGCGCGGTACTGCGCGGCATCCAGATGCGCAACCTCGGCTCCTACCCCAACTCCTTCTACGACGACATGGCCTGGCTGACCCTGGCCTGCGAGCGCCTCAACCGGCTGGCGCTCGCGGTGGAGGGCAACGGGGATTCTGCAGCCCAGGACGCCGCCACCCGGCTGTACCGGGAACTGGCAGCTGCCTGCACCCCTGAGGTGGGTGGGGGTGCCTTCTGGTCGAAGGACCACGATTTTAAGAACACCCCGGCGACCGCTCCCATTGCCCTGGCTCTCACGCGGGCCCACCGGTATGACGAGGCTGCTGCCCTGTTGAACTGGCTGTATGCCAACCTCTTTGATGCCGAGCGCGGCCTCTACCTGGACGGGGTCAAGGTGGCCGGGCGCGGGAATCGTGCCAAGATTTCCTCGGTGGAGCGCGGCCTTTACACCTACAACCAGGGGCCGGTTCTCGTGGCCTATCTGGCGGTGCTTGATGCCGGTAAGTCTGAGCTGCTGGCGGTTGACCCGGCTGAGCATATCGCCGAGGTTTTAGCCGGTATTGACCGGGAGTTTGGCCGCGATTTTGAGGTGTCAGAGGCAGAAACCCTGCGGGTTCTAGCGACCCAGGGCGGCGGGGACGGCGGACTTTTTACCGGTATTTTGGTGCGCTATCTTGCCGAGGTTGCCACTCACGCTGCCCTGCCGCAGGGCGTGCGGGAGCAGGCGCGGGATTTCGTCCTTGCAACCGCCGAGCTCTTGTGGGACGGACGCCGCGAGTTCGACCCCGACCTGCCCATGAACGAGCTCGGTATTGACCCGACCGAGATTCGCGGTGAGGCTGTCGCGCTCTTTTCACCCGATGTCACCCGGCATATTTCTGAGGTGCTCAAGCCTGCCCAGCCGGTTGATCTGTCGACCCAGCTCCAGGCCTGGATGGTGCTAGAAGCGGCGGCGCGGGTTTTCTAGGGCGGGCTGCCCTAACCTTCGGCCAGGTGCTCGGCTAGGGCGTCGCGGGTCTTGGTCAGCAGGCCGTGGTCGATCAGGCGCTTGATGAGCGGAGTCAGGGTGCCGCTGGCGAGGGCGAGGGCTTTGGCCTGGCTGTTGAGCTTGAGGTCGTCATCCCTGAGCTTCCTCAGGACGAGGCCCAGGCGCTGGCCGACGCAGCCCACCAGGTCTGCCCCTACTCCAACGCCACCCGCGGCAACATCCCCGTGACCGTGACCGTCTCCGACGACTAAGCTCGCACCCCACACTCGCACCGAATGTCACCGAAAGCTTCATAGGTATGTGCTTCCTGCCTACCTATGAAGCTTTCGCTTGCCCTCAAGGAGCGGGACCACAGCGTCCTACCCCACTCACCCGGTAGACTTGTTCCCGTGCTCAATACCGAATTTTCTGATCCCACTTTTTCTTTTGAACTGGGCAACCGCCTGACTGATACCGCCCAGCCCACCGGCAAGCAGGTGGACGCCAACGGCGGCGCCTTCCAGGGGCGCACCGGCGTCATTCACACCCCGCACGGCGATATTGCCACCCCCGCCTTCACCCCGGTGGGCACCAAGGCAACCGTCAAGGCCGTACTGCCCGAGGCCATGAAAGACCTGGGCGCCCAGGCCCTGCTGGCCAACGCCTACCACCTCTACCTGCAACCGGGACCAGACGTCCTCGACGCCGCAGGCGGGCTGGGTAAGTTCATGAACTGGGACGGCCCCACCTTCACCGACTCCGGGGGCTTCCAGGTGATGAGCCTGGGCTCCGGCTTCAAGAAGGTCATTGATATGGGCACCGTGGCCGGGGCTACCGGCGCGGACGGCCGCCCCATCGGCGACGACGACGTGGCGGCGGGCAAGGAACGCATGGCCCATGTGGACGACGACGGGGTCAACTTTAAGTCCCATATCAACGGCGATATTCACCGTTTCACCCCCGAGGTGTCCATGCAGGTTCAGCACCAGATTGGTGCTGACATCATGTTTGCCTTCGATGAGCTGACCACCCTCTATAACTCCCGTGCCTACCAAGAAGAGGCACTAGAGCGCACCCGTCTGTGGGCCCTGCGCTGTATTGCTGAGCACCAGCGCCTGACCGCTGAGCGGGTGGGCAAGCCCTATCAGGCCCTTTTTGGTGTGATTCAGGGGGCCCAGTATGAGGACCTGCGCCGCAAGGCCTGCCGCGATCTCGGCTCCATGCCCTTTGACGGCTTTGGCCTGGGCGGGGCGCTCGAAAAGGAAAACCTGGGCACTATCGTGCGCTGGTGCAACGAGGAGCTGCCCGAGAACAAACCCCGCCACCTGCTGGGCATTTCGGAGCCCGATGACATCTTCACCGGCATTGAAAACGGCGTCGATACCTTCGACTGTGTCTCCCCCACCCGCGTGGCCCGCAATGCGGCCGTTTACACCCCCGATGGCCGCTTCAACCTGACCAACGCCCGCTACCGCACCGACTTCTCCCCCATCTTCGAGGGCTGCGACTGCTACACCTGTACCCACTACACCCGCGCCTACCTGCACCACCTTTTTAAGGCCGACGAGCGCCTCTCAGCGACCCTGGCCTCGATTCACAATGAGCGTTTTATTGTGAAGATGGTGGATGACGCCCGCGCGGCTATCGACTCCGGGGAATATTTCGACTACCGCGATGAGTTCTTGGGTAAGTACTACGCCAAGAAGGTTGCCCAGCAAAAGGCCCAGGAAGAAGCCGCAGCGCGTAAGGCCGCTAAGGACGCCGAGCGGGCAGCTGCCGCCCAGGCCCGCTGGGAGGCCAACATGAAGGCAAAGGCTGAGGCCGAAGCCCGCCGGGCAGCCGAGCAGGCAGCCCAGGGGCAGGACGCCGGGGCGGACGCGTCCGCGCAGGCTAAAACCGACCAGGCCGACGCCACCAAGCCCACTAGCGACGAAAAGTAGAGCATGAACGACTTTAAGATTGACGACCTCAAGCCCGAGGAAACCATCACCTACCGCCACGAGTTCGCGGCCACCCCTCAGCAGGTCTTTGAGGCTTTTACCAACCCCACTCTCTTTATCAAGTGGTTTGGGCCTGCCGGCTGGAAGATTATTCCCAACACTCTGACCCTGGAGCCGGTCATTGGCGGCCGTAAGCAGTTCGTCATGCGCCACAAGGATCAGGCTAAGTTCCAGGCCCCCATGTACATGCGCTTTGTGACCCTGGCCGAGCCTCACACCATCGAGTACCGGGAGGCCCTGCCCACCCCGTCCGGCCAGCCCTCAGACACCCTGATTGGCCTGCGCCTTGAGTTCGAGGCTGGCACCGCGGTGACCGAGGACGGCGTCGGCGAGGGCACCGTCCTTAAGCTCACCCAGGGCCCCCTACCCGCCGGTGTGCACGAGCAGACCCTGGCCTCCTGGCAGGGCTCCTTCGGCAAGCTGGCCAAGTTGCTCGCACGCTAAGCAGCTTCATTCTCTACACCCCCGCAAAAGTGCACATGCCTGTCACTTTTCACAGGGCATGTGCACTTTTTAAAGGGCATCTACGATCTTAGGCCGCCAGCTGCTCCCGCTGTTCTGAACTCAGGCGCACCAGGGAGCCGGTCTCAACGTTGAAGAAGGCCAGGGTGGTGCTGGCTGAAACGCAGTGGACGCCGGTCACCGGGTCGTACAGTTCGTAGCCAACAACCAGCGAGGCTGCCGTCACTTTACTAACCTGCATCTGCACCCGCACCGGTACCGCGCGGTAGGCCAGGGGGCTGCGGTACTTGACGTGGTTTTCAGCGACCAGGGCCTGGGTGCCGGTAGGCAGACTTTCAAAGAGGGGCAGTTGAGCGGACGCCCGCCCCGACTCCCCCGTAGAGCTCTCCCCTACCAGCGGGGCAGGTTCACCGGACGAGGGCGGCGGCCCGAAGAGGGCCACGCGGGCTTCTTCGAGCACCTGCATCATGGTCACGTTATTGACGTGGCCGTAGGCGTCCATGTCGCCCCAGCGTAGGGGAACCTCGACCTCATAGACTGCACCCATACCTAGCCCCTGTCACCGCTGTGGGCCGCCACGGCGGCGTCCGCCTCAGCGAAGGCGTCCTCGTGCCCGGTGTGCACGCGCTTGACCACGCCGAAGTAAATCATGGTCAGAATCAGGAAGTAGGCGATACCCATGGTGGCCGGGGCAGCGTTGCCGGTGCGGGCGAAGAGGGCCGCCCAGATAGCCAGCAGCAGGAAGATACCCAGACCAGCGGTGATTCGCCCGCCCCACATGCGGAAGGCCGAAGAGTTACCCTCAACCCCCTTGAAGGCGATGTAGGCCAGCAGAATCAGAACCCACACGGTGAGGGCGCAGACCATGGTCAGGGTCATCATCAGACCAAAGGCCTGGCCGGGCAGGAAGAGGGCCAGCAGAATCGCCAGCACCACGCCCGAGGTTGAGGCCCACATGGCCAGCACGGGAATACCGCCACCGCTGACGCGGGCCAGGGGCGCAGGTGCCATCTTCTCACTCGCCAGGGAGTGCAGCAGGCGGGTGCCCGCGTAGAGATTGGCGTTGGCGGCGGACAGGGCAGCAACCAGAATAATGAAGTTGGTGATGGAGGCAATGGCCGGAACACCGACTTCCGAGAAGACCAGCACGAAGGGTGAGGCTTCAACGGAGCCGTCGAGCTGGGCGGCTGACTGCCAGGGAATAATTGATACCACGATGAAGAGGGCGACCACATAGATAGTAGCCAGGCGCCACATATTCGCCTTGGTCGAGGCCCGTACTGAGCGCACCGGGTCCTTCGCTTCGGCCGCGGATATGGAGAGCATTTCGATACCGCCGAAGGAGAACATGACCACCGCGAGTGAGAGCCAGACCCCGTGGAAGCCGGTGGGCATGAAGCCCCCGTCGTTGGTCAGGTTGGCGATGCCGGTGGCCTCGTGACCGGGGAAACCCACGAAGACCAGGGCCAGGCCCACCAGCACGAAGAGCAGCAGGGCAATGACCTTGATGGAGGACAGGAAGAACTCCATGGTGCCAAAGTACTTGACCGAGCGGATGTTCAGCAGCACGATCACCGCACCAAAGAGCACGATACCCACCCACAGGGGCAGGGAGGGCCACCAGTACTGCAGGTAGGTGGCAACCGCGACCAGCTCAATACCGGTGATAATGGCGGTGACGGTCCAGTAGGCCCAGCGGGTCAGGTAGCCGGCGTAGGGGCCCAGGTAGCGGCCAGCGATGGAGCCGAAGCCACCGCGCACCGGGTAGCGAACGGCCATTTCACCGGTAGAAGCGGCAATAATGGCGGCGACCAGGGAGCCGATAGCGTAGGCCAGAATAACGGCCGGGCCTGCCAGGGCAATAGCGCCTGAGGAGCCCAAAAAGAGGCCGGTACCCAGGGCCGAGCCCAGCACAATCATGGTCATCTGCCCGTGCGTGAGTGAGCGTTTGAGGGTGGTCGCCTGGGCCTGCCCCTGCGAAGGTGTGTGTGCCACGGTAAGCCTTACTGTGAGAAAACGTCGTGTGCGATAGCGGTGTTAATACGCGGACGCCGGTGCGCAGCTCCCCTGCCGGGTGGCGGGGAGCGGGCTACCGGCGTCCTTGTGTAGACCTGCTACTGATTTTAGCGCTGTTTGGTGCCGTCGACGACGGGCACCTGGGTAGTGACGGTACGGACCTCTTCAAAGGCGTCGTCTGAGGTGCTGATGTTCTTGTTGACACCAGCGAAGTAGATGACGGTGATCAGGCCGAAGAAGCCTAGACCCAACAAGACGGAGGGAATCATCGAACCGCCGGCGAAGAACATGGCGATGAAGGTGGCGATCACGCCGGTCAGGCCAACCGCTGCGGTGGCGGAGCCGCCGAAGACGCGGAAGGGGGAGGCGTCGCCTTCAACCTTCTTGTAGGCCATGTAAGACAGTAGGATCATGGACCAGACCATCAGCACGCAGACGGTCACCAGGGCCATCATGTAGCCGAAGATTCCGCCGACGCCCGAGATTGCCATAATCATGGCGACCACGGCACCCAGGGATGAGACGGTCAGTGCCAGGGTGGGGATGCCCGAGGAGCTGGTGCGGGAGAGCACCTTGGGTGCCATGCCCTCGTGGCCTAGGGCGTGCAGTAGGCGGGTGGCGGCGTAGAGGGCGGCGTTTGCGCCGGAGAGGGCTGCGGTCATCAGGATGAAGTTGGTGATACCGCCGATGTAGGGAATACCCAGTTCGGTGAAGACCATGACGAAGGGGGAACCTTCGATGTCCTTACCCAGGGCGGCGGCGCTGGTCCAGGGGATGATGGCGACCACGATGAAGAGGGAGAGCACGTAGAAGGTAGCCAGGCGCCACATCATGGCCTTAGCTGAGGAGCGCACGGAGCGGACCGGGTCCTTAGCTTCTGCCGCTGAAATGGAGATCAGCTCGATACCGCCGAAGGAGAACATGACCACGGCCAGGGCAATCCAGATGGAGGAAAGGCCGTTGGGCATGAAGCCGCCGTGGGCGGTGAGGTTGGAGACGCCGGTGGCGTCCTGGCCGGGCAGACCGAAGAAGACTAGGGCCAGGCCGAAGATGATGAAGAGGACGACCGCGCTCACCTTGATCGAGGACAGGAAGAATTCCACCACACCGAAGGATTTGACGCTGGTCAGGTTGAGCACGAAGATCGCACCGCCCGCGATGAGCACCCAGGCCCAGAGGGGGACGTTGGGGTACCAGTAGGCCATGTAGGCACCGACGGCTACGACCTCGGCACCGGCTAGGGTTACGGTGGTCATCCAGTAGGCCCAGCGGGTCAGGTAGCCCGCGTAGGGGCTGAGGAACTTACCGGCGATGGTGCCAAAGCCGCCGCGTACGGGGTAGCGCACGGCCATTTCACCGGCGCAGGCACCGATGATAGCGGCAATCAGTGAGCCGATGGCGTAGGAGACGATGACGGCCGGGCCCGCGATAGAGATAGCTGCGCCGGAGCCCAAAAAGAGGCCGGTACCCACGGCGAGGCCGAGGGCAATCATGGTGAGCTGGCCGTGGGAGAGGGCGCGGCTGAGGTTGCCGCCCTCCTGCTGGCCGGTGGTGGTTGATGCCACGGGTGCCCTCCCTTTCAAGAGAGTGTGGTGTATGCAATGAACCGAAAGTTTACACAGGTTTTCTGAGGGAAAACCGGTCTTCAGTGCTCACCATTGTGCAGTGAGAGACGCATCACCCTCTTGGTGGCAGGTGCAGGGCACTTGGCGGGCAGTGCGCAGTACTCGCCCTAGGGGGCGGGGCTGTAGGTGGGTTCCTTGCGCTTGAACCAGCCGATGACGGGGTAGGTGATGGGCAGCAGGAGTAGCTCTACGGCGCACTTGTATACGTAGCCCACGATGACGTAGTTGAGGAAGTCGCCGAAACTTGTAATTCCAATAATGGGGGCGGCGATGGAGCAGAAGATGATGGTGTCAGCCAGTTCGCCGACCAGGGTTGAACCCATGAGTCGACCCCAGAGGTGGCGGCCGCCGGTTGCTGCCTTGAGCTTCACCAGCACCCAGGAGTTCAGTAGCTGACCCGCCAGGAAGCCCAGCAGGGAGCCCGCAAGAATCTGGGGCACGGGGCCCAGTACGGTTTCAAGAGCAGCCTGCCCTTCGTAGAAGTCGGCTGCGGGTAGAGCGATGAGTACCCAGAAGCTAGCGGCGGCAACGGCAGCGGCAACGAAGCTGGCGATAATGGCGCGGCGGGCTAGTTTAAAGCCGTAAATTTCGCTGATCACATCGCCCAGTACGTAGGCCAGGGGGAAGAGGAAGAAGCCGCCGTCGGTGATGATTGGTCCGAAGGTGACGCCCTTGGTAGCCCCAATGTTAGAGAGGATAAAGACCACGCAGGTGGCTGCCAGAAGCAGATCGTAGTAGGTGCGGGTGGGGCGGGCGAAGCTGGTATCGGCGCCCTGCTTGTGGGCGGACGCCGGTGAGCTGGTGGGAGGTGTAGACACAGTTATCCCCTGGGTTGAGTATCGGTTTGAAGAGTGCCCACCTGCCACCTGGGCGCCCACTAGCTTACCGATTTTTAGGCAACCCCGCACGATTTACCGGGGGTGGGGTGGTGTGGGGTGGGGCGCAGTGGCGTCCGCACCGGTGGACCAGTGGTAGGTTTTGCTGACAGTTTGCTGGGTTCTGTCGTGAAAAATAGGTTTTAGTGACAGATAGCGGTAAGGTGTCATTATGCCTCGAATTACCGCCGCCACCAACGCCGCCCAGCGCGAGAACACCAAGCGCGCTATTCTCGATTCCTTCGGCCGTCTGCTCTACGAGCGCGGCCTGCCCGGCCTCACCATGACCCACGTGGCTAAGACCGCCGGCATCGGCCGCACCGCGGTCTACAACTACTTTGCCGACATGGGTGAACTGCTCATTGCCTATGCTCTGGATGAGACCGGACGTTTCCTCACCGAGCTGCGCGAGGCCCTGGCCGGGGTAGAGAACCCCATCGACCAGCTGGCTGTCTACGCGCGCCTGCAGATTGAGGACCTTTCCCGCCGCCACATGCCTCCCGGCCCCGCTATGCGGTCGGTCCTTTCACCCGAGGCGTTTGCCAAGCTGGGCGATCACGTGCGCGAGCTTCAGATAGTTCTGGCAGGCATTCTTTCTGCGGCGATTGAGCGCGGCTACCTGCCCGAGAACGACATCCGCGAGCTGGCACAGCTGGTTCACGGCTCCTTATCATCCAGCGCCGACCGCACCGATGAGGCCAGCGACAGAGCAGCCCGCGAGCGCCACATTGAGAACACGATTCGCTTTATTCAGCTGGGTCTGGGTGCACGCTTTGATGAGAGCGGGCGGCCCGTCCGCCTGGACGGCACCCCCGAGGTGCACCTGGTAGCTGCTTCCTAGCTGTAACTGACACCCCTAGCCCTGGGCCAGCAGCGAGGGGGCGAGGGAGTCGAGGTCGAGCACGCGGGCGTACATGACGGCTCGGCGCTGCAGGGCGGTGCGCAGGGCGCGGTGGACGCCGTCTTCGAGGTAGAGCTCACCCCGATAGCGCACCACGTGGGGGAAGAGATCCCCGTAGAAGGTGGAGTCTTCGGCCAGTAGGGTTTCAAGGTTGAGGTTTTTCTGCGTGGTGATGAGACGATCGAGGCGCACCTGCGAGGGCGCAATGGAGCCCCAGGTACGCTGAGTAAGCCCGTGGTCGGGGTAAGGGCGCGTGTCACCTACACCTTTGAAAATCATGCGGTCTATTGTACGCCGGGCACGGGCAGGCCCTGAGTAAAGCCCGGTGAGAATTGCCCCACCGGCACCCTAACATGACGCCGATCATATTCGTGACACTCTATTACTTAAAGTCATGTTGACCTTATTTGCTTTGGTTGCCCGCGCGGTGTTTAATCGTGGCTATGCGCGGGTCACCCGGCCCGCCTGAGCCCAAGGACACCATGCTTTACAAAAAACAGCTCACCGGCTCTCACGTGGGGCTTGTGGTGGGCAGCTTCGCTCCCCTGCACCGCGGCCACATTGACCAGATTCTGCGCGCCAAGAAGGAGAACCCCGGCGGCACCCTGGTGATTGTCGCGGGTTCCCAGCAGGACGCCGGGGAACAGGCAGGCATGAAGCACACCAAGCGCTACCGCTACGTGTCTGAGCACTTCAAGAACGATCCCCTGGTGATTGTCGACTCCCTCGACGAAACCAACCTCAGCACACCCGAGGCCTGGGCTAGCGCCCTGGACGGTTTCTGGGCTACCCACGTTGTGGCGGGCGCCGAGCGCCGCCTCTACCTACTCGATGATGAGCACATCACCCGTTTCCAAGCAGGGCATCAGGACGCAGACGGGCAGCAGGCCGTACGCCTGGCACCCTGCCAGCTGCCGGCGTCCGAACCGGACATCCGAGCCACCCCGCTCGCCCACTGGGACCTCATCGCCCCGCCCTTCCGCCGCTTCTTTACCCGCAACGTCCTGGTCTTGGGGGCCGCCTCAGGCGGAAAAACCACCCTGGTGGAGGACCTCGGCAAGCTCTACAACGCCCCCTACTCCTACGAGTACGCGCGGGTCTACCAGGTCGAGGCCAACATCCGCGATGAAGACTACGACCTTCTGGACTACCAGAACGTGCTCACCGGCCAGTTCAACCTCAACCGCGAAACCATCGACAACCCCGGCAACCGGGGGCTCACCCTCATGGACACCGACGCCATGGTCACCAAGGCCTACGCCGCCATGAGCGCCGCCGACCCCGCCAGCGAACTCAGCGAGACCGACTACGCCAAACTCCTACCCCTGGCCGATTCCCTGATTGCCAAGGCCCGCTGGGACCTCATTCTCTTCATCCCGCCGGTGGGGGCCTCTGGCTACACCCTCGACGGGTTCCGGTCGCAGACCAACAACTCCGATGACTACCTCAGCGAGATTTCCCGCATCATGCTGGCCGAAGTTGAGGCAGCCGGTCTGCTTGACCGCCTGGTGCTCCTCGACGGCGCCGACTACGCCGAGCGCTACGAGCAGGCCAAGGCCGCTATCGAACGCCTCCTCCCCTAACCCCTACCCCCGTCACCCGAAAGATTTATCATGAGCGCACCCACCACCGGCCAAGCCCCGGTCAACCCCCTAGCCCGTCTTGCCAAGGCCACCTACACCGACCTCTTCACCGGCTACACCCCCTTTGAGAAGGTCTTCTTCCCGGCCCTGATTCTGCTGCAGGTCGTGGTCAGTACCGTGGCCTTTGAGGGCTGGCTGAGCTTCATCACGGCCTTTGCGGGCATGGTCTGCGTGATTCTGGTGGGCAAGGGGCGCCTGTCGAACTACTTCTTCGGCATCGTGCAGAACGTGCCCTACCTAATTCTGGCCTACCAGGCCTACTTCATCGGTGAAATCACCATCGCCGCCTTCTACGTGCTCACCCAGTTCTGGGGCCTCTACATGTGGCGCAAGAATATGCGGGCAGCCAAGGAGCAGTACGAGCTCAGCGGCGCGTCCGCCCTGGCACATGCCGCCGAGGGTACCCCGCTAGATGTGCAGACCCGCCGCCTGACTCTGCCCGCTATCGCGGGTGTGCTAGCGCTACTGGCCGCAGCATCGTGGGGCTACGGGGTGCTCCTTGACGGGTGGGGTTCCAACCAGCCCTACGTTGACGCCTTCACCACCGTTATCGCCCTGATTTCGCAGGTGCTGATGGTCTACCGCTTCCGCGAACAGTGGGTCGGCTGGCTGGTACTAAACGCTGTGCAGATCTACCTGTGGTCAACCGTGGAGGGCGGCGGCAATATGGCCATCATGGCCATGTACCTGGGCTTTATCGCCAACTCGGTCTACGGCTGGTACAACTGGACCAAGCTGTCTCGCAAGAGCTAAACCTAAAACTTACTGTCGCCTAGTGGGGCTTGTTCAAAAGCGGTTCCGCAGGCTCACGCTCACTGTCGACCCTCTCGCGCGACTCGCTGCGAGTGCGGGGCGCCTGCCTACATCTCCAGCAAAATGCTCAGGATTCTGGCTATATACAAAGAATGTAGGCAAAGAAAAAGCCGGTTTCATCAAGTGGGCGATGAAACCGGCTTCAGCGGAGGATGGGGGATTTGAACCCCCGAGGGCGTGAACCCAACACGCGTTCCAGGCGTGCGCCATAGGCCGCTAGGCGAATCCTCCAGGCTGTTGCTTAGCTATTTGCATAGCTTCACGAAAGCGAACAGATACGAGCATACCCCATGCCCGGGCGTCCGCGCAAATTTATAGCCGTGGCGGGCGTGCTCACCCTCCCTTCAATCGCGCCCGGGGGCACCCCCATCCTTATCCTTACTTAAGAAGCTCTCTCTACCGCCCTTTGTTTTTCGTGGCGGCTTAGGGTACAGTTGTTGGAGCCCCTTACGTGGCGTCATCTTGGAAAACTCCCCCAGGGCCGGAAGGCAGCAAGGGTATCTGGGCTCTGACGGGTGCGTAGGGGGTCTTTATTTTGCCCGGCGCCTTTTACGCGAGCGTCCTTAAGCCTTTCGCGCACGGTTCTTAAAACGTCAGCCACCCCCACTACACTGTTAACCAGCACACCCGGGGCGGCGAGCGCCTGATTCTTTCTCTTGCTTTTCTCCCTGGGCCGGGCTCAGTTTTTCTGCACTCAACCGAAGGTTTATTGTGAGCACTGCGCTGTATCGCCGTTATCGCCCCGAGTCGTTTGCCGACGTTATCGGGCAGGAGCATGTCACCGAACCTCTCATGACTGCCCTTGAGAAGAACAGGGTGAACCACGCCTACCTGTTCTCGGGGCCGCGCGGGTGTGGCAAGACCACTTCGGCGCGTATTTTGGCGCGCTGCCTCAACTGTGCGGAGGGCCCCACCCCTACCCCGTGTGGTGTGTGTGAGTCCTGTAAGGAGCTTTCCCGCGACGGTGGCGGTTCCCTCGATGTGATTGAGATGGACGCCGCTAGCCACGGCGGTGTGGATCACGCCCGTGACCTGCGTGAACGCGCTACTTTTGCGCCGGTGCGTGACCGCTACAAGATTTTCATTATCGACGAGGCGCACATGGTCACCCGCGAGGGCTTTAACGCCCTGCTCAAGATCGTGGAAGAGCCCCCGACGCACATTAAGTTTATTTTTGCGACCACCGAGCCTAACAAGGTGCTCGGCACTATTCGTTCGCGTACCCACCACTACCCCTTCCGCCTGGTGCCCCCGCAGATTCTGGGGGACTACCTGGCTAAGCTCTGCGCCGAAGAGGGTGTTAAGGTCGCCGATGGCGTACTGCCACTGGTCGTCCGCGCCGGTGGCGGGTCGGTGCGTGACTCGCTGTCGATTCTTGACCAGCTCATGGCGGGTGCCTCTGACGAGCAGGGCATCTCCTACGACCTGGCTATTGCTCTGCTGGGCTTTACCCACGGCGAGTTGCTCGACGAGGTTATCGATGCTTTTGCTTCTGGTTCTGCCGCCGAGGTTTTCGCGTCGGTCGATAGGGTGATTCAGACCGGCCAGGACCCCCGCCGCTTTGTGGAGGACCTGCTCGAGCGCTTCCGCGACCTCATTATTGTGAAGGCTGTGCCCGATTCGGCGGGTTCGATTCTGCGCGGCCTTGCCGCTGACCAGCTCGACCGTATGCGAGCTCAGGCTGAGCAGCTGGGTTCTGCTGAGCTGTCGCGGGCTGCAGACGTCACCAATGAAGCCCTGAACGAGATGAGCGGGGCCATGAATCCCCAGCTTCACCTGGAGCTACTCTGCGCCCGCATTCTGCTGGCTGCCGGGGAGCAGGGCGTCGGTAACCTAGCTGCCCGCCTTGATCGGCTTGAGCGCAAGCTGGCGTCGGGGCAGTTCCCTGCGCCCGCGGGCGGTCATTCTGCACCGGCAGGTTCCGCTTCTGGCACCGGTTCGGACGCCGCCAGCCCCCTGGCACGCGCCCGGCAGCAGCTAGCCCAGCAGGGTGGCGCGCCTCTAGCCGCTGCCCCCGTGGCTGGGGCTCCTTTAGCGGGCGCTCCCTTGAGCGGTGCCCCGCTAGCAGGTCCGGGTGTTCCGCCGCTCGGTGGGCCCCCGCAGTCTGCCCAACCCAACCAATCTCCTCAGAGCGCCCAGCCCGTCCAGGCCGGGCAGCAGGCGTCCGCGCCGCTGGCGAACGCCCCGCAGGCCCAGCACTCCCCCGCGCCTCAGAGTCCAGCGCGGCCGGTGCCCGGTGAAAACACGGTCGATATGGTGGCGAACTCCTGGGCCGATGTAGTGGCTAAGGTGCCTGCCCCCTTTGCCCGGGCCCAGTTTGCCCTGTGTGAGCCGTCCAAGTTTGAAAACGGAGCCCTCTTCCTGCGGGCCGAGCTGCCCGTACTTAAGGCCGTCAAGGAGTACCTGCCCCAGCTTCAGCAGGCCCTCTTCCAGGTGCTGGGTCTGCAGGTTCAACTGCGCGGTGAAATCAAGAAGCCCGGCGACGGCGGCGATAGCCCCGGCGGTGGGCGCCCTGGCAGCGGACGTCCCGGCGGCCCCGGTGGGGCAGGCCCGTCAGGCGGAAACCCCGCCCCCGCATCTCAGGCATCCGCGCCCCAGGCTGCGAGCAGGCAGCCCGCTGCCGATGTCGCTGAGGGTCCGCGCGGTGGCGACCAGGCATGGGCAGCGCACGGCCAGCCCCGCTCACCGGAGCCTCCATCCTGGAGCCCCGATGACTGGAACAACCCCGTCACCTCCTGGTCGGTAGCAGCTATCCCCAGTGGTGATGCGGCCGAGGCCCCCGAGGAGCAGGCTCCCTCAGCCCCGCGTCTGCGCGTGATTGAGGGTGAGGCCGATCCCGTTGAGATCGCCAAGGCCCAGCACCCCTCCCGCGGCCCCCAGGAACAGCAGAATATTGCCCTGGCACGCGACACCGCCCAGGAGTCAGAGGACGCTGACCCCGCCTCCCAGGTGCCCCACGAGGATAGCCCACACGCGGTTTCCCTTGAGCCCGTCCCCACCAGTGAGGGCCTGGCCGAGCAGGGGCATAAGGATGCCGACAACGCTGCCCTCCAAGAAGAGGCCAAGGGCGAGAGCAGCGCCGCACCCCAGGCTCAACACCAGAAACAGGCACCGACTCAGGCACCGAACCAGGAGCCAGCCCAAGCACCGGCACAGAACCAGGCCCCGGTAGCCTACGAGTACGGTGACTACGACGGCGGCTACTTTGACGATGCCCCCGAGGACGAGCCCGAGTACGTTGCCGGGGTCGGCTACCATAAGGCTGAGGCTCCGCAGGCAGCGCCCCCTGCTAGCGCACCCCTAGCAGGCGCGCCCAGCGCCCCCGGTGCTCCCCTGGCACAGGCGGCGCAGGCCCAGGCGTCCGCGCCGCAGGCCACCGCCCAACAGCCCGGCGGTAAGAAGCTCTCCTTCCGCGAGCGCCACGCGGCGCAGATTGCGGCCGGCCAGCGGGCCGTCCAGCAGGCGCAGGCCCCCACCCCGGCAGAAGCCCCCGAGGACTTCACCCCCAGCGACGACGACGCCGCCCTTGAGTCGTCCGTGCTGATTGGCCAGCGGGCCGTTGAGAAGATTTTGGGCGGCAAAGTAATTGATGAGCAGCCCCTTCACCAGGGCTAACAAGGAGTTTTTGTGTACGAGAGTGCCGTCCAGAACCTGATTGACGAGCTGGGCCGCCTACCCGGCGTGGGCCCCAAGTCAGCCCAGCGTATCGCCTTCTACATTCTGAATGCGGAAAGCTCTGAGATGGCCAAGCTCACCGACGCTATCGCGCGCGTGAAGAAGACCGTGAGCTTCTGCGAAATCTGCGGTAACGTCTCTGAAACCAAGCTCTGCGCTATCTGCCGCGACGAGCAGCGCGACCCGGCTGTGCTGTGCGTGGTGGAGGAGTCCAAGGACGTGGTGGCCGTTGAGCGCACCCGCTCTTTCACCGGCCGCTACCATGTGCTGGGCGGGTCCATTAACCCTATGGCCGGTATCGGGCCGGAACAGCTGCGTATCCGCGAGCTGGTGGCCCGCCTGTCGGATGAGCGCATCACCGAGCTGATTCTCGCCATGGACCCCAACCTTGAGGGTGAGGCTACCGCCACCTACCTCTCGCGCCTGCTGGTGCCCATCGGTATTCGCGTGTCGCGCCTGGCGTCGGGTCTGCCGGTGGGTGGCGACCTGGAATACGCCGACGAAATCACCCTGGGCCGTGCCCTTGAGGGCCGCCGCATCATCAGCGAGGGCACCCGCGCTGAGGTCGCAAACCCTGCCGAAGATTTTGAGGCCGCCCTTGAGGCAGAAACCGAGGCCAAGGAGCAGCAGGCCGCAGCGGAGCAGGCAGCTAAGGGCCCGCGGGCCCGCTGGTCTGGTTCTATGTTCGATGATCTTGATAGCGAGGACGCCGCCCCCACAGCTCCCAGCGAGCCTTCCCCGGCTGAGGGGCAGCAGGGGGACCTAAACGAAGAGCTGTTGGAGCAGGAGCTGGCGGGTATTCCGGGTGAGCTGTCTGCCGAAGAGCAGGCTGAACTCGCGGCGGCAGCTGCCTTTGAGGCTGAAGAGGCCGGTGAGGGCGTGCAGTCAGAAGAGCTGCGCGATGCCTACGAAGCCAAGCTAGAAGAGCTGAAGAAGACCCCATTGCGCACGGTTGCCCCCGAGATCCCACCGATTCCGGGTAAGACCTACGTGAACCCCTGGACCTAAACCCATGGGTCTGTAATTTAGCGTCACACACGTTAAATTCCCGTCATTTGAGCAAAAATCGTCCAAGTGCGACGCCCACCCCTACGATAGATTTAGGCCGGAAAATGCCCGGCACCTTCAACACCTTTATACTGGAGAAGTTTCAATGAGCCTGATTGTCCAAAAGTTCGGTGGGTCCTCGGTTTCTGACGCCGAGGGTATTAAGCGTGTAGCTCGCCGCATTGTGGACACGCAGAAGGCTGGCAACGAGGTCGTCGTGGTGGTCTCAGCAATGGGCGACACCACCGATGAACTGCTCGACCTTGCGGCTGAAGTAACCCCCAACGCCGGCCCCTCGCGTGAACTCGATATGCTGCTGAGCGCCGGCGAACGAATTTCTATGTCCGTCCTGGCCCTGGCTATCAACAACATGGGCGGCCGTGCCCAGTCCTTCACCGGCTCCCAGGCCGGCATGATTACCGACGGTGTGCACGGTTCTGCCCGCCTGGTTGAGGTCAACCCCGAGCGTATTCGCACCGCCCTTGATGAAGGCTACGTCGCCATTGTCGCGGGCTTCCAGGGCATGAACCGCCAGACCCGCGACATCACCACCCTGGGCCGTGGCGGCTCAGACACCACCGCGGTTGCCCTGGCGGCAGCCCTAAATGCTGATGTCTGTGAGATCTACTCAGACGTTGACGGTGTGTTCACCGCTGACCCGCGTATCGTGCCGTCCGCCCATAAGCTCGATACCGTCACGAGCGAGGAAATGCTTGAGATGGCCGCTAACGGCGCCAAGATTCTGCACCTGCGTTCGGTAGAGTACGCGCGCCGTTTCAACCTGAAGCTGCATGTTCGCTCTTCGTTCTCACAGCTTGAAGGCACTCTCGTTATCCCCGACAATGAGGGTATGACTACTAATTTGAAGGAGATCCCCTTGGAACAGCCCCTCGTCTCGGGCGTCGCCCACGACCGTAGCCAGGCTAAGGTCACCGTTATTGGTGTACCCGACGTGCCCGGTTCCGCGGCCAAGGTGTTCGGTATTCTCAATGAGACCAACGTGAACCTCGACATGATTGTTCAGAACGTCTCAACCGACCGCCCCGACGTCACCGACATCTCTTTCACTCTGCCCCAGGACCAGGGCGCTGCCGCTCTGGCTGCGCTTGAAGCTAAGAAGGCTGAGCTGGGCTTTGAAGAGGTCCAGTACAACGAGTCCATCGGTAAGCTGTCGCTGGTGGGTGCGGGTATGAAGTCCAACCCCGGTGTATCATTCAAGTTCTTTGATGCGCTGAGCACCGCCGGCATCAACATTGAGATGATTTCTACCTCTGAGATCCGCATTTCGGTTATCACCGATATTGAGAATCTAGATGAAGCTGTGCGCGCTGTGCACTCAGCTTTTGACCTTGATACCGAAGGTGAGGCTACCGTTTACGGTGGTACCGGCCGCTAGGTTGTGAACTAGGTTTGTCCGCGAGGACGCTCGGGCCCCGGGCTGGCAGCATCAGGCTGCTGGCCCGGGGCTCGGCTTTTGCCCACTAGAATAGACCCCATGCCCCTCACCCTCCTTGCCCCGGACGATTGGCGTACACTAGCGCGCGCCCATGAAGAACGCTCCGGCCGCTACGCCCTGCCCTTCGCACGCCGCCGCGAGCGCGGCCAAGCCCACCCCGTTGAAGACTTCCTCTTCACCTACTACACCCTAAAACCCGGGCAGTTTATGCGCTGGCACCCCGGTGCGGGGGTCATTCTGCAGGACGCCGGTGAGCGGGCAGACTGGAAGTTCTACCGGGCCGCTACCCAGCAAGAATTGGAAGAGGCAGGCCTACCACCTGCCGAAGCCGCCACGGCGGCGCAGGCGGGCACCAGCGTCCTTGTCGATACCGAAAAGTTTGCTGAGGACCGCGCCTCAGCCATTGATTTTGCGCGGATTATCCTGGGCAAAACCGCGGCCAAGCCCGGTTTCTTTGGCTGTTTTGGTCTACACGAGTGGGCTATGGCCTACAAGTCGGTGGAGAATAATATCCGCCACGACTACCTAGAACTGCGCCTGGGGGCAGAGGGCACCGATCGGGTGGTTGAGAGCCATAAAATTAGGTGCTCCCACTTCGATGCCTTCCGGTTCTTCATGCCCCAGGCGGTACCCATGAACGAGCTACAACCCACGCGTGAGCAACAGCGCAACCTAGAGCAGCCAGCCTGCCTGCACGCCAACATGGATATCTACAAGTGGGCCTATAAGCTCCTACCCCTGGTACCCTCGCACCTGGTCATGGACTGCTTCGAACTGGCCTGGGACGTGCGCGAACTCGACATGAAAGCAGCCCCCTACGACCTAGAGGACTGGGGTTATGAGCCGGTTGCCATTGAAACCCCCGAAGGTAAAGCCGAGTACGTGCGCCAGCAAAGACTCTTCGCCGACCGGTCAGTCGCCCTGCGGCAGAGGTTGCTCGATGCTATCGAGTGCGTCTAGGGGCAACAGCTAGAGCTTGACCACCATCTTGCCGGTGTTAGCACCCTGCATCATGGCGATGAAGGCTTCGATGGTGGAGTCGAGCCCCTCGTAGACGGTCTCGTCATAGGCGATCTTGCCGTCGGCAAACCAGCGGCCCATCTTTTCGCGGAACTCGGGGGCGACGTCCAGGTACTCCCCCAGGGTGAAGCCCTGCATGGTCAGGCCCTGCTTGACCATGTTGGTCATGTTGTCGGGGCCGGGGGTGGTCTCGTTGGTGTTGTAGGCCGAGATCGCGCCGCAGAGCGCCAGTCGGCCGCCGCGGTTCATCACGTCGAGAGCGGCTTCGAGGTGGTCGCCGCCGACGTTGTCGAAGTAGACGTCTACGCCATCTGGAACTAGCTCGGGCAGGGTCTGCCGCACGGGGGCGTCCTTGTAATTGAGGGCGGCGTCGTAGCCGTATTTGCTGGTCAGCAGCTCAACCTTCTCAGCCGAGCCAGCGCTGCCGACAACACGGGAGGCGCCGAGTAGGCGTGCGATCTGCCCGACGGCGGTGCCCACGGCGCCCGCTGCGCCAGAGACGAACACAACGTCGCCTTCTTTCAGGTGGGCGATGCGGGTCAGGCCTGCGTAGGTGGTCATTGCCGTCATGCCCAGCATGCCCAGGTAGAGCGAGGACGGCACCGCCGGTGATGCGTTCCCCCAGGCCGTAGGGGGCTACATAGCTCTTGGTGTCGTTCATGCGCCCGCGCATATAGGGGTCAACCGAGATGAACTCGTTTTTAACGCGTACCTGGCCATCGGTGAGCTCAGGCAGGGTAACGGTGGCAAATTCGAAGTTGTCGGAGGTGGGCCAGCCGCTGGGGCGGGAGGCAAGGCGGATTTCACGTGCTTGGGTCATGATTTTTCCTTTCGAAAGCTGTTTAACCAGTTCTACGCCTGTCGAGGGCGTTTGTTAAAGGGTTGCGCCCAGAGCAAGCAGAAGGACGGCGAGCAGCGGGAAGGCACCCTGCTTGATGGCGGCGGAGCGCTTGTCGGGTGAGGTGATGAAGAGGACGGCTGCGGCGGCCAGCATTGACCCGGTACCGGCGAGCATGAGGGCCAGACCCACGGCGGGGGCACCGGCGAAGTGGGCCAGGGCACCGGCAGCGGCGATGATTGCCAGGAAGAGGTTGTAGAAGCCCTGGTTGTAGGCCATTTCCTTGGTCTGTTCGGCTGATTCACGGCTCATGCCGAAGACTGGCAGGGCTCGGGTGGTCCAGGCGAAGGATTCGAGGTAGAAGATAAAAACGTGCAGGGCGACGGCGAGCAGTAGGGCGATGATACCGGCGATGGTCAAGGGGATACCCTTTCATAGGTTTTTGTAACGCTTATTCCAATATATACTAGAATGGTCAGTACACAATTTTACTAGCTATGAAACGAGGCACACCATGGGGCGCACAGCAACCTTCGACCGAGCGGACGCCGTCAGGGCAGCCCGCGGCATCTTTTGGGACCGGGGCTACGAGGCAACCTCAATCCCCGACCTGGAACAGGCAACCGAGCTACGGCGCTCCAGCCTCTACCACACTTTCGGCTCCAAAAAAGAACTCTTTGACCTAGTCATCGAGAACTATCTCAATACGATAGTCAGGCCACTACTGGCAAGAATTACCGCTCAAGACGCAGCACCCACAGCGCTACAGACTTACTTTGAAACCATCACAAATGCTCTCGAAACAACCCCGGAGCACCCCGGCTGCCTCCTCATTGCAGCGGCCAACGCACCCATCGGGCAGGATCCCGCAGTACGTGAAGCTATCACCAAATACCACGGTGAACTTGAACAAGCATTCACCCACGGAATCGGAGCAACCTTTCCTCATCTCACGATGCAAGAAGCAAAAAATCAGGCAAAAATTTTGGTCGCCCTCGTGGTCTCAGCCCTAGCGCTTGCACGCACCAACCGCGACCTGGCGATAGCTAACCTTACCGTCGCCAAAAACCTCGCCACAGCCACCGCGCAGTAGAAGTTGCGAGCACCGCACCCCACCTGCCCCAATGTGCCCCTCGACACTCCAGCCCCGTGTAAAATGAGACCTGGCTCTAATTAGATTCCAGCACCCAAGGAGTGCCCATTCATGGCCCGTATTGTTGTTGACGTTATGCTCAAGCCCGAAATCCTCGACCCCCAGGGCAAGGCTATCGCTCACGAGCTTCCCCGTATCGGTCTGAACAACTTCACCGATGTTCGTCAGGGTAAGCGTTTTGAACTGACCGTTGATGGTGAAGTCACCGAAGAACTGCTCGCGCAGGCCCGCCGGGCAGCTGAAGAGCTGCTGTCTAACCCCGTGATTGAAGACGTCGTCAACGTCGAAGCTCTGGAGGACTAAAAGACGTGGCAGAATCCCTCGCAGCAACCGAAGTTCCCCTGGTGGGCGACTTCTCTCAGAACACTCCCGACGCCGCCCTGGCTGATGTACGCGTTGGTGTCATCACCTTCCCCGGCACCCTGGACGACCGCGATGCCTCCCGCGCCGTCCGCCTAGCTGGTGGAACCCCCGTACCGCTGTGGCACGATGAAGTAGCTCTACACGATGTAGACGCTGTGATTGTGCCCGGCGGTTTTTCGTATGGTGATTACCTGCGCGCAGGCGCTATTGCCGCCAAGGCCCCGGTCATGAGCAAAGTCGTTGAGGCAGCTAGCGCCGCTGGTACCTCGGGTTCCGCTCCCCTGCCGGTACTCGGCATCTGCAACGGTTTCCAGATTCTGACCGAAACCCACCTGCTGCCCGGCTCCATGATCAAGAACGATCACCGCAAGTTCATCTGCCGCGATCAGACCCTGCGCGTTGAGACCAACCAGACTGCCTGGACCGGCGACTTCGAAGCGGGCCAGAACATCGTGGTACCCCTCAAGAACCAGGACGGCCAGTACGTCGCCGATGCCAAGACCCTTGAGGCTCTTGAGGCTGAAGGACGCGTGGTGTTCCGCTACGTGGACGTTAACCCCAACGGCTCCCGCAACGACATCGCCGGTATCGCCAACGAGCGCGGTAACGTCGTGGGCCTCATGCCCCACCCCGAGCACGCCGTTGAGCCCGGCTTCGGCC
Source organism: Rothia nasimurium (assembly GCF_014217215.1). GTDB lineage: Bacteria > Actinomycetota > Actinomycetes > Actinomycetales > Micrococcaceae > Rothia > Rothia avistercoris. The sequence continues at coordinate 2,184,786 of NZ_CP056080.1, forward strand.
CCTCGTCCTCAGGTTTTGGCACCGTGGGTCTGCGCGGCGGCACGGACGGCCTGGGCGTCTTCACCTCCGTACTCAATCAGCTGGTTTCGGCCTAAACGCCTCGCATAAGGAATAAGAATTTTGAGCGACAAGAAGTTTAATCTCGACACCGTTGAGCACGCCGCTGCCACCCCCGAAGCCGAGCTACCCTGGGCTGAGCTGGGTCTAAAAGAGAACGAGTTCGAGGACATCAAGAAGATTCTCGGCCGCCGCCCCACCGCAGCCGAGCTGGCTATGTACTCGGTCATGTGGTCAGAGCACTGCTCCTACAAGTCTTCCAAGGTGCACCTCAAGCAGTTCGGTGCCAAGGTCACCGACGAGATGAAGAAGGACCTCATGGTCGGCATCGGCGAGAACGCCGGCGTGACCAACATTGGCAACGGCTGGGCCGTGACCTTCAAGATTGAGTCCCACAACCACCCCTCCTACGTTGAGCCCTACCAGGGTGCAGCGACCGGCGTGGGCGGTATCGTGCGTGACATTATCTCAATGGGTGCCCGCCCCGTGGCCGTCATGGACCCCCTACGTTTCGGTGCCATCGACCACCCCGACACCGCCCGCGTCCTGCCCGGCGTTGTGTCCGGTGTTGGCGGCTACGGCAACTCCCTGGGCCTGCCCAACATCGGCGGCGAGGTCGAGTTCGACGAGTGCTACCAGGCCAACCCCCTGGTCAACGCCCTGGCTGTGGGCATCATGCGCCACGAGGACATCCGCACCGCAAACGCCTCAGGTACCGGCAACAAGGTGATCCTCTTCGGCGCCCGCACCGGTGGCGACGGCATTGGTGGCGCTTCCGTTCTGGCGTCAGAGTCCTTCGACGACACCAAGCCCTCCAAGCGCCCCGCCGTGCAGGTGGGCGACCCCTTCGCTGAGAAGGTACTGATTGAGTGCTGCCTGGAGCTCTTCAAGAACTCCATCGTTGAGGGCATTCAGGACCTCGGCGCCGCAGGCATCTCCTGCGCCACCTCCGAGCTGGCCTCCAACGGCGACGGCGGTATGCACGTCGACCTGACCAAAGTTCTGCTGCGCGACCCCACCCTGACCCCGGGCGAGATTCTCATGTCTGAGTCCCAGGAGCGCATGATGGCTGTGGTGACCCCCGAGAACCTGAGCCGCTTCGAAGACATCATGAAGAAGTGGGACGTCGAATACTCCATCCTGGGTGAGGTTACCGGCTCCGGCCGCCTGACCATCGAATGGCAGGGCGAGATTATCGTCGATGTGGACCCCAAGACCGTCGCTCACGACGGCCCCACCTACGAGCGTCCTTACGCCCGCCCCGAGTGGCAGGACGCCCTGCAGGCCGACAAGTTCACCGGTTCTAGCGCGGACGACGCCCGCCCCACCGGCGCTGAGCTGGGCGAGGCTATCAAGGCATTTATGGCTGCCCCCAACATGTGCTCCAAGTCCTGGATTACTAACCAGTACGACCGCTACGTTCAGGGCAACACCGCTCTGTCTATGCCCGATGACTCCGGCGTGATTCGCGTGGACGAAGAGACCGGCCTGGGCGTTGCCTTGGCAACCGACTCTAACCCCCGTTTCACCAAGCTCGACCCCTATGAGGGTGCGAAGGCGTCCCTGGCTGAGGCCTACCGCAACGTGGCTACCGTGGGTGCCCGCCCCGTGGCTGTCTCTGACTGCCTGAACTTCGGCTCTCCCGAAGATCCGGACATCATGTGGCAGTTCGCTGAGGCCGTGCGCGGTATCGCCGACGGCTGTATGGAACTGGGCGTACCCGTGACCGGTGGTAACGTCTCCCTCTACAACCAGACCGGCGGCAAGGCCATTAACCCCACCCCCGTGGTTGCCATGATGGGAGTGATGGACGACGTCACCCGCCGCACCCCCTCCGGCTGGGCACCTGAGCATGACGGCCAGGCCCTCTACCTGCTGGGCACCACCCGTGACGAGCTGGACGGCTCCGAGTGGGCCCGTTTCAAGGGCCACCTGGGCGGCCTGCCCCCCAAGGTTGACCTGGCTGCCGAGAAGCTGCTGGGCGACATGCTGGTGAACATGAGCCGCGACGGCATGATTGACGCTGCCCACGACGTCTCTGCCGGTGGCCTGGCTGCCGCCCTGGTTGAGGGCTGCCTGCGCTTTGGCGTCGGTGCCCGCGTTGGCCTGGGTGAGGTTGCTGAGCGCGACGGTATCGACCTCTTCACCCTGCTCTTCTCTGAGTCCCTGGGCCGCGTGGTTGTATCTGTGCCCCGCTCCGAGGAAGTTCGCTTCAAGGACATGTGCACCGCCCGCGACTACCCCTTCGCCCGTATCGGCGTGGTCGATGCCGCCTCTAACGCCCTGGATATTCAGGGTGAGGTCGCTATCAACCTGGACGAGCTGCGCGAAGCCCACGAGGGCACCCTGGCCCGCCACTTCGGCGAGGTTGCCCCCAGCTAGTCTCTAGCTACTCTGGGTAAGGACGCCGCCGCGCCCCTCCCCTGCCTTCGGGCAGGCAGGTGCGTGACGGCGTCCTTCTGTCTTAGCCTGTGCAGGGTTCTTGGGCTGTGTGCAGAGAAAACCCTGCACACAGCCCAAGAAACCTGCACACCTACAATCTGGCTCACCGGACGCCTGCCTCCCACAACCGTTGCCGGAGAGTAGCAGGGTGCGACATCAGCTCCTTCCAACGCGTACGCACCACCTTCCAGCCAGCCATCTCTAATTCACGATGCCGCCGATGTTCCGTCTGAACCACATCATCAGCGCGGCCATAGACGCCCGAATACTTCACCTCACCGTCGACCTCAAGAATGACCCCCAGCTCAGGCCAAGCAAAATCAGCACGGTAGACACGGCCATAGTGAGTAAATACCTCGAACTGTTCTTGAGGTAGAGGCAGATTCCACTCATAGATAAGGTCGCGCGCGATTGTCTCAGCAGGAGAGTCTGCTAAAGCGCTCAGTCTCTGTCCCACGGCAAGTGCAGCTCCACCCGCCTCAGCCAAGGCCGCACGCGCCGACGCTACAGATATAACACCCTGCCGCAGAAAATAATCACCAATCACCAGCGCCTCGACGCGAGGTAGGGATAAGGCCACATCGCGCAGAGTGTGCCCCGGAGCAGCAACAGAAGCCCCTACTACCAGCCGAGCCTCGCGAACTACGTCCGTGCGTCCGCGATGCGCTGTTACTGAAGGGCGGTGTTGCACAGAAGCTGACGCAAAACTCATATGCACCTTGTGAGGCAGAGTCAGAAGGGGAGCTCCTAACCAAAGCGCAGCCGACTGGTGACTCAGTACCCCGCTCGGCACCGTTTTGATATGCGCAGCGTGGTGAGCCAGACACCTCTGGCGAGTGCTCCACTGCTTCCATATAGAGGTTTCGACATAGATTCCCTGCTTGATTTTGGTGTAGTCACCAGATCTAAAACGAGTCGAGGCTAGGGAGGGGCTTACACCGATATCTTGTAAATCTTTAAGGCAGCGCACCTGCTGGTAAATCTCTGCAACATCATTCATAAGGGCAGTGTCACCGAGCCCGTCTACCTCTTGCAAGGGGTGTGAACATCTCAGGCTCTTTTGGTTCACAGACAGGTCATATAGCGGCCAGGCCTGTGGATAAGTCGGGTGGGTTAGCTTGGCAGTTACCGGCCCGGGGAACGTCCTTCTGTCTTAGCGCTGTGCAGGGTTCTTGGGCTGTGTGCAGAGAAAACCCTGCACACTGCCCAAGAAGCCTGCACACACTCCCCTGCTCCTGCTCGACGAGCCCACCGCCGCCCTCGATATTCTGCACCAGGAGCAGACCCTCACCCGTGCCCGCGCCTACGCCCGGCAGGGGGCGCCTGCTGGTACTTCCTGCCCGCAACTGAGGCTGTTTTCATCCTTGAGACGGACGTGTACCCTCGGCTTCTCCCACTAGACTGGTTACTACCCTGACCAGCCCGACGCCCAAGGAGCCCCTATGCCTCACACCGCGCCTGCCCACCGCGTGAATGTGAGTACCCCTCCAGACAGCGTCCTTGAGGCCGGTGGGCTCACCAGCGAGCAGGTCGCTGAGCGTATCTCTGCAGGGTTAGTGAATACGCAGAATAATGCGACCTCCCGCTCTACCGCGACCATTATCCGTACCCACCTGTTCACCATGTTTAACCTGGTGCTGGGGCTCTGCGGGCTAGCGGTGATCCTGGTGGGTTCCTGGCTCGATACCCTTTTCCTTTTGGCTGCTATTGCCAACGTGGTCATCGGCTTCACCCAGGAGTTCTCGGCTAAGCGTCAGCTGGACCGCATTGCCCTGCTGCGCCGCGACCCCGCCACCGCCCTGCGCGATGGCAAGCTGGTGCCGGTTGCCCTCGATGAGCTGGTTCTTGACGACGTTGTACTGCTCAAGCGCGGGGACCAGGTTCCTGCCGACGCCGTGGTGCTCACCAGTGATGGCCTGGACCTTGATGAATCCCTGCTCACCGGCGAAAACGACCCCGTCGGCAAGGTACCGGGGGACGGCGTCCTGTCGGCTTCATCCGTGATTGGTGGGTCGGGCAAGGTACGGCTGACGGCGGTGGGGGCTACCTCCCGCGCCGCGAAAATTACGGCCGAAGCCCGCCAGTTCACCACCATCCATTCGGAGCTCCGGGCGGGTATGGAACGGGTGGTCACCTGGATTACCTGGGCTCTAGTTCCCATTATCGCAATTGTGCTGAACGGGCAGATGCAGGCCGCTGGCGGCTGGCAGCTGGCCCTTGATTCCGGTGCCTGGCGTGATGCCCTGATTACCTCTGTCTCGTCAGTGGCCTCCATGATTCCCCAGGGTCTGGCCCTGATGACCACGATTTCCTTTGCCGTAGCATCGGTTAAGCTGGCCCGCACCGAGGTGCTGATTCAGGAGCAGCCCGCCGTTGAGGTACTGGCCCGCGTTGATACCGTCTGCTTCGATAAAACCGGCACCCTCACCGAGGGCGGGGTGCGCTTTGATTCGGTTCGCTCCCTGACCGGGCAGGTGCTCTGGGCAGAGACCGGGCATCAGGACGCCGCCACCGATTCCCGGGTTAAGGACGGCTGGGCTGCCGCCCTGGGCTGGCTGGGAGCCGACCAGAACGCCAACCCCACCGCGGCTGCCCTGAAGGAGCCCTTTGCTGAGGCAGCGGACGCCGCAGCCCCTGCCGGTGCTAGCGCTACGGCTGCCACCGGCGTCCTGCCCTTCTCATCTGCTCTGCGCTTTAGCGGCGTTGAGTTCACGGGCACCGGTGCCTGGCTACTCGGTGCCCCCGAGGCGCTTTTGCCCGAGGGCTCTGCTGCCCGCGACCTGGCCGGTGAGCTGGCCGAGAGCGGGCTGCGTGTGCTGGTGCTGGCCCACGCCCCCGCCTTTCTGCGCGAGCCTTCCGGCAAGGTAGCCGCTCGGGTTCCTGCCGGTCTTGAGCCCCAGGTGCTCGTGATTTTCCGTGAGCAGGTACGCTCCGAGGCTCCCGAAACCCTGGCCTACTTCAGAACCCAGGGTATCGACCTGAAGGTCTTCTCTGGCGATAACCCCCGCACGGTAGCGGCCGCAGCGGCATCCGCCGGTATGGACGTCTCAGCCGGTGCGGTCGACGCCTCAACCCTGCCCGAATCTGGCCCTGAGCTGGTAGAAGCTGCCCGAACCCACGCCGTCTTTGGCCGGGTCTCCCCCGAACAGAAGAAGAACATGGTGCTGGGTCTGCGCGAGGCCGGGCACGTAGTAGCGATGACCGGTGACGGCATCAACGACGCCCTGGCCCTCAAACACGCCGACCTGGGTATCGCCATGGGCAACGCAGCACCCGCCACCAAGGCGGTATCGCGCCTGGTGCTTCTCGACGGACGTTTTGACCGTCTACCCGGTGTGCTCGCCGAGGGGCGGAAGATTATCGCCAATATCGAGCGGGTCACCAACCTCTTCCTCACCAAGACCGCCTTCGCTATCCTGCTGGGTCTCACCCTGGGTGTGCTCTGCTGGCAGTTCCCCTTCCTACCGCGTCAGTACTCCACCGCCGACCTGCTCATTGTGGGGGGTCCTGCCTTCTTCCTGACCATGCTGCCCAACACCCGCCGCTACGTCAGCGGCTTCTTGGGCAGGGCCCTGCACTATGCCCTACCGGCAGCCGTCATCATCACAGCGGTACTGGTCTTCGTCAACGGCTACGGGCGCGCTCTCGCCGGTGTAGCTACAGCGGAGATTCAGACCGCCACCTTCATCGCCCTTGTACTCATGGGTATCTACAACATCACCACCGTAGTGCGGCCCGTGCGCGGCGGCCGCCTGGCTATCGTGGCGGCCATGTACGCCGGGCTGGCCCTGGTTCTGCTACTTCCACCCTCGCTCTGGTACCACCAGTTCACCATTCCCACCGGGGCATACTTACTAGCCACTCTAGGATCAGCCGCCCTGGGCTGCCTGGCTATCGAAATCAACCTGCGCCTGCACACCGCCTGGTTGCGAGCTAAACACCCCCAGGTACTTGCACAGGGCTAACCTCAGGGAGTACGCTTGAGCACGAACGGGGTTAACACCCCACACTCTATGTAGTCAATCATCAGGATTGTTACTGGTTTAGCAGGCAAGACCTGAGTTGCTATCAGCTCATAGGGCACCGGTGCACCCACACCACTTTTATGAGCACCCGTCTACCCGTATCAGGGCACACGGTTCGATAGGCAACTCGGGTCTTTTTCGTCTTAAACAACCGGCTAGCAGTCCGCACACACCAGTAAGGTTCCACTCGTGAATAACTCACAGATGGGCGAAAAGATTCTCGAAGGCCTGGGTGGCCCCGAGAACATCTCGCACTTTACCCACTGCGCCACCCGCCTGCGCGTGACTCCCAAGTCCAACAGCGCCGTAGACCGCACCAAGATTGAGAACATCCCCGGCGTGCTCTCCATCATCGAGCAGTCCGGCCAGACCCAGGTCGTCCTCGGCGACAAGGTCGAATCGGTCTACAACGAAATGCTCAAGCTGCCCGGCATGGGCTCCGTCGGCGAGAACGCCTCCAAGGGTGCAGTAGCCACCGACGAGAAGAAGGCCGGCGTACTCACCCGCGTCTTCGACGTGCTCTCAGATTCCTTCCGCCCCATCCTCTGGGCGCTGCTGGGCACCTCCATGATTCTGACCCTGATCGTCTTCCTGCAGCAGCTGGGCTACTTCGGTCAGTACACCGACCTCACCGGTCAGGTCGTTAACATCGACATCGTCAACGGCCCCCGTCTGGCCGACGCCGATGCAGCAGCCGCCATGCTCAACGAGTGGCGCGCCGCCTTCCCCTTCTGGTTCATCATGCTGGCAGCCTCCCTGTCAGTCCTGCAGTTCATGCCCATCATGATCGGCGCAACCGCCGCCAAGCGCCTGGGCGCCAACATGTGGGTCGGCGCGGCTATCCCCGCGGCCCTCATGACCGGCACCTTCCAGGGCTTTGCCGACATCGCGGTAGACGGCGTCGTCCGCGTCCCCTTCCTGGGTCTTGACCTGCCCCTGTACGTCATGAACTACACCGGCCAGATCTTCCCGCCCCTCTTCGCAGCAGCCCTGCTGGCTCCCCTGGAGCGCTTCCTGAAGAAGGTCATCCCCACCATGCTGCACATGGTCTTCGTGCCCATGCTCTCCGTCATGATCCTGGTGCCCCTGACCGCCTTCCTCATCGGCCCCATCGGCATCAAGTTCGCTCTGGCTATCTCTGACTTCATCGGCGGCGTCAACGAAATCGCCCCCTGGCTGGTCGGCGGCCTCATCGCCGGTCTCTACCTCTTCATGGTTCCCCTGGGTCTGCACTGGCCCCTGAACGCCGTCATGATTAACAACCTGCAGACCGACGGTGTGGACTTCATCCAGTCCCCCATGGGCGCCTACAACTTCGCTGTCTTCGGCGTTGTCACCGGTGTTGCTATTGTGGCTCGCCGCAACAAGGAACTGCGCCAGACCGCTGTCGGTGCGGCTGCATCGGGTCTACTCGGTGGTATCTCCGAGCCCTCCCTCTACGGCATCGTCCTACGCTACAAGCGTGTCTTCCCCCTGATCCTGGTCCCCGCCATCATCGGTGGCGCTACCATCTCAGCCCTGGGTGTTAAGTCCTACGCTTTCGCCTTCACCTCCCTGCTATCTATCCCCGCTATGCAGCCCTCACTCCTCTACATGATCGGTCTGGCCATCGCCTTCTTCGGCGCTATGGCAGGTGTACTGATCTTCGGCTACGAGTCCAAGGATCAGAAGGCTGAAGCTGCCGCCAAGGCCGCAGCCGTTGCAGAAACCAGCATTGGTGAGTCAGCCGCTGAGGCAACCACCCCCGGCGCAGCCGAAAAGCGCACCGACGCTGTCGCAGCCACCGCCGCTGCCGCTCCCGTTGCCATTGCAGAGAAGCAGGCTGCAACCCCCTGGGCCGCTGAAGAGGCAGCAGCACCCGCAGCAGGCACCGTCCTGACCATGGCATCCCCCCTCGAAGGCCAGGCAGTTCCCCTGTCTGAGACCCCCGACCCCATCTTTGCCGCCGAAAAGCTCGGCAAGGGTGCAGCCATCGTCCCCACCGGCAACACCGTGGTAGCCCCCGCCGCTGGTAAGGTCTCCGTCACCATGCCCTCCGGCCACGCCGTAGGCCTGAAGCTCGACAACGGTATAGAACTGCTCATTCACGTAGGTATCGACACCGTCAACCTAAACGGTGAAGGCTTCGACGTGAAGGTTGAAAAGGGCCAGCGCGTCAATCCCGGCGATATCCTGCTGACCTTCGACCCCGAGATCATCAAGAACGCCGGCTACTCCCTGGTCACCCCCGTTCTGGTCACCAACACCAACCGCTTCGCTGAGGTTGAGGGCGCGACCGGCGCCGTCCAGCCCGGCTCTGAGCTGCTGAAGGTTACCACCAAGTAACCCTGCCGCAGCCTAGGCCTGCCGCCCCGTACCGTCCTTCCGGACGGTACGGGGCGGCTTTTTACATTTTGTGCGGTTACCGGTGGGTAATAAGCGCAGTTCAAGGGGTTTTAGAATGACTGTATGTTTACCGTGAAGCCCTTTTATGACCTGACTCTTGATGAACTCAACGAGATTTACCTACTGCGCGGGCTGGTCTTTGTGGTGGGCCAGAAGATTACCGAAGAGAACGAAATCGACCGGGCCGACCGGCAGGCCCTGCACTTCTTCCACGCCAATGAGCGCGGCGAGGTCCTGGCCTATCTGCGGCTCTTTGATTTGGCAACATTCTCGGACGAGTCCCACCCGGCTGACCCCGGCGCCTGGACGCTGGGGCGGGTGGCAGTACACCCGGACGCCCGCGGCACCGGACTAGGCCGCCGCCTACTCGATGAGGCGCTGACCTGGATTGAAGAAAACACCGAGGCAGAACGCATCTCTATTAGCGCCCAGGCCTACCTAGCAGAGAGGTACTACGGGGCATCGGGCTTTGAGATTGTGGGAGATCCCTACCTCGACGCTGGAATCGAACACGTGCATATGGTGCGTGCTATCCAGCGCTAGCAAAAGAACAAAAGCTGTGCCACTCGATGAGCTAAAAAGACGCCGTAACGTACTTTTTACATTTTTTTGAAGAGTTTTACATCCAAAAAGGGGGTTTTTGTGGCGCAGCCCTATAAAAGTGACCTAGTATGTACATTACACATCGTGTGATTCACCACATCCGAGCGTTGGGGAGGCTATAGGTTACCCCGTATGCGCGGGTGACTAACCGAGTCACACCAGCACATTTCCCCTTTTCAGCAAGGAGACACCAATGCGCAAGACCCGCATTTCCTCAGCTCTCAGCCTCTCAGCTGTAGCTGCCCTGGCTCTCTCAGCCTGCGCCAGCTCCGACACCGGCGCTTCCAGCAGCTCAGGCTCTGACTCAGCTGCATCAGCAGACAAGTCAGTTTCAATTGCTATCACCAACGTTTTCTCCTCACTGAACGTAGGTACCGCTGAAGGTAACTCAGATACCAACGGCATCATCGCTCAGATGACCAACCGTGGTTTCTACACCATCACCAACACCTTCGACATCCGCCACAACGAGTGGTTCGGCACCTACTCCATGACTGAAGAGGGCGATGGCATCAAGGTTGACTACAAGGTCAACGACGACCAGAAGTGGTCAGATGGCAACGACATCGACAAGGGCGACCTGCTCCTGGCATGGGCTGCCCAGTCCGGTCACTTCGATGCCGAGGAAGAAGACGGCGTTAAGTACTTCTCCTTCGCTGGCGAGACCGCAGGCCTCGGCGGCGCAGAGGTTCCCGTTGTCAGCGAGGACGGCCGCTCCATCTCCTTCACCTACCCCCAGGCTTTTGCTGACTGGGAAATCGCCTACGATATCGACAAGCCCGCCCACGTTGTTGCTGAGCTGGCCGGTATGACCGAAGACGAGCTCATCGAAGCTATCGAGACCGCAACCCCCGGTGAAGAAAACGAGCAGCTGCGCAAGATTGCAGATGCCTGGAACACCGGCTACAACACCACCACCATGCCTGCCAACGAGGCTCTCACCGTCGGTAACGGCCCCTACCTGGTCACCGCCGTTGAAGAGAACCAGTCAGTCACCCTGACCGCCAACCCCAACTACCAGGGTGACAAGAAGCCCGCCATCGGCGAAGTTGTGCTCAAGGTTCAGGGCGATGTTGCCACCCAGATTCAGGCCCTGCAGAACGGCGAAGTCAACGCCGTTGCTCCCCAGGCCTCCATCGACACCGTCTCCCAGCTTGAAGCGCTGAGCGGCGTTGTCACCGAAACCCAGCCCGACCAGTCTTACGACCACCTCGACCTGAACGTCAAGGAAGGCTCCCCCTTCGCTGACGAGAACGTCCGCAAGGCCTTCCTGCTGACAGTTCCCCGCCAGGACATCGTCGACAAGCTGATCAAGCCCATGGACGCCAACGCTGAGGTTCTGAACTCCCAGCTCTACGTAGCCTCCGACGCTGAGAACTACGCCAAGACCGTTGAGTCCAACAACTCCTCTGAGTACCCCTCAGACGACATGGACGCCAACATCGAAAAGGCTAAGGAACTGCTGGGCGGCCAGACCCCCACCATCCGCATCCTCTACAACAACAAGAACCCCAACCGCATCAACTCCTTCCAGATGATCAAGGAATCCGCTGAGAAGGCAGGCTTCGTGGTTGTTGACGCCGGTAGCGAGCAGTGGTCATCACTGCTGGCCGGTGGCGACTACGAGGCATCGATCTTCGGCTGGGTTTCCTCAGGTGTAGGTAACTCCTCACTGGGCCAGATCTTCAAGACCGGTTCATCCTCCAACTTCACCGGCTACTCCAACCCCACCGTTGACGCAGCAGCCGATGAAATCATGACCACCACCGACACCGCCCGCATCGAAGAGCTGAAGATGCAGGCAGACGGCGAACTGTTCAAGGACGGCTACGGCCTGCCCCTCTTCCAGTCCATCGCTGTTACTTCGGTTTCAGACACCATCACCGGTGTACAGCCCAAGCCCGGTCAGCAGCCCCTGACCTGGAACATCGAAGAGTGGGACATCTCAGAGTAAGTACAGATACGCTCTAGTCACGCTACAGATGGCAACTAACAATCTGTAACTGCCCTACGGCGCGGACGCTCACGAGCGTCCGCGCCTCTGGCTGTTTTGAGAGCACCCTCCTATTCCCAGGGTGCACTCCCCTACCCATCAGGATTCATCATGCTCATGTACTCCGTGAGGCGCCTGATCACCGCAGTTTTCATCCTCTTCGGTGCATCATTCCTCATCTACAACCTCGTAGCTATCGCGGGCGACCCCCTCGAAGAACTACGTACCTCGACCTCCCCTAACAAAGAAGCGCTCATTGCCCAGCGTATTGACGCCCTTGACCTCGATATCCCCGCTCCCCTGCGCTACTTCAAGTGGCTCGGTGGGGTGCTCGGTTGCTTCGCGGGTAAGTGCGACTTTGGCCAGAACCTCGCAGGCACCCCTGTCACGCAGCTTCTGTCGAACGCTGTCTACCAGACCCTTATCCTGGTCGTAGCAGCAACCGTCCTTTCCATCCTGATCGGTGTTAGCCTGGGTATCATCTCAGCCCTGCGCCAGTACTCCGGCCTGGACTACACCATCACCTTCGCCAGCTTCCTCTTCTTCTCTCTGCCTTCCTTCTGGATCGCGGTTCTGCTCAAGGAATTCGTCGCTATCGGCTTCAACGATTTCCTTCGCAACCCGGTGGTCACGATACCCACGACCTTACTCATATCAGTGGTGGCAGGCCTCTTCTGGTACTCCGCCTCGTTCGGCAAGCAGAAGACCCGCTACCTGATGGGCCTGCTGGGCTTCGTCATCACTGCGGGCGCTATCATCTTCGTTTCCACCACCAAGTGGTTCCTTACCCCCTTCCTGGGTATCCCCTTCATGCTTCCCCTGGGTCTGGGCGCAGCCATCATCTTCACTATCCTGGTCTCCGGCCTGCGTAACCGCCGCGCCCTGGGTGCAGGTCTGACCATGGTCGTTGTGGGTCTGGCAGCCTACTTCCCTCTGCAGGATCTGCTCGACCTGGCGACCTTCCTCATGGTCATCCTTATTACCCTTGCCTTCATGGCTCTGGGCTGGGTTGTCGGTCTCGGCTGGGGCGGCTACGACAAGGGCCAGGGTGCCCGCGTCGGTATGCTCACCGGCCTGGTCATGGCCCTGCTGATTATCGCCGACCGCTTCATGCAGGCCTGGCCCGCCTACATCAGCAACAGCCGCATCAAGGGCCGTCCTATCCCCACCGCTAACGCTTCTACCCCCAACCTGCAGGGTGACTTCTGGATTTTGAACACAGATACCCTCACCCACATCCTGCTGCCCACCATTGCCCTCACCCTGATTTCGCTGGCGTCCTACTCACGCTACTCACGTGCGTCCATGCTCGAAATCATGAACCAGGACTACATCCGCACCGCCCGCGCCAAGGGCGTCTCAGAACGCTCCGTCGTCATGAAGCACGCCTTCCGCAACGCCCTGATTCCCCTGGCCACCATCATCGCCATGGACATCGGCGGTATCATCGGCGGCGCAGCGATCACCGAACGTATCTTCGCCTTCAAGGGCATGGGTACCCTCTTCCTCGACTCGCTGGCTCAAACCGACCCCAACCCCGTCATGGGCGTCTTCCTGCTTACCGGCATCCTGGCGCTCGTCTTCAACCTTGTGGCTGACCTCCTCTACTCAGCCCTCGACCCGCGCGTGAGGGTGAAAGCATAATGAGCACCAACGACAAGAACCTCAGCTCAGGGCCCACCAAGGAGCCCACCACCGAAACCACCGCCCTGCGCTCCGTCGAAACCAACGTCGACATCCGCGCCCAGGAGTCCGTGGGTAAGACCCAGGGCCAGATTGTGCGCAAGCGCTTCCGCCAGAACACCGGTGCGGTTATCTCGCTGGCTGTCCTCATCGCGGTGCTCCTGCTGGCCCTCACCTCCATCGGCGTGGGCCCCATCCCCGGCTGGTGGAAGTACAACTACACCGAGATGAACCCCATCGTGAACGGTGCAGCCCCCAACGCCCAGCACTGGTTCGGCCAGGACGCCACCGGTCGCGACCTCTTCGCCATGACCATGCGCGGCGTGCAGAACACCTTCCTGGTGGTCATCCTGATTACCAGCATCGCCGGTTTCCTCGGTGTGCTCTTCGGTGGTCTGGCAGGCTACTACCGCGGCTGGATTGAAGCCGTCATCATGCGCTTTACCGACATGGTCATCATCATCCCCCTGATGCTGCTGACCGCCGTGCTCGGTAAGCTGGCCGGCAGCTACTTCCACGGCATCTGGAACACCATCATGTTCGGTGTGGTCGTGGGTCTGCTCTTCTGGTCGTCCCTGGCCCGTCTGGTCCGCGCAGAGTTCCTCTCCCTACGCGAACGCGAATTCGTGGACGCCGCCCGCCTGGCAGGTGCCTCGGACCTGCGCATCATCTTCAAGCACATCCTGCCCAACGCCATCGGCGTGGTCACCGTGAACGTGTCACTGATGATGAGCTCCGCTATTCTGACCGAGACCGCGCTCTCCTACCTGGGCTTCGGTATCAAGGCCCCCGACTGGTCACTGGGTTCACTGATTTCAGCGAACCAGTCAGCCTTCTCTACCCGTCCCTGGCTCTTCTGGTTCCCCGGCCTCTTCATTCTGGTGATCTCACTGGCCGTCAACTTCGTCGGCGACGGCCTGCGTGACGCCTTTGACCCCCGCCAGAAGAAGTTCAACCCCAAGAAGGCAACCAAGCGTACCGCCCACTCAGCCGAAAACGGCGTGGGTATCGACGGTTCTGTAGCCGCCCCCGCGGCGGCTCCTGCCGCAGCAGGCACCGCCACGGTACACACCTCCCTTGCCTCAGAGGTAGAGACCCCCGCCAGCAGCCGAACCTCAGACTCCCTTGACCAGGATCTAGACGGCCCGGCTGGCTCACCCCAGAACAAGTAGCTCTCATCGCACGAGGCGGTGAGCGCACCAGCACTCACCGCCTCGTTGATAACCGAATAGAGAAGGCAGAACCTCCCGGCCTACCGAAAGCTTAGAAGACTAAGCCAGCCACAGCGGCCAGAAGCAAAAGGACGAAGACCACCAGCCCGCGGGCGTCCACCCGCGACTGCTGAAGGGGCTCAACCGACTCCAGGGCGTTATCCTCCACCAGCTCCTGCCAGTAGCCGCGCAGCACCAGGGCAACCGACCCCGCCGCCGAATTTGGCAGGTCCGAGGTACGCACTGACCGCTCCGCCCCGTAAGTGATCGTGGGTAGACGCTCAAGATCCTGACGATGGGCAGAAAGGGACGCCGCCATCCCGCTTGACGGCACACCAAAGGCCTGAAAACGCTTGGTGGGAGTCACCAGGGTCAGATGGTACTTGGTTGAAATATCAATCAGGGCAGCATAGTTGACCCGGTGGGTCACAAAGGGGTTATAGATGGTGACGTCGTCGGCACCAGCAACCAGGCGGGATCGGCCCAGCACATACCAGACCGTGTAGGCCATCCACAGCACGCCCCAGCCACCGGTCAGCAGGGCCGCAAGGCCCCCGCTAACAGCTAAGGCCACTAGCACGCTCGCTGCAACCAGCACAGCGCACCAGGTATAAAAAGGGGCGGTCTTCACGCGAAAGGTAACCGGAGAGTTCTGCAAATACTGAGACTTCATAGTCTCTCGATTCTCTCAGATGAGACAGCTCCACCACACCAATCTTCTACAGAAACAACCAAGAGTTGGGAAAACCAGTGAATACACCAACCACTCAGCCAACCGGCGCCCAGCCGGTCCTCGAAGTCCGCGACCTCAGCGTTGACTTCGGCGTCGAACGTACCTGGGTTCCCGCCGCCATGAACCTCAACTACGAGGTACATGCCGGTGAGGTCCTCGCCATTGTGGGTGAATCCGGCTCAGGTAAGTCCGTTTCGTCCATGGGTATGATTGGGCTGCTGCCCAAGAACGCCCGCGTCACCGGCTCCGTCAAACTTAACGGCCGCGAGCTCGTTGGCCTCAGCAACACCGAGCTGCTCAGCGTGCGCGGTGAAGAAGTCGCCGTGATCTTCCAGGAGCCCATGACCGCCATGAACCCGGTCATGACTGTGGGCGACCAGATTGTTGAGACCCTGCGCCTGCACAAGAACGTCTCGCCGGCAGAGGCTAAAGAAGAAGCCATCAAGATGCTTGAGATGGTCGAAATGCCCGACCCTGTCAAGGCCTTCAACTCCTACCCCCACCAGATGTCCGGTGGCCAGCGTCAGCGCGCCATGATCGCCCAGTCGCTCTCCACCAACCCCAAGCTGCTCATTGCAGATGAGCCCACCACGGCACTCGACGTGACCGTGCAGGCCGAAATTCTTGAGCTCATGCGCAACCTGCAGAAGAAGCTCAACTCAGCCATCATCCTGATCACCCACGACATGGGTGTGGTCGCCGACCTGGCCGATCGTGTTGCCGTCATGCGCCGCGGGCAGATCGTTGAAACCGGCGAAATTCACGAGGTCTTCAACAATCCCCAGCACGAGTACACCCAGGCCCTGCTCGGTGCTGTGCTCCACCTGGGTGGCGACGAAATCGACGTGAACGCCGCCATCGACGACGCTGCCGAAAACCAGCGTCCTGCCACCGCTCTGCTAGAGCAGGTAGCCCCCCAGCGCACCGGCGAGGTCATCCTCTCCCTCAAGGACGTCGCCCTCGAGTACCCCAAGCAGGGGCGGGTTGGCCCCTTCCGCGCCGTCACCGGCGCTAACCTCGAAATCCGTGCCGGTGAGGTACTGGGTCTTGTGGGTGAATCGGGCTCCGGTAAGTCCACCATCGGCCGCGCAACCGTCGGCTTCCTGCAGGTCGCCGAAGGTGAGCTGAACGTCTGCGGCGTCGACATGCGCAAGCCCAGCCGTAAGGACCTGGCCGAGGTACGCAAGCACGTGGGTATGGTCTTCCAGGACCCCTCGTCCTCCCTCAACCCCCGCCTGCCTATCGGCGAATCCATCGGTGAGCCCATGATGCTGGCCGGTGTCGCCAAGGGCGCAGAGCTGCAGAAGCGCATCGAGGAGCTCCTCGACCGGGTAGAGCTCCCCCGCTCCTACCGCAACCGCTACCCGCACGAGCTCTCCGGCGGTCAGAAGCAGCGCGTCGGCATCGCCCGCGCCCTCTCCCTCAAGCCCAAGCTGCTTATCGCAGACGAACCCACCTCAGCACTCGACGTTTCGGTTCAGGCCCGTGTGCTGGAACTCTTCCGCGAGCTCCAGGAAGAAATGGGCTTCGCCTGCCTCTTCGTCACCCACGACCTGGCAGTCATTGACGCCCTGGCTGACCGTATCGCGGTGATGCGCCGCGGCGAAATCGTAGAGCAGGGGCCGCGCGAGCAGATTCTGCGTCACCCCCGCGAGGTCTACACCCAGCGCCTGCTGGCCGCTGTGCCGCTGCCCGACCCGGACGCCCAGGCTGAGCGCCGCGAACTGCGCGCCAAGCTGCTGGACGAGACCGGCCACGTCGTCAGCTAAAGGCAACTAAAAGGAGCTCCACCAGATTTTGGTGGAGCTCCTTTTGTGTACCCGGGTACTAGCTAGTTCATCTTGTTGCGCCAGTCGGCGTCCTTGCCTGCGCGGGTATCGCGCAGGGCCTGCAGGTTCTGTTTGATGAGGGCTTCGGGCTCGACGGGGCGGCCGCCCGCTGAGTGGGGGGTGATGATGATGTTCTTGGCGTCCCACAGGGGGTCGCTGGCGGGCAGGGGCTCTTCAACTACGACGTCGACGGCGGCGCCGGCGATGCTGCCTGAGTTGAGGGCTTCAATCAGGTCTGCCTCGTTGACGGTGGGGCCTCGGCCCACGTTGATGACGTAGGCGCGCTGGGGTAGCTTGGCCAGGCGGGCGGCGTCGAGGGAGTTCTTGGTTTCCTCGGAGTTCGGCAGGATCATGACCAGGATGTCGGTGGTTTCTAGAACTGAGTCGATGTCGTCGGTGGCGACCACAGGGAAGCCCGCCCGCTCACCTGCTGAGCGGGCGATACCGGTGACCTCGGCGCCGAAGGTGTCGAAGAGGCGGGCGGTTGCCTGGCCGATAGAGCCAAAGCCCCAGATGGTGACTTTGGCGCCGAGCAGGGTGGTGACCTGGTCGGCGGGGTGTAGCTCCTGGGGCCCGCCTAGTTCGGTGGCCCAGTTCTTCTGTGCCTGGTGCTCGGCCAGGGTGGGCAGGAAGCGTACAAAGTTCAGGGCCAGGGCCAGGGTGTGTTCGGCAACGGTCTTTGAGTGCAGGCCGCTGCCGGAGGCGATGACGGCCTCGGGGCGGAAGCCCGCGGCACGGGCCTGGTCGGGGCCTGCCAGCAGGGCCTGGACCAGCTCTACCTGCTGAAGGTGGGCTGCGGCGTCCTTGAGCTGGTCGTTGGTGTTACCCCATGCCACCAGTACGTCGGCGTCGTGGTGTTCGGGGGCGATGTTGACGGTGGGGTCGTAGCTGACCAGCTCATCGCCGGCTTCAGCGCCCAGGGCGCTCTGATCAAGGGTGATTGATGTGGGCAGAAGAATCTTCATGGTGTACTCCTTTGTTCCAAGTGTTAGGCGCGGGGGCACCCACTAGCCACTTTACCCTCGTAGGGCTCTGCCAGGCCTACCCGTGACGCAGCATGACGGACGGGGGCGCGGCTAGTCCTCGCGCAGCAGGTGGCGGAAGGTCTGCACGGCCTCGCGGATTACCTCATCGCGCTCAGCGCCCTCGGGCACACCGCGGGTGTAGTCCAGGTAGCGGAGCAGGGCCGAGGTGATACAGAGGGCTGCACGCAGGCGGGGCTCTGAGGCTCCTTCCCCGGCTTCACTTTCGGGCAGGTAGGGCCAGGGGCCGCGGCGTCCGCTCGCGCTGAACTCCACCCAGTTGACGGTGCGCAGCAGGTCAGCCAGGGTCTTTTCACACTCGATATGGTGGGTTTTCAGGCGGTAGCGTAGCTCCGGGTACTCCTGCACCAGGGGGCGCACCTGCGGGTAGGTGGGGCTGTCGACCGATGCGACCATGATGTCGAGCATCAGGTGGGCAACACGCTCAAAGATATAGAGATCCTGGCGGGCAGCATCGCGCTGCAGGATGTCATCGGTGATGACGGGGGCGCGCAGGCCGAGCACGGCGTCCTCTTTACTGGCGAAATAGTTGAAGAGGGTGCGGGGGCTGACCCCGGCGGCTTCAGCGATTTCGTCGGTAGTGGTGGCTTTGAGGCCCTTCTCAAGCACAAGCTTGAGCGCGG
This sequence comes from Rothia nasimurium, assembly GCF_014217215.1. Lineage (GTDB taxonomy): Bacteria > Actinomycetota > Actinomycetes > Actinomycetales > Micrococcaceae > Rothia > Rothia avistercoris. Next base: position 2,203,413 of record NZ_CP056080.1, read on the forward strand.
CCTCGTGAATCGCGGTGTGGGTTCGCTCCCGGCGCTGCTGGCGCACGGACTTCTCGGGTTTCTTCACACCACCAGTCTATTGCAGAGGTGCAGAGAACCTAAGCTAGGTGAGATATTACGAGCGGGGTACGAGCATCGCGCGTAGAGAGCTTTCTGACTACGTGGACAAGCCCCACCCCGCGCTCGGACCCCGGGTAGACTTAGAAAGGTGAACTTCAGCCTGCCTTTTCTCGATATCACGAACCTGCCGGATTGGCTCTCGATAACCCTGGTCGTTATCGATATCCTCATCCGCATCACCGTTATTTTCTGGTTGCCCTACAACCGTAAACCGGTGGTCGCGCTCGGCTGGCTGATGGCGATTTTCTTTATTCCCTTCGTGGGCCTGTTTGCTTTCTTGATTTTTGGTTCCAACCTGGTGCCCCGGCACCGCCGCAGCCGCCAGCGCAGCATGAACCAGATTATTAAAGACTCCATCGAGGGGGATGACGCCGTGCTGGGCGACCCGGAGCTCTCTGAGCCTGCGCGGGTGGCAGCTAACCTCAACTACAAGCTCGGTGCCCTGCCCCTGATTGGCGGTAATGATTTCGAGCTGCGCCACGACAACAACGCGGCCCTGCAGGAAATTGCCGAGAAAATCGATCAAGCTAAGAAGTACGTTCACTTCGAGTTCTATATCACCGCCCTCGATAGCACCACCGAGCCCCTCTGGGATGCCCTGGTGCGCGCCCACCAGCGCGGTGTAGCGGTCCACGTGCTTATCGACCATATCGGGTCCCGCAAGTACCCCCGTTGGAGGGAGCTCCAGCGTAAGCTCAACGATGCAGGGGTGCCCTGGCGGCTCATGCTCCCCCTCAAACCCTGGAAGGGCCAGTGGCAGCGCCCCGACCTGCGCAACCACCGCAAGATTGTAGTCATCGATGGCGAGCTGGCTTTCTCCGGCTCCCAGAATGCCATCGATAGCACCTACAACCTCAAGGGCAACATCAAAAAGGGCCTAGAGTGGAAGGACCTCTCCTTCTTCTGCACCGGCCCCATCGTGCACGAGCTCAACGCGGTTTTCGTCTCCGACTGGTACGCCGAAACCAAGGAACTCCTGCTCGATGAGATTGACGCCGACATCGAAGCCCACGATAAGGCAGGGCAGGAGGGCCAGCGTCCGCTCGCCCAAATCGTGCCTTCTGGCCCCGGTTTCGAAACCGAAAACAACCTGCGCCTGATCAACCACCTGATTTACAACGCAGAAGAACGCATCATTATCTGCTCCCCCTACTTCGTGCCCGAAGAAACCCTGCTGCAGGCCCTAACCAACATGGCACTCTCGGGTATCGACGTAACCCTGATCGTCTGCGAGAAGGGCGACCAGTTCCTGCCGATTATGGGGCAGCGCTCCTACTACGAGCAGCTGCTCCGCTCGGGTGTGAACATTCAGCAGTACCCCGGCCCCACCGTGCTGCACTCCAAGTTCATGATTGTGGACGACGAACTCACCTTCATCGGCTCCTCCAACATGGACCCCCGCTCCTTCGCCCTCAACTTTGAGGTCTCCACTTTTATCGTGGGCAAGGCTATGGTGCAGGAACTCGAAGGCGTAGCCCGGGATTACATCTCCCGCTGCAAGCGCCTGCGCTACGACGAGTGGGTCAACCGCCCCAACCACCAGAAGGTTGCCGAAAACCTCTGCCGCCTGTGGAGTGCCCTACTCTAGGCGTCCGTGACCGCTTCACCGTCGTGACGGTGACCCTGCCCGCTAGCGGTACTGGCGATAACGGTGATATTCCCGGGGCCTGGCTTGGTCTGCCCGAGTTCCTGAGCGGGGACGCTGGCACCCACGTCGACAATAACCGACCGCAGGTGCGCTCCGGCGGGTATTACGGCATCGCCCATCAGGATAGAACGCTCCACTCTTGCCCCTGCCTCAACGGTCACACCGGGGCCAACAATACTGGCCTCAACCTGCCCGTGCACGCGAGCTCCGTGAGCAACCATAGAGCCAGTGACCTGCGAGGACGCCGCCAGGTAGGCCGGTGCGTAGGGGTCAGGGTGAGGAAGAATAGCCCACCCGGGAGCGTCCAGGTCTAGCCCTTTCCCTTCGAGCAGGTCCATGTGGGCGCGGTAGTAGGCATCGATGGTACCGATGTCCTTCCAGTAGCCCTTCAGCAGGTACTCGTGAACCTTTCCCTGCTCCACCAGGGCCGGGATGATGGTTTCACCGTAGTCACCACGGTCAGGTCTGAGCCCAGCTCTGCGTGTTGAGCCAGGACGGGGCGCAGGTCGAGCTGGTAGAGATGATCAGCGCTCATCACAATGACGTCTTGAGCTCCGGCTGACTCAAGTAGGGGCAGTTGCTGGAAGAGGGCGTGGCCGTTCCCCTGGGCAAATCCGTCTTCGGGGCGGCGTCCTTATAGCGCTAAGACCTAGTGACCTGCGGCCTCGGCCTTCTCAGCGTTCTCAAGCGCCAGCTTGAGGAAGTCACGGGCCGGGGTGTCGGCAGCCGACGGCTTACCCGCGTAGGCACCACGGTACTTGGCAGCGGGGTGGCGTTCATCGACGTACTTGTGGCCTTCACCGAAGAGGCTCTCGCGCAGGGTGTTACCCTCATAGGCGGTGCGGTAGCGGCCGCGCTTTTGCAATTCGGGTACCACGAACTCCACAAAGTCCTCGAAGGAGCCGGGTGAGACGTGGTAGGCCAGGTTGATGCCGTCCAGGCCGCCCTCGTCAATCCACTTCTCCAGCTCATCGGCAACAGTCTGGGGGGAACCCACCAGAACCGCACCCATGCCGCCGGTAGCGCAGTGCTCAGCAATGTCCTTGCGGGTCCACTCCTTCTCCTTATCCTGCAGGGTGAAGGGGGTCAGGAAGGACTGAATCGACTCGGTCTCAACGTACTTGAGGGCCTCGTCCTCATCGAACTGATCCAGGTCAAGGCCGCTCCATCCTCCGATAATGCCCTGGGATGATTCGATGTCCTGGTACTTGAGGTATTCCTCGTACTTGGCTTGGGCTTTCTCGTCGGTTTCATCGACCACAACAGAGAGCATGGCAAGAATCTTGACGTCGTCGCGCTTGCGGCCGGCCTTCTCAGCCTCAGAACGGATACGCTCGGTCAGGACCTTGGTCAGGTGGGGGCGCAGTGCGGTGATAAAGATGGCTTCGGCGTGCTGGCCTGAGAAGGCCTGGCCGCGGCTAGAGGCACCGGCCTGGAAGATAACCGGGGTTCGCTGGGGTGAGGGCTCCGTCAGGGCGATACCCGGCACCTGGAAGTACTTGCCTTTATGCAGAATGGGGTGGACCTTAGTGGGGTCGGCAAAGATACCGTTTTCACGGTCGCGCAGAACGGAACCGTCTTCCCAGGAGCCTTCCCAGAGCTTGTAGCAGACGTCCAAGAATTCTTCGGCGATCTCGTAGCGCTCGTCGTGCTCGATTTGGCCGGGTAGGCCCTGGTTTTCAGCGGCGGACTGTAGGTAGGAGGTGACGACGTTGAAGCCCACGCGCCCGCCGGTCAGGTGGTCCAGGGTGGAGTAGGCGCGGGCCAGGGTGTAGGGCTGGTTGTAGGTTACGGCGGCGGTTACGCCAAAGCCCAGGTGCTCGGTGACAGCGGCCATGGCTGAAATTTGGAGGAAGGGGTCGCCCACCGGGACCTGGGCGCCGTCCTTGAGGACGGGGGCTACGGAGTCCTTGTAGACGTCGTACACGCCCACAACGTCAGCGATGAAGACCGCGTCGAAGAGGCCCTTTTCGCAGACCTTGGCGAGGTCGGTCCAGTATTTGATGGTGTTGTACTCGTCGGCTCGTGAGCGCGGGTGCCTCCATAGGCCGAAGCTCTGGTGGCTGGTGGTGGTCATATCAAAGGCGTTGACGACGATGCGCTTTTTCTCGGTCATGCTGGGGTGGCCCTTTCCTCAGGTAGCGTGTCCTACCCCCTGCGCCCGTACACGGCCTTGCACCTGGGGAAAAGGCGCCCTGCCCTATATCAGAGGGTGGCGCCTGGTTGCGCCGTACTTGCATTACTGCCTGATCTTCATCTGGGGCACCCCGCTACGGGAGAGGGTTGCCGCCCAGCTAGCCAGAGCTTGTCGCTGGGTCTCATGATCATTTGTCTACCAGTGAAACAGACCACGCTGGCAACGGGCAAGAACCGACCGTCACGTTACTTTCTGTGACCGAATATTTCGCGTGTTGGGTGCCCCCACCCCGTTCATAATCGTCATGTTCTTGCCCGGGTAAGGTCTTACAGGTATGGGCTAGTCGCCGACCTATTACCGCGCAACCGAACTAGATAGTAGCCGGAGAGAGGAGTTTAGGAAGTAGCGAAATCTCTGAGGCTTGAGCCTTCTAAACGGTAGCCCAGCCATTGGGACTGGTAGGTTGCGCCAATACTTTCATAGAAGTTTCGGGCTGGCTCATTCCAATCAAGGACTACCCAGTCAAGGCGCTTATAGCCACGCTCATGCGCCGTGTCAGCAAGTTTCTTGAGTAGAGCTTTACCGCCCCCAGACCCCCGAGCTTCGGGGCGAACGTAGAGGTCTTCAAGATAGATTCCGTGGCTACCTTCCCACGTTGAATAGTTGAGGAACCATAGGGCAAAACCGTCAATGCGGCGGCCAGGGGTATGGGATTCAAGCACGTACGCAAAAATTGCTGGGTGCTCGCAGAAGAGTTGTTGCGTGAGCGTGCTGACCTTATTTTTTACAGTGCTTTCAGGCTCTTTTTCGTAGGCCGCGAGGTCTTTGATGAGTTGAATGATTTCGGGGACGTCTTCGGCTGTAGCGGTACGGATACTGTTCGGGGTGTTCATACGTTGATTCTACTGCGGGGTGTTCTCCGGAATAATCACATACTCCGCAGCAGTATTCCCAGGATTCCACGACAAAGGACCAATCATAAACACCAACTTCTGCCCCTGATACTGGTTCACCAAATCAATATTCTTCAACAGATCATCAGTGCCACCAACCACTTTAGGGGTGATAATTAATCCGCACTCAGTAGTTTCTACAGCTATCGCATTTTTTACTAGAAGCTACCTTAGTGCCGGTACCCCCTCTAGAAAACCGAGCCGATTCAACAGTACATTCTCTAGGCTCAGCGTAATGAGAATTTACGTATCTAAGAGCCGGGTAAAGCATGAACATTAAAAACAAAAAAATTCCAGTACCAATATACCAAAGTATTTCTTTACGTGTCAGCTTCCGCTTTTCCATCTGCTCCCCTCTCCAGACACAGCGCAACCTTACTCTCTGTCATTTCTAGCTACAAACCCACACAAGAAAACTATTCAGAAGACCCAAAATTCACAGGAGAACCATCAGCCTCCTTAATATCCTGAATAATATGATACCTACCATATAAAAGATACTTATTCACCACAAAAATATACTTCTTACCCACCACCAAACTATCCGTCGTCTCATCCATACCCACACCATCCAACACAGGATAATAAAGCATCAAGGTCCCACACTCCTCCGTCACAACAGACGAATCAGGACTCGACGCACCAGCCTTTCCCGAACCCCGCATCGACCACACAGTCGAAGCAGACTTCACCGTACAGGTCATCTCCTGGGTATAGTGCGAATCCGTGTACCGTTTAACAGGGGTCATCGCCATAGCAAATAATACGAAAATTATCCAATATAGAATCCAATTCTCCCGTATATAGTTAAAAACCTTTTTCATCAGCACCCCCTACCTTTTTCGGAAAAACAGGACGACGAACATCCAGAAGCCAGCTACTGCTCCGGAATAATCACATACTCCGCAGCAGTATTATCTATATACCAGGATAGAGGCCCAATCATAAAAACCAGCTTCTGCCCCTGATACTGGTTCACCAAATCAATATTCTTCAACAGGTCATTGGTGCCGCCCTGAACCTTACGGGTAGTAATAGTTCCACATTCAAGAGTTTCTATTATTATCTTATTCTTCGTTGAAGCAACTCTTGTTCCGCTCCCACCTGAACCGAATCTCGCATATTCAACAGTACATTCCCTGGGCTCAGCATAGTGCGAATTTATATAGGCAATAGCTGGAACACTCAGAAACATCAGCAATAAAAAAAATTCCAAAAAATGCACCCCAGAGAATTTCTTTACGAGTCCATTTCCTCTTTTCCATCTATTTCCCTCTCCAGACACAGCGCCGCCTTACTCTCTGCTAGATCTATCCACCTGCAACAGGCAGATGACTACTCAACAGGACCAGAAAACGAAAACACCCTCCGCTGACCCCAACTCTTCAAACTAGTCTCACCAATCATAAACTCATACTTCTTACCCGGCTCAACCCGACTCAGGACAGACTCAATCTCACCCTCACTCACCGGCAGATAAAGCCCACCACAGTCCTCAGTCGAAAAAACAATATCGTCACGCGACGAGCTATACCTAGCACCACTTGACGTAGAAGACTTATACTCCGCAGACTCAACCGTGCACACCAGAGACACCTGGTGATACCGGTCTGTAATATTTAATTGCCATAGGATATACATCACATAGATAAATGGGCTCATAAAAATGAGCACGACAATGATAAATCTAAACCAAGAGAAGTTAGATTTCTTCTTTTTATTTTCAGCTTGGATAGGTGAAATATCCTTATTCTTTTGGCTCATCACTATCAAACCCCTCCTCAACAGCAAAACCAGTCGCACTCACAACCGAACCACCAGCACCAGCAGCCACAGACCGCCCACCACCAGAAGCAGACGAACCCATAGCATGCAACTGATCCGTTGCAGGCCCCTTCACAGGAGCAGACGTCAAAGCAGAGCTAGCAAAACCCTTACCAAAACAAAGACGACGGCGCCCCCATGCACCCAAACCGAACACACAAGAACACCGCCGCCAGATATCGCACAATAAGCCAGGGCCTACCGGTACCAGCCTAAATCCAGAACCACACCAACAAGCAGATGACTACTCAACAGGACCAGAAAACGAAAACACCTTCCGCTGGCCCCAAGTCTTCAAACTAGTCTCACCAATCATAAACTCATACTTCTTACCCGGCTCAACCCGACTCAGGACAGACTCAATCTCACCCTCACTCACATCCTAGAGACCCTTACCCTGAGCCCCTTTCAACTCCCTATACTTAGTCCACCCCACATACAGGTGAATAAACAAACCCCACGACGCAAAACTCTGAACAGCAGACAACGGCAGCAACTGCATACAAATAAAAGTACCCGCCGCAACCACCAGAAGCCCCAGCAGAAAATACACCACCAAAAACTTCATCGGACTACTAAGAGACCGCCCCAAAACATTAGACAAAGGAACATTAACACCGGCCACAATAAGACCAGTAAGAGCACCCAGCAACATAAAAATACCCTAACAAAATAAAACTACACACTAAATAAAACACAAAGGCATAAGCCAAAACTATTCAGAAGACCCAAAATTCACAGGAGAACCATCAGCCTCCTTAATATCCTGAATAATATGATACCTACCATATAAAAGATACTTATTCACCACAAAAATATACTTCTTACCCACCACCAAACTATCCGTCGTCTCATCCATACCCACACCATCCAACACAGGATAATAAAGCATCAAGGTCCCACACTCCTCCGTCACAACAGACGAATCAGGACTCGACGCACCAGCCTTTCCCGAACCCCGCATCGACCACACAGTCGAAGCAGACTTCACCGTACAGGTCATCTCCTGGGTATAGTGCGAATCCGTGTACCGTTTAACAGGGGTCATCGCCATAGCAAATAATACGAAAATTATCCAATATAGAATCCAATTCTCCCGTATATAGTTAAAAACCTTTTTCATCAGCACCCCCTACCTTTTTCGGAACAAAATACGCTCGCCGAGCACCCAAATCCTAAGATTTCTGCTCCACCGGCACCTCAACAAACCGACCATCCACACCAGCACGCAACCGCACCCCACGACGAACACGGTCATTAATCACCTCAATCTGCGCCTCCGTCTCCTCCAACAAATGAACATACTCCAACTCACCCAAAGCAGGACGAGCCGACATCTCAAAAGCAAACAAAGACGGTAACTCACAGCCCACCCAAAAACGATTCACAGTAGAACAACCCGAAAAAGAACGAACCTCCATAGCCCTCTCAAACCGAGCAACCCTCATCTTGACCCGATTCACCCAAGACTCATCAGCCCTAAACACCACCGGACGGTCATACCCACCACGCCCAGCAACACCAAACGTCACCGTAGCCCGGCCCTGAGCGTCCTGCCCAAAAACCACATCCGCCACACTAATATCCGTAAAACCTAAAACCCAGGCATGACGACGCGCGAAATCCTCACCCGGGGTCTGCACCAGATACATCCCGCGGTGATCAACCACTAAATCAACTATGCGAGTATCGGTGGGGGTGAGCTTGGGTCCCTGCTCAAAAAACTTCTGTTCGGCTCGCCAGAGCATGGCGCCTTCTGGGGCAAGGCCGGTGAAGGTGAAGTCCCCGGTGACGGTGCCTCGGATGCGTAGCCGGTCAAGGGGTTTGCTGGGGAAATAGTCCCGGTAGAGCAAGTCAGAGTTCAGACCGTAAATCCAGGAAGAGACTTCGCAGGCAGTTGGTGCTGGCCCGGTTGGGTAGGTGTAGGGCGGTAGTTCATGCTCTTGAATCAGTATGGTGGTGTTGATAGGGCGGGTGGCGTTCTTGGTATGGGGGTTGATGTCTTGTGCTTGGGGGTTGTTGGTGGGCAGGGGCCAGGTGCGGAGGCCGATGTAGAAGTTTTCGATGTTGGCTATATCGTGTGTGCTGGTGATGCCTTTGTGGCTGAGGTGGGCTAGTCGGTAGGCGCGGAGTTCTTTCCACCAGTGGGGTCGGTAGCCTAAGTAGGGGATGGTTTGTCCGCCGATGAGGCCCATGAGCAGGGCAAAGGCGAGGGAGCCTATGAAGGTGATGCCGAATCCGGCGGATATCCAGAACCATACTGGGTGGTTTACCCGGTCGGAAAGGCCGGCGTCGTCGATGAGGCCTAGGCAGAGTAGACCTGTTAGGGAGAGGCCTATGTAGGGTACCAGGGTGATCCACATGTCGAAGGGGTCGATGCCTTGTTGGGCGGTGACCCAGATGCGGTTGCGGCTGTTGGCCATGAGGGTCCAGGTGATGATGAGGAGGGTGATGAGGGTGATGAGGAATATGTAGTATGCAGGCATGGTGTTCTTTCTCTGTGTGGTTACTTGAACCAGTTCCCCACGGTTTCTGCTACTTTGTCGGTGAGTCCGGTTTCTCTGTTTCAGCCGGCTGCCGGGCTAGTTTGAACTGCCGATAAAGTTGTCGGCGGCGCTAGAGTTCTTATTCGTCCCCAGACAAAACACACTCACCACGAAACACAATCCGCTCCCCCTGAAAACCCGAGTAATAATAGACCTGCGTCCCTAACTCCGTGACATACACAATCTCATACCCATTCCCATACGGCCCAACATTCTTCACCTCAAACCCACGAGACTCCCACAAAGCCCGCATCCGCTCAGACCGCGCAGTGTACTCCGAAGCAGGACGATCAGCCTTATCTTCCTCCTGATCAAAAGTGTCCATGGCCAGCTCAATACGATATAAAGTCTCCTCACCACTCGAATCACACACACCCTGAGGAGTAAAAGACCGATCGGCCACCTTCTGAGGATCATAAGTACGACCACTGGCGTACTTAAAAGAAGACGGATCCAGCCCCGTATCCTCCACCACCTGAGGCAAGAGAACCCAGAACTCATCCTCAATAGCGGCCTGCTCCTGAGCCGACACCGCACGCGGCCCCGAAGAACACCCCACCACCAAAGCACCAACTGCTACCAAAGCACCCAACCTAGACCATAAGAGCACACTGATATGTACTGGCTTTAGTTCCTACCATCATACGAGACTCACAACACCATCCACCACCTCCTGCGGAGTCCGATAACCAAGGGACGAATGCAACCGCTGCTCATTCCACCAACACACCCAACCCGCCGTCTCAACCTCCAACTGAGCAACAGACTCAAAGAACCGGCCACGCACAAGCTCTGCCTTATACGCACCGTTAACCGACTCAGCCAAAGCATTATCGTACGAATCGCCCCTTGACCCAACTGACAGTTGCACACCCAGGCCCCGAAGCTCACGCGTGTAATCCTCAGCCACGTACTGGGCCCCACGGTCAGAATGATGCACAATCTCAGTCAAAACAGACCCACACTTACGAGCATCGAAAAGAGCCTGCTTCAAAGCCGTCAAAGGCATCCCGAGTGTATGCATGGTTGAGGAAACACCCCAACCGACAATCTTCCGGCTGAAGACATCAGTGATGAAAGCGGTATAGCAGAAGCCGCTGGTGGTACGAACATAGGTGAAATCTGCTACCCACAGGCGATGTGGGGCATCAGAGGTGAACTGGCGGTTGACGAGGTCAGGGCGGTTATCAGGAGCCTTGGTAGCCCTGGTAGTCACCGGTTTACGACCCCGGTGTACCCCCTGGATACCAGCAGCACGCATGAGCCGGTAGGTCTGATCCCGGCCGATAGCCCAGCCTGCTCGTCTCATGGCTTGCCACATCTTGCGCACCCCGTAGACTCCGTAGTTTTCCTGGTGGATTCTCAGAAGCTCGGGGATCAGCAACTGGTCACTGAGTGTTCTAGCTGCTGGCACGCGGGCTTTTGCTGCTCGGTAGCCACGTGAGGTGATGAATCCACCGTCTAGATGCTCAGCGAGAGTCCGGCAAATCGGCTCGACCCCGAAGAGATCCTTATGGGTATCAATGAAACGGATCATCATCGGGCCGGACGGTCGAGCTCGGCTGCGAAAAAAGCCGAAGCGGCTTTCAGGATTTCGTTGGCTCTGCGTAGTTCAGCAATTTCTTTGCGAAGTCTTCGGTTTTCTGCTGCCATATCGCTGGTGGGCCCGGGGGTTTCTCCTTGGTCGATGGCGGCTTGTTTGTGCCATTTTCGTAGGGTTTCGGGGCCGATGCCGAGGCGTTCTCCAATGTTTCGGCAGGCGGTGTAGATGCCTGTGTTGGGGTTGTTTTCCAGGTGGTCGGTCAGTAGGCGTAGGGCTCGTGTTTTGAGTTCGGCGGGGTATTTGGTGGGCATGGGTGAAGGTTCCTTTGCTCTTTTTGTTTGTTTCTAAATTTACGGGAGCGGAACTAAACCCAGTACATATCACACCACTCACCCATCCTCAGACAAAACACACTCACTACGCAGCACAATACTTTCCCCCTTACCCCCCACATAGTAAGACACCGCAATCCCCTGCTCCGTGACATACACAATCTCATACCCATTCCCATACGGCCCAACATTCTTCACCTCAAACCCACGAGACTCCCACAAAGCCCGCATCCGCTCAGACCGCGCAGTGTACTCCGAAGCAGGACGATCAGCCTTATCTTCCTCCTGATCAAAAGTATCCAAAGCAACAAACATCTGATACAGGGTCCCATCCCCACTCGAATCACACGCATCCTTAGCATCATAAGCCCGGTCAGCGACCTCCTGCGCGTCATAAACATCCCCATTACCATAGGCAAACGAAGACGGCTCCAACCCCGTATCCTCCACCACCTGAGGCAAGACAGCCCAGAACTCATCCTCAATAGCAGCCTGCTTCTCAGCCGACACCGCACGCGGCCCCGAAGAACACCCCACCATCAAAGCACCAACTGCTACCAAAGCACTCAACCTACGCCACAAGAGCACACCACTCACCCATCCTCAGACAAAACACACTCACTACGCAGCACAATACTTTCCCCCTTATCCCCCACATAGTAAGACACCGTAATCCCCTGCTCCGTGACATACACAATCTCATACCCATTCCCATACGGCCCAGCATTCTTCACCTCAAACCCACGAGACTCCCACAAAGCACGCATCCGCTCAGACCGCGCAGTGTACTCCGAAGCAGGATGCTGCACATCATCCACATCAAAAGTATCCATAGCCAGCTCAATACGATATAAAGTCTCCTCGCCACTCGAATCACACACACCCTGAGGAGTAAAAGACCGATCGGCCACCTTCTGAGGATCATAAGTACGACCACTGGCGTACTTAAAAGAAGACGGATCCAGCCCCGTATCCTCCACCACCTGAGGCAAGACAGCCCAGAACTCATCCTCAATAGCAGCCTGCTTCTCAGCCGACACCGCACGCGGCCCCGAAGAACACCCCACCATCAAAGCACCAACTGCTACCAAAGCACTCAACCTACGCCATGGCATAGCCAGACTTCCTTTCTACTATTCAGCCCTCACTCCAGAGCCTATAATCATTCCTCCGTTAAGGGAGCGTGCCATATCCGGGGGCACTTCGGTGTTTGTTTGACTTTTTCCCGCGTCAAACTCTTCCCTGGTCATCCCCTGCTGCTTCAAAAGAATATTGAGCCAGTTCTCTTTCTTCTCCGGCGAGGCGCTGTTCCACATTTCAGAGGTAATAGTGAATTGAACCTTGGTACCGGTGCGCGGTTCCTCCACATAGTAAACGGCTTTAAGGTAGCGGGCACCTGACGGGTTACCGTGGCTACCCAGCGAGTGTTGAGCCCCCTGGTACTGGGTGTACGCACCCTGCGACCAGTAGCCCTGCTGAGAGCCCGAGGTGCTTACGGGGTGATAATCAACATCTTCGTAGTAGGTTCCATTGCTATCGATTACCGCTGCATCTTTCAGCTCTTGGGCAAAGGTGATGTCCCCAGGTAGCTGTCGTCCTGCTGCAGAAGCACCCATTGGGGCTAACAGGTCATCAGGTGAGTGAACATACCAGAGCTCTTGTTGGTTATTCTGATCCCGCTCTATACGCCAAAGCCCAGCATTAGCCGCATCGACAGCCTCTTGCGTTAGCCCTGCTGACCCGTAGAAGCCCACATTGTTGACAGCGGTCTGCGAAAGGCTCAGGGCCTCGGCCGTAGTCGTTGTCCCGTAGGAATGGGCGTTCAGTGAGATATGGGGGTCATTGTATTCATCCGTGGTAGCAAGCCCAAAGGCCGGGATGTCCCGGTTACTTGACTTAGTAACATTCAGGGCATCATAAAAGTCGGCTAACTGTTGCCCACCCTTTCGAGCCAGATCAGGTTGAAGCACACTCTGTAGAGGGTAAGGACGCTCATACGATTCGGGGAGAGGGTCATAAACTTCCATGGATAAGTCTAACGGCCTATCCAAACTTCGCATAAGGTCCGGGGTGTCATAGCCCAGATAGGCGATAACAGCTATCTGCTCATTATCCCCTTTCTTCATGCGCTCCTGAGTCGCGTGCATATCCCATGCGTTCTGGGTCAAGCTACCGACGCTACGGCCCACGTTATTATCCATACCGGGTACCATGACCGTGGTGGAGGTAGCCTCGTCCACATCCCCCACCGCGATTGCCGTCAAAAAGTCGTTTTCCGTTGTACCGTCCTTATCCCCCATATGGGAAATATCCAGGAAGAGGATATACTTTTGCGCACCGGACTCTTCATCTGTGGCAGCAGCCTTTTTGATCTCCTGCAAGTCATCCTTATGCTCCTGAGAAATATCGGGGTCAGCCAACAAATCATCAATCAACTTGCGGCTCGCCTTATCACGCTCCTTATAGGAGACCCCGTTCAAATTGCTCACCAGGCCAGGCGCATACGTAGTCAAAGCTTCCTTAAAGTTATCTGGAAGATTCTCCCACCACTGACGGGTATAGGTTGTCTCCCACACAACATCCCCTGTACTTGCTAAGGGGTTCCGGGCAAGATCAGGGTGCGTCCCAAAGAACTCTTCAAGAGACCGGGCATCCAAGTCACTGAGCAGCTTCAAGTAGGCTTCGTACTCGGCAGGACCGTCACCAGCATGAGCCGCAGCTTGCTCCAAATCACGCATCTGCTGCTCTGAAAGCCCACCCACCAAAATATCCCTAATACTTTGCATAGAAGACCCAAAGAGCCCACCACCCGCAGAGCCAGCGTCCACAGACCACAAACCCGCAACAGCCAACTGATACTTAGCGACCGCGTCTGCGGACTTACTCCCGTACTCCGAGCGGACCTCATCAACTACCCGTTGAGCTTCTGCAATACGGGTATGAGCCGCCGAAAGCTCCTCCTCCAGAAAAATTTTCCGAGCTAAATTAGGCTCCTCATTCTCCTTCACCTGCGCAGCAAAAGCTCCCAGCGCACCGATTTCCTGCCTAGCGTCAACAGCCAGTTGCTCAGCAGCCTTGGCCTTACGCAAAGCCTCATCAGCTCTCTCCTGCATCCCCTCTAAGGCCTGTTTCCACCCCAGAAGGAGTTCCTGGGCGGTGGTAAACGTCCTGGACATCTCCTCCAAGACAGCTTTCCCCTCAGAAGCGACCTTTTCAATACGCCAGACCCGCAAAGACTCCGCATCATTCGTTACGATAGTACCCAGTTTGCCCGCAGCAACCGTAGCATCACCGGCACGAGTTCCCCAGTGCTCCGCTACAGAAGCATAAGCTTCCGGGCTACCAGGGCAAGGATCCCCGCCAGTCAGCGGAGACCAATCAAAAGGACGTACACCAACCATTATTTACTCCCCCCAGCACCATCAGCAGTCTTAAAATCATCGTAAACAGATTGAGCGCCCTCCTGGGCGTTGCCCAAAGCCGTCACCGTAGCCGTCAACAGTTGGTCCTCTTGGCCCATCACAGCATCAGAATGGTGATGGGCTACCGGGTCATCGCTTGCAATCGAGCCGGATGTACTTGACGCATATGTAGTGAAAGAGTCCTTAACCTCCCTAAAGGTATCGATGAGGTCCTGCAATAGCTCATAACTTAACCTAATATCTGCCATCAGAGATTCAGCCTTCCTTCCACGTTCCCCCTACGAGGTAGCCTGCTCCAAGGCGACATCAACACCGTAGGCGCCGCCAGAAACATCACGGAGCTTAACCTGGGCATCCCCCAGAACCTGACCCGAAGCTGAGGTAACGCTACAGGTAAGAGCAGAACCGTCCTTAACCTCAACATAGCCATCACCGCAAGAAACATCAGGTTTTGCTCCCAGCTGCCCCTCCAAAGCTGAGGCAACAACTGTAGCCACAGAATCACGAGAATCCGAAAGCGCTTTCTCCTTAACGCTGGGGCTAAGAGCCGTCCCCAGCTCTGCCTTGCCATCGGCAGTAACACTCTTCACCGTTACCTGAGCAGAGCGAGCCTGATCTTCACCAGTAAACCGGGCCGAGCAGGTCACGCTCGCCCCCACAACACGTTCCAGTCCCTGCAAACAATTCACAGCCGGCTCAACCTGAGCCTCATTCGTCAAAGCCTGCAACGCCTGTGACCGCACCTCATCGGCAGAAATATCGCTCAAAGGCTCCTCGATTTCAGGCGTAATAGTCACATCAACGGTGTAGCCTTCATCCGTGAGAGAGGCAACCTGCACCGATGCTGAACGGCTAACCGACTCACCCGCCAAAGTAATCGTGCAATCTACGCTCGCCCCAGCCTCAACCTGCAAGGTCTTATCCCCGCAGTCCACCTGGGACTCCTTCTGGTAAGTTCCCCTCACAGCGACAACAGCGGCCTGCTCAACATCCGTAGCAGATGCCTCCTGCGAGGTATTAGAACAGCCAACAAGCAACAGGGGAACTGCCACACTAGACATACATACAAGAGCTATTTTCTTCATTCCTACTTATCCTTCACACGCAATCTGCACACTTGTTATCCGGCCATCACCAAGATTTACTAAAGCCCGGCCCACAGGGCGGGGTTGCGCCAAAATTTCCTGGGTTAAGGACAGCCCTACGGGTTTACCACTAAAAATAGACGCGGGGTTAAGAACGGCACCGTGGCGGCGCTTAACCAGCTCATTCATCCACGACATAGCGCCAACACGGTCTAGCTCGTCAAGGCCGTCAGCCGCCACCACGCGAACCCCCTGGCTGTTCAGGGCAGAACCAATCTTCTTCAGCTCATCAATAACCGTGAAGTCAGAGATAGCAGAAGCATCGTCAATCACCAGTAGGATGTCTCGCATCTTCAACACTTCACGAACGGATTCGGCTGTAATATCGGCACCCGCATAATGCGCCACAACATTCTCATGCCCCGCAAGGTCACGTACAGGAGAACGGAGAGGAGTCAACAGGACAACCTGCACACCAGCGTCCAACGATGATTGGGCCAGCGCCCTAAGCCCGGTAGATTTACCGCTCCTGCTCGCACCACCAATCACGAAGGTGGGGATTTCAACCAAATCAATAGGAACCGGAAGCACATCGTCACCACCGATGCCCAGCAGAGGTTTCCCCGGGAGCGCCGGCGCACCGGCCGCCACCATGCTACTGTAGGTCACCTTAGCGGCCAGATCCCGCAGAGCCAGCGGGAGCTGCGACTCCGGAATGTCGCTATGACGCTGAGCAGCCTGCTCACCAATAATGCCCAGAGCCCTAACCTGGGCTTGTGATGAGGGATCTGCATCGAGCAAAGCAATCTGGGTTTCCCGCGAAGTACCAGAAGCGAAAGCCCGCCCCGGGCCTATTTTCTCCGGCAGTTCGCGAGGGGACAAGCCCGCCATAGTGTAGTCCGTACGGTCAGCCAGCCGAAGCATCAACTTATGCTCAACCAAAGTATTTGTACGGCTTGAGAGCAGGGAACGGTCACCGGTAATAATCAGGTGAACACCGGCAGAAGCGCCCTCTCTCAAAATAGCTAAGACAGACTGACCCACGCTACTCTGGCAGTTATCACCAATACCGTTCAAGAACCCCTCCCACTGGTCAAACAAAATGACAATATGCGGAAGTTTCTGCCCCTCCGGAGAGTTCCTACGCTGTTCAGTGACAGAGGTGAAACCCGCTTGGGAAAGAACCGTACGACGGCGGTTAATCTCGGTTTCCATCCGATTAATAAACCGGGTCAGCAGAGTCCCCTGCGTTCGAGAAATCACCGTATTGCAGTGAGGAAGCTGCAGAATACCGCGCAAGCCACCGTTACCAAAATCAACACCGTACAGGTGAATATCACGGGGAGAGGTGCTCTGACCTATTGCACCGGCAATAGTTCGTAGCGCCTGGGTTCGACCGGTACGCGGTGAGCCCACGATGAAGAAGTGTGAAAAATCCTCGAAATCCAGACAGAGAGGCCTCTGGCTCTGGTCTGCCGGGAAATCTTGGAGGGCAAAAGGAATCTTGGGGATATCATTCCCTGCATCGGAAGGCACCTGGGCCACGATATCGGCAAGAACCACGTCATCACCCATAGACGGTAGCCAGGGGCTAGGCTGCGGAGGGATGTTGAGCTGTTCAGCCGCTTTCTCCATCGCCCTAACCAGCACCTGCAAATCAGTCACAGCAGACTCAGTCTGCTTCTGTTTAGGAGGAACAGGAAGGGCATACCCTACCTGAGGCCAAGGAACCACATGCACCACCGGGTCAGGAATATCCTGTACGGTGCTCTCAACCCGAGCACCACCAATACGCGATGACTGGAAGGGCAATAGAGGGCTTGACCCGGACTTCACATAGGCACGACCGGGGGTAGAGGTAGAAATCTCAGCCGCATCAGCAGTACCAATGACGTCCTTACTCTCCACCGAATCAGCCATACGCAAGGCAATACGCAAGTTAGTGTTAGCCAGAATATCGGCTGTAATGGCACCCTGCGGGCGCTGAGTTGCCATCACCAGGTGAATACCCAGCGAGCGACCCCGCTGAGCGATGTTGACGATACCCGCCACAAAGTCAGGGAGCTCAGCTTTCAGAGCAGCAAACTCATCAATCACCAGCACAAGGCGAGGCATCAACAGATCTGTTTCACCGCGCTCACGGGCAGAGGTAAAGTCCTCAATATCTTTAGCGCCCACAGTAGCCAAAAGGTGTTCACGACGGCGCAGTTCAGCAGCCAAAGAGTCCATGGCCCTCTGCACCAGGTGGTTATCCAAGTCAGTAACAATACCAACCGTATGCGGCAGATTAACGAAATCCTTGAATGCCGCACCACCCTTATAATCAATCAGCACAAAAGACAGCTCATCGGGTCGGTTACGCAAAGCCAACGATGCAATCAGAGTCTGCAAGAGCTCCGACTTACCGGAACCTGTCGTACCCGCGATGAGGGCGTGGGGGCCGTCCTTCCTGATATCAATCTCGAAAGCCCCGTCAAAGGACTCACCGATCACAGCAGACGTGGAACGAGGTGAAAGCGCCCATCGCTGCATAACGAGTTCCGGCTCAGGGTCCTGCATCATGACGGTATCTAAGAAACGGGCGCTGGTCGGAATCGCGGAATCGTCCTCATCGGTAGCATCGCGTAAAGGAGCCATCGGGCGGGCAATGCCTTCAAACCAGTCCCATTCAGGCAGATCGGGGGTAATCTGCTCCAGAGAATTCTCACGATCACGCTTAAGGGTCCATTCCCCACCCGACTCAGTCACAACAGCACGTGACTCCTCAGGGAGGAACCGCTCTTCGCTATCGATACATAGAGAATAAATACCTACGGAGGGGCCTTCAGCCAGCACCCGTGAAGCACCCGGCCATTGACGGAGTTTGCGCGCACCGTCAAAGACCACGACAATAGAGCGAAAAATATCGGGGTCCTTCTCAGCTCCCTGTTCCTGCCGCTGCTCAATCATCTGGGACAACTCGTTAAGACGCTGACCAACAGTACGGGTGTCATTACCGATAGTGGCAATAGACCCCTTAGAACTTGCTGCGTGAGGAAGCCACCTCACCCACTCCCACTCTCGAGCAGAAGACCCGTCAGTGAGCACTACAATTCCAACATCACGCGGGCTCTGAGTCACCGCTAACTGACCAACCGCCCAAGCAACGTTGCGGTGAACCGCAGTCTTCTCACCGCAAAATCCGATGACCCCAAACTGTTTGAGAGATACCGTTACCGGGACCTCCTGAGCTTTCATCAGCTGTTTTCGGCGGTGATCAACCTCTTCAGGCCGGTAGATGCTCACATCGGACTCAACTTCAGATACCCCCACACGAATATTCAGGTGGTCAGGGTCGCTCCGCCGACGCTCCCACAGCCTAGGGCTGGGTAGACTCGCAATCAGCCCAGCAGTAGCAGGATCGGGGCTAGATAAACGCCGCTCATTCGCGAAATCCACAACGGCCTGGTGAAGGTCCTCATCGATTTGCGCCCTTACCTTACGGTACTTTGCTTTCCGCTCCCGGTGAGTCGCCTTACCGTTTTTACGGTTGCTCATGTGGCTCGCTAGCATCATCGCAGGCGACATCAGCCCAAAAATCAGGAAGTAAGGCCTCTTCATCACCACCGCCATGAATATGGCAAGTATCAAAGGGATGAACATACCAATAAGAGGCAGTGCACCACGCGAACTCATCTCGGGTTCGCTAGGGTATTTGAACTCCGTTTCACGGTCTTTCGGCATCAGCCGGGGAGGCCGGTTAAAGTCCAGCAACCCAAGCCGCTCCGAGGGTGTCACCGACGCGGTTAAAGGAGCCTGCGTAAGAAGCTCGAAAACATACCCACCAATCCGCAGGGAATGGCCTTGAAGCCACTCTTGAGGCTCTGTGACGGGTTGCCCCTCAAGTTGAAGAACCGATTCCTCAGTAGTATTTTCCACGGTGCACTGACCAGCTTCATTGAAGCTGAGCAAAGCCGCTGTCTGAGGAAGGTTACTACCTTCTAAAACGATAGAGCAACGAGAATCAGCCCCCAGAGTATATTTCCCGGGCTCAAGTGGGCGGATAGTACCGGCCCCCGGGCCACTCACCTGCTGGATAAAGAGGAACGGGGAAACATTAAGGGACTCTTCTAAAGAGCTACGTTCCAAGGCTTCGACACCAAGCACTGCGCCCTCAGTAAGTTCAAGTTCACCCCAGGTTCCCCTCTTCTCGGCCAAGAGGGGAACGGGCTCACCAACCTTTGTTTCAATAGCGGAGGCGACCGCGCTAACAGGTAACTGAGGATCCGCGTCAACTACCAGGTGAGAGACCGCGGGTTGAGCGTTTTCGATGGAGAGACGGATTGAGGTCATTATCTCTTACTGTCAGTTGCTCTAGCAGTTTTTGCAATGGACACGCCGGTGATAGCTCCAACGCCGAGTGCAATGAGGATAAGTAGTAGCACAGGCCACTTCGGAGTTGACTTATTCAGGTTCACCACCGCAGTTGCACCATTCGCGGTGTTCGCACCCTCTGGAGCCACTACACCTGCCTGAGGGTTAATCCGGCCTTCAATATTCTTAGTTCCCTGAGCGTTCAGGACACTAGATTTGAGCTGCTGGTTCGTTTCCTCTACAACACGTGGGTCTTCAGCTTTAATTGAGCTGGTTTGAATCCATGTAGGGTTCTGTTCAATAGGAGTCTCTGTCGGCTCGGGAGCCTTCTCCTGCTCAATGACGGGTGTTACCTGCGCTTCAGTGGGGTCAGTGATCGGCGCAGGAATAGTTTCTACGCTCTCCGAAGGGGCAGGAAGAGGGAGCTCTTCAGTGTCCCCAGTGGGTTCTGCTGTTTCTACCGGCTCAGGTTCAGCTGGCAAATCAGGCTCCACAGGATCACCCGGTACCGGTTCCACAGGAAGAGTTGGGTCAGTAATAACCGGTGGTTGTGCCTCAGCTGGCACCACGTTAAATGTCTTCGATGCCAGCAACCGGCCCTGGAACTCTACCGGAATATTATCTTGGGAAGGCACAACAGCCTGAATCGAGTACTCCCCTGCTTCAAGCGAAGCAGTCTGCTTCAGAGTTACTTTCTCGAATGAGCTCCATAGGCTATCGCCGGTGGGGCGCGACAGCTCAATATCTTGGCTTGCAATAATTTCCCCACCTCGAACAAGTTGCAAGGTCACAGGGTAGTCCTTGTACGATGGCGCAAACTGGTCACCTGAGATCTCGACAATGGCATCTTCCCCGGCAACAATACTGTCTACAGAAGTACCCAACTTAGCCACAGATTCACCCAAAACACCTAGCTGATCCGAAGCTGAAATCTGATTCTTCTCATCCTGCGCAACAACATTCACAGTAGCGCTCGTCATGTATGGGCTAGTAATCAG
This sequence comes from Rothia nasimurium, assembly GCF_014217215.1. Classification (GTDB taxonomy): domain Bacteria; phylum Actinomycetota; class Actinomycetes; order Actinomycetales; family Micrococcaceae; genus Rothia; species Rothia avistercoris. Next base: position 2,224,374 of record NZ_CP056080.1, read on the forward strand.
GTAAGCATTAAAAAAGCCATCGGCATCAGTAGTGACTTTGAGAGTCCCCGTTGCACTATCAAGGTCACCCGCTGAAGGTGTACTCCCTGCAGCCCACGTCGCAAAGGTAATACCAGGGATTGGGTTGTTGTTTTCGTCAAGAGCGCTCACCAGAACTTCAGAATTAGGCTCGTACCCTCCACCAGCGACAGGCATGACATACCCAGCCGCAGTGATCGGATACTGGACTACAAGCAAGGGGCTGTATTCTTTTGTTCCATCAGCGACAACTACGCTCTGTAAAGTATCAATGACCTCGGCTCCGTTGACAAGCACAGGCTGATTCTTATCATCCAAAAGCCTAATCTCTAAGGTGTACTTACCAGTCTTTTGTTCCTCCGGAACCGCACACTCAAAAGTTTGTACAGGAGATTCCCCACTAACAGAGCACTCTACTGGGTCCGCTTCAAGTTCTTGGGCAGGAATTAGAGAGGCTGTAATGTGTGTGCTTTCAGGAACATTCTCTACTGATCCCTTGAAGATCTCGCCAGGCTTGACATCAGCCGTATCAGCCTTAACTTTTAAGTCAATAGGGTCCGCAGGAGCTTCAGTAGGGCTCGTGCTGGGCAAAGGAGTAGTTTCAGAGGGAACAGCAGGCTGGTCATCTGCCGTGGGTATAGCCGCAGGTACATCTGTAATATCTGCCGAAGAATCATTTGCAACGGAAATATCCTGCGTTGCAGGGTCAGATGCGAAAATTGATTCAACTGCCTTAGTCGGTGTAACGGCACCGGTCTCACTCAATGTAGGTGTTGCAGATGCGTAGTCAACAGGTGAGGTTGAGTGCGAAAGAGTAGACGTGGATTCCTCCGGTAGAGGCGCGGCATTCGATGCTGGCATCCCTGCTGCCAGGAGAAGTGCCAGGGTAGTTGTCCCAGTGTTAAAAATCAGCCGCTTAGGCATCTGTGATGTCATGTTTTCCTCTACGAGTGTGTGTGCTTTATTTGGTGTATTTTTCAAGCGTGTTGTTATACGTTCTGATAACGGCGATATCCTGGTTTACCAGCAAGGGCGTGATACCCGAAATTGACTGTACCTCTTCAGGCTCCATATAAACATTACCTAAATTACTGCTGCCCAAGGCGCCCTCACCAATAACAGTAATCGGCTCAATACCCTGTGCAATGAGATCGGCGTCCGCTCTACCGGTCTCAACATCAAACAGGTAGCCAGCATAAAGAGCAGAACGCCCATCAGGCCCCCACAATAAATCTGGGTAGGCGGAGATACGCTCCTGAGTTGTTTCAATATATGAGAGCAGATTCCCAGACTCGGTATCGTAAAAAGCCACTGTAACCGGTGTCGTTGGAGCAACGCTATCGGGGTATGGAGACCAGATTGCCACAACTCTCTGGTGCCCAACAGAGACGATGCCAGCAAAAGGCAAAGACTCTTTAGGTGTTGCAAGCGGATAGGCAGAAATTTCTTGGCCCTGACTATCAGTTACCTTAATTTCGCCACCCAAGCTATAGCTCACGATATTCTGCCTAGAGAAAGCTCCAGGTACGAAGCCTGAAGGAATCTTTATCTCGTGGAATCCCTCGGAAGTAAAACGCCAGGCCTTGTACTGGTTGTTCTTTTCATCCTTAGCAGCAAAGAGAAGCTCATTCCCCGCCGCATACGGCTGTGCCCCAGCAGGGATTTGGGCGCTAAAAGGCTTATCTGCCCCCATACCTGAATTCCAACCAAAAGCAGTATCACCAATTGACCAGTAAATTCCAGGGTTACCACCAAAACTTGTCTGAGCAGACACTTCAACAGCCTGGTCAAGCGGAAAGTTAGCTACTTCCTCACCTGTTGCCGCAGAAAAGATAGTGAGTTTGCGACTTTCAAAAGAAAAGACATTCGCTACTGTGGAGAACACTTTGGCATCAGGACTTACCGGTTTGCTCCAATCAGGCTTTTCTTTGTAACCGGGAAAGCCTTGACCGCTATAGCCCGCCACAGGAAGCTTCTGTGTCAGAGATACAGCTAGTACTTCTCGTTCATCTTGGGGTTTAGGCATCTCTGGGTTCAGTTCATTGGCAGCAAACACTATAGCTGCAATTGTTAAACAGCTTGCTCCAATAGTTAAGAACCCTTGACCAGCTGACTTAAAACTCTCAGAACGGCGTCTTTTACGCGCTACTTCTAGATGGTCTGAAACAGTCACTCGTGCAATCCCAGAGTCAGATTCACCGGAAGAAATATTCTCGAACGCTGGCTGGCCTACCGCCCTAGGGGGAAATACCCGACCCACAGGCGTTGAAATCTTGCCAGACCACTCTTCAGGGTAGAGAGGGAAAAACCGTTTCTCTATCTTCAGAGGATCCTTGCCTACCCGCACGTCGAGAACCCTAGTATTACCAGCTTTATGGGGCCATGACTCAGATTCAACTTGCCCTTTAAAGCGAAAAGCCATCAACAGCGGCCTAATGCCAAGGCCAAGCAAACCGAAGAAGAAAGAAAAACCACGGGCGTAAGCATCCGAGAAATCACCCGGCTTAAGCGACTCAGCTCGAAGAGTTCTAATACCTACCAAGCGTTTCCCTGCGGTCTGCCCAGAAGACGCGTTCTGGGCGGCAAGAATCAAAGTATAAGCAAGCACAATGAGCGCAACAGCTACACAGGTTAACCACCCCACTAGCAGGGACGGCTTAAACAAAAAGCTGATAACAAACCACAGCGCATACCCAGCAGGAGCTGCCACAATCAGCAGGTCGACCAAGTAGGCGAGAGCCCGCTTATATAAGGGGGCAGGCACAAGCAAAAAACTATTCATAGGTGAGGTGCCTTCAAAACGCAAAGAAAAGTAAAAGAACAGACAAAGTTGGCGAAGATAAGTCCGTCCTTATCTCCGCCAACTTGGCAAACGTCCTATATAGACGCTGATATGGGTTTATATCCCGATAACAATATTAGGCGCCGTCAGCAGCCTTGAAGCGCTCAATGGTGCTCTTAAGATCCTGCTGGAAAGCCTGCAGGGCAGGAATGAGCTGGTGAGCCTTGGTGTTAAAGTCCTGGTAGTTGGTGCCGAACGCGCCACTGGATACCTCAGTGGAGAAGCCACCCTCGGGAGAAGTCAGGTGGTTGATGCGGTTGAGCAGGTTAGACAGCGATACTTCGAAGTCGGTTGCTGCAGTCTGCAGGTTAGCTGCTTCGGCTTCCATGGCTGCGTAATCAATCTTGATAGACATTAGGGGTGCTACCTTTCTTTAGCCTGCAAACTCCCCTGGCTGGGACCAGGTGTTCCATCTGCAGCAAATAATGTTTTTCCTGTGGTGAGCGAATTCTAAGAACCGCTCACTGCGCTTCATCCTACCAACTCAGAACATTAAATCTAGCACGTTACGAGGTTATCCACAGTTAAATATTCGGCAAAAGGTATCCATCCAGCTAAACTACCAGGGACTGTAAGGTCTTTGGGGGACACAAAAAGGTTCGGCCCCCGTCCGTAGTGGACAGGGGCCGAACCTTTTATCAGTTAGCGCAATGCTTAGCTGAGAACAGTGATGTTCGCGGCCTGCATGCCGCGATCGCTCTGCTCGGGATCGTAAGCAACTGAGTCGCCTTCTTCGAGTGAGCGATAGCCGTTTGAGTTAATCGCTGAGAAGTGAGCGAAAAGATCTGCTGAGCCGTCGTCGGGCTGGATGAATCCGTAGCCTTTTTCAGCGTTAAACCATTTTACAGTGCCAGTAGCCATGTGTTTTATTCCTTCTGGAAAATGCGCCCAAACCTCGAACGCTTAAGGTGTGCCCTCTCTTTTCCCAAGGAGATGAAACGCAAAACTAAAAAAACTAAAAGTCTAAATACTTACTACACCAACCGGTGGGCACGTCTCTGGCTCTACAGTACCCCGGCAGCTTTGTATGTATTATGTGTCGCAAGTCTCTTTTGGTGCGGCATGCTCGCCCTGGCCACCACCCCACGCAACACCGTCGTCTGCGCGGGTTCCTTCGAACTTCGCGGGTTCCTCGCGCATCTGGAAGGAAACCGCGCATCTCGATGGGCGAAAGGTGCAGACGTGATGTCACAGTAGGTCATAAACGTTACGAGACGTCACAGCTTGGCACGAGCAAGACCGTCACCCTACCCTAAAAAAGATACATCCATCACGAGCGATACGAGAGACCTGGCTCCACGACGATCGCAGCAACCACGCCAAGAACAAGAACCCGTATACATCAGCCGCCTATGTCAAGAGGCAAAAGGCACTTGACTGGGGCAAGGCACAGAACCGCCCCATTCGACTGTTCATAGAAGGGTTACAGCTTCGAGTTCCGGCGACGGTGCTACAGCCAGCTACCGATGGGAGATACCCTTGGGCGCACCTGCCAATTTTGTCTACACCGACCCCTTCAATCTCACGCCCAACCCGGCGCTCATCTCAGACGAGGCTCGCGTACAGTTCTGGGCCGGCCAGGCTAAAGCCCGCCTGACCTGGGGAGAGATGTTTGACGAAGCCAACCCTCACACCTTCGCCAAGCCGCAGAGCCTGGGCCTCGATGATGAGGGTATCGAGCAGTTCACCGTGCCTGAGATTAAGTGGTTCGAGGGCGGCAAGCTCAACGTTGCCTACAACTGCGTAGACCGCCACGTCGAAGCGGGTAAGGGAGATAAGGTGGCCCTCTACTTCGAGGGTGAACCCGGTGACCGCGAGGCCATTACCTATGCCGAGCTGCAGCGTCGGATCGCTAAGGCAGCCCACGGCCTGGAGAAGCTGGGCGTCGGCAAGGGTGACCGTGTGGTGATTTACCTGCCGGTGATTCCCGAAACCATCATCTTCACGCTTGCCTGCGCCCGTATTGGCGCTATTCACTCCCTGGTTTTCGGCGGTTTCTCGGCTGAGGCCCTGAAGTTCCGTGTGGAAGATACCGGCGCTAAGGTGCTCATTACCACCGACGGGCAGAACCGCCGCGGTACCGTGGTTCCGGTCAAGGCCACCGCCGACGAAGCCTGCTCGGGTGAAAACAATATCGAGCACGTTATTGTGGTTGACCGCACCGCTGGCACCCCCGAAGCCCACGCCGCTGTGCCCTGGACCGAGGGCCGCGACGTCTGGTACCACGACCTGGTCGATAACCTACCCGACACCCACGATTACCAGCTCTTTGACGCTGAAACCCCGCTCTTTATCATCTACACCTCCGGCACCACCGGTAAGCCCAAGGGCTTGGTGCACACGTCCGCGGGCTACCTAACCCAAGTGGCCTACACCCACGCCCTGCTCTTTGACCTGCTCCCCGAGATTGAGGACGAGAGTGGTCAGCACCGCGTGGACGAGCTATCAACCGTCAACAACCCCGCCAAGGTCGAGAACACCGTTCACTGGTGCACCGCCGACCTGGCCTGGGTCACCGCCCACACCTACGAAATCTACGGGCCGCTGCTCAACGGCGTCACCGAAGTGATCTACGAGGGCACCCCCAACACCCCCACCTTCGAGCGCCATTTTGAGGTGCTTGAACGCTACGGGGTAACCAACTACTACACCGCCCCCACTCTGATTCGTTCCCTCATGGGTGCCTTCCCCGACGGCCCGCCCGCCGGTAAGTACAACCTCTCATCGGTACGCCTGCTGGGGTCGGTGGGCGAGTCCATCAACCCCGAGGCCTGGCGGTGGCTACGGACGCACGTGGGCGGGGGCACCGCGTCCTTCATCGACACCTGGTGGCAGTCCGAGACGGGCTCGACCGTCTGCTCGCCGCGTCCGCACGACCCCCAGTTCGCGCCCGCTGGCACCTTCGCGGACGACGCCCCCCACACCGCGTCCAAACCCGGCTGTGCGACACGGGCGGTTCCGGGTGTCTCAACCCGCGTGGTCGACGAGCACGGGACCGACGTTGAGCCCGGCCTGCAGGGCTTCATTGTAGTCGATAAGATTGGCCCGTCCATGGCCCGCACGGTCTGGGGCAACCCCCAGCGTTACCTTGATTCCTACTGGCGCCACTACGGCGAGCGCGGCTGGTTCCTGGCCGGTGACGGCGCCAAGGTCGATGACGAGGGCGATGTCTATATTCTGGGCCGTATCGACGATGTTATTAACATTTCGGGCCACCGCCTGTCGACCATTGAGATTGAGTCTGCCCTGGTCACACATGAGGCTGTGGTAGAGGCCGGGGTCTGCCCGGTGGAGGACGAGCTGACCGGCCACCAGGCGGTTGCCTATGTGACCCTGTCTGAGGCCGGCCGTGCCCTGAGCGCCGAAGAGTTGAAGGCTGCTCTGACCAAGCATATCCGCCACGAGATTGGGCCGATTGCCAAGCCCAAGGACGTCATTGCGGTGGCTGATATTCCTAAGACCCGGTCGGGCAAGATTACCCGCCGCCTGCTTGGGGAGCTCTACCAGGGCCGGTCACTGGGCGATACCTCATCCCTGCAGAACGAGGAAGCTCTCGAAGCTATCGCCCAGGTGTTGGCAACCCGCTAAAGGCACCCGAACCGCCCCGCGCGTCCGCGTCCGTCTGCCCGCCTTGCGGGCGCCCCTTTGTGTAGGTGAGCGCCTACCCGCCCTAAAATAAGGAGGGAACACACTCACCTACCATCGGGAGATTCCATGCCAAGGTTCTCACGCGCGACCAAGACCGTGCTTGCCCTGCTTGCGGGCGGGGCAGCCATTATCGGTATTGGCGCCACCAACCACGCCGCCCCGACTCGTGTTGCGCCCCTGCTGGGCGGCTCGTCCGCGTCGTCGCAGAAGCAGGGCGGACGTTCCTCCACCAGTTCGCAGATCAGCGGCAGTTCCAAGGAGTATGCCGAGATTTGCTACGACCCCGGCACCGGCCAGCGCCTTGAGAACTCCGAGTGTGAGGACGGCAGCGGCTCAGGTTCCAGCGGTGGCGGTACCGGGCGCTCCTACTGGGTTCCCTATTCTTCATCATCAACCCTGCCCAAGGTGGGTGAGAAGGTGGCAGGCGGTTCGGAGAGCCGCCCGTCCGATGGCACGATCTTCCGTAACCTGCCTTCGCAGGGCGGCGGGTTTGCCGAGTCTTTCCGCGAGTCAAAGAGCTCTTATACCGTGGAGAACTCGCAGGTGAAGTCGAGCCAGAGCGGGGACTCCTACGGCGGTTTCAACCGGGACGCTAACAAAGACACCACCACCAAGAAGAGTCGCGGCGGCTTTGGCGGCGGGTCGAAGACCGGCGGCGGAACCAAGGGAGGCTAAGGCCAATGAGACGACTGTCTTTCCCCCTGGGCCGCCATAACTGGGAGCAGACTATCGCCGCTGAAGGGCTGGTCTATTCGCTCGAAGGCCCCGACGACACCGACCACTACTGGAACGAGTTTGCTGCCTACGAGTTCACCGTGGCTGAGGCCCTCTGGCTGCAGGAGCAGGTCGAAGAGGCCCACCGCATGTGCGTTGCTGCCATCGACCACATCATTGCCGGCCCTCTCAAGTACAAGCTGGGGCTAAGCGACGCTGCACTGAAGCTGGCGATTGATTCCTGGCGCTGGCACGAATACGACTTCTACGGCCGCTTTGATTTTGTCTACAACCCCGAGACTCACGCGCTCAAGATTCTGGAATACAACGCAGATACCCCCACCGGCCTGGTAGAGGCAGCGGTCAGCCAGTCCACCTGGTTCAACGACCAGCGCCTGGATTTGCGCGGATTCAAAGAGTGGAACGACCTGGGTAACGCCTTTGTCGCCCGCTGGGCGCAGATCCGTCAGCGGGTCAAGCACCCGGTTCTGCACCTGGCCTGCGTGAACGAAGACATCGACGAGCTCGGCGAGGACATTGAAAACCTCAAGGTCGTAGCCCACGCCGCGCACATGGCGGGCTGGGAAACCCACATCATGCGCATCGACGACCTCTACTGGGACGCCGACCGCCGCATCTGGCTCGATCACCACGACCGGCAGGTGCACAACCTCTTCAAGCTCTACCCCTGGGAAGACATGGTTGAGGACACCTACGGGCAGGTCCTCTTCAACGGCGGCTACGCTGCCATGGAGAACTGGTTTGAACCGGCCTGGAAAATGTTCCTCTCCAACAAGGTGCTGATGGTTGCCCTCTGGGAACTCTACCCGGGGCACCCACTGCTGCTGCCGGCGTCCTTGTCGCCCAACCACGGCTTCACCAACTGGGTCAAGAAACCCATCTTTGGGCGGGAGGGCGACGGTATCGTGGTGAACGCCCCGACCCACGGGGTGCAGGTTGCCCACACCGACGGATACATGACCGAAACCGCCGCCGACCACGAGTACATCTACCAGCAGTACGTGCAGCCGCCCAACTTCACCGGGGACGCCGGCGAACCCAACTACCCCATCATCGGGGCCTGGGTGGTGGGCGGACGCTCCGTGGGCTTCGGCGTGCGCGAATCAGACGGGGCAATTACCGATGGCTACTGCCGGTTCGTGCCGACGGTGCTCAAGTAAGCGAATAGGTGAAGCAGGCTCACAGCGAAGCTGCTGGCTCGGATGAAGTGAGCGGGTGCGCCAGCACGCAAGAGCGAACGGAATCCGCCGCTAGGCGGGGCGTGAATCGCCAGTGATGAGCACCGAGATTCCGAGCGCGCGAGGAAAATAAATCTCGGTGCGAATCTGGCGAGCCTGCGAGCCAGCTAGCGAACCAGGCGAGAGGGTCGGCAGCGAGCGTGAGTCTGCGCCACCTAACTTTCTGAGCACACCTCATGGGTACGATAGAGGCATGACAGCCCACCACCCCGTTTTTGTTTACGGCACCCTGCGCCCCGGCATGAGCAATAATCACTGGTTCCGCGGGGCTGACTCCAACCACACCGGTGCCAGCATCAGCGGCTACGAGCTGGTCACCAACGGCTCCTACCCCTACCTGCTCCCGGCGTCCGCACCGGTCGGCAGCGATGCCGCCGGGCAGGGCGCCCCGCTGGTGCGTGGCACCCTGGTTTTTGTAGACCCCGCCAACTGGGAGGCCGTTGCTGCATCCCTCGATGAGCTTGAGGGAACCGATCCCGCGCGTCCTGTGCACGATGACAACCTCTACAACCGGGTGCTGGCCGAGGTGGTGACGGACGCCGGTGAGCCGGTTACCGCCTGGGTCTACATTCCGCCGGTGAGCAAGCAGGCGCAGCTGCGCGAGCGCTACCCCCTGGTGCCGGGTGGCGAGTGGACCGAGTAAATGCCCCCTTTTGATTTTGAACCAGAGACCTGGTTCCGTGTGATTGATGTTGCCGCTATTGTCACCAACGGTCTGTTGGGTGGGGCGGTTGCCCGCGCCCACCGTTTCGATATTGTGGGGTTCATTATTTTCTCGGTCATTACGGCGATGGGCGGGGGCATTATTCGTGATGTTCTGCTCGATACCGGTTTTCCCGTCGCCCTGACCGATAGCTACTACTGGGTGGCTGCGCTGGGGTCTGCGGCCCTGGCCTACCTGATGGATTTTGGGTCCCGCTGGGCTGACCGCACCCTGCTCGTGGCGGATTTTTTGGGCATGGGCTGCTGGACCGCCACCGGAACCATCAAGGCCCTCGCCCTGGGTCTGCACTGGCTCCCCGCTATTGCCCTGGGCGTGATTACAGCGGTGGGCGGCGGTGTGATTCGTGATGTCATGGTCAACCGGGTTCCCGCCATTTTGGGCGGTAGCCCCCTCTACGCCACCGTTGCTTGCGCGGGTGCCGCTGAGGTCGCTCTCATTGTTGTAACAACCGGGCAGACCGTGCTTGCCATGGGCTGTTCGGTGGTGACCTGCCTGGTGCTGGGCCTGCTGTCGCGCTGGCGGCGCTGGCAGCTACCGGAACCGGTCGATATCCGTCTGCGGGTGCCCCGCCCCAGGCTCCTGGCCAAGCGTCAGCCACACCTAGTTGCGGCCCAGGCCTGGCAGCCGGGCAACCCCATCACCCAGGAAATGCGGATTGTGGACGCCCAAAAGAAGGATTATAGGCAGATGCGGGGTTTCCTTCGAAATGCGCGGGGAACTATCGCGCCTGGAAGGAAACCCCGCATCTCGGTGAGGTGGGAACCGCTAGATGCGGTAGTCCGTCATCTCAAAGATTTGCAGGAATCGGGCGATACGCTCATTGGTCGACTCAAAGAAGGCCTCAGGCGCACCGTTATAGAGCACCTTCCCGCCGTCCAAAAAGATGTTCGCTCGTTACTTTTCTGTATTGACTAACGATAAGCCAGGGGAAAACGCCTAAGAGTTTGCTCGATTAGTTCCTGAGTACGTTTCTCAATAGCATCCTGGTTCCAGGTTTCAGCATTGGCCAAATCCCGGTTCAGGCTGAGCTTATTCTTGTACCCGATAAAACGTCCCTCTCCGTCCCGATGATCCCGTTTGGCCAGGAACTCCCTGTTGCTGAGGTTGCTGTTATAACCCGTAATGGTTAGGTTTCCCAGACGATGTTTCTCTTTCTCTTGAATTTCACGAGCAATAGTCTCATCCCCGCCCAGCATCTCAACCCAACCAGGCTTGAGCTTATCGCTTTGGGGAAGAATATGCTCAATTGACCAAACGTATGTCGGTTTGCTCTGACTAGCGTCACGTTTCCAGAGGTCTTGATGGGTCTCCTTTGTCATGTACTCCTCTTCAAGAGACACTAAAACAAAGCGAATCGCGTCAGAATTAGTCTCGTAAACAGGGCCTGAGAGAATCTCCCTAAAAGCGTCATCTGATGCAGAAGTCGCAAGGAGCCGTTTTACGATAAGTTCCTTGATTAAATCAGGGCTCTCAGCTGAACGAACTTGAGTAATCAAATCCATAAAAATCTTAGGAAGAGCATAAGTTGCGGGATAGCCAGTGATATTTCTGCGTACAAAAAATGAAGTTAGAAGGTCAGCGATATCCCGTATATCAGCATCAGATAGCGACAGTTTCTGCTGTTCCATCAGTAAATACATGAGTAGGATATGAGCAGGTGCCCCCTGTGCCCGAGCCAAGCGTTTGAACGCATCCAATAGCTCATCGCTATAGTTCTCATCTTTGATTGACCCTATGAGCAAGCCAAAGGCTTTCACGCCCTCGCTAATATCACGGATAGTCTTTTGTAAGTCAGTAGCAATGAGAGTCTCATATATCTTGATAATGTTGCTTCGTGTAGCAACCGTTGCACCGGATACAGAAAACTCTTTTACATCCTTCATGGCATTGTAGTAATACCTGAAAAACCGCTCTTGAGTGCTGTATTCGTCTCCTAAAATACCTACCCATTGCTTCCATCGCTCATAGGTTTCATCAAGGCTGACTTCGCTACCTGCCCGATCAGCCTTACCTAGGAGGGTATTTTTGATAAGGTCAATTGGTGTCAGCGGCATCCCTCTGTTGTTCAATGATTCGAACAGGACAAAAGCATCCGCCTGAGTTTCAACCTCAATTTTTACGACGGTTGCCTTTTTGAGGCTTTCGAGCATATCGAAAGCAGTCTTCAGAGGAATCTCTTTATTTTCTTCAGCTTGGGTTTTAATGCGGTCGTAGAAGTAATTGAACCCTTTAATTACGCGCCGAACCCACGCGTAGGGAGAGTCTTCTGCATCTTTGAGCAGACCAGCTTTCTTAAGCACCTGGCCGTAGTCCAAGGCGTTAAAATTCTGAGCCTGCGGGCGAAGACGTGGTTGCTGGTTGCTTTTCAAAACCAACATTTTCTTGAGGTTGACTATATCCGCGTTAAGTTCGTCCTCATCAAAATCGCCAATTTCATCAGCTTGCTGAGACTCTTTAATTACTGCGTAAAGAGCCGACAAGAGCAATGAAATCGTAGTAAGACGCTGCTGACCATCGATAACCTCAAGTACTGACTCAGCTGTCGTATTTACCGTGGCGTTGACGCAGATAATTGTTCCCATGAAGTGCTGACCGTTAGGCCCAGCTTCTAGGAGGTCATTGACTAAATCCTCCCACTGGGCAACACCCCAGCTGTACTCACGCTGATACTTTGGAATAGAAAAAACAACATTATTCTCAGGGCTTAGCAGTGCATGGATGGGGTCGTTATTAAGGGATTTAATCACTGGTTCTCCTATCGTATAAGGCAATAATAGCCCTACGTTCATGCTGATTCTTTGTCTTGCCCTCAGAAAAATAAAAGCACAGTTTCCCCAGATGAATGAAACCAGTCTATCCGCACGAAGAAGCTTCCACAGTTACCGCTAGATGCGGTAGTCCGTCATCTCGAAGATTTGCAAGAACCGGGCGATACGCTCATGGGACGATTCGAAGAAAGCCTCAGGCGCACCGTTATAGAGCACCTTCCCGCCGTCCAAAAAGATGATGCGGTCGGCAACCCGGCGGGCGAAGGCCATATTGTGGGTAACAACCACCAGGGAACGCTTTTCGCGGGCCAGATCGATGAGCACACGAATAACCTCGGCTTCAAGCTCGGGGTCAAGAGCAGAGGTGGGCTCATCAAAGAGCAGGTAGTCGGGGGCAACAGCCAGGGCGCGAGCAATAGCGACGCGCTGCTGCTGGCCACCCGAAAGGTTATCGGGGTAGGAGTCTGCCTTATGCCCCAACCCCACCTTCTCCAGCAGGTCGCGCGCGAGCTGGGCGGCGGCGTCCTTACCCATCTTGCCGTTGAGCACCGGGGCCAGCGCCACGTTCTGCTCGGCGGTGTAGTGGGGGAAGAGGTTGAAGTTCTGGAAGACCATGGCCGAGTGCTTGCGGATGGTGCGCACCTGCTCGTCGCTCAGGCCGGCGGCGAAGTCCACCGAGTCGCCCTCGATGGTCAGGACGCCTGACTCGGGGGTTTCGAGCAGGTTCAGGCAGCGCAGCAGGGTGGATTTACCCGAACCGGAGGGCCCGAGAATAACCGTGGTTTCGCCGTTTTCGAGGTCGAGGGAGATGTCGCGCAGAATGGTGTTCTCGCCGAAGCTTTTGGTGAGGTTCTTCAGGCTAAGCATTGACTGTCCTTATGTAACGGCTGGTGCGCTTCTCTAGGGCGCGCTGGGCGATGGAGAGAAGGGTGAAGATGACCAGGTAGATGGCGGCTACTTCAAGGTACATGGCCAGCGGTTCGAAGGTGCGGGCGGCGACCTGCTTGCCGGACTGGAAGAGATCGACCATAGAGATGACCGATACCAGGGAGGTGCCCTTGACCAGGTCGATCAGGTCGTTACCCAGCGGGGGTAGGGCGATACGGGTGGCCTGCGGAATCACGACGTGGCGCAGGGTCTGCATCTTGGTGAAGTTGAGGGTGCGGGCGGCTTCGAACTGGCCGCGCGGTATTGAGGCGTAGGCTGAGCGGAAGGTTTCGGCCACGTAGGCGCCGGTGTTGAGGCTCAGCGCGATGATGGCGGCGGGCCAGGTGTCGAGGGTGATGCCGACGCGGGGTAGCCCGTAGAACACCAGGAAGAGCTGCACTAGAAGCGGGGTGCCACGGAAGAACCACACGAAGGCTGTGGCTAGCCAGTTGAGCGGGTTGTAGCGGCTGAGGTTGCGGGCGGCGGTGGCCAGCAGACCCAGTACCAGCGCGAGGACGAAGGAGATGAGGGTCAGCGGGATGGTCACCTGCACGGTGGCCAGCAGCAGGGAGGGCAGGGATTGTGCCCAGAGTTCTAGGTAGCGGTCCATAGTGTTCTACGGGTTACTTTCGGTTCGGACGCCGGGGCGCGGCTTGCCGGGGCCGGGTTAGGCCTTGGGGCTGAGGTCGATGCCAACGTACTTTTCGTAGATGGCCTTGAAGTCGCCGTTCTCCAGGTGCTTGGCGATGGAGTCGTTGATGGCGGTCTGCAGGGTGGTTGCGCCCTTGGGCATCAGGATTGCTGATTCGGAGGCGTCGCCGAGTACGCCGTCGAGCAGACGGATGGGGGCGTCGGGGTGCTGCTCCTGGTAGTAGGCGAAGGTGACGGCGTCGTTACCGCAGGCGTCTACGCGGCCGGTGAGTACCTGTTCGATGGCTTCGTCGAAGCCGGTAACGATGGTCATCTGGGCGCCTGCTTCTTCGAGTAGGGTGCGGAAGTTAGAGGTCTCTGATGAGGCTGCGGTGGCGCCGTTGAGGTCGGCGATGGTCTGCAGCTCTGAGTCCTGCAGGACGGCGACCTTGCCTTCTGAGGCGACGTAGGGGTTGGAGAAGTCGTACTTCTGCTTGCGTTCTTCGGTGGGTGAGACGTAGTTGATGACGATGTCGTAGCGGTCGGCGTCGACACCGGCGATCAGGGAGTCCCAGGGGGTTTCGGTGTATTCGGCGGTGACACCCAGGTCGGCGGCGATGAGGTCGCCGATTTCCTTTTCCATGCCGACGAGTTCGCCGGCTTCGTTGTGGTAATTCCAGGGGGCGAAGGTGCCTTCGAAGCCGATGCGGATCTTGCCGGCGTCCTTGATAGCCTGCAGCTTGTCGGCAGCTGCGGAGGAGTCGGAGGTGCTGGAGGATGAGGAGCCGCAGGCGGCCAGGGCGAGGGCGAGGGCGGACGCGCCAGCGGCGGAGAGCGCGGTACGGCGGGTGATGTTCTGCATGGGTGTACCTTTCGGTGATTGTGTTTGTTGTGGGGAAGGCTTAGGCGGCGTCGAGGGCGCCGATGATATCGGCACGCAGGTCGTCGACGTCTTCAATGCCGACGGCTACGCGCACCAGTCGGGTGGTGAGGCCGGCGTTGTCGCGGTCTTCTTGGGAGTAGGCGCCCTGGGTCATGGTGGTGGGCAGGCAGACCAGGGATTCGATGCCGCCGAGGGAGACGGCGAAGGTAAAGACCTGCAGGGCATCGAGGAAGGCCTTGATGTCGTAGCCTTCTTTGATGGTGAAGGAGAAGAGGGCGCCCTTGCCGGTGGCCTGTTCGGCCTGAATCTTAGCTTCTTCGGCGCTGTAGGAGCCGGGGAAGTAGACGGTGTCGACGGCGGGGTGGGCGGCGACGGCCTCGATGAGGACGTCGGCGTTGGCCTGCTGGCGCTCCATGCGCAGGGCTAGGGTCTTGACGTTCTGCAGCAGACGGTAGGAGTCGATGGGTGAGAGCACGCCACCAGAAATCAGCTGGGCCTTGAAGAGCTTGTCGGCCAATTCTGCGTTGTTGGTGGTGGCGACGCCCGCGAGCAGGTCGCCGTGGCCGGCCAGGTACTTGGTGGCTGACTGCACGACGATATCTGCGCCCAGGTCGAGGGGCTTCTGCAGGTAGGGGGTCATGACGGTGTTGTCGACGACCAGCAGGGCACCGTGGCGGTGGGCCAGCTCGGCGACCTTCTTGATGTCGGTGACGCGCAGGGTGGGGTTGGAGGGGGTCTCGATAAAGACCATGCCCACGTTCTTGCCCTCAAAGTGGGAGTCGGAGAGGGTGGAGAGGTCGTAGACCAGCTCGTTGGTGACGCCGCGCTTGGGGAGTTCGATGGTGGCGAAGCGGTAGTTGCCGCCGTAGACGGGCATACCCATGATGAGGGTCTGGCCGTGTTCCAGGATTCCCATGGCTGCGGCGGTGGCGCTCATGCCGGAAGCGTAGAGGAAGGCGTGCTCGGCGCCCTCGATAGCGGCGAGGGTGGTTTCTGCCTTGGAGCGGGTGGGGTTACCGCCGCGCTGGTATTCGAAGGGGCCTTCGGTGCCGTCGGTGGGCTGACCGAAGGTAGAGGCTGTATAAATCGGGGGTACGACGGCCTGCTCTTCGTTAGAATGCACGGCGTGGATTGCGCGGGTGGTAAAGCCTGCCACGGTGATTCCTTTCGGTATCAAGAAAAAAGCGTATTTATAGAGCCTATACCGGTTATCTGCAAGGCAGGGAATTAATGTTACGCGTTTATGACGCCCCTCTTGGGCAAACACCGAGGGTATAACAAAGGGCACAACCGAGTCGCGCAGCAACGTCTTTTCAGGCCAGCTGGGTAGCAAAAAGGCCCCGCTCCCTGGTGAGGGAGCGGGGCCTTTCTCGAGAAAAGACGCCTGAGGCTACCTGCTTAGCTGTTGTAGCCAGCGGGGGTTACGAAGATCGGTGCGGACGCGGTGGGCAGGTTCACCGAGAAGATGGAAGTGCCCATGCCGTTCCAGCCACCGTGCACAGCCTGGCCGTTGCCAATGTAAACAGCGATGTGCTGCTGACCGAAGCCGTTGGACTGGTAGAGAACCAGGTCGCCAGGCTGGGGGTTGGAGGTTACGCTGCCGAGTGACATGTAGTCCATGGGCCAACCGTGGAAGTTGATGCCAGCGGCGCGCAGGGAGTTGGTTGCCAGCATGGTGCAGTCAGTCTGAGCATTGACAGCTGCAGCGGCCAGGGCGGCAGCTACAACAGCGTCGCGCTTAGCCTGGTTGGTGGCGGTGGAAAGAGTGGGGGCTGCTGCGGGAGCAGGAGCCTGAGCTGCAACAGGAGCTACAGTCTCAACAGGAGCGGGAGCAGCCTCTACAACCTGAACGGTTTCGGACTGAACAGCAACAGTGGCTTCCTCAACGGGAGCTTCTTCAACGACGGGGGCTTCCTCTACAGGAGCTTCGACGGGTGCCTCTTCGACAACCGGAGCTTCCTCTACGGGAGCTTCTTCAACGACGGGGGCTTCCTCAACGGGAGCTTCTTCAATAACAGGGGTTGCCTCGACGGGCTTTTCGGGGGCTACGATGTAAGCGGGAACGCCCCAGCTTACGATCTTGCCTTCACCTGCAACGGCGAATGCCTTGAGCAGGGGGGCTGAAACAGCTGCACCGTTGTCTACGGTGGTCTGCGGGGCTTCATTGACGGCTGCGTTTGCTGCTGCGAGAACAGCACCGGACAGGATGACGCCTACCGCACCTACTGAGAGTGAACGACGCAATGTTGTACCTTTCGTCTCTTCTTGAGATTTCGCAGCCGGGTTGCTGCTACTGCTGGGTGGCCCGTACGTGGGGTTTTGGGCTCCCATGCTTCCCTCGGAAGCTGATTGGACTTTGAACAGCCTATAACGATTTGGTAACGATGTATACCAAATCGTTATAAAAAGTTGATTTTTCTGCCCTATGTCACGTCTTCATGGGGACACATAAAACGCTG
Source organism: Rothia nasimurium (assembly GCF_014217215.1). Classification (GTDB taxonomy): domain Bacteria; phylum Actinomycetota; class Actinomycetes; order Actinomycetales; family Micrococcaceae; genus Rothia; species Rothia avistercoris. The sequence goes on from NZ_CP056080.1 coordinate 2,241,246, forward strand.
GGAATCACCTGTTAAGACTGGTCATCGCGAGTTACTGGCCGGTAGGGTACGCGGGTGCAACCCGTCGAAATAATATGCGACACGTTAGCCGCCGGGTCACGGTTTCATGACGAAACTGTGACCCGGCCCGCTAGTTTAAGGGGCAGACTCGCGCCCGTCCGCTCCCCTGCGCCGGGGCTCTTAGTCGCCGCGCAGCTTCAAGCGCGCGTTGGGCAGCTCAGGAGCAGGAATCACCGACGTGCGGGGCTTCTCTTCATATTCCCCGGGCAGCAGCACTACCCCACCAAAGCGGGGGTGGCCGGGGCCGGCGTCCTGACCGGCTGCAAGCGCCCCGCCGGTGACTATCTCGGTGCCCGACGCACCTGCCGGGGCGGTGACGGCCTCGAAGCTCTCAGCCTGGGCGTTCCAGGCGGCACGGGCTTCGACGATGTCTTCGTGGGAGCGGCCGATGAAGTTCCACCAGATAGCGATTTTTTCGCCGAAGGGGGCTCCGCCGAGCAGGATCAGGCGGGTGTCGCCGATGGCCTCGATGGTGAGTTCGGTGGTGCCGGGTTCGATAAAGAGCATTTTGTCGGCAGCTACCTGCTGGCCCTTAATAAGGAGGGCGCCGGTGTCGACCACGAAGCCGTGCTCGTACTCGGGGTTGAGGGTCAGGGTGATGGTGCGGCGCGGGGCGTCGTCTGCCGGGTTCTTGTCTGCCTCGGGGTCAGAGCCGGGGGCACCCACCAGGATTTCAGCGCCGAGCAGGGGCGAGAAGGTGGTGACGGGCGATGAGCCGGTGAGGGTCTGCCCGTCGACGGCCACACCCAACTCCCCCAGGAAGACGCGGGCCTGCACCGGAGCCGGGGCGGACGCGTCCTGCCCACTCCCCTGCCCGCCGAAGGTGAGGGCCTCGGGCACGAAGTTTTCGAAGGCGGGGGCGGTGTTCATGTCTTGGTGGGGCAGGGCAATCCAGAGTTGGATGCCGTGCAGCACGGTGGTGTCTGGCGTGGAGTATTCGGAGTGGTTGATGCCGTAGCCGGCGGTCATGAGGTTGAGCTCACCGGGGCGGACGTCGGCGACGGTGCCGAGGGAGTCGCGGTGTTCGATGGTGCCGGTGAAGATCCAGCTGGCGGTTTGCAGGCCGGTGTGGGGGTGCGGGGCGACGCGCATGCCGCCGGTGACGGCGACGTCGTCGGGGCCATAGTGGTCGATGAAGCACCAGGCGCCCACCATGCGGCGGTCGCGGGAGGGCAGTAGGCGGCGCACCGTCATGGCGCGCAGCCCGCCCAGGGGCACGGGGCGAGGCTCAATAAGTTTCATGGGTTTAGTGTACGCCGGGGCGGACGGGGGTGGGGTGGGTTTAACCGGACGGCTGGGGCAAGCGGACGGCGGAGGGCAGTTACGCCGAATGTGACTCCTTTTCCCGAGCGGGCGTTAAAACAACACCCGTTCGGGAAAAGGAGTCGCATTCAAGGGTGGCTATCAGTATGCTCTTCAGCCGTGAAGCTAACCATAAACTCGGTATCCGCTAGGTAGGTTCGGCTCACGCTAGATGTGCTACCCTAAGTATCCGGTATAAACACTAGGTTTTTAGCGCTACTGAACTTCACGCTCTAGGCTAAGAATGGGCAACGGTAAAAAAAAATTATCTTTACCTTCACGCTGCTACGCTACCAAGATATTCGCCAAGTGCATCAACAACCCCAGTTGGAAAACCCAACCTGAACAAGCCTTATACCCAAGTATTGAAGGTGCTAATGGAGGAGCACCCCGGTTATGCTACGTTCCCAGAAGACTGGAAATTCTATGGAATAACCCACCCTATAGAGCCATCTCCATAGGCAAGTACGCCGCTCTGAGAGTTTACTTCCAGAACTATAGATCCACGGGTTGCTTCGCCTGCTGTTAGGTGCTCTGCAGGTCGCCCTACTGGGTCGTCACAGAATTGGCTGGCATTGCTACCCCATACATTTGGCTGAGTGAAACCCTCTGAGTCTTTCCACTCAAAAGAGCTAAAAGGTACATCTAGCCCATCCGGGAATGACTCTCTAAAAGCGTCATTGTCGAGCGCTTCGAGAGCGTACTCAATTTTTAACAGATAGTTACCTGCTACTGGTTCTTCCGACCATGTCGTGGGGCACTCCGTGACGAATTCAGCTGAGGTTAGGGTCATACTAGCTAGGTCGCCTTTGTCGTTGTACCAGGTGATTGGTTCCCCGATAGCCTTATCGGCTGGAGTGGCTGGAGCAGAAGCACTGGTTACAGTTTCGCTGGGCTGGACAGCGGTGGTGGTTTCTTGATCCCCGCTGCAACCGGTGAAAACTACCAGAAGTAGGGCGCATACAGTAAGCGTGTTTACTTTTTTCATACCTAAATTTTATTCGGAGAACCCTTCGCTAATCGTGATGTTACACGGTGCATCTGCACACTGAAATCGGCAATTTTGAATCGGCCATAAAATACGCTGTTACTGCTTCAAAAGCGCAACGACAAACGCCCTATTACAGAGAGCTTGCCCGCAGCATGGGTAACCCCCTGGGACGATAACCCGCAGCATACCTATTTCATGAGCGCCGAGAATATAGCAAAAGCGCTAGGAACCTACAGAATCCAGGTAGACCGCATGCTCAAGGAAACACCCCTAGAACCCGATGCTATTGCGGGGTACTACACCGGCTATCTACCTCAGACTGTGGCCCATTGGATTGGCTACTACTTCCCTAACCTGCTCTCTACGGAGCTGCTTGTCACTATCAATAAATATCCTGACCGTGATTCCTAATCAGCAATAGCACATAAGACCGTATGCACATACAGCCGTACAACCATAGGTATGGTTATACGGCTGTATGTATATATGTTTATTTTTACCTTGCTTTGACTAGGTGTTTAGTTTCTATTAGCTCGTTTGATACGGGTAATAGTTGAGCGCGACACCCCAAAAGATTGAGCCACCTGGGATTCACTGAGACCGGATTCGATAGCTGCTAGAACCGCCTGCTGTTGTGTCTTATCCAGCTTAGGGCGGCGGCCTCCAACCCGCCCCTGTGCCCTGGCATGAGCTAGACCCTCACGGGTGCGCTCCACAATTAGGTTGCGCTCAAATTCAGCCATCGAGGCTAGCACGCTAAGAACTAGCCTCCCGGCAGGGGTGCGCGTATCTAATTGTGTATCTAAGGCTTCTATGGATATACCCCTGCTATCAAGGTCTTGGACAGTGCGGAGAATGTCGACAGTGGAGCGTCCAAGCCTATCTAGACGGGTTACTACGATTGAATCTTTTTCTCTCGCGTACTCCAGCGCCGCTTTAAGACCAGGGCGGTTAGCAAGCATCCCAGAAGCAGTATCAGTAAAGATTTTTTCGCATCCATGCTGTCCGAGTTGCTGGCGCTGGTTATTGATGGACTCTGCTTGTTCGCGGGTTGAGACTCTAATGTATCCAATCTTCATATCTCAGGCCTGACAGGAGAGTTGGCACGGTACATAATGATTAGTTCAACCGCCTTGGCAGCCTGCATCCTAGGTATTTGTCGTTTGAAGAGCCTCCTCACGCCAAATAGAAACAGGACTATAACAAGAGCTACCATGAACAGCTTAGGGTAAGTGGTTGGATCAGCCTGCTTAGCATAGATTTCAGCAAAAACATCAGTAGTATACACAAGAGCAATCGCAATAATGATGGAAGCTCTTTGGAACACAGCCCCTGCTCCCGTTTGTGTATAGGCTGAATCTACGAGTGCTTGTTCTTCAAGAGATGCCCCCACTCCTGGAAGACCACGGTACTCCAGTAACTGATTAACCTCAGAAATACGATTAGACCTTTTCGTTTTCTCACCTGAGCGCTTGATAGATATTTCTACTTTCATTCATGCTCCTATTACGTTCGTTTTTGACGCACTAACCGACATTCAAGGAATAAGACTCAAACGCCCTGATACTTGCGTCAAAACACTGCGTCAGAAATAAAGAGTATCAAAATACAGGGCTCAAGCGTTTTGACGCACTGGAGATAATCAACAATATGTTACTTAACCACCTACATGGTGCCATATCAACAGACCAGTTAAACCAGAAATGACCACCTGCTAGGTGGTCATTTCTGATTTAGATGGTACATAGGGGGTGAAACAGGCTCGCAGCGAAGCTGCTGGCTCGGCGGCTGGCGTGAATCGTCTCGTGAGCGAAGCGAACCAGCAAGAGGGCCGGCAGATGAAGTGAAGCGGGTGCGTCAGCACTCAAGAGCGAACGGAATCACCTGAGCTTGCGAAGGTGCGAGCCTGCGGAACCCCTAATGAATAAGCGCCTAGGCCAGTACCTGCCGCTTGGAGGAGATCACGCCGGTCACGAACCCGGCCAGGTGCAGGCCACCGTGGAAGCGGGCGTGCTCAATCTTTACGCACCGGTCCATCACCACGTTCAGCCCGGCGTCCTCACCCAGACGCGCGGCCTCCTCATTCCAGGAGCCCAACTGCATCCACACCGTCTTCGCGCCCACCTCGATGGCCTCCTGAACCACACCGGGCAGGTCCTCGTTGCGGCGGAAAATCTCAACCAGGTCAGGGGCCTCAGGCAGGTCAGCCAGCGACGCATACACCTTCTGCCCCAACACCTCCTTACCCTTAGCCGCCAAAATCGGGTTCACAAAATACAGGGTGTAAGGGCTCGACGACTGCAAATACGTCGCCACAAAATACGAAGACCGCGAAATCTTGTCAGACATACCCACAATCGCAATGGACTTGGTCTCGTGCAAAATCTTCAGTCGCTCCGGCGCACTGGGGCCTTCCCAGGTACGAATCTCAGTCACGGCTTAGGCCTCCTTCTTGGGTGCAGGAATTTCGCAGGCGGGTGCGGAAGCTGGTGCGGACGCCCCAGCCCCCTCACGTGCTGCGCGCTCGGCAGCGTGGGCGGCGGCGTCCGCCTCCAGTGCCTGCTTCTGGGCAGCTGCCTCAGCTTCGGCAGCTTCGCGGCGGGCTACCAGCTCGTCCGCGCTGGCGGTGCCGACGACCTCACCGGCGTGGTTGCGGCCGGAGGCGATGGTCAGGGCCTGGTCGAGGTCCCAGATAATGTCGACGGCATCTTCCAGACCCACCGAAATACGAATCAGGTCTTCGCCCACGCCACCGGCTGCCAGCTGCTCAGCGGTCAGCTGCTGGTGGGTAGTTGAGGCGGGGTGCAGAATCAGAGTACGGGCATCGCCAATATTAGCCAGGTGCGATGCCAGCTGCAGGTTCTTGATGAACTCGGCGCCCACGTCGCGTCCACCCGCCTTCTCAGTGCCGGCAACGCCGAAGGAGAAGACCGACCCAACGCCCAGCGGCAGCAACTTCTGCGCCCGCTCATAGTGGGGGTGATCCGGCAGGCCGGCGTAATTAACGTAGGAGATGCGGGCGTCCTCGTTTAGCCAGGCGACGACGTCCTTGGCATTGGCCAGGTGAGCGTCCATGCGCTGGGGCAGGGTCTCAACCCCCTGCAACAGGTTGAAGGCAGCCTGGGCTGAGAGGGAGGGGCCGAAGTCACGCAGCTGCTCCGAACGCAGCTTGGTGAGGAAGCCGTACTCGCCGAAGTTACCCCACCAGGAAATGTTGTTATAGGAGGGAATCGGCTCGGTCATGGTGGGGAACTTGCCGTTGCCCCAGTTGAAACGACCCGACTCAACGACCACGCCGCCCAGGGTGGTGCCGTGGCCACCCAGGAACTTAGTGACCGAGTGAATCACGATGTCAGCGCCGTGTTCGATGGGGCGAATCAGGTAGGGGGTAGAGAGGGTGGCATCAACGACCAGGGGGATGTCGTTCTCATGGGCAACACGGGCCAGACCCTCAAGGTCAGCAACCTGGCCCGAGGGGTTAGCCACGATCTCGGTGTAGACAGCCTTGGTTTCGGGGCGAATTGCGGCGGCAAAATCGGCAGGGTCGGTGCCGTCCACAAAGGTAGTGTCAATGCCGAAACGACGCAGGGAAACATCCAGCTGGGTGATGGTGCCGCCGTAGAGGTTAGACGAAGCAACAATATGGTCACCGCTCTGGCACAGCGCCGCAAAGGTAATGAACTCAGCAGCCATACCCGAGGCAGTCGCTACCGCACCAATACCACCCTCCAACGAAGCGATACGCTCTTCCAGCGCCGCCACGGTCGGGTTGCCCAGACGAGAGTAAATGTTGCCGTACTTCTGCAGGGCAAAAAGGTTGGCGGCGTCGTCCGCGTCCTTAAAAACAAAGGAGGTGGACTGGTAAATCGGAACCGCGCGAGCACCGTGCTCAGCGTCGGGGGTGCCGCCCGCGTGCAGGGCGCGGGTGCGGAAGCCAAAAGTATGCTCAGCCATGGACTCTCCTGATCGATAGGCATAGTTCTCTACCCTCCATAGTCGCCCATGCCCGCGCGGCGGCGGTAACTTATTTCACGGTGTGAACAGGTTACGTAGCATTACTATAACGTGACCAAAACCCCCAGCATCTCTACAAGCTAACTCATAGGAAAACACAGGGTTCTAGGGGAAAATAGAGAAAGTTTTGTCACCGGGCCGTAGCCCGCACTCACAGCAGAAAGGGCACTCGTGCTCCAGAACATTATCGACTGGGTTATCTCAATCATGGAGGCCATCGGCTCACCCGGTGTTGGCCTTGCCGTTTTCCTTGAGAACGTCTTCCCGCCGATTCCCTCCGAGGTCATTCTGCCCCTGGCTGGCTTCACTGCCTCGCAGGGCTCCATGAACGTTATCGCAGCCTTCATCTGGGCGACCGTTGGCTCCCTGGCTGGCGCCTACTTCCTCTACTACCTGGGTGCCGCTATCGGCGCCAACCGCCTGCGCAAGATTGCAGCCTGGATGTGGCTGGTCAAGGTTGAGGACGTCGATGCCGCCCTGGCCTGGTTCGATAAGTACGGCAAGGCCTCCATCCTGATCGGCCGCGTGATTCCCGGTATTCGTTCGCTGATTTCGATTCCCGCCGGTATTGACCGTATGAACCCGCTGACCTTTGGCCTTTATACCCTGCTGGGTTCATCTGTGTGGAACGCCCTGCTCATTTACTGCGGCTGGATTCTCGGCGAAAACTGGCATGCTGTTGAAGGCGTCATCGACCAGTACTCCAAGGTGGTGTACGCCCTGGTAGCCCTGGCTCTCGTGGCGATCTTCCTCTGGCTGCTGCGCCGCGCCCGCCAGGAAAAGCACGACGTAGCCTAACGGCGGGCGTCCGCGCACGCTTCTGCGCCCCCACTACTTCCACAAACGATTACGGGCGTGCACCACCGACGGGCGAATCTGAATCCAGTCGCCGCAGGGCAGGCGCAGGGCCTTCTCGCACCCAGACAGGGCGGTAATAATCGACTCGCAGCGCTGGTTGAACTCGGAGACATGCCCCTTATCCACAATCTGCCCGGGGAAGTGCCGGTGCATCTTCGACACAGAATCCGATGACTCCTGCAGCCCGTGCCCAGTATGCCCCGGAATATGTTTGACCAGCACCCGGCGCTCCCGAATGGCCTCGGTCAGCCGCTCCATCTCGTCCAGAACCTGCTGGTTCTGCACCCCCTCGGCAGCCCAGGTGTTGTAGACCCAGCGGTTGTGCGCCAGGCGCAACACAAAGGTCAACGCCCCCAGCGAATCGGTGTGAATAATCAGCTGGCGGCCACCGTGATAGAAGATATTAAAAGCAGCCAACATCGCCGAGAGCTCCCCGGTCATAATGTTCGTTGCATCATAGTGGGAGTGGAAGAAGAAGCCGTCTTCACTCACCCCACCGATGCCCATGCGTCCACCCTTTAAATACTTCTTATTGTTCGTTGACCTGTACGAACAGTCAGTAAAGACACTGTACTCCACCAGCTTCTCAACCGGCAGCTGGGCGGTATTCTTCTCAAACTCGTGGTGGGCCAGGCGCGAGGCCTCGTCCATGAAGTGGGGCATGAGCTCCCCCGCGGAGGTGCCAATCAGCTTCACGTGAATCTCCCCCAGCGAGTGCGACTCGTAAGGGTTCATCACCTTATCAATGGAGCGGTACTCCAGAAAGTCGCGGAAGGCCGTGAACTTGCGGAAGAGCAGCTTCAGATAGTGCTTATCGGCGGCCACGGTGATGAGGTTGGTCTTGTAGTCCTCGGGGATAACCTCCATCGCGGCCAAGATAGCGCGGCCCAGCATGTCGGTGTGCACGCTGTCGCAGGGGTCCATGAGGCTGTGGGTCAGGGATTCGGCGATAGGCTCGCTCTCAATCACCTCACGCTCGCCATTCTCACGCGAGATAAAGGCGAAGGACGTCAGCCCCACATGGCAGTCACCGGCGGCTCGCACCTGGTCCATGACCACCACAATCACTGCCACGCCCTGCTCGGTAAACCCTGCCGGGTAAGAGCTGGTGTAGTCCGGCGGCTCCCAGGTCAGCTCACATTTTTTGATATGCGCAGGCGTAATTTCCACATTATTCATCTCCTAAGGGGTGTCTATAGTTGTTTTGCTTACTCTTTAAAGCTATATCAACTCAGCGTCGTTTTGCCAACAGGTGAGGGGCATCGGGGACCCTCTTCACTCTCTCGGCGAATATCACCGCCCCCGTGCGGAAAACTAAAACCAAACACAAGGACGCCCCGCCCCGGCTTGCGTAAGCCGGGGCAGGGCGTCCTTATCTTGGGTGAAAACCGAGGTTTACTCGGGGACGATGCGCACTGCGCCCTTATCGGCGCTGGTGACCATGGAGGCGTAGGCGCGCAGGGCGCTGGAGACCTGGCGTTCGCGGGGCTTGGTGGGCTTCCAGGGGGCAGGGCCCTTCTTGGCACGACGCTCGGCCAGCACCTCATCGGAGACGTTCACGCGCAGGATGCGGTTGTGAACATCGATCTCAATCTCATCCCCGTGCTCAATCAGGCCCACGGCGCCGCCGGCAGCAGCCTCGGGAGAAATGTGGCCGATGGAGATACCGGAGGTGCCGCCCGAGAAACGTCCGTCGGTGATCAGGGCGCACTTCTTACCCAGGCCCAGGCCCTTGAGGTAGGAGGTGGGGTAGAGCATTTCCTGCATGCCGGGGCCGCCCTTGGGGCCCTCGTACTGGATGACGACGATGTCGCCCTCCTTAACGTTCTTCGACAGGATCTCGAAGACGGCCTCGTCCTGGGACTCCACCACGAAGGCCTTGCCGACAAAGTGGAAGAGTTCTTCGTCGATACCGGCGCTCTTGATGATGGCACCGTCCTCGGCGATGTTCCCGTAGAGAACGGCCAGGCCGCCGTCCTTGGTGTAGGCGTGCTCAACGGCGCGGATGCAGCCGTTTTCGGCGTCGGTTTCGTGGGACTCGTACTTGTTGGCGGTGGAGAAGGCCTGGGTGGTGCGGACGCCGCCGGGGGCAGCCAGGAAGAGCTCCTTGGCGGTGTCGGTGGCGGTGCCGGAGCGGATGTCCCAGTCAGACAGCCACTGTTCCAGGGAGCCGGAGTGCACGGAGTGGACGTCGCGGTTCAGCAGACCGGCGCGATCCAGCTCACCGAGCAGGGCGGGAATACCGCCTGCGCGGTGCACGTGCTCGATGTGGTACTTGGTGGAGTTGGGGGCTACCTTGGCTAGGCAGGGCACCTTGCGGGAAATCGCGTCGATGTCGCGCAGGGTGAAGTCAACGCCGGCTTCGTGGGCAACCGCCAGGATGTGCAGAACGGTGTTGGTGGAGCCGCCCATGGCAACGTCCAGGGCCATGGCGTTCTCGAAGGCGGCCTTGGTGGCGATGGAGCGGGGCAGTACGGAGTCGTCGTCCTGCTCGTAGTAGCGCTTGGCCAGCTCAACAATCTTAGTGCCCGCTTCGAGGAAGAGCTGCTTGCGGGCAACCTGGGTGGCCAGGGTGGTGCCGTTGCCGGGCAGGGCCAGACCGATTGCCTCGTTGAGGCAGTTCATGGAGTTAGCGGTGAACATACCGGCGCAGGAGCCACAGGTGGGGCAGGCGTTCTTCTCAACCTGGGCCAGGGCGTCGTCGCTGACGCTGTCGTCCACGGCCATGACCATGGCGTCCACCAGGTCGAGGCGGTGCTCGACGACGCCCTCAATGCCTTCGCCGGATTCCATGGGGCCGCCGGAGACGAAAATGACGGGGATATTCAGGCGCATCGCCGCCAGGAGCATACCGGGGGTGATCTTGTCACAGTTGGAGATACAGACCAGGGCGTCAGCGCGGTGGGCGTTGACCATGTACTCCACAGAGTCGGCGATTAGGTCGCGGGAGGGCAGGGAGTAGAGCATACCGTCGTGGCCCATGGCGATACCATCATCAACGGCAATGGTGTTGAATTCTTTGGCAACACCGCCGGCTTCGCGGATAGCCCCGGCGACCAGCTCGCCCATGTTTTTGAGGTGCACGTGGCCGGGCACGAACTGGGTGAAGGAGTTGGCGATGGCGATGATGGGCTTGCCGAAGTCGTCGTCGCCCATGCCGGTGGCGCGCCAGAGGGCGCGGGCGCCAGCCATGTTTCTACCGTGGGTGGATGTACGCGAGCGCAGTTCAGGCATCGATAGCTCCCAAGAAAGTTTGTGGTTGGAGGTTTGGGTATTAGTCTACGCCTGTCGGTGCGGCAGTCCACAGGGTGGAAAGCGGGGTTCTCACATAGTGAAGATAGGGGCGCACGGCCCCGTCTCCACCCCCTCAAAGGGGACCTGAAAACTTAAAAGGGACCGCATAATATGAGGTCTCTTTTAGGTTTTGCGGTCCCCTTGCGGTGAGGCAGGCACGCATGACGGGAGTATGACGCGCAGCCGTCACTGTAGTTCATTTTTGAAATGTGCCGTCTTAGACCGAAAAGAGTTTGGGGGCTTACCGGGTGCGGGTGTTAGCTGGAGTCAAGGCCGCTGACGCAGGCAGCCTCTACAGCCGTAGGACCCACCCAGGAGTACATCATGCCCATCAACACCGACCGTATTCTGACCACCCACGTCGGCTCCCTGCCCCGCAGCGAGCGCCTGATTCGCGCTAATGCCGCCCGCCGCGACGGTAGCATCGACGAGGCGGACTTCCAGAAGATTCTGACCGAAGAAACCCAGGCGGTTGTTGACCGCCAGGTAGAGATCGGCATCGACATTGTGAATGACGGTGAGTACGGGCATGCCATGAGTCAGGCCGTGGATTACGGCGCCTGGTGGCACTACTCTTTCGCCCGCACCGGTGGCCTGAAACTGCTAACCGAGGGTAACCCCGCCAACGAGGTACACCGTTCTGAGCCGGGTAAGCTCAAGTACACCAGCTTTGCTGACCGCCGTGACTGGACCCGTTTTCAGGATTTCTACACCGCGGAGCTCGATCTGGGCAACGACCCCGACCGCAGTTTCCCTGTTGCCGTCGCCCCGTTGACCTACCAGGGTCAGGACGAGGTGGGGCGGGACGTCCGCAACCTGGCCGCTGCTACCGATGGCAAGGGAGCGCACAGTGCTTTTGTTGCTGCCCTGTCGCCCGGGTCAGCGGCCCGCGTGGGTAACCTCTACTACCCCACCGATAAGGAGCACATCTACGCCTGGGCTGATGTGCTGAAGGAAGAGTACAAGGCCATCACCGATGCCGGCTTTACCCTGCAAATCGACGACCCTTCGGTGGCTGAGGGCTGGGACCAGATTAACCCCGAGCCCAGCGTCAGCGATTACCTTGACTTTATCCAGGTGGCGGTTGATGCCCTCAACTACGCGCTTGAGGATATCCCGACTGAGCAGACCCGCTTCCACCTGTGCTGGGGTTCCTGGCACGGGCCGCACAGCACCGACCTAGAGTTCAAGCACCTGGCCGATACCCTGCTGTCGATTGACGCCGCCGGCTACACCTTTGAGGCTGCCAACGCGCGCCACGCCCACGAGTGGAAGGTCTGGGAGAACCTGGAGCTGCCCGAGGGCAAGTACGTGATTCCCGGCGTTGTGTCGCACTCGACCAACCTGATTGAGCACCCCGAGCTGGTGGCCCAGCGCATTGAGCAGTTTGCTCAGGTGGTGGGCAAGGAGAACGTGGTGGCGTCGACCGACTGCGGTCTGGGCGGACGCCTGCACCCCGACCTGGCTTGGGCCAAGCTGGAGTCGCTGGCCACAGGCGCCCGTATCGCCAGCGAGCGCCTGTTCGGCTAGTTATCTGGCTAGCCGCCCTACCCAAAGGAGACCGCATAACTTAAAAGGGACCTCGTATTACGCGGTCCCTTTTAAGTTATGCGGTCCCCTTGTGAGGGATTGAGGGAGGCGCAAGGACGCTTGTGGGCCGCTAGCTGCGCCCACCGGGTGAGTTTCGCACCACATCTTTTGATTGAGGTGCTCTCGCTAACCGGTATTTTCGCAAGCCAGAGAGTACCCCGATTGCTTAAAACCTGCATGTAAGCAGCCTGACCAACGTGTGACATACATTTACATGTGTGTCTCTCGCAAACACCCCACGCGAGTCCTAGACTATAGGGAAACACAATCACCGTGTATAACGCTCACTCCATCTCGCACAATGTGCTCTTGCACCTGTTACTTAGGGGAACCAAATGGGAAAGTTTGAACGCATCTACCACGACCTGGCTCGTGACATTGATGAAGGCAAGTACGGCGTGGGCGATCTGCTACCCAGCGAAAAGAAGCTGACCGAAAAGTACAATGTCTCCCGTGAGACCGCCCGCAAGGCCCTGGCTATTCTGACCGATCGTGGCTACATCCAGCGCATCATGGGCAAGGGCTCCCTGGTCATCGACCACAAGCGCTACTCCATTCCCGTGTCTTCACTGGTGAGCTACAAGGAGTTTGCCGAGTCAGCCAGCAGTGACACCCAAACCGAACTGATCGAGCTGGAAGACGCCCTGCTACCCCACGTACCCTTCCAGGCTCTGACCGACGGTTCAGTTGAGCAGGTTCCCGTCACCCACATCATGCGCGTGCGCCACATGGACGGTGCTCCCGCCATTATCGACCACGACTACATCATCAAGAGCGTGGTTGCCGAGATTCCCCGCGAGGTCGCCGAGGACTCCCTCTACCACTACTTCGAGGGTGAGCTGGGCCTGAACATCGTCTCGTCTGCCAAGCAGATCACCATCGAGCAGGCCACCCCCAACGACGCCAAGTACCTGAACCTGCACGCTGGCGAGTACGTTGCGGTAACCACCTCAATCACCGTGCTTGAGGACGGCACCGCCTTCCAGTACACCATCTCCCGCCACCGCGCCGACAAGTTCCGCTACCTGGACTTCGCGCACCGCCGCCAGGAAATTCCGGTTTCTGAATAAAGTTCCAAATCGGCTGCAATACAGACTGAAGAACCTGTTAGACAGGTAAGGTTAAGGAGCGTATCCCGCTTGGCGGGGTGCGCTTCTTTTCTTTTACCCCAGCCCCACCCACCGGGCGCACCCGCCCCAGCACCGGCGTCCTACCCTTTGGAGCACACCATGAGCTTTCACGATAAGGTCATCTACCAGGTCTACCCCAAGTCCTTCTACGATTCGAGCGGCAACGGCATAGGCGACCTGCGGGGCATCATCGAGAAGGTCCCCTACATTGCCTCGCTGGGCGTGGATATGGTCTGGTTCAACCCCTTCTTTGTCTCACCGCAAAACGATAACGGCTACGACATCGCCAACTACTACGAGGTAGACCCCGCAATGGGCACCATGGCGGACGCCGAAGAGCTGATTGCTGCCCTGGGGCGCGAGGGCATCGGGGTTATGTTCGATATGGTACTCAACCACGTCTCTACCGAGCACGAGTGGTTCCAGCGGGCACTGGCTGGGGAGAAGGAGTACCAGGATTTCTTCTACCTACGCCCAGCACAGGCGGACGGCTCCCTACCAACCAACTGGGAGTCCAAGTTCGGCGGCCCCTGCTGGTCACAGTTTGGCGACACCGATCTCTACTACATGCACCTCTACGACGTGACCCAGGCAGACCTCAACTGGCACAACCCTAAGGTGCGCGAAGAGCTCTTCAAGGTAGTCAATTTCTGGAAGGACAAGGGAGTTCGCGGCTTCCGCTTCGATGTGCTCAACGTGATTGGCAAGGCCGAGGACCTGCGGGACGCCGCCCCCGGCGAAAATGACAAGCTCATCTACACCGACACCGAGCGCGTGCACCCCTGGGTACAGGAGCTGCACCGGGCCACCTTTGGCGACACCGAGGGCACCGTGACCGTGGGTGAGATGTCGTCAACCACCATCGACAGCAGCGTGCGCTACACCAACCCGGCTAATGAAGAACTGGATATGGTCTTTTCCTTCCACCACCTCAAGGTGGACTATGACGGGGCCGAAAAGTGGTCTGACGTGCCCTTCGACTTCATGGCGCTCAAGGGCCTGCTGACCGACTGGGCAGTCGGTATCCAGGCAGGGGGCGGCTGGCAGGCGTCCTTCTGGAACAACCACGACCAGCCGCGCGCCATCAACCGCTTTGGCGATGTGGAGCACTACCACGCTGAGTCCGCCACCATGCTCGCTGCCGCCGTGCACCTGACTCGCGGTACCCCCTACATCTACCAGGGTGAAGAAATCGGCATGGTTGACCCGGTCTACTCGTCGATGGCTGACTACGTGGACGTTGAATCCCACAACGCCTTTGACATTCTGCGGGCGCGCGGCGTGAGCGAGGACGAAGCCTTCCGTATCGTCACCAAGAAGTCCCGCGACAACTCGCGCACCCCCATGCAGTGGGACGCCTCTGAGTTCGCCGGCTTCTCTCAGGTGAAGCCCTGGCTGATGCCCACCTCGCAGACTGAAATTAACGTTGAACGCGAAGAGGCGGAGGGCGTCATTCTGCCCTTCTACCGGGAGCTGGTGCGCCTGCGCCACGAGATGCCCCTGATTGCTGAGGGGTCCTACGAGCCCTTTGCCCGGGAGCACGAGAGCGTCTACGGTTTTGTGCGCGAGCACGAGGGCCAGCGCCTGCTGGTACTCTGCAATTTCTACGGTGAGGACGCCGCCGTGCACCTGCCCGCGGAGTTCGCGGCGGGGTCGGCGCTCCTGTGTAATTACAAGAATGAGCCCGCACTGGACGCCGCCACTGACGCAGGTACCCTTACCCTGCGGCCCTATGAGGCGGTAGCGGTACTGGCCGGCTAGCCCTTGAGCTGCTCCACGATCTCCAGCAGGGCATCCATGTCGCCACTGAGGGCAAGGTTGGGGCGGGACTCACTACTGGCGACCGCCGCGTTGTAGTAGAGCCCGTCCCCCATCAGCAAGATAGCGCGCGCCACCGCATCCGAGGGCACCTCGGCCCGAATCATCTCAAACCAGCGACCCTGGATCCTGTCATAGACCCCGGCGACCTTCTCGGCGGCGTCCTGACGCAGACGCGAGGCGGCCACAAAAACCCGATCAAAAGGGGTGTCCTGGTACATGGAGGTGCGCACATAGTAGGCGCAGGCCCCGGCAGGGTCATCTGCCATGGCCTTGAAATCCCGCTCAGCGAGCGCCCAGGCCCGCTCCAACAGCCCGTCGATCAAGGCGCTCTTATCGGGGAAGTGGTAGAGCAGGCCACCCTTCGACACCCCGGCACGGGAGGCAATAGCGTTCATGGACGCCGCCCGCTCCCCCTCTTCAATGAGCAGGGCTTCGTAGGCGTCGAGGATTTTTTCGCGAGAACTCATGTGTTCAACCCTACCGGGCTAGCACTTGAAAACAAAACCGTCCAGACGGTACAGTAATCTGTATTGAACTAAAGCTACCGACGCAACACCCGCACCCAGCGGGCACCCAACCCCAGGTAGCCGTCCTCACGAAAGAGCAGACATGCACCCCGCAACCGGCCAGATGAGAGCCGTCACCGAACCCACCACAGCACCCTACTCCCGCCGCTGGGCGGCCCTGGCCGTCCTTATGCTGCCGGTGCTCCTGGTCTCTGTCGACAACACCGTGCTCGCCTTTGCCCTGCCCGAAATCTCGGCCCAGCTCTCCCCCAGCGGCACCCAGCTGCTCTGGATTAACGATGTGTACCCGCTGATTCTCTCGGGCCTGCTCATCCCCGCAGGTAGCATGGGTGACCGCTTTGGCCGCCGCACCATGCTCCTGCTGGGCGGGTTCGGCTTTACCGTCATCTCGGCAGCCGCAGCATTCGCCCCCACCGCCGCCTGGCTCATTGCCGCCCGCGCCGGCATGGGCATCTTCGGGGCCATGCTCATGCCCGCAACGCTCTCGATTATCCGTAACATGTTCTCCGATGCCACCGAACGCCGCACCGCCATCGCTATCTGGGCGTCCGGCTTTGCTGGCGGTGCAGCCCTGGGCCCCGTCGTCGGCGGCTTCCTGCTAGAGCACTTCTACTGGGGTTCGGTCTTCCTCATGGCTGTCCCCGTCCTCCTGCCCATGCTCCTGCTGGGCTTCTGGCTGATTCCCAACTCTAAGGATCCCAACCCCGGCACCATCGACTTCGTCAGCATCGCCCTGATTATGGCGACCATGACCCCCTTCGTCTACGCCATCAAGCATTTCGCCCACGACGGCTTCGACCTGCTCACCGTCGTCCTGCTGCTAATTGCTGCCGCCTGCGGTGTTGCCTTCACCCGCCGTCAGCTGGCCCGCACCAACCCCATGCTGGAGGTGCGCCTTTTCACCAACAAGCAGTTCACCGGCGCAGTGCTCACCAACCTCATGGCCATTTTCTCCCTGGTCGGCTTCCTCTACTTCGTCTCCCAGCACCTGCAGCTGGTCAGCGGCCACTCCCCCTTTAGCGCTGCCCTGGTGCTGCTGCCCGGCCTGGTGCTGACCGTCATTGCAGGCTTGGTCGTGGTGTACATCGTCAAGGTGGTCAAGCCCTGGATCGTGATTGCCGGCGCCCTGCTCATGAACGCAGCGGCCTTCACCCTGGTCTTCTTCACCGCCGATTCCGGATCAGACACCGGTATTCTGGTCGCCTTCGCCCTGCTCGGTGTGGGCATTGGTTTTGCTGAGACGCTGACCAACGACATCATCCTGGCCGCTGTGCCCCCGCACAAGGCGGGTGCGGCGTCCGCTATCTCGGAAACCGCCTACGAAACAGGCTCGGTTATGGGTACGGCGATTCTGGGGTCGATCCTGAACGCGGCCTATGTTGCCCACCTGGTGGTGCCCGAGGGGGTTAGTGCAGCGGACGCGGACGCCGCCCGCGAGACCCTGGGCGGGGCTGTGGAAACCGCCGAACGCATCGGCGGGGAAACCGGCGCGGCCCTGCTCGCTTCGGCCCAGCACGCCTTCGACTCCGGCGTGGTCTACACCTCGGCCATTGGCATAGTGCTCATGCTGATTTGCGCCGTAATGGTGGTGCGCACCCTGCGCGGGGTGAAGATGTAAAAGGGGACCGGAAAACTTAAAAAGGACCGCATATTTTGCGGTCCTTTTTAAGTTTTGCGGTCCCTCACAGAGGAGGACGGACGCGGCGTAACCTGTCCGTCACCTACTCGCCGGGCAAAATAAACCCGGCCGCCGGCGTCCGTCCATCGTGCTGTAAACCACTGTTTACCTACCACGTGCAGAGTTATCCCTTGTGACTGCACCATCAATTCCCGGTCTTGAGAACACAGACCTGAGCCGCCAGCCGCGCACCCGCCGCGTGCACACCAGCGCTAAAACCGCCCTCATCGGCGCGGCCCTGCTGCTGCCCAACCTGGTCCTGCTCCTGGTTTTTACCTACCGGCCCCTCATCGACAACATCAGGCTTTCCTTCTACAACTGGAATATCGCCTCCACCCGGCCAGCAACCTTCATCGGCCTCGACAACTACATCGAGTGGGTTTCCAAACCCGAAAGCTGGCAGATTGTCTGGCAGACCGCTGTCTTCACCTTCTTCGCAGTCTTCGGGTCTATGGTGCTCGGCCTGGCGCTAGCCCTCTTGCTCGATAAGCCCCTCAAGGGCCGTAACGCGGTGCGGTCACTGATCTTCGCCCCCTACGTCATCTCGGGTGCAGCGATTGGTGTAGCCTTTCAGTTCGTTTTCGACCCCGGCTACGGTCTGATCCAAGACCTGCTCGGCAAAGTCGGCCTTGACTCCCCCGCCTTCTACACCAGCCCCGGCTGGGCCATGTTCATGATTACCACGACCTACATCTGGAAGAACCTGGGCTACACCTTCGTCATTTACCTCGCCGCCCTGCAGGGCCTTCGCAAGGACCTCGACGAAGCCGCCGAAATCGACCGCACCCCGCGGGCCCGCAAGTTCTGGCGCGTCACCCTGCCCCAGCTGCGCCCCACCACCTTCTTCCTGTCCATCACGGTGCTGCTCAACTCCCTGCAGGTCTTTGACATCATCAACGTCATGACGGCAGGCGGCCCCCTGGGCACCTCAACCACCACCCTGGTCTACCAGGTCTACCAGGAAACCTTCGTCAATTCCCGCGCAGGCTACGGCGCTGCGGTTGCCACCATCATGTTCCTGGCCGTGCTCGTGATTACCGTTGTGCAGGTCCGTATGCAGGAGAAAAACAATGACCGCTGATATCGCTCGCGCCCGCTCCCTGCCCGCCGCCAAGCCCGGCTCGGCTCTGGCTGAACAGCAGCTTCAGGACGCCGGTACCTCCCAGGTGCGCCGGGCAGCTTCTACCCCCGGCACCTCAGCCACCGGCAAGGTCTTTGGTTACATCGGTATGATTCTGGCTGGGCTGGTTATCGCTGTTCCGCTCTACTTCGTGGTGATTACCTCGCTCAAGTTGCGGCCCGAAATCTACTCCAACCCCATCACCTGGATCCCCCAGGTCTTTGCCCCCGAAAACTACACCTACGTGTGGCAGACCTTGGACTTCTCCCGCTACTTCGTCAACTCGGTCATCATCACCGTGACCCTGGTCGTCGTCAAAGTAACCCTGGGTGTGCTCAGCGCCTACGCCTTTGCCTTCTATAAGTTCCCCGGCTCCAAGATTCTCTTCTACCTGGTCATCGGAACCCTCATGGTGCCCAACGAAATCACGATTATCTCCAACTACGCCCTCGTGGCGCAGCTGGGCTGGCGTGACACCTTCACCGGCATCATCGTGCCCCTGGCAGGGGTTGCTTTCGGAACCTTCCTCATGCGCAACCACTTCCTCTCCCTGCCCACCGAAATCATCGAAGCAGCAACCCTCGACGGCACCGGCTTCTTCCGCACCCTCTTCAAGGTGGTGCTGCCCATGAGCTGGCCGACCCTCATGGCCTTCGTACTTATCACCGCCGTCACCGAATGGAACCAGTACCTCTGGCCCTTCCTCATCTCAGACACCGGCCACGTAGCACCCCTCCAAATCGGGCTCACCATGCTACAGGCGAACGAGGGCCTCACCAACTGGGGCCCGGTCATGGCAGGCACCGTACTCGCCACCATCCCCATGATCGTGCTCTTCCTCTTCCTGCAACGCTCCATGATTAAGGGCCTCACAGCAGGTGCCGTCAAGGGCTAACCCACCCCGATTCACCCGACCACCCACGTCCTTACCCACCCTCTCACCCAAAGGAAAACCACCATGAACATCACCCGCCGCTCCGTGCTCTCCCTCGCCGGCCTTGCCGCCACCACCGCAGCCCTCTCAGCCTGCGCAGGAACCGGCACCGGCACCGCGTCCGCCCAGCAGGAAGGCAACGGAACCCTGCAGTTCTGGTCCAATCACCCCGGCTCCTCCCGCGACGTCGAGCAGAAACTGATTGACGCCTGGAACGCCGCTAACCCCGACACCCCCGCTGAACTCATCGACGGCGGTAAGAACTACGAAGAACTCGGGCAGAAGTTCAACGCGGCTCTCTCAGGCGGCGGCCTGCCCGACGTCATCGTCGCCTCAGACGTCACCTGGTTCAACTTCGCCTTCACCGGCGCCACCACCCCGCTCAACGACCTCTGGGCGTCAGAAGGTATCGACACCTCCACCTATGTTGAGACCCTGCTCACGGACTACACCTACGACGGCAAGAACTACGGCGTGCCCTACTCCCGCTCCACCCCGCTCATGTACTGGTACACCGCCGACCTCGAAAAGGCAGGCCTGCCCACCGACGGCACCGGCCCCGCCACCTGGCAGGAATTCGCCGAAACCTGGGCGCCCAAGCTCAAAGAAGCCACCGGCAAGCCCGCCCTCACCGTCGCCGACGGCTCCAACTACCTCGACTGGTACTTCCAGGGGGCCTTCTGGACCTTCGGCGGCGCCTACTCCAACGAATGGGACCTCAAGTTCACCGCCCCCAAGACCATCGAAGCAGCCACCTTCCTGCAGACCATGGTCAAGGACGGCTACATCTCCGTGGTCAAGGATTCAGCCAACGAATTCGGCATCGGCAATGCTAGCGGCCTGCTCGAATCAACCGGCTCCCTGGGCGGCCTGAAAGAATCAGCCACCGGCGACTTCATCACCACCTACCTGCCCGGCCCCAAGCCCGGCACCACCACCGGCGGCGCCGGCCTGGCTATCCCCGACGGCATCTCCGATGAGCGCAAGAAGATCGCCGTCAAGTTCATCGACTTCATCACCAACACCGAAAACACCATCACCTTCACCCAGGCCACCGGCTACATGCCCGTGCGCACCGACGCCGCCGACGTGCCCGAACAGGCCGCCTACATGAAGGAAAACCCCAACGCCGCCACCGCCATCCGCCAGCTGAACGAAAACACCAAGTCCCAGGACTACGCCCGCGTCTTCATCAACGGCGGCGGCAAGGCTATCGGCGGGGCCCTCGACAAGATTGTTGCAGGTCAGGACGTCGAAACCGTCTTCACCGCCCTGCAGGACGAGTTGCAAGCCACCTACGACCGCGACATCAAGCCCAACCTCTAAATCACCCCGCCCCCGCCCAGAACCCCAGAAAGCTCCACCATGGTTGAAGTCCACCTGCAAGATATTTCCCGTATCTACGACCCCAAGCGGCCGCGCGCCGTCAACCGGGTCAACATCACCGTGCGCGACGGGGAGTTTCTCACCCTGGTGGGGCCATCGGGGTCGGGCAAGTCTACCTGCCTGCGTATGCTGGCCGGGCTAGAGCCCGTCAACGAGGGCACCATCATGATCGACGGGGTGGACGTGACCGAAAAACCCGCCCGCGACCGCGACGTGGCCATGGTCTTCCAGTCCTACGCCCTCTACCCCAACATGACCGCCCGGCAGAACATGGCCTTTGCCCTAGAAAACGCCAAGCTGCCCAAGACCGAGATTGAAGAGCGGGTGAACCGTGCTGCCCAGATTCTTGAGCTCGAGCACCTGCTCGATGTAAAGCCCGCCAACATGTCGGGTGGCCAGCGTCAGCGTGTCTCGATGGGCCGGGCTATCGTGCGGGAGCCCAAGGTTTTCCTTATGGACGAGCCCCTCTCTAACCTGGACGCCCGCCTGCGCGTCTCAACCCGCGCCCAGATTGCCCAACTCCAGCGGGAGCTCGGCATCACCACGGTCTACGTCACCCACGACCAGACCGAAGCCATGACCATGGGCGACCGCGTGGCGGTGCTCAAGGACGGCATCCTGCAGCAGGTCGACGAGCCTATGCACCTCTACCGCCACCCCGGCAACACCTTCGTCGCCGGTTTTATCGGCTCACCCGCGATGGCTCTAATCGACGGGGTTGAGGTGCGGCGGGAAGCCGACGGGGTGGCTACCGCCCAAGCCCAGGCGTCCTTGGGTCTCCTCTGCCCCCTGCCTATTCCCGCTGAATTCACCGGGGTGCTGGGCGGCTCCGTGATTGTGGGCGTGCGCCCCGAACACTGGGAAGTTGAGCATGTGGGCGAGGGTGACGAGGTGTGCGGCCTGCGGGGCACGGTGACGCACGTGGAGCAGCTGGGAGCCGAGGCTTTCGCCTACGTGACGCCCCCGACTGGCCTGGAGCTACGCTCCCCCTCTATCGCGGTTCGGCTGCTGGGCAAGCACAATGTGGCACCCGGGGACGAGCTGCGCCTGACCCCCATCCGAGCGTCCTTCTTCGACCCCGAAACCGAAATCAACCTGGAGTACCTGGTCTAGCCCCCTACAGCCATTCTTTCTTCTTAAAGACCACCCACAGCCCAAAGGACACCGCAACCATCAGTAGCAGGGAGGCCGGGTAGCCGAAGGTCCAGTGCAGCTCGGGCATCACGTCGAAGTTCATGCCGTAAATCGAGCCAATGACGGTGGGGGCCACCAGGATCGCTGCCCAGGCCGAGATTCTCTTCATGTCATCGTTCTGCCGCTCAGCCACGATAGTTGAGTTCACCGCCAGAGCGTTCTCGATTTCGTCGCCGTCGTTTTCTAGGCCCTCAATGACGGGAAAGTAGCCGTCCACGAGCATGTCGAGCACCCGGTGCAGGAAGGCCAGTGGGTAGGCCTGCATGGTGGGGCTCTCCAGGGCGCTCGAGAAGACCGCGTCCATGGTGCGCTGGGTGGTCTCAACAGAGCGCAGGGCATCTTTGACAAGCCAAATCACAAAGTTTTCGCCCACGAACATGTGGGTTTCACCGAAACGGATCTCTTCGGTGTCATCGAGGTAGATCGCCGGGCGGAGCACCAGGTAGTAGGTGCTCCCGTAGCGATCGAGTTTGGAGCGCTGATGGCCCTGCTCGGAGTCTTCAACGGCGAGGGGGTGCAGGTCGAAGAGGCCGGTGAGGGTGGTGAGGTCGTCGCGGGAGGGGTCAACCAGGCCGATATAAGCGTAATCGGTGCCGGGAGTGAAGGCCCGGGCAAGGTCGGCGAGGGAGTCGTAGCCGGTGACGGCCCCGGTGGTGTGGTTGAGTGTGTTGAGCAAGGGCATGGTGTCTATCGTAGTCCTCTCTTGCTCCCGCAAGGGGACCTTAAAACCTAAAAAGGACCGCATAATATGCGGTCCTTTTTAAGAAATCTGGTCCCCTTGTAAGGAGAGGGGGCGCGGACGTCCGCCCTACTTCTCGTCCTCGATTAGGTCACGCACGACGATGGTCTGCTCGCGGCCGGGGCCAACGCCAATTGCCGAGATACGGCAGCCGGAAATCTCTTCCAGCTTCTCAAGGTACTTACGGGCGTTCTCGGGCAGCTCGTCGAGGGTTTTAGCCTCGGTGATGTCTTCGGTCCAGCCGTCGAAGTACTCGTAGATGGGCTTGGCGTGGTGGAAGTCCGACTGGGTCATGGGCATCTCGTCGTGGCGAACACCGTCCACGTCGTAGGCGACGCAGACAGGAATCTTCTCTAGCCCGGTGAGCACGTCCAGCTTGGTGATGAAGAGGTCGGTGAAGCCATTGATGCGCACAGCCTGGCGGGCCAGAACCGCGTCGTACCAGCCGCAGCGGCGGGGGCGGCCGGTGTTCACGCCGAACTCGCCACCGGTGGTGCGCAGGAATTCGCCCATGTCGTCGAAGAGTTCGGTGGGGAAGGGGCCAGCACCCACGCGGGTGGTGTAGGCCTTCTGAATACCGATGACGCGGGAGATGCGGGTGGGGCCAACGCCGGAGCCAACGGAGGCACCGCCTGCGGTGGGGTTAGATGAGGTGACGAAGGGGTAGGTGCCGTGGTCTACGTCGAGGAAGGTGGCCTGGCCGCCTTCCATGAGCAGGGTCTTGCCCTCGTCCAGGGCCTTGTTGAGCAGCTGGGTTGATTCAACAATCATGGGTGCCAGGCGGTCGGCGAAGCTCATGAAGTACTCAACGATTTCTTCGACCTCTACGTGGCGGCGGTTGTAGACCTTGACCAGCAGTTCGTTCTTCTGACGCAGGGCGCCTTCAACTTTCTGGCGCAGGATGGACTCGTCGAGGATATCCTGCACGCGAATGCCCAGGCGGCCTACCTTGTCCATGTAGGTGGGGCCGATGCCGCGGCCGGTGGTGCCGATGGCGCGCTTGCCGAGGAAGCGTTCGGTGACCTTGTCCATGGTCTGGTGGTAGGGCGCTACCAGGTGGGCGTTAGCTGAAATTTTGAGCTTGGAGGTGTCTGCGCCGCGGGCTTCGAGGCCGTCGATTTCTTCGAAGAGGGCTTCGGGGTTGACGACGACGCCGTTGCCGATGACGGGTACAGCGTTTTCTGAGAGGATACCGGCGGGAAGGAGCTTGAGCTCGAACTTCTGGCCGTTGACGACGACGGTGTGGCCTGCGTTGTTACCGCCGTTGGGCTTGACGACGTAGTCGACGCGGCCGCCGAGCAGGTCGGTTGCTTTGCCCTTACCTTCGTCGCCCCACTGGGCGCCTACAATCACAATTGCTGGCATAAGTCTTACTCCTGAATAGGGTGGTCACCGCCGGGTTTCACGGCGGTGGGGTGGGGCTGCGCGGCCTGTGCAGACGGCGCGGACGCAGGGGCACACCATTCTTAAGGATAGCAAGGGTGGTTTGTGTTTGGGTGGGTGTTCCAGGTTTTGCGCTGCTAGCGGTAGAGGGTGGGCGGACGCCGGTGGCAGGTTCCCGGGAATCATCGAGAAATAATCCGACATAAAGCCAGCGTATGCCCAGATTATCTTTAAGCTGGAGAGTATGAGCGAAAACCCATACACACCTAACACACCGTCTTCTCAGCCCAATCAGCCCGGAGTACCCTCATCGCCTGCTGGGGCTTACGCCGCACCGGGCCAGCAGCCCTACCAGGGCCCCTACGGCGCAGCTGAGCAGCCTAACGGCAAAAAGCCTAAGAATGTAGTTGGCCTGGTAGCCCTAGGTCTGGGCATACTCGGATTTATTCTTGCCTGCATTCCTGGCATCATGATTCTGGGCTGGCTGCTACTCTTTGCAGCTTTTGTAACCGGCATCGTTGGCCTGTTCCAGAAAAATAAGGAAAAGGTATCTTCAATCGTCGCGATTGTTTTGTCGGTTATCGGCTCTATTGTTTCAGCCGTTGTGCTGATTGTCTTTGTGGGCAATACCCTGGCCAACGACCCCGAACTCCAGCAGAGCCTAGAAGAGCTTGAATCGACTTTGGCAACTCCTTCTGCTGTCGCCTCTATTGATTCTGGTTCTTCCTCTTCTGAATCTGCTGTTGAAGACTCTAGTGGTTCTGCGTCTTCACTTGAGGGCGTGCTGAAGTTTGGCGATACTGCAGAATTTGAGGATGGTCTGCGTCTTACTGTCTCTGAACCTCGTACCGATTATGTTCCTAGCGAGTATGCTGCGCGTTTAGATGAGTCTTTGACTAATTACGTGGCTTTCACCGTGACAATTGAGAACGGCACAAGTGAACCATTTGAGCCTCTGTTTTATGCTGAGGGCAACTCTGGTGGTAAGGCTATTGACCAGATTTTTGATTCTGAGCAGAACATCGGTTCAGCACCTAGCGGTCGTATCCTACCCGGTGAATCTGTCACCTTTGATATCGCCTTTGGTGTAGCCGATCCAGCAAGCATTACTCTTGATGTTTCCGCTGATTTTGACCACGACGCCGTCCTGTACAGCAATAAGTAGTTTCTCGGTCTAGTCATTTCTAGACTGGTGTGGGCCCCGCTTGTCCTTATCTCACTGCGGTGAAGACAAACGGGGTCTTTTATGTGTTTTTATACCTATTTAGCCGTCGCGGGGCGAATATCAGCAGGTAAGCGCCCTCAACAGGCCAGGCGGTAGATTTCTTCGGCAAGCACGAGGTCTTCCCAGCCCATACCCGTTGTTTTGAAAATGATGGGGGCAGTACGTTTTAGAGGGACGCTGCCGGTAACACAGTCTTTGAGAAGTATTAGATCCTCATACGCAAGCGCTCCCTGAGCAACTGCCTGAATAACATCGCCTGCCTCGCGGCGAGCGGTTTCAAGGTCTTCAACGATCACCTGACCGCTTGCAAGAAAATCAGCGTCTAGCTCACGGGCGTCCGGCGTGTGCGACCCTACGGCCACGACCATAACGTCTTCACGCACGTCAGCCCGTGTAAAGAGCGGTTCCGAGGCAGTGGTGCAGCAGAGAACCAGATCAGCTTGGCTCAGCTCTAGACCCGCCCGATCGCTACCGGCTTGAGCCCACTGTCGAGTTGATCCTGCAGGTGCGTCTTCCGGTAGGTAGTGCGGACGGTTCCGACTCACATAGGTCACCAACACTTCACGCTTGTTATCGCAAAGGTCCCGTACTACTTTCTCGTGCCAGCGCCCCTGCGGGCCGGTGCCAAAAATAAGCACCTTCAGGAGCTCTGACGAGTCTGTGATCAAGGGCGAGATAGCGCTCAAAGAAACAGCGGGGGTGCGGATAGAAGTTAGAGCGGCACCGTCAATAACTGCTACAGGGCTCAGGGAGCCACCCTGAAAGAGCAAATAATTCCCTTGAATACGTTCCACCTCATAATCAGCGTTGTGGTGGTTGACGGTCAAAACCTTGATGCCGGTAGCAGTGGCTGTTGCTGAGGGCATGGTCAAGAGCTGCCCGCCGGGAATATCGTAAGCCTGCCGGTGGAAGTCCTGGGCCGGGTCATAGCCACTGGCAAGAGCCTGCCGGATAGCCTTAACGGCTTGCGATGGGGCAAGTACTTTTTCTACGGTGTCTTGATCTATAAACAGCATATTTTCTCCTTATCCCTAATCAGCAGATAGTTGGTAGTGACATCTGGCGGCCGAAATTATTAACCTTTCGCCTAGAAGAGCGCCACCTTCGGCGGGGCCGGGAAGATCTCGTCGAGGCGGGCGAGTTCGTCCGCGTCAAACCGGCGGACGACGGCAGCCGCGTTCGCGCGCACCTGCTCCTCGGTGGTGGCACCGGCAATCACGGAGGCAACCGGCTCCTGCTGGGCCAGCCACGAGAAGGCGACCTGCACCTCGGTCAGGCCACGCTCGGCGGCAAAGGCTGAGAAAGCTTCGAGCTGATCCCAGTTAGCACCGTCCAAAATATCAGGCTTGATACGGGTCAGGCGCCCATCGGCAGGAGCAAAAGAGCGGGAATACTTACCCGTCAGCAGCCCGTTGGCCAGGGGGAAGTAGGGCAGCACGCCCAGCCCGAACTCGCGAGCAGCGGGCAGGACCTCAAGCTCAGCACGGCGGTCGAGCAGGTTGTAGTGGTTTTCAGCCGCAATGTAGCGGTGCCCCAGTGCCCGGCCCAGGTGTTCGGCGTGGGCAATCTGCCAGCCGGTGTGGTTGGACGACCCGATATAGCGCACCTTGCCCTGCTCAATCAGGGTGCCCAGGGCTGAGAGGGTTTCTTCGATGGGGGTGGCGGGGTCGGGGGTGTGGTGGAAGTAGAGGTCGATGTAGTCGGTGCCCAGGCGGCTCAGGGACGCCTCAACCGCCCGCATAATGTACCGGCGGGAGCCGCGCACCCCGTGGTCGGTGCCGTTGGCACCGCCCATATCCATACCGAACTTGGAGACAACTACAATCTCATCGCGGTCGATTCCGGTCTCGCGCAGGGCCCGCCCAAACATGGTTTCAGAAACGCCCGGTTCAGCCCCGTAGATATCGGCGACATCGAAAAGGGTAATGCCGGCTTCAACGGCAGCGGTGAGGACGGCGTTGGTTCCGGCTTGCGTTTCGGTAGCGGTTTTGGCGCGGCCCAGGTTATTGCACCCCAGGCCTACGTTTGAAACGGTGAGGCCGCTTTTTCCCAGTTGACGGTATTCAATGCTCATACCCGTCATATTACTGTCATGTGTCTCGACACACCCGACACAGAGTCAAAAAGCTACACAGAGCGGCGGTTTCTTGCCAGCGCCCTGTCTGCGCTTTTAGTGTAGAACCATCAAATCTATCCAGAGCGACCGAGAGACCTAGCTCGATGACGTCGCAGCAACCACCCTGACGGGAAAGGTGCTCCTGCTAGGACCGATAGAGTGCATCACCAGCGGTCCACCCACCGCGCTGTGTGGCGCCCTCCCGCCACCAGTGGGAGCGGCCACCGCATTCTTTCGGGTCTACCCAACGACCTGTAAGGAAACCATGAGTACCCATACACCGGCGCTCTCCTACGAACTCTTCCCACCGCGAAGTTCTGCCAGTTGCGAGAGTCTGCTGACGACCATCGACCAGCTGGCACCCACTAACCCCGACTATGTGTCGGTGACCTATTCCGGTGACCGGGCTCGTAAGCAGAAAACCCTGGCCCTGCTAGACCATCTGGTTCATGAAACCCGGCTCACTCCCCTGGCCCACCTCACCTGTGTGGGGCACACCGCCGAGGAGCTGGAAGCTGCTGTTCGCCGTATTCTGGCGATCGGCGTCCGCGGGTTTTTAGCCCTGCGCGGCGACCTGCCGCCGGGCAGTACGCAGGCTCCCGATATCCCCTTTGCCCGATCCCTGGTGGACCTCATCCGCCGGGTGGAGACCCAGGATTTTGCCCACCTAGCGGCAGGACGCGTGGCGGTGGGGGTGGCTGCCTACCCCTCCCGGCACCCGGAGTCCAGCTCGGAGCTGCAGGATATTGAAATTCTGCTCTCCAAGGAGCGGGCGGGGGCTGACTTCGCTATTACCCAGGTTTTCTTTGAGGCGACCCGCTACGAATCCCTGGTGCAGCGGGCCCGAACTGCGGGGGTAACACTGCCCCTGATTCCGGGCATCATGCCGGTCACCAGCCTGCGCAGGCTCACCACCCTCTGCTCGCTGGCGGGCCTGCCCGTACCCCAGCAGCTGGCCTACGACCTTGAAACCGCGAGCGGGGACGCCGATCGGCACCGTATCGGGGTGGAGTTCGGCGTCCGCCTGCTCCAAGAATCCCTCGACGCCGGTGCCCCCGGCATCCACTTCTACACCTTCAATGAACACGCAGCGGTGCTGGACGTTCTCGAGCGGGTCGACCTACCCCGCTACAGCACCCGCTTTGAAAACCCCCTGGCCGAACTGACCTACGCCTAAAAATATCGGCCCAAAGACCTTATAGAAAGACACCACCATGACCACCGTTTTCCCCACCGCAACCATCACCGGCTACCCCCGTATCGGCGCCCGCCGCGAACTCAAGCGCGCTGTTGAAGCCTACTGGGCGGGTAAGTCCGACCAGAACGAACTGAAACAGACCGCCCAGAAGATTCAGCAGGACGCCTACCGCACCCTCACCGGGTGCGGCCTGACCGACGACTACGCTATTCCCGCGGACTTCTCCTTCTACGACCAGGTGCTCGATACCACCCGCCTCTTCACCGCCCTGCCCGCCCGCTTCGAGCCGGTACGCGATGACCGCGGCCTGATCGACCTGGACGGCTACTTCGCCCTGGCCCGCGGCACCGAGCACCTGCCCCCGTTGGAGCTGACCAAGTGGTTCGACACTAACTACCACTACCTGGTGCCAGAAATCGGCCCGACCACCGGCTTTACCCTCAACACCGAAGCTCTCGACGACCTGCTGGCAGCCGCTGAGGCGGCGGGGACGTCCGCCCGCCCCAGCATCACCGGCCCCCTCACCTACCTGCTCCTGGCAAAAGCTGAGGACGGCGCCCCCGCCGACTTCGCACCCCTCGACCGTCTAGCAGACCTGCTGCCCCTCTACCGGGATCTGCTCGCCCACCTGGCTGGCCGCGGTGTGCGCTGGGTTCAGTTCAACGAGCCCGCCCTGGGTGCCGATCAGGCTGTGAGTGAAGCTGAGCTGGCGCAGCTCATTGAGAAGACCTACGGGGAGCTCACCCAGCTCTCTGACCGCCCCTCCCTGCTGGTCACCAGCCCCTACGGCAACCTGGCCGGTCTGTTAGAACCCCTGGCCACTTCGGGCGTAGAGGCCCTGCACCTTGACCTGGTATCTACCGGCTATGATCAGGACGCCCTCGCCCGCCTCTTCGGCGGTGATTCGGCTCCCCTGCTGGTGGCAGGTGTGGTGAACGGCCGCAATATCTGGCGCAACGACCTGGCAGCCTCCCTCCACACCCTGCAGGAGGTGGGAGCGGCGTCCGTCTCAACCTCAACCTCCCTGCAGCACGTGCCCTACGACCTTGACCTGGAAACCGGGCTCGACCAGAAGCTCACCAACTGGCTGGCCTTTGCCCACCAGAAGGTCAGCGAAGTTGCCCTGCTCGCTCGGGGTCTCGCTGAGGGTCCCGAGGCTATCGCCACCGAAGTTGAGCAGGCCAAGGCAGCGCTCGCAGCGCGCGCCCAGTCCAGCGGAGTCAACGACCCCTGCATCCGCGAGCGCACCCTCTCCATTACCCCCGAGAACTACGAGCGCACGTCCGCTCAGGTGCGTCAGCAGGCCCAGGAGGATCTGAACCTGCCCCTGCTGCCGACCACCACCATCGGGTCTTTCCCGCAGACCGGTCATATTCGTTCCCTGCGGGCGGACTACCGCAAGGGTGCCTTGACCAGGGAAGAGCTCGATGCTCATCTGCGGGAGGAGATTCGCTGTGTGATTGACTTCCAGGAGAGTCTGGGGCTGGATGTGCTGGTGCACGGTGAAGCTGAGCGTAACGACATGGTGCAGTATTTTGCGGAGAACTTCGACGGGTTTGCGCCGACCGAGCACGGCTGGGTGCAGTCCTACGGCTCGCGCTGTACCCGCCCCTCGATTCTGTGGGGCGATGTAAAGCGTAGCGGTGCGGGTACTCGCGGTGAGGCCTTTACGGTGCCGTGGATTAGCTTCGCGCAGCAGCAGACCGATAAGCCGGTCAAGGGTATGCTCACCGGCCCGGTGACGATTCTGGCCTGGTCGTTTGTGCGCGATGATCAGCCTCTGGCGGCGACCGCGACCCAGGTTGCGCTGGCCCTGGCCGATGAGATTGCTGACCTTGAGGCCGCAGGCACCCGCATTATTCAGGTGGATGAGCCCGCCCTGCGCGAACTGCTCCCCCTGCGCGCCGAGGATCAGGCTGCCTACCTCGACTGGTCGGTCGGTGCCTTCCGCCTGGCAACCTCGCAGGTTGCCGACTCCACCCAGATCCACACCCACCTGTGCTACTCGGAGTTCAACGAGATTTTCGGGGCAATCGATGCCCTGAACGCGGACGTCACCTCGATTGAGGCAGCCCGCTCCCGCCTGGAACTGCTGGCCGATGTGCCCGAGAGCTTCGACCGTGGCATCGGCCCCGGCGTGTGGGACATCCACTCCCCGCGTGTGCCCCAGGTCGACGAGGTCGAGAAACTGCTGGCTACTGCCCTGGAGCATATCCCCGCCCGTCAGCTCTGGGTTAACCCCGACTGCGGCCTGAAGACCCGCGCCTACAAGGAGACCAAGGCTTCCATCGAGTCTCTGGTTGCCGCTACCGAGGCTGTACGAGCCAGCCTCAACGTAGCGGTCTAGGCGTCAGCAAAAGGACGCCGCCCCCGCCCTCCCCGCCGCCTGGCAGGAGGGTGGGTGGCGGCGTCCTTGCATCCGTGAAGCTCAGGTGCGACCCTAGTGGGCCATGGGGGCACTTCCGGGAGCCTGCTTGCCGGCGGGCAGAAGTAGGGCTACCACGATAGAGCCCAGCGACATGAAGGCTGCTACCAGGAAGGCCAGGTGCACACCGGCCATGTAGGCCTCTACGCCGGTGCCGCCGTGGGCAGCCGACCCGATACCCAGCAGAGCCACGAAAAGGGCGGTTGCTGCGGCACCGGATACCTGCTGGAAGGTGGTCATAGCCGAGGAACCGAAAGCGTGCAGCTCGTGGTCGAGAGAACCCAGCCCCAGGGACATCATGGGGGTGTTGATGAGCGGCAGGGCGAAAGTCATGAGCATGTAGGTACCCACCAGGTACCAGACGGGAGTCTGGGTGCTGAAGGTACTCATTAGCCAGATGGAGGCGCTAAAGAGCAGGGCACCGGGGATGACCAGGGTGCGGGCGCCGAAGCGGTCCGACAGGCGGCCGACGACGGGGCTCAGCACCGCCATGAGCACGCCACCGGGTAGCAGCATCAGGCCGGTTTGCAGGGCGCTCATGCCTAGGACGTTTGCGGCGTAGAGGGGAATCATAATTGCGGTACCTAGCATGACGCCAATACCCAGGGAGGTCATGATGACGGTCAGGGTGAAGGGGCGGGCACGGAAAATGCGCAGGTCCATGAAGGGACCGCGGTCTTGCAGCTGAATCTGACGGCGCACAAACACGGCCAGCAGGGCAACCGAGACAGCCACAATAACCCAGGGGTTAACCGGCAGATGGGCACCGCCGTGGGAGGAATCACCGCCCATGGACGACAGGCCCAGCACCAGGCCGCCAAAGCCCAGGGTTGAGAGGACGATAGAGAAGACATCGAGCTTCTGTGAGCTACCCTCGGGCTTCTCGGCCGGGGCCAGGCGTAGACCAATCACCAGGGCGATGATGCCGATGGGCAGGATCAGCCAGAAGAGCCAGCGCCAGCTAGCGACGTTCAGAATAAGACCTGAGACGGTGGGGCCAGCAGCCGGCGCTGCAGAAATGACCATACCGATAAGGCCCATAGCCTGACCGATTTTACTGGGGGCAACCAGGCGCATCATAGTGGTCATAAGCAGCGGAATCATCACGCCGGTACCGCCTGCCTGGAGCACGCGTCCGACCAGTAGCAGGGCAATGCCGGGGGCGATGGCAGCCACCAGGGTACCCAGGGAGAACAGGGCCATAGCACCCACGAAGACCGTGCGGATGGAATAGCGGGAGATGATGAAGCCAGAAGCCGGGGTTACGACCGCCATGGTCAGCATGAAGCCGGTGGAGGTCCACTGGGCGGTGGAAGCGCTGATGTTCAAATCTGACATGATGTCGGGCAGGGCTACGCCCAGCAGGGTTTCATTCAGAATCAGCACGAAGGCCGCGATGACCATAATAGCCAGGAGCAAGAACTCCTGGCGCTCTAGTTTATGGGCAGCGGGCATTGATGCGGTGTGCGCAGCCGGTTCAGTGACCGCGTGCGCTCCGGTTTCGGGGTGAGAGTGTGTTTGCGTAGAAGACATAGGCGTTTAAGCCTACTCTTCGCGACTGGGAGCGTATATAGCGTCTTG
The DNA here is from genome assembly GCF_014217215.1 of Rothia nasimurium. Taxonomy (GTDB): domain Bacteria; phylum Actinomycetota; class Actinomycetes; order Actinomycetales; family Micrococcaceae; genus Rothia; species Rothia avistercoris. The sequence continues at coordinate 2,273,812 of NZ_CP056080.1, forward strand.
CTCACAACTCCCCGGCCAGGGGCAGGTCCGGGCATACAAACAGGCGCTACACCTTTCCTCAAGGTATAGCGCCTGAAAGCTAACTAAGAGCGGATTCTCTTAGAAGCAACCGTCGTAGCCGGAACCCCAGCCGCCGCCGGAGACACCAACGGTATCGAGAACGTGCCAGTGACCGGTGGCCTTGTTCTTAATAACCCAGATAGCTTTGAGCCAGCTCTGGGAGGAGCTGAACCAGCGGTTACCTAGCTGAAGCTGGAGCTTGCCTACGCCCTGGTTGCTGTTGAAGTAGACGTTGCTGGACTGAACCATGATGGAGCCCTGGGGCAGGGTGATGGTCTTACGGCCTGATTCGTAGCCGTCGTAGGAGAAGGGTAGCTGTAGGCCGCTCACGTCGCAGGGGGATGACCAGTTACCGGAGTAGAAATTTCTGCTGCTGTAGTAGCCGGAGCGGATGCCACGGAAGCGTTCACGTGCGTTACCGGCGGTATTGTAGCGGCCAGCATCCCCGCGAACAGGAACCAGGTAGCACTGGACATCGTAACCCTGGCGGCCTGCGGAAGCATCAAGGGTTAGGGTTGCGGTGTTACCGTAGCACCAGCCTTCACCGTTGCTCTGGTCGGTGAAGTGGGCGCAGGGAATATCGCGCATCCAGGTACCTTCGTGGCAGCCGGGAGGCAGGGGTGCCTGGTTAGTGGGCGGAGTCGGCTGAACGGGGGTGGTGGGCTGGGTAGAGTGGGTGGGCTGAGTCGGCTGGTTTGGCTGAGTGGACTGGGTGGGGGTGGTGCTATCAGCAAATGCAGCGGGGGCTACAGCCAGCAGGGGCGCAGCAAGTACCAGACCTTTAAGGGCTGTGCGACGGCTTGCGGAATGGGACATAGTGTTCTCCCTCAAGAGATAGTGGTGTCACTGTGTATAAATGTTGTGATGTGTGAGGTAGCTAGCGCAATACGAATAGGAACCGCAGGCTTCCTCACCTTTTATTGTTTCTCAGAAAAAAATCTGTAGCTAGATAAAATCCCCATTTGTGGCGATAAGAGTGGGCATTGTAGGCTCATTTGTTGGCCGGGTACCTATCACGCCCTCAGCCAAACCGTCTAGGTCATACCGGCCAAGACCGTACCGGCGGAATAAACTGGGGCACATGACACATTCAGGTATTGATACCAGCTTCCTTGACCCCGCGACCAGCCCCGCCGACGACTTCTTCCGTCACGTCAACGGCACCTGGTACGACGCCCACGTCATCCCCGCCGACCGCTCGCGCGATGGCGGCATGTACTTCCTCCGCGATGCCGCCGAGGAGCACGTGCGCGACATTGTTGAGAAGTTCGCCGCCGAGCAGCCGTCCTCACGCATTGGCGCCCTCTACTCGTCCTTCATGAACACCGAGAAAATTGAGGCGGACGCCGCTGCCCCGCTACTCGCCGAGGTGCAGCCGGTACTGGACGCGGCTACCCCCGATGATTTTGTGCAGGTCATGGCGGAGCTTGACCGCCAGGGCCACGGTGGCCCCTTCGGCTGGTACACCAGCATCGACGCGAAGAACCCCGAGAAGTACGTGCTCTACCTGGCGCAGACCGGCCTGGGTCTTCCCGATGAGTCCTACTACCGCGACGAGAAGTACGCCGAACTGCGCGACGCCTACATCGCCCATATTGAGCGCATGTTTGAGCTGACCGGCATGGCCGAAAACTTCGGTCTTGAACCTGTAGACGCCGCCCGCGCTGTCTTCGCCCACGAGACCGAAATTGCCTCCCACCACTGGGATAACGTGCGCACCCGCGACGCCAACCAGCGCTACAACCCGGTCGAAGCCGCCGAGCTAGACGAGAAGTTCCCCGGCTTCCCCTTCACCACCTGGCTAGCAGGCATGGGCATTTCCACCGAAAAGGCCGGCACCGTTGTGGTTAACCAGCCCTCCTATTTTGAGGCAGCCGCCCAGATGTGGGCCACCGCTCCCCTCTTTATCTGGAAGCTCTGGTACATCTGGCACATGGCCCACTCCCGCGCCCCCTACCTCAACCAGGCCATCGTCGAAGAGAACTTTGATTTCTACGGCCGCACCCTCTCGGGCTCCGAAGAGCTGCGTGACCGCTGGAAGCGCGGCGTCGGCCTGGTCGAAGGCTCCCTGGGTGAAGAACTGGGCAAGGAGTACGTAGCGATTCACTTCCCGCCCACCCACAAGGCCAAGATGATGGAACTGGTAGACAACCTGCTCGAAGCCTACCGCCGCTCCATCACCGACCTAGACTGGATGACCGACGAGACCCGCACCCGTGCCCTCGAGAAGCTCAGCAAGTTCGTCACCAAGATCGGCTACCCCGACAAGTGGCGCGACTACTCCGCCCTCGAACTCACCGACGACCTCTTCGAGAACCTACGCCGCTCGGGCGTCTTTGAGCACGAGTTCCAGATTGCCCGCATCAACGAGCCCGTTGACAAGACCGAGTGGCTCATGACCCCGCAGACCGTCAACGCCTACTACATGCCCCCGGCCAACGAAATAGTCTTCCCCGCCGCAATCCTGCAGGCCCCCTACTTCGACGTGGACGCGGACGCCGCCGTCAACTACGGCGCTATCGGCGGCGTCATTGGCCACGAGATCGGCCACGGCTTCGACGACCAGGGTTCCAAGTACGACGGCACCGGCGCGCTCAACAACTGGTGGACGGACGCCGACCGCGAAGAATTCACCGCCCGTACCAAGGCCCTGGTGGAGCAGTACAACGGCTACACCCCCACCGGCCTAGACCCCGAGAAGTTCACTGTCAACGGCGAGCTGACCCTGGGCGAAAACATCGGTGACCTGGGTGGCCTCTCCATCGCGCTCAAGGCCTACCAGATTTACCTGGAGCGCCAGGGCCTCACCCTCGAGACCGCCCCCGTCATCGACGGTCTGACCGCCACCCAGCGCGTCTTTATCTCCTGGGCCCAGGGCTGGCGTATGAAGACCCGCCCGCAGACCGCCGAGATGTTCCTGGCCATCGACCCGCACTCCCCCGAGGAGTTCCGCGTCAACGGCGTGGTCCGCAACATCGACGAGTTCTACACCGCCTTCGACGTGCAGCCCGAGAACGCCCTCTACCTGGCACCGGAGGAGCGCGTGCGTATCTGGTAGCTCCTGGAGAGGCGCAGGGGCCTTCCCCTCCGGCGACTAACCTTCTCGAGCTCGCGCTGGCGCGCTCGCTCGATTCATGCCAGCCCCAGCCAGTCGCCTTCCGGGGAAGGCCCCGCACCCCGCTTAACTAAAAGGACGCCGGTGAACTACTCACCGGCGTCCTTTTGCTTACCCGAGCGCTAGGACATTGCGGGGACGTCCCAGAGATTCAGCACGGTGCCGATGCCCTTGCGGACGGCGTTGCGGTAGACCACGGTGCCCCAGGCGACGTCCTCAATGGGCATACCGCCGACGGAGTAGACGGTGATTTTTTCTTCATCGTCCTCGGGGGCGGGGTGGTTGAGGGCTTCGCCCATGTCGCGCAGTTCTTCTGGGGCCATGAGGCCCTTATGGATGCGGTCGTTGAACTTGCAGCCGACGATGGAGACGTAGTTGTGGGACTTGCCGGGTTCAGTTTCTTCGGCCCAGGCGTCGTACATACCGGCGTTGTCGACGAGTTTACGCACGTCAGGTTCAAACATACCTTCGTCGAGGTTGCAGGCGGCGGGCATGGCGAAGAAGGCGCCGGGCTTGACCCATTCGCGGCGGACGGTGGGGTAAGTTTCGGGGTCGCCCACGTGGATTGAGGTGCAGAAGGTGACGATGTCTGAGTCGCGCACGACTTCTTCTAGTTCTTCAACGGCGATGACGTTCATGCCGGGGTAGGTTTCTTCGGCCCAGCTGATGAAGGTGTCGATGCCTTTTTGGGAGCGGCCGAGCACCTTGATGGTGTCGACGGTGGGGCGGGCTTCGATGAGGGCTGCGACGGTTGCTTTGGCGATGACACCGGGGCCCAGCAGGCCGAGCACCTTTGCGTTTTTGGGGGCGAAGCGGCGGGCACCGACGCCGGAGGCGCAGCCGGTGCGGTAGGCCGAGAGCAGGTTGGCGCTCATGTAGGCGAGGGGGGCGCCGGAGGTCGCGTCGTTGAGGGTGAGCATGAGAATGGAGCGGGGTAGGCCAATCTCGCGGTTGTCGATGTTAGAGGCGTAGGTTTTGACGCCCATGGTGCGGAAGGAGCCGCCCAGGTAGGCGGGCATGGCGACGTAGCGGCGGTCGGGGCCGTCGGCGGGCATGCCCTCGTGGGCGGGGTTGACGGGGAACTGTACCTTAGCGCCGTGGGATTCGCCGTTGTGGCCGGCCATGCGGTAGTCGCCGCGGGCGTGCAGGGCCAGGGCTTCTTCCATGGCGTCGGTGCAGGCGGCGACGTCTTCTACGCCCGCTGCAATCATGTCGGCTTCTGAGAGGTAGCGGAAGTCAATGCGGGGGAAGACGGGGTTGAGTTCGGGGTCAACGGCTGCGTTGAGGTAGGCGTCGTGTGAGGTCAAGCGGGGGATCTCCAACTATGAGTGTTAAAAGTTCAGACGAATCAACATAACACTTTTAGACGCTGCAGATAAATGAGTTTTTGGGCATACCTGGCAGGTGGTAGGGCCCTGTTCCGCATGCTTTCGCCGTGGAGCAGCTTAACCTGTTAGACAGGTCATTGAAGAATTCATGCGATGTTAAGCAAGAGGCGGTAAGGTCGTCTCTGTACGCGTCTCACCACGGTGGGTAGTAGCCCACCCGCACCAGCCCCGAGGAGGCCCCGTGAACCCCACCCCCAGCGTCCTTTTTATTTGCCAGTCCAACAAGGGTAAGTCGCAGATGGCTGAGGCCCTGATGAACCTCCATGCGCAAGGACGCGTGCGCGCAACTTCTGCGGGCACCAAGGCTGCGGTGGGTAGTGCGGTGAACTCTGAGTCGGCCGCTTCACTGGCCGAAATTGGGGCCGATATGAGCACAGGTACCCCCAAGTTCGCATCCGCTGGGGATTTAGCTGCCGCAGACCGCATCGTTATTGTGGGGGCTGCTGCCCAGCTTGAAACCGATGACCCTGAGATCCTGGCTAAGACTGAGCGTTGGGAAACTGTAGAGCCCTCCCAACAGGGTATTGAGGGTGCAGAGCGTATGGCCCTGATTCGCGACGATATTGATCACCGTGTCAGGGCCCTGCTCGACGAACTCACCCGCTAGGGCTTTATTTCAGCACGGTGAGGGTCATGGGGTAGGTGAAAACTTCACCGCTATTGGCCTTCACCGCTGCAAGGATGTGCGCAACAATCAGGGCTACCCATACCGCGATGAAGACGATCCAGGTAAATAGACCTGCCAGCCCAAAGGTCACAAATGTCAGCACCCAGGCGGCAGTATTGATGATCCAGAGGGTGAAGCTGAAGTTAAAGGCACCGGCAGCAGCCACACGCACAAAGGCGTACCCCGGCTTATCCTTGTAAATTGCCCAGAAAATTAGAGGGCCCACAAAGCTCGCGAAAGATGCGGTCAATACCAGGCCCAGCAGACCTGAGAGGTGGGCGAACATAGCCAGACTCTTAGCATCAGCCGGAATGACGTTGCCGTAGGCATCGTAGGTTGGGGTAGAAAAGTTAGGCCCCGGCCCATTCTGATTGCCGTAGTTACCGTAGGGGTTCTGATTCTGCTCAGCCATGGCTGTATCTCCTTCGTCGTCAGTGTTCTACTTTTCACTGTAGTCAACAGACGGGCTCAAGTGGGCGTAGGCAGATACATACGTATGCGAGTTCATACTCTGGGTGGAGAGTTAACCGGCGCGTTACGTCCTAACGGTAAGACCGGGGCATGCCGGGCAGTAGCATAGAGTCATGCGCGATTTACAGGCTCACATCATTGAAGAACTGGGCGTGAAGCCCTCCATCGACCCGGCTGAGGAGGTGCGCAAGCGCGTCCAATTCCTCATGGACTATCTCAAAGCCACCGGCACCCGCGGTTTTGTGCTGGGTATTTCGGGTGGGCTGGATTCTACCCTGGCCGGACGCCTGTGCCAGCTAGCTGTAGAGCAGCTGGAGCTAGAGGGTGTTGAGGCTGAGTTTTTTGCCGTCCGCCTACCCTACAAGGTGCAGGCCGACGAGGACGACGCCCAGGCTGCCCTGCGCTTCATCATGCCCCAGCAGACCGTCACCTATAACATCGCAGAGGCTGTTGACGGCTTTGAGTCCGCTTTTACTACCGCGACCGGCCGCCCCATTGCTGACTTTAACAAGGGCAACGTGAAGGCCCGTGCCCGCATGATTGCTCAGTACGCCCTGGCAGGTGAGAAGAACCTGCTGGTGGTCGGCACCGATCACGGCGCTGAGGCTGTCACCGGCTTCTTTACCAAGTTCGGTGATGGTGGAGCTGACATCATGCCCCTCTTTGGTCTGAATAAACGCCAGAATCGGGCCCTGCTCAAGGTACTGGGCGCCGATACCCGACTGTGGGAGAAGGTACCCACGGCCGACCTGCTCGACGGTAAGCCCTGCCGCACCGACGAGGACGAACTGGGCGTCACCTACGACCAGATTGACGACTACCTAGAAGGTAAGGACATCGACCCGGCGGCAGCAGAAAATATCGAGGGCAGGTTCTTGCGGTCGCGCCATAAGCGCACCACCCCGGTCACGATTTTTGATTCCTGGTATAGGCAGTAAAAACGACCAGGTGCACCAGGCAGGCGATGGCCAGGCCCAGGGCTAGGCCGCCGACCACGTCGGTAGCCCAGTGCACCCCCACATAGATACGGGAAAACCCGATGGTCACCGCGAGGACGCCGAGCCCTGCTCCCAGGGCGCGGCGTCCTCGCTGCGTCAGGGCGGGGTAGGCGGTGAGAAAGAGGGTAGCGCAGAAGGCAGCGGTGCTGGTGGAATGCCCCGACGGGAACGAGAAAGTCAGCTCCTCAACGAGGCGGTGCGTGAGGGAGGGACGCGGCCGGTCCACAAGGTTTTTGATGAGGGTGACGGTGAGCGGGGCCAGAATCATGGTTACGCCCAGGGTCGCCAGGGGCCAGGCAGAGCGGTAGCGCCAGATAAAGAACCCTAGGGCCACCAGCACATAGATCGTCATGGGCAGGGTGTTGAAGGCCTGGGTGAGCACCGAGAAAAAGGCATCGAGCGTGCCCGTGCGCCAGGTCAGCGACGCCTGCCAGACGGCGTTATCCACAGGGTTGGTGAGGGACTGCGCGTTGACCAGCCACATTGTCACAAAAACCAGAAAGCCCGTGAGGCTGGCGCGAGCTAGACGGGCCCGGAGCCCCGCCAGCTCGCCGGGGGCAGGAGTGGGCGCGGGGGTGTCCTTGGGCGCAGCGGGCGGACGGACGCGCGCCCCACCGGTACGGGGCGATTCGGGGGTGTGGTTCACGGCTATCTCTCTTCACGGGGCACCCTCTAGATTACCGGCTCGCCCCGGGCCGTCCCGTCTAGCTGCTTGCTAGAGAGCCCGGCAAGTAAGCTGGTGCTATGTCTGATACACCCAAAGAGTTTTATCTCGATTAATCCGACCCGGCAGCCTGGGCAGCTTTTGGCGCCCTGAGCAAGCAGGCGGGCGAGTCAGCCCGCGCAGCGGGCCTTGATGACCAGCTCATCGAACTGGTCTGCCTGCGTATCTCGCAGATTAACGGCTGCGCCTACTGCCTGAAGGTGCACACAAAGCGAGCCATCAAGGCGGGTCTGAGCGCGACGAGGACGGCTGCGGCGCCTACGAAATCTTTGCCGACAGTTCCGGCAGCCCGGCTGGCTTCACCCAGTTCTTCACCTACACCGAAGGCGGGGTCAAGCAGCGCATCTTCCCCCACACGGTGGTGAAGGAAGAATTCGGCGGGCACGGGCTGGCGTTCAGGGTGCCGACGCGCACAAGACTATCGGGCTGTGCCTTCTAGATTCTGTAGAACCCCTCAATCGCGCGGGTCAGGTGGGCCATGTCGGCTACGGTGGTGAGTTCGCGGGCCGAGTGCATGGAGAGCAGGCCGACACCGACGTCCACGGTGCGCATACCCAGGCGGGTGGCCGTGATGGGACCGATGGTGGAGCCGCAAGGCACGTTATTGTTGGAGACGAACTCCTGGTAGGGAACCTTAGCCAGGGCGCAGGCCTGGGCGAAGATTCCTGCGCCGACGGCGTCGGTGGCGTAGCGCTGGTTAGCGTTGATTTTGAGCAGGGGCCCGCCGCCGGGCGCGGGGCGGACGGTCGGGTCGTGATGCCCGGCGTAGTTGGGGTGCACCAGGTGGCCAGCATCTGAGGAGAGACAGACCGACTCAGAGATGGAGCGGCGGTAGGCTTCGGCGGACTCGCCGCGGGCTTCGGAGAGTCGAACCAGGACGTCCTCAAGGAAGGGTCCGGCAGCCCCGGAGCGCGATTCCGAGCCGATTTCTTCGTGGTCAAAGGCGGCGAGCACGGCGGTCTGGGCTGACTCTACCCCGGCCTGAGCGTAGCGGATGAGGGCGGTGAGGCCGGCGTGGACGGAGCTGAGGTTGTCCAGGCGACCCGATGCAAAGAGCTCGTCATTTTCACCGAAGACGCGGGGTTCGGCAGAGTCGGCAAACATGAGGTCGTAGCCCACGATGATTTCGGGGTCGATAGGCCCGCCATCGGCGCGTTCGGCCAGGTAGGCGAGCACGTCGCCGGTGGAGTCGCCGAAGCCCCAGACGGGGTAGAGGTTGCCTTGCTTATCGAGTTTGAGGCCCTCGTTGGCGGCGCGATCCAGGTGGATGGCGAGCTGGGGGACGCGGGCGATCGGTCCGGTGGCGACCAGGCGGGTTTCGAGTTCCCCGTCGACCAGGATGGTGAGACGCCCGGCCAGGCGCAGTTCGCGGTCGAGCCAGGAGTTAAGCAGGGGCCCGCCGTAGACTTCGACCCCCACCTGGTTCCAGGTCAGGGTGCGTACGGAGGACTTGGGCTTGACCTTGAAGCCCGGGGAGTCGGTGTGGGCACCCAGCACCCGGTAGCTTTCGTGGGCTTCGGTGCCCACCCAGGCGATGATGGCCCCGTCGCGCACCACAAAGTGCTTGCCGGTCGCAGCTGTGCTGCCCCAGGCGTCCTGCTCGCTCAGCTCGGTGAAGCCGGCGGTGGCCAGGCGGCGGGCGGCCTCGGCCGCCGCATGGAAGGAGGTGGGGGACGCGGTGATGAAGGCGGCTAAATCATCAATGTTGGTTCGGGCATCGAAGGTCTGTGAAAGAGTCATAGACCACATTTTACCGGACAGGCTGCGACTCTTCAGGGTGGCTTTCCTTGACCCAGACCAGGGCTGGGCGGGTGCGTTCTAGCCCGCGACGGTTCGCCGCCCAGATAACGACCAGCACGAACAGGCCGTTCGACACCAGCGACGAGATGAACATGCCCACGGTGGAACCTTCCTGCAGGAAGGGGTCGGCCATGCCCAGCACACCGAAGCTCATGGCCAGCAGGTTGTTGACCACGTGTAGGGCGATCGCCGCTTCGAGCCCGCCGGTGCGCCAGGTGATGTACCCGGCGGCCAGGCCCATGACCAATACAGAGAGCTGGCCCCACAGGTCGTAGAGGTGCCCCAGCATAAAGAGCGGGGCCGGAATCACGATGACCCAGGCAGGGTGTTTCAGCCAGCGGCCGATGGTCTGCATGAGATAGCCGCGGAAGACCAGTTCTTCTGCGTAGGCCTGCACCGGCACCACCAGGGCGATAGCGACCAGCATAGCGACAAGACCGCTCACCGGCAGGGTTGTGCTGGGGACGTAGCGAGCCCCCAGGGCCGTATCAAAGGCGAGGGGCAGGGCCACAATGAGCAGGGCCGCTATCCCAAAGCAGGTAGCCAGCCAGCCCCAGCGCATACGCCCGGCGACCGAGTGAATCAGACCCCAGGGCTTAGGCCCCAGAATCAGGCGGGCGGCCCAGAGGGCAGGGAACATGAGGGCTACAGACCCGAAGAGGAAGACGAACGTGGCGGGGCTCCGCAGGGCCTCTTGCTCAAGGATTTCCGGGCTCGCAGCGAGGATGAGGTAGCTGGGGTCAGCGGGCAGGGCGGGGTCAAGGCCCAGCAGGAGCACGAAGAAGAAGATGACAACCAGCAGCAGGGAGAGCACCAGGTAGAGCGGTACCCCGATGACAGCTTCGACCAGGGGCTTCCACCAGGCACCTTTAGGGTCGGCGTGGGAAAGCCGGTGGTAGCCCAGACTCTGCTTCTCCTGCCGATAGCCGGGGCGCCAGCCGACCGGCGGCAGGGGCACCGGGTTCGGGTGGGTTGCTCGCGGGTGGGCGGACGCCGGCCCGTAGTCCGGTGCCGCAGTCTGCGGTGGGTTGGGGGCGGGTGTCTGCCAGGGAATACGGGGGTCGTTGGGTGTGCTCATGCCTCTACCCTAGCGAAACCCGCCCTGCCCCGTGCAAGGGGAGGGCGGGCGTCCGCGTCATAGTTCGTTCCCCGGGGGCTAGCTGACGAGCGCTCGCCGGTAGCGCACCGCAACCGCGACCCAGAGCAGCACCGCTGCGGTGAGGCAGATGATGGGGGCAGAGGACGCCGCCAGGGCGCCCTGGCTGAGCTCGTCGAGGTTGTGGGTGGTGGGGTCGAGGCGAATGCCAATGCGCATGGGCCCGTAGATGAGCCCGGCGAAGCCGATGATCGTTAGGGCACCGGCCAGTAGGCGTACCGCGCGGGGGGCGAGGGTGAAGAAGGTGGGGAAGGCGTCCAGCCAGAAGGCGGCAATCAGCAGGGGTAGCCAGATGTTGTGGTGGGACCAAGAAATGGGCGACATGGCCATCATGAGAAACCCGTTGAGGGCTATCTGGGAGAGCACCATACCTCGGCGGTGCAGCACCGGAATTAGGTAGGCTACGCCCACCAGCAGGGCCAGAATAAGGCCGTAGCGCAACGCCGAGAGCAGCGGCCCCTCAACAAGCCCCAGGTGCAGAAGCCAGCCCAGGGTGGAGATGTTATCAACATAGGCGATGTTGCCCACGCGGGAGGGGTCTGAGATGGCGAAGAACCAGAATTCGCGGGCGGTGGCGGGCATGAAGATGAACCCTGCCGCGACTGTGGCTGCAAAGGTGACGCCCAGGGTGAGCACCCCCTTGATGTCCCGGCGCATGAGCAGGATTAGGCCGAAGGCCAGCGGGGTGAGTTTGATACCGCCAGCGATACCGATGAGTACACCGCGGGGCACCCGGGTGGCTGGGCGGAGCAGGTCGATGAGCACCAGCAGCAGAATCAGGGCGTTGATTTGGGCTAGGCCAATACCGCGGTCCCAGGGGCTAAACATGGTGATGCAGGTAGCCATCACTACAACCGTCGAGCGGCTACCTAGCAGGGCCTCGCCGGGTACGGTGATTCCGCGAGCGCGCGCGTGGTTGAGAATCAGTACCGAGATCCAGAGGGCTGCCAGGACGGCCAGGAGGGTCATGGCCCCGGCACCGGCCCAGAGGGGCAGGAAGGCGAAGGGGGCGAAGACCATGACCGCAAAGGGCGGGTAGGTGAAGGGCAGGGTGATGGGCTGCCCATCTTCGAGGTAGTAGTTGTAGAGGGTTTTACCGGGGTAGAGGTCGCCGAAGACTACGCCTGCGCCGGTGCGGTAGACCTCGAAGTCTTGGCCGTTGAGGATCATGGAGTGGCGGATGTGCCACTGCATGACCGCTATGAAAAAGATGCCGGCGAGAACCGGCCAGATGATGTGCCGGGCGGGCAGGCGGGTAGTGAGACTGAAGAGGGGCACCTGGGGCTACTTTTCGGTGGGGGTTGCGGCGTCCTGGTCTGCGGTTTTGCGGACGGCTACCAGGTTGGTGCCGCGCTTGGTTTTGGCGTGGCCGGGTAGGCGTTTGGTAGGACGTTCCTCGGCGGCTTTCTTGGGCAGGGCGGCGATGCGCAGGGCGAGTTCGAGAACGAGCAGGCCGAGGGCTGCGTAGAAGACGTAGTAGGAGGGGTAGAAGTAGTAGAGGCTGGCGCTCCACCCGGCGATGGTGGCGCCCAGGGCTACAACGGCGAGGGCGGCGATGATGATGTGGGCGAGGGGGAAGGCGCCGTTGTTTTCTTTGTTGCGCCAGGTGATGTAGATGGCCATGAGCGCAAAGAGTACGGGGAAGAAGATTTGACCGGAGAGGGCCATGGTGTCTTCGGTGTAGCGGAAGATACCGAGGGCCTGGACGATGGCGGTGGCGGCAAGGATGAGGGAAGCAGGCAGTGTTTTCACGGGAAACCAGTCTACCGGTTAGGCGGTGATGAAGTAGGTGATGGCGCAGATAGTGAAGATGGTGCCGGTGGTGAGGGCTGCGGCGAGTTCGATGAGGATGCCGATGCCCATTGATTTGAGGGCGGCCAGGGTGCTGCGTGCTGAGGTGGCGATATCGCCCTGGCTGCGCACGGTTTCGCTGAGCAGCAGGGCTACCGCGAAGCCGACGAAGAGGCCGATGACGGGGATTACGAACATGCCGATCACTGCGCCGAGCACGCCCCAGAGAATAGAGCGGTTGGGAATGGCTCGCTGTTTGAGGGTCTTGCCGGTGAGTAGGGCCTGGGCGGCCATGCCCGCAATCATGATGGGAAGGCCTAGGCCGAGGAGCCACCAGCCTTCCGGCCCGCGCAGGGTAAGCCCCCAGAGCAGCACGCCGCCGAGCACGGCGAAGGAGCCGGGCAGGATGGGGTAGACGATACCGACGATGCCAACGGCAATGAGGACGACGGTGATAAGGGTCATCACGATAGCTAGGGTCATACTGTTCAGTTTACCGGTGCGGTTACTGGCAAGCATTGGGCATGCCGAAGCCTATTGGCCGGGTCTGGCGTGAATTGCGACGAGCCCCCAGGTGAGGAGCAAGAGGGTCGATAGGCAGAGGTATGCCCAATGCTTAGCTATCTCATCGTAAAACCACACTGATATAATCAGCATTACGCATACAAGTTTTGGAGTAGAGATGCCAGATAAGGACGCCACCCCCCGCCCCGGTTACCGCGAGCAGCTGACCCTGGGAGCGCGTCCGCTCGATGCCCCCGGTGCGCCTATCGCCGACCGGCAGGCCCGCGATATCGCTACCGGCCGCCGCACCTGGCACCGCAGGGCTTCTAAGCCGGTGTCCCTGTGGATGTTTGCCCTATTCATTGTGCTCATGACCCACCGGTGGATTCCAGAGTCCCTTTGGCTGATGGTTCATATGGTCACCCTGGGTCTCATCACCAACTCGATTCTGGTGTGGTCCCAGCATTTCACCGAGGCCCTGCTCAAGCACAAGCTCCCCGACACCGCTCGACCGGTGCAGCTGGCCCGTATCTATACCCTCAACGCCTCGATGGTGGTGCTGATGGTGGGTGTGGTCTTTTCTCTCTACCCGCTGACGGTGCTCGGCTCGGTGGGCGTGGGCGCTACGGTGACCTGGCACGGGGTTGCCCTGCTGCAGCAGATGCGTGCTGCCCTACCTGCCCGCTTTGGGGTGACGATTCGCTACTACATTGCAGCCTCCTGGCTTCTGCCGGTGGGCGCTACTTTTGGTGCCCTGCTAGCCTATGACGGGTTGAGTGCCACCTGGCACGGCCGTCTTTTGCTGGCCCACGAGGCTATCAACGTTCTGGGTTTTGTGGGTATCACGGTGGTGGGTACCCTGATGACCCTCTGGCCGACCATGCTGCGCACGGTCATGGTGCCGGACGCCGTCGTCCGCTCCACCCGCGCCCTGGCAGGCCTGTGTGCGGGGTTGGGGCTCACTGTGGCCGGCGCCCTGGCAGGTCTCACCTGGCTGGCTGTTACCGGCCTGCTGCTCTACGCCGGTGCCCTGGGGCTAGTTCTTACCCTCATGGTGCGCACCGCTGCCGCCAAGAAGCCTGCCGACTACGCGACCTTCTCGGTAGCTGCCGGTATGGTCTGGCTGACCGCGGGCGTCCTTTTCTCTGCCTATCTGGTCGCTACCTCCCCCTTTGACTCCCTGACCCTGCGCCCGGTCACTCCCATATTTGTTGCCGGCTTCCTGGCTCAAACCCTGCTGGGTGCCATGACCTACCTACTGCCCGCCCGTATGGGCGGCGGTCCCAAGGCCGTCCGCGCCGCCAACAAGGAGTTCAACCGTTTCGCGGCGGGCCGCACCGTCATGGTCAACCTCTCCCTGCTCATCTTCATCCTGCCGGTTTCCCTCACCGGCTCTTGGGTGCGCACCGGCGCCTCCCTGCTCGGAGCCTTTACCCTCTTCGCCTTCATCCCCCTCATGATGCGCGGGGTGCGGGCCTCCGTTAGCGCGCGCAAGGCCATGATTCAGGCCCGGGCCCGTGGCGAGGCGCCCACCCCCGACCCCGAGGTGCTCACACCGACTCCCGTACCCCACCTGCGCAATGCCCTCATCGGTGCCCTGGCTGTGGCTCTGATCGTAGCCTTAGGGGTCGCGGTTGACCCGGCGGCCCGCGCACGACTTGCCGCGCCATCGTCCGCCGGGAGTGCCACCGGCCAGACCACCACCCTGGCCGTCGAAGCCACCGCCGACATGCGCTTTACCCCCGACACCGCAGAGGTGCCGGTAGGCAACCGCCTGGTCATTGAGGTCACCAACACCGACACCAAAAACGCCCACGACCTGACCTTCCCCAACGGAGCCACCACCGGCCGCATCGACCCCGGGGCAACCAAGAGCGTGGACGTCGGCATCATCACCGGTGACCTAGAGGGCTGGTGCTCGGTGGTCGGGCACAAGGCTATGGGTATGACCTTCACGGTGGTAGCAAGTGGGGCGGACGCCGCCCAGGCGGGCACCAGCGCCGCCGACAGTTCAGCCCACGCCGGGTACAGCACCGGCGGGGCGACCGACTCGGTACTAGCCCCCACCGATATTGACCTGCAGGGCGATATCTCTGAAAGCTACCAGACCCGCGACGCCACCCTGGCTCCCGTAGCCGACGGTGAAAGCATCGACGGCCGCACCGTGCACCGCCAGACCCTGGATGTGCAGGAACTCCCCCGCGAAATCGCCCCTGAGGTCAACCTCAACACCTGGACCTTCAACGGCTCCTACATGGGCCCCACCCTGCGCGGGCGCGTGGGCGATATTTTTGAAATTACACTCGTCAACAACGGGAGCATGGGGCACTCGGTAGACTTCCACGCCGGAACCGTCTCCCCTGACGAGGTTATGCGCACCATCGCCCCCGGTGAATCCCTCACCTACCGTTTTGAAGCCGTGCGCTCGGGCATCTGGCTCTACCACTGCTCCACTATGCCCATGAGCACCCACCTGGCAGCGGGAATGTTTGGGGCGGTCATCATCGACCCCGCTGACCTGCCCGAGGTAGACCGCGAATACCTGCTGGTGCAGTCAGAGGTAGCCCTAACCGAAACCACGAGCACCCAAACCTCCACCGCCAACCCGGGCGAGGGCGTCCTCACCGACATCTCCCCCGAAGGCCTCGCCGCTGGCACCCCCACCCTCACCCTCTTCAACGGCCACGCCACCCAGTACCTACGCGACCCGCTCACCGCCCGCGTCGGCGAGCGCGTGCGCATCTGGGTGCTCAACGCCGGGCCCAACGGGGAGCTGAGCTTGCATGTGGTGGGTAGCCAGTTCGATACGGTCTACAAGGAAGGCGGCTACCTACTACAGGACGGGTTAGATGCTTTTGGTTCCAGCGGGGGCGGCGCCCAAGCCCTCGACCTTTCAGCCGCCCAGGGTGGCTTCGTCGAAATGGTCTTTACCGAACCGGGCACCTACACCTTCGTCAACCACAACTTTGCCGCCGCCGAACGCGGGGCCCGCGGGCAGATCGTCGTCACCGGAAAATAAGAAAAGCCCGCCTGTGCGGGCAAGAAAGTTTTCCAGTAATCTTGACCTGATGACAAGTGAACGCACCAAGCCCAACCTCGCCCTGCGCATCGGCGCGGGGCTGGTCGCGCACTGGCAAATTGTGGCATCGGCAGTGCTGATGTCGGCCGGTATCGCGGGGCTTTCTGCTACCTACGAGGACTACTGCGGGCAGACCGACCTAACCTACGCCCCCACAGAGCTACGGGACGACATTGAAGCTGCCGCCCAGCTCGCCGGCCTCCGCGCAGGCGTGTTGGCAGCCCAGCTCGAAACCGAGTCAGGCTGGGTCACCACCGCCCAGTCCCACGCAGGCGCCCACGGTCTAGCCCAGTTCACCCAAGATACCTGGGACATCTGGGGCGAGGGCGATATCAACAGCCCCGAAGACTCCATCGCCGCCCAGGGCCGCTACCTGGCCTACCTTTCCGAGCGCCTAGTCCCCTATGTATCGGATGAAGCTTCGCTTCAGGATATTGTTCTAGCTGGCTACAACGCCGGGCCCGGCGCAGTCGAGGAATACGGCGGTATCCCACCCTACTTTGAGACCCAGAACTACGTGGTCAAAATTGACGAGCTCGCCGCCACTAAATACGCGGTCACCTGCGCGCCTGACCCCGAGTTCAAGCAGGCTACCCTGGTGCGCTAGGGGAGCCGTAAAATAAACATCTGTTATACATGTTTTGGCTTCTGTGGGCGATAATGGGAAAACCTAACCATTAAGGAGATTCCCGTGACCGCTTCGTCCGTTCCCTCAGATCAGCTCTTCCCGCAGGGCAAGCCCGCCCCTGCCGGCTCTTTCACCGGCCAAGCATATATGCACCCGCTGGCGCCCAGCAGCCAGCTCCAGTCGCTAGCCGTTACCTTCGAGGCTGAAGCCCGCACCAACTGGCACACCCACGACGTTGGCCAGCTCATCGTGGTGACCTCAGGCATCTGCGTCTATCAGCTCGAAGGCCAGGAACCCAAAACCCTCAAGCCCGGGGAAGCCTTCTTCTTCGAACCCGGCGTCAACCACTGGCACGGCGCCACCAGCGACGGGCCCATGACCCACATCGCCGTCACCCCCTTCAACGAGGACGGCGAATTCGTCAACTGGGGTGCCCCCGTCGACGACGCCACCTACACCGGATAAAAGAGCGAAGGCAGCCACAGACTATCCGGGGTAGCACTTTGGCTACCCGGATAGTCTGTGGCTGCTACTGGCTCTCCCCTACCTTATGACAACCTTCACCGAGGAGTACCCAGCCACCGGGAACTGAGCATTCTCAGTAGACTCGACTATGATTGACTCCGTCGCCGCAAGTAACTCTTCAACCAGAATGCGCAACTCTAACCGAGCTAGGGGCGCACCAGGACACACATGAATCCCCGCGCCATACGTCAGATTCATAGACTGGTCACGATCAGGTCGGTAGTCCAGGGCATATTCAAAGGCCTCCTCATCACGGTTAGCCGACGTCCAGTTGAGTGTCACCGGGCACCCGGCAGGGATCATCCGACCGCCCACTTCAACATCCGCAGTCGTCACGCGGCGGTTAGCGACAAGGGGATCTTCCAAGCGTAAAATCTCTTCAACAGCATGACCAATATGTTCAGGATACTGCCGCAAACGGTTAGCCTCGTTCGGATTCTTACCTAAAAAGTTCACGATGACCCCCACGATGGCCGAAACCGTCGACAGCTCACCAACAGTCCAGTTTCGGATAAGGGAGACAATCTCTTCGTCCGTCATGACGCGAGGCTGTTCCCCCGGCAGTTCAACAAGGTCCTGCAGAAGCTCGGCTGTGACATCCTGAATTTCATGGTTCGCCCGCCGTTCATTCAGAAGGTCGCGAATGTAGCCGTCAAATTCTAAAGCGACTGCAGCGATTTCAGCACGGTCACGCTTGAGGGTGGCCGACCGATTCTTGTTCATCCAGGCAATAAGGGCTTCTTCAAGACTCTCTGGCCACCCCATAAAAGCATTTTGCACTCTCATGGCATAGCGAGTAGCAAACTCACCCATAATGTCTATCGTCTCACCACGAGGAGTATCACGAACAAGCTGCCGCACCACTTCACGAATCTGCGGCTCAAAAGCCTGCATACGCTCTGGAGTGAAGTACTTATCGTTGATAGCCCTGAAAGCAGTGTGTTCAGGTGCGTCCATTCCGTTGGGAACCGCTATATGGCGGGTCGATACCCGGTTAGAGAACAGTTCAGGATGTTCAAGGGCATACCGGATATCTTCATTTTTGAAGAGGGTGTAGCCCATAAACTCATCGTGAGCAACGGGGCACCGGGTGCGCATAGAGTCGTAAGCAGCAATCTGATCTGCTTGCACCTCAGGTGAACGGGAGTTCCAGTCATAGTATGTTTCTTCAGTTTGTTGAGTCATGATTCTCCCCTAACATAGCGGTAATTAGTATTAGATATGCAATATATTTCTATTTCGAAACTATCAGACCTACACAGAAAATACACCCACCACCTTCGTATACTTGGCCACACCAGCTAACCCGCAGACCTTAAACAAGGACGCCGCCACCCGCTTTCCTGCCTCAGGGCAGGGGTGCAGGTGGCGGCGTCCTTACTCAGAAGCCCTACCGGGGAAGCCTAGCGCTTCTGGTAGAGGGCCTTCTTCTGGAACTTGGGGTCAGAGGTGACCAGCATGCCCAGGGAGCGGAAGATCCCCTCGTCCACCGAACCCAAAATGGTGGTGGTGTGCACATCAGCCCCACGCAGGTTCTTAATCTGCTCAAGGGCGGCGCGGGCGTCCTCATCGTGAGCCGCAGAGGTTGAGAGGGCAATCAGTACCTCGTCGGTATGCAGGCGGGGGTTCTGGCTACCCAGGTGCAGGGTCTTCAGGCGCTGGATGGGTTCCAGGGCCTCGTTGGATAGCAGGTGCTTGTTGTCGTCCAGACCAGCCAGGTGCTTGAGGGCGTTGAGCAGGGCAACAGCCGAGCAGCCGAGCAGGTCGGTGGTTTTACCGGTGATAATGGTTCCATCTGCCAGCTCGATCGCCGCACCGGGGGCACCGGTGGTTTCTTCGCGCAGACGGGCAGGGGTGACAACCGGGCGGTCAGTTGCCTTAATACCGGCCTTGGCCATGACCACGGCAGCGCGATCCGACTGGGTGGAATCCAGGCCGCCGCGGGCCTCGTCCACCAGGGCCTTGAAGTAGCGGCGGATAATCTCCTGCTCAGAGGCATAACGGCAGGCGGCGTCATCGGTGATACAGTTACCGGCCATATTCACGCCCATGTCGGTGGGCGACTGGTAGGGGGTAGTGCTGGTCATCTTCTGCAGCAACACCTTGAGCAGCGGGAAAGCCTCAACGTCGCGGTTGTAGTTGACGGTGGACTCGCCGTAGGCGGTCAAGTGGAAATGGTCGATAACGTTCGCGTCATCGAGATCAACGGTCGCAGCCTCGTAGGCCAGGTTAACCGGGTGTTCCAGGGGCAGGTTCCAGATGGGGAAGGTCTCGAACTTGGCGTAGCCAGCCTTCACACCGCGCTTGTTCTCGTGGTAGACCTGCGACAGGGCGGTTGCCAGCTTGCCAGAACCGGGGCCGGGGGCGGTAACAACCACCAGGTTACGGGTGGTTTCAGCGAACTCGTTGCGACCCAGGCCGTCCTCGCTCACGATCAGGTCGGTGTTGGTGGGGTAACCGGGAATGACGCGGTGACGCGAAACCTTCAGACCCAGACGCTCCAGGCGCTGCTTGAAGGCAACGGCCTTGGCGTTGTCGTCCTCCATCTGGGTGAGCACCACGTGCTCGACCAGGAAGCCGCGCTCACGGAAGACGTCGACCAGGCGGAGCACGTCGTCCTCGTAGGTAATGCCCAGGTCGGCGCGGATTTTGTTGCGCTGCAGGTCCTTGGCGTTGAGGCAGATGAGAATCTCTACCTCATCGCGGATTTGCTCCAGCATCGCAATCTTGTTGTCAGGTGTGAAGCCGGGTAGCACACGGGAGGCGTGCATGTCGTCAAAGAGTTTGCCACCCATTTCGAGGTAGAGCTTGCCGCCGATTTCTTCGCGGCGCTCCTGGATATGTCGAGACTGCATCTCGATGTACTTCTCACGGTCAAAACCAATTTTGTTCACCATGGAATTCAAGCCTATCAAGTCCAAGGGAGCGGACGCCCGCGCCCCGACCGCGTGGCGGCGGTGAGGGCGGGCACGCTTTACTTCTCGAGGTGCAACAGCCGCTCGGGATAGTCAGTGAAGACGCCGGTGGCGCCCCAGTTTTTGAGCTCGTTGGCGCGGGCGGGGCTGTTGACCGTCCAGACATTGACCTCGTATCCGGCTTCGCGCAGGGCGCGGACGGTCGCGCGGGTCAGGCCCCGGTCTTCCAGGTGGGCGGCGCTGGCGTCGATGAGTTCTAGAACGGAGCGCCAGTCAGGCTGGAACATCTCGGTAACGAAGAGGGCCCCCACCGCACACTGCGGGGCGCAGCGTTTAAACTCGGCCAGGAGCAGGTGGTTGAAGGAGGAGACAATCACCTCCCGCCCCGGCTGCAGGCGGGCAAGCTCTTCAAAGACCCGGTCAACCAGCAGGCGGGAACGCTCCGCCCCCTGCTCGTTGGATTTCAGTTCGATGTTAAGGTTGAGCCCGCGCTCATTAGCCAAATCAATCAGCTGGGCCAGGGTGGGCACCGCCTCCCCCGCCGTGTCGGGCGAAAACCAGGCGCCGGCGTCCGCCCCGGAAAGCTGCTTGGCGGTGTAGCCGTAGAGGGGGCCGGTGAGGTTGGTGGTGCGGTCGAGGTCGGTGTCGTGCAGCAGGACGGGCGTGCCGCAGGCGGCGATGTCAACGTCGGTTTCGACCCAGGTTGCGCCGGAGTCAGCGGCGGCGGTGAAGGCGGCGAGGGTGTTTTCAGGGCGGGTTCCGGACGCCCCGCGGTGAGCAAAAATACGCATGGCACCAGTATGGAACAGGACGGCCAGCAGAAGACACCCCGCCATAGAGCTCTGTGCAGGGTTCTTGGGCTGTGTGCAGGGTTTTCCCTGCACAAGCGCTAAGAACCCTGCACAGGTTGGATATGACTCTCAGGACCGGGAAAGGGCAGGGAAAGGACGCCGATGCGGTGACTCAGCGCCTCAAGGTCAAGCCTGCCGCTGGCTGGGCTTCCAGGCTTGGACAAGTAGAACTCACTGTGTAGCGGCTCCTGCCCTGGTTTATGGGGGTAGACCAGGAAGGCGTCAGCGGCTAGACGGTAGGCGTAGGTGGCAAGCTGGTACTGGTCCCCCATCAAAGCGTCATCGATGTTCTTTCCACGGAGCTTCTTGTACTTGGCGTCGTAAACGACGGTTTTGTCACCGTGCTTGAGCACAATATCAGGTTTCTTAGCTTTGGCCGCCGGCGTACCATCAGCCCTGTAATAGAGATGAAGGTTAGACTGTTCTTCCACTTCAGCCTGTGGAATACTTTGCCGCACATAATCCGCAACAATCTTTTCCCAAAGGTCGCTAGAAACCACCTTAAGGTTAGCGATAACACCACCTGCGTAGGTTGGTTCTTCAAACCCTACGCCCAACTGCATGGCCAGAATGGAACGGGCCAAAAGGTAGGCTTTTCTAAGCGGAGAGCCGATGCGGGAAAGCTCTGTAGAACTCAGTCTCCTACCCAAAAGCTCTGCTGAAGTTTTGATTCCTACATCTCGAAGGTGAGCGTCGATCTCCACAGAATAGGCCTGTAGGTACCGGTCTTCTACCTGTCCAGTTACTTGCACCGCAGCACGAATTACCTGCCAGATATGGTTATCGGCAGTGAGTGAATCGAACTCACAGAGCACAGGCACTCGATGGTAGATTTTGCGCTTAATTAGACCCTGGGGCACCATGCGCCCGCGCACAAAGTTCAGTTCATCTTGGGTTTGCAGGAAGACAGGCTTGCGTTGCCTGACAGCCCCTTCGGCCTGCCGCAGAAATTGCCGGTAAAACTGAATTTTCAGTTCAGGAACATCGGGCAAGATAGAGACGCCAGAAGGTGGAAGGTCGATTTTGTCAGCCAGTGGCACGGGGCTCATGCCGTAGGTGTTGATGAGCTCCCAGAGGGTGTTGGCATGGCCCGTATTGAGGACGCCGAGCGGTTCAGTGTACGGCCGACTTCTGGTTTCTGACCAGAGAGGGTCGGTTGCGCCTTCCTCTTCTTCATCTGCTGATTGTTCTTGAAGTTGTGCTGGTGCAACCCTTGAGAAATGGGAGGCCCAGCTCTCGTCAAGGGCTATGACGTCCATTTCGTAGACAAAGGTATGAAAGGTTTCTGTGCTGATGCCTTCGGGTAGGGTGAAAACCGTATCGTATGTACCCTCGTCCCTCCATAGTTTGGGAAGAATATGGATGGTAAGAGTTCTGCACTTCTCCCCTTCTGGAACTTCTCGTTGTAGCACGGTAAGCCCCACCCCATTGCCCAGTTTGCTGGCTTGGAAGTAGCGGAGTGGGGCCTGCCAGGTTTCCTCGTGGTTGCTCATACCTAACCCTGGTATGACTCATCAACGATGTCGGGGCGGGCACCGAGACCAGTACCTCGTGTGATGATTTTTTGGCCGTGTACAGGGCCAATTGCATCGAGGATGGTCTGGCTGATATTGAAGGTAAAGGCAACTTCTTTGAGCTGGTTGAGCAGGGCTTCAGCGATAGCTTCCGCGTCACCGTCCTTGCCGAAGAAATAGGCGTGGCCCAGGCGGGCGTCAGGGCCAACCTGATTGAGCAAAATAGTGTTGGCGTTCTCGTACCAAGATGCAATATCTTCAGGGTAATCTTCACCGTTTTCTTCCATTGCCTCTTGCAGTTCTTCTGCGGTGAAGGGGTGCTGGGTGACCCAGTGGAAGCGGCGGCGCAGGGCCAGGTCAATGGTGCCCACGGAACGGTCGGTGGTGTTCATGGTGCCCAGGACGTGCAGGTTAGTGGGCACTGCCAGCTTGTTATATTCTTTGCCATTCTTGAAGATGGGGGTTTGCAGGCGGACGTATTCACCCGGCATTTCTTGAACAGAGGATTCAAAGAGGGCGCCGTCTCTGCCTTCTTCTGCCAGGTCTTTAAACTCTTGGCGTTTGCTCTTTTCAAGGACCAACATGAGGTCACCGAAGACTCGGGCAGTATTAGCACGGTTGATTTCGTCGATGAAGAGCAGGTAAGCGTTATCAGGATCTTGAGCTGCCCTGTTGCACATCTGTACGAAGGTTCCCTCTTGGGTCACAAAATCGCTCTCACCTGCCTGCTTACTGAAGTTAGGGCGGATACCGGAAACGAATTCTTCATATGAAGTGGAGGGGTGGAAGACCACAACTTCAATACGGCTACCGTTGTCGCCGTAGGATTTGCTAGTGCGGAGTTCCTGCAGCATATGAGATTTGCCAGAACCAGCGACGCCATCAACAATAATATTCAACTTGTCCTCCAGATCACGTAAAGGACCGTTGATATGAAACGTGCTAGAAATTTCAAATTTTTTTAAAAAATCATCGATCGATTTATTATAAATAGAAAAATGAGTATGATGAAACCAAAGCTTTCCCAGAAAATTATCAAATAGATCATAATAAGAATAAGATATATCCGACAGCCTGAGCAAGTCGTAATTAGCATTCTTCTCAAAATCAATGAGAAAACTGTGACTTTCTAGGTCATACTCTTTAATAACAATATTTCCAACATAAACCCGATTATCCATTGCGGAACTTTCAATCATTAGATTCTGGCGCCCGGAGGAATCATTAGGAACCCAAGAAAAGTCCTCTTCCACTTTAAATTCACTCGTTACAAAAACAGGGATTTCCTCTAACTTATTCTTCCAAAAATGAAAATCATTCAATATGCCTGACTGAAAACCCTCTTCACCTTTTGGAACCCGCAAAAATCTAATACTATGATTATCTTTTGACAATTTAATGTCTTTTAAATTTTCTACATTCTCTATATTTCCAAGAATTAACACACCAAACATTTACACTATCCTTTTCTGAGAATTTCCATCAGCTCCTCGTTCACGAAGAGCTTTTCTCTACCAACCTTTTCTTCCCGCAGAACCCCGACTGAGAC
Source organism: Rothia nasimurium (assembly GCF_014217215.1). Taxonomy (GTDB): domain Bacteria; phylum Actinomycetota; class Actinomycetes; order Actinomycetales; family Micrococcaceae; genus Rothia; species Rothia avistercoris. The sequence continues at coordinate 2,297,547 of NZ_CP056080.1, forward strand.
AAGCTCTCCCAGGTACTTGGTTGCGGTCTGGCGGGTTACCACATAGCGGTTCCCCACGTCCTTAATGCGGTAGTAGGGCTGTTCAAAGAGAACCACCACTACACTCCGCTCCTGAAGGGCCTGAATCTGCTTAATCTTTGCCAGAGTCTGCACCGTGGTTTCCCGCATAGCCTCAACCATGTACAGCGTCCAACAGACCAAGTCATGTGCACAATCTATCGATTTTTTGACGTATAGGCCCTCAAAACTGCTGATATTTCAAAATTTTCGTGTTTTTGACAGGTTCCGCGCTAGACAGCTACTTCCACCTGCTGAGAACTACCCGACAACACCATAGACAGCCCCACGCTTCCCAGGAACATGAGAAGAGCTAATGAGCCCAGTGTCCTTGAGCTTACCGAGATTGTAGGCAACCTGCCGGCGGGTCAGCTGAAGCCCCTCCATAATTTCTGCGACGGTTCGATCGCCACCCTGGAGCAGATAAGAGTAGATTTTCTGCTCAGTTTCTGCAAGCTCCAGAGGCGCACCGTCCTGCCCAGACTCAAGAAGCTGAGCTACTTCGTCCTTCTGCACGTCCATCGAAGGGCGCCGAATAATCACAGTAAATTGGAAGCCCTTATCTACAAACTCCAGCGGCGGCAGACCGGCCTGCCGCATGGCCTTTTGAGCCTCAAAAATACCGTTCCCTTCACCCTCAATCACCCTGGAACCATCAGAAATCTGAGCAAGTTTACAAATTTCATAGAGGGCAGAATTAACCGCAGTTTTGTGCCCCGGTTGAGCAAGGTTGGCAGTAGTCACAGCCCATAATCCTCCAGGGTTAGTGATAACAATGCGATTGCGATAAACCCGAATAACAACGTCTTTCGCGTAGGCAGTATCAGCGTCAAGGGCACGGTGAACCAGAGCATTCGCCACCAGCTCACGAAGCACAATGAGCGGAATCTCAGGCTGATTTTTCAGCCCTCCCTGACCATCAGGAACCACAGAAAAACGAAGATTTCTTACTAACCATTGCAGGGTTTGCTCCAGCATCTCTACCAAGGGGCCGTCAGCTTCTAACTTGTCTGCGTTACGCAAGACCTCATCTTCAACCCACCCAGAAACTTTGAGAGCAGGGTAGAACTGCTGCGGGTAGTTACCCAGGGCATACAAGCCAGCCAGGGTCAGCTGTCGGTGGTTTGCTGTAGTAACGCTTTTGCGAGCAAGCACGACCTTGTCGTCTATCTGACTCAGCCGTTGCGAAGTATGCCGGGCAGCTGAAACAAATTTTTCAGTGTACCGCCTGTCGAGGTCTTCAGGGCTCGTGTGAGCAACCGCTTCAAGGTCATGCTGCCTGCGTTCCCGTGCAGCCAGAACACGGGTAATCTCGTAGTCGTCCATGGCGTAGTCGCCGTCGGAATAGCGCATGTAGGCCTTGCCCCGGTAATAGCAGGGGCGGTCAACCAGGGGGAGGGGCGCAACGCTCACGATGAGGACGGCAGCATCACCCACTGTTATGCGATCAAAGGTGGCGTTCCCCTTAGGGGTCAAAGAGTTTCGCAGGGCAGAGGCAATGGACTTTTCAAGTTCATCTATGTCATAGACTCCAACAACGGAGAAGTTCTCCGCTTCATCGATACCGCAGATAAGGGTTCCCCCGTCAGGCATATTGGAGAAGGCACAGAGGGTTTCAGGGATGCTGGTGGGGTAGCCTTCCGTTGCCTTTTTAATTTCGAGGCGGGGTTCTTCGGAACCGTAGGTTCTGAGCCGGTTCAGGGTCTCATTGAGATGTTCTAATGTCCATTCCATATGTACATATATACACACTTATATACATGATGTACATGGTTTTGCACATTTCAATGTACATCTCCCCTATCAATCCGCGCAGACCCCTCAGGCCGTATGCAGCGATAAACCGGCACAGAGCGAATACGACAAGGAGTTCTACCCTTTCACTACGTCACTCTTCAAAATTTCCATCAGCCCTTCATTCACGAAGAGCTTCTCTCTACCGACTTTTTCTTCCCGCAGCACCCCGGCTGAGACAAGCTCCCCCAGGTATTTGGTTGCGGTCTGGCGGGTCACCGAGCATCGGCCCACCACGTCCTTAATACGGCAGTAGGGCTGCTCGAAAAGAACATCCACTACACCTAGCGGCATCTGAGAGCTAGCCCGTTCTTTCACCTGCTCCTGCAAGGCCTGAATCTGCTTAATCTTCTGCAGAGTACTCACCGCCGTTATCCGCATGGCTTCAACCATGTAGAGCGTCCAGTCTTCCCAGGCCCCCTCAGAGGTCACCGCATTCAAGAGGCGGTAGTAGTCATTCTTCTGGGCAATGATGCTCTGAGAAATATAAAGAATAGGTTCGCTCAAAAGCCCGGAAGATACCAGCATCAGCACGTTCAGAATTCGCCCGGTGCGCCCGTTGCCATCATCGAAAGGATGGATAGCCTCAAACTGATAATGGGCAAGCGCAACCTTCACCAGTGGGTCAAAGCTATCAGCAGAGTTCACGAACTCTTCCCAGTTGCGTAGTTTCTCAGAAATCACGTCAGCACCCTGGGGCGGGGTGTAGATACGACGGCGAGTTACCGGGTTACCGATATACACGCCGTCCCCGTGTCTGACCCGGGTATCAACGTCACGGATAGTACTGCAGATTTCCCGGGCAGTGTTAGCAGTGATAATACCCTGACGCTCCCTCATCGCTTCAAGTCCAGCAAAGAGGGCTTTTTGATAGCGCAGGGCCTCCCTGGTCGCTCCGCTAGCCTCCGTTGATATCGTTGCTGCCTTAAAGAGTTCGTCGGTGGTAGTTACAATGTTCTCGATTTCAGAGCTTGCCTGGGCCTCAAGTAGGGCAAGAGAATGCAGGAAGATACCCGGATTAGGCAGGGACATCAGGGCCTCGTTCAACCCGGCTATAGTTGCCCGCGCCTCGATGACCGCCTTGAGTACGCGGGTAGTTTCCACGTAGTCGACTGGCGGTAGCAGTGGCAGATCGTTGTAGGGTTCATCAGCAGACCAGGTCATGTACAAAATCTACCCATTTTTTGACATATAAGCCCCAAAAACCGCTGATATGTCAAAAATTTCTGGATTTTTTGACAGATCCAAGTCACATGCTCAATCTTTTGACAGGTTCCAGGGTCGCCCCCCACCCGCTCAGGGCTCTTTGGGTGTGTGCAGGGAAAACTCTGTACACACCCCAAGAACCCTGCACGCATTCGACAAAGGGCTTTAGCCCTTCAGCACCTCAGCCAACCGTCGCACACCCTCGGTCAGGGCGTCCGGCTCAATCGCCGAGAAGGCGATACGCAGCTGGTTGGCGCCGGGGTTGCGCGAAACACCATCTAAACCCACCACCGGCTCATAGAAAGCCGAGCCGGGAATGAAGACCACACCGGCCTCGATGGCGGGGGCGAGGGCGTCCGTCGCGTCCTCGTACTTGCCGCCGGACGGCAGGGTCAGCCAGGTGAAGAAGCCGCCCTCGGGCACCGTCCAGGTGGTTCCCTCGGGCATGTACTTTTCGCAGGCGTCCAGCACGGCCTTGCAGCGGGCCTCATACAGGGCAGCGGTGGCGCGGGTATGGGACTCCCACAGGCCCTCGCTCATGAAGCCCAGCACCAGGCGCTGCGACAGCACCGACGGGCAAATCGTCACGGCCTCACCCGCAATCTGCAGGAACTTCCGCACGCGGAAGGGGGCGACCATCCAGCCCACGCGCACGCCGGGCGAGAAGACCTTCGAGAAGGAGCCCAGGTAGAGCACGTTCTCAGGGTCCAGAGAATAGAGGGAGCGGCGGCGTTCCCCGGTGAAGGAGAGCTGGCCGTAGGGGTTGTCCTCAACGATCAGCACGTCGGCTTCGCGGCAGACGCGCACCAGCTCGGCGCGGCGCTCATCCGACAGGGAGATACCGGTGGGGTTCTGGAAGTTGGGGATGGTGTAGAGGAACTTGACCTGCTTGCCCTCGGCCCGGATCTCTTCAATGGCCCGGGCGACGGCGGCCGGGTCGAGGCCGTCCGCGTCCAGGGGTACCTGGCGGACGTCCGCCTGGTAGCCCTCGAAGACGCCCAGGGCGCCGGTGTAGGTGGGGCCCTCAGCCAGGATCACGTCGCCGGGGTTGACGAAGAGTTTGGTGGCAAGGTCTAGACCCATCTGGGAGCCCGCGGTCATCTGAATGTCATCGACCGCAGGGCGGGCACCCTCGGACTCCATGAACTCGCAGACCAGTTCGGCCAGGGCTTCCAGGCCAGCACCTGAGCCATACTGCAGAACTTCCAGGCCCTCTTCTTCGATAATGCGGGCGCTCATGGCTCCGAGTCGGTCAAGGGGCAGCAGGTCGAGGTCGGGGTTGCCACCGGCTAGGGAGATAATGCCGGGGCGCATAGCTACCTCAAAAACATCGCGCACGGCGGACGGGCGGAACCCGGCAGCGCGGTCAGCGAAGTGGCGCATAATGCGGGCTTCGGCAGGGTTAGCTTCAGCTAGTAGAGCTGCAATCTTGCTCATGGTTACTCCTTGCCACCGTAGGTAATGTCGGCGACGCCGGATGCCGGTGAGGTCGGCTCAGCACCTGCCCCGGCGGCGTGCAGGGAGATAAGTTCGTAGACGGTGTGGGCGGCAGCGATGCCGGTCAGTTCGGCGTGGTCGTAGGCCGGGGACACCTCAACAACCTCGGAGCCCACCAGGTTGAGGCCGCGCAGGCCGCGCAGAATTTCGAGCAGTTCGCGGGAGGTAATGCCGCCCGCTTCGGGGGTGCCAGTGCCGGGTGCGTGGGCGGGGTCGAGCACGTCGATGTCGATGGAAACATAGAGCGGCTTATCGCCAATGCGCTCCCGCAGCAGCTCAACGACCTTCTGCACACCCAGGTAGTAGACGTCCGCGCTGGTGACGATGCCGAAGCCGAAGCGGGCGTCGTCCTCGAGATCTTCGGTGCCGTAGAGGGGGCCGCGGGTGCCCACGTGGCAGAGGGCGTCGGTGTCGAGCAGGTCTTCTTCGAAGGCACGGCGGAAGGGGGTGCCGTGGGTGTATTCTGCGCCGAAGTAGGTGTCCCAGGTATCCAGGTGGGCGTCGAAGTGCAGCAGGGCGATTTTGCCGTGCTTCTTGGCCAGGTTGCGCAGGTTGGCAAGCGCAATCGTGTGGTCGCCGCCGATGGTGACCAGGCGGGCACCGTCCTTGGTGAGTTCGTGGGCACCGGCCTCGAACATGGCGAGGGCTTCTTCGATGTTGAAGGGGTTGCCGATGATGTCGCCGGCGTCGGCTACCTGGGCTTCTTTAAAGGGGGAGATGTTGGCGGCCGGGTTGAAGGGGCGCAGCAGGCGGGAGGACTCGCGCACGTGGTTGGAGCCGAAGCGGGCTCCGGGGCGGTAGGAGACGCCAGAGTCCCAGGGCATACCTGCCACCACGATATCGGCTTTCTCAACCTCGTCGAGGCGGGGCAGGCGGGCGAAGGTGGCAAGGCCGGCCCAGCGGGGTACTTCGGCTGCGTTGACGGGGCCGACGCGTTCGACGCCGTCGGCGCCGGTGGCGATGACGCGGTTGGGGTCAGCTGAGAAGAAGGCTTGAGTCACGGGTTCTCCAAGGGGTTAGGACGCTGGTAGCTAGCTCAGTGCGCGGGGCAGGTTAGGCGCGGGGCGAGCCCTGCGCCGGTGTGGCCGGGCACACTAGAATCGCTACCACTATAACCCGCCTGCGCAGCAGCGGCGGGGCAGTTTTAACCGCGACCGCGCGTGCGATTCTGATACTTATTCACCGGTCAGTAAAGCTATGCTAACCCACCGGTGGTAGCCAAGCGGGGGCAAGCGTCCTCACCTATCCACCACCGCGCACAGGTGCATAAGTTTGCAGAAAATGAAGTTAAAAAATCATGGTACGGTTTATACTTTCACTATTCCCCACATCACACTCCCTGGAAAGAGCTTCTATGAATCTCGCTATTATCCTGCTCTATCTGGCAGCCCTGGTCTTCTTTGGCTACGTGGGTAAACGCCGGGCTAAGAACGCCGAGGACTTTCGTGTCGCCGGCCGCCGCCTGGGCCCCGTACTGTACACCGGCACCATGAGCGCCGTTGTATTAGGTGGTGCCTCTACCGTGGGCGGCGTTGGCCTGGGTTATACCTACGGCCTGTCAGGTATGTGGCTGGTAGTCGCTATTGCCGCTGGCGTTCTGCTGCTCTCCCTGCTCTTTGCGCCCATTATCTCGCGCCTCAAAATCTATACCGTCTCGCAGATGCTTTCCCTGCGCTATGGGGTACGAGCTACTCAGGTTTCTTCTATTGTCATGCTGGCATACACCGTCATGATTGCGGTGACATCAACCGCCGCCTACGCTTCAATCTTCCGCGTGATGTTCGATATGGATCGCACCTGGGCTATTCTGCTCGGCTCCCTGGTGGTCATTGGTTACTCGCTGCTCGGCGGCATGTGGTCCATTACCCTGACCGACATGATGCAGTTCGCGATTATGACCGTGGGCATGTTCTTGCTGATGCTGCCCTTCTCTCTGAGCCAGGCTGGAGGCTGGCAGGGGCTCACTGAACGCTTGGACGCCGAGTTCTTCCAGTTAGGTTCTATGGGCATGAACTCCATCATCACCATGTTCGTGATTTATACCCTGGGTATTTTGGTTGGCCAGGACATCTGGCAGCGCGTCTTCTCGGCCCGCTCCCCCGAGGTGGCCCGCTGGGGTGGTGCGAGCGCCGGTATCTACATCGCTCTCTACGGTGTAGCCGGTGCGGTCATTGGCATGTCAGCTGCGGTGCTGGCCCCTCAGCTTGAGAATCAGGACGACGCCTTCGCGGCTATCGCTCAGAACTACCTGCCTGTGGGCGTGGGCGGCATCGTGCTGGCAGCCGGTGTAGCTGCGATGATGTCAACGGCTTCGGGTGCCCTGATTGCGTCCGCGACCGTAGCCCGTGTAGATGTGATTCCCTTTATCACCGGGCGTCCGGCACTTGAGGAGGGCGAGGAAACCGATGCCACCCTTAAGGCTGACCGTCTTTACCTGCTGGTCTTGGGTGTGCTGGTTACTTTTATCGCCATTTTCTTGACCGATACCGTCACCTCTTTGACCATTGCCTACGACATCCTGGTGGGCGGCCTGATGGTTGCGATTCTGGGTGGCCTGGTATGGAAGCGCGGCACTGGCATGGGCGCTGCTCTTTCTATGGCAGTAGGTTCCCTGGTGACACTGGGTTGCATGCCGGTCTTTGGCGTGCTGGCTAACGAGCCAATTTACTACGGTCTGGCAGCCTCGCTGGTGGTCTACGTGGTTGCTTCACTTGCTACTAAGCCCACAGCGCCCGAGGTTATGAAGGCATGGCAGGAGCGAATCAACAGCTAGCATATAGCTCTTAGTACCTCTAATGTCGTAGAAACCTTCATAGGCGAGCGGGAAGCACTTACCTATGAAGGCTTCTACGACCCACAGTGAACGGTTAAGTCTAGCCCTCCCAGATGGTGCCCAGCTCCCAGAGGGTCAAGGAGTCAAGGACGGCGGCGCCCGACTCAGCGGTCAGTACCAGCTGGCGCGGGCCCTCTCCAAAGAAAGCGAAAGAAGTTACCGATGCGGCACCATCATTCACAAAAATTTCAATAGACCCGCGGTCCACTAAAACCCGAAGTTTCAGTGTGGCACCAGCAGGGACAGGGGCAGCCCGGTAACCGCCATCCCCGTCCGTCAGGCGACGGTCAATAAAGATGCGCTCAGCCAAATCGTCATAGCCAATGAAGGCATGGCTCCCATCAGAGCCAAGACCTATCTTGAAACCGATCCGTTCGGCGTCACTCTCCTCAAGGTTAAGCACAGCCTCAAATTCGTAGGTTTCAATGTCAGAGGTCAGAACCTTCTGTTCATTCGCAGCAAGAGTGAGAGCACCAAAATCTTGGGCTGCACCTCGTAGCTTTTCCACCTCAGTGATGGGTCGGTTCATCAACATCAGGTCCTGCCCCAGCGTGAATTCGCGGGGTACGGTCAGCTGCCCAGCCCAGCCGTCCTCAGCTTGGGAAGCTAAAGGAAGGGTAAAGGAGCCCATCCAGCCGTAGCCAACCCGGCGGCCGTCCGGAGTTTCGAAGGTCTGCGGGGCGTAGAAGTTATGCCCCCAGTCAACTAGCCGATAATCGGTAGCAACCTCGAAGTCACCACCAGGTTCCCAAGAGCCCACCACGTAACCTGAGTTATGCCCGTTACGCGAAGCGTACCCCTTCTTTTTCACGCCCATGGGGCAGTAAAGCAAAACCCAGTGATCGCCCAGTTTGAAGAAGTCAGGGCATTCGAGCATGAACACATCGGGGTTGGGGTCCTCAAAAAGAATGCGGTCGAATTCCCAGGTCAGCATGTCGGTTGATGAGTACATCCACACCTGCCCCCGGTTTTCAACTGAAGTAGCGCCAAAGACCATGTACCAGCTCTGCCCTTCGCGGAAGACCTTGGGGTCGCGGAAGTTAGGCAGTTCAATCGGTCCCTCAACTACAACTCCCTTTTTCTCGAAGGAAACCGCGTTCTGGGATGTTGCCAGGCACTGGACTTGGTCGCTGCCAGCGTCCTCGTTCACGCCGTTCGACCAACGATGACCGGTGTAGTAAGCATACAGTTGACCGTCATTGCCGGTGACGGCTGAGCCTGAGAAGACTCCGTCCCTGTCAGCTTCAAGGGTGGGGGCGAGGGCGATGGGCTCCCGGCGCCAGGTCACCATATCTTTCGAGGAGACGTGCCCCCAGTGCATGGGGCCCCACTGGGTTGAGTAGGGGTGGTGCTGAAAATAGACCTGGTAGCGGCCCTTGTAGTGAGAGAGACCGTTAGGATCATTAATCCAGCCCGCTTTAGCTGCGATATGGAATGAGGGGTACCAGCGCTGCTTGACCTGGGCTTCTAGTTCAGTGTTTGCTTGTTCGGCAGCAAATAGTTGATGAGCGAGTTTTTCGGAGTCGTGTGCGGTAGTCATGGTTAAGCTCTTTCGTGCATAGGGTTTGGGCAGGACGCGACTTAGGCAGCTACCGGGGATTTTTTGGATTCTCGGATGAAGGGGTCGCCGTCAACCTGCTCATCATCGTTCTTGAGAATGAAAAGGCCGTAAACGAAAGCGAGGGCAACGACGCCAGCAATGAGGTAGAAGGTGGGCTGGTAGCCAATTGCGTCCCGAACGGAACCGAGGACCGGGGAGAGGATGACGTTACCAATCTGTGAGGCAATCTGGAAGCCCACCATGTAGAGGGTGGCAGAGAGAGCGGGGTTAAAGTGCAGGGTGAAGTAACGGAAGACCGGCAGGATGCAGAGGGCCACTTCGGGTGCATGGAGCATTTTAACAAGAGAAATGATGATCGGGTCAGTGAAGATAGCACAGCCCAAGATTCGGATGAACATGACACCGATTCCCATCATAAGGGTGGTCTTCACACCGTAGCGTCGCATAATGATGGGAACCAGGCCCATCATGAGGGCTTCAACAAACACCTGCACAGAATTGAGTACACCGTAGATCTGTTGGCCACGTTCCTGGGTTTCAAAAAGGTTGGTATAGAACTCGGGGAACATCTGCTGATCAAAGACGGTGTAGAAGGTCCAAGAGAGAAATACGAAGCCGATAATTGCCCAGAGAGATTTGATTTTGAGCAGGCCCACCATCTCACGGATACCGGGTGTTGCCTGGGAGATGTTAACGGCTATGGTATCTGCGGGAATGGGTGCGTTCTTCCAGAAGAGCTGGACGAGCAGGCAGAGCAGACCAAAGAACGAGCCAAGCCAGAAGTTGATGTTTGGGTTGATGGTAAACAGGAAACCCGCAATGAGAGCGACGACGGCGTAACCAATAGAGCCCCACATGCGGGCTTGACCGTATTCGAAGTTGTAGACGCGGCTATAGCGTTCACTAATTGCCTCGAGCAGACCGGCTGCTGCCAAGAAGCCAAAAGATAGGACGATGGAACCCACGATAGCGCCGAGCATGAAGTTGGATTCAAGCAGGGGCCGATAAACCCAAATCATGAAGGGACCAGTAAGAGCCATAATCGAGCTGGCAATAATAGCCAGGTTTCTCTTGAGCCCTAGACGGTCTTGAGTTGTGCCATAGAAGAGCATGACGACGAGGGTACCGATGGAGTTGATTGAGTAAAGAGTACCCACCTGTGCACCGGAGAACCCAAGGCCTTTTTCCTCGTTGGTGAGCCAGATTTGGAAGAAGGACCACCAGATCCCCCAGGAAGCAAAGAAGAGGAGAAAGGTAGTGGAGCTTTGAAGATATGAGGGATTTTTTAGCGCCTGCATCGCGTGACCTTGTCTGTACGGTTGAATCTTCTGCCTATATTCAGCAGAAGTGCTAAAACGTTTTATCAAGATTAGGGTAGCACAGTGATAAAACGTTTTACCAGCACTAGGGAAAGATTTTCTCTACACTAGGGAGAAAAGACTTTAGCCCTTATATCAAAGGCAGGTATGGCACGACGAATCACCCTCGCCGACGTAGCAGCACGCTCCGGCGCTTCTAAGGCAACCGTCTCCCTCGTCCTCAACAATAAAGAAGCGCGCATTTCACCTGAAACCGTGCAACGCGTCAAGCAGGCGGCTGAGGATCTGGGCTACTCCCCCAACCAGGCAGCACAGACCCTTCGTACCGGAAAAACTAATACCCTCGCCTTTATCTCAGACGAAGTACTCACCACACGCTTTGCCTCAGCCATGACCCATGGAATTCTCGAGGTTGCCGAACGTCATGATCAGATGATTCTCATGGCAGAAACAGAGCACGAACAGGCTCGCTGGGCTAAGACCTTGGAGTCTATGAAAAGTCGGCAGGTCGATGGCTACATTCTTGGACTCATGCAAGCTCGCGACCTGGCCGATATAGACCTACCAACAAACCACCCCGCTGTTGTTGTCAACGGCCGTGCCCGCGGAATACCGTCCATCCTCCCTAATGAGCACCAAGCAGGTCAGGTCGCAGTCCGATACTTAATCGATGCTGGGCACCACCGCATTGCATTCATCGGACGCCCACCGCATCTGGACGCAGAGCCTGGGACCATGAACATCCCTCGCCGAATTGCAGGAATTGACCAGGCCATGACGCATGCAGGGTTCACTTTTCACAACGAGTACAGGAGCCTACTATGGGAAAGTGAGACCGGCTACGAGGGCACGAAGGTAATCCTGGATCAAACCCCTGATGCCACTGCCTTTATCGCTGCGAACGACCGGGTTGCCTTTGGTATCTACCGCGCCCTTCAAGAGCGCAACCTACGCGTGCCCGATGACATTTCCGTCATTTCCTTTGACGACGAAGAACTGGCCAGCTACATGCACCCGGGTCTCACCACCATCCGACTGCCCTACGCAGAAATGGGCCAGGTTGCAACCCAGGTCTTACTTCAAGAACCACCTCAGGAGCTCATTGACGGGATTGAGGCAAAGGGAAACGAGCTACTTATTCCTATGCCTCTCATTGAGCGTCATTCTGTTTCCAGGCCCTCCAAGAGCTCATAGGTTCCAGTATGAGTTCACCTCGGCATATTCATCAACCACTGAAGTTCTCAAGCGCTCCAGCTGGCCATCGTGAGCAGCTGCCGGCCTGGGCGCAAGCCGTGTATTTTGAGGATTTCACCCGCGATGAGCACACGCGCTGCCTCCTGGCCTACCACAATGAGGAACTGGTAGGAATCGTTGCCTGGTGGACGGCCCGCGCCCACCACACCCACTACGAATTCCAGCTTGCAGTGGCCCCTCATCTGCGGCGGCAGGGCATAGGAACCGCCCTCTACCAGCAGGCGCGGGCGCAGGCGTCCGCGCCCCTGCCCTTCTTCATGCGGGACTACCTGGGCGAGCCGGCCCTGCACTTTGCCGACTCGCTGGGTGCCCAGACTATTCAGATGGTGCCACCTGCCGCTATGCCCACCGACTCGGCGCAGAATCTGCGGGAGCACGCGTCCGTCCGCTCTGCCCAAAGCGTGAGCTACCCGGAATTTGAACAGGCCTACGTCGATTTTTATGAGTGGACGCACGCCAGCTGGCACCCCGTCTCGGGCGACCATCGGCCGGTTCTGGCCCGCCACGCTACCGAAGCCTACAACGACTATTCTTCGGTTGCGGTGGACGCCGGTGGGCAGGTGTGTGCGGTGATAGCAGTTTTTCCCGGTGATCAGCCTGAACTCTGCGGGGAGACGACCACCCCAGCCCCTCATCAGGGGGAACTACTCCTAGAGGCGTGCCTGCGACGTTCCCTCGAAAAACTAGCAGACGCAGGGCACAGCACGGTCGAAGCTGACGGGCACATCTCAGACCCGCATCTATTCCCCGCCTGGGCAAAAACCGGAGCAAGCGGGCGCTGGTACCGGCTAGTGGAGATACCTGCCGAGCCATAGCATCAGCTTGTGCAGGTTTCTTGGGCTCTGTGCACAGAAAAACCTGCACAGAGCCCAAAAACCCTGCACACCCCGCCGTATTTACTGGTAGGTCACTACATAGGGTTTGGGAGTGAGGGCGTAGGTCTGGGCGGGAGTCAGAGTGGGGGTGTCCTCGTCGTAGAAGTTCTTCCACGAGGGCTTAATGGCCGGGTCAAGATCGCGGATAAGTTCCTGGTAAGTAGAGTTTTTCAGCTCAGGCGTGCCGTGGCCGTCCGCGTGCAGGGTAAGGGCCAACTCCGGGTGGCTCGTGTCAAGCGCTGCACGATTGGTAATCATGGAATGCGTGAACTGGTGCAGCACCACCATCTTCTGGGGCAGGCGGTGCTTATCGGTCAGCGCCGCCAGGTACTCCAGAGTTTCATTAATTTCTGAGGCATCCACGGTACCAATTTGTTGCAGGTGCACCTGCCCGGGGTAAATACGCCATTCGGGGTCAATGCCCAGACCAACGTGGGGTTCCTTGAGCAGCTCTTCATACTGTTTGACCTGCTCGGTGAAGGTGCTGCGGCCGGGCTGGAAGTCCAAGATAACGTAGACCCCATTTTTGCGGGCCTCATCAATAAGCGGGCGTAGGCTTTCAATGGTTGCTTCATCGGAGTAATCGCCGTCAGGCCCGGGAGCTGAGCTGGCTACCGTGGTAATGATTTCAAAGGCGGGAATGACCTTTTCGTCGGTGTGCGCCTGGTATTCAGCGGCGAGATTTTTAACCCGGGCAACAGATTCAGCCGGGCCCTGCTCACCGAGCACTCCCAGGGACGGGCCGCCGGGGTTACCGTAGAGTGCCACGTAGCGGTGGGCAAAGATTTGATCGCCGCCACCGAGCACCTCGCTCTTTGGAGCATTGGCACGTGAGGACTGCTCGGGAGCGGACGCCGTGGCACTGGCACTTGCAGACGGGCTAGTCGTCGAGGGGGTAGAAACAGATGGAGATGCTGTTGCACTCGTACTGTGCGCAGGGCTGGCGCTTGCCGAGGAACTACTTGCAACCGTTGTCGGGGTAGAGGTTTCGCTTGTGGGTTCCTCAGTTGAAGTGGCTGAGCACCCTGCCAGAGCGAGGGCAGAGAGAGTCATAAGGGCAAGAAAGCGGGTGTGGCGAGTGTGCATGGTGTCCTGTGAGTTGGCTGGATGTGTTTAATCAGTCTACTGAACACCCACCATCAACGCCTTTCTATTACACAGAGTAAAATCCCAAGTCGGGCACCCACCCCCAAGCTCGCCAGACCCACCCAAGCTGCCACAGGCGTCCGCTCATAAACATACTGTGCTCCGCATAACATTTCAGGAACGAAAATCCCGCATATCTATACATTCACCCCTTAAGCTGAATCGGAAGCCCGCACCACACGCCGACGAAAGGCCCTCATGACTCACCCCTCACTCCCCGACCGTTCCGGTGAAACCACCGAGCCCCGCCGCAACGCCGGCTATGCCATTCTGGCGACCCTGCGCAGCTACGGCATCGACACCGTTTTCGGCATTCCCGGCACCCACAACCTAGAGTTCTACCGCCACCTCGAAGAACTCGGTATCCACCCGGTCACCACCCGCCACGAGCAGGGCGCTTCCTACGGGGCGGACGGCTGGTCGCTGACCCGCGGCCTGCCCGGCGTCGTCATCACCACCTCGGGCCCCGGCCTGCTCAATTCTCTCTCGGGTGCCGCCACCGCCTATGCCGAGTCGCGCCCCATGATTATCCTGTCCCCCGGTCGCCCCGTGGGTCACGAGTTCCGCGACATCGGCGCCCTGCACGAGACTAAGAATCCCACCGGCGCCGTCAACTCCATTGTCGAGTTCTCCCGCCGCGTGAACTCCGCCGAAGAAGCCGTGGACATCATCCACAACGCTTTCCGCTCCTTCGCCCACAACCGTCCGCGCCCCATCCACATCGAAGTACCCCTCGACGTGCTCGAACGCGAGGTTGAGCTTGACCCCGCAATTCTTCAGGCCCGCCCTCTGGGTAAGCCCCAGCCTGCTCCGGTCGATGACGTGCGCGAAGCAGCCCGCATGCTGGCTGAATCAAAGAAACCCATCATCGTCGCAGGTGGCGGCTCTATCGGCGCGGCAGCCGACCTGCTGCGCCTGGCAGAAATCCTGGAAGCTCCCGTCATCACCTCGGTCAACGGCAAGGGCGCCATTCCCGAAAAGCACCGCCTCTCCCTCGGCGCTGACCTGCGCCTGAGCGCAGCCCACGCCTTCTGCCGTGAGGCTGACGCCATGCTGATTATCGGCTCGAAGGTCGGTGAAGCGGAGCTCTGGGACGGCGACATCCGCCCTGCTGGTCCCGTCATTCGCATCGATATTACGCGCGACCAGATGCTGACCAACATCACCCCCGACATTGAGTTGCCGGGCAACTCCAAGGCCGTCATTCCGCAGCTTCTGGACGCCCTCGCCGAGCTCGGTCTGGCCCCCGGCTCCCGCGAGCCCCGCGACCTGCAAAACATCTTTGACGCCCTCGATAACGAGGGGCGTGCAATCGCACCCGAGCTGGCAGAGCTCAACGAGAAGATCATGGAGATCCTGCCCGAGGACACCATCATCGCCGGTGACTCCTCTCAGGTCACCTACATGGGCACCACCACCTTCTACCGGGCGGCCCGCCCCAACTCCCTGCTCTACATGGCCACCTACGCCACCCTGGGCTACGGCCTGCCCGCCGCTATTGGCGCCAAGGTAGCCGCGCCCGAGCGTCCTGTGGTCTGCCTACTCGGTGACGGCGCCCTCATGTTTGCCATCCAGGAGCTCATGACCGCCGTTGAGCAGCAGCTCGACCTACCCATCATCTGCGTTGAGAACGGTGGCTACGGCGAGATCCGCCAGAACGAGCGCGACCGCGGCATCGCCCCCGTTGCGGTGGACCTGGTGCAGCCCGACTGGGTCAAACTGGCCGAGGGCTTCGGTGCCACCGGCTTCTCAGCCACCATGGATACCCTGGCCGAGACCGTCCAGCAGGCTCTTGCTACCAGCGGCCCCTCGGTCGTGCACCTAAAGATTGGTGAGACCCTGCGCTAAAACAGGCGCTGGCCCCCAAAGAAATACCCCCTGTTCTTTCTGGTAGTTACCGGAAAGAACAGGGGGTTCTTGCGCTATAGCTAAAGATTTATTCGTAGCGCAGGGATTCAATGGGGTCGAGCTTAGCTGCCTTATTAGCCGGGTAGTAGCCAAAGAAGAGGCCAATAGCTAGCGAGAATCCCAGAGATAGGGCGACCGCGCTCAGCGGCGGGAAAACAAAGGTTCCCAGCATATTGGCACCTATCATACCGAGCCCTCCGCCCACCAGGACGCCCAGGATGCCACCAACCAGGCAGACAATCATAGCTTCTACCACGAACTGTAGTCGGATAGCTCCTCGGGTAGCCCCCAGTGCCTTGCGGATGCCAATTTCGCGAGTACGTTCGGTCACGGTCACCAGCATAATATTCATGACGCCAATGCCACCGACCAGCAGCGAGATACCGGCGATAGCCGAGATAGCTGCGCTAATTCCGGCCAGAACATCATTGAAAGACTGGGTAGCCGCCGAGAAGTCCATAATTTCCGCCATGAACTTTTCATCCGACCGGTACATGCTGGTCAGGTGAGCCTGAAGGAGAGCCTTCACCTGGGCCAGGTCTTTACCCTCTGCCGGGCGCACGCTCAAGTAAGACCAGCCGTCTGCATTCATGCTGCTTAATTGTCCCTCAAAGGTATAGGGCATATAGACCGAGCCGGGCCCTGACATATTAAAAATGCCACCCGTATTCTCGGGCTGATATACACCAATGACTACAGCATAGGTAGTATTCAGGCCGCCCACGCCCACTTCAACCTCTTGTCCCACAGCCTGAACGGGGTCGCCCCCAAAGAGTGAAAGCTGATCGGTGGAAATCATGAGGACCGGTCGTTTGTTATCAATATCGGTCTGGGTAATAGCTCGCCCTGCGACCATTTTCTTGGGATTAAGGTCCAGGTAATCCATATTGATGAAGTACACCAAGCTAGAGGAATCTGTCTCAGCCCCGTAGGTGAGGTCAACACTGTATGAGGACTGGCCTCCCAGCGGAATCCCGGCGATATTGTCACCCATAGCCTCTTTAAGGGTGTTGATATCGTCAATACTGATGAGAGAGCTTCCGGTAGGCGGCTCAGATGAGCCACCCATCATCCCGTAGCCACCCATCGGGTTAGAGGGCGCGTTTTTCTCATCTTCACTGGGGCGCGGCTTCACCTGAATATTGAGGTCGTTAGCGCCTGAGCTTACAACAGCTTGGTTAGCTTGGGTCTGTAGGGAGTGCCCCAGCGTCAAAATCGCGATGACCGATGCGATGCCCATGATGATACCCAGAAGGGTAAGGAAGGACCGCATCTTGTTATTGCGTAGGCTCCCCAGGGCCAGGCTGATTGACTCTTTCACATTCACGGCTGGGCCTCCTCGGACGTGGGCTGGGCACCTTCTGCTAGGGGCATACCCGCCCCAACAACCGGTGCCGGAAGTACACTGGTGGGCGAGGTAAGCCCGCTAGCGCTTACGTAAGGGGCGGCGGCTTCTTCACCGGTGACGATACGGCCATCAACCATGGTGACGATACGGTCAGTTTCTGCGGCCAGCTCTGGGTTGTGTGTAATAAAGACAATGGTCTTGCCCTGCTCCCTATTGAGCTGGTGGAAGAGATCCATGACCATACGCCCAGTCTGGCTATCGAGAGCACCCGTTGGCTCATCGGCAAGGAGCAGGGGTGGGTCATTAGCCAGCGCACGGGCAATTGCTACACGCTGTTTCTGACCGCCAGAGAGAGCCGCCGGGCTATTTTCCATACGGTCAGCCATACCCATCTGTTCCAGCAGGTAAGCGGCTCGTTCCCTACGGTCGCGAGCATTCATACCCGCATACATCATGGGCATCTCAACATTCTTAAGCGCCGAGATGCGCCCAATCAGGTTAAAGCTCTGAAAGATAAACCCGATGTTCTGGCTCCTGTAGAAGGCCAGTTCGTCATCGCTCAGGCTGGGGATATTCTCGCCGTCAAAGGTGTAGTGGCCGTAGGTGGCCCGGTCCAGCAGACCGATGATATTCATGAGGGTGGTCTTACCGGATCCGGACTGCCCAACAACCGATACGAACTCTCCGCGATTGACGTGGAAGTCGATGCCGGGGAGCACGGTAATTTCGCTGGGGGCACCCAGGTTAAAGGTTTTGACGATGCCCCGCATATCGAGCAGGGGTTCCGGGGGCTGTATGAGTTGCTGGTTCATGGTTTTACCAGTTGTAGCTCACGCCGGCGTCCAGGGTCACCGTCTCACCGATACGATTGCGGTAGTTCTCACCGTAGGTCAGAACCATATCGCCTTCGACCAGCTCACCGCCGGTAATAGCAATGTCGATATCGTTAGCGAGCCCGGTTTCTACAGTGCGCTCTTCAAGAGTGTAGGCCCCGCCGTCCTGGGGAACAGCAACTACAACGCTCTTAGCACCCATGTCGTTGGTGTAGACGGCATCTACGGGAATGGACAGGGCGTTGCGCTCTTCAGCAGTAATAATGTTGGCCTTGACGCTTGATCCTAGGTAAAGGCCTTCACGGTCGCCTGTTACTTCAATAGTCACGGTAAAGGTGGGGCTACCACCAGAGCCAGCGCCACCTACGGCAGAAGCACCAGCGGCTTCACTACCGGCCTGCTGAGCTGAATCCGCGATAGATGCCACAGAAGTAACAGTTCCGGTGTATTCTTTCACACCGCTTGACCCGGCAGTGAACGTAACCTTGTTTCCTTCTTTAACCTTGGGCAGGTCAACTTCGCGGACGCTCGATGTGATGGTGAGTTTGGAGTCGTCACCGATAGTCACGACAGGGCCGGTTGCAGGCGCGCCAGCCTTTGCCACAGACATAACAACCCCGTTAATAGGTGACTTAACGGTGGCTGAGTCGATGTCTTCCTGCAAGGAAGTCAGAGCCTGGTCGCGCGCTGTTTGGGCACCGGTCAAGGCGGTGCGGGCGTTACCCAGCTCCGTTTCGAGAGTTGCAAGCTGGGTGGAAGCAGCGGTCCTGGCAGTGGTAACACCGGTGTCAGCGTCGGTCTTCGCCCCGGCTGCTAGACGCTGGGCGGATTCTGCCGCCGCAACCTCTGCGTTCAAGGCGGTCAGATCTGCGCCCTCAGCGGCAGCCCGATCACGTGTAGTCCGGGCAGTAGCCAGGGTGTTATTAGCCTGGTTGAGCTGTTCATTTGCGGAGCGCTGGGTAGCGAGTGCCGCAAGGATTTCGGGGTTAGTCCCCTCGTTGATACCCCGGTTGTACTGGTCATAGGCAGTTTGTGCGGCGGTAAGTGTTGCCTGAGCGGTGGTCACTGTTCCCTCAAGCTGAACCCGCTGGCTGTCCAGTTCACCCTGCAAAGTTGATGTATCTATAGTCGCTAGGGTCTGGCCCATTTCAACTCGGTCACCCACAGCTACGTTCACAGCGCTGATAGGGGCGGTCAGGTGAGTGGTAATGTTACGAACTTCTCCGGGCTGAATAGTACCGTCTACACGGACTTTATTACTGACCTCTTCTTTACTCAGAATCATGTAGTCAGTAGCGGGGATGGACCCACCGGAGGCTGTTGAGCTGCGGCCAAAGAGACTGCCGAAAGCCAATACCCCAACCACGATTAGAGCCAAGACACCGGCAGCAATGCCGATGAGGACTTTGGTGAGGGTGGATGTCTTCTTTTTCCGGGGTGGCCGGTGAGCGGCAACTGGAGGAGCGGGGGGAGGGGTCATAGGCGTTGTGGGGGTATCCATAGTCTGGCCCTTCTGCACAGGTTAATTGTGGTGTAGTTATCTTTAGTTTAGGGCCCCCTTGCCCAGAAAATATTGAGTAGATACCCAGAAACCAATAAATCATACCCGGGTATGAGGAGGGGCGCAGCGAGCTCATCCTCTAGGCGAAGGCGCCGCTCACCCACATGATGAAAGTGATTGCCAGGAAGGCGAGCAGGGGAACAGAAACTATAACGAGTACGCCCAGAATGAGGGCGATAATCGCGGTTATTTTTTCTCTGTTTTTCATAAAGAGGGCCCCTATGCCGAACCCCATGGCGCCGAGCCAGGTAAACCCTGTGGGCAGAACTATTCTGAGTTCCCAGTTGAAAAAGATGAGGTTGATGAACCCTATACAGATCATGAGTAGCACCATCACGAGGGCGGTGAGGCCGTAGGGGTTGAGCTTGTTTGTCTCGTGGGGCGGGCGGACGCCGGTGGGCTGGGCAGGGTGGGCCGGGTGGGCCGGGGCGGTGGGCAGCGGATAGGGCTGATGTTCGGAGTGCCAGTGTGTAGTATTCATGGCACCAGTATGGGAAAAAATGTTGGATCCCACTAGGTCTTTTAGAAATCTGTGGATAACTCCGGGGCGCCCGGCAGGTTTATGACCGAGCATTGCGGGAGTTATCCACAGACGTGCCGATAGGTAGGCGCCTCAAGGAGCGGAGGAGCCGTGCATGGTATGCAAAATAATCAACAAGTCTCCACCTAATATATGAGGGCTAATCCCAGATACTGCCTAACTGCCAAGTACGGCAGTCAGTTATCATCGCACTTCCTGACTCGGCAACAATAGCCAGGCCACGAGATCCAGGCTCAACAAAAGCCAAGGACGAGATTGCATCAACACCATCATTAATAAAAATCTCAACAGAACTTCGATCGACAAATACTCGCAAAGTAAGTTTCCCTTCGGCGGGCACAGCGACAGATCGATAACCGCCATCGCCCACAGTCAAGCGGCGGTCAAGGAAAACCCGCTCTGCCTGGGCGTCGTATCCAAGGTAGGCATAGGAGCTCTGGGCAAGGTTCCCTACCATGATGCCGATTCGTTCGGCAGAACTGGCAGATACGTCAAAAGCAATCTCTAATTCGAAAGCTTCTGCCCCTTCAAGCAGGGAAATTCGCTGGTTAGCCTCCAGACGAAGAGACCCGATATCGGTTTCTTTCTGCCTCAGATGTTTTAGCTCTTCTAGAGGGGTGCTCACGAGATTAAGGTCCAGCCCCAAAGAGAGGTAACGGGGCACAGTTAACTGGCCTGCCCAGCCGTCCTCAGCTTGGCTCGCCACGGGTAGGGTGAAAGACCCCATCCAGCCCCAACATATCCTTCGCCCATCGGGGGTCTCAAGAGTTTGTGGTGCATAAAAGTTGTGCCCCCAATCTACCTGTCGGTAGTCAGTATGGGGAATAAAGGTACCACCTGGTTGCCAATCCCCTACCAGGTAACCAGCATTATGGGTATTGCGGTTACTATAACCAAGCGGGCGCGGACGTTCTGGGCAAAACATCAAAACCCACTTGCCATCTAGTTCAAAGAGATCTGGACATTCAAGCATGAAGACATCTTCGCGGGGATCCTCATAAAGCACACCGAAAAAATCCCAGCCCACCATGTCGTTTGAGGTATAGAGGTGCACCTGTCCACGCCCATTTTGACCAGTGGCTCCCAGAACCATATACCAGGTACCTTCTCGTTGAAATACCTTGGGGTCGCGGAAGTTCTCTAGTCCAGTTGCGCCAATGACGGTGCCCTGTTTGGTGAAGGTAATGCCGTCCGAAGACGTAGCAAGACACTGCACCTGTACGTTGCCCGCATCGCGGTTAGCTGGATTCTTCCAACGGTTACCTGTGTAGTAGGTGTAGAGCAGGCCATCAGCTCCAGTGATTGCTGACCCCGAGTAGACCCCACCAGAGTCCTCAACGAGAGACGGGGCAAGGGCGATAGGTTCTCGCTGCCAGGTCACCAAATCCGCAGATGAAACATGACCCCAGTGCATAGGCCCCCATACAGTGGAATAGGGGTGGTGCTGGTAAAAAACCTGATAGCGCCCCCCATAGTAGACAAGGCCGTTGGGATCATTAATCCACCCGGCGGGGGCTGCTATATGAAAGACCGGGTACCACCTACTTTTGACCTGGTGGGCAAGAGAAATATTGGCTTGCTGGGCGCGATCTAACTCGGCAAGGTGGGTTTTCGAAGCAGACATGTTGGTCATAGAGGTTCTTTCCAGAGTAATCCAGCAAACAAAAGCCCACCTATCTTTCGAGGAATAGGTGGGCATTCATAGTGAGCTAGAGCCCGATGTTTTCTCCAGTGGCAGCATCAAAGAAATGAATATTGCCCTTAGGTGCGATATTCAGCTGGTCAAACTGGCGGATGGCAGAGCGTCCCGGTACACGCAGGATAACCTGAGCCGGACGGTCAGCCGAAGGCCGAGCCAGGTGTACTGGAACAGAGCGGGGAATGGAAGCATAAACGTAGGCATCTGCACCCAGTTCCTCTACTAAGTCAACATGGACGGGAATGCCCTCGCCTGCACCGACAATTTGCAAATCTTCGGGGCGGACGCCGACTGAGACGGTATCACCAGTGAGCTTAGCCCGGACTGGTTCAGGCAGGGAAATGACGGTATTGCCCATCTTAGCTCCGGTAGAATCCACAGTGCAGCGGAAGAGGTTCATAGAGGGAGAACCAATGAAACCGGCAACAAATTCGTTGGCTGGCTTATCGTAGAGAGCCGACGGGGTATCAACTTGCTGCAAAACTCCGTCCTTGAGAACAGCGACACGATCCCCCATGGTCATCGCCTCAGTCTGATCATGGGTGACATAAACGGTAGTTACACCGAGCTGTCGAGTAAGTTCAGAAATCTGAGTACGGGTCTGTACGCGCAGTTTGGCATCCAAGTTGGATAGCGGTTCATCCATGAGGAAGGCCCGAGGGGAACGGACGATAGCACGCCCCATAGCAACACGCTGCCGCTGACCACCAGAGAGAGCCTTGGGCTTACGATCTAGATACTCGGTTAAGTCAAGTAGTTTAGCGGCTTCTTCGACACGCTGGTTACGCTTTTCCTTGGGGTACTTGGCAACCTTAAGGGAAAAGGCGATATTCTCGCGCACAGTCATGTGGGGGTAAAGTGCATAGTTCTGGAAGACCATAGCGATATCGCGGTCTTTGGGAGCAACGTTAGTGACGTCCTTCCCACCAATAGTAATCGTGCCACTAGTAATATCTTCCAGACCCGCGATCATCCGGAGAGTGGTAGATTTACCACAGCCAGAAGGGCCAACGAGAACAAGGAACTCCCCTTCTTTGATCTCCAGGTTGACATTTGATACCGAGGGACGTTCTGCTCCAGGGTACTGAAGGGTGACGTTTTCAAGGGTTACGCCTGACATGAGTGGCGTCCTTTCTTCAAAAATTATGAGGGCAGCTTACTTGCTGGAGTTTTCAAACATGTTATTGATAGAGCTATTCAGCTCTTCGAGCTCAGGAGCAGCCGGCTTACGGTTAGCATAAATCTCTTCGAAAGCCACAACAGAAAGAGCTGAGATATCAGCGCCAAAGCTGGTAATAGGGAAGAAGAAAACCTCCTGCTTCTCTACAGGTTCTGTGAAGGCCCAAGTGTCAATACCCATTTCGCTGTAAGTACGGGCTGCTATTTCCGTGGCCTCGGTACGAGAGGGGAAAACCACGCCTTCTCCACCAATGTGGTTCTGGCATTCAGCGGTTGCCATGAAGGCTACCCACTCGGCGGCTCCTTCAGGGTCATCCGTATTCTTACTGATAGAATCAGCCAACCCATTCATCATGGTCATATTCAGGCCAGTGTCGGTGTTGGTGGGGAATTTGGCAGTTCCCACCTCGAAGTCTGCCTTGGCATAGGTTGAAATCATCCATGCACCGTTGAAGGTAATAGCCGCAGCGCCAGAGGTCAGCTGAGGAGCAGCACCATCGGCTTGGCTAAAGACTCCGTAGGCAGGCATATAGCCTTTGTCCACCAGACCGAAATACCACTCTAAAGTTTCTGACAGGGCAGGGTCATCAAAGTTGTATCGGTCACCCCAGGTAGGTTTGTTGGTTATCTGCCAATCGTTAGCGGCAGCAAAACCAGACCACTGTCCCTGGCCAAAGGTCGAACCTCCGGACTCAGAGATACCTAAACCGTAAACTGCGACGTTATTCTTGTCGAACCCAGGTTCATCGCCACGCACGCCATTCTTATCAATCGTCAGATGGGCAACGATTTGCTCAAAGGTGCCACCATCCATGGTATTGAAGTCCCAACTGGCTAGGTCTTCATCGCTATAGCCAGCTTCACGAATCATATCCTTGTTGTAGAAAGCTGCGATGGTATCCCAGTCCTTAGGCATACCATAAAGGTTTCCATCAGGACCAGTCCAAATATCAGTCAAACCTCCCTGAAAAGCCGAAGTATCAACGTTCTTAGTAGCTTCAAGCTCATTGAGAGGCATGATGACTTCAAGATCAACGTATTGGGGGTATTTTGCAACGTGGTCGGTGAAAACGTCCGGCCCCTGATCAGCAATAAATCCAGCGGTCAGCTTCTGCCAGTAATCGTCCCAACCGTACTGGGTGATAGTAACTTTCTTCCCAGTTTTCTCTTCAAAGAGATTAGCGCACTGCTGATAGCCGGGTAGCTGGCCGGTGTCCCACAGCCAATAGTCAATGGTTCCAGCATTGTTGCCTTCAGCCTCAGAGGATGAACCGGTGAGGGCACACCCACTGAAAGCAAGCACAGCTGCTACCGAGAGGGCGGCCGTACGGCGGATTTTTTTACCAATTGATGTAGTCACGGTAGAGCTCCTTACTTAAGACCATTGAAGCCGATGGAGTTCACAATTCGCTTAGCAAAGAACATGAACAGAATAATCATGGGAAGGGCAGCGATAAGAGTTGCTGCCATCAAGCCGGCCCAGTCGGTACCGAGTTGGGGGGACTGGGCACGGAAGACGCCTAGCGCCACGGTAAGGACGCGGGACTCGTCGGTGTAGGAAACCATCAGAGGCCACAGATAGTCGTTCCAGGCCGCGATATAGGTGAGAATACCAAGCGTGGCCATGGGAGCTGTCGCCATGGGAAGAATGACCTTGAAGAAGATACCGATACGGGAGATACCGTCAAGCAAGGCTGCCTCTTCAATCTCACGAGGAATATTCATGAAGAACTGGCGAAGGAAGAAAA
The DNA here is from genome assembly GCF_014217215.1 of Rothia nasimurium. Lineage (GTDB taxonomy): Bacteria > Actinomycetota > Actinomycetes > Actinomycetales > Micrococcaceae > Rothia > Rothia avistercoris. Next base: position 2,321,906 of record NZ_CP056080.1, read on the forward strand.
CAGCGAAGGGGGTCATAAACATCGTTGGCAAAGAGATCCCCAGGAGAGAATCAATCAGCCCCAGCTCTTTGATAAGAACGAAATTGGGAAGCAGGGTAAAGATTGAGGGAACCATCAGCCCCAGTAGAAAAGCAGCGTAGATGAAATCTCTGCCACGGAATTTAAGACGGGCAAAGGCGTACGCAGCCATGGCTGAAAAGAACAGCTGCCCTGCTGTGACCAGTGTAGCTACAATGACAGAGTTAAAGATGTAGCGCCAAAAGTTCATATCGGTAACGGCACCACCTTCTGCAACTGCTTCTTCAGGGGTCTGTAGGCCAAATACTCGCTCAAACCCACCAGTAGAGAACTCAGCAGGCAGCAAAGAGCCTGGGTTTTCATAGAGGGCGGTGTTCGTAGAAAGAGCTGTACGAAGCACCCAGTAGAACGGCAAGAGGGTAATAACCATGATCAGGATCATGAAAGCCCAAGCAAGAATCTTGCCGAGGGGAGACTTCTTTTTGAAGTCTTTCTCTACAGCACGGGGCATGGTGTCGACGGTTGAGGTAGTCATGGGTGTATTCTCCTAGTCCAGATCCGTGTCGTTGGCGCGAGTTACCTTGAACTGGATAAAGGTGATAATGGCAAGCACTATAAGAAGCGCTACAGACATCGCAGATGCGTAGCCAAACTGGAAACGGCCAAAAGCCATATCGTAGATGTACATCTGTAGGACGTTGGTTGCGTTCGCAGGGCCGCCACCAGTGGTGACTGAGACAGTATCGAAGACCTGGAAAGAGCCGATAACAGTCATGATAAGAACCAAAGCCAAAATCGGCCGAAGTAGGGGCATCGTAATCGAGAAGAAAATACGAGTTTCGCTAGCCCCGTCCATGCGAGCAGCCTCATAAACCGAATTGGGCAAGGTCTGCAAACCGGCAAAAATGAGGAGGGCGGTGTAGCCCATATGACGCCACACGTTAATCATGGCGATAGTCGGAATTGCCCAGTTAGGGTCTGTTAGAAAACCGATACGGTCAATGCCAATCCACTCAAGAATCTGGTTCACGATACCGAACTGACCGTCTAGGATCCAGAGCCAGATGACTGCCGCCACCACATTGGACACTAGATAGGGTGAGAGCACAACTGAACGGACAAACGTCGATTGAGTCAGTCGATGCATCAAAACAGCAATGAGCAAAGCCACAATAGTCTGGATACCGATGTTGAGCACTACATACCAGATGGTGACCCGCAGGGCGTTCCAGAAGATAGGATCGCCAAACATGCGGACATAGTTATCAAAACCAATAAAAGTGGCGGGTGTAAGTAGGTTGTATTCGGTAAAACTTAACCAGATTCCCCTTACAGTAGGCCACAAAAAGAAGACTATGTAGCCTAAACCGGCAGGAAAGAGGAAAAGCCATGGCAGCCAGGGCTGCTGGGTTCTGGAGGAAGATTTTGCTCTTCCGGTGACCTGTGTACTCATATTGACCTCTGAGGTACTAGGTATATCCGTGGAGACGGGAATACAGATGGATAGAACTAGGTGGATTTAGATAGCTTCAAAGTGGAGAAGACGGACTGATTCAGGCCATTGTGCAGGCAGGTAGAAGCCGGCTCTTTCAATCATGGCGCCAGTCATTTCGACGGGTTGCTCACCGGGCCACCAGGGGGCTGCGAAGTAGTTTCCGCGAGGGGCGTCGGGAGTGACGTCCTGAACTCGATAACGACGAGTGGGGTCAAGACCACGGATGCGGAAGGTACCCACGGGGTCGACATCTGATACGGCCAAAGCGGTGATAGAGAAGAGTGCTTCGCTCTGATCGGATGCAACGACGCCTTGGACGTATACAGCCGGGTCTGTCTGATCCATTCGCACTAAATCGCCGGTGTGGATGAGTGAGCGGTGCTTCTTGTGGAAGCTAATCCAAGCGCTCAGGCCCTTGAGTTCTTCCTCAGTAGCTGTCGCTAAATCCCATTCGATACCGAGATGGCCCCAGATGGCAGTAGCCGCACGGAAGTGCAGGGAGTGGTAGCGGCCAGTAGTGTGGGAGCTACCCGAGGCAATATGGGATCCCATCATTTCGGCGGGGACTAGCTGCTGGGTCCAGGTGTGCATTTGCTGACGTTCGAGGGGGTCAATGCAGTCAGAAGTCCAGACCCGGTCAGTGCGCTGCAAGACTTCCAGGTCTATGCGGGCTCCACCGGAGGCACAGGATTCAATTTCAAGGCCGGGGAAAGTTTCTTTCAGCTCGTCCATCAGACGGTAGGCAGCGAGCGTCTGCCCGTGCACCGCCGGAGTGCCGGTAAGCGAGTGTGAGGCTTCAAGGAGATCTCGGTTGTGATCCCACTTGATGTATTTGATACCGGGGTACTCACTGAGAATAGCGACCATCTGGTCGCGCACGTGGGAGTAGGCTTCGGGGATGGTCAGGTTCATGACCTGCTGGGTACGAGCAGCGTGGGGAGTGCGGCCGGGCACCTGCATAATCCATTCAGGGTGGGCACGAGCAACATCGGAGTCGGGGTTAACCATTTCAGGTTCGAACCATAGGCCAAATTCCATGCCAAGGTCATTCACGTAGTCAATCAGAGGGGAAAGACCCTCTGGCCAGACCTCTTCTGAGACAACCCAGTCTCCCAGGCCTGAAGTGTCGTCACGGCGGGAGCCGAACCAGCCATCGTCCAGCACATAGCGTTCGATACCAAGGGCAGCAGCCCGGTCTGCAAGACCCTTGAGCCGGGGCAGGTCGTGGTCAAAATAGACGGCTTCCCACACGTTGATGGTAACGGGGCGGGGCTGGGTAGGATGCTGGGGGCGTGAGCGGAGCCAGGAGCGGACGCGGCCGGCCTGTTCGTCCTGCCCCTGACCGTAGGCGGCATAGACCCAGGCTCCGGCGTAGGTTTCTTGTTCAGCCAGATTAACTTCCCCGGGAAGAAGCAGTTCAGAACCGCCCAGGAACTGTTGCCCCAGGAAGGATCGTTCCGCCCAGGTGCGGTGTCCACCAGAGAAGGCTGTGTGTACGCCCCACACTTCTCCCTTTTCAAAGCCGAATCCAGGTTCACCAGCAGTAAGCATAAAAGCAGCATCTGCCCCGGTGCGTCCCTTACGACCTTCACGGAGATGGGTGCCGACATTGAAAGCGGTACGCTGAGGGGCACGTTCCTTAGCCCAGTGGCCGCGAAAATCCTGCAGTTCCCGTGCGGCCGCAGGAACCGGTAGAACAATTCCGAGCTCGCGAACATTATAGGCACTTGTCCCGGTATTGGTTAGTGCAGCCCTGGCACGCAACAAACCGCTAGACAGCAACTCCACTTCAAGAGTAATAGCAAGGTTTGCCAAAGGGTCAGTAGCAGTGATAGTCAGTGCAGCTGCACCGGTTTCTATAAGGGATCCACGGCGTTGCAGAGGCTGAGTGGCAAGAACTGTCAGTTGCTCAGTGATGAACTTAGGTGACCAGTCAGAACCATCGGCACGAGAGCCCTCTAAACCCGTGCGGCCATACCAGCCTGGCTCGTGAGTAGCCAGGAGATTAACGCGAACAGGCTCATCCTGGTTGTTAACAGAGAAAGGTTCAGTTTTTCCCAGGACAAGGAGGGAGGCGTCTGTCTCGGTAAGTTCGCCTAAATCTTGACCCCAGTGAGTTATTGCCGGCAGTAAACCACCATTTATGTCGAGGAGAACCGATACTCCATGAGCACGCAGGTGGACTACCTTGCTGGTTTCAGGGCCTAGTTCGAAAATTTGAGCATCCTGCATAGGGAAGTGATACCTTCCTGTAAGAAAAAATCTTATATGTTTACTCTTGTTCACATGAACATTGAGAACAGTGTAACACGCAACATAAGCAAATAGGATAGTCCCCTATATTATTTGATGCAGGCCTACTGAAAGCACTGAACATAATGTTAATTTTTGTTCGATTTATGCCATACTGTTGTTAAGACAGCCCAACAGGCAGCCTGCCTGTTCCGCAGCAATAAGGAAAACCATGCTTCCCGACGTCCGCAAAAAACGTATTCTTCAGGAGGTTCAGGCCCGCGGCTCAGCCCAGGTCAACGACCTTGCTAAGTTGCTTGGCGTCTCGTCCATGACCGTCCGCCGTGATTTAGCAGAACTCGATGAACAAGGCCTCATTAACCGTATTCACGGAGGTGCAGAGGCATCCACCACCACTCTAGAACCAGCATTCGCCGAAAAAATGGGCCTCAACGCCAGCGAAAAAAGTGCCATTGCCGCTGCCGCGACGACCATTGCCCGAGCAGGTCAAGCTATCTCTATTGCAGGAGGTACTACCTGCCTGCATATTGCCCAACATCTCGCCGATGACACTTCTCTGGCAGATCTCACCATTATCACCAACTCCCTCCCCGTTGCTGACGAGTTCTTTGCCCGCAGTTCCTCTCATCCTCATCCGGCCCGTGTCTTACTCACCGGTGGCGAGCGAACTCCATCAGACGCCCTGGTAGGGCCCATCGCAGAGGCCTCTTTAACTAACCTTCACGCCGATATTCTCTTTATCGGATCCCATAGCGCGACCGAATCAGGGCTGCTCACACCTAATCTGTATGAGGCTCAAACCAACCGAGCCCTCATCCAAAATGCCCATAAGGTTGTGACTGTTTTCGACGGCTCAAAATGGAACACCGCCGGTTTAGCTCGCTACGCTGACTGGTCCGATATTGACATGGTTATTACCACCAGAGAACTACCTGTAGATGCCCTATTCTTCCTAGAACAGAATGTGAATGAGGTTCTTATCGCATGAGTACGGTAAAAGTCACCCGAGGCACCCTAGCCGACGGGCGCGAAATCATCTTCTTTGATGACTCTGAGCCCTACCTCTCAGGGACAGCGACACGAAATATACAAGATATCCGCCCCTTGGAGTCTCGCACCTTGCCCCCCAGCGAGGCCGCCTGTATACGCACTGATCCGCTCACCGGTGACTCAGTTACTATTGCTGCACATCGAAATAACCGCACTTTTCTCCCTCCAGCAGACGAAGACCCTCTAGCTCCATTGGGGGCTGGATCAGTGCCTGGTGAAATTCCCGAACCAACCTACGATGTTGTTGTTTTTGAGAATCGCTTTCCTTCTCTACAAGGCCCACTAGAGACCCTCCGTGATGATCCACTTTTCAAAGAAACTACCCCAGGCGGGCGCTGTGAGGTCGTATCTTTTACCCCTGACCAGTACGGTTCTTTCGGAACTCTGAACTACAGTAGAGCTCGTACAGTAGTTGAGGCCTGGACCCATCGGACCAAGGAACTTTCAGCCCGCCCAGGCATTGCCCAAGTCTTTCCGTTTGAAAATCGGGGGCAAGAAATCGGAGTGACTCTACCGCATCCTCACGGACAGATTTATGCCTACCCCTACCTCCCCTCCTACACGGCTCAATTAGTACGCCAGGCAGACACTTGGACGGCTAAAACAGGCGGTGACCTACTAGGTGATGTGCTAGCTGCTGAGCTAGGTGAGAGACACCGCATTGTCGCAGAAACTGAGTATTTTGTGGCGTACGTTCCCTACGCTGCTAAGTGGCCTGTTGAGTTCATGGTAGTACCCCGTAGGGCTGCCCGCGATTTTACTGAGCTAACCGAAGAAGAAAAGGACGAGCTAACTGCTCTCTACTTAGACCTTCTGAATCGCCTAGATCGTTTTTTCCCTGGCGTGGACCAGCTACCCTACATATCAGCCTGGCACCAGGCTCCTCTCGTTGGGGGGGAAAATATCTCACGCATGTACCTTCATGTTTTCTCGCTCATGCGCTCTCCTGGCAAGATGAAGTACCTCGCTGGCTCAGAATCAGCCATGGCAGCCTGGATTAGTGACACTACCCCTGAACGTATCGCGGCCCGCCTGCGCGAATTAGCGCAGCCTACTATTGAGGAGAAATAATGCCTGCGGTGTGGAAGAAAACTATATCTGCTACAGCACTCATCCAGAACGTTTCCGAAAAGTTCTATTTAGCCTTCGGGTCTAAACCTACCGGGGTATATTCGGCACCGGGACGAGCTAACCTACTCGGCGAACACATCGACTACTGCGGGGGTACGGTTCTGCCGTTTGCCCTACCTCAGCGCACCTACATCGCGCTATCTCCCCGTCAAGACGGCCAGATTCGAGCCATAACTGCTCAGGGCGACGCCGGAGCAACTCCCGATCAGGATGTCAAAACTATTCCTTTCAATGAAGTAGCTCCGGGAGCGCTCAGTGGCTGGCTATCCTATGTAGCCGGGGTTCCCTGGGCAATGGCAGCCGAAAACCTGGGCGACTTTACAAACTTTGGAGCTGATATAGCCATTGACTCATCGGTACCGTTAGGAGCCGGGCTATCATCATCAGCTGCGCTAGAGTGCGCTGTGGCTTTAGGAGTTGACGATATACTCTCAACACAGAATCCTACCCGTGAGTGCCTAGCTACTACAGACAAAGGGCGGGCAGCCCTAGCTGCTGCAGCAATTCGTGCTGAAAACGAAATTGCTGGAGCATCGACAGGAGGCATGGATCAGTCTATTTCATTGCGTGCCTCCGAGGGTGCTGTTCTTGCTATTGATTGCCGTGACTTCTCAACCCGACCTCTGACTATCGATATGGAATCAGCGGGTCTGGCAATTCTCATTATGGATACTCGTGCCCACCATAACCTTTCAGATGGGCAGTACGCAGCTCGGCGGGCGTCCACGGAGGTAGCGAAAGATGTTCTAGGTCTAGCAAGTCTGCGCGATGCGTTTGAGGGCACCCCGACCTTGGCAAAGGCTGAGGCTCTGTTGGCCGACTGGGATGCCCGCGTCCGCACGCTGTCTCTGCCCGAAGGAACCGACCCGGCTACGATGCGAGACGCTTTAGAGCATGTCTGGACTGAAATTGCCCGAGTTGAAGAGTGCATCTCGCTTTTTGAAGATCCACAGCAGGTTCCAGACAATGCATGGGAACGTCTCGGGGGTCTGCTGAACGACTCGCATGATTCTCTGCGTTACCGCTATAAGGTCTCGTGCGATGAGCTTGATGTGGCTGTTGAAGCGGCGCGGACCGCTGGCGCATTAGGTGCCCGCATGACCGGTGGCGGGTTCGGGGGATCGGCAATCGCTTTGGTTCATCAGAACGAAATCACAGATGTAGCGGATTCAGTTGCTAGTGCCTTCGATAAAGCTGGTTTTGATGCCCCAGAATTCCTGGTGGCTTCTCCGTCCGCTCCCGCTCACGCCGAGCCTGCGAGGCCTTAAGAATAGCTGCGTCTGCCCCTGGGGATAGGCCATGTCAGGGGTGCAGCGAACTCATCCTCTAGGCGAAGGCGCCGCTCACCCACATGATGAAAGTGATTGCCAGGAAGGCGAGCAGGGGAACAGAAACTATAACGAGTACGCCCAGAATGAGGGCGATAATCGCGGTTATTTTTTCTCTGTTTTTCATAAAGAGGGCCCCTATGCCGAACCCCATGGCGCCGAGCCAGGTAAACCCTGTGGGCAGAACTATTCTGAGTTCCCAGTTGAAAAAGATGAGGTTGATGAACCCTATACAGATCATGAGTAGCACCATCACGAGGGCGGTGAGGCCGTAGGGGTTGAGCTTGTTTGTCTCGTGGGGCGGGCGGACGCCGGTGGGCTGGGCAGGGTGGGCAGGGGCGGCGGGCAGCGGATAGGACTGATGTTCGGAGTGCCAATGTGTAGTATTCATGGCACCAGTATGGGAAAAAATGTTGGCTCCCACTAGGTCTTTTAGAAATCTGTGGATAACTCCGGGGTACCCGGCGGGTTTATGACCGAGCATTGCGAGAGTTATCCACAGACGCGCCGATAGGCAGGCACCTCAAGGAATCACAAGAACAAGTCTGGTAATCCGATTAGCCATGATATTCACTGTGGTTACCAGTGGTTACTTTTCATGCCGTCCTGATACTGCATAATCACATCATCAAAGCTGGAGTCAGCGATGAACCCGAGAGCCAGCTCCTGACTTACATCAAAAGCACCGGGCCAGGTGCACACTATATCCGCCACGGCAGGGTTTAGCTCATCGGTTACAAGAGAACGCACAGCTTCTCCTGCAACCCGCTGCAAAGATTCCAACATGCCACCTACAGTCACAGAAATTCCGGGAATATTGAGCACACGCCATGATGGCAGTTGCTGAGCAGGTACTGATAAAGCGTGAACGAGATTAGAAACAACGGTTTGTGGCGATGACAGCCACATCAAAGTGGTGTGAGGGACCGGGCAGGTAGCATCAATACCGTTTAGTGGCTCGCGGATGATACCTGAGGCGAACGATGACGCTGCCGAGTTAGGAACCCCGGGACGCACTGAGATAGTAGGCAAGCGGCATACTAGCCCGTCGATGTAGCCCTTACGGGTGTATTCATTGACCAGCAATTCTCCGATCGCTTTAGTAGCCCCATAGGTAGAATCTGGGTGGATTCCCCAGGAGGCAGGAACCACATCAGGAAGTGCACCCCCAAACACCGCCAAAGATGAGGTGAAAATAAACTTAGGTGTAACGCCCACCACTCGGGCACGCTCTAAAAGCAAGCGGGTGGCATCTACATTGATACTCATTGCCCCATCAAAATTATTGGCAGATCCTCCCGAGAGTACAGCTGCGAGATGATAGATGACCGCAGTATCTGAAGTAATAACAGATTCAATAAAACCAGGGTCTGATATATCCCCCACCATGCTTCTAACCCGGGCATCTTCCACCGAAGCAGCAACCAAATCCACAGCTACTATGCCGTCAAAATCTATAGGTTCTATCGCACTATCTTTGAGATGAAGCAGAGTTTTGATGAGTTGGGTGCCAAGAAAACCTGCGCCACCTGTAATCACAATGTCCATAATTCTCCATTCAAGCTATTAGCCACTGATATCTATTGAGCGAGAGTCTTCTTTATGCCCTCAGAGGTCTGCAACATATGGGATTCCATCGCTGCGCGTGCAGCCATTTCATCGCGTGTGGTAAGCGCTTGGTATATAGCCCTATGCCAGTGCTGAGCTTCTTGCCGAACATCAGCTGAAGAGGAAGTTTTTTGGCGAATAGAGCGAAGAATTGTTTCAAGACTGTCATATGTTGCAGTGATGTATTCATTAGCAGCCGCGTCAAAGATAAGGCGATGAAACGCCATGTCAGCAGCTACAACCGCCTCAATATCGTGAGAATCCATCACGACTAGAAGATCTTTCATCTGTTCGAGGTCATTATCGGAAATACGTCGAGCGGCGAGAGCAACCGCCCCTACCTCAACGATTGTGCGAGCTTCCATTAGTTCAAGAGCCCAAGCAAGGGGATCTCCAGTGAGCTTCCCTCGAGTAATAGCAATATCCGGGTCTAAGATAGACCACGTCTCTGCATGGGCTAGCTGGTTGCGACGCCCATGAGCAACGTCAAGAACACCACGGGCAGCTAAATATTTAACAGCTTCGCGAACTGTAAGTCGAGAGACCCCGTAGTGCTCAGCCAGTTCTGCTTCGGAGGGCATAGATTGCCCTACCGTATACCGGCCACGCTCAATATCAAACAGAACCTCTTCGATAACGCGCTCAGCTTTTAGCCTGCTCACAACTCTCCTCTTCTTAGTTTCATATTGACTCTATGATATAAACTACTATACTCATCAGATATCAGATAAGTTTAAGCTGTTACAGCCCCCCTGAACAGCTAGAGATCAACGAGGATTTCATGGCAACAAGTACGCTCGTCCTGCTCGGACTCGCATCCGTCACAGCGATTCTGGCACTCATCATTAAGGGCAAAGCCCACCCCTTCCTGGCCCTATTGGTCGTCTCCGTCGCTCTGGCTCTAGTCGGCGGCATTCCCCTGGCAGAAGTTGTTCCCACCCTAACCGCAGGTATGGGCAAAACCCTGGGCTCCGTCGCTCTCATCGTTACACTAGGCGCCATGATGGGTCGCATCATCGAGGTCTCCGGTGGCGCGGATGTCCTCGCCAAAACCCTGCTAGATAAGTTCGGACCCAAGCGTGCCCCATGGGCCCTCGGCGTCGCGTCCTTCCTCTTTGGTATTCCCGTCTTCGTTGACGTTGCCCTTATCGTTCTTATTCCTATCGTCCTCTCCGTTGGTCGCCGTCTACAGGGCAACATGCTCAACTACGCCCTGCCTACCGTGCTGGCCCTACTAACCGTCCACGTCGTGCTTCCCCCGCACCCCGGCATCGTCGGTGGCGCCCAGCTCATGGGCGCAAACGTTGGTATGGTCCTGCTGATCGGTCTGGTGCCTGCCGCTATCATGTGGTTCGTCGCCCAGCTCATCATCCCATCCATTACCAAGCGAGTCTTCTCCCCTGTCCCCATGATTGATGCTGCAGCTGCCGCTGAAATGGGCCAGGAACTCGACGAAGATGCCAACACTCAGTCCTTCCCCGTCGTCAAGAATCCGCCCTCAGTCGGCCTCATTGTCGCTCTCATCCTGACCCCGCTCTTCCTCATCATGGGAGCCACCGTTTCAGCTATGATCATGCCTGAGGACGACCCCATCCGTACTTTCCTTGGCTTTATCGGCGCATCCCCCATGGCCCTGCTCATCGGCGTTATTCTCTCCACTGCACTGCTTGGCTACCGCCGTGGATGGGGCCTAACCGAGGCTGAAGACGTTATCAACTCATCCCTACCCCCGGTTGCAGCCGTCATCCTAATTACCGGCGCAGGTGGCACCTTCGGCCACGTCCTTTCCACCACCGGTGTTGCTACCGCAGTTGCTGAAGTCCTGGCAGCTAGCGGTCTTCATATCCTGGTTCTGGCCTGGATCATGGCAGCGCTCATCCGCGCTGCTCAGGGATCTGCAACCGTCTCGACCCTCACCACTGCGCCTCTGCTAGCGCCTCTGGTCGCCACCATGGAACTAGCTCCCCTACAGATTGCTCTGGTGACTGTCACCATTGGCATCGGGTCCATGGCTCTATCACACGTCAATGACTCGCTCTTCTGGGTCTGGTCACGCTACTTCAAGGTCACCACCGCAAATGCTCTGAAGTCCTACAGTATCGTTACCACTTTTGCTTCCATCGTGGGCTTTATCGTTTGCCTACTCATGTGGCCCCTTATCGGCATGATTGCCTAAAGACAGATATTCCTTTCCGCCTGCCAGCAGGCTGATTCCTACTGGCAGGCATCCACATCCGTTGAAAGACCGCAATGCTCACTTCACCCCGTCGACTGCTCGTCCTCGATGACGACCCCACCGGCTCCCAGTGCGTTTCTAACGTCCAGGTCGCTTTCGAAGAAGATGCTGCCCTTATCGCAACTACCCTCGAAGAACCCGGTTCAACCTGCTTCGTCCTGACCAACACCCGAGCTCTTGATGAGGCTGAAGCTGTCGCTAAGAACCGACGCATTCTAGCTGGCGTACTCGCCGAACGGGGCGCCGAGGGCCTCCACCTTGTCTCCCGTTCAGACTCCACCCTCCGCGGGCACGTCATCGCCGAACCCAATGCTCTGGCCGACGCTCTGGCTGAAGCTGGAGTTGAAGCCGACGCCTTCCTCTTCTGCCCCGCCATGATTGAGGCAGGCCGGTTCACCGAAGACAACGTTCACTACGCTGTAGTCGACGGCCAGCCTGTTCGTGTTGAAGACACTGATTTCGCCCGCGACGCAACCTTTGGCTACAAGAACTCAGACCTCACCACTTTCTTGGAAGAGAAATCCGGTGGTGCTATTGCTGCTACTGACGTGATTACGCTAAGCCTCACCGATATCCGTGAAGGTGGGGTCGAAGCCATCAAGCAGAAACTGGCCGGGGTGAGCAAACGGCAATGGGTCGTTATCAATGCCACCGACTACTCCGATATGGAGATTGTCGCCGACGCTATCACCCAGCTCGAAGCTGCCGGCAAGGTTTTCATCACCCGTTGCGGCCCCTCTTTCGTTCGTCCCCTGGCTGGACAGCAAGGCACTAACGTTCTGACCTCCGAGAGCATTACTCTTGAGAGCGACCGCCTACCCCACGGGCTGCTCGTTGTTGGTTCCCACGTTGGTCTCACCACCGCCCAACTAGCCGAAGTTCAGGTATCTAGCGGACTTGCTGAATTTGAACTCCAGGTCGAAAAACTCCTCGACCCGGCAACCCGCGCCCCCCATCTTGACGAGATGGTCGAAGCCGTCCGCGCCGAACTCGAAACTAACGACTGTGTGGTCTACACCAGCCGCACCCTCATCTCCACTGAAGACCCCGCCGAATCTCTTGCTATCGCCCGCAGCGTCTCAGATGCCGTCGTTGAGGTCGTGCAACGAGTACGGTCCGCCCGCCCAGCCTGGGTCATTGCAAAGGGTGGTATCACCTCCCACGAGGTAGCCCACAAGGGATTAGGCATTCGCCTCGCTACCGCTGAGGGTCAATTCTTTCCCGGTCAGATTTCCCTCTTCACACCACAGGACGCACCCACCGAAGTGCTCGGTGCCCCCTACGTAGTATTCCCCGGCAATGTCGGTGGCCGTACAGCCCTTGCCGAGGTCGTTGCCCGCCTCAAAAGTGCAGCTTAATTTCACAATCATCTCTCACAAAGGAAAATACCGTGTCACTTAACGTCGCCTGGATTGGTCTCGGAGCAATGGGGGCACCCATGGCTCTTGTCACCGCAGCAGCAGGTCACACCGTCACCGCCTTCGACATGAACCCCGCCGCCCAAGAAGCAGTTGCTCCTTCTGTTACTTCTGCACCCACCGCCCAAGAAGCAGCCACCGGGGCAGATGTCGTTGTCATCATGGTCGCCACCGGCGCCCAGCTGAACTCCGTGCTCTTCGGAGAACAGGGCATTGCCCCCGTACTGACCTCAGCAACCCGCATACTGGTCATGTCAACAGTTGGCCCCGCAGCAGTTGAATCAGCAGCAGCCCAGCTTGCTTCCGTGACTACCCACTTAGTGGACGCTCCCGTTTCAGGTGGTGTTGCCCGTGCAGGCACTGGCGACCTGCTCGTCATGGTTGGCGGTGCTGCTGAAGACATCGACTTTGTAGCCCCCCTGCTTGAAGCCATGGCCTCCAACTGGCCAGTTGTGGGCTCACGCGTTGGTGATGGCCAGCGCTTCAAGGTCGTCAATCAGCTTCTTTGCGGCGTGCACATCGCTGCTGCGGGTGAAGCTCTTGCACTTGCAGATTCCATGGGCCTGGATGTTGAGCAGTGCCACCAGGTACTCAACACAGGGGCAGCTCACTCCTTCATGTTCAACGACCGCGGAACCCGAATGGTCACCGAAGATTTCGACAATGTACGCTCAGCCCTTGATATTTTCGTTAAGGATATGGGTCTGGTGACCGATGCGGCTCGTCAGGTCGCTCAGCCTGTTCCTCTAGCCTCTGCTGCCGAACAACTTTATGTACGCGGACGCCGTGAGGGTCTGGGACGTAAAGATGACTCCATTGTCTATCAGCTGCTCAAAGACCAGTAGTCGGCATTTTTGCCCCACTATTTAACGAGAGAAAGCGAGCCATCTGGCTCGCTTTTCTCAAACACACACATTTCTCGCGACCCTCACGGGCAAGGAAACCCTATGCGAAGAAAGATTTGCCCTTCTGCACTTGGGAGGCCTCAAGAATAGCCGCCTGCTGCTCCGGAGTATAGGTAGCATCAACAGTCCGAATGGCCTCGCCCAGGTCGTAGGCGTCCTGCTCGGCCAGCAGCTGGGCAGAATCAGCCAGCACATCAGCTACCCGGGCCTTCAGATCAGCCGCACTCGCCAAGCCGTCCTCCTGCAGCACCAGCTGCTCACCGGCATCCGCACCGGTCTCAGAACCCGGCTCCGCGGCGTCCTCAAGCTCAAAGAGGGCGAAGCCGTAGCGGCGTTCGTCCCCGATATAAAAAATGTTGAGGAGCAGGGTGAAGACGCGGCCGGTCAGGTCGATGTAGGTCTTCTCAAGTTCGGCGGTTTCCAGCCACAGGCCGTCAACCTCAGCCGGGGTGTCGTACTCAAAGTCGTAGCCGAAATCGGTAGCCAGGGCGTGGGCCAGCGGGCCAATGCCGTAGTCGGGGCGAGCCATAGGGGTTCCTTAGGGTAGTAGGGCGGACGGACACCGGGCGGCTAGTCCATATCGCGGCCGGCGGTTTCGGGCACCGCTGCGCGCGTGAAGGTAATCAGGCCAACGCCGATGACGGCGAAGACCGCAAACGTCATGCCCAGGCCAAGGGCAGCCACCATCTGCGGGAAGAAGAGGGAGACCGTAAAGTTAGCGATCCAGGAGACAAAGGTAGCCACGCCCATGCCAGCGCCGCGCACGCGGGCCGGGAAGACTTCACTCATCAGCACCCAGGTCACCGGCGATACGGCGCCCTGCTGGAAGACCAAGAAAATGATGGAGATAAGGAGGGTGGCCCAGGGGCGGGCGGCGGCATCAAGCACCTGGGACGTTATCGCCAGCATAGTCAGGGAGAAGGTGGTGCCTACCAGGCCGATGGTCAGCACTAGGCGGCGGGGGAAGCGTCCTACAAACCAGAGGCCCACGGCGGCACCCAGTACCGACAGCACGCCGTTGGAGATATTGGCGGTCAGGGCAGCGTCGGTGGAAAAACCCGCCTCGCGCAGCACCTGGGTGCCGTAGTACATCAGGGCATTGACCCCGGTTGCCTGCTGCACAATACCAATAGCCGCAGCCAGCAGCAGGGTGGTGCGCAGGGCCGGGTCGCGCCAGAGCAGCTTCAGGGCACCGCGCTCGGCGGCAGCCTCCCGCTTGTAGCCCGGCGACTCGGGCACCAGGAACATGCCCACAAAAAGCACCAGCGCAGGAATAATCGAGATAGCGAACATAACCCGCCAAATCATCACCTGATGAGCAAAAATATTGCCAATCATCGCATTGACCACGTAGGCGGTGAGCTGGCCAAAGACGATCATGAACTGGTTGCGGGTGACAATCGCGCCGCGGCGGTTGGCGGGAGAAATTTCCGCCAGATAAATCGGCACGACCGCCGAGGCAGCGCCAACCGCAAGGCCCACCAGCACACGGAAGACAATAAAAATGCCCAGGTTAGGGGCAGCAGTAAGCCCCAGGGAGCTGGCCGCAAAAACCAAAGCCAGTACGAAGAGCACGCGACGGCGTCCGAACTGGTCAATCAGCTGCCCGGCAAGGAACGCACCAAAGGCGGCACCCAGGGTCAGCGCGGACGTTGCCACCCCCTCCGCCGCAGGCGACAGAGTAAAGTCCTGCTGCAAGAAGGGAAGGGCGCCGTTAATGATTCCGGTGTCATAGCCGAAGAGAAAGCCGCCCACCGAGATAATCCAGGTGTAGAGGGTGACCCGGCGGGGGTCGGTAGCGTGTGTCATGCGCACTCCTTTGTAGACCTCAGCAATTCTAGCCCTCTTACCCCGCCCTGGGAACATGCCCGCCCGGGTGCGGCGGACGTCCGCGCCCCAGCAGGTGCGCCCGGCAGGCAGGCGCGGCGGTAGGCTAGTGCCATGAGCACCCTACATATTGATGTGAATTCTGATTCTGGGGAGTCCTTTGGATCCTGGACCATGGGCAACGACGCTGCAATGATGCAGACCGTCTCTTCAGCCAATATCGCCTGCGGTTTCCACGCGGGTGACCCCTCGGTTGCGCGTACCACCGTGCGGGCGGCGCATGAGAACGGCGTGACGATTGGAGCCCACGTTTCTTACCCTGACCTGACCGGC
This sequence comes from Rothia nasimurium, assembly GCF_014217215.1. Taxonomy (GTDB): domain Bacteria; phylum Actinomycetota; class Actinomycetes; order Actinomycetales; family Micrococcaceae; genus Rothia; species Rothia avistercoris. Next base: position 2,337,508 of record NZ_CP056080.1, read on the forward strand.
TTTGGCCGCCGGTTCATGGACATGACCGCTACCGAACTCACCGATGCGGTGATCTACCAGGTGGGGGCGCTTGAGGCGGTGGCCCGGGTTGAGGGCACCGAGGTTCGCTACTGCAAGCCCCACGGCGGTCTCTACAACGCTATTGTTCACCACGAGGTGCAGGCTGCGGCAGTAGCTCAGGCCCTGCACGAGCTGGGGGATTTGCCGATTCTCTGCCTGCCCAACTCTGCGGTTGCCCGTGCGGCTGGCGCCCTGGGCGTTCCTGTTTTTTATGAGGCTTTTGCCGACCGCGGCTACACCCCTGAGGGTACCCTGGTGTCCCGCCGTGATGCCGGTGCCGTGATCCACGACCCGCAGGCTGTGGCCGAGCGCGTGGTGCGCATGGCGGTGGACCGCGAAGTTGTAGCCGTGGACGGCTCAGTTGTGCCCCTGCAGGCCGATAGCATCTGCGTGCACGGCGACACCCCCGGTGCAGTTGCTCTTGCCCGGCAGGTGCGGGCGGCGCTTGAGGACGCCGGTGCGAACGTCCGCGCCTTTGTCTAGGTAGGCGGGGGGTGGCGTCCTTCCCCTACTGCCCTACCGAATGCGACGTGTTTTCCCGAGCGGGTGTTGCTTTAACGCCCGCTCGGGAATTCAAGTCACATTCGACGACGCGAGCCTTCACGAATTCCAGCCCTCGCTAACTTTGCACGCAGGCGCTCAGGGTGCACCACAACGTCCTCCCATAAAGCGCGCACCACGGTATACCCTAGGCTCTCTAATTCGTGCTGACGGCGGCGCTCGTTCTGAACCGTATCCTCTGCAGCCTCACCAAAAGTACCCGCATACTTGACCTTCCCATCAACTTCCAAAATGACCCGCTCTTTCTCCCACAAAAAGTCAGGTCGCAAAGTTCTTCCACTAACCCATAAAGGCACCTGCTCCACAGGCGGCGCAAGACCCCACGTCAGGATCCAATACCGTGCCACAGTCTCCAGCGGCGACTCCGCCTTCATGCTCATCAAACGGGCCACCTCACGCGCAGTACAAACACCACGACCGCTTAACTCCCTCAAGTGTTGGGCTAAAACCTCATAATCCACCAGTCGGCAATGCAAAAAGTAATCGGCAATGCAGAGGGCATCAATGATCGGAAGCGTCCGCGCACAATCGATAGTCGTCTGCAGCGGCGATGTCACACGGGCTCCCCGGTGAAACACTGCACTGTCACACTCCTTCTGCCGGTTGCGGCTGACCTGCACCCGCCCTCGAGACTTAACTGAATCGTGCGGATGGCTCACCCATATTTTGTGCGGTAACCGCAGCACAGGGGCACCCCACCAGAGAGCGGCAGACACATGGCTCAACACATACCCCCGATTTGTTTTTATGAAAGCCACATGCCCGGCTAGACACCTATCGGTATTGCTCAGTGACTCCCATAAAGCTGTCTTTATATAGGCATTGTGACCGATTTTAAAGAGCTCTCCCCTAGCGCATTCACGGCTTACGCCGGAAGTGCTCTTACCCAGGTGTCTAAGCTCAACCGAAGTTTTGACAGTCTCAAACAAGTGTTCCATGGGTTAAAAATGCCCTATACAGCACGTGCCTACTAGCCGTTTTCTACTATCTGTGGATAACTTTGAGGCCTAGCTGCGGTAGTTTGCTCAGGGCGAGAAGTATGACGTCAGTGCGTCAAGGTTTTCCACAGAGATAGAGTCGCTGAGCTAGGCCCACCCCCGGTGCGTGCCCAGACGCATGGCTTCACCACCGAATGCGACTCATCTTCCCCAAAGGACGTTAAAACAACACCCGCTCGGGAAAACAAGTCGCATTCGCCAGAGAGAACAGCTACGGCAAAAGCGCAGCTTGCGTGGGCGGCGCCACATCTGCCAGAATTGTTGAACAATCCTGAGCGATGGGTGAGAGGTCTCCGTTTACTCCAACCACCGACAGGCCATTCAGCACAACCGGGCAGAGAGGGGCGCCATGACCACCGCGCATACACCCGGCGGGCGCACAACCAGCAAGCGCGACGCCACCATCTATACAGTCAAGCCCTTCGGCTTACTAGCCGCTATGGTTGACTGCCGAACCCTCGAAAACGCCCTGCACCTGCACGGCCATATGCAGCAACACCCTGCCGCAGGGCAGACCGAGCTGGTCCCGGCAGCCCAAACCGTGCTCGTCCGCTTTGAAACCACCCGGCAGGCCGCTGACTTTCTTGCCGCGCCCAGCCTGCCGCAGGCGTCCGGAGACGTACGCACCCACGGCCGCACGGTCACCATCCCGGTCGTCTACGACGGCCAGGACCTCACCGACGTCGCCACCCACCTGGGTATGAGCGAGCAGGCAGTAATCTACGCCCACACCACAGGGCACTGGTCGGTTGCCTTTGCGGGCTTCGCCCCGGGATTCTTTTACTTGCACCGGCACGATAACGTGCTCGATGTTCCGCGGCGGGCTACCCCGCGCACCTCGGTACCCGCTGGATCGGTGGGTCTGGCCGGTGATTTCTCGGGTATTTACCCGCGCACCTCCCCCGGCGGCTGGCAGCTCATTGGCCGCACGGACGCGCCCCTCTGGGACCTCACCCAGAACCCGCCCGCCCTGCTCGAGCCCGGTATGCAGGTGCAGTTTGAGGCGGTGCGCGAGCTGATTTCCGCAGGTCAGGGGAAGGGTCAGGACGCCCCCGCCCACCCCACCGAGGACGAGCGAGTATCTGCCCGCCCCGTACTTGAAGTGAAAGTTCCTGGGCTACAGACCCTCTTCCAGGATTCCGGTCGAGCGGGGCTGACCCACTGGGGTGTCTCTCCTTCCGGACCGGCTGACCGGGAAGCGGCAGCCGAAGCTAACCGCTTGGTCGGTAATTCTGCAGGTGCAACCGTTCTTGAGAACCTGGCTGGCGGACTAAAAATTACCGCCCTAGCCGACGTAGAGTTGGCCCTGACCGGGGCAGACACCCCGGCGCAGATAACCGAGGGCGCCAGCGGGCAGGCCGCTGACCCTGAGCAGGGCGCAGCCCAGGCGACAGACGCCCATCTGGCCGTTCGCCCCTACGCCCCCTTTGCCCTGAAGCCCGGGCAGACCCTGACCCTGGGGGTACCCGCACGCGGTCTGCGTACCTATCTTGCGGTGCGCGGCGGGTTTGCAGCTAGAACCGAGGCAGCGAGCGCCTCCCGCGACACCCTGGCAGGGCTGGGCCCGAAGCCCCTGGCGGCCGGTGAGAGGCTTTCGCTGGCTAGCCTGCCGGTGGCGGTGGTAGCTGATCCGGCACCCGTCCTCCCCCTGCCGGAACCGGGTAAGGTGCTGGAGGTCCGCGCCCTGCCCGGCCCCCGCAACGACTGGTTTACACCCGAGTCTCTGGGTCGTTTCGCCGAGGTGACCTGGGAGGTTTCCCAGTCCAGCGACCGCATTGGGGTCAGGCTCCTGTTGGCAGATACCCCAGCCGACGGCGGCGCAAGCGCCCAGCCCACTGACGTCCAGCCCACCGACGTCCTTACCCGGGCCGTGACTCGGGAGCTGCCCAGTGAGGGCATGGTAGCCGGGGCAATCCAGGTACCGCCGAGCGGTGAGCCCGTGGTCTTCCTGGCCGACCACCCGGTCACCGGCGGCTACCCCGTGATTGCCACGGTTCACCCGGCTGACCTGCGCCTCCTGGCCCAGGCTCCGCCCGGCACCCGTCTGCGCTTCACCCTGCTAACCCCGCCCCAGACCACCCCTACCCTGATCGAAAAGTGAGCCCCCGCATGCGTAAAGTTCTCGTTGCTAACCGTGGCGAAATTGCCCTCCGTATTATTGGCGCTTGCGCCGCCCAGGGTATCGCGTCTGTGGCGGTTTACGCCGATTCGGACGCCGAGGCCCTGCACACCGCTCTGGCCGATGAGGCCTACGCCCTGGAGGGCACCGGCCCGGCCGAAACCTACCTGGATATTGAGAAGGTCCTGGCGGTTGCGGTGGCCTCGGGAGCTACCGACGTGCACCCCGGCTACGGTTTTTTGGCGGAGAACGCTGATTTTGCCCGGGCGGTCATGGCCGCCGGGCTAACCTGGATTGGACCTGCCCCCGAGACCATTGAAGCCCTGGGCGATAAAGTTAAGGCCCGCGAGCTAGCCCAGTCGGTGGGTGCCCCGCTGGCGCCGGGGTCAGACGGCCCCGTGGCCTCCCCCGAGGAGGCTCGCGCCTTTGCCCAGGAGCACGGCCTGCCCTCTATTATCAAGGCCGCCCACGGTGGCGGCGGGCGCGGTATGCGCATTGTGCGGGAGCTGGGCGAGGTTGAGGACGCCTTCGTCTCGGCTTCGCGCGAGGCTGTGGCTGCTTTCGGTAACGGGGAGTGCTTCATTGAGCGCTTCCTAGAGAAGCCCCGCCATGTGGAAGCCCAGGTGGCTGCGGATTCCCACGGGAATGTGGTGGTGGTTGGCACCCGCGACTGCTCCCTGCAGCGTCGTAACCAGAAGCTGGTGGAGGAGGCTCCCGCCCCCTTCCTCACCGCTGAGCAGCAGGCCCAGATTGAGCAGGCGTCCGCTGAGATTTTCCGGGCCGCCGGGTATGTGGGTGTGGGTACCGCCGAGTTTATGGTGGCCCTCGACGGCACGATTTCCTTCCTTGAGGTCAACACCCGCATTCAGGTGGAGCACCCGGTCACCGAGGAGGTCACCGGCGTTGACCTGGTAGCCCTGCAGCTCGATATTGCGGCGGGCAAGCCCCTGCCCTTTACTGAGACTCCCGAGCCGGCTGGTCACGCCTTTGAGTTCCGTATCAATGCCGAGGACCCCGCCCGGGGCTTCCTGCCTGCCGCTGGCCGCATTGAGTCCATCACCGTGCCCTCTGGCCCCGGGATTCGCTGGGACGCCGGGGTGCGCCCCGGTTCTGTAGTCAGCGGGGAGTTCGATTCCATGCTGGCCAAGCTGATTGTCACCGGCCCAACCCGCGAGGTGGCCCTGCGCCGGGCCCGCTTCGCCCTGGCCCAGATGGATATTGCCGGGGTGGCGACCGTCCTACCCTTTGACCGGCAGGTGCTTGAAGCCCCGGCCTTTACCGCCGAGAGCGGCGACTTTGGGGTCTACACGACCTGGATCGAGGACGCCTTCCTCCCCTCCCTCACCCAGGGCAATGGTGCCACCACCCCTGCCAGCCCCGAGGCTGGGAGCAGGGTGCAGGCGTCCTACCGTCAGCCCCTGCTGCCGGTGGGTGCCAGTGCCTTCCCGGGCACCGGCATCACCCGCTTCACCCTGGAGATTGACGGCACCCCGCACAGGGTGGGTCTGCCCGATTCGGTGTTTGCTTCTTTGGGTTCGGGTGCGGACGCCGCCACCCCAGCCAGCGGGCAGGGGCAGGCAGGTGCCGGGCAGGTACTGGCCCCCATGGGCGGGGCCCTGCTCAAGTACACCGTTGCCGTGGGTGATGAGGTAGCTGCCGGGGACCAGGTGGCCCTGCTGGAGGCCATGAAGACCGAGGTTCCGGCGCTGGCTGAAACCGCCGGTACCGTGGCTGAGCTCCCCGCCCAGGTAGGCGAGCGCCTGACCGCGGGCCAGGTGCTGGTGGTTTTCGAATAGGGGTCTGGGCCCGCTCAGGGGCCCACGCCGTACAATAAAACGGTGACTTCCCTAGCTCCTGAACCCCTGCCGTCCGCGTCCCTTGATGAGATAGCCCGCACTCGCCCCGCCGAGTTGCGGGCGTCCGAGTGGGCTGTGTATGCCCTGCGTACCGCCATGGATACGGGTGTTCTCACCCCCGGCACCCAGCTCACGGAAGAAGCGCTGGCCGCCACCCTGGACGTCTCCCGCAACACCCTGCGCCAGGCCTTTACCGAACTTGAGGGGCAGAACCTGGTGCAGCGCATCCCTCACCGCGGGGTTTTTGTGGCCCTGCCCGACAGCACGCAGGTGCGAGAGCTTTTTATTGAACGGTGGGCGGTGCAGGCGGCCGCCCTTGACCTGGCTCCCGCTGGAGAGAATAAGGACGCCCGGGCCGCCCTCGCGCGTGCAAGAGCGGCCCGGGATGCGGGGTCGGTGGACGGTATGGCCAACGCCAACCAGGATTTTCACCGGGCTCTGGTTGCGGCTGCCGGGTCAGAGCGGCTGAGCCGCACCATGTCACGGTTGCTTGCCGAGATGCGCCTGCTCTTTTTTGAGTACGCCCAGGACGGGGGCTTCCACGCTCCCTACGTTGAGATGAACGCCCACCTGCTCGGTCTGGTCGAGCACGGTGAGCGGGCCGCCGCCCACGAGGCCTTACGCAGTTACCTGGTGGCCTCGCGGGATAAGTTTTTGCAGCGGCAGGCAGATTCCTAGCCGGCCCAGAGGGCGGCGATACCGCTGAGGGACTTGTAGCCCAGGTAGATGGTCAGCAGCCAGGAGACCCAGCCGATTACGATGAGCCAGGCGGGGTAGCGGTAGCCACCCAGCAGGGTTTTGGCGCGGAAAGTTGCCACGAAGAGAAGCACCGCAAAACCTACCGGCAGGATGAGGCCGTTGACGGCACCTGCCACAATCAGCAGGGTGGCGGGGGCCTTGCCCGCAACGATGAAGACAACGGTTGAGACGACGATGAAGCCGATGGTCAGGGCGTTCTTGACGGTTACGGAAGTCTTAGCGGTGGTCAGGAAGGACACCGAGGTGAAGGCCGCACCGATCACGGATGAGATTGCTGCGCCCCAGAGAATCAGACCGAAGAGGCGGGTTCCAATCTCACCGGCGGCGATGCCGAAGGCCTGACCGGCGATGGACTTGTCGGTATCGAGGGCTACGCCGGTAGCGACCACGCCCAGAATGGCGAGGAAGAGTAGGAAGCGCATGACACCGGTGATGACGATGCCGGTGACGGATGAGCGGGAGATGTCCTTGACGTACTCGGGGCCGTGGATGCCGGCGTCCAGCATGCGGTGGGCACCGGCGTAGGTGATGTAACCGCCTACGGTGCCGCCAACCAGGGTGGTGATGACGGTGAAGTTCACTTCACTGGGAATAACGGTGTTCTTGAGGGCCTCACCGACGGGCGGGTTGGAGACAATCGCGACGTAGAGGGTTGCCAGAATCATGACCGCGCCGAGTACCACGACGATGCGGTCGAGGGCGACGCCAGCTCGCTTGGAAAGGAAGACACCGATAGCGAGGGCGGCGGTGATGATGCCGCCGGTGGTGGCGTCCAAGCCAAGCATGGAGTTGAGGCCCAGGCCGCCGCCGGCGACGTTACCGACGTTGAAGACGAAGCCGCCGAGGGCTACCAGGATAGCGAGGAAGACACCGAGGCCGGGAAGGACGGAGTTGGCAAGTTCCTGGGCTTTCATGCCAGAGACGCCAATGACGCGCCAGACGTTGAGCTGCACGGCGATGTCGATGATGATCGATACCAGAATCGCGAAGGCGAAGGCTGCACCCATCTGGTAGGTGAACTGGCCGGTCTGGGTGATGAAACCTGGACCGATGGCGCTGGTAGCCATGAGGAAGAGGGAGCCGAGCAGAGCTGTACGGCGCCCCTTGGCGGCCTGGTCTTTGGGGGTGATCAGGGCGTTTGCGTCTGCCATGTCTCTCCTTGGGGGTAGGAGCACGCGACGAGGCCGTCATAGTGCGTGCTAGGTCATAGACATAGATTACACAATTGTTGAACAATCGCAAATGTGTTGGCGTCTCAGACTACAACCAACCCATCACACCCCTCAATCCAGCATCTACAACGCATGCTTGCTAGATATAGCAGAAGTATTCTTCCGTTTTCTATTTATACCGACTAGAATCAGAGCCACAATCCCGTATTTCAGAAATATTTTTCCGTTAGGCCTTTATGGACACCGCAACAGAACTAGGGAACGCTATCCGCCAGGCACGCAAACACTTCCTCCTCACACAGACCGACCTAGCTGAGCTCGTAGGGGTCAGCGACCGAACCGTCCGGGATATCGAAAAGGGCAAATCAGGCGCATCTTTCGCCACGGTCTTAGCAGTAGCGCACGCGGTTGGTGTTCGCCTTGAGATAGTAAGTAACGCATGAACCTCGAAGCTCTCAAAACCGTCAATGCTGCCGATGTGTATGTCGCAGGTCAGTTTGCAGGAACACTCACAAGAGAAGCCGGATCACACACAACGTTTACATACGACCCAAACTATCGGGGACGTCCAGTCGCCAGCACCTTACAGGTAGGGCCCGCACCCGTCACAGCGCACGGTGGAGCAGTCCCTCCCTTTTTTGCAGGCCTACTCCCCGAAGGTTATCGACTCTCACTTCTCCAAAAAGATGTGAAAACCAGCCTCAACGATGAGTTTTCACTCCTCCTTGCGATAGGTCAGGATACCCCTGGAAATGTGCAGGTTGTTCCAGCAGGAACCCCTCTAACATCAGTGGCCAGCAGTATCACCGGTGACCCAAGTACCCTGGACTTCAGCCATATTTTTTCTACTGTTGACAGGCACGGCCTACCGGGAGTGCAAGCAAAAGCAAGCGCCTACATGCTGACAGCCCCCGTTGCATCGCAAACAGGTGCCGCTCTTGTCAAAATTAGTCCCAAAGCCTACCCCCATCTCATACGCAACGAGTACCAGCATCTACTAGCCGCCAAAAAACTTAGACTCGCTACCGTCAGAGCCTCACTGGTAAAAGATCGGCACGGCACGGAGGGGCTCTGGATTCAGCGATTTGACCGCCAGGAAGAACGCAGAATCGCCTTCGAAGATGCTACCCAGATACTCAACGTGCACCCCGCCCAGAAGTACACACTAACAACCGAGAGTGTTATTCAAGCTCTCTCAGAACTATCTGCGTCTCCCCTTGTAACGACACGCAATCTGTATCTTCAGTTCGTCTTTGCATGGCTGACAGGTAATGGCGATTTGCATGGTAAGAACGTTGGTCTTTTAGAAAATATACGGGGCACCTGGGAAGTAGCCCCCATCTACGACATACCGTGCACACTCGTCTATGGCGATGATTCCCTTGCCCTACCCGTTGCGGGGCGCACCAAGCGTCTGCGCCGCCAACATTGGTTTGAGCTTGCGGAGGGTATTGGCCTCCACAAAAAAGCAGCGCTGTCAGCACATCGATTAGCACTTACTGCCGCTGCGACTGTCGACTGGGATTCTATTGGCTTGGAGGGCTCTTCGCTTCGCGGTGCACAACGAGAGCTACGGTTTCGCCGCTACGAGCTAGACCCCCTCTAAACAAAACCGCCCCACCAGAGCCTTCGGGCCCCGGCGGAGCGGTTCATAGGCAGGCGGTTAGCCTTCGCGGGAGATAACTACCTTAACGGCCTTGTTCACTGCAGCGTTAGCAAAGAGGTCGTAGGCTTCTTCGAACTGGTCAAAAGTGAAGTAGTGGGTGGCCATGGCCTTAGCGTTCAGGCGGCCTGAGCGCACCATATTGAGCAGGTTCTCCACGGTGTTGCAGTCCACCAGGCCCATGTTGATACGCACGTTGGAAATCCACAGATCCTGGATAGGTAGCTCCACGGCCTTACCGTGTACCCCGGCGTTGGCGATGGTGCCGTAGGGGCGCACAATATCGACACAGGTCTTGAAGGTCGCGGGAACGCCGACTGCCTCAATAGCAACATCCACACCCAGGCCGTCAGAGGACAGCGCCTTAATCTTCTCGATAGCGTCGGGGTCGGCGGCGTTCACCTTGTGGGTTGCACCTAGTTCCAGGGCGGTGTCCATACGGTTTTCGTCCATGTCCACGGTGATGACGGTGCCAGCACCGGCCAGGTTAGCGGTCATGATTGCGCCCAGGCCAACGGGGCCAGCACCAATAACAGCTACGGTGTCACCCGGCTTGGTGTTGCCGTTGAGGATACCGATTTCAAAACCGGTGGGCAGGGCATCGGTCAAGAAGAGGACTTCGTCATCGGCTAGACCCTCGGGGACCCGGTGCAGGGAGGTTTCGGCGTAGGGTACGCGCACATATTCGGCCTGAGTACCGTCAATGAGGTGACCAAAGATCCAGCCGATACCGCCCACGGTCTGGCAGTGGGAGTACTGGCCCTTCTTGCAGTAGGAGCACTTTCCGCAGTTGGTGACGGCGGGGATAATCACGCGGTCCCCTACCTTGAGTTCGGTGACAGCAGCGCCGACTTCGGTGATGGTGCCCACGGCTTCGTGGCCCAGGATTCGACCGGGCTCAACGGCGGGTACGTCGCCTTTGAGGATGTGCAGGTCGGTTCCGCAGATGGTGGTGGTATCTACTCGCGCAATGACGTCGGTGGGCTCGATGATGGTGGGGTCGGGCACTTCTTGCCAGCTGCGCTTGCCGGGGCCGTGGTAGACGAGGGCTTTCATGGGTTCTCCTTTGAACAAAAGCAAGCAGGGTTGTGCTCCCGGTCACCATCATACGGGTGTGGGTTTAGGGGCCCTCAAAAACACGGCTCCGTTAAGGAGTTCTTCACCCAAAGAACACTCAAGAGAAGATTGACGCCCATTCACAAGGTAGGGCGCACTATAAGTAGCTATATAAGATGTCGGTACAGTAAAACTCAAACCGCGCAAGTTCATGGGAGAATGAGGGAATTAGTCTTATCGAAAGGCCCGGTATTTACGTTGTCACGGTTTAACCCTCCACCCAACTGGCCGCGATTCCCCGAAGGCTGGGTGCCGCCGGAGGGCTGGGAGCCTCACCCTTCATGGGGTGCCGTTCCTCCCGGCTGGCAGCTGTGGGTTCCAAGCGTTGACCAGTCTCGCTCAAGCGAGAGTGGCAAAGACCTGCCAGACTACGGTTCCACACCCCGGAAGCAACAAAAATCTAGGTGCTTCGGAGCCTACTCCTCTATCATTACGGCTGGCTCCATAACCTTGAGTACAGCTGTAGTTGCTTTTGCAACGTTGGGTAATGGTGTTGACGAGATTCTTTCTCCTGAGTACGTTCAAGCCCTCGACACCCTCAGCTTCTGGAACGGTCACAATAAGACAGTTGATTTCTCTAATACGGCCACTTGGCCAGCCCATACTCTCTACCAAAACTACAGTGAAGTAGGTAGCAACTCACCCACCATAACCTCAACTCAAGAGTTATCAGGAACCGGTGAGGCTCTCCTCGATCTTTCCCGCCCCGATGGACCAGTTGAACCTGCCTGGGTTGAGTATGAAATTACCCCCTCTGATACCAATGACCCAGAAGTAACTTTTCTGGGTGGGAGCCAGGAGCAGTTTATTAATGTCATCGCTTCAGCTAATAAGCAGGAAGAACCGGTGAAGGGATCAATCTGGCTAGATACTAATGTCAGCAAAAGCAGTCAGAAGGTTCAGGTAAGCACTCGTGGGGAATGGAAGATTACAGTGCATCCAGTTTCTGATGCCCCCTTGTATGATTCCATCAGTCAGCTAGCCGGAACAGGGCAGCAAGCCTTTATTTTGCAGCAGATTCAAGGAGCGCACCTTATATACGCGCCACAGTCAGAAGTATCTGCACAATCTTTGAGCCCTTTTAGTGTTACTGTCCCCGATCAGCTCGGCAGAGAAGATATACAGCCAACGCAGGTTTTTACCTCCGCCTTACCAGCCCAAGACACCGATTTTAAAATACCGTCTTCCCCGTGGTTTGTTACGGTAGACGGCCAAGGCTACGACTGGTGGATAGGCTTTAACCATGAAGCTATTTCTCCAATCGGGGCACTCAACGCTCAGCCGTATAAGTTCCCCCACGATGGGGGCCAGGAAATCGCAGCGTCAGACAGATCGCAGATTTTTACACTTGAAAATACAAACCCTGTGATTCTGACGTATACGACCACGCCCACAGAACAGACGGAAAGAAGAAAGCGATACCAGAAATACGGGCCGGAAGCTATTGATTTCTCCGAAGCTCAAAAATTTGCGGTAACCAACCCCGATAAGGACCTTGATGAGCCGGGGGCAATTCGCGCTAAAGAGTTCGGTCACGACGGGACCGTATATGACCTTGTCAATATGACCCCAGATCCCGTAAACCGCCTGGAGGTCTTGACCCAAAACCAGGAAAGCTGGCAGGTCAAAGCCTACCCTCTTGATGCAGCACCTGAGATTAAACCGGGAGATGCATTTTATGGCAGAAGAGGAGACGGTGCAGGGATCTTCTTCTGGTCTGGAGGAACCGAGGCAAAACTTGAGTTTTACCGAGAAGTGCAGGTGAGCTGGGGGTTTGAGGAGGCCTCGATAACTTTCTACCGTCCGGATGGAACAGGACACTATCGGTCACAGACGGTCTTCGCCTCAGATCTTTCAAGTACCAAAATATCTGTGGATCTCCCTGCGGAACCACTCTATATTGATGTTCGGACTCCCCTAGCCAGTAGCTGGTCTGTGTATGTGCCTCAATAAGATTTTCCGCAAGCCTATCTAAAGGTTAGAGTCCACCCTGATTCAGCTTGGACAGATACATATTCTGCATTGGAAAGATCGATGGCTTCTGTCCGGTCCGCAGATGATGGGGGGATTATCGAGCGTTCGGTAGAGCCAAAAGGCCCTGCTGTATAAAGCGCAAGACCTAGGCGATCTTCGGACGGCTTATCAGTGGAGTAGCTAATATCTACTGTGGTTGCACCAGGCGGAATCCGGAAGGCTTGGTGCCCTAACCCCTGTATCGGTTCATTGAGGCCATGAAGGGGTATCTGAGATGCCGGATGAACCCTCACCTGCCAGCGTCCTTGAGTCTCGATTCTGAGGGTGTTTATACCCCTATCGATGTCTTTTAACGGCGGTAGGTAGGGATTTACGAGTAGAGAATACGTGCCAGCTTTAGGGATATCTATTGTTCCGTACCCCCACAGTAAATCGTCCGATACCAGTCGGCTCTCTAAAAATATGCGTACCGTATCTTGAGCATGGGCTGGCTCGTATTCAACCTCTACCCATATAACGCTTTGGTCACCGCTGGGATCTTTAATACGGAAGTCATTGTTGCCGGTGCCAGAATACTCTGCTCCACCGTCCTCCAGGTCAGCTACCGAGACAGGTTGAGGGTCCAAAGGTTGAGGGACCGCCGGTGTCGTTGCCTCCGAGATAGCGGGGGATTCTGCAGAGACATTTGAGTCCATACTCCGGGAAGTGTATGTCTGGCCTGATTGAACAGAATTATCTGTAGTCGATTCTCTGTTCATAACCCCAAGCAGAACATAGATTAGTGCGGTAGATAGCGCCACAAAAACAACTACGATAGCTGCCAGCACTCCGCTGGAGGAGCTAAAGCCTATCTTTTTCATGGTTTCAGCTATTCCTCATGCTTTGAGATGTATCTGCCGACTCTAAATCCTGATTGTATTCATGAAGGAAAGCAATGAGCTGAGACGTCTCTTCAATGAGCTGGTCTTCATAGCCTAGGGCAAGACCCATTCCGGTATTCCGTTCAAGTTCTTCTACGTCCCGAAGCGCCAGGGCTAATGCTCTCTCATAAAGTCGTTGAGACAGCGAAGAATAGGCAGATTGTGAATGTTCGATAATAAGTTTATTGAGCCGTGTACCGTCCAGATTAATCATGAACGTTTCAAGCTGGGAACGTAGGGCTTTTACGCGCTTACGCTGCAGTCCGATTGTTGCTAAGGCGCCCCGGTTCACGGCTTTTTTCCACGAAAGATAAAGGGCTACCGTAGCGCACGGTATAAAAAGTATCGTGAAGCCAAGCATAAAAGATGTTGGAACAATGAGCAGCAGGTTGAGAGCAGTGTGTGCACTACTGACGAAGTTAATAGAGCTCACAAAAAACCAGAGAGTAACTAAACCCAGGCCTATTCCACCCGCGATACCAACCGCTAGCGCCTTCCTCGGAGCACCACTATCCGTGTATGTTGCTTCTGTGACAATTTGGTCCAGCCGACTAAGGATTGAATGGGCTTTGAGAGTATCCGGTTGGGTGAGAAGCTGCCGCGCATAGTCTCTTTGGGCTTTGAGCAAACGGAATGTACCTATTTTTTGTCTAGGTGCTGGCCATAAAGCTTTTGGCCGCCAGTCTGTTCTGATGTATGAGTAGGACAGAGCAGTAGACCGTTGGAGCATGTATTCGACACTGGTCTTCGCATCAACGGGCAGGCCAAGGGCCTTTCTCAGGGTCAATAAGCTGGCCCCCTGCGGTGGTAGGGGAACGGGGTAATAGGCTACTTCTTCGGGGTTTCTGGCAGCACTAAGCCCCCTATATATCTTCTGCGCGGCTCGATAGACTGCCCGCTCAGCTTCTTTCCATTTCACAAGGTAGTGCCGGAGGGTAACTAGATCAGCCTCTTGCTGTGTAGGCGGTAAAGCCTGACTACCTGAGTTCATATTGATGGACTGCTGGCGGGGTAGAAAACCTGCCGTGAGACCCTCATCGGCTAATGAAACAAGTGCCCCATAAGCCCTCCGAAGTTCCGTAGCCCATTCCTGTTGCATATACTCGCCCGGAATATCCTCTATATAGAAAAGTTGTTCACGAACAAGCAGAGTAATTGGCCGGAGTAAAGTATCAAAAACTGATTGTGCTGTATCGCCAGATACCCATATCGCGCCTGATCCCATAAGCCCCTGCGCTAAATCCTCTAATCGTGCTATTCCGCTCTCATATTCAGTGAGTTCATTGCCTAAGAGGTCGCTGGCTATAGGCAAGGTTTCAACATATTCCTGATGTTTGAGCATACTGTAGGCAAGGTTTTGGAGAGAGTCCCACGCTACCTCTAGGTCTGCGAGACGTAATTCCACAGGAATAGTTTCGTAGGTTACCTCAAAGCTATCCATGTCTAGGACAACCTTCGCAAGGGAACGCTTAACACAAACCCACCGTCTATAGCGCTGAGCTTTCCGAGTGTAGATGCTCCACTGCCACCAGGAAGTAGCGCCGAGAATAAACACCGCAGGAAAGATAAGAACAATCGCATTCAAAGAGGTGCGGGGATCTGGGCTGGCCACTATCCATACCACCGTTATCGCAAGAATAAGTATGGTTAGAAGGCTAGTAAGAACGGCCAGGTAGGGGCGTGGTTTGCGCACTACGGTAGCTTTCGTCAGGTACAGGTCTACCCCAGTTTAGCGCGCTAAAAGAGTTACCCCTGGTTCGCATGACTCACTATTGCGTTATACACCTGCACCCACACTCTGAGCGCACATGTTTCCAGCTAGTCGTCCTCCCCCAGTTGAGCGTCCAGGCGCTGGCGGTCCCGCTGCCGCTGCTTGGTAGAAATATCACGCAGCACAAAGAGACTCCCTATCGCGCCCACTACACCACCGATAATCATTCCGCGTGACATATCTGGGTCTACAACCCCCAGAGTATTGCGGTAGATTCCGCTCATAATGAGTATGGAAACCACTACGACAAACGCCCACCCAAGTTTTGAGTACGGGGTAATCCGAGGCGTGGGAGCGTACTGACGTAGCCAGAAGTCTCGAATCGCCATTGAGAAGATAAGCACCCCCATAGGGAGCACAGCCCACAGTGCATACACACCGGGCAACACCCACGCCAGAACTGCGCAGGTACCAAACATTAAATTGATAACCCAGGCGTAGGAAATTGCGATAGCCCTGTAGAGGACCTGCCGTTCAAACTCATCATCCATGGACGCGTCGTAGCGGTCCAAGATTTTCTGGTTGATGCTCATGTTTAGTCGTCCTCTCGGGGGTCAAAGATGTCCTCCACTGACCTACCTAGAATCTTTGAAATCGTCAGGGCTAGGTAGACCGAGGGGGCATAGTTACCCTTTTCGATATTGGCGATGGTCTGGCGGGATACCCCTGCCTGCTCGGCAAGTTCTACCTGCGATAGCTCGTTCCACCGCCGGTACTTTCGCACCAGGTTGGTGCTTGGTTGTGGTGTCATAGTGTTCTTTCGGGTTGAGATCTCCCCTTAAATGTAAATTATTCTTTACAAAAGAACAACTATTCTTTATCACCTCAAGTAGCCCCAAACATGCACCCGCATCCTCCCCGACTCAAGGCTTGAGCCAGGCACCCGGATAGGCCTAGGGTTAAAAGTGACCCACTCCCACCGAGCAAAGGACACACGAACATGATTTTTATTGTGGTTAAATTCCAGGTTAAAGACGGCAAGCGCGAAGAGTTCCTAGAGGCAGCCCGCGATTTCACCCTGGCCACCCGCGCAGAGCCGGGCAACAAGTGGTACGAATGGTCCCTAAGCGTTGAAAACCCCAACGAGGTAGTCCTGGTTGAGGCTTTCAACGACGACGCGGCAGAAGCCCACGTTAAGTCCGAGCACTTCGCCAAGGGCATGGAGAGCATGCGCCCCTGGCTGACCGAGACCCCCAAGATTATCTCCCGCCTCATTGAGGGCGATGACTGGGACCGCATGGGCGAACTCACCATCGACTAATCCAGCGCACCCAGAAACACACAAGGGGCGGCCACCGCATGTGGCCGCCCCTTTGTACATGGCTGCGTCAGAAAATTACTGAGCGCAGGCATCACAGCTTAAGCAGTGCTTCAAGGTCCAGAATCTCAACGGTAAAAGGGTACTGGTCGCGGGGGGTCGCATCACCCAGACCGGGCACGGTAGCGCGTGATTCCAGCTTCTCAGTCTCTAGGTTGTAGCGGTAGATGGTGGTCTCCCCCGAAAGGTCAAAGATAAAACGGAAGAGGTACTTATCTTCTTGCACCAGGTAGCCGATATCCTTGCTCGGCTCAAAGTCACCCAGGTCAAAAGCAACCGTGTTCTGGGCGTTAGCCAGGTCCGTTTTCACGACTTTTCCGTACCCCGATACCCACCACAGGTGCCCATCGTAGAGGTAGAGCGGCGAGAGGGTGGGGCTCCACATCTGATCGTTCAGGCGGGTAGCGAGGTCCCCGCCTATTTCCTGCTCCCTATACTCGCCGGTGTGCGTGTCATAGGAGACCAGCTTTGACCCGGTATAGTGCTCGGGACCAGCGTAGGCCAGCCCCTCAGCAGGCGGGGTGATACTATCAATAATGTAGTAGATAACGTTGTCAGAGCAGACAAAATGCTGGGTAGTTTGAGCCGGCTGGTCACTCTTGTATTCAGCAACGGAGGTAGCTGAGAACTCCGGGTAGAGCCTATAAAGCCGGTCTGGTGGGTAGGCTGACTCAACGGGATCTGCACTCGTCTCCCAGCTTTGACCCATAGCCCACACCGTCCCATCGGGGCAGGTTGCCATCATAGAAAGAGAATCAGGCACCTCTTGAACGGTGCGTTCCTGACCCTTCACGGTAATAATTTTGGTGGGGTTCCCTGAATTGACAAGGGCTATGGATCCAACCCCTTCACCGGGTAGGGGTATCTGTTTAGAGATAGTGAGCATTTCTTGCTCAGGGTGCTCTATTGTTTTTACCCCGTCGGCACTCAAGCTATAGTCGTTCAGTTTGTCTTTGTAGTGGAGCTCTTGACCATCAAAACTGAGGGCACCGCCGTTCAGCCCTTTAAGGTCCAGTCGCGACCACTCCTGTTTTTCGGGGTGATAAAAAAGGATTCCGCTCCCCGGGTTTTGCGGGAGAGGCGAGTCATACCGCCCCGAGAGATACACGGCAAAAGCCCCATCGGACAGCTGTTCTTGGGGCGAATACTGGGGCAGGGGCTGCGAGAACATGCCACACCCACTCATGAGGGCAATAACTGAAAGACAAGAAAATAATTTTGCTTTTTTCATCATTTCTCAACTTCTTTGTTGATACCTGTCCCCATTATTTTGTGAGGGACCTTCCCCAGAAAATTCACCACGATAAAACAATGTGGATTATAAATTAATAATAACTATATTTGCCTGCTTCCAACACCCCCACTTTAGCTTCCCCAGCCGGGGTAAGGGTCATCTCCCTGTTGGGGCTGTCATCAGCGCTTCTCTTCCCAGAAACCAATGAATGATGTACCCAGCTACCGATTCAAGAGCGGTAGCTGCGGGGCCCACCACAGTTGAAGAAGCCCCGTGAAAGGTTCCTCTTCCGTGCCGCACGAACTCTGCCCCTTTTTCTTGACTAGAATGTAGGAGACAAGACCATCACTAACCGTGGGGAACCCTATGACTTTGCCTGAGTCCACCACCCAGAGCCGCCATGAAGAGCATCTCGATGCCGATCACACCTCGGTTTCGCTCGCTGTTTCCACAGTGATTTTGGCCTTGCGCCGCAAGGAAGGCGAAAGCCACCACTCCCTCTGGCTACCGCTTGTACGCCGCCTACGCGAACCCTACAAGGGCCAGTGGGCTCTACCCGGCGGCCCCCTGCACCCGGAGCTCTCACTCGAAGAAGCCGCAGGGTCCACCCTCAAGCGCGCAACGGGTCTGGTACCGGGCTATCTGGAACAGCTCTATGCTTTTGGCGATGTGCACCGCACCCCGGATTACAAGATTATGCGTGAGGGCGGTTCTCTACCTGTTCCTGCTGAGGAAGATCAGCATGAGCGTGTGGTGTCGGTGATTTACTGGGCGTCAATCCCCCAGACCGAGGTGAACCGCACCCGCGTGCACGAGAACATCCGCTGGTTCCCGATTGACGAGCTCCCCATCCTGGCGTTTGATCACAATGAGATCGTTGAGTACGCCCTCTACCGCCTGCAGAACAAGGTGGAGTACTCCCGTATCGCCCACTCCTTCCTGGGTGAGGAGTTTACGCTCGCTCAGCTGCGTGAGGTCTACGAGGCTATCTTGGGCCGGGCGCTTGACCCGGCGAATTTCCGCCGTCAGATTGCGGCGTCCAAATCTATTATTGATACGGGAAAGCGCGTTGAGGGTACCCGTCACCGTCCGCCGCGTCTTTACCGCTACAACCACTCGCGCGCCTTTGCAGACCAGGGCCCCCTGGGCATGTACCGTGAAGCCGCCTATAAAGCCGAGAAGGGTGATGCTTAATGAAGCGTGCAGCTCCTGTTCTTGCGGTAGCACTACTGTCACTCTCAGCCTGTGGGTCTGGTGATACTGCCGGTAGCACTGCGAGCGCTCCGACGATTACTTACACCGACGGCATGACGGCTACGGTGGTGTCGGTTGAGTCGGCTAATACTTTTACCGCCAGTTTTGATGGGGTTGAGAAGCAGATTCGCCTGATTAATACATCTGCCCCGACCGATAACGGTATAGCCCTGTCTGCTAACTGCCTGGTGGAAGAGTCTAAGTCTCTGCTGGCTGAGAAGCTGCCCGAGGGTAGCCAGGTAACCCTGAATTTTGATGAGTCTCAGCGCGGTGCAACCGGCTATGTTGAGGCTGCAGTATATGCGGGTGATGCTTTTATCAACAGTGATATGGCGCGTGCCGGAATGGTAGCCACTACTTTCACAGCCGCTGAAGATGAGTTCTACGGCGAGATTTCTCAGGCCCAGCAGGACGCCGCCAATGAAGGTGTAGGCCTATATTCTAAGGGCACCGAGTGTACCATTCCCGCTGAAATTCAGGCTCAGCAGGCGAAGGTTGAGGACGCCCGCAGCTGGGAGATTGACACGTCAGCAGAGGCTTCGGTTGAGGACCAGAAGCGGGCTTCTGAGCGGGAGACCATTTATCAGGATGCATCAGCCTTTTATAACGAGCTCGAGGGGCAGAAAGCTGCTCCGGCTCAATGGGTCGGTTCTATCGTGACTCTTGATGTGGTGTCCAACCAGCTGACTGACCTTAAGAATCTCTTAGGAGATGATTTTTACCCTGAAAACAGTACCAGCGTGAACCAGCAGAAGAAGACTGAAGCTGAAGCCACCCCCGTACGACCGGGGTCTTAGGTAGAGCTTTCGGAGGGGTTTTCCGGGGTTTCAGGTTGAGGCATGTCGGCGGGCTGACCTGCATCTGAGGTCGCTGGTGCAGGCTCTATTCTTTCGCGTTCTGCTTCTTCTGCCAGGTTGTAGACAATACGTTTGCTGTCGCTGGCTCGGGTCAGGGCATCTCGCTGGGTTTTAACGGATTGGGTTTGCGCGATTGCTGAGAGAAGGGGCAGGTCGCTGGATGTCTCATACTCTTCGAGACGACGGGTGAGAGAGTCTGCTGCCTCTAGGGGGTCTTTGAGGTCAAGACCCTGCGCTTTATTGACGTTGGTTAGGGCAGTATCAAGACGGGCAGGCAGGGTGCAGCCGTTGGTTCGGCTGTACATTCCGGCCTGTTGCTGGGCAGCTTCTTCCTGGGCTGCGCTGATGTCCTCTTGGAGGTCGGAGTCACCCTGGTTTATGGCTACAGCAAAGCCTGCACGAGTAACTTCGGTGTTCACCATGCGGCGGTCAGGGAGGGTAACTCCCGCTTGAATGGTGGGGGGTGTTTTATCGTCTGCTTCACGGTCTCCCTCAGCAGATTCGTGGGTGAGGGTGACCGGTGAGCCGATGGGCAGGAGTTTAGCTAGGTATTCTTTGGCTTCAGGAGCCATGCACCGCATATCTTCATTGTCGTGCTTAACTTGGGGGACTGCGATGCCCAGAAGGTCCACGTAAATAATTTCACCGTTACGGTCTACTTTAACGGTGTCGGAGTCAATGATATCGATGACTTTAGCAGCAGTTCCTGCCTCATCTGCCGCAACGACGGTGGATTCAGAAGCTACTTCACTACCGCCGCCAAACATTCCACACCCGGTGAGGGCCAATACACTAGCAGTTAGCGCTAGAGCGGGAAAAAGGGGGCGAGGATACATCATTGTCTACTCCTTGTGTGTCGCACCCCATATTAGTCGGCTTCTTTTCCAAGTAACTACTATCACCGGCTCCCGCGCGTCTTTAAAACAAAGGCGGGTGCCGGCGTCCGCTCCCTTGAGGGAGGACGCCGGCACCCGGCTTTATCTCTACACGCGGGGTGTGAGGGGTTTAGGCTTCGGGAATGACGAGGCCCTTGGTCTGGGAAACAGCGCGGTCGAAGCGGGCTGCGACGTCTTCCCAGTTAACGATGTTCCAGAAGGCCTTGACGTAGTCGCCCTTAACGTTCTGGTAGTCGAGGTAGAAGGCGTGCTCCCACATATCCAGCTGCAGGACGGGGATCAGGGCGACGGAGATGTTGCCCTGCTGATCGTAGAGCTGCTCGATGACGAGACGCTTACCGACGGTGTCCCAGGCCAGGATGGCCCAGCCAGAGCCCTGGATGGTGAGGGCTACGTTCTCGAAGTGGGCGCGGAAGCCGTCGAAGGAGCCGAAGTCGTTGTCGATTGCTGCTGCCAGTTCACCGACGGGCTTGTCGCCACCCTCGGGTGAGAGGTTCTTCCAGAAGACGGAGTGGTTGGTGTGACCACCCAGGTTGAAGGCGAGGTCCTTGGAGAGCTTGCCGATGTTGGCGAAGTCGCCCTTTTCGCGGGCTTCTTCCATCTTCTCAAGAGCGGTGTTGGCGCCGCCGACGTAGGTGGCGTGGTGCTTGGAGTGGTGCAGCTCCATGATGCGGGCTGAGATGTGGGGCTCGAGGGCTGCGTAGTCGTAGTCGAGTTCGGGGAGAACGTACTTTTCTGACATGGTCATTCCTTTCGTCGAAGGCCCTTCTTTGGGTCTTTCTGGGTTTAACTCTACACACTGGGGCGCGCGGGGTCACGAGAGGTTACTTGATAAGTCCCCTTGTTTAGCCGTGGGCAAAATGGCCTGAAACGGGGCAGGCGGACGCCCGGGGTAGGTTCTCCACAGTTTTCCACTTAAGAGCGGGGAAAGTTATCCACAGGTGGGGATAAAACTGGGGATATTCGAATTACACGGGTGGGAGTTTCGAAAAGGTTCGAGAGACCTGGGGGCAAAACGGGGTGATTGGCGGGTGAAAAGTTCGAAAATACATCGGTGTTGTTCGAAAATAACATCGGTGTCACTTATCCACGGGTGTGGATAAGTGCTGTGGAAAACAGGGTTTTGGGGCACTTTAACTCGGTGGATACTGCACTTTTACCCACAGGGTACAGAGTTTTCCACGTTTTAAGTGGATATTGTTCACAGAGTTATCCACAGGTGGGGATAAAAGATGCCCCGGTCGCCTAAACAGGCTGACCGGGGCATCTTTTACTAGATAATCCAGACTTATAGCTGTGGATAAGTACTGTGCATAGACATAGCGGGTACCCCCACCGGGGGGGTTTAAATCGCCTAGTCGAGAGAAGCTACATTCGAGACATTGATGACCGTGCTGGGCTTATCCCCGAGTACTGATTCACCGATTTTAGCGAGAGACTTCACCTGGCGGGCATTGAGCTGATCAAAGATAATGCGGCGAACAGCTTCAACGTGACCGGGGGCAGCCTCCTGCACCTTAGCCAGACCACCGGGCAGCAGGTGGCAGATAGAGACACGGCGGTCCTTCTCCCAGATGCTGCGCTCAACAAAGTTGTCTTTCTCCAGGCGGGTTACCACCCGTGACAGCCGAGGCAGCAGGGTGTTGGTCTGCCGAGCCAGATCGGTCATGGTGAGCTTGTGCTGGGGAGATTCTGAGAGCATGGCAAGAACCATGTACTCAACAAAGCTGAGGCCCGAATCCTTCTGCAGTTGACTTTCAAGCTGACCGGGCAGGTTAAACATAATGGAGGAGATAAAGAGCCAGCCTTCGCGCTCTTCTTCATTCAACCAGCGAGTGGTGTCGCTAGCGACTGCGGGGGTTTCTTCGCTCATGGTTCCTCTGGTCTGCACTTGTAGGTAAAAGTGGGGGTTGTCTATACCTAGTCTAAGTTTCTTTCGAAAGGGTTTCTGCTTCTGGTGCACTCGTGTTGTTGCCTTTCATGAAAAATATCTATTATTTAGGGCTAGTTTTTGCTTCTGACCGCCAAGAGATACCCCTCAACCCCCTTCTTTGCTAGCATGGCTCGCTGCCAAAACATACTCTCAGCCCCTCAATTCCCCCTAGCACCCCTTCATTTGATAAGCTAGATTACTAAGGTGTGCCGGGAAGACTGGTCGGCCCGCCCAACTCACCACAGCCCCACCTGAAGGTAGGCCACCCGCGGCGCTACAGGCGTCCGCCCTGCTCCCCTTCAGAAGCGTGTGGCGAGTAGGCGGTTTATCGTTACTCATCGACCTCAAAGAGCGTTTATGTCATCAGAAAACACCGTCCTATCGCGCGGATCCTACAAGGAATCCCAGCGCATTTCAGAGATTCTCTCCAAGGAATCCACCGGCGGCATCATCCTGCTGGTTGCCACCGTCCTCGCCCTTGTTTTTGCTAACTCAGCCGCCGCCGAGCACTACTTCGGCCTGCGCGACACCTACCTGGGCGCAGACTTCTGGGGCCTGCACCTTAAACTCTCCATCGGTCACTGGGCAGCCGACGGCCTGCTAGCGGTCTTCTTCTTCCTGGTCGGTCTGGAACTCAAAAAAGAATTCGTGGAGGGCGACCTGCGCAACCCAGGTAAGGCCCTGGTGCCCATCGTGGCAGCGGCAGGCGGCGTTGTCCTGCCCGCCATCATCTACGTACTGGTCAACCTCAACAGCAGCTCTGAGGCTCTCGGGGGCTGGGCTATTCCCGCGGCAACCGACATCGCCTTTGCCGTGGCCGTCCTCGCCGTCATTGGCTCCCACCTGCCCTCTGCCCTGCGCACCTTCCTGCTCACCCTGGCCGTGGTCGATGACCTCATCGCTATCACCATCATCGCCCTCTTCTACACCTCCGATCTGAAGATCGGCTTCCTGGCGCTCTCTATCATTCCGATTACCCTCTACGCCCTTATCGCGCGCAAGGGCGAGAAGCTCTTCCATCTCTCCCCCGCCGCGTCCTGGTTTATCCTGCTGCCCATTGGTTTTGTGGTCTGGGTACTCTTCCTTAACTCCGGTATTCACGCCACCATCGCGGGCGTCATTCTGGCCTTCATGATTCCCGTGCGCAAGAACAAGCGCACCGAAGCGGCAGACGCCCACCACGGCCTGGCCGAGGTCATGGAGCACCGCGTGCGCCCCTTCTCCGCAGGTTTCTGTGTACCCGTCTTCGCCTTCTTCTCAGCGGGCGTCGCTATCGGCGGCTTCCAGGGCTTCATTGACGCGGTCACCGAGCCGATTGCTTACGGCATCATTCTGGCCCTGATTTTCGGCAAGATGATTGGTATTACGGTCTCCACCTGGCTAGTCACCCGCCTGCGCCGTGCCAACCTCGACCCCGATATCGCCTGGATCGATGTTATTGGCGTAGCCACCCTAGCCGCTATCGGCTTCACCGTCTCCCTGCTGATTGCCGAGCTGTCCTTCGGCCTGGGCTCCGACTACAACGATGCAGCTAAGGTCGCGATTCTGACCGCTTCGGTTACCGCCGCTCTGCTGGGTGCCCTTATCCTGTCGATTCGCAACAAGCACTACAAGCAGATTGCGCTGAAGGAGACCGTGGACGAGAACGAGGACGGCATTCCCGACGTCTTCACCGACAACACGGACGCACCCCGCCCCGGCGCCTAGCGTCCGTCCGCCCCTCAGCACACCCCCGAGGGGACCTGATTTCTTAAAAGGGACCGCATAATATGCGGTCCCTTTTAGGTTTTGCGGTCCCCTTGAGTGAGATGAGGGGCGGACGCCGGTGTGCAGTTCTGCATCTCAGATTCCGGCATTAGCTGGGCTAAAGGAGCATAATGGAACCTGAAGCAAGCGAAGACACACACCCAACCTAAGGAGAGGCATGACCCAGACGCCTCACAAGGACCCGCTCTTTTCCCGCGGATCGTACGCCGAGACCAGTCGCGTCTCAGAGATTATGCGCAAGGAATCGGTGGGTGGCTTTATCCTGCTCGCCGCCACCGTGCTCGCCGTCGTCCTGGCTAATACCCAGGCAGCGAGCTTCTACGAGGGTATCCGCGATACCGAACTAGGCTTCGACATTCCCGGCTTTAGCCACCTGATGATGAACGTGCATCTCTGGGCGGCTGACGGCCTGCTCACGGTCTTCTTCTTCCTCACCGGCCTAGAGTTGAAAAAAGAGTTCGTGGTGGGCGACCTGCGTGACCCGGGTAAGGCTATTGTTCCGGTGGCTGCAGCCTTCGGCGGTGCTATGATCCCGGCTATTATCTACTTCGCCATTAACCACGGCAACGAGACCGCGGTACACGGCTGGGCTATTCCTGCTGCCACCGATATCGCCTTTGCGGTCGCCGTCCTGGCAGGCGTTGGCACCTTCCTACCCGCAGCCCTGCGCACCTTCCTGCTGACCCTGGCTGTGGTCGATGACCTGATTGCCATCGTCATTATCGCCCTCTTTTACACCAGCAACTTCCATGCCTGGTACCTGATTATCTCCATCATTCCCATCGGGCTATATTTCTGGCTGACCCACAAACACGAAAAACTCTTCCACGACCACAAGTGGGCGGCCTGGGTAATCCTGCTGCCCCTGGGCCTTATCACCTGGGCCCTCTTCCTGGAATCCGGTATTCACGCCACTATCGCGGGCGTTATTCTTGGCTTCTGCGTACCCGTGCGCATGACCGCCCAGGCCAAGCAGGCCGACGCCCACGCCTCCCTGGCCGAGACCCTGGAGCACCGCCTGCGTCCGCTCTCCACCGGCATCTGCGTGCCCCTCTTCGCCTTCTTCTCCGCCGGCGTAGCTGTTGGCAGCTGGGACGGCCTGCGCACCGCCCTTACCGACTCCGTTGCTATCGGCATCATGGTCGGCCTGGTGCTGGGCAAGACCGTCGGCATTACCGGCACCACCTGGCTCATTACCCGCTTCCGCGGCGTGAACCTAGACTCCGATATCAAGTGGATTGACGTGATCGGCCTAGCCGTCACCGGCGGTATCGGCTTCACCGTTTCCATGCTGGTCGCAGAGCTCTCCTTCGAGTCGGGCTCCCTGCACACCGAGGACGCCAAAATCGGTATTATGATCGGCTCGGTTATCGCAGCGGTCTTAGGCGCAATAATCCTGTCGATCCGCAACAAGCACTACAAGCAGATTGCGCTGAAGGAGACCGTGGACGAGAACGAGGACGGCATTCCCGACGTCTTCACCGACAACACGGACGCACCCCGCCCCGGCGCCTAGCGTCCGCATGCCCCTCGGTACACCCCCGAGGGGACCTGATTTCTTAAAAGGGACCGCATAATATGCGGTCCCTTTTAGGTTTTGCGGTCCCCTTCTAAATCGAATTCTAAGAGCGAAACGGCAACATCACAGTAGACATGTTTTGCACAAACGCAACCGAGCTGTGAGAATTACCCCTAGTGTTCACCGCCCTAGCGCCGGTGATTCTAACGCCCTTGCTGCCCACCGTGCCGCAGCTAAGGGGCCCCACCAAGTGCAGACGCACCCACCCATACCTCCGGGACAGTCTGCCCTTTTAACGATTTGGAGCACGCATGGATACTCTGCTCAACGCAGTGCACTGGATTAACGAATCCACCGCTGGAGCAACCGAGGTTATCACCGGCATCTCAGATACCCTCTGGGCCTACTTCCTGATGTACGCCCTGGTGGCCGTAGGCCTGGGCATTACCATCGCAACCCGCGGTGTTCAGTTCCGCCTCATCGGGGAAATGTTCCGCACCCTCAAAGACCCCGCCGGCACCGAGTACAACGGCAAGAAGAGCATCTCCGCCTTCCGCGCCTTTACCGTCTCTGCAGCCTCCCGCGTGGGCGTGGGTAATATTGTCGGCGTTGCCATGGCTATCATCCTGGGCGGCCCCGGTGCTGTCTTCTGGATGTGGGTCATCGCCTCGATCGGCGCTGCCTCCGCCTTCGCAGAGTCCCTGCTGGGTCAGCTCTACAAGCGCAAGGGCCAGGACTCCTACATCGGCGGCCCCGCCTACTACATGGCCCGCGGCCTCAACGCCCGCTGGCTGGGGCTCATCTTCGTTGCCTTCATCGTGATCACCTACGCCTTCGTCTTCGTCGCCGTGCAGACCAACTCCATCGTGGGCGCGGCAGCTGGCTCCTTCGGTGTTGATGTCAGCGGCACCAATGGCATGGGCTTCCGCATTACCCTCGGTATTATCATCGCGGTCATAGCCGGCTTCATCATCTTCGGTGGCATCCGCACCATCTCCTCGGTCACCGAAATTATGGTGCCTTTTATGGCCGTACTCTACCTGATCCTGGGTCTCATCATTGTCGTCATGAATCTGGGTGAAGTTCCCGCTGTGCTGGGGGCTATCTTCACCGGCGCCTTCGGCATCCAGGAATTTGTCACCGGCACCCTGATCGGCGTCATCACCCAGGGTATGCGCCGCGGCCTGCTCTCTAACGAAGCCGGTATGGGTACCGCTCCCAACGCCGGTGCGACCGCGTCCGTCTCCCACCCCGCCAAGCAGGGCTTCGTGCAGGCTCTGGGCGTCTACTTCGACACCATGCTGGTCTGCTCCGTCACCGCCTTTATCGTGCTGGTTGCGGGCGACATCCCCTACGGCAACAGAGACATGTCGAGCACCCTCACCCAGACTGCGCTCTCAACCCACCTGGGTCCCTGGGCGGTTCACTTCCTGACCGTGGCGATTGCCCTCTTCGCCTTCTCATCCATCATCGGTAACTACTACTACGGCGAGTCCAATATCCGCTTCGTCACCGAGAAGCACCTGCCCATGAACATCTTCCGCATCATCGTGATTCTGTTCGTGTTCTTCGGTGCCATCGCTTCACTGGATCTGCTGTGGAACCTCGCCGACTTGCTCAACGGCGGCATGGTCATCGTCAACCTGACCGCGGTCTGCCTGCTGATGCCTAAGGTCATGAAGGTGCTCCGCAACTACGAGGCCCAGCGCAAGGCCGGCCTCGAACCGATTTTCCAGGCATCTGATCTGCCCGAGATTAAGAACCTGGACGCCTGGGACGGCACCGACGAGCTCACCCAGCGCGAATACTGGGAGAACTTCGACCGCGAGCAGGCTGAAAAGCGCGCCGCCCGCGGCAAGTAGGCTCAAGCCCCCGGTTAGTTAACCCGCAAGGACGCCGTCGCCCACCACCCTGCCCCTTGGCAGGGACGGTGGGCGGCGGCGTCCTGGTTTTAAACCCCTATACTGAAAGCTGTTCTTAACCGCCACCGGGGCAGGCTGCTTACGCCCACTCCACCGCAGAGGATGATCTTTAGCGACAATGACCAACGACTTCCGCCACAAAGGCCTCGCCGCAGGGCGCCTGGGGCTAGCTTCTTCAACCGTCATCGGGGTTGCGTCAACCGCCCCCATGTACTCACTGGCTGCCTCTATCGGTTTCATCGTGATAGCCGTAGGCTATCAAGCCCCGATAGCCCTGATTTTGGGCTTTATCCCTATGCTCCTGACGGCGCGCTCTCCTATAAGGAGCTGAACGAGGCGGTGCCGGATTCGGGCACGGTCTTCACCTGGGGCGCTAAGGCTTTTGGGCCGAAGACCGGCTGGATTTCTGGCTGGGGTGTTATCGTGGCGGGCGTGATTGCTATGGCTAATCAGACCCAGATTGCGGCGATCTATTTTTGGCTGCTGCTGGGGCAGGACGATCTGGCCCACAACAAGCACGCCATCGTGGCAACCGGCCTTCTGGTAATTGCCCTAACCACCTGGATTTCTTACCGCAATATTGAGGCTGGTTCACTAACCCAGTGGCTGCTGGTTGGTATTCAGTATGTGGCGATTGTGCTGCTGGCACTGGGTGTTTTTAACTCCCTGGCGTCAGGCGCGGTGGCGGGCTTTGAGTTTGAAGCTAACTGGTTTAACCCCTTTGAGGCTAGTTTTGACGGCATGATTCAGGCGGTGCTGATTGCTATCTTCATCTATTGGGGCTGGGACACCTGCCTGGCTATCGCCGAAGAAACCAAGGACCCTCACCGCACCCCGGGGCGCGCAGCCGTCCTTTCTAGCTCTATTTTGGTGGTCACATATGTATTCGTCACCGTGGTGGCCCTGATGTACGCGGGCGCTGGGTCAGGCGGGATCGGCCTGGCTAACCCCGATAATTCGGACGACGTCTTCACCCCCTTTAAGGACGCCGCCCTGGGCTCCTGGGGGTGGGTCATCATTCTGGCGGTGGCTGTATCTGCCCTGGCGACCTGCCAGACCACGATTCTGCCGTCCTCCCGCGGCATTTTTGCGATGGCTATCTACCGGTCAATCCCGGCTAAGTTCGGCGATGTGCACCCCAAGTTCAAGACCCCTAAGACTTCCACTATTTATATGGGTGTATGTTCGGCCCTCTTCTACGCGGGCATGACCTACATCAGCGAGAACATGCTGGCCGACACCATCGAGGCTGCCAGTGTTGCTGTGGCCCTGTACTACGCGGTGACGTCCTTCGCCTGTATCAAGTACTACCGAGGTGATATTTTCACTAGCGCCCGCAAGGTGGTGTTCCGGCTGGTTATTCCGGCAACCGGTGGTCTGATGATGACGGGTATTCTGGTGATTTCTCTGGTTAATATGGCCGACCCGGAATACGGTTACACGCAGATGCTGGGCACCAGCGGTGTGTTCGTTACGGCGGTTGCCTCGTTTGTGATTGGCTTTGGCCTGATGGCACTGCTGATGGGCCGTGACGAGTTCAAACCCTTCTTCCGGGGCGATACCCTGAACATGGATACCCGGGTGAAGGTGCCTGAATCTGCTGACCTCGACGAGGTAAAGTAAGCCACCCGTACCACCATGCCCTCTATATCAGCGGTCAAACGTGTGACATGGAGGGCAACACGCCATGAAGGTCTAGTAATTTTTTACAGATAGATAAAATTTGCACTATTTAGGGGTGGTTTTGTTTCACCTTGCCAGACCCCAAACAGGGGCAAGGCTCTACACCCGCCCGGTTTTTATCCCCTTTTATACCTACAGAATCTCAGGTTTTGCAGAGGTTGGGATGTCATACTTGGTGTAGTAGGTCTGGAAGAGTTTGGGCTGACAGACCTGCGATTCAGAGTATGAGTGTGTTTCAAATTTATCGTCTCTGATAGCTGCCCGCAGGGGTGTGGGCAGTAAACCGAAGTGGAGGCGGGCCCCTGGGAAGGGCTCGTCTCCACTTCTCTTTATCCCGCCGTGCAACATTTTTGCGACCTGCACCACTCTGAACCTATGATGATGTTATGCAAAGCACAAAGATTGAGATTAATTCGGATATGGGGGAAGGCATCGGCCTTCATAGCTTTGGCAACGACGAAGCACTCATGCCCCTTGTAGATGCCATCAACCTTGCTTGCGGTTGGCATGCCGGCGACCCTGCAATCATGGATCAGACCGTCAAGATGGCGGTCGAGCACGGAGTCAAAATTGGCGCCCACCCAGGTCTGCCAGACTTGACTGGTTTTGGCCGCAGGCGAATGGTCCTTGAGCCTTCTGAGGTTGGACAAATTATCCGTTATCAGGTAGGGGCATTAACAGCATTCTTAGGTCAGCACGGCGCGCAACTTAATCATATTAAGCCCCACGGCGCTCTCTACGGAATCCTTGCCGGTGACGATGAACTCATGCGCGAGGCTGCCAAGGTAAACCTTCAATACGGTGTTCCCTTCTTCGGCCTAGCAGGAACCGCTCACGAACGCGTTTGTGCTGACTTAGGGGTTGAGTTTATACCGGAGCTATACGTTGATCTCAACTACAGCGCAGAAGGTTCCCTCATCATTCAAAGGAAACCTGAACAGGCAGATCCATCTGCAGTAAAAGAACGAATCCGCAGGGCTCTCTCAGGTCAGCCTATTCTGGCGGTTAATGGTACTGAAATTACGATTCCTTTTGCTTCCATCTGTGTGCACTCCGATTCTCCCAATGCCCCAGAAGTAGCTGCAGCCGCACGCTCTGTCGTTGACGACTTTGCCTCTTCAGCGCAGTAAATTCACTCCCTACCAAGAAAGAAAACACATCATGGCAGATATCGTTTCCCCAATTCCTGGAATTTTCTACATTGCTCCCGCACCTGGCAAGCCCCCTTTCGTCTCCCCCGGAGACACAGTTGAAGTCGGCCAGACTGTTGGAATGGTTGAAATCATGAAGCAGTTCAACGAAATCAAATCAGAAGTCTCCGGCACCGTTGAGTCGGTTGAAGTAGAAAATGCAGCTCCTGTTACTCCCGGTATGGTGCTCGTCAAGGTGAGTGAAGGGTAATGTAATGCAGAAACTTTTTATCGCCAACCGTGGAGAAATCGCGCGACGTATTATCCGCACAGCTAAGCCCATGGGCATCAAGACTGTACTGGCTGTCTCTGAAGCTGATACTGAGACCCCTGCAGCGCAAGAAGCTGATGAATGTGTTGTTGTAGGTCCAGCACTGGTTCAGCAGAGTTATTTAAATAAAGATGCTCTCATTCAGGCTGCTTTAGACTCGAAAGCAGATGCTGTACATCCGGGCTTTGGCTTCCTTTCAGAAAATTCTGACTTTGCACAGAAAGTCATCGATGCAGGGCTTATTTGGGTGGGCCCCTCACCTACAACTATTAGCCTTATGGGCAATAAATCAGCTGCTTTAGAGGCTGCTAAGCAAGCCGGAGTTCCAGTTCTTGAAGGTTCAGACGGTCCCTTGCAAAACCTTGAAGAGGCACAAACTATAGCTGAGTCCATTGGCTATCCGTTGCTGGTGAAAGCCTCAGCGGGTGGTGGCGGCCGTGGTATCAGACTGGTTGAAACGCCTGCTGACCTTATATCAACAATTGAGCTGGCTCAGGCAGAGGCTGAGGCAAGCTTCGGAGATGGAACCGTTTATCTAGAACGTTTTGTACGGACTGCCCGCCATGTTGAAGTACAAATCTTTGGAGACGGGGAAAACTACATTCACCTTGGGGATCGTGACTGCTCTTATCAGAGACGCTCACAAAAAGTGCTCGAGGAAGCACCAGCTCCAAACCTCCCTGAAGATGTGCGCCAGGAGATTCGAGAAACATCGGTCAGACTGGCTGCCAACAGTGGTTATATAGGTGCAGGCACTGTGGAATTCGTTTACGACACCGATAAAAAAGTTGCAGCCTTTATCGAGATGAATACACGTCTTCAGGTAGAGCACCCTGTCACCGAAGAGATTACTGGGCTAGATCTAGTTGAGCTTCAGTTGAGGGTTGCGTCTGGAGAAAAGCTTTCCCTGCAACAAGATGACATTGTGTTCGAAGGGAGTGCTATCGAATGTCGACTCAATGCAGAGGACCCCTCCAATAACTTCTTTCCGAGCCCCGGCACCATAGCATCTATCAGCTGGCCACAGGGCGAGAACGTGCGCATCGATTCTGGAGTTGAAGCAGAATCTGAGATTTCCCCTTATTACGACTCAATGTTCGCCAAACTTATTGTGCGGGGCAGTGACCGTTCTGAGGCAATTGCCAACACTCTTCGGGCTCTTAATAGCCTCAAGATTGAAGGAATCAAGACAACTAAGCCTCTGCACCAGGCGCTGCTAGAAAGAGATGAATTTAAACAGGTCACTCATCACACTAAGTTCATCGAAAGCACCCCAGACCTACTCGAAAGGGAGCAGTAATGACTCAAACTACACAGCTCCGAGACAAGGCTCGTTACACTTTCGGCGGAGACGAATTCCTCTTTGTCGAAATTGACGAAGCTATGAGCCTTGCCGCAAATATACGCGCTATGGGTATCGCGAAGGGGCTCCAGGGCAAAGCTGTAGAAGGCATTGTAGAGATTTGCCCCGCCAACGCATCTCTATTGATTCGCTTTAACCCAGATATCCTAGCTCCTAGCGATCTTCGACAAATTGTTGAAAGCCTAGAAGAAGAAACTAAAAATACCGAGAATTTGACCTTTGAGTCCCGTGTCGTTGAAGTGCCTGTTTGGTATCAAGACAAATACACCAGCGAAGTCGTGGAACGGTTCCGCGAAGGTTATCATCAAGAGCCAGATCTTACTGATTTAGAATATGCAGCAAAAATCAATGGAGAGTCTTCCGTTGAGGATTTTATTCGCCGCCATCATGAGAACCCTTGGCTAGTGACTATGGTGGGGTTTGTGGCAGGTCTGCCCTTCATGTATCAGCTTGTTGAGGGCGAGCGCCAAATTGAAGTACCTAAATATCTCAGCCCTCGCCCTTCTAGCACCCCGAAACTTACCGTAGGTCATGGTGGCTGCTTTGCCTGTATCTATTCTGTTGAGGGAGCGGGCGGCTATCAGATGTTCGGAGTAGCAGCTGGTCCTATCTTTGATCCATCTCAAAGCTTGCCAAATATGAAGGACTCCATGGTCTTTTTCCGCCCTGGAGACATCGTAAAGTTCAAGCCTGTTTCTGAGGAGGAATATATGCATCTTCAGCAGGAAGTTGAAGCTGGAACTTTCGAATATAGGACCTATCCGGTGCAGTTTGATACATCTAAAGCGTTGGCTGACCGTGAACGGTACAATCGCGAACTTCTGGAGGTGCTCCATGGCCATTAAGATTCAGCAACCCGGTTTGCTTACATCGGTTCAGGATCGTGGTCGCACTGGCTACTACCACTTAGGTATTCCGCAAGGTGGTGCGCTTGATCAGTACTCATATGAGCTGGCTAATGCGCTAGTAGGCAATCAGGGTGGTGAAGCAGCGCTTGAGTGTACCTATATGGGGCCTGCATTTGAAGTCCTCGATAACGCTCAGATGGCTGTTACAGGTGCGCCGGTCGATGTTCTAGTCAACGGGAACCAGCAACCTACGTGGGCTACCATCGATTTGGTTGCGGGCGATATTGTAACTTTTGGTTATCTAAAGCAGGGAGCCCGATTCTACATCGCTTTTGGTGGCGGCATAAACGTACCTGAAGTATTGGGGAGCCGCTCAACGTACCCGCTAGGTGCGCTAGGTGGCTTTAAGGGGCGCAAGCTCGAAGCTGGAGATGAAATCCCAGTAGGAATTTCACACGATGTTCAGTACGAACTGGCAAGCGAATACCGCCCAGAATTTGGAGCAGAGTTTACCTACAGAGTTGTACTTGGTCTTTATGACCATCTTCTTGATGAGCAAGGAGTGAAGAACCTTACGGAAGAGGAATGGTCTTTAACCCCTGTAGCTGACAGAGCAGGACTCCGTTTCGATGGGCCCGGTGTCAGCTGGAAGCCTCGTGTGCAGCCCTTTGGTGCTGGTTCTGACCCTTCCAATATCGTGGATGCCGGTTACGCTGTAGGGTCTATCCAGATTCCAGGCGGTTCGCAGCCTATTATTCTTCATCGAGATGCTGTGTCTGGTGGAGGGTACGCCATGGTGGCAACTGTGATAAGTGCTGATATGGATGCGGTAGCTCGTGCGCAGCCCGGCGCTAAAGTTCGTTTTGAAACGGTAAGTGTTGAGGAAGCGGTCGAACTAAGACAACAGGCTAGAGAGCAGTTGCGTGCAGCTTTAGCTTCATTGGATACCTAAAAGACTGCTAGCGAAGGAAAGGTAGGTAGGGCGGGTTCGCAGCGAAGCTGTTGGCTCGGGGCTGGCGTGAATTGCTCGTGAGCGTTAGCGAACCAGCAAGAGGGTCAGCAGCGAGCGCGAGCCTGTCCTACCGTCATGCTCACACTGCTACCACAACAAAACTCTCTTTCATCACTGCCGAGTAAGGAGTGGCAGAAACAGGCAGGCTTACGAGTACAGTAGATACGAAACATCCGCCTCGGCAAGGAGTATCAATGGCCGTCGATCCGCAGCACACCCAGATTAAAGAGACCGCTTTTGCGTTGGCCCGTAAGTTTGGGTGGGCGCTGGAGTACAACGGTGGGTTGGAGCTCGACGGTGAGTTCCTTGATGATGCCGATCTGTCGGTGGAGCACTCCGAGGACGGCGTACAGGTGGAGTACGTGCTCAATATCAGCTATGCCGATTCCACGGCCTACGGCTATACCCTGACTCGCGAGGCGGCGAGCGCGCCGTCGTCCGCTTTTGGGGCCGGTGTGTTTGGTCAGGACGCCGACAGCCAGACCCCTGCACCCAGTAGCTTTGGTGCCGGGGCTAGTTTTGGCCTGGGATCTTTCGCCACAGATGGCCTGCCGGGTGAGAATGCGGTGACCCTGGCTGAGAAGTATTACATCACCACGCTGGCTGAGCTGATTGAGGCTGTGGAGGCGAAACTAACCGCTCTGGCTATCTAGAAGAGGTTTCTTTTTACCACCCTGCGCGCCTTTTTGAGTATCTCAGCACCTAAAAGGTAAGGTTGCTTAAAATTCCTTTGATCCCAGGAGGGCTCCCATGGCTGACTTTACCTACACCGCCGCCTACCCCTACGCCGAAGAAACTGTGCGCACCTGGTTTATGCGCCCGGGTGCCCTGACCCGGGCGACCCCTCACTGGGCTGGGTCGGTGGTTGAGGAGGGCAGTCCTCAGGAACCGGGAAGTACCGCTCATACCCGGGTGGCCCTGCCGCTGACCTCGGGCCTGCTGACCCTGCCGTGGGCAGCTCGCCACACTCGGGCGTCCGCCGATTCCTTTACCGATGAGCTGGCCCGCGGCCCCCTTTCGGTCTGGGAGCACACCCACGATTTCCTGCCCACCCCGGGTGATACGGTGGTGCGTGACAGTATTACTTTTAGGGTGCTCCCCACAGCCCCGATACCCGCAGAAAAGGTGGCAGCTAGCGCCGAGCGACTGGCTCAGGTGGCTGCTCAGAAACAGCTTGAGAAGGTTTTTGCTGCCCGCGAGCGCCGTATCCGCGCTGATCTTGATTTCCAGCAGCGCTATGAAAGTGACCCTCTGACGGTAGTGGTTGCGGGCGCATCGGGCATGGTCGGCCGTCAGGTGGTTACCCTGCTGACCGGTGGTGGGCATACGGTGCGCACGCTGGTGCGCCGTACCCCTAAGGCGGAGCACGAGTTCCGCTGGGATCCCTCTGCCGGTGAAATTGATACTGCCGCTTTTGAGGGTACGGACGCCGTCATCCACCTGGGCGGGGCCAGCATCAACCAGCGGTTTACCGAGGAGAATAAGCAGAAGATTCTTGATTCCCGTGTTGAGTCCACAACCCTGCTGGCAACAACTCTGGCTGAGCTTGTGCAACAGAGGGGTGCGGACGCTGCCCCGCAGGTTTTCGTCTGCGCTTCGGCGGTGGGGTTTTACGGTGCTGACCGGGGTAATGAGGTGCTCACTGAAGAAGATAGCGCCGGGCGTGGCTTCTTGGCGGAGGTGTGCCAGGCATGGGAAGCTGCCTGCCAGCCTGCCCACGAGGCTGGGCTTCGAGTAGTTAACGTGCGTACCGGCCTGGTGCAGTCTGCCCTGGGTGGCATGTTGCGCCTGCAGCTTCCGGCCTTCTTGAGCGGAACCGGTGGTTGGATTGGTTCAGGTAAGCAGGTGCAGAGCTGGATTAGCCTGGACGATATTGCCGGTATCTACGTGCACGCTGTCCTCACTGAAAAGTTAGAGGGGCCGGTAAATGCGGTGGCACCCACACCGGTGACAGCTAAGACTTTAGCGAAGACGGTGGGTAGGGTGCTGCGCCGCCCCGTCCTGCTACCTATCCCTGCTGCCGTACCTGCCCTGGCCCTAGGGCAGGAGGGGGTTAAGGAATTAGCGCTAGCAAGCCAGCGCGCCAGTGCCGATAAGCTGCTGGCCAGCGGTTACGTTTTCTTTGAGCCAGAACTTGAGCAGGCCCTGGCCCATGAGCTCGTCCGCTAGTTTTCTTATTCACCGAAACGTCACCTAAAACAGCGGCGGGGCGGTACGAAGCGGGCTATTCTGTTGAATGACACACATCATCATTCACCGAGCGAAAGATTAGCATGTATTCTTCTCTCTCCCGCCGTCTTGCTGGCCTGGCCGCAAGTGGCGCAACCGTTGTTGCCCTGGTTGTTGCCCCCGTTCCGGGTGCAGGTGCAGCCGATACCACCACCCTGACCCTGCTGAACATTAACGACTTCCACGGTCGTATTTCCAGCAGCATCGCTATGGGCCTAGCCAACACCATCCAGACCGAACGTGCAGCTGC
This sequence comes from Rothia nasimurium, assembly GCF_014217215.1. Classification (GTDB taxonomy): domain Bacteria; phylum Actinomycetota; class Actinomycetes; order Actinomycetales; family Micrococcaceae; genus Rothia; species Rothia avistercoris. Next base: position 2,374,023 of record NZ_CP056080.1, read on the forward strand.
CACCGATGGCTCCCTGCTGCTGTCTGCTGGCGATAACGTGGGGGCTTCTCTCTACGTTTCCAGCGTTCAGAAGGACCAGCCCACCCTGGACTACCTGAACGCCCTGGGCCTCTCAGCCAGCGCCGTGGGTAACCACGAGTTCGACGCCGGCATGGATGACCTGATTAACCGCATCATCCCCGCGTCCTCTTTCACCTACCTGGGCGCCAACGTTCTGAAGGCTGACGGCACCCCCGCCCTGGAGCCCTACTACACCACCGAGGTCAATGGCACTACCGTGGCCGTCATTGGTGCTGTCACCACCGAAACCCCGCAGCTGACCGACCCGTCAGCGCTGGCGTCCGTACAGTTCACCGACCCCATTGAGGCCGTGAACAAGTACGCCGCGCAGCTCTCCGACGGCGATGCAAGCAACGGCGAGGCCGACGTCATCATCGCTGAGTACCACGAGGGCGTAGACACCTCAGCCCCCGAATCAGACGCGATTATCAACCAGACCAGCGCCGCTGTAGACGCTATTTTCACCGGCCACACCCACGCCGAATACGTCATTGACGGCGCGATCCCCGGCCAGGCTGGCAAGACCCGCCCCGTTATTCAGACCGGCAACTACGGCGATAACCTGGGCAAGGTTGTGCTGACCCTGGACGCCAACAAGAACGTCACCGCCTACTCCTCCGAGCTGGTCAAGCGCATGAGCGCCCCCACCGCTGAAGAAATTGCAGCCGACCCCGTGCTGGCAAACGTCAACACCATCATCACCGACGCTAACGCCTACGCCACCGAGCAGGGTTCTGTTGTGGCGGGCCAGGTCAGTGCCCCCATCACCACCGGTTTTGACTCCGCCAAGGAGACCCAGGGTGGCTTTGACATGCGCAACTACGAGTCCACCATGGGCCACCTGGTTGCCGACATGTACCTGGCTGCCGCTAACTCCACCGGCCGCACCCCCGCCGACATCGGCATCGTCAACCCCGGCGGCCTGCGCGATGAGCTGCCCGGCGGCCTGCGCACCTCACTGGGTCTAGCTGTCAACAAGAACGTGCGCGTCATGGACATCGTCAATGTGACCCCCTTCGCCAACAACCTCTGGACCACCGAACTCACCGGCGCCCAGCTCAAGACCGTGCTCGAAGAGCAGTGGCAGCAGAACTCAGCAGGCGAGATGGCAACCCGCCCCTACCTGCAGCTGGGCTTCTCATCGAACGTCACCTACACCTACACCGGATCCCCCGACGCTGAGGGCTACGCAACCCGCGGCTCCAACGTGCTCGATGTGTACGTCAACGGCAAGAAGGTTGAGGACGCCGACACCTACACCGTCGCTATCCCCAGCTTCCTGCTGGGCGGCGGCGATAACTTCGGCACCCTCTCCCAGGGCACCAACGCCAAGGACACCGCCCTGGTAGATTCAGACGCTTTCGTTTCTTACTTCAAGAACGCTGGCACCGTTGACCCCAACTTTGCCAAGCAGGCTGTGCGCGTGGCAGATCTGGCTGAGAGCTACGACGTCAACGGCACCCTGAGCTTCTCCCTGTCTGACCTGAACGTCCGTAGCTACGGCGTGCCCGCTCTGACCGAGCTGAAGGTTACCGTGGGCGACGTTGAGGTTGGCACCGTCGCTGTTGCTGAGGACGGCACCGCGGCAGTTTCCCTGGACCTGGCAGGTATGGGCATCACCAACGGCACCCACGAGATCCTGCTGACCGATGCGACCGGCGTTGCTGGCACCACCGTCCGCCTCTCCGCGAACTTCACCGGTGCAACCGCTGAGCCTACCCCTGCCCCCTCCGAGGAGCCCACTGCGGCACCTTCTGAGGAACCGACTGCAGCTCCCTCCGAGCAGCCCACCGCCGCTCCTTCTGCTGAACCGACCACCGAGCCCACCGTGGCTCCCAGCTCCGACAGCACCGTCGTAGCGCCCGCCCCCTCAGCTACCGCTTTTGAGTACGAGAACTGCGCCGCTGTGTGGGACGACCTGGGTCGCCCCATCAAGTCCGATGAGGCTGGCTTCCACCAGGGTCTAGATGCTGATAAGGACGGCGAAGGTTGCGAGCAGGACCCCAACTACACCAATAAGGCTGAGGACGGCAGCGACATCAGCAATGCCGGCTCTTCACGCCAGGAGTCAAGCAGCTCTTCCTCTTCGACCGGCAGCTCACTCGCTAACACCGGTTTCACCGCTTCTATGATTGCCGGTGCAGGTGCGCTAACCCTGCTTGCCGGTGGTGCTGCCCTGGTGGCTAACCGCCGCCGCAAGGCCTAAGAGTTGGCTTTCGTAGGCTAGATACCGCGATTGCGCTAAAAACCTAGTCTGCCCTCACGAAGGGACCAGATTACTCTGAATTGTATGTGTTGTGTACAAGGACTATCGGAGCAATCTGGTCCCTTCTCTTTCTTCTGCCCACTACCATGGACACTATGCCCCTCGATTACCTTTCCACCCTCGCTCTATCGCCTACACGCACACTTGCCGCGGGCGTCCTCACCGCCGAGCAGACGGGAACCCAGCTCAGCCTCTTCGGCTGGTTCTTCTACCCCCTGCTCTTTCTCGCAGTGGGCCTGGCTATCTTCTGCGTGCTCACCGTGCACCGCCAGCCCCACCTGAGCGAGACGCAGAAGCTCAAGTGGCTGCTCTTCACCCTCTTTATCCCCATCGTGGGCCCCCTGGCCTACTGGCTGCGCATGCGCGCTGACCGGCGTGAGCGCACCGAAGGAACAACCGCTCACTCTGAGAGCGAACCGGGCGGGCAGTAGGTAGCACAGCCTGCAGGCAGGCGTAGAGTGAGAGGTGACAAGACCACTTCACTCAGGAGACCCCCGTGCCTATCACCGTCAAAGCTCTGCAAAAATTTGGCCCCGACCAGCCCTTCAAAGTCACCGAAATCGAGCGTCGTGACCCCCGCGAGGACGATGTCGTCATCAAGATTGAGGCAGCCGGCATCTGCCACTCCGACATTCACACCATCCACAACGAGTGGGGCGAAGCCCACTTCCCCCTGGCTGTAGGCCACGAGATTGCGGGTACTGTTGAGGCCGTTGGCTCTGCCGTCACCAAGTTCAAGGTGGGCGACCGCGTGGGTGTTGGCTGCCTGGTCAACTCCTGTGGCGAGTGTGAGCAGTGTGCCGCTGGCTTCGAGAATAACTGCCTGAACGGCTCTGTGGGCACCTACAATTCCAAGGACGTGGACGGCACCATCACCCAGGGTGGCTACGCCCAGAAGGTCACCGTCAATGAGCGCTTCGTTCTGCGCATTCCCGACGCCCTGGATTTCGACGTGGCAGCGCCCCTGCTCTGCGCCGGCATCACCACCTACTTACCCCTGGCCCGCTGGGGCGTTAAGCCCGGTATGAAGGTAGCCGTGATGGGTCTGGGCGGCCTGGGGCACATGGGCGTGCAGATTGCTGCCGCTATGGGCGCTGAGGTCACTGTGCTCTCCCGCAGCCTGAAGAAGGCGGACGCCGCCGCCAAGCTGGGTGCCTCCCGCACCCTGGCAACCACCGATGAGAACTTCTTCACCGACCACCGCGGTGAGTTCGACCTGATTCTCAACACCATCTCAGCCCCCATCAGCCTGGACGCCTACCTGGGTCTGCTCAAGCCCCGCGGCATTCTCTCGGTTGTTGGCCTGCCCCCGGAATCCCTTGACGTTCACATGTTCAGCCTGGTCGGCGGCGGCAAGGTGCTGACCGGTAACAACATCGGCGGCATTCCCGAGACCCAGGAGATGCTGGACTTCTGCGCCGAGCACGGTATCGGCGCCGTCATCGAAAAGATTGGTGTGGACGAGGTTGATGCCGCCTACGAGCGCGTTGTCGCCGGCGACGTCCAGTTCCGCGTGGTGATCGACACCGCAACCTTCGACAGCGCTGAGGTCAGCGCCTAGCCGACCACCGGCGTCCTCATCTTGAGGTAACTAGGGCCCCGCCCACCAAAGTGTGCGCGGGGTCTTAGCCTGCCTAGGGCCGCCGGGCAGTATTCTTAGGAACAACACAAACCTATTTGTTCCCCGAGGAGATTTCTATGGCCGGTGGTTTAGCGGCTCTCTTAGATGACGTAGCGGCTCTCGCCAAGCTGGCAGCCGCAAACGTGGACGACGTAGCAGCAGCAGCTGGCCGCGCCAGCGTGAAGGCAGCCGGTGTAGTGGTGGACGACGCCGCCGTCACCCCGCAGTACGTGCGCAATATCGAACCCAAGCGCGAGCTGCCCATCATCAAGAAAATTACGGTAGGGTCCCTGCGCAACAAGCTGGTCTTTATTCTTCCTGCAGCCCTGCTGCTGAGCCAGTACCTGCCCTGGATGCTCACCCCCCTGCTTATGCTGGGCGGCACCTACCTCTGCTTTGAGGGCGCCGAAAAGGTCATCGAGATGTTCTCGAAGAAGGAGCACGCCGAGGAAGAAACTCCTGCGGTGGTGCAGGGTGAGGACGCGGAGAAGAAGATTATCTCGGGGGCTGTGCGCACCGACTTCATTTTGAGCGCCGAAATCATGGTGATTGCCCTGAACGAGGTTGCGTCTGAGGGCTTCTGGGCCCGCGCCGCTATTCTGGCTGTGGTCGGTATCGGCATTACTCTGCTGGTGTACGGTGCTGTGGGTCTGCTGGTCAAGATGGACGACATCGGCCTGGCGATGGCTCAGCGTGAATCTGCCGGGGCGCAGAAGTTTGGCCTGGGCCTGGTGAAGGCTATGCCCGTGGTCATGAAGGTTATTTCTGTCGTGGGTACGTTCGCCATGCTCTGGGTCGGTGGCCACATTATTCTGCTGGGTCTTTACGATATGCACTGGTGGGAGGCTCCCTACCAGTTCGTGCACCACCTTGAGGAGTACGGCCACCACCTGCCCGCCCTGGGCGGAGTAGCAGCCTGGCTGATCAACACCTTCTGCTCTATGGTGATTGGCCTGATCTGGGGCAGCATTATTGCCGCCGTGGTCCACTTCCTGCCCGGCAAGAAGCACCACTAGGCTTTGTAGCTCCTCGTGTAGGGGTTCTACAGGCTCACGCTCGCCTCTATAAACCCCTCCCCTAGTTTGTACCGTGCCCTGCCCGCTTTTAGCGTCAAAAGCGGGCAGGGCGCGGTACATTTCAAAAGTAACTGTGGCACTGACCGCCAAATGTGCCGCTGGTACCGCCACATTTGGCGGCCGTCGGCACATGCACCTTCTGGCCAGTGCCGGGGAGGCGAGCAAGAGCACCTGCGCCCGTCGTGGCGCCCAACTGCCGGGCAAACGCGTATCACAGAAGTGCCACGGCCCCATTTTCAGGCACGAAAAAACCCGCCCCCTAGCTCTCACTAGGAAAAACGGGTTTTTCTTCTCTGTGCGCAAGGGGGGACTTGAACCCCCACGATCTTGCGATCACTGGCACCTGAAGCCAGCGCGTCTGCCAATTCCGCCACTTGCGCATTATTCATTTTTTATCGTTGCTGAATGAGCAACGAAGATAACTATACACAGCCCATCAAGAAGATGTCCAACCGGATTTAAGTGTCCTCAACCACACACAAACCAGAAAGGCGCCCAAAACCAGCGTGCGGGCGTCCGCTCCCCACCCTAGAACCCGTGAGATAGCAGGGCTTTACCAGGTTTTCCCGGGGAGTTTTTACGGTTATCCACTAGACTAGAAGCTTAGGCTGTGCGCATACCCTGCGCAGCGAATCAGCTCGAGCACCCGCAGAACACGGCGCGGTGCGCCCGTAGTTTTGTGTTGAAGGAGGCAAGCATGGGGTTCATCGACAGACTTGAACAGGGCCTAGAAAAGGCCGTGCGTGGCACCTTCAGCAAGGGCGGCACTTTTGAGCCCGTAGATATCGCTAACCGGCTCCGCACCGAGATGGACAACAAGGCCTTCTCCGTCTCGTCCGGGCGTACCATCGCCCCCAATAACTTCACCGCCGAATTTTCTGCCAGTGACTTTTCCCGGGCCCAGCAGTGGGGTGTGCCCCTGGCTGAAGAGCTCTGCGACGTGGTCATCCGCCACGCCCGCGACCAGGGTTACTCCCTGCGCGGGGCGGTGCGCGTGACCTTCTCGCTCAACAACGAGCTTGAACCGGGCAGCTTCGACATCACCAGCGCGGTGAAGAAGATGCAGGCCCCTCAGGACGAACCTGCCCCTCATACAGCGGCTGCCCATCCGGCGTCCGCCCAGCAGCAGCTGCCCACGCGCATCACCCGCCCGGCAGCGCCACCGCGCACCGAGCCGGTGCCCGCCCACCAGCTACCGCAGTCTCGCCGCCCCGCCCCCACCCCCCAGGTGGTGCTCGACATCAACGGCGAGCGCGTTGTGGTGCGCGATTTACCGGTCACTCTGGGGCGCGGCTCCAATGCAGATATCACCGTTGAAGATACGGGTGTCTCACGCCGCCACCTCGATATTGTGGAGCAAGATGGCACCTACTTGGCGGTTGATTTGGGGTCCACGAACGGTTCTTACCTCGACGGTAAGCGCCTGCACGGCCGGGCTGAGCTGCGTAACGGTTCTGTGATTGAGATGGGCCGGGCCCGTATTGTTTTCCGTCTGATGGTTCGTAAGGGGTAGCTTGTGGCATCTGAAATTACCGTGACGGTTTTGCGTTTTGCCTTTTTGGGCCTGCTGTGGCTGTTTATTTTTATGGTTCTTGCTGCGTCGCGCCGCGATCTGGGTGTGGGGCGTAATATCCGCACTGCGCGGGCTCAGTTTGAGGACGCCGCTGTTGATGCGCCGGTTGCTCCTGCGACTCCCGCTCACCCGGCGCCGGCGGCTGCCCCTCCGGCACGTCCGTCCCTGCTGACGATTGTGGACGGCACTCAGGCTGGGGCTACCATGCGCCTGGGCGATAGCCCGGTGACGATTGGCCGCGCCACCGATATTGAGGTGTCTTTGCAGGACGATTACGCTTCGGGCCGTCATGCCCGTCTTTTCCCGCAGGGGTCGCGCTGGTTCCTTGAAGATATGGGGTCAACCAACGGCACTTTTGTGGGTGATACCCGCCTGACCCGTGCCACTCCGATTGAGGCTGGCCAGCTCTTTAGGGTTGGCCGCACCACCATGCAGCTGAAGGCCTAGTGCATGAGTATCGCTTTCCGTTTTGCGGCCCGCTCCGATGTGGGGCGAGTGCGCTCTAAAAACGATGATTCGGGGTATGCAGGCCATTACCTGGCGGTTGTTGCCGACGGTATGGGCGGGTATGTGGGCGGCGACGTTGCGTCGGCGACCACGGTGCTTGATTTGACCCCTCTTGACCGGGCAGGTTTTGAGGGTAATGCCGGGGTGTACCTGGCCGATGAGATCGTGAATGCCAATATCATCATGAATGAGCTGGTGGCGCTGAACCCGCGTTTGGCGGGTATGGGTACCACCTGCACGGCTCTGCTGATTGATGGCGACCGCATTGAGATGGCCCATATTGGTGACTCGCGCGCCTACCGCCTGCGCGACGGCGTGTTTGAGCAGGTCACCACCGACCACACCTTTGTGCAGCGCCTGCTGCAAGAGGGGCGTATTAGCCCCGAGGAGGCTGAGGCTCACCCGCACAAGAACGTGATTATGCGAGTGCTGGGCGATGTTGATGCCTCCCCCGAGCTTGAACTTCGCACCCTGGACGCCGTGGTGGGCGAAAAGTGGGTGCTGAGCTCTGACGGCCTGGACGCCGTGGTGCAGGTAGCTGAGATTGAGGCGGTCATGCGCTCCACCGGCGACCTGCAGCAGGTGGTCGATATTCTGACCGATATGACCCTGGAACGCGGCGCCCCCGATAACGTGACCGTGGTGGCTCTGCAGGTCATTAGCGAGGATTCCCTATCTGCGGCGATTACCGCCCCGCAGCCGATTATTCCGGTGCGTAAGTACGGTAAGGACGGTGAGCTGGTGGGGGTTTACCCCACCGTGGAGCAGGAGGCCGCTGAGCCCGCCTCCAGCGACAGCGAGGCAGAGGGGGCAGACGCCGGTGAGCCGGTAGACGAGGACGGCGAGCACCGCGCCCCCTGGCGCCGCCGCATGCCCCAGCATGCCAAGATGCGTAACGCCCTGCGCCACGGCAAGTGGCGCGGCGAATCCTTCACTGACGGCGTGCTCAACACCATGACGGTTAAGGCCGGGGTGGACGCCGCCACCGCCACCACCGGTGACGGCGAGGACGAGCCGACCCCGGCGTCCGTGCTGCGCCAGGAGCTCTCGGAGCGACCCCACGACCTGGTGGGAGCTGCCGCTAACGCAACCCAGACCGGTATGATTCCGGCGGTGACAGCCCGCACAGCCCAGAACATCAGCACTCTCTCGCAGCAGCAGGCCACCCAGACCCTGGAACCCGCTGAGCTGCCCGAGGAATACCGGGTTGCCCTGAGCAACGAGGTGGCACCGTCGCCCCACCGCTGGCCCATGCGGGTCTTCGTGGTGGCCCTGACCCTGGCGGTTCTCGCGGCGAGCGCCTGGAGCTTCTTCGCCTGGACCAAAACCCAGTACTACGTGGGTGTTAAGGACGACCACGTGACGGTGTTTAACGGCATCAACCAGTCCCTGGGGCCGGTGAGCCTGAACAGCGTGGTGGAAGAGACCGATATTGAGGTCAGCTCCCTACCGGAGTTCTCCCAGTCGCTTCTGCGCAGCACTATCACCGCCACGAGCCAGGACGAGGCTGAGCAGATCGTGCAGAACCTGCGCGACCAGCTACCGGCTACGGTCACACCGGGAACCGTCACCACGGCGGAGCCCACCCCGAGCGCCTCTGCCAGTGTCTCGGGTGAGCCGAGCCCGGCATCCGAAACCAGCCCAACACCCGATACCAGCACAACCACCCAGGGAGGTAACTAGTGAGCGCTTCATCTGCCGCACCTGCGGTTGAGCTGCCCCGCTCCCGCCGACTGACCGAACTGGTACTCACCGTGCTCGCGGTGTTGCTCTGCCCTGTCGCCATGTACCTGGTAGACCCCGAAGCGGCCCTGGAAAACCGCATGTGGGTACAGGCTCTTACCGTTCAGGGTGTGGGCGCCCTGGTACTGCATGCCGTTATGTATATGCGGGCCCGCTACGCCGACCCCTTTATTCTGCCGATTGCTGTGGCTCTCAACGGGCTGGGTCTAGCCATGATCTACCGTATCGACCTGACCACCACCGCTAACGCGGGGGCGGCCCAGCTCATGTGGACCGGCGTAGCCATGATTGCTTCAGCCGTGGTGCTCTTCTTCCTGCGCGATCACCGGGTACTGCGGAAGGTCACCTATATTTCTCTGGCTGCCTCGATTGTGCTGCTCCTGCTGCCGCTGCTACCGGTCATCGGTACCGAAATTAACGGTGCCCGCATCTGGATTTCACTCGGCGGCCGCACCTTCCAGCCCGGTGAAGTCGCCAAGATTACCCTGGCCATCTTCTTCGCCGGTTACCTCTCAACCCACCGCGACCTGATCATGCTGGCCGGTAAGCGCATCGGCCCGGTACGCCTGCCCCGCTTCAAAGACCTGGCCCCCATGTTTATCGCCTGGTTCGTCTCGCTAGCGGTGCTGGTTTTCCAGCGCGATTTGGGCTCGGCTATCCTCTTCTTCGGCATCTTCCTGGCCATGCTTTTCCTAGCGACCGGAAGCCTCACCTGGGTTGCCCTGGGCCTGCTCTTTGTAGCCGCCGGCGGCGTGCTGGCCTACAACTACATCTCCCACGTCTACTACCGCATCAACTCCTGGGTCCATGCCTTTGATCCCGAGATTTACAACCAGCCCCTGGGCGGCTCAGGTCAAATTGTGCAAGGCCTCTTCGGCCTGGCCTCTGGCGGTCTGTTCGGGCGCGGCTGGGGCAACGGCCGCCCCGACCTGGTCTCATATTCCAACTCAGACATGATTATCACCGCCCTGGGTGAAGAACTGGGCCTACTGGGCTTGGGGGCTATCCTCATGCTCTTCCTGCTGCTAGTCTCCCGCGGCTTCCGCGCTGCCCTGGGCACCCGCGACGCCTTCGGCAAGCTCCTGGCAGCAGGCTTCTCAGCCCTCATCGTGATCCAGCTCTTCGTGGTAGTTGGCGGCGTGACCCGCCTGATTCCCCTGACAGGTCTGACCACCCCCTTCATGTCGGCCGGTGGCTCCTCCCTGCTCTCAAACTGGGTCATCGTAGCCATCCTGCTCGCCATCTCCCACACTGCCCGTGCCCCGCACGTGGTAGAAGAGTTCGACGAGGCAGACAGCATCGACTACGAGGGCTACGAGCCCGAGGGCGCCACGTCCGTCATTTCTAGAATTACCGAAACCAACCGTTCAGGAGGTGCTCGCGGTGAATAAAGCTATCCGCCGGGCATGGATTGCTGCGGCCTGCGTCTTCGTGATGCTGCTGGGCACCCTGACCTATATCCAATTCTTTGACGCTAAAAACCTGCAGGCCAACGCCTGGAACTCCCGCACCCTCTACGAAAGCTACGGCTCCCAGCGCGGGTCCATTGTGGTTGACGGCGTCGAGATCGCCTCGTCCGTAGAGTCGAACGACGGCTACGCTTTCCAGCGCACCTACTCCCAGCCCGAGCTCTACGCGGGGCTCACCGGCTACTTCTCATCCATCTACGGGGCAACCGGCCTGGAATCTGCCATGAACGACCAGCTGTCGGGCAACTCCGACGCCCAGTTCTACGACCGCCTGGCCCAGATGTTCACCGGCAACACCGCCCAGGGGGCCAGCGTTGAGCTGACCATCGACAGCGAGCTCCAGCAGCTGGCCTACAACCTGCTGGACGGCTACAAGGGCTCTATCGTGGCCCTCGACCCCAAGACCGGCGAAATCCTGGCTATGGTGTCCACCCCCTCCTACGACCCCAACACCCTCTCGTCCCACAACGCCGAATCGGTGCTGGCCCAGTACGCGGCCCTCAATGAGGACGCCAACCACCCGCTCTACAACCGCGCTATCGCGGGCGACACCTACGCACCCGGCTCACCCTTCAAAATTATTGACGCCGTAGCCGCCCTCGAATCGGGTAAATACAATGCGGACTCGGTGATTCCCAACCCTCAGAACCTGACCCTGCCGAACACCACCGTCACCCTGCCCAACTACACCGGCGGCCAGTGCTCAACCCGCACGTCCGCCACCATCGAGTGGGCCCTGGCGCAGTCCTGCAACACCCCCTTTGCCCAGATTGCCATGGACCTGGGCGAAGAAACCATCGCCCAGACCGCCAGCAACTTTGGCTACGGGCAAGACCTCCAAATCCCTCTAGCTGTGTCACAGTCAGTCTTCCCGACCAACATGGAAGACAGCCAGCTAGCACAGGCGTCTATTGGTCAGTACGATGTGAAGACCACCCCTTTGCAGGTTGCTATGATGAGCGCAGCTATCGCGAACGACGGTGTGCAGATGAAACCCAACCTGATCAGGTCGGTTAAGTCCCACAACCTCAGCTCGCTATATGAGTTCTCAGCTGAGGAGCTACGACGCTCCACCTCAGCCGATATCGCCAACCAGGTAACCGATTGGATGGTAAACGGCGTGAGCAACGGTATCGCCTCGGGCGCCGCGGTCAGCGGGGTCCAGGTGGCCGGTAAAACCGGTACCGCTGAAATTGGAGACACGGGGTTAAACAACTCCTGGTTCACCGGTTTCGCTCCAGCGGACGACCCGCAGGTAGCTATCGCGGTAGTCTATGAAGGTGTAGACGCCACAACAGGGGCGCAGCTTGCTGCTCCCGCAGGTAAACAACTTTTTGAGGCGGTGTTGAACAAGTGAGGCCTTCGGTAGATGTGACTCTTGGTGGTCGCTACACCCTGACCGAGCGTATCGCAATTGGCGGTATGGGCGAGGTCTGGAAGGCGCGCGATAAGGTCTTGGGCCGTACCGTCGCCGTAAAAATTCTGAAAGAGGAATATACGGGCGACCCCGGCTTCCTTGAGCGTTTCCGCGCCGAAGCCCGCCACACCGCCCTGCTCAACCACCCCGGCGTCGCCAACGTCTTTGACTACGGCGAAGAGGACGGCTCTGCCTACCTGGTCATGGAGCTCGTACCCGGTGAGCCGCTGTCTAACATCATTGAGCGCGACAAGCAGCTACCTGCTGACCGCATCCTCAACATCATGGCACAGACCGCCCGCGCCCTGGCAGCCGCTCACGCCCAGGGGCTCGTGCACCGCGACGTGAAGCCCGGCAACCTGATTATCACTCCGGACGAGCGGGTGAAGGTCACCGACTTCGGCATTGCCCGCCTGGCTGACCAGGTACCCCTGACCGCCACCGGCCAGGTCATGGGCACCGCCCAGTACCTGGCTCCTGAGCAAGCAACCGGCCAGCAGGCCACCCCCTCCTCAGACATGTACTCCCTGGGCATCATCGGCTACGAGTGCCTAGCGGGTAAGCGCCCCTTCACCGGTGAATCGCAGATCGCCATTGCCCTGGCACAGGTCAACGATCCGCCACCGCCCCTGCCCAAGGACGTCCCCGCCCCCGCAGCAGCGCTCATCATGTGCCTGCTCTCCAAAGACCCAGCGGACCGCCCCGAGACCGCCACCGCGCTGGCGTCCGCCATTGACGCCATCCGCCGCCGCGACATCCCGGCCGCCATCAAAGCTGTACCGCCCCTGAGCAAGTTCCTGCCTCAGGGGGCAGATACCCAGGCCACCCAGGTCATGACGGCCCCCACCGCTGTAGCCCCCGCGGCTGCACGTTTCGGTTCGGGAGCCCGCTACGAGCCCGAGCCCACCACAGCTCGCGTACCCAGCACCCCGGTCGCCGCCTACCCGGCAGCTGAAACCCCGGCAAAGAAGAAGAGCCCCTGGGGCTGGGTTTCCCTGGTGCTTGCCCTCCTCTTGATCGCCGCCGTTGTCTGGTTTGTACTAGCGGGAAGTAACCGCTCTAGCACCCCCAGCGACGGCACCCCCACCGCCTCGGGTACCGTCTCAACCGTCAGCGCTTCACCCACCACCGAAGAAGCCAGCGCGGCAGAGACCCCCACCCGCATCGAAATTGACTCAGCAAGCTATGAGGGCCGCCCCCTCGATGAGGTCGTCAACGAACTCACCACCCTGGGCTTCTCAACCCGAACCACCGGCGTCACCTCTGAATCTGCCGTAGACACGGTACTCTCTGTTTCACCTACCGGCAGTGTAGAAATGGGTGAAACCATTACCGTGCAGTACTCCACCGGCCCCAAATCAGTGACCCTACCCAGTAATCTGGAGGGTACAGACTCTGAAGAGGCCATCAACGCGATTACTGCCCTGGGCGTTAACGTGCAGATTCACTTTGAAGAAAGCAGTAGTGCCCGCGAAGGAACCGTCCTACGAACCAGCCCCACCTCGGGATCCCGAGTTGAAGTAGGCAGTAGCGTAGACGTCTACGTAGCCAAGGCACCCGCGGAAAGTGCGTCAGCAACGGCCTCCGCCTCACCGAGTGCTTCAGCACCACAGTCAGATACCGCCTCAGAAGCAGCCTCACCGAGCGCTGATTCGACCGGCAACTAACTCCACCGGAAATGATGGGTGAATACATGGACCAGCAGGTTCCTGAAACTATCGATCAGCGCTACGAGGTCGGAGCCGTTATCGGCTCCGGCGCCATGGCGACCGTCTACGAGGCGGTTGATACACGCCTGGGGCGTAAGGTTGCCCTCAAGGTCTTGCGGACTGAGCACGCTCAGGACGTCATCTTCCGCGCCCGTTTTCAGCGCGAGGCAGAGGCCGTCGCGGCACTCAACCACCGCTCTATCGTGGGGGTCTACGACACCGGCTCCTTTGATATTCAGGTAGGTAGCTCCGAGGTTTCTGTGCCCTTCATGGTCATGGAGCTGGTTCAGGGCACCACCCTGCGCGACGCCATGTCACGCGGCGAGGTTGACCAGGCCCAGGCCCTTGCCTACGGCGTGCAGATTCTCGAGGCTCTCGACTACAGCCACAGCGCAGGTATTGTGCACCGCGACATTAAGCCCGCTAACGTCATGATTCTGCCGCAGACGGCAGAGGACCGTGAGCTAGGTGAGCCCGGTCAGATTAAGGTCATGGACTTCGGCATTGCCCGTGCCGCCGAAGAAGCCGGTGATGCCCTAACCAAGGCCAACACCGTCATGGGTACCGCCCGCTACATCTCACCCGAGCAGGCTCGCGGTGAGACCGTCGATGCCCGCAGCGATGTTTACTCAGCTGCCTGCGTAGTATACGAGATGCTGGCAGGGCGTTCACCGTTTGACGCCCCGACCAATGTAGAGCTAGCCGGTAAGCACCTGAGCGAAACCCCTCAGCCTCCCAGCGCCTTCGCCCTCGAAGAGGTTTCCCCGGCCCTCGACGCAGCTGTGCTCAAGGGCCTGGCAAAGAACCCTGCTAGCCGTTACCAGAGCGCCGGTGAATTCGCGTCCGCCCTGAAAGATGCCGAGGGCGGCATAGTTTCTGGTGAGGACCAGGATCCCACCGAAGCTACCGCTGCCTTTAGTGCAGCTTCTATCGGTGCAGGGGCTGCTGCTGGCGCTGCCGCTGCCAGCTCGCGTGAGACCGAAGAAGCTGGCATTGGTAGCTTCTTTGACAATGCTCAGTCTGAATACACCGACGAAGAACTCTACGGTTACGGCTACGGCCAGGACCCGGCTAAGGCTCGCAAGAAGCGCCGCCGCAGCGCCTGGAGCAAGGCTCTCACCACTATGCTCATCCTCCTGCTGGCAGCTTTCGGCGTAGGCTCTGTGCTCTATTACCAGGCCAAGCTCAATGAGGTTCCCGTGCATGTGGTTCCCGCGGTTCAGGGCATGACCAAGGAAGAAGCCGAAACCCAGCTACGCAACCTGAACTTCACACTCAAGTTTGAAGAAGAGCACTCTGACACCGTAGAAAAGGGCTCAGTCATCAAGACCTCGCCTGTGACCGGTCTTGAGGCTGAAGAGGGTACGGAAATCATTGTGACCGTATCGTCAGGCCCTGCTGTGCTCACCGTTCCCGCTAACCTCGAGGGGCAGAGCGAGCAGTACGTACGCGAAGCCCTAACGGACGCCGGACTCACTCCTGGCCGTACCACCACCGTCAACAGCCCCACCGTTCCTGCCGGTATGGTTGTGGGTGTAACCCCCGGCTCTGGCGAACAGGTAGACGCCGGTTCAACCGTCGATATTATCCTCTCCAACGGTAAGGTCGAGGTTCCCAGCCTGGTTGGCCTGAGCCGTGATGCCGCTATTGCGGCGCTGACCGCCTCAGATACTCTGCTGAGCACCAATATCGAAACCGTTACTACTACCGCCCAGCCCGCTGGCACCGTTATCTCGCAGAGTGCCACCCCGGGTACTCTCATTGAGCAGGGCTCAACCGTAACGATTCGCGTGGCAGTTGCTCCTGCACCAACTAGTGCCCCTGTAGCTACCACTGCTCCTAGCGCAGCAGCTACGACCGCTCCTAGCTCCGCAGCAAATCCTGCACCCACTGCTGCGGCAACGGCTCAGGCAACTCAGCAGACTGCACCGACTGCCCAGGCAACTCCGAGTGCAGCGGCAACCGCAAACGGTAATGACGACAACTAGGCGTCACTAGCCAAGCGTAAAGCCGCCCTCCCCGCTGCGGGGAGGGCGGCTTTGTTATAAGGGTTTTTGGGTTTCCACGTTAGTAGGGTTAGGCTGCCGGTTCAATAAGAGGGGAGAGAGTCGCTCCCAGGGCAGCTGCACCTTCTAGGCCGACTTCTTCTAGCCAGTTGCCGAGTATGAGATAGCCACCTTCAGTGAGCACTGATTCGGGGTGGAACTGTACGCCGTGCAGGGGGGCGGTAACGTGGCGCAGGCCCATGATGATGCCGTTATCGGTATTGGAAGTAACCTCTAGCTCAGCAGGCAGGGTGGCAGGTTCAACGGCGAGAGAATGGTAGCGGGTGGCGGTGAAGGGGCTGGGCAGGCCCTTGAAGACGGACTGGCCGGTGTGCACCAGCTGGGATGTCTTACCGTGCATGAGCTCGGGAGCGTGGCCCACAACCCCGCCAAAGGCTTCGGCGAGGGCCTGGTGGCCCAGGCAGACGCCGAGCAGGGGCTTGTTAGCGGTCTTGGCCCATTTGATCACGTCGATGATGACGCCCGCTTCGGCAGGGTTGCCGGGGCCGGGTGAGACGAGCACGCCGTCGTGCTCCTGGGCGAGGGCGATGGTCTCGTCAAGAGTCAGTTCGTCGTTACGGATGACGGTAGTTTCAGCGCCGAGCTGCTGGATGTAACCGACCAGGGTGAAGACGAAGCTGTCGTAGTTATCGATGACGAGGATTTTAGTCATGGCACCTGCCCTTTCGTGATGGTGTCTTGATTCTATCGCACGGGGTGGGGCGGGCGTCCGGTGCTTATTGCTCTATGGTCACGTCGGTGTTGAAGGGGCTGTATTCGGCGAAGTGGGGGAAGACGTATTCCATGAGCAGGTAGACGGCGGCAGCTATGAGGGCAATAGCGATGATGATGCGCAGCCACAGGGGGCCGGGTAGGTGACGGAAAATCCAGGCGTACATGGGGTTCCTTGGGGTGGACGGCGGTGGTTGGCTTTAGCCGGCGATGGCGGCGATTTCTTCGGGGGCACCGGCTTCAGCCGGCTGCCAGCTGACAAATTCGGCGTGAACAATGTAGCGTTCGGTGTCGCCGTAGCGGGGGTGGCAGCTGGTCAGTGTGAGTAGGCGGCGGTCAGCGTCAGCCGCCGGCGCTTCGGGGTTATCGGGGTTAGGGGCGATTACCTCTACCTGGGTGGGGAGCACAATCTTGTGCTCGTAGACCCGATAGGTGTAGTAGCCCTCAGCGGTACGCACGTAGATGTTGTCGCCGCTTTGGAGCAGGTCGATATTATCGAGGACCGCACCGTTGGTTTGGCGGTGACCCGCTAGGGCGAAGTTTCCGTATTCGCCGGGCATCTGGCTGCTGGGGTAGCGCCCTAGCCCCAGGGTGTCGAGCACGTCGGTGCCTACGCCTTCGGCGAGAGGCCGGGCGTAGTTTTGACCCAGGCGGGGAATATAGACCACGCCGTAGGCCTGCCCGTAGGCAGGCGGGGAGACTACCGGCGGATCAGCGGGGTCATAGTCGGGTACGACGTTTTCGGTTGCTGTTCCCTCACCAGTAGTAGCAGAGACAGAAGTTCCACTACTGCTATTGAACTCTTGAATGAGGCTGTCGACGGCTTGCTGCTGGGTGCGGTTGGCGTCGATGTTGGTCCACCAGAGCTGCCAGGCAACGAACAGGAGCAGGATAAGACCCGCCGTGATTAGAAGTTCGCCGACGATTTGAATAACCCATTGCAGGGGGGTGCGACTAGCAGGGGGACGCGCGCGGCGGCTAGCGGTAGGGGCTGCTGTGGTCACATCTCACCTCGGCGTGGGACAGTTACTGGGGGCTGTTTAATGTTAGAACTTTTTCAGGTACTACGGTTAAAATCGTGTCTAAACCGTAATTTTTATAATCTGCCCGGGAGCGCGCTCCCCTACTGGAGGAAAAGTGGCTGAGTCGAAGTCTATTCGTGACGAGGATTTTGAAGAGGCGGAGCTACGCCGCGTTGCTGAATCGATGTACAGCGACGATGATTTCCCGTCGCCGACCCCCCTCTGGTATCGCGTGATTATGTTCGCCATGATTGTGATTGGCGTGCTGTGGATTATTACCTTCTACATTTCCCAGTCGGTGTACCCGATTCCGGGTATCGGTAACTGGAATATCGGTATCGGCATTGGCTTCATGATGGTGGGTCTGATTATGACCACCCGCTGGCGCTAGGTGCCGCTGTGGCTGAGAAGAAACCTGAGACAACCAACCCCTCGAACCTAGCGCCGGTTGATCCGAACGAGACGCTGGATCAGCGCGCCGATATTCGTGCCGCCCGGTTTGAGACCAAGCTACGCCGGTGGGCACTGTTCGGTGTGGTTGCTGCTGTGGCTATTTATTTTGTGTGGCAGGCGGTGGCGGGCTAGGGCCCTGCCCCAGCGGCGGAGAAGGTAGCCGGAGAGCCAGTAGGGTTTTAGTAAAACCGGTGAGCGCCCCGGGTTCCAAAAGGCCGCGGAGCGGAATCGAAAGGAAAGTGGCTAGGAGCGTCCTTTCCCTTAAAGCAACCTGCCCTCCCCTACTGTAAGGCAGAGGAGGGCAGGGCTACACAACACCTATCAGCTCAAGTTCAGCTGATTTTGCACCTTGGCTTGGGTATATGTCTCAAGCAGTGTGCTTTATCTCGTCAGCGTTCTCACGCTGGGAGTCTGATTACGCTTCGGGAGCGGTGAAGGCTACATCGAGGTTGATGACGACCTTATCTGAGACCAGCACACCACCGGCCTCAACTGCAGCGTTCCAGGTGATGCCAAAGTCCTTGCGGGAGATGGTTGCTGAGACAGATGCACCGGCGCGGGTAACACCGAAGGCGTCGACGACTGCACCGGTGAATTCGCCGGTGAAGGTGACGGGGCGGGTTTCACCCTTGATGGTGAGGTTACCTGCGATGGTCAGGTCTTCGCTGTCGAGATCAAAGGAGGTTGACTCGAAGGCCATGGTGGCGTGAGCGTCTGCATCGAAGAAGTCTGCACTGCGCAGGTGGCCGTCACGATCAGCGTTGTTGGTGTTAACCGAGGCGATCTGTGCGGTTGCCTTGATGGTGGAGTCTGCGATGTTGTCAGCGATGACGAGCTGGGCGTCGACCTGTTCGAAGGTGCCGCGCACCTTGGTGATGCCTGCGTGGCGCACGGTGAAGCCCACCTCTGAGTGTGCTGAGTCATAGTTCCAGGTGCCTGCGGTGAGTTCTGCCATGATTGTGCCTTTCAAGCGGACGGTTTGTTTTCAACAGTTATTACTTTACAAGTAAAGTTTTACTCGTGCAAGCTGTGCGGCGAAAAATTTTACAAAGAAAATTTTAGCCGGCGGGGCTATCGAAGAACCCCTTCGCCCGCGGCTGCAGCGTACACCCGTTCACTCAGCCGGGCGAGCACGGGGGAGCTGATGTTCCAGTGCTGCCAGTAGAGCGGCACGTCAACCGGCTGGGGGGCGAGCTCCACCAGGTCGCCAGAGGCAAGGGCATCGAGGGCCTGCACCTCGGGCAGAATACCCCAGGCAATTCCACCCAGAACGGCTCGCCCATAGTCGGGTGAGCTGGGCAGGTAGATGGTGGGTGAGCTCTGCCAGGAGTCAGGTTCCACCGCAAAGCGGTCGAGCAGCAGACCCCGGGCGGACGCTAGCCCGAAATCCTTTCGGTCAAACTCCACCACCGGCGCAAGTGCCAGCTGCTCGGCGGTGACCTGCGGGTAGGCGGGAAAGTAGCGCACCAGGTAGTCACGGGAGGCAACCACGCGGTAGCGGATATCGCCCAGCTTCTCAACGGAACAACCGGCGATAGGTTCGGGGCTGGAGGTCAGGGCGGCCATCACCTCGCCCGACCGCAGCAGGGCGGACGAGTGGTACTCGGCTTCTCGGCGCACGTCGCAGAAGATGCGGTCGTGGGCGGCCAGTTCTGCAACGGCCGAGAGGAACCAGGTGGCTAGGGAGTCGGCGTTGACGGCCACAGCTACGCTCTGCCCCTCTTCACTACCGCCGAGCTCACGCTCCATTTCTGCGTGCAGGAATTCACTTTGCCGGGCAATGCGCAGGACGCTTTGCCCCGACTCGGTGGGAGCCACCGGGTTAGTGCGCTTGAGGAGCACCCGCCCGGCCAGCTGTTCCATTGCCTTGACGCGTTGTGAGATGGCAGAGGCGCTGACGCCCAAAATATCGGCGGCTGCGTCGAAGGTGCCGTATTCAATGACGGTAACGAAGGTTTGGAGCTGGTCGGTCGTAAAGCGCATCATAAGAACATCTTATGCTATTGAAGTTTCATTAGATAGCTTTATGAATGCTGGTCACCTACGATGGATTCTCGTGACTATCGCAGAAATCCTCCCCCACGTCCTCTTTGGCATCGGTACCTCGCTCTCACTCATTGTGGCTATCGGTGCCCAGAACGCCTACGTACTCAAGCAGGGCATCATCGGCAAGTTCATCTGGCCCATTGCCATCTTCTGCATTCTTTCTGATGCCCTGCTCATCGGCTTGGGAGTGCTGGGGATCGGGTCCCTGGTGGACTCAGCAGCCTGGGTACTGGAGATTCTGCGCTGGGGTGGCGGGGCCTTCCTCGTTATCTACGGTTCCATGGCTGCTAAACGTGCCCTGCGGCCGTCCGCCATGAAGGTCACCAGCGAGGACTCCGGGCCGCAGACCCTGGGCAAGGCCCTGCTCATTGCTGCTGCCATGACCTACCTCAACCCCCACACCTACCTCGATACCTTTGTTCTCATTGGTGGTATTGCGGCACAGCAGGGCGACTACCGCTGGCTTTTCTACGCGGGCACGGTCACCGGTAGCGCTATCTGGTTTACTCTCCTCGCCTCGTGTAGCCGCTTCCTGCGTCCTGTTTTTGCCAACCCCCGCGCCTGGCGCGTGCTAGACGCCGGCATCGCCGCCCTCATGTTCTTCCTGGCCTACAAGGTCATGTTCGGGCACTAAGGCACCTGCCCGACCTGTAGGTAGGTATCTGAGGACTCGGTAGGGGCATCAGCGTCGTGGGTAACCACGACAACCAGATATATTCAGCTATCTGCCGTATCTGCTGCCAGACAGCAGCACGGTGTCCGGAGCCGATACCCGTGGTCGGCTCATCGAGCACGACAAGAGAATCTTGGGGCCCAAGCAGGGTACGGACGAGCGCCACCCGCCTTGCTTCTAGGGCACGATCTGCCTGAATCACCTGATGGGCAGTATCAAAAATCAGATTAGTGCTCTGGGGCAAATACCGCACAGTTGAAAAGGTATCCAGTGGCACTACTTCAGCATCAGCAACTGCGCGGAACCCTAGCAAGGCTTCAAGCAAACTGGTCTTGCCGGACCCGCTTTCTCCACATAGCCAGATAATTCCCCGCCTACGAGTAGCTATCAACTGACGAAGCTGACCTATCTCGATAGCTTCTTGCCCTAATTGAACCCCCTTCCCTTGTACCGCT
Source organism: Rothia nasimurium (assembly GCF_014217215.1). GTDB lineage: Bacteria > Actinomycetota > Actinomycetes > Actinomycetales > Micrococcaceae > Rothia > Rothia avistercoris. The sequence continues at coordinate 2,394,890 of NZ_CP056080.1, forward strand.
CGCGAGGCCTCTTCCTGCTTAGCCATAGCCACACCCAGCGATGATAGGCCGAACCCTATATCCTGCACAGTTTGAATAGAGTAAAGAGCTACTCCAATGAGAGCCACAAGACCGGAAATCACCATGTCCATTTCCTGGCCTTTATTAAGAGCTGCGTAGACACCCATAAGAACGGCTAGAAGTAAGGCTAGGAACAGGGCCTGCCCCAAATATAGGTTACGCGTAGCTCGGTAGGACTGCACCCCGGCTTTTTCTACCGCAATACGGCTTTTCTGATAGTTGCGACGTGTCTGACCATGTAGCCCAAAAATAGTGACTTCCCGCCAATAGGCCACATAGTTGCTGAGCACTCCAAAGTTTTTGAGAGCAAGCGTAGGCCAGTTCTCCATCATCCTGCCGCGCACGAGCCGGACGTGAAGAACAATAGGTATGATTCAATGCCTCCAGAGCTATCTTAGTTTGAGCAGCCTGCTCGAGAGCTCCATAGAGCGGATAAACCAAGTAGGTAAGCCCTCGGGATAAAAGCCAGAGCAGGCTGTAGCCCACAATCAGCAAAACCAAAGAGACAGGTTCAAAACCATCGAGAACCCAGATAAGGGCCACTCCGGGTATGGCAGAAACTACTACCCCTAGTGCTGGAGATAGCACTAAAGAGATTATTACTATCCAGGCATGCAAAGGGTTTACAGTATAAAACCGAGAAAAAGTAACAACGGAAAAACGCGAAAGAGAAATTAAAGTTTTCATTTTTACCTTCAAGACAACAAGCCACCGCATATGGCGGCTTTAAAGAATCATGCTGTGTCTCTTTAGAAAGGCCTGCGCCATGGCACACTTACCCTCCCGCTTATCTCTACAAGCGAGTTGATAAGATGGCGTCGAGCCTGAAGGCAAAAAATTATACGGTCATTGTTGACTTTCTGTATCTAGGAGAAAGCTAATCGACAAGCCTCCTCGTAGAGCCCATTCTGACAAACCTCCAGAGAAAAGGTCAACACCTTCTACTGCTGTGACGAGCCCGGTAGATATTTCGCACCATCACCGTGCACCGCACCTGGCCGATGGCAGGCTCCAAGAACTCCTCCGCGTAGCGGGAATCCGTACTAGTCTGAGCAGCAAAGTTAAGGGCAGCAAAAGCCCCCAGCACCATCGACACCTTCACCAGAACGTCTGTAAACGGGAACTGCACACCCAAGAGGGTCACCTTAGAGGCCTCAAAACCCAGCCAGCTCGTAATGGTGGCATCAGGGATAGCGATCGTGCCAAACCAAACAAAAAACAGAAAAACGACCCCGGCAAAAAGTACAGCCTGAATCATCTGCACCACAATCGGGAGAAGCACCAGGTTATTCCACTCACCCCACCTAAAATTAGCCGGGCGGCCCAAGCCCGCAGCGGGCAAATTTTCAAGCTCCTGACGCCACCAGTCCCCAGCCTGTAGAGCAGCACCCGCGTATTCGGCGTCCGTAAACTCCTCCTCCACCTTATCCCCTTTACGGGCACCCAGCAGCCGGCGGGTCTTCTCGGTTACTGTCGACGAAACAACCAGCAAACTCAACACCGTCAGGATAGCCACCACCTGCAAAGTACGCTGCATACTCAAAGCCGCCGCCACACGCCAGATATCACCGTTCACAAAAAAGAAGAGCACGGCAATCATGAGCACCGGCAGCACCTTGACCAACATGCTTGAAAGGGCAGCTAGCTCCTTCACAACCTGCCGAAGCGCCCAGTAGCACAGGGAATCCAAGCCCAGGTAAACAGCTAGGAGCGTAGCCCCCAAGATCCAGAGCACATCACCGGCAGCAAAGGCGTCAGCAACATCTGCCAGCCCCATCCAGCGGGCAGTCTGCGGCAGCATGGAGAAAGCCGCTAGGGGCAGAAGCAGCGCACCAATCAGGGTTTGGGGCCAGAAGGGCAGGGGCGCTAGTAAGCGCGATACGGCCCAGGGTACAACCAGAAGCAGAAGGGGCGGCACGAGGGCTAGGGCAATGAAGATGGGTGTCAGGACGCTGTCTGGCACGTCTACCGGCACCCCTCCGTCCTGCGCCTCCACAGCAAGCTGGGCTAGGCCCCACAGCAAAGTAAGATAGGTGAAGGAAGAAACTATAAGCCAGGCAGAAAGCGGGGCAGAACGGGCGAGAGTCCATCGCGCACGCTCTCGCGCAGGGATAACCAGCGGAGCCCCGGCGGCTCTGAACCAGGTGTGTGCTTCTTGCTCGGTGAGTGTCATACTCTGATTCTACAGGCTGAGCTGAGGGGTATTTTTAACCGCACAGTATATAAAATATTTGTTCTATTTTTGTAAAGAGTAGTTTTTGGGTACAAAAAAGCGAGGGGTTCTAGAGCGTTAGCTCTAGAACCCCTCGCTGATTCAACCCAAGGGTTGTTATCTCAAAACCATACAGTGGACGCAAACAAAAACAAAACTCAGTCATAAAGTGTAAGCCTTCGGACTATTAGTACCAGTCAACTCCACGGGCATTCCCCGCGTCCATACCTGGCCTATCAACCCCATCATCTATAGGGATCCTCACACAGCAAACGCTGCCAGGAAATCTCATCTCGAAACAGGCTTCCCGCTTAGATGCTTTCAGCGGTTATCCCTCCCGAACGTAGCCAATCAGCCATGCACCTGGCGGTACAACTGACATACCAGAGGTTCGTCCGTCCCGGTCCTCTCGTACTAAGGACAGCCTTTCTCAAATTTCCAACGCGCGCAGCGGATAGGGACCGAACTGTCTCACGACGTTCTAAACCCAGCTCGCGTACCGCTTTAATGGGCGAACAGCCCAACCCTTGGGACCAACTCCAGCCCCAGGATGCGACGAGCCGACATCGAGGTGCCAAACCATGCCGTCGATATGGACTCTTGGGCAAGATCAGCCTGTTATCCCCGAGGTACCTTTTATCCGTTGAGCGACGGCCGTTCCACAACGTACCGCCGGATCACTAGTCCCGACTTTCGTCCCTGCTCGACCTGCCAGTCTCACAGTCAAGCTCCCTTGTGCACTTACACTCAACACCTGATTGCCAACCAGGCTGAGGGAACCTTTGGGCGCCTCCGTTACTTTTTGGGAGGCAACCGCCCCAGTTAAACTACCCATCAGGCACTGTCCCTGACCCGGATCACGGGCCGAAGTTAGACATCCAGAGCGACCAGAGTGGTATTTCAACAACGACTCCACACGAACTAGCGTCCATGCTTCACAGTCTCCCACCTATCCTACACAAGCCACACCGAACACCAATACCAAACTATAGTAAAGGTCACGGGGTCTTTCCGTCCTGCTGCGCGAAACGAGCATCTTTACTCGTACTGCAATTTCGCCGAGTTCATGGTTGAGACAGTAGGGAAGTCGTTACTCCATTCGTGCAGGTCGGAACTTACCCGACAAGGAATTTCGCTACCTTAGGATGGTTATAGTTACCACCGCCGTTTACTGGGGCTTAAATTCTCAGCTTCGCCCACAAAGGGGCTAACCAATCCTCTTAACCTTCCAGCACCGGGCAGGAGTCAGTCCGTATACATCGTCTTACGACTTCGCACGGACCTGTGTTTTTAATAAACAGTCGCTTCCCCCAATTCTCTGCGACCCATACACGCTCACGGCCGCACGGACCGGTCACGCTCAAGGCTCCCCTTCTCCCGAAGTTACGGGGACATTTTGCCGAGTTCCTTAACCATGATTCTCTCGATCGCCTTAGTATTCTCTACCTGATCACCTGTGTCGGTTTCGGGTACGGGCGGCTAAAACCTCACGTCGATGCTTTTCTCGGCAGCATAGGATCACCAAATCCCCCAATAACGGGGTCCCATCACGTCTCAGGCCAACACCGGCGCATTTAACAACCGGATACCCTACACGCTTAGACCACGACAACCATCGCGTGGCTTGGCTACCTTCCTGCGTCACACCTGTTAATACGTTTACCTCCAAAAATCGGGTCCTGCAGTCCACCATAAGCTCCCCACCACACGTGGCAGGGTTACAAACAGCTTCTCACAGTTAGCATCAAAATATCAGTATGGGCGGTTTTTCGCCGGTACGGGAATATCAACCCGTTATCCATCGACTACGCCTGTCGGCCTCGCCTTAGGCCCCGACTAACCCAGGGCAGATTAGCTTGACCCTGGAACCCTTGATCATCCGGCGCACGGGTTTCTCACCCGTGATTCGCTACTCATGCCTGCATTCTCACTCGCGTACCCTCCACCACTGGTTTACACCGCAGCTTCACTGGATACACGACGCTCCCCTACCCAACCAAGCACAAGGCTTGATTGCCATAACTTCGGTGGTGTACTTGAGCCCCGCTACATTATCGGCGCAGAATCACTTGACCAGTGAGCTATTACGCACTCTTTCAAGGGTGGCTGCTTCTAAGCCAACCTCCTGGTTGTCTAAGCAACTCCACATCCTTTCCCACTTAGTACACGCTTAGGGACCTTAGTTGATGGTCTGGGCTGTTTCCCTCTCGACAATGAAGCTTATCCCCCACTGTCTCACTGCTACGCTCTCACTTACCGGCATTCGGAGTTTAGCTGACGTCAGTAACCCTGTGGGGCCCATCGGCCATCCAGTAGCTCTACCTCCGGCAAGAAACACGTAACGCTGCACCTAAATGCATTTCGGGGAGAACCAGCTATCACAGAGTTTGATTGGCCTTTCACCCCTATCCACAGCTCATCCCCTCCATTTTCAACTGAAGTGGGTTCGGTCCTCCACGACGTCTTACCGTCGCTTCAACCTGGCCATGGATAGATCACTCCGCTTCGGGTCTAGATCCTGCCACTCACACGCCCTATTCAGACTCGCTTTCGCTACGGCTTCCCCACACGGGTTAACCTCGCGACAGAACACTAACTCGCAGGCTCATTCTTCAAAAGGCACGCTGTCACCCCAAAAGGCTCCAACGGCTTGTAAGCACACGGTTTCAGGTACTATTTCACTCCCCTCCCGGGGTACTTTTCACCATTCCCTCACGGTACTGATTCACTATCGGTCACTAGAAAGTATTTAGACTTACCAGGTGGTCCTGGCAGATTCACACGAGATTCCACGAGCCCCGTGCTACTCGGGTGGCACACACGCGGTCTAACACATTACGATTACAGGACTCTCACCCTCTCCGGTCGCCCATCCCAAGGCGTTCACCTACATGCTAGAACATCACGTCAACAGCCGGTTGAAACTGTTATGCGTACTCCCACAACCCCCATGATGCAACCCTCAACCGGTATCACACACCACAGGTTTAGTCTCTTCCGCTTTCGCTCGCCACTACTCACAGAATCATTCTTATTTTCTCTTCCTGAGGGTACTGAGATGTTTCACTTCCCCTCGTTCCCTCCAACCAGCCTATACATTCAACTGGTGGTAACAAACCATGATGGCTTGCTGGGTTTCCCCATTCGGACATCCTGGGATCAAGGCCCTGTTATCGGCTCCCCCAGGCTTTTCGCAGATTCACACGTCCTTCATCGGCTTCTAGTGCCAAGGCATCCACCGTGTGCCCTTAATAACTTACACACAGATAAAATCAAAGATATTAACCTTGACTAACTAAGTACAAAATCAAAAGTATCAAAGAAACCCAATCATTAGAGATTGAGAAATCTTCATTACATTCGAAGATGCTCGCGTCCACTATACAGTTCTCAAACAACAACCCGATACCACTCGAGGCAACCACACACAACCGTCTGACCACTACTCTCATGCCGGGAACCTGAGAGCAACAAACCACAAAGGCTTGTTACCTCAAAACCCAAAAGCGCACCAACATTACACAATCCTTATCAGCACCAACCACAAGGAAGGTACCTGAACTAACATTCCACCCATGAGCAAACCACCCAAACGACACTCGCGTTCAGCGTGGCTCAACCAATATGTTGAAGCTCCTTAGAAAGGAGGTGATCCAGCCGCACCTTCCGGTACGGCTACCTTGTTACGACTTAGTCCCAATCGCCAATCCCACCTTCGACGACTCCCTCCCACAAGGGGTTAGGCCATCGGCTTCGGGTGTTACCAACTTTCGTGACTTGACGGGCGGTGTGTACAAGGCCCGGGAACGTATTCACCGCAGCGTTGCTGATCTGCGATTACTAGCGACTCCGACTTCATGGGGTCGAGTTGCAGACCCCAATCCGAACTGAGACCGGCTTTTTGGGATTAGCTCAACCTCACAGTATCGCAACCCTTTGTACCGGCCATTGTAGCATGCGTGAAGCCCAAGACATAAGGGGCATGATGATTTGACGTCATCCCCACCTTCCTCCGAGTTGACCCCGGCAGTCTCCTATGAGTCCCCACCATTACGTGCTGGCAACATAGAACGAGGGTTGCGCTCGTTGCGGGACTTAACCCAACATCTCACGACACGAGCTGACGACAACCATGCACCACCTGTATACCAGCCCCGAAGGGAAACTCTATCTCTAGAGCGGTCCGGTATATGTCAAGCCTTGGTAAGGTTCTTCGCGTTGCATCGAATTAATCCGCATGCTCCGCCGCTTGTGCGGGCCCCCGTCAATTTCTTTGAGTTTTAGCCTTGCGGCCGTACTCCCCAGGCGGGGCACTTAATGCGTTAGCTACGGCGCGGAAAACGTGGAATGTCCCCCACACCTAGTGCCCAACGTTTACGGCATGGACTACCAGGGTATCTAATCCTGTTTGCTCCCCATGCTTTCGCTTCTCAGCGTCAGTTACAGCCCAGAGACCTGCCTTCGCCATTGGTGTTCCTCCTGATATCTGCGCATTTCACCGCTACACCAGGAATTCCAGTCTCCCCTACTGCACTCTAGTTAGCCCGTACCCACTGCAAACCCGGAGTTAAGCCCCGGGCTTTCACAGCAGACGCGACAAACCGCCTACAAGCTCTTTACGCCCAATAATTCCGGACAACGCTCGCGCCCTACGTATTACCGCGGCTGCTGGCACGTAGTTAGCCGGCGCTTCTTCTGCAGGTACCGTCACTTTCGCTTCTTCCCTGCTGAAAGAGGTTTACAACCCGAAGGCCGTCATCCCTCACGCGGCGTCGCTGCATCAGGCTTGCGCCCATTGTGCAATATTCCCCACTGCTGCCTCCCGTAGGAGTCTGGGCCGTGTCTCAGTCCCAGTGTGGCCGGTCACCCTCTCAGGCCGGCTACCCGTCGTCGCCTTGGTGAGCCGTTACCTCACCAACAAGCTGATAGGCCGTGAGCCCATCTAAAACCAGTACATATCCCTTTCCACCAGCATCCCATGCGGGAACTGGTCGTATCCGGTATTAGACCTCGTTTCCAAGGCTTATCCCAGAGTTAAAGGCAGGTTACTCACGTATTACTCACCCGTTCGCCACTAATCCACCCAGCAAGCTGGGCTTCATCGTTCGACTTGCATGTGTTAAGCACGCCGCCAGCGTTCGTCCTGAGCCAGAATCAAACTCTCCGTTGAAAAAATGAAGTAGTTGATGATCCTGGTCTCTGATTGTTAGCGAACCATTCACCACGGGGTGGTGCGGTTCAAGCTGACGAATCTGAAACCATATGATTATCAAATTCTGCAAGAAACCGTTGGTTTCTCACATTGTTATATAAATATTTGGTATCAGTTCAAGACCATAATCACTCCAGGACCGTTGTGGTCTTGGTATTGTGATGATGGACGATAAGAATGTTATTTATAACATTGGTACGCTATTGAGTTTTCAAGCAACAAACCGCATTCTCAACCCTAGCCACATATTGGCCGGTGTTTCGTATCGGTCATTCTCAGTTTTTTGTGTTACCCGCTTGGGCAACTCTTCTAGTCTATCGCGCTTCTTTCCTGTGCGTCAACTCGGCGTTCCGTGTTGCGTCTCACAGTGGCTTGTAGCTGGATTATTACTTCAAAATCTCACTCGTTCGAGCTGGGATTTCTCAGTTCCGGCCGGGGCCTGAATTCGCTATGTGACTAGGTGTTTTGTCGCTTGGCGGGTTTCCCCTGTGCCGTGGCGACTCGTAATACTCTACGCAGGTTCAAAACACTTCGCAAGTCGAAAATGACCCCAAAAACCACCCACGGGCCTCCACACACCCCTTTTTAGCCCCAAAAACCACCTTGGTCGAGAGTGTTTCACCTAGTCAAAGACATCTAGTGAGGCAGGTCTATGGCCCACATCTATGACCCACTACACCTAAAATTCTTTGAAAAACCTTCAAAACTCCCCCAAACTGCCCTTCTCTACCCCCTTTCTAGGAATACTGCGCCCCTCTAACCCGTTATGCCAGGCATACACAACCCCTATATAGAGAAGGACATTCACCATGCCAGCCCTATCCCTGCTCGACTTTGCCCTCATTTTCCCGGGTGAACGCCCCGCAGACAGCTTCAAACGCTCTGTAGCGCTAGCTCAGCACGCAGAGAAGCTCGGCTACGAACGCATCTGGTACGCAGAACACCACAACATGCAGCGCATTGCCTCAGCTGCCCCGGCAGTGCTGATTGCCCACGTTGGTGCACAGACCTCAACCATTCGTCTGGGAGCTGGCGGTGTCATGCTGCCCAACCACTCCCCTCTTACCGTGGCAGAACAGTTCGGCACCCTGGCCGAAATGTACCCCGACCGCATCGACCTGGGCCTGGGTCGGGCTCCCGGCACCGACATGCGCACCCTCGCCGCCCTGCGCCGAGACCCGCAGGACGCAGACAACTTCCCCCAGGACGTCCAGGAACTCGCAAGCTATCTGAGCGGGGACACCCGTGTGCCCGGCGTCCATGCCACCCCGGGGGCAGGGACCAATGTGCCCCTCTACATTCTGGGCTCATCCCTCTTCGGCGCTTCCCTCGCTGGTGCCCTGGGTCTGCCCTATGCCTTTGCCTCCCACTTCGCCCCCACTCACCTGGAACAGGCCATAGCGGTCTACCGCGAGCGCTTCACCCCCTCAGAGCAGCTAGAGCAGCCCTACGTGATTGCTGCGGCTAACGTGATTGCCGCCGATACAGAAGAGGACGCCCGCGCCCAGCAGGTAATTGCGCACCGGCAGCGGGTGAAGTCCATGATGCGCCTAGATGACCGCGACCTGAGCGACGATGAGCTGGATATGCTAGTCGCATCACCCCAGGGCCAGCAGATCCTGGACATGCTGCGCTACACCGCGGTAGGCACTTCGGAGCAGGTAGGTGACTACCTCACCCGCTTCGCTAATTCAGTGCAGGCCGACGAGCTGATGATCTCTAACCTCTCCCCCAGCACGGAACAGGCCCACCGCGGCCTTGAGGTGCTGGCGCAGGCCATGATTCAGAAATAGGGCAAAGGAAGGTGTAGCAGGCTCGCACTCGCTGCGAGCCTGCCACACCTTTAGTAAGAGCAACTACCCCTCTAGAAAGGCCAAGACCGCGCGGACGCGGCGGTTGCCGGTATCGGCGGGCAGGTCGAGCTTGTCGAAGATATTGCCTACGTGCTTGGCGACGGTTGCCGGGGATATGAAGAGTTCAGCTTCGATCTCTGCGTTTGACCGCCCCTGGGCCATGAGCCGCAGAATTTCTAGCTCACGCGGGGAAAGCCTAGCCAGCTTGCCCCCGGCAGGGTGCACTGCCTGGCCGGACTGGCGGGCGGACGCTCCCCCGTTGCCCCCTGCCTCGGGGTAGGGAGAGGGGGTGGGGGCGGACGCGCCGGAAGCACCAGCCGGGGTGCCGGGTATCTGCCCGCTAGAGGTGCCGCCGAGAAGGTGCTGGACGACGTCCGGGTCGATGACGGTGCCACCTGCCACCACGGTTTCAAGGGCACGGGCGAATTCTTCGACGTCCCCCACCCTGTCTTTGAGCAGGTAGCCCAGCCCCGCCGCAGAGCGGGCAAAAAGTTCGCGGGCGTAGGCGGTGGTGATGTACTGGGAGAGCACCACGATGGGCAGGCCGGGGTAGGTCTCGCGCAGCTGTAGGGCGGCTTTGAGGCCGTCGGAGGTATGGGTGGGAGGCATACGCACATCGGTGATAACGGCGTCGACCCCCTCTCCCGCCATTGCTGCCTCAACGGCGGTGAGCAGGGTGGGGGCGTCCTCTGCTTCTGCAAGCACGGAGTGCCCCAGCGCTCCTAGCACCATCGTCAGCCCCTGGCGGAGCAGGGCGGAATCTTCGGCGAGGATAATGCGCATGGGGCACCTTTCGTGACAACGTTTCACGTGAAACGCTACAGGGTTGTTGACCCCTTGGGTAGGGGCAGGGCCAGGGTCAGGCGGGTGGGGCCACCGGCAGGGGAATCCACCTGCACCGTGCCACCCAGGGCGGCTGCGCGTTCTACCAGGCCGGCGAGGCCGGTGCCGCGGGCGGGGTCAGCGCCGCCGATGCCGTTGTCCTCGGCCGTGACCACCAGGGACTCACCAGCGACAAACGCTGACAGTGAGACGAACTGGGCCTGGGCGTGCTTGAGGGTGTTGGTCAGAGCCTCGTTGACGGTGTAGTAGGCAGTGCGCTCGATGTCGCGCGGCAGGCGGGCGGGGGCGTCGTAGGTCAGGTGGACCGGCAGGACGCTGTGGCGCACCAGTTCTTCCAGGGCGGCTTTGAGGCCGTGGTCTTCGAGCACTGCCGGGTAGATGCCGCGGACGGTGTCGCGCAGGGTCTGCTGGGCGTGGGAAAGCTGGGTGCGGGCCTCGGTGACGTGGTTGAGCAGGGCTGCGGCGCGGGCGTCCTGGGTGTCGGCAGCCAGGTTCTTCGCTTCCATTTCGGCTAGGCCAAGGCGCAGGTTGAGGTTGACCAGTTCCTGCTGGACGCCGTCGTGCAGGTTGCGTTCGATACGGCGGCGTTCGCCCTCAAAGGCGTCGACGATGGTAGCGCGGGAGGCGGTCAGGCGGGCCAGTTCGCGTTCCTGTTCTTCGGGGCGGGAGGACAGGATCAGCTTGGAGAGGCTAGCACCGGTGGCGGCCAGCAGGCCGTTGACGTAGGCAAAGATGATGAGCAGGACGGGGATAGCTGCCAGGGGGACCCACCAGTACTGGGAAGTAACCTCAACCATCTGGCCGGCTGAGGGGAGAAAACCCTGGTTGATGTAGTAGTCCAGCTCCCCCTGGGAGTAGAGGGACAGATGCTGCCAGTCGAGGTAGAGCCTATTGCCATTACCCAGATAGTAGGCAAGAGCCCCTGCACTGCCAAGTGCCATAATCTGGAGGAAGAGCACGGCACCGGCGATCCAGCCCCAAAGGGTGGTCAGGGCCAGGGAGCCAACTTCGCGCCAGGTAGCAATCTCTTTGAGGCGGAAGAGGACTCCCTCCCAGAAGCTGGCGTTGGGGTAGTCAACGTGGCCGTTGGCAATCACTCCGTGGCCGGTCTTGGCCAGGCGCCAGCGCTCATAGACCGCAAACCCGATAGCAGCAAAGGGTAGAACCGCAATACCGATAATGGAAGCGGTCAGGCCGGTCACCAGGGAGGCAATGATACCCTGGGCTACCAGCACGGCAAACGCGATCCAGGGGCCAGCAGTGAAAATATAGAAGGGGTTAGCCATACGGCGCCACAGGCTCTTGACGGGCTTGGGCTGGTCAGCAGGGTCAGTATCAAAGGACGCCGGTGCTTGGCTCCCTGCCGCGGGCGCGGCAGGTGCAGCGTCGTGCAGGGTGTAATCGGTGCTTGTCATGCTTCTATTCTTTCGCGGCTACCGCCCGCACACAGTGGGGCGGTCTCTACTCTTACTCGACCCGCACCCCAGCTGCCAGGTAGAGCTAGCTCTACCTCGGGCGTCCTGACCGCCTCTTCAACACCTTATCGGCACCCACTACCCCGCGCAGCAGCTGCGGATCGATCTCCACGCCCTCACGCACAATCGACAGCTGGCCGGTAGCCTCCAGCACCACGCACTGCACCTGACTCAGCTGCGATACCCCGGCCTTCCGCAGGGCCGCATACACCTCAGCCGGCGCCAAATGCGAGCGCTTCAAATGGCGCACCACGAACTTGCCATGAGCCATAATCACCCGGGGCTTGTGATTGATGTGCCGGATGCCGGTCACCGACTGCACCGCACCAAAAATACTCTCCAGCAGCATGAGCGTGCCCAGCCCCACCATGCCAGACGCCAGCGTCGGCGGGTGCCCAATAATCACGCGGCCAGCCACCGCGCCAAACATAATGATGATGACCGCATCAAAACCGTTCCAGCCGCTCAGCACCCGCACCCCAAAGATACGCACCAGCACCAAAAAGGTCAGGTAGATACCCAGGGCAGAGAGCATCACAATCGGAATACGCCAGGGCTCAATACCCAGATACTCAATCAGGGCAGGCCCCCACCCCTGCGGCGGCTCAAACACAGTCACCAGTCCCCTCTCGTCGTCTACCTGCTGGCAGCAAGGGCCGCGGTCAGCTCCTTCACCAGCGCCCCCAGACGGAAACGCTCAGGAGCCACAGGCACAATACCTACCTCTTCAAGAGGCTCAGCCGTCACCGGCCCCACAGCAGCAGCAATAGTCCCCGCTTTAAAAGCCTCAACCACCTGCGGCAACACCCCGCGAGCCGACGCCACCTTAAACAGGGCAGACACCGCAGGAGCAGCAGTAAACGTCACCGCATCCAGCTCAGCGCTCACCAGGGCATCAATCAACTCATCCACCAACTCAGGACGCTCAGGAGCCTCCCACCGATGCGGCACCACAGCCGTCACCCGCGCCCCCGCATCCACCAAACGCCGTTCCTCGGCGGCATCCGGCGACCCGTGCTGCTGCACCACCACATGCAACCCAGCCACACCACGCTCAAGCGCCAAATCCACCAAAGCCGACGTACGCTCCTGCACCGCCATACCAGCGTCCTCAAACCCCAAACCACGCACCGCACCCCGGCCCTTAGCGCCACGCACCAAAATCGTAGCCCCCGCAAGAGCCTGCCGCAGCTGCTCCTCAAGGCCGCGCTCACGGGCAGAATCAAACCAGCCATTCAGGCCGTAACCGGTAGTGACCAGCAGGACGTCGGGGTGGTTAGCAATGATGTGGTCGGTGGCCGCGTGCAGCTCGGTATCGTCTGCTACCGGCACGATACGGACGGTGGGGGCCACCAGTACACGCGCCCCCTGCCGCTCGAAAGCAGCAACCTGCTCCTGAATACGACGGGAGGCCGTCACAGCAATGGTCTTACCGGCCAGCAGACCGGCATCGGGAGCGGCGGACGCGCGGGGTGAGGAAGCTGAGGAAGTCATAACACCAGGGTACCGCCGGGGTGGAACACTGGGTAGAACTATCCCAAACGCTTAGAACCTTCACGCACGCTCAAAGGGGCCATGCGGGTGCCGTAGCGGGCGATGAAGTCTGCGACCCAGGCGGGATCGGTCTTGGAGTATTCACGCAAGGACCATCCGATGGCCTTATTGATAAAGAACTCCCTAGAGCCAAAGTTTAGGGTGATGATTTTTTCGAGCAGGACGGTATCGGTAGCGGCCTTGCGGGGGCGCTGATGGTCAATGGCGACGCGACGGACCCACATGTTGGCGTCCTGCGCCCAGGCAAGAATGAGGTCGTCGTTGGGGTTGCGCCAGAGGATCTCGCCGACCATGGTGTCGAGGCGGTCAACGGTGTCCCACCAGCTTTTCTCTTCGATGAGACCCCGCAACCAGTCGATGTCTTCAGGTTCGAGGTAGCGGCGCAGGGCGTGTAGATAGTCGAGCGCGGCGTACTGGAATTCCCGTTCCGGGGCCTGCCAGCAGGCCTCAACGAAGCTGCGGTCTATGCCCTGAGTCTTAGCTTCTACCCGGGCCTCTGCCAGCAGGAGTTTGATGAGTTCCCGGCGCTGCGGGGTTTTAATTCCCAGGAAGGGGAATTGATTGCGCATGTAGGCAGCCATGGGGGCGGCGTTGGCGGGATTGGACGCCGCAACCAGGGTTTCATGCAGGGTAGAGAAGTTCATGGGGCTCTTTCAGGTGATGAGTTATCGGGGTTTGCGAACGGGTCTTTTAGTTCACCCTACATAATTCAACAGGTGGGGATATTATTCTACACTTGATGAATTTTATCTACAGGTGGGGAATTTTGGGTAGACTGGGCGTATGGCAGCTCAGCACTCTACTACTTCCGGCTCCCCCCGCGGACGACGCAGCGGCGGCACCCGCTCCCGTGACGACATTTTGCGGGCAGCTACCGCCCTCTTTGCTGAACACGGGTTCGAGGGTACTTCTGTTCGAGCTATCGCCGCGCAGGCCCAGGTTGACCCCGCCCTCATTCGACATTTCTTTGGATCAAAAGAAGTGCTCTTTACCGCCCTACTCAACGAGGTGATGGAGCTTTCAACCCAGCAGGCCACAACACCCAGCAGTGGCGACCGGGCTACCGATCTTGTCGCGACCTACCTGCGCCTGTGGGAATCACCCGAGACAGGGCCGTTGCTTATAGGTCTAGTTCGTTCGGCTCTTGCGTCAGCCACGGGGGTACCCGCCATCAAGGAAGCTCTAGCGCGGCACCTTACCCAAAGCTGTGCCGACCCGCTGAAGCCTAGCCTGGATGAGGCGTCCGCAGAGCTCCTCAGCGCCCACCTGTTAGGGGTAGCGGTAGGACGCTACCTTCTGGGGCTCCCCCACCTTGCCGCGCTCAGCACCGATGAACTGGTTGAACGCACCGCACCTGCCGTTCGAAGCTACCTTGAGGGAAATTCTCGCTCCCGTAAGACCCGGCCCGAGTCGAAAAAGAAGAGCCCCCAGGAGCAGCTGTCGCTGTTTGACGGCCTCTTCTAACGAGAGGGCCGACTCCTGGGGGGCTTGTTTTTAGGCTGCGGTTAGAAGGTCTCGGTGCCGGTGTAAGAATCGTGCACCATGTTGGCAAAGCGCGAGTAGTGGCCCTGGAAGGCGACCGCGATGGTCTTGGTGGGGCCGTTACGGTGCTTAGCGACGATGACGTCCGCCTCGCCTGCGCGGGTTGATTCTTTCTCGTAGTAGTCCTCGCGGTGCAAGAGAATGACCATGTCAGCGTCCTGCTCAATCGAGTTATGGACAGTGATGCCGTTGGCGATGAAATTGTGGTTCCCTAACACAGTAGCGTCGAAGACCTCTTCTTCCCCCTCGTACTCGATAGAGGTGACGGTGTCCCAGAAAAGGTCATTGACCGCAAGCATATCGAGCTCAGCGGCATCAAGGATGCTAGCTACCTTTGCTAAACGAGAGCGGGACGGTGCGCTTTTGTAGTAGGCCGAACCACAATACTTTGAACCCATGGCAGCTTGGAATTCACGATGCGTCATTCCCTTCTCAGACAGGATTTTCTTAACATCATCCCACACCTGCACCGGAGCAGTATCAACGTTGGTGTTAGAGCGAACGCCTTCAGCAGTAATTGCCACAAGCAGTTTCTCGCAACTCTTAGCGCGTTCCCCGTAAACAGAGATTTCACGCAAGAAGCGAAGCTGTTCATCGCGTCCGGAGATATCGAGACTATACCCCTGACGGTACTCGCCCTTAATGGTGGTACCGCGAACACGAGAGTTAATACCAAACCGCAAAAGCAGAAGAGACAGCTGGTCTAGCATGACACGAGAAGTTGAGGCGTAGTAAATACGTCCTGAACGCCCGTTCTTATTTACAGTAACAGAGCCATCAGTTGCCCATAGATGTCTGATAAAGAGAGCAATCTGCTGTTTAGGCAGGGCAAAAACCTGATCTGGAATAAATTTTTCCCACGACCGCTTATCGAAAAGACCTAAATCATCGAGCCACGCAGCGAGCGGGTTCCGCTTACCGTGGGTTAGCTTCTCCGGCGAGCGCAGTCGCAAAGAAGTGCAACGCGCCGCTTCGTGGGTATCCCTGACGCTTTCAATTCCGAATTGCTTGTATGCAGATTCAGCAACTATAGAGAGGTTCTCTTCATCAATAGATGCATAACGAATTGGCTGTCGAGCTAAGACAGATCCATCACCAATCATGTGAGCCAGCAAAATGACCTGCTCGTCGCTCCAGTGCGTCCGGGCAGACGGCCCGTTAACGTGGCGGGGTACGCCCAAACGATCGCCCACAGCAAGCTCACCCAGCCCCTTCCAACCTGTGTACGTAAAGAAGGGGTGATTAGCGGTAGCGCGCAGGGTCTTACCCGAAGCTAGCGTTAGACGATACACAGGTTTCACGCCCGTAGAAAAGACGTGGGTCAGGTGCCGCTCCACAAAACGCATATCGTCCCCCAGGGACCATACCGGGACGTCCTGAGCGCCCTGCTCAAAAAGCTCACCCATCGTTGTTTCAGCTCCCGTATCAGAACGAAGCACACGAGTATCGGCAGTCAGACAGCCCGACTCGCGAAGGTCCGATACCTGCGGCTTCTTGTCGGTACGCTGCTCAGAGCCACGGTTCAGCTGCGAGAGGGCAATCAGGGGCACCTCAAGCTCCTTAGCCATCAGCTTGAGGGCACGCGAGAACTCCGAAACTTCCTGCTGGCGCGACTCAACCTTCTTGCCCGAGCTCATCAGCTGCAGGTAGTCCAGAACAATCAGTTTGAGGTTATTCTTCTGCTTCAGGCGGCGGGCCTTAGCGCGAATCTCCATCAGGGTCATGTTGGGTGAATCGTCGATAAAGAGCGGAGCGGAGTCCATCTTGCCCATGGCGGTAGCAATCTTGGCCCACTGGTCATCGTCCAGCTTGCCCTTACGCAAATCAGACAGATTAATGCCAGCCTCAGCCGACAGAATCTTCATCGCAATTTCGTTGCGACCCATTTCCAGGGAGAAGAACACCGTGGTCATACCGTGCTTAATGGCAGCAGACCTGGCTATGTCTAGGGCAAACGTAGAATTATGGGTGGGCACAAAAGCGCGAGAAGCTAAGAAAAGATGCTGCTCATTATCTACCTCAATACAGCGCACTGGTACAGAATCAACAGGCTCCACAGCAACAATGTAGCGAGAGCTCTGCTTAGCGGTCGGACGGGCATTGCGGTCACGGTGCATCTGATTCTTGCGAGACAGAGCAAAAACAGAATCAGAGGAAGAGAAGGTCAGCTTGTAGGCCGTCGACGTAGCCTCGCTACTGCCCTTGACCTTTTTCGTTGCCATACCCGTGCGGTACCCCAAAGAAAGCGCCAGCTCCTGGGTATCGTATGCCAGCTGGCGGTTCGTAACCGTGAACTGAATACACCCGGTGTTTGTAACGGTGCCGTCGCTATCGAGCAGCCCTGCCAACAAAGCTCGGCGCTGCGCTTCAGAGGCCCGTAGATACCGCATAGGAATGTGCTTATTATTCAGAACGCCCAGAGTGCACAGGCTCTCAGCACTCGGAGCCAAGGCTGTTGAGTCATCACCCAACCAAATTCCCAGAGTATAGGGGGCGACCAGCAGGTCAGCTTCGGGTAGCTGGAGCGGACGGGTGTTAGCAATGGAGTGGTTGGCTCGACGGTCAGCCGTCACGCAGCGAACCGTCTCACGAATCTCAGCGGTGGTGCGCACCTGCGCGCCCACAGACGTCCGCACACGCCCCCCACCTGAACCTGCCAGAGCTGACGAGCGTGCTCGACGGGACGCGCGGGTTTCGGTGAGCCACTGGTGCTCGGCGTCCGCGATAATCTCGGTTCCGTCATCAAAAATGACCTTGAAGCAGGGACGCCCGGTCATCACGTCGGTAGCGTTCGTGACGGTCGTAGGGTACCCGTCTGCGCCCAGAACGGTGTCGCCCACGCGGATATTGCCCATGGTGGTCCAGCCTGTGGGGGTGGGGATAGGGGTATCAAGGGCGAGCGCTTTACCCATCGCCGGACGCGCCGCGATCACGATCATCTGCCCGGCCTGCAGGCCGGCGGTGAGCTCGTCGAACTCGATGAAGCCGGTGGGCACGCCGTGGATGCCGCCGTCGCGGGAGCCGTTGGCCTCAATCTCTTCGACCGTGCTGTTCATGGCCTCAGAAAGGGGGATGTAGTCTTCCTTGGTGTTGTTGGCAGAGACACCGTAAATCTCAGCCTGGGCTGCGTTGACCAGAGCCTCGGCCTCGCCGTCGCCGGAGTAGCCCAGCTGCACAATTTTGGTACCAGCCTCAACCAGGCGGCGCAGCATGGCGCGTTCGGCCACGATTTCGGCGTAGAACCCGGCGTTAGCAGCGGTGGGGACGCCCGCAATCAGGGAGTGCAGGTAGGCTGCCCCGCCCACGCGGTTCAGTTCGCCGCGCTTGGTCAGCTCGTCGGCTACGGTGATGGCGTCCGCCGGCTCGCCGTGCCCGTAGAGGTGGATGATGGCCTCATAGATCATCTCGTGGGCGGGCTTGTAGAAGTCAGCGCCGCCGCCGATGACCTCAACAACGTCGGCGATGGCGTCTTTGGAGAGCATCATGCCGCCCAGTACCGACTGCTCGGCGGTGTCGTCGTGCGGTGGTGTGCGGACGAACTCAGACTGGCTCTCAGACAAGGCGGCCCCCTCGGTGGTGAAGAATATGGTGAGCTTCTATCATCTCACCTGCGAGCGCCCGGAGACCACCGCTTCGCTGTGAGACTAGATGCTGGTGAGGTAATAGTAGACGGCAAAGAGGGCATAGAGCAGTACCAGGGTGGGGGCGGTGGCTGCTGCGATAAGGCGGGAGCGGGAGGGGGCCCGGCGTAAGGCTACGAGGAGGCAGAAGTAGCCGGGGGCCAGGGCCACGATAGCAAGCAGGATATTGGCGCCGAAAGGGTCGTAGCTGAGTTCTACCCAGTCTTTAGCGACGGGCGCTCCTAGGAGGCCGAGAGGAACAGCGAGCAGGTGCGCTACGGGAGCCAGGAGGAGGACGACGCCGATAGCCGTCAGGATGGTGGCCGACTTAGCACTGTGGGGGTTGGCGGTGTGAAAACCGGTGATGTGAGGTTGGGGGACGTCTGACATGGGGTTCTCCTAGGGGTGCAGGGCCGGGCCTTGCAAGAAAAGGGCCCCTGCCCAGGCGATGAGCGTGAAAATCGCTAGGCTGAACCCGCCCCAGATCAGCCAGCAGGCGGCCTTTCCCAGTGGGGAGCTGGTTGGGGTGAAGGTAGCTGTCATGGGTGCCTCCTTTGGTGTCACAACTGCATTGGTGTGATGGGCTTAACTTTATCTCGGTAGCATGGGTTCTAGCTAGAGTACTTAAGTACTAGAGATTGAGCTGGCCAGCATCAAGAGGGGCTGGTCGTAGTCAGAGAAAGGACGCCGGTGGGCAGCACAAAGAGCAAGGGCAAGGACGCCAAGGAGCAGCTCAAGGAGCTCAAAGCTGAGGTGAAGTACCTGAAGAAGGGGCAGAAGCAGCTGCTCAAGCGGGTGGAGCAGCTGGAGAAGGCGCTCGCCGCCGGGCAGGGTTCGGCACCTGCTACCGCCCCTGTGCAGAACCCAGCCCGCCCCCAAGCTGCCGGGGGCACCCGCGACGGGGCGGGAGCGTCCTACCCGCAGCCGATGAAGTCGGGTAAGTACCGGGGCGGCTACTCCCACTACCGGGTGACCGAGGTGGGGCAGCTGACGCCCACCGTCATGCGGGTGGTTGCCGAACCTGCTGACGGCAAGCGGGTTGAGGCCCAGGGGCTGGTGGGTGAGTACATCTACCTGGTGACCGGCAAGAAGGGGGAGGTACTGCCCGCACCGTCCTTTGAGAAGGGCAAGGCGCGATGGAGCCAGCCGACCACCACCGCCAAGTACACGGTCAGGAACTTTGATGAGCGCACCGGGGCCCTAGAAATCAACATCATGCTGCACGAGCACGGGGCTGGGACAACCTGGGCCCGCACCGTTGCCGTGGGCGATAGCGCGCATTTTCTGGGGGCGAAGTCGGGGTACTCCATCAGCAAGGACTACGACTTTTACCTGCTAGCCGGGGACGAAAGCGGCCTGCCCGGTATGGCCCGCTGGATCGAGAGCCTGCCCGCGAGCACCCGGGGTGTGGCCGTGATTGAGGTACCCGGGGAGGCGTCGCAGCAGGTGATTGCTGCTCCTGAGAATTTTGAGGTGGTCTGGGTGGATTCTGCCCGGCGCGGGGCGTTGGCTGAGGCTGTGATGGGCTACCCTCTGCCGGAGGGGTCGGTGTGTACCTGGTTGGCGGGTGAGTCCGGGTCTATTCATCCCGTGCGTATTTGGGCGCGGCGGGAGTTGGGCGTACCCAAGGGGCACGGTTATGCCAAGGGGTATTGGAAGAAGAAGTAGTTTGGGTACAGGGTGTCATCAAAAGATATAAATTTTTAGGGTAACTTAATCAGAGATTTAGGCAAACCTAAAAATGGAGTTTTACTGATGGCACTCACCCGCGCAACCTTCCTCAAGCTCACAGCAGCAACCGCCCTCACAGGCGTCCTTTCTGCATGCTCAACAGGATCAAACACCCCCTCTTCAACATCAAAGGCTAGCGGGGGTAGCTATACCGTTGAACATGCCTTCGGCAGCACCACTTTCGATGCTGTTCCTGAAAAAATTGCTGTTGTTCAGCCCTGGAAAAATCCCGATGCCCTTCTTGCCCTCGGCGTAGTTCCTGCGGGCACCCCCTATGTGAGCTGGGGCGAGAACGCCAACCGCTCCACCGACTGGTTCGACGCTAAACTCACCGAGCTGGGCGGCGAAGAACCCACCCGCTACGACGAGACCGACGGCCCCAACTACGAGGCTCTTGCCGCCCTAGAACCCGACGCTATTTTCTCTCCCTACGGCGACATGACCCAGGAAATCTACGATAAACTCTCCGGCATCGCCCCTGTAGTTCCAGCTCCGGTGGGAGTGGGAGCCTACGAGACTAACTGGCAGCAGTGCGTTGAGATGGCAGGCAAGATGCTACAGCGGGAGGACGACGCTGCTTCCCTCATCACAGAAGTTGAGGGGAAGCTTGCAGAGGCAGTTGCGGGGCACCCTATTCTGAACGGGGCGAGTTTCACTGCTGGCTACTTCGATACCGCTGCCAACACTTTTGGGGCCTACACGTCAGAAGATTCTCGCCCCCAGTTCTTCACCTCTCTTGGCATGGCAAACGCCCCTTATATTACCGAGCATGAGGGTGAAGCCGAGGGCGTTTATATGACCATTTCTTCCGAGGTTCTCGACCAGGTTGAGTGCGACGTGATTTGGGCGTGGGCCAACTCTGCTGAAGAAGCAGAAGCCGTGCGCTCTAACGAGCTGTTTGCCCAGCTACCCGCCCTTAAGAATGATGCGACGGTGTTTGAAACCGATAAGCAGAAGGGGCTAGCCCTTTCTGCTGCCTCGCCGCTTTCAGTGCCGTGGGTTCTCAATGAGACCACCCTCCTTGCAGATTTGGCAACAGCTGTAGAGAATACGCACGCAACTTCCTAGTGCAGGTGGGTGCTGGCGATGGTGGCCGCTAGTTCGTGGAGGTAAGGACGCGGGTTGGCTAGGGATTCTGCCAGGGTGGCTGGGGTGTCACCCACGACCGAGTAGACGGAGGTGAACCCGGCGGCGCGGGCCTGGTCGGAGGATAGTTCGCTGATTCCGCAGACGGCAATGACCGGCAGGTTGCGGGCGGAGGCTTCTGCTGCCACACCTGCCGGGCCCTTGCCCTGCAGGGTTTGTTCGTCAAATTTCCCTTCGCCGGTAATGACGATATCTGCCTGCTCAAGCGCCCGGTGGAAGCCGGTGAGCTCGAAACAGACCTCCACGCCGGGGCGCATGGTGGCCCCGAGTACCGACAGGCAGGCAAAGCCCAGGCCACCGGCGGCACCTGCGCCGGGAGAATCAGCGAATGTTCCACGTGAAACATTGAGGGTCTCTTCTACCGCATCAGCTAGTTTTTGCAGGTTCTGGTCAAGCTGGGGAACCTGCTCTTCAGTAGCCCCCTTCTGGGGCCCATAGACCGCAGCGGCACCGGACGGGCCACACAGCGGGTTGGTTACGTCGCTCGCCATAATGATCTCTACCCCGGCTAGGCGCTCGTCAAGCCCGGCCATATCAACAGAAGCTAGCTGCCCCAGCGCCCCGCCACCGGGGGCAAGGTCGCGCCCTGCTGCGTCCTGAAGTGTCACACCGAGCGCCTGCATGAGCCCCGCTCCCCCGTCGGTGCTGGCCGACCCGCCCAGGCCGATGATGAGCGTCCGCGCACCTGCGCCCACCGCGTGCAGAATCAGCTCACCGGCCCCGAAGGACGTGGCCCGCCAGGTATCCAGCTGGTCTTCGCGTAGGCGGGCAATGCCGCCCGCTTCAGCGATTTCGAGGACGGCCGTGCGTTCAGCCTGCGAGTAGGCGTAGCGGGCGGTCACCGGCTGACCGGCAAAGGGGCCCGTGACGGTGCAAGTGACCTCGCTGTAGCCGGCGGCCAGGGCGGCGTCTACGGTGCCGTCGCCGCCGTCCGCTATGGGGCAGGTGATGACCTCACACCCGCCAGCCCCCTCTAGCCCGGCGGCGAGCGCCTTGGTGAGCTGCGCGCCGGTGAGCGTGCTCTTGAACTTATCGACAGCGAGTAAAACCTTCATGGGTCTATTATGCGCCTGTCTCTCTAGGAGGTGACTTTCAGCCCCACGATACCTGCCACAATCATGAGCAGGAAGAGCACCTTAAGCAGGGAAACAGGCTCGGTGCCGGTCGCCATGGCATAGAGGACGGTGACGGTCGCGCCGATCCCCACCCATACAGCATAAGCGGTACCGGTGGGCAGCTCCCGCATAGCATAGGCCAGGCCCACCATGCTGAGAACCAGACCCCCGATAAAGACCAGGGTGGGGGTCAAGCGGGTCAGGCCCTCAGACTTACCCAGGGCCGTTGCCCAGACAGCTTCGAAAAGGCCAGAAATAATCAGAATAAGCCAGTGCATAAGCACCCATTCTAGGTGCGCACTCGCACAGTTTAAAACGATGAGGCCGGGTCCCCCGACCCGGCCTCATCAATACACACACATTTACACATCGGGGCTAGGCCCCGTGCAAGAAACACACACTACTGCTTTCTTGAGATTCTCCAGGGCCACCCTGCGGGCGGCTGCTCTTTCGAACCTTGTACCTCTAGTATGGCGGAGCCTTCTTAAGCTCCTATATATCGTTCCTGTGTACCAGCTGGGAATATTGGCCAGCTAGCCCGCCCTTACCGTAAGACATCCTGCGGTGCAGGGCCTCTAGCGGGCCGGGCTTGCCCGCAGCTTCAAGAGCCACCGCCACAAGAACCGTCACCAGCCACCCGCCGGTGCCAACCAGCAGGAGCACGGAGGCACCGGCGTCCGCAAAGAGCCCCAGGGCAAAGCCACCGAAGACCACTAAGAAAATCACCGACTGCAGCACGTAACCGGTCATAGACCGCTTACCCAGGGCAATCAGGGGCCGAAGCGGGGCAGGGACGGGGGCACCGGCGTCCACACGCTCCTGAACCCCGGTTAGTGCCAACGCCAGCAGGGCAATAAAGCCCGGGCCACCCAGAACACCCAGGGTCATCGTGAGCACCCCGAAAACACCGGTAGGCAGCACGTCCAGGGCCTCAAGCCCGGCAGGAATACCGGTGCCCAGGGCAGCAACCAGGCCAACCCCGGCCAGCCACACCAGCACCCGGCGGTGACGCGCGGGATCAGCCAGCACGCCCTCACGCGCCAGCACAAACCCCAGAAGCATCAGCGGGAGCAACATAAAAGCCTGCAAGGGCACGCCGAGGAAGCTACCGAGCAGCACAATCAGGCCGTTGAGCAGTACCGACCAGTAGCTCGTTATGGGCAGTAGGCCACCGCTGCTACCCCCGCCCAGTAGCTCCTGAAGCTGGCCAGCACCGAGCACCGCTTCAAGCAAAAGCACCCCGGCCAGAGCCACCAGGTTGGTCACAGCAAAAAGCGTACCGGCCACCCAGAGCAAGACCTTGGTGCGCACCGCGATCAGGCAAGCCATGAATAGGCCAATCAGGCCGTAGGCCAGCATGATGTCACCCCAGAAGAGAAAGACCATGTGTAGGGCGCCAAAGATCGCCAGCATACCGTAGCGGCGGGCGATCACTCCGCGGGCCTTAGGCAGTGGGTAGCCGCGCCGGTAGAGACTGGCGGCAATCAGCCCCACGCCAAAGCCCAGCAGGGTTGAGAACATGGGGAAGCCGCGGGCATGCACGAAGGAGGTGGTGAACATGATGGTCAGCTTGTCCCAGAAGCTGTCATTTACCACCCGGCCCGTCATCGAGGCCGGGCCACCGGCAAAGAGAACCCAGGCCGTGGTCACGTTAGCCACCGCGATGCCCCAGAGCATCAGCCCGCGGGCAACATCGGGCACAAGTATGCGAGATGTAGGAAGAGTTTGAGGGGGCTGGGGCTGAGGCTGGAGGGTCTGGTGTGGGTGCTCCATTACTACCTTTCGTGTGTGGGTCTCTGCTTCTACCCTAGAGAAAACGGAGCTAGGGCGCATCCGCCGGGCGGGTGAAAAACGCTTTAAACACCGATGGCGAGACCCCCATACTGGTCTCGCCATCGGTGAGTGAAAACCGGGTTCAGCATTACCCGCTTTTCGAAGTACACACACATTCGCTTCTTACAGTCTTTCGAGCTGTTACATCTATATAACCGCACTAGGCTTGAACTGGGTTTTGAGTTGCCTGGGAGCAAGCTGGGTATTTTCGCGGACGCCCGTGGGCGCCTCCCGGAGCACAAGCAGGCCCC
This sequence comes from Rothia nasimurium, assembly GCF_014217215.1. GTDB lineage: Bacteria > Actinomycetota > Actinomycetes > Actinomycetales > Micrococcaceae > Rothia > Rothia avistercoris. The sequence goes on from NZ_CP056080.1 coordinate 2,419,337, forward strand.
GGCCAGCCCGGGGAACTTCTAGGAGAAGTAACCAATCAAGAAGAACCAGAGCACCGGATTAGCGAGTACAGACACCACCAGAATCACGATGAACCAGAGCGTATGCCGGGCAAAGCGCAACAGACCCACCAGGGCCAGTACAAAGGCCAGGGTAGCTGCCACAACAGAAATCGCCATAAACCCCAAGAAAGTCGCTAGAACCGTTGAGGGGGACCCCACGTTCACCACAAAAGCCAACACCAGCGTCAGCACCGCCACGCCCTCGGTAATCGCAGCCGCAATCAGGGTCTGGGTGCTCTGCGGGCGGCGGGTACGGGCAGCAGGAGGTGTCGATTGTAAAGCCATACCCTCTAGCATGCCAGACTCCCCTGTGAAAACCGCAAGCCCACCACACGCAGAACGCCCCGCTCCCCCCAAGAAGGGGGAGCGGGGCGTCCTCATGCTGCTAGAAACCTAGCGAATAATCCTCAGGGGAATTACTCGGCTATAACGTCCAGCTCAACGTTAGCTACAACGTCTTCGTGCAGACGCACAGAAACGGTGTAAACGCCGGTACGCTTGATAGCGGAACCGAGGTTGATAGCGCGCTTGTCGACGGAGCCTGCGCCTGATGCCTCAATGGCGTCAGCAACGTGCTCAGCCTTGACGGTGCCGAAGAGGCGGCCGTCAGCGCCAGCCTTGTGAGCAACAACAACGGGCTTTGCTGACAGAGCAGCTGCGGTTGCCTTTGCTTCTTCGAGGTTAGCCTTGGCGCGAGCAGCGCGTGCTACGCGGATGGACTCAACCTGCTTTTCGCCGCCTACAGTCCAGGTAACTGCGAAGCCGCGGGGCAGCAGGTAGTTACGTGCGTAGCCGTCCTTTACGGTGACGACGTCGCCAGCGGCACCGAGACCGGTGACTTCCTGAGTAAGAATGATCTTAGCCATGTTCTTCTACTCTCCTATCGATTTAGCGGCCAGCGCCTGAGTAGGGCAGCAGTGCAACTTCGCGGGCGTTCTTGATTGCCTGAGCGATCTTGCGCTGTTCCTGAACGGTCACGCCGGTGACGCGACGTGCACGGATCTTGCCGCGGTCGGAGATGAACTTACGCAGAAGTGCGACGTCCTTGTAGTCGATTACGGTGACGTCAGCAGCCTTCAGGGGGTTCTGCTTGGGTTTGGGCTTGCGGATTTCAGCCTTAGCCATCGTGGTGCTCCTTTTTCTGGTGGGAGCCCGCGGGATAAACCGCGGGATGGATGAATATTTTGTCTTAGTTCAAAGAAGGACGCCGGGCGCCCCTTCCCTTCTGCCGTGCAGGCGGTACCTGCCCGGGGTTTAGAAGGGGGGTTCGTCGTCTGTGCCGGATCCCCAGTCGTAGTTGCCACCGGACTGCTGGCCCCAGGGGTCAGCAGCGGGTGCCTGCTGGGCAGGTGCGGCCTGGGGGGCTGCTGCGGGTGCGGCAGGGGCAGCGTTGAAGTTGCCCTGCTGTGCGCCGCCGGTGTTGCCACCGAAGCCGCCCTGGTTGCCGTAGCCTGCGCCGCCGCCGTAACCACCCTGGCCACCGGCATTGAAGCCGTTGCCCTGCTGGTTGCCGTAGCCGCCGCCGAAGCCCTGGTCGCCACCGAAGTTGCCACCTGAGCGCTGGTTGCGGGATACGTTAGCGGAGGCGAAGCGGAGTGAGGGACCGATTTCTTCGATCTCTAGCTCCATGCTGGTGCGGCGTTCGCCTTCTTTAGTTTCATACGAGCGAGACTTCAGACGGCCCTGCGCGATGACGCGCATGCCCTTCTTCAGGGTCTCGGCGACGTTCTCGGCAGCTTCGCGCCAGACGCTGGCGCGCAGGAAGAGGGTCTCGCCTTCTTTCCATTCGCCGGAAGCGCGGTCGAAGTTGCGGGGAGTCGAAGCGATCGTGAAGTTAGCTACCGCTGCACCGTTGGGGGTGAAGCGAAGCTCAGGATCGCCGGTCAGGTTACCGATGACGGTAATGACGGTATCGCCAGCCATGTGATGCCTCCAGTCGTAATAAGAGTAAGTATTTGAAGTTTTGCACGGGGGTCTGACATTTTAGTGAACAGGGCCCCGTCTCAAACATTTACTTGGAGGAGATCTGCTGATCTTCCGGGCGGATGATCTTGGTGCGCATGACGGATTCGTTCAGGTTCAGAACGCGGTCCAGTTCAGCTGCAGTCTCGGGGGTTGAGGTGAAGTTAACGACGGCGTAGATGCCTTCGGACTTCTTCTGGATCTCGTAAGCGAGCTTACGGCGGCCCCAGATGTCCATGTTGTCAACGGTGCCGTTGTCCTTGGTGACAACTTCGAGGAACTTGGTGAGGGTGGGCTCTACGGCCTTGTCCTCTACCTCGGGGTTGAGGATAACCATCAGTTCGTATGCACGCATGATTAAACCCCTCCTTTGGGCTAAGCGGCTATGGGATTTCCATAGCAGGAGATTACGTACGGTCTGGCCGGTCTCAGGTGTTGGCCGAGTGCCAGCACAGACTTGACCAACTTTACCGCAGGACGCCCGGTTTGGGCAGGGGTGGCGCGGTTAAAGCGGTGTTGTTCACAGCACCATTAGTAGATGCGGCGGTTAGCGAGGGCGTTGAGGTAGCCGACGCGTACGGGGATGGTGAAGAGGTCCCAGATCATGACAATGACCAGGGGAATGTAGAAGATCCAGCCGATGAAGGGCACAGCCGCGGTGATACCGCCCGCGATGAGGTTACCCACGATGTAGAAGATGCCCATGATGGGCTGGCGCAGGTAGAACTTATGGGCCCCGAGCCACCAGAGGAAGAAGAAAAGCAGGTAGGCCACCAGGGTGGACTTGGCCTGCACGATGTAGACCGGCTGGCCCTGCGCAAAGGAGCGGGCGCGGCTGGGATTGTTGATGTAGGTGGGCTGGTAATGCTGGGGCTGTTCGGGCATGGTCTCCTGCCTTTAGAAGGTGGGCCTAGAGTGAGGCCACAAATTTTTGGAGGGTGGATTTGGAGGCTTCTTCCTCCACGATGGCTTGGCGTAGCTGGGCTTCGCTTTCTTCACTGCCACCAAGGCCCACGCTAATACTTGCTTGGGCTCCATCTGAGACTACCTCAGCGTTGATGTAAAAGGGGATGATTTCTCGTTGGGCTTTACCGTCAGCGAGGTAGGTAACCTCGAAGGTCGCCTGGCGGTAGCGCGAGGCCCTCCAGACGCGGGGGTCAGTGCGGTCTGGCACCAGATAGAAGGCGGGACGATCGGTAAGCTCCCAGGAAACATCGTTAATAACAGCGGTGGAGTCCTCCCCGTGGAGGATCGAGGTAGGGCAGCCCGGGGCGTCCAACCGTCGAGCGCTTTCGCAACGCTCTAGCCAGGAGGTGATGAGGTTGTTGGTTTCATTCCACATGCGCGGGGACGGGCGCACGTCGAGGGTGAGCTCCTGAGCATTTGTTCCGTCGCCCGGTAGAGGAGCGGTAACGGTATGGTGGGCATGTCGGAGGGTGTAGTAGGAGCTGCTGGGCAGGGTGAAATCGTAGGTGCCAGGCAGGGTGGGGATAACCCACTGATACCCGGCCTCTGTTTCTGTACGGCGCGTAACGGGAAGGTCGAGGGACTGGCCGTTGACCTGCACCCCAGCGAGCGCCACCGGCGCGGTGAGGGTGAGGTAGGACTGGGCGGGGGTGGCAAGTTGCCAGCTGTCATTGAAGGGCCCGGTGCGGGGCACCTGGGTGAGTGGCAGGGTGAGCTGGTGGTCTTGCCCGGCAACGGTGGCGAGGACGCTGGCTGTGACCTGCCCGGTGGCGTCCTTGCTGGTGCCGGTGATGGTGTAGTTTTCTACGCGCCCCTGGGCGGCGCGGTAGATGGAGTTGGTGAGGTAGGTGTAGGTGAAGTCGCTGTAGGCACCGCGGTCGATACCGGCGATGTAGTCGCCGCGTTCGAGGGCGCTCATGTAGCGGTCCACGCTGTCTTCGGGGGTGTGGGTGAGGGAGAGGTAGTTGCCTACTGCGGCTACTAGCACAGCGAGTAGGGTGACGAAGATGGTGGTGAGGATGAGGCGGACGCGGACGGTGCGGGCGTCCTTGCGGGTAAGGACGCCGGCGGCACGCCCGGAGAACTCCCCAACCTGGCCGGGAATTCGGCTTACTCGCTGAAAAGAGGTGGTGAAGGTGTCGCGCACAGCCTCGGGGCGGGCGTGGGAGACGGTACGGGCCAGCCACTGTTCGCCGTCCTTTTTCTTGCGCTCAACCATGACTCTATTGTAAAGCCAAACAATAAGGGTGGTGACTTCTTTCCCCTTGAGAAGAAGTCACCACCCATGCCAGTCAAGAACTAGCTAGTTTTAGCCGCGGGCGTCCGTCAGGGTAAACCGCAGGTAGCCCAGCAGGGCGGGCACGGCGGCCCAGAGGGCAAACCAGGCGCCGCCTTCCAGGTAGCTGATGTCGGCGTCTGAACTCAGGTCGTAGGTGAGAATGACGCGGCCTAAGCCCGAGGGCAGGTAGTTGTAGGCGTCCGCCACCCACTCGAACTGGCCCATGAAGATAGCGGCAATAATGGGCAGTACGAAGAGTAGGAAGACCACCATGGCAATGCCGCCAGCGTTATTACGGAAGAGGGCACCGAAGCCGTAGCCCATCCAGGTCATGAACATGAAGTAGATACCCACAGCCACCCAGTTGAGCACCAGCCCATCGGTGAATTCCAGGGTGTCTCGGATAGCTGAATCAAGCACGGGGTAGCCTGCAGCATAGGCCAGGGCAGCCAGTACAAAGCCCAGCACGAAGCCGTAGACGCTCAGAACTAGCAGCTTGGCAATATAGAGCGATGAACGGCGGGGAACAACGGTCAGACTAGTATGTATAGACCGAGTGGCATATTCAGCACCGATAAATACAGCTGCAACAGCCGCAATCAGCATATTGGCTAGATCAACACCCGAAGCACCCAGGGCATATGCCATATTGGTCATAGACTCGATGCCGGCGTTGGTTTGAGCCATGCCCTCAGAGGCCTGAGCCATCATCTCAGCGTTCTCTGCCATAGAGTTCAGCATGAGGGAGTACAGCGGGGCCATACCCACCATGACCACAGCCAGAATCAGGGTCATGACCCAGTTGGTGGTGAGGGTGCGGAACTTCAGCACCTCAGAGCGCAGCACGCCCCAGAAGGTCAGCTTGCGGTCGGCAAAACGGGAGTGGTTTACCTGCGCGGACGCGGGAGAAACAGATGCGGTGGTCATGGTTAGTTCTCCTGTGCTGAGGTTGAGGACCAGGGAGTTGCCGGGGCGGGGGATCCCGCCGGGGGCTGGGAGCTGCCGGGTGCGTCCGCACCGCCGTCGGGCTGAGGGGTAGCGAAGCTAGCCGAGGTGTATTCCACATCGTCGCGGGTCATATTCATGTAGACCTGCTCCAGGGTGGACTTCTGCGGGGTGAGCTCGTGCAGCAGCACACCGGCCCCCTGGGCTAGGCGGGCCAGGTCGCGGGCGTCCACCTGCTCCACCATCAGGCCGTCCGTTTCGAGGGCGGTGAAGGTGTGGCCGGCTTCATTTAGGGCGGTAGCGAAGGTATCGCGGGCGTCGGTGCGCACAAGAACCTTATTTTCATCGCCGATCTTCAGGAAGTCTTCCATGGAGCAGTTGGCCAGCAGACGGCCGCGGCCAATCACGATGAGGTCGTCGGCAGTCTGGGACATCTCACTCATCAAGTGGGAAGAAATCAGCACGGCCCGACCCTCAGAAGCCAGGTGGCGGGCAAGGTTACGCACCCAGATAACACCTTCGGGGTCAAGGCCGTTGACGGGTTCATCGAGGATGACGTTCTGGGGGTCACCCAGCAGGGCGGCAGCGATACCCATGCGCTGGCCCATACCCAGGGAGAAGCCCTTGACCTTCTTCTTCGAGACAGCGGCTAGGCCGGTCATCTCAATAACCTCGTCAACACGGGATTTCGGGATGCCGTGCGTCAGCGCCAGCGAGCGCAGGTGGGCTGCCCCGTTACGCCCGGGGTGCATGGCCTTGGCGTCGAGGAGGGCGCCGACAGAGGTGAGCGGGCTTTTGAGGGAGCGGTAGGGCTGGCCGTCGACCAGGGCGCTGCCCTTGGAGGGCTTTTCTAGCCCTACCAGCATTCGCATGGTGGTGGATTTGCCTGCGCCGTTGGGGCCGAGAAAGCCGGTGACTCGGCCGTTGGGCACGGTGAAGCTGATGTCGTTGACGGCCGTTTTAGGGCCGTAGGTTTTGGTGAGGTTTCTGACCTCGAGCATGGGTCTCCCCTTGTTGTGCGTGACGGTATCACTTTTAACACTAGGGGGTCAGGCTGAAGAAAACATCAGCCTGCGGGGTGAGTTCTTCTTACTTCCTCAGTATGAAAGTCAATCTCGCCAACCACTACTTTTTCCTCTAGCCCATTTGGAGCAGGTGTATGGGTAGGACGCATAGACCTGCCCAGAGAGCCGATGCAAAAGTTCCTACAATGAACTTTTCAGCGAGACTGCTCTTTGCGCGAATCTCAGGGTAACGAGCCAGCCCCTTGACTGCTACCACCGCTGCTAAAAGTGCTGGCTGTGCAAAGACGAGCAGCACGGCGATAGTTAAGCGCTCAAAGATTCCAATCCAGTGACCACCGGCTAACAGAGCACTTTCATGTGTTTTTGGCGAACTCAGCGTTCCCTCAATCTGCAGCTGTTCACCTTCCGGTGTTGTTATCACCCCATGCAGTTGCTTCGAGTCGTCAGAGCCAGCGGAGATTTCAGGTTCACGGTGTGCGATACGGTTTAGCAAAGTTGCTAGAGGAAGACTTCCGCCACAAGCTGCGGCCCAAACAGCACACACGGTCAGCACCCCAATTTCCTGATAAGAGTCTATATACCCATAGAGGCTTACCACGAGTACGGTAACCATGAGTGCTGTTTGAAGAATAAGCAGGAACCCTGCTCCTGGCATTCTTTTGAGAGCGGGTCGCAAGCTAGGCAGAATACCCGCTAGACCCACGACTGCTAAGGCACAGGCTAAAAAGACGCTCATACAGCTCCCTCATCATTGAGTTTCACTACCGCAGGATTTCTACCAGTTCGTCTATTAGGGCTCGTGTTTCAGACCAGTAGCCCTCACTGAGCCGCTGGCTCACGGCAGACTGACTTATCCCAAGTTTTTCAGCTATCTGTTTCTGAGACAACCCCTGACGAGCCATTTCTCCTGCCTGCTGGCGGGTTTCTTGCCGGTCTATTTCAAGACGGGCGAGCAGGCTCAGGGCTCTATCAACCAGCTGAGCTGACGCTACAGACCCAGCGAAGCAGCAGCGTCCTTTTGTTTTTTTAGCCCGCTCAACCGCTCTGCGGGCGTACTCAAAGGCAGGCCCGGCCCCTGCCCGAGTTTCTGCAGGTAGCGGGGCATTTACCGGGCCCTCCCCTATGCCCACGTACCAGTGACCGGTACGCACCAGGGCAAGAGCGGTTACAAGCGCAGTAGCTGGGTCATCGAACACCGCTTGGGCTTCGTCGCCTGCGGTGCGCTGGAACGGACGGAGCGGGGCGCCGCTACCCTCTAGCCCTTCGACAAGGGTAAAGAGGTCGGGGATTCGATCCTTATCACCGGATGAGCCCACCTGGTCAACAGTCAGAACAAACATAAGATAAGCATATAGCCTTATATATTCATATATAAGGCTATATGCTTATACCCAAGTTTCTGGCCTTACTTTTTGCTCCACTCCAGCAGGCGGGCCGTTGCTTCTTCCTTGCCCAGAGCGCCTTCGTCCAGGCGCAGGTTAAGCAGGAACTTGTAGGCCTGCCCCACCTGCGGGCCGGGCTTGATACCCAGAATCGCCATGATTTCTTCGCCGTCCAAATCAGGGCGGATAGCGTCCAGTTCCTCCTGCTCGGCCAGCTCTGCGATGCGGCGCTCCAGGTCGTCGTAGGCGGACGCGATGCGGTTGGCCTTGCGCTTGTTGCGGGTGGTGACGTCCGCCCGGGTCAGCCGGTGCAGGCGCTCCAGCAGATCCCCGGCGTCACGCACGTAGCGGCGCACCGCAGAGTCCGACCAGCCGGCATCCCCGTAGCCATAGAAGCGCATGTGAAGCTCTACCAGGCGGGCAACGGCCTTGATGGTGTCGTTATCGAAGCGCAGCTCGCGCATGCGCTTCTTGGTGAGCTTAGCCCCCACCACGTCGTGGTGCAGGAAGCTCACAGCCCCGTTGCTCTCAAACTTGCGGGTGGCGGGCTTGCCAATATCATGCATAAGGGCAGCAAAGCGCAGGATGAAGTCGGGGCCGGGCACAGCGCCGTCCGCACCTGTTTCGAGGGCGGCAGCCTGTTCCATGACGGTCAGGGAGTGCTGGTAGACATCCTTGTGGCGGTGGTGCTCGTCAACCTCCAGCTTCAGGGCCGGGATTTCGGGCAGAACAAAGGACGCCAGCCCCGACTCCACGAGCAGGTCAACACCGCGGCGGGGGGCAGCACCGCAGATGAGCTTGACCAGCTCATCGCGCACGCGCTCAGCCGAAATAATCTGAATACGGTCGGCCATATCGACCATAGCCTCAAAAACCTCGGGGGCCAGGTCAATATCCAGGCGGGAGGCGAAGCGGGCGGCACGCATCATGCGCAGAGGGTCGTCAGAAAAGGACGCCTGCGGGGTGCCGGGGGTGCGAATAATGCCCTTGTGCAGGTCCTCCTGACCCCCAAAGGGGTCAACCAGTTCAAGGGAGGGCAGACGCAGGGCCATAGAGTTGATGGTGAAGTCGCGGCGGAAGAGGTCTTCCTTCAAATCTGTACCGAAGGCAACAACCGGCTTGCGGGAATCAGGGTCGTACTTTTCAGCACGGTAGGTGGTGATTTCAACCATCTCATTGCCCTTGCGGATGCCGATGGTGCCGTACTCCTTGCCAATCTCCCAAGTAGCATCGGCCCAGCCGTCCACCACAGCCAGGGTTTCATCGGGAGTAGCGTTGGTAGTGAAGTCCAAATCTACCGAGGTTTCCCCCAAAAACAGGTCACGGACGGGCCCGCCCACCAGGGCCAGCTCGAAGCCAGCACGGGCAAACAACTCGCCCGCCTCAAGTGCTACCGGGTGAATGAGGGAAGTATCAAAAACATGCGCCATAACCCTTCAATCGTGCCAGCAAACCGCATAAGTTACCACTTACACCCTCAACTTTTAAAACATCACCCCTCTCTATCGGTTAAGGTAGAGACATGACTTTTCCTATTCCCCGGGCACCAAAGAAGCGGGCTTTCACGCCCGTTGCTGCCATGCCCACGGTTGAGGAGGTCTCTGCAGGCGGCGTCATCGTCAACTTTGACGACCGCAACCTGCCCGTTGCCATCATCGCCCGCATCAACCGCGGCGGGCGTCTGGAATGGTGCCTACCCAAGGGCCACCCCGAGGGGGACGAGTCCAAGGCGGCAGCTGCGGCCCGCGAAATTGAAGAAGAAACCGGCATCTCTGGCGATGTGATTACCTCGCTGGGGTCCATTGACTACTGGTTCAACGTTTCGGGGCACCGCGTGCATAAGACGGTTCACCACTTCTTGTTCTCCGCAACCGGTGGCGAGCTCACCACCGAGAACGACCCTGACCACGAGGCAGTTGACGTCGCCTGGGTCAATATTGATGATTTGGGACGTAGACTCTCGTTCCCGAACGAGCGGCGCATCGCTGAGATCGCCCGTGAGTACATCATTCACCAGCTCTCCTAGCTGACTGAGTAGATAAGGATTCCCGTGGCACGTTCCGGTGCTTTATCCAGCGCGATTATGGCCGCTGGTACGTTCGTTTCGAGGGTTCTCGGCTTCGTTAAAACCTTCCTGATTACTGTTGCTCTCGGTGGCACAGCCACCGTGGGCGATATTTTTGAAACCGCTAACACCCTGCCCAACCTGATCTACGTGCTGGTAGCTGGCGGTATCTTCAACGCCGTGCTGGTGCCGCAGATTATCAAAGCAGCTAAGCACGACGACGGCGGCTCCGACTACGTCTCACGCCTGGTGACGCTGGCGGTCAGCGGTATCGCCGCGGTGACCGCCGTGGTTCTGCTCTTCTCGTGGCCCATTATCTTAGTCATGGGTGAAGAGTGGACGCCCGAGCAACAGCACTTCGGCTGGATCTTTGCGCTCTGGTGCCTGCCCCAGATCTTCTTCTACGGCCTCTACACGATCCTGGGCCAGGTGCTGAACGCCCGCGGAGCCTTCGGCTGGTACATGTGGGCACCCGTCCTCAACAACGTAGTAGCGATTGCCGCCCTGGTCGTTTTCATCATGGCCTTTGGCCCCCAGGACGTCACCACCAACCCGCCCTTCCACAACCTGGAGAGCTGGACGTCCGCCCAGACCCTGGTGCTTGCCGGTTCAGCAACGCTGGGTGTGGCACTACAGGCCCTGATTCTCTTTATCCCCCTGCGCAAGGTGGGCCTAAAGCTGCGCCCCAAGTTTGGCTGGCGAGGCATCGGCCTGGGCACCGCAGCCAACCTAGCAGGATGGACGCTAGCTACCGGTGCAATCTCTAACCTGGCTTTCATGTACCTCACCAAGGTCGCAGCCGGTGTAATCGGCGCCCGCGAGGACTTCCTCGCCATGGGCGTGCAAATTCCCGGTGTGCAGGCCCTGAACTACTCATCTATGCTTTACTCCCTGCCCCACGGCGTCATCGGCCTCTCCATCGCCACGGTGCTCTTCAACCGCATGTCAGCTGCCTCGCAGGACGACGACCATAGCTCGGTAGCCGCCGCACTCTCCTCTGGCCTGCGTACCGCATCTATCGCTACCATCTTCTGCGCTGTAGCCCTCATCGTCTTCGCCGGGCCCATCGGCATGATCTTCGGTGGCGGCTCCCAGCAAGCAGGCGCAGTGATTGGCCAGACCATCGCCGTCATAGCCCTGGGCGGCCCCTTCCTCACCATCGCCTTCATGATGGGTCGCGTCTTCTACTCCCAAGAAGACGCCAAAACCCCCTTCTACATCCAGCTCATCTCAGCGGTTGTTATTGTCGCCATGGGCTTCACCGCCTCTCAGCTGGCTCCCCAATACACCATCTACGGCCTAGCCCTCACCTACGCCCTGCAGAACGTGCTGGCGGTCTACCTAAGCCACCGCGTCCTTGCCCGCCGCCTCGGCGACTACGGGGTGCGTGAACTCGTCTCAACCCACGCCCGCGTCTCCTTCGCATCCATCGGCGCAGGTCTAGCCGGTGCCGCCGCCCTCTATCTGCTGGGTGGCTACACCTTCGACGGCTTCGCCTGGGCCTCACGAGGCAGCGCCTTTATTACCGTGGTTGCGGGCGGTATCGTCATGGCGGTTGCCTACTACGCCATGCTTATGCTCTTCCGCGTACGCGAGCTCGATACCCTGATGAACCCGATTATGGCAAAACTCGGTATGCGCCGCCACACTGCCCGCCACAAAGGGTAAACTCAGTAATCTAATCAATCACTCACCCATTCGCAACGGGAGGCCCCACTTGACACAGCAGATTCCCCTCAACACCCTGCTGGGAGATCGCTACAAAGTCACCGCGCACCTGCTCGACACAGCCAGCGGCGACGCCGTGCTTGAGGGCCTTGATACGGTACTTAACCGCAAGGTCTCCATCGTTGTGGCAGCCCCCGACCAAAGCCGTCTCTTGGTCGCTAATGCCCGCAATTCCAGCGCGCTTTCCCGTTCCGCTGTGCAGGTGCTCGACCTGGGCAACCACAGCGAGCGCACCTACCTAATCACCTCTCATTCCCGCCCTGACACCCTGCTCGATGTGCTCCTGACCGAGGGCGGCAGCAACTCCGCTGAAGAATTCGGTGAGGAAATCTTTGGTGATACCGGTTCCATGACCGCCCCCAATACCTACGTGGTGGCTAAAGAAAAGCCCGCTGGCCAGGGCCAGGACGCCGGCGCGGCAGCAGGTGCCGCAGCGGTAGCAGGTGCAGCCTCCATCTCTGCCACCCGCAACCTCTCCACCGCAGAGGAAGAACCCGCCGACGAGTTCGAAGAATACGACGCAGAAGAAGAGGGCTACTACGAGGGTGACGAGCCCACCGAACGCAACGGTGGCATGTGGGTCGTTGGCATTGCGGCCGTCCTGCTACTCGTTATCGGCGCCGGAGCCGTCTTTGCCAGCCTCGGCGGCATGGTGGACTCTGACGCCTCAAAGCAGGTACTCGATGCCAACGGCACCGCCGTAGCTACCGCACCTGCCAGCGCCTCAGCGAGCGCGTCCGCCTCAGGAACCCCCAGCGAAACCTCCCTGCCCACCCCCAAGATTGAGGGCACCTTCACCCGCACGGTGCCATCCGCCCCCACCCTCATGGCAGAAAGTGACTCTCTGCTGGATAACCTGACCGATGGCAATGCTTCTACGACCTGGCTTTCCCTGGCGTTCGGTTCTGCTAACTTCGGCGGTCTCACCGACTCCTTCTACCTCTCAGCTAAGCTCGACGAGGCAACCACCGTCAACAGCATCACTATCAACCAGGTCTCAGGTGTAGGCGGCGCTTTCACCATCTATGCCAACGACTCAGCCTCCATTGAAGGAGCCACCGAAATCGGCTCCGGTAGCTTCGCAGCCACCGGCGACACCACCGTCCAGCTCGACAAAGACGCCCAGGACGGCAAAACCGAATACATCATCGTCCAGTTCACCAGCGCACCGCAGCTGAGCCAGCCCATCGTATCGGGCTACGTCTACGGCCTGAGGCTGGCAGAAATTTCCGTCAAGTAACAGCACATCTACCGCCGGCGGGTGGGTTGGGAATAAACCCCACCCACCCGCCGTTCCATACCCATAGCGCACCAAACCAACACCAAGGAGAACAATGACCGACAACGCACTCGGCGGCCTTTTCGGCGGCGCCGCTGCCGGCCTCAACCTGGCAGGCTCAGCCACCACCACTACCGCCCCCGACGCTACCGCCCAGAACGACGATCAGACCGTTCACAACGTCATCATTGTTGGCTCAGGCCCCTCCGGCTACACTGCCGCTATCTACACCGCCCGCGCCAACCTCAAGCCCGTCCTCTTTGCCTCATCAATCTCTCCCGGCGGCGACCTGATGACCACCACCGAGGTTGAGAACTTCCCCGGCTTCATCAACGGCATTCAGGGCCCCGAGCTGATGACCAACATCGGCGCCCAGGCAGAGCGTTTCGGCGCGGATATTCGTTATGAGGACGTTGCCGAGGTTGAGCTCGAGGGTGACGTTAAGAAGGTTATTCTGACCGACGGGTCAGTTCACCTGGCGAAGACCGTCATTATTTCCACCGGTTCTGAGTACCGCAAGCTGGGTGTGGACGGCGAATCCCGTCTCTCCGGCCACGGCGTCTCCTGGTGCGCTACCTGTGACGGTTTCTTCTTCAAGGAGAAGGCCCTGGCTGTTATCGGCGGCGGCGACTCCGCCCTCGAAGAAGCCCTGTTCCTGACCGCTTTTGCGTCTAAGGTCTACCTGGTTCACCGCCGCGATTCCTTCCGCGCCTCAGAAATCATGGCCCAGCGCGCCCTGGCTCACGAGAAGATTGAGGTTATCTGGGATTCGGTCGTCAAGACCATCGACGGTGACGAGAAGGTCTCTGGCCTGACCCTGTCGAACGTAAAGACCGGTGAGGAAACCACCCTGGATGTTGAGGGTGTCTTCGTTGCTATCGGCTCAGACCCCCGCACTTCCCTGGTGCAGGGCCAGCTGGACCTCACCGAAGCTGGCACCATCGCCGTAGAGGGCCGCTCTTCACGCACCTCTATTCCCGGTGTCTTTGCCGCGGGCGACGTCATCGACCCCACCTACCGCCAGGCCATTACCGCAGCCGGTTCAGGCTGCGTTGCGGCCCTGGATGCCCAGCACTATCTTGAGGCTCTCTAGGCCTCCCCTAGCCCCTCTACGAAAGGTTATTTATCATGGCACAGCAGGTTACTGACGCTACTTTTGCTGACGAGGTTCTGAAGTCAGACAAGCCCGTCATCGTCGATTTCTGGGCTGAATGGTGCGGCCCCTGCCGCATGGTCGGCCCCATCATCGACCAGCTCGGTGAAGAGTACGGCGATAAGGTCAAGGTTCTCAAGCTCGACGTTGAGAACAACCCCGCCACCGCAATGAAGTACGGCATCACTTCTATCCCCGCCATCTACGTATTCAAGGACGGCGAGGTTGCCAAGCAGACCGTCGGCGCTAAGCCCAAGGCTGCCCTGGAGCAGGAGTTTGCGGAGTTCCTCAAGTAGGCTTTGCTGCTTCTCTAGGCACCGCTGACAAGCCCCTCAGCTTCCTACTGAGGGGCTTGTTTGTGGCCAGAGAAGGCTGCCAGAGACATCAGAAGAGGTCCGGAATGTTTCACGTGAAACTCAGCAGCTTGACCGCCTGATAGCTAGGGCGGCAGCGCGCAGGATATGAGAAAACGCATGAGCTGTGTTGCATCATCGTGAGTGAAGAGGGTGTCAAGCGCCTGGTTGAACTCTAGCCGTCGTGCAAAGGGAATATTGATGGCGTCAAAGCCGTGCGACATTAGCTCTCCTGCCATCATCAACCGGGCGGTGCGTTTGTTTCCATCAAAATAGAACTGTGATCGCACTGCGGAGCAAAAGTAGGCAAGGGACCGCTCCCGAGGGTCTTCTATCTGACTCAAGGCAGCTAGGAGGTTTGCGTAGTCTGCTAGAAGATTTTCCCCGTTCTCACCGTGATCATCGCTATCTATGATGCCACCTTGGGAGAGACGCACGCTTCCCTTGGGGAGCTATAAATCCTTCAGGTTGGGACGGCTGTAGAGGGCTGCCTGAAGGGTTACCGTTGCCCCATTGTATGCGGCACGGAGGGAGACTCATGGTTAGTTTTCACCCCACTGGCTTGTTATCTGGCGGGCTAATACTCCAAAGCTAAGGGAGTTCAGGTCAAGTATGCCTTGGACAGGGGAAACTAGGTTTATGCCTCCTTCTTGAGTGGCTCCTTCGAGCTCATAGGTTTCAGCCTGCGATAGAACAATTCCTGCAGGTTGAAAATTTGTGGCTTCGGCCAGGTTTAGAGAAAGGTTCTGAGCTGCTAGCTCAAGGTTTTCTGCCACCCAGAGAACGATGGGAGCCAAAACAGCTTGCTTCCCCAAAAGGTGCGAGGCAAGGGGAGCACCAGAGAGAGCCCAGGAGGCTTTGCTTTGATCTCCTGCTGAAGCTACACGCAAGGCAAGTTCGGCTGGTGACATCGAAGGAGCTGGCGCATAGAAACGCACTCCCTGCCGCTGGGCTAGGTTTCCGTAAGGAGCGATTTTTTCAGCAATTTTTTCAGGGTTGAGGGGATCTTCTGGGGTGGCTGGGGTAATTCCCCACCGCTCATATCGAGCTAACCATTGGGCTATTTCAGGACGAGTTTGAGGCAGGTTTTCTGGCAGGATGGGGTCGAGAAGATAGCGAGCTGCAGTAACAGCCCAGGGGTCTGAGGCTGGCTTGAGGGAACAGATGAGATCATACCCATGAGCTAGTGCTATTTCGCGCAGGGTCGCAGGTGTGGGCTCCGTTTTTTCTTGGGTTATGCGGAGCAAGGTTGAGCGAGCTATACCGGCTTTTCGAGCTGTTTGAGTGGGCTGTTTGGCCGCTTCACGGATGAGTTCAGGTATATCCACATGTCCCACCCTAAAATATCACTCTATTCGTTTTACACGAATCTCATTTCTTTTTCTTATCAAGAAGACTAAATCCCCACAACAAAAGCACCAACAGTGTCAACAGGGTCGATAGAGGTGGGCAAGTTTTCACCACCACGCCCTGGGGGAAAAGAATCCCAAGTGCAGGTATATCCCAGCGGAATAAGAGGAACTCCAGTATTGCCATAGATTAAATCTAGATTTGTTGGGCACGAAGTAAACATACGAGAAAAAACGAATACTTCAATAAAGGCAACAAAGGGCAGCTTGAAAATTGGGTTATGTTTCACGTGAAACCTCGAAAAAATCTCGAAATTTATACCACTTCAACCTTGGTGAGGTGCTTTTAAGATTCTAGAGGGTTTTTTCCAGGGTCATGAATTGACGAGCTCTCCCGACCGCTTTTCGGGGGCGCTTCAAACATGGTCGACCGCCCGGGGGCAAAAGAAGAACCATATAATTCCATGGGCTGGGCTAAACCATCACCCACCACAGATTTACCACCGGATGATATATCACCCTTACTAGCGGGAAATTTATTTTTAGAATTTCCATCTTTAATATTTTCCTTAATAACCACACGGCGCACAATGACAATAAAGGCAAGAAACATAAAACCGTAAATAATAAAAACGCCAAACCAGGAAATAAGTTCATAGAAAAAATTCATCGTTATCACCTCCTTGTGATACCCCCAGTATAGAACAGCCCCTCACCCAAACCTCACACAATGAGGCTTATTCATTAGTGTAGGTGGAGCAGGCTCGCAGCGAAGCTGCTGGCTCGGATGAAGTGAGCGGGTGCGATAGCACGCAAGAGCAAACAGAATCCGCCGCTAGGCGGGGCGTGAATCGACAGTGATGAGCACCGAGATTCCGAGCGCGCGAGGAAAATAAATCTCGGTGCGAATCTGGCGAGCCTGCGAGCCAGCTAGTGAACCATGCGAGAGGGTCGGCAGCGAGCGCGAGCCTGTGGAACCCCTTATGAATAAGCCTCAATATTTACTGCGAGTTAGAGAAATCAGAGTCTCCCCACGAGAAGGGACCAGATTGGCCCCGCTTGTATGCGTACACATCAAGGAAATCGGGAGAATTTTGGTCCCTACTGTAAAAAATTGGAGCTCTAAAAGCCATTCTCAGCGCCTAAGGCAACTTAACCGGTATCCAAGTAAGTTGCACCCTCTTTAAGGCCCTCAGATGGCCGTATAGCGCCTTTTTACCTCTCCACAAGCCGAAAAAACCTAGATTTCCGTTCAAGG
This sequence comes from Rothia nasimurium, assembly GCF_014217215.1. Taxonomy (GTDB): domain Bacteria; phylum Actinomycetota; class Actinomycetes; order Actinomycetales; family Micrococcaceae; genus Rothia; species Rothia avistercoris. Next base: position 2,436,141 of record NZ_CP056080.1, read on the forward strand.
GCACCCACATACGCCATGTTTCACGTGAAACATAAAGAAGCGGCACCTGCGCATTGAGCAGGTACCGCTTCCAGGTCTCACGGGCAGGCCAGCCAGCCCAAACTGACCACTCCCCTACTTTTTCTTGAGCTTGGGATCAATGATGTCAAGAATTCGGTTGAGGTCATCCACCGAGGCGAACTCAATGGTCATCTTGCCCTTACGGGCTCCCAGATTAATTTTGACGTTGGTATCCAGCTTGTCTGCGAGGGCATCTGCCAGATAGTCCAGTCGTTCAGAGTGATCCTGAACCTTGGCACCCTTCTTGGTGCGCTCGGGCTCAGCCGAAGATCCTGCAGCTACGAGCTCTTCAACGGCACGCACAGATAGACCCTCATTGACGATTTTCTGAGCCAGAGTCTCAATATCAGCAGCCTTTTTCAATCCCAGTAGGGCACGGGCATGGCCAGAAGAAATGGTACCGGCAGCAACCCGGCGCTGAACCAGGGCAGGCAGCTTCAGCAGGCGGATAGTATTTGAAATCTGCGGGCGAGAACGACCGATACGCTGGGCCAGCTGTTCCTGGGTGGTTCCAAACTCTTCCAAGAGCTGCTGGTAGGCGGCAGCTTCTTCAATGGGGTTAAGCTGCGACCGGTGCAGGTTCTCCAGCAGGGCGTCCCGCAGTAGGTCTTCGTCCTGGGTCTCACGAATAATCGCCGGAATAGTGGTCAGGCCCGCGCGCTGGGTAGCGCGCCAGCGACGCTCACCCATAATAAGCTCGTACTTTTCAGCACCACTCTCCCGGCTGGGGCGCACGACAATCGGCTGCAGTACGCCGATTTCCTTGATGGAATGCACCAGCTCCTGCATATCGTGCTCATCAAAGTCGGTACGGGGCTGCTTACGGTTAGGGTGAATATCGGTGACGTTGAGGGTAGCAAAATCTGCACCGGGCACAGGTACCAGACCATCGCCTGCAGCGGCAGTCTCGTCACCAAAGAAGAAATCGACAGGACGCCGGGAACCGGTTGCGGTGCGCAGGGCAGCTCCCATGTCTGCCCGCTTCTTCTTTGATGTTTCACGTGAAACGCTCTTCTGGGCGGGGGCAGGGGTCTCAACACCTAGACCCAGATCTAGCTGTTCGCTCTCTACCGACTCGGTGCTTTTCTGCTCCACCGGGGGCTTAGCGCTCTCTGGAATGAGAGCTCCCAAGCCACGACCTAGACCGCGTTTCTTCTCTGCCACGTTGACCTCCGTACTCAAAAGTTTTCCTCACCCAAGTCTAGTGGAGTCAGCTCCCCCGCATAGACCAACGGCGCCCTGTTCAAGCACAAGGCGCCGTCATTCTTACTGAGTTTTTTCGAAAGGCAAGGCAGGCTCACGCTCGCTGCGAGCCTGCCTTGCCTTTCTTTAGATATTAATTAAAACATCGTATAAAAGTTGTTTAAGCCCTTTTTGCCATCTCCATAGCAGCCTTCAGATAGGCCACAGCACCGGGTGATGCGGGGTCATAGCTCATCACGGTTTGCTGGTAGCTAGGAGCTTCAGAGATGCGCACAGAGCGGGGAATCGCGGTTTCAAGTACCTGTTCAGGGAAGTGTTCACGTACTTCGTCAGCCACCTGAGATGAGAGGTTGGTGCGACCGTCGTACATGGTGAGCAAGATAGTGCTGATGTGGAGATCAGAGTTGAGGTGCTTTTGAATCATGCCAATATTTTTGAGCAGCTGGCTCAGACCCTCTAAGGCGTAGTATTCACACTGAATGGGAATGAGCACCTCCCGGGCGGCGCAGAAGGCATTGATGGTGAGCAGCCCCAGGGAGGGAGGGCAGTCGATAAAGATGTAGTCCAGACGCGGCAGCCCGGCAGCTTCTCGAGCGGCAGCATAATCAGAGACAGCGGTCTTCAAACGGGTCTCTCGAGCCACCATAGAAACCAGCTCAATCTCGGCTCCCGCAAGATCGATATTGGCTGGAGCACACCAGAGGTTTTCGATATCGGGGCAGGGCTGCACAATATCGGCCAGGGGCTTGTCGTCAATCAGCACATCGTAGGTAGAGGGAACTTCCACCCCGTGTTCTATACCCAGCGCGGTCGAGGCATTCCCCTGGGGGTCGTTATCAATAACCAGCACGTTCATGCCCTTGAGGGCGAGCGCCGCGGCAAGATTCACTGCGGTTGATGTTTTACCCACCCCGCCCTTCTGGTTAGAGATGGTGAAGATGCGGGTTTCTCGGGGGCGGCTGAGGGTTTCACTGGCCAGCTCTTCGAACTGTTGCTTGGCTGAGCGAGCCTGCTGGGTGATGGGGTTATTCTGGGCGGCCGCGGCGTCAGTGCGCTCCAATTTTTCGCGTGTTTCACGTGAAACATGTGAGCCTCGGTCAGGTTTGGCCAGGACGTCCTGGGGTTCAGGTGGCAGCCCAAAATCGGGGATATTGGAGATGGTAGACACCGGCTATGCTCCCTCGGTAGGTGTGGTGGTCTCGCTTATCTAAGGTTACCCGCTCTCCCCCACCTCTCGAAACATCGAAAAATAAACACCATCATTAAGTTGTTTTACAGATAAAAACCCGTGTTTCACGTGAAACACTTTGCACACACCTATAATCACTGACCATGATCACCATTCGCAGAGCCCTCCCCCGCGACGCCCAGACCCTAGCAGCTCTGTCTGCCACCACCTATGCGCAGACCTTCAACTATTACCCACCCGAAGACCTAGAGCATTATCTCTCTACCACCTACACCACCGAAAACTACCTCACCTATCTCGCAGACCCCAGCACCGCCATCTGGCTGGCAGAAGGTACGGACGCCGGCACCCCACTGGGCTACGTCATGGCAGGCCCTGCTTGCCTCCCCCACCCTGATTGCAGCGACCAGGACGGTGAACTCAAACGCCTCTATGTCTTAGCGGATCAGCAGGGCTCAGGGCTGGGCACCAGACTGCTAGAGACAGCTCTGGAGTGGCTGGAGCGCGAGCACCCTTATCGCTCCCTCTGGCTGGGGGTCTGGTCTGAAAACTACGGCGCCCAGCGCCTCTACCAGCGCTACGGCTTTGCGCGCGTTGGTGACTACTACTTCACGGTCGGTTCCACTCAAGACTACGAGTTCATTTTCAGAAGAGACCCCCGATAGATTCCACATAAAAAGCCCGGCTTCCCTCTACAGGGAAGCCGGGCTGTGCCGTCCTGGTCTAAAGCCTAGAGGCTTACTCGCACCACGGTGGTGGGCTCTTCGAGCAGGGTCTCGCCAGCGACCAGAATTTCGGTCTCACGAGCTCCGTACTTGTTGAGCTTCTTTTTGGCCTTGGTGATTTCGTCAGCCGCGCTACGACCCTTGAGAGCCAGTAGCTGGCCGGTGCCGCGCAGAATCGGCAGGGTGATGTCCAGCAGGCCTACCAGGGCAGAAACAGCGCGGGCGGTCACGTAGTCAGCCTCGACCTGCCCCACGGCTTGCTCGGCGCGGGAGCGCAGGATTTCGACGTTTTCCAGCCCGAGGTCGTCCACAACCTCGGTTAGCCAGATGACGCGGCGTTCCAGGGGCTCGATGAGGGTCAGTTTGAGGTCGGGGCGGGCAATGGCCAGGCAGAGGCCGGGAAGGCCCGCTCCTGAGCCCACGTCGGCGACGCGGGCGCCGTCCTCGATGAACTCCTCAACCACGGCGCAGTTGAGCACGTGGCGCTCCCAGAGGCGGGGAACCTCGCGGGGGCCAATCAGGCCTCGTTCGATGCCACTGGTAGCCAGGTGCTCCACGTAGCGCTCTGCTAGGGGCAGACGGTCACCGAAGATCTGGTCGGCAGCTACCAGGGTAGGGCCAGCCAGTTCGGGAAGGTCGGTGGTTGCTTCGCTCATGGTTTAGTCCTCCGCCGGCATGATGACGATGTGACGGTCGGGGCCAGCGCCTTCTGACTCTGAGTAGAGGCCGTGGGCTGCCACGATGTCGTGCACGAGCTTACGCTCGTAGGATCCCAGGGGCTCCAGGTGTACCTCGTCGCCGGTTTCTTTGACGCGGGCAATGGCGGTCTCTGCCATGTCAACGAGGGCCTTCTGGCGGCTGGCACGGTGCTCAGCGATGTCCAGAATCAGGCGGGTGCGCTGGCCGGTGGCAGCGAGCACCGAGAGGCGCACGAGCTCCTGCAAGGCGTCCAGCACTTCGCCGTCCTCGCCCACGAGGGCGGTGAGCTCGGTGTTGTTGCCGTCCTCGGTTACGACCGAGAGGTAGGTGCGCCCGTTGCGCACCTCAATGTCGATGTCGCCGTCGATGTCTGCGATGTCGAGAAGTTCTTCGAGGTAGTCGGCGGCGATGTCGCCTTCGTCCTCAAAGCCCTGCTCTGCGGCGTCTTCAAGGACGCTGTCTGCGGCAGTTTCTTCGTAGGCTTCAGTCATGGGTTCCTCCTGTAGCTGCCGCTATTTCTTCTTGTTCTGCTGCTTTTGGCGCTTCTTGCTCATAGGCTGCTGACGCTGGCCGCGGTTGGCACGCTCACGCTGGGCTTCGAGCTCAGCTTCATGCTCTTCCTTGGTCTTACCAACGGGAGGCAGGCCCTTGGCGGCGCGGCGCTCGTTGAGCTCACGCTCGGCCTGTGAACCGGGGGTGGGGTTGTTCTTGATGACCCAGTACTGCTGGCCCAGTGACCAGAAGTTGGAGACGGTCCAGTAGACGAGCACGCCCAGGGGGAAGTTGATACCCGAGATAGCGAAGATGAGGGGTAGCACGTAGAGCATAATCTGCTGCTGGCGGTACATGGGGGACTGCTTGGCGGCGTCCGACATGTTCTTCACAGAGAGTTGCTTGGTGATGTAGAACTGGGTGGCGCTCATGAGCACAACCATGATGGCGGCGATGATGATGGTGGCGGTGTGGTTACCGTCGCCGGGACGCATCATGGTGGAGAAGAGGGGGGCGCCGAAGATGTAGGCGTCGTTGAACTGCTCAATCTTGGCGTTGTCGAGCACCAGGATGCTCTCGTTGTTGGCTGCTGCGCTGGGTACGCCGTTCAGCACCTGGAAGAGGCCGAAGAAGATAGGCATCTGCACCAGGATAGGCATGCAGGAGGCCAGCGGGTTGGAGCCAGTCTTGCGGTAGAGTTCCATCTGCTCCTGAGCCATGGCCTGGCGGGAGAGCTGGTCGGTCTTGCCCTTGTACTTAGCCTGGAGCTTGGCCAGTTCGGGCTGCAGTTCCTGCATACCGCGCATGGCCTTGATCTGTTTCATGAAGAGCGGGATGGTGAGGGTTCGCATGACCAGGGTCAGGCCGATGATGGCCAGTACCCAGGTGACGCCGGACGCGGGGTCCATACCGATGGCGGTGAAGAGTTCGTGGAATGCCCAGAGAATCGCCGAGACGATCCATTTGAAGGGCCAGAGAATGATGTCGAACATAGTTCTCTCCCTGGCTCGGGTGTATGAGCCGGTTGTGGTGGACTGCAGCCAGTACCTGTTAGTGGTTCAGGTGCCGGTGCGGGTGGTTTAGAAGTATTATTTTGGGTTCGGTGCCGGGGGCGAAGGTGCGCCGCCCGGGTGGGACCGGGTCGAGCCCTCCGGTGGCCCAGGGGTGGCAGCGCAGTAGGCGGCGGACGGTCAGTGAGAGGCCGCGTATGGCGCCGTGGGTGGTGAGCGCTTCGAGCCCGTAGGCTGAGCAGCTCGGATAGTACCGGCAGACGTTGCCGTAGAGCGGCGAAACGATGGCGCGGTAGACCTTGATGAAAGCGATGAGGACGTTCTGGGGCAGGGTGATAGCTGCCTGAACGATGGTGGTGGGCACGACGAATTCGTGAGGGGCGTTATCGAGCAGGACGTCTTCGTCCGCGGGTGCCCCGGCGGGGTGCTGGTGGGAGGTGCTCATGGGTTAGAGCTCCTCTCGGGCGGTGGCACCGAGTTTTTTGAGGGTGGTGGCCAGCGCACTGGTCAGGTCTGTTTCGAGGTCGGTGTAGGGGGCGGACGCTGCCGGCGGCAGGGCGCGCACAACCACCCGGTAGCCGGTGGGGTTTTCGGCGACGAAGGGGGCGATGATCTCGCGGAGGCGTCGCTTGGTTTTGTTGCGGGTAACGGCGTTACCGACGGCCTTGGAGACGATGAAACCGATGATGGTTGGTTCTTCGCCTGTTTTAGCTGTATATAGAACTAAGTTCCGACGCCCTGAGCGGGCGCCGGAACGTGTAGTTGCTGAGAATTGAGCCGAAGCTCGCATCCGGTGCTGTTGTGCCAGCACATAGTCTCCTTTGTCTTTTCGGTCGTCTCTCGGCGGGCTGCGTGATCACGCTGGCCTGCACAAGGGGCTAGGCCGAGGCGAGGAGATGTGAAGCCTTATGCTGAGAGGCTTGCGCGGCCCTTTGAACGACGGTTCGCGAGGATGGCGCGGCCTGCACGGGTGCGCATGCGAAGACGGAAGCCGTGCTTCTTGGCGCGGCGGCGGTTATTCGGCTGGAAAGTCCGCTTGCTCATTTGGTTACTCCAAAAATGGTTGGTACGGGGGCCAACCTTTCAACAGTTCTTCGAACAGGTTGACGCTTCTTGCTCGTGTGTTAGCTCCGCCGCGTAAGGGGCGGATATCAGGCCTTAGATATAGGCATAGTCCTAGCACACTTTGACTAAACAACTCTAGAAGAGGTTGCAATATAAGGTCAAGCCCGCTAGGGGTAGGTCTTTAATCACAGGCAGGTGGGAGAGTTTGCCCACACCTGTGGATAGCTTGCGAGCGCACTCGCCCTAGCGAGAGTTATCCACAGGCACACCGGGGAAAGTTGTAAGTTACAAAAACTGCGGCTTTGAGCTAGCGGTGCGCGGTTTAATCACATACTGTAAACAGGTACTCCCCTCGTTAAATCACAAGTTTTCCACCCTGTGGATAACATGGTGATAAATCGGTGGGTCCTGCGGCTAAGCTGTGGGTAAGTTTTTTGCGTGATCTGAGATTAAAGGAGAGCCAGTGGGCGATTATATGGACCCG